>CAVRJQ010000001.1:0-183024 GCA_963722195.1 uncultured Actinomycetota bacterium
CCAGGCAAAACGGCTCGTGACCTGCAGAAACGCAGACCACGAGCCGATTTGCTTGCGGGATGCATCGGCTGTGCATCGTTCACGCTTGCTACTGCGTGGTCCGTTGACACTTGATTGGTCCCTCTGTTTGTGCGAGCTGCACCGCCCGCTCATGGCCAATGAGCGGGCATCGCTTCATTGCTATGTCGTCGACACTGGCCGCATCGACCTGACTGCGACGATGACGCCAACGCTCAACAGGAGAAGCGCGAGGACACCGCTACCAACAGCGATGTTGGACGTCGTTGTGTTGGCGGAGGAGCACTCGGTTGCAACCTCGTCGAAGTAGGTGCCGGAGTGCTTGCCGGCCGGGCCACCACGGTTGTCGTTGAGTCCGGCGTCCCGCGGAGCGATGCTGCAGCCAAACCTCGCCCGCCGGTCCGATATCGCCGAGGCCCGATGCCCTAACGTTCACTGTTGGGTTGTTGAACCACAGGAATAGACCGACCAGCAGCCAGCTGCATGCCCCCAGGAGGCATGCCATCGAAACGCGGCAGAACTGCGCGGGTTTAACCAGGAGCGGATCTGCGGCACAGCTTTGAAGCGGTGCCCTGCGGCGTGCGTGCCGCGGCTGTCTGTGGGGGTCACGATCGGGTCACGACCGTGGTCCGCTAGTCCTCGCTAGTTGAGGCTGGTGTCTACTGCTGATGAGACAATAGGTCGGTAGGGGAGATTCGCATGTGGCTGCGGCGCGGGTTGGTCGGGGTGCGCGAGGCCATCGCTGTCGTCGTGGTGGGTGTGATCGCGGCTGCGACCGTGCTGACCGGGTCGCTCGGGGGTGAGGCGCTGGCGCGTGTGGAGCGTTCCGTGCAGCTGAACTGGCGACCGGTGTATGACCTGATCGTGATCCCGTCGGGGGCCGACGTCACGCGGCGCGTGGGCGGCGAGAGCGTCTTGCAGGCGAACTTTATGGCGTCGCTGCCGAACGGCATCACGATGAAGCAGTGGCGACGAATCCGGGACCTCCCAGGGGTAGACGTAGCTGCGCCGGTCGCGAACGTCGGGTACTTCTCGCGCAATCAGAACTACTACACGGTGGAGGACCTCTCGACTGGCATCTACTCGGTGGACCGGTGGGTGTGGTGGGACTCCGGTGTCGACCGGCGGCTGGCAGGGCACACGCGCACGGACCCCATACCGGGGCACGTCGACGATTGCGCTGAGGATCAGCCGTTCGTGATCCAGGACAAGCAGGGCAACATCGCCAAGGAGTCAACCCTGGAGGACCTGGTCACTGGTTTCGACGTGGGTCTGCCCAGGGCCGTCGAGCACCCGGCAACCTGGCACTGCCTCGGCCTCGATCCTGGCGGCGTCTTCACCGTCTTCGGCATCGACCCCGTTCAGGAGGATCGCCTCGTCGGACTCGATGAGGCAATGACCGACGGCAAACCGTTGCAGCGCGGCCTGGCCATCGTCCCGGCAAATTACGGCGTAGAGCGAGGCGGCCAGGTCTCGCCGGTGAACGACATCCCGATGCTGATGGCCGACGAGGAATGGCTGAGGAGCACGTTCCGCGTCCAGTATTCACGCTGGAACACGGACCCCTATGAGCTGGGCGACTTCCTCGACCAAGCCACGACGGCCGACTGTGCCCGCCGCGTCTACCGGAAGGAGTTGTTCGCCATCTCTCACGGCTTCGAGCAGCTCCCGGCGAGGTGCATCGACCGACGCCTGCAGGCACGCCTAGCTTCGGCGCCAAAGAAGCAGGTCCTGACCGTGGACCTCCCCGCGCCTGCCGGGCGGTCGCTGGTGGCTGCCCGCTACAGGGACGGCAGGTGGCGGACAAAGGCGTCGCCGGGCATCGAGGTTGGACGGTACTGGGTGGCCCCGGCCTCGGACCAAGACTACGAATCGACCCCCGATGCACCGGCGGGTGACTGGGTGGGTGGAGTGCGAGCCGTTCCGACCGGCTCGTACGGCCCGGAGCCGACGTACCGGCAGCAGCTGCCAGTACGTCGCAATCTCTTTCTGCGGTATGACGAGGTCGGGACCTACGACCCAGACCAGGTCGCCGACCAGTTCTCCCAGGAGAGCCAGTGGTTGCCGGAGGGGACCTATCAGGTGCCGCGTGCCGTGGCGCGGTTCGACGCGGCGGGCAACCCAGTGGATCCCGTGCAGCTGCGCCCGACAGGGAATCCGTTGGGGTATCTGGTGCAACCGCCCCAGGCGTTGACGACGTTGCGGGCAGCCAGACAGTTGCTGGGCAAGGCGCCCATCTCCTCAATCCGGGTGCGGCTGTCCGGGGTGGCCCGGGCCGGGGAGGAGTCCTGGCAGAGGATCGAGGACGTGGTACGTCGGATACGGGAGACCACGGGGCTGCAGGTGCTGGTGACGGCCGGGTCGTCCCCGACCAAGGTGCTGGTGGAGCTGCCCGGTATCACCGCGGCGGAGCAGCCTACGGGAGTGGAGGCGTGGCACCAGCCCAACGTGGATCTCTTTGACAAAGTCGCCCCGCCGGATGCCGCCCGAACCGTCGACGGCTTCGGTTGGGTGGAGGAGCCGTGGCTGGTGGAAGGTGCCTCTGTGCGGTACCTGAGGGCGTCGGCGACCTCGCACCTGTGGCTGCTCGGTGTGGTGGGCGTCGCGGGATTGGTATACCTGTCGGCGGCGTTCACTTCGCTGGGCTTGACGCGGATCCCGTCAGTCGCAATCCGACGAGCGGTGGGCTGGTCGCGGACGCGTGTGTTTGTCCTCGAGCTGGGCCGGGCCGGCCTGCTCGGGCTGGCTGGTGCGGTACTTGGCCTGGCAGCTGGCCTGCTTGCAGCCTGGCTGTCCGGGCTGGCGATGGACGGCTGGCTGGTCGCATTCGCGGCCCCGAGCGCGGTGCTGGTGTGCTGCCTAGCGGCGGTGTGGCCGGCCTGGCGAGTCGCGGGGGTGCCCCTATCTGCGGCACTGTCAGGCGCGGAGGTCGCCGTCACCAGCGGGACTGGGCGTCGGCGGTCCAGCAACGTGCAGCGGGTGTCGACGATGGCGGTGGTTGAGTTGTGGCGGTTGAGGACCCGAGCCTTGCTCGCCGTGGTCGCGGGCACGGTCGCGGTGGGAGCGATCATGACCCTGACCTCGGTACAGACAGAGTTCGCCGGGTCGCTACAGGTCACCCTGCTGGGTAAGGAACTTCTCGTGGAGACCGGACCGCTGCAACGGGCTGCGACCGGCATCGCAGTGGCATTGGCGGTGCTGATGCTCGCCGAGCTCTTGTGGCAGACGGTGCGGGACCATCGGCGCGAGATCGGCATGCTCCGCGCGGTCGGTTGGGGCCGTGCCCACGTCGTGCGGCTGATGGTTTGGCAGGGGGTGCTGCTAGGCCTACTCGCCGCCGTGCTGGGCACCTTCGGCACCACTGGGGTCCTCGCTGCCACCGTGGTCGGCGTGGGCGACGCCCTACCACTGCTTGGCGCCACCGTTCCTTGGGCCGCCCTCGCCGGCGTCCTGCTCGGCGCCGCGGCTGCCGGAGTGCCCGCCTGGGCAGCCGCACGCATCCCACCTGCCGACAGCCTCCGGACCGTTTGAATCGAGGGGATCCATGACAGCACTGTTGACCGACGACCCCGATCGGCGCGACCCGCAGCCTGCGGCGATCGAACTGGCGCAAGTGATCAAGCGCTACCCGGCTCGTGAGCTTCCGGCCCTCGACGGGGTGACCCTCACCATCGCCCAGGGCGAGTTCGTGGCCTTGATGGGACCGTCTGGATCTGGGAAATCCACTCTCCTCAACCTCATGGGGGCCCTCGACACCGCCACGTCGGGGAACCTGAGGATCCATGGCCGCGAACTGGCCAGTACCTCCGAACGCGATCTCACCAAGATCCGGCGTGACGTGTGCGGATTCGTCTTCCAGCAGTTCCACCTCATCCCGTCCTTGACCGCGTTGGAGAACGTGCTTACCCCCATGGTCCCCCTTAGGCGGTGGCATCTGCGTCATGGCAACCGGGTGGCCGCCGCCGCCGGCGCGCTGGACGCCGTGGGCCTATCCGGTAAGGGTTCCCAACTGCCAGGGCAACTCTCGGGTGGGGAACAGCAACGCGTTGCCATCGCCCGCGCGCTGGTGATGAACCCGCGGCTGCTCCTCGCCGACGAGCCCACCGGGAACCTGGACGTGACAACCAGCGGACAGGTGCTCGACTTGCTCGACCGCCTCCACCGCGAGCACGGGATGACACTGGTGGTCGCCACTCACGATCCTGAGGTCGCATTGCGCAGTGAACGGGTCGTCGGCCTCACCGACGGTCAGCTCAGCGCCGACCTCGCCGTCAAGGACCACAGCCGCCAAGATCTCTTCGACGCCCTCGGCTACCACCTGGACTGATCATTGCCGGGACCAGGAAGAACTTCGTCTACGACCGTTTGCCCGTAATGGGCAACACGTCTAGCAGCGGGCCGAAGGTGCAGTTGGAACTTGCTATTTCCGCATGATCATTGTCGACGTAGCCGCCCGCATCGCGGCAGAAGCGTGCGTCCGGGAACCGAGCGTCTCCGGGCTGCGTCACTGGCAGATCCGAAGACCACTCGCGCTCAATGGGTGGAAGCTGACCGGCAGGATCCTCTTGTGATTTCTGTCCTTTGACTGTCTTCAACGCAGGCCCCGGCACGCACTCGACACGCTCTCTGACGACGTCCTGTGACGAGAAACCACGAGTCCCGAAAGAGCCTCTCCGAAGGCCTATCTAGAGCCTTCAAACCGAGCGGCACGCATGCTACGAAGGTCCGTAGATCGGTCCGCCCCTCGGGGCGGGCCGAGCGTCATTTCAAGGCTAGGTGACGAGTACTGACGGGCGGTGACGAGGCCGATGCACGGTGGAGTGAAGTTCTACCGCGGCTCTGCCGCTGCCGCGCGCTCCTACGTCGAGGCCGACCACTCGCGCGCCGACGACTACTACCTGGCCGAAGGCAGCGGCGTGGCCGAGCACTACATCGCCGGCCCCGGAGCTGTGCAGCGCGTCGGCGATCTCGACGGCCCGACGTACGAGCGCTGGGTGGCCGGCTACGACGTGCTAACCGGTGCTGCCAAGGGGCGGCTGCGCGACGACGCACGCGCGCTGCGGTTCGTCGAGGTCGTGGTGAACGGGCCGAAGTCCTGGTCGCTCGTCGCCGCCCTTCATCCCGACATCGCGGTGGCGTACGACGCGGCGATGGATCGGGCCGCGAACGAAGTCATCGGATGGGTGACCGAGCACGCCACAACCCGGGTCGGCCCACGCGGCCGTCAGGTGCAGGTGCCGGTGGAGATGGTCGAGGCCGCCGTCGTACGTCACTACACCTCGCGAGCCGGCGACCCGCACCGTCACCTCCACGTGCAGATCAACGCACGCGTCTTCGCGCGCGGCGCGTGGCGTGGACTGCACTCGGTCGGCGTCGTCGACAGCATCGAGGCGCTCAACGGGATCGGTCACGCCGCCGTGATGTGCGACCCCGAGTTCCGGGCCGCGCTCGCGGGCCGCGGCTACAGCCTCGACGACGACGGCGAGATCGGTCAGCTCGCGCCATACGCCGGCGGGTTCAGCCAGCGCGCTGCGCAGATCACCCGCAACGTCGACCGGTACGAAGCCGCATGGCGAGCTGAGCACCCCGACCAGGAACCCGGGCCGCGACTCCGCCGTAGCTGGGACCGGCGCGCGTGGGCGGACGCGCGACCCGACAAGGTCGTGCCCCGTAGCGGCGCCGACCTCATCGCCGCATGGAACAGCGAACTGCGCGACCTCGGCTTCACCCCACCGACCAGCCGCGCGCCAGAGCCGGGTCTCCAGATCGGCCGGCTCAACCGCAACGTCGCCGCCGACCTCGTGCTCACCCGACTCGGCGCGAAGCGGTCGGCATGGAACGCAGCTGACATCCGCGGTGAGGTCGAACGACTGATTGCCGCCGTCGGCGTGGTCGCCGAGCGACCCGTGCGGCAGGAACTGGTCGAAGACGTCGCCGAGCGTGCCAGGTCGCGGTGCGTGCCCCTGCTGGAACGCGATGACGTCCCGGAGCACGTGCGCAGTCTGACGTCCGAACATGTCTTCGCCGTCGAGGCCGACCTGGTCGACAGCATTGCTACCCGCTCCGCACGGCCGCTCACTGACGCGGTCCGGCTCCGCGGCGTTGCGCACCTCGACCCCGCGCAACAGCAAGTGGTCGCGGCGCTGGCCGGCGACGCCGGCCTTCTGTTGATCGAAGGCGCCGCCGGCACTGGGAAGACCACCACGCTTGTTGCCGCGCGCGACGTACTCGACGACGCCGATCGTCGACTCGTGGTCGTCACGCCCACGCTCAAGGCCGCCCAAGCCGCGCAGCAGCAGGTCGGCGCTGACGCGTTCTCCGCCGCCTGGCTCATCCACCAGCACGGCTACCGCTGGGACGAGGACGGGCACTGGTCGCGAGTCGATCCTGGGCCCGACGCCGCGCCCGAGGCGCGTGCACGTCTACTCTCCGGCGACGTCCTCCTCGTCGACGAGGCCGGCATGCTCGACCAGGACACCGCCCGCGCGCTGTTCGCCATCGCCGACCGAGCGCACGCAGTCGTCGCGCTCCTTGGCGACCGCCACCAGCTGCCGGCAGTCGGGCGCGGCGGGGTCCTCGACCTCGCCGCACGCTGGGTGCGACCCGAAGCGCACCACGAGCTCGAGTCGGTCCACCGGTTCAGCGATCCCGCGTACGCCGAACTCACCCTGCTCATGCGAACCGGCCAACGTGCCCGTGAGGTCTTCGACGCGCTCCTCGAACGCGGCGAGGTCGTCGTCCATGCCAGCGAGGTCGAACGCACCGCCGCCCTGGCCGCGATCGGCGCCGCCCGTGCGGATGACGGTGACCAGCTCGTCATCACCGACACCCGCGACCAGGTCAGCGCACTCAACGCGGCGATCCGCGACCGCCGCCACGGCGTTGGTCAGCATTCCGGTGAGCGCGCTGGTGAGCCCTTCACGCGTCGTGGTGAGCGGATCGGGCTTGGCGACCGGGTCGCCACCCGACGCAACGACCGCGACCTCGCAGTCGCCAACCGCGACACCTGGACCGTGGCCGGGGTCGGCGATGACGGCAGCCTGCTCGTCACCGGCCGCGCCGGCCGACGCACGCTTCCCGCCGAGTACGTCCACGAGCACGTCGAGCTCGCCTTCACCACCACCGCCTACGGAGCCCAGGGAGAGACCGTCGACTCCGCCCACCTCGCACTCGGAGAGACGACCGGCGCCGCTTCGGCGTACGTCGGCATGACCCGCGGCCGCCAACGCAACATCGCCCACCTCGTCGCCGAGTCGATCGACGACGCCCGCAGCCAATGGGTCGACGTCTTCAACCGCGACCGCACCGACCTCGGCCCCAGTAACGCCGCCGAGAGGGCCGCGGACGACATCGACCGGTACGGACCGAACGCACAACCAACCCCCACCGGACTGCAGGCGGAGGTGTTGCGCGACGGCCCACGCCGCCCACCCCAACCGATCCCGGCCGCCCAACCGACATCGCAACCGACCTCCCGCGGAATCGGCCGCTGACCAACTTCCTCGCGCCGAATGATCGCTCGGAGTGGCCTGGACGACATAGGTGACCAGGAGAGGCTCGGGTCTCGACATCAGGGTCCACAGATGTCCGATCCGCTGAGCGCGATGTTGCTTCTCCAGGTAGGAGTCGCCGAATCCGTCGGCGGCCACGGCGAGAGGCGAAGTGATGGTGACACCCATCGGCATCCCGGACGACTGGGACGACAACAACCTGATCCTGTTCGAGGAGTTCTGCGAACTCATCCGCACACCGCAGCGCACCGTCCGCGACTGGCGACGTCGCGGCGTCGGCCCACGATGGACGCGCTTCCAAGGCGTCGGCCGGCTCTACATCACCGTCGCCGAGGCCCGGCGCTTCCTCGCCTCGGCCACCGACCCACGAGCGGAGGTGCGTTCCAATGGCTGAGCGACGCTCCATCCCGGTCTACCTCAGCCTCGAAGAGGCAGCCGAAGCCATGTCAGTCTCGGTCAAGACCATCCGACGCTGGATCGCCGCCGGCACCCTCCCGGCCTATCGCTGTGGCAAACGGGCCATCCGGATCAAGCTCGAAGACCTGGAGGCCACGCCCCGGCAGATCCCATCAGCCTCAGCGCGAGGGTGATGCTGGAGAGAGTCGAGTCGGCGCCCTCGTCGTCCCGAAATCGAGGCCGGCAAAGGCGGCAGCCGTAAGGTCGTCCATCCTGCTCTGTGTCGCACGGACGTACCGCTCAGCGGCCTGGGATGAGGAGTCGCCGAGAAACGCCTGCACCTCGGCGACGTGCGCGCCCCTCTGTGCCAAAAGGGTGGCACCCGTCGCCCGGAGATCGTGGAAGTTGATCGGCCGGCCGACGGCCTCGCGCACATCGCGCCACCCACCGGATGTGTCGCGGAATCGCGTGGGCTGAAGCCAGTCGCCGGACGGCCCCGGGAAGAGCAGTCCCTCACGGCCGGTGAGATAGGTCCGAAGGTGCTCCGTCAGGACCGTGCCAACGCTCGTAGGGACGCGCTGGTCGCGTACGCCCGCCCGCGACTTCGGTTCCTTCTCGTATCGCTTCCCGCCCGGGCCTGTGCCGATTGCCCGTCGGACACGCACGACGGGTGGGTTCGCGCCAAGGTCGACGTCGGAACGTCGGAGCGCCGCGATCTCCCCGAACCGAAGGCCGCAGCCGAGGGCCAGTGCGATCATGGCCCGCCACTCGGGACGGATCGTGGCGAGGATGAGACCGAGGTCGGCGTCCTCGATCACCTCAGTACGTTTGTCCGATCGTTTGCCGATGGTGCCGGCGCCGTCGATGGTGAACGGGTTAACGGCGCCGGGGAGCACGCCGTCCGCGGCAGTCGCAGACTTCATGATCGCCTTAGCCAGCGCGTAGCACTCGCGCACGGTTTTCCCCTTGTCGTGGGGGAGTTCTTCGTACCACCGCACGACGTCGGCCGCGGTGATCGTCTTAAGTGGCATCTCGCCGAACGTCGGCAGGAGGTACTTACGCAGCCAGATCAGGTAGCCGCGCTTGGTGGACTCCTGCAGGGGCTGCCCCTTCACCTTGCGAGCGCGTAACCAGACGTCGGCGTACTCCGCAAAGGTCGGAACCTGCTCAGCTGCAGCGCGAATCCGCTCATCCTCGGCGTGCTCGGAAAGAGTGCGCCACGACGCGCCTTCCGCATTCAGCCGCACCTCTTCGGCCCGGAGCCAATCACCGGCGGCCTCCCGACCGTAGGTGTTCGGCTCGAACGTATGGGGTGCCTTGATGATCTCCCCGCCTCGCCCGGAGGGATGCCTGAGCGGCACCACGAACCGTGCTTGCCACCGCCCAGACCGCATCTTGCTGATCTGCCCGAACCGGCGCCGAGACTGCGTTCCTGCCATCCGATATCCCCTGCATCTTGCATCGTTGATGCATCGGATAGTACGGCAGTTTGTGTCCGTTGGTGACCCATTGGATTGCATCGGAGACACAGTGTTTTGCCAGGTCAAAGGCCACTTATGAGCTTAGTTGTCCAGTGAAGTCCAACAATGCGAAATAGTGGTTCGAGTCCAACCGGGGGAGCCACGAAAGGCCCGCCTGACCTGCACAGACAGGTCGGGCGGGCCTTCCCGTTCCGGGCCTGGGTCGCGCCGCATCGAGCGTGACGGTGGACGGGTCAGCGGCCCGGGCCGAGCCAGCGGGTCAGGGTGGTCGCCAACGCCGCCGGCTGGTCGAGCTGGATCAGGTGACCCGCGCCGTCCACGAGGCGCAGCTGTGCTCCGGGGATGAGGTCGGCGAGACGCCCGGCGCGGTCGACGGGGATCCAGGTGTCCTCGCGTCCCCACACGACGAGCACGGGGAGGTCGAGCTCGCCGAGCCGCTGCTCGATCTCGTCGGTGTACACCTCGTCCGCCTGCGCGATCTGGCGGTAGAAGGCAGCCTGACCCTGCGCATCGACCCAGGGCGTCACCAACCGGTCCATCGTGCCCGGTGCGACGCCGCGGTGGCTGGCACCCGCGATGTACGCGCGCAGGGCGCCTTCGTGAACAGCGCTGGGCAGCGCGCCGAACACGTCGGGGTGGTCGCGCACCAGGCGGAAGAAGTCCGAGCCCCACGGCGCCAGCGCAACCACGTCGACCAGGGCAAGGGACGCGACCTGCGCGCCGTGGAGCAGGTGGGCACGCAGCGCCACGGCTCCGCCGTAGTCGTGGGCGACCACGTGGGGCGACGGCAGCTCCCAGTGGACCAGCAGGTCGGCGAACAGCTCGCCTTGGACGTCCAGGGAGACCCGGTGCTCGGGACGCTTCGAGGACTGGCCGTAGCCGGGCATGTCCCACAGATGGACGGTGAAGTACGGCGCCAGCGCCTCCGCGCACGGTCGCCAGAGCTCCGAGGACCACGGCGTGCCATGGCAGAAGACGAGGTCGGGACCAGACCCCAGGCGCTGCCAATGAACGTCGCGGCCTCGCCAGGAGAACACTTCGGTCAGCACCGACGTCATGGTGCCAGACCTGGCCGGTGGCGCTACTCGCCCCAGCCCATCGGGAACACCTCGAACGGCGCCGCGAACGGGACGCCGAGCCGCTGTCCGGTCTGCCGCGCCATCCCCTCCAGGAACTCACGGGAGTCGAAGTCCTCCCACCCCAGGCCCTCGATGTACGCCGCGTGCGCCTCGAGGGACGCGACACCGGCGTCGAACGTGTCGGTGGTGTCGACCGCGTGGCCCGACTGCGGCGACCCGAACGCCCAGACCGCGGTGACTCCTCCCCACGGCTCGAGCCCGTCAGTGAGCTGGTCGTGGAAGATCCAGCGGTTGCCGGCGTCGCGGACGGCGTCGAGGACCGCGCGTCCGACCGCGATGTGGTCTGCCTGGTTGAGGTTGCGGCCGCCCCAGGTGTCCCGGAAGTTGCCGGTGATGACGACGTCGGGCCGGAACGCCCGCACCTCACGGGCGATCGCCGCACGCAGCGCGACGCCGTACTCGAGGACGCCGTCGACGAACCCGAGGAAGCGCACCTCCGGCACCCCGACCACGTCGGCGGACGCGATCTGCTCGGCCTCCCGCACCCGGCGGCACTCGTCGGGCTCGAGCCCGTCGATGCCGGCCTCGCCGCTGGTCACCATGCAGTAGGCGACGTCCTTGCCCTGCCCGGTCCAGCGGGCGACGGCGGCGGCCGCGCCGAACTCCATGTCGTCGGGGTGGGCCACGACGCACAGCGCGCGCTCCCAGTCCTCGGGCAGCGTCTCGAGCGTTTCGATGTCCATGCGACGAGCATGCCGGGAAATCGCGCGGCGGCCCAGGGTCGGAGCAGAACTGCCCGGACGGGCGATCGAGGCCCGCGCCGCCCCGGTCCGGCTCGCCGAGTAGGGTGCCCCCGCCGGGGCGGTAGCTCAGCCGGTCAGAGCAGAGGACTCATAATCCTTGGGTCGTGGGTTCGAGCCCCACCCGCCCCACCACCGGATGTGTGAGCCCGGGTCCTCCTTGACGGGGCGGCTCGGCAGATCCCAGCGCGAAATTCCTCGATGCGACCCATCCGGTTCGTGTGTGACGTCGAACACTCCTTGTCCCGGCTCATGGGAGAGACCGGGGTGCACGCTCTGGACGTCGCAGGGGAGCGCCCACGTGTGCCAATCGAAGGAGCAATGTCGATGATTCGTTCACGACTCAACCAGCGGCGCGGGGCAGTTGCCCTCGTGGCTGCCGGTGGGCTGCTGACCTCGGCCGGTCTTGCCGGTCTGGGCCCGCTGTCTGCCACGGCCTCCAGTCACCGCGAGGCACCACTGATCGCGGGGCTTCCGCAGTACGACAACACCGACCTGTACGCGTTCCGTAGCCCCGACCGTCAGGGCACGATCACGCTGGCAGCGAACTGGATCCCGTTCGAGGAGCCTGCCGGTGGGCCGAACTTCTACGCCTTCGCGACCGACGCGCGCTACGACATCCACGTCGACAACGATGCGGACGCCAAGGCCGACGTGACGTTCCGGTGGACGTTCCAGGACCACTATCGGTCCAAGAACACGTTCCTGTACGCGAACGGGCCGGTCACCTCGCTCAACGACGAGAACCTCAACTTCTACCAGACCTACCGGCTGGTGAGGATCAAGGGAAACCGGACCAAGGTCCTGGTCAGGCACCGCAAGGTCGCGCCGTCCCATGTCGGCGAGGCCTCGATGCCCAACTACGCGAAGCTGCGCGACCAAGCGACCACGAAGGTCGGCAAGCGGGTGCAGTCCTTCGCCGGCCAGGCCGAGGATCCCTTCTTCCTCGACCTGCGCGTCTTCGACCTGCTCTACGGCGGTGACCTCTCCGAGGTCGGTGACGACACCCTGGACGGTTTCAACGTCAACTCGGTGGCGCTGCAGGTGCCGCGACGGTGGGTGGCCAAGAACAACAACGCCAAGCGGAACCCCATCATCGGCACCTGGTCGACGACGTCGAAGAAGTCGGTGGGCGGCGGCTACCGTCAGGTCTCGCGGCTGGGCTCGCCGTTGGTCAACGAGGTCGTGCTCCCGTTGAAGGTCAAGGATGCGTTCAACGCCTCCAAGCCGACCCAGGACGGGGCTGCGTTGAGGTACGTGACGCACCCGGAGCTTCCCAGGCTGATCGAGGCGGTCTACGGAATCCCGGCGCCGAAGACGCCCCGGAACGACCTGGTCTCGGTGTTCCTGACCGGTGTCGAGGGTCTCAACATGCCCAAGGGCAAGATCACCCCGAGTGAGCAGCTGCGGCTGAACATGTCGACCCCGGTGGCGGAGAACCCGCACCGTCTGGGTGTCATCGGTGGCGACACGCAGGGCTTCCCGAACGGTCGTCGGCTTGCCGACGACGTGATCGACATCGCCCTGCAGGTGGTCGAGGGCGAGCTCGTGGGGAACCCGAACGATCTGGGAGACGGCGTCAACAGGAACGACGTCGCGTTCTCCGACACGTTCCCCTACCTGGCGCTCCCGGTGAGTGGCAGCGAGGCGGACCCGCACCCGACCGGCTCGAGCAGCAAGACCACGTCGGCTGGGGGCGTGACCGGAGTGCTGCAGACCGAGAACGTCGCCATGTCGGCGGTGGGTCTGGGCATGGTCGCGCTGCTGATGGGCAGCGCCGGCATCGCGCGGCGCCGCCGCGACGACAACGACGTCCGCAGCGACGGCGACAACTGATCCAGTAACCCGCCTGGCCGCGCGACGTCCCTTCGGTCGTCGCGCGGCCGGGTACCACCCCTGAAAGGCCAGCCGATGTTCAAGTACGTCGTACTCCTCGCCCTTGCCCTGGTGCTGAGCGTCTCCGGAGCCCTCGGGCTCAGCCAGGCCCCGGACACCGCCAGCTCGTCCCCGCCGGTCGCCGTGCTCGGTGCCGACGCGACCAGCGCGCAGCTCGTGGCCACCCTGGAGGAGCAGGTCCGCCGGGTCCCCGGCGACCACCGGGCCTGGGCCGACCTGGGCTTCGCCTACTTCAAGGAAGCGGGCGCCACCTTCGACCAAGATCTCTACGCCAATGCTGACGCCGCCATCGAGCGCTCTCTCGAGATCAAGCCGCAGGACAACGTCACCGCACTGGCCAACGGCGCAGCGATCAGCGCCTCGCACCACGACTTCGGCGCCGCGCTCGAGCAGGCTGACGCGGCACTCGCCATCGCGCCCTACGACCCGATCGCCCTGGGCATCCGGGTCGACGCGCTGACCCAGCTCGGCAAGTTCCGCCAGCAGCTGGTCGCCGTCCGCGTCGCCGACCGTCGCCAGCCCGGGGTGGGCACCACGTCGCGGTACTCCTACGCCGTGGAGCTCCGCGGAGACCTCGACCTCGCTCGCACCCTGCTCATGAGCGGGACCGAGACCACCAACCGCACCGACCTGGCGCACCTGCTCAGCCACGCCGCGGACCTGGACCGGCGTCAGGGCCGACTCAACGCGGCCCAGGCCAAGCTCGAGCGAGCTCTCGCGGCCGTCACCGACGACCCGAGCTCGCTGGCGGGTCTCGCGCTGCTCGACACCGCCCGCGGTGAGCTGGAGTCCGCGGTCGACCGCTGGCGACAGATAGTCAAGACGACCCCGCTACCCGAGCACTACATCGAGCTGGGTGAGACCCTCGATGCCCTCGGTCGCGACGAGGAAGCCCGACAGGCCTACGACGACTCCGTCACGGCAGTCCGCACCCTCGAGGAGGGCGGCGCCAACATCGACCTCGAGCTCGCCCTGTTCCTTGCCGACCACGGGTCCGCCGCCGACGCCCTTCCGCTCGCCGAAGCCGAATGGGCCCGCAGCAAGGGCATCCACGCGGCCGACGGCATGGCCTGGGCCCTCCACGTGAACGACCGTGACCGCGAAGCACTGCGCTTCGCCCGTCTAGCGACCCGCCTTGGCACGCAGGAGCCGTCGCTGTGGGCGCATCGCGGCATCATCGAGTCCGCCCTGGGCATGACCAGCGCGGCGCGCACCCATCTGCGGTGGTCCGTTGCGATGGACCCGGGCGAGTCCCCGTGGCAGCGGGCCCAGGCCCAGCGTGCCCTCAGGGAACTTTCCGCCAGACGTTGAGCCTGCGTGTCGTCGTCTCAGTAGCCGGGTGACCGGAGCCCTGCCCCGGGAGTCGAGCGGTCAGCCCTTGAGCGGAACCGCGACGACGGTGCCGCCCACCGGGACGGTCCGGGTGCCGGAGGGCGTCGTGACCTTCACGTCCACCGGCGCGGCGTACCCGCGGGCGTCGACGGAGACCCGGCGCCACAGGTAGAGCACGACGGAGCCCGTGCCGTCGACCGTGGCCAGCCGCTGCACCCCTGCGGGAGCGACGATGTCAGCCCGGACCTGGGTGGCCGTGCCGCCCTTGCGGTTCAGGATCGCGGCGAGGGCTCCGAAGGCGGGCTTGCGCTGCCAGGTGGACGGGTCGAGCGACGGCGTGTCGATCAGCCCGAGGCTGGCCTCGCGGTCCGCGTCGGAGGGGTCCGGGGCGTCGGTGGTCTCGAAGTAGGAGACGTAGCTGTCGCGGAGGAAGTACTCGAGCCCCAGCTTGGGGGTGTACGCCGCCTGCTGGGCCTCGGTCACCGCCTTGGCGCCGCCTTGGTAGTTGGTGGCGGTGAAGTAGCCGGCCTCGGTGCACCACTGGGTCGCGCCGGCGTTCGGGAACGTGTCGCGCATTGCGTCGAGGGTCTGGTCGAGCTCCCACGTCGGGTCCCCTCCGCGGGGGTACAGGTGGTAGGTGATCGTGTCGATCGTGTTGTGGGCCGACCACACGGTGCCCGCGCTGTCGGTGTAGCGCACGGCCGCCAGCTGCGCGGCGTCGCGGCGGAACTGGTCTGTGCCTCCCGACCACAGCGCGGGGGAGCCGACCTCCACGTGGTGACGCATGCGGGCGTTGGCTGCGGCCACGGCCTTCTTGAGGGGCACCAGGTTGTCGCGCAGGGTCCGCAGCGGCCAGTCCGCCGGGAGGGGCGCGACCCCGCCCCGCACGTGGTTCGGCTCGTTCCAGCCGACCACCATCGGCACCCGGTCACCCCAACGCACGAGGTTCTCGGTCAGCCCGTTCCAGAAGGCGGCGGTCTCGGGTCCGTAGCCTCCCTTGGTCTCCCCGACGGTGAGGACCGTCTTGACGCCCATCGCGTGCAGCCGGGCGAGGTCGGCGATCTCGCCCTTGGCCGGGACGTACTTGACGCTCACCCACTCCACGCCCAGGTCCCCGAGCGCGTCCTCGATGGCGTCCCGCTTGCCGTAGGTGGAGGTGTTGTAGTGCGGGAAGTCGCGGATCCCGACGTGGTCGGCGAGGTCCTGGGCGGCCACCACGTCCAGCAACGGGAGCGTCGACGTGGGCGGAGGATCCACCGGACCGCTGGGCTCCTCCGGCTCGCCGGAGCTCCCATCGCCCTTCGGGGGCTTGACCTTGACGGTCACCCGGGCCGTGTCCCAGCGGCCACGGACGTCGACCAGCCCGTAGCGGACCGTGTAGGTGCCCGGCTCCGTGCTCTCGGGCACCGACAGGCGGAGCCGGTTGCCGAGGGCCACCCTCGCGCGGACCCGCGACACGGTCGCGCTGGGAGTCTTGACGATCCGGACCTTGGCGAGCCGCTTGCGGAACGCCTTGTCGTTCGCCTTCACCGCGATCCGCGCGGTCGTGCCCGCGGTCATGGTGACGGAGTCCGGATTGGCGATCGGGGCGGCGCCTCGGGCGGCGTCGGCTCCGCTCACGGTGAGGATCGGCGTCACGGTGACGGCGAGGAGGACGGACAGGAGGGTGGGAAGTCGCTTCATGGGGGGTCGCTCACGTGGGGGGGTCAGCTGGGGGGATCGTGCGTCGGCGGCGGACGAGGGGGTGTCCGCCACCACGCGCAGCATGCGTCGCGGGCACGTGCCGTGACCGAGGATTCGCCCAGAAGGGCTCGAAATGACTAGCCCACATGGACCGTCGGAGGACTCCTCGGACCGTCGAGCTGCCGATGCGCGGTGCGCGAACCCTCGGCCGTCGTCCTGCACGCGTCGTCGTCCCTCGGGGTCAGTCCCGGCTCTGACCGTCCGGTCCGCACGCGCTGGCCCGATCGGGCCAGAGGCCCCGAGCGACCGGACGGGGTGTTTGCCTCCGGCCCGCCACGGCTGTGCCACAGATCGGTAAGAGCCGCCGTAATCCAGCCCCGCGTCCGGCGTGACCCGCTTCACTCCGCTCAGGCCACCCGGCTGACGGCTGATAGGGAATCAGCCCGCTGGGGACCAGAAATCGGAGACTCACCATGCGCACGAACCCCCCCACCCCCCTCCTGCGGAGCCGCACCACCTCGGTGGTCGTCGGAACCGCTCTCCTGGTCGGACTCGGCGGCGTCGGTGGCGCCGTCGCGGCCGGCCAGATCGGCTCGAAGGACATCCGCAACGGCGGTGTCCACACCGCCGACCTGGGCAAGCACTCGGTGACCGCCAGGAAGATCAAGCCCGGGGCGGTCCGCTCCGCGCAGGTCAGGGACGGCGCGGTGGCGCCGGCCGACCTGTCGGCGGCCGTGCACGACCTGATCGCGGCCGCGGTGACCGGCCCCGCCGGCCCGGCCGGTCCCGAGGGCCCGGCCGGTCCGGCCGGCCCGGCCGGTGGTCCCGTCGGTCCCGCCGGTCCCGAGGGCGCGGTCGGCCCCCAGGGTCCTCCGGGCCCGCAGGGTCCGGCCGGAGCTGACGGCGCTGACGGCGCTGACGGCGCCACTGGCCCGGCCGGCCCGACGGGCGCTACCGGAGCGGTCGGCCCGGCCGGCGTCTCCGGGTACGTGCTGGCCAGCAACCAGGCCGCCTTCTCCGGCAACGGCGCGAACACGGTGAGCGTGTCCTGTCCCGCCGGCACCGTCGCGCTCGGCGGTGGCTACCAGAGCACCGTCGTCCTGAATGTGTCCGCCTCGTCGCCCACCGCCGGCGGTGCGGGCTGGACGGCGACTGTCAGACGAGCGTCCGGCAAGGGCGGCTACACGGTGACGGTGACCGCGACCTGCGCGAAGGCCGGCTGACCTGAACAGCTCTGCGCCGGCGGCGAGCGACCCTCGCCGTCGGTGCGGACAGGTCGTGGATGGTGACACCCGCACGCTGCGGGAGCACACTGCTGTCCGTGGACCTCGATTTCACCGGCCTGCGGGCGATGTTCCTGAACTGCACCCTCAAGCGCTCCCCGGAGCTCAGCCACACGCAGGGCCTCGTCGATGTCAGCGCCGGGATCATGCGCAAGCACGGCATCGAGGTGGACGAGGTGCGGGCGATCGACCACGACCTCGCCACCGGTGTCTACACCGACATGACCGAGCATGGGTGGGAGACCGACGACTGGCCCGCTCTCCACGAGCGAGTGATGGCCAGCCACATCCTCGTCATCGCCGGCCCGATCTGGCTGGGTGACAACTCCAGCGTCACCAAGCAGGTCATCGAGCGGCTGTACGGCGGCTCGAGCGTCCTCAACGAGCACGGCCAGTACGCCTACTACGGACGGGTCGGCGGGTGCCTCATCACGGGCAACGAGGACGGCATCAAGCACTGCGCCCAGAACATCCTCTACTCGCTGCAGCACCTCGGGTACTCGATCCCCCCGCAGGCGGACGCCGGCTGGATCGGCGAGGCCGGTCCCGGTCCGTCCTACCTCGACGAAGGCAGCGGCGGGCCCGACAACGACTTCACCAACCGCAACACCACGTTCATGACCTGGAACCTGATGCACCTCGCGCGGCTGCTCCGCGACGCCGGCGGCTTCCCGACCCACGGCAACGCTCGCTCCGAGTGGGACGCGGGGTCGCGCTTCGACTTCGAGAACCCCGAGTATCGCTAGGAGCCGGACGGAATCGTCCGCCGCCGAGGCCGGCGGGTGACGTAGAGGCCGAGCAGGAACAGCGCCAAGATGCTGCACCCCACGAGCCGCGCCAGGTAGCTCCACGGCCACACCGGGTCGTCGAACTCGGTGCTGCCCGTGACGAGGTTCGCCGAGGCCACGGCCAAGGTCTCGGTGCCGACCCAGTTCTCGCCCGGTGCCGGCAGCCCGGTCAGCGCGGTGGCGGAGCGACCGTCGAGCGGCACGTCGACGATCTGTTCGAGACTGCCCGACCGCAGCTGCAGCGCGATCACGGCGACGGTGCGCTCGCCCGAGAAGCCCAGGAGCCGGTCGAGCGCGAGCCCGGTGGTGTCGATCCGAGTCGGAGCGCCGACCGACCCGTCGGCGGCCACGGCCGACAGGAACAGCCGCTGCGCGCCGGACTCCGCGAACAGGCTGGTGAGCCGATCGCCGGTAGGCGACCAGGCCAGCGAGGCTGCCTCGGGGATCTCGGTCGGCTGGGTGGTGACGTCGCCGGAGGACACCGCGAGCGTGGTCAGCTCCGAACCGACCACGACGTCGACCGCGCTGCCGTCCGGGCGCCAGGCGGCCCCGGCCAGCGCGTCGGCGGGCGCGTCGACCGCCGCCACGGCGTCGCCGTTCGTGGTGTCCACGACGACCAGCCCGGGCGCGGCGTGGGCCAGCAGCAGCGAGCCGTCGGGGGAGAATGCGCCCACGGCCGAGACTTGGGGCAGCGAGAGCTCCTCGCTCTCGGCGGTCACGGTGTCGTAGACCACGATGCCGGCGTCGCTCGCCCAGGCCAGCCGGGTGCCGTCGGAGCTCGGGACGACCGCGCCGGCCGCCGGTGCCGGCAGGTCGGGGGCGATCAGGGCGCGGTACTCGCCGCTCTGCGCCGACATCGCGATCCACGGCGTGTGGACGGTGTCGAACAGTCCCCGTCGTACGTCGGTGCCGGCGAAGACCACGGACACCGAGCCCACCGGCCCGTACTCGTCGGTCGTGGGCACCGTGTCCGGCGCGTTCTCGATCAACGCCGGCAGGGTGCCGACCCCGGACTCGACCGAGGTCCGCGACGCGTGCCACGCGGAGACGCCGTACGTCGAGGCGACGTACAGCAGCGCGGTGCCGACGATCGCGACCACGATCGCGGGAACGAGTCCCCGTCTCTGGATCCGTATCCGCACTCATGGCTCCTCGGCGATCAGGTACCGGCCGTTCTTGTAGACCAGTCGTAGCACGACGTCGTCGGTGCTCTCCGCCCCATCCTCCGTGACGTAGCTGACCGTATAGGCGACCGTCATCGCCTCGGGGTCGGCCGACACGTCGACCAGCTCGGCGGACTCGATCGTCCCCCAGAAGCCCGCGTAGCCCTCCAGGAATCCGCTCTGCTCCTGGAACGAGGGAGTCAGCATCTCGTACGTCGTCTCCGGGGACGACGGCGCGGTCGCGAGGTAGTCGGCGATGAACACTCGCATCCCGCGGGCGTCCGGGCCCGTCGGTTGCTCGTCGATCGGCTCGCTCTCGGACGTGACCCCGTCGTCCGGACTGCCGGCGCGCGGCTCGTCGTTCCCCACGGTGACGGCGACGACCACGGCGACGAGCACCACCAGCGCGGCGGCGAGGACCAGCAGCGGCACCAGCGCCGACCGCCGTCGACGGCCGGGTTCCTGGGACGGTTCGCTGAGAGGTTCGACCGGGGGCTCGTCGGCGGGCAGCGGGAGCGCGGGCGGAAGCACCTGGGTCTCGCGGGTCGGGTGCTGCTCCAGCTCGGCGGTCGGCACCGGCCTCACCGTCGCTCCCCGCGGACCGGCCGCGAGGAAGTCGCGAACCTCCGCCATCGACCAGCGCTCGAGCGGGTCGCGGGTCATGGTCGCGGCCAGCAGCGGGCCGAGCCAGCCGGCGTTCGCGAGCCGAGGCGGCTCCTCGTGCACGATCCGGTAGAGCGCCCCCATCAGGTTGTCGCCGACCTCGTAGGGCGGCCGGCCGGCCAGCGCGTGGTGGATCGTCGCTCCCAGCGACCAGACGTCGCTGGCGTCCGTGGCGGACTGGCCCTGGGCCACCTCGGGGGAGAGGTACGCCGGGCTGCCGGTCACCAGGCCCGTCTGCGTCAGCGACGCGTCGGCCTCGGCGCGGGCGATCCCGAAGTCGGACAGCTTCACCTGGCCGGTGGCGGTCACCAGGATGTTGGACGGCTTCACGTCGCGGTGCACGATGCCGGCCGCGTGGGCCGCCGCGAGCGCGTCGGCGGCCTGCGCGGCCAGCGGCGACACCTGGTCCGGCAGCAGCGGGCCATCCCGCTGCACGAGGCCGGCCAAGGTCGTGCCCTCGACGTACTCCATGACGAGCCACTGGCTGTCGTCCTCGGTGACCAGGTCGTAGACCGCGACCACGTGCGGGTGGTTCAGCCGGGCAGCGAGCCGGGCCTCACGTTCGGCCCTCTCCAGGTCGGGCGTGGCACCGCCCGGCACCACGCCCACCTTCTTGATCGCCACCTGCCGTCCGAGGACCGTGTCCGTGGCGAGCCAGACGGCACCCATGCCGCCACGGCCCACCTCGCGGTCGAGGTCGTACCTGCCAGCGATCACCGAGGCATGCTATCCACCGGCCCCCGACACCCGACGGGGTGAAACCGGGTGGGCGCCCCCGCGCGGCATGCGGCAGGCTGGGGCCGTTCAGACTCATCCTGGAAGCACACGAAAGGCTGGGCGGGTGTCCACAGATCCCACGCTCCTGGACGACCTCGAGTGGCGCGGCCTGCTCGCCCACTCGACCGACCGCGACGCGCTCCGTGAGGCGCTGCAAGACGGGAGCGTCAGGTTCTACGTCGGGTTCGACCCGACCGCCCCCAGCCTCCACATGGGCCACCTCGTGCAGGTGCTGACCGCCCGGCGACTTCAGCAGGCGGGGCACACGCCGTTCGCGCTCGTCGGCGGCGCGACCGGCATGATCGGCGACCCGAAGGACGCGGGGGAGCGCAGCCTCAACTCGCTCGACGTCGTCAAGGACTGGGTCGACAAGGTGCGCGGCCAGATCGAGCCGTTCCTGTCCTTCGAGGGGCGCAATGCCGCCACGATGGTCAACAACTACGACTGGACCGCGTCGCTGTCGACGATCGACTTCCTGCGCGACATCGGCAAGCACTTCCCGGTCAACCGGATGCTCGCCCGTGACGTCGTGGCGCGCCGCCTCGAGTCCGGCATCAGCTACACCGAGTTCAGCTACGTCCTGCTCCAGTCGCTCGACTTCCTCGAGCTGCACCGCCAGTTCGGCGTGACGCTCCAGTTCGGCGGGTCGGACCAGTGGGGCAACCTGACGGCGGGGGTCGAGCTGGTCCGGCGCGCAGCGGCCGGCAAGGCGCACGCGTTCGCCACCCCGCTGCTCACGAGGTCCGACGGCACCAAGTACGGCAAGACCGACGGCGGCGCGCTGTGGCTCGACCCCGAGCTGCTCTCGCCGTACGCGTTCCACCAGTTCTGGCTGAACGTCGAGGACGACAAGGTGCCCGAGATGCTCCGGGTCTTCACCTTCCTCTCACGCGAGGAGATCTCAGCGCTCGAGGAGGAGACTCGCGAGAAGCCCTTCCTGCGCGCCGGCCAGAAGACGCTGGCGGACGAGGTGACCACCCTCGTGCACGGAGCCGAGGAGACCCAGCACGCGAAGGCTGCCGCCTCTGCGCTGTTCGGCGGGGGAGACCTGACTGCTCTCAGCCCCGCCACGCTGGGCGCGGCGCTGGTCGAGGCAGGGATCGCCGAGGTCTCCGGGGAGCTGCCGTCGGTGCTGGACCTGTTCGTGGAGGCAGGTCTCGCTCAGAGCAAGGGCGACGCGCGCCGCACGATCGGCGAGGGCGGGGCCTACCTGAACAACGTGCGCGTGGAGGACCCGGAGCGGGTGCCGTCCACGGCAGACCTGATCGGTGGCGAGTGGCTGGTGCTCCGGCGCGGGAAGAAGCGGTTCGCAGGCGTGCGTGTCGCGCCCCGATAGACGCCCTGACCTGCGGGAACGCACCTGTGACCCAGGGCACATCGGGAGAATTTGGACTGAGGACGCTGGTCCCCTACTGTTCTCCGAGTCGCCAGGGCGCGGCGGGCAGCAAGGTCCTTCGGACCGGGCGGCCGGCCCCGGGTGACCACCTCTTCGCTTCCCGGCGGGGGCGGGCGCGCGCCGCGAGGTGCGTCGCACGACTCCGGACGGGGCGCTGGCGTCGATGTGGGGTCGAGGAGCGCGGCAATTTGGGACCGCGCGAATCAGCCCACTAGCGTGAGAGATCGCTTCCGCAGCGGAGCCGAGAGGCCGAGCACGGTGTGCGTGTGATGTTTGAGAACTCAACAGTGTGTTTATGTCGATGGAATTAGTTTGTGTGCCTTGTCGATGGCGCTGGCTTTGGTTCTGCTCTGTTGTTTTGGGGTGGGGTTGGGTTGGTGTTGTTGGTGGGGTTGTTTTTGATGATTGATTCTGGACTGATCCACTTTTTGTGGGTTGTGTCAGGGTTTGTTGTCAGGTTTTTGTTTTTCATAGGTTTTTCTATGGAGAGTTTGATCCTGGCTCAGGACGAACGCTGGCGGCGTGCTTAACACATGCAAGTCGAGCGGAAAGGCTCCTTCGGGGGTACTCGAGCGGCGAACGGGTGAGTAACACGTGAGTAATCTGCCCTTCACTTTGGGATAGCTCCCGGAAACGGGGATTAATACCGGATATGACCATTTCAGGCATCTGGGGTGGTGGAAAGTTTTTTCGGTGGGGGATGTGCTCGCGGCCTATCAGCTTGTTGGTGGGGTAATGGCCTACCAAGGCTTCGACGGGTAGCCGGCCTGAGAGGGTGACCGGCCACACTGGGACTGAGACACGGCCCAGACTCCTACGGGAGGCAGCAGTGGGGAATATTGGACAATGGGCGGAAGCCTGATCCAGCAACGCCGCGTGAGGGATGACGGCCTTCGGGTTGTAAACCTCTTTCAGCACCGACGAAGCGCCTTTTGGGTGGTGACGGTAGGTGCAGAAGAAGGACCGGCCAACTACGTGCCAGCAGCCGCGGTAATACGTAGGGTCCGAGCGTTGTCCGGAATTATTGGGCGTAAAGGGCTCGTAGGCGGTTTGTCGCGTCGGGAGTGAAAACACCGGGCTTAACTCGGTGCTTGCTTTCGATACGGGCAGACTAGAGGTATGCAGGGGAGAACGGAATTCCTGGTGTAGCGGTGAAATGCGCAGATATCAGGAGGAACACCGGTGGCGAAGGCGGTTCTCTGGGCATTACCTGACGCTGAGGAGCGAAAGTGTGGGGAGCGAACAGGATTAGATACCCTGGTAGTCCACACCGTAAACGTTGGGCGCTAGGTGTGGGATCCATTCCACGGGTTCCGTGCCGCAGCTAACGCATTAAGCGCCCCGCCTGGGGAGTACGGCCGCAAGGCTAAAACTCAAAGGAATTGACGGGGGCCCGCACAAGCGGCGGAGCATGCGGATTAATTCGATGCAACGCGAAGAACCTTACCTGGGTTTGACATACACCGGAAACATCCAGAGATGGGTGCCCTTTTGTCGGTGTACAGGTGGTGCATGGCTGTCGTCAGCTCGTGTCGTGAGATGTTGGGTTAAGTCCCGCAACGAGCGCAACCCTCGTCCTATGTTGCCAGCACGCCCTACCAGTTCGGCTGGGGGTGGTGGGGACTCATGGGAGACTGCCGGGGTCAACTCGGAGGAAGGTGGGGATGACGTCAAGTCATCATGCCCCTTATGTCCAGGGCTTCACGCATGCTACAATGGCCGGTACAGAGGGCTGCGATCCCGTGAGGGGGAGCGAATCCCTAAAAGCCGGTCTCAGTTCGGATTGGGGTCTGCAACTCGACCCCATGAAGTCGGAGTCGCTAGTAATCGCAGATCAGCAACGCTGCGGTGAATACGTTCCCGGGCCTTGTACACACCGCCCGTCACGTCACGAAAGTCGGCAACACCCGAAGCCCATGGCCCAACCAGCTTGCTGGAGGGAGTGGTCGAAGGTGGGGCTGGCGATTGGGACGAAGTCGTAACAAGGTAGCCGTACCGGAAGGTGCGGCTGGATCACCTCCTTTCTAAGGAGCACACGCCCCTGTCCTGGGTGGGTGCGGCCGGCGTCTGCCGGTCGGCCCGTGCCCGGGGCGAGTCATGGTGGTGTTCATTAGTGGAAGTTCCGTCGACGCCTGCCCCCGTGTCGCACCCCCTTGTGGGTGTGGGGGGTGGGGGCACACTGTTGGGGTTCTGAGGCCTCACCCGCATCCGCGGGGGTTTCCTCTTCCCGTCCGCGGGGGTCCTGGTCGTTGACCGGGGGCTCGTGCGTGTGGGGAGAGGGGGGTTTCGTCCCGGCCATACCGGTGCCGGCCTGTGGGCTGGTGGTGGGTGGTGTGGGGTTGTTGTTTGAGATGTGGATAGTGGACGCGAGCATCATCCGCCGACCGTGATTGTGGTTGGTGGATTTTGTATCTGCGCATGACGACCGGAGACCTGTGCCGGTGGTGTCGCCGCGCCCTGCTCTTCGAGAGTGACTCCAGAGAGTGACTCCAGAGAGTGACTCCGAGAGAGTGACTCGAGAGAGTGACTCGGGAGAGTGACTCGAGAGAGTGGTGGGGGTGGTGGTGCCGGGGTGGTGGGTGTTGGGTTGTTGTGCGAGTTTCTTTTGTGGCGTGTCAGTCGCCGGTGTCGTGCCGTGCTGGGGGGTTCTTCGGGACTTGTCGGTGTGGTGTGGTGTTGGTGGTGGCAAGCTGTGAAGGGCACATGGTGGATGCCTTGGCATCGAGAGCCGATGAAGGACGTTGGAGCCTGCGATAAGCCCTGGGGAGTTGGCAACCGAGCTGTGATCCGGGGATGTCCGAATGGGGAAACCCAGCTGGAGTCATGTCCAGTTACCTGCGCCTGAATGTATAGGGCGTGTGGAGGGAACGTGGGGAAGTGAAACATCTCAGTACCCATAGGAAGAGAAAACAATTGTGATTCCGAGAGTAGTGGCGAGCGAAATCGGATGAGGCTAAACCTCAGGTGTGTGATACCCGGCAGGGGTTGCATCTGGGGGGTCGTGGGAGCGGCTGTGCTGGGTCTGCCGGCCTGGTGCGCAGTAAGAAAGTGTGTGTGAAGGTGAAGTCCCTTGGAAGGGGGCGCCGGAGAGGGTGAGAGTCCCGTAACTGTAAGCACGTGCCTGTGTAGTCGTTTCCCAAGTAACACGGAACCCCTGAAATTCCGTGTGAATCTGGCGGGACCACCCGTTAAGCCTAAATACTCCTCGATGACCGATAGCGGACCAGTACCGTGAGGGAAAGGTGAAAAGTACCCCTGGCGGGGAGTGAAATAGTACCTGAAACCGTGTGCCTACAATCCGTCAGAGCCTGGCGCCTCTCCTTGTGGGGGGTGGGTGGGTGATGGCGTGCCTTTTGAAGAATGAGCCTGCGAGTTTGCGGTGTGTTGCGAGGTTAACCCGTGTGGGGTAGCCGTAGCGAAAGCGAGTCCTAACAGGGCGGTTGAGTAGCACGCTCAAGACCCGAAGCGAAGTGATCTATCCATGGGCAGGTTGAAGCGTCGGTAAGACGACGTGGAGGACCGAACCCACTTAGGTTGAAAACTGAGGGGATGACCTGTGGATAGGGGTGAAAGGCCAATCAAACTTCGTGATAGCTGGTTCTCCCCGAAATGCATTTAGGTGCAGCGTTGTGTGTTTCTTGCCGGAGGTAGAGCACTGGATAGCCGATGGGCCCGACCAGGTTACTGACGTTAGCCAAACTCCGAATGCCGGTAAGTGAGAGCGCAGCAGTGAGACGGCGGGGGATAAGCTCCGTCGTCGAGAGGGAAACAGCCCAGACCATCAGCTAAGGCCCCTAAGCGGTGACTAAGTGGAAAAGGATGTGGAGTCGCAGTGACAACCAGGAGGTTGGCTTGGAAGCAGCCACCCTTGAAAGAGTGCGTAATAGCTCACTGGTCAAGTGATTCCGCGCCGACAATGTAGCGGGGCTCAAGTCATCCGCCGAAGCTATGGCATTCACGCGCTACCCTAGTCGCGCGCCTTCGGGTGTGTGGTTCAGGGGCGTGGATGGGTAGGGGAGCGTCGTGTCGCGTGTGAAGCTGCCGAGTGATCGAGTGGTGGATGCGACACGAGTGAGAATGCAGGCATGAGTAGCGAATCACGGGTGAGAAACCCGTGCGCCGAATGATCAAGGGTTCCAGGGTCAAGCTAATCTGCCCTGGGTAAGTCGGGACCTAAGGCGAGGCCGACAGGCGTAGTCGATGGACAACGGGTTGATATTCCCGTACCGGCAATGTAGCGACCCTGACGAGGTCGGTGATGCTAACCACCCGAAACCCCACGTCACCGCGGTTCCCTTTCGAGGGGGCCGTGGGTGTGGGGCGGAGCGTGGGACCCGAACCGGTAGTAGTCAAGCGATGGGGTGACGCAGGAAGGTAGCCCAACCACGGCGATGGTAGTCCGTGGCCAAGCATGCAGCACGAGTCCTAGGCAAATCCGGGACTCTCACTTGGATGTGGAGTGTGAGGTGTGATGGGGAGCCATTTTGGTGAAGTGGGTGATCCTATGCTGTCGAGAAAAACCTCTAGCGAGCTATGCGCCGCCCGTACCCCAAACCGACTCAGGTGATCAGGTAGAGAATACCAAGGCGATCGAGTGAACCATGGTTAAGGAACTCGGCAAAATGCCCCCGTAACTTCGGGAGAAGGGGGACCCGATCCGTATGCACCCACTAGCTGGGGAGAGCGGAGGAGGTCGCAGAGACCAGGCCCAAGCGACTGTTTACTAAAAACACAGGTCCGTGCGAAGTTGTAAGACGATGTATACGGACTGACTCCTGCCCGGTGCTGGAAGGTTAAGAGGACCTGTCAGACCGCCCTCGTGGCGGTCGAAGCGGAGAATTTAAGCCCCAGTAAACGGCGGTGGTAACTATAACCATCCTAAGGTAGCGAAATTCCTTGTCGGGTAAGTTCCGACCTGCACGAATGGAGTAACGACTTGGGCGCTGTCTCAACCATGGACTCGGCGAAATTGCAGTACGAGTAAAGATGCTCGTTACGCGCGGCAGGACGGAAAGACCCCGGGACCTTTACTATAGTTTGGTATTGGTGTTTGGTTCGGCTTGTGTAGGATAGGTGGGAGACTGTGAAACCCTCACGCCAGTGAGGGCGGAGTCAACGTTGAAATACCACTCTGGTCGTACTAGATGTCTAACCTAGGACCATGATCTGGTTCAGGGACAGTGCCTGATGGGTAGTTTAACTGGGGCGGTTGCCTCCTAAAGAGTAACGGAGGCGCTCAAAGGTTCCCTCAGCCTGGTTGGCAATCAGGTGACGAGTGTAAGTGCACAAGGGAGCTTGACTGTGAGACAGACATGTCGAGCAGGGACGAAAGTCGGAACTAGTGATCCGGCCACGGCATGTGGAAGCGTGGTCGCTCAACGGATAAAAGGTACCCCGGGGATAACAGGCTGATCTTCCCCAAGAGTCCATATCGACGGGATGGTTTGGCACCTCGATGTCGGCTCGTCGCATCCTGGGGCTGGAGTAGGTCCCAAGGGTTGGGCTGTTCGCCCATTAAAGCGGCACGCGAGCTGGGTTTAGAACGTCGTGAGACAGTTCGGTCCCTATCCGCCGCGCGCGCAGGAAACTTGAGAAAGGCTGTCCCTAGTACGAGAGGACCGGGATGGACGAACCTCTGGTGTGCCAGTTGTCCCGCCAGGGGCACGGCTGGTTAGCTACGTTCGGAAGTGATAACCGCTGAATGCATCTAAGCGGGAAGCACGTTTCAAGATGAGGTTTCCCACCCCGCACAACGGGGGTAAGGCCCCCACCAGAACAGTGGGTCGATAGGCCGGAGGTGTACAGCAGCAATGCCCAGCCGACCGGTACTAATAGGCCGAGGGCTTGCCCCACCCACACCACACCACACCACCCAGGCAACAACGCCCGGACGGTGCGGACCGTGACCGTGAGTGACACAGCCACCAACAAGAAACACCAGACCACCAGACACCGCGTCCACTAACCACATCCCAACCAACACACCCACCACAACAAGTGGACAGTTGGAACAAGAGTTACGGCGGCCATAGCGAACGGGAAACACCCGGACCCATCCCGAACCCGGAAGTTAAGCCGATCAGCGCCGATGGTACTGCACCCGAGAGGCTGTGGGAGAGTAGGACGCCGCCGGACATACATTCACGTGAAGGCCATCCGTTCCGGGTGGCCTTCACGCATTTTCGAGGAGCAGAGCAGTGGCCGAGGAGCGTCGTCAACGCCCGACCAACCGCAGTGGTGGCCGTCCGCAGGGCGGCTCCGGTGCCGGCAGGCCCCGCGGCGGGAAGCCGGCCGCGGACAGGTCCGGTGGGGGCAAGCGCCCGCCGCGCAAGGACGACTGGAAGCGTCCGGCGGACCAGCAGCTGCCGCGGTCGGAGCAGCAGGCCCAGTACGACGGCCCGCCGCTGCCGGAGGACGTCACGGGTCAGGAGCTCGACCGGGCGGTGGCCGGCCAGCTCAAGGGGCTGCCCGAGAAGCTCGCGGCTCGCGTGGCCCGCCACCTGGCCGCGGCCGGACTGCTGATCGACGAGGACCCGGAGACCGCCTACCAGCACACCCTGGCCGCGCGGGCTCGCGCGTCACGGCTGGCCGTCGTGCGCGAGGCGACCGGCGAGGCGGCGTACGCCGCCGGCCACTACGCCGAGGCGCTCAGCGAGCTCCGGGCCGCGAAGCGGATGAACGGCGCCACGGCGTACCTGCCGATCATGGCCGACTGCCACCGGGCGCTCGGCCAGCCGGAGCAGGCGCTGAAGCTGTCGCGCAGCCCCGGCGTCGCTTCGTTCAAGCCCGACGCCAAGGCCGAGATGACGATCGTCGAGGCCGGCGCCCGACGAGACCTGGGGCAGGTCGACGAGGCGATCCGCACGCTCGAGCACTCGCCGCTGAACTCCCAGAGCCGGGAGCCCTGGGTGGTGCGGCTGCGCTACGCGTACGCCGACGCGCTGGAGGCGGCCGGCCGCACCAACGACGCGCTCACCTGGTTCCACCGGACGCTGGCCATCGACGCCGCGGACCTGACCGACGCCGCCGAGCGCGCCTCCGCCCTGGAGCGGGCGGCCGAGGACGCCACGGACTGACGGTCCGCCGCGACTCGGCCCGGGTGACTGGCAAACACGCGCCACATGGGTCACACTGGGACCCACAACTACACACGTGTGGTTCAGCCGGTCAGGAGACCTGACCGGACGACCTCCGAGAACTCCGAACGAGCCCGCTGGGGAAGGCGTAGCTCGCGCCGGAACGAAGGAGATCCACGGTGAACGCACGCACCACCACCCCAGCGCGGGGCGTCCTGTACGTCCACTCCGCGCCGTCTGCCCTGTGCCCGCACATCGAGTGGGCCGTGGGCGGCGTCCTCGGCGTTGCCGTGAACGTCGACTGGACGCCGCAGCCCGCCCAGCCCGGTAGCTATCGCGCCGAGCTGTCCTACACCGGCTCGCCCGGGTCGGGCGCCGGCATCGCCTCGGCCCTGCGCGGCTGGAACCACCTGCGCTTCGAGGTCACCGAGGAGCCCACGGCGAGCACCGAGGGCGCTCGCTACTCCTACACGCCCCAGCTCGGCGTCTTCCACGCCGTCACCGGGCTCCACGGCGACATCATGATCCCCGAGGACCGGCTCAAGGCCGCCGTCGTCAAGGCGGCGCTGGGCGATGCGACGCTGGTCACCGAGATCGACAAGCTCCTGGGCAAGCCGTGGGACGACGAGCTCGAGACGTTCCGTCACGCCGGCGACGGCGCTCCCGTGCGGTGGTTGCACCAGGTCGTGTGAGACCGGTCAGGAACGCCGGAACCGGGCCATACCACGCTGAGGGTCGGTCTCGGAGTCCTTGACGGCGCTCGCCACGCCCGGACGCAGGGGTCAGAGGGGGATGTTGCCGTGCTGGCCGCGGCGCACGCCGACCGTCTGGACCGCCTCGTCGATCGCCAGCGCGATCGCAGAGCGGGTCCGGGTGGGCTCGACCACCTCGTCGACCACGCCGATCTCGACCGCCTTCTCGACCCCGCCGGCGATCCGCTCGTGCTCCGCCGCCAGCTCGGCCTCGACCTGCGGCCGGATGTCCGGGGCGACGTCGGCCAGCTTGCGGCGGTGCAGGATCCGGATCGCGGCAACCGCGCCCATGACCGCCACCTCGGCACCCGGCCACGCCAGCACCCGGGTCGCCCCGAGCGAGCGGGCGTTCATGGCGATGTAGGCGCCGCCGTACGTCTTGCGGGTGACGAGCGTGACGCGCGGGACGACGCACTCGCCGAACGCGTGCAGCAGCTTGGCACCGCGACGGACGACGCCGTCCCACTCCTGGCCGACGCCGGGGAGGTAGCCCGGGACGTCGACCACCACGATCAGCGGGACGCCGAGCGCGTCGCACAGCCGCACGAAGCGGGAGGCCTTCTCGGCCGAGAGCGAGTCGAGGCAGCCGCCGAGACGCAGCGGGTTGTTGGCGACGACCCCCACGGTGCGGCCGCCGAAGCGGCCGAGCGCGGTCACGATGTTGGGGGCCCACCGGGCGTGCAGCTCCTGCATGGTTCCCTCGTCGAGGATCGACTCCACGAGCGGGTGCACGTCGTAGGCGCGCTTCTTGGACTCCGGGAGCATCTCGGCGAGGTCGCGGTCGGTCACGCCGACGACGTCGAGGCTGCCCTGCGACCCGAGGAGCGCGGCGACGGTGCGGGCGCGCTGGAGCGCCTCGGCCTCGGACTCGGTCAGGATGTGGACGACGCCCGAGCGGCGGCCGTGGGGCTCGGGACCGCCGAGCCGCAGCATGTCGACGTCCTCCCCGGTGACCGACCGGACGACGTCGGGTCCGGTCACGAAGATCCGGCCGTCGGGGCCAAGGATCACCACGTCGGTGAGGGCCGGGCCGTACGCTGCGCCGCCGGCCGCGGGGCCGAGCACGACCGAGATCTGCGGGATCTTGCCCGAGGCCTGCGTCATGGCATGGAAGATCCGGCCGACCGCGTGGAGCGACAGCACGCCCTCGGCGAGCCGGGCGCCACCCGAGTGCCACAGGCCGATGATCGGCACGCCATCGGTCATGGCGAGGTGGTAGGCGTCGACGACCACCCGGCAGCCGACGTCGCCCATGGCGCCGCCCATGACGGTCGGGTCGGAGCAGAACGCCACCACCCGGGTGCCGTCGACATTGCCCACGGCGGCGAGCATGCCCGAGTCGTCGTCGGGGGTGATGAGCTCCATCGTCCCCTCGTCGAGCAGCGCCCGCAGCCGGTGGACCGGGTTGCGGGGGTCCTCCTCGCGTGGCAGCTTGGCAGGCTTGGCGGCCGGGGCGGCCGTCATGAGGTGCTCCCGAAGGCCACCGCGACGTTGGCGCCGCCGAACCCGAAGGAGTTGTTGAGCGCCGCGATGTCGCCGGCCGGCAGGTCGCGGGCCTTCGTGGCGATGTCGAGCTCGACCTGCGGGTCCTGGTCGTCGAGGTTGATGGTGGGCGGTGCCACCCGGTGGTGGATCGCGAGGATGGTCGCGATCGCCTCGAGCGCACCGGCACCGCCGAGCAGGTGCCCGGTCATCGACTTGGTGCTGGTGACCACGACCTCGTTGACGTGCGAGCCGAGCGTCGCGTGGAGCATCAGCCCCTCCGCGATGTCGCCCTGCGGGGTCGACGTGGCGTGCGCGTTGACGTGGACGATCGCCGAGGCGTCGATCTGCGACTCCTCGATCGCCCGCAGGATGGCGCGGGAGCCGCCACGACCGGCCGGGTCGGGCTGGGCGATGTCGTGGGAGTCGGCCGTGATCCCGGCACCCAGCACCTCGGCGTACACGCGAGCGCCGCGGGCGCGGGCGTGCTCCTCGGACTCGAGCACGAGGACGCCGGCGCCCTCGCCGAGCACGAAGCCGTCGCGGCCGGTGTCCCAGGGCCGCGACACGGTCGTGGGGTCCCCGGGGTTCTTCGACAGCGCCATCATGTTCGCGAACGCCGCCATCGGCAGCGGGTGGATCGCGGCCTCCGTGCCGCCCGCGACGACCATGTCGGCCCGGCCGAGCCGGATCTGGTCGACGGCCAGCGAGATCGCCTCGTTGCCGGAGGCACACGCCGAGACCGGGGTGTTGACGGCGGCCCTGGCCCCGATCAGGAGGCTGATCTGAGCCGCCGGCGCGTTGGGCATGAGCATCGGTACGGCGAGCGGGGAGACCCGCCGCGGGCCCTTCTCCCGCAACGCGTCGTAGTTGTCGAGCAGCGTGTTGACACCGCCGATGCCGGAGGCCATGGCGACCCCGAGCCGGTCCTGGTCGACGTCCGCGCCCTCGAGGCCGGCGTCACGCCATGCCTCCATGGCGGCGACCATCGCGAACTGGGAGGACCGGTCGAGGCGCCTCGCCTTCACGCGTTCGAGGACGTCGGTCGGTTCGACCGCCACGCGGCCGGCGATCTTGACCGGCATCTCCTCCGCCCAGTCCTCGGTGAGGGCTCGGACGCCGGAGCGGCCGGCGATCATGCCGTCCCACGTGCTCGCGACATCTCCACCGAGCGGACTGGTGGTGCCCAGCCCGGTGACCACGACTCGGGTGCGACTCATGTGCAGACTCGATCCTTCGAACGGTGATGGATGGGTGGCTCTCAGCCCTGGGCGCGCTCGATGAACGCGACGGCGTCGCCCACGGTCTTGAGGTTCTTCACCTCGTCGTCGGGGATGGACACGCTGAACTTCTCCTCCGCCGCCACGACGACCTCGACCATCGACAGCGAGTCGACGTCCAGGTCGTCCACGAACGACTTGTCCAGCTGGACGTCGTCGGCGTCGATCCCGGCGACCTCGTTGACGATCTCGGCCAGGTCTGCGCGGATCTCTTCGGTGGTGGGCATTGCGTTCCTCTCTGGTGGTGATGCTGCTGACAAGTGCTGCTCGGGTGGAGCTGGTGGTGCTGCTAGGGGACGGTGACGACCTGGGCGGCGTACGCGAGGCCGGCGCCGAAGGCGATCAGGAGGGCGACGTCACCGGACTTCGCCTCGCCCTCGTCGATCATCCGGTGGAGGGCGAGCGGGATGGACGCCGCCGACGTGTTGCCCTGGTCGGCGATGTCGCGGGCGATCTTGACGCGCTCGGGCAGCTTCATGGACCGCGCCATCGCGTCGATGATGCGCATGTTGGCCTGGTGGGGTACGAACACGTCGAGGTCCTCGACGGTGACGCCGGCCCGGTCGAGCGCCTGCTGGCCCACCTTCGCCATCGCGAAGCTGGCCCACCGGAAGACCGGGTTGCCCTCCATCACGAGGTGGGGCATGACGCCGCTGCCCGGCACGGCCGGCGTGCCGACCACGTCGCGCCAGTCCTCCTTCTGGCGGATCAGGTCGTACTGCTCGCCGTCGGAGCCCCACACCACCGGCCCGATCGCGGCCGCGTCGCTCGGACCGACCACGGCGGCGCCCGCGCCGTCGGCGAAGATGAACGCCGTGCCGCGGTCGTAGAGGTCAGTGAGGTCGCTCAGCCGCTCGACGCCGATCACCAGCACGTGGGCCGCGCTGCCGCCGCGCACCATGTCGGCCGCGAGCGAGACGCCGTGGCAGAACCCCGCGCACGCGGCGGAGATGTCGAAGGCGGCGGCGTTCTCGGTGCCGAGCTCGTGGGCGATGGCGGTTGCGATCGCCGGCGTCTGCAGTAGGTGGGTCACGGTCGCCACGACGACGCAGTCGATCTGCGCGGGTGCGATGCCGGCCCGCTCGATGGCCTCACGGGCGGCGGAGACCGACATCAGCTGGACGGTCTCGTCGGGGGTCGCCCAGCGGCGCTGCTTGATGCCGGAGCGCTGCTGGATCCACTCGTCGCTGGAGTCGATCGCCTCGACGACCTCGGAGTTCGGGATCACGCGACTGGGACGGTAGGCGCCGATCCCGAGGATCGCGGCGTGCTGCGCACCGGGGGAGGAGGCGATCGAGGCCATCACGCGACCCCTTCCGGGTGGAGGCGGAGCAACGGCTGGCCCGGCGACACCAGGTCGCCGTCCTCGACGAGCCACTCGACGACCTGACCACCGTGGACGGCCATCACGGCGGTGCGGTCGCGGGAGGTGGCGATGTCGCCGATCGGCGCCCCCGGCTGCAGCGCGACCGCGTCGGCGGCGTCCTCGGCCATGTGGAACGTCCCCTTGGCAGGGGAGACGACCATCCGCCAGGTCGGGGTGGTGTCGATCGGGGACGCCTCGCCGTGCTTCTGCACGAACGCGCGGGCGTCGTCGAGCTGGTCGGGCGTCTTGAGGGCGAACGTCTCGACCCCCTTCAGGGCGCGCTTCGCGATCCCGGTCAGGGTGCCCGCCGGCGGCATCTCGAGGATGCCGGTGACGCCCACGTCGGACATGGTGTCGAGGCACAGGTCCCAGCGGACCGGGCTGGCGATCTGACCGACGATCCGCGCCAGCACGTCGGCTCCCTCGTGGACGATCGTGCCGTCCCGGTTGGAGATCACGGGGATCCGGGCGTCGTGGACCGACACCGACCGGGCGAGCCGGGCCAGGTGGCCGACCGCCGGGCCCATGTGCTCGGTGTGGAAGGCCCCCGCGACGCTCAGCGGCATCAGGCGGGCCTTGGCCGGCGGGTCGGCAGCGAGCGCCTCGAGCTGATCGAGCGTGCCGGCGGCGACGACCTGGCCGGGGCCGTTGTCGTTGGCAGGAGTGAGGCCGTGCTTCTCGAGGCTGGCCAGCACCTCGTCGCGGTCGCCACCGAGCAGCGCCGTCATGCCGGTCGGGGTCACCGCGGCCGCGTCGGCCATGGCCTTCCCGCGCTCACGGACCAGCACCATCGCCTGCTCGGCGGTGATGACCCGGGCACCCGCCGCGGCCGTCAGCTCGCCCACGCTGTGACCGGCGACCGCGCCGATCTGCGAGAAGGCGTCGGTGGGGTGCGGGAACAGCTCGAGCGCGGCGACCAGCCCGGTGGCCACCAGCAGCGGCTGGGCGACCTTCGTGTCGCGGATCGTGTCGGCGTCCGCCTCGGTGCCGTAGTGGATCAGGTCGAGCCCAGCGACGGTCGAGAGCCACTCGAGGCGGGAGGCGAACGTCCGGTCCTCGAGCCACGGGGTCAGGAAGCCGGGGGTCTGGGCGCCCTGCCCGGGCGCGACGATGACGAGCACGGGCCCCACTCTGCCGGTCGCAGGGGGTGCTTGGCGCCTCCGCCACTCACGAAACGGCGGGGCGATTCTTTGTAAGGTTCCTACAAAGACTCGCCGCGGCCGGACTGGCGCCCCAGCACTAGGGCGATTCGCAGCACGAACGCGTCGCGCGGGTCGGACGGGGAGAATCCGGTCAGGTCGGCCACCTGCCGCAGCCGGTAGCGCACGGTGTTGGGGTGGACGAACAGCGCACGGCCCGTGGCCTCGATCGACTCCCCGGCGTCGACGTACGCCGTGAGCGTCTCGATCAGCGTGCCGCGGGCGTGCAGCAGGGGCAGGTAGATCTCGTCGACGACGTGGCGGCGGGCGTGGCCGTCACCACCGAGCACCCGCTCGGGCAGCAGCTCGGAGCTGCGCACCGGCCGCGGAGCCTCCGGCCAGCCGCTGGCGGCGCGGTACGCCGACATCGCGGCCCGGGCCGAGAGGTGGGCGTGGTCGAGACCGTCGGTCACGGGGCCGACGACGACCGGGCCCTCGTCGAACAGCTCCGCCACCGACGCGGCCGCGGCGCCGACCTCGTTCACCGCTCCGAGCACCACCACGAGCCGCTCGCCCTGGGTCGCGCAGAGCGCGTCCATGCCCGCGGCCCGGGCCAGCCGGCGCGCCTCGGCGAAGACGTCGGTCTCGGTCCGCTGGGCGGGCACCCGGCCCAACACCACGGCGACGTCGCCGCGCGCCGACCAGCCGAGCGCGCTGGCGCGCGACATGACGTCCTCGTCCGCCTCCCCGCGCAGCACGGAGTCGACGACGAGCGCCTCCAGCCGGGCGTCCCAGGCGCCGCGCACCTCGGCCGCACGGGCGTAGACCTCGGCGGTCGCGAAGGCGACCTCGCGGGCGTAGCGCAGCACCGCGGCGTTCACGTCGGGGAGGTCGACCGGGTCGATGATGTCGTCGATGCTGCCCTCCACCACGCTGAGGGAGAGCTTCACGAGCTCGACGGTCTGCTGGAGCGTGATGACACCGGTGAGGGTCCGCGGTGCCGCTCCGAAGACCGCCACGGCCAGCGCGCTGCCGGCCGGCACCGGCTCGCTCCCGTGGGAGTACCAGTCCACGAAACCCTTCACACCCGCCTGCACGATCAGCCCGACCCACGAGCGGTCGTCGGCGCTCAGGTCGCGGAACCAGTCCAGCTCCGTCTCCATCCGGGCGGTGGCGGTGGTGCTGAGGGCACCCGTCGAGCGCACCAGTGCCCCGGCCGCGCGCTCGCGGTCGGGCTCCGGCACGATGGAGGGGGTCGGCACGCAGTCGAGGCTAGTGGAAGACACGCGGGGCCGCCGTATCACCGTCGGACGCGGAAACTCTTGTGAAATAGGGGTTTCCGGCTTCTGAACGGCGACGGGGTCTGGTTGAATCCGGCAGAACTGACCGAGAGGTGGCACCGCAGTGACGGAGTCCCGGTACGACGTGCAGTACCTCACGATCCACGGCCACCGCCGTGCGTTCGTCAAGGTGGGGCAGGGCCCCGTCGTGCTGCTGCTCCACGGGCTCGGCTGCGACCACACGACGTGGGAGCCGGTCATCGAGTCGCTCGCGCGCCGCTACACGGTCATCGCACCAGACCTGCTCGGTCACGGGCTCTCCGACAAGCCCCGCGCCGACTACAGCGTGGGCGGCTACGCCAACGGGATGCGCGACCTGCTGACCTGCCTCGGGATCGACCGCGTCACCGTCGTCGGCCACAGCTTCGGCGGTGGGGTGGCGATGCAGTTCGCCTACCAGTTCCCGGAGCGCACCGAGCGGCTGATCCTGGTCGCGTCCGGTGGGCTCGGGTCGGAGGTCTCGCCGTTCATCCGCGCGATCACGACTCCGGGGTTCCACCCGGTGATGGGGGCGCTCACCCTGCCCGGCGTACGGCATGTGGGGAAGGCCGGCCTGCGGGTCCTCGCGAAGGTGCCGTCGCGGCTCACGCGCGACCTCGACGAGGTGGCCGAGATCTACGACTCCTTCAAGGACCCCGCGACCCGGCACGCGATCCGGCACGTGGTCAGGGCGGTGGTCGACTACCGCGGCCAGATCGTCACGATGACCGACCGGGCCTACCTGACGCAGGTGATGCCGATGGCGGTCTTCTGGGGCCGCGACGACCAGGTCATCCCGGTCAGCCACGCCTCCCACGCGGCCCGGCTCGCCCCCGACGCCCGGGTCGAGGTGATCCCGAACGCCGGGCACTTCCCGCACAAGGACCACCCGCAGCGCTTCGTGAAGCTGCTCCACGAGTTCATCCGCTCGACGCCGCCCGCGACCTACTCCCGCACCCGCTTCCGGGCGCTGCTGCGCGCCGGCCGGCCGATCGAGCGGGACGACGCGACGGTCACCAGCATCACGCCCGCCTGACGATCACGCGACGCGCCCGACGCGCCCTCGCGGAGCTCGCGGCGCGCGGGGCTTGCTCGACCTTCCCTCGCCATGCCGCGCGCTCGTTCCTCGCGCTCGGCTGCTCAGTCACACCCGGCGACGCGAGATCGCTGCGCGATCAGGTTCTGCTGGTCTCGACGCGCCCTCGCGAGCTCGGGCGCGGGGCTTGCTCGACCTTCCCTCGCCACGCCGCGCGCTCGTTCCTCGCGCTCGGCTGCTCAGTCACACCCGGCGACGCGAGATCGCTGCGCGATCAGGTTCTGCTGGTCTCGACGCGCCCGACGCGCCCTCGCGAGCTCGGGCGCGGGGCTTGCTCGACCTTCCCTCGCCACGCCGCGCGCTCGTTCCTCGCGCTCGGCTGCTCAGTCACACCCGGCGACGCGAGATCGCTGCGCGATCACGCGTCGCCACCCTCCTGCTTGACCCCGGACACGGCGGTGGGGTCGTCGATGGCGTAGGCGTGGAACGCGTGGGCGACCTTCTCGCGCGGGACCTCGCCGGCGTCGGCGAGCGCTTGGAGCGTCTGCACCACGACCGACTCGGCGTCGATGTTGAAGTAGCGGCGGGCGGCCGGCCGCGTGTCGGCGAAGCCGAAGCCGTCGGCGCCCAGCACCCGGAAGTCGGCCGGGACCCAGCGCGCGATCTGCATCGGCACCGCGGTCATGTAGTCGGACACCGCCACCACCGGCCCGGGGGCGCCCCGCAGCTTCTCGGTGACGTACGCCGTGCGCGGCTCCTCGTCGGGGTGGAGCAGGTTCCACCGCTCGGCGGCCATCGCGTCCCGGGCCAGCTCGTTCCACGAGGTGACCGACCAGGTGTCGGCGACGACGCCCCAGTCGTCCCGCAGCAGCTGGGCGGCGCGCTCGGCCCACGGGTACCCCACGCCGGAGGCGAGCAGCTGGACCCGGGGCCCCTCGCCCTCGCCGGTCGTGACCCGGTGGATGCCCTTGAGGAGACCGTCGACGTCGACGTCCTCGGGCTCCGCCGGCTGGGACACCGGCTCGTTGTAGACGGTGAGGTAGAAGATGACGTCCTCGGCGTCGGGACCGTACATCCGCTCCAGGCCCGACCGCATGATGTGGCTGACCTCGTACGCGAACGCCGGGTCGTAGTGGACGACCGCCGGGTTGGTGGTCGCCAGCAGCGGGGAGTGCCCGTCGGCGTGCTGGAGGCCCTCACCGGTCAACGTCGTGCGGCCGGCCGTCGCCCCGATCAGGAACCCGCGCGCCAGCTGGTCGGCCATCGCCCAGATCGAGTCGCCGGTGCGCTGGAACCCGAACATCGAGTAGAAGATGTAGAACGGGATCATCGGCTCGCCGTGCGTGGCGTAGGACGAGCCGGCGGCCACGGCCGACGAGACCGATCCCGCCTCGGAGATGCCCTCGTGGAGCATCTGGCCCTGGGCCGACTCCTTGTAGGACAGCAACAACTTGCGGTCGACCGACTCGTACTGCTGTCCACCCGGGTTGTAGACCTTCGCGCTCGGGAACATCGAGTCCATGCCGAACGTGCGGTACTCGTCGGGCGCGATCGGCACGATCCGGTCGCCGATCTCGGGGTCCTTCATCCAGTCCTTGAGGAGCCGGACCAACGCCATCGTGGTGGCGACCTTGTTCTTGCCGGACCCCTGCTTGAGCTCGGCGTACACGGCGTCGCCGGGCAGCTTCAGCGGGCTGGAGCGGTCGACCCGGCGCGGGAGTGAGCCGCCGAGCGCGGAGCGGCGCTCGAGCATGTACTGGATCTCGGGCGAGTCCTGGCCGGGGTGGTAGAACGGCGCGGTGCCGTTGCGCTCGTAGCTCTCCTCGAGGTCCTTGTCGCTGAGCGGCAGGTAGAGCCGGTCGCGGAACTTCTTGACGTCGGCGAGCGTGAGCTTCTTCATCTGGTGCGTGGCGTTCTTGCCCTCGAGGGCGTCGATCGTCCAGCCCTTGATGGTCTTCGCCAAGATCACCGTCGGCTGCCCGACGTGCTTGGTGGCGGCGTCGAACGCGGCATACACCTTGCGGTAGTCGTGGCCGCCGCGCGGCAGCTTCTCGATCTGGCCGTCGCTCATGTGCTCGACCATCGCCCGCAGCCGCGGGTCGTTGCCGAAGAAGTGGTCGCGGATGTAGCCGCCGTCCTCGGTCGAGTAGGTCTGGAACTGGCCGTCGGGGGTGCCGTTCATCCGGTTGACGAGCACGCCGTCGACGTCCTTCGCGAGCAGCTCGTCCCACTCGCGGCCCCACACCACCTTGATCACGTTCCAGCCGGCGCCGCGGAAGTAGGCCTCCAGCTCCTGGATGATCTTGCCGTTGCCTCGCACCGGGCCGTCGAGCTGCTGGAGGTTGCAGTTGACGACGAAGACGAGGTTGTCGAGCTCCTCGCGCGCGGCGAGGCCGATCGCCCCGAGCGACTCGGGCTCGCCCATCTCGCCGTCGCCGAGGAACGCCCACACCTTCTGCTGGCTGGTGTCCTTAATGCCCCGGTTCTGGAGGTAGCGGTTGAAGCGTGCCTGGTAGATCGAGTGGAGGGCGGTCAGCCCCATCGACACCGTCGGGAACTCCCAGAAGTCCGGCATCAGCCGCGGGTGGGGGTAGGACGGCAGCCCGTTGCCCGGACCGTGCTGCACCTCCTGCCGGAACCGGTAGAGCTGGTCCTCGGTGAGCCGGCCCTCGAGGAACGCGCGGGCGTAGATGCCGGGGGAACCGTGGCCCTGGATGTAGATCTGGTCGCCGCCGCCGGGGTGGTCCTTGCCGCGGAAGAAGTGGTTGAAGCCGACCTCGTAGAGGCTGGCTGCCGACTGGTACGTCGCGATGTGCCCGCCGACCTCGAGACCCTTGCGGTTGGCGCTCGACACGGTGACCGCCGCGTTCCAGCGGATGAACGCGCGGATCCGGCGCTCGATCTCCTCGTCGCCGGGGAACCACGGCTCGCGCTCGGGCGGGATGGTGTTGATGTAGTCGGTGCTGCGAAGGGCCGGGACGCCGACCTGCTTCTCGCGGGCCCGCTCGAGGAGCCGCAGCATGACGTACCGGGCGCGGTCGCGGCCGCGCTCCTCGAGCATGCCGTCGAAGGACTCCAGCCAGTCGCCGGTCTCCTCGGGATCGATGTCGGGCAGCTGGGTGGGGAGGCCTTCGTGGATCACCGAGGGCACCGACCCGGTCTGCGGCTTCGCGGTGGTGTCGTCGCTCACCCGCCCATCGTTGCACGCGCTCGGGTCCCGGGGAATTCAGCCGGCGGTAGCCGGGACCCGACCCCGGTTTGACGGGCTCGGGTTGCTAACCCGCCGCAACTCCGCTGGACTACTGCACACTTCAGCGTGCACGGCCGCCGGCCGACGCACGCGACGACCGGAGACGATGGAGGAGCAGTGAGTTCGACCGCGGGCAGCGATGCCGCGCAGCCGGAGGGGCGCGACGGCACGGCCGTGGCAGCGAGCCCTGCAGACCGGCTGGGCTTCACGACCGGGATGGTCGTCCAGGAGCTCGGCTGGGACTCCGACACCGACGACGCGCTCCGGATCGCCATCGAGGACGCGATCGACGCCGACATGGTCGACGGCGACTACGGCAACGTGGTCGACGCGGTCGTGCTCTGGTGGCGGGAGGACGACGGCGACCTCGTCGACGGGCTGGTCGACTCGCTGACCGACCTCGTGGGCGGCGGAGCGATCTGGCTGCTCACGCCGAAGGTCGGCCGGCCCGGCGCGGTCGCCGCCTCCGACATCGCCGAGGCCGCCCCGGTCGCGGGCCTCGCGCAGACGACCACGGTCGCCGTCAGCAAGGACTGGGCCGCCACCCGGCTGGTGACACCGAAGGCCCCGGCGTAACCCCGAGCCGGTCCCGGACGTTCGTCCCGACATCATGCAGCGACTCACGAGCGGCCTGTCGAACGTCGCCACCACGGTGCGCGTGCTCGGAGGCACCGGCGTCATCCGCCCGATCTCACCCCGCAAGCTCGCGGGGATCGCCAAGATCCTGAAGGACTGGGGCACCGGACCGGCCGGCGGCTTCGCCACGCTGGCGGTGACCGACCCCGACCGGGTCGGGCTGGTCGACGAGCTCGGGGACCTCACGTTCGGCGAGATCCACCGACGGAGCAACGCGCTCGCGCGGGGCCTGCAGCAGTGCGGCGTCGGCGAGGGCGACTCGGTGGCCGTGATGTGCCGCAACCATCGCGGCTTCGTGGACGCGAGCCTGGCGATCGCCAAGCTCGGCGCCGACGTCCTCTACTTGAACACCGCCTTCGCCGCTCCGCAGCTGGTCGACGTCCTCGAGCGCGAGGCGCCGGGCGTCGTCGTCCACGACGAGGAGTTCGCCGGGCTGCTCGAGCAGGCGGACGTCGCGCGGCGGCTGCTGGCCTGGACGGACTCCGAGGGCGCCGACGAGACGATCGAGGCGCTGATCGGACGTCACGACGATGCCGACCTGCCCGCGCCGGAGCGACACGCCCGGATCGTCATCCTCACCTCCGGCACCACCGGGACGCCGAAGGGCGCACCCCGCAACGAGGCGGGCATCGACGCGGCGGTCTCCCTGATGTCGCGGCTGCCGCTGCGACGGGGCTGGCGCACCCACATCGCCGCCCCGCTGTTCCACACGTGGGGTTTCGCGCACCTCGCCCTGGCCATGCTGCTCGGGTCGACGGTCGTGCTGCGCCGACGGTTCGACCCCGAGGGTGCGCTGCAGGTCACCCAGGACGAGGCCTGTGACTCGCTCGTGGTCATCCCGGTGATGCTGCAACGGATCCTCGCGCTGCCGGAGGAGACGCTCGCGACGTACGACCTCTCGAAGGTGCAGGTCGTCGCCGCCTCGGGCTCCGCGCTGCCCGGCACCCTCGCACTGAGCTGGATGGACCACTTCGGCGACCACCTCTACAACATCTACGGCTCGACCGAGGTCGCCTACGCGAGCATCGCGACGCCCGAGGACCTGCGGGCGGCGCCGGCCTCGGCCGGGCGCCCGCCCCATGCCACCGTGGTCCGCCTCTACGACGACGAGGGCCGGCCGGTCCCCGACGGTGAGACCGGCCGGATCTTCGTGGGCAACTCGATGCTCTTCGAGGGGTACACCGGCGGCGGCGGCAAGGACATGATCGACGGCCTGATGTCCACCGGCGACGTCGGCCGCATCGGCGAGGACGGCCGGCTCTACGTCGAGGGCCGCGACGACGAGATGATCGTCTCCGGCGGCGAGAACGTCTTCCCGCAGGAGGTCGAGGACTGCCTGATGGGTCACGAAGACGTGGTCGAGGTGGCCGTGGTCGGCGTGCCCGACGACGACTTCGGCTCCCGGCTGCGCGCGTTCGTCGTACGCCGCGACGGCGCGGTCGGGGAGGACGAGCTGCAGGACGAGCTGAAGGACCTGGTCAAGGAACGGTTGGCCCGCTTTAAGGTGCCGCGGGAGATCGTGTTCCTCGACGAGCTGCCGCGCAACGCGACCGGCAAGATCCTCAAGCGCACGCTGGCCGGAGCAGGACCCGGAGGACGACCCGGAGCACGACCGGACGGCACCCCGGGCCGCCGACGACTGAGCCGACCGGGGTGGGAGAATGTGCCCACCATGACCGGACTGACCCTCGGCGGAGCCGCGCCCGACTTCACCCTCCGCGACCAGTTCGGCCAGGACGTCACGCTGTCGTCCTACCGCGGCAAGAAGGCGGTGGCGCTGGTCTTCTTCCCGTTCGCCTTCTCCGGCGTCTGCACGGGCGAGATGGCCGGGATCCGCGAGCGGCTCGCGGAGTTCATGACCTTCGACACCGAGGTGCTCGCGATCTCCTGCGACCCGATCTACTCCCTGCGCGCGTTCGCCGACGCCGACGGCCTCAACTTCCCCCTGTTGAGCGACTACTGGCCGCACGGCGACGTCACGCGCGCCTACGACGTGTTCGACGAGGAGCGCGGAGCGCCGCGCCGCTCGTCCTACGTCATCGACCGCGACGGGATGGTCCGCTGGTCGGTTCACTCCGCCCGGCACGACGGTCGTGACCTGGACGAGCACCTGCGGCAGCTGCACGCGCTCGCGTAGCACGGATCCGTGGCCCCGCGGGTGGTGGTCTAGTCCGGAAACAGAAGTTTTCAACAATTTGCCCACAAAGGACGACTTCCTTGCTCGGCGTGTCTATCCTCGAGTTGTCGAGCCGCTGGTGACCCGAGACGCCAGCGGCTCGACTTTTTCATGCGCAGGTGAGGCCCGCGATCCGCGCCCCGGTCTCCGGCTCCCGTAGTCTGTGCCCCGCCTCGACCGGCGTCGGTAGCTCAGCGGTAGAGCACTCGGTTTACACCCGAGCGGTCGGCGGTTCGATCCCGTCCCGACGCACCTGCACGTCCGCCTGCGCACGCCGTTCGGCGACCCCGGGTGACCGACCGCCATCCGGGAGTGTTGAATCAGGCGCGTGGAGCACCTGTCGGGAGCAGTGCCGAGCGAGACCTCGCCCGCGTCGGGTGAGGCCGTGCCGCGGTCGGTCGTCGAGCGGCTGCAGGGCCGCCGGCTGCTGCTGACCGGCGTGACCGGGTTCGTCGGCGAGGCGTTGCTGCACCTGCTGCTGACCGAGGTGCCGGGCGCTCACGTAACCCTGCTCGTGCGTCCCCGCGGCTCCACGCCCGCCGACGACCGGGTCCGCACCCTGCTCGGCAAGGCGATCTTCACCGACGTGGTGGCCGCCGCGGGGGGCGTCGACGCGCTGCTGGCCGACCGGGTGCGGGTGCTCCCGGGCGACCTCGCCGACGTCCCGGCGCTGCCCACCGACCTCGACGCCGTCGTCCACTGTGCGGGCGACGTGTCGTTCGACCCGCCCGTGGACGACGGCTTCCGCACCAACGTGCTCGGCACCCGTGACCTGCTCGACCGGGTCCGCGAGGCCGGCCGCGACGTCCACTACGTCCATATCTCCACTGCGTACGTCGCCGGCCGCCGCCGCGGCACCATCCCGGAGGGGCCGGTGCCGCACGACGTCGACCTCGAGGCGGAGCTGCGCTGGGGTCTCGGCCAACGGGAGGCCGTGGAGCACCGGTCGCGGGGCGCCCACCTGCTCACCCGCGAGCGGAAGCGCGCCGAGCGTGCGCACGGCCGGGCCGGGATGCTCAGCGCCGCGCAGGCGACCGAGGAGGCCCGCAAGGCCTGGGTCAAGGAGGAGCTGGTCCGGATCGGCACGGAGCGAGCCCGCAGCCTCGGGTGGACCGACTGCTACACGTTCACCAAGGCACTGGGCGAGCGGGTCGTCGAGCGCTACGCCGTGACCGAGGACGCCCGTGTCAGCATCGTGCGCCCGAGCATCATCGAGTCGGCGCTCGAGCGGCCTCACCCGGGCTGGATCGAGGGCTTCAAGATGGCCGAGCCGCTGATCCTCGCCTACGGCCGCGGCGAGCTCCCCGAGTTCCCGGCCGCCGCCGACACCACCGTCGACATCGTGCCGGTCGACCACGTCGTCGCGACGATCGTGGCGGTGCTCGCGTCCCCGTCCGAGCCGGGCGCCCCGGCGTACTTCCACGTGTCGTCGGGCGCCCGCAACCCGCTCACGTTCAACAACCTCTACGAGAACGTCCGCCAGTACTTCGACCAGCACCCGTTCGCGGCGGGCGACCGCGGTGCCGCGCGGCTGCCCGACTGGCGCTTCCCGGGCGCGCAGGCGGTCGAGCGGCTCCTCACCACCAGTGAGCGTGCCCACAAGGTCGCCGACCAGGTGGTGGCCCGCGCGCCACGCAGCGACCGGGTCCGCGACCTCGCGCGCAAGCTCGACCAGCAGGGCCGGCGCCTGGAGTTCCTGCGGCGCTACCTCGACCTCTACCGCGAGTACACCCAGGCGGAGCTGCGGTTCTCCGACGACCGCACGATGGACCTCTACCGCTCGCTCTCCGACGACGACCGGGCGACGTTCGCGTTCGACACGGCGGTCGTCGACTGGCGCCACTACCTCCAGGACGTGCACTGCCCGGCGGTCTCCGAGCCGATCCGTCGGATGGACGAGCTGCGTGCCGCCCGCAAGCGGCCGAGCCGCACCGAGCCCCGCGCGATCACGCGGGTCGAGGACGCTGCGGAGGCACCGACCGGGGTGGGGGCGTTCTTCGACATGGACGGCACCCTCCTGTCGTCCAACGTCATCGAGACGTTCCTCTGGCTGCGCCTGCCCGAGCTCGACGGGAGCGAGCGGATGGCCGAGCTCGCCCGGATGGCCGCTCGGGTGCCGGGTCTGGTGCGGGCGGAGCGCAAGGAGCGCAGCGCCTTCCTGCGGTCCGTCTACCGGCAGTACGCCGGGGCCCGGCTCAGCGACCTCGAGGCCGTGGCCGACGCCCAGCTGACCGACCACGTGCTGTCGCGGCTCGCGCCCGCCGCGGTGCGCCGGATCCGGAAGCACCGCGCGGCCGGCCACACGACCGTCCTCGTGACCGGCGCGATCGAACCGCTGACCCGGCCGCTGCGGCCACTCTTCGACCACATCGAGTCCGCCGAGCTGGCGGTCGACGAGCGCGGTGTGTGCACCGGCTACCTCGCGTCCTCGCCGCTCGTGGGCGAGTCGCGGGCCGCGTGGATGCGCTCCTGGGCGACCGACCACGGCATCGACCTCGCCTCCTCGTTCGGGTACGCCGACTCCCACTCCGACCTGCCGCTGCTCGCGGCCGTCGGCAACCCGGTGGCGGTGCGGCCCGACGTGTCGCTGTTCCGCCACGCCCGGCGCCAGCACTGGCCGATCGTCGACTGGGCCAGCTCCGATGCGTCCGCGCGCACGCTCAACCCGGCCGGTGACGCCCGATGATGCTCGCGCTCGAGATGTTTCGCTCGCGGCCCCGGCACGTGGCCGGGCGGCTCGCCGGCGACCGGCTGCCCGGCATGCTGTCCGGCTTCGCCGCGCCGCTGCGGCTGGTGACGATCGCGGAGCCGAAGGTCGCCCGTCCCGGCTGGGCCCGGCTGCGGACCCGGCTGTCCGGGATCTGCGGGTCCGACCTCGGTGCCCTGTCCGGCAGCACCAGCCTCTACTTCTCCGCCGTCGTGTCGCTGCCGTTCGTCCCGGGCCACGAGGTGGTCGCCGAGCTGCTCGACGACTGCGGTGACCTGCCGGCCGGCACCCGGGTCGTCGTCGACCCCGTGCTGACGTGCGCGGCGCGGGGCGTCGAGCCGTGCGCCGGGTGCTCCACCGGTGCCACCAACCGCTGCGACCGGATCACCGTCGGCCACCTCACCCCCGGCCTGCAGACCGGCTTCTGCGCCGACACCGGCGGCGGCTGGGGTCAGGTGCTGATGGCGCACCGCAGCCAGCTGCACGCCGTACCCGAGGGCTACTCGGACGAGCAGGCGGTGCTCACCGAGCCGATGGCGTGCGCGGTCCACACCGCGCTTGCCGCGCGGGTGAGCGCCAACGACCGCGTGCTCGTGAGCGGGGCCGGTTCCGTCGGGCTGCTCGTGACGCTGGCGCTGCGCGCCCTCACCCCGGTCGGCGAGATCACGGTCGTCGCCAAGCACTCACACCAGCGCGAGCTCGCCCGCGAGTTCGGGGCGACCGAGGTCGTCACGCCCCGCGAGGCGCTCCGGCGGGTCCGTCGCTCGACCGGTGCGCTGCAGCTGTCGCCCGAGCTTGCCCCGCCGTACCTCCTGGGCGGCGTGGACGTCGCGATCGACGCCGTCGGCAGCCGGAGCTCCCTGGAGACCGCCCTCCACGCCACCCGCGCCGGTGGCCGGGTGGTGCTGTCCGGGATGCCGGCACGCGCCGACCTCTCGGCCGCCTGGTTCCGCGAGCTGGAGATCGTCGGCTCCTACGCGTCCGCGCAACGGGAGCCCGCCGCGGACGACCGGTCCGCCTTCGCCGTCGCGACCGATCTGGTCGCGGGCGACCTCGTCGCCCAGCTCGCGAAGTCGGTGGTCAGCTATCCGCTGCACCGCTGGCGCGAAGCGCTCGACCACGCCCACTCGGCCGGCCGGCTCGGCACGGTCAAGGTGGCCTTCTCCCCGGGCAGCCGATCGTGAGGGACGATCGATCGACGCGGGCCCCGGGACGACGAGCGAGCGACGCCGAGTCCAGACCCAGCAGCCCAGAGACGACAGCAAGGTGATCACGAGATGAGCAGACCCGGATTCGTGCTGGAGGTGGACGACCGGACCCCACCGCTCGTCGTGCACGAGGGGCAGGGCTTCCGACTGGAGGAGTTCCCGCTCGGGACCCGGGTGATCTACCCGCCCGAGTCGGTGCCCGCGGTGCCGGACGTCGAGGCGGCCATCCACGAGGCGCTGGTCAACCCCGTCGACGCCGAGCCGCTGCCGACCATGCTGACGCCAGGGATGCGGCTGACGATCGCGTTCGACGACCTGTCACTTCCGCTGCCGACCATGAAGGCACCCGACATCCGCCAACGCATCATCGAGCAGGTGCTGACGATGGCAGCCGAGGCCGGGGTCGACGACGTCGAGCTGATCGCGGCGAACGCGCTGCACCGGCGGATGACGCCGGCCGAGCTCAAGCACATCGTGGGGGAGCGGGTCTTCCGGTCGTTCCACCCCCAGGGGCTCCTCTACAACTTCGATGCCGAGGACCGCGACAACCTCGCCCATCTCGGGACCACCGACATGGGGGAGGACGTCGAGATCAGCAAGCGGGCCGCCGAGTCCGACCTGCTCGTCTACGTCAACGTCAACCTGGTCGCGATGGACGGCGGCCACAAGTCGGTCGGCATCGGGCTCGCGTCCTACAACAGCCTGCGCCACCACCACAACGCCCAGACCATGGTGCGGTCGCACTCGTTCATGGACCACACGAAGTCGCACCTGCACCACTCGGCGTGGCGGATGGGCCGGCTGATCAAGGACCACGTGAAGGTGTTCCAGATCGAGACCACGCTCGACAACCGGGTGTTCCCCTCGCCGTACGACTTCCTGATGAAGCGGGAGTGGGAGTGGTCTGTCCGCGACCAGGCCTCGATGCTGGCCGTCCGCCGCGGGCTGTCGGTCGCCCCCAGGCGGCTGCGGCACAAGATGTTCCACGACATCCGGGCGCCCTACGGCCTGACCGGCGTCAACGCCGGCGAGGTCGAGGCGGTGCACGAGCGCACGATCGAGGCCGTCCACCGGCAGCAGCTCGTCGAGGTCCAGGGCCAGTCCGACGTGCTCGTGATGGGGGTGCCGTACCTCGGCCCCTACAACGTGAACTCCACGATGAACCCGATCCTCGCGACCTGCATGGGCCTCGGCTACTACTTCAACTCCTACCGTGGCCAGCCGGTCGTCCGCCGTGGTGGCGCCGTGATCCTCTACCACCCGCTCAACGAGGGCTTCGACCAGCTGCGGCACCCGTCGTACGTCGACTTCTACGAGGAGGTCCTGGCCGAGTCGACCGACCCGGCGGTCGTGGGCGCGAAGTACGAGCAGCAGTTCGCCAACGACCCCTGGTACATCCACCTGTACCGCACCTCGCACGCCTACCACGGCGTCCACCCGTTCTACATGTGGTACTGGGCGGCGCACGCGATGGACCACGTCGACGACGTGATCTGGGTCGGCGCCGACCGCACGGTCGCATCGCGGCTCGGGTTCCGGGCGGCCACCACCCTCGGCGACGCGCTCGAGATGGCGGCCGACACGGTGGGTGCGTCGCCGTCGATCACCTACCTGCACAACCCGCCGCACCTCATCGCCGACGTGAAGGTGTGACGCGATGGGTCTGATCCGCGACGGGGTGGACGACGTCCGCACGGTCGCCCGCGGCTGGCGGTGGGGGCGGCGGTCGTTGGTGCCCCGCTCCGCCGAGCCATGGGTGGAGCCGGTCGAGCAGACCGTGTTCGGGACCGACTGGGCCCGGCGGCGACCCGGCCGGGTCGCCCGCGAGCTGGCACAGAAGGGCGGCCTGGAGCCGGTCTTCCGGTCGCAGGTGCGCACCCACGTCGAGGGGCTCGACGTGCTCTCCCGGACCCAGGGGCCGGTGATCTTCGTCGCCAACCACGCCTCCCACCTCGACACCCCGCTGATCCTGCTGTCGCTCCCGGACGGGTGGCGGCGGCGGACGGCGGTGGCGGCCGCGGCCGACTACTTCTTCGACACCTGGTGGCGGGCGGTCGGCTCGGCGCTGCTGTTCAACACGTTCCCGATCGACCGCCGCGGCGGCGCGATGTCGGCGACACCGGGCGAGGTGTTGGCCGACGGCTGGAGCCTCGTGGTCTTCCCCGAGGGGACCCGGTCGCAGGACGGCTGGACGGGCAAGTTCCGGCTCGGAGCGGCGTTCCTGGCGTGCGAGTACGGCGTGCCTGTCGTCCCGATCGCGCACCGCGGCACGTTCGCCGCGATGCCGCGCGGCCAGAACTGGCCGAGTCCGGGCCGACGTCGGCTCACGATCCGGTTCGGCGAGCCACTGCGCCCCGAGCCGGGCGAGTCGCCGCGCAGCTTCGCGCCCAAGATCCGCGACGCCGTCTCCACGCTGCTGGACGAGGAGTCCAGCACCTGGTGGGAGGCCCGGCAGCGCGCCGCGTCCGGCGCCACGCCGGATCCCGGCGGGCCCGACGTCGCCACCTGGCGTCGCGTGTGGGCACAGAGCGCGTCCCCGGAGCCCGGGAACCGACGCGCCGCCTGGCGCCGTTGACGCCGGCCCTCCGCCGGTTAGTCGGTCACGCCGCCTGCCTTGCCCCCGAGCTCCGTCAGCACGTGCCGGAGGCGGGCCGCCTCCGGGCCGTCGTCGGAGCCTGCGGCCGCCAGTCCGGCCAGCGTCTTCCACAGGGCCCAGCCGCGCCCCCGCGCCCAGCTCGCGTCATCGACCGCGAGTCGGTCCCTGAAAGCCTGACGGCCCGGGTCGTCGAGCAGGGTCCACACGACCGCGAGGTCGCAGGACGGATCCCCGACTCCGCACGTGCCGAAGTCGATCACGGCTGCGAGCCGACCGTTCCTCAGCAGCACGTTGCTCTCGGCGAGATCGCCGTGGAACCAGGTGTCCTCACCGTCCCACGGTGCCGCCAACGCGGCGGACCAGATCTCGGATGCGGCATCGACGTCGACCCGATCGGTCAGCGCGGCTAGGGATCGACGGGTGATGGCGTCGTAGGTCAGGAGGGTGCCGCCGCGATACCAGTTGTGGACGCCCGGCCGTGGACCGTCGGCAGCGTCGACGCCGCGCAGCGAGACGAGGAAGTCAGCCAGCTGCTCGGCGAGCCGGGCCGGGTCCTCGATGTCGGCGCGGGTCGCGGGGGAGCCGCCCAGCCAGCGGTAGACCGACCAGGGGAACGGGTAGCCGGCACCCGGGACGCCCCGGCCGCACACCGACGGGATCGGGACCGGCAGGTGTGGGCCCAGCCGGGGGAGCCACCGCTGCTCCTTCTCGACCGCCAGGGCGTACTCGGCGGCGCTGGGCAGCCGCACCACCAGGTCGTCACCGAGGCGGAACGTGTAGTTGTCCCAACCGGGGTCGGGGACCGGTGCGATCGCGAGTCCGGACCACTGGGGGAACTGCTCGGAGACGAGCTGGCGGACGGTCCGTGTGTCGAGCCGTAGGCGTTCGGGTGGCGGGCCGAGGTCCGGCACCGGGTCCGCACCGGCGACGTTGTCCGAGGCCATGCCGAGAACGCTATCCGTCACGGCGGAGGCCGACGGTGCCGGGTACGAGGTCGAACCGTCCCGACCAACGAGGCTCCAACGTCGCGGTGTCTAGGGTGGACCTGAGTCACTGGCGAGGAGGAGCCCATGATCGTCCCCTTCAGCATCTCCGACTTCCTCGAGCGCGCCCGCGACGTGTACGGCGAGCGGGTCGGCGTGATCGACGAGCCGGACCAGCCCGCACCGTCCCTCGGCGAGCTGCGGTACGACGAGCTGGCGGCGCTCGCGGCCCGGCAGGCCGCCCACCTCGACTCGCTCGGGATCGCGCCGGGGGAGCGGGTCGCGGTCGTCTCCCACAACAGCGCCCGGCTCCTCACGTCGTTCTACGGCGTGGCGGGCCACGGCCGGGTCATCGTCCCCGTCAACTTCCGGCTGCGGCCCGACGAGGTGCGCTACATCGTCGAGCACTCCGGCGCCCGGGTGCTCTACGTGGACCCCGAGCTGGACGAGGCGCTGGCCGATGTCACGGCCGAGCACCGGTTCGTGCTCGGCGAGGACGACCAGCTCTTCGCGCCCGAGGGCGCCGAGCCGGCCCCGTGGGAGCCGGACGAGAACGCCACCGCGAGCATCAACTACACGTCCGGCACGACCGCCCGTCCGAAGGGCGTGCAGATCACCCACCGCAACATCTGGGTCAACGCGCTGACGTTCGGGCTGCACGCGGGCGTCACGGACCGCGACGTCTACCTGCACACGCTGCCGATGTTCCACGCCAACGGCTGGGGCCTGCCCTTCACGATGACCGGACTCGGGGTGCCGCAGGTGGTGCTCCGCAAGGTCGACGGCGCCGAGATCCTGGGTCGCGTGGAGCGACACGGCGTCACGCTCATGGCCGCCGCTCCGGCGGTGGCGGCGGCGGTGCTGGACGCGGCGCAGAGCTGGGAGGGCGAGATCCCCGGCCGCGACCGGGTGCGGATCATCATGGCCGGTGCGCCGCCGCCCACAAGGACGGTCGTGCGGGTCGAGGAGGAGCTCGGCTGGGAGTTCGTGCAGATCTACGGCCTGACCGAGACCTCCCCGCTGCTGACGGTCAACCGTCGCCGCTCCGAGTGGGACGACCTTTCCACGGAGGAACGGGCCCAGAAGCTGGTGCGGGCCGGAGCCCCCGCCCTCGGCGTACGCCTGAAGGTCGACGAATCGGACGAGGGTGCCGGTGAGCTGCTGGCTCAGTCGAACGTCGTCCTGGAGGGGTACTGGGAGCAGCCGGAGGAGTCGGCCCGGGCGCTGCGCGACGGGTGGTTCCACACCGGCGACGGCGCGGTGATCGGGGGCGACGGCTACGTCACGATCCAGGACCGCAAGAAGGACGTCATCATCACCGGCGGCGAGAACGTCAGCAGCATCGAGGTCGAGGACGTGCTGTTCTCCCACCCGGCGGTCGCGGAGGTCGCCGTGATCGGTGTCCCGAGCGAGAAGTGGGGCGAGACGATCAAGGCACTGGTGGTGCTGGCCGAGGGCCAGGAGGCGACCGAGCAGGACCTGATCGCCTGGTGCAAGGACAAGGCAGCCGGGTACAAGGCGCCCACCTCCGTGGAGTTCCGCGACGAGCTCGCGCGGACGGCGACGGGCAAGCTGCAGAAGTTCAAGCTGCGCGCGCCCTTCTGGGAGGGCTACGACCGCCAGGTGAACTAGCCCGGTGCGACGTCGCGCCGGTCGTCGGCGGTCACCTTGCCAGAGTCGGATCCACGTCGGCGATCGTAGGCCGCCCGCGCCCCGGTAGCCTCCGGGCTGTGCCGACCCTGACGGACGTCGTCGACCTGCTGCACGCCTGGTACCCCCCGGCGACGGCCGAGCCCTGGGACGCGGTCGGCCTGGTCGCGGGCGACCCGGACGCGCAGGTGCGCAAGGTCCTCTGCGCCGTCGACCCGACCCGGGCGGTCGCGCAGGAGGCCGCCGACTGGGGTGCCGACCTGCTGCTGGTCCACCACCCGCTGCTGCTGACGCCCGTGCACGGTGTGGCCGCGACGACGCCGAAGGGCCGCACCCTCCACACGCTGCTCACCGCCGGCTGCGCGCTGCTGACCGCGCACACCAACGCCGACCAGGCGCTGGGCGGCGTCTCCGAGGCGATGGCCCGCGCGCTCGACCTCACGGACGTCGCCCCGCTGCTGCCCACCCCCGGCGCACCGACCGACAAGCTGACCGTCTTCGTGCCGCTCGCCGACGCGGATCGGGTCCGCGAGGCCCTGGCGGACGCCGGGGCCGGGCGACTCGGCGACTACGACCACGCGTCCTTCTCGACGCGGGGCGAGGGCCGGTTCCGGCCGCTGGAGGGAGCCGCCCCGGCGATCGGCGAGGTGGGCCGGACCGAGACGGTCGAGGAGGTCCGGATCGAGGCGGTGCTGCCGCGGCGGCTGCGAGGAGCCGCGATCGCGGCGGTGCTGGCCACGCATCCCTACGAGGAACCGGCGTACGACGTGGTGGAGCTCGCTGACCCCGGCGTCGCGGCCACGGGGACCGGCCGGATCGGCTCGGTCGAACGCCAGTCGCTCCGGGAGTTCGCCGCCCTGGTCGACGCCGCGCTGCCCGCCACCGCCCACGGGGTCCGGGTCGCGGGCGACCCCGACCGCGAGGTGCGCAGGGTGGCGCTGTGCGGCGGAGCGGGCGACTTCCTGCTCGACACGGTGCTCGGCACGGACGCGGACGTCTACGTCACCAGCGACCTGCGACACCACCGGGCGGGGGAGTTCCTGGAGCAGGGCGGGCCGGCGCTCGTCGACGTGGCCCACTGGGCGGCCGAGTGGACCTGGCTGCCGGTGGTCTCGGCGCGGCTGGCCCAGGCCCTGGGCGATACGGTGGAGACGCGTGTGAGCACCCTCAACACCGACCCCTGGAACTTCCGGACCTAGGAGCAGACGCTGAAAGCCGACCCGTTCGCCCAACTCAGGTTGCTCGACCTGCAAGAGCTCGACGCGAAGGCGGACCAGCTGCGCCACCAGCGACGGACCTTGCCCGAGATCGCCGAGATCCAGTCGCTCGAGCCGCAGCGCGCCGAGCTCGCCGGTCGGGTCCGCGAGGGCGAGCTCGTCGTCGAGGACCTCACGAACGAGCAGGCCAAGATCGACGCCGACGTCGAGTCGGCACGGGCCCGGCGCACCCGCGACCAGGAGCGGGTCGACCAGGGCGTGATCAGCAACCCGAAGGACCTCCAGCGGATGCTGCACGAGCTCGAGTCGCTCGACCGACGGATCACGTCGCTGGAGGACCAGGAGCTGGAGGTGATGGAGCAGCTGGAGCAGGCGCAGCGGTCCCACGACTCGCTCGTCGCCCAGCTCACCGCCACCGACGAACGGCTCGCCTCGCTCGGCAAGGCCCGCGACGAGAAGACCGCCGGGTTCGACGAGCAGCTCAGCGGGGTCGCCGCGGAGCGGGCCCCGGTGGCCGAGGGACTGCCCGCCGACCTGCTGGCGCTCTACGACAAGCTGCGTGAGAGCAAGGGTGGCGTCGGTGCGGCCGCGCTGCGCGCCCGTCAGTGCGGGGGCTGCCGACTCAGCCTCGATCCGGCCGAGCTGGCCGCGATCAAGCGCGCCGGGAGCGACGAGGTGATCCGCTGCGAGGAGTGCCAGCGGATCCTGGTCCGCACCGGCGAGAGCGGTCTGTGACGGACGACGACACGGAGCCCGGGGTGGACGTGGACCCGCCGACCCCGCCGCCGACCCCGCCGCCGACCCCGCCGCCGACAACGGTCGTGCTCGTCCGCCACGGCGTCACCGCCCACACGACGCAGCGCCGCTTCTCCGGTGGACTGGCCGGCCACAACCCGCCGCTCTCCGAGGAGGGGCGGGCCCAGGTCCAGGCGGTCGCGGACTGGCTGACCCCGATGCGCGACCAGGTCGCGGCGATCGTCTCCTCACCGGTGTTGCGGACCCGCCAGTCCGCCGACCTCCTGAGCGCGGCATGGGGTGCGGCGGTCACGGAGGAGCCGGGGTTCGCGGAGATGGAGTTCGGTGCCTGGGAGGGACTCACGTTCGACGAGGTCGGACGTGACGACCTGATGACGTGGTTCTCGTCGCTCGACTCCCGTCCGGGCGGCCACGGGGAGTCGCTGCGGTCGGTCGAGGAGCGGGTGCTGGCGGGGCTCGAGCGGCTGCTCTCGACGTACGCCGGGAAGACGGTGGTCGTCGTCAGCCACGTCACCCCGATCAAGACCCTCGTGGCTCACGCGTTGGACGCGCCCCTCGTCTCGTCGTTCCGGATGCAGCTGACCCCGGCGTCGGTGTCGGTGCTCTCGTTCCGGGCCCCCGACCAACCCGGCCCGCCCGGCGCGGTCCGGCTCTTCAACGCGCTGCCGCCACCGCAGCCGCCGTTCGTCGACCACGGCGGCTGGTGACGTTCAGACCTGCGTGACCACCACGTCGAGCCGTGTGCCCTGCGGTGTGGCGTCGCCGACCTCGACCTGCCACCCGAGCGCCTCCAGCACCCGCGCCAGCGCTGCCGGCGTGCGCGGGTCGCGCCCGTCCTCGAGCAGCCCGCGGACGAGCCTGCCCTTGGTGGCCTTGTTGAAGTGGCTCACCACCGACCGGCGGCCCGCCGACTCGTGCAGCACCCGCACCGTCGCCGTACGCCGTGCGAGGTCGGCCGGCGGCCGCCAGAACGCCGCGTACGTCGAGGAGCGCAGGTCGACCAGCAGGCCGGGTCCGAGTGCGGCTCGCACGGCGTCGCCGAGCACCGGGCGCCAGGCGCCGGCCACGGAGCCGAGGTCGGGCAGCGCGGCGTCGCCCGAGAGCCGGTAGGCGGGGATCCGGTCGGTCGGCCGGACCAGCCCGAACACCGCGGAGGTGATGGCGACCCGGTGGGCGGCCCGCCGGCGGGCGGCGGGGGAGAGCGAGCCGAGCCCGAGTGCGTCGTACAGGACGCCGGTGTAGATCCGGTCGGCCCGCGCCGCCGGTGCCGTGGTGAGGGTCCGGTTGCGGTCGAGCAGGTCGAGCTGGGTGTGACCGATCCCCAGCAGCTGCGCCGCGTCCGGTCGGAGGCTGGCCGCCTGGAGCGCGGCGACCAGCTCCTGGCGGGTCCCGGTCAGGGAGGGATGCCCCAGGCCCGCGAGGTCGAGCGGCTTCCCGCGACGAGGCGCGGTCTTGCCCTCGCTGGGAGGGAGCAGGATCAGCACGTCGGAAAGGTTAGGCTCCGGGAATGGCGAGCAGTCGGGTGGTCCGGGTCCGGTCGACGACCGACAGCGCCGTGGTCCAGCAGCTGACCGAGGGGATCGCGGTGATCCAGCAGGAGCTGGAGGTCTCGCCCGAGTTCCCTCCCGACGTGCAGGAGGCGGCCGAGCGGGCCGCGGCCGACCCGACCCTGCCCGACCTCGACCGCACCGACCTCGAGCTGGTCACGATCGACCCGGTGTCGGCCCGCGACCTCGACCAGGCCTTGTACCTCGAGCGGGACGGGACGGGGTACGTCGTCCACTACGCCATCGCCGACCTCACCGCCTTCGTCGAGCCCGACGGCCCGATCGACGCCGAGGCCCACCGGCGCGGCGAGACGCTCTACGGGGCCGAGTCCAAGGTGCCGCTCCACCCGCCCGTGATCTCCGAGGACGCCGGTTCGCTGCTCCCCGACCAGGAGCGGCCCGCACTGCTGTGGACGATCAGGGTCGACGAGACCGGCGAGGGCACCGACGTCGACCTCCAGCGGGCGCGGGTCCGGTCGCGCGAGCAGCTCGACTACGCGACCGCGCAGCAGCGGATCGACGACGGGTCGGCATCGGAGTCCCTGATGCTCCTCAAGGAGGTCGGCGAGCTCCGGCTCGCACGGGAGGCGGCCCGCGGCGGGGTCTCGTTGCCCCTGCCCGAGCAAGAGGTGGAGGTCGACGGCGACGACGTGACGCTGCGCTTTCGCTCGCTGCTGCCCGTGGAGCAGTGGAACGCGCAGATCTCGCTGCTCACCGGGTTCGCGGCTGCCTCGCTCATGGTCTACGCCCGGGTCGGGCTGCTCCGCACCCTCCCCGAGCCGGACCCGCGTGACATCAAGCGGCTGCACCGCACGGCGCGCGCGCTCGGGATCGAGTGGCCGGCCGAGCTGCTCTACCCCGACTTCATCCGCACCCTGGACGCCGGCCGGCCCCAGCACGCGGCGATGATCGTGGCCTGCACCCGGCTGCTGCGGGGGAGCGGGTACGTCGCGTTCGACGGTGAGGTGCCCGAGGACCCCGAGCACGCGGCGCTCGCCTCGGAGTACGCCCACGTGACCGCGCCGCTGCGCCGGCTCGGCGACCGCTACGCCGGCGAGGTGTGCCTCGCGCTGTGCGCGGGTGACGAGGTCCCGGGGTGGGTACTGCAGAAGCTCCACGGACTGCCGGACACGCTGCGTGAGTCAGCCCGGCGCGGCAACCGCTACGAGGCCGCGGTGCTCGACCTGGTCGAGGCGGTGCTGCTCCAGGACCGGGTCGGCGAGTCGTTCGCCGGGGTGGTCGTCGAGCTCGAGGACGACGACCGGCGACGCGGCACGGTGACCGTCGAGGACCCCGCCATCGAGGCACGGGTGACCGGGTCGGACGACCTGCCGCTCGGCGCGGACGTGACCGTGACGCTGACGTCCGCGGATCCGGCGGAGCGTACCGTCCGGTTCACGCTGAGCTGACCCGGCCCGCCCGGCGGTTGAGTAAAGAATTCAACTGTGGGAGACAAGTGACGCCTGGGACTCGTAGGGTGGTGCCACTCCTACCCCCCCGGAGGCCTTCCCATGACGCGATTTTCGCGCTCCCACCGGGCCGCACCCATGATCGGCCTGGCCCTGCTCTTTCCCCTCCTGCCCACCACCGCCGCGACGTCCGTCGCGAGTCAACAAGCCGGCATCTCCGTCTCGCCGACCTCCTACGTCGGCGGGCAGTACATCACCATCCGCGGCAACATCGGCCGTGACGGCGTCCGCACCGTGAAGCTCCAAGGCACCATGGGCCGACCCGGCGACACCTGGCAGCGGATCGCGTCCCAGCGGACCGACGCCCAGGGCAACTTCGAGTTCGGCATGCCGGCGCCGAGCATGTTCGGCATCAAGCGCCGGGTCGTGGCCGAGGGCGGCCTCTCGTCCGGCAGCGTCGCGCTGAAGGCGAAGTCGCAGGACCTCGTGGTGAAGCCGGCCAGCAGGCCGGTCGCCGGTCGGTCGTTCGTCCTCGCCGTCGACACCACGCCGGCGCTGCGGGGCCGGCCCGACCTCCCGCCGCCGGCCCTCCCCAACCGCACCCTGACGCTGCAGCGCCGCGACGGCACCGGCTGGACCAACCTCGACACCACCAAGACCGACAGCAACGGCAACGGCCGGTTCTCGGTAACGGTCCGGAACCCCGGCGCGGTCGACTTCCGGGTCCGCCAGGAGAACTACTACACCGGCTACCACGAGATCGGCTGGTTCCCCTCCTTCCCGACCCGGGTCCGGGTCGCCCCCCGCGGTTCCCGGCTCGCGACCCGACCGGCCGACGCCGTGGCGGAGACCGTCGACGCCGCTCCGCTGGACGTCGCGTCGATGCTGGCGCCGTTCGCGAAGAGCAGCAGGCCGGCCACGCCCGCCAGCGGCGCGTACGGCTGGAACCCGGCCCTGTTCGACTTCGGCTGGGAGCACGGCGAGTCGCTCACCAGCCCCCCGCAACGCGGGACCGACCTCCGTGGCCGGTGGGTCGACGGCTCGGCCGGCTACGGCCGCGCCGCGAAGCACAACGGCGGCATGATGCTGGACAGCAAGCGCGAGAACGCCAACGGCCCGGGTGACCGCGGGCGCACGTGGGTCACGATGCGCGACAACCCACGTGCCTACGGCCGGTGGGAGGTCCGGGTCCGGATCAAGACTCACGAGCACAACGCCCGCGACTACCGCACCAAGGTCCAGCTGGTGCCCGACAGCCGGTCGGCGTACCGGTGCGGTGGCCAGACCATCACGATCGCCGACCTCAACGCCCACTCGCGCAAGATGCGGTTCGGCGTCAAGGCCGTGAAGGCCAAGAAGCAGTGGCGCGGGCGCAAGCGGGTCGGCAACATCCAGGACGTGGCCCTGGCAGTCGCCGTCGAGGTCAGCAGGCGTCACATCTCGTGGTTCCTCAACGGCAAGATCATCGGCACGGTCCGCAACTCGGCCGCTGTCTCCGACGTGCCGCTGACGCTCCGCCTCAGCCTCAACGGGAAGGGCCACAAGGAGATGAACCGCACCAAGTCGATCTTCGACTGGATGCGCGGGTTCTCGCTCAAGCGCGGCAAGCTGGCGAAGGGTGGCCGCGGCCTCCGCTCCGGCGCGTTCCGAGGCGGTTGCTGACGTAGCGGACCGGACCGGCCCTCCGCCGCCGCCCCCCCGGCGACGACGGAGGACTGTTGTCCGGGGACCCGCTCACGCTACAAGGGTCAGCCAAGTGACGGCCAGCCAGCCCGGGGATCAGCGGACCTGGACGGCCGGCAGGCACACGGGCTCCCCGGGACGCAGCGTCACCTCCGCCACGGCGCGGTGCGGGTCCAGGCTGACCTGGCAGCAGTGCGTGATCTCGGCGCGGAGCAGGCGCCGGCCGCGCTGGACCCGGGACTTCATGCCCGACGTGGACAACCCCAGACGGTCCGCGGCCTCCTGCTGGGTCAGGCCACCGAGGTCGGTGAGCTCGAGCGCCTGGCGGTAGCCGTCGGGGATCCGGTCGAGAAGCGTGCGCAGACATCCGCTCAACAGCGCGTCGGCCCGCTCCTGCTCCTCGTCGTCGGCCGGCGCGTCGAGGTCGAGCGGGTCGACCGGGACCGGTCGGCGGCCGCGCTGGCGGTGGTGGTCGGTGATCGCGTGGCGGGCGATGGTGTACATCCAGCCCTCGAACGCTCGTACGTCGCGCAGGTCCTCGACGCCGCGGTAGAGCCGGGCCAGGGTCTCCTGGGTGACGTCGTCGACATCGTGAGGGTGCGTGACCCGCCGACGGACGAAGGCGCGCACGGCGTTCGCGACCTCCTCGGCGTCTGTGTAGCAACGGCACCCCCGGCTGGGTCCTTGTCCGCAACACTCGTCCAACGGGCTCTCCTCACGGCTGGGCACATTCTCCGCCACCCGTCAGGACGCGGCCACCACCGGAAGGACGCAGATCGGTCCCACGGGCGGGACGTGGTCTGGACCAGGGGTGCGGACCTGCGTCCATCGCCGGCGGCGGATGTCTGAACCGGTACCGATCCCCGGCCCAGCGGGATCCCCTCCCGAGGAGTCACCGTGCCCGAACACCCGAGCTCGTCCACCCCCGTGGTGCTCGAGCTGTTCATGCTCGACGCGCCGTCGTGCCAGCCGTGCTGGTCGGCCGAGATCAGCATCCACGCAGCTGCCCGCACCCTGCGGCGGCTCCTCGACCCGGCCCAGTTCGTGGTGGCCACGCGCGTCGTGACCCTCGACAGCGCAGACCAGGCGCACCGGCTCGGGATCGTCAGCTCGCCGACCGTCCGGGTCGACGGCCACGACGTCGCCCTCGAGGTCGAAGAGGAGCCGTGCTCCTCGTGCAGCGACATCGCCGGCACGGCGATCGAGTGCCGGACCTACCTGTGGAGTGGACGCCGGTTCGACCATGCCCCCGCGGAGCTCATCGTCGATGCGGCGCTGCGTCGGCTCGTCGAGGGCCTTCCACGAGCTGTTCCCGGGCCGATGGTGGCGTCCACGGCCGCCACCAGCGTCGACCGCTTCCTCGGCTCGTCCGCGAGCCGGTGCTGCTGACGCGGTTCGTTCCCACCCCCACACCCTGAAGGAGACCACCATGTCCGTACCTCCCATGCCGTGGCTGATCGAGCCAGGCTCACCCGGGTGGGATGCCGCCCGGAGCACCTTCAACCTCCTCGACGACCTGACGCCGCCCGCGATCGCCCTCCCGGAGTCCCCGGAGGAGGTCGCCGACGCGATCGCCGAGGCGCGCCGACGCGGGGTCGAGGTCGTCGTGCAGGCCACCGGTCACAACGCGAGTGCGCTCGGCCAGGTCGAGGACACCATCGTGGTGAACACCTCACGCCTGACGGGCTGGGAGCTCGACGCCGGCACGCGCCGGGTCCGGGTGGGCGCCGCCACCAAGTGGGAGGTCGTCACGCCGGCCCTCTCCGAGCTGGGACTGGCCGCCCTCCACGGCTCGTCGCCCGACGTCGGCATCGTCGGCTACTCCCTCGGCGGCGGCATCGGCTGGCTGGCCCGCAAGTACGGGATGCAGGCCAACGCCGTCACTGCCGTCGAGGTCGTGACGGCCGACGGTCTGCTGCGCCGGGTCGACGAGCACCACGACCCGGACCTGTTCTGGGCCCTGCGTGGCGGCAACGGCAACTTCGGTGTCGTCACGAAGCTGGAGTTCGAGGTGTTCGCCGTGGAACAGCTGTACGCCGGCGCGCTGTTCTTCCCCATCGAGCGCACCCGCGAGGTCCTGGAGTCCTGGGCCGAGTACCTGCCCTCCCTGCCTGAGGAGACGACCACCTGGGTGAGCGTGATCCGCTTCCCGCCGGACCCCGCAGTTCCCGACTTCGCGCGAGGCCGGTCCGTGGTGGCGGTGATGGGCGCTCACCTGGGGGACGAGGCGGAGGGTGTCGCCCTGCTGGAGCCGTTCCGCCGGCTGGGACCGGAGCTCGACACGTTCGCGATGCAGCCGACCATCGCCCTGGGAGACCTGGCGATGGACCCCGTCGACCCGCTGCCGTACCTCTCGACCACGGCGCTGCTCGACACCCTCACCCCCAAGGCGATCGGTGAGCTGGATCGGGTGCTCGACCGGGAGTCCGACCTGGCGCTCCTGCAGGTGCGTCACGGTGGGGGAGCCCTCGGACGTGCGTCCCGTGGGGCCGGCGCTCGCGCCACGCTGCCAGGCGAGGTCGTGGTCTACGCGCTCGGCGTCGTCCCCGAGCCCGACGCAGGCCGGGTGGCGGCGGCCCTCGAGCAGGTGGACGCGGCCCTGGCACCGCACCGGGTGGGGCGCTACCCGAACTTCGTCGAGCAGCCGTTCCGAGCTCGGGAGTTCTTCGACGACCCCACCTGGGCACGGCTGCAGGCGGTGAAGGCCGCCTACGACCCCGAGGGCCTCTTCCGCGGCAACCACGCGATCCGGCTTAGCTGAGGATGGGCGCCGCGTGGGCGGACGGCTGCCGACGCCGGCCCACTGACGCAGCGGGTCGCGCAGTGCTGAGACGAATGCGACCTTCTCGGCCGCGGCCCGTACGGTCCGCAAGTGGGGGGAAGGCACGAGCCCCGTCGCCGCTCGAGCAGAGGCAGCGGGGCTCGTGTTTGGCCAGATACGTTGCCCGGACTCGACGAACCGCATCGCCCTCCGCACCCGGCCGAGCGTACGAGACCCGCCGGAACCGCCCCGGGCAGAGTTCACTGCCGGGGGCGGATGTTCGTCCGTGCCGCAAGCGCCCCCCGACACTCGCAGGCACGGACGAACGACGATGCCCTTGTCTCCCCCGCTCACCAGTCCCCCCGGACCGGTCGACGAGAGGGGCGATTCACAGCGTAGGGACACGCGCGGCGTTTGCCTCGCCGTTGTGCCGGGACTGTGGCGGTAGCGCGCAACGCCTGGTCACAGAAACCGCCCCTGACCCCACGGGGGAGGGGGGCCAGGGGCGGTCTACTGCGCCACACGCAGAGGATCTAGCATGCGCCAGCGCAGCCAAATCGACGTTCCCACAGGTCGCGCCCCTGGGCCTTCACCCTTTCGGGGGTCCCCCCCGACGGCCCGGAGCTGTGCCGGTCCCAGACGGCATGCGTGCGTCCGTGTCGCAGAGAACCGCCCTCGGCACTCGGCGGAGGCCGGGGGCGGTTCGTCTGCGCGGCGTGGCGTCGTCCAGCACGCACGCAGGATCGACGTTAGCCACGGAACCCGTCTCAGAGTTCACCCCTTTGGTGCCATCACGTGTTGGGGCTGTGATCGTTGTAGTAGTCGGGAGGGTCGTCCTTGGCACGCAGGGGATATCAAGGGGGCACCTTCACCCAGTCCCCGCGGGGTGAGCCGCGGCAGCACGTCAGACAACGCGATGCTGTCAGGGACACAAGATCGGATCTCGGCTGATCTGCGAGCGGCCCTCGATCAGCCTGGGGTGGTCGAGGGCCGCATCCCGCACCACCGATCCCGCAACTGGTCGGTGGCTCACGATGGTGACGTTCAGCGAAGGTCGGCTCAGCGCATCCGACCGTTGCATCAGTCGGCTGCCGAGACCCTCGACACGTACCGCCATCTGTGGCCGGACTCCGACGACCGCACCAGGGAAGCCGTCGACGCCGTGCTTGGTACTCGTGCGGACTCTCTGCGGAACTGCGAAGCTCTGACATGTGCCGCGCCGCAGGTGAGATGGGGTGCAAGGGATGGGCTGGCCTGTAGGCCGGGTTCTGTCCCGCCGTACGGCGGGGGCGACCATCCATCTACGACGACCGTTGCCGGCCGCCTCCAGCGGTCTACCCGCGTGCTCGGGCGGGCCGCCCTCGAACGCACGCGCGCCCGGTGCCTCCCAGAACTCGGGTGACGCCGGACTTCTTGACCTTGCTCCGGGTGGGGTTTGCCGAGCCGGTCCGGTTGCCCGGACCGCTGGTGGTCTCTTACACCACCGTTTCACCCTCGCCGCCCCAGCTTCGAAGCGGCAGTCTGTTCTCTGTGGCACTGTCCCGCGGGTCACCCCGGGTGGCTGTTGGCCACCACCCTGCCCTGTGGAGCCCGGACCTTCCTCGGCGTGCGACCCCGTCTCCGGGAGCACACGACGCGGTCGCCCGGCCAGCCCATCCGCCGCCAGTGTGGCAGTCCGAGGTCGGTCAGGCCAGTCGGGCGACCGACCGAGCCCCTGTTGACGGGACGCCGGGGGACTGATGGGGTCAGGGGGCTGCTCCGGCCACCTCGTGAGCGCCTACCGGCGCCCTGGCCGCTCAGCTCGGGATGAAAGACAGGAGCACGATTCCTCATGCACACACCCACACCTCGCCGCAGAGCCGTGACGGGGCTCGCCACCGCGGCGCTCGTCCTGGGCGCGCTCGGCACCACAGGCGGCGCGGTCGCCGCCCCCGACGCCGAACCGCCGTCCACGCCGGTGCCGATCGTCACGCCGGAGGGACAGATCTCGTCGTACGTCGTGAACGTGCGCAAGCTGAAGGACAACCACTTCCGCAACGTCCGTCGCGCGATCGTCCGCGCCGAGGGCACCGTCGTCGCGGAGTGGCCGCAGATCGGCGTCTTCGTCGTCCACTCCACCAGTGAGAGCTTCCGCTCCGACGTGGTCGAAGAGGGCGGCGACAACGTCGCGTCCGTCGGTGCCACCCGGACCACCGCCGTGGTCGAGGGCACCCCGGGCCAGGCCGCCGCCCGCTCCGTGCGCGTGGCGCGCACCGTCCAGAAGGACGAGTTCGCGGACACCGCCGCCGAGGACGTGGTCGCCGACCCGCGTGAGGCGGAGCAGTGGGACATGCAGGTCATCAAGGCCGACCAGGCCCACCAGGTCTCGGACGGGTCGAGCGACGTCGTCGTCGGCGTGCTCGACAGCGGCATCGACCCCGACCACCCCGACCTGGCGGCCAACATCGACACCGCCGACTCGGTGAACTGCACCGACGCGGGCCGGGTCGACACCTCGGCCACGGGCTGGCACCCGACGACCAGCGACCACGGCACGCACGTCGCCGGCACGATCGCCGCGGCACGCAACGGTGTGGGGATCGTGGGCGTCGCCCCGAACGCGAGGATGGCGTCGGTCAAGGTCGTCAGCGACCAGGGCTACATCTACCCCGAGTTCGCCATCTGCGGCTTCATGTGGGCCGGGCTGAAGGGCATGGACGTCACGAACAACAGCTACTACATCGACCCGTTCATGTACTGGTGCGGCGACCAGGCCGACCAGGCGGCGGCGATGGAGGCGGTCAACCGTGCCGTCCAGTGGTCGACCGGCCAGGGCGTGGTGCACGCGGCGGCTGCGGGCAACGCGCGCACCGATCTGTCGAACAACACCACCGACACCACCAGCCCGAACGACAGCACGGCCGTCAACCGGACCATCAACAGCGGCTGCTTCGACATCCCGGCTGAGCTCCCGGGTGTCGTGACCGTGTCGTCGTTCGCGCGGACCGCCCCCACGAGCCTGGACACCTGGCTGTCGAACTTCTCCAACCGCGGGCTCGGCGTGATCGACGTCGGCGCGCCGGGGTCGTCGATCCTGTCCACGATCGTGGCCGGCAACGGCTACGGCCTGAAGAGCGGCACGTCGATGGCGTCGCCGCACGCCGCCGGGGTGCTCGCACTGCTCGCCGGCGCCCACCCGGCGTGGGGTCCGACGCAGCTCGCCGCCGCCCTGGAGGCCCAGGCGGACGACAAGGCGTGCTCGGCACCGCAGCCGGACCCGCTCGGCCGGCCCAACCCGGCCTGCGTCGGACCGGCGACCGACAACGGGTACGCCGGTGAGGGGATGGTCGACGCCCTCGAGGCCGTCACGCCCTGACCCGTAGCACCGCAACACGCGCCGGCCGCGCCCCGACGTCCTGGGCCCGGCCGGCGCGTGCGCGCTGACGGATCGGGCGGCGGCTGATGAGGTCAGCAGGCTGGGGCGCCCGACCTGAAAACACCTGCGCCTCTGGCCGCGCCCCGACGGTGGTCAGGCGACGGTGAGGACCTCGGCGCCGCTGGGGGTGACGAGCAGGGTGTGCTCGAACTGGGCGCTGCGACGCCGGTCCTTGGTGACCACCGTCCAGTCGTCGTCCCACATGTCCCACTCGTGCGTGCCGAGGTTCAGCATCGGCTCGATGGTGAACGTCATGCCGACCTCCATCACGTCGTCGAACTGCGGTTCGTCGTAGTGGGGGATGATCAACCCGCTGTGGAACGCGGTCCCGATCCCGTGGCCCGTGAACTCGCGCACCACGCCGTACCCGAACCGGCGGGCGTAGCTCTCGATCACCCGGCCGATCACGTTGACCCGGCGGCCGGGTCGGACCGCCTTGATGCCGCGCTCGAGGGCCTCGCGCGTCCGCTCGACGAGCAGCCGCGACTCCTCGTCGACGTCGCCGGCGAGGAACGTGGCGTTGGTGTCGCCGTGCACGCCGTCGAGGTACGCCGTGATGTCGATGTTGACGAGGTCGCCGCCCTCGACCCGGCGGTCGTCGGGGATGCCGTGGCAGATCACCTCGTTGACGCTGGAGCACAGGCTCTTCGGGAAGCCCTTGTAGCCGAGGGTCGAGGGGTAGGCACCGTGGTCGCACAGGAACTCGTGGCCGATCCGGTCGAGCTCGTCGGTCGTGATCCCGGGAGCGACGTGCGAGCCGACCAGGTCGCGCGCCTGCGCAGCGAGCCGACACGCGACCCGGATCCGCTCGATCGTCTCGGCGTCCTTGACCTCGCTGCCGGTGAAGCGCTCGGGACCCGGGCGGTCGACGTACTCGGGACGCGGGATGTGCGCGGGCACCGGGCGACGTGCGGAGATCACGCCGGGGGCGATGGCGGCTGCGACAGGCATGGGAGCGAGTGTAGTTTCCACCGCATGAGCGAGACGTCGTACTGGTTCTGCGTCAAGCACCACGCGGTCGAGACCCCACCCGACCTGTGCCCGCCGATCGACCGGCTCGGGCCCTACGCGAGCCGCGAGGAGGCCGCGCGGGCGCTGGAGAAGGCGGAGGAGCGCAACGAGGAGTGGGACAACGACCCGCGCTGGAACGACGAGCTCGAGGACTGAGCGCGTGAGCGCCCTCCCGCCGCCGCGGGTGCGTTCGCGGGCCTCGCCGTGGCCGTTCGTCGGGATGGTCGCGCTGGTGTGCGTGCTGTTCCTGATGGTGGCCAGCGTGCTGGCCACGCCGTGGTTCGTGGTGGCCGCCCTGACGGCCGTGTGGCTCGTCGGCTTCGGGTTCGCCGTCCGGTGGTGGACGCCGCACCCGCGCCGGCTGCTGTGGCTCGCAGCCGGGCTGGCGGCGCTCTGGTTCGCGACGGTGGCCGGGGGAGCGGCCCTCTTCGACTGGGGGCCGCCCTAGCGTCGCGGGCTGACGCGGAGCACGGCGTCGTCGTCCCCGTCGTTGTCGGTGGTGATGAGCAGCGCGCCCGCCGGCGTCGCAGTGACCGAGCGCAGCCGGCCGAGCTGGCGCAGCCTCCTCGGCGCCACGGTCCACCTCAGCCGGCCCTCGCGCCCGAACTTCATGAAGATCACGCGGTTCGCCTTCAGGGCCGCGACCGCGAGGGTGCCGTCGAGCCGGCCCCACCGCTTGCCACGGACCCAGGAGGCACCGGAGGTCGCCACGGTCGGCTCGCCCGAGCTCCACCGGGCCTCGACCTGGCGGCCCGGCAGCGACTGGTCGGTCATGGGGACCGCCTCGTTGTAGTCGGGCACCGGGTGCCAGCCGTAGTCGCCCCCGCCGCGCAGCAGGTTGACCTCGTCGTCGCGGAACGAGCCGTGCTCCACCGACCAGACCGTGCCGTCGCGCCGCTGCGCCAGTCCCTGCACGTTGCGGTGGCCGTAGGTGTAGACGTAGCGCTTGTCCCGGTTGCGTGCGTCGCGGAAGGGGTTGCCGGGCCAGGGCCGACCAGTAGCGGGGCTCAGCCGCAGCGTCTTGCCGCCGAGCGACCTCAGGTCGCGAGGGTTGGTGCCGACCGCGGCGTCGCCGGTGCCGACCAGCAACGCCCCCGCGCGGGTGATGAGCAGCCGGCAGCCGCCGTGCCGTCCGCTGGAGGTGGGGAGGCCCGCCACCAGGGTGTCCACGTGCCGGGCCCGGCCCGCGCCGGGGGAGAGCCGCCAGGCGTTCACCCGGATGTCGTGCCCGCCGCCCGGCTTGTTCCAGCCGGAGCAGGTGTAGAACCGCCGGTTGTCGGAGAAGCGGCGGTCGATCGCGAGCGACATCAGCCCGGTCTCACCGGACACCCAGATCGACCCGCGGGGGAACCGCACCGTCGTCCGTCGGCCGTTCGAGTACGCCGAGAGCCGGGCCCGGTCGCGCTCGGTCAATAGCAGCGTGCCGGTGGGCAGCCGCTTCACGTCCCACGGGTTCTCGAGCCCGGTGACAACCCGGCGCACCCGCAGTGCGGGCAGGGCAGCACGCGTGCCGTCGGCGGGGGCGGCGTCCGTGGCGCCGGTGGCGGGGGAGTCGCTGACGGCGCTGCGGGGCGTCGCCGCCGGCGGGCCGGCGTCGTCCGACGCGCAGGCCGGGGCAGCGGTCACCGCGAGGGCGAGGACCAGGACGGGGAGCAGGGGGCGCATGCCCGACACGGTAGACCCGCGGGCGGGGTCAGAACGTGTGGTCCGGACCCGGGAAGGTGCCGGCCCGCACGTCGTCGGCGTAGGCCCGCGCCGCGTCGAGCAGCACCTGGTGGACGTCGGCGTACTGCTTGACGAACGTCGCCATCCGGCCGGTCCTCAGGCCGAAGGCGTCCTGCCACACCAGCACCTGGCCGTCGCAGCCGTTGCCGGCGCCGATCCCGATCGTGGGGATCTCCAGCTCCTTCGTGACCTGCGTGGCGACGTCGCCCGGGACCATCTCCATCACGACCGCGAACGCACCCGCGCCCTGCACGGCGTGAGCGTCGGCCAGCACTCGGTCGGCGCCGTCGCCGCGGCCCTGGACCCGGTAGCCGCCCAGCGCGTGCTCGCTCTGCGGCGTGAAGCCGATGTGGGCCATCACCGGGATCCCGCCGCGGGTGAGCTGCTCGATCTGCGGAACCATCTCGACGCCGCCCTCGAGCTTGACGCAGTGGGCGCCGCCCTCCTTCATGAAGCGAGCGGCGGTGAGGTAGGCCTGCTCGGGCGAAGCCTGGTAGGAGCCGAACGGCAGGTCGCCGACCACCAGGCTGCGGCGGACCGACCGGGACACCGCACGGGTGAGCGGGATGAGCTCGTCGACCGTCACCGGCAGCGACGTCTCGTTGCCGTAGACGTTGTTGCTGGCGCTGTCGCCGACCAGCAGCACCTCGATGCCGGCCTCGTCGAACGTGGCGGCGGCGTACTGCTCGTAGGCCGTAAGCATGGTGAACTTCTCGCCGCGCTCCTTGAAGTCGCGCAGGTGGTGGGTACGCACCCGCGTGGCGGGCGGCCGCTGGGCCGGCGGCTGGGCCCCGGATCCGTACGGCGCGGGCTGCTCGTCGCTCATCCGATCAGGCTAGCCCCGGGCGGCCCGCCGGGGGTGTGGCGTGCCTCACCTGCCCCCACGCACGCTCGCAGAGGCGCTCGGACGAGATTGGTGGGCGGTGGGGGTCGAGTGTCGAGGAGGGCTTTGACAGAATCACCCCCATGGAGCGCGCCCCCCAGCCAGATCCCGTGGCCGCCGCCCTCGAGCAGGCGCAGCGGATCGCCGATGAGCTGCTGCGCGACTCCCGGGCGGAGGCCGAGGAGCTGACCGCGCAGGTGCGCGAGAACGAGCAGCGGACGACGGCGGCGCGGATCGAGGCGGAGCGCGCGCTCGCCGAGGCCGAGAAGGCCCGCGACCAGGCGGCGACCAGGCTCGCCCGTGCCTCCGAGCAGAGTCAGGAGCTGGTCCGCGACGCGGGTGAGCAGGCGATGCTGATCATGCAGACCGCCGGCCGTGACCGTGACCAGCTGCTGGCGGACGCCCGGGCGGCTGCCGCGGAGGAGACCGAGACGGCGCGCCGGGAGCGGGCCTCCCTCGACGCCGAGGCCGAACGGATCCGCGCAGAGGCCGAGTCGCACGTGGCCGCGCTGATGGCGTCGACCGAGGAGCAGGTGGCCGGCCGGTTCGCCGAGGTCGAGCGCCACGAGCAGACCCGCCGCACCGAGGTGGCGCGGATCGTCCAGGGGCTCGAGGCCGACGCCGCCGCTCATGCCAACCGGGTCCGGACCGAGGCCGAGGCCGAGGCGGCCGCGCTGCGTGAGACGGCCCAGACCGAGGTGGCGGAGCTCAGGGAGCGGGCGCAGCACCAGCACGACGCCCTGATGGCCGAGGCGGAGCAGCGGCTTCAGTCGGCCCGCGAGGAGGCCGACCAGCGGTTCGCCGAGGCGGCGGAGCAGTCGGCGTGGGCCGACAAGACGGTCCAGGACCTGCTCGCCACCGCGGGGCAGGAGGTCGAGCGGAAGCGGGTCGAGGCGCACCAGGCGCTCGACGAGGAGCTCGCGCAGCGTCGCGCCGAGCAGGAGCAGGCGGAGGCCGCGCACCAGGAGCAGCTGGACCGGCTCGCGGAGGCGGCCGCCCAGGAGCGCGACGAGCTGAGGGCGGCGGCCGTGCAGGAGCTCGAGGAGGCTCGGGCGTCGGCTGAGCAGATCCGCGCCGTCGCCCAGGCGGACGCCGATGCGCTGCGGGTCGAGGCCGCCGAGGTCCTCGCGGACGCCGAGGAGCAGGCGGCGTTCCGGCTCAGCGAGGCCGAGGCGAGCGCGCGCAGCCTGCGCGAGCAGGTGGCCGCCGACTTCGCCCGATCACGCCAGCAGGCGCAGGAGATCCTGAGCGAGGCGCGGCAGGAGTCCGCCGCGATCACGCTGGAGGCGCGCCAGGAGCGCGACCGGATGGTCTACGACGCCGACCAGCGGGTCGCCGCCGTCCGGGCCGAGATCGCCGACCTCGACCAGCGCCGCGACGCGATCGTGGGCGAGCTGGGCGGGCTGTCGGGCGTGATCCAGGCGCTCGCCGTGCCGGAGCCGTCCGAGCACGCCACCGACGGGCGGCACCAGGCGCCGCCGGTGGAGCGAACCGACGGCCACGACCCGATCGACGGGCACGACGACCACGACGAGCACGACGACCACGAGGACCCGCACGAGCAGCACGAGCAGGAAGCACCCGACGCAGTGCACGAGACCGTTCCGCCGACCCCCCAACCACGACCCAGCAACAGCGAGGACTGACATGTCAGACCAGAACACCCAGCCGTCCTTCCAGATCGTCCGGCGGGGGTACGAACCGACGGATGTCAATCGGCACATCGCGGAGCTGCTCAAGGAGACCGGCCAGCACCAGCAGCGGATCGCCGAGCTGACAGGCAAGGTGCGCGAGCTCGAGGCGGCCCGGCAGCTGGCGCAGGAGCAGTCCGAGACGCCCCCGACGTTCGGCGACTTCGGCAAGCGCGTGGGTGACATCCTCGCCCTGGCCGAGGAGGAGGCGGCCGAGATCCGGTCGCACGCCGAGAGCGACGTCGACGCGATCCGCCGTGAGGCGCAGAACGACGCCCAGCGGACCCGCAACGAGGCCGACCAGTACGCCCGGCTCCGGCGCGCGGAGGCCGACGACGAGGCCGAGGGCATCGTCGCCGCCGCGCACAAGCGCGCCGACGAGCTCGCCGAGGAGACGCAGCGAGAGTCCGCCGCACGCCGTCAGGAGGCCGATGCGCTGTTCGAGAACCAGCAGGCCGCGGCCGCCCAGGCAGCCGCCGACTTCGAGACCACGCTGGCCGAGCGACGAGACAACGCCGAGCGGGAGTTCGCCGCCCAGTTCGAGACGGCCAAGACCCAGCTCGAGGAGGCGCAGACCCATCTCGACCGCACTCGCGGCGACGCGCAGCGGATCCGCAACGAGGCTGACACCCACGCGCGCCGTCAGGTCGAGGACGCCCAGAAGGAGGCGGAGTCGATCGTGAGCCAGGCGCGGGCCCACGCCGACCGGATCCGCGAGGAGTCCGACCGCGAGCTGGTCGCCGCGACCCAGCGTCGCGACAGCATCAACTCGCAGCTCACGAACGTCCGCCAGATGCTGGCCACGCTCACCAGTGCGGCGCCGGCCGCGCTGTTCGCCGAGCAGGGCCAGCCGGCAGCGGGGGCAACCGCCGCCGACCTGGCCGAGATCGAGATCGGGATCGACGGCGAGGAGCCGGACGTCGAGGAACCGGACGTCGACGAGGCAGTCGACACCGAGACCGAGCTCGCGGACGAGACCGACGACGAGATCGACGACGAGGCCGACGACGAGACCGAGGTCGACGACGAGACCGAGGTCGACGAGACCGAGGACGACGACACCGACGACGAGGACACCGCGGACGAGGACCCGGCCCGGGCCTGAGCCCGGTCAGCCGGTCCGGCCGGCGGGCCGCTCCAGCTCGTGGAGCAGCCCGTCGAGGGCGACCCGGTCGCTCTCGGTCCCCGGATGCGGCGCCTCGAACCACGCGGCGTACTGCGCGACCTCGTCGAGCCGCCACTCGAGGTCGAACATCTCCACGAGCGTGGGCTCGGCCCGGCACCTGGAGCCGTAGCCCTGCTCGACGAGCAGGCGTAGGTCACGCTCGGCCGGCGCGAGCTTGAGGGACTCCCAGTCGACGAGCAGCGTCCTGCCGTCGCGGGTGCGCAGCTGGTTGCGGGTGTGGGGCTCGCCGTGGGTTGCGACCCACGAGGCGGGGTCGGCCCGTCGGGCGAGGTCGAGGTAGCGCGTCACCCACGACGCGACGGCGCCCAGCCGTCCTGCGAGGGCGGTCCGGGCGCGCTCGCCGTACGGCCCGCCCACCCACGGGGTGCGGGTCCGGTCCGCCAGCTGCTCCGGCAGTGTGCCGTCGACCAGCGGATGCCAGACCGGCAGGCCGGGCGGTGCGGCCGCGCTGTGGAGGGCGGCGAGCATCGCCGCAGTCTCGTCGGCGGAACCTGCGTCGGGCAGGTCGCCGTCGCCGCTGACGCCGTCGAGCCACGGGGTGGCGCTGAGCCGGTCGTCGCCCAGCCCGACCGTCATCGCGCCGTCGGTGCTCGGCAGCGGGGCCAGCACGAAGCCGAGTCCGGCAGCCGCCAGGTCCGCCGCGCCCCGGTAGGCGGCCTCCAGGCCGGCGGCCGTGTGTCGCTGCGCCAGCCGGTCGAGAGTGACGAACAGGGGAGGTGACCCGTCGGCAGTCGCCCGCCAGTGCCAGGCCCCGAAGCCCACGGCGAGGTGCTGGACGGCGTCGGCGCCTGGCAACCACTCCACGCGCACGACGGCGAGGACGTCGGCGTCCGACACGTGTGGGGGCGGCTCTCGCACGCGCAGCACCTCCTGGTCTCGGGTACCCGGGTCTACCACGCGACGACCGGGCCCCGGCCGAACGGCTGAGCCGAACGGCTGGGGCCCGGTCGTGGTCGCGATCAGTCGTGCCTGATCAGCAACCGGCTCGCCGGAGCGTGAAGTCGGCGCGCGCCGTCGCCCCCTTCTTGAGCTTCACCCGCGTGGTCTGCGGCTGGTAACCGTCCTTGGCGGCGATCAGCTGCAGCGGGTTCGCCCCGGTGTTGAACCAGTGGGCGTAGCCGCCGTCCGAATCCGTCTCGAACGTCCACGAGCCTGCCCACGAGTCCACCTGCACCGTGGCCCCGGGGAGCGGCGCCACGGCACCCTGGCACGAGCGGCCGCTGACCGTCCCGGCCAGCTTGCCCCACGCCTGCGGCGGGGTCACGGTCATGGTGACCGCGACCGGGTCCACCGAGCCCGGGGTGTTCTCCACGATCCCCACCTCGGCCGTGTAGGTGCCGGGCTGTGCCACCGCGGGATCCATGGTCACGGTGACCCTCACGGACTCGCCGGGCGCGAGCGTGGCGCTCCCCGGCTCGACCGTGAGCCACTCGACGTCGGCGGCTGCGGTTCCGCAGTCGTCGAAGCCGGGCAGCACCTCGCTGTCCGGAGTGGCCGTGAAGCCTCCGGACGAGCCGCCGACCTTGGTGATGCCGCACGCCATGCCGCCCCGGTACCGGGCGGTGTTGGAGTTAGGCAGGTCGACCCAGGCCGACGCGGCCGGGTCGTAGGAGAACGACCGGTTGGTGACCACCGCTCCCTGGACCCCGCCGTTCACGACCAGGTGGCCGCCGGCCACGGCGTACGCCGAGGCCCACGAGTCCGCCGGCGCGTCGGCGATCGCCGTCCAGCTGTCGGCCCCGATGTCGTAGACGTAGCTGTCGGCCGTGCCGCCGCTCCCGCCGTTGCCGCCGGTGCAGTAGACCCGGTCGTCGATGCCGCCGCACGAGGCGAACGCCACCGCGGCCGGGTACGGCGCCAGGGTCTCCCAGGTGTCGCTGGCCGGGTCGTACGCCGAGACCGCGTTCGACATCGGCGTGCACGCGCTCGTCGTGCACCCGCCGACGGTGAACAGCTTGCCGTCGGCGACCGCCTGCCCGGAGGCGGACAGCCCCACCGGTGCGTCGGCGGCCTCCGACCAGGCGTCGGCAGCCGGGTCGTAGACCCACGTGTCGGCAGCCGGCGCCGAGGCGCCCCAGCCTCCGGTGACGACGACCTGGCCGTCGACCGCGCCGGCCGCGACCGCGTTGCGGGTGGCGGGCAGGCTCGCCTTCTCCGTCCATGCGAGCGTGGCCGGGTCGTAGGCGTGGACCTTGGCCGAGGAGGCCGAGCCGTTGCCGCCCGCGATCGAGTAGGCGATCCCGTCGACGGTGACGACCCGGTTGTCCATCACCACCGACGGGTAGTCGGCGATGTCGGTCCAGGGGTCGGCGTGCGGCGCGGTCCCCGGCGTGGCGTCGTCGGCCTGCCGGGCGGAGCCCATCCGTGAGAACGACACGTCCGCGTCGATCTCCTGCAGCGGCGCTCCGTCCGAGCGGGCGATCGCTCGCTGGCGGGTCCGTGACCCGTCGGCCCCGAGCAGCGTGAAGCCGCCACGACGCTCGACCAGCTCGACCTCGGCGGCGCCGCTGCCGGTGTTGGTCACGGTGAACGTGCCTTCCACGGGCGCCCCGCCGAGCCGGCGCGTCCCGCTGACCTCGGTCGGCGAGACCTCGAGCCGGCCTGCGCCGAGCTCGAAGTCGGCCGGGTTGGTGAGGTCCGCGACCACGCGGACGTCCCGGGTGTCCGCGGCGTACTGGTTGGCGCTCGCCTCAAACGGGTGGGTCCCGGTCTCGGCGGAGAACAGCCAGTAGTAGCCGTCGTCCACCTCGGTGTCGTCCGGGGTGGCCCGTGTGGTGGCGGTGGTGCCGGGTGCGTCCAGGCTGGAAACGACCGCGCCGTTGATGCCCTCGCCGGTCGTGAGGTCGCGGACGTTGCCGAGCACCAGGCCGCCGTCGACCGGGTCGCAGGTGCGGTTGCCGAGGAACACGTCGTCGACCTCCCACCACCAGTCGTAGCTCGCGTTGTAGTGGTGGAACCGGACCTGGACGTCCGGCTCACCTGCGGCCATCGGCAGCTGCACGACGTCCTGGCGCGGTCCCCGCACGTCGGTCGTCTGGTGCAGGACGGTCTCCCACGTCGCGCCGCCGTCGACACTCACGTCGACGTCGGCGGTGTCGCCGAGGTTGTTGTAGTCCTGCTTGAAGCCGACGACCGGCGCGGTCAGGCCCGTCATGTCGATGACGGGGGAGACCAGGGAGGTGTTCTGGCTGTTGCCCGAGCCCCACTCGTCGGAGTCGCTGATGGCGAAGCCACCCGTGCCGCCGGTGAGGTTGCCGCGAGCGCCCGGGTCGTCGAAGACCCAGGTCTGGCCGTTGCCGACCTCGTCGGTGACCTCCCAGCCCTCGGGCAGGGTGGTCCCGTCGAAGTGCTCCGTCACGCCGGCGACGTCGAACTCGTAGCCCGGTGCGACGCAGGTCGAGCCGTCGACGCTGATCGACGCGTCATGGCTCGTGTCGCCGTCCCCGACCGCCACGGTCTCGGTCGAGGCCGTGTAACCGGGGTAGTCCGCGGTGATCGTCACGTCGTACGACGCGTTGCTGGGCACCGACAGTGAGTACTCACCCGTCTCCGGGTCGGTCCACGTGTCGTCCGCCGGTCCGCCGACGTCGACCCGGGCGTACAGCGGCCACCCGTGGCCGGAGCCGTCGCTGACCGTGCCGCTGAGCGTGACCGAGGGCGCTGCGGTCAGCGCGTGGTCTGACGTCGTCGTCTCGTCGGCCACGACCGCGACCGTCGCCGTCTCGGTGACGTATCCGAACTGGGTCACGGTCACGGTGTAGTCGCCGGCCGAGAGGCGGACGTCGTAGGCACCGTCGTCGCCGGTCGTGACCGAGCGGCTGAACTCACCCGCGAAGTCGAGCGTGGCACCAGCCAGTGGTGCGCCGGAATCGGCGTCGGTGACGACCCCAGCCACGGTCCCGGTCTGACCGACCGGCGCCGCGTTGACCAGGGCCAGGGCGTCGAGCCGGCCCTCGCCGTAGACGTTGTTGTCGTCGGCAGTGCCGCCACAGGTCGTGCTGCTGCTGTCGACCGCGTTGCCGTCGAGCAGTGCCCAGGTGCCGTCGATGTCACCGAGCAGCGACGGTGCCGCGGACCAGAGCAGGGCGACCGCGCCGGCGACGTGCGGTGACGCCATCGACGTGCCGTTGAAGGACGCGTAGCCGCTGCCCGGGACCGCTGAGCGCACGTTGACGCCCGGGGCCGAGATGTTCGGCTTGAGCTCGCCGTCCTGGCCGGCGCCGCGGGCGGAGAAGCTCGCGATGGCGTTGTTGACGTCGTAGGCGCCGGCGGAGTAGTTGATGATCCGGCTGCCGGGGGACCCCGAGGTCTGGCAGGCCGGTCCGCTGTTGCCGTTGGACCACTGGCCCCAGATGCCGGACGCGGCCCACGCCTCCTGGACGTCCTCCATGAACGGGTCGTTCGTGGGAACCGTGGTCCCCCAGGAGTTGTTGATGATGTTGGGGCGCTTGCTGACGTCGGGGTTGCCGCCCTCGAGGTCGGTCGGCGCGAGCATCCACTCGCCGGACTCGATCAGGGCCGCGTCCGAGGGGCAGCAGCCGTTGGCCGCGATCCAGGTGGCGCCGGGAGCGACGCCGATCTGGTTGGCGCCGCCGTCGTTGCCGAGCATCGTCCCCATCGTGTGGGTGCCGTGCCCGTTGTTGTCGCACGGGGCGGTGGCGCACGACCCTGCGGCGTCGAACCAGTTGTAGTCGTGGGTGAACGTGCCGTCGCCGTTGTTGCCGCGGTACTGGTTCACCAGCGCCGGGTGGTCGAACTGGACCCCGGTGTCGATGTTGGCGATGACCAGGCCCTCGCCCGTCACGCCGAGGTCGTTCCAGACGTCGTCGGCGTTGATGTTGGCGATGCCCCACTCGACGGCGTCGACCTGCGTGGTCGCCTCGCCCTTGCCGGGCTTCTCGAGCTGGTAGTCGAACGTCGAGTAGAGCCCGACGACCTGCTCGTCGGCGGCGACCTCCGCGGCGAGCTCCGCGTCGCCGGCCTCGACCCGGATCGCGTTGCTCGCCCAGTACGTCGTGTAGTCGACGCCCTCGCTGTCGAGCAGGGAGCGGACCTTCTTCTGGCGCTGGTCGGCGGCGGACGTCAGCGCGTCGTACACGGCCTGACCGCGCTCCTCCCAGCCGCGGACCGATGAGGCCGCGGAGAGGTCGGCGGGCTCGAAGCGGATCCAGAACGTCGCCTCGCCCTTGTTCTCGAGCTGGCGCGACAGCTTCGGCTGGACCTTGTCGGCGGTGGACGGGTCGTCGGCGGCGGAGGCGGGTGCGACCGCGCCGGCGAAGGCGAGGGTGACCGTGGTGAGGACCAGCGCCAGCAGCCTGACCAGCAGCCGGCTCGCCGTGCGGCGAGGTGGTGACCCACTGAACGCCCGGGGGGTGGGACGTGACATGAGGGGTGGCTCCTCCCGAGAGAGCCCGAGACGGCGCCAGGGTGCACGCAGTCGCGGGCAGGGTGTAAGGGGTGTGGTGCCTGCCCGGAGGGGGCCGGCCCGTCGAACGTAAGGAGCCGGGACCGCTGGAACAACACCCGGCGTGGGGCAACTAACGGGCGATCCGGGCAGATCACGGTCGCATTTCGGTCAGCCCGGCTCCTTGACTTTCCCTCCCCCAAGGGGTGAGGTGCTGACACAGCGGAAAGGATGTGGCATGTCTCTCGCTCGGGGAGAGGCACCCGTCGACGAGGGATCCGCTGATTGGGCGTCCCCGGACGACCAGCCGGCTGTGGTCATCGCGATCGCTCCCTCGATGGACGAGCGCCTTCGCGTAGCACGGATCGTCAGTCCGCACGCGCCGGTGCTCCTGGTGTCCTCACGCGAGGAGGCGCTGGCGCTGCTCGCCGGCCGAGGGGACGAGCCGCCGTCGACACCCCAGACGGGGTCCGCGGCCGCTGCCGACGCGGGCTCGACCCCGCCCGGGGTCGTGGTCGACTCCGAGTGGCGGACCCTGTGCTGGGACGGCGTCAGCGTCCCGCTGTCGCCGCTCGAGCACGACCTCCTGGTCTGCCTCCTCGAGCCTCCCGTGCGCACCTGGACGTTCGCGGCCCTCCATCGCACCGTCTGGGGCAACGACCACCTCGGCGGGCGCGACGACGTGCAGTCGGTCGTCAAGCGGCTGCGCCGGAAGCTGCGCTCGCTGTCGAGCCCGCTCGGGATCACCGCCGTGCGGGGCATCGGACTCCGGCTCGTCGACCGTCGGGACCCGCTCCGCTGACGTCGGGCGCCCCCGGTCCGGGCCCTAGACTCGACGTGTGGACTTCTACTCCGCGTACGACCAGGGCTTCGCGCGGGTCGCCGCCTGCACCGTGCCGGTGGCGATCGCCGACCCGGCGGCCAACGCGGCGACGGTCCTGGAGCAGGCCCGGGCGTGCCACGACGACGGTGCCGCGCTGGCACTGTTCCCCGAGCTGTCCCTGTGCGGGTACGCGATCGACGACCTGCTGCTGCAGGACACCCTGCTCGCCGGGGTGCTCGAGGCGATCGGCGAGATCACGACCGGCTCCGCCGACCTGACGCCGGTGATCGTGGTCGGCGCGCCCCTCGTGCACGGCACACGGGTCCTCAACTGCGCGGTCGTGATCCACCGCGGCCGGGTGCTCGGGGTCGCGCCCAAGTCCTACCTGCCCACCTACCGCGAGTTCTACGAGCGCCGCTGGTTCGCGCCGGGCGACGACCGCCACGGCTCGAGCATCACGCTGCTCGGCGACGAGGTCCCGTTCGGACCCGATCTGGTGTTCGACGCGACGGACGTGCCCGGGCTGGCCGTCCACGTCGAGATCTGCGAGGACATGTGGGTCCCCGTCCCGCCGAGCGCCGAGGCGGCCCTGGCCGGCGCCACCGTCCTGTGCAACCTGTCCGGCAGCCCGATCACGATCGCCCGCGCCGAGGACCGCCGGCTGCTCGTCCGCTCGGCGAGCATGCGGTGCAACGCGGCGTACCTGTACGCCGCCGCCGGCCAGGGCGAGTCGACGACCGACCTGTCGTGGGACGGGCAGACCCTCGTCTACGAGTGCGGCGACCTGCTCGCGGAGAGCGAGCGGTTCCCCGACGGACCACGTCGCAGCGTGGCGGACGTCGACCTCGACCGGATCCGCCAGGAGCGGCTGCGGCAGGGCACGTTCGACGACAACCGCCGCGGGTTCGCGAACGGCTCGGCCTCCGGAGCCGGGTTCCGCACCGTGCCGTTCGAGCTGCGGCCGCCCACGGGCGACGTCGGGCTCCGCCGCAAGGTCGACCGCTACCCGTTCGTGCCCGACGACGCCGAGCGGCTGGCGCTCGACTGCTACGAGGCCTACAACATCCAGGTCTCGGGACTCGAGCAGCGGTTGCACGCGATCGGGCAGCCCAAGGTCGTGATCGGCGTCAGCGGCGGACTCGACTCGACGCACGCGCTGATCGTGGCCGCCAAGGCGATGGACCGGCTCGGCCGTCCGCGCGAGGACATCCACGCCTTCACGATGCCGGGCTTCGCCACCGGCGAGGAGACCAAGGGCTTCGCCACCCGGCTCGCCAAGAGCCTCGGCGTGACGTTCGAGGAGCTCGACATCACCGCGGCCGCGCGACAGATGCTGGCCGACCTCGACCACCCCTTCGCCGACGGGCGAGGAGGTCTACGACGTCACGTTCGAGAACGTGCAGGCCGGGCTGCGCACCGACTACCTGTTCCGGCTCGCCAACCACCGCGGCGGAATCGTCCTCGGCACCGGCGACCTGTCCGAGCTCAGCCTCGGCTGGTGCACGTACGGCGTGGGCGACCAGATGTCGCACTACGGCGTCAACGCCGGGGTGCCGAAGACCTTGATCCAGCACCTCGATCCGCTGGGTGATCGAGTCCGAGCCAGTTCGAGGACGACACCAACGAGGTGCTGCAGGAGATCCTCGAGCAGAAGATCACGCCCGAGCTGATCCCCGGCGGCAGTCAGAGCACCGAGGAGTCGGTCGGGCCCTACGCGCTGCAGGACTTCACGCTCTACCACGTGATCCGGCGCGGCTACCGGCCGCGCAAGATCGCGTTCCTCGCGCACCACGCGTGGTCGGACGCGTCGGTCGGGGACTGGCCGCCCGGCTTCCCGGAGGAGGGGCGTCCGGCGTACGACCTCGGTGCCATCCGGCACTGGCTCGGGGTCTTCGTGACACGCTTCTTCGGCAAGCCAGTTCAAGCGGTCGGCGCTGCCCAACGGCCCCAAGGTGAGCCCCGGCGGGACCATGAGCCCGCGGGGCGACTGGCGGATGCCCAGCGACGCGAGCGCCACCGCGTGGCTGGCGGAGATCGAGCGCGACATCCCCTGAGCGCCCGATCGGCTTGACGCGGACTTGAGGTGCCCATCTCCCGGGCTTAGCGACCCGCGCAGCAGGCTGCGCGGGACACCGATCCCAGGAGGAACCATGAGGAAGAACCTGATCACCGCCGTCGCCCTCTCGGCGGTCACGGCCACCCTGCCCGCTCTCGCCCTGACCGCCGGCCCCGCTCAGGCCGGGGACGACGACATCGAGAAGAGCCGCAGCTGCGGCGGCTTCCGGATCGAGCTCAAGGTGGGTCCCGAGGACGGGGGCTGGGAGGTCGAGTCCGACGTCGACGACGCGCGGGCCGGCAGCGACTGGCGGATCGTCATCCGCCAGGACGGTCGCACGGTCTTCAACCGGATCCGCACCGCCGGACCGGGCGGGGACGTCGAGGTCGACCTGCGCCGTCCGAACACCGCCGGCAGCGACACGTTCCGGTTCCGCGCGCACCCCGCCGGGAACCCGGACCGCGCCTGCTCCCTGCGGATCACGCGCTGACTGCGACGCTGGCCCCGCGGGACGTCACCGGCGCCCGTGGTCGGGACGCGCGACACACGCCTGCAACGTGCGGGCAATAGGGTGGCCGCATGGGCAAGCAGGAAGACTTCGTGCTGCGGGCGCTCGAGGAGCGCGACGTCCGCTTCGTCCGGCTCTGGTTCACCGACGTGCTCGGCTTCCTGAAGTCGGTGTCGGTGGCACCGGCCGAGCTCGAGGGGGCCTTCGAGGAGGGCATCGGGTTCGACGGCTCCGCGGTGGAGGGGTTCGCCCGCGTCTACGAGTCCGACATGCTCGCGAAGCCCGACCCGAGCACGTTCCAGATCCTGCCGTGGCGGGGCGAGGGGCCCTCGACGGCACGCATGTTCTGCGACATCGAGATGCCCGACGGCTCGCCGTCGTACGCCGACCCGCGCCACGTCCTCAAGCGCAACCTGGCGGTCGCCGCCGACCGCGGGTTCACGTTCTACACGCACCCCGAGATCGAGTTCTACCTGTTCAAGCACACCCCGGGCCCCGGCGACGAGCCGGTGCCGGTCGACCGCAGCGGGTTCTTCGACCACACCGCGCAGTCGCGTGGCACCGACTTCCGCCGCGAGGCGATCACGATGCTGGAGTCGATGGGGATCTCGGTCGAGTTCAGCCACCACGAGGGCGGCCCCGGCCAGCAGGAGATCGACCTCCGGTACGCCGACGCCCTCACGACCGCCGACAACGTCATGACGTTCCGCACCGTGGTGCGGGAGGTCGCGCTGTCGCAGGACATCTGGGCCAGCTTCATGCCGAAGCCGTTCACCACCCACCCGGGGTCGGGCATGCACACCCACGTCAGCCTTTTCGAGGGCGACCAGAACGCGTTCTTCGAGGCCGGCGCGGAGTACCAGCTGTCCAAGACCGGCCGTCAGTTCATCGCCGGGATCCTGCACCACGCCAGCGAGATCTCCGTGGTGACCAACCAGTGGGTCAACAGCTACAAGCGGCTGCTGGCGGGCGACGAGGCGCCGCCGTACATCTGCTGGGGCCACAACAACCGCTCCGCGATGGTGCGGGTCCCGATGTACAAGCCCCACAAGGGCCCGTCCACGCGGATCGAGATCCGCACGATCGACGCCGCCTGCAACCCCTATCTCGCGTTCGCCGTGATCCTGGCGGCCGGCATGAAGGGCATCGACGAGGGCTACGAGCTGCCGCGCGAGGCCGAGGACGACATGTGGTCGCTGACCGAGCGGGAGCGCAAGAGCCTCGGGATCGAGCCGCTGCCGAAGAGCCTGTACGACGCGATCGGGATCGCCGAGAGCTCCGAGCTCCTCGCCGAGGCGCTCGGCGAGCACGTCTTCGACTTCTTCCTGCGCAACAAGCGCAAGGAGTGGGAGGAGTACCGCATCCAGGTGTCGCCGTACGAGCGCGACCGGATGCTCCCGGTCATCTGAGGACGGCGGACGCGTGACCCGGATCCTGGTCGTCGAGCACGAGGCCGGCTGCCCACCGGCGCACGTCGCCACCTGGCTGACCGATGCCGGCGCCGAGCTCGAGGTCTGCCGGCCGTGGGCCGGCGACGAGGTCCCGGCTCGTCGCGGCGTACGACGCCGTCGTGGTGCTCGGCGGCTCGATGGGGGCCAACGACGACGAGCTCCACTGGTGGCTCGCGCCGGTCAAGCAGCTGATCCGCGAGGCCGTCGACCAGGACGTCCCCGCGCTCGGGATCTGCCTCGGTCACCAGCTGATGGGCGCGGCACTGGGCGGCACCGCGGCCCCGAGCGACCTCGGCCAGCAGGTCGGGCTGTACGACGTGGGCTGGTTGCCGGAGGCCGCCGACGACCCGCTGGTCGGCGACCTCGGTCCGGTGCGTGGCATCCAGTGGAACCACGACCTCGTGACGGTGCTGCCCGACCGGGGCCGTCGCCCTCGCGCGAGACCCCGGACGGGAGAGCTGCAGGTCGCCCGCTTCGGCCCGTCGGCGTGGGGCGTGCAGCTGCACCCGGAGGCGGACGAGCACGTGATCGCCGCCTGGGTCGAGGACGACCGCGCCGACCATGACGCGCGGGGCATCGACTCGGACGCGTGGCTCGCCGAGATCGCGGCCGCCCGGACCGAGCTCGACGACGCGTGGCGGCCCCTCGCCGAGCGGCTCGTGGAGCTCGCCCGGAGGCCCCGCCCGTGAGCCGGCCCGACCGCGGCCGCGCGGCGCTGGCGCGGCTGGGCTTCGCCGACCCCGAGCGGGCGATCACCTCCCTCGAGGAGATCGGGCCGGTCGGCGATCCGCTGCTCGCGATCTTCGGCAGGAGCGCCGACCCCGACCAGGCGCTCGCCGGCCTGCTCCGGCTCGCGGACGCCACGTCCGACCGGGCCACGGCTGCTGGCGGCCGTGGCCGACGACGAGGGCACCGCGATGCGGCTGCTGTCCGTGCTCGGCGCCAGCGTGGCGCTCGGCGACCACCTCGCCCGACACCCCGACCACTGGCGCGAGCTGACCGACCCGACGCTCGGCTCGACCCGGGCGCCGGCGTTCGCCGTCCGCGCCGGGCTGCTGCGGGCGGTCGGTGCCGACCCGGCCGACCCCGACGCCGACCGCGACACTGCCGGAGCGGGACGCGCTCGACGCCCTGCGGGTGGAGTACCGACGGATGCTGCTGCGGCTGGCCGCCCGCGACCTGGCGCACGGCCAGGGGGTCGACGACACCGCCGCGGAGCTCTCCGACCTCGCGAGCGGCACCCTCGAGGCCGCGCTCGCGATCGCTCGCGCCCAGGTCGGCGAGGCGAGCCACGACCACCCGGCTGGCCGTGATCGCGATGGGGAAGTGCGGCGGGCACGAGCTCAACTACGTGTCGGACGTCGACGTCATCTTCGTGTTCGAGCCGGCCGACGGCACCGACGAGGCCGACGGCCGCGCGGGTCGCCACCCAGCTCGCCACACACCTGATCCGTGCCTGCTCCGACCACACCGGCGAGGGCACGATCTGGCCGGTCGACACCGCGCTCCGCCCGGAGGGCAGGGCCGGTCCGCTGGTCCGGACGCTGGCGAGCCACCGCGGCTACTACGAGCGGTGGGCCAAGACGTGGGAGTTCCAGGCGCTGCTGAAGGCCCGTCCGGTCGCGGGCGACCTCGAGCTGGGCCGCGAGTACGTCGGGCTCCTGGAGCCGCTGGTGTGGCAGGCGGTCGAGCGCGACGGGTTCGTCGGGGACGTGCAGGCGATGCGGCGGCGGGTGATCGAGCACATTCCGGCGGAGCAGGCCGACCGCCAGCTCAAGCTGGGCTCCGGCGGGCTGCGCGACGTGGAGTTCGCCGTGCAGCTGCTGCAGCTCGTGCACGGCCGGGCCGACGAGTCGCTGCGGGCGCCGACGACGCTGAGCGCGCTGTCCGAGCTGACCCGCCGCGCGTACGTCGGGCGACCCGACGGAGAGGCGATGCACGACGCCTACGCGTTCCTGCGGACCCTCGAGCACCGGATCCAGCTCCACCAGCTCCGTCGTACCCACGTGGTGCCGGAGGACGACGCGAGCCTGCGACGGATCGCCCGCAGCATGGGGTTCTACAAGGACCCGGTCGCCGAGCTCGAGGCGGCCTGGCAGCACCACCGGCGGGAGGTGCGCCGGCTGCACGAGAAGCTCTTCTACCGGCCGCTGCTCGCGGCGGTCGCCCGGATCCCCGGCGACGAGGCCCGGCTGTCCCCGGAGGCGGCGAGCGCGCGGCTGTCGGCGCTGGGCTACCTCGACCCGCGCGCCGCGCTGCGCCATCTCGAGGCGCTCACCACCGGCGTCTCGCGGACCGCGTCGATCCAGCGCACGCTGCTGCCGGTCATGCTCGAGTGGTTCGCCGACGCGCCCGACCCCGATGCCGGGCTGTTCGGGTTCCGTCGGCTCAGCGAGGCGCTCGGCAGCACGCCGTGGTACCTCTCCACGCTGCGCGACGAGGGTGAGGTCGCGCAGCGGCTCGCGACGCTGCTGGCCACGTCGCGCTACGCCACCGACCTGCTGGAGCGCGAGCCGCAGGGCGTGAAGATGCTGGGGGAGGACCTCACCCCGCTGACCGCCGAGGCGCTGGTCGAGGAGATGGTCTCCACCGCCGGTCGGCGCGACGACACCGAGGACGCGGTCCGGTCCGTCCGCGCGGTACGGCGGCGGGAGCTGCTGCGGGTCGCGGCCGGGGACCTGCTCGGTCTCACCGACGTCGCCGACGTGGGTGCCGCGCTGTCCCGGCTCACGGACGCCACGCTGGAGGCGACCCTGACCGTCGCCGAACGCGGGGTGCGCGAGGCGCGCGGGCTCGACGAGCCGCCGACCGCGATGGCGATCGTCGCCATGGGTCGCTACGGCGGGTTCGAGCTGTCCTACGGCTCCGACGCCGACGTCCTCTTCGTGCACGACCCGCGACCCGACGCGACCGATGCAGGAGGCCACCGACTACGCGCTCGCGGTCGCCAACGAGGTGCGCCGCGTGCTGGCGCTGCCCGGCACCGACCCCGCCGCTGGAGGTCGACGCCGGGCTGCGACCCGAGGGCAAGCAAGGTCCGCTCGTCCGGTCGCTCGAGGCCTACGCCGCCTACTACGCCAAGTGGTCCCGGGTCTGGGAGGCGCAGGCGCTGCTGCGGGCCGACGCGGTCGTGGGCGACCCCGAGCTCCGGCGGCGGTTCACCGAGCTGATCGACCCGTTGCGCTACCCGGAGGGTGGGCTCTCCGACGACGACATCGTCGAGATCCGCCGGATCAAGGCCCGGGTCGACACCGAGCGGCTGCCCCGCGGGGCCGACCGCAACACCCACCTCAAGCTCGGCCGCGGTGGGCTGTCCGACATCGAGTGGACGGTGCAGCTGCTGCAGCTGCGGCACGGAGCGGAGGTACCGGGGCTACGCACGCCGCAGACGCTCGCGGCACTGGCGGGCGCCCGCGACGCGGACCTGCTCAGCGGGGCGGACGCCGAGGTGCTCGACGAGGGCTGGCGCACGGTGAGCCGGGTCCGCAACGCGATCACGCTGGTCCGCGGCAAGCCCGGCGACCAGCTGCCGCCGAACACCCGCGAGCGCGCCGCCGTCGCGATCTCGGTCGGCTACCCACCGGGGGCGACCGACGCGATGGTCAACGACTACCTCCGACGCACCCGACGTACCCACGCCGTCGTCGAGCGGATCTTCTGGTCCTGACCGGCGACCGGTTGGATCGGGGACATGTCCACGTCATCCAAGGCCGGTTCCGGCGGAGGACTGGGACGTCATCAGCGCCAAGGTCGTCGCCGGCACGACCGGCACCCGGGCGCTGGCCACGGCCAGCCACGGCGTCGCCGCGACCCTCGGCTACCCCGACGGGAGCGGATCCCGGCCGACGAGATGCTCCAGAGGCCGACGAGCGCGGTCGCGCGTCGCTGGACGCCGGCGCGCCGGTCGTCTTCGTCCCGGCCCGGCTAGACGAGGGCAGGTGACCACGCTGGTCGATGCCTACGGACCGCAGCTGGGGCCTGGTCCGCCGCCGATCTAGGATCGAGGCCGTGACGGGCACCGTGCGGGGCGGCTTGCTGTGGTGCCGCGCCGCGCTCGTGGCGGCCGTCGCCTGCTTCGTCGGGGCCGTCGGCCACGTGCTGGCCGACGGGCTGCTGCCAGGTCCGCTGGTGATGCTGGCGCTGGTCGCGGCCACCACCGTGCTCGCGGCCGCCGGCCTCGCCCGGCCCGCCTCGGCGCTGCGGCTGACCGTCCTCGTCGGGGGTGGGCAGGCGCTGGTGCACCTCGATGCTCAGCGGCGTCGCCGGCCACCGCGGCCAGCCCCACGCGACGGGAGCGGTGGTCGACCGCGCCGACCTAGCGGTCCCGGTCGTCGACGGCCGCCGCGTCGGCTCGCTGCTCGATGCCTACCAGGCCGGGCAGGCACCGGCGGCGTGACCGCCGGGGGCTCCGGCGCCCTGGGCGAGCTGGTGGCGCACGCGCCGATGATGGCGGCCCACCTGGCCGCGGCAGCGGTCGTGGCGCTGTGGCTCGCCCACGGCGAGCGGTGCCTCTGGACCGTGCTGGCGCTCGCGGCCGGTGCGCTGCTGCTGGTGCTGAGCCGGCCGGTGCCGGCCCCTGCCCCGACCCGGATGCGGCACCACCCCGGCCCGCCGCGACCCGGTCGCGGTGCGGCTGCTCGCGCGCTCCGTCGTACGGCGCGGTCCGCCGTCGCTCCTGGCCGGCTGACCCCGGCCCCTCCGCCACCCCGCCGACAGCGGGCGCGTCCGACCGCGCCCGCCTGCGCGGCGTCCTCGCGCGCGCCCGCGCGCCCAGACCCAGGAGCGACATGACCGACCTACGCACGTCCGGGCGTCCCGACCGGGGCGCCCCGCCACCCGTCGACCGGCGCCCGCGACCCGGGCTGTTCCGCGCCGTCTGGCGCTGGCACTTCTACGCGAGCTTCCTCGTGATCCCCGTGCTGCTCGTGCTCGCGAGCACCGGGCTGATCTACCTGTTCCGGTTCCAGCTGGAGCCGCTGATCCACCACGACCTGATGTTCGTCGAGCCGTCGGCGAACCCGGTGTCCCAGCCCTACGACACCCAGCTCGTCGTCGCGCAGCGCGAGGTCCCCGACGGGGGTGCCGATGTCGATGACCGAGCCGTCGGCACGCGGACCGGAGCACGGTCTTCTCGTTCGGGCTGCCCGACGGCAGCCACCCGGGACGTGTACGTCGATCCGTACTCGCTGCGGGCGCTCGGCTCCCTCGACCCCGACACGACCCTCTCGGGCTACGCCGTGCGGCTGCACTCCGAGCTGATGGCGGGACGTTTCGGCGACACCGTCATCGAGCTGGCGGCGTGCTGGGCGATCGTGATGGCGGCCAGCGGCTACTACCTGTTCGTGCGCGGGTGGCGTGCCCGTCGGCGGGCGGCCGGCCGGCGGTCGTCCCGGAGCGCGGCTCCGGCACCGACACGGCCTCGTCGGCGCGTTCGTCGGCGCCGGGCTGCTGTTCCTGCTCGTGTCCGGTCTGCCGTGGACCGGGTTCTGGGGCGAGCAGGCCCAGCGGCTCGCCAGCGAGCGGGGGTCGTCGCTCTGGAGCACCGACCCGGGTGCGATCTCCGACCCGACCTCGACCCTCGACGAGTCCCTGCCGCACAGCCACCGGGACCAGCTCCCCTGGGCGCAGCAGGACCAGGAGGTCCCGTCGTCGAGGACGCCGGGGCCGGGAGGAAGCGCAGCGTCGCGACGGTGGACACGGCCGTCGTGGTCGCCGACGAGGCCGGGACTGCGGCACCCGCTGACGGTCACGATCCCCGGCGACGACGACGCGGTGTTCTCGGTGATCGGGTACGCGTTCGACGCCCCGACCGACGAGCGCACGGTGCACGTCGACCGCTACGGGGGTGACGTGGTCTCGACGTACGGCTTCGAGGACTACCCGGCGCTGGCCCAGGTGGTCTCGATGGGGATCGGGCTGCACGAGGGGAGAGCGCTGGGCGGCGCCAACGTCGTCGTCTCGGCCCTCGCGTGCCTGGCGGTGATCGCGTCGTGCGTCACCGGGCCGCGGATGTGGTGGCGGCGCCGGCCGCGCGGCGCGACCTCGGTGGCGGCACCGCGGGGTCGGACTGCCGCTGCGCACCACGCCGTGGCTGGCCGCCGGTATCGTGGGGCTCGGCGTCGCCCTGCCGTTCTTCGGGATCTCGCTGGTGGTGCTGCTGCTGCTCGACCACCTGGTGATACGGCGGGTGTCCGGCGCTGACGGGCTGGTTCGACAGCACCGGGTGACGCAAGCCATTCGCTTATGTCGCGGCTGCAGGTGAAGCAAAATGCTAATCTTCACCCGAGGTGAAGTGAGATGCCGATCGCCACGCTCATCGGGGACGTCCGCCACGCGCGCCGGGCACCCGACCGCGACCAGGTCCACCGACGGCTCGGGGCGGCGCTGGCCGGGGTCAATGCGACGTTCGAACCCGTCACGCCGCTGCGGATCACGGTCGGCGACGAGTACCAGGGCGGCTTCGCGCGGCTCGGCGACGCGGTCCGCGCCACGCTGCGGCTACGGCTCGCGCTGGCGCCGGACGTCGAGGTGCGCCACGGCCTCGGGTGGGGCGACGTGCGAGTGCTCCAGGAGGAGCCGCGGGTCGAGGACGGTCCCGGGTGGTGGGCCGCACGAGCCGCGATCGAGGCCGCCGCGCAGGCCGAGAGCCGGCCCGGCTCGCGCCACCGGCGGACTGTCTTCCGGCGCGCCGACGAGGGCGACGGTCCCGACCCTGCCACGCTCGAGGCCATGCTGATCCTGCGTGACGAGCTGGTCGGCGGGCTCTCGGACCGGTCCCTGCTGGTGCTGCGCGGGCTGGTGGCCGGCCGCAGCCAGCGCGCTGCTCGCCGAGGAGCTCGGCATCAGCGCGTCGGCCGTCTCCCAACGGGTCCGCGCCGACGGGCTGGCCGCGCTGCTCGCCGCCGACGAGGAGCTGGGAGCCCCATGATCTGGACCGCGTTGCTGCTGATCGGGTTCGGCGTGACGGACCTCCTGTTCTCGGTGCGCCCGATGCGGCACGTGCCGGAGGTCGTCGGCGCCGCCGCCGCGGTGCTGCTGGGGCTGCTGTCCGGGCTGACCGAGCCGCGCGAGGTGCTGCTCCTCGTGCTGGTCGCGGTGCTCGTGCTCGCCTGGGGTCAGGCGGTGACCCGCGGGTTCGCCGCCCGCCGGGAGTGGGTGCCGCTGGCCGTCTTCGGCGGTGGCCTGGGGATCACCGTCGCGCTGTCGGTGGTCGACGCGTACGCCGGTGGCATTGTCGGCGAGTGGCTCGACCACACCCCGCTGAGCGTGCTGGCCGGGTTGGCCGCGGAGCAGGCGCTGCTGCTCGCGGGCGTGATGCTGGTCCAGCTCTCGACCGGCAACGTGCTGGTGCGGCTGGTGCTCGCCGCCACCGGCACCGTGAACCCGGCGCGCGCCGCGGGCCGGTCCGTCCCGTCGTACCGGCTCAAGGGCGGGCGGTTGCTCGGCCCGCTGGAACGCGTCTTCATCGTCGGGCTCGGGCTCGCGGGCCAGCTGACGGCAGCCTCGATCGTGGTCGCGGCCAAGGGGCTGCTGCGCTGGCCCGAGCTGCAGGCCGCCCGCGACGAGGAACGCGGGCCCGGCATCCACGTGGTGACCGAGTACTTCCTCGTCGGGAGCTTCGTCAGCTGGATGATCGCGCTGGGGTCGCTCGTGCTGCTGGCGTGACGCCGTGACACCCGCAAGGGTGGTGCCGGTGACCACGTCGGTCCCTACCGTGGTCCCGGCGGGAGCGGAGAGGCGGTCGATGACGAAGTTCGGGTTCACCCCGCGAGACGTGCTCGCGCTGGTGCAGGCCGGGGGCGCGGGCAACCGGATGGACGTGCTGACCCGCGAGCGGGCCAAGCCGGCACTGCCGGTCGCCGGGATCTACCAGCTGATCGACTTCTCCCTGTCGAACCTGGCGCACAGCGGGATCAGCGAGGTCTGGCTGTCGGTCCAGTACCACGGCACGTCGTTGGAGGACCAGGTCGCGAACGGTCGCCCCTGGGACCTCGACCGGACCCGCGGCGGGCTGCGGCTCCTGATGCCCGAGGAGGGCACCGGCGGCGCCGACGAGGAGGGCTTCGCCCGCGGGAACGCCGACGAGCTCTACCGGATCCGCGACCAGATCGAGCAGTCCGGGGCGTCGGTGCTGCTGGTGATGAGCGCCGACCACGTCTACCGGTTCGACTTCCGCGACCTGGTCGAGGCGCACCTCGACGGCGACCACGAGTGCACCGTCGTGACGACCGAGGTCGACGTCGGTGACGCGTCCGACCACACCCTGGTCACCGTGGAGGGCGACCGGGTGGTGCGGGTCGACAGCAAGCCCGACGACCCGCCGCACGGCACGATCGCGGCCGAGATCGTCGCCTACCGGACCGAGGTGCTGCTCGAGGTGCTGCAGGACCTCCACCGCGAGCTCGGTCCGGACGCGCCGGCAGGCGACTCCGGGCTGGGCGACTTCGGCGACCACCTCCTGCCACGCCTGGTGGAGCGCGGCCGCACCGGCGCCCTGGCCCTCGACGGCTACTGGCGCGACCTCGGCCAGCCGCACTACTACCTGCGCGCCCACCGCGAGCTGCTGCGCGACGACGTCGGGGTGCTCGACGTACCGGGCTGGCCGATCCTGACCCGCCGTGCCTCGCGGGCGCCCGCCCGCGTGCTCGACGGCGGGGAGGTGGTCGACAGCCTGCTCAGCCCGGCGTCGGTGGTGGCGGGCCGCGTCGTCCGGAGCGTGGTCGGCCCGGGCGCGCGCGTGGCGGCCGGAGCTGAGGTGACGGACGCGGTGCTCTTCGACGACGTGACGGTCGAGGCCGACGCGAGAGTCACGCGGGCCATCGTCGACAAGCGGGTCCGGGTCGGCCGCGGTGCTCGCGTCGGCTCCGACGACGCCGACCTCGACGACAGCGACGACATCGTCCTCGTCGGCAACGACGCCGTGATCGCTGCCGGGGCCGAGGTGCCGCGCGGCGCCCGGCTGGAGCCCGGCGGCACCGCGGACTGACCAGGACCACGCCACCGATCCCGAGGAGACCGCCATGGCCAGCTACGACCGAGACCTCCAGGCCGCCGTGGACGCGACCTCGGTCGCCCACGACGCCGGGACCACCGACGACCTCGTGGCCTACCTCCGGCAGCAGCTCGCCGAGCGCGAGATCGAGACCGGCGACGACGCCTGGCTCGAGCACACCGTCGCGAGGATCCAGGAGGACCGGAACTACATGATCGAGTCCGAGCCGGAGGACTTCGAGCCGCGTCACGGCGGGTGAACGACGCGTCGCGCGCGTAGCATCCGGATCGGGGCGCCGCACCGGCCGGTGCCGCTGCTTGGGGGCGACATGGACATCGGGCGGGCCGACCGGCGTCTGGTCGCGGTCCTGTTCGCCGTCATGGCGGCGGTGCTGGTCGCCATGACGGTGAGCACGGTCCCCGGAGTCCGCGCGGAGCCGGGGCTGGACCCGCTGTACGACACCTGGCTGCAGTCCCTCGGCTACGCCCTGGCGGCGATCGCCGTGACGTGGCGCGCGGCGGCCCGTGCCGAGCTGCGGCTGCTCTGGTCGCTGGTCGCGGTCGCCCTGGTGCTGCGCCTCTACGGCTTCCTGCACACCTTCTTCGTCCTGGACCGCGCGCCGGTCTACCCGTCCCTGGCCGACGTCGCCTGGGTCCTCTCGGCCCTGGCCCTGCTGTCAGCGCTGCTGCTGCTGGTGCGCGAGCACGCGCCGCGGTTCTCGCGCACGCTGGCTCTCGACGCGCTGCTCGGCGCGGTGACGGCGGCCGCGATCTTCTTCGCGGCCCTGGTCGGCACCCTGGACCGCCTGACCCAGCCCGGCATGCCGGTCGCCGTGCTGGCCACGAACCTCGCCTACCCGCTGCTGGACGTGACGATCCTGGTGGTGATGGTCGGTCTGGTCGCCGTCACGCACGGTCGCCTGCCGGGGTCGGTCCTGACGGTGTGCCTGGGGCTGCTGCTGTTCGCGGTGGTCGACACCGCCTTCCTCTACCAGGTCGCGGCCGGCACCTTCCGGCCCGGCTCGGTCCTCGCGCCGCTGTCGCTCGCGGGCACGATGGTGATCGCCCTGGCCTCCTGGCTCCCGCGGCGTCCGACGGCCGTCGCCACCCTCGCGCCGCAATCTGCTGGCCGTGGTCGGGCTGACCCTGCTGTGCGTCGCGACCTTGGCGTACGACGCCGTCGAGCCCGTGCCCGCGGTCGGGGTGCTGCTCGCCTCGGCCGGCGTGGTCATCGCGATCGTCCGGACCGCTCTCACGTTCACCGTCGACCAGCGCGAGGCCAGCGACACCCTCGCCGCGAAGGACGCGCAGCTCGAGCAGTTCCTGGCACTGGTCGAGGCCACCGACGACTTCGTGGCGCTCGCGACGACGCACGGCCAGGTCACCTACGTGAACCCCGGCGGCCGGCGGCTGGTCGGCGTCCCAGCGGACTTCGACGTCACCTCGTGCACGGTCGACGACTTCGTCGCCCGGGGTCCCGGTGCGGACGTGGACGACCGGCCGCTGCCCCGGTTGCGGCGACTGGTCGCCACCCGGTCGAGCTGGCGAGGCGAGCAGGGGTTGCGGGACTGGCGCGGCGGCGACCCGATCCCGGTCGTCAGCTCGACGTTCGTCATCTCGCACCCGGGCACCGACACTCCGTGGCTGGTGGCGACGGTGCAACGGGACATCTCGGAGCGGCTCGCCGCCGAGCGTGCGCTCGGTCGGCTCGCCGACGAGCGGCAGCAGCTGCTCGGTCGGCTGGTCCAGGCAGAGAACTCGGAGCGGTCGCGGATCGCCGCCGACGTGCACGACGACTCCGTGCAGGCGCTGGCCGCCGTCGACCTGCGGTTGGGCGTGCTGCGCCGACGGCTCGAGGCGGCCGCGCCGGAGGCCCTCGCGGACGTCGACGCGCTGCGCGCGACCGTCGGCGGCGCGACCGAACGGCTGCGGAACCTGCTCTTCGACCTGGAGTCGGCCGCCGAGAGCGTCGACCTGGTGACGGCGCTGTCCGAGGCCGCCGCGTTCGTGCTCGGCGACGCGGTGGCGTGGCGGATCGACCACGACGCGGGCGTCGACCTGCCCGTCGCCTCCCGGGTCACGGCGTACCGCGCGGCCAAGGAGGCCATGGCCAACGCGCTCAAGCACGCCGGCGCAACCGAGGTCGTCATCGAGGCACGGTACGCCGACGAGGGTGTCGCCGTGAGCATCGCCGACGACGGTCGCGGGCTGCCGGCCGACGCCCCGCTGCGGCGACCTGGGCACCGGGGCATCGCCCACCACCGCGACCGCGCGACGGTCGCCGGTGGCTGGCTTCGGCTGGAGGAGCGACCCGGCGGCGGCACCGTGGTCCGGGTCTGGCTGCCGACCCCGGACGCGGCCCAGATCCCCCGCACGACGTCCGACGCCGTCTAGTACCTTGGCACTACTCGGTGCACGACGGAGCGGGGGAGGGCATGGTCGCTCAGGGATCGGTGCGGGTCCTGATCGTCGACGACCACGAGATCCTCACGGAGGCCCTCGCTCGCGCCCTGGACCTCGAGCCGGACCTGCTCGTCGTCGGCCGCGGGGCCACGGTCCGCGAGGCGGAGGAGCTGATCCGCGCCACCGCGCCCGACGTGCTGCTGCTCGACCACCGGCTCCCTGACGGCGACGGGGTCGAGGCGATCCCGCGGCTGCGCGCGCTGCGGCCGGACCTTGCTGTCGTGGTGCTGACCGCGAGCGCGGCCGAGCACGTGCTCGTGGCCGCGATCGAGGCCGGCGTCGCCGGGTTCCTGTCGAAGACGCGAGGCCTCGACGAGGTGACGTCGGCGGTGCGCGCCGCCGCCTCGGGGGAGGCGGTGATCTCGCCGGAGATGCTGGCCCGGCTGCTGCCCCGGCTGCAGCGTGGCCGCGGCACCGTCCAGCCCGCCCTCACCGAGCGGGAGCGTGAGGTGCTGGCCCTGGTCGCCGAGGGCCGGACCAACGCGGCGATCGCCGACGAGCTGACCGTGAGCATCCACACCGTGCGCAACCACGTCGCGAACCTGTCGGGCAAGCTCGGGGCGACGTCCAAGCTGGAGGCGCTGGCGATCGCGGTGCGCGACGGGTTGCTCCCCGACCTATGACCTGTCGGGGCGCCCGCGGTCCGTCCCCGAGCGCTGACGCAGCGGCCTAGTACCCACGTCCTAGACAAGATCGTGCACGGGGGCGAGGCGCAGACCGGTCAGCTGCGGCAGAGTTCACCGTGCACCCCTGGTCCGTCCCCCGTGGTCGAGGGTTGCTCCGCGCCACGCCGGCGGGACCGGTCAGCCCACGGATCCCGCCGGCAGGCGCGTCTCTCGTTCCCGAGCTGCCGCCCGGTCCGTCGTACCGGTCAGCCACTCGCGCAGTCGATGCACTGGCGCGCGGTCGGCCGCGCGGCCAGCCGGTCGGTGGCGATCTGTCGGCCGCACCGCTCGCACGCGCCGTACGTCCCCGCGTCGAGCCGGGCGAGTGCGGCGTCGACCTCGGCCAGGTGCTCACGCGTGAGCGCGACCACGGCGCTCACCTGCGAGCGCTCGAACGCGATGGTGGCGCCCTCGGGGTCGTGCTCGTCGTCGGCGTTGCGTGTCCCGCGAGGCGGCGACGACGCCGTCGTAGTCCGCGACGAAGGCGTCCCGCCGTCGCTGCGTCCGTCGCCGCTCCTCCTCCAGCAGGGCACGCCACTCGGTCATGTCGCTCGATCCGCCACCGGCGCCCTAGCCGGATCCGGCGCCGTGCTCTGCTCGCCCGGCGACGCTCCGAGCCTGGCCTTCGTGGATGTCGCTGACCCACTCCCACCCGGGCTTCGCCGCCGGCCCGATCCGTGGGTCGTCGGGCACCTGGCCGTCGCGCAGGGCGTGCAGGTACGCACGGTCCAGGTCTATCCGCGAGCGCACCGCATCTCCCCGGCCCACGGAGCCGTGACCGGGGACGACGACCGCGACGTCGGCCGCCGCGTCCTCGACCAGCTGGAGCCCGACGAGGTACTCCTCGACCGGGTCGTTGGTGCTGGTGAAGTCGTCGAGCATCGGGACGAAGACGTCGGACAGCAGGTCGCCGGCCACGAGGACGCCGCGTTCCTCGATCACCAGGGCCGCATGGCCCGGCGCGTGCGCCGGGTGCTCGACGACCCGGACCCGAGGACCGTCCCACGGAAGCCGCGCGGTCGCCTCGGGCAGGCTGGTGACGAGGCCGAACGCCTCCAGCGGCACCTCCCCGGCGATCTCCGGGGGCAGGCCCTCGGCGACGTGGGCCCGCCAGCCCGCGCGCGAGCGCAGGTCTCGCAGGAAGGCCGCGCACCGGGCCGTCCCGTAGCGGGGCGCGTCGCCGAGCTCGGCGTGCCAGAGCACGTGGTCCCAGTCGGGATGCGTCGCGAAGCCCGCCACCACGGTCTGGCCCAGCGTGCGGACGTCGTTCGCGAGGCAGGCCAGCTCGTCGCCGGTCAACCCCGGGTCGACGACCAGGACGCCGTCCGCGCCCTGCACGACGGTGGCGTTGTTCTGGAGGAGCTCGCTCTGGTGGACGAGCACGCCCTCCGCGACCTGCGACAGCATGGTTCCTCCGCTCGTGGTCGGCCACGGCCCATCTTCCACGGCCTGTCCCCACGCCGCCACGGATCGAACAGGCGTTCGATAGGCTGCGTCGATGGTGGCTGGCGGCATGGGGCGACGGCCCGACCTCGGCAGCCTCGCCGAGCGGGCTGCCCGAGGACGTGCGGCGTCGGCGACCCCTAGGCACCCGCCGTCGCCGCAGGTGCGCCACTGCTGGGTGTCCGGGGCCGACGGGCGGGTGCCGGGCCTGTTGCTGGAGTGGGAGCAGCGGGCGTCCGGCTGGCACGGCCGCGTCGTGCACCCGGTCCGTGACGCCGACGGCTGGATCGTGGTGGAGGAGTGGTTGCCGGCGGGCCTGCTCGAGCCGGTGATCCACCCCGGGTGACCGCGGTCGGCGTGGGGCAGCGGGAGACTGGCCTCATGACCGCCTCGTTCGTGTACGCCGCCACCCGCACGCCGTTCGGCCGCTTCGCCGGTGCGCTGGCCGAGGTCCGGCCGGACGACCTGGCCGCGACCGCCCTGTCAGGCGTGCTCGCGAAGACGCCCGGCCTCGATCCGGCCGCGATCGGTGACGTCGTCTGGGGGTGCGCGAACCAGGCGGGGGAGGACAACCGCAACGTAGGTCGGATGGCGGTCCTTCTCGCGGGGCTGCCGACGTCCGTGACCGCGACCACGGTGAACCGGCTCTGCGGCTCGTCGTTGGACGCCGCGATGATCGGCTCCCGGACCGTCGAGTCGGGGGACGCGGAGATCGTGATCGTCGGGGGAGTGGAGTCAATGACCCGCGCCCCCTGGGTGGTGCCCAAGCCGTCGCGCGGCTACCCCGCGGGCCACGGGGCGCTGGTGTCGACGACCCTGGGCTGGCGGCTCGTCAATGAGCGGATGCCGGTGGAGTGGACGGTCTCGCTCGGGGAGGCGAACGAGCTGATCGCGGACCGGCACGGGATCGGCCGCGAGCGGCAGGACGCGTTCGCCGTACGTTCCCACGAGCTGGCCGACGCCGCGTGGACCGCCGGCTTCTACGACGACCTGGTGACCCCGGTGCCCGGCGCGGACCTGGTGCGGGACGAGGGGATCCGGCCGGGGTCGACGGTCGCGGGCCTGGCCGGGCTGACGCCGTCGTTCCGCCCCGAGGGGACGATCACGCCGGGGAACGCCTCTCCGCTCAACGACGGCGCGTCCGCCGTCCTGCTCGGCTCCGAGGCCGCGGCCGACCGGATCGGTGCGGCGCCCGTGGCGCGGGTCGCCGGGCGAGGAGCCGCCGGCACCGACCCCCAGTGGTTCGGGATCGCTCCGGTGGAGGCGGCCGCCCGCGCGCTGGAGCGCGCCGGGATCGGCTGGTCGGACGTGTCCCACGTCGAGCTGAACGAGGCGTTCGCCGTGCAGTCCCTCGCCTGCCTCGACCAGTGGGGGATCGACCCGGCGATCGTGAACGCCAAGGGCGGGGCGATCGCGATCGGGCACCCGCTCGGCGCGTCGGGTGGCCGGATCCTCGGGACTCTGGCGGCGCGGCTGCGCGAGTCGGGCGACCGGTGGGGAGTGGCGGCGATCTGCATCGGCGTCGGTCAGGCGCTCGCCGTCGTCCTGGAGAACGCGTCTTGACCCTCTCGCGCGAGGCGGTCGCCCGACCGCGGGGGTCGTCGTCTAGATTGCGACGACGTGAGTGCACAGGCCCCGTCCGCAGTCATCCTCGTCCGCGCCGACAAGTTCCTGCCGAACCCGGCGACCGCGGCTGACAACGCCTTCCAGTCCGACGTCCCCGAGGGGGAGTCCGACGAGGTGATCTCCGCCCGCGCGCTGAAGGAGATGGACGCCGTGGCCGAGGCCCTGCGAGCCGTCGGCGTCCGGGTCCACATCTTCGACGACGGGGACCACACCCGACCGGACAGCGTCTTCCCCAACAACTGGATCTCGACCCATGCCGGGGGCAAGGTGGCGGTCTTCCCGATGTACGCCTCGAACCGACGCCACGAGCGCCGCGCCGACGTGCTGGAGCTTCTGAAGTCGCACTACCGGGTCCAGACGATCGTCGACTACTCCGGCCTGGAGCCCGACGGCATCTTCCTCGAGGGCACCGGCGCCATGGTGCTCGACCACGTCTCGCGCGTCGCCTACACGGCACGTAGCCACCGCGCCGACACCAACGTGCTCGAGCGCTTCTGCACGGACTTCAACTACGAGCCGATGGCGTTCGACGCCGTCGACTCCGACGGCGTGCCGGTCTACCACACCAACGTCATGGCCTGCGTCGGCACGGACGTCGCGCTGATGGCGCTTGGACCTGATCCCCGACGAGCAGCGCCGCGAACAGGTCCGCGAGCGGCTCACCGTCAACGGCCGCACCGTGGTCGGTCTGACCGAGGAGCAGGTGCGCGAGTTCGCCGGCAACGCCGTCGAGCTCTGCGGTCGTACGCCGGACGGCAAGCCGCGCTACGTCATGGCGATGTCGGCCCGGGCCCGCCGGAGCCTTCGCCCCGACCAGGTGGCGGTCATCGAGGAGTCGTGCGAGATCGTCTCCGTCGACATCCCCACGATCGAGCTCGCCGGCGGGTCGGTCCGTTGCATGATCGCCGGTGTCCACCTCGACCGCCGTCCGATCGACCCCCAGCCCGACCTCACCGAGGCCGTGCTCGCCATCAACGAGGACAACCCGCTCACGCTCGACGGCCGGCTGGTCGACACCGACGCCTGAGCCGTCGCTCTGGCCGTGCGTCGTACCAACGGGCCGCACGCCGTGCGCCGGTCCGGGAGACGGCAAAGCCCCCGCGGGGGGTGCGGGGGCCAAGGTGCCGAGGGGGTCACCCACTCTTTGCCGGAGATGTGGCTTCACCCTAGTCCCGGCACAGGCACCGTGTAGCCCGCTGTTCGGCGATGGTTGGCATGGCCCGATCGGGCTAGGCGGCGGACCGTCAGGTCTCTCCATCGTCGAGAGTCTCTGGTCGCTAGGGTCCGGACCTCGGTGACCAAAGCAGGGCGTGGGGAGCTCGGTGGCGAGTTGGTGCGTGCCCGAGCACCAAGACACAGGCATAGGCTGACTCCGACGTCAGCGGTGCCGGCTCCGGACCTCCAAGCCCAGTGGTCATCCGATCGTGCGAGTGGGGTCGTCCCGTCGGCGAGGCCGCCCCCGCGCGAGTGAGGACCCCCGTTGGATATCCCGATCCTCTTGGTGTGCTTCTCCGCGTTGCTCGTGGTCGCGGTGCTGGTGTCGGAGTTCGCACACCGGACGGTGCTGTCGACGGCGGTGCTGTTCCTGGTGGGGGGCCTCCTGCTCGGTCCCGGCGTCCTGGGCGTGCTTCAGGTGGAGTCCGGTGATGCGGCCGTGTCAGTGCTGGCCGAGCTCGCGTTGTTCTCGGTGCTCTTCAGCGACGGGATGCGGGTCGGTGTCAGGGACCTGCGACGTGCGTGGCGATTGCCGGGTCGTGCGTTGGTGCTCGGGCTGCCACTGACCCTGATCGTCACTGCCAGCTTGGCGCACTGGGTGGCCGGTCTTCCCTGGCTCGAGTCGCTCCTGCTGGGAGCGGTGCTCTCGCCCACCGACCCGGTGTTCGCGGCCGCCATCGTCGGCCGGGAGGAGGTGCCGCCGCGGTTGCGCCAGCTGCTCAACGTCGAGTCCGGGGTGAACGACGGCCTCGCGCTTCCTGTCGTCCTGCTCCTGCTCGCCATGGCCGGCGGCACTGAGACGAGCGGCTGGACGCTGGTTGCCGAGCTGGCCCTCGGTCTCCTGATCGGAGTCGCCGTGCCATGGCTGGTGCTGCGGCTGGAACGCTTGCGCTTCTTCGCCTCCGTGCAACACCTGCAGCCGTTGCTGCCGGCCGCCATAGGACTGCTGGTGCTCGGACTGTGCCTGACGACGCACGGGAACCTCTTCCTCGGCGCGTTCGCCGCCGGCGCGACCGTCGCAAGCATGTCCGAGGAGTTCCGCGACGAGTTCGAGCAGCTGGGCGAGCTGATCGCCGAACAGCTGAAGCTGGTGGCGATCCTGGTCTTCGCCGCACTGATGACTCCCACGTTCCTGGTCGAGGAGATCGCATGGACCGGCTGGGCGTTCGCCGTTCTCGCCCTGCTCGTCGCGCGACCGGTCGCACTCTGGCTGTCGTTCCTCGGCTCCGGTCTGGCGATGCGGGAGCAGGCGGCCGCCATGTGGTTCGGTCCCAAGGGCTTTGCCTCGGTCGTCTACGGGCTCATCGTGCTGGAGTCCGGTATCGACCTCGCGGACGAGCTGTTCCACCTGACGGCGCTCACGGTCAGCCTCTCGATCGTCGCCCACTCCTCCACCGACGTGGCAGTGGCTCGTCAGTTCAAGGGTGACGTGCCAGGCGGGCTCCCGGAGCGCGGTTGAGCGGTGGAGGACACGCCGGCAGTGGGGACCCGCCAGGCGACGGTGACGGCGCGTCCGCGCCCGGACGGCCTGCTGGTGGCAGGGTGCGTGTCATGAGCACGTGGTTCGTCAACGTTCGCGATGCGTTCCGCACGAGGTTGTGGCCGCTGCCCACGATCGCGGTGGTGTGCGCGCTGCTCCTGGGGTTGACGGTCCCGGAGCTGGATGCGGTGGTCGACGATGACCTGCCGAGCCGGGTGAGCGGGTGGCTCTTCGGCGGAGACGCGGACGCCGCCCGCTCGCTGCTGGGCGCCATCGCCTCGTCGATGATCACGGTGACGGCCTTGACGTTCTCCCTGACGGTTGTCACGCTGCAGCTCGCCAGCAGCCAGTTCTCTCCCCGGTTGCTGCGGACGTTCACCCGCGACCTGTTCGTCCAGGTGACGCTGGCCCTGTTCCTCGCGACCTTCACCTACGCGCTGACCGTGCTCCGCGCCGTGCGCGGCCCGGGGGACGAGGGCGGTGCCGAGCTCGTGCCGAAGATCGCGGTGACGTTGGCCTTCGTGCTCGCCGTGGCCAGCGTGCTGGGGCTGGTGCTGTTCCTGGCCCACCTGACCGAGCAGATCCGGGTCGAGACGATGTTGCGCAACGTGCATCGCGATGCGGTGACCACGATGAACGCCGTGCTCGCGACGCGTGACTCTGCCAGCAGTCGCAGGGCGACCGAACCGAGTCCGCCTCCGAGCGCGGCGACCCTGCTCGCCGAGGACGACGGCTTCCTGACCTGGGTCGACCAGGACGGACTGCTCGCCCTCGCCGTGGAGGAGGAAGTGATGCTGAGGATCGACGTCCACCCCGGCGCCTTCCTGGTCCGGGGGACGCCCCTGGGGAGCGCCTGGCCGACGGGGTCCGCCCCTCTCGCGGGTGAGAGCGCGACGCGAGTCGCCGCGCGGGTGGCCGGCTGCATCCACGTCGACTTCGAACGGACGTCAGCCCAGGACGTGGGCTACGGGTTGCGGCAGCTGACCGATGTGGCCAACAAGGCGCTGTCGCCCGGTATCAACGACCCCACGACCGCGATCCACGCCCTGGGGCACATCTCGTCACTCCTCTGCGCGCTGAGCGACCGCGACCTGGGCGCCGAGCACCTGCTCGACGAGGACGGCGCGGTCAGGGTCGTGATTCACCGCCCCGACCTTGCGAGCTACGTCGACCTGGGACTCTCGCAACCCCGGCGGTACGGCGCCGCGGACCCCCAGGTCCTGCACAAGATCTGTCAGGTGCTGCTGGACCTCAGCCACCGGGTCGCCCCCGAGCAGCACTCGGTCGTCCGGGACCAGCTCGAGAGGCTGCGTGAGACGGCCGCGGCCCAGCCGTTCGATGCGGCAGAGAGGGCTGGACTCGACGCCATCGGCCGACGGATCCACCAGAACCTTCGCGGCTCGGCTTCGACCGGCAACGCCTCGTGAACCCGATGCTCGCTCACCTGTTGGCCCGACGCGGCTGAGCAAAGGCCAGGGTCGTTGACCGAGCGGTGTGAGCTCGCTCGGCGCTGAGGGTGGCGTCACGTTCGAGGCGGGCGACCGTCCCATGAGTACGGGCCCCGTCCTCGGCCCCCAGGGGTGATCGAGGGCGGGGCTCGCCTGCTACCACTGCGTGGGGTTGGCAACCCCTCGCCAAGGTGGGGGGACACTCTGGGCGAGGGGCGCTCGCGCCGGTCCTGTGGTGCGTCCACGGTCGGCGACCCCCAGATACAGAAAGACCCTGACTCCTCCATGTGGGAGGAGCACAGGGTCCGGGTGCATCCGTTTCGAGTAGACCACACAGCCCGCGCCAGCGCTACCCCCGGTCGAGACCCTTGGGAGGGTGCGCGCCGCATGGCTCAGCGACAGACTTGTCGGCCGCGGACAGACGTGGTCACAGGACCCGAGGACAGGGCACGAGCCGCCATCGAAGTGGTGATGGCGGCTCGTGAGGACAAACGAGGACTGCGGCAGGAAGTCGAACCTGAACCGCAGGTCAGAGCCCTAGTGTCGGCCTAGATGTCGTAGTAGAGCTCGAACTCGTGCGGGTGCGGGCGCAGCTGCACGGGCGCGATCTCCTCGGTCCGCTTGTAGTCGATCCAGGTCTCGATCAGGTCCGGGGTGAACACGTGGCCCTCGGTGAGGAAGTCGTGGTCGGCCTCGAGGGCGTCGAGCACGGCGTTCAGCGAGGTCGGCACCTGGTCGATCTCGGCCAGCTCGTCCGGCGGGAGCTCGTAGATGTCCTTGTCGACCGGCTCGGCGGGCTCGATCTTGTTCTTGATGCCGTCGAGGCCGGCGAGCATCAGCGCCGAGAACGCGAGGTAGGGGTTCGCCGACGGGTCGGGGAACCGGGTCTCGACGCGCTTGGCCTTCGGGTTGGCGCCGGTGATCGGGATCCGGACGGACGCCGAACGGTTGCGCGAGGAGTACACCAGCGAGATCGGGGCCTCGAAGCCAGGCACCAGCCGGTGGTAGGAGTTCACGGTCGGGTTGGTGAACGCCAGCACGGACGGGGCGTGGGCGAGGATGCCGCCGATGTAGTAGCGCGCCATGTCGGAGAGGCCGGCGTACCCGGTCTCGTCGTAGAACAGCGGCTCGCCGTTGTTCCAGAGCGACTGGTGCACGTGCATGCCGGACCCGTTGTCACCGAAGATCGGCTTCGGCATGAAGGTGACCGACTTGCCGTGCTCCCACGCCGTGTTCTTGATGATGTACTTGAACTTCATCACGTCGTCGGCGGCCTTGAGCAGCTCGTCGAACCGGTAGTTGATCTCGGCCTGGCCGGCGGTGCCGACCTCGTGGTGCGCCCGCTCGACGAGCAGCCCGGAACCCTCGAGGTTCTTCACCATGTGGTCGCGCAGGTCGGTGTAGTGGTCGTACGGCGCCACCGGGAAGTACCCGCCCTTGAGCCGGGTCTTGTAGCCGAGGTTGTCGCCTTCCTTGCCGCTGTTCCACCAGCCCTCGACCGAGTCGATGTGGTAGTAGCCCTCGTTGACGCCGGTCGAGTAGCGGACCGAGTCGAAGATGTAGAACTCCGCCTCCGGCGCGAAGTACGCCGTGTCGCCGATGCCGGTCGAGGTCAGGTACGCCATCGCCTTGCGCGCGATGTTGCGCGGGTCGCGGGAGTAGGCCTCGCCGGTGATCGGGTCGTGGATGAAGAAGTTCACGACCAGCGTCTTGGCGGTGCGGAACGGGTCGAGGTACGCCGTGGAGGCGTCCGGGAACAGCGCCATGTCGGACTCGTTGATGGCCTGGAACCCGCGGATCGAGGACCCGTCGAAGTTCAGGCCGTCGTCGAAGACCGACTGGTCGAAGGACGACACCGGCACGGTGAAGTGCTGCATGATGCCTGGCAGGTCACAGAACCGGACGTCGACCATCTCGACGCCCTCGTCCTTCACGAACTTCAGCAGCTCGTCGCTGTTTGCGAACATTCGTCCTCCTTGGCCGCCCGATCGGGCCGGCCGCAAGATCAGTGCGAAACGATGCCCGGTGCGGCTCTGCACCGGGTGCCCCGAACCTAGGCAGGGGCAGTTTCTCGACCGTATCCCGTTTGTTTCGGCCGTGTAACAGTTGCCTCGGCGGTGGTGTGGAGGTGCCGATCGAGGCCGTCCGGACCACCTCTAGGCTGACCCGCGTGTTGGAGACCGCGTCGTGGGCCCGCCGGATCGCGGCGCTGTTCGTCGACTGGGTGGCCTCGACGCTGGTGGTCATGCTCCTGGTCGGGCCGGCGGGGTGGAGCGAGGACCGGTACGCCGGCTTCTACACGCTGGGCGTGTTCGCGCTGGAGTCGGCGCTGCTCACCGCGCTCGCCGGTGGGTCGTTCGGGCAGCTGGCCACGCGGGTCCGGGTGGTCCGGACCGACACCCGGCGGCCGCCGGACCTGCTGCGGGCGCTGCTGCGCTCCGTGCTGATCTGCGTGGTCGTGCCGCCGCTGGTGTTCAAGCCGGACGGCCGAGGCCTGCACGACCTGGTGGCCGGGACCCAGACCGCGCTGCTGGCCGACCTCGTGAAGGCGTGAGGCGTCAGCGCCCGCGCATCTGGCCGCGCATGCCCTTCATGCTGGTCGGCATCGGGCCCTTCGGGATCGGCAGGTTCGACCGGTTCGCGTCGATCGCCTCGCAGCCGGCTCAGCACGTCGGTGAGCTCGGCGCCCTTGACGTGGCGGCCGAGCTTCGTGACGTGACGCACCAGCTTGCGGATCGGCACCTGGCCCTCGCCGTCGCCGACGACGACCTGGTGGATCGGGACCTCGGAGGCGACCCGCGCGTGACGGCGCTCCTCGGTGGCCATCAGGCGTCCTGAGCCGGTGGGCGTTGCCCTCGCCGACCAGCACGATGCCGGGCGGGCCGACGACCCGGTGCACCATGTCCTGCTGCTTGGTGAACGCGACCAGCTGGTCGGTCTTCCAGCCGCGCCGCAGCGTCGACAGCGCGCGCGCGCCGGCGCCGGGCGTGCCCTCCATCTGCGCGTACGCCGCGGACTGCGCGCGTCGACCGAACAGGATCACCATGCCGAGGAGGCCGAGCATGACGCCGCCGATGATCGCCAGCACCAGGCCGACGACGCCGGCACCGGGCAGCACCCAGGTGAACAGCGCGAAGCCGAGCGCGCCCGCGACGAGGAACGTCCCCAGGAGCAGGAAGGGCAGCCGCGGATAGGTCTGCTTGGCCATCCGGTAGGTGGCCGCCATCTGCTGCCGGCGGCTCATCGAGGACGGGTCGACGTCTGACATTCTTCGGCGCTTCCTGGGGTGTGCGTGGACCGGCGGACGGTCGCGTGGATCAGTGGACGGACGCGCGAGCGTCCATGCTCTAGGGCCTGACCGTACAACCGCCCGGCCCGGTACGACGAACGGACCAGCGGCCCGGACATCACTCCGGAGAAGCCGATCTCGTCGGCCTCGTCCTTGCAGCTCGACGAACTCCTCGGGCTTCACCCAGCGCTCGACCGGGTGGTGGCGGACGGACGGCCGCAGGTACTGGGTGATCGTGACCAGCTCGCAGCCCGCCTCGTGCAGGTCGCGCAGCGCCTGGCTGACCTCCTCGCGGGTCTCGCCCATGCCGAGGATCAGGTTCGACTTGGTGACCAGGCCGAAGTCGCGGGCCGCGGTGAGGACGCCGAGCGAGCGGTCGTAGCGGAACGCCGGCCGGATCCGCTTGAAGATCCGCGGCACGGTCTCGACGTTGTGGGCCAGCACCTCGGGCCGCGACTCGAAGACCTCGGTCAGCAGGTCGGGCTTGCCGTTGAAGTCGGGGATCAGGTTCTCGACACCGGTGTCCGGGTTGAGGTCGTGGATCGCACGGACGGTCTCGGCGTACAGCCAGGCGCCGCCGTCGGGGAGGTCGTCGCGGGCGACGCCGGTGATGGTGGCGTAGCGCAGGCCCATCTTCTGGACCGACTCCGCGACCCGCCGCGGCTCGTCACGGTCGAGCGGCTCGGGCTTGCCGGTGTCGATCTGGCAGAAGTCGCAGCGTCGGGTGCACTGGTCGCCACCGATGAGGAACGTCGCCTCGCGGTCCTCCCAGCACTCGAAGATGTTGGGGCAGGCAGCCTCCTGGCACACCGTGTGGAGGCCCTCCGACTTCACGAGTCCGTGGAGCTCGGTGTAGGCCGGCCCCATCTTCGCCCGGGTCTTGATCCACTCCGGCTTGCGCTCGATCGGGGTCTCGGCGTTGCGGACCTCGAGCCTCAGCAGCTTCCGGCCCTCGGGGGGAGGCGGTGGGGGTGGTGGTCACTCCAGCAACTGTACCTACGGCACGTCACGTCGCCGGAAGGACCACAGGGAGGCACCCGCGGCCACCAGCAGGAGGCCTCCGAGGTTGCGGACGGCCTCCCACAGGTCGAGCCGCTCCCGACCGTTGCAGTCGAGCCCGCGAGGCGCCCGACCCTCCGTGAAGCAGGCGTCGGGCGGCTGGACGTAGTACGTCGCGCCGTTCCAGATCACCGCGCTCAGGTTCTTGTTGGGGAACCACGCCTCGCTGATTCCGATCAGCGCCATCACCAAGCGTGGCGCCCACGACGACGGCGAACATCGCGCCCAGGGTGAAGACGGTGCTGCGCACGAGCATCGTCACGGCGTACGCCCCGACGGCGGCGGCACCGATGAGCAGCACCGCGCGTCCCGAGCTCGAGACCATCCACCCGGGCACCTCCGGCGGCACCTCGAGGCCGCGGGATCGCGCGAGCAGGAGCAGGCCGCCCGCGAACCCGGCCAGCAGGACCGCCGAGGTGGCGACGCTGACCGCGAAGACGGCCACCGCCTTGGCCAGCCAGACCCGGGCCCGCCGGGGTTCGAAGAGGAGCTGGTTGCTCATGGAGCCGGAGTTCCAGTCGGCGCCGGCGAACGTCGTGCCGACCAGCATCAGCAGACCCATCACGATGGTCATCACGCCCAGCCCGGCCTCACGGAACGCCCGGCCGGCACGGAGCTCGTCGCGCCCGACGTACCACTCGACCTGCGGGCCCATCCGCTCCGCACACTGCTCGGGGTCGCCCACGCCGTAGCGGCCGGGCCGCTTCTCGCACTGCCGGATCTGGCGCTGCATGTAGGGCTGCGCCAGCTCGCGGTCGACCTGCTCCTGCGCCTGCTGGAGGTCGGAGTCGGAGATGGGCCGGGTCGACCACGCGGTGCCCGCGAAGATGACGAGGGTGACGAGCGTGCAGCCGGCCAGCAGCACGACGACGGCGCGCCTCCAGCGGAGCCGGGTGAGCTCGAGGCCGATCAGCCGGATCATGCGATGTCTCCCTCGCCGAGTGCCTCACCGGAGGTGAGCTCGAGGAACACCGTCTCGAGGTCGGGCCGTACGGCGGTGAGCTCCTCGAGCCACAGCCGCGACTCGCCGAGGGTGCGGCTGATGTCGGCGGCGGGCCGGTCGGTCTCGACCCGGATCGCCCCGGCGTCGGGCTCGACCGCGAAACCGGCCTCGGTGAGCAGCCGCACGGCGCCCTCGTGGTCGGCCACCCGGAGCCGGTAGACGTTGCTCGCGCCCATGAGGGCGTCGACCTCGCCGGAGGCCAGCATCCGGCCGTTGCCGATGATCGTCACCGAGGAGCACACCTGCTGGACCTCGGCGAGGATGTGCGAGCTGAGCAGCACCGTCACCCCCGCCTCGCCCAGGTTGCGGATGGTGTCGCGGATCTCGCGGATGCCGGCGGGGTCGAGCCCGTTCGTGGGCTCGTCGAGGATCAGGAGCGCCGGGTCCTTCAGCAGCGTGGCCGCGATCGCGAGCCGCTGCTTCATGCCGAGCGAGTAGGACTTGTAGCGGTCGCGGTCGCGACCACCGAGGCTCACCGTGCCGAGCGCGTGGTCGATCCGCTCGGCCGGGATCCCCCGGGTGCGGGCGAGCAGCTGGAGGTTCTGCCGGCCCGTGAAGTTCGGGGAGAACTTGGGCGACTCCACCACCGCGCCCACCCGGTCGATGACCGCAGGGAGGCCGTGCGGCACCTCGGTGCCGAAGAGCCTCATCGACCCCTTCGTGGCGCGGGCCAGGCCCAGCAGCATCCGGATCGTGGTCGTCTTGCCGGACCCGTTGGGTCCGAGGAATCCGTGGACGCCGCCGGCAGGGACCGCCAGGTCGAGGGACTGCACTGCGACCCGAAGGCCCCCCCGCCGTGTACGGAACTCCTTGCGCAGACCGGTCGTCTCGATGACGAGGTCGCTCATAGATACGGAGTATGTACTACGGGGTCACCAGTTCGATGCGCGACACGCGGCCGGGCTCGGGCCGCGGTTCGTAGTCGGGGGTGGCGACGTACGGCTGCCACGCAGGTACGCCGACAGGTGCCGCTCCACGATCGGGATGACCTCCTGCACGGTGACGTCGCGGCCGAGCTCGCGGCTCAGCGAGGTGACGTCGGCGTCGGCGATGCCGCACGGTACGAACCGGTCGTACCAGCCGAGGTCGACGTCGCAGTTGAGGGCGAAGCCGTGCATGGTCACGCCACGGCTCACCCGGATGCCGAGGGCTCCGACCTTGCGCTCGGGGCCACGCTCGTCGGCGCGCAGCCAGACGCCGCTGCGGCCGGGGACGCGGGCGGTGGTGACGCCGAGGTCGGCGCAGGTGTGGATCAGCGCCTCCTCGACCCGGCGGACGTAGTCGACGACCTTCACGTGGTCGGGCAGCGTGACGATCGGGTAGCCGACGAGCTGCCCCGGGCCGTGGAACGTGATCTTGCCGCCGCGGTCGACGTCGATCACTGGCGCGCCACCGGGATCGAGCGGCCGCTCGTGCGGGTCGGTGCGCTTCCCGCACGTGAACACCGGCGGGTGCTCCAGCAGCAGCACGGTGTCGTCGGAGGCGCCGGCGACCACGGCCGCGTGGACGTCGCGCTGGAGGTCCCACGCCGCGAGGTACTCGACGGCGTCCGGGCCCGAGACCCGCGATCCGGTAGTCCAATGTCACGCCGCGAGCCTACCGCTGTGGATAACCCGGACCGGGGCCCGGCCGATCCGGGTAGGAAGGGGAGGTGACCCCGGGTTCGGGCGCGGTGCGCCTCCTCACCGCCGCGCTGCTGTCGCTGCTCGGCTGCCTGCTCGCGGTCGGGCTGGCCGGTCTCGGCCGAGGCGACCCCGGCGACGCGGCCACCGACCACCGCCCCCCGGAGCGCGCCCGACCGCACCGCGGCACTCGCGGTGCTGCGCTCCTGGGACGCAGGCCCGCTCCCAGGCATGGCGCCGAGGGAGTGCGCGAGCCCTCCGTGACCTGTACGTCGAGGGGTCGGCGTCCGGCCGCGCCGACGCCGCCCTGCTCACGGCGTACGCCCAGCGGGGGCTGCGGGTCGACGGCCTGGCGGTGCAGCGGGCCGCCGTGCGGGTGGCGAGCGCCAGCGCCGACCGGCTGGTGCTGGTGGTCACCGACCGGGTGGTCGGGCCCGCCGCGGTGGGGGAGGGCGGGCGCACCGTGCTGCCACGCGACGACTGGTCCACCCGCACGGTGGTCCTGGTCCGCGGCGACGGTCGCTGGCGGGTCGACGAGGTGCGCGATCAGGCGAGGCCGCTGGCCAGCACGGACGTCACGTCACGGTCGGCGAACTCGTAGCCGCGGTCGAGCAGCGCCTGCGGTCGGGCGTTCGTGGAGTTCAGCAGCTCCGGCGCGGCGGCACCGCCGGCCACGGCGAGCACCCGCTTCGGCGCGACCAGGAAGGCGGGACGGCTCACGAGGCGAGCGAGGGCGCGGGTGAACTCTGCGTTGGTCGGTGTCTCGGGGCAGCAGATGTTGAACGGCCCGGCAGCGTCCGCGTCGGCCGCGAGGTAGGTCACGGCGTCGAGCCAGTCGCGAAGGCTGACCATGGGGAAGTACTGCTCACCGTCACCCAGCCGCGTCCCGAGGCCGAGCTTGAAGAGCACCCGCAGCTGCTTGAGCGGCGGTGCGTCCCGGTGCATCACGGGCGCCGTGCGCAGCACGACGACGCGCGCGCCGGCCGACCGCGGCGGGCGCGGTCACGGCCTGCCACTCACGCGTGACCTTCGCCAGCAGCGAGTCGCCGCGGCTGTCGGACGACTCGGGCACCGGCTCGGTCCCGTGGTCGCCGTAGTAGCCGACCGCGTTCCCGGCCAGGAACGTGGCGCGCCCGCCGGTGGCTCGGCGATCGCGTCGGCCAGCAGCCGGGTCGTGTCGACCCGGCTCTCCCGCAGCTCGCGCGCCCAGCGCTTCGAGTGCGGGTTGCCGACGGTCGGCGACCCGGCCACGTTGACCACCACGTCGGCCGCCGCCACCACGTCGGGATCCAGGACACCGTCGGCCGGCTGCCACTGCACCTGGTCGGACGCGCGCGGTGCCCGGCGTACGAGCTGCGTGACCTCGTGCCCGTCGTCCCGCAGCCGAGCGATCAGGTGGGACCCGAGGAAGCCGGAGCCGCCGGCGACGAGGTAGCGCATGCCTCCATCGTGCCAGGGGCCGCGGCGTGTGCCTGAGACCACTCAGGAGAGTGGTCTCAGGCACACGAGGCAGACGGGAAGGGTCAGACGTCGAACTGTCCGGCTTCGAGACGCCCCTTCACGTCCTGCAGGAAGCGGGCGGCGTCGGCGCCGTCGACGATCCGGTGGTCGTACGTCAGCGACAGGTAGGCCATCAGACGTACGGCGATCGTCTCGCCGAGGTTCGGGTCGTCGATCACGACCGGCCGCTTGACCACGGTGCCGGTGCCGAGGATCGCGACCTGCGGCTGGTTGATGATCGGGGTGTCGAAGAGCGCGCCGACGCTGCCGGTGTTGGTCAGCGTGAACGTGCCGCCCGACAGCTCGTCCGGCTTGACCTTGTTGGTGCGGGTCCGCTCGGCCACGTCGGCGATCTTGCGCGCCAGCCCGGCGACGTTGAGGTCGCCGGCGTTGTGGATGACCGGGCTCAGCAGCCCGCGCTCGGTGTCGACCGCGATCGCGAGGTGCTCGGCGTCGAAGTAGGTGATCTCACCCTTCTCCTCGTCGACCTGCGAGTTGAGGGCCGGGTGGGCCTTCAGCGCGTCGATGGTCGCCTTCGCGAAGAACGGGAAGTACGACAGCTTGACGCCCTCGCGGGCCAGGAAGTCGGCCTTCACGCAGTCGCGCAGCCGGCCGATGTTGGTCACGTCGACCTCGACCACCTGGGTCAGCTGGGCGGAGGTCTGCAGCGACTCCATCATCCGCTTGGCGATCACCTTGCGCAGCCGCGACATCGGCTCGGTCGTGCCGCGCAGCGCGGACGCCGCCGGCGCCGCCGACGCGGCCGGTGCGGACGCGGACGCCGCCGCCGCCGCCGGAGCCTCGGCCGGGGCAGCGGCCTCCTTCGCCTTCGCCGCCGCGTCGAGCACGTCCTGCTTGCGGATCCGGCCGCCGACTCCGGTGCCGCTGACCGACGCGAGGTCGACGTCGTGCTGGGCGGCCATCTTGCGGACCAGCGGGGTCACGTACGACGCCGGCTCGCTGCGGTCGCCCGAGGCGGCGCCGCCGGGGTCTCCTTCGCCGGGGCGGGCTCGGACTCCTGCTCGGCCGCGGGCTTCTCCTCGGGCTTCTCCTCCGGCTGCTCGTCGGGCTCGGGCTCGGGCTCGGACTTGACTGCTCCGGCTCCTGCTCGGGCTCGGGCTCCGGCTCTGCCTGCTCCTGCTGCTCCTGAGGCTTCTCCTCGTCCTCGCCGCCGCCGGACGGCGCGGCGGAGCCGTCACCGACGATCGCCAGCTCGGCGCCCACCTCGACGGTCTCGTCCTCCTGGACCTTGATCTCGAGCAGCGTGCCGGCCACGGGCGAGGGGATCTCGGTGTCGACCTTGTCGGTGGAGACCTCGAGCAGCGGCTCGTCGACCGCCACGTCGTCCCCGACCTGCTTGAGCCAGCGGGTCACGGTGCCCTCGGTCACCGACTCGCCGAGCGCGGGCAGGGTGACCGACGTACCGCCACCGCCACCGCACGACTGCCACCGGACGACTGGCCACCGGACGACTGGTCCTGGACGCTGGCTCACCGGACGCTGGCCATCGGACGACTGGTCACCGGACGACTGGTCACCGGAGTCGCCGGAGTCGTCCTGGAGTCGCCGGAGTCGCCGGAGTCGCCCGAGTCGCCGACTCCTCGGCGGCCGGCTCCTGCTCGGAGGGCGCCTCGCCGTCGGAGTCCTTCTCCTCGGCCTCCTGCTCGGCCTGCTCCTGCTCGACGTCCTCGCCGCCGCCGGCCTCCTGCTGACCGGAGTCACCGGAGCTCGGACCCGGAGTCAGGGAGTCACCGGACTCGGACTCGGACCCGCCGCTGTCGCCGCCGCCCTCACCCTCGTCGCCGATCAGCGCCAGCACGGCACCGACCTCGACCGTGTCGTCCTCGTTCGCCTTGATCTCGAGCAGCGTGCCCGCGACCGGCGAGGGGATCTCGGTGTCGACCTTGTCGGTGGAGACCTCGAGCAGCGGCTCGTCGACCGCGACCTGGTCGCCGACCTGCTTGAGCCAGCGGGTGACGGTGCCCTCGGTGACGGACTCGCCGAGGGCGGGGAGAGAGACTTCGGTGGCCAATGGTCTTCCTTCGCTAGCGGGTGGCGGGTCGATCAGGAGTGCGCGTGCAAGGGCTTGCCGGCGAGCGCGAGGTGCGCCTCGCCGAGTGCTTCGTTCTGGGTCGGGTGGGCGTGGACGAGCGGCGCGACGTCGTCGGCGTGGGCCTCCCAGCTGTAGATGAGCTGGGCCTCGCCGATCAGCTCGCCGACCCGGTCACCGACGAGGTGGACGCCGACGACGGGCCCGTCGACCTGACGGACGAGCTTCACGAACCCGGACGTCGCGAGGATCTGGCTCTTGCCGTTGCCGCCCAGGTCGTAGGTGACGGTCTCGACCTGGTCGGCGCCGTACTGCTCCTCGGCAGCGGCCTCGGTCAGCCCGACGGAGGCGACCTCCGGGTGGGAGTAGGTGACCCGCGGGATGCCGAGCTCGTCGATCGGCGCGGGCGCGAGCCCGGCGATGTCCTCGGCCACGAAGATGCCCTGCTGGAACCCGCGGTGCGCGAGCTGGAGGCCGGGCACGATGTCGCCGACGGCGTACATGCCCTCGACGTTGGTGCGGCACCGGTCGTCGGTGAGCACGAACCCGCGGTCCATCGCGACGCCCTGCTCGTCGTAGCCGAGACCGTCGGTCACCGGCCCGCGACCGACCGCGACGAGCAGCAGGTCGGCCTCGATCACGCTCTGCCCGTCACTGGCGCCCTCGACGGTCACGCCACGCCGCCGTCGGTGGTCTTGACGCTCTGGAAGGGGGTCCCGGTACGGAAGACGATGCCGCGCTTGCGGAACGCTCGCTCGAGTGCCTTGGACGACGCCTCGTCCTCGGCGGCCACCAGCCGGGGCAGCGCCTCGACGATGGTCACCTCGGCGCCGAAGCTGCGCCACACGCTCGCGAACTCGCACCCGATCACGCCGCCGCCCAGCACGATGACCGAGGCGGGCACCCGCTCGAGCCGCAGCGCGTGCTCGGACGTGAGGATCCGGTCACCGTCGACGTCGAGGCCGGGCAGCGAGCGGCTGTAGGAGCCGGAGGCCAGCACGACGTGGCGGCCGGTGTAGGCGGTGGTGCCGACCGTGACCTCGCGGGGGCCGGTCAGCCGGCCGTCGCCCTCGATGACGGTGATGCCGCGGCTCTTGACGAGCCCGGTGAGCCCCTTGAAGAGCCGGCCGACGACTCCGTCCTTGTAGCGGTTGACCGCGGTCATGTCGATGCCGTCGAGGGTGGCCCGCACGCCGAACGTCGCGGAGTCGCGTGCGTTGTCGGCGACCTCGGCCGCGTGGAGCAGTGCCTTGGTGGGGATGCAGCCGACGTGGAGGCAGGTGCCGCCGAGGTTGCCCTTCTCGACCAGGCCCACCGACAGCCCCAGCTGCGCCGCGCGCAGCGCACACGCGTAGCCACCGGAGCCTGCCCCGAGAATGAGTACGTCGAATTCGGCCTCGGCCACCATGCTCCCTCCGTCAGTCCTCCTGGACCTGGGCACGCTCGGCCCGGGCCCATCTTTGCACTTCTTGCGAGCGCGTCGACACCACCCCGAGGGCCGACCCGGCACACTGGTGCGCATGGGGTTGTTCGATCGGTTCCGGGGACGGTCGCGGATGCGACGTCCCTCGGGTGACACCGCCCGCACGGGCTCGACCACCGTCCGCGGCAGCGACCGCGCGGACGAGGATCACCTGCGCGAGTTCGTCGCGTCGCGCCGCGGGGTCGAGGGGTTCGTCGAGCCACGGACCGCCGTCAGCGACGTGACGCTGCTGCTGGTCGCGCACGACGGCGAGTGGACGCGTCGCCGGGTCCCGTCGGTCCAGTGGGCGCACCAGTTCTGCAACCGGCACCAGGTGCCGTCGTACGACGCGGCGGTGGTCGGCGTCCCGCAGCGGATGCGCGAGTACAACCGCCGGAAGAAGAACGGCGAGCTCTAGGCCCGGTGCCGCTGCGAGGCCGCGGCCGCCAGCTGCCGGGCGTACTCGACCACGGTCGTCACCGCGAAGCCGGTGCCACCGTGGGTGACGTGCCCGTAGGGCGACCCGGTGAGGAACGACGGACCGGCGATGTCGAGGTGCGCCCAGGGCAGGCCCTCGACGAACTCCTGCAGAAACGCGCCGGCGAAGAGGCCACCGCCGCTGCGGTTCCAGTCGTGCTGCAGCAGGTCGGCGATCTTGCTGGCGCGCACCCGCTCCACGATGCTCTCGGGCAGCGGCATCGGCCAGTGGGCCTCGCCCGCGGTCTCGCCGGCGGTGACCACCGCGGCGACGACGTCCGCGGCACCCATCACGCCGCCGACTCGGTCGCCGAGCGCGAGCACCATGTGACCGGTCAGCGTGGCGACGTCGAGGACCACGTCGGGCTTCGACTCGGTGGCCCGGACGAGCGCGTCGGCCAGGATCAGCCGGCCCTCGGCGTCGGTGTTGAGGACCTCGACGGTCTTGCCGCCGTACATCGTCAGGACGTCGCCGGGCCGGGTGGCCGTCCCCGACACCATGTTCTCCGCCATCGGCACGTAGGTCGTGACCTTGACCGCCAGGCCGAGCTCGGCGATCGCGAGGGTCGCCTGCACGACGGCGGCGGCCCCGGCCATGTCCGACTTCATGTCGCTCATGCCCTGCGCGGGCTTGATCGTGAGGCCACCGGAGTCGAACGTGATGCCCTTGCCGACGAGGGCGAGGTGGGCGACGGCGCCCTTGGGGGAGTAGGTGAGCTCGACCAGCCGCGGCGGCGACGCCGAGCCCTGGCCGACGCCGAGGATGCCGCCGCACCCGAGGTCGGCGAGCTGCTGCTCGTCGTGCACGACGGCCTTGACCTTGGTGCGGCCGCGGCCCTTCGCGGTGGCGGCGGCGGCCTCGACCACGGCGTCGGCGAACTCGCTCGGCCGGAAGTCGCCCGGCGGCGTGTTCACCCAGTCGCGCGTCGTGGTGACCGCGGTCGCGAGCACCTGCGCGGTCTCGAACGCCTCGCTCGTCTCGCCCTTGCGGGCCTCGGGCGACAGCACCGTGACCGTGCCCGGGGCCGGGTTGTCGGTCTGCTTCTTGTACGTCGTGAACCGGTAGCCGCCGAGGTGGTAGCCCTCGGTCACGGCCCGTACCAGGGCGGGAGAGCCGGCGGGCAGCGCCAGCGCGACGGAGGTGGCATTGGTGACCGAGCGGGCGGCCACGCCGGCCGCTCGCCGTACGGCCACCTGGTCGGGCGTCGCGCCCAGCCCGACGAGCACCAGGATCGGCGCCGCGATCGCACCGCTCGTCGGGATCCGGTGCACCTCGCCGGCCTTGCCGGTGATCCCGAGTCCCGCGAGCAACGGGCGGAACTTCCGGCCGTAGGCCTTCGCGACGTCCTCGCCGCCGGCGGCGGCCCGGGGTCCCTTCGCGTCCTGCACGATGCCGACGACCACGGCGTCGGCGCGGGTCTTGGCGGGGCTGGCCGAACGCAGCTGGTAAGTCGTCACCGGGGCAGGATACGGCGCGCTCGATCCCGGAGCAGCGGCGGGCGAGTTGCCTGCGGTTCCGGGCGTTGACGCTGCGGTAGGTTCGGCCGCATGAGCGAGAGCGACGTGAGCCTCAGCACCGGCCGGCGGTCGCCACTGCACGACCGGCACGTCGCCCTGGGTGCGAAGTTCGCGGAGTTCGGCGGGTGGAGCATGCCGGTCGAGTACCCCGCCGGGACGGTCGCCGAGCACAGCGCCGTCCGGAGCACGGTCGGGGTCTTCGACGTCAGCCACCTCGGCAAGGCGCTCGTCACCGGCCCCGGCGCCGCGGCGTTCGTGAACGCCACCCTGAGCAACGACCTCGGCAAGATCCGCGCCCGGCAAGGCCCAGTACACCCTGGTCTGCGACGAGTCGGGCGGCATCGTCGACGACCTGATCGCCTACTTCCACGACGACGAGCACGTGCTGCTGGTCCCGAACGCCGCCAACACCGCCGAGGTCGTGCGCCGGCTGCGCGAGCAGGCGCCCGACGGGGTCCAGGTGCTCGACCACCACGACCAGTACGCCGTGCTGGCGGTCCAGGGCAGCCGGTCCGACGAGGTCCTCGGCGCGCTCGGGCTGCCGGTCGGCCACGACTACATGTCGTTCGAGGAGGCCGACTACGACGGCACCGGGATCGTCGTGTGCCGCACCGGTTACACCGGCGAGCGCGGCTACGAGGTGATCGTCCGCAACGAGGCCGCCGGCGACGTGTGGGACAGGCTGCTGGAGGCCGGGCAGCAGTACGACGTCCTCGCGTGCGGGCTGGGCGCGCGCGACACGCTGCGCACCGAGATGGGCTACCCGTTGCACGGTCAGGACATCTCGCTCGAGACCACTCCCAACGAGGCCCGGCTCGGCTGGGCCGTGGGGTGGCAGAAGGAGCGGTTCTGGGGGCGCGAGCGGCTGCTGCAGGAGAAGGAGACCGGCCCGAGGCGACTGCTGCGCGGGCTGCGCGCCACCGGCCGCGGCATCCCCCGGCCGGGCATGAAGGTCAGCCTGCTGCCCGACGTGCCGCTGTGCGACGTCACGTCCGGCACCTTCAGCCCCACCCTGCGCACGGGGATCGGGCTGGCGCTGGTGCCGACCATGGTCGACGCTGACGCGGAGGTCGGCGTCGACGTCCGCGGCCGGCGGGAGATCTTCCAGCTCGTCAAGCCGCCGTTCGTCGACCCCAGCGTCCGGGAGTCCTGACATGAACCTGCCCGACCAACCGGCGACCTTCCGCTCACCCAGCCCCACGGAGCGACCCTGGTGGTGGCGGCTCGAGGACGGCGCCGGCGCCGAGGTCGACGCCGGTGAGGAGCACGCCGGACAGCGCTTCGCCAGCCAGGCGGACGCCGAGTCGTGGGTCGGGGAGATCTGGGCCGAGCTGGCCGAGGCCGGCGTCGCCCAGGTGACGCTGCTGGAGCACGACCGGGTCGTCTACGGTCCGATGTCGCTGCACGCCTAGGCCAACCCGGACGCGCGGCGGGTCCGAATCCCCACCACCATGAGCAGGGACGACAGCGAGTTCGCCGCCTACCTGGCCGCCCGGTGGCCGTCCCTGGTGCGGACCCTCGTGCTGCTCGACGTGCCGGAGCGGACGGCCCACCGGGTGGCCGAGGACGCGCTCGCCCGGATCCACCCCGACTTCCCGCGGCTGAGCCGCGAGGAGGACGTCGACGTCGCGGTCTACCGCGAGCTGTTCGACGCGCGTGACCGCCAGGCGAAGCGCGACCCCGATGTGCCGGCCCGACGCCGGCGGTGGCCGCGGTGGCCGACCCGGACCCGGCGGACGACGTACCGGAGTGGCTGGTGGAGCCTCGGGAGAGGCTCGAGCAGCTGCGGGCCGCGCTCGACACGATGACCCCGGCCGACCGGGAGGTCGTGGTGCTCCGGAACGTCGCCGAGCTGACCGACGACCAGGTCGCGGACGTGCTCGAGACCTACCCGGCGGCCCAGCTCCGGCTCGCGGCGCCGGACGTGCGGCTCGCGCTGGAGGCGATCCCGGTCGACCACGTCCAAGCGGGCGACGTGGCCGACACGGCGCGGGCCCGACGGCGCCGGCTGTGGACGCGGACCGGCGGCGTGGCGGCCGGGCTCGTGCTGGTGCTCGTGGCCGCGACCTGGGTCGCGGGACGCCTGGACACCGTCGGCGATGTGGCGCCGGCCCGGAACCCGCTCGACGTCGCGTGGTACGCCAACGGCACGCTGCACCTGGCCGACGTGACCGTCGGCGCGCGGCCGGTGCTGGAGCTCGTCACCGTGCCCGCCGGGGTCGGTGCTGACCGACGACCGGGGGCAGGTGCTCCTCGTGGAGGCCGACGGCGAGCAGGTGCCGATCGGCGAGACGGTGCCGGGCACGCCGTTGGTGGTCGAGCCCGACAACGGGTGGGTCGCGTGGGCCGATCCCGGTGCCGGTGAGCCGGAGCTCGTCGCGTTCGACACCCGCGTCGGTGGGGAGGTGGGCCGGCGCTCGCTGGCGGAGCCGGGTGCCGGGGGCGGGCAGCCCGTGGGGGAGAGCGGCCCGATCGCCATCGACGGGGAACGGGTCTTCTACCGGGTCGCCGACCGCGACTTCTCCTGGGAGCCGCTGCCGGGCGAGGCGTTCGCGCTGTCCGGCGCGCTGGTGGACACCGCCGCCGGCGCGCGCGTCAGCCGGGTGGCCGGTCCGACCGACCTGCTGGTGCAGGCGCAACCGTTCGACACCGGTCGGCTGGTCGTCGGCGCCGGGGCGCGGCTGACGCGCGACGGTCGCTACGTCATGGCCGCCCTCGACGACGACCTGGTCGTGTACGACGCGGCCACGGGCGAGGAGGTGCCGCGCATGCACTCGCCGAGCGACCAGGCGCTCTCGTGGACCTACACCGGCGACGACACGTTCCTCGTGACCGTGCTCCACCGACTGCAGGACAAGCGTTACCAGGACACGCTCCAGATGCCGGACCAGGGCGACTATCGGATCTACGAGTGCGTTCCCGACCGCGCCGATGCCTGCGTCGAGGCACACCGGGTGACGCGCGACTCCGCCGACCCACCGGTCCTCGCGCGCTGACGTCGTCCCGGGCCGCTAGCGTGGCGGGATGCTCGAGTTCCGCCAGGTCGACGTCTTCTCCAGCGCCGCGCTCGGCGGCAACCCGGTCGCCGTCGTGCACGACGCCGACGGCGTGAGCGACGAGCAGATGCAGACGTTCGCCCGCTGGACGCAACCTCAGCGAGACGACGTTCCTGCTGCGACCCACCGATCCTGCGGCCGACTACCGGCTGCGCATCTTCACCCCGTCGGCCGAGCTGCCGTTCGCCGGCCACCCGACGATCGGGTCGGCGCTGGCGTGGCTCGAGGCCGGGGGAGTGCCGCGGGCGGACGACCGCCTCGTGCAGGAGTGTGCGGCGGGGCTCGTCCCACTGCGCCGTACGCCGAGAGCTGGCGTTCGCCGCGCCGCCCCTGATCAGGTCGGGGGCGGTGTCCGAAGACGACCGGGAGCGGATCGTGCGGGCGCTGCGGATCACCCACGACGACGTCGTCGACCTGGCGTGGATCGACAACGGACCCGGGTGGGTGGGCGTGCTCCTGCAGGACGCGGACGCCGTGCTCGCGCTCGAGCCCGACTGGGCGGTGCTCGACCTCGACGTGGGCGTCGTCGGCCCGCGCTCTGACGGTGACACCGCGTGCGAGGTCCGGGCCCTGTGCCCGCTCAGCACCGGGATCACCGAGGACCCGGTCACCGGCTCGCTCAACGCCGGCATCGGGCAGTGGCTCGCCGGCAACGTGCTGCCGGCGTCGTACGTCGCGGCGCAGGGCACCGTGATCGGGCGGTCGGGACGGGTGCACGTCGACCGGGAGGGCGAGGACGTCTGGATCGGCGGAGACGCGACGACGGTGGTCCACGGAGAGGTCTCCCTCGGGGACTAGGGTCGTCCCATGCAGGTGTACCTCGACCTCCTCCAGCGGATCATCGACGAGGGCGTCGAGAAGGGTGACCGCACCGGCACCGGCACCCGGTCGGTCTTCGGTCACCAGCTGCGGTTCGACCTCCGCGAGGGGTTCCCGCTCGTGACCACCAAGAAGGTGCACACCCGGTCGGTGTTCGCGGAGCTGCTGTGGTTCCTGCGCGGCGACACCAACGTCAAGTGGCTGCAGGACCGCGGCGTCACGATCTGGGACGAGTGGGCCGACGCCGACGGCGACCTCGGGCCGGTCTACGGCTACCAGTGGCGCTCCTGGCCGACCCCCGACGGCCGGCACGTCGACCAGGTGGCGCAGCTCGTGGAGAACCTGCGACGCGATCCGGACAGCCGCGCGCCACATCGTCTCGGCCTGGAACGTCGCCGACATCCCGCAGATGGCGCTCGCGCCGTGCCACGCGCTCTTCCAGTTCTACGTGGCGCCGTCCGACTCCGGGAGGGGGCGGCTGTCCTGCCAGCTGTACCAACGGTCGGCGGACGTCTTCCTCGGCGTGCCGTTCAACATCGCGTCGTACGCGCTGCTCACCCACATGATCGCGCAGGTGACCGACCTCGAGGTCGGCGACTTCGTCCACACGCTCGGCGACGCGCACCTCTACACCAACCACCTCGACCAGGCCCGGCTGCAGCTGACGCGCGACGCCGCGGCCGCTGCCCACGCTGGTGCTCGACCCGTCCGTGCGGGTGCTCGACGAGTTCGACCTCGAGCACATCGCGGTCGAGGGCTACGACCCGCACCCGGGCATCAAGGCCCCCATTGCCGTCTGAACCCCGACGGATCGTCGCCGTCGCGGCGTACGCCGAGAACCGGGTGATCGGCGACCACGGCCGGATCCCGTGGCGGATCCCCGACGACTTCGCACACTTCAAGGCCGAGACGCTCGGCCACACGCTCGTGATGGGCCGGCTCACCTACGACTCGATCGGACGACCGCTGCCGGGGCGCCGCACGGTCGTCGTCACCCGCGACCGCGCCTGGACACGCCGACGGCGTCGACGTCGTGCACTCGCTCGACGACGCGCTCGCGCTCGCCGACGCCCTGCCCGGAGACACGGTGATCGCCGGCGGCACGCAGATCTACGTTCAGGCGATGCCGCTGCTGACGCACCAGGTGCTCACCGAGGTGCACCTCGCCGTCGACGGCGACGCGCACTACCCGGCGTTCGACGTCACCGAGTGGCGCGAGACCCGCCGCGTGTCACGACCCGACCTGGACTGGGTGTGGTGGGAGCGGGTGCCACCTCCCGGAGGTTGAGGGGCGAGGAGCGCTGGCGACGAGCCGGGAACCCTCCACAGCGGACCTCTGGACCGCACTGTCCACAGTTGCGTCTGGATGTCGTGGCCGTGGTGTCGGTGGTGGTGCGTTGGCTGGATGGCATGACCGCAGCCGCTGTCTCCTCGCACCCGGTGTCGTCCGTGGTGGCGTCGGTGCGGGCCGAGCTGGGCTCGGTGGTCGGGGACGCCGGTGTGGTCGATGCCGCCCGAGGAGCTCGGGTCGACGCTGGTCGAGGTCACGCGGCTGGAGGCGCAGGTGGCACAGCTGCAGCTGCGGTTGCTCGCCCAGGCCGAACGCGTGGGTGTGGGGCAGGAGGTGGGTGCGACGTCGGCGGCGAACTGGCTGGCGCACCGAGACCCGCACGACGCGGCCGGCCGTCCACCGTGCGGCGCGCCTCGCGGAGGGGTTGGAGGCACACCCGGCCGTCGACGCCGCCCTGGCCGCCGCGGAGGTGACGGTGGACCAGGCGCAGGTGGTCGTGGAGGCGGTCGAGGACCTGCCCACCGACCTCGTCGCGCCGGACCTGGTGGCGGAAGGCGGAGGCGTTCTTGCTGGCCGAGGCCCGCCACCACGACGCCGAAGGCCCTGCGGGTGTTGGGGCGGCGGCTGCTGGAGGTCCTCGACCCGGCTGCGGCCGACGCCGAGGAAGCCCGACGCCTCGCCGCCGAGGAGGCTGACGCCCGAGCCGCCGCGTCGTTCACGATGGCCGACGACGGCCACGGCCGGTGCCACGGCAGGTTCACCATCCCCGCCCTGCACGGCTCGATCCTGCGCAAGCACCTGCTCGCCCTCGCGGCACCGCAACGCCACCCCGAACCTCCCGGCGGCGACGCTGTCGCGGCACCGGCTGGGTCAGGCGTTCTGCGAGTACCTCGAGACCCGCCCCGACGACACCGTCCCCCACACCGGGGGGCCTCGCCGCCACCGTGGTGGTGACCATGACCCACGAGTCACTCCTCGACGGACTCCGGGCGGCGGGGCTGTGCGACGGCACCCGCATCAGCGCCGGCGAAGCCCGCCATCTCGCCTGTAGGCGCGGGATCGTCCCGGTCGTCCTCGGCGGAGCCTCCGAACCCCTCGACGTCGGCCGCCGACGCCGCTTCCACACCAGAGCCCAACGGATCGCGATGACCATCCGCGACCGGCGGCTGCACCACCACCGGCTGCGACCGACCCGCCTCGATGTGCCACGCCCACCACGACACCCCCTGGTCGAAGGGCGGCCGGACCGCCGGTCGCCGACGGCCGACTCCTGTGCCAACGCCACCACACCCTCGCCCACGACCACCGCTACCAGGCGAAGATCGGCCCGACCGGCAACGTCACCTTCACCAGACGCACGTGACAGCGACCAGACGAGGGCACATGTTCGACGACGCTGCAGCGATCCCGGCCGGCCTACGTCACGAACGGTTCGTCGTCACCCCGCTGACCACCGACGTGGCTGCCTTGGACCATGCGTCGTACGTGGCGAGCCCGGACGTCATCCGCGTCCACAGCGACGGCAGGTGGCCCGTCGAGGACTTCACCCTCGCTGAGGACCTGAGACTGGTTGCGGAGCACCAGGCCGACCACGAGAGCCGCAGGGCGTTCACCTTCGTCCTGCTCGCCCCGTCGCTGAGCGAGGCACTCGGCTGCTTGTACCTGAACCCGCTCCACGAGTACCTCCGACGCGCAGGTGCCGAGCGTGGAGCTCATCGACGCCGTACCGCAGGATGTCGCGATGGTCACCTTCTGGCTCCGCCAAGACCAGCAGCACACCGACCTGGCAGACGTGCTGGTCGACGCCGTGAACGACTGGCTGCTGACTGACTGGCCGCTGGCGACGCACATGTTTCGCGTCCTGCCCGGCGAACAGTCGTCGTGTGCGGCCTTGGACAGGCTGGGCCTTCGGAAGACCCACATCCCTCTCGCGGGCGACCCGCGTCCCTACATCTGGTACCAGCCTTCTGCCTAGGGGTCCCTCCGTCGGCGGGCTGGTCGCTGTAGCCCAGCCGCGGCTGACGAACGGCGGCCACACCCACGCCCCGGCCCGGAGGCTGAGGTGCGAGGAGCGCCGGCGACGAGCCACGAAGCCACGAAGGACTGCACGCGAACGCCTTTCCTTGGCTTGGGCGCGAAACGACCCGGGGTTTCGTGGCCCAGGCGTTCTGACGCCTTCGCACCTCAACCTCCAGGCCGGGGCCTGTTCTCTCGACGTCGTGAGCCACTCGGCGTCGGCCGCGGGTGGGCGATACTCGGGAACCGTGACGACCGATCGAGGCCCTCGGTTCCGGTTGTGGCCTCCGGTGGCCGTGGGAGGGCCGCTCGTGCTCGGGATCGTGGTCTCGGCCGTGGCCGGGGACCCGCTGGTCGCCACGGCGGTGACGACCGGTGTGGGGTGGCTGCTCGTCGCCGCCTTCGCGGTGTGGAACGGGTGGGCGCTCGTGACGATGGCGCGGCACCGGACGGCGTTGCTGCCAGGTGGGGCGACCACGACCGTGATCGACCGCGGCCCCTTTGCCCGGTCCCGCAACCCGCTCTACATCGGCATGCTCGTCGGTGCAGCCGGCGTGGCTCTGGTGCTGTCGTCGACCTGGGCGCTGGTGGCGCTGCCCCTGGAGGGGGCGCTGCTCCACTGGGGGGCGGTCGTGCCCGAGGAGCGGTACCTCACCGCGAAGTTCGGGACGACCTACACCGACTACGTGGAGCGGGTCCGGCGCTGGCTCTGACCCCAGACGCTCACGTGACGGCCGAGTCGCCCGTGAACGGCTCGCCGCTCCAGCCACCCCAGCGCTCGACGAGCGTGAGGCCGGCCAGCTCGGCCATGAGGTCGAGCTCGGCGGGGGTCGTGAGCCGCTGCGCGATCGGGCCGAGCCGGATGCCGTCGGCGGTGATCGTCACGTGGTTCTCCGCGAGGAGCTGGGTCGCCGGGTCGAAGGTGTTGACGTCGAGGACCACCTCGTCGTTCGCGACGTGCTCGGCGTCGACGAACTGGCGCGTTGGCCATGGTCCGCCACGGCGTCGCGCTCTCGATGACGAAGACGCCGTCGTCGGTCGAGCCGGGAGGCGGCGTTGCGGAAGCACCGACACCTGGCCCTGTTGGGTGAGCACGTTCCCGATCGTGTTGTAGCCGAGGTAGACCAGCCCGAAGCGGCCGTCGGGCGCCTCGGTCGTCATGTCGCCGCGCACCACGCGGATCCGGTCGCCGCCGGGCCGGGCGCGCAGCTGGTCGAGCATCGCCGCGGACTGGTCGATGCCGCACACGTCGAGCCCGGTGGCGGCCAGCGGCATCGCGATCCGGCCGGTGCCGATGGCCAGCTCGCACACCGGCTCGCCCGGCCGCGAGCCGAGCGAGGAACGCGACGTTCTCGTCCTCGTCGCCGCGCAGGTGCTCGACGTCGCGCGCGGCGACGTCAGGGCCGAAGCTCGTCATCGGGTCGAAGCCGTCCATGGATACTCAGCCAATCCCGTCGGGGAGGGCGATCAACCGGTTTACGTCGTACGGTGTCCGCCATGCCTGCGGAGCACCCGACGATCCTCGCGACGTCCGGTGGGTACCTGACCCCGGCTCGCGGCGACCTCGCCTTCGACGATCTCGTCCACCACGCCGTGGAGCTGTCCCGGCCGTCGGGGCAGCCGCGGCTGTGCCACCTCGGGACGGCGAACGGCGACCAGCGGTTCCACAACGCCATGGTCGGCGAGGCAGCGGCCGTCGCCGGGTACGCCGCGACGCACCTCAACCTCTTCCCGATGCCGAGCGTCGACGACATCGAGGCGCACCTGCTGCAGCAGGACGTCGTGTGGGTGAACGGCGGCTCGGTCGTGAACCTGCTGGCGGTGTGGCGCGCCCACGGGCTCGAGCCGATCCTGCGGAGCGCATGGGAGGCCGGCGTCGTGCTGGCCGGGGTCAGCGCCGGCTCCATCTGCTGGTACCAGGGCGGCGTGACCGACTCGTTCGGCCCCGACCTCCAGCCCGTCACCGACGCGCTGGGCCTCCTGCCCTTCGGGAACGGAGTCCACTACGACACCGAGCCCGGCCGCCGTCCGCTCGTCCACCGGCTCGTCGGTGACGGCACCCTGCCGACCACGCACTGCACCGATGACGGGGTCGGGCTCGTCTACCACGGCCAGCAGCTGGTGGAGGCGGTCAGCGAGATCGACGACGTCCATGCCTGGGTCGTACGCCGGGAGGGCGACGGCGTGGTGGAGGAACGGCTGGAGCCGCGGCGCCTCCTGCCCGTCAGCTAGCCGGGCGGGGGTGGTGCGGAGTCAGCCGCGGCGCGGCGCGACCACGGTGCACCGACGCGCGCCGGCCTCGCACAGGGCGGGACCGCGGCGGGTCTCCGACCAGCGGCCCGGGTCCTTGCCGTGCCCGGCGGCGACCGTCGGCTGCCAGGCGAGGCGACGACCGGTGAGCGTCGGAGCAGGCGGCGCGGCCGTCGACCACCCGGCAGAACGAGACGCCCTCGGCGGTCTGGACGAACGCCCGCGACAGCGGGTCGCCCGCCCGGGCGCCCCGGGCCTGGCGCGGCGACCGCCATCCGTCGGAGGTGACGACCGAGCACGTGGCACGGTCACCCGCGGTCCCGCACCGGGCGGGTCCGCGGTCGGTCATCAGCCAGGTGCCGTAGGTCGGCGCGTCGTGCCGGGCGCCGCGGCGGTCGAAGCCCCAGCTCACGGTCGTGAGGTCGAACGGCACGCAGGACGGCTTGTCGGAGGCGACCCGGCAGAACCACACCCGGCCGTGGTCGTCCTCGAGGAAGCGTCGGGTGGCCGGTGCGCCCCACGGCACCTCGCGACCGGCGCGCACCGTGCGCCAGCCGTCGAGCGTCCTGACCCGACAGCCCACGCGCTCGTCGCGGGCGGTGCCGAGGCGGCCGCAGACGACCGGGCCGGTCGAGGTCTCGAAGCGGGTCGCGTCGTCACCCCGGAACAGCTCCCGCAGCCGGCGCGGCGCCACGGCGGCAGCGCGCTGGGTGACCGTGCCGGGCGCCGACACGTTGCCGGCGCTGTCGAAGGCCTGCACCGCATACACGTAGGACTGGCCGGGCGTCGCCTGTCGGTCGACGAACGTCGTGGCGGCGGTCGTGCTCAGCGGGACGCCGTTGCGCAGCACCCGGTAGCCGGACGTGCCGACGTTGTCGGCGGAGCGCCGCCACGTCACGCGGGGCGAGGTCGCCGAGCCGTTCACCGACACCTTTGCCGGTCGGCGTCGGCGCCGTGTAGTCCACCGGGACCACGTCGGCGAGGTGGAGGAACTTGTCGGGCCAGCTGTGGTCACCGGGGTACACGGTCGCGAAGTGGAAGCCGTTGTGACCGTCGATGTTCATCTCCGAGATCACGATGCTGCCGTCGCCGTTGACCTCCTCGACGTACGACACGTGGCCGCGCTTGTACCAGCCGACCGCGCCGACCGCCGGGACCTCGTCGACCTGGTGCCCGAGGTCCTTGGCGACCTTGCGCCAGTACTGCGCGCTACCCCAGTGGCGACCCTGGTACCAGTTGCTGAACGCGATCCCGTTGCGCTGCGCGAGCCTGAAGGCCACCCACGAGACGCACTGTCCCTGGAAGAAGCCGACGCTGTCGGCGACGCACCCGCCGCTGCCGACGTTCGACTCGTCGCAGTCGGGAGCGGCCGGCCACGGGTACCCGAAGTCGGCGTGGGCGGCGTTGGTGCCCGGCACGCCGGTCCAGGCCGGCGGGTCCTTCGGGGCCTTGTCGCCGGGCTTGCCGGGGGCCGCCCAGCCCGTCCCGGCAGGAAGCACGAGCAGCACGACGAGCGCCAGCAGCGCCACGGCACGTCTCACGGGTCCTCCCCCCAGCAACAAGCGCCCGCGGAACGCAGGCGCGGTGACCATGGTGGGCAGAGCCCGGGCGGGTCCGGGGGCGAATGGTTGAAAATGGCCCGAACGGACTAGTCGCGGCGAGACGAGTGGACAGGACGGCAGCGGATACCCTGAATCTCATGACCGCACCGCACCCCCCCGAGGCACCCTTCGGCCGGATGCTGACCGCGATGGCGACGGCCTTCGACGCCGACGGGGCGGTCGACCTCGACCAGACGGCGGCGATCGCCGCCCATCTCGTCGACAACGGTCACGACGGCGTCGTCGTCAGCGGGACCACCGGTGAGTCGCCGACGACCTCGGTCGCGGAGTGCGGTGACATCCTGCGGGTGGTCCGGGACGCGGTCGGCTCGCGCGCCAAGGTCGTCGCCGGGGTCGGGACCAACGTCACCAGCCACTCGGTCGACCTGGCCAAGCAGGCGGAGAAGCTCGGCGCCGACGGCGTGCTGCTCGTCACGCCCTACTACAGCCGGCCGAGCCAGGAGGGCCTGCTCCACCACTTCACCGAGGTCGCCGGCGCCACGGACGTGCCGGTGATGCTCTACGACGTGCCCGGGCGCACCGGCACCACCATCGCCGTCGAGACCTACGCCGCCGTCAAGGAGCTCGGCCACGTCGTGGCCGTCAAGGACGCCGTGGGCGACTTCCCGCGCGGCACCCGGCTGATCGACCTCGGGTACGCCGTCTACTCCGGCGACGACCACGCCAACCTCGGCTGGCTGGCCCACGGGGGCTGCGGCTTCGTCTCCGTGGTCGGCCACGCCGGCGGGCAGATGCTGTCGGCGATGGCGGGGGCCTGGTTCCACGGCGACCACGCCGGCGCACTGTCCCTCTACCACCGGCTGCTGCCGACGATGGACGCCATGATGAAGGTGCCCAACTACGGTGCCACCACCTCCAAGGCGGCGCTCCAGCTCCTCGGCGTCATCGACAACCGCCGCGTGCGGTCGCCCCTCGTGCCGCTCACCGACGCCGAGGCGGCCCACCTGCGCACCGGCCTGGCCGCCTCCGGCCTGATCTGACCGCGGTCGAACCGACCTCCCACCCAGGACACCAGGAAAGAGACCCCATGCCCCACCCCCATCCCGAACTGACCGCACCTGCCGACCTCGTGGACGGCGGACTGCGGATCACCCCGCTGGGCGGTCTCGGGGAGGTGGGGCGCAACATGACCGTGTTCGAGTACGGCGGCCGGCTGCTGGTCGTCGACTGCGGCGTGCTGTTCCCGGAGGAGCACCACCCGGGCGTCGACCTGATCCTTCCCGACTTCGAGGCCATCCGGGACCGGCTCGACTCGATCGAGGCGCTGGTGCTGACGCACGGCCACGAGGACCACATCGGGGCGACTCCGTTCCTGCTGCGCGAGCGCGGTGACATCCCCCTCGTCGGCTCCGAGCTGACCCTCGCGCTGCTCGACAGCAAGCTGCGCGAGCACCGGTTGCGCGAGACCGTGCACCACACGGTCCGCGAGGGCGACACGCTGACGTTCGGCCCGTTCGACCTGGAGTTCGTCGCGGTCAACCACTCCATCCCCGACGCGCTGGCGGTGGTGATCCGGACCGGTGCCGGCGTCGTGCTCCACACCGGCGACTTCAAGCTGGACCAGCTGCCGCTCGACGGCCGGATCACGGATCTGCGGGCGTTCGCCCGGCTCGGCGAGGAGGGCGTCGACCTCTTCATGGTCGACTCGACCAACGCGGAGGTCCCCGGGTTCACCACGTCCGAGCAGGACATCGCGCCGGTGCTGGAGCGGGTGTTCCACGAGAGCCGCCAGCGGATCATCGTGGCGTGCTTCGCGTCCCACGTGCACCGGGTGCAGCAGATCCTCGACGCCGCGGTCGACCACGACCGCAAGGTCGCCTACGTCGGCCGCTCGATGGTCCGCAACATGGCCATCGCGCGCGACCTCGGCTACCTCCGGGTCCCGCCCGGCGTCCTCGTGGAGGCCAAGGAGCTGGCCGACCTCGCCCCCGAGAAGCAGGTGCTGGTCTCGACCGGTTCCCAGGGTGAGCCGCTGAGCGCGCTGAGCCGGATCGCCCAGCGCAACCACAACTTCGTCCACATCGAGGAGGGCGACACCGTCGTGCTCGCCTCGAGCCTGATCCCCGGCAACGAGAACGCCGTCTACCGGGTGATCAACGGCCTGGCACGCTGGGGCGCCAACGTCGTGCACAAGGGCAACGCGCTCGTGCACGTCAGCGGGCACGCCAGCGCCGGCGAGCTCCTCTACTGCTACAACATCGTCAAGCCGCGCTTCGTCATGCCCGTCCACGGCGAGATCCGGCACCTGCTGGCCAACGCCGCGCTGGCGCGCCGTACCGGCGTCCCGGACGAGAACGTCGTCGTCGCGGAGGACGGCATGGTCATCGACCTGATCGACGGCCGGGCCGCGATCGCAGGCCAGGTGGACTGCGGCTACGTGTTCGTCGACGGCTCCTCGGTGGGCGACATCACCGAATCGGACCTCAAGGACCGCCGAATCCTCGGCGAGGAGGGCTTCATCTCTGTCATCGTGGTCGTCGACTCGGTGACCGGAAAGGTGGCCGGCGGCCCGGAGATCCATGCCCGAGGTTTCGCGGAGGACGACTCGACCTTCGACGCGATCAAGCAGCCGATCATCGAGGCCCTCGACCAGGTGGTCGCCGACGGCGTGGACGACGCCTACCAGCTGCAGCAGACGGTGCGGCGGGTGGTGGGCCGGTGGGTCAACCAGACCCATCGACGACGCCCGATGATCATCCCCGTGGTCATCGAGGCCTGAGGCGAGCAGTCCTGGAGGACCGATGACCCGGTCGTTCGACACGTTCCGCGCGGACGTGGTGCGTCGCCTCTACGAGGTGATCAGCCGCGTCAGCTCCTCGGCCGACCTCAATGAGGTCCTCGAGGAGATCGCGCAGGGCGTCGTCGAGGGCCTGGGGTACGGCGTCGCGGCGATCTCCCGGTTGGAGGGAGACACGCTCGTGATGTCCACGGTGGCGGGCGACACGGTCGACCTCGCCGAGCTGATCGGCCGGCGGACGCCAGCCGAGAACGTGCTGGGCCGCGAGTTCTCGATCGCGGACCACTGGGGCATCCTGCGGTTCGTCCCGCACGACCGGTTGCCGCCGGAGCAGATCGAGAGCCTGTGGGTCCCCGACCTCGAGGCCACCGACGACCCGGACGCCTGGCACCCCCTCGACGCCCTCTACGCGCCGCTCTACTCGTCGACCGGCGAGCTGCTCGGCAACATGGCGGTCGACCTGCCGCCCGACAACAAGATCCCGAACCAGGAGCAGCGCGAGCTGCTCGAGATGTTCGCCGTCCAGGCCGGCCTGGCCCTCGAGAACGCCCAGCGGCGCGACACCCTGAGCCGGCAGGTCCGGCTGGGGGAGGCGCTCAAGCAGCTGGCGCTGCTCGCCGGTCACGTCGACGTCCAGGGCGCACTGGAGGAGGCGGTGGTCGCGCTCTCCGGGGCACTGCCGGTCGCCCAGGTCACGGTGCGCTGCTTCGCCGACAACGTCGAGGACCACGAGGACTACGCGGTGGGCACGCCGAACCCGGCCCGAGCGCCGCCCAGACGACCGTCGACCGGGTGCGGGCCGACCTGGTCCGCCACGCGGTCGCCGGGTAGCCAGCGACCGCACCCGTTCTCCGTCCCGGAGGACGACTTCGGCGACTTCGCCTGCCGCCCCGCTGATCCGCGAGCAGGCCGAGCGGTTCGGCTGGACCCACGGCCTGCTGGCCCCGATCGGGGTCGACCGCGAGGTGCTCGGCTACCTGGTCGTGCTGCGCGACGAGACGCAGCCGCGGTTCGAGCCGGAGGAGGTCGACGCCGTCCACGAGGCCGGCCGCGAGCTCGGCCGACTGGTCCGCGACGTCCGGCTGCGGCGCACGGAGCGGCGGCTGCTCGCCGAGCTGCGCGAGCTCGACCGCTACAAGGGCGAGCTGATCGCGACCATCTCCCACGAGCTGAAGACCCCGCTGACCTCGATCATCGGTCACACCGAGCTGCTCGAGGAGACCGGCGTCCAGCCGGCGTCCGTCGGGGCGATCTCGCGCAACGCGGCCCGGCTCGACCGGCTCGTCACGAACCTGCTCAACTACTCGAGGATCCAGGGCCGACGCGAGCTGCACCGGGTCCCGCTCGACCTCGGCGAGGCGTGCCACGCGTCGGTGGAGATGCTGCGGATCCAGGCGCAGACCGCGGACGTCGACCTCCACCTCGTCGAGCCCGCCACCCCGGTCCGCGTGATGGGCGACGCCGACGAGCTGCCGCGGGTGATCGACAACCTCTGCAGCAACGCCGTGAAGTACACCCCGGCCGGCGGACGAGTCGAGGTCTCGGTGCGGGCGGTCGACGGCCGTGGCGAGGTCCGGGTCGCCGACACCGGGCTCGGCATCTCCTCGCAGGACCAGGTGCACCTGTTCTCGGCGTTCCACCGGTCCACGAACCCGCAGGCGCTGACGATCCCGGGCACCGGGCTGGGACTCGCGATCTCGCGCACGATCGCCGAGCTGCACGGCGGCGACATCACGGTCGAGTCCGAGCTCGGGACCGGCAGCGTGTTCACGCTGCGGATCCCGGTCGCCCCCGAGCCGACGACCACCTCCTGACGAGACGGCGCCCGACACGCATCGTGTGATCCCTGTGACTGGTGTGACTCTGGCCTAGCCTTCTCGACCATGGCGACCCGTACGTCTTCCCCGCCGGGGTCGCGGAGCAAGAGCACGTCCTCGTCGCGGTCCTCCGGGTCCGCAGCGAAGAAGAAGAGCTCGAGCTCCCGATCCCGGAGTACCCGGTCCAGCAAGAAGCGCCGGCCGGCACCCCGTGCTGTCCGCAGCGGCCGCGGACCGGTCGCGCGCACGTTCGGCGCGCTCGGACGCGGTGCCGGTGCGACCTGGATGGGCGCGGCCCACGGCGTGGGCGCCGGCGCCCGCAGGATCGGCGGTGCCGCGCGCGACCTCGAGCCCGAGCACCGTCGCGACGGGATCGGCCTCTTCCTCATGGGGCTCGCGGTCGTCGTGGCGGCGGCCGTGTGGTGGCAGCTGCCCGGCGGCGTCATGGACGCCACCCGCACCGTCGCGTCCGGGTCGGTCGGCAAGGTCGGCTGGCTGGTGCCGGTCATGCTGGTCCTCATCGGCTGGCGCAACATGCGCGACCCCGAGCACAACGGCCCGGCCGGCCGGCAGGTGATCGGTTGGCTGGCGCTCGGCTTCGGCCTGCTCGGCATCGTCCACATCGCCAGCGGCAACCCCCAGCCGCAGCTCGGCGACGCCTCCGAGCTGCAGTTCGGTGGAGGCGCGATCGGCTTCGTCGTGTCCAGCCTGCTGCTCGACCTGCTGCGCTCGGCGTACGTCGTGGTGCCGGTGCTGGTGCTGCTCGCGGTCTTCGGCGTGCTGGTCATCACCGCGACGCCCGTCTACCAGGTGCCGGCCCGGCTCGGCGCGCTGCGCGACCGCCTGCTCGGCCGGACCCCGGCCACCGGCGGTGACGAGGGTGACCTGACCCAGCCGATCCGCCGGCGGGGGAATGCCGACGTCGACCCCGACCTGGGCGACCCGGCGTACGACTCGCCGGTGCTGTCCGAGCGTGAGCTGCGCAAGCGCCGCAAGGCGCTCGAGAAGCTCGAGCGCGACGGCGAGGACGACCAGCCGACCGAGCTCACCCCGGTCGTGGACGACAAGGTGGACCTCGAGCCCCCGCCGCACACCCCGGTCCCGCCGCGGGTGGAGCAGCTCGCGCTCTCCGGCGACATCACCTACACCCTGCCCGACACGGCATCGCTCAAGCCCGGCTCGCCCCACAAGGCGCGCTCGAAGGCCAGCGACGCGGTCGTCGAGCGGCTGACGCAGGTGCTGGAGGAGTTCGGCATCGACGCGCAGGTCACGGGCTACACCCGCGGTCCCACCGTGACCCGCTACGAGGTCGAGCTCGGCCCTGCGGTGAAGGTCGAGAAGGTCACCGCGCTGTCCAAGAACATCGCGTACGCCGTGGCGTCCGCCGACGTCCGGATCCTGAGCCCGATCCCCGGCAAGTCGGCGATCGGCATCGAGATCCCGAACCTCGACAAGGAGATCGTCTCCCTCGGCGACGTGCTCCGCTCGGGCAACGCCCGGTCGGACCACCACCCGATGGTGGTCGGCCTCGGCAAGGACGTCGAGGGTGGCTTCGTGGTCGCCAACCTGGCGAAGATGCCCCACCTGCTGGTGGCCGGCGCGACCGGGTCGGGCAAGTCGTCGTTCATCAACTCGATGATCACCTCGATCCTGATGCGCTCCACGCCCGACGAGGTCCGGATGATCATGGTCGACCCCAAGCGGGTCGAGCTGAACGCCTACGAGGGCATCCCGCACCTGATCACGCCGATCATCACGAACCCCAAGAAGGCCGCCGAGGCGCTCGCCTGGGTCGTGCGCGAGATGGACATGCGCTACGACGACCTGGCCAACTTCGGCTTCCGGCACGTCGACGACTTCAACAAGGCGGTCCGGGCGGGGAAGGTCGTGCTGCCACCGGGCAGCGAGCGGCAGCTCTCGCCGTACCCGTACCTGTGCGTGATCGTCGATGAGCTCGCCGACCTGATGATGGTGGCGCCGCGCGACGTCGAGGACGCCGTGGTCCGGATCACCCAGCTCGCCCGAGCGGCGGGGATCCACCTGGTGCTGGCGACGCAGCGGCCCAGCGTCGACGTGGTCACCGGCCTCATCAAGGCCAACGTGCCCTCCCGGCTGGCGTTCGCGACGTCCTCGCTGGCCGACAGCCGCGTGATCCTCGACCAGCCCGGTGCCGAGAAGCTCGTCGGCCAGGGTGACGGCCTCTTCCTGCCGATGGGCGCGTCCAAGCCGGTTCGGGTCCAGGGCTCCTGGGTCACCGAGGCCGAGATCCACCAGGTCGTGGCCCACTGCAAGACGCAGCTCCAGCCGACGTACGTCGACGAGGTGACCGCACCCCAGCAGTCCAAACGCGAGCTCGACGACGACATCGGCGACGACCTCGACCTCGTGGTGCAGGCGATCGAGCTGGTCGTCTCCACGCAGTTCGGGTCCACCTCGATGCTGCAGCGCAAGCTCCGGGTCGGGTTCGCCAAGGCCGGCCGGTTGATGGACATCCTCGAGAGCCGAGGCGTGGTCGGGCCCAGTGAGGGGTCCAAGGCCCGCGACGTGCTCGTGAAGCCCGACGAGATCGACAGCGTCATCGCGACCATCCAGGGGGAGTCAGCATGAGCGAGGCACCGGTCTTCGACGACCGCGACCCGGCCGGCCAGGCCCTCGACCGGTCCGAGACCGACGCCACGGGGGCCTCCGGGACCACGACCGCGCTGGTGCTCGCCCCGCACGGGGTCGTCGTGCGCCGCAACGCCGGCCTGGCCGCCGCCATCGGCGCGGTCGCCTCGGCGGTGTCGATCGCCTACCTCGCCCGCGCCTCCCAGTCGGGCGCGGTCCTCGACTGGACGCTCGCCGGGGTCCTCGGGCTGCTCGGCGTCGGGTACCTCGCGGCCTTCGTCGACGCCCGCACGCCGCTCCTCGTCGCCGACCCCCAGGGCGTGCGGATCCGGCTCGGACGCGCCTGGCGGGGACTGCCGTGGGGTGCGCTGCAGCGGGTCGAGCACACGCCGCGGCGTGGCCTGCTGCGCGACGGCCGACTGCTGCTGGTCGTGCGCAACCCCGCCCGCCTGATCGAGGAGCTCGACGGTCCGGCCCGCCGGCAGTCGGCCCTGAGCCGTCGGCTTTACGGCGAGCCGTTCGCCCTCCCGCTCGGCCTGACGACCCGCGTGGCCGGCGTCCGGGGCGACCTCACCGCCGCCCTCATCGCGCTCGCCGGTCCGCAGGGCAGCGTCGTCGAGACCACCGAGGAGGAGCGGCCGCGCCGGCTGCGGGTCACCGACCCCCGTCCGGCGCTGGCGCACGCGCTCTTCCGGGTCTCGGATCTCTTCCAGCGATCCGAGCGCGAGCCGGTCGAGCTCCCGGAGGAGGAGCCGACCGCGCCGCTCGAGGCGAGCGCCACCCCCAGCCCGCTGCGCGAGCCGGCGATCGCCCACCGCGTGGAGCTGCGCGTCGACCCCGCCCTGCCGGACGACGCACCCGACGAGGGCCGTGAGCTGCGCCGTCCGGGGAGCGTCAGCCTGGTCGAGGACACGGTCGTCTGGAGCGAGCGGATCGCCCCGATCTCCCGCGAGGGGCACCCGGTCGAGCCGCTGCTCATCGACGACTACGCCGCCGAGCCCGCCGAGGACCCGGTGATCGGACCGGAGCTCGCCGCCGCCCGCACCCGGCTCGGCCTCACCGTCGACCTGCTCGCGGACCGCACCCGGATCCGGCCGCACGTCATCGAGTCGATCGAGGTCGACGACTTCGCCCCGTGCGGCGGCGACTTCTACGCCCGGGGCCACCTGCGCACCCTCGCCCGCGTCCTGGGCGTCGACGTGATGCCGCTGCTCGCGACGTACGACGAGCGGTACGCCGACGCGCCGATCAACCCCCGCCGGGTCTTCGAGGCCGAGCTCGCGACCGGCGCGCACGGTCCGATCCGCGGCACTCGCGGCGGCCTCAACTGGTCGGTGCTGGTCGCCGCCGTGATGGCGGTCGTCCTCGCGTGGTCCGTCGCCCGGCTGGTCATGGACAGCCCGGTCGAGCTCCAGGCCACCCCGGTCCTCAACGGCTCGGCCGGCGTCGACAACGGCCCCGGCAGGGGGAGCGGGGTGCCTGCCGCGCCCAAGGTGCCGGTCGTGCTGACTGCGGCAGGTGGGGGAGCGCAGGTGGTCGTCCGGGACGGCGACGGCACGGTCGTCTTCGACGGCGGCATCGCCTTCGGCGACACCCGCACGCTCCAGGTCTCGCCCCCGGTCCGGGTGCAGACCAGCGACGGCTCGCTCACCGCGACCATCGACGGCGAGGAGCACGGCGCCCTCGGCGCGATCGGGCAGCGGGCGCAGGACATCTTCGTCACCGGCGGGTGACCGCGGTCACCGGCCGCCGCCGCCGAAGCGGGGCCGTGGGGGCCGAGACGGCATACTCGTACGGAGCATGAGCAGCCCGACGACCGATGCCCCCACCGCCGACCGATCGCTGTCGGTCGCCCTGGTGACGCTCGGTTGCGCTCGCAACGAGGTCGACTCCGAGGAGCTGGCCGGTCGGCTGGCGGCGGACGGGTTCCGGCTGGTCACGGACGCCGAGGACGCCGACACGGTCGTGGTCAACACCTGCGGGTTCGTCGAGGCCGCCAAGAAGGACAGCGTCGACACGCTGCTGGAGGCCGCGGACCTGAAGGCCGCGGGGCGCACCCGGGCCGTGGTGGCGGTCGGCTGCCTCGCGGAGCGCTACGGCAAGGACCTCGCCGAGTCGCTGCCCGAGGCTGACGCCGTGCTCGGCTTCGACGACTACCCCGACATCGCCGCCCGGCTCCGGTCGATCGTGGCGGGCGAGGTGCACCACGCGCACACACCGCAGGACCGGCGCCGGCTGCTGCCGATCACGCCCGTCGACCGGGCGGCCTCCGTCGACGACATCAGCGTGCCGGGGCTGGGCGGTCCGCGCGCCGTCCGCAGGCGGCTCGACGACAGCCCGATGGCGCCGCTCAAGCTGGCCAGCGGCTGTGACCGGCGCTGCTCCTTCTGCGCGATCCCGACCTTCCGCGGCTCGTTCGTGAGCCGTCGACCGAGCGCCGTGCTGGGCGAAGCCGTGTGGCTGGCCGGACAGGGGGTCTCGGAGATCTTCCTCGTCAGCGAGAACTCCACGTCCTACGGCAAGGACCTCGGTGACCTGCAGCTGCTCGAGACGCTGCTCCCCGAGCTCGCGGCGGTCGACGGCATCGAGCGGGTGCGGGTCTCCTACCTGCAGCCCGCCGAGACCCGGCCCGGGCTCGTCCGGGCGATCGCGTCCACCCCCGGGGTGGCGCCGTACTTCGACCTCTCCTTCCAGCACGCCAGCCCCTCCGTGCTGCGCCGGATGCGCCGGTTCGGCGACCCGGAGTCGTTCCTGGGCCTGCTCCGGCAGGTGCGTGACCTAGCCCCCGCGGCCGGGGTGCGGTCCAACGTGATCGTCGGCTTCCCGGGTGAGACCGAGGCCGACCTGCAGACCCTCTGCGACTTCCTGGTCGCGGCCCGGATGGACGTCACCGGCGTGTTCGGGTACTCCGACGAGGACGGCACGGAGGCCGCGACGTACGAGGGGAAGCTCGACGACGACGAGATCCGGGCGCGCACCGAGCACGTGACCGGCCTGGTCGAGGAGCTCAACGCGCAGCGGGCCGAGGAGCGGGTCGGCGAGGTCGTCGAGGTGCTGGTCGAGTCCCGGGTCGAGTCCCGGGTCGAGTCCCTGGGAGGAGGGCCGGCCGACAGGGACGTCGTCGGACGGGCCGCCCACCAGGGGCCCGAGGTCGACGGCTCGACCTACCTGCTCGGATCGGCGGCCGTGGTCGGCGACCTGGTGCGTGCCCAGGTGGTCTCGGCCGAGGGCGTCGATCTCCACGCCGAGGAGGTGTCGTGACCGAGGCCGAGACCCGCTCCAGCAACCTCAACCTGCCCAACGCGCTCACGACGCTGCGGATCCTGATGGTCCCGTTCTTCGGCTGGGCCCTGCTCCACGACGGCGGTGACTCCATCACCTGGCGGATCGTGGCGTTCGCGATCTTCGTCGGTGCCATGATCACGGACAAGATCGACGGCGACCTCGCCCGCAAGCACGACCTGATCACCAACTTCGGCAAGATCGCCGACCCGATCGCCGACAAGGCCGTCACCGGGATGGCGTTCATCGGGCTGTCCATCGTGGGCGACGTCTGGTGGTGGGTGACGATCGTGGTGCTGCTCCGGGAGTGGAGCGTCACGCTGCTGCGGCTGTCCGTCCTCCAGCAGGTCGTCATCGCGGCCGCGTCGAGCGGCAAGGTGAAGACGACCCTGCAGGTGATCGCCCTGAGTGGGCTCACCCTGCCGTTCCCGCACGGGGACGCCCACGGCGGCGCCTTCGACGTGTTCGGGACCGTGGGCGAGGTGCTCTTCTACGTGAGCCAGGTGGCGTTGGTGGGCGCGGTGGCCATGACGCTGTGGTCCGGCTACGAGTTCTTCCGCGACGTCTGGCGGCAGCGGGCGGACCTGCAGCCGCGCACCGGCAACTGACCACAGTCTCGCCGCAGCAACTTCATCAAGTCCTGGTAGAGGTCCGGAGTCGGTGCGGGTTACGGTGTCCGAGCCTTCCCCGGTCCACCTCCCTCGTCTCACTCACCGAAGGGCTTGTCCTCTCGTGTTCTCGGCAACCTCACGACGCCGGGGGCTGGTCGCCTCCGCCGCGCTCGCACTCCTGGCCACCCCGCTCGCCCTCGTCGCCCCCGCCCAGGCGGCCAGCAGCGGCCTGATCATCACCGAGGTGTACGGCGCGGGTGGCAACACCGGCGCCGACCTCAATGCCGACTACGTCGAGCTCCGGAACCTCTCGACCAGTCCGATCTCGCTGGACGGGCTGTCGCTGCAGTACCGGTCCTCCGGAGGGGGCGGGGCGGCCAACGGAGTCGCCCCCCTCACGGGCACCGTGCCGGCCGGGGAGCACTTCCTGGTGCAGACCAGCGCCGAGGGCGACCCCGACGGCGCCGAGCTCGGGCGCGCCGACCTGGTGTTCGAGAACGGCGTCAACATGGCGGGCAGCAACGGGACCGTCTGGGTGGCGAGCACCACCTCCCCCATGACGCTCCCCACCGGCTCGGTCGTGAACGCCGCCAACGTCGTCGACCTCGTCGGGTTCGGCTCCACCAACACGTTCGAGTCCTCGCCGACGGCCGCCCTGACCACCACCATGTCGGCGCGGCGGACCGACGAGAGCGTCGACGGCGACAACAACGGTGCCGACTTCGCCGTCGGCGACCAGACGCCCACCGCGTGCGCGACGTGCGAGGAGGAGCCGCCACCGGGCGAGGGCGACTACACGATCGCCCAGATCCAAGGCAGCGGCACCGCCTCGCCGGTGGCAGGGGAGACCGCCACCACCCGCGGTGTCGTCACCGCGGCGTACCCGACGGGTGACTTCTACGCGTTCGTGATCCAGACCGAAGGCACCGGCGCCGGCGACGACGCCACCCCCGGCGCCTCGGACGCCCTCTGGGTCTACCAGGCCAGCGGCGGCGTCGACGCCGAGATCGGCCAGTTCGTCGAGGTGACCGGCACGGTGTCCGAGCGCTTCGGCCGCACCCAGCTGACCTACGACCCCGAGGCCGGGCCGCTCGAGGTGCTCGACGAGTCGTTCGACCCGGTGACGCCGCTCGCCACCGACTGGTGGGCCAGCGCGACCGAGCGCGAGGCGCACGAGAGCGAGCTGCTCGACGTCTCCGGCGTCGGCTTCACCGTGAGCAACAACTACAGCACCAACCGCTTCGGCGAGATCGGGCTCGCGACCGGTGACCGCCCGCTGGTGACACCGACCGAGGTCGCCAACCCGAACCTCGACCAGCCCGGCTACCAGGCAGCCGTCGAGGAGAACTTCGTCCGGGGCGTGGTGCTCGACGACGGCGCCGACTGGGACTACCTGAACGACGAGTTCAGCTGGGACGACGCCGTGCCGTGGATCGACCGCGACACCACCGCCCGCGTGGGCGCGTCCGCCGACCTGACCGCCCCGGTCATCCTCGACTACGCGTTCGGCGACTGGCGGTTCCAGCCGACCAGCCAGGTGATCGGGGCGCAGCCCGCGCTGGCCTCCTTCGGCGACACGCGGCCCGAGAACGCCGCACCGCAGCCGGTGGGTGGCGACATCACGGTCGCGACGTTCAACGTCCTCAACTACTTCAACACGACGGGCGAGGACTTCGTCGCCGCCGGCGGCAGCTGCTCGTACTTCACCGACCGCGCCGGCGAGGAGGTCACCACTGACCAGTGCACGCCGGACGGCCCCCGGGGCGCTGCTGACGACGCGGACCTCGGGCGGCAGCAGGCGAAGATCGTGACCGCGCTCAACACGCTCGACGCCTCGGTCGTGGCCCTCGAGGAGATCGAGAACTCCGTCAAGCTCGGTGAACCGCGAGACGACGCGCTCGCCGCGCTGACCCAGGCGCTCAACGCCGACGCCGGGTCGCAGCGATGGGCCTACGCGCCGTCGCCCGCAGCCGAGGACCTGCCGGCCGTCGAGGACCAGGACGTCATCCGGACCGCGTTCATCTACGACCCGTCGGCCGTGGAGCTGGTCGGCGGTTCGCAGGTGCTCGTCGGTTCACCGGCCTTCGGGAACGCCCGGCAGCCGCTGGCCCAGGCGTTCCAGCCGGTCGGCACCACCGACCAGGACGCCTTCGCGGTGGTGGTCAACCACTTCAAGTCCAAGGGCTCGGCGTGCGCCGGCGAGCCGAACGGCCCGCAGGGCAACTGCAACGAGAGCCGGATCCGTCAGGCTCGCGCGCTCGACGGCTTCGCCGACGAGTTCGCGGCCGAGCGCGGACTCGAGCAGGTCTTCCTCACCGGTGACTTCAACTCCTACTCGCAGGAGGACCCGATGGTGCTGCTGAAGACCCTCGGATGGACGAACCTGCCGTCCGACACCGCCGACGAGTGGAGCTACTCCTTCGACGGCATGGCGGGATCGCTCGACCACGTGCTGGCCAACGACGCCGCCCTGCGGGAGGTGACCGGCGTCGACGTCTGGGAGATCAACGCCAACGAGGCGCTGGCCTTCGAGTACAGCCGCTTCAACTACAACGTGACGCAGTTCTACGAGCCGAACGTGTTCCGTGCCTCCGACCACAACCCCGAGCTCGTCGGGATCGACGTGCGCGACGCGAGCGACGTCTCGCTGGAGCTGTCGCCGACCCAGGTGAAGCGCAAGCGGGGCGTCTCGACGGCCACCGTGACGGTCACCGGCACCGACGACGGGGCGACGGGCACCGTCCGGTTCCTCGTCGACGGGACGGTCATCGGTCAGCGTGCGCTGCTGGACGGCACGGCGAGCATCCCGGTGGGGCCCTTCGACGAGAAGGGCGACTACACCGTCACGGTGGAGTACGTCGGGGACGACGACAACCTGCCGGGCACCGACTCCGCGACGCTCCGCGTCGGGAACTGACCGACCCTCACCGCTTCCGGGCCGCGCTCGCCCCGCCACCACGGAGGGCGAGCGCGGCCTGGACCAGCGCCAGGTGGCTGAACGCCTGGGGGAAGTTGCCCGCCATCCGGTCGGCGCCGACGTCGTACTCCTCCGCGAGCAGCCCGACGTCGTTGGTGAGCCTGACGAGCCGGTCGAAGAGCCGCTCCGCGTCGTCGCGGCGACCGGCGGCGACGTACGCCGAGACCAGCCAGAACGAGCACGCGACGAACGGGTGCTCGTCGCCGCGCAACCCGTCGACGCCCGACTCGGTGCGGTAGCGCAGCAGCAGCCCGCCGCGCAGGAGGTCCTGCTCGACCGCCGCGATCGTGCCGCGCATCCGGGGGTCGTCGCCCTCGATGAACCCGATCAGCGGCAGCACGAGCAGCGAGGCGTCCACCTCGGTCGTGTCGTAGTGCTGGGTGAACGAGCCGCGGCCCTCGTCGAACCCGCGCTCCAGCACCTCGGCGCGGACCTCGTCGCGCGCCGCGCGCCAGCGGTCGACGGGTCCCTCGAGTCCGTGCTTCTCGACGGCGGCCACGGCGCGGTCGAACGCCGCCCACACCATGGCCCGGGAGTGGGTGAAGTGTCGGAGCGGCCCGCGGATCTCCCAGAGGCCGTGGTCCGGCTCGCGCCAGGTCTCGGCGAGCCGGTCGACCAGCTTGCGCTGGAGCGACCAGGCGTTCTCGTCGCCCGGGACCCCCGCGTCCCGAGCCAGCGCGAGCGCGATCATCACCTCGCCCAGGACGTCGGCCTGCCGTTGCGTGACGGCGCCGTTGCCGATCCGGACCGGCCGCGACCCCTCGTAGCCCGGCAGGTGCGCGAGCTCGACCTCCGGCAGCCATCGGCCGCCGTCGACCGCGTACATGATCTGGAGGTCCTCGGGGTCGCCCGCCGCGGCACGCAGCAGCCAGGCGCGCCACGCCTCCGCCTCCTCGGTCGCGCCGGCGCCGACCAGCGACTCCAGGGTGAGGGCGGCGTCGCGCAGCCAGCAGTAGCGGTAGTCCCAGTTGCGCTCGCCACCGAAGTCCTCCGGCAGGGACGTCGTCGGGGCGGCCACGATCCCGCCGGTGCGCTCGTGCGTGAGCAGTCGCAACGTCAGCAGCGAGCGCGTGACCGCTGCCGGGTGGGGGACGTCGGACAGATCGCAGCTGTCGAGCCACTCGCGCTCGGCCCTGATCGTCGCCTTGACGCGCCTGCGCATCCGGTCACGACCGGGCGGCGCGTCCGACGAGGGGACCCAGGTCGTGGAGAACGTCAGCTTGTCGCCGGCCTCGACGACGAACTCGTCGGTGTGGCGGTAGGCGTCCGCCCGGGGCAGCCGGGGCCCCCGCAGCACCAGCTGGTCGGGTCCGGCGACGGCGGTGATCACGTCGTCCCGGCCGATCCGTTGCCGGGTGACCCAGGGCCGGACGTGGCCGTAGTCGAGCCGGACCACCCAGGAGTGGCGCAGGGCCACGATGCCCTCGACGCCGGTGATCCGACGCACGACGTCGGCCCGGTCGTCGCCGGTCGGCATCAGGTCGAGCAGCGTCATCACGCCGTCCGCCGTCGTGAACGTCGTCTCGAGTGCGGTGGAGTCCTCGACGTAGCGCCGGGTCGCGGTGTAGTCGACCGCCGGGCAGATCTGCCAGTGGCCGTGGTCCTCGTCGCCGAGCAGGGCGGCGAAGCAGGCGGGGGAGTCGAAGCGGGGAAGGCAGAGCCAGTCGATCGACCCGTTCCGGCCCACGAGTGCGGCGGTGTGGCGGTCCCCGATCAGGGCGTAGTCCTCGATCGGCAGCGCCATGCCGTTCATCATGTCCTACGGTCGGGTGGTGGACGCGCAGGCACTGCTGGAGCGGCTGGCGGGTCGCGAGGAGACCCTGGCGACCGCCGAGTCGCTGACCGGCGGCCGGTTGGCGTCGGTGATCACCGCGGTACCCGGTGCCTCGCGGGCGTACGTCGGAGGCGTGGTCGCCTACGCGACCGCGGTCAAGCAGGACCTGCTGGAGGTGCCCCCGGGGCTCGTGGAGCGCCACGGCGTCGTCTCGCCCGAGTGCGCGCGGGCCATGGCGGAGGGCGCCCGGCGTCGGTTCGGCGCGACGTACGCCGTGAGCACGACGGGAGTTGCGGGGCCGGACTCCCAGGAGGGCCACCCGGTCGGTACCGTCTTCGTCGGAATCGCGGGTCCGGGCGGGGCCACCGCGGTGGCGCTCGAGCTGACCGGCAACCGGGCGAGCATCCAGGACCGCACGTGCGTTGAGGCGCTCGCGGCCGTTGCGGACGTCCTCCCACGGGAAGAACCGGGGCTCCGGTAGCGTTGGGCAGGCACACGAGGCAGGAGGAGGTGACGCGCATGGTGGTGTTCCGACGGTTGCTCGGTGACGTGCTCCGCAACAAGCGGTTGCAGCGTGGCATGACGCTGCGCGAGGTCTCCGCCGAGGCCCGGGTCTCGCTGGGCTACATCTCCGAGATCGAGCGGGGCCAGAAGGAAGCGTCCTCCGAGCTGCTCGGCCTCGCTCTGCGCAGCCCTCGACGTGCCGCTCTCGGAGGTCCTCCGCGACGTGTCGTCGCTGGTGGCGGTCGAGGAGACCCCGCGGCTGTCCGAGGTGCCGTCTGGCCCCGAGGTCGTCGCCTCCGCCGCCTAGCGTTCCGGCTGGCAGGCCGGGCACCAGTACGACGGCCGCTCGCGTCCGAGCGGTCCGGTGGACGCGCCGCGAACGGTCGTCCCGCACCGCGGGCACGGCATGCGGTAGCGCCCGTAGACCCACAGCTGCCGCGGGCGGTGCCGGAGGCTGGCGGCCATCAGGTCGTGGGCCTTGCCGACCAGGGCCGTCAGGTCGGGCACGGTCGCGACGGACGACTGCGGGTTGACCCGGACGGCGAAGCACGCCTCGGCCGCCCACATCGTGCCGACACCGGCCAGGTTGCGCTGGTCGAGGAGGGCGTCGCGGACCGGGGTGTCGGGGTGCTCCCGCAGCCGGCGCGCGGCTTCCTCGGCGTCCCAGTCGGGGCCGAGCACGTCCGGGCCGAGGTGGGCGACCGGCTCCTCCTCGCGCTCGCGGGGCAGCAGCTCGACCACACCGAGCGGAGAAGCCGACGGCACTGCGCTCGGAGGTCCTCAGCACCACGCGCGCCTCGTGCCCGGGACGACTCCACTTCTGACCGGGCTCGAACACCCGCCAGCTGCCGTCCATCTTGAGGTGGGTGTGCAGCGAGTAGTGCTCGTCGCCGCGGTCGACGCGGGTGAAGAGGTGCTTGCCGCGGGTGTGGGTGCCGACCACGACGCCCCTCGGAGAGGTCGGCCGTCGCGTGCTGCGGCACCCGGAAGTCGCTGGCGGTGAGCACCTGGCCGGCCAGGGCCCGGTCGAGCCGCCGCGCGGTGCGGACGACCGCGTCACCCTCAGGCACGCAGCCGCAGTCCCTTCGGGGTCGCCACGAAGCCGGCCGCGCCGAGGGCGGCGCGCAGCGGTGTCTCACCTGATCCGAGCAGCGCGGTGCCGTCGGCCTTCTCGACCGTCAGCCTGCCGAGCTGACCGCGCCGGACGGCGGTGGCCAGCGCCTCGGTGGCCGGGGTGAGCATGTCGGCGTCGTCGGACCACGTGAGCAGCGTCTTGCCGCCGCGCTCGACGTAGAGCGTGAGCAGGCCGTCGACCAGCACGACCAGGGCGCCGGCCTTGCGTCCGGGCCGGTGGCTGCCCTCGACGTCGGGCCAGGGGAGTGCGGCGCCGTAGGGGTTGGCGGGGTCGGTGGCGGCCAGCGTGACGGCGGCCGGCTTGTCGGCGCCGACCTCGGTGAACGTGCGGAGCCGGTCGACGGAGCCGGCGGTGCCGAACTGGGCGGCGCCGAGCCCGTCGACGAAGTAGCCGCGGCGGCAGCGGCCGGTCTCCTCGAAGGCCGCGAGCACCTTGTAGACGGCGGCGAAGCCACCCGGGGTGCGCTCGCTCTGGACGGCGCCGCGGGTCGACGACGCCGTGCCGGTCGAGGAGCCGCTCGGCGGCGGCGTGGGCGCGGCGGGTCGGGTCGGTGTCGAGCGCGGGGAGCAGCGCCCAGCGACCGGCGGTGTGGGGCGGCCCGCTGCGCAGGACGCGCGGACCGGGTCGGCGCTGCTGGTGGGTGCCGCGGCCGCCGATCAGGGAGCGCAGCGGGGCGAGCGTGTCGTTGCCGACCCGGCCGGCCCACACGAGGTCCCACAGCGCCGCGGCGAGCGGCTCGTCGAGCGGCGAACCCACGGCCTGTCCGAGCTGGCGGAAGAACCACGCGCCGCCGGGCTCGAGGGCGTCGAGCACCGCCTGGTGCAGCTCTCCCCACGGCCAGGGGAGTGCTCGGACGGAGCCGGGTCGGGGAGCGTCAGGGGCGCCTGGTCGGCGAGGTGCAGGGAGACCCAGCCGTCCTGGCCGGGCAGCGTGCCGTGACCGGCCCACAGGACCTCGCCGGCGCTGGTGAGCTCGTCGAGCAGCGCAGGCTCGTAGTCGCGGACCCGGCTCGGCAGGACGAGCGACTCCAGGGCGCTGGCGGGGAGCGGGCAGCCGGCGAGCTGGCCGACGACCGTCAGCACCCCGTCGACGCCGCGTGGCCGCCCGCCGACGTGCTGCCAGGCGGAGAGGAACCGGGCCAGCACCGGCGGCTCGACCGGCTCGATCTCCTGCCGCAGCCGGGCCAGCGAGCGACGACGGAGTCGTCGCAGCACCTCGGCGTCGCACCACTCGATCCCGGAGCCCGACGGCCGGAACTCGCCGTCGAGCACGCGGCCCTGGGCGGCCAGCCGCTGGAGGGTCTGTCGCACGACGGCACCGCCGAGACCGAGCCGGGCCGCGACGTCGTCGACGGTGAACGGGCCGTGGGTGCGGGCGAACCGCGCCACCAGGTCGGCGAGCGGGTCGTCCACCGGGTCGGCGAACACGTCGGGCGTGCCGGGCGGCACCGGCACGCCGAGCCCGTCGCGGAGCCGACCGACGTCCTCGACCACGGCCCACCGCTCGACCCCGGCGATCCGGACCTCGACGATCCGGCGGGCGTCGGTGAGGACGTCGAGCCACGACGCGACGTCGGCCCCGTCGGTGGCCCGGGCCACGACCTCGTCGGTCGCGAGCGGTCCGAGCAGCCGGACGAGGTCGACGGCGCCCTCGGCGTCGCGCACCCGTCGGTCGGGGGCCAGCCGCTGCAGCTCGGCCTCCACCTCGGCCAGCACGTCGGGATCGAGCAGCTCGCGGAGCTCGGCGCGACCGAGCAGCTCCGCGAGCAGGCCCTGGTCGAGGCTGAGCGCGGCGGCCCGTCGCTCGGCGAGGGGCGAGTCGCCCTCGTAGACGAACTGGGCGACGTAGCCGAACAGCAGGGTGCGGGCGTACGGCGAGGGCTGGGTGGTCGCGACGTCGACCACCGACACCTCGCGCCGGTCGACCCGGCGCATCAGGGAGACCAGGCCGGGCAGGTCGTAGACGTCCTGGAGGCACTCGCGCACGGCCTCGAGGAGGATCGGGAAGGACGGGTAGCGCGACGCGACCTCGAGCAGCTGGGCGGCCCGCTGCCGCTGCTGCCACAGGGGGCTGCGGCGGCCCGGGTCGCGGCGGGGGAGGAGCAGCGCCCGGGCGGCGCACTCGCGGAACCGGCTCGCGAAGAGGGCACTGCCACCGACCTCGGTGGTGACGATCTGCTCGATCTCCTCGGGCGTCGAACACGACGACCTCGCCGGTGGGCGGCTCGGCGTCGGTGTCGGGGATCCGCACCACGATGCCGTCGTCGGAGGCGACCGCCTGGCCGTCGATGCCGTAGCGCTCGCGCAGTCGCGCGTTGATCGCCAGCGCCCACGGTGCGTGCACGGGGACGCCGTAGGGCGAGTGGACGACCAGCCGCCAGTCGCCGAGCTCGTCGCGGAACCGCTCGACCACCAGCGTCAGGTCGCTCGGCACGGTGCGGGTGGCCTCGGCCTGCTCGGCGACGTAGGAGACGAGGTTGCTCGGCGGCGTACTGGTCGAGGCCGCGCTCGCGTGCCAGGGCCTCGGCCTTCGCGGTCGGCAGCGAGGCCAGCTCGCGGGTGAACGCCCCGACGGCCTCGCCCAGCTCGGCGGGCCGCCCGAGCACGTCGCCCTTCCAGAACGGCAGCCGTCCCGGGATCCCGGGAGCCGGGGTCACGAGCACCCGGTCGTGGGTGATGTCCTCGATCCGCCAGCTGGTCGCACCGAGCGCGAAGACGTCGCCGACCCGGGACTCGTAGACCATCTCCTCGTCGAGCTCGCCGACCCGGCGGCCGGTGCCCTCGCCGACGAGGTAGACGCCGAACAGGCCACGGTCGGGGATGGTGCCGCCGCTGGTGACGGCCAGCCGCTGCGCGCCCGGCCGCCCGCTGATGGTGCCGGTGACCCGGTCCCAGACGATCCTCGGCCGCAGCTCCGCGAACTCGTCGGACGGGTAGCGGCCGGCCAGCAGGTCGAGGGTGGCGTCGTAGGCGCTGCGAGGGAGCTGGGCGAACGACGCGCTCCGGCGGACCAGCGCGTAGAGCTCGTCGACGTCCCACGCCTCGAGCGCGGTGACGGCGACCACCTGCTGGGCGAGGACGTCGAGCGGGTTGGTCGGGATCCGGAGCGACTCGATCGCGCCCTCGCGCATCCGCTGCACCGCCACCGCGGTCTGCGCGAGGTCGCCCCGGTGCTTGGGGAAGAGGACACCACGGCTGACCTCGCCGACCTGGTGGCCGGCGCGACCGACCCGCTGCAGCGCGCTGGCGACGCTGGGCGGCGACTCGATCTGGACGACCAGGTCGACGGCGCCCATGTCGATGCCGAGCTCGAGGCTGCTGGTCGCGACGACGGCCGGCAGCCGGCCGGCCTTGAGGTCGTCCTCGATCAGCGCCCGCTGCTCCTTGGTGACCGAGCCGTGGTGGGCCTTCGCCAGCACGGAGTCGCGGGCCTGCGAGACGCCGGACTGCGCCATGACCTGCGCGGGAGGGCGGTCGTCGTCGGACCGGCCGCCGGCGATCTCGTTGAGGCGCGCGGTCAGCCGCTCGGCGAGCCGCCGGCTGTTGGAGAAGACGATCGTGGAGCGGTGCTGGCCGATCAGGTCGGCGACCCGCTCCTCGACGTGGGGCCAGATCGACTGGCTGCGGTCGGGATCGCCCCCGTCCTCGTCGTACTCCTCGGGTGCGGTCATGTCCTCGACGGGGACGACGACCGTGCAGGTCCCACTTCTTCTCGCTGGGCGGCGCCACGACGTCGACCGCGCGCCTGTCCACCGAGGAAGCGGGCGACCTCCTCGTGGGGGCGCACCGTCGCGGAGAGCCCGATCCGCTGGGCGGGCCGGTCGAGCAGGGCGTCGAGCCGCTCGAGGCTCAGCGCGAGGTGGGCGCCACGCTTGGTGCCGGCGACGGCGTGCACCTCGTCGACGATCACCGTCTCGACGTGGCGCAGCGACTCGCGCGCCTGGCTGGTGAGCATCAGGAACAGCGACTCGGGCGTGGTGATGAGGATGTCGGGCGGTGACGTCGTCAGCTGGCGCCGGTCGGCCGCGCTCGTGTCGCCGCTGCGGACCCCGACGCGGACCTCGGGCAGGGTGCCGCCCAGCCGCTCGGCGGTGTGGCGGATGCCCGCGAGCGGCGCGCGCAGGTTGCGCTCGACGTCGACGGCGAGCGCCTTGAGCGGCGAGATGTAGAGGACCCGGCAGCGCTCCTTGCTCGTGCGGGCACGTCGTCGGTCAGCAACCGGTCGAGCGACCACAGGAACGCGCTGAGCGTCTTGCCCGAGCCGGTGGGGGCCACGACGAGGGCGTGCTGACCCTTGCTGATCGACTCCCAGGCACCCTCCTGGGCGGTGGTCGGCTCGGCGAAGGCCGCCGCGAACCACGTGCGGGTGGGTTCGCTGAAGCGGTCGAGGGTGGGCACGCCCCAATCCTGCCCGACGGCACCGACAGCCGTCGCCCGCGGAAGAAACCGGTCGCCCGGCCGCGGCGACGTCGGTGACACTGGCGCGGTGCGATTCCCCGACGAGGTACCGACCCTGACCGACGGCGTCGTGACGTTGCGGGCCCACCGAGCCGCCGACGTGCCGCGGATCGTCGAGCAGTGCCAGGACCCCGAGTCGGTCGCGTGGACGACCGTGCCGTCGCCGTACGCCGAGGCCGACGCGGTCGACTGGACCACCGCGTCGTCCCCGCGGGTGGGCCGACGACACGACGTACGGCTTCGCGATCGAGCACGAGGGGCGGTTCGCGGGTACGGTCGACCTCCGGATGCTCGACGGAGGGGTCGCGGAGCTCGGGTTCGGGCTGCACCCCGACGCACGGGACACGGCGTGATGCGCCGGGCGCTCGACCTGGTGCTCGACTGGGGCTTCGGTCGGGGCGTCGAGGTCGTGCAGTGGCGGGCCTTCGTCGGCAACTGGGCCTCCCGCCGCACGGTCTGGTCGCTCGGGTTCGGCTTCGGCCCCACCGTCCCCCGGCTGCTGCCGCAGCGCGGCGAGCGCCGCGACGCGTGGACCGCCTGGCTCGGGGCGGACGATCGCGCGAGAGCCGGTCCAGCCGTGGCTGGAGCCGATCGTGCTGGACGCGGACGGCGTCCGGCTGCGGCCGTGGCGCGAGGATGACGGCGAGCGGCTGGTCGAGGCTTCGCACGACCCCGTGCTGCGCGGTGGATCCCCGCATCGCCGATCCCGAGGTCGCTGGCCGAGGTGCCCGACTACCTCACGCGGGTCCACCTCGGGGCCGCGACAAACGGCCGGGTCGCGTGGTGCGTGGCCGACCCGGCCACCGACCTCGCGCTGGGCAACGTGGCGCTCTTCGACTTCGAGGACCGACCGGGAGATCTGACCGCCCAGGTGGGGTACTGGTCGCACCGCGCCGGTCGCGGGCGGGGGGCCATGGCCGCCGCGCTACGGGCGGTCTGCGACCACGGCGATGCGTCCGGTCGACGACGGTGGCCTCGGCGTCCGCCGGCTCCACCTGCTGACGTCCGTGGACAACGAGGGGTCGCGCCGGCTGGCGGAGCGTGCCGGCTTCGTCCACGTCGGGACCGAGCGCGGCTCGTCGCCGCTGGCCGACGGCGGGTACGGCGACAGCGCGCGCTACGACCGGCTTCGGGACTGACGAGCGGAGGTTGTCCGCGTCCGGTGGTTGACTGACGCGCATGACGACCTTCACCGGTACCGACGACCTGCGCGGGGCGGAGTTCCGCGGCGTGAGACTGGGCGCGGCCCGCTTCTTCGAGTCCGACCTGACCGACGTGGTGATCCGCGGCTCCGAGGTGTCGGGGCTCGAGATCGACGCGCCGTGGCTGGTCCACGGCGACCCATTGGTGGTCAACGGGGTCGACGTCGTCGGCTTCGTCGAGGCCGAGCTCGACCAGCGGTTCCCGGGGCGGTCGCAGCGGCGTGCGGACGACGCCGACGGCCTGCGCGCGGCGTGGGCGGCCCTGGAGCAGGTGTGGGCCGCCACCCTCGACTCGGGTCCAGACCATGCCACCCGGCACGGTCGACGTCTCGGTGGCCGGCGAGTGGTCGTTCGCCCAGACCCTGCGACACCTCGTGCACGCCACCGACCTGTGGCTGGGCCAGTCCGTCCTCGAGCTGGAGCACCCGCTCCACCCGCTCGGCCTGGGCTACACGAGCGCCGGGCCGGACTCCGACGACGCCTCGGCCGCGCCGCCGTACGACGAGGTGCTGGAGGTGCGTGCCGGCCGGGTCGCGATGGTGCGCGACCTCCTGGCCACGGTGACGGCCGACGACCTCGCCACGCCCCGCCGCAACCCGCACGACCCCGACCATCCCGAGACCACCCGTTCCTGCCTGCACGTGATCCTCGAGGAGGAGTGGGAGCACCACCGGTTCGCCGTCCGCGACCTCGACCTGATCGCGGCGCGTGGGGCGGGCACCGACGCTTGACGGCGTCGCTGCCACGCGCGGGGCGTCGGACAGCGCATGATGTGCGCGTGGGCAGGTGGCGGCTGGTGGACGGCGACGTCACCGTCGTCGACGGTCTGGTGCTGCGTCCGGTGCGTCCCTGGACCGGCGCCGTCCACGCGCTCCTGACCCACCTGCGTGAGCAGGGGCTCGACTGCGTGCCCGAGCCCGTCGGGGTCCGGCACGACGTCGAGGCGGTCAGCTTCATCCCGGGCGACGCCGGGGGCCACGCGTTCCCCCACCACCTGACGGAGGACGGGTTGCGGTCGGCGGCACGGCTGCTCCGCCGGGTCCACGACGCCACTGCGAGGTTCGAGCCACCGCCGGCCGTCGAGTGGGCCCACGCCCCGGTCCCGGGCGCCACTACCGTCTGCCACGGGGACCCCGCCCCCTGGAACTTCGTGTGGCGCGACGGGGTGGCGGTCGCCCTCATCGACTGGGACCACGCGTCGCCGGCGCCGGCGATGGAGGACGTGGCCTACGCCGTGGACACCTTCGCGCCCTTCCGGCCCGACGACGTGGCGACCGGCGAGCACGGGTTCCCGGAGCCACCCGCCCGGGCCGCCCGGGTGCGCGCGTTCAGCGAGGCCTACGGGCTCGGTGGCACGGCGGGCATGGTCGACCGCGTCGTCGCACGCCAGCAGCAGACGGTCGACCGGGTGCTGTCGCTGGCCGACCGGGGCATCGACCCCTGGGCCGCCTGGTGCCGCGAGGGCTACCTCGAGCAGCTCCGCGAACGCCCGCGGTGGACCCGGTCCCACCGCCACCTGCTCGAGTGACGGGACGATAAGGAGTGGCCGATAGGGAGTGGTCGATAAGGAGTGGTCGATAAGGAGTGGTCGATAAGGAGTGGCCGATAAGGAGTGGGGAGTGTCAGCGAATGTTTGTAGGGTCGCACGTCGTGAGTGACGCGATGATCTCGGCAGTCGGCCTGCGCAAGTCGTTCGGCGACTTCGAGGCGGTCAAGGGCATCGACGTCGAGGTGAGCAAGGGCGAGGCGTTCGGGTTCCTCGGCCCCAACGGCGCCGGCAAGTCGTCCACGATGCGGATGATCGCGGCGGTCTCGCCGGTGACCGCGGGCGAGCTGCGGATCCTCGGTCTCGACCCCGCCTCCGACGGTCCGACGATCCGTGGCCGGCTCGGGGTATGCCCGCAGGAGGACACGCTCGACAACGAGCTCAACGTGTTCGACAACCTCTACATCTACGGTCGCTACTTCGGGATCGACAAGGCCACGGTCCGGCAGCGCGCCGAGGAGCTGCTCGACTTCGTGCAGCTCACCGAGAAGCGCAAGGCCCGCGTCGAGGACCTCTCCGGCGGCATGAAGCGGCGGCTCACGATCGCGCGCAGCCTCATCAACGACCCCGAGGTGCTGCTTCTCGACGAGCCGACGACGGGCCTCGACCCGCAGGCCCGGCACGTCCTGTGGGACCAGCTGTTCCGGCTCAAGCAGGCCGGGGTGACGCTCGTCATCACGACCCACTACATGGACGAGGCCGAGCAGCTGTGCGACCGGCTGGTCGTCATGGACAAGGGCCTGATCGTCGCCGAGGGCAGCCCGCGCGAGCTGATCCAGCAGCACTCCACGCGCGAGGTGGCCGAGCTCCGGTTCGGCGTCGGCGAGCACGAGGCGCTCGCCGAGAAGCTCGCCGACCTCGGCAACCGAGTCGAGGTGCTGCCCGACCGGCTGCTCGTCTACAGCGACGACGGCGAGGAGGTGATCGCCCAGACCCACGAGCGCGGCCTCCAGCCGATCGCGGTCCTGGTGCGCCGGTCGACCCTCGAGGACGTCTTCCTCCGACTGACCGGCCGGACGCTGGTCGACTGATGTCCACCCTCACCCTGCGCGAGGGCACCGCGCGCCAGGTCGACTACTGGTGGACGGTCTACAAGCGCACCTGGAAGGCGAGCATCGTCAGCAGCTTCCTCAGTCCGGTGTTCTACGTGCTCGCCATGGGCGTGCTGCTCGGCGGGTTCATCGCCGGTGACGCGAGCCGGCTCGAGGGCGCGACCAGCTACCTCGCCTTCGTCGTCCCCGGGCTGGTGGCCGCGCACGCCATGCAGACGGCGGTCGGGGAGACGACCTACCCCGTCATGGGTGCCATCAAGTGGCACAAGAGCTACTACGCGCAGCTCGCCACACCGCTCGAGCCCGCCCACCTCGTCGCCGGCCACCTGATGTTCGTGCTGTTCCGGCTGGCCACCACCTGCGCCGTCTTCATGACCGTGCTGGCGCCGTTCGGCGTCTTCGAGTCCTGGTGGGGGCCGATCGTGGCGTTCCTCTCCCAGGTCCTCGTCGGCATGGTGTTCGCGGCGCTGGTGTTCGGCTGGAGCGCCCGGCTCAAGGACGAGGCCGGCTTCGGCGTGCTGTTCCGGCTCGGCATCTTCCCGCTGTTCCTGTTCTCCGGTGCGTTCTTCCCGGTGGCCAACCTCGGCGACGCCGGCGCCTGGGTCGCCCGGCTCACCCCGCTGTGGCACGGCGTGAACCTGTCCCGGATGTTCTCAGTCGACGCCGTCGACTGGCCGGTGGCGGCCCTCAACACCGCGGTACTGGTCGGGCTGCTGGTCGTCGGCTGGTTCTGGTCCGTCTCGGGCCTGACGAAGCGGCTGGTGACCTGATGAGCCTCGACCGCCTCGACCAGGCAGCGCGGCCGGCCCCGCTCGGCCCGGTGGGTGCGCTGCGGATGCTGGTGCTGCGCAACTACATCACCTACCGGCACGCGTGGAAGCTGTTCCTGACCGGCTTCCTGGAACCCGTCCTCTACCTGTTCTCCATCGGGATCGGCGTGGGCAAGCTCGTCGAAGGCTTCGAGTTCAACGGCGAGCCGATCTCGTACGCCGCGTTCGTCGCCCCCGGCATGCTCGCGGTCTCGGCGTTCAACGGCGCGCTCATGGACTCCACGTTCAACGTGTTCTTCAAGCTGAAGTACGACAAGCTCTACGACCAGATGCTGGCGACGCCGCTCACGACCGCCGACATCGCCCGCGGCGAGATCACGTGGGGCCAGCTCCGCGGTGCGAGCTACTCGGCCGCCTTCCTGCTCGTGATGTGGGCCATGGACCTCATCAGCTCCTGGTGGGCGCTGCTGGCGCTGCCGGCGGCGCTGCTGATCGGGTTCGCGTTCAGCGCCGTGTGCATGGCGCTGACGACCTGGATGACCAGCTGGCAGGACTTCGACAAGATCACCCTGGCGCAGCTGCCGATGTTCCTGTTCTCGGCGACGTTCTTCCCGCTCACGGTCTTTCCGAGCTGGCTCCAGTGGGTGGTCGAGGCCACCCCGCTCTACCGCGGCGTGGTGCTCTGCCGCGAGCTGACGACCGGTTCGATCAGCTGGGCCAGCGGGGTCTCGGTCGTCTACCTCGCCGTGATGAGCCTGATCGGGCTGGCGGTCGTGCGTCGTCGGCTCGACCGGCTGCTCCTCACGTGAGCCACCCGGCGGCCTGGCCCGCGGCACGCTCCCGAGGGTCTGACAGCATGACCCTCATGATCGAGCCCGACACCAAGGACTGGACCTGGGTGCTGGACCGTCCGTGTCCGGAGTGCGGCTTCGACGCGCCCGGCCTGGACCGCGATCGCATCCCGCAGGCGATCCGCGACAACGCGACCCTGTGGGACGTCGTGCTCGAGACCGACGACGCCGCGGTGCGGCCCTCCGCCCACCTGTGGTCGCCGTTGGAGTACGCCTGCCACGTCCGCGACGTGAACGAGCTCTTCGCGCGCCGGCTCCACCTGATGCTCACCGAGGACGCCCCGGAGTTCGAGAGCTGGGACCAGGACGCCACCGCTGCGGCCTCCGACTACGGCAGCCAGCAGCCTGCCACGGTCGCCGGCGAGGTCACCGCCGCGGCCGAGACCGTCGCGGGGGCCTACGAGCAGGTCTCCGGCGACGAGTGGGACCGAACCGGCAGCCGCAGCGACGGCGCGACGTTCACGGTCGACACGTTCGCCCGCTACCACCTGCACGACCTGGTCCACCACGCCCACGACGTCTCCCACATCACCAAGCGGGTCACCGTGGCGTCCTACGACGCGGGCGCCGAGGCGTACGCCGCCGGCCAGCCCCCGCTGTCCGACGACGTCCGATCCGCGATCGACGCGTTCGTCGCCGCGCTGCCCAGCGGGTCCCGGGTCCTGGAGGTCGGCAGCGGCTCCGGCCGCGACGCCCTCGCGCTCGAGGAGCGCGGCGTGTCGGTGCACCGCACCGACATCACGCCGGCCTTCGTCCGGATGCTGCGGGCCGACGGCCACGAGGCGGCCGTGGCCGACCCGCTGACCGACGACCTCGCCGACCCCGAGCGCGATGCGCCGTACGACGGGGTCTGGGCGTCCGCCAGCCTGCTCCACGTCCGCCGCGAGGACCTGCCGGCCGTGCTCTCGAACCTCGCCGGGGTCACCGCTGCGGGCGGCGCCCTGCACCTCGCGGTCAAGGAGGGCGACGGCGCCCGCTTCTCCGTGCACGGCAACGTGCCCGGGCCGCGCCACTTCACCTACTGGCGCGAGCCGGGCCTGCGGGCCGTGCTGGCCGACGCCGGCTGGGACGTGCGCGACGTGACCCGCAACGTTGGTCTGCGAGAGGAGACCTGGCTCGACGTCCTCGCCGTGCGCACCACGGGACCGTGAGGCACACGGAGTTCTGGACGCGGCTCGAGGAGGCGCTCGGGCCCGGGTACGCCGGGCCCTGGGCGAAGACCCAGGTGATCGGGACCCTGGGCGGCCGTACCCCCCAGGAGGCGCTCGACGCCGGGATCCCGCCCAAGGAGGTGTGGCGCGAGGTGTGGCGGGTGCTCGAGCTCCCGCCCTCCCAGCGATGACCGTCCCCGCCACCGCGTACGACGTCGCGGCCATCCACCGCCGCGCGGTCCGGACGCTCGTCGTGGCGCAGGCGCTCGGCGGGATCGGCATCACGATCGGGGTCGCGACCGCGTCGCTGCTGGCGCGCGACGTCAGCGGCTCGGAGAGCCAGGCCGGGCTCGCGCAGACCACCCAGGTGCTCGGCGCCGCGGTGGCGTCGTTCCTCCTGGCCCGGCTGATGGCGCGACGCGGCCGCCGGGTGGGCCAGGTGACGGGCCTGCTCCTGGGCGCCGCGGGGGCCTCGCTGGCGGTCGTGGCCGGGGTCGTCGGCTCGATGCTCCTGCTGCTCGTCGGCACCGCGCTGCTCGGCTGCTCGTCCGCGTCCAACCTCGCCGCGCGGTACGCCGCGACCGACCTGGCGCCCGCGCAGACCCGCGCCCGGTCGCTGTCCTACGTGGTGTGGGCGACCACGGTGGGCGCGGTCGTGGGACCGAACCTGACGGGATTCTCCGACGACGTCTCCCGGTGGCTCGGGATCCCCGAGCTCACCGGGCCGTTCCTGATCGCGGCCGTCGGGATGCTGGTCGCGGCCGTGGTGATCGCGATCTGGCTGCGCCCCGACCCGCTGCTCGTGGCGCGGGAGGTGGCCGGGGTCGAGGACTCCGACCCGGGGGGCACCTCCTGGCGCCGGGCCCGCGCGGCGCTGACGTCCAGCCGACCGCTGCTCGCTGCGGTCGTCGGGCTGGCCAGCGCCCACGCCGTCATGGTCTCGGTGATGATCATGACCCCGCTCCACATGGAGCACGGCGGGGCCGCGCTCTCGGTGATCGGCTTCGTGATCTCCGGCCACGTCATCGGGATGTTCGCGTTCTCCCCGGTCGTCGGCTGGCTCGCCGACCGCTGGGGCCGGCCGACGATGCTGTTCGTCGGGGCCGGCCTCCAGCTGCTGTCCCTGCTGCTCGCGGGCGCCTCGCCCGAGGGGTCCTCGTGGCAGATCGCGACCGGGCTCTTCCTGCTCGGGCTGGGCTGGTCGAGCGCCACCGTCGCGGCCTCCGCCACGATCGCCGACCTCACGCCGCTGTCGGCCCGGACCGACGTCCAGGGCATCGCGGACGCCGCGATGTGGCTCACCGCCGCCGTGGGCGGCGGCCTGTCCGGGTGGATCGTGGCGGCCTGGGGCTACCCGGTGCTCAACGGCTTCGCCGCGGTCCTGGCCGGCGGCGTCGTGCTCGCGGCGGTGGTCACCGCGGGAGCCCGGCCGGTGGCCCCGGCCGACCGGGTGGCCACATGACCCGGGCCGACGTGGCGGTGATCGGAGGGACCGGCTTCTACTCGTTCCTCGAGGAGGCCGAGCAGCAGCTGCTCACGACGCCGTACGGCGACCCGTCCGGACCGGTCTCCGTCGGCACCGTCGCCGGGCGCGCGGTCGCCTTCCTGCCGCGGCACGGCGCGCACCACGAGCACCCGCCGCACCGGATCAACTACCGGGCCAACGCCTGGGCGCTGCGCTCCCTCGGGGTGCGGCAGGTGCTCGCGCCCTGCGCGGTCGGGTCGCTGCGCCACGACCTCGCGCCCGGCGACGTCGTGGTCCCCGACCAGCTGGTCGACCGCACCCTGGGTCGCGCCCAGTCGTTCGTCGAGTCGGGCGCCTGCCACGTCCCGTTCGCCGACCCCTACTGCGACCGCACCAGCGCCGCCGTCGCGTCCGTGGACCCGACCCTCACGAGGGGCGGGACGATGGTCGTCGTGGAGGGGCCGCGCTTCTCCACCCGGGCCGAGTCGCAGCACTACGCCGCCCAGGGCTGGTCCCTCATCAACATGACGGGCCACCCCGAGGCGGTGCTGGCCCGCGAGATGCGCCAGTGCTACGCCGCGATCGCCCTGGTCACCGACCTCGACGCCGGCCTGGAGGCGGGCGAGGGCGTCGGGCAGGCGGAGGTGTTCCGCCGGTTCCGCGACAACCTCGACCGGCTGCGCGGGCTGCTCGCCGAGGCGATCGCGGTGCTCCCCGACCCCGACGGCTGTTCCTGCTCCACGTGGGCCGACGACGTCGAGCTCACCTACGAGGTGCCGTGAGGGTGCTCGTCACCGGCTCGGCCGGGTTCGTCGGCTCGGCGGTCACGGCCGCGCTCCTCGCGCGCGGCGACGAGCCGGTCCGGGTCGACGTGATGCTGTCGCAGGCCCATGGCACCGCCGCCCCGCCGCCCGGCACCCACCGGCTCGACGTACGCGACGTCGCCGAGTGGCGCCACCTGCTCGACGGCGTCGACGCGGTCTGCCACCAGTCGGCCCTGGTCGGGGCCGGGGTGAGGGTCGCGGACCTGCCCGACTACGCCGCGCACAACGACCTCGCCACGGCGGCGCTGCTCGCGTCGATGCACGACGCCCGGGTGCACCGGCTCGTGCTCGCGTCGTCGATGGTCGTCTACGGCGAGGGCCGCTACACGTGCCCCGAGCACGGTCTCCGCACGCCGTCGGCCCGCCACCGCGCCCGGCTCGACGCCGGTCGGTTCGACAACCCGTGCGACGAGTGCGGCCGCGACCTCCGCTGGGAGCTCGTCGACGAGTCAGCGCCGATCGACCCCCGGAGCGCGTACGCCGCGAGCAAGGCCGCGCAGGAGCACTACGCGGCCGCGTGGGCCCGCCACGCCGGCGGGGGAGTCGTCGCGCTGCGCTACCACAACGTCTACGGACCCGGGATGCCACGCGACACCCCCTACTCCGGGGTGGCTGCGATGTTCCGGTCGTCGCTCGAGCGGGAACAACCCCCGCAGGTGTTCGAGGACGGCGGCCAGATGCGCGACTTCGTGCACGTGGCCGACGTCGCGCGCGCCAACCTCGCCGCCCTCGACGCGGTCGCCGGCGACGGCCGGTTCACGGCCTACAACGTCTGCTCCGGCACGCCGGTCTCGATCCGGCAGGTGGCCGACGTGATCGCCGCCGGCGCCGGTTCCGGGCTGGTGCCCGAGGTGACCGGTGCACTACCGCGCGGGCGACGTCCGCCACATCGTGGCGTCACCGGCCCGCGCGGCGCGCGAGCTGGGCTTCCGGGCCGAGGTCGGTCCCGAGTCCGGCCTGCGCGAGTTCGCGACCGCGCCGCTGCGCGGCTGAGGGCTCACCAGCTCGTGTAGAGCAGGTGCTCGAGCAGGAGGGCGCAGCCCACCTGCACGCCGAGGGCCGGCCGTCGCCAGCGGCCGGGCAGCAGCGCGGTCGACAGCAGCAGCCAGGGGACGAACGGCAGCCAGATCCGCTCCACCTCGGCCCGGCTCATCTGCGAGAGCGTGGCCGCGAGGACCGAGGCGGTCGCAGCGGTCACCAGTAGCCTCACCGGCCGCTCGGCGCGCCCGCGGAGCGCGGCCAGTCGGCCGAGGCCCGCGCCGAGTGCCGGACCCGCGGAGAGCGCCAGTGCCGCCAGGTTGGCCCACGTCCAGTAGGCGCCGGGTCGGGCTGAGGCCAACCCCTGCCAGTACCGCTCGGTGAGGGCCAGGTAGCCCTCCCACCAGGCGAAGCCGGCCGCGGCGAAGCCGAGCACGACGACCAGGGCGGCGGCCGCGGCGAGCGGCAGCGGCCGCCAGGACCGGGCGGCGGCGAGCACCGCGAGCGCGAGGAACCCGAGCAGCGGCAGACCGTACGACAGCATCACGCAGCAGCCGAGCAGCACGCCGGCGAGCAGCGACCAGCCGACCACCGACCGCCGGGCCGACGACGTGGCCGCGACCGCCAGCACCGCCAGCCCCCACGCGGCGACCGCGCCGAACACCGCATCCGCGGACACGGCCATGAACAGCGCCGCGGGCCCCAGCACGAGGAACGGCGCGGCACGGCGGGCGGCGTCCGCGGCGCCGAGCCTGCGCAGCGCCACCAGCACGCCCGGGGCGGTCGCCGCCGCGACCACGATGACCGCGAGCCCCATCGCGAGGTCGCTGCCCAGACCCACCCGGACCAGCCCGACGAAGAACAGCAGCGCGAGCGGCGGGTGGCCCGCGACGTGCGTCACGAACGGATCCGGATCGTCGCGCTCGATCCGCGGCGTCCATTCCCGGAGCAGCCCGGGGACGTCGTCCACGGCGCGGGCCGTGGCGCCGTAGTCGTACCCGTGCGCGGTCACGTGGCTGATGCCCGCGAGGCCGTCGGTCGTGGCCAGGGCCATCAGCCACACCAACCCGGTGACGTACGACGCGAGCAGCAGCCGACGCCAGCCGAGCCGGCCGGCGAGGTCGGCGCCGTACCGCCATGCCAGCAGCGCGACCAGCAGCGCGGGGACCGTGCCGGGGCCGACCCCGCGGGGCTGCCAGGTGCCGTGCAGCGGGGGGACCGAGAGTCCGCCTGCGCGTGAGGACCGCGCACGCACCTCCCACCCCGTGACCCCGGGTAGCGCGGCCGCGAGCACCACCAGCAGCACGAGCACGGCCACGCCGGTCCACGCCGCGCGGGAGCCTGGCGCGACCGCTCGGGACATGTCGGCGACTCTAGGGCGGCGGCGACGGCAGGACCGGTTCCGTCAGCGGTTCGTAAGGTGCCGGAGCCCCTGTCGGGACGGGTCCAGCACCTAGCGTGAAGGACGTGTCCCCGACGTGCGAGCTGATCCTGCCGTGCCGTGACGAGGCGCCCGCGCTGCTCGACCTGCTGCCGCGGATCCCGCCCGACATAGCGGTCGTGGTGGTCGACAACGGGTCCACCGACGCCACGGCCGAGGTCGCCGCGGCGCTCGGGGCGGTCGTCGTGTCCGAGGTCTCGCCCGGCTACGGCGCCGCGGTGCACGCGGGCCTGCTCGCAGCCACCGCCGAGCTGGTGGCCGTGATGGACGGGGACGGGTCGTTCGACGCCGACGGACCTGCGGCCGCTGGTCGAGTCCGTCGCCTCCGGGCGGGCGGACCTCGCCGTCGGGCGGCGCCGGCCGGTGGCCGCCGGGGTGTGGCCGTGGCACGCCCGGCTCGGCAACGCGCTGGTGCTGGCATGGCTGCGCCGGCAGGTCGGGCTCGCGGTGCACGACATCGCCCCGATGCGCGTCGCCCGGCGCGCCGACCTGCTCGCGCTCGACGTACGCGACCGGCGGTTCGGCTACCCGCTCGAGCTGCTGGTCAAGGCAGCGGCCGCGGGCTGGCGGGTGGTCGAGCACGACGTCGCCTACCACCCGCGGGCCGCGGGCACGCGGTCCAAGGTGTCCGGCTCGGTGCGGGGCACCGCCCGCGCCGCGCACGACTTCTGGCGGGTGCTCCCGTGAGCGGGATCCGGCTCCTGGTCGCGGCCAAGGCGCCCCACCCCGGCCGGGTCAAGACCCGGCTCGGCGCCGACGTGGGCCACCGCGCCGCGGCCGAGGTCGCGGCCGCGGCGCTGCTCGACACGCTCGCCGCCTGCCGTGGCGCCTCCGGGGCCGCGCAGTGCCACCTCGCGATCGCCGGCGACCTGGCCGGCGCCGTCCGGGAGGACGACCTCCGCGACGCGCTCGTGGGGTGGACCGTCCGCCCCCAGCGTGGCGCCGGCCTCGCCGCTCGGCTGGCGCACGCCCACCGCGACCTCGGACCCGGTCCGGTCGTCCAGGTCGGGATGGACACCCCGCAGGTCGACGGCCCGCTGCTCGGGAGCGTCGCCGACCTGCTCGACACCCACGACGCCGCCCTCGGGCCGGCCGCCGACGGCGGCTGGTGGGCGCTCGGGCTCCGCGACCCGCTCCACGCCCGCGTGCTGCGCGAGGTGCCCATGTCCCGGCGCACGACCGGCCGGGACACCCGGTCCGCCCTGGAGTCGGCGGGCCTCTCCGTCGCCGAGGGCGCCGTGCTTCGTGACGTCGACACGGCGTCGGACGCCGACGCGGTGGCGGCGCAGGCTCCGTGGAGCGCCTTCGCGGAGACCTGGCGAGGGGTGCTGGTCCGATGACCGAGGCGGCGTTCACGACCGTCTTCGCGCGGGCCCTCCAGGGCCACCCGTGCCAGGTGGTCGAGGTCGACGGGTACGACGAGCCGCGGTTGCTCCCCGTCAGCGACTGGGCGCGGGCCGCCGACGACGCGGACCACCTCCTGCTCGACCGGTGCGTGGGCGCGACCCTCGACATCGGCTGCGGTCCGGGCCGGCTCAGCGCGCGGCTCGCGGAGCTCGGTCACGTGGCGCTCGGGATCGACGTGGTCCCGGAGGCGGTGGCGCAGACCATCGGCCGCGGGGCGACGGCGCTGCACCGCAACGTCTTCGACGTGCTGCCGGGGGAGGGGCGCTGGCGGACCGCGCTGCTGGCCGACGGCAACATCGGGATCGGGGGTGACCCGGTGACCCTGCTGCGGCGGGTCCGCGAGCTGCTCGACCCGCGCGGCCGGGTGGTGGTCGAGGTCGCGGCGCCCGGCACCGGGCTGCGCACCACGTGGGCGGTGCTGACCTGCGGCGACGAGCGGAGCCGGCCCTTCCGGTGGTCCGTGGTCGGGCTCGACGTGATGCCCGTGCTCGCCGCGCAGGCCGGGCTGTGGGAGGCGTCGAACCACGGAGCGGGCGGCCGGTGGTGCTCGGTGCTGGAGGAGGCGCGATGAAGCCGGCGCTGCGCCCGAGGGCGCCGGCCGCCGAGGACTTCCCGAGCCGGTTGCGCAGCGCCGCGGTGACGAGCCGGGTCGGGCTGTGGCTCGGCATCGCGTTCGGCGTCTGCTTCGTCACCGGCCTGGTGAGCCACTACGCCCAGCTGCCGCAGCAGCCGGTGCCGTTCCCGTCGAGCCCGGCGTGGGGCTACCGGGTCACGCAGGGCCTGCACGTGATCAGCGGCACCGCCGCCGTGCCGCTGCTCCTGGTGAAGCTGTGGACGGTCTACCCGCGGCTGTTCCTGCGGCCTCCGCGTCGGGTGCGCGCGCTCCTGGTCGAGGTGGCCGAGCGGGGGTCGATCGGCGTGCTGGTCGCGTCGGCGGTCTTCCTGCTCGCCTCGGGTCTCGTCAACATGACGGCCTGGTACCCGTGGGCCTTCTCGTTCCGGTCCACCCACTATGCCCTCGCCTGGGTGGCGATCGGCGCGCTGGTGCTGCACGTGGCCGTCAAGCTGCCGCGGATCCGGCAGGCGCTCGGCTCCGACGTCGACGACGACCGGCTCGACCGGCCCTCGGCCACCGAGCCCGGGGTGCTCAGCCGACGCGGGCTGCTCCGCACGACCTGGCTCGCCGCGGGCGTGGCCACCCTCGCGACCGCCGGCAACAGCGTCGGGTGGCTGCGCGACGTCTCCGTCCTCGCGGTCCGGTCCTCGGACGGGCCGCAGGGGCTACCCGTCACAAAGTCGGCCCGGGCCGCGCGGGTCGTCGAGACGGCCACCAGTGCGGCGTACCGACTGTCCGTGGAGCACGCCGGCCAGTCCCGCGTCCTGACGCTGGCCGAGCTCGAGGCCCTGCCGCAGGCCACCGAGACGCTGCCGATCGCCTGCGTGGAGGGCTGGAGCGAGAGCGCCGAGTGGACCGGGATCCGGCTCCGCACGCTGCTCGACCTGGTCGGTGCTCCGGCCGGTGCGACCGTGGCGTTCGAGTCGCTGCAGGAGTCCGGCCCGTTCCGGGCCTCCGCCCTGCCCGCGGGCTTCGCCGACGACGAGCGCACCCTCGTCGCGCTCCGGCTCAACGGCGAGGTGCTGGCGCTCGACCACGGCTACCCCGCGCGCCTGATCGCGCCGAACCGGCCGGGCGTCCGGCAGACCAAGTGGCTCGCCCGGGTCGTGGTGGGATGACCGCCGCCCGGTGGTCCCTGGGCCTGGTCGGCATGGCCGGCGCGGCGTACGGCGGCTGGTTGCTGCTCAGCCGGCAGTCGGGCGACCAGCTCGTGTCCGCCGGCAGCTGGCTGGTGGCGGGCGTCGTGCTGCACGACTTCGTGCTGGCGCCGCTGGTGCTGGTGGCCGTCGCGGTCGCCGGCCGGCTGGCGCCGCGGCCGGTCCGGGCGCCGGCCGCGGTGCTGCTCGTCGTGCTCGGGTCCGTCACGCTGCTGGCGGTGCCGGTGCTGGGGGCGTTCGGGCGGCGGGCCGACAACCCGTCGCTGCTCGACCGGGACTACTGGGCGGGCTGGTTCGTTCTGATGGGGGTCCTGGTGGGCATCCTGGTGGGCGTCGGGGTGGTGCGCGCCGCCGTAGGCTCGCAGGTGCACCGGCGGAGGAGGGACCATGGCGCAGATCCTGGTCGTTGACGACGACCCGACCGTGCGCGAGGTGGTCGTCTCCTACCTCCGGGCCGACCAGCACGACGTGCGTGAGGCACCCGACGGAGAGACGGCGCTGCGGCTGGCCGGGGAGCTGCCCGCCGACCTGGTGGTCCTGGACCTGATGCTGCCGGGGATCGACGGGCTCGAGGTGTGCCGCCGGCTGCGCGACGTCGGGCCGGTCCCGATCATCATGCTGACCGCCCTGGGGGCCGAGACCGACCGCGTGGTCGGACTGGAGCTCGGCGCCGACGACTACGTCACCAAGCCGTTCAGCCCCCGCGAGCTCACGCTGCGGGTCGAGTCGGTGCTGCGCCGGACCTCGGGTCCGGTGCCGGCCGTCCCCGACGTGCTGCGCGACGGCGACCTCGTGCTCGACTCGGTCCGCCACGAGGTGACGCTCCAGGGCGAGACGCTGTCCCTGACCGCGCGGGAGTTCGACCTGCTGCGGTTCCTGCTCGCCCACCGGGGCGAGGCGTTCTCGCGGGAGGACCTGCTGCAGGAGGTGTGGGGCTGGTCGTTCGGCGACCAGTCGACCGTGACCGTGCACGTCCGGCGACTGCGCGAGAAGGTCGAGCGCGACCCGACCCGCCCGGCGCGGCTCGTCACTGTGTGGGGCGTGGGCTACCGCTGGGAGGAGGCGTCGTGACCCGGGACCAGCTGGTGATGATCGTGGTGGCCGCGACGAGCGCGGTCGCGGTCGGTGTGCTCGGGCTCGGGATCGCCTGGCTGCTGCGTCGGCGCTCGATCCGCTGGCAGCTCTCGCTCGTGGCGGTCGTGGCGACGGTCTCGATGCTGGTGGGCGTGGTGGTGGCGGCGCAGCTGATGTTCATCTCGGAGCACGACTGGACCGTCGTGAGCCTGGTGGCGGTCGTCGCCGGGGCCGTGACGGTCGCGGTCGCGCTGGCGCTCGGGGCGGCGATCGCGCGCTGGTCCTCGTCGCTGCGCGAGGACGCCCGCCGGCTCGCCGTACCCGGGGCGTTCGAGTCCCGCGGCCGTGGTCCCGCGGAGCTCCGCGCTCTCTCCGAGGAGCTGGCGCGGACCAGCCACCGGCTCGAGGAGTCGCGGGCCCGCGAGGCCCGCCTGGAGGGGTCGCGGCGCGAGCTGATCTCGTGGGTGTCGCACGACCTGCGGACGCCGCTCGCGGGGATGCGCGCCATGACCGAGGCGCTCGAGGACGGCATGGCACCCGACCCGGAGCGCTACCGCAGCCAGATCCGGGTCGAGGTCGACCGCATGGTGCGGATGGTCGACGACCTGTTCGAGCTGTCGCGGATCCACGCGGGCGTGCTGCGGATCGAGCCCGAGACGGTGCTCGTCGGCGACCTCGTCAGCGAGGCCATCGCCGGTGCCGACCCGGTCGCCCGGGCCCGCAGCGTCCGCCTGGACGGCTCGGTGGAGGAGGGCATCGCCATCAGTGCCGACCCGGCCGGCCTCTCGCGCGTGGTGTCCAACCTGCTCATGAACGCGATCCGGCACACCCCGGCCGACGGGGTGGTCGCGATCCACGGCAGGACCGTGCCGGACTGGGTCGAGCTCAGCGTGACCGACGGGTGCGGCGGGATCGACGCCGCCGACCTGGCCCGGGTCTTCGACGTGGCGTGGCAGGGGGAGCGCGCCCGCACGCCCGACCCGGGGGAGGCCGCGCTGGCGCGCGGGGCCGGCCTCGGGCTGGCGATCGTCAAGGGCATCGTCGAGGCGCACCGCGGGGTGATCGGGGTGGAGAACGTGGAGGGTGGGACCGCGCCGGCGGGCTGCCGGTTCCTGGTACGGCTGCCGGTCACCTGACCCGCGACACGCGGCTCGGCCTGACGCTGGTCGAACATCTGTTCGGCTAGATTTCTGTGCACAGGTACGACGCAGGTCGGCATGATCCACAGGTGACGGCGTCCTCGGCGAGGGTGTCAGTGGGCCGGCCTAGCGTCGCCGACGTACCTGCACCCACGACGACGAGGAAGGCTCACACACATGGCCGGTGGAGACCGCGAGAAGGCGCTGGACGTCGCGCTCGCCAACATCGAGAAGCAGTTCGGCAAGGGTTCGGTCATGCGACTGGGCGACGAGACCCGGGCGCCGCTGGAGGTGATCCCGACGGGATCCATCGCCCTCGACGTCGCGCTGGGCCTGGGCGGCCTGCCGCGCGGCCGCGTCGTGGAGATCTACGGCCCGGAGTCCTCCGGCAAGACGACGGTCGCCTTGCACGCGGTGGCCAGCGCGCAGCGGGGCGGCGGCATCGTGGCGTTCATCGACGCCGAGCACGCGCTCGACCCCGACTACGCCAAGGCGCTCGGCGTCGACACGGACGCGCTGCTGGTCAGCCAGCCCGACAGCGGTGAGCAGGCGCTCGAGATCGCCGACATGCTGATCCGCTCGGGCGCGCTGAGCCTGATCGTCATCGACTCCGTCGCCGCCCTGGTGCCGCGCGCCGAGATCGAGGGCGAGATGGGCGACAGCCACGTCGGGCTCCAGGCCCGGCTGATGAGCCAGGCGCTGCGCAAGATGACCGGTGCGCTCAACAACTCCAACACCACCGCCATCTTCATCAACCAGCTGCGCGAGAAGATCGGCGTCATGTTCGGCTCGCCCGAGACCACCACCGGTGGCCGGGCGCTGAAGTTCTACTCCTCGGTGCGGCTCGACGTCCGCCGGATCGAGACCCTCAAGGACGGCACCGACATGGTCGGCAACCGGACCCGGGTCAAGGTCGTGAAGAACAAGGTGGCCCCGCCGTTCAAGCAGGCCGAGTTCGACATCATGTACGGCAAGGGCATCTCCCGCGAGGGTGGCCTGATCGACGTCGGCGTGGAGGCGGGCCTGGTGCGCAAGGCCGGCGCCTGGTTCACCTACGAGGGCGACCAGCTGGGGCAGGGCAAGGAGAACGCGCGCACCTTCCTGCGCGACAACCCCGACCTGGCCAACGAGCTGGAGAAGCGGATCCTCGAGAAGCTCGGGGTCGGCCCGCAGGTCGACACCCCGGCCGACGACCTGTCCGACGAGCCCATCGGGATCGATGACTTCTGACCCGGCCGGAGGCTCGCCGGACCGACGGACCGACGGACCAGGTCCGCGGTCCGCGGCACCGTGGTCCGGCGACGTCCGTCTCGGGGTCGAGGCGTGGGGGGCGGCGTCCCCGCCCCCGGAGGACGTCGAGGCGGCCGGCCCCGACGCCGACCCGGAGTCGGTGGCGCGGACGATCCTCCTCGACCAGCTCACCGGTCGGGCCCGCTCCCGCCGGGAGCTGGCCGACAAGCTGGCCACGCGCAACGTCCCCGACGACGTCGCCGCCCGGCTCCTCGACCGGTTCGAGGAGGTCGGGCTGGTCGACGACGCCGCGTTCGCGCACTCCTGGGTCGAAGGGCGGCACGCGGCCCGCGGTCTGGCGCCCCGAGCGCTCGCCCAGGAGCTGCGCCGCAAGGGGGTCGCCGACGACGTGGTGGCAGGAGGCCGTCGCGCAGCTCGACGGTGACGAGCTCGACGCGACCGCCCGCACTCTCGTGCGGCGCAAGCTGCGCTCGCTCGAAAGGTTCGACGACGCCACCAAGACCCGACGGCTGGTCGGGATGCTGGCCCGCAAGGGCTACGCGCCGGGTGTCGCGTTCGCGATCGTGCGTCAGGAGCTGGGGGAGGCCGCCGCCGAGGAGGACGACGAGATCGACGCCTAGCGTCCGCCCGGCCACTAGGGTGCGCCACATGACGGTTCACCTCACCGTCTCCGACCGTGGTCACGAGCTCAGCGGCGTGGTCCGCGACCGGGCGAGTCCTGGGCCGCGGCGGCCCGGCGCACGTGTGCCAGCCTCCACGCCGACGCCGTGCCGCTCGACCTGTCGGGTGAGGTGAAGCACTTCCGGATCGACCACGACCGGCGGGTGGCGCTGCGCGCGATGACCCGCGGCGACCTGCCCGACGTGGCCCGCTGGCTGGCGACCGAGCACGTCCGACGCTGGTTCGGCTCCCAGGGCGAGCCCACCACCGAGCACGTCACCGAGCACTACGGTCCGCGGATCGACGGCATGACCCCGACCCGGATGTGGGTGGTCGAGGTCAACGGCCGCTCCGTCGGGTTCTGCCAGGACTACCGGCTGCGCGACCACCCTGACTACACGGCCGGCCACGCCCGACCCGGAGGCGGTGGGCGTCGACTACGCGGTCGGCGAGCCCCACCTGGTCGGGCGCGGGGTCGGGACCCACATGCTCTGGACCTGGCTGGCGAGCGCCCGGCGCCGCTACCCCGACGTCGACACGTACTGTCGCATGCCCCGACCACCGCAACGCGGCCAGCCTCCGGGTGCTGGAGAAGCTCGGGTTCGTGGCCGGCACCTGGTTCGACGAGCCGCAGCCCGACGGCAGCGTCGCCACGCTGGTGGGCTGCACGCTCGACGTACGACGGGTCGTGGGCTGAGCCGTGCGCCCGACGGTCCTCGGCGCCGACGCGCGAGGCCGGCGCGGGGCGTTGGTGCCACCTGCTCCCGAGAGGACCCGTTGGCGGCGGCGCGGGCAGGGGCGGTACGACGGCCCGATCGAGGTGCCCGGCCGGGCCTGGTGATCGAGGTCGGGACGCCCGTCCGCGATGATGGCCCCATGACGTCGCTGCGCCCGCCGCCGGGACCTGTGGACCTGACCGCGATCGAGACCGACGCCGCACCCGGCTTCGACGGCGGCAAGGCCGAGGGCAAGGCCGCGCTCGCCGCGCTGGGTCCCGAGCTCGCCGACCTGCAGGAGCGGCTGTTCGCCAACCGCACGACCGGCTCGCGCAGTCGGGTGCTGCTCGTCCTCCAGGGCATGGACACCTCGGGCAAGGGCGGCGTGCTGCGTCACACGGTCGGCCTGATCGACCCGCAGGGCGTCCGGATCCGCAGCTTCAAGGCGCCGACGGACGAGGAGAAGCAGCACCACTTCCTGTGGCGGATCGAGCAGGCCCTGCCCGATCCCGGGCTACGTCGGGGTGTTCGACCGGTCCCACTACGAGGACGTGCTGATCGTGCGTGTCCACGGCTGGGCCGACGCCGCCACCATCGAGCAGCGGTACGACGAGATCAACGCGTTCGAGGCGGGGCTGGTCGACGACGGCTGCGTGGTCCTCAAGTGCATGCTGCACGTCGGACCCGACGAGCAGCGCGACCGGCTGCAGGAGCGGCTCGACGACCCCGAGAAGCACTGGAAGTACAACCCCGGCGATCTCGACGAGCGCGCGCTGTGGCCGGCCTATCGCGACGCCTACGAGACCGCGATCGAGCGCACCAACACCGACGCGGCGCCGTGGCATGTCGTCCCGGCCGACAAGAAGTGGTTCCGCAACCTCGCGATCGGCCGGCTGCTGCTCGACGCCCTGCGTGACCTCGACCTCCAGTGGCCGGCGGCCGACTTCGACGTCGCAGCCGAGCAGCGCCGGCTGGCCGAGGAGGACCCGGTCCGGTGATCCCCACCGTGCGGGTCACCCGCTACGTCACGCCCCTGCGGGAGGGCGGCTCGCTGCCCGGCCTCGTCGAGGCCGACGACCTCGGCACCTACGTCTGCAAGTTCCGCGGCGCGGGGCAGGGGGTCCGCGTGCTCGCGGCCGAGGTGATCGCCGCCGGGATCGCCGGACCTGGTGGGCATCCGCACCCCGCGGCTGGTGGCCCTCGACCTCGACCCCGAGATCGCCCGCTACGAGGCCGACGAGGAGGTGCAGGACCTGATCACCGCCAGCCCGGGGCTCAACCTCGGCATCGACTTCCTGCCGGGCGCGTTCGGGTACGACGGCACGCTGCCCGCGGCGGACGCCGCGGTCGGCGCCCGGGTGCTGTGGCTCGACGCGTTCCTGGCGAACGTCGACCGGACCTGGCGCAACCCGAACCTGCTCGTCTGGCACGACGAGCTGTGGGCGATCGACCACGGGGCGTCGCTGTACTTCCACCACGCGTGGGCCGGCGGCGTCACCGACCCCGCCCGGTTCGCGACCCAGGCCTGGGACCCCGCCGGGCACGTGATGCTCCGGTGGGCCGACCGCCTGACCGAGGTCGACGCCGAGGTGACGCCCCGGCTCGACCGGGACGCGGTGACGGCCGTGGTCGCCGAGGTGCCGGACGCCTGGTTGCCGCCCGCCTCCGGCCGGCGACGACCCCGCCCGGCTGCGCACGGCGTACGTCGACTTCCTGCTCGCCCGGCTCGGGACCCGGCAGTGGCTGCCCGCTGCGGAGGCGGCATGACCGCGTCGACCGGCCACCCCTACCAGTACGTCGTGCTGCGCTGCGTCCCGCGCGTCGACCGCGAGGAGTTCCTCAACGTCGGCGTGGTGCTCTACGCGGAGGAGTCAGGCTTCCTCGCCGCCGCCTGGCACGTCGACCCGGACCGGCTGCGCTCGCTCGACCCGCGGGTCGACCTCGACCAGGTCTGCGAGGCGCTGACGTTCGTCGACGGCGTCTGCGCCGGTGACGACCGGGCCGGCGCCGCCGGCGAGCAACCGCTCGGCACCCGGTTCGGCTTCCTCAAGGCGCCGCGCAGCACCGTGCTGCAGCCCGGTCCGGTCCACGGCGGGCTCACCACCGACCCGGCCCGGCAGCTCGAGCACCTGCTGGAGCGGCTGGTCGGGTAGCACCCGGTCAGACCGGGACCAGCTCGACCGCCCCGACGGCGTAGCGCGCCAGCACCGCCCGGGCGAGCTCGGGGTGGGCGCCGAGCGGCTCGGAGACGGCCACCGCACCGGCCTCGATCGCCAGCTCCTTGGCCCGGTCCGGCAGCAGCCCCGGCGCCAGGAACAGCGAGGCGACCGCGATGTGGCGGCGTCCTTCGAGCCGGAAGGCGCGCACCGCCTCCCCGGTCGTCGGAGGGGCAGCCGACGCGAACGCGGCGGTCACGGGCAGCTTGTGCCGGACGCCCCACAGGCGGGCGAGCCGCGCGACGGCCTGGTTGGCGACCGGGTCGGACGATCCGGCACCGGCCAGCACCAGCGCGTCGAGCTCGCGCACGCGGGACGCCTTGAGCGCCTCGCGCATCCGGACGTCGAGGATCTCGAGGAACTGCGTCTCGAGCCCCAGGATCGCGGACGTCGTGACCCGCAGCCCGGGGTGCCGCTCGGCGGCCTCCTGGACGGCCGCCGGCACGTCGACCCGCGCGTGGAACGCGCGGGTCAGCAGCAGCGGCACGACCACGATCTCCTCGTGGCCCTTGCGCACGAGGCGGTCGACGACCGTGTGGAACGACGGCTTGGACAGGTCGAGGAACGCGCGCTCGATCGCGAGGTCGGGGCGGATCGCCTTCACCTCGTCGACGAGCGCGGTGATCGTCGCAGCTGACCGTGGATCACGACTTCCGTGAGCCAGAGCCACCAGAGCCGGAGCAGCCATGTTTCTTCCTTCTCCCTCTCGAGACCTCAGTGGATCCCGCACTCGGTCTTCGTCGTGCCAGCCCAGCGCCCGCTGCGCGGGTCGTCTCCCGGCGCCACCCTGCGCGTGCAGGGCCAGCAGCCGATCGAGGGGTAGCCGTCGTAGACCAACGGGTTGACGAGGACGTCGTTGTCCGCGATGTACCGCTCCACCTGGTCGTCGCTCCAGCGCGCCAGGGGAGACACCTTCACCTTGCCCTTGCGGGCGTCCCAGCCGATCACGGGTGCGATCACCCGGTGGTGGGTCTCGGCCCGGCGCAGCCCGGTCGCCCAGGCGTCGTACGACGCCAGCGACTCGGTCAGGGGCGCGACCTTGCGCAGGGCGCAGCACCGGTCGGGATCGGTCTTGTACAGGTCGGCGCCGTGCTCGGCGTCCTGCTCGGCCACGCTCTGCACCGGCTCGATCGTGATCAGGTTGACCGGCAGCGTCGCCTCCACGGCGTCGCGGGTGCCGATCGTCTCCGCGAAGTGGTAGCCCGTGTCGAGGAACACGACGTCGATCCCGGGTGCGACCGTCGCGGCCAGGTGGGCGAGCACCGCGTCGCCCATCGACGACGTGATGCAGAAGCGGTCGCCGAACGTGGCGACGGCCCACTCGATGATGTGCTCGGCCGGTGCCAGCTCGAGCTCGGCGCCGGCGTGCGGCGACCAGCTCGCGCAGCTCCTCGGGGGAGCGGCCGGTCGTGTGGGTGCCGCGGAACTCGCGGGCCCGGCGGGTGGCGGCGGTGGTCACGGGCGCGCACCTCCCGGGCGGACCAGGCCGAGCATGCTCAGCCTGAAGGCGCGCAGGCACGACCGGCACTCCCACGCGCCGTGACCGGACCCCTCGGCCGCCTCGTGGGGCCAGAGGTCCTCGTCACCGCAGTAGGGGCAGTGGAAGGGCACCGCGCGCTCGCTCACGGCACCGTCTCCAGGGTGCGCTCGCCGCGCAGCAGGTCCTCGTCGGCCCGCTGCACCCAGTCGGCGAACGACTCGCCGTCGGTGCGACCGGCGAGGTAGGCGGTCACGACGGCGGTGACGTAGTCGTCGAGGCCGGCGCTGGTCACCTTGTGGGCGCGCAGCTTGCGTCCGAAGTTGGCGCCGAGGCCGGTGGCGCCGCCGAGGTGGACCTGGAAGCCCTCCACCTGCTCGCCGTCGGCGTCCAGCACCAGCTGGCCCTTGAGCCCGATGTCGGCGACCTGGGTCCGGGCGCAGGCGTTGGGGCAGCCGTTGACGTTGACCGTGATCGGGGCGTCGAGGTCGGGGAACCGGCGCTCGAGCTCGGCGACGAGGTCGCGGGCGCGGTCCTTGGTGTCGACGATCGCCAGCTTGCAGAACTCGATGCCGGTGCAGGCCATCGTGTTGCGTCGCCAGTCGGACGGCCGCCCGGAGAGGCCGATCTCGTCGAGCCGGTCGAGCAGCCGGTCGACGACCGTCGGGGTCGACGCCGATCAGCACGATCTTCTGGTACGGCGTGAGGCGGGCCCCGTCGACGCCGAGCTCGTCGAGCAGGTCGGCGAGCGCCACCAGCAGGGTGCCGGACACCCGGCCGGCGACCGGCGCGACCCCGACGTACTTGCGGCCGTCGTGCTGGTCGTGGACCCCGATGTGGTCGCGGTGGCCGACCGGCGACGGCGGCGACTCGGCACGCAGCAGCGGCCGACCCAGGTACTCGTTCTCCAGCACCTCGCGGAACTTGTCGACGCCCCAGTCGGCGACCAGGAACTTCAGCCGGGCGCGGGAGCGGAGCCGGCGGTAGCCGTAGTCGCGGAAGATGCCCGCCACGCACTCCCAGATGTCGGGGACCTCGTCGAGCGGGATCCAGACACCGAGCTTCACCGCCAGCTTCGGGTTCGTGGACAGCCCGCCGCCGACCCAGACGTCGAAGCCGGGGCCGAACTCGGGGTGGACACTGCCGACGAACGCGACGTCGTTGACCTCGGGCGCCACGTCGTGGCTCGGGTGGCCGGTGAGCGCGGTCTTGAACTTGCGCGGCAGGTTGGAGTACGCCGGGTTGCCGAGCACCCGGCGCTTGATCTCGTCGAGCGCGCTGGTGCCGTCGATGATCTCGTCGGCGGCGACGCCGGCGACCGGGGAGCCCAGGAACGGCCGGGGCGAGTCGCCGCACGCCTCGAGCGTGGTCAGGCCGACCGCGTCGAGCCGCTGCCACACGGCGGGCACGTCCTCGATCCGGATCCAGTGGAACTGGATGTTCTCGCGGTCGGTGACGTCCGCGGTGTCGCGTGCGAACTCCTGCCCGATGGTGCCGAGCGCGCGGACGGCGGCGGGGGAGAGCAGCTGTCCGTCGGTGCGGACCCGCATCATGAAGAACTCGGCGTCGAGCTCCTCCTCCTCCAGCATCGCGGTCTTGCCGCCGTCGAAGCCGGGCGCACGCTGCGTGTAGAGCCCGAGCCAGCGGAAGCGGCCGCGGAGGTCGGCGGGGTCGATCGAGGCGAACCCTCGCTTGGAGTAGACGTGCTCGATCCGGGCCTGCACGTTGAGCGGGTCGTCGTCCTTCTTGGACTGCTCGTTCTTGTTCAGCGGCTCGGTGTAGCCCAGCGCCCACTGACCCTCGCCGCGCTTCGGGCGCGGGATCTCGGTGCGAGCGGCGGGCTTCGCGGTGTAGCGGAGGTCGGACATGGCAACGGGTCCTTCGGCTGAGGCGCGCGTCGTCGGGCGCAAGAAGAGGGGAGGGGACGGCGGTGTTCAGCGGGACCAACACATCGAGCTGCGGGTGCGCCCGAGAGTCCACGTGGCGTCGAACCACGAGGAAGGCGTGCGTCGCAGCGATGGTCATGTCAAGAAGTCTCAGGGACTGGACGCCGGTCCCACAAACCGGAATCTCATGAGGTGAGACTCATGTTCAGGATGTGAGATGCGTCGAGCTGCAGCGGGCCGACATCGGTGACCCGGATCACGCAGCGAACCGTCGAAGGACGGCGGCCGGGCCACGCCCTAGGCTGTCCGCCATGACCGACGCCGCCATCTCCAGCGCCTACTCCCAGATCCTCGAGGTGATCGGCTCGGTCGAGCCGCGGATCGCCGACGCGACCCGGCAGGAGCTGGCGGACCAGCGCTCCTCGCTCAAGCTGATCGCGAGCGAGAACTACGCCTCGCCGGCGGTGCTCCTCACGATGGGCACCTGGTTCAGCGACAAGTACGCCGAGGGCACGGTCGGCCACCGGTTCTACGCCGGCTGCCAGAACGTCGACACCGTCGAGTCGGTCGCGGCCGAGCACGCCCGCGAGCTGTTCGGGGCGCCGTACGCCTACGTCCAGCCGCACTCCGGCATCGACGCCAACCTGGTCGCGTACTGGTCGATCCTGGCCAACCGGGTCGAGGGGCCGTGGCTGCAGAAGTTCGGCGCCAAGAACGTCAGCGAGCTCACCGAGGAGGACTGGGAGACGCTGCGCGCGGAGTTCGGTCACCAGCGGCTGCTCGGGATGAGCCTCGACGCCGGCGGTCACCTCACGCACGGCTTCCGGCCCAACATCAGCGGCAAGATGTTCCACCAGCAGCAGTACGGCACCGACCCGGAGACCGGGCTGCTCGACTACGACGTCGTCCGGGCCAAGGCCCGCGAGTTCCAGCCGCTCGTGCTGGTGGCCGGCTACTCGGCGTACCCCCGCCGGATCGACTTCGCCAAGATGCGCGAGATCGCCGACGAGGTCGGCGCAGTGCTGATGGTCGACATGGCCCACTTCGCCGGGCTGGTCGCGGGCAAGGTGTTCACCGGCAACGAGGACCCGGTGCCGCACGCCCACCTCACGACCACCACGACGCACAAGTCGCTGCGCGGCCCGCGCGGCGGCATGGTGCTCGCCCAGGAGGAGTTCGCCGGCGACGTCGACCGCGGCTGCCCCATGGTCCTGGGCGGACCGCTCTCCCACATGATGGCGGCGAAGGCGGTCGCGCTCGCCGAGGCCCGCACGGAGGGCTTCCGCACGCTACGCGCAGCACGTGGCCGACAACGCCAAGTCGCTGGCCGACGGGTTCCTCACCCGCGGCGCGCAACCTGGTCACCGGGGGCACCGACAACCACATCGTGCTGCTCGACGTGACGTCGTTCGGCCTCACCGGCCGGCAGGCGGAGTCGGCGCTGCTCGACGCGGGCGTCGTGACCAACCGCAACTCGGTGCCGTCCGACCCGAACGGCGCCTGGTACACCTCCGGCGTCCGGCTCGGCACCCCCGCGCTCACCACCCGCGGCTTCGGGCACGACGAGTTCGACCGCGTGGCCGAGCTGATCGTCGAGGTGCTCTCCCACACCCAGCCCGGTACGACGAAGGCCGGCGGACCGTCCAAGGCGTCGTACTCGCTGGCCGACGGGGTCGCCGACCGCGTCAAGGACGGCTCGGCCGAGCTGCTGGACCGCCACCCGCTCTACCCGGGCCTCGACCTGGCCTGATCCCGGGCCGGATTTGCCCATCGACCGCGCGCCCCTTCCGGGCGTAGCAGTCGGAGGTGCCTACAGCTGGTCGGGGGGTGGCCGCTGTCCCCGCGCTGCCCCCACCACGACCGCTGGACGGCAGCACGCTCCCGGCGGCGTCCTCCACGGCCCACGGTGCTGAGGACGCACCGGGAGCGTGCGCACGTCCGGGGTCTCGGCAGCGTGCAGGCCCTCCTCGGCCTCCGGCGCAGCCGGGCGCGACGGCAGGCCCGTCGACGGGGGCGCGCGGTCCACGATGGTCCGCAGGTCGCCGCTGGTGAGGGTGCCGTAGGTCCCGTCGTACGACGTGCCGAGGCGTGAGCCGCAGAACGCGTCGGCGACCGCCGGCGGGGCGTGCCGCACGAGCAGCGAGCCCTGGAGGCAGGCCGCCATCCGGCCGGCGAGCCGGCGGGCGGAGCCCTCGGCGGCGCCGTCGTCGCCGAGCAGTCGCAGCGTGTCCTCGATCGCGCGGTCGAGCCGCTCGTCGCCGCCGCGGGCCCGCCCGACCTCGGTGAGCCACGCGTCGAGCACCTCCGGCTCGCGGGACGAGCGCCCGCAGCACGTCGAGGGCGTTGACGTTGCCCGAGCCCTCCCACACGGAGTTGAGCGGCGCCTCGCGGTACAGCAGCGGGAGGCCCGACTCCTCGACGTAGCCGTTGCCGCCCAGGCACTCCAGCGCCTCGGCGACCAGGCCGGGCGTGCGCTTGCAGACCCAGAACTTCGCCAGCGGCAGCGCGATCCGCCGGAGCGCGGCCTCGTGCGGGTCGTCGATCCGGTCGACCGCCGCCGCGAGCCGGATCGCGACCGCGGTCGCGGCCTCCGCCTCCACGGCGAGGTCGGCGACCACGTTCTGCATCAGGGGCTTGTCGGCCAGCACCGAGCCGAACGCGGACCGGTGGGCGACGTGCCACGCGGCCTCGTTGACCGCGTGCCGCATCAGCGACGCCGAGCCCAGCACGCAGTCGAGCCGAGTCGCGGCCACCATCTCGATGATGGTGCGCACGCCGCGCCCCTCGTCGCCGAGCCGGTGGGCGAGGGTCCCGGGGAGCTCGAGCTCGCTCGACGCGTTCGAGCGGTTGCCGAGCTTGTCCTTGAGCCGGACGACGTCGAGCCGGTTGCGGGTCCCGTCGGGGAGCACGCGGGGGACCACGAAGCAGGTGAGCCCGCCGGCGGCCTGCGCCAGGACGAGGAACACGTCGTTCATCGGGGCCGAGGTGAACCACTTGTGGCCGTGGAGGGTGTACTCGTCGTCGGTGCCGGTGGGCACCGCCCGGGTGACGTTGGCGCGGACGTCCGAGCCGCCCTGCTTCTCGGTCATCCCCATGCCGGCCAGCGCACCGCGCTTCTCGGCGACCGGCCGCAGCCCGGGGTCGTAGCTGGTCGACGCGAGCAGCGGCGTCCACTCCTTGGCGAGCGCGTCGTCGGCCCGCAGCGCCGGCACGGCGGCGTACGTCATCGAGACCGGGCAGCCGTGCCCCGGCTCGGTGTGCGACCACGCCATGAAGCCGGCCGCTCGCCGGACGTGCGCGTGCGGGGAGTCGGACTCCCAGGCGGCAGCGGCGAGCCCTTGCCCGACGGCCCGCTCCAGCAGCCAGTGCCACGACGGGTGGAACGCGACCTCGTCGACTCGATGGCCGAACCGGTCGTACGGCGTCAGCCGCGGCGGGTGCTGGTTGGCGAGCAGGCCGTGCTCGCGGGCCTCCTCCGTGCCGGCCAGCGCGCCGAGCGCCACGAGGTCGTCGACGACGTGGGCGGACCCGTGACGGGTGACGGCCTCGACCAGCGCCAGGTCGGAGGTGACGACGTTGTGGCCGACCAGCGGCGGCGGCTGGTTCGTGCTGGCGCGCAGGTCACCTTCCGGGCCTCCGATCGTCATGTGGATACCGTAGGCGCATGCGGGAGGTCCTGTGGCGGCTGGTCGTCACGACGTTCGGCTCCTGCATGAGGTATCGCGTGACAGGGCTGGCGGCGGAGGCGGCGTTCTTCGCGATCCTGTCCGTCCCCCCGCTGGTGTTCGCGATGGCGGGGATGATCGGCTACGTCTCGAGCCAGTTCGCGCCGACCGACGTCGAGCAGGTGCGGCAGGCGGTCATCGACCTCTCGTCCCGGGTCCTGACCGAGGAGGCCGTCGGCAGCGTGATCGTGCCGACCATCGACGACGTGCTCGACTCGCGCCGCTTCGACGTCATCTCGCTGGGCTTCATCCTCTCGCTGTGGGCCGGGTCGCGCGCCCTCAACGTGTTCGTCGACACCATCACGATCATGCACGGCCTCGGCGGGCACCGCGGCATCGTGAAGACCCGGGCGCTGTCGTTCGTCCTCTACATCCTGGCGATCATCACCGGCGTGCTGACGCTGCCGCTGGTGGTCGCGGGGCCGTCGCTGGTGCGGCGGATCCTGCCGGAGAGCGCCGACTTCCTGGTCCAGTTCTACTGGCCCACGGTGATCGTCCTCTCGGTCTGCTTCCTCGCCACGCTGTACCACGTGTCCGTGCCGGTCCGTACCAACTGGAGCTTCAACCTGCCGGGTGCGACGTTCGCGCTGGTCAGCTGGATCCTGGGGTCGTTCCTGCTGCGCTGGATCCTCACCGAGACCGCCGCCGACTCCAAGTCGATCTACGGACCGCTGGCCTCCCCGATCGCCGTGCTGCTCTGGCTGTACCTGCTGTCGCTGGCGGTGCTGATCGGGGCCGCGGTGAACGCCGCGTTCGACACGGTCTTCCCGCAGAAGGCGACGACGAGCGCGCGGCTGGAGCTCGTGCAACGCCTACGGGAGCGGATGACGCCCGGGACGCGGGAGACCCACTAGATTCAGGCGCGTGCCGGACGACCTCCTGGGCCAGCCCACGCAACACACGCGTGGCAAGGTCTCGCTCCCCGAGCGGACGAAGTCACCCTGGTGGGCGCTCGGCCAGCGACTGCTCGCCGCGATGGGGATCCTGGTCGGCACCGTCCTGCTGGTCTACTTCGACCGGACGGCCTACGTCGACAACAACGACCTGCCCGGCCGGGGCGTCGACCTGGTCGACGCGATCTACTACACGACCGTCACCCTCAGCACGACGGGGTACGGCGACATCGCGCCGGTCGAGCCGCACGCGCGGCTCATCAACGCGTTCATCATCACGCCGGCCCGCATCGCGTTCCTGGTGCTGCTGATCGGCACCACGCTCGAGGTGCTCGCCTCGCAGGGTCGCGACATGATCCGGGTCGCCCGGTGGAGGAAGAACATGGGAAACCACGTCGTCGTCATCGGCTACGGCACGAAGGGCCGCAGCGCCGTCGAGACGCTCATCAACAACGGCCAGGACCGGGAGCAGGTGCTGATCGTCGACACGTCCCAGGTCGCCATCGACGAGGCGAACAACGACGGTCTGGCCGTGGTTGTGGGCGACGCGACGCGACGCAGCGTGCTCCGGCAGGCGCGGGTGGCCCAGGCCGAGCAGGTCATCATCACCACCGACCGGGACGACTCCAACGTGCTCGCCACCCTGACGGTCCGCCAGCTCAACCCCGACGCCTGGATCGTGTCGGCGGTGCGCGAGCAGGAGAACGCGCCGTTGATGAGGCAGTCCGGCGCCAACTCCGTGATCACCTCCTCCGACGCCGTCGGCCGGCTGCTGGGGCTCTCGTCCCTCTCACCGACGCTCGGCTCGGTGATGGAGGACCTGCTCACCTACGGTGAGGGGCTGGAGGTGGCCGAGCGCGACCTGCTCGTGTCCGAGGTCGGGCCAGCAGCCGCAGTCGCTGCCCGACCAGGTGATCGCCGTGGTGCGCGACGAGAAGGTCTACCGCTACTTCGACCCGGTCGTCACCCAGCTGGCGCGGGGCGACCGGCTGGTCGTCGTCCGGCCCGCGAAGGAGCTGCCGTGGGCGCCGCGGCCGGGCACGCACAACGAGGACGTGGCCGTCGACGACTGACGCCGTGTCAGCCCAGGACGCTGCGGGGCGCGTCGTCGGCGACCGGCCGCCGCCGCGACCAGGCCGCGAGGTCGACCTCCAAGCCGGTGCGCGGGAGCGTCAGCCGGACCGGGTCGCGATCGTGGTCGTGGCCCGACTCCACCGCGTCGACCAGCGTGCGCATCAGCAGGCCGACGACCGGCGCGTTCTTGAACTGGTTGCCACTGGTGCCCATGGCGACGTAGAAGCCCGGCCGGTCGGTCGCGTCGTAGATCGGGGACCAGTCGGTCGTGACGTCGTAGACGCCGGCGAGACCGACCGGCCGGTGGGGCACCGCCAGGTCGGGGAACCGCCGCGCGGCCCGCAGCACCTGCGCCTCGAAGACCGGCGGCGTCGGACGCGGGTCGACGTCGTCGGGGTCGTCGAGCCACTCCGGCGGGTCGCACTCGGGCTCCATGCCGCCCACGAGGAGCCGGCCCGGGCCGGCCGGCCGCGAGTAGATGCCGAGGTCGGGGTCGGCGACGATGACCCGGGCCGCGTCGGACCCCGCCGGCGCCGCCAGCTCGTGCACCTCCTGGCGCATCGGGCGGGTCGTGACCGTGAAGTCGGCGCCGACCCCGGCGAGCACGTTGACCTGGGCCGACCAGGGTCCGGCGGCGTTGACCACGACGTCCGCGTCGCAGCTGTCGCCGCTCTCGAGCGTGACCCGCCAGCGCCGCGTCCCGCCCTCGTCGACACCGACGACCCGTCGGTGGAGCAGCACCGTCGCGCCCGCGGCCCGGGCGGCCGCGGCCAGGTTGTGGGCGGCCAGGGCCGGGTCGGCGACGTACCCCGCGTCGGGGGTGAACGAGCCCGTGAGCGACCCGTGGGAGTCGGCGAAGAACGCGTCGGAGGACACCGGGGCCGGTGGCCCGTAGGCGCCGGGGTCGAGGTGGGGGAGCCGGGTCGCTATCTCGGCGGTGTCCCACGCCTCCCAGGGCACGCCCACCTGGTCGAACAGGGCCGTGATGGCGTCGGAGGCGCCCGGCGTGCGGTCGAGCACCAGCATCCCGGTGCGCTCGAACGCCGCGAGCCCGTCGGGGTCGGTGTGACCGAGGTGGCCGGCCCAGTCGCGCCAGCCGTGACCTGCCTCCCAGGACAGCGCGACCCCGGCGTACGTCGAGTAGTGGAACCGCACGATGCCGCTGGACGCACTCGTCGAGCCGTGCCCGACCCCGCCGGCCTTGTCGAGCACGACGACGTCACGACCGCCGCGCGCGAGCTCCAGCGCGATGGCGGAGCCGAGGACGCCCGCGCCGATCACGACGGCGTCGGCCGACCGGTCCACCACGCGTGCCTCCCTCGTCCAGGTGGCCCCATCCTGGCACTCGACAACCGCCCGGACGCGACACGGCCCCCGCCTGTGGGACGGGGGCCGCGGCATGCACCGGTCGATCTCGTTCTCGTCCGGAACGGTCGTCGCTGCGACCGTCCGAGAGTCGAACGACTTGATGCCGGCGTCGTTCGTGGTCCTGCTCCTCGAGGCTAGGTCGGGAGGGCGGTGCCTGTTCGCGGAATCGCCGATGTCTTTACGCAGGCCTGCGGTTGCCCGTAGCCGAACGGCGGCCCGGCACCCCATGATGTGCGGATGGTGCGGGGGGGTGCAGGCCGTGCTCGGTCGGTCGTCGTCGGCCTGACCCTCACCCTGACGACCACGCTGACGGTCGTCGCCGCCCCCGCCGCTGCCCGGCCGATCCCGTACGCCGAGCCGCGACCCGCTGCCGATCCGGTGGCCGTGCCACCGTCCGCCCGGCCGGTGAGGGTCGGTGACGTCGTCCTCCAGCCCTGCGACGTGCTCGCCCGCGCGCTGTGCGGCGAGATCTGGCGCCGGTGGGAGCCCGCGAACCCGGACGCCGGGCGGCTGCGCGTCGGCTTTGCGCTGCTCCCTGCCCGCGACGACACCCGCCCGGTCCTCGGCACGGTGGTGCCGCACGAGGGCGGGCCCGGCTACTCCACGACCGGGTCCGCGTGGGGCTACCGCCGCATGTACGGGCCGCTGCTCGACCGGCGACACCTGCTGCTCGTCGACCAGCGCGGCACCGGCCTGTCCCGACCGGTGAGGTGCGACGACCTCCAGGACCTGAAGATCGCCTACGCCGTCGCTGCCGGCCGCTGCGGCCGTCAGCTGGGGGAGCGCGCCGACGACTACACCACCGCCCGCTCGGCCGACGACACCGCCGCCGTGATCCGTCGCCTCGGGCTCGCGGACGTCGACCTCTACGGCGACTCGTACGGCACGTTCTTCCAGCAGGTGTTCGCGGGCCGCCACCCGGACCTGGTGCGCAGCCTCGTCCTCGACAGCGCCTATCCGACGTACGGCGAGTCGGGCTGGTACCCGACCCAGGGCCCGGCCATGCGGCGAGCGTTCACCGTTGCCTGCGAGCGCGCTCGGCCCTGCCGGGTCGACGGGCGGACCTTCCTGACCGAGCTGCGGAGCGTCCTGCGTCGGGTGCGGCAGCAGCCGTGGTCCGGCGTCTCCCACGACGCCGACGGCCGTCGGGTGCGGGTGCGGGTGAACGCCCGGAACCTGGCAGTGGTCGCCTACGGGGCGACGTACGCGCCGGTGTTCTACCGCGAGCTGACCGCCGCGCTCCGCTCCGGGCTCGCCGGCGACCGTGCGCCGCTGCTGCGGCTGGTCGCCGAGGCCACCGGCGGCGGTACGGACGCCGGGCCGGTGATCGCCTACAGCGAGGGTCTCGACGCGGCGGTGGCGTGCCACGACTACCCGCAGCTCTACGACATGACGGCTCGACCCCGGGTCCGGGAGACACAGCTCGCCGCGGCGATCGAACGTCGGCAGCGGGTGCGACCGCGCACCTACGGTCCGTTCACCGTCGGGGAGTACGCGCGGTCCGACTGGGAGGCGCTCAGCTGGTGCACCCGGTGGCCGGCGGCGCCGCCCGACAACCCCGCGCGGCCGCCCCGCCCGCCCGGGGGCTACCCGGACGTGCCAGTGCTGGTGATCAGCGGCGAGCTCGACAGCATCACGACCGCGGCCGAGGGCGACCTCGTCGCCTCGCAGTTCCCCGCGGCGCGCCACCTCGTGCTGCGCAACCAGTTCCACGTCAACGCGTCCTACGACTACGAGGGCTGCGGCCAGGCGCTGGTGCGGCAGTTCACACGGGACCCGACGGCGGTCCTGAGCCGGTGCGGCGACCGGCTGCCGCCCGTCCGGGCTCTCGGGCGGTTCCCGTCCGCCCTCTCCGACGTTCCGCCCGGGCAGCTCGTCGGCTCCCCTCGGCGCGCGCGGCCGCCGGGTGCCGCCCGCCGCGGCGCTGGTCGTCGCGGACGTGATGGACCGGTGGTGGAACAACTACTCCGGGCACGGCGTCGGGCTCCACGGCGGCACTTGGTCCTACGGCGGCTACGCCAGCGTCCGGTTCCGGCTCCGCGACGTCGAGCTCGTCCCGGGCCAGCGGGTCAGCGGCACCGCCACGTGGGACCGCACAGCGAAACGGGTCGTGGTCGACCTCACGGTCCGGGGCAGCGGTCCGGACGCCCGGCTTCGAGGCCGGTGGGACAGCCGTGCCGCCGGCGCCGTCGCCGTGCTGCACGGTCGCGTGGCGGGGCGGCCCGCCAGCGTGCGCTTCCTGGCGCCCTGATCCGCGACACCTGCCCGCGAAAACCGCGTCATGCCCCCGTGGGCGACCCGTCTCACTGGTGTCGCCTCCGAGCTGAGGGACGACGAAACGGCCCCGACACCAATAGCCGTGGTGTCGGGG
>CAVRJQ010000002.1:0-510480 GCA_963722195.1 uncultured Actinomycetota bacterium
CCAAGAAGGCCGCGACGAAGGCACCCGCGAAGGCCGCCGCCAAGCCGGCAGCGACGAAGGCGGCCGCGAAGAAGACCTCCGCGAAGTCCACTCCCGCAGCCGACGCCGAGACGGTCACGCTCGGGCCCGACGGCAAGAAGATCCTGCCCGACCTGCCCGACGAGCAGTTCGAGAAGGACGTCGTCGCCGACCCGACGATCAAGGAGGACGAGAAGGAGGCGTCGTTCGTCGTCTCCGACGCGGACGAGTCGGGCGAGCCCGAGCAGACCGTCACCGTCGCCGGCGCAACCGCCGACCCCGTCAAGGACTACCTCAAGCAGATCGGCAAGGTGCCGCTGCTCAATGCCGAGATGGAGGTCGAGCTCGCCAAGCGGATCGAGGCCTGCGGCTTCTCCGAGGAGAAGCTCGGCAAGGGCGGCAAGGTCAGCGCCAAGCTCCTCGAGGAGCTGGAGTGGATCGCCGAGGACGGCCGCCGCGCCAAGAACCACCTGCTCGAGGCCAACCTGCGGCTCGTGGTCTCGCTGGCCAAGCGCTACACCGGCCGCCGGCATGCTCTTCCTGGACCTGATCCAGGAGGGCAACCTCGGACTGATCCGCGCGGTCGAGAAGTTCGACTACACCAAGGGCTACAAGTTCTCCACGTACGCCACCTGGTGGATCCGGCAGGCGATCACCCGCGCCATGGCCGACCAGGCCCGCACCATCCGGATCCCCGTGCACATGGTCGAGGTCATCAACAAGCTCGCCCGGGTCCAGCGGCAGATGCTGCAGGACCTCGGCCGCGAGCCCACGCCCGAGGAGCTCGCCCACGAGCTCGACATGACGCCCGAGAAGGTCATCGAGGTCCAGAAGTACGGCCGTGAGCCGATCTCGCTGCACACCCCGCTCGGCGAGGACGGCGACTCCGAGTTCGGCGACCTGATCGAGGACTCCGAGGCGATCGTGCCCGCCGACGCCGTGTCGTTCACGCTGCTCCAGGAGCAGCTACACGCCGTCCTCGACACGCTCTCCGAGCGCGAGGCGGGCGTCGTCTCGATGCGGTTCGGGCTGACCGACGGCCAGCCCAAGACGCTCGACGAGATCGGGAAGGTCTACGGCGTGACCCGCGAGCGGATCCGACAGATCGAGTCCAAGACGATGTCGAAGCTGCGGCACCCGAGCCGGTCACAGGTGCTGCGCGACTACCTCGACTGAGGGTCGGCCTCCGGGGCCTCGCTCCGGCCCGGCTGGGCGGCCCCGACGAGACCCCCGGGGTCCGCCAGGGCCGCCGGCAGGGCAATGGTCGCGCGCCAGGGGTACGCAGCCGACCAAAGCGGGGTTACACGTCCTCAAAATAGAGAAGCCGGCCGGACTAGACAACCACGCACGGGTAACAGGACGAGCCCCGGCTTGCTGGGAGCCTGCGGCGGCGCGACACTACCTCGACCGAGGCGTCAGCCCCGGGGATCGGAAGGCTGCCACTGTGCCGGAGGGCAAGGTCGAACGCCCGCGTCGCCTGGCGCGGATGCAGTGGGTCGCGATCGCGCTGCTGGCCGCGAGCCTGGCCTTCTCGTTCCTGGGCGACGGCCCGGCCTCCGACGTCGCGAGCATCCTGCTGCTGTTCGCGACGGCTGTCGTCCTCGTACTCGGCATCGCCCTGCAGTGGTTCGGGTCACGGCGGTGGCGGCGCCGACCGTGAGGATCCCTACGGCGTACGGCGGGCGGCTGGGTCAGGCCGGCCGCACCCGGTCGGCCGGGACCCGCTCGACGTAGGTCGTCTCGGGACCCACGCGGTACTTGACCAGGGCGTCCCAGCCTGAGCCGCGGTGGTACCAACCGCGGAGCTCCCCGCCGTGCCAGTCGCCTTCGCGCAGCACCTGAACGTCTGGTTGGTCGTTGCCCTGGAACACGACGACACGTTTGTCGAGCATGGATTCCCCCCGGATTCCCCCAGCGCCTGAGTGGCGCGCTGCCCCGATCGTATGACCAGGAGCGCCGCGTGGGAACCGTCCAGGACCACCCAGTCGTGCGATGTCGTCAGAACGGCGAGCGTGGCCCGGGGTACCCGCCCCACCGTGGTCAGATCGGTGGGCGCACGCATCCGGGCGCTGCCGGGCGTGTGGGCGGCCTGTGGAACGCCGGTGGTCGGCGTGTGGACGGATCCCCGGGGTGACGCCACCCGTTCGGACTAGTCGGGGTAGTCGTTCGGGACCGGAGGGCCAGACCAGTTCTCCGATTCGCGGACAGCCGCCACCCGAGCGGCCCTAGGCTTCGGACTTCACGACAGCACGGGGGGTGTTGTCGTATCGGGGGGAGGGGCCATGTTGCCCATTGTTGTGTTCTCAGGCCTGGTGGCCGTCATGCTCGTCGTCGTCGTGGTGCACCAGTACCGCGTCGCACGACCTCGATCGCGCTCGCAGGGCCGGCACGTCGCCGCTCCTCCGATGAGCGAGGCCCGGCTCGAACGAGCCCGGCGGATGCCGAAGCACGCAGCCTGACAGCCGGAGGTAGTGCAACCTGGGCGACGCCGTTAGCGTCTCCCACACGAGGGTCACCGATCCTCGGGAGGGAGCACCACCATGAAGAACTTCGCTCGCCCAGGACTCGTCGCCGCGGCGGCCGCCGCGCTCATGACCACGCTCGTCGCCGCCCCGGCGCAGGCCCAGGTCACGCGCGTCGACGACGGGGCTGACGCGACCGCGTCGCTCACCGACCTCCGGGTCGTCCGCGTCCAGCACACCGAGGACCGCGTGGTCGTGAAGGTCAACTTCACGGATCTCCGCAAGAAGGCGAATGCCGGCCTGAACATCTTCATCGACAAGAACGCCAAGAAGGACGGTCCCGAGTTCGTGCTGAGTGCGCCGCTCTTCAGCGGTGCCGACTACGCCATGTTCCGGATGACGGACTGGAAGCTCGTCGGCGAGCCGGTGACGTGCACCTACGACATGGCCTACCGGTGGCGCCGCGACGTGGTCCTGCTCGACGCCCGCCGTGGCTGCTTCAACCGGCCGGCGCAGGTGCGGGTCGGGATGCGGATGCGCGACCTCGCCGACGGCTCGCACCCGGTCACCGACTGGCTGAAGGGGCGCCGCGAGTTCACGCGGTGGCTGAGCTCGGGCGCGCCGGCCTGACGCGGCCCCTCAGGATCGCTCGCGGCGGACCCGCCGGCGCAGCTGCCAGATGCGCAGCGTGCCGGCGACCGCCGCGAGCACCAGCCCGCCCACGCTGGCGATCAGCAGCGCCACCGCGAGCGGGGTCTGCCCCTGCCACCCGAGGAACTGAACGTCGACCGGCTCGGTGTTCTGGGCGATGAAGACGATCAGCAGGATCAGCACCACGGCGCTGGCCACGACCGCGACCCAGAGCCCGCTGGTGCGCGATCCGCGCAGCGGGTTCTTCGGCTCGGGTCGGACCTCGGGCTCGGGCCGCGGGTCGCTCTCGCTCTCGCTCATGCGACGACCCTAACCGGCGGCGACGAGGGAGACCGCGGCCCCGCACAGCACGAGGCCGACGGCCTGCCACCGGTGCACGTGCTCCCGCAGCACGGTGGCCGCGAGAAGCACCGTGAACGCGGGGTACAGCGAGGCCAGCACCGCCGTCACGGTCGAGGAAGCCCTGCTGGCTGGCGAGCAGGAACGCGCCGGTCGCGACGGCGCCCAGGGCGCCGTTGACCACGCCGCCGTACGCCGCGCGCGACCGCGGGAACCCACGAGGCGCGGACCACGAGCGCCGCCAGCACGATCACGGTGGCGCCGACGGCCTGGTTGATGACGAGCGGCGTGACGCCGGCCGACTCGGGGATCTGGGCCAGGGCCGCGAACAGGGTGCCGAACCCGAGACCGGCCATCACCCCGTCCAGGACGCCCGAGCCGGGCGCGGCGTCGCCGGCGACGTCTCCGGTGGTCGGTTCACGGGCGACCAGCCAGATCCCCGGCATGGCGGCGACGATGCCCAGCCACACCAGCACCGCCGGCCGTTCTCCCGCGAGCAACCCGACCGCGACGGGCAGCAGCGCGGCGCCGACGCCCGACACCGGGGCGACCACGCCCATCCGGCCCGACGAGAGCCCCCGGTAGAGGAAGACCGTGCCGAGCCCGTTGCCCACGCCCGCGAGCAGCGCCCACCCCACGTCCCTGCCCGTCGCGTCACCGGCCACGAGCGCCCAGATGCCGAGCATGAGCACGGCACCGGCCACCTGGCCGACGAACGCCACCGCCCAGGGACTGGCCCGCTTGGAGAAGACGCCGCCGACGAAGTCGGAGAGGCCGTACGACACCGCGGCACCGAGCGCGAGGAGGATCGCGATCACGTCAGCACCAGTCCCACGGCCCAGCAGCCCGCGGCGAGCACCCCCGCCGCGAGCTCGATCAGGATGCTGAGCCCGACCGCCCGGAGCGCTGACGTCGTGCTCGGCCAGGCCGGCTCTGTGCCGAGGCGACGGCGCTCGGCGACGTACACCCCGAGGACGAAGCCTAGGAACAGTCCGATCACGGGGACGACGAAGAACCCGACCACGCCGAACGCGAGGCCGGTCCACTGCGTGGACGACGGGATCCCGGTCTCCTTGAGCCGCCGGCCGGGCACGGCGTACTTTCCGATCGCGCCGACCAGGATCAGCGCCGCGGCGAGCGCGAACACGGTCCACGCGGTAGTGCCGCCGAGGTCGTTGGCCCAGACGAGGATCGCGGCGAGGATCAGCAGTCCGCCGGGCAGGACGGGCACGATGATGCCGAGCAGCCCGATCGCGATGGCGACCGCCACCGCGACCTCCAGCCAGCTGCACGGCGTCACCCTCCCACAGCGCCGGCAACCGGCGTCCGGCCGCAACGACGAAGGCCCCGGACCAGCGGTCCGGGGCCTGCAGTCGTCGATGGTCGGTAGGTCGTCAGTGCTCCGGGTCGGGAGCGATGCGCGGCCGGTCGCTGAGCTTGTCGGTCTCGTCCTGGAACGAGACCGCGACATCGCGGAGAGCATCGCCGTGCTCGCGGGCGTGGTGGGCGCAGAAGTGCAGCTCACCACCCGACTGGAGCTCGACGCGGAGGTAGGCCTGCGCACCGCAGCGGTCGCAGCGATCTGCAGCGCTCAGTGCGGCTGCACCAGGGGCAACGGCAGTAGTCACATCGGCCTCATTTCTGCTTTCTCGGGTGTCTGGTGAACGTAGTGGCAGTACCCAAAGATTCCCGCCGGAACGTGTCGCCCGACACCTCAATCCAACCACGGCCCCGAAATCGCGGTGCGAGAAGTCCCATGAGCTGAAACCCTCCCTCGTGAGTCCGGTGGTGATGTCGAGTGTGACGCGACCGCGGGCCCTCCGGTTGCCAAACGCAAAACCTCGGCGAGGATTCTTGTCCGGATCGTGATCTGGCCCGCGGGTGCTGCTGTGGATCCACGTTAGACCCGGCTCCGGCGATCCACCGGCAGGCGTGCCTCCGTGGGCGTACGGCGTGTCGTGGGTAGATTCGGAACCGACAGCCGACCGGTTTGCCGGAGACCGACACACGGAGCAGCACCATCGCCGACCACACCTACAACGCCGCCCACCTCCTCGTCCTCGAGGGGCTCGAGGCGGTGCGAAAACGCCCCGGCATGTACATCGGGTCGACCGACACCCGCGGGCTCATGCACTGCCTGTGGGAGATCATCGACAACGGGGTCGACGAGGCGCTCGCGGGCTCCGCGCACCGGGTCGAGGTGACGCTTCACCCCGACGACTCCGTCGAGGTGCACGACGACGGTCGAGGCATCCCGACCGACAAGGAGCCGAAGACCGGGCTGCCGGGCGTCGAGGTGGTGGCCACCAAGCTCCACGCGGGCGGCAAGTTCGGGGGCGGCTCGTACGTCGCGACGGGCGGCCTGCACGGCGTCGGTCTGTCGGTCGTGAACGCGCTGTCGTCACGGATGGACATCGACGTCGACCGGTCGCCCTCCCAGCAGGGGCTGAGCTTCCAGCGTGGCGTCCCGGGTGTGTTCGACGCGGCCGGACCCGGCGGCGCCTTCACCCCGCGTTCGGGGCTGACGCGCAAGGGCAAGCGGGTGGCGAAGGGGAGCTCCGGTACCCGGATCCGCTTCTGGCCCGACCGCCAGATCTTCACCAAGGACGCCCACGTGGAGTTCGAGGCGCTGCTCGGACGCGCGCGCCAGACGTCGTTCATCGTCCCCGGCCTAGAGCTGGTGATCCGTGACCTCCGGGGCGACACCCCGGTGGAGGAGAAGTTCCGTCACGACGGCGGCATCGCCGAGTTCGTCGAGTTCCTGTCTCACGACGAACCGGTCACCGAGGTGCTGCGACTCCAGGGCCGGGACAACTTCACCGAGACCGTGCCGATGCTCGACGAGCACGGCCACATGACCCCCCAGGAGGTGGAGCGCGAGCTCTCCGTCGACGTCGCCGTCCGCTGGGGGATGGGCTACGACACCGAGGTCCGCTCTTTCGTCAATGTGATCGCCACGCCCAAGGGCGGCACCCACGTCAGCGGCTACGAGGCGGCGCTCACCAAGACGTTCAACGATGCGATGCGCGCCTCGAAGGCGCTCAGGGTGAACGACGACGACGTGACCAAGGACGACGTCCTCGAGGGCATGACCGCGGTCGTCACCGTCCGGCTCGCCGAGCCGCAGTTCGAGGGTCAGACGAAGGAGATCCTGGGGACGCCGGCAGTGCGGACCGTCGTCCGCAAGATCGTCTCCGCCGAGCTGAAGAAGTTCCTCACCTCCACCAAGCGAGCCGACAAGGCCACGGCCAAGCGGCTGATGGAGAAGGTCGTTTCGGCGTCGAAGACCCGGATCGCAGCCCGCCAGCACAAGGAGACCCAGCGCCGGAAGAACGCTCTGGAGTCGTCCGCGTTGCCGTCGAAGCTGGCTGACTGCCGGGCCACCGACAACGAACGCACCGAGCTCTTCATCGTCGAGGGCGACTCCGCGCTCGGCACCGCCAAGCTCGCGCGCAACTCGGAGTTCCAGGCGCTGCTCCCGATCCGCGGCAAGATCCTCAACGTCCAGAAGGCGTCGGTCGGCGACATGCTCAAGAACGCCGAGTGCGCCTCGATCCTGCAGGTGGTCGGCGCCGGCTCCGGCCGCGACTTCGACGTCGAGGCCCGGCGCTACGGCCGAATCATCTTCATGGCCGACGCCGACTCCGACGGCGCCCACATCCGGACGCTGCTCACGACGTTGTTCTTCAAGTACATGCGGGCCCTCGTCGAGGACGGACGTGTCTACTCCGCCGTACCCCCGCTGCACCGGATCGAGCTCTCCAACCCCAAGAAGGGGATGGACAAGTACGTCTACACCTACTCCGACACCGAGCTGCAGCGCACGCTCGCGGAGCTGACGAAGAAGGGCGTGCGCTGGAAGGACCCGGTGCAGCGCTACAAGGGCCTCGGCGAGATGGACGCCGACCAGCTGGCCGAGACCACCATGGACCCGCGCCGCCGTACCCTGCGCCGGCTGACGCTCGACGACGCCGACGAGGCGGCGCGGGTCTTCGACCTGCTGATGGGCTCCGACGTGGCGCCACGCAAGGAGTTCATCGTGCAGGGGGCCTACGAGGTGGACCTCGACGCGCTGGACGCGTGACGGCCGGGGCGGAACGCACTACGACTGGGTCAGTGCTACTCGGCGAGGGCTGAGCCGGCCGATCGAGCAGGTGAGCGCGGATCACATGATGCTGCCGCCGCCACGGGCCACCGTCCCGGCGTCGTGGTTCTCCAGGCCGCAGCGCAGGCATCGCAGGAAGGTGCCACCGGACTCCCCGTCGGCACCCGCCGGGTACCCCACCTTCACCCACTTGTGACTGGCCAGACAGAGGGTGAACCGCTTCAGCATGTTCGTCATGTGCACCCTTTCCAGGACCCTCCGACATTACTCCTGGGGCACTGACGAGGAAACCGCCTACCGGATCGGACGTGCCCCCAGCGCCCCGATCGCCCGGGCGGCTGCGGCCGCACCAGCTGCCAGGGCGGCCGCCGGGTCGCGGCCGGTCGTCCAGACGCTGAGGAAGCCGGCGCAGAACGCGTCGCCGGCGCCGGTCGTGTCGACGACCTCGGCCCGCGCGGCGGCCACGCGCGAGGTGGCGGCGTCGGCGGAGAGCACTGCGCCCCCGGCGCCCAGGGTGAGCACGACGGCCGGGAAGCGCTCGGCGAGGGCCGCCACGATCGCGTCCGGGTGCTCGAAGCCGGTGAGGAACCGGCCCTCGAGCAGGTTCGGGAGAAGCAGGTCGGCGCCGGCGACCCAGCCGAGGAACGCGTCGGCGCCGCAGCGCTCCAGGAACCCGGCGGAGCTCGGGTCGACGGACACCCCGCACCCGGCGGCCCGCGCCCGTGCCAGCAGGTCGAGCACGGCGGGCCGGACGGCCTCGTCGAAGAACGAGTAGCCCGTCAGGTGCAGCCAGCCCACGCCGTCGAGCACCCCGGGCGGCAGGTCGTCGGGGGAGAGGCGGGCGTTGGCGGCCCGGTCCACGAACATCGTTCGTTCGCCGGCAGGATCGAGGTTCAGGACGATCGTCGCGGTCTCGGCGTCCGGGTCGGCGGTCACTCGCGCGTCGACGCCGTACGCCGTGAGTCCGGCCCGGTGCCGCGCTGCGCCTTCGACCCCGGCGCGGCCCGTGAACCGGACGTCGGCGCCGAGGTGACCCAGCCAGGCGGCTACGTTGGCGGCCGACCCCCCGGCGGTGCGCCGGATCTCGGCCTCGGTGTCGCTGGCGGTGTTCACGGACCCGAGCGGTCGGACCACGATGTCGTCGACGACGTCGCCGACCACGAGGATGCGTGTCATCCGCGGGCGACCCAGGCCAGGGCGATGTCGGCGGCGACCCGGATGTTGTTGGCCGCGATCTCGAGGTTGACCTCGAGGCTGGTGCCGGCCGTGATCTCGACGATCCGCTGCAGCAGGAAGGGCGTCACGTCCTTGCCGCTGAGCCCGGACGCCTCCGCCAGCGCCTGCTCCAGGGCGGCGTCGTGCACCGCCGGGTCGAGCTGTTGCTCCGGGGGCAGCGGGTTCGCGACCAGGACCGCCGAGCGCCGGCCGAGCGCGTCGTTGGCAGCCATCACCTCGGCCACCGCGCCGCCGTCGGAGACCGTCCAGTCGAGCCGCTCACCGGACGTGGTCAGCCAGAAGCTCGGGAACTCGTCGGTCCCGTAGCCGACGACGGTCACGCTCAGGGTCTCGAGCCGTTCCAGCGTGGCAGGGATGTCCAGGATCGACTTCACGCCGGCTGAGACCACCGTGATCGGCACCTGCGCCAGTACCCCCAGGTCGGCCGACTCGTCGAACGTCGACGACGCCCCCCGGTGCACCCCGCCCAGCCCGCCGGTCGCGAACACCCGCACGCCGGCGAGCGAGGCGACGAACGCCGTCCCGGCCACCGTGGTCGCGCCGCTGCCGCGGCGGGCCACGATCACCGGGAGGTCGCGCACGGACACCTTGACGATGTCCTCCTCGGCCACCCGGCGCAGCTCGCCGTCGGTCAGGCCGACCTTGAGCACGCCGTCGAGGACCGCCACCGTGGCAGGCGTGACCCCGCGTCCGCGGAGGATCTCCTCGAAGTCACGGGCCGCCTCGAGGTTGCGTGGTCGAGGCAGCCCGTGGCTGATGATGGTCGACTCGAGGGCCACGACCGGCTCGCCGGCCCCCAGGGCCTGCGCGACGACGGGTGACACGCTCAGCGGCAACGTCATGCGCACACCGTAGTCAGGTCAGGTCAGGACCCCTCCTTTACCTCGAAGATCTCCTGCGCCACGAGGCCGTGGGCCTCGCGGTGCACCGTGGCGGCCGCCTCGGCCGTGGGCGCCTCGGCCAGGCAGAAGATGGCGCCCTGGGCCTCGTCGACCCAGTAGCGCAGGTACTTCACGTCGTACTTGTCCTGCTCCTGCAGGTCGGCCATGTGGGCCTTGGCGACGTCGTCGATCCCGACGGCGTCCCCGAGCTTGTGGACGTCCATGAACAGCGGCATGACGGATTCCTCCTTCGGGACCGCGGACGGTCCGCGATCGTGCCGCCGACGCTAGGGGCCGGACGGGCCCGGAAGGATCGGGAGCGGCTCCCTATGTTGCCGACACGGGTTCCCCATCGAGGGCGAGCAGGCCACGGTCGCGGGCGGCGGCGGCCGCCTCACGACGGTTCGGGACGCCCAGCTTGCCGAGCACCGCCGAGACGTGGTGGTCGACGGTCTTCGACGAGATCACGAGGGCGGCGGCGATGTCGTCGTTGGTGCGGCCGTCGGCGAGCAGCACCAGCACCTCCTGCTCCCGCCGGGTGAGGCCGGCCGGGTGGGTGAGGGTGTCGGTACGGCGGGGGCGGTCCAGCCCGCGGACCCCGGCGGCCCGCAGCCGCCGTCGGACACCGCGCGCCGTCGCTTCTGCACCCAACCGGTCGAGGAGGTCCAATCCCGCTCGCCAGCCAGCGTCGTCGGTCCCGGTGACCAGCGCGAGGGCGGCGGGGTAGTCGGCACCGAGCTGCTGCCACCGGGAGGCAGCCGCGGTGGTGTCGCCCGCGAGCTCGAGGGAGAACGGCTCGGGCGCGTCCGTCATGCTGACCGGCAGCCCCAGTCGCCGCTCCCACACGGCGACCTCGGCACGCACCCAGGGCACCGTGCGGGCCGCCATCTCGGAGACGGCCGTCAGGGACTCGATCGCGCGGTCGTCCTCGCCCGTGATCCAGAGCTGCTCGACCCGCGTCAGCTCCACCGGCACGACCCACTGCGGCTCGTCGAGCCGGCGGGCGAGATCCGCGGCGCGATCCATCTGGACCGGACCGTCGGGGTCGCCGCGGCGGATCCCGATCTGGGCGCGGACCAGCAGCGGGTGGAGGAAGTTCACGGGCGACATGTGCTTGGCCGTGAGCTCCGCGGCCAGCGCCAGCGCCGCGTCCCACCGGCCGGTCCGTTCGAGGACCTCGTTCCGCTCCCCGAGGAGGCAGTTGCCGTACGTCGGCACGTCGTGGTCCTCGCACCACGACCAGGCCTCGTCGAACGCCCGCTCGGACTCGTCGTACCGCAGCGACTGCTTCAGCCCGCAGAACAGGTTGACGAACGCGCGGCCCGCCTGCTCGCCGAGCCCCGCCTCGGTGGCCACCAACACTGCCTCCTCCAGGGAGGTGCGCCAGTCGCCACCCGTGACCAGCAGGCTGCAGCCGAGGTTGTTGAGCGCGTCGGCCACGACGTCGGCCATGCCCAGGGCCCGACCGAGCTCCAGAGCGCGCGTGGCCAGGGCGATCGCCTCCTCGTGCTGGCCCGCGGTCATGCAGTTGCCGGACCGCTGCGCGACGGCACGCGCCAGCTCGGGGGTCGTGCCCAGGGGCGTGAGGATCGCCGTGGCCTCCGCGATCTTGCGGTCGCTCTCGCCGCCGCGGCCCAACCGCCAGGTGATTCGCGCCAGCCGGGTGAGGCACGCGCCCTCACGCAGCCCGTCGCCCAGGGTCCGCCACAGGTCGAGGGCGTCGAGGCCGACGTCCTCGGCCTCCTCCCACCGGTCGAGCAGGCCCAGCTCGGTCGCGAGGGCGTCCAGCAGGCCCGCCCGCTCCCGGTCGTCGCGGACGGCCCAGCGGACCGCCCGCGCGTACTGTGCCGCCGCCTCCCGGTGCGCGGACAGCGCCGCCGAGCGGGCGGCGGCTGCTCGAGCGTGGACCAGCACGGCCGGACCGTCGCCGGCGCCCTCCGCGTGGTGCGCGAGTACGGCGTGGTCCGCACCGCGGCCGACGAGCTCGGCCAGGATCCGGCGGTGCAGGTCGGTGGTCCGGTGGGCCGGCGTGGCCTCGCTCACGGCCAGCCGGGCGAGCTCGTGACGGAACCGCAGCAGCCGTTGGTCGCTCACCAGCAGCCCGGACGAGACCAGTTCGTCGAGGTCGGCCGCGGCACCTCCGGCCACCGCGCGGAGCACGTCGGGATCGACCTTCGTGCCGATGGTCGCCGCGGCCTGGAGCACCGCGCGCGGGCGGTGCCCCAGCTTCGCCACCCGGGCGAGGACGGCGTCGCGCGCCGACGTGGGCAGGGAGCCGGGCGGTGCGCTGAGCAGCTCGGTCACGAAGTACGGGTTGCCGCCGGTCAGGGCGTGCAGCTCGCCCGGATCGAGGTGGGTGCCCTCGGCGAGCCTGGCCACCGCGGCGCTGGTGAGCCGGGGGAGGGCGATCCGCCGGGTCACCCGCTGCGAGGCCAGCGCGTCCAGCACCAGGCGCAGCGGATGGTCCGGCGCCAGCTCCTCGTCGCGGTAGCTCACGAGCACCAGGGCGGCGTGGCGCTGGAGGCGCCGGGCTAGGAAGCGGATCAGGTCGAGCGTGGCCTCGTCCGCCCAGTGGACGTCCTCGAAGACCAGCGCGGTCGGTGTCTCCCCCAGCTCGTGCAGCAGCGTCGTGAACAGCGCGTCTCGGCCCGCGTGCCGCGCGACCGCGTCGTGGAGCGCCGGGCCGAGCTGCTCGGAGATGTCGGTCAGCGGACCCATCGGTCGGGGCGTGAACCCGCCGTCGCAGACCCCCCAGGCCCAGCGGAGGTGGGGGAGCCCAGGCTCCGCCTCCTCCAGGAGCGACGACTTGCCGACGCCCGCCTCACCGGACACGAGGACCAGCCGGCCGGCGCCGGTGCGTGCCTCCTCGGCGTACTGCCCGAGGGCCGCCAGCTGCTGCTCGCGCTCCAACAGGTCCATCCGGGCATTGTGCGCCCGTTCCGGGCCGCGGGCGAGTGGTCCAGACCAGTGGGGCGCGGGGGTCAGAGCCGGTGGTCGAGCAGCCCGGTGTCGACGTCGTACACGAAGCCGCCGACCAGCACGTCCTGGGGGATCAGGGGGTGCGAGCGGACCTTGGCGACGTCCTCCTCGAGGGCTGCGAGCTGGTCGGCGACCACCCCGAAGTGCTGCCACGAGGCATCGACACCAGCGGACTCGCTGACCCGCTGGCGCAGCTCGGCCTCGGTGGCCGACGCCATGGCGCACCGGGTGTGCGGCACCACGAGCACCCGGCGTACGCCGAGCAGGTGGACGCCCAGCACCAGCGCCTCCAGCGCCTGCGGGGTGACCCGGCCGCCCGGGTTGCGGAAGATCTTGGCATCGCCGGCCGTGAGGCCGAGCATCCGGAGCGGGTCGATCCGGGAGTCCATGCAGGTCACGATCGCGACGCCGGCCCGGGCCACGCCGTCGAAGCCGCCGAGGTCGAAGGACTCGGCGAAGGCGCGGTTGGCGGCGATCAGGTCGTCGAAGTCGGCCACGGGGAGACGGTAGCGGAGCGTGTGGGCGCGTGCCGGAACAGGACGAGGGCCAAGATCCCGGCCGCCACCGCGCACCAGGCGGCACCGAGGAACACCACGTGCTCCTGCGCGATTCCCGCCTCCTTGAGGAGCAGCGTGAACTCCCGGCACCGGCTGGCCCCGCCGCACACCTCCCGGGCCGTGGGGAGGTCGGACTGCTCGGCGTAGTAGCTGCGGAGCCCGATCGTCGTCAGCGCCGAGATCCCGACCAGCATGCCGACCATCCGGGCGACCACCACGAAGGCCGAGGCCAGTCCGTGCACGTCGTCGTCGGTCGTCGCGAGCACCGCGGCGTTGACGGGCGCCAGCGCCAGCCCGAAGCCGAACCCACCGAGCACAAGGGGGACGGTGGCCGTCCAGCTCTCGAGCGAGGTCAGGTCCCACCGGCTCATCCCGACGAACCCGGCCGCGGCGCAGACCATGCCGACGGCCGTGACGACCCCCGCGGGCAGGCTCCGGGTGAGGTAGCCACCGAGGACGGCCCCGACCGGCAGCGCCACGAGGAACCGCACCAGCACCAGCGCCGCCATCAGCTGGCTGTCGCCGTAGACGGTGGTACGCGCGAAGATCGGGATGTCGATCAGGGCGGCGATGAGGGCCGCCCCGATGAAGAAGCTGACAAGCATCGACCCCCACGCCGGCGTACGTCGGAGCGCGCCCCGTGGCACGAGCGGCGCGTCGGCCCGGGCGAGGTGCACGGCGAACCCGACGGCGGCGGCCGCGGCCCCGACGAGGAACCAGGTCCCCTGGTCGGAGAAGACCTGGATCCGCGGGTCGGCGGTGGCGAACGCCAGGATCACCCCCGCGAGCGCGACGGCGAGCAGCAGCGCCCCGGCCAGGTCGGCCTCGCGCATCGAGGCCCACCATCCGGGGAGGTCGACCAGCGGCCGCGTGGCCAGCACGCTCCGCGCCAGGAGCAGGACGAGGGCCGCCAGGGCGACCAGTCCGACCGGGGTCAGCCAGCGGCCGTCGCCGACCACGGGGATGAACAGCCGACCCCAGGTCAGGTCGCGCAGCAGCTGCGCGGGCTGGACGAACACGAGGGCGCCGGCCACGAGGGTGACCAGCAGGAGGAGCAGGCCGGGCCAGTCGGGTCGCGGCCGGCCGACGAGTGTCTCGCCCTGGTCGGTGCCGCCCGTGGCGGTGCGGATCGCGGCTGCCAGCACCAGCCCGACGGCGAGGTTGACCGCGAAGATCGCTTGCCAGTCGGCCACGGCCAGGACCACCGCGCCGAAGAGCGGCCCCAGCACGCTGCCGAGCTCCTGCACCGCCGATACCACCCCGAGGGGCACGCCGCGCCGCTCGACCGGGTAGAGGTCCGCGACCAGCGCCAGCGTGGCCGGCACCAGTCCGCCACCCCCGACGCCCTGGAGGAACCGTCCGCCGACCATCGACGGCATGTCGTAGGCGAGCGTGGTCACGAGGGACCCGGCGGCGAAGAGCACCAGCGCGGCCACGAGCACGGGCACCCGGCCCCGCAGGTCGGCGATCCGCCCGATCAGGGGCAGCATCGCGACGTACCCGAGCAGGAAGCCGGAGACGATCGGGGCCGCACGCTGCAGCTGGTCGATCGGGACCCCGACCGACGCCATCATGTCGGGGAGTGCCAGCACCACGACGTAGGTGTCGGCGGCCGCGAACGCGACCGCGACGGACGCCAGGACGAGCAGCAGCCGGGCGCGGCCGTCGACGCCGCCGGCCACCGGCTCGCTCATGGGGCCGTGATGTCCGGCTCGATGCCGTAGTCGTCGAAGCCGATCGTGTAGGTGATCGGGTCGGTGTCGGGGTAGAAGACGCCGGTGAGCTCCACCGAGCGCAGCTCGCCGCCGTCGCTGATCGTGTATGTCGCGTCGAAGTCGCCCGAGGCGCTCGGGATCACGTTCGTCACGACCGAGCTGGGCAGCGTCCCCGTGTACTCGGTCAGCACCTCGGAGTTGTTCTCGCCGCCGCGGACGCTCTCACCCTGGTCGAGTGCGGCGGTCTGCGTGAGCAGCGAGGAGAACCCCGCGTCGGTCGACATCAGCCGGAGCGGGTCGGGGGCGGCGTAGTCGGCCGGGTCGACGTCCTGCCACCCCGGCGTCAGGGGGACCTGGGCGAAGACCGTGCCGTCGACCGCGATCACCGGCACGTCGAACGCCTGTCCGGCGAGCACCACGGTCAGCGTGCCGTCGAACGCCGGCGCGTGGGTTCCGACCCCCGTGGCTGCGGAGACGCCGGAGACGCCGGCGGGGACCTCGTCGGTCCGGAGGTCGAGCCGGACCCCGCTGGTCTCGTCGAGCGTCTGCTTGGCGAGCGCCATCACCTCCTCGGGCGTGGCGCCCTCGGCGGCGGGGGGCTCGTCGTCGCTGCACGCGACGAGTGCGAGCAACGGCAGGGTCGCCAGGGCCAGGGCTGCTCGGCGCGTGCGCACGGCGTCAGCCTTCCACACCGGCGGCTCCGAGCCGGGCGGCCACGGGGCCGGCACAGCCAGCGATCGGCTGGCTGCCCGGCACGCCGGAGCCGTCCCGCCGCGCGGTGGCCTCCGGCAGCTCGATCGGGGCACCGCTCGCCGCCGCGGCCCGGGCCGGAGCGGCGCCGGCCCACGCGAACACCAGCGCGTCCTCGCCCTTGAGGAACCGGTGGCAGCGGACCCCGCCGGTCGCACGCCCCTTGGCGGGGTACTCCGAGAACGGGGTGACCTTGACCGAGCCCGGCTCGGTGCCGGGCAGCGCGGTCGAGGAGCCGCTCGACGTGACCAGGACCGCGTCGTCGGGGTCGACCGTGCCGAACCAGGTGACCCGGTCGTCGGCAGCCAGCTTGACCCCGGCCATGCCGCCGCCAGCCCGGCCCTGGGGCCGCACCAGCGACGCCGGGAAGTGCAGCAGCTGGGCGTCGGACGTCACGAAGCACAGGTGCTCGTCGCCGGTCGTGAGCTCGACGGCTCCGACCACCTCGTCGCCGTCCTTCAGTCCGATGACCTCCCACTCGTCGCGGGCGAGCACCTCGGGGTGCACGCGCTTGACGACGCCCTGGCGGGTGCCGAGTGCCAGTCCCGGCCCGTCGGTGGGGAGCGCCGTCAGCGCGAGCACCCGCTCACCGGGGGCGAGCGACACGAACTCGCTGACCGGGTTGGAACCCGACAGGTGGGGGTCGTTGGCGGACGCCGGCAGCGTCGGCAGCTCGAGCGCCCCGAGCTTGACGACCCGGCCCTGGTTGGTGAGGAGACCAATGGTCCCGCGGGCGGTGGTGCGCACCGCCGACACGACGACGTCGTGCTTGGAGCGGGCCCCGCCCGCACCGGGCGGGTCGTCGCTGGTTGTGCGGGCCAGCAGCCCGCTGGAGGACAGGTAGGCGAAGCAGGGGTCGTCGGCGACCTCCAGCGGCGCCGCGGCGGCCGTGATCGCCGCCGACCCGGCCGACTCCAGCAGCACCGTGCGGCGTGGCGTCCCGAACGTCGAGGCGACGTCGGCGAGCTCCTGCGCGACGACGGTCCGCAGCAGCTCGCGGTCGGCCAGGATGGCGTCGAGCTCCTCGATCTCGCGGCGCAGCGTCTCCTGCTCCTTCTCGAGCTCGATCCGGCTGAACCGCGTGAGCCGCCGCAGCTGCATCTCGAGGATGTAGTCGGCCTGGGCCTGCGAGAGGTCGAACACGGACATGAGCCGCGAGCGGGCGGTCGCCGTGTCGTCGGAGGTGCGGATCACCTGGATCACCTCGTCGATGTCGAGCAGCGCGATCAGCAGCCCGTCGACGAGGTGCAGGCGCTCGGCCTTCTTGTCGCGCCGGAACTGCGACCGCCGCCGGACGACCTCGTAGCGGTGGCCGAGGAACACCTCGAGCAGCTGCTTGAGCCCGAGCGTGCGGGGCTGGCCGTCGACGAGGGCGACGGTGTTGATGCCGAAGCTGTCCTCCATCGGGGTCTGGCGGTAGAGCTGCTCGAGCAGGGTCTCGGGTACGAAGCCGTTCTTGACCTCGATGACGAGCCGCAGCCCCTTCTCGCGGTCGGTGAGGTCCTTGATGTCGGCGATCCCTTGGACCTTCTTGCCCTGCACGAGGGACTTGATCCGCTCCACGACCTTCTCCGTACCGACGCCGTAGGGCAGCTCGGTGACGACGATGCCCTTGCGGCGGCCGACCGTCTCCACGCGGGCGTTGGCCCGCATCTTGAAGCTCCCGCGGCCCGACTCGTAGGCGTCGCGGATGCCGTCGAGGCCGACGATCTTGCCGCCCGTGGGCAGGTCGGGGCCCGGGATGAAGCGCATCAGGTCGTCGAGGGAGGCGTCGGGGTGCCGGATGAGGTGGCGCAGCGCCTGCACGACCTCGACCAGGTTGTGGGGTGGGATGTTGGTCGCCATCCCGACCGCGATGCCGGTCGTCCCGTTCACGACGAGGTGGGGGATGGCCGACGGCAGCACGACCGGCTCGCTCTCGCGGCTGTCGTAGTTGGGCTTGAAGTCGACGGTGTCCTCGTCGATCGAGTCGGTCATGGCCACCGCGGGCGGGGCCATCCGGCACTCGGTGTAGCGCATCGCGGCGGGGGAGTCGTCGGGCGAGCCGAAGTTGCCGTGGCCGTCGATCATGGGCAGCCGCAGCGACCACGGCTGCGCCTGGCGCACCAAGGCGTCGTAGATCGCCCCGTCGCCGTGCGGGTGCAGCCGGCCCATGACCTCGCCGACCACCCGGGCCGACTTCACGTGCCCGCGGTCGGGCCGCAGGCCCATGTCGTTCATCGTGTAGAGGATCCGGCGCTGCACGGGCTTGAGACCGTCGCGCGCGTCCGGCAGGGCGCGGGAGTAGATGACGGAGTACGCGTACTCCAGGAAGGAGGTCTGCATCTCGTCGCGGATGTCGGTGTCGAGGATGTGCTCCTCGAAGTCGTCCGGAGGTGGGGTCTTCGTGGTACGCCGTGCCATGCCGGCCATTGTGTCCCGTCGCGCCCACCAGTCCGCGGCGCCACCCCGGCCGTTCCACCTCGACCGCCGGCGTCGGCCCGGGCCGGATAGATTTCGCTCCATGCCCGACGTCGAGCAGCAGACGCCGCAGCCCCCCCGGCACTGGGAGGCCGACGTGCTGCTCCGCGACGGGCGCACCGCGCACCTCCGGCCGATCCGGCCCGATGACGCCCAGCTGATGGTCGACTTCTACGGCCGGGTGTCGGAGGAGTCGAAGTACTTCCGTTTCTTCACGCCGATGCCGACGCTGTCCGACAAGGACGTGCAGCGGTTCACGAACGTCGACCACCACGACCGGGTCGCGTTCGTGATGGAGCTCGGCGGCCTGATGATCGCGGTGGGTCGCTACGACGTGGTGGAGGACGGCGAGGCGGAGGTCGCGTTCCTCGTCGAGGACCGGCACCAGGGCCGTGGCATCGCGCAGCTGCTGCTCGAGCACCTCGCGCAGGCCGGCCGGGAGCGCGGCGTCGAGACGTTCGTCGCCGAGGTGCTGCCCGAGAACCAGAAGATGATCTCGACGTTCCGCGACGCCGGCTACCGGGTCCGCAGCGGGTACGCCGACGGCGTGATGGCCCTGGAGTTCCCGATCGACCCGACCGACACGTCGGTCGGCGTGATGGTCGCCCGCGAGCACCGCGCCGAGGCGGCGTCGATCGAGCGGTTCCTGCACCCGCGCTCCGTCGCCGTGGTCGGTGCGAGCCGCCGGCAGGACACGATCGGCCAGGCGTTGGTCCGCAACCTGGTCACCGGCAACTTCACCGGTCGCGTCTACGCCGTGAACCCGTCCTCGGACGCGGTGTCCGGCCTCCCGGCGTACGCCTCGGTCAACGACATCCCGGGCGACGTGGACGTCGCGATCGTGGCCGTCCCGGCCGAGGCGGTCGAGGACGTCGTGCTCGACTGCGCCGCGAAGGGCGTCCACGGCCTGCTCGTGATCTCGTCCGGCTTCGCCGAGACCGGCGAGGAGGGCCGGCAGCGGCAGCGGCGGCTCGTGGGGCTGGCCCGCTCGTACGGGCTGCGCCTGATCGGTCCCAACGCCCTCGGCGTCATCAACACCGAGCCGGCGACCTCCCTGAACGCGTCCCTGTCGTCCCTGATGCCGACCGGTGGCCGGGCCGGCTTCTTCTGCCAGTCCGGGGCGCTCGGCTCGGCGATCCTGGAGAAGGTCAACAGCCGCGGCCTCGGACTCTCGACGTTCGTCAGCGCCGGCAACCGGGCCGACGTGTCCGGCAACGACCTGCTCCAGTACTGGGAGGAGGACGAGTCCACCGAGGTGGTGCTGCTCTACCTCGAGTCCATCGGCAACCCGCGGAAGTTCTCGCGGATCGCCCGCCGGGTGTCGCTGCGGAAGCCGATCATCGCCGTGCGGTCGGGCCGGACGACCCAGGGCGTGCCGATGGGGCACGCGGTCCGCAAGATCGTGGCGCCGCAGCAGGCGGTGGACGCGATGTTCCGGCAGGCCGGGGTGATCCAGGTCGACACCCTTGACGAGATGTTCGACGTCGCCCAGCTGCTGGCCCACCAGCCGCTGCCGCGCGGCCGCCGGGTGGCCGTGGTCGGCAACTCCGACGCCCTCGGGCTGCTGGCCGCCGACGCGGCGGCCGCGGTCGGGCTGGTCGTCAACAAGTCGGTCCCGCTCGGGGCCGACGCGACCGCCGAGGACTTCGAGGACGCCCTCGACCAGGCGATCGACGACCCCGATGTCGACGCGGTCGTAGCCGTCTACATCCCGCCCCTGAACGTCTCCGGGGAGGACGTCGCCAACGTGCTGGCGGCGGTGGGGGAGCAGTCCGACAAGCCACTGGTCTCGACGTTCCTCGGCGCCGAGGGCGTGCCCGAGCTGTTGCGGGTACCCGACGTCGCGGGGCGCTCGGCCGGGCGCGGCTCCGTGCCGTCCTACCCGGCGGTCGAGGCTGCGGTGCGGGCGCTCGCGCGGGTCGTCGGGTACGCCGTGTGGCTGCGCACCCCCGACGGCGCGGCCCTGGACCCGTCGGACCTCGACGTGGCCGGGGCGCGCACGATCGTCCACGAGGCGCTGCGCGACCAGCCCGACGGCGTCGACCTGGACGACGACCAGACGGGACGACTGCTGGCGGCGTACGGCATCGAGAGCTGGTCGGAGCGGCCGGTCGCCGACCTCCGCGCCGCCCAGAAAGCCGGCCGGGAGCTCGGGTGGGACGTCGTCCTCAAGGCGACCGCCCGGCACCTGCGGGAGCGCCCCGACCTCGCCCACGTGTGGCGCAACATCGACTCCGCGGCGGAGATGCGCGTCGCCTGGGAGTCGCTGCACGCGTTGATCACCAGCACGGGCGACGCGGGCTTCGTGGTTCAGAAGAACGCCCCGCCGGGGGTGCCGGTCGCCCTGAGCAGCCTCGAGGACCCGCTCTTCGGGCCGGTCGTGTCGTTCGGCATCGCCGGGCCGGCCATCGAGCTGCTGCAGGACCGGTCCTACCGGATTCCGCCGATCGGCGAGCACGACGCTGCGGCGATGGTCCGGGAGATCAAGTCGTCGCCCATGCTGTTCGGCTACCGCGGCTCGGAGGTCGTCGACGTGGCGCAGGTGGAGCAGCTGATCCTGCGGGTCGCCCAGCTCCAGCACGACCTGCCCCAGGTCAGCTCGCTGGAGCTCCCGCTGGTGCTGGCCGGAGCGGAGCGCTCCTCGGTGCTGCGGGCCTCGGTGCGGGTCGACCCCGTGGCCCGTGGCCGGTCCGACTGGTTCGCCCGCCGTCTGCCCGGCCAGGCGGGAGACACCAACCCCGGGTGACGTGATCCTCTCTGACAGACTGCGCGTCATGCGCACCCGCAGCCAGGACCGCGACCCCGCGGCAGACCTCGAGCGGGCCATCGAGCGGACCGGCTACTACCCGGAGGTCGTCGCCGACGGCGTCGCGTCGGCCGTGTCGGGCGAGGACGTGGTGGCGTTCTACGTCCACCACGAACCGACGTTCGACCGTGACGAGGTACGCCGGCACCTCACGGTCGTGGTGCTGACCCCGAGCCGACTGATCCTGGCCCACACCGACGAGCACGCCGGTGACGACCTGCTGCCCGAGCCCTACACGTCCACGTCCACGGAGGCGGTCGCGCTGTCCGCGGTGAAGTCCGTGGTCGTGACCCGGATGATCACCAACCCCGCGGCCGGGCCGGGCCAGGCCGCCGAGGCGGTGCTGACCCTGGGCTGGGGCGGCGCGGGCCGGCTCGACCTCGAGCCCGCGGGCTGCCAGGACCCGCAGTGCGACGCCGACCACGGCTACACCGGGGGCTTCTCCTCCGACGACTTCTCGCTGCGCGTCTCCGCGGCTGCCGAGGGCGCCGACGCGGTGAGCAGCCTGCTGGCCTTCGCCGAGTCGCTGTCGGCCCTCACCCGACCGGTCTGATCGCGTGACGCCGGCCGGCGACTTCGTCGAACCTGCCTACCGGACGCGGTCGCTGGCCGACGTCGTGCCGGCCGTGGCGGTCGCGCTCGGCTGCCCGCTGGCGGAGCGGCCCACCGACCTGCTGCTACCGCCCGCTCCGTCGTACGTCGTCTTTCTGGTCGACGGGCTCGGGTCGGAGCTGCTGAAGCGCTACGCGCACGCCGCCCCGTTCCTGGCCGGGCTGATCACCGACGAGCCGGCGACCGCCGGGGTGCCGTCGACGACCGCCACCAGCCTCACCTCGCTCGGCACCGGGCTGCCTCCCGGCACGCACGGGCTGGTCGGCTTCACGTCGCGGGTGCCCGGCACCAACACGCTCCTCAACGCGCTCCAGTGGGACGCCGCCGTCGACCCGGTGGAGTGGCAGCCCCACCCGACGGCGTTCGCCCGGCTCGCCGGCCTGGGCGTCTCGGTGACGTGCGTCAACAAGCGGGAGTTCCGCAGCAGCGGGTTGACCGTCGCGTCGCAGCGCGGCGCCGACTTCGTGGGGGCCGACCGGGTCGGCGAGCGGATCGCCGCGGTGCTGGCCTCGTCCGCCCCGACGCCGTCGCTCACCTACGTCTACGACGGCGACCTCGACTGGACCGGACACCGGTTCGGGGTCGCGTCGAGCCAGTGGCTCCAGCAGCTCGCGATGGTCGACGCTGAGGCCGAGCAGCTGCGCGACGCGCTGCCGGGTCACACGCGACTCCTCGTCGTGGCCGACCACGGCATGGTCGACTCCCCTCGGGAGAGCCGGGTCGACGTCGACGACCACCCCGACCTGCGCGAGGGGCTGGTGCTGCTCGGCGGCGAGGCCCGGTTCCGGCACCTGTACGTCGCCCGGGCCGCTGCCGATGACGTCGCCACGACCTGGCGCACGATCCTCGCCGACCGGGCCGAGGTGCTGCTGCGCGACGAGGCGATCTCCCGCGGCTGGTTCGGCGCGGTCGACCCCACGGTCCGTCCCCGGCTCGGCGACGTCGTGGTCGCGTGCACCGGGGACACCGCCGTGCTGTCGACCTCCGCGTTCCCGTACGAGGCCACGCTGATCGGTCTGCACGGGTCCCTGACGCCGGCCGAGATGCTGATCCCGGTCGTCGTCGCCTGACCCCGAGTCGTGCCTCAATCGGGCCGAGTCGTGGCTGATTCGGACCGAGTCGTGAGTAATTCCGGCATGAGGCACGAATCGACCGACATGAGGCACGAATCGACCGGCATGAGGCACGAATCGACCGGCATGAGGCACGAATCGGCAGTGCGGGCTACTCCGGCTGGTTGCCGTGGTCTCCACCCACCAGGTACGACGACGAGACGCCGTCGTACATCAGGTGCGCGACCAGTCCCTCCCGGGTGTGAGGGAGGTTGTGGCAGTGGTCCATCCAGATCCCGGGGTTGTCGGCGCGGAACGCGACCTCGTAGGTCTCGCCGACCCCTACCTCGAGGGAGTCGATCCACCACGGACTACCAGTGGCGCGCTCACCGTCGCGGGACAGCACCAGCGCATGATGACCGTGCAGGTGCATGGGGTGTGACTCGTCGCTGTCGTTCACGATCGTCATGACCGCGATGTCACCCTCGCGCACCATGTACATCGGTACGTCGGGGAACAGGTCTCCGTTGATCGTCCACCACATGCCGGGCCGGCCGTCGAGGAACCCGGGGCGCTTGCCGATGCGATAGTCGAATCGACGGTCCGGAGGTCCGTCCAGCCACGGATCGGTCGGCTCGCCGTAGCTCAGCAGGTCGACGAGCTCCTCGGGCCTGCGAGGTGGCTCCGTCGTCGGATCGCTCCCGAACACCAGTGCGGTGGTGCCGCCGAGATCGACCCTGGCGCCGGCCTCCGGCACCACGAAGCCGAGGTCGACGCGGGCACCGGCAGGCACCTGGATCGCGGCATCCTCCACGTCATCAGGCAGGTGGACCTCGGTCCCGTCGATGGCCAGCACCTGGTACGGCGTGCCCGTCACCCAGGCTGCGGTGATCGCGTTGTCGGTGTTGACGACGCGCAGTCGCACCTGCTGTCCGGGCTCGGCCGCGAGGATGGAAGTGCCGGCCCTCCCGTTGACCGTCGGGCCGTCGTCATAGCGGTGCACGACCGCGATCTCGTCCAGATCGGCCGGTTCGCCAGCGGTTGGTTCGACCACCAGCGCGCCGAACAGGCCGCGCTGCACCTGCTCGTGGGAGACCTGGTGGGAGTGGTACCAGAACGTTCCCGACTGGTCGGCGACGAAGCGGTAGACGAACTTTTCGCCCGGCATGACGGCGTCCTGGGTCACGCCGGCCACACCATCGGCGGCGTTGGGAACGTCCACGCCGTGCCAGTGGAGCGTGGCCCCGTCGTCGACGTCCTCGTTGACCAGGGTCACCTCGACCAGGTCGCCCTCGGTGGCGCGCAGTACCGGTCCGGGAGTGGTGCCGTTGACCGTGTAGCGGTCGCCGTCGGTGGCAGCTGTCAGCGTCGTGCGGACGTCGGCCTGCCGGGCCGGGTCAGCGATCAGCTCGGCGACCGGGGTAGCGTCCTGGTGGGCGTGCGGGGAACGCTGCCCGCCACCCCAGTCGGCGTAGCCCATGCCCGCGAGGTCATAGGTGTCGGGCAGCAGGCTGTCGTACCAGAACCACCCCAACGGCACGACCAACGCCACCGTGACTCCGCTGGCGAGCCACCAGCGGAGCCGACCTCGCCGCGCCACCGGTTAGGCGGGCACCGCTGTACCGGATGCGGGCGTCGGCGACACGGCGTCCGCCCGCCGCGCGGCCATGAGTGCCAGGCCCAGGATCAGCAACGCGTTGATGCCGTGCAGCGCGCCGAAGCCGGAACCGACCTCACTGGACAGGATCGGCAGGATCCACACCTGCAGGATGACCAGGCCGACCATGCCGGCGGCCATCGCGACCCCGCCCGGGACCTTCGCGAAGAACGAGGAGATCAGGAAGAGCAGCGCCACCAGCTGGAACAGCAAGAACCCGACGAAGAACATGTGGATCGCGAAGCCCCACTCGGCGGTGAAGTCCATGCCGCCGCCCTCGGACTCGAGATAGGCCTTGTCGACGACGCCTCCGTCGTTCTGGATCCACTTGCTGAGGCCGAAGAACGCCCAGGCGATGGCTCCCGCCTGGACCACGACGAGGACGGCGATGGCATAGGCCAAGAACTTGTACGTGCTTCTCATGTGGCTCCCCCTCACAGATGGCCCCAGGTGCCGCACCCAGGCACACGACAGAATCCACTGGTCGGCGGCAGTCGGGAAAGCACGTTTCGCGACTGGTCTGGACCAGCTCGTCAGCCGAAGGGGAGCGGCTCGGGGGCCAGCGAGACCGCCTTGGCCCGGGCCGCGGTGAGCCGTCGGCGGTGGTGCTGGCGGCAGAGCACCTCGTAGGCCACGTGGGCCGGCGGCAGGTCGGCGTCGTCGACGTCGCCGACGACGATCACCTCGCCCTCGACCACCATCACCCCGTCCTCGGTACGGGCGTTGTGGGTGGCGCGCTTGCCGCACCAGCACAGCGCCTCGACCTGCAGCGCGTGTACCCGGTCGGCGACCTCCACGAGCCGGCCGCTGCCCTCGAAGAGGAGGCTGCGGAAGTCGGTGAGGATGCCGAACGCGAACACGTCGAGCTGGAGCTCGTCGACGACCTTGGCCAGCTGGTCGATCTGGTTCCGTGAGTAGAACTGGGCCTCGTCGCAGATCAGGTAGTCGATCCGCCCGCCCTGGGTCAGGGTGTCGACGACGTACCGCCAGAAGTCGAACCCGGGCTCGACCTCGATCGCGTCGTGCTGGAGGCCCAGCCGGCTCGAGATGGTGGCCTCACCGGCGCGGTCGTGGGTGGTGAAGATCCGGCCGACCCGGCCGCGGGCGGCGTGGTTGTGGTTGGTCTGCAGGGCCAGCGTGCTCTTGCCCGAGTCCATGGTTCCGGTGAAGAAGTGCAGTTCCGCCACGGAGCGCGATCCTGTCACACCTGCTGCGGCAGGATGGCGGTATGGCCTCACCACTGATCTCGGTCGACCAGCTGCGCGAGCGGCTCGACGCGGTGACGGTGCTGGACGTGCGCTGGCGGCTCGGTGGTCCGTCGGGACGCTCGGAGTACGACGCGGGCCACCTGCCCGGCGCGGTCTTCGTCGACCTCGAGTCCGACCTGGCGGACCCGCCCGGCGCCGGCGGTCGGCACCCGCTGCCGAGCCCGGGCCGGTTCGAGGACGCGATGGCGCGGGCCGGCGTGTCCGCATCGCGGCCGGTGGTCGTGTACGACGACACCGCGGGCCAGGCGGCGGCCCGGTGCTGGTGGCTGCTCCGCCACCACGGCCACCCCGACGTCCGCCTGCTCGACGGTGGCCTGGCCGCCTGGCGCGCCGCCGGCGGTCCGGTGACGGCCGAGGTCTCCCGGCCGGCGCTCGGCGACTTCGCCGGTGGTCCCGGCCGGATGCCGGTGGTGACCGCCGCCGACGTGCCCGACGTCGACGTGCTCGTCGACGTCCGGGTGGCCGAGCGCTACCGCGGCGAGACCGAGCCGATCGACCCGGTCGCCGGCCGCATCCCCGGCGCCGTCAACGTCCCGGTCTCCCGCACCCTCGACAACCACGGTCACTACCGCGACGCGCACGAGCTGCGCGAGGTCTACGCCGACGCCGGCGTCTCCGGCGACCGGTCCATCGCGGCGTACTGCGGCAGCGGCGTGAACGCCTGCCACACCGTGCTCGCGCTGGAGCTGGCCGGGATCGAGGCTGCGCTCTACCCTGGCAGCTTCAGCGGGTGGATCACCGACCCCGACCGGCCGGTCGAGACCGGCCTGGGCCCGACCCCGGGCTCGCGGTGTGCTACCAGTGGACGCCCTTGAGGACCTTCGCCAGCATGATCTGCTCCGACTCCCGGGCACCCGGTGGGAGGTCCTGGCCCTTGGCGGCCGCCGAGTCCGGGAACACGTGGTAGGCCAGATTGAGGATCCGGAACGCCAGCTTCGGAGCCACCGTGTGCAGCACCGCTCCGGCGTTGCCGAGCATCGTGTTGATCTCGTGCGGACGCTCGACCATCGCCTTGACGACGAGGTCGGCGGCCTGGGCCGGGGAGATGGTGGGGAACTTGTCGTAGAGCTTCGTCGGGGCGATCATCGGCGTCCGCACGAGCGGCATGTGGATGCCCGTGAACGTGATGCCGTCTCCGACCAGCTCCGAGGCGACCACGTTGCTCCACGCGTCGAGCGCGGCCTTGGAGGCGACGTACGCCGAGAAGCGGGGCGGGTTCGTCTGGACCCCGATCGACGAGACGTTGACGACATGACCGCTGCGCTGCTCGCGCATCGTCGGGAGCAGCCCCATCACGAGCCGGATCGCGCCGAAGTAGTTGAGCTGCATGGTGCGCTCGAAGTCGTGGAACCGGTCGTGCGACAGCTTGAGGGAGCGCCGGATCGAGCGGCCGGCGTTGTTGACGACGAAGTCGACCGACGGCAGCGCGCTGGCGATCTCCTTGCAGAGGGCATCGATCGCGTCGAGGTCGGAGAGGTCGCAGGGGAAGACGTACGCCGTGCCCCCGTGCGCCTCGATCTGGGCCTTGGTGTCCTCCAGCTTCTCGCGGCCGCGGGCCACGAGCACCGGCACACCGCCCGCCTGCGCGACCTTGAGCGCCGTGACCTGGCCGATCCCCGACGAGGCGCCGGTGATCACGACGTACTTCCCCTGGAGCGCGGCACGGGTGGCGGCGTCGCTGCCGGAGGAGGTGTCGAGGTGGTCCTCCCAGTAGCCCCAGAGAGTGCGAGCGTAGGACTCCAGGTCGGGCACGCTGATGCCGGAGCCGGCCAGTGCCTGCTCGGTGCGCCGGGAGTCGAACGTCGCGGTGAAGCTGGTGTGCGAGAGCACCTGGGCCGGGATGCCGAGCCGGCCGACCGACTGGTCGAGCAGCAGCTGGGCCGGCGCCGATCGCGCGACGGTGGTGAGCAGCGACAGCGGGCGCAGCGCGCGCGGGACCAGGCCCAACGGACCGGCCGTGGTGACACCACGGTCGATCGGGGTCGCGAACGTCGGCGCACCGGCTGCCGCGCAGAACAGGTTGATGACGTCGACCACCGGCTGCGGCTCCGGGTTGACGAGGTGGAAGGTCTCACGGTCGCGGTCGGGCAGGTGGGCGAGGTGGTCCATCGCCTTGGCGACGTAGTCGACCGGAACGGTGTTGGTGTCGCCGAGGTCGGCGCCGACCAGCGGCAGCCACGCCGGCACCGTGTCGCGGAGCCGCTTCATCAGCGGGAAGAAGTAGTAGGGGCCGTCGACCTTGTCCATAGCGCCGGTCTGGCTGTCGCCGACCACGATCGACGGCCGGTAGACCCGCCACGGCACTGCCGACTCCTCACGCACGAGCTTCTCGGACGCGAACTTCGTCCGGTGGTACGGCGACGGCAGGTGCTGGCCCTCGTCGAACATCGCCTCGTCGAAGTGGCCGCGGAAGTCACCAGCCGCCGCCACCGACGACACCTGGTGGAAGCACCCGGCGCGGAGCGACTCCGCGAGCTGGAGCGCGTTCCGCGTGCCGTCGACGTTCATCGACTCGTTGGTCGCGTCGTCGGCGGTCATGTCGTAGACGGCGGCGAGGTGGAAGACGTGCTCGATCCTGCCGCGGTGCTCGTCGAGCCACGTCGGGTCGACCCCGAGCCGGTCGGCGTCGAGGTCGCCGACGACCGGGACCACCCGGGTGGTGTCCCACTGGTCGACCAGTCGTTGCAGCCGGGGGAGCGAGGACGCCCGCACGAGGGCGTGGACGTCGCCCTCCCGGTGGTCCAGCAGCTCCGCGACGAGGTAGCGGCCGATGAAACCGGTGGCGCCGGTGACGAAGTACGACATGGCCGGAGACTACCGCTGGGTAACCGTGACTCCCAGCCCGTCAACCGGGCGGCCGTCAGGTGTTGTCGGTGCCGCTAGGCCCGCCGAACATGATCTCGTCCCAGCTCGGGACCGAGGCCCGGCCCCGCTTCTTGGCGGGCCTGCGGCGCGCGGGCTCGGAGGTCTCCTCACCCGAGGGGTCCTCCGTGGAGTCGGTCTCGCCCTGCTCGGCGGAGTCGAGCTCCGCGACCACGTCGCCGCCGGTCTCGGGCTCGTCCACCTCGGTGGGCGGTACGTCGTCGAGGAACGCCTCCACCGGCTGCTCGGCGCCGATCGATTCGCTGCCACGGACCATCGAGATCGCGTCGTCGCCCAGGGGCAGCTCGGGCTCGTCGACGCCGGTGGCCTGCCGGCGGGCCCGGGCGCGCTCGAGGTCGTTGGAGGGAGCCGCAGCGGCGGCCACAGCGGTGTTCCCGTCGCCCAGCAGCCAGGTGGCGTCGTCGTTGTCGGCCACGACGTAGTTGCCGGGGGCGTCGAACGTGAAGCGGGCCATGCCGCTCCGGTCGCCCGCGACGTACTCGCCGGTGAGGGTCCACTTCCCGTCCTCGCGCCGGGCAGCGTCCCAGGCGACGGTGTCGGGGTCGACGTTGAGCCCACGCAGGTGCAGCCCGACGGCGTCGCCCAGGGTGCGGGCACCCCCGGCCTGGCCGGCGCGGCGCACGGACGACCGCTGCGCCCGCTCCGCGACGTGCTGCCGCTCGGCCAGCACGGGGGCTGCGAAGGGCATGATCGCGTCGACGGTCGTCTGGGCCGCCTGGGCCACCGACTCGGGCGACTCGCCCGCCCGGATCCGGGTCTGGATGTCGCGGGGGCGAAGTGCACTGTCCATCTTGATCTCCAACTGGCCAAGGCGTGCATGGTCGCCGCGGAGTGCGGCCCGGAGCCGTTCGTCGACGTCGACGGTGAACTCGACACCCTTGTCGCTGACCAGGAGCAGGCGCTTCCCGTCACCACTCAGTCCGGCGAGCGTGAGGTGGGCCATCGCGGGTGTCGTTCTCCTGGTCGATCGTGCGGTCCGGGTGCTGCTCCGGATGGGGCGAGCCTACGCCAGCGGAGCGTGACCGGGAGCGATCGTGACCCGGCGCGCCCCGGTAACCTCCGGGCGTGAACTCGGCCTCCCTGGTGACCCTGGACCTCGTGGGCATCTTCGTGTTCGCGATCTCCGGCGGGCTGGTCGCCGTCCGCAAGGACCTCGACCTCTTCGGGGTGCTCGTGTTGGCCGGCACGACCGGGCTCGGCGGGGGCTTCCTGCGCGATCTGCTGATCGGGGCGACCCCGCCGGCGGCGCTCGCCGACTGGCGCTACCTGCTCGTGCCGGCGGCCGCCGGGCTCGTCACGTTCCGGTTCCACCGGTTCGTCGGCCGGCTGGAGCGCGGCGTCAACGTCTTCGACGCCTTCGGGCTGGCGCTGTTCTGCGTGACGGGCGCGCTCAAGGCCGCGGAGTACGGGCTGGGGCCGCTCCCGGCCGCGCTCATGGGCATGGTCACCGGCATCGGCGGCGGCATGGCGCGCGACCTCCTGACCGGTCGCGTGCCGTTGGTCTTCCGCGGTGAGCTCTATGCGACCCCGGCCCTGACCGGGGCGGCGATCGCGGTCGTCGGCGACCAGCTCGGCACCCCGGTGCTGGTCGGTGCGCTCCTGGGCGCCGGCGTGTGCCTGGGCTGGCGGCTGCTCGCGATCCGCCGCGACTGGCAGGCACCCCGGCCGCGCGGGTCGGCCAGCGTCTGAGCCCCGTCAGGTGCCCGGCTACTCGCCGAGCACCCGGCGCAGGTAGGCGTTGGCGAAGACCCGGTCGGGGTCGATCCGCTCCCGCATCGCCAGGAAGTCACCGAACCGTGGGTACGACGGCGCGAGGTCGGCTGCGGTCAGGGTGTGCACCTTGCCCCAGTGGGGGCGGCCGTCGTGGGCGCGCATGATCCGTTCGACCTCACGGAAGTACGGCCCGTGCTCGACGCCCAGGAACGTGTGGAACGCGAGGTAGACGGTGTCGCGGCCGGAGCCGGTCGAGAGCGGGACGTCGTCGGCGGGCACCACCCGGATCTCGACCGGGAAGCTGATCCGCCAGTCCGACGCCTCGATCGCCCGCCGCGCCTCCCGCAGCGCCTCGAGCCCGGCGGCACGCGGCACGGCGTACTCGGTCTCCTTGAAGACGACCCGCCGCGGGGTGGTGAGGACCCGGTGCGCGACGTCGGCGTAGCTGCGCTCGGTCAGCGCACGCGCGGACACCTGGTTGATGGTGGGGACGGTCGCCGGCAGCGCCCGACCGACCCGGTTGAGGAGCCCGAACGTCCGGTTGGCCAGGAGGTCGTCGTCGACGAAGCGCCGCCAGCGGGGGAGCGGCTCGGCCTCGGCGACCCGGTCGTTGGTCTTGACCTGCATCCGGTCGGTGTGGGGGAACCAGTAGGCGTCGACGTGCTCGTGCTGCTCGGCGAGCTCAAGCAGCGAGCCGGTGCCCTCGTCCCACGTCACCGGCCGCTCGTGCGCCCGCAGCACGAACTGCGGCTCCACGTGGAACGTCAGGCTCGTCAGGATGCCGAGCGCACCCAGGCCCACCCGCCCGACGTCGAACAGGTCGGAATTCTCGGTCGGTGACGCTCGCAGCACCTCGCCGGTGCCGGTGACCACCTCGAAGCCGGCCACCTGCGCCGCTAGGGACGCCAGCCGGCCGCCGGAGCCGTGGGTGCCGGTGGACACGGCGCCCGCGACCGTCTGCTCCGCGATGTCGCCCATGTTGTGCAGCGACAGCCCGAGCCGCTCGAGCTCGTCGTTGAGGACGTGCAGCGGCGTCCCGGCCCGGGCGGTCACGGTCATCGCGGCGCGGTCGACCTCGAGGATCCCGGTCAGCTCGCGGGGGAGCAGCAGCGTGTGCTCGGGGACGGCGATGCCGGTGAAGCTGTGGCCGGTGCCGACCATCTTCACGGTCGTGCCACGCTCGCGGGCCGCCCCGACCGCGGTCACGACGTCCTCGACGTCGCGCGGGGCGTAGACCTCGCGGGGCCGGGCCGACTCCAGGCCCGACCAGGTGCGCCACTCCATGGCGCGAACCTACTGAGCCGGCTCGGTGGCCCGGCTGCTGGTCCGCGGCACGGCCAGCGCCATGACCGCCGCCAGCATCCCGGCACCGACCGACACGACGTACGCCGCCGAGGCGCCGGAGTGGTCGACGATCACCCCGGCGAGCGCGGCACCTGGCGCCACCCCTGCCACGATCCCGGTGTGCAGGAACGACATGCCCTCGGTCAGTCGCGACGGTGGCACCGCCTGTTCGACCAGCGTCGTGGCGGCGATGAGGGTGGGCGCGATCGCGAAGCCGCCGACGAGCAGGAAGAGCGCCATCACCGGCAGGGAGCCGATGAACGGCAGCGGCACCATCGCGGCGAACATGCCGAGCGCGCCGAACCGAAGCCGGCCCGTGGGGCCGGTGCGCCACTGGATCGCGCCGGTGACCAGGCCGGCCAGGAGGCTGCCGAGCGCCCACACGGCGAGCAGCGGCCCGGCGTACGCCTGGTTCCCCTGTTCCTCGGCGAACGCGACCGTCACCACCTCGGCGGCGCCGAAGAGCGACCCGAGCGCGAGCGTGACGACGCTCAGCGGGCCGAGCGTGCGCCAGGGGAGCCGGCCGCGGACCACGGCCCGGTCCCTCGGGTGGGCCGGTGGCTCGGTCCGCCGCTGCGCCGCCAGGAAGGTCGTCCCCGCCAGGCCCGCCGCCACCGCCGTGCCGAGCCCGACCACCGGGTGGATCGCCGTGGCCAGCACCGTGACCAGGATCGGGCCGGCGATGAAGACGCTCTCGTCGATGACCGCCTCGAACGCGAACGCGGTCTGCAGGTCGGCCGGCCGGCCGGCGAGCGCGTGGGACCAGCGGGCCCGGACGCAGGAGCCCGCGGCCGGCAGCGCCGCACCGCCCACGGCCGCCAGGACGTACGTCGCGACCGCCGGCCAGTCCGACTGCACCGACACCATCAGCAGGATGACGGCGGTGCTGAAGACCAGCACGACCGGGAACAGCACCCGCGCCTGACCGAGCCGGTCCAGCAGCCGGCCCTGCAGGATCGCGAAGGCCGCCTCGGCCGCGACGTAGGTCGCCGAGACCGCGCCGGCGAGCCCGTAGGACCCGGTGGCCGCCTGGACGAGCAGCACGATCCCGAGCCCGACCATCGACATCGGCAGCCGCGCGACGAGCCCGGCGCCCGAGAACAGCAGGGCGCCGGGGACGACCAGGATCCGGCGGTAGGTGGCGAGCATGGTCAGGAGAGACTAGGGCCACCGGCAGGGCCGGACCCAACCCAAATACGATGGGGTCATGACCGTCGACGTGCGTCCCTACGACGCCCTGCTGCTCGTCTCCTTCGGCGGACCGGAGAAGCCCGACGACGTCCTGCCGTTCCTGGAGAACGTGACGCGCGGCCGGAACGTCCCGCGGGAGCGGCTGGCGGAGGTCGGTGAGCACTACTACGGGTTCGGCGGACGGTCCCCGATCAACGACCTGAACCGGGAGTTCCGCGCGGCCCTCGTGGAGGACCTGGCCGGCGCCGGGATCGACCTCCCCGTCTACTGGGGCAACCGCAACTGGGATCCCTTCCTCGCCGACGCGCTCCAGGAGATGGCCGCCGACGGCGTCACCCGGGCGGCCTGCTTCGTGACGAGCGCCTACTCGTCGTACTCCGGCTGCCGGCAGTACCGCGAGGACCTCGCAGCGGCTGCCGCGGACGTCCCGGGAGCGCCGGCCCTCGACCGGCTGCGCCACTACTTCAACCACCCGGGGTTCGTGGAGCCGGTGGTCGACGCGACTCTCTCCGCGCTCGCGGAGCTGGCCGACACCGCCCGCGAGGAGGCCCACCTGGTCTTCGTGACGCACTCGATCCCGGAGAGCATGAACGACGCGAGCGGCCCAGACGGCGGTTGGTACGTCCGCCAGCACGTGAGCGCCGCGACCGAGGTGGTCGAGCGGGTGCGGCAGGAGACCGGTCACCGGTTCCCCCACGAGCTCGTCTTCTGCTCGCGCTCGGGGCCGCCGACGGTGCCGTGGCTCGAGCCCGACGTCAACGACCACCTCGAGGTGCTCGCGAAACGGCGGGCCAGCGGCGCGGTGATCGTGCCGATCGGGTTCGTGTCCGACCACATGGAGGTCGTCTACGACCTCGACACCGAGGCGCTCGCCACGGCGGGCGACCTCGGGCTGCCTGCCGTCCGGGCCGCGACCCCGGGGGTCGACCCGCGGTTCGTCGCGCTGGTGCGCGACCTGCTCGTGGAGCGGGCGGCGGCCGAGCGCGGGGAGACGCCCGCGCGGCGCCACGTCGGCGTGCTGCCGGCGTCCTGGGACCGCTGCGCCCGCGGTTGCTGCCCCAACCCGCGTGGCGAGCGCCCCGTCGTGGGGAGCGAGACCGGATGACGGCCGACCCGGCCGAGCTGCGCGACCTCGCGCTCCGGGTGGCCCGGGCCGCCGCCACGCTCGTCCGCGAGCGCCGCGCTGCGGGCGCGACGGTCGCCGACACCAAGAGCAGCTCGGTCGACGTCGTGACCGAGGCCGACCGGGCCAGCGAGGAGCTGATCCGGTCGCTGCTCCTCGAGGCCCGGCCGGGCGACTCGGTGCGGGGCGAGGAGGGCGACGACCACGACGGCACGAGCAGCGTGCGGTGGGTGGTCGACCCGATCGACGGCACGGTCAACTACCTCTACGGGCTGCCCGAGTACGCCGTGTCGGTCGCCGCCGAGGTCGGGGGCGAGGTCGTCGCGGGCGTCGTGCTCAACGTCGCCACCGGGGTCGAGTACGCCGCGGCGCGGGACCACGGGTCGACCCGCGACGGCGTCGCGCTGCGGGTGCGGCCCAGCCCGCCGGTCGCCCAGCGGCTGGTCCTCACCGGGTTCGGCTACCGGGCGGACGTCCGCGCCGTGCAGGCGGAGCGGGTCGCCCGGATGCTGCCGCAGGTCCGCGACATCCGCCGGATGGGCTCGTGCGCCCTCGACCTCTGCCACGTGGCCGAGGGCGCCGCCGACGGGTACGTCGAGGAGGGGCCCAACCCCTGGGACTGGTCGGCCGGTTCGCTGGTGGCCACCGAGGCCGGGGCCCGGTTCGGGCTGCTCCCGGTCGCACCCTGGGACGGCCTGCCCGTCGAGCCCGGCCGGCGGGTCGTGGCGGCGGCCCCGGCCGACGGTTGGGACGACTTCGTCGCCCTCCTCACCGAGTGCGGGTTCGTCGCCTCGGAGCCGGCCCGAGGGGCGGAATAGCAGCCGCCCCGACGACGTTCATGCGACACGTCGTGGAACCGGTGTGCACAGGGCCCTCCGCATGGTGCACACTTTGGCGCCGACGACCGTGACGACACGACGAGCGAGCATCTGGTGAGGCTGCCAAGGGCCGGGCAGCAGATCGGGGAGTGGGAGAGACGATGGCGACCGACTACGACGCACCTCGGAAGAACGAGGAAGACCAGTCCGAGGAGAGCATCGAGGAGCTCAAGGCGCGTCGCCATGACAAGAACTCCGGCAAGGTCGACGAGGACGAGGCCGAGGCCGCCGAGTCGTTCGAGCTCCCCGGGGCCGATCTCTCCCACGAGGAGCTGGCGGTCGAGGTGAAGCCGAAGCAGGAGGACGAGTTCACCTGCATGAGCTGCTTCCTGGTGCACCACCGCAGCCAGCTGGCGAACGAGAAGAAGATGATCTGCAAGGACTGCGCCTGAGTCCCGGTTCCCGCTCGCGCGGATGACCTGTCAGGTGGTCGGCGTGTCCGCGTCCGGGTCGTCGCGGTCCTGCCGCAGGTCCGGCGGCAGCGTGCCGGTCGACTTGGCGTAGTAGCCCGCCGCGCGCCGGGCCGCGAACATCCGAGCGAGCCCGATCAGGGCCCCGCTCACCGCCGCCCAGGCCACCGCCTCCTTGACGTCGACGTCGGGGTCGGCCGGGTTCGCCGGCGGCGTCTTGCCCGTGGCGGCCTTCCACGAGGTGTTGAGGGCCTTCTTGGTGACCGCGGCCGCGCCGAGCACGGACAGGAGCGAGAACGCCGACCAGACCTTCGAGCCGTCAGATGCCATGTCCGAACCCTAACGGGCCGTCACCCGGGCCGGTTCCCCCGCAGGGCGTTGATCGCCGCGGCCAGCTCGTCGGGCCGGCGGGCGCTCAGCAGCCAGTACGGCGCCGGGTCGGTCGGGTCGGTGAGCTCGACCCGCACGGCTCGCTTGAGGTAGGGCCGCAGCAGCAGGTAGGCGCGCGCGTCCGCCTCCGGCCCTGCCAGGCGGCGGGTCGCGTCGGCGTCGAGCGGGACGGCTGGCCCGAGGTGCTCGGCCGCGATCTGCGCCCGGCCCGCCCGGAGCCGGCCGGCGGCCACGGAGATCCGTGCTCGGCCGTAGCCGAGCAGCAGCGCCGCCATCAGCCCGAGGGCGACGGCGGTCACGACCCACGCGGCCACCGGCGGCAACGCCACGATCGTCGCGAGCCAGAGGCTCGCCACCAGCATCGTCCCCTGGACCCACCACCGCAGCGGCACGGCCAGGCGCTCGGCGTACTCCACGGGCGGCACCTCCACGGGCTGCATCGTAGGAGTCCGCGCCGCGGGTAGTGTCACCGCCCGTGCCCGATGAAGCCCGCCCCGACAGCCAACCCGAGAGCCAGCCCGACAGCCAGCCCGACAGCCAGCCAGACAGCCGGCTCGACATCCAGGTCGTCCGCCTGGATCCCGACGTGCCGGTGCCCGGCTACGCCCACCCGGGGGACGCGGGCGCCGACCTGACGACCACGGTCGACGTCACGCTCGCTCCCGGCGAGCGGGCGATGGTCCCCACCGGGATCGCGGTCGCGCTCCCGGCCGGGTACGTCGCGCTGGTGCACCCGCGTTCCGGGCTGGCCGCCCGGCACGGGCTGTCGATCGTCAACACGCCCGGCACGATCGACGCGGGCTACCGCGGCGAGATCAAGGTGATGCTGATCAACCACGACCCCGCCACCCCGGTCGAGCTCAGGCGCGGTGACCGGATCGCGCAGCTGGTGATCCAGCGCTTTGAACGAGCGCGGTTCCTCGAGGTGTCCGAACTCCCCGCCTCGGCGCGTGGGGAGGGGGGCTACGGTTCTACCGGAGGATTCGGTCGCCCGTGACCGGTCCGGAGGAGACGTGGTGAAGTTCGGTCGCAAGTCCACCCCGGCACCCGAGGAGGCGGACGTCCCCGCCGAGGCGGAGACGGATGCGGCGCGCGCGACCGGCCCGTTCGACGCCGACGACGTCCCCGACGACGGGGTGTCGCGGGTCGACCTGGGTTCGATGCTGGTGGCGCCGGTGCCGGGCAGCGAGCTGCGGCTCCAGGTCGACGAGCGAACCCAGCAGGTCCAGTCGGTGCTGCTCGCCGCGACCGAGGGCGCCCTGGAGCTGCGGGCGTTCGCGGCCCCGCGCAACGGAGACCTGTGGAGCGAGATCCGGCCACAGCTAGCGGCCGACATGGCCCGCCGCGGTGGGACCGCCACCGAGCGCGAGGGGCGGTTCGGCCCGGAGCTCGTCTGCCAGCTGACCGTGCAGACTCCCGACGGGCGGACCGGCCAGCAGGCCTCACGGATCGTCGGCATCAACGGCTCGCGGTGGCTGCTGCGGGCGACGTTCCTGGGAAAGCCCGCCGTCGACGACGAGACCGCTGCCTCCTGGGAGGACGCGCTCACCCAGGTCGCCGTACGCCGGGGGGACCACGCGATGCCCGTCGGCGACCCGCTGCCGGTCACTCTGCCCGACGAGGCACGGCGGATCAGCGGCCCCGACCCCGCTCCGGATGCCGGGCAGGGCTCGTGACGTGGCCGAGAAGAGCAAGCTGCGCCGCAGCCTGAGCCGCTGGGCCAGCAACAGCAGCGACCTGCACGCCCAGGAGCTGCGACGCGACATGGGGGCGAAGGCGGAGCACACGATCGCCGAGGCCCCCGACCGCCAGCACGTGACGCTGCAGGGTCAGCTGCGCACGGTCACGCTGCGGCCGCGCGGCGGCGTGCCTGCGCTCGAGGCGGAGCTGTTCGACGGCTCCGCCGTGCTCGTCGTGGTGTGGCTCGGGCGCCGCCAGATCACCGGCATCGTGCCCGGCCGGAACCTGCGGGTGACCGGCCGGATCGGTCTCCTCGAGGGCACCCGCCTGATGTACAACCCGCGCTACGAGCTGCTGCCGTGACCGAGCACCCACCGGCAGCGCCGACGCACGCCGAGACCGTCGAGCAGGTCGTGCGCGCGCAGCTCGCCAAGGCGCTCGGCGGTCGGCGCGGCATGGTCGAGGCCGCGGTCCCGACGATCCTGTTCACGGTCACCTACCTGACGGCCGACGACCTCCGCACGGCGCTGCTCGTGAGCGTCGCCGTGGCGCTGCTGCTGCTCGGCGTGCGGCTCGTGCAGCGCTCGACGCCCCAGTTCGTCGTCAACGCCCTCGTCGGGATCGGGATCGGCTGGCTCTTCGTGTCGCTGTCCGCCCGCGGCGGGGCGAGCGAGGACGAGCAGGCGCTCGCCTACTTCCTGCCCGGCATCCTCTACAACAGCGGCTATGCCGTGCTGATGGCGACGACCTGCCTCATCGGGTGGCCGCTCGTTGGGTTCATGGTGGGCAGCGTCACCGGGGACCCGACGGCCTGGCACGACGACAGGCAGATCGTGCGGCTGTGCAGCCGCCTGACGTGGCTGCTGGTGCTCCCGTGCGTGCTCCGCGCGGGCATCCAGGCGCCGATCTGGCTGGCCGGCAACGGGGGCGCGATCGACCCGCAGACCGCGGTGGCACTCCTGGGCGTGCTCAAGGTCGGGCTCGGCTGGCCGCTGCAGGTGGCGTCGTTCGCGGCCATGGCGTGGGTGCTGGGCCGCAACCACACTCCGATCGGTGGTCCGTCACCCGCCGTGGAGTGACGGAGCAAGCAGCCGCTCCAGCTCGTTCTCGACGTCGGCGCTGACCACGAACAGCAGCTCGTCGTGGGCCTCGACCGGCTGCTCATTGTCGGGGGTGTAGACCTGCCCGTCGCGCAGGATCGTCACGAGCGCGCAGTTCTCCGGGAACGGGATCAGGCCGGCCGGCTTGCCCACGAACGGCGAGTCCTCCGGCAGCGTCAGCTCGACGAGGTTGGCGTTGCCCTGCCGGAACGTGAACAGCCGCACGAGGTCGCCGATGGTCACGGCCTCCTCGACCAGCGCCGACATGATCCGCGGGGTCGACACGTTCACGTCGACGCCCCATGCCTCGGTGAAGAGCCACTCGTTGTTGGGATGGTTGACCCGGCCCACCGTGCGGGGCACGCCGAACTCGGTCTTCGCCAGGAGCGAGGTGACGAGGTTGGCCTTGTCGTCGCCGGTGGCGGCGATCACGACGTCGCACTGGTCGAGCCGTGCCTCCTCCAACGACGACAGCTCGCACGAGTCGGCCAGCAGCCACTCGGCGTCCGGCACCCGCTCCGGCTTGATGGACGACGGGTTCTTGTCGATGAGCAGCACCTGGTGGCCGTTCCCGATCAGCTCGCGGGCGATCGAGCGGCCCACGGCTCCGGCGCCGGCGATGGCGACCTTCATGCCTGACCTCCCATCAGTGGTCCTCGGGACCCTTCTCGAGGACGGCGTAGGCCTGCGCGGCGTTCTCCTCGCGGATCACGAGGTGCAGCAGGTCGCCCTCCTGGACGACGGTCTCGGGGCCGGGCAGCATGCCTTCCCCGAGCCGGTCGATCCACGCGATCCGGGCCTGGGTCTGCTTCTGGAGCTCGGCCGTCCCCTGGCCGATCCAGGCCGTGGGCACGGGGAGCTGGTCGACCCGGATCGTGCCCGACGGGTCACGGAAGTCGGGCTCGGCGCCCGCCGGCAGCAACCGGCGCAGCACCTGGTCGGCCGTCCACTTCACCGTCGCCACGGTGGTGATGCCGAGCCGCTGGTAGACCTCGGCGCGGCCGGGGTCGTAGATCCGGGCCACGACCTTCTCGATCCCGAACGTCTCGCGGGCCACCCGAGCCGCGATGATGTTCGAGTTGTCACCGCTCGACACCGCCGCGAAAGCGTCGGCACGCTGGATGCCGGCCTTCTCCAGGACCGCCTGGTCGAAGCCGAAGCCGGTGACCTTGTCGCCGTTGAACGACGGGCCGAGCCGCCGGAACGAGTCGGGCTCGCTGTCGATCACCGACACCGTGTGGTTGCGGTCCTCGAGGCTGCGGGCGAGCGTCGAGCCGACGCGGCCGCAGCCCATGATCACGACGTGCACGACACGAACGGTATCCCAGTCGATACCGCCGGAACGGACCACAGGGTCTAGCCTTTCCCGTCGTGGGTGTCGGCGACGTCTCGAAGCGGATCCTGCTGGGTCGCAAGCTCCGGAGCTCGCAGCTCGGCGAGACGCTGCTCCCCAAGAAGATCGCGCTCCCCGTGTTCGCGAGCGACGCGCTCTCGTCGGTGGCGTACGCCCCCGACGAGATCTTCATCATGCTGTCCGCGGCCGGGGTGTCGGCCTACACCTGGTCGTGGAAGGTCGGCATCGCGGTCGCCCTGGTCATGACCGCGGTGATCGCGTCCTACCGGCAGACGGTCCACGCCTACCCCAGCGGCGGCGGCGACTACGAGGTCGCCACCGTCAACCTCGGGCGTACTGCCGGCATCACCGTGGCCAGTGCCCTGCTCGTCGACTACGTCCTCACGGTCGCGGTGTCGATCTCGTCGGCGGCGCAGTACGCCGCGGCGGCGATCGACCCCCTGGAGCAGCACGAGGCGACGTTCGCGGCGGCCCTCGTGATCGTGCTGATGGCGCTGAACCTGCGCGGCGTCCGGGAGTCCGGGTCGATCTTCGCCGTCCCGACGTACCTCTTCATCGTCGCCATGGCCGCGATGTGTGGCACCGGCCTCTACCTGATGATCGTCGGGCGGCTACCGGAGGTCGAGAGCGCGGCCCTCCAGATCGAGGCGTCGCCCGGCTACGAGGGAGAGCTGACCACGCTCGGGCTGATGATCCTGCTGGCGCGCGCGTTCTCCTCCGGGTGCGCCGCGCTGACGGGCGTCGAGGCCATCTCGAACGGCGTGCCCGCGTTCCGCAGGCCGAAGAGCCGCAACGCCGCCACGACGCTGCTGCTGCTCGGGCTGATCGCGATCTCGATGATGCTGAGCGTCATCACGCTGGCGCGCCAGATGGGGCTCCGGTACGTCGACCCCCACGAGCTCGACCGTCTGAGGCAGGCCGACGGGAGCCCGGTGTCGGAGGGGTACGACCAGCACACCTTGATCGCGCAGATCGCCGACGCGGTGTTCGAGGGCTTCCCGCCCGGCTTCTACTTCGTGGTCATCGTCACCGGCGTGATCCTGGTGCTGGCCGCCAACACCGCGTTCAACGGCTTCCCGGTGCTGGGCTCGATCCTGGCCGAGGACGGGCTGCTGCCCCGGGCCCTCGGCTCGCGCGGCGACCGGCTCGCCTACAGCAACGGCATCGTGTTCCTCGCCGCGATGGCGATCATCCTGATCCTGGCGTTCGACGCCCAGGTGACCCGACTGATCCAGCTCTACATCGTGGGCGTCTTCGTGTCGTTCAACCTCAGTCAGCTCGGCATGATCCGCCACTGGACCCGGGAGCTGCGGATCGAGAAGGACCCGGCCGATCGGCGGCGGATGCAGCGCTCGCGGCTCATCAACGCGATCGGACTCACGTTCACTGGCGTGGTGCTGGTCGTCGTGCTCGTCACCAAGTTCCTCGCCGGTGCGTGGATCGCGATCCTCGCGATGGCGGTGTTCTTCCTCGTGATGAAGTCCATCTACCGGCACTACAGCAACGTCGCCCTCGAGCTCGCGGCCGACGAGGAGGACAAGGTACTCCCGACCCGCGTGCACGCGATCGTGCTCGTGTCGAAGCTGCACAAGCCGACGTTGCGTGCGCTGGCGTTCGCCAAGGCCTCGCGACCCAACGTGCTGGAGGGCGTGTACGTCGGGACCGACACCGTCGCCACCAACCGGCTGCTCGCCGAGTGGGACGAGCGCAACCTCAACGTCCCCCTCAAGGTCCTGTACTCGCCCTACCGCGAGATCGTGCGACCGATCTCCGACTACGCCCAGGAGATCCGGCAGGCCAACCCGCGGGGCGTGGTGGCCGTCTACATCCCGGAGTACGTCGTGGGCCGCTGGTGGGAGCAGCTGCTGCACAACCAGACGGCGCTGCGGCTCAAGGGGCGGCTGCTGTTCAGCCCCGGGGTGATGGTGATCTCGGTCCCGTACCAGCTCCGATCGTCGCAGATCGCCGCCGAGCGGGAGCTCCAGAACGACACCCGGGTCCGGTCGGGTGACCTGCGACGCGGCAACGTCCGCAACGGCGGACCCGGCGGGCAAGTGCCGCGGTGACCCCGCCCCGACGTCGCTACCGGGCGGTCCGCCCGCGCACCGCCCGCGGCGCCTCGCGGGTCGGCGCGCGGTTCACGGTCGAGGTCGGGCCGGTCGCGCACGGCGGCCACTGCGTGGCGCGGGCCGAGGGGCGGGTCGTGTTCGTGCGGCACGCGCTGCCGGGCGAGACGGTCGAGGTCGTCGTCACCGAGGGCGGCGACGAGGACCGCTTCTGGCGGGCGGACGCCGTGTCGGTGATCGACCCGTCTCCCGATCGGGTGCCGCCGCCGTGCCCCTACGCCGGCCCGGACGCGTGCGGTGGTTGCGACTTCCAGCACGTCGGCCTCCCTGCCCAGCGGCTGCTCAAGGCGGCGGTGGTCCGCGAGCAGCTGGCCCGACTGGCCCGGCTCGACGTCGACGTGACGGTGCAGCCCGTGCCTGGCGACGACGACGGCCTCCACTGGCGGACCCGGCAGCGCTACGTCACCCTGCCCGACGGCCGGCTCGGCATGCGCAAGCACCGCTCCCACGACGTGGTGCCGGTCGACGAGTGCCTGCTCGAGGCGCCTGGCCCACCGTCCCACCGGGTCCACGACCGCGAGTTCTCGGTCGCCGAGGGCGGGTTCTGGCAGGTGCACCCGGGTGCGCCCACGCTGCTGGTCGACACGGTGCTCGCCTTCCTCGACCCGGCTGAGGGGGAGTCCGTCCTCGACCTGTACGCCGGGGTGGGGCTGTTCACGGCGTTCCTGGCCGAGGCGGTCGGGGACGGTGCGCGGGTCGTGGCCGTCGAGGGCGACCGCGAGGCGTGCCGGCACGCGCAGCGCAACCTCGGCTCAGCAGTCGAGGTCGCGGCCGGCGCGGTCGACCGGGTGCTCGCCTCGGCGTACGACGAACCCTTCGACCTGGTCGTCCTCGACCCGCCGCGCGAGGGCGCTAGGCGCGCGGTCGTCGAGCAGGTCGTCGACCGGGCGCCGCGCGCGGTCGCCTACGTCGCGTGCGACCCGGCCGCCCTGGCCCGCGACGTCGCGATCTTCGCGGAGCACGGGTACGCGCTGAGCGAGCTCCGCGCGTTCGACCTGTTCCCGATGACCAGCCATGTCGAGTGCGTCGCGCTATTGGAAACAGGGCCTCTCTGACCAGCGACTAGGCCCGCCTGGCTGCACGGAACGTCGGGCGCGGTGATTGCGTGTCACATCGTCGGCGGCAACTTCGTCTGGATGGGCACAAGCTCATCCACTGACAAGAGGAGGCCGCGAATGACCAGCGCCGCACCGGTAGGCCCTGTCAGGACGTGCGTCGACATCTGGCGAGGAGTGGAAGTTCCTCGCATCCCCCGACAGCCGTGTCGACCGTTCACCTGTTGACATGGACAGCAGCGCACAGGGGTGCTCACCGAGCCCGTGGCGGACGCGTCCCGGCTCCCGGGAGCTGGCGGCAGTCCTGCCGGCGAGCGGAGCCACGCTGGCGAGGTCACTCGCCGGTGGGCTCGTGCTGGTCGCCCACACGGGCAACGCCCACCTCGGACGTCCCGTCGATCGCCCGCTCCTCAGGGACCTGGCACGAGCCCAGGGCAGGGCCGATCGAGCCTTCTACGGTTCCTGGGCGCGAGAGCAAACCGGCTCCACATGCTCTGGTGGTGTCGACGGGGACACAGGTTTCGCCTTCATCGGCTTGCCCGAAGCGATCTCGTTCCGCCGTGCCACCGCCCACACCTTCTCAGTGAGCGGCAGCGACATCCACCTCACGCTGCACGCCACGCGCGATCCAGTGAAGCCGGACGTGCACGTCGAGCTCCGGATGGGCCGCTCGCTCCTCACGCCACTCGCCCAGTACCAGCACCGTCTGCTCCACCGCGTGCGCGTCGCCGCCCTGCTGACGTTCCTCGTCGCGCTCGGCGCCTTCGTCGCCCTCGTGGCTCTCGTGGCCTGACTCTGAGGGCGACAGAGAGAAAGGAGAACACCCGCGATGCGAATCGCCGTTGCAGGAGCAACTGGAAACATCGGCGCCCTTACCGTGGCCGCCCTCGAGAGGGCCGGTCACGACATCGTGCCCATGAGCCGTTCCCTCGGGGTCGACCTCACGACCGCCGAGGGCTTGGACGCCGCTCTCGTCGGCGTCGAGTCTGTCGTGGACGTCACGAACTGCACGTCGACCGACCGGGACGAGGCGGTGGCCTGCTTCGGCACCCTCACCCGGAACATGCTCGCTGCCGAGGAACGCAGCGGCGTGCGACATCACGTGCTCCTGTCGATCGCAGGGGTCGAGCGGGTTACGGGCAATGCGCACTACGCGGGCAAGCGCGAGCAGGAGCGCCTCGTGACGGACGGGCCGGTGCCGTGGACGATCGTCCCGGCCACGCAGTTCCACGACTTCGCCGCCATGGTCGCGAGCTGGACCGAGGAGAACGGTGTCGCGACCATCGCGCCGCTCCTGGTCCAGCCGGTGGCTCCCGCGGACGTGGCCGACGTCCTCGCGGAGGTCGCGGCGGGCGAACCGCATGGGCGCTACCGCGAGGTTGCCGGTCCCGAACCGCACGACCTGGTCGACATGGCCCGCCGAACGAATGAAGCGCGCGGCCGCACCGTCAGGCTCGTGCCCACGTGGTCATCGGTGTTCGGCGCGGACATGGCTGGTGAGGCGCTGCTGCCCCGTGCGGACGCGCGAATCGCTCCGACCACCTTCGACCAGTGGCTCACGTCACAGCGCTAAGCCCAGGTGTCACATCCGATCGCGTTGCTGCGTCTGCAGGGTGAACGACATGTGCATCGCCGCCGGACCTGGGATTGGTGCCCGACATCGGCGGGCGAGCGGGCCGGTGCCGCGCGCGCAGGCGGTGAGCAGGACGAGAGGGAACTGAGGCAGAGGAGGTCTCTCGATGACCGAACGGCAGACCCCGGCCAGCCGAGCTGCGCAGACGAACGGAACCAGCCCTGCTGTCCCGCGTGGGTCCAGTCGCGCGGGAGCTGCGACGGGTTGGGTCGACGACAGGGTCGGACTCGCCGGGGCGCTCAACACCCGGCTCTTCACGCTGCGCAAGGTGTTTCCCGAGCACTGGTCGTTCATGTTCGGGGAGATCGCGTTGTGGAGCCTTGTCGTCCTGTTGCTCACCGGGACGTTCCTCACCTTCTGGTTCGACCCGAGCATGGCCGAGGTCCAGTACCAGGGTGCGTACGACGCCCTGCGGGGCACCCACATGTCGGCCGCCTACGCCTCGGCCCTGGACATCTCCTTCGACGTCCGCGGTGGGCTGTTGATGCGGCAGATGCACCACTGGGCGGCGCACCTGTTCATCGCCGCCATGATGGTCCACCTGCTGCGGCATGCCCTGACGGGGAGCTTCCGCAAGCCCCGGGAGGTCAACTGGGTGATCGGCTGCCTGATGTTGCTGCTCGGCACCCTGCAGGGCTTCTTCGGGTACTCCCTTCCGGACGACCTGCTCTCAGGCACCGGGCTGCGGATCGCCGACGCCATAGTCAAGGGGACCCCGGTGGTCGGCACGTACCTGTCGTTCTTCCTGTTCGGTGGGGAGTTCCCCGGTGAGGCGGCCATTCCGCGGCTCTACATCGTCCACGTGCTGCTGCTGCCTGCGCTGCTGCTGGCGCTGGTCGCCGTCCACCTGATCCTGATCTTCTTCCACAAGCACACCCAGTGGCCGGGACCGGGCCGGAGTGAGCGAAACGTCGTCGGCTACCCGTTCTTTCCGGTGTACGCCGCCAAGACCTCCGGCTTCTTCTTCGTCGTCTTCGGCGTCACTGCACTGATGGGCGCGCTGCTCTCGATCAATCCGGTGTGGAAGTACGGTCCGTACGACCCGGCCAAGGTCACTGCCGGCTCCCAGCCCGACTGGTATCTCGGCTTCGTCGAAGGGGCGCTGCGGATCATGCCGGGGTGGGAGACGCACATCCTGGGCGTGACGATCTCGTGGAACGTGGTGATCCCCGCCGTGGTCCTGCCGGGCGCCCTCCTGGCCACCGTCCTGCTCTGGCCCTTCCTCGAGTCCTGGGTGACCGGCGACCGGCGGGAGCATCACCTGCTCCAGCGTCCCCGGGACGCGCCGGCCAGGACCGCATGGTTCATGGCATTGGTCAGCTTCTACGGTCTGCTCTGGGCCGCGGGTGGCAACGATGTCTTGGCCACTCGCTTCGACCTGAGCGTCAACCAGATCACCTACGTCACGCGGATCGCGGTCTTCGTGGTCCCGGTGGTCGTGTTCGCGCTGACCAGACGCCTGTGCGTCTCGCTCCAACGCCAGGATCGGCAGGCGCTGCTCGTCGGCCACGAGACAGGAGCCGTCGTCCGTTCGCCTGACGGCGGCTACCACGACCCGCACCGGCCGACCAGCGAGGCTGCGGCGTACACGCTCCTGGCGGGAGAGCGGGAGCAGCCGAGCTCGGCTCGTGGTGCGAGCGGTCGGGAACAGGACGGTCGCCGTGGTCGCGGGTTCTCTCGGTTGCGCCACCGGCTGTCCCAGGCGATGTTCGCCACCAACCTTCCCCGGCCCACCCCCGACGAGCTCGAGCACGCAGGCCATCACCGGCCCGTCGTGCGGTCTGCAGCCGACACCGCCGCTGCCGCCCTACCCGCCCCGGAGGATCCGCCGGCATGACTCACCTCTCACCGGCACCATGAACGGGCGACGTCGACCCACGGCGGCAGCAGTAGACCCACCGCAGCCAGGATCTCGAGGATGCCGAGGGTCCGGACGAAGCCCGGCCTGGCTTCAGCCACCCAGGCTCCGCCTCGCCGTCATTGACCGCAGCGAGCTTGTCCAGGGGGATGAAGGGCTTGTCTGACCCGTGACATGCCGCCGCCACGACCCATGAGATGTCACAGGTGGCGACGTCGATTCGTCTGATGGACGAGCCGTCGCTCGACGGCCCGCGGAACGGCAGGAGACGAGACGTGCGCAGCGAACAGGGCGGTCACGAAGGTCGTGTGCTGCTGTCGACGTACGGGTCGCGCGGGGACGTCGAACCGATGGTGGCCCTCGGGGTCCAGCTGCAGGCGCTGGGGCTGGAGGTGCGGATGTGCGCACCACCGGACCACGAGTTCGAGGGGTTGCTGGCCCGTTCAGGTGTCCCGCTGGTGCCCTTCAAGAGGCCGTGGCGGTCGTGGGAGCGGCCGCCCACCCCCGAGGAGCGCCCCCAGCGCGTGACCGACTTCATCGCGGCGCAGTACGACACAGTGGCCGATGCCGCGGTGGGTTGCGACCTGATCGTCGCGACCGCCATGTCGCAGTTCGTCGCGCCATCGGTCGCCGAGACGATGGGCATCCCCTACCGGTATGCGCTCTTCTGTCCCGACGTGCTGGACGGCCTGGACGGTCGTGACTTCGACGAGCTGTTCGGTGAGCCCGTCAACGCCCACCGGGCCGAGATCGGCCTGCCGTCCGTGGCCGACGTCGGACGGTTCATGTTCACCCGCCGACCATTGCTGGCTGCTGACCCGGTCCTGGCTCCGTGGCGTGGACCGGCGAGGTTCGCCGCCGTCCAGACCGGTGCGTGGATCCTCCCTGATCGACGACCACTCCCGGAGGAGCTGCTGGAGTTCCTGGACGCAGGCGAGAAGCCCGTCTACGTAGGCTTCGGCAGCATGCGGACCGTCCAGAAGGCGAGCGCACGGGCAGCCATCGACGCGATCCGGGTGCAGGGCCGTCGGGTGCTGGTCGGCCGCGGTTGGGCCGGTCTGCCCCTGATCGACGACCAGGACGACTCCCTTGTGATCGGTGAGGTCAACCAGCAGGAGCTGTTCGCCCGGGTCGCTGCCGTCGTGCACCACGGCGGCGCCGGCACCACGACCACGGCGGCCCGGGCCGGCGCGCCGCAGGTGGTGGTGCCCCAAGGAGGCGACCAGCTCTACTGGGCGGGCCGCGTGGCCGAGCTGGGCATCGGCGTGGCTCACGACGGTCGCACGCTCACCTCCCACTCCTTGGCGCTCGCGCTCAGGACCGTGCTGGCTCCCGAGACCCGCGCACAGGCGTGCGCCGTGGCCGAGGAGGTAGGAACCTACGGGGCGGCAACAGCAGCGAACCTGCTGCTCGCCCATCGACGTGGAGAACCCGCAGCGGAGTCGAGACCCGACGATCCCGTCCATTCGGAATACGCAGGGGGCCTCCTGGCCCAGGACGCGGAGGAGCGCCATGGATGACCACGCCGGCGACCCCGCCACGGCGAGCTTCGTCGCGCACCGCAACCTGCTGTTCACCGTGGCCTACGAGATGCTGGGGTCTGCAGCCGACGCCGAGGACGTGCTCCAGGAGGCCTGGCTGCGCTGGGTGAAGGTCGACCTGGAGCAGGTCCGCGACGAACGGGCCTTCCTGGTCCGGATCACGACCCGGCTCGCGCTTGACCGGCTGCGCGTCCTGAAGCGTCGCAAGGAGGCGTACGTCGGGCCCTGGCTGCCCGAACCGCTGCTCACCGCGCCCGACGTCGCGGAGGATCTCGAGCTTGCCGACAACGTCTCGATGGCGATCATGCTGGTCCTCGAGACGCTCTCGCCGACCGAGCGCGCCGTCTTCGTGCTCCGCGAGGCGTTCGGTTTCGAGTACGACGAGATCGCGGCAGCCGTGGAGAAGAGCCCTGCCGCGGTCCGCCAGATCGCGCACCGCGCCCGGCGTCACGTCGAGGCCCGGCGCCCGCGGCAACCGGTCTCACCTACGGAGGCGCAGGCAGTGGTGGAGTCGTTCCGGCGCGCACTCCAGACCGGCGACTTCCAGAGCCTGCTCGACATCCTGGCGCCGGACGTCGTCCTGCTGGCCGACGGCGGCGGGCTGAAGCGCGCCGCCCGGCGTCCCGTCGTCGGAGCGGAGACGGTAACCAGGTACGTCTCCAAGGTGCTGATCCGGACGGGGGTCCCGCTGACCGCCGACCCCACCGTGATCAACGGCAGCCCGGCGCTCCTGCTCAGCGTCGACGGCATGATCGACGGTGTGCTCGGGATGCGCGTCGAGAATAGCCGGATCAGCGGGCTCTATTACGTACGCAACCCGGAGAAGCTGACGCGCATCACCACCGCGACGCGGCTCATCCGGCGGTGACGCACGAATGTCTGGAAGAGGACCTGTGCGGTTGCGCGTCGAGCCGGTCGCTCTCGCACTCGTGGTCGTCGCCGTGGTGCCGTACATCGCACTGAAGCTGCTGTGGTTGGGCGGCTCGACCATCGGCGTACGTGACGACTCGGTGCTCACCGAGCTCCACAGCACCCGCATGGTGGTCGGCAACAACATCACCATCGGGCTCGAGCTGTTGGCCGTGGGACTGGCCCTGGCCCTGACCTCGGCGTGGGGCCGCCGGGTCCCGGCCTGGCTCATGCTCGGCCTCGGGGCAGGCGCCACCGGACTGCTGGCTCCGATCCTGCTCGGGCTTCCGATCGGAAGCATTCTGCAGCTCGCCGTCGATGGCGATGTGCACACCGCTGGCATGGACCACTTGAACCCCTGGGTGTTTGCCACGGTGTACGGCGGCTTCGGAGTGATGGCCGTCGGGATCCTCACGCTCGCCTGGCGCTATGCGACGACCCGGTGGGGCGACGTCCTGTGTCAGGCTCCGCGCCCACCGGCAGGTTGGGTCATGGTCGTCGGCGGCCTCGGCTTGGTGCCCTTCGGCGCAGCCCTGATCTGGTGGGGAGTGTCCGGACCCGGCACCACAGGACCGCAGGCCATGGACGCACTGGTACAACGCACCACGCTCGTCGTGACCGGGCTGCTGGCTGCGGCAGGATTCCTGGCTCCGCTAATGCGACGAGCCCTCGGACGCGCGCCACGGCTCGCGTGGCTCCTCCTCTGGACAGGCACCACCACCGCCGCGTTGCAGGCTCCGACCCAGGTGCTGCTGGCCAACGGTGGGCATCCCACTCGCGCGATCGTCCTCATCGGGCTCTCCACCGTCCCCGGGAGCGCCGTGTACGGCCTACTGGTGCTGCGGAAGCAGCTCCCTCACGCCCCGCGAGCCCGGAGCGCAGAGTTGGCGCGCACCACTTCCTGAACCAGGACGTGGCCACTCGTGCAGCTCGATCCGTCGCGCGAAGCCACGGCAGAGCAGGCACCTCGAGGACCGTCGTGTCACATGCCGCGGGTGGCGTTCGTCGGATGTGCAACCACTCACCGACGACGAAGGAGATCATTATGGCGGCACGCGTGGATCTGGTTGCCAATCCGACCGGAGGCAAGCTCCTGAAGCACCTTGTGGGCGCCGTCAGAGTACTGGCGGACTCGTCGGTGCCCGCTACGACGAGAGAGCTCGTGGCGATCAGGGCGAGCCAGATCAACGGCTGTGCCTATTGCGTCGACATGCATACCAAAGATGCAGCAGCCGCCGGCGAGACCGCGCTGCGCCTGAACCTGATCGCAGCATGGCGGGAAGCCACGGTCTTCACAGAGGCCGAGCGCGCCGCGCTGGAACTGGCCGAGCAGGGCACGCGTCTCGCCGATGCCGGAGGCGGGGTGACGGACGGCGCCTGGACGAACGCTGCCAAGCACTACAACGAGGACGAGCTCACCGCCCTGGTGTCCGAGATCGCGCTCATCAACGCCTTCAACCGGGTGAACGTCATCGTCCAGCAGCCGGCTGGCAGCTACCAGCCCACCCAGCTCGGACATTGAGGAGGGCGACGATGAGGACAACCCGAGAACCCGTCCACTCCCACAGCGTCGGGGCCGCGCCTCCGGAGAACGGCGGCACCGGACGTGCCCTCCTCCCCGATGGGCCCGAACCGGCAGTCTCGGCGGTCGGATGGATGATTGCGCTGTGGTGCGTCGGCTTTGCGGCGGTGAATCTCGCCTACGGAGTCACTGGCCGCCTCGAGGACGGTGACTACGGCGAGTACGCCACCGGTCTCGCGGTGATGTCGTGGCTGGTACTGATCATCAAGCTGGTCGGTGCCGCGGTTGCGATCCTGGCGGTCCGTCCGCTTCCCCGGTTCGTCTCACCGCGCACGGAGGGCGTGGCCCTGTGGGGGGCGGCGGCACTGCTGGTGCTCTACTCGATGGGCAACCTGGTGCAGGCAGTCGGCATGCTGGTCGGGGTGACGGGCAGCCGAGATGACATCACCCTGCTGGGCCTCTGCTACGTGGCGTTCTTCCTCCTGGGCGCCATCGGATTCGCGCTGCTGGCGAGATCGTTCGCACGCCGGTATCGGATCAGCCGAAGCGTCAAGATCGTGGGCGTCCTCGGTGCGCCGCTGGCCCTGGCCGTCCTCCTCATGGCGATGCCACTGCTACTGGCCCAGCTGGACCTCCTGCCGAACCCATGGTGAGGTCCGACGTGGCCACAGCTGGAGACCGAGCTCGGAGGTTGCACCGTCGTGTCCGTGAGCACACCGAATGCACCTCGCCAACTCCGACTGATCATCGAAGCCCCCGACTTCGACGAGGCCGTGACCTTCTTCCGCGACGTCCTCGGCATGCCCGAGCAACCCGCCTTCGCCACGACGGGCGACGATCGCGTGGCGATCCTGCACGCCGGCTCGGCGACGATCGAGGTCGCCTCCGCCCAGCACGTCCGCAACATCGATGAGGTCGAAGGCGCCCCGCCGGCGCCAGGCCCCACGCTGCGCCTCGCGCTGGAGGTGGACGACACCGCCCGGGCCGTGGAGTCAGCGAGCACCGCGGGCATGCGCGTCGTCGCCCCGGTGGTGGAGACGCCGTTCCGGAGCTTGAATGCTCGAGTGGCTGGGCCGGCTGGATGGCACGTCACCTTCTTCCAGGAGCTAGAGACGTTGGAGATGCGTTCTCAGCGACAGGGCTTCCATACCGACCAGACGCGGGCCCGCTGAACGCGACTCCAGGCGGGAGCGATCGGCAAGCCCACGGTGCAACGCTTCCAGTTTGTGACGTGTGCCACCGGGATCAAGTGTCACAGGGGCGCGGTCGCGGGCGTCTCATGCCCGACTGGCCATCCGAGCGGCGTTCCGGTGTTCCCGGAACGGAATCGATCACCCTGCAAGGAGAAGAACGCATGAACTCAGCTCTGTGGATCATCGCCGGACTGCTTGCCGCTGCCTACCTGTTCTCCGGCGGGGGCAAACTGATCCTGACGAAGGAAGAGATGGCCGCCATGTCGAGTAGCGCGCGATGGGTCGAGGACTTCGGTGCAGGGAGCGTCAGAACCATCGGGGTCCTCGAGGTCCTGGGTGCTGTGGGTCTGATCCTGCCCGCCGTTCTCGACCTCGCGCCGGTCCTGGTGCCGTTGGCTGCCTCAGGCATCGCGATGATCATGGTTGGCGCTGTGATCACGCGCATCCGGCGTCAGGAGTTCAAGGTCATGGTGGCGGACATGGTCTATCTCGGACTAGCCAGCATCGTGGCCTGGGGCCGCTTCGCACTTGAGCCCTTCACCGCGTGACCTGATGTCTGACATGACTACGTGCGACTGGCCCTCGTCAATCCGAGTAACCCCGCGGGTCCTTACCGTGCCCCTGTGAAGATCCTCGAGTGACCGTCGAAGCCGCTCTCCGGCACAAGGATCCAACGCATACGGCCGCCTGTTCCATTGCTCGACCCGTTGGAAATCATGAACGCCGGAGGACAAGGTCAGTCGCTCGACACGCACCGTGGCGCTCTGGTGGACGGGCGGTGTCCAGCCGGGATCACGCCGAGGCCGAGCCGCCTGATCGCTGGGGCCCTGAACCTCATTGCCGATGGTGTCTCCCCCAGCGCGGGAGACGCACCCCTCACAGTCAGTGCCTGTCACATGGCGCCGCGCAACTGCCACCTGTGTCACATGAAGCCATGCCGCCGTGTCTAGAGGAGTAAACCGGCACGTGCCTCGTGGCACACCTCCTGCCGAGCATCGGACAAGCACGTCCCGGCCAGTCCCCAGGCGACCCCGTACCGGATGGCGCAGTTACGTGCCTGGCGCCCCGTTGACCCGGCCTTTCGTCGGCGGGGAGTGCAGCGCCCGGAGACCTGCGGCTTCGCGGGTGCAGGGCCGCGTCTGCGTCCCTTTGTGATCGTCGGACCTCGCCTGACGCGAGGGCTCGGATTGGGCTCGCTTTGACTGGCAAAGGCACGCAACGGGGTGCCGTCGTCACCCGACGTCGCCAACTGCATCGCTGCAGGTCAGGGGCGCATTCGGCCTCGTGAGCGCAGTCGATCGCAAAGGATCGCACTTATGCTCAGGGCCATGAACCTCTTTGCGATGACGCACCACGTGGAGTGCGTCGCGCTGCTGGTGCGCTAGTCCGCCTCGAAGATTGCAAGGCCGAAGTCCGCGTTGTCCGTCCAGCCGTCGGTCACGCGGAGCTCGATGGTGCGCGGGGCACCGGCGGGGACGTAGGCGCTGGGCTCGTCGAGGAAGGCGACGGTGGGCTCGTCTAACCGGTGGTCGACCGCGCGGTCGTCGAGGTAGATCTGCAGGGACGGGTTCGGGCCCGGTGGGCAGCAGGAGGTGGAGGCAGCCACCACCGCTTGCACCATCCGGTCGTGCGAGGACGCCGGGAGCTCGACGGTCAGGCTCTTGGCTCCGGTGGGGGCCTCGACGCCGCGGACGAACCACCAGTCGCGACCCTGGTACTCGCCCAGCACGGACACGTCCCGCCCGACGATGGTGCCCACGGTGGGAGCGGTCTGGCCGTAGATCATCAGCCCGAACTCCGCGGTCGTGCTCGCGGGGATGCCCTCCCGCCAGGTCCGCAGGCGGCCACGGCTCGCGTCCGCTGTCGTGACGAAGAGGTGGACGGGGGTCACGGTGTCGTCCTCCGCGAGCATGTTGGCCGTGCCGTGGAGGAACGGCTGGGTGGGCCACGGAGCGGGCAGGCTGACCGGGCCGTCGCAGGGCGTCGCCTGCCGAGCGCCACCCGGGGTGGTCGCGACCAGCCATGTCCCCGGTGCCCCGCCGCAGTAGAGCTCGTCAGCCGTGTAGGTGTCGGTCAGGGAGAGCTCGAAGCGCAGCTCGGTCTGACCCGGTTCGTTGTGGTGATGACTGACCAGGCTCATCCGCTGAGCAGACTCCCGGGCGCCCGCCGGCGGGATCACCTCGACGGCCTCGGTGCGGACCGAACCCTCCGACGGCGTGGGGAGGGTCGGTGACGGCGTCGGTTGGAGCTCGCCATGGTCGTCGCCGATGAAGGCGTTCCCGGCCATCGCGAGCGCTACGACCATCCCGGCCGCAGCGACGCCGGTGGCGGCGTGCCGCCGGCGCCGGGCTGCCGCCACCCGCGAGTGGAGGGCGTCGAGGTCGGGGGCGTGGTGGTCGACGGCCGCCGCGTGCTCGGTCAGGGTGCGGGTGATCAGCTCGGAGCTCATGGCGTCGCCTCCTCGGTGGCGGGCGCGACCGCGACGTCCTGGCGCAGACGTCGCATGGCCTTGGCGTGCTGGCTCTTCACGGTGCCGACCGAGCAGCCGAGCTGCTCGGCGGTCTTCGCCTCGGTGAGGTCGTCGAAGTAGCGCAGCACGACGACGGCGCGCTGCCGTGACGGCAGTCGACCGAGGGCCGTCCACAGGTCCAGGGTCACCTCGGTCGGGCGTTCGCGCTCCACCAGCTCGATCACCCGGTCGGTGGCGCGCTCGGACCACCAGCGACGCCGCCACCACGACGTGTGGGTGTTCACCATGATCCGGCGGACGTAGGGCTCGGGGTCCCCCTCGATCCGGTCCCAGGCGAACCAGAGCCTGGTCAGGGCGGTTTGCACGAGATCCTCGGCCCGGCCCTCGTCGCGCGTGAGCAGGTACGCCGTGCGCAGCAGCGCGTGCCACCTCTCCATCACGAAGGCGTCGAACTCCGGCTTGTCGCCCATGGCCCTCCTACGCAGCGAGCGCCGCCAATGGTTGCCTCATCGGTCATCCTTCTCCGACCTCTGCGCGCAGTCCACGAGAGTCGTACTGCGCACCGGCTGGGACCGGCACCGGCGCACCGAGGAGGACGGCGACCCGGCGCACCCGTTCCTGGACACGGCTGGCGCCGTCCACCTGGTCGACGCCGGGGTGGCACGGCCGCCGGGATCCCGGTCGTCGAGCACCCCAGCGGCCTCGACCCCCGGTGCCTTGACGGCCAGCCGTGCCACGATGAGGGCATGGCCAGCTACGACGTCAATCCCCAGGCCGTCGCCCACGCCACCCGCCTGATCGACGCCCGCCAGTACGTCCTCGACAGCGACTGGGGCGAGGTCCAGCCGGACGCGGACGCCCAGAACGCGTTCCTCGAGCGGCACTCCTGGGAGGAGTACGCCGCCTGGCACCTCGGGCTGACCGAGGGTGCGAACGACGAGACGAAGGCGCGGCACGCGTTCGTGTACGGGGACTTCAAGCGGGTCCACCGGACCGCGCTGATCGCGTGTGTCTACCGGGCCTCGGAGTGGCGCCACAAGGAGGTCGAGCTGGCCGCGCACGACCTGCTGCAGCTGCTCGACCGGGTGAGCGGGTAGCCCTCGGCTCACGCCGGCCGGGACAGCGCTGTGATATCTTGACATCAAGATACCTTGGCTGTCGGTAAGGCTGCCCTCACTTCCACGGTGGCGGCCGGCGGCGGCAAGATGGACGAGAAGACGAGAGCCGATCGAGGAGACGCAATGGCCAGCCAGGACAGCTTCGGCGCGAAGAGCACCCTCAGCGTGGGGGAGCGCGACTACGAGATCTTCCGCCTCGACGCGGTGGCCGGTGAGGGCCTCGACGTCGCCTCCCTGCCGTTCTCCCTCAAGGTGCTGCTCGAGAACCTGCTGCGCACCGAGGACGGCGCCGACATCACGGCCGACGACATCGAGGCACTGGCCGGCTGGGACGCCGACGCCGAGCCCGACAAGGAGATCCAGTTCACGCCGGCCCGGGTGATCATGCAGGACTTCACCGGCGTCCCGTGCGTCGTCGACCTCGCCACGATGCGCGAGGCGATGGCCGACCTCGGGGGCGACCCGACGAGGATCAACCCGCTCGCGCCGGCCGAGATGGTGATCGACCACTCCGTCATCGCCGACGTCTTCGGCACCGCGGGTGCCTTCGAGCGCAACGTCGAGATCGAGTACGAGCGCAACCGCGAGCGCTACCAGTTCCTGCGCTGGGGCCAGGGCGCGTTCGACGACTTCAAGGTCGTCCCGCCGGGCACCGGCATCGTCCACCAGGTCAACATCGAGCACCTGGCCCGCGTGGTCATGGTGCGGGGGGCCGAGGACGGCGTGCAGAGCGCGTACCCCGACACCTGCGTCGGGACCGACTCCCACACCACCATGGTGAACGGCATCGGGGTCGTCGGCTGGGGCGTCGGCGGCATCGAGGCCGAGGCTGCCATGCTGGGCCAGCCGGTCAGCATGCTGATCCCGCGCGTGGTCGGGTTCAAGCTCAACGGTGACCTGCCCGAGGGCTCGACCGCCACCGACCTGGTCCTCACCATCACCGAGATGCTGCGCAAGCACGGCGTCGTCGGGAAGTTCGTCGAGTTCTACGGTCCCGGCGTCTCGGCGCTGCCACTGGCCAACCGCGCCACGATCGGCAACATGAGCCCGGAGTTCGGCTCCACCATCGCGGTGTTCCCGATCGACGAGCAGACGATCGACTACCTCCGGCTCACCGGCCGACCCGACGAGCAGCTCGACCTCGTGGAGGCCTACGCCAAGGAGCAGGGCCTCTGGCACGATCCCGACGCCGAGCCGCGCTACTCCGAACGGCTCGAGCTCGACCTCGGCACCGTCGTCCCGAGCCTGGCCGGGCCCAAGCGCCCCCAGGACCGGGTCGAGGTCAGCGAGGCCGGTCCGAGGTTCCGCGAGGTCCTCGGCGACTACACCGACGACCCCGACCGCACGATCGACTTCGAGATCGACGGCCAGCCGGTCACGATGGGTCACGGCGCCGTCACGATCGCGGCGATCACGTCGTGCACCAACACCTCGAACCCGTCGGTCATGATCGCGGCAGCCCTGCTCGCCAAGAACGCCGTCGAGAAGGGGCTGGAGCGCAAGCCGTGGGTGAAGACGACCCTGGCACCCGGTTCGAAGGTGGTCTCCGACTACTACGAGAAGGCCGGCCTCACGCCCTACCTCGACAAGCTCGGGTTCAACCTCGTCGGCTACGGCTGCACCACCTGCATCGGCAACTCGGGTCCGCTGATCCCCGAGGTCAGCGCGGCCGTCAACGAGGCCGACCTCGCTGTCACCTCCGTGCTCTCGGGCAACCGAAACTTCGAGGGCCGGATCAACCCGGACATCAAGATGAACTACCTCGCCTCCCCGCCGCTCGTCGTGGCCTACGCCCTGGCCGGGTCGATGGACGTCGACCTGTTCGGCGACCCGCTGGGCCAGGACGGCGACGGCAACGACGTCTTCCTCAAGGACCTCTGGCCCTCGCCCACCGAGGTGGAGCGCGTCATCGGCGAGGCCATCAGCTCCGAGATGTTCGGCGACTCCTACGAGGACGTCTTCGCAGGCGACGAGACCTGGCGCTCGCTGCCGACGCCCGAGGGCAAGACGTTTGCGTGGGACGAGGACTCGACGTACGTGCGGAAGCCGCCGTACTTCGACGGCATGCCCCACGAGCCAGAGCCGGTCAGCGACATCGAGGGAGCCCGGGTCCTCCTCAAGCTGGGCGACTCGGTCACCACCGACCACATCAGCCCGGCCGGCGCGATCAAGAAGGACAGCCCGGCCGGCACCTACCTCGCCGAGCACGGCGTCGAGCAGCGGGACTTCAACTCCTACGGCTCGCGCCGCGGCAACCACGAGGTCATGATCCGCGGCACGTTCGCCAACATCCGGCTGCGCAACCAGCTCGCGCCGGGCACCGAGGGCGGCTTCACGCGCGACTTCACCGCCGGCGAGGGCGACGACGCGCCCGTGACCACGATCTACGAGGCCGCCGAGGCGTACGCCGAGGCGGGCACCCCGCTCATCGTCCTCTGCGGCAAGGAGTACGGCTCCGGTTCCTCGCGCGACTGGGCGGCCAAGGGCACGTCGCTGCTCGGGGTGAAGGCAGTCATCGCCGAGTCCTACGAACGGATCCACCGATCGAACCTGATCGGCATGGGCGTCATCCCGCTGCAGTTCCCGGCCGGCGAGAACGCCGACTCGCTCGGGCTGACCGGCGAGGAGACGTTCTCGATCACCGGGATCACCGCGCTCAACGACGGCACCACGCCCAAGACCGTGAAGGTCACGGCAGGCGACACCACGTTCGACGCCGTGGTGCGGATCGACACTCCCGGGGAGGCCAACTACTACCGCAACGGCGGGATCATGCAGTACGTGCTGCGCAGCCTGCTTGCGTGATCCTCGGCGTCGGTGCCGGGATCGTCGTGGTCCTGGCCGTCGCGGTGCTCGTGGGCTCGGTCGTGCAGGGGACCGTCGGCCTCGGACTGGGCCTCGTCGCGGCCCCGGTCGCGGCGCTGGTCGCCCCGGACCTCGTGCCCGAGCTGCTGCTGTGGCTCGCCTTTGCCATGGCGGCGCAGACCCTCGCCACGGAGCACCACGGCGTCGACTGGCGTGGTCTCTCGTGGGCGGTGCCGCCCCGGGTCGTCGGTACGGCGGTCGGCGTCTGGGTCGTCGCGATCGCCTCCGACCGGCTGATCGGGGTGGCGGTCGGCGGCATGGTGCTGCTCAGCGTGCTGCTGACGGTCCGGATGGTGCACCTGCCCGTGAACCGCGCCACGCTCCCGGTCGCAGGCTTCGTCTCGGGTGTCACCGGGACCGCGACCTCGATCGGCGGTCCGCCGCTGGCGATCCTCTACCAGCACCACCCACCGCCGGTGCTCCGGGCGACCCTCGCCGCCTACTTCCTGGTCGGCGCCGCGCTCAGCCTCGTCGGGCTGGGCGTCGCCGGGGAGCTGCGCTTCGACGTGCTGCTCCTGGCGCTGCTGCTGAGCCCGCTGCTCGTGGTCGGGGTCCTGCTGTCGGTGGCGGTCCGGCGGTGGCTGCCCCACGAGCAGGTGCGCACGGCGGTCCTCCTCGTGTGCGCCGGATCGGCGGTCGCCCTGCTGGTGCGCTCGCTGGTCGGCTAGCTAGCCGCTCAGGTTCTGGAGCCGCACCTGGCCGCGGGCCACGAGGCGGCCCTCGGCATCGGTGGTCTCGACCGCCCAGACCTGCTGCGAGCGACCCCGGTGCACCGGGCGGGTGGTCGACGTCAGCCGGCCCTCGGAGACGGCACGGTAGAAGTCGGTGCTGTTGCTCACTCCGACGACCCGGCCGCCCTCGCCCCGACCGTTCTGGTCCAGCCACAGCGCGGCGGCCATGCTGCACAACCCCTCGACCACCATGCAGTGCACCCCACCGTGCACAATGCCGTAGGGCTGGTGCGACTCCGGACCCGCGCTCCAGGAGGCGTCGATGCCGTCGCCGTCGATCCGATCGATGGTCAGGTCCATCGCCTCGCGGAGCGGTTCGATGACGGCGAAGCTGGCGTCGAAGGGAGGCTGGTCCACCTGCGTCACCCTAGTGTCCAGCCGTGCCCCGAATCCCGCCGGAGCGCCGGATACCCTCCCAGCCATGTCCACCCAAGCATCCACGATGCCAGCGACGAAGGCGTCGTCGCGCTGGGTCGTCGGGGTGTGGGCCGTGGTGGCCGGCTTCGCGACCCTGACCCTGCTCTGGTCATGGCACGTGGACCTGCCCCTGCGCGACCCCGAGGGCAAGATGTTCCGAGGACGCCTGACCACGGCGCTGATCTCAGCGGCCCTGCTCGTCGCCGCGCAGGCGGTCGTCCGCTCGTTGCGCGCGAGACGCTCCCTGCAAGGGGTACCGGAGGCGCTGCGCGCCCACTGGTCGCGCGAGCGCGTCGTGCTGGTCGTCTCCGGACTGCTCGCCTATCACGTCGTCTACGTCTGCTATCGCAACCTGAAGAGCTGGAACGCCTTCCGGACGCTGCGTGACGAGGAGCTGACTGACGTGGAGACGTGGCTGTTCCTGGGCCACAGCCCCGCCGCGATGCTCCACGACGTGTTCGGCCAGGGAGCCGTGGCGTGGGTGCTGGTCGCCGTCTATCGCTCGTTCACCTACCTCGTGCCGTTGTCCGTCCTGGGCTCCCTGGTGTTCGTCGGGCGGGTCCGCGACGCCTATGTCTTCCTGACCGCCGCGATGTGGGTCTGGATCCTGGGGGCTGGGTCCTACTACCTACTGCCCAGTCTCGGCCCGTTCGCCACCACACCGGCCAACTTCTCAGGCCTCCCCCCGACCGCGATCACGACGTCCCAGGACCGTTACCTCTCCGAGCGCGCCCACATCCTGGCCGACCCCGGTGCCGGAGACGCCTTCGCCAGTCTGGGCGCGTTCGCCAGCCTGCACGTGGCCTTCACCTGCATGGTGCTGCTGATGCTGCGTCACTACGGGGCTCACGTCGTCGTGCAGCTGCTCGGCCTGTCCTACCTGGTGGCCACGATGGTCGCCACCGTCTACTTCGGCTGGCACTACGTCGTCGACGTCGTCGCGGGTGTGGTGATCGCGGTGGTCTCGGTCGCGTTGAGCCGTGCCGTCGTGCAGCCTGGTCGGCGGGAAGCCCTCCACCATGCGTGAGGGAACGCTGGCCACTCGAGTCGGCTTCCACCCGGTGGTCGCCGCCTCCGTCACGGCCGCCGTGCTCCATCTGATCTGGTGGTGGTTGCTCGCCGATGGCGGCGGCGACCTGGCCGCCCAGGACGCGTGGGCCGAGTTCGCGCGGTCGAATCCGGGCAGCGCCTACAACCTCGCCTGGTACGGCGGCATCCACCCGGTGTCCTACAGCTTCCTCTCGCCCTACCTGATGGCGTTGTTGGGCGTGCGTACCACGATGGTGATCGTCGGCACCGCGTCCGCAGGCCTGCTGGCACTGGTACTGATCCGCACCCGCGCCCTGCGTCAGCCCCTGTGGCCCGCCCTCTTCGGAGCCCTCGCCCTGACGGGCAACGCCGTCTCCGGCCGCGTGACCTTCGGCCTCGGCGCGATGGTCGCGCTGGCCGCCGTGGCCGTGCTCCTGCCACCCCCCTCACCGTCGCAACTCCGTGGCCGGTCGCGGGCCGTCGGAGTCGTCGCGCTGGCCGCCGTGTCGACCGCATCCAGCGCGCTGGCCGGACTGTTCCTGGGGTTCGTCGCAGCGGCGCTGTGGCTCACCGGTCGGCGCCGGACGGCCTACCTGCTCGGCCTTCCGCCGGTCGCGGTCGTGGTCTGCTCGCTGTGGCTCTTCCCGTTCTCGGGTGAGCAGCCGATGCCGGCCGGCTCGATGATCCTTCCGGTCCTGGTCGGCGTCCTGGGTCTCGTGCTAGCCCCGGCGTCCTGGCGAACGGTGCGGGTCACCTCGGCCGTCTACGCCGTCGCGGTGGTGCTGGTGTGGCTGGTCCCGTCCCCGATCGGCAGCAACGTGACCAGGTTCGGACTGCTCTTCGGCGGCGTGCTGATGGTGGCGTTGGCGACCTCGGTCGAGCCCGTGCGAGGCCCGACACCCCGGTGGCTGGCGACGGTGCCCGGCACGGCTGTGCTGGCCGTCGCCCTCGGGGCGTCATCGACCTGGCAGGTGGCCACCGCCGCCAGGGACGTGGTCCGAGCCCAGCCGGGGCCGGCCTGGACCGACGACCTGCAGGTCCTGCTCGACCAGCTCGACGCCAGGGACGCCTGGCTGGGACGAACCGAGGTGGTGCCCAGCCGGAGCCACCGGGAAGCGGCGGTGCTGGCACCGCACATCAACCTCGCGCGCGGTTGGAACCGCCAGGCGGACGCCGCACGCAACGCCATCTTCTACGTCGAGGGTGCCCTCACCTCCCGGTCCTACCGGGCCTGGTTGCACCGCTGGGCGGTCCACCATGTGGTGCTGCCCGCAGGCGAATTGGATGTCGCCGCCCGGGCCGAGGCCGAGCTGGTGGCCACCGGTCTGCCGTACCTGCGACTGGTCTGGTCGGACCCCCGCTGGCGCCTGTTCGAGGTGAGGAACCCGACCCCGCTCGCGGACGCACCTGCCGTGGTGGTCGGCTTCGACGAGGCGGGCGCGGAACTGGCGCTCCCGGTCCCCGCAACCGTCGTGGTGCGGATCCCCGCCTCGCCCTGGCTGAGCCTCGTCGACGCCGAGGGCAACGCCGTGGAGCCGAGCGCCACGGGGGGGCCGGACTCCGAGAAGGCGTACCTCGACAACGGCTGTCTGGGGGTGACCGCTCCGCCAGATTCGGACGCTCCGCACTCGGACGTCTGGACGGTGCTGCACGCCCCGCATGCCGGGGTGTACCGGATCGCCGCGCCGTACAAGCTCCCCCCGGGCACAGCCTGCCCCGACGAGGAGCCCGAGAGCTCCTGACCCCTACGTCGCGAGCAGCCGGCGGGCGAGTGCCACGTGGAAGCGGACCGAGAGCCCGATGTCGTCGACGTGCACGCGCTCGTCGGCGTTGTGGTAGCCGGCCGCGAGCACCTCGGCCGGGGTGGCCCGGAAGGGGCTGAAGCCGTAGGCCGCGGTCGCGCCCGCCGCGCGCAGGTACGACGAGTCGGTGAAGCCCGGGCACAGCACCGGCAGCACGAACGCCTCGTCACCCGACTCGGCCAGCACTGCCGCGACCGCGTCCGGCAGCGCGCCGTCGGGCGACGAGCTGCTGCCGGGCACCAGCTCGTCGGCGTACTCCAGCTCGTAGGGCACGTCGTCGCCGAGCCGGGACCGGACCGCGGCGAGCACGTCGTCGCCGGTCGTGCCGGGGAGGATCCGGCAGTCCAGCTCCACGGACGCGCGCTCCGGCATCACGTTGCGCGCCAGGGACGCCGCGAGCATGGTGGGGGCCATCGTGGTGCCCGGGGTGGCAGGGAGCGACATCCTGATCGCCGGGTGCAGCGCCGCTGCCTGCGCCACGTCGGCGGCGAGGTCACCCACCGGGCGACCGAGCAGCGCCTCGAGCGTGGCGTCCACCTCCGGGGATCGCTCCAGGTCGGGCATGCCGCTGCCGACGCGGCGGATCAGCTCGGCCAGCCGCGGCACCGCGTTGTCGCCGAGCTCCGGCATCGACGCGTGCCCGGCCTCGCCCACCGCGACCACCCGCACCGGGCAGGTGCCCTTCTCGCCGATCGAGAGCGTCAGCGCGACCCGGCCGTCGCTCAGCGGCAGCCGCTCCCCGGCGCCCTCGTTGATCGCCATCGTCGGCCGGAGGTCGGGTCGCTGCTCGAGCAGCCACCGCATCCCGACGTCCGCGACCCCGTTCTCCTCGTCGGCGACGGCCACGAACCACAAGTCGCCGCGGGGCCGGAAGCCCTCGCGTGCGAGGTGCGCCATCGCGACTGCGCGGGCCGCGACCTCGTTCTTCATGTCGATGGCGCCCCGGCCGTAGAGGTAGCCGGCGTCGTCGACGACCGCCTCGAACGGTGGGTGCGTCCAGTGCTGCCCTTCGACCGGTACGACGTCGGTGTGGCCCACGAAGGCCAGCGACGGCGCGTCAGGGTCGGTGCCGGGGATCCGGGCGACGACGTTCGCCCGGTCGGGCTCGCGGGCGACGAGCTCGGCCTCCACCCCGGCGCCGCTCAGGTAGTCGTGCAGGTGGGTCGCAGCCAGCGTCTCCGACCCGCGGTGGCCGTAGTTGGTGGTGTCGAACCGGATCAGCGCCCGGGTGAGCTCGACCGCCTCGTCCTCGATGCCCGTCATCGTTCCCCCGTCCCGGTCGTGGTCGTCAGTCGGTCGAGCAGCCACGCGTAGACCTCGGCCTCGTAGGCGAGGTGGCCGAACCGGCCGGACGGGCCGACGTGGGCACCCGCCCCCACCTCGACCCGGAACAGGCAGCGCGGCGACCAGTCCGGGTCGGAGTCGCGCAACGCGGCGACCCACTTCGCCGGCTCGCGCACCATCACCCGCGGGTCGTGCACGGCGCCGGTCACCAGCAGGTCGGGGCGCCCCCCGGCGGGCGGAAGGTTGTCGTAGGGCGAGTAGGCGAGCATCCAGTCGAACTGCTGGCGTACCCGTGGGTCGCCCCACTCCTCCCACTCGGTGATCGTGAGCGGGGTCGCCTCGTCGAACATCGTGGTGACGACGTCGACGAACGGCACCTCGGCGACCACCGCCCGCCACCGGTCGGGCCGCTGGCTGAACACCGCGCCCTGCAGGAGACCACCGGCGCTCAGGCCGCGGCTGCCGATCCGGTCGGGGTCCACGAGGCCTGCGGCGGCGAGGCCGTCGGCGACCGCCGCGTGGTCGTCGAAGGTGTGCTGCTTGGCGGCCAGCTTGCCGTCGAGGTACCACGCGCGACCGCCCTCGCTGCCGCCACGGACGTGGACGTGCGCGTAGACGACCCCGCGGTCCAGCAGCGACGGCAGCGCCGGGTCCCATGCGGGCTCGAACGTGTAGCCGTAGGCGCCGTAGGCGTAGAGCACCGCCGGCGCGGTGCCGTCGAGCGGGGTGTCGCGGTGCCGCATCACGGTGGCCGGCACCGGGGTGCCGTCCACCGAGGGGAACTCGTGCCGCTCGACGACGTACCTTTCCGGGTCGTGGCCTGGTGCCTCGCGGCGCAGCACCTCGGTGCGCTCGCCGGTGCGGAGGTCGATTTCCGGCTCCAGACCGGCGGCGAGAGCCACGACTCGTCCTCGACCAGGATCGCCGCGGCGTCGTAGTCGGTGGTGCGCGCGAGGTGGAGCCCGCCGCCGGGGGAGGACGCCGTGAGGTCCCGACCGGGGCCGGCGAGGTCGTCGTGGTCGAGGACGCGGAGCAGGTGCCGGCCGCCGGCACGGAGCGCGAGCACCACGCCGCCGGCGAACGCGTCGGCCCGGCGCAGCTGCTCGCGCGGGTGCTCGGGGCGCGCCTCGTGCCAGGCCGTGTGGTCCTGGCCCGGGGGACCGGGCACCGGGGCGGTCATCAGGCGGCACTCGACCCGGTCGTCGACCACGATCAGCACGTCCTGGTCGGCGCCCGTACGCCGCGGGTCGACCCGGTAGCGCACGCCCTCGCGCCGGCCGCCGACCGAGCGCGGGGCCGACTCGGGGTCGTGGGCGTCGACCAGCCAGACCTCGGAGGTCATGTTGGACTCGGACGCGAGGACGACCCAGTCGCCGGAGCGGCTCGCCCGGGGCAGCACCTCGAACCGCTCGTCCGGCTCCTCGACCACCAGCACGTCGTCGGCCACCGGCGTGCCGAGGCGGTGGCGCCACACCTGGAACGCCCGGTAGGCCGCGTCGTGCACCGAGTAGAAGAACCACTGGGAGTCGGCGCTCCAGGCACCGCCGTAGTAGCTGCGCTCGATCACCTCGGGCAGGTCGCGGCCGGTCGTCAGGTCGCGGAAGCGCAGCACGTAGACCTCGTCGCCGTCGTGGTCCACGGAGTAGGCCAGCAAGGCCTCGTCGGGGCTGACCAGGGTGACCCCGAGCTCGCAGTAGTCGTGGCCCTCGGCGAGCTCCGAGACGTCCAGCACCGTCTCGTCCGACGCCTGCTCACCGCTGCGGAAATCGTTGTCCGGATCGCCCTGGCGTGTAGAAATCGTTGCCGCTGACACCGAATCGTGACGATTCATGCGCCGAATCCGTGGGTAGTCTCTTCCCGTGAGGGTCTCGGTGTAGTAGGAAAAACGCCGACGGTTCCATACGGGCGACCGCTCGGTGGCGGGGAGGCGACGGACCATCTCGGTCCGCAGGTCGGCAGTCAGGGGATCCAGATGAGCAACCGCAGCGTCGTACCAGGCCCGCTCGGCCGTGAGGTGCGCCAGCACCGCCGGAGACTCGGCCTCCGCCAGCCACGCGAAGGGGTCGACGCGCTCGACCCCGTGCTCGCGGCGGACCACGGGCTCCTGCGCCGCCACCGGCGGCGTGGTCGGGGGCTGCACACTGGCCGGCTGCTCGGTCGTCACGGCGGACAACGTAGCGCTGCTCGACTCCTCGCGCTCGGAGGTTTCCTGCTGGCCTCGCTCGCGCCCGGCCTCGCGCTGACCCCGGTCCAGGCGCAGCAGGACGAGCCGGTGACCTTCACCGTGGCGTACCTCAACGAGGTCGACTCGTTCAACCCCTTCCTCGGCATCGAGGCATCCTCCTTCGAGATGTGGGGGCTGATGTACGACTCGCTGACCGGCTACGCCATGGAGGACATGCAGCCGACTCCGGCGCTGGCCAGCGAATGGGACACCTCCGACGACGGCCTGACGTGGACGTTCACGATCCGCGACGACGCCACCTGGTCCGACGGCGAGCCGCTCACGGCCCAGGACGTCCTCTACACCTACGAGCGGATCCGCGACGGCGGACCCGAGCGCGCGACGTGGGGCGTCTACCTGAAGGGCGTCTCGTCGGTGACCGCGCCCGACGACACCACCATCGTCCTCGAGCTCGAGCAGCCGAGCGCGCTGCTGCCGCTGCTCCCGATCCCGATCGTCCCCGAGCACGTGTGGACCGACGTGTCCGACGAGGAGATGCGCAGCTACGGCAACGAGCCCTCGGGCGGCGAGCCGGTCGTCGGCTCGGGGCCGTTCCGACTGGTCGACGGGACGGCGGGCGGCTCGACGTACCGCTTCGAGGCGAATCCCGACTACTGGGGCGGCGCGCCGCACCTCGACGAGGTGGTCTTCCGGGTCTTCAAGTCCGAGGACCCGGCCATTCAGGCGCTGATCACGGGTGAGGTCGACTTCGTCGAGGGCATCAACGCCCTCCAGGTCCAGGCGCTCGAGGGCCGCGACGGGATCAGCGCCCAGATGGGCGACTCACCGGGCTTCGACGAGATCGCGTTCAACACCGGGTCCATCGACACCAAGACCGAGGAACCGCTCGGCGACCCGAACCCGGCGGTGCTCGACCCCGCGTTCCGATGGGCCCTGAACTTCGCGATCGACCGCGAGCAGATCATCGACACGGCCTACCAGGGCGCCGGCATCCCGGGCGACACGATCATCCCGCCCGCCTACTCCGGCTACCGGTGGGAGCCGCCGGAGGAGGACGCGGCTGCCTACGACCCGGACCGGGCCGCCCAGCTGCTCGACGAGGCGGGCTACCCGGTCGGCGCCGACGGCTTCCGTACGCTGCCCGGCGGCGACCCGATCGGGAAGCTGCGGCTGTACGCCCGCAGTGACTCGCAGACGTCCGTGGACGTGATGGAGCTGTTCTCCGAGTGGCTAGCCGAGGTCGACATCGACTCCGAGGTGCGGTCCTTCGAGAGCAGCAAGCTGACCGACATCATCTACGAGGGCACGTTCGACGCCTTCGAGTGGGGCTGGTACGTCGAGCCCGACCCGTCCTCGATGCTCTCGTACATGACCTGCGGCGAGCGCGGCAACTGGTCGGACTCCTGGTACTGCAACGAGGAGTACGACGCGCTCTTCGAGCAGCAGCGGGTCGAGCAGGACAAGGCGGCGCGCGAGGAACAGGTCCAGCAGATGCAGGAGATGCTCTACTACGACGCGCCCTACCTCGTGACGGCCTACAGCACCGTCGGTGAGGCCTGGCGCAGCGACCGGTTCGCCTGCCTGCGCCAGCAGCCTGACCCGGGCGGCGTCTACCTGATCCAGTACGGCGTCTACAACTACATCCACATGCGGCCGGCGTCCGAGGCCGACGAGTGTGCCGGCGAGGAAGGATCGACCCAGCTCAGCGACGACCAGGGCAGTGACGGCGGAGTCGAGCACCGGGGTCCTCGTCGGCGGCGGTGCCGTCCTCGTGGCGTTGCTGGCGGCCGGCGGCGTCGTGGCCGCACGCCGGCGCGGGACGGTGGGAGAGCGGGAGTGACCATCGGGGCGGTGACGGAGGCGCCGGCGCCGCCCCGGGTCAGACGTCGGTCCTACGGTCGGTACGCCGGAGGCAAGCTGCTCGGCTCGCTCGGAAGCCTCGGCTTCATGCTGATCGTGAACTTCTTCCTGTTCCGCGTGCTGCCCGGCGACCCGGCGCGCACCCTCGGACGTGGTCGGTTCACCTCCGAGGGGCAGCTCGCCGACTTCAACCGGACCTACGGCCTCGACCAGCCGTTGCCCCAGCAGTTCCTGACGTTCATCCAGAACACCCTGACCGGTGACCTCGGGGTCTCGCTGCGCTACCGGGTCCCGGTCTCCGACCTGATCGTCGACCGGATGTGGCCCACTCTGTTGCTGGTCGGCACGTCGACGATCCTGGCAGCCGTGATCGGGGTCTGGCTCGGCGTCAACAGCGGGTGGCGCCGGGGCAGCCGCTTCGACCGGACGGCGACCGGCTCCTCGCTGACGCTGTACTCGATGCCCGAGTGGTGGCTGGGCCTGCTGCTCATCTACCTGCTGGCGGTCGGACCCGGCCCGCTGCCCGGCCTGTTCCCGACCGGCGGACTCTACTCGCCGGACGTCGACCCGACGTCGTGGGCGGGGATCCCCGACGTGGCATGGCACCTCGCGCTGCCGGTCTTCACGCTGACGCTCGCCTACCTCGCCGACTACGCCCTGATCATGCGCAGCTCGCTGCTCGACGAGATCGGCGAGGACTACGTGACGACCGCGCGCGCGAAGGGGCTGCGCGACGTACAGGTCCGCAACCGGCACGCCGTCCGCAACGCGCTGCTGCCCACCACCACCGTGACCGCGCTGAGCTTCGGCTTCGTCGTGACCGGCGCGATCACGGTCGAGACCGTCTTCTCGATCCCCGGGCTCGGACTGCTGGCCACCGAAGCCCTGACGGTGCCCGACTACTGGGTGCTCCAGGGCACGCTGCTGGTGTCGACGGCAGCGGTGATCCTCGCCAACCTCGCGGCCAACCTCCTGTACGGCCTGCTCGACCCGAGGGTCCGGACATGAGCGCGACGAGCGACCAGCTGCCCGCCCGGCTGACGGCCAAGCAGGTCGGCCGGCAGCGGCGGCGCGAGTCGTGGCGGCGCAACTGGGCCGACTACCGGTCCCACCGGTCCGGGATGGCCGGTCTGGTGGTGCTGACCGGCTTCGTGGTGCTGGCGCTGGGGGCCCCCCTCATCGCCGACGCCCAGGGACTCAAGCTCAGCGGCGCGACCGGCGGTGTCCTCGAGCCACCGTCCGGGGAGTTCTGGCTGGGCACCGACGACAAGGGACGGTCGGTGCTGACGCTGTTGATCTGGGGCACCCGGGTGTCGCTGATGGTGGGGTTGCTCGCGACCGTGATCTCGATGGTGATCGGCACGCTGGTCGGACTGCTGTCCGGCTACTTCGCCGGCCGCACCGGCGCGGTGCTGTTCCGGCTCACCGAGTGGTTCCTCGTGATCCCGTTCCTGCCGCTGGCGATCGTGCTGGCCACGGTGCTCGGTCCGTCCCTGCTCACGATCGCGCTCGTGATCGGGGTGACGTCCTGGCCCGGCACGGCGCTGCTGATCCGGAGCCAGACGCTGTCCATCAAGGAGCGCGCCTACCTCGAGCGGGCCCGGGTGCTCGGCGCCGGCCGCTGGCACCAGATCAGTCGTCACATCCTGCCCAACGTGATGCCGATGGTGTTCGCCAACACCACCCTCACCGTCTCCATCGCGATCCTGTCGGAGACCACGCTCAGCTTCCTCGGACTGAGCGACCCCACCCGGATCTCCTGGGGGTCCATGCTCGACGACGCCTACGGCATCGGTGCGATCACGACCGGCTCGTGGTGGTACATCGTGCCGCCGGGCGTGTGCGTCGTCCTCGTGGTGCTGAGCTTCACGCTGGTGGGCCAGGCCCTCGAGGACGTCCTCGACCCGCGACTGAAGGACCGCTGATGACGTCGCCGCCGACCGACCAGCTGCTGCGGATCGAGGGCCTCTCGGTCACCTATCGCACGAGCGAGGGCGACGTCCCCGCCGTGCGCGACGTCGACCTCGCCGTCGACCGCGGCGAGATCGTCGGGGTCGCGGGGGAGTCGGGGTGCGGGAAGTCGACGCTCGCCTCGACCGTGCTGCGGCTGCAGCCGCCGAGCGCCCGCGTCGAGGGCCGGGTCCTGGTGCACGGCGACGACGCGCTCACGATGCGCTGGGGCGACCTCCGGGCGTTGCGGTGGGCCGGCGCGTCGATCGTCTTCCAGGGCGCCCTGCACTCGATGAACCCGGTCCAGCGGGTCGGCGCGCAGATCGCCGAGCCGATCGAGCTGCACGAGCCGGAGCTCACGGGCGCCGACGTCGACCGACGGATCGGCGACCTCCTCGAGCAGGTCGGGCTCCCGGCCGAGCGGGCGACGTCGTACCCCCACCAGCTCAGCGGCGGCCAGCGGCAGCGGGTCATGATCGCGATGGCGCTCGCCTGCAAGCCGGACCTCGTGATCGCCGACGAGCCCACGACGGCGCTCGACGTGATGGTGCAGAGCCAGGTGCTCGACGTGCTGTCCGCGCTGGTCAACGACCTCGGTGTCGGGATGCTGATCATCAGCCACGACCTGTCCGTGCTGGCCGACCTGTGCGACCGGATCGCCGTGATGTACGCCGGCCGGGTGGTCGAGGTCGGCAGCGCCGCCGACGTCTTCAGCGGGCCGTTGCACCCCTACGCGGGCGCGCTGTCCGCGGCCTTCCCGCGGATCGGTGACCCCGCGGCCCGCTACGCGCCCGCCGGCCTCGGCGGCGACCCGCCAGACCTGCGGCTGCTGCCGCCGGGTTGCTCCTTCGAGCCGCGGTGCCCTCGTGCCGTGGCTGCCTGCCGCGAGACCGATCCGCGGCTCGAGCCGCACGGTGCCGGCCGGGCGGCCGCCTGCATCCGGGTGGGGGAGTCATGAGGGAGGCGCTGCTGACCGGCCACGGGCTGGCCGTGGAGTTCACCGCGCGCGGCGGTGCGATCGCCCGCGCCCTCGACGGCGCCGACGTCGAGCTCGCGCCCGGCGAGGTCCTGGCGCTGGTCGGCGAGTCGGGCTCGGGGAAGACCACGCTGGCGCGCACGTTGCTCGGCCTCGAGCGGCCGGCCGCCGGCGAGGTGCGGTTCGACGGGCGACCCCTCGACTACTCCATCCGCGGGCTCCGGGCCGTGCGGCGCCGGGTCCAGCTGGTGCTGCAGGACCCGGCCGGTGCACTCAACCCCCGCCACACCGTCTACGAGTCGGTGGCCGAGGGGTTGCGGATCCACCACCTGGTCGACGCCGACCCGGAAGGCCGGACCGAGACCGAGCTCGTCGCCGCCGCGCTGGCCTCGGCCGGGCTGCGGCCGCCGGAGGCGCTCTTCCTGCGCTATCCCCACGAGCTGTCCGGCGGGCAGCGGCAGCGGGTGCTGATCGCGGGCGCGCTCGCGATGGGCCCCGAGCTGCTGGTCGCCGACGAGCCCGTGTCGTCGCTAGACGCCTCGATCCGCGGCGAGATCCTGGCGCTGCTGCTCAAGCTCCGCAAGGAGCTCGGGCTCGGCGTGCTCGTCGTCACCCACGACCTCGGACTGGCGTGGAACATCGCCGACCGGATCGCCGTGATGTACCTCGGGAGGGTGGTGGAGTCCGGGCCGACGGAGGAGGTCCTGGCCCGGCCGCGCCACCCCTACACGAGGGCGCTGCTGTCGGTCGTCCCGGAGATCGACCAGATGGAGCCGATCGTGCTGCGGGGCGAGATCCCCGACCCGACGCGGGTCCCGGGCGGGTGCCGCTTCCACCCCCGCTGCCCCGCGCTGGCCGACGGCTCTGCCGCTGCGGCCGGCGTCGACGACGACTGCCGGGCGGCGACGCTGCCGGTGTTGCCCGGCGACGCCGACGGCCACCACGTGGCCTGTCACCTCGCGGCCGAGCAGGCGCTGCGGGGGGTGCGGCCGTGAGTCTCCAAGCGGCGCTGCCGCGGGCCTGGTACGTCGACACCGCCGCCTACGACACCGAGCGCGAGAAGGTGCTGCTGCGCGAGTGGACGTGTGTCGGCCGCCGCGCGGACCTCGGGCTCGGAGAGCCACGGCGACTCGTGGTGGCCGACGTCGTGGGGGAGTCGGTGCTGCTGACGTCCGACGAGGAGCGCACCCTCCACGCGGCGTACAACGTGTGCCGCCACCGGGGCTCGCAGATCGTCCCGACCCTGCCCGGCAGCCCGCTCGCGTGCTCCGAGGTGGGGGCGCTGCGCTGCCCCTACCACTCCTGGACCTACGCGCTCGACGGCCGACTGTTGCGGGCGCCGCACACCGAGGCCGGCGAGGTCGAGCCGTCGGAGTTCGCGCTTTACCCGGTCGCCGTGGAGGAGTGGGGCGGCTTCGTGTTCGTGCACCTGACACCCGCTGCGGCCGGACCACTGGCGGAGTCGGTCGCGCGGCCGACCGAGACCCTTGCGCGCTACGGCCTCGCCGAGCTCGTCACCGGGCTGCGGTTCGAGTACGACGTGGCGGCGAACTGGAAGGTGGTCGCCGAGAACTACAACGAGTGCTACCACTGCGGACCGGTCCACCCGGAGCTGTCGCGGCTGGTGCCCGCCTTCGGCGCGGGGGGCAGCGGCATCGACTGGGACCACGGCGTGCCCCACCGCGAGGGTGCGTGGACGTTCACGACGACCGGCACCACCGACCGGGCGCCGCTGCCCGGCCTCGACGAGACCGAGCGCACCCACCACAAGGGCGAGCTCGTGTACCCCAACCTGATGCTGTCGTGCTCGGCCGACCACGTCGCCGCCTTCGTCCTCAGGCCGCAGGCGGCCGACCGCACCTCGATCGAGTGCCTGCTGCTGTTCGCCGCCGACGCGGTCGCCGACCCCGCGTTCGATCCGAGCGACGCCGGCGACCTCTGGGACCTGGTCAACCGGCAGGACTGGGCGATCTGCGAGTCGGTGCAGCGGGGCATGTCCTCGCGTGCCTACACGCACGGCTGGTTCGCGCCGATGGAGGACGACAGCGCCGACATCCGCCGCTGGTTGGTGCCGCGGCTGGAGGGGGGCTCGTGACCGTCGAGCGCGTCGGGTACGTCGTGGTGGGGCTGGGTGCGCTGGGCAGCGCGACCGCGTGGCACCTGGCCGAGGCGGGTCACGACGTCGTGGGTCTGGAGCAGTTCCCGCTCGGCCACGACCGCGGCGCGTCCCACGACACCTCGCGGATCCTGCGCCACAGCTACCACACCCCCGCCTACGTCGAGCTGACGAAGCAGGCCTACGACGACTGGGCCCGGCTCGAGGCGGTGTCGGGGGAGTCGCTCGTGACCGTCGTCGGCGGTCTCGACCTCTTCCCGACCGGCGGCGCGATCCCGCTCGACGACTACGTCGACTCGCTCACGGCCTGCGACGTCGCGTTCGAGCTGCTCGACGCGGACGCGATCACGCAGTCGGTGGCCGCAGCTCTCCGTGCCCGCCGGCACCGTGGGCCTGTTCCAGGAACGCGGGGCGATCGTACCGGCGGGCTACGGCACGTCCGTGATGCAGCGGCAGGCCGCCGCTGCGGGCGCGCGGCTCGTCGACGCGACCCCGGTCCTCGGGCTCACCGACACGGACGAGGGCGTGCGCGTCGAGACCGCCGGCTCGACGTACGTCGCGGAGGGGGTGGTGGTGTGCGCCGACGCCTGGACCAACGACCTGCTCGCCGGTCTCGACGTGTCGATCCCGCTCACGACCACGCTGGAGCAGGTCACCTACTTCTCGCCGCCGTCGCCGGGCCCGTTCCGGCCGGGGGCGCTGCCGCTGTGGATCTGGATGGACGACCCGTCCTACTACGGCTTCCCCTGCTACGGCGAGGACACGATGAAGGCCGCCGAGGACTGCGGCGGGCCGGTGGTGACCCCGCACGCCCGGACGCACGACCCCGATCGACGGGATGCTGGCACGACTGTCCGGCTTCGTCGGGACGCTGCTGCCCGCTTCGGGCCCGTCCGTGCGGTCGCTGCGCTGCCAGTACACGCTGACGCCCGACCGCGACTTCGTGATCGCGCCGGTGCCCGGCCATCCCCGCGTCGTGGTCGGGCTCGGCGCCGCGCACGGCTTCAAGTTCGCACCGACGTTCGGACGACTGCTCGCCGAGCTGTCGGTCACCGGCACGTCGACGACCGACCTGGCCCCGTTCCGGTTCGATCGCCCGGCCCTGACGGATCCGGCGTACGTCGCGAACTGGATGGTGTGACCGCGGCGTCACTCGTTGATGGCCTCGATGCCCTGCCGCCTCGCCTCCTCGACGTGGTCGCGCATCGCCTGGAGCTGGTCGGCCGGGTGGCCCTCCCACTCCTCGACCGTGCCGAGGACACGCAGCGGCTCCCGGGTGCGGTACGACCTCGTCGGGTTCCCGGGGAACCGGTGGTCGGTCAGGTTCGGGTCGTCCTCGAACGGTCCCGTCGGCTCCACGCGGTAGATGTTGCCGCGGCCCTCGCCGGAGGCCAGCTCGGCGCCCCAGATCGCGGCGTCCAGGGTCGCGGTGAGGTAGACGAAGTTCGCCGTCTGCGACCGCCGTAGTTGGAGCCGTGGCCGGGCGCGAGGAGATCGCCGACCCGAAGGTCCGCCTTCGTGCCGTGGAAGAACGGACCGTCGTCCGGCCCGTACCGCTGCGGTTCGCTGTCCATGCCCACCCGTCAGTCGTGCAGGGGTAGCCGAAGGATGATCTCGCCCTCGGGGTCGACGTCTCCCCGGGGGACGAAGCCGAGCCGCTCGTAGAAGCCTGCCGGGCCGCCCTCGCCCGGCACGTGGCTCGTGAGCAGCTCGGTGCCACCCTCGCGGCGTACGATCTCGACCACCTGGCGCACGACCTCCTGGCCGTAGCCCTGCCGCTGGTGCCGGTGGTCGATGATCAGCTTCCAGAGGAACCACGGCCCGTTGATGTCGGGCGGCTGCGGCACGACGTCCCAGCTCAGCATCACGAAGCCGACCGGCTGCTCGTCGGAGTAGATCGCGCGGTACCACGGGTTGCCCTGCGGGTACTCGACCGCCTCCCTCAGTGAGTAGGCGACGGTGCTGACGAACCGCTCCTGCTCGGGCGTGGTGCGCAGGGCGCGCACGGCCGTCTCGTTGTCGGCGGTGATCTCTCGCAGCGTGACCGTCATGGCGGCCACGCTAGCCCTCAGGCAGGTGTCTCGGCGGCTCGCGTGACCGAGGCGGCCTCGGTCTCGACGTACCGCTTCGTCAACGACCGCGTCAGCAACCAGCCGATCCCCGACAGCCACCCGGACACCGACACCGACAGCGTGAGGCCACTCCCGTCGGGGTGCCGTTCCACGACGTGCGCTGCGGTGACGGTCACGCCCGGCGAGGTTGACTCCCACGTGAACGACGTCCCGTCGGTCAGCTCGGTGACCGTCCACACCGCCGTGGGCAGCTTGGGCTGCTCCAGCCGGGTGCGCGACCCGACGACCAGCGGGCCTTCGTCGAGCCGCTCCACGGTGTCGACCGTCGGGATCCGCTCCGGCCAGCGCTCGACGTCGACGACCACCGCCCAGACCCGCTCGGGCGGGGCCGCGATGGTGACCGTGTGCTGCAGGCCGGGCATGCGGGGAGTGTACGACGCAGCTCGGGCGCGTCAGGAGGCATCGGTGGGGCTCGGCGGCGGCCGGAGAGGCTCTTCGGACCTCGTCCACAGATCCCTGATGAGGTCTTCCGGTTGTCGGTGGGTATCCGTAGAATCGAACACATGTTCGAGACAACGGGGGTGCTGGACGTGGACACCCTGACGGGGTGGCAGCGTTCGCTGGCGTCTGCCCTCGACACCGATCCTGGCACGGTCGGTGGGAATGGGCTCGATGATGCGGGTCGGGTGGAGGCGATCCGGGTGTTGGAGGAGCTGGTGTGCACCGCGACCGCGGCTCAGGCCCGGCTGGCGGCGGACCTGGATGCCTCCCAACGCGCCGCGCAGGCGGCGGTCGGGGTGCCGGTCGCTGGGCGGGGACGCGGGGTGGCGGCGCAGGTGGCGTTGGCGCGGCGGGAGTCCCACCACCGCGGCCGGCTCCACCTCGGCCTGGCCACGACCGTGTGCAGCGAGCTGCCCCACACCTGGGCCGCGTGGCGGACCGGGCGGATCACGGAGTGGACCGCGACCCTGATCGCCCGGGAGACCGGCTGCCTGTCGCGGCAGGACCGCGCCGTGGTCGACGCCGTGGTCGCCGGTGACCCGGCACGGCTGGAGGCGATGGGGCTGCGGCAGCTGGTCGCGGCCTGCCAGGCCGAGGCCGCCCGGCTCGACGTGGCGTCGGTGGTGACCCGCCGCCGCCGCGCGGAGGCCGACCGGCACGTCAGCCTCCGCCCCGCACCGGAGACCATGACCTGGCTGACCGCGCTGCTGCCGGTCGCCGACGGCGTCGCCGTCTACGCCGCCCTCACCAAGGCCGCCGACACCAGACGCGCCGCCGGGGACCCGCGGGGCAAGGGCCAGCTGATGGCCGACACCCTGGTCGCCTCGGTCACCGAGAACCCCCAGACCCACCCCGGCCCCGGCCCCGGCGGCCACGGGGTCGCGCTCGGTGTGGTGATCAGCGACCAGTCCCTGTTCGGCGGCAGCGACGAACCGGCCCACCTCGACGGATACGGACCGATCCCGGCCGAGCTGGCCCGCGAGCTCGTCACCGACGCCTGCACCCGTGCAGAGCAGGTGTGGCTGCGCCGCCTCTACACCACCCCACAGTCGGGCGAGCTGGTCGCGATGGACACCCGTGCCCGACGCTTCCCCACCAGCCTGGCCCGGTTCGTCCGACTCCGCGACCGGGTCTGCCGCACCCCGTGGTGCGAGGCCCCGATCCGCCACATCGACCACGCCCACGACCACCACACCGGCGGACCCACCACCGCCACCAACGCCCAAGGCCTCTGCCAAGCCTGCAACCACGCCAAACAAGCCCCCGGCTGGCACGCCCGACCCACACCCGACCCCCACCACGGCCACCGGATCCAGACCACCACCCCCACCGGCCACCACCACCACACCAGACCACCAGCCCTCGCCACCACCAGACACGTCCCGATCCGGATCGACTACACGCTGACCTGCTGATGTGTCTGCTCGCTCACGACCTCGCCGTTCTCGGTCGCGACGGTGTGCGAGGTGGCGTGCACCTCGCCGTCGGTGATCCGCACGGTCAACGTGGAGACCACCTCGATCTCGACGCCCGGCCACGACAGCTCGAAGCGCGTGGTCGCGTCGGCCCCCTGGGCGAAGGTGCTGCGGTCCACCCACACCTCGCCCTGGTAGCCCTCGGTCGCGCTGCCGTCGTACGGCGTGTCGTAGGTCGACGCCGACCCGGTCCGCGCCCGCGTGACTCCGGCGAGCACGTCGTCGGTCACGGTCCACGTCACGCCCTCGGGCGACTCCGTCGAGTGTGCGGCGCCGTCCCCGAACGTCGGAGCCTCGTGCGATCCCGACAGCACCGGCAGCTCGACCGACCCGTCGTGCACGGTCAGGGTCACGGGCGCTGGCGGAGCGACCGTGTTCGGCCAGTCGGCGCCCGCGATGCTGACCCGCAGCCGCTGCCCAGGAGACCACTCGTACGCACACGCGTCCAGCACGACCTCCACGTCGTAGACCGTCCCGGGCTCCAACGGCGCAGGCGCCCCGTGCACGCCGTCGCGGAACGCCAGGTCGAGCGTCCCGCGACTGACCAGGGCGGACGTGCCGTCGGCGAAGACGTCGCACAGCTTGACCGACAAGGACGCAGCCGGGGCCGAGGCGGAGACCCGCAGCCGCGCCACCGGGTAGCCCACGACCGGCCCGTTCGGCGGAGCCGCGTCCCAGGTCAGTGACCGCACGTCGTCGCTGCGCTGGTCCAGCGACAACCCCCAGGGCAGGTGGCCGGCGCAGTCGATCCAGGCCGTGGTGCCCACGGCGGGATCGACGACGAGCGACCGCGGCCCGGCCAGCGGCACAGACGTGGCCACGACCGGCGGCACGCTCGGCAACGACAGCCAGCGGCCCTCGTGCAGGTCGAGGGCCGGCGCGGGCCGGGTGCTGCTCCGCACGAAGACGTCGCACCGGTCGGTGTGCGTGCCCCGCCCTCGGAGGTGGACGTCGAACCAGTCGGCGAGCTCGGCGTCGAAGTCGATCCGCGGGCCGGGCATGGCGGTGGTCGGGTCGGCGTGCGCCCAGGGGCCGGCCAGCAGCCGGTGCGGCACACCGTGCTCGCGCAGCGCAGCGATGGTCCGGAACGAGTTGTTGCGGTAGCCGTCCGCCCAGCCGGCCACGATCAGCGTCGGGACCTCGATCCTGGAGTACCCCGCCGTCGTTCCTCCGAGCCGCACCGAGCCGTGGTCCCAGTACTCGCCGTGCCGGCTCTCGCGCAGCCAGCTGTGCAGCCACGGCTCGTTCGTCGCCAGCCGCCGCAGCCACTCCTCGCGCCACCCGTCGCCCCACACCGCCGGCACCGGCGGCAGCACGCACATCGGGGTCATGTAATGGCAGTAGTCGACGAGGTCGACCAGCCGCAGCGCGCCGCCGCGCCAGTGGACGTCGTCGGTCCACCGGTCGTCGGTGGCGTAGATCGCGCAGATCGCCCTCAGCGCCGGTGGCTGCTCGCAGGCCATCTGGAGCGAGTTGAACCCGGAGTACGACGTGCCGAACATGCCGACCTGACCGTCGCACCACTCGCGGCTGGCCAGCCAGGCGATGACGTCGGCGAGGTCGCGCTGCTCGGCGTCCGGGTACTCGTCGGTGGCGTCGCCCGGCGACGACCCTGTGCCGCGCAGGTCCACCCGGCACACGGCATACCCGAACCGGTCCCGGAGCCCGGCGTAGCTCTCGGCGTACGACGAGGTCAGGTCGTCCTTGCGGTAGGGGAGCGCCTCGAGCAGGCACGGTTGTGGTCCGTGCGCCGGGTCGGGCAGGTACAGGCTGGCGGCGAGCCACGAGCCGTCGGCTACCGGGATCCGCACCTCTGCGGACCCGTCCGTGGCTGCTCGCTGCGAGTTCAGCTGGCCGACAGCGCCACGTCGTCGACGAGGACGGTGCGCGACGTCTTGGGCGAGCCGTAGCCGGCGAGGTAGACCCTGCCGGCACCGGTCACCGCGGTGTTCGTGAACGAGGCCTTCCAGGTCGAGGGCTCGGTCTGGCCGTCACGCCAGAACCGGACCCGCACCGTGGACCCGACCACCTGGAACCGCACCCACTGCTTCACCCCGGCCGTCGTCACCTGGGCGTTGGTGGTCGACCCGAGCGAGGCGCTGGAGCCTCCTGACATCCGCGTGAGCGTCGCGCCCGTCGAACTGGACGTGAGGTTCACCGCGTACCCGTTGACGGGTGCCGAGGCGGTCTTCCAGCCGCCGGACGCGCGCAGCCAGAAGCTCAGCTTCGCGACTGGGGTTCCCGGCCCCCAGGTGTAGCTCGCCAGCAGCGTGCCGTCCGTCTGCTTCGTCGGCTCGAGGAGCTTGGCTCGGGCGAAAGTGCCAGAGCCCGGCCCGACGGTCAGCCGGCCCTGTCCACCCAGGACGTCGACCGTGGACGGGGCGAGATCCTCCGTGGCCCACGCGTTGGACCAGGGTGCCCCGTCGGGGAGGCCGAAGTCGTCGAACGACGCGAGGACCGGGTTGCCGGAGACGATGGGCGTCGACGGTCCCGGGCCGCTCTCGTTGCCGGCGCCGTCGATCGAGCGCACGGTGTAGACGTGGGGAGTGCCCGACGCGACACCCGTGTCGACCAAGCGGAGCAGCTCGGCGTCGACGGTGCCGATCGACGCACCGTCGCGCAACACGCGGTACCGCTGCACCGCCCGGTCGTCGCTGCCTGGCGTCCACTCGACCGCCACGCCGGTGCGGACCTGCGTCGCGTTCGTGGTCGTGGGCGCCGTCGGGCTGGTGCCGTCGGCCGGCGCGACCCTCGAGTTCGGCAGTCCGGGCGTGCCCCCTCCCGCGGAGGCGGACCACGACGAGGGCTGGTCGTTGTCGAAGCCCGGGTCGAGCAGCTCGAGGCTGGAGCCGCCCCCGGCGGCAGCCGTCGGCCACGGCGCGGCCGGCGCGTAGGTCACCGTGTCGACGACGCGTGCGCCCTGGCTGAGGGTGAGCGTCTCTCCCTCGTCGGCGAGCCGGCCGGAGTACTGGCCACCCACGAGCACCGTGCCGGGCGCGAACTGAGCGCGGAAGACGGAGTCGTCGGCGACGAGCACGACCCGCTGACCGGGGAGCACCACGGTGCCGGACTGGATGACCAGACCCACGCCGTCCAGCGTCCAGCCCGAGAGGTCCACGGCCTGGTCGGTCGGGTTGTAGAGCTCGACGTACTCGGCGTCGGGGTTGGTCGGCTGGTAGTTGATCTCCGAGATGACGACGCGCGGGGCCGCCGTCTGGGACACCGGGATCAGGCGGCCCGCCCCGGTGTTGTCGGCGAAGACCTCGCGTCGGTCGCCGGTCGCCCGGTGGAAGTTGCGGCGGAAGGTCTGCCACGTCCCGAGGTTCCACTTGGCGTTCTCGAGGTCCCAGTCGGGCGTGCGATAGGGCGTCGTGATCTGGTCGTAGCGCGCCTCGAGCTCACCGTTGCGGTAGTAGGTGTCGATCAGCGTCTTCAGCCGCCGGAAGTACATCTGACGGAAGTCCGGGTAGGCCATGATCGCCCGGTTGAGCCGGTTCGCCCCGGCCGGGTCCAGGAACGTGCCGAACTTGTCGGTGGACACGTTGAAGAAGGTGACGTCCAGGTCCCAGTGCCACATCTCCCAACGGCCGGTGCCCTCGGTGTCGCGGCTGATGAACCAGTTGTGGTGCCCGGAGTCGGTGTGCCGGACGAGGGAGTTGATCGCCATGTAGTTGATCAGCTCGGGCACGTTGACGTTGTTGGAGATCCAGCGCTGCTGGGTGGCCGAGGCGGGCGCGTCGACGACCTGGCTGAGCTGCCAGACGTCGGTGTAGTCCTCGTCCTCGCGCTCCTTCTTGTCGAGCCACAGCTTGGCCTCGAGCGCAGCCGGGGAGGAGGTCTTCGCCAGGGCACCCTGGTCGCCCTTGTAGATCGCCCAGTCGTCGACGCCCCAGTAGCGACGCCAGAGGCTGTCGTCGTCCTGCAGGAAGCCGCCCACGCTGTGGAACTGGCCGTTGCGCTGGGTGCGGATCCGGTCGACGGTGACCCACTGGGCGCCGGCGTCCTGGATGACGTCCCAGGCCATCTGGGCGTTCGGCTCGGGATCGCGTTGCAGGTCGAACGACTTGACGGGGTACGGGATGCTCGGCCAGTCCAGGGTGTGCCCCGGAGGAAGGTCGACTGCCCAGCTGACCTTGGCTGCGGAGCGGGTCGACTGGCCCTTGATCCGGAACATCGCGTTGTCGAAGACCACGCCGTTGTAGGCGACCGGCACGGACGTCAGGTAGTCGTCGTAGCGGTGGTTGGCCAGCATATCGGCGTAGACCGCGTCGCTCATGAACCACTCGATCACCGGCAGGTTCGTGACGACGGCGGGGTTGCGGACGACGTACCCCTCGTAGTTGATGGTGTCCCCGGCCGCCGGCGCCGTGAAGTCGACGCCCTGGAACGTGCCGTTGATGCGGTAGCGCACGAGCTGACCCGCCGCCTGTCCGGGGAGCGCCGCGGCGTAGACGCCGTCTCCCGCGCCCCCGGGGCTCGCCGCGTCGTCGAGGAACGGGACGGTCTGCTCGGCGCCGTACATCACCTTGTAGGTCAGGGTCGCGGTCGACCCGATCGGCATCCGTCCGGAGACGGTGACGGCCTGCCCGGGGTCGGGCCGCAGCGGTGCGACCACGAGGCTCTTGACGGTCGGGGGCGGCGCCGTACCGTCCAACGAGTTGACCGCCCGCGGCGTCCCCCCTGTGGTGGTGGAGGCGCCCCAGTTGGCCGGGTCGGTGTTGTCCGACAGCAAGCCTCGCAGCTCCAGGCTCGGGCCCGTGCCGTCGGGCGCGGCCGGCCACTCGCCGGTGTCGCTGTAGGTCACCGTGTCGACGACGGCGAGCGCCCCGTCGACCAACGTGACCTCCTCGCCGCTGTTGCTGAGGTTCCCGGTGTAGACGAAGTCCGGTGCGAAGCCGTAGACGGCCTGGAAGCGTGCGGCGTCGGGCGAGGCCACGAACCGCCCGCCGGCGGGAATCACCGACCCGGCAGGCAGGACCCCGCCCACGCCGGCGCTGAAGGTGTAGCCCGAGATGTCGACCGGCTGGTCACCGACGTTGGTCAGCTCGAGGAAGTCGTCGGTCGAGAGGTCGGTGTAGGCGTGGTAGTTCAGCTCGGAGATCACGACTGGTCCGGCAGCCGCCTGGGCCGGTACCACGAGCAACACGGAGCCTGCGACGGCCAAGGCCGCGCAGGCGACTACATCACGACGCTGCATCATCAGTGCCCCCCCGGCGTTCGATGTGCAGGGAATGTAACCCCGCGCGACACCGTCCGGTAGCCCCCGAACGGCTGGATTTACGAGGTTGGACTAGACAACACGGGCACCGGGGTCACGGACTTCCCAGCAGCGCCAGCACCCGTGGGTCGTGCAACGACTCGCTGGTGTTCCCGTCGCGGCCGACGGTCGTGGGTGCCCCGAACATCGAGTTGAGCACCGCCTCCTCCGCGGCCTCGACGACGGCCCCGAACAACGGGTCGAGGGCCCGACCGGTCGTCAGGACGGTGCGGTCGGGGGTGCCGTCGCGGTCGAGCCGCATGCCGGTGCCGAGGCCGAGGAAGATCTCGCCACTGCCGTGATGTGCCACCGATCCGGCCCGGGCGAGTCCGAGCCCGATCCGGCGCGCGAGCCTGGCGCAGCCCGCGCCGTCGACCGGTGCGTCCGTGACGACGATGCCGATGCACGACCCGGCCGGCGCGTGCGGACCCGACGGCGCCGGCCCGAGCAGCCGTCCGACGGGCACGCCGCCGACGATGCACTCCTCCCGCGCCCCGAAGTTCGTCAGCAGCAGCACGGCCACGGTGTGGTCCTCGACGACCCTTGACGCGGTCCCGATCCCGCCCTTGAAGTCGAAGCACGACATCCCGGTCCCCGCGCCGACCGCGCCCTCGGCCGGCGGCGTCACCGCGTCACGGGAGTCGAGCGCCGCGCGCCACGAGGCTCGGACCTCGTCGGACGTCACCTGCATCCGGCGGCAGTCGTTCAGGAACGAGTCGTCGCACTCACCGACCACCGGGATCACCACGTCGTCGGCCACGACCGGGTGCTGCTCGAGCGCGATCTCGCAGGCGGCGTCGTAGACCCGGCCGAGCTGCATCGTGGACGTGAGGAAGATCGGCGTCTCGGCCATGCCCCACTCGGCCGCGGTCAGGAACCCGGTGCACTCACCGGCTCCGTTGAGGACGGCGCCGCCGGCAGGGACCGGCCGGAGGTACGCGTCCTCGGCGACCAGCAAGGTGGTGACGCCGGTGCGGGCCACGCCACGCCCGGTCGGCGGGGCCGGCTCGTCGCGGTGGACGGTGGCGTGCCCGAGGCCAACGCCGGACACGTCGAGCACGGAGTTCGTGGGTCCGGGCGGCAGGGCACCGATGACCACCCCCAGGTCGCGCGCACGAGGCATGGGCGCATCCTGCCGGAATCGAGCGCGGCGTGGGCGGAGGCCGGGTGGGATGCTGATCCGCGTGAGCGCCGGTCCGAGCCACCGCATCCCCATCGTCTGGTCGCCCGACACCCGTCGGCACGACCCCAGGCACGAGGTGTGGGTCGGCGTGCCGACTCCGGGGACCGAGGTCTCGGCCCGGGTCGACGTCATCCTCGAGGCCCTGGCCGGGCGTGCGCACGTCGAGGCCTCGCCGCACCCGACCACGGCCCTGCGCACCGTCCACGACCCGGCTCTGGTCGACTTCCTCGCCACGGTCCACGACCGCTGGCTGGCGGGGGAGTACGTCGAGCTGGTGGGCCAGGACCGGGTGGTGCCCTACTTCTTCCCCACTCCGGCGATGACCTCGGGCATGACGGTCCGGGACGCCCCGGCCGTCCACGCCCTCGCCGGCCGGTTCGCCTACGACACGATGACCACGGTCGGCCCCGGCACCTGGCCCGCGGTCGCGGCGGCGGCCGACTGCGCGCTCACGGCGGCCGGGCTGGTGGCCGCGGGGACGCCCGCGGTGTACGCCCTGGCGAGACCGCCCGGCCACCACGCCACCGCGGCCGGGTACGGCGGCTCCTGCTACCTCAACAACGCAGCGCTGGCCGCACAGGCACTGCGCGATGCCGGGCACGAGCGAGTGGCGGTGGTCGACGTCGACGCTCACCACGGCAACGGCACCCAGGCGATCTTCTGGGAGCGCGCCGACGTGCTCTACGGCTCGCTCCACGTCGACCCGGGTGCCGGCTGGTTCCCCCACGTGCTGGGGTACGCCGACGAGACGGGCTCGGGTGCGGGCGCCGGCTCGACCCGCAACCTCCCGCTCGCGCCGGGCACGGGTGACCCCGGCTGGCTCGAGGCGCTGTCAGCGCTGCGCGACTGGGTGGCCGGCGCCGCTTGCGACGCGCTGGTGGTCTCCCTGGGCGTCGATGCGGCCGCCGACGACCCGGAGAGCCCGCTGGAGGTCACTGCCCAGGGCTACCGGGGCGCCGGCGCGCTGCTGGGCGGGCTCGGGCTCCCCTCGGTGCTCGTGCAGGAGGGTGGTTACCACCTGCCGAGCCTCGGCGGACTGGTCGCGGCCTACCTCGACGGCCACGAGCAGGCTGCCGTCAGCGGCACCACCGGCGCACGGTACGGCGACTGCGGTCCGTCTGCACCAGCTTGATGCCGGCGTTGTTGGCCCGGCGCACGGCCCGCTTGCGCTCGAGCTGCGTGGTCGCCACCCGGATGCCCTCGGCACGGAGATCCTTCACCAGCTGCCGGTTGAACTCCTTGGGCGGGATGCCGACCAGGTCGACCCCGTTCTCGGTCGCACGGTCGAAGATCGCGTCACCCGGGGCGTAGCGGTGGAAGATGCTTGCCTGGGGGAAGGCCTCGGACATCGCCTTCTCCGCCCCGGCGCCGCCGAAGTAGACCCTCGACGGGTTGGGGTGCCGCTGCGCGGCCCCCCAGAGCGCGGCGAGGCCGCCGTTGTCCCACTGGTCGCGGTAGCGGGCGTACGAGTTGATCGTCACCATGACGGGGACCCCGCGGTTGCCGGAGACCTGGATCAGCTTGCGGGTCTTCTCCACCCGGCGCCCGAGCACGAACCGCGCGTTGCGGATCCGTCGCAGGGTGAGCGCGCCGACGGGCTTCTTCAACCTGCCGCCCGTAGCCCGCGACATCGTGAAGTCGTGCAGCGCGACGATCTTGTTGTCGGCCGTCATCCGCGCGTCGATCTCGCTGAAGCCCCAGTTGGAGTTCTTCTTGACACCGCGGACCTGCTCCTCGGTGTGCTTCCACATCGCGCGGTGCGCGATGTTCTTGCAGGGCTTCCGGGCGGCCTCAGCCGCTCCGGTCGACCCGGAGAGCACTGCCACGATCGACACTGCCAGCAGAAGCGCGATCAGCGCGCTCGCAGTCTTCTTGACCCACATAGGTTCCGTCCCCCATTAGATAGCGGGCCTCGCGGCCCGGCGATCCCACAATCGCTGCCTGCACCGTAAGTCGAGACTGGCAGTCCTGTCGAAGCCGGATGGTCGGTGTGGGTCGTTTGAAGCGAACTCGTTCCCCGCCTGTGGGGCGGGATCACCCAGAGGGGTGTGCGGGGCGGGTCACCCGGGCGCTGCGAGGTCCGGGAGCAGCGTCGCCTCCGCGTGGGGGGCGCCGTCGCTGAACCCGAGCGACCGGTAGAGCCGGATCGCGTCGTAGTGGGGGTCGGCGACCATGACCAGGCGGCGCGCCCCCACCCGGATGAAGGGGTCGGTCGCGGCCGCGTGCACGAGGCTGGCCGCCATGCCCTGGCGACGGTGGTCCGGGTGGGTCTTCACGTGCTGGAAGCGCGCGAGGCCCTCACCGGTCCGGATGATGCCCAGGGAGGCGGCGAGCATCCCGTCGACGAAGGCGCCCCACCAGTGGCCGTGCCCGTTCTCCACCAGCCGGCGGTACGACGCGTCCTTGCGCGCGGAGAACTCCCGCGTGATGTGCGGGTCTGACTCGCCGGCCAGGGACAGCTCGACCTGCTGCGCCCAGTCGTCGTCACCGGCGAGCACCCGGATCTCGGCGGCGGCAGGGTGCCTCGGCCGACGAACGGCGGTCGCCGTCATCACGACGACCCGGTCGACCCGCCAGCCGGCCTCGCGCAACGGCGCCATCGATCCCCGGCTCGGCCGGTCGATCCCGATCGCAGCGTGCGCGGCGTCGGGGAACTCCCGCCGGAAGACCCCGAGCCACTCGGCCACGGTGTCGGCGCGCGGCGGGGCGGACAGCAGGATGAAGTTGCCCCAGTAGTACGACGGGTTGTCGGGCGTGCGCACGGTGAGGTAGTCCCCGCGGTCCTCGATCTCGCTGCCGTCGAGCCGCAGCAGCGCCAGGTCGGTCCGGAAGCCGAGGGAGTGGACGTCCACGCGCACACTGAACCAGGAATGGCACCCTCGGGGTGTGGATTCCCTGACCCGCAGCTATCGGACCGGCGGCACCGAGCGTGTGCTCGACCTGACCCAGGACTGTGCCGCGCACGTCCGCGACCGTGGTGACGGGCTGCTGCACGTGTTCGTACCGCATGCGACCGCCGGCATCGCGATCATCGAGACCGGTGCGGGGAGCGACGACGACCTGCTGGCCGCGCTCGCCGACCTGCTCCCGGCCGACGACCGTTGGCGGCACCGCCACGGCAGCCCCGGCCACGGTCGCAGTCACGTGATGCCGGCGCTGGTCCCGCCGTACGCCTCGGTGCCGGTGCTCGACGGTCGGCTGGCGCTGGGGACCTGGCAGAGCATCTGCCTGGTCGACCTCAACGTCGACAACGCCGAGCGCGAGGTCCGCCTCTCCTTCCTCGCCGGCTGACGTGGACGGCACGGCCGTCCCCGGCGACCGCGGTCAGGCGTAGAACCGAGCGGTGAACAGGGTCCGGCCCCCGGGCAGTGCCCGGGAGTCGATCCGCAGGCCGACGTCCACCTCGGTGCCGTCGCGTCGTCGGGCCGGCACGCTGAACCGACGCCCGACCAGCGGGCTCCGGCCGTTGACGAGGTGCAGCGTGAACCCGGCGATGTGCGCTTGGTGGAAGCGTTCGGGGATCACGGTGACGAGCCGGTGGCCGACCAGCTCCTCGGGCTCGTCGTAGCCCAGCAGGTCGAGGGTGGCGCGGCTGACCGCGAGGATCCGGTTTGCGTCGTCGGCGGCCAGCAGCGCCAGCGGCGACTCACGTACGGCGGTGTCGTCCCACTCGACGTCGGCCGAGCCGTGCTCGGGCGGAGGGGCGCTCGACAGCGACGCCCAGGCCGTGGCCGCGCCACCGCCGGCCTGCGACTGCACCTGCTCGCAGATCCATGACCGCATGGCCTGGATCTCGGGCTGGGTGGGAGGCCAGAGCAGCTCTCCGCGCTCGGCGAGCCGCAGCGCCTCGTCGAGCATCACGTCGAGCGCGGCGAAGTTGGGCACCGACGTGCGCGGCACCAGCAGCCGGAGGTCGGGGTCCGAGACGTCCGGCTCGGTGGCCGTCGCCATCACGGAGTGGGGGTCCATCCCGACGTCCGGCGTGGGCACCTGCTCGGCGAGCAGCGCGAGGGCGTCGCTCGCGCTGGCGTGCTCTTCCAGGGCGCCCAGCTCGGCGTCGAGCCGGGCGAGCAGCAGCTCGCGGAGCAGGCTGCTCGCGTGCTCCTGCCACGCCTGGTGCATGAGCAGCGGCATCCGGGGCAGCTCGACGACCACGACGCTCGGGTCGTGGGCCGCTCCTGAGTGCTGTCGTCGCTCCCCGAGGTGTTCCTCCTCGCTGATCTCGAACCAGACGATCTTGCCCTCGTCGACGGGGTAGGCGCCCCACCGGGTGGCGAGCTCCTCCACGAGCAGCAGGCCGCGGCCGGTGGCGGCGGCGGCCCCGAAGTCGCGCCGGGCCGGCATCCGGTGGCTGCCGTCGGCGAGCTCGACCCGGAGCCCGTGCGGGGCCAGCAGGATCCGCAGGCGCATCGACGTGCCGGCGTGGACGAGCGCGTTGGTGACGATCTCGCTCACGGCGAGCTGGGCGGGGTCGAGCGCGTCCTCGCGCTCGTGCCCCGCCAGGGCGCGGCGTAGGAGGGCGCGGGCGCGACCGGCACTGGTGGCCTCGGGAGGCAGCTCCTCTTCAGCTGCTACCTGGGGCGTCACCCCCACATGGTCGCTCCGGACCGGGTTGCTCGCCATGCGCGACACCCCCTCGCTTCCGACACAGACCAGACGGAGCCGGAGCAGGCGTATGACGGCGAACCATCGTGATCGAACAGTTGTTCGACTACGATGGTTCGATGGCACCGCTTCCCGCACCCCCCGGCTGGCCGGCCCAGGTGCGCCCGCCCGACGCGCCCGACTGGGAGCGGACGGCCGCGGCCTGGCTGCTCGACCTGTGCCCGCCCGACTACCGCCGCTACGCCGGCCTGCGCCGCCACGTGGTGGTGCTCGCGCGGTTCGCGGTGCTGCACGTCGAGGCCAACCAGGCGGCGTGCCGCCGCGGGCTGAGCGAGGCGCGCGCCGACCTGGGCCAGGTCGCCTCACTGGACGTCGTCGACGCAGCCCTGCAGACCTTCCAGCTCGAGGAGGCACGGCTGGTCGCGGTCCGGCGGGCTGCCGGGCTGGTCGAGGAGGCGCTGCGCGGGCGGCGCTACGTCGCCCGGCTGTAACGTCGCAGGCATGAGCAGACCCGTGATCGTCATCATCGGGGCCGGACCGGGGGTCAGCGGCTCGCTGGCCCGGCGGTACGCCGACGACGGCCACGACCTCGGCCTCGTCGGGATCGACGAGGAGCAGCTGACGGAGCTCGCCACCGACCTCGGGTCCCGCGGCGCCGCCGTCGCCCACGCGGTCGCCGACATCACCGACGACGCCGCCTCCGCCGCTGCGGTCACCGGGCTGGGCGAGCGGTTCGGCCGGATCGACGTCCTCCACTTCAACCCGAGCGCGTTCCGCGAAGAGGACCCGCTCACCCTCACCGCCGACCACCTGCTGGCGGACGTTCGGCTGGGCGTGGCGGCGTTCCTGACGGCCCTCCAGGCCGCACGCCCCTTCATGTCCGAGGGCGGCCGGGTGACGGCGACCGGCAGCATGGCCGCCGACAAGCCGTGGCACCGGGCCGCTTCGCTCGGCGTCCAGAAGGCGGGGCTGCGCAACCTCGTCCACAGCATCGACGCCACCCTCGAGCCCGACGGGATCCGTGCCGTGTCGGTCACGGTCCGCGGCACGCTCTCGCGGGAGGGCGCCTTCACCCCCGAACGGGTCGCCGAGGCCCTCCACGCCGCGGCCCGGCAGGACCCGGCGTCCTGGCGCACCGAGATCCCCTACACGGGCGGAGAGCGCCAGGATCCGTCTGTAGGCTGATCTGTCATGGGCCTGCTCGACTCGATCACGTCGCCGCGCGACCTGCGCGACCTCTCGCAGGCCGAGCTCGACACCCTCGCGACCGAGATCCGCGACTTCCTCGTGCAGACCTGCTCGCGCACCGGCGGGCATCTGGGCCCCAACCTCGGTGTGGTCGAGCTGACGATGGGGATCCACCGCGTCTTCGACAGCCCGCGGGACCGGATCGTCTTCGACACCGGGCACCAGGCCTACGTCCACAAGCTGCTGACGGGACGCCGGGCGGGCTTCGACAAGCTCCGCCAGGAGGGTGGCCTCAGCGGCTACCCGAGCCAGGCCGAGTCCGAGCACGACATCGTCGAGAACTCCCACGCGTCGACGGCGCTGTCCTACGCCGACGGGCTGGCGAAGGCGTACGCCGTGAGGAGGGAGGCCAGGCACGTGGTCGCGGTCATCGGCGACGGCGCGCTGACCGGCGGCATGGCCTGGGAGGCCCTCAACAACATCGCGATCGCCAAGCGGAGCCGGCTGGTGATCGTCGTCAACGACAACGAGCGCTCCTACACCCCGACGGTCGGCGGCCTCGCCACGGCGCTGGCCACGCTGCGCACCAACCCGCGCTACGAGCAGGTGCTCGACCAGGTGAAGCGGCGGCTGACCGCGGTGCGCGGCGTCGGCCCGGCGGCGTACGACGTGCTGCACGCGATGAAGAAGGGCATGAAGGACGCGCTGGCGCCCCAGGGGCTCTTCGAGGACCTCGGGCTCAAGTACGTCGGGCCGGTCGACGGTCACGACCTCGCCGCCGTCGAGAAGGCGCTGGCCCAGGCCAAGCGCTTCGACGGGCCGGTGATCGTTCACGCCCTGACGCGCAAGGGCTTCGGGTACGACGCCGCCGAGCAGCACGAGGCCGACCAGTTCCACTCGCCGCGACCGTTCGACGTCGAGACCGGCGAGGAGCACCCCACCGGCGGGATCTGGACCGACGTGTTCGGCGAGGAGATGGTCCGGATCGGCGAGCGCCGTCCCGACGTCGTCGCGATCACGGCCGCGATGATGCACCCGGTCGGGCTACACCACTTCGAGGCAAGGTTCCCGGAACGGACGTTCGACGTCGGCATCGCCGAGCAGCACGCCGCGACGAGCGCGGCCGGTCTGGCCATGGGCGGCCTGCACCCGGTCGTGGCGGTCTACGCGACGTTCCTCAACCGGGCCTTCGACCAGGTGCTCATGGACTGTGCCCTCCACCGCTGCGGGGTGACGTTCGTGCTCGACCGGGCCGGGGTCACCGGCGACGACGGCGCCAGCCACAACGGCATGTGGGACATGTCCGTGCTCCAGGTCGTCCCAGGCCTGCGGCTCGCGGCGCCGCGCGACGCGACCCGGCTGCGTGAGCTGCTCAACGAGGCGATCGAGGTCACCGACGCACCGACGGTCGTGCGCTTCCCCAAGGGGCCGCCGCCGGAGGACGTCACGGCGGTCGACCGGGTGGGCGGGGTCGACGTGCTGCTGCGCGACGGCACGCGCGACGTGCTGATCGTGGGGGTCGGCGCGATGGCCACCACCGCCGTCGAGGTCGGCGAGCGGCTCGTCGCGCAGGGCATCGGCGTCACCGTCGTCGACCCGCGGTGGGTCGTGCCGCTCGACCCGGCCCTGGTCGACCTCGCGCGCGACCATGCGCTCGTCGTCCACCTCGAGGACAACGGGGTGGTGGGCGGCTGCGGGTCGCGGCTCCTCCAGACCCTCAACGAGACGGGGGTGACGACCCCGGTGCGGATCCACGGCATCCCGCAGCAGTTCCTCGGCCACGCGAAGCGCGGGGTGATCCTCGAGCGGATCGGCCTCGACGCCCAGTCGCTGGCCCGCGGCATCGTGGAAGAGGTCTCGACCGGCGCGCCCGACGTCACGCCGCCGTCCGAGGCTCGCTCCCCGGTCGACGCCGAGACGCCCTGAACCTGCCGCCGAGCGCGGCGGGGTCACCCGCGTAGGATCGGCGCGTGGTGAGGGAACCCCTGGTGCACATCGTCGACGAGGTGCCGGAGCTGGCAGGGGCCGACCGGTTGCCGCTCGTCGTGGCGCTCGACGGTTTCCTCGACGCGGGGAGCGCCGCCGCCCGCGCTGCCCAGCACCTGGTGGACCTCGGCGAGGCGCGCGTGGTCGCGACGTTCGACATCGACCAGTTCCACGACTACCGCGCCCGCCGGCCCCCGATGTCGTTCGTCCGCGACCACTACGAGGCCTACGACGCCCCCCGGCTGGTCGTCCGGCTGCTGAGCGACACCGGCGGCACGCCGTACCTCCTGCTCCACGGGCCGGAGCCCGACAACCGCTGGGAGGCGTTCACCGGCGCGGTGCGCTCGGTGGTGGAGCGGTTCGGCGTCACCCGGGTGGTGTCGATGGGGTCGGTGCCGATGGCGGTCCCGCACACCCGCCCGATCGCGATCACCCACCACGCCAACAACCCCGACCTGCTCAGCGGCGAGAGCCCGTGGCGCGGCGAGCTGCGGATCCCGTCGTCGGCTCAGGCGTTGCTCGAGCTGCGGATGGGGGAGTGGGGGCACGACGCGATGGGCTTCGTCGCGCACGTCCCTCACTATCTGGCCCAGCTGGAGTACCCCGCGGCCTCGATCGCGCTCCTCGAGCACGTCGAGCGCGCCGCCTGGCTGACCGTCGACCTGTCGGGGCTCAGGGCCGAGGCCGAGGACCGCGAGGCCGAGGTGGCCCGCTACCTCGCCGCCAACGAGGAGGTGGGCGAGGTGGTCGCCGCCCTCGAACAGCAGTACGACGCGTTCGAGCGGTCCGAGAACGCCGGCTCCAACCTGCTGGCGGCCGACCAGCCGCTGCCGACGGGCGAGGAGATCGGGCTGCAGTTCGAGCAGTTCCTGGCCGGCCTCGACGGGCCGGACGCCGACGACCCGGGGGAGCCGCGGTGACCGTCTCCGCCGCCGCCCTGGTCGAGCTGCTCGACCTGGAGCGGATCGACACCACGCTGTTCCGCGGTCGTCAGCCCGACACCGACCGGCAGCGGGTCTTCGGCGGTCAGGTGGCCGCCCAGGCGCTCGTCGCGGGCACCCGCACCGTCGACCCCGAGTTCGGGGTGCACTCGCTGCACTCGTACTTCCTCCTTCCCGGCGACACCGCGGTGCCGATCGTCTACGACGTGGAGCGGCTGCGCGACGGTCGCTCGTTCGCGACCCGGCGGGTCGTGGCCCGCCAGCACGGCCGTGCCATCTACTTCCAGACCGCCAGCTTCCACCGGAGCGAGGACGGCTACGAGCACCAGGACGTGATGCCCGAGGTGCCGGAGCCGGCGTCGGGCCTCGACATGGCCGACCTGATGCGGCGCAGCGGCCACCAGGAGTCCGACGCGCTCGCCAAGGAGTGGGCCGCCCTCGAGGCGCGCTATGTCGGTCACTCGCGCTTCAACCTGCCGGACGACGGCGAGCACCCGGCGCGGGTACGGATGTGGATCCGGGTGGGCGACGGGCTCGGCGACGACCCGCAGATCCACCTGGCGGCGTTCACGTACGCGAGCGACATCGGGCTGCTCGGCGCCAGCCTCGCCGCCCACGACGTCACGCCGATGGAGGTGCAGATGGCGTCGCTCGACCACGCGATCTGGTTCCACCGCCCGTTCCGGGCCGACTCCTGGTGGCTCTACGACATGCAGTCGCCGTCGGCCCAGGGCGCCCGCGGCCTGGCGCTTGCGAAGGTGTTCACGACCGACGGCCGGCTGGTGGCGACCGCGGCCCAGGAGGGCCTGATCCGACCTCTCCGGGGCCGCTGACGCGCAGCCGCCAGACGATTTGTCAATCACACCGATGTAGTTTCCGGACAGCCTGCGCGGGCGTCGTTACGGTGAGGAAGTCCTGTGGCGCCTGAGCCCCCGTGAGGTTGCTGTGACTGTCGTGACTCGTGTGTTCCTGCCGTGCCTGACGGCGGGCACGCTGTTGCTCGCCACCCTCGGCGCCACCGGCCCGGCCACCGCGGGTGGGATCCGCGACGTCCGCGACGCCCGCGCCACCGAAGCCCCCGAGACCAGGTTCGAGATGCCGTTCCCCTGCGGCCAGGCCTGGACCGGGACCACCCGCAGCAGCCACAGCCCGAGCCGGTGGGCGATCGACTGGAACCGGACCGACGACGCCGGCGACCCGGTGGTCGCTGCGGCTCCCGGCGAGGTGGTCCGCGCCGAGCCGAAGGGCACCAGCGGCTACGGGCACTGGGTGATGCTCGAGCACGCGAACGGCGAACGGACGATCTACGCGCACCTCGACCGGGTGACGGTCGCGCTCGGCCAGATCGTGGACCAGGCGGCCCAGCTCGGCACGGTCGGCGACACGGGCAACTCGTTCGGCGCCCACCTGCACTTCGAGGAGCGCACCGGCAGCACCGTGCTGCCGCCGTACTTCCACGGCACCGCGTTCGCCTTCGGCTCCACGGCCACGTCGCAGAACTGCGTCGACGTCCCGTTGGCGGGGAACTTCGCCGACGGCCCCGAGGCCGAGCTCGTCGTCTTCCAGCGCCTCGACCGCGGTCGGTTCGTCGTGCAGCGGCCAGGACTCGAGCCGACGGAGATCCAGTTCGGCAACACGACCGACCAGCCTTTCCTCGGCGACTGGGACGGCAACGGCCGGGTCAACGTGGGTGTCCGGGTGCCGGAGTCGGCCTCGTTCCGGCTGAAGACGCCGGCCGGAGTCACCCGCGTCACGCTCGGGTCACCCCGGGACCTGCCGGTCGCGGGTGACTGGGACGGCGACGGCCGCTGGGAGGTCGGGGTCCGGCGCGCCGGCGACGGTCGCTTCGTGCTCCGCGCGGCGGACGGTACCCGGAGCAGGGTTGCCCTCGGCGAGCTCGACGACCTGCCGGTCACCGGCGACTGGGACGGCGACGGGCGGACCGACCTGGGCGTCTACGACCAGGCCACGGCGACGTTCACGCTCCGGGTGGTCGACGCGGACGGACTGGCGTGGACGGCGCAGGTGCCGTTCGGATTGACGGGCGACCTGCCCGTCGCCGCTGACTGGGACGGGAACGGCCGCACCGACCTGGGCACGTGGAACCCGGCCACCGCGACCTTCGCGCAGCGGCGGGCGCGGCAGCCCGCCGCGAACCGCGCGACGGTCACGCGCATCGCCTTCGGCACCCCGCGCTGACCGGCCCCGGCAGGCTCCGCCGCCGGTTCTGCCGCTGGCGAACGCGCTTCCCTGCCCCCGGCCGTGGCCGACAGCATGGCGGCATGAAGCTGCTGGTGCTCGGCGGAACCCATCACGTCGGACGGGCCGTGGTCGAGGCCGGTCTCGAGCGGGGGTACGAGGTCGTCACGCTCAACCGCGGGGTGAGCGGGGTGACGCACCCGGACGTCGACGCCCGGCACGCCGACCGGCTCGATCCGGACGCGGTCGCCACTGCGCTCGGTGACGACACCTTCGACCTGGTGGTCGACACCTGGTCGCAAGCGCCGGTCGCCGTCCGCGACAGCGCCCGGCTGTTGTCCGGCCGGGCCGGCTTCTACGGCTACGTCTCGTCGCGGTCGGTCTATCTGTGGCCGCCGCCGCTGGGAACCGACGAGTCGGCCACCGTGGTCGACGCCGACCCGGCGTCGACCGACGCCGTCGACTACGCCGCGGCGAAGCGGGGTGGTGAGCTCGCGGTGGAGCAGGAGTTCGACGGGCCTGCGGGCCTGCTGCGGGCCGGCCTGATCCTCGGGCCCTACGAGAACGTCGGCCGACTGCCGTTCTGGTTGACCAGGATCGCCCGCGGAGGACGGGTGCCCGTGCCCGGCCCGCCCGACCGTCCGCTCCAGCTGGTCGACGCTCGCGACCTCGGTGCCTGGTTGCTCGACCACCGTCCCGTCGGCACGCTCAACGCCGTGAGCGGGCCGGGCCACACGACGATCGGGGAGGTGCTGGAGGAGTGCGTGCGCGTGACGGGCTCTGACGCGGAGCTGGTGTGGCTCACGCCCGAGCAGGTGTCGGCGTCGGGAGTCTCGCCGTGGACCGAGCTGCCGATCTGGACTCCGCCCACGGGTGAGCTCGCGGCGCTCCACGACTGCGACGTCTCCGCGGCGTACGCCGCCGGCCTGGTGTGCCGGCCGGCGACCGAGACCGTGGCCGACACCTGGGTCTGGCTGGAACGCGAAGGGGCGCCGGACCCCGCCACCCAGCGCGCCGGCACCGGGATGGACGCTACGGCCGAGCAGCGGCTCTGGGACGCGCTCGGCGGCTAGAGCCCGGCGGCCCGGCCGAGCAGGTGCGGCGCGCCGTCCTTCGGGCGCGTCAGGGCGAACACCTGGCCGCCCGCGGTGGCCTCGTGGCCGAACCCGACGGTCCCCGGCAGCTGGATCGGCTTCTTGAAGGCGACCTCGACGGAGACCGCGGCGGGCAGCCGGTTCTCGAGCGCGGCGACGCAGCGCGCGAGGCTCCACATGCCGTGCGCGATCTGGCGCCGGAAGCCCAGCGCCTTCGCCGTCAACGGGTAGAGGTGGATCGGGTTGCGGTCGCCGGACACCGCGCCGTACCGCCGGCCGAGGTCGCCGGGCAGCCGCCACTCGGTCGTGGCGGACGGCGTGCGGTCGAACGACAGCCCGCCCGGCGCGCCCTCGTCGCCGCGCCCCCGTCGGAGGTACGTCGAGGTCGACTCCCACACCGGCTCGTCGCCGACCCGGACGTCCGCCACGAAGTCGACCGCCGTGCCCTTCGGGTGCGCCCGGGGGGTCGACACCCGTACCGCCACGTCGACCGCCTCGCCGGGGTGCAGCGGCCGGTGGCTGGTGATCGAGTTCTCGAGGTGCAGCGTGCCGATGGCCGGGAAGGGGAACTGCCGGCTCGTCAGGGCCTCCAGGTGGAGCGGGAAGGCCAGCAGGTGCGGGTAGGGCAGCGGCACGGTGTCGCGCTGCTCGAACCCGCACACCCGGGCGTACGCCGCCGCGTGTCCGCGGTCGATCGTCAGCCCGGACCGCGTCAGGGACAACGTGCTCGGGTCGGCGCCGGGGTCCTTGCGGACCCCGGGCAGCTGGTTGACTCCCGGGATCGACGGCAGCGCGGCCCGGAGGACCGTCGGGACCGGCATCAGGCCCCCAGCATCATCTGGCCGCAGACCCGGACCACGTTGCCGTTGACGGCCGTCGACCGGGGGTCGGCGTACCAGGCGACGGTCTCGGCGACGTCGACCGGCAGCCCGCCTTGGGCCATCGCGTTGAGCCGCTGCCCCACCTCGCGGGTCGCGAACGGCACCGTGGCCGTCATCTGCGTGATGATGAAGCCGGGCGCGACGGCGTTGACCGTGATCCCGTCCTCCAGCTCGTCGGCCAGCGAGTCGACCAGCCCGATCACCCCGGCCTTGGAGGTCGCGTAGTTGGTCTGCCCGACGGTGCCTGCGATGCCGGAGATCGAGGCGACACCGATGATCCGGCCGTTCTCGCGGATGACGCCCTGGTCGAGCAGCTCGCGGCTGATCCGCTCGGGTGCGACGAGGTTGACGTTCAGGACGGCCTGCCACCGGTCGTCGTCCATGTTCGCGAGCTTCTTGTCCCGGGTGATGCCCGCGTTGTGCACCACGACGTCGACCCCGCCGTGCTTCTCGGTGAGGTGCCGGGCGATCCGCTGCGGGGCGTCCTTGGCGGTGATGTCGAGGGTGAGGTGGTCGCCGTCGAGCTCTCGCATCAGGGCTTGGAGCTCGCTCGCGGCCTGCGGCACGTCGAGCCCGACGACCGTCGCGCCGTCGCGGTGGAGGACCCGGGCGATCTGCTCGCCGATGCCGCGGCTGGCGCCGGTGACGAGGGCGACCCGGCCGACCAGCGGCCGGGCGGTGTCGGCGACGTCCTCGGCCGCGCCCGTGTGGGTGCCGATCCGCACCACCTGACCGGAGACGTACGCCGACTTCGGCGACAGCAGGAAGCCCAGGGTCGAGGACACCGCGTCCTCGGCGCCTTCGGCGACGTACACGAGCTGGGCGGTGCCGCCGCGGCCGAGCTCCTTGCCCAGCGAGCGGGTGAAGCCCTCGAGTGCACGCTGCGCGACCCGCGCGCTGCCGGTCGCGAGCTCCGGCGGGGTGCCGAGCACCACCACGCGGGGGCAGGTCCGCAGGCTGCGCAGCAGCGGGGCGAAGAAGTCGCGCAGCGCCCCCAGCTGCCCGGCGTCGGTGAGGCCGGTGGCGTCGAAGACCAGCCCGGCGTACCGCTGGGCGGCGTCACCCGTGGTCGTGCTGGCGATGCCGAGCCGGTCGAGCAGCCCGGGCAGCGACTCGGCGAGCCGGCCGGTGCCGCCGACGACGACGGTGCCGTCGACGAGCGGCGAGCCGGGCTCGTAGCGACGGAGTGGGGCGGGACGCGGCAGGCCCAGGTTCTTGACGAGGAGCTGGCCGACGGGCGTGCCCGTGAAGCCGAGGTAGCGATCACTCATGACGAAGAGGTAACTCCTTGTGACACGCGACGTCCACATTTCGTGACGTGCACCTCAGTCCGTTTCGCCCCAGACTACTGGCGAGCCACACTGGGGGCATGCAGACCAAGACTCGTCGGGTCGCCGTCATCGGTGGCAACCGGATCCCGTTCGCCCGTTCCAACACCGCGTACGCCGACGCCACCAACCAGGAGATGCTCACCGCCGCGATCGACGGGCTGGTCAGGCGCTACGGGCTCGAGGGCGAGCGGCTGGGCGAGGTCGTCGCCGGCGCCGTGCTCAAGCACGCCCGGGACTTCAACCTGACCCGCGAGGCGGTGCTGGGCTCCACGCTGTCGGCCGAGACTCCGGCGACCGACATCCAGCAGGCGTGCGGCACCGGTCTGCAGGCGGCGATCCTGGTCGCCAACAAGATCGCGCTGGGCCAGATCGACGTCGGCATCGCTGGTGGCGCCGACACCACCTCCGACGCCCCGGTCGCGATCAGCGACAAGCTGCGCAGGAAGCTGATGAAGGTCAACGCAGCGCGTGACACCGTGAGCCGGATCAGGGCGCTGGGCGCGATCCGGCCGACCGACATCGGCCTCGAGATCCCCCGGAACGGCGAGCCGCGCACCCGGCTCTCGATGGGCGAGCACGCCGCGCTGACGGCCCTGGAGTGGGAGGTCGGCCGCGAGGAGCAGGACGAGCTCGCCGCCACCTCCCACCAGCGGCTCGCCGCGGCGTACGACTCCGGGTTCCTCGACGACCAGGTCACGCCGTTCCGCGGGCTCGACCGCGACAACAACCTGCGGCCCGACTCCACGGCAAAGAAGCTCGCGAAGCTCACGCCGGTGTTCGGCAAGGGCGAGGCGGCGACCATGACGGCTGGCAACTCCACGCCGCTGACCGACGGCGCCTCCGTGGTGCTGCTGGCCTCGGAGGCGTGGGCGGCCGAGCGTGACCTGCCCGTGCTGGCCTACCTCACGGCGTACGAGACCGCAGCCGTCGACTACGTGCACGGTGCCGAGGGGCTGCTCATGGCCCCGGCCTACGCGGTGGCCCGGATGCTCGAGCGCGAGGGCCTGACGCTGCAGGACTTCGACTTCTACGAGATCCACGAGGCGTTCGCCTCGCAGGTGCTCTCGACCCTCAAGGCGTGGGAGGACCCGATCTTCTGCAAGGAGCGGCTCGGCCTCGACGCCCCCCTCGGGTCGATCGACCGGGCGCGGCTCAACGTCAACGGCTCCTCGCTGGCGGCCGGGCACCCGTTCGCCGCGACCGGCGGTCGGATCGTGGCCACGCTCGCGAAGCTGCTCGACCAGGCCGCGTCCGCCGAGGGACAGCGCGGCCGCGGTCTGATCTCGATCTGCGCCGCCGGCGGCCAGGGCGTCGTCGCGATCCTGGAGAGGTAGCTACCGCGTGGCCAGTGCCAGGGCGCTGGTCACCAGATGACGCCGGACCTGCTCGTGCGAGATCTCGCCGACGGCGGGTACGCCGGGGGCGGACTCCGTCACGAGGATCCCGACCCGGGCGAGCTGGAGCACGCCCAGCCCGCTCGCGTAGAGCAGGTTCGCGAGCAGGGTCGGGTCCTTCACGGCGAAGTCGCCGTCCTCGACCCCGGTCTGCAGCGTGCCCTCCAGCACCGCGAGGCAGGTGGAGATCGCTCGGCCGAGGCGGAACACGGCCGACTCCGACATCTCCTCGAGCAGCTCCGGGCCGGTCCGCCGCATCAGGGTCTGGGCCACGTCGACGAACGCCGGGTGCTCGAGGCCGTAGTCGACGAACGCCTCGGTGATCCGCGCCAGCCGCTCGGTGGGCGACCCGCCGGCCGCATCCGCCTCGGTCAGCGTGACCCGCAGCTCGTCGAGGTACTGCACCAGGGTGAGGGCGAACAGCTCCTCCTTGCCGGTGAAGTGCCGGTAGACGATCGCCCGGTTGATGCCGACCGCCTGCGCGACCTGGTCGACCTGCGCGTCCCGCACGCCGTTGCGGTCGAACAGCCGGCGGGTGGCGCTGATGATCTCGGCCTCGCGTCGACGCCGCCGCGCGGCCGCGGCGGTACGGCGGCCATCGGTCTCGGGCACCGCGTTCATGGCGGCAGACTATTGCAACACAGCGTGGCACGCGTGTGACGCGTGTGTCAGTGCACCATCGACCGGACGGTCTCGATCGTGTCGGCCTCGTCGGCGGTCTTGTCGTCGCGGTAGCGGACGACCCGGGCGAACCGGAGCGCGAGGCCGCCGGGGTAGCGGGTGGAGCGCTGCAGCCCGTCGAACGCGATCTCGACGACCTGCTCGGGGCGGACGTGGACGACGTGGCCCTCGCGGCGGGTCTCCAGCTCGAGGAAGCGTTCCGTCTGCCACGCAAGCATCTCGTCGGTCATGCCCTTGAACGTCTTGCCCAGCATCACCCAGCGCCGGTCGGAGTCGGCGCCGGCGTCAGGGTCGCGGGCACCGAGGTGGATGTTGGACAGCCACCCCTGGCGGCGACCCGAGCCCCACTCGATCGCGAGCACCACGAGATCGAGGGTGTGGACCGGCTTCACCTTGACCCAGCTGGCGCCGCGGCGGCCGGCGGCGTACGGCGCGGCGAGGCCCTTCACGACCACACCTTCGTGCCCGGCGGCGAGGGCGGCGTCGGTGAAGCGCTGCGCCTCGTCGAGGTCGGCGGTCACGACCCGCGGCACCAGTGCTTCCGGCGGGACCAGCGCGGCGAGGGCGGCGTGGCGCTCGTCGCCCGGTGAGTCGAGCAGGTCGCGGCCGTCGAGGTGCAGCAGGTCGAAGAAGTAGGCCGTGACCGCGACGCCCTCGGCCATGGCGGTGCGCGACGCGGTCTCCTGGAAGGGCCGGGGCCGGCCGTCGTCGTCGAGGGCCAGCGCCTCGCCGTCGAGCACCAGGTCGGTGACCGGGAGGGACCGGACCAGCGCGACCACCTCGGGCAGTCGGTGGGTGATGTCGTCGAGGCTGCGGGTGGCGATGACGACGTCGTCGCCGGAGCGGTGGACCTGGATCCGGATCCCGTCGAGCTTGGTGTCCACGGACACGACGGCTCCGTCGGGCCCGGCCTTGGCCATCGCCGCGGCGAGGTCGGGGGCGCTCGACGCGAGCATCGGCGACACCGGCCGACCGACCTCGAGGCCGATCGCCGCCGAGCGCCTCCTCGCCCTCGAACGCGGCCGACGCGATCGCCACCGTCGAGCCCGCCAGCATCGCGGCCCGGCGTACGGCGGGAAGGGGGACGTCGGCGGCCGCGGCCAACGCCTCCTGGACGAGCGCGTCGAGCGCGCCCTGCCGGACCTCGCCCGTCACCAGGCCGCGCAACCAGCGCTGCTCGTCGTCGGTGGCGCGCCCGAAGAGGTCGGCCACCGCGGCCGCCCGGGCCTGCTGCGAGCCGGCGCCGGCGAGCCCGGCGAGGTGGTCGAACGCGTGGTGGACCTCGAGCACCGTCAGTGACGGCCCGTCCGCGGGGTCGGGCATCGCCTGGAGGCCCCGCCAACCGAGACCGGTACGTCGCTGGAGCAGCGAACCGGCGAGGTAGGACGTGACGACGGGCAGCTCGTCGGCGTCGGCCCGCGCGAGGGTCGCCGCCAGCGCGGCGGTCTTCGCCTTGCGCGACCGGGTCGCGGCGACCGCCGTGGACGTCTCGACGAGGTCCGCGATCAGCACGCCGTCAGGCTAGCCGCGCGGGCCGACAGGCTCAGCCGCCGATCCGGGTGCGCACCTCGTAGAGCTCGGGGAAGAAGGTCAGGTCCAGCGCCCGGCGCAGGAAGTCGACCCCGGAGGAGCCACCGGTCCCGGTCTTGTGCCCGATGGTGCGCTGCACGACCTGGAGGTGCCGGAACCGCCACTCCTGGAAGCTGTCCTCGATGTCGACGAGCTCCTCGCAGGTCTCGTAGACGCCCCAGTGCTCGTGGGGGGCCGCGTAGACGGTGGCGAACACGTCGACGAGCGCCGGGTGTGACGTGTGGCGGCGGGTCAGGTCGCGGTCGAGCAGGCCCGGCGGCACGGCGTACCCCTCACGGGCGAGGTAGCGGAGGAACTCGTCGTAGAGGGACGGCTCGTCGAGCAGCCGGGCGAGCTCGGCCTGCGCGGCCGGGTCGTGGGCGTGCACGCGCACCATCTCGGCGTCCTTGTTGCCGAGCAGGAACTCCACCTCGCGGTACTGGGCCGACTGGAAGCCCGACGACGTCGCCAGGAACGGCCGGATCTCGGCGTACTCGCTCGGGGTGAGCGTGGCGAGCACGGACCACTGGTCGGTGAGGACGCGCTGCACGTGCTTCACGCGGGCCAGCCGCTTGAGTGCGGGCGCCAGGTCGTCGTCGGCGAGCAGCGACCGGGCCGACCGCAGCTCGTGGACCAGCAGCTTGAGCCAGAGCTCGGACGTCTGGTGCTGGATGATGAAGAGCAGCTCGTCGTGCTGCGGCGGGTCACTCTGCGGCCGCTGAGCCGACAGCAGCCGGTCGAGGCACAGGTAGTCGCCGTAGGACATCTGGCGCCGGAAGTCGGTCTCTATCCCGGGCTCGAGATCGCGCGATGAGTCGGCCACGCGCTCAACTTAGTACCGGGCGACGGCCCGGATGAGTACCGGCGGTCACGGAGGGTGGCCTACGCTCGGGCCGTGACGAGCCCGACCGATCCGACCGCCAGCCGCAACAGAGCGGCTGTGGGTGCCGGACTGGCCGGTGCCGGTCAACGAGATCATGAGCCAGCAGCGGCGCGGCGGCTCCGACCCGACCTACAAGGTCGACTTCCAGGGGCGTCACTGGCGCGGGATCCGGACCCCTGTCGGAGTGGCCACGCTGATGGTCGAGACCCGGCCGCGCGAGGGCCGCGTGTACGCCGCCGCGTGGGGCGAGGGCGCCGACTGGGCGCTCGAGTCGGTGCCGACGCTGCTCGGCGCCGACGACGACCCGAGCGGCTTCGAGCCCACCCACCAGATCCTCAAGGACGTCTGGCGCCACCACCGCCACTGGCGGATCGGTCGCACCGGGCTGGTGCTGGAGGCGCTGGTGCCGTCGATCATCGAGCAGAAGGTCACCGGCCAGGAGGCGTTCGCCGGTTTCCGGAACCTGGTGCACCGGTGGGGCACCCGGGCGCCCGGGCCGGGACACGACCTGGGCGTGTGGGTCCAGCCCGACGAGGAGACGTTGCGGAGCATCCCGTCGTGGGAGTGGCTCAAGCTCCACATCGACCCGGCCCGCTCCAAGGCGGTCGTGACCTGCGCCCGGGTGGCGCACGCCGTCGAGCGCACCGCGACGCTCTCGGCGGCAGACGCCGGTCGCGCGCTGCGGTCGCTGCCGGGGATCGGGGTGTGGACGAGCGCCGAGGTACAGCAGCGGGCGTTCGGCGACGCCGACGCGGTCTCCTTCGGCGACTACCACGTGGCGAAGGACGTCGGGTGGGCGCTGACCGGCACGGCGTTCGACGACGACGAGCTCGCCGACTTCCTGGAGCAGTACCGGCCGCACCGCTACCGGGTGCAGGCACTCGTCGGCCTGGCCGGCCTGCACCGGCCGCGGCTCGGCCCGCGGATGGCGCCGCGCACCCACCTTCCGCGCTGATCGCCGCCGCGGACGGGCGACCCCTCGCCCGACGGGGCCCGCGCCGGTAGCGTTGAGGCGCTCGAACAGGGCTCCGCCAGGGGAGGGGGTGGCCGTGGACGAGACGGCTCCGGTGATGCTGCTCGCCACCACCGACCCGACCTCGCGCGAGGTCCTGGGCGCGGAGCTGAGGCGGCGGTACGCCGCCGACTACGAGGTCGTGGTCTGCGCCGACTACGCGCACGCCCGGGCGGTGCTCGAGGGGCTCCGACGGTGGGAGCGACCGGTCGCGCTCGTGGTCGCGCTACTACGGCCCCGAGGACCGCGAGGGGCTCGACTTCCTCCGCCGCTCCTACGCCCTCCACCCGGCGGCCAAGCGCGCGGTGGGGGTCACGTGGGGCGACTTCGCCAGCGCGCCGAGGGTCTTCGGCGCGATGGCGCAGGGCCACGCCGACCTGTCGCTGCTGCGACCGGAGCGGCCGCGCGACGAGGAGTTCCACGGGGCCGTGACCGACGCGCTCGACGACTGGCACCTGGCGCAGGGCGCCGGCTTCGCGGCGGTCCGTCTCATCGGCGAGCAGCGCGACGAGCGCACCCACTCGCTGCGCGACTCGTTCGGCCGCAACCACATCCCGCTGTCGTTCCACCAGGTCGGCACGGACGCGACCGAGCCGGATGATCGCCGGCCTCGGTCTGGAGGACCCCGACCTGCCCGTGGTCGTGCTGTCGTTCACGTCGCCGCCGACGACGCTCGTCAACCCCACGGACCTCGAGATCGCCGACGCCTTCGGGCTGATGGCGCCGCTGCCGGCCGACCGGGTGTACGACGTGGTGGTCGTCGGCGCCGGGACCGTCCGGTCTCGCCGCGGCCGTGTACGCCTCGTCGGAGGGCCTCACGACGCTGGTGGTGGAGCAGCAGGCCGTGGGAGGGCAGGCCGGCACCAGCTCGCTGATCCGCAACTACCCCGGTTTCTCCCGAGGGGTGAGCGGCGCCCATCTGGCGTACCGGTCGTTCCAGCAGGCCTGGAGCTTCGGTACGGAGTACTCCTTCATGCGGGTCGTCGAGGGGCTCGGCGTCGAGGGCGACCTGCGCACCGTGTCGATGTCCGACGGCAGCGTCGCTCGCGGCCGCAGCGTGGTGGTCGCCACCGGGGTGGACTACCGGCGGCTCGACGTACCGGAGCTCGAGGCGCTGATCGGACGCGGCGTCTTCTACGGCGCAGCGGTCTCGGAGGCGCCATCGATGACCGGCCAGGACGTGGTCGTGGTCGGGGGCGGCAACTCGGCCGGCCAGGCCGCGCTGCACCTCGCGCGGTACGCCAAGCACGTGACGCTGCTGGTGCGGGGGCCGTCGCTGGCCGCGAGCATGTCGGACTACCTCGTCGCCCAGCTCGGGGCCACGCGCAACGTCGCCCTCCGCTACCGCACGGCTGTCCACGGTGGACGCGAGGTCGACGGCTGCCTCGCGGCGATCACGGTGGGTGACCCCGACGGTCGGGCCACCGAGGAGCTGTCGGTGACCGGGCTCTTCGTCCTCATCGGGTCGGTGCCGCGGACGTCGTGGCTGCCCGACGAGGTACGGCGCGACCAGGCCGGCTTCGTGCGGACCGGGCCCGACCCCGACGACCCTGACGGGGCGATGCGCCACCTGCTGGAGACCACGCTGCCCGGCGTCTTCGCGATCGGCGACGTCCGCGCCGGGTCGGTGAAGCGCGTGGCCACCGCCGTCGGCGACGGCGCCACCGTGATCTCGCGCATCCACGGCTACCTCGCCGAGCGTCGCGGATGAGCGAGGTCGACCCCGAGTGCGCCACTGACGTCCGGCATGCGCCGCCTGCTGCTCGTCGCCGCGGTGCTGGTGTTCCTCGCCGGGCTGCAGCTCTTCGTGTTCCCGCTGCGCACCGCCGACTGGTTCTCGTGGACCATCGACGTGCCGATGACCGCCGTCTTCCTCGGCGCGTCGTACTGGTCCAGCGCCGTCCTCGAGGTCGCCGGCGCCCGCTCGCCCGGGTGGGACCGCGCCCGGCTCGCGGTGTGGACCGTGCTGGTGTTCACCACGCTGACGCTGGTCGTGACCCTGGTCCACCTCGACAAGTTCCATCTCGGCGCCGAGCACCCGACGAGCGCCCGCGGGGTCACGGTCGGCTGGCTCGCGGTCTACGGACTGGTCCCCGTCCTGATGGTCGTGCTGGCGTGGCAGCAGACCCGGCCGTCGCGTCCGGTCGTCCCGAGGGGGCCGCGGCCCGGCCGCCGGTGGCGCTGCGCGGCCTGCTGCTGCTCCTCGCGGTCGTGCTGCTCGGGCTCGGGGCTGGCGTTGCTCGTCTCGCCGCTCGACGCGGCCCGGCTGTGGCCGTGGCCACTGACCGAGCTCACCGGACGGGCGGTCGGGGCGTGGCTCGTCGGGCTCGGCTGGGCCGCCGCCCACTCGCTGCTCATCGACCACCTGCCCGCGATCCGCCCGCTCGGACTCACCGGCGCCACGTTCGTCGTGCTGCAGGCGGTCGCGCTGGCGCGGCACGGGGACGACCTCACGTGGTCGAGCCCGACCGCCGTCGGGTACGTCGCGGGCCTGGTCGTGGTCGGGGTGGTCGCCGGGTGGATCCTGGCCGCCACCCGACGGGAGGCCGGCCGCTAGGAGCGCCCGGCCACCACCGCTGCCAGCGCCGCGATCTCGGCCGGCCCGTTGCCGCAGCACCCGCCGACATGGGAGACACCCGCGTCGAGCCAGCCGAAGCACGAGCGCGGGGTCGATCGGGTCGCCGTAGGACCACTGCTTCGCCTCGGCGTCCCACGAGCCGCCGCGGTTGGGGTAGGCGATGCCGGGCAGGCCGGTCGCAGCCGCGCGGCGTCGAGGGCGCCCAGCACGTCCGACTGGTCCGAGCAGTTGACGCCGGCGGCGACGAGCGGAGCCGCGGCCCGCCAGCACGGCGTACGCGTCGGCGAGCGGCTGGCCGGCGGCGGTGGTCGCGCCGGCGGACGGTGTAGCTGAACCAGGCCGGCACGCCGACGTCGTCGAGCAGGTCGACGAGCACCTCGGCCTCGTCGACGTCCGGGATGGTCTCGACGGCGAGCAGGTCGGGCCCGGCCGCGGCGAGCAGCTCGAGCCGCGGCCCGTGGAAGTCACGGAGCCGGGCCGCCGGCACGCCGTACCGGCCGCGGTACTCCGAGCCGTCGGCGAGGAAGGCGCCGTAGGGGCCCACCGACGCCGCGACCAGCAGTCCGGGATGGCTGTCCGCGAGCGAGTCGCGCACGTCGCGGGCCAGCGTCACGCTGAGCGTGACCAGCGCCCGCGCGCCAGCGTCGTCGTAGCCGGCCGCGGCCAGGCCCTCGACGCTGCACTGGTAGCTCGCGGTGGTCGCGACCCGGGCGCCAGCCAGGTAGAACGCCCGGTGCGCGTCGGCGATCAGCTCCGGCTGCTCGCCGAGCAGCCGCGCCGTCCACAGCGCACCCGGACAGGTCGGCGCCGGCCTGCTCGAGCGCGGTCGACAGCCCGCCGTCGAGCACGACCGGCCCGGTACGGCACCGGTCACAGGAGCGGCCGCAGCGGGTTCAGCAGGCCCTCGGTGAAGCGGCGGTGCAGGTCGCGTGCCTCCCACTCGGACAACGTGAGCTCCAGGCAGTTCTGCTGGTCGGTCTCGAAGATCCGCTCGAGCACTGCGGCGAGGTCCTCGTCGATCACCTCGACGTTGATCTCGTAGTTCCCCTGGAGGCTGAGCCGGTCGATGTTGGCCGTGCCGACCGTCGACCACGACCCGTCGACGGTGGCGGTCTTGGCGTGCACCATGGCGCCCTGGAACCGGAGGATCCGCACGCCGCCGCGCAGCAGCTGGTCGTAGTAGCCGCGCGAGATCCAGTCGGCGACGACGTGGTTGGACTTCAGGGGCACCAGCAGCCGGACGTCGACGCCGCGCTGCGCGGCCGCGACCAGCGCGTCGACGAAGTCCTGGTCGGGCAGGAAGTAGGCCTGCGTGAGCCAGACGTTGCGGCCGGCCCGGTTGATCGCCTCGAGGTACATGCCGCGGATCGGGAACATCCACAGCCGCGGCACGTTCCGGTGCACCCGGATCCGCGGCTCCCACGCCGGGCTCGTCTCCAGCAGCAGCGGTCGCTCGCTGGTGCCGAGGATCCGTCGCCGGTTCAGGTTCCAGAAGTCGGCGAACGCCCGCTTGAGGTCCCACACGGCCGGGCCGCTGAGGCGGATGTGCGTGTCGCGCCACTCGGTGGCGTACGCCGTCCCGATGTTGTAGCCGCCGACGAACCCGACCGCGTCGTCGACGACCAGGATCTTGCGGTGGTCGCGCCCGTAGCGGCGCAGGTCGAGCACCCGCCAGCCGGCGTTGTAGACGGGGTAGGGCAGCACCTTCATCGACGCCGGGAACCGCTTGAACCGCGGCGAGACGACGAGGTTCGCGAAGCTGTCGTAGATGCAGTAGACCTCGACGCCGCGAGCCGCCGCGTCGGCGAGCGCCCGCTTGAACTGCTCGCCGACCTCGTCGCCCTTCCAGATGTAGGTCTCGAACAGGATCTGCCGCTGCGCCCCCGCGATCGCGGCCAGCATCGCGTCGTAGAGGTCCTGCCCGAACGTGTACGTCGTGACCGCGCCGCCGCTCTCGCCGGCGTCGACGGTCTGCGGCGGCGTGACGGGGAACGGCTTGGCCTTCTTGCCGCGGCGCCGGTAGGAGTCGACCAGCGACATCCCGATCGCGAGCGCGAGCTGGACGCCGAGCACCGTCAGGAACGTCCGCCGCAGCATCCGGAGGACCCGGTCGGCGGTCGAGCTCGACAACACAGGCACGCCGCCATCTTGCCAGCGGCCCGAACCGAGTCGGTCGGGACGGCGGTCGGACCGGGTGGCGTCCGGGCGTCAGGGTCAGCGGGCGACGGCCACGTCGCCGGTCAGGCGCTCCAGGGCGTACTCGGTGATCCGGACCAGCGCGCGCTTCGCCGACTCGCGGTCGCGGGCGTCGATGCCGATGATCGGCACGGCCGACGACAGGGCCAGCGCGCCGGCCACCTCCTCGAGGGAGTAGGCGTGCGTGCCCTCGAACTGGTTGACCGCGACGATGAAGGGGATCCCCTTCGCCTCGAAGTAGTCGAGAGGCGAGAACGCCTCGTCGAGCCGCTCCGTGTCGACCACGACGATGGCGCCGATCGCACCGACGCACAGGTCGTCCCACATGAACCAGAACCGCTTCTGGCCGGGCGTGCCGAACAGGTACAGCACGAGGTCCTCGGCGAGCGTGATCCGGCCGAAGTCCATCGCGACCGTGGTGGTCGACTTCGTGGGCACCGACGCGAGGTCGTCGACTCCCTCGGACTCGTTGGTCACGAGCGCCTCGGTACGCAGCGGCATGATCTCGGAGACCGAGCCGACGAGGGTGGTCTTGCCGACGCCGAAGCCGCCGGCGATCACGATCTTGGTCGAGGTGACGGAGCGCCGGTCGTTCGGCGGGGCGTCAGAGGGCGCGGAGTCCACGAAGGGTCCTTTCGATCAGATCACGCCGCTCGTCACGCGAGGACGTGTCGGTCAAGGTGGCCTGAACGCGCACCTTTCCCTCCTGGACGAGGTCACCGAGCAGCACCCGGACGACGCCGATCGGCATCTTGACCAGGGCCGCGACCTCCGCGACCGACTGTGTGTCGCAGACCCGGAGGATCCGCTGCCGCGGTCCGTCACCGGGCTCGTCGTCGAACCCCAGGCGTCGCAACGTCGCCTCCATCGGCAGGTCGACGTCCGCCTTGGTGCGGCCCGAGGTGATCGTGTAGGAGCGCACGAGCCGTGCCGGGGGACCGTGGTCCTCCAGCTCGGGGCGATGCGGGTCGGTGGGTGTCACGGGGACCTCCTCAGCTGGCCCGACAGCGGAGTCCGGGCCTGCGCCTGGACCATCTGGCCCACGCGCTCGACCAGCAGGGCCATCTCGTAGCCGATCTGACCGATGTCGGCCGTCTCCTGCGTGAGGACGGCGAGGTGCGACCCGTCGCCGACGCTCATGAGCAGCAGGTAGCCGCGCTGCATCTCCACGACGGTCTGCATGACCTGGCCGCCGTCGAACAACCGCGAGGCGCCGACCGCCAGGCTGGCGAGGCCCGAGGCGACGGCCGCGACCTGCTCGGCACGGTCGGGCGGCAGGTGGGCGCTGGCCGCGGTGAGGAGGCCGTCGGCCGACACCAGGACCGCGTGTGCGGTGCCGGGCACCTCGTCGATGAAGCGGCCCACCACCCAGTCGAGCTCACGTGGCTCGGTCCGGGCGGAGGAGGTCGAGTAGGTCTCGCTCATCAGGGGGTCACGTCCTCAGTGCTGTCGAGAGTGCTGTCGAGATTGTTGTCGAGAGTGCTGTCCAGATTGTTGTCGAGCGTGTCGAGAGTCGCGTGCTCGGAGCCGGTCGCCTCACGGCCCTTGGCCACCCCGGCGGCGTGGGCGGCCAACCGGGCCCGGATCGCCTCCGGGTCGCGCCGCACGGCGCTGGTCGCCGTGGTCACCCCGCCCGGCACGAGCCGGTTGCCCGGGTCGCGGACCGGGAGCCCGGACCGCGTCAGCCGCGACGGGGCCGACTCGTTGGCGCGGTCGGCGGCCTGCCAGCCCGCGTCGGCCTCGCCGCTGTCCCAGCCCTTGGTGTCGCCCTCGGTGCTGAACCAGCTCGAGCGCAGCATCTGGTAGAGCGGGGAGTCGTCGTCCTCGGAGGGGACCGACGTCAGCGTGTCGTGCAGCGGGTCGGCCCGCAGCGTCGAGATGTCGGCACCGTGGGACACTCCGTTGGCCGTGCCGTTGACCAGGCCCTCGGGGGCGGGCTGCGGTGCGGCGAGGTCGGGCACGACCGACATCGGCCGGGTCGGGAAGGGGAGCGCCGGGAGCTGCTCGGGCTCGTCGGCAGGCTCGGGCTCCCCGGCGGCGGGCTCGACCGCGGTCGCAGGCTCCTCGCGGGGCTCGTCGACCGGCTCGTCGACCTCCTCGACCTCCGTCGACCTCGTCGACGCTGCCAGGGCTCGCGCTGCAGCGGCGTCCGCGGGGTGTCGACCGACAGCACCGGCGTGAGCTCCGACGGCTGGTCGGCCGTGCCGGGCTGCCGCTGGGGCAGCCGGATGTTGGCGTTGATGACGGCCGAGAGCGCGTCGAGCGGGTTGCCCGACGGTGCGGCCGGGACGCCCTCGCGGGCCACCGTCTCCTCGCGCTCCAGCGCGGTTGCCGGCGGCGCCTCCGGGGCGACCTCGACCTCGGGTCGCCCGAACCTGGGCTCGCCCAGCACCGAGACGGCGTGACCGGCGTGACCGGCGTGACCGGCTCCGTGAGGGCAGCGGTGCCGTCGACGACCGGTTCGTGCGACACGGCCGCGGCGAGCAGCGCGCGCGGGATGAACACCTTGGCGGTGGTGCCGCCGTCGGCGTTCCGCTCGAGCGTCACGGTCATGCCGTGCCGGCGCGCGAGCCGGCTGACCACGAAGAGACCCATCCGCCGCGCCGTCTCGGCCGTGACGTCGGCGCCCGTGCGCAGCGTCTCGTTCAGCTCGAGCAGGGACGCCTGGTCGATGCCGAGGCCCTGGTCGTGGATCTCGACGAGCACCAGTCCGGCGGGCGTCTCGGTCGTCACCGTCACCGAGGCGGTGGGCGGCGAGAACGTCAGCGCGTTGTCGACGAGCTCGGTGAAGAGGTGGACCAGGTCGGGTGCCGCGCTTCCGGAGAGCCGCAGGTCGGGGGCCGGCCCGAGCCGGACCCGCTGGTAGTCCTGCACGCCGGCGGTCGCGGCCTGTAGCGCCTCGGCCACCGACAGCGAGTCCTGCTCGCTGTGCTGGGTCGGAGCGTCCGCGAGGACGACCAGGCTCTCCGCCGTACGGCGCATCCGCGACGCCAGGTGGTCGAGCCGGAACAGGCTCTCCAGCCGCTGCGGGTCCTCCTCGTCGCTCTCGAGGCTCTCGATCAGGCGCAGCTGCTGGTTCACGAGCGAGGTGTTGCGGCGCGACAGCGTGACGAACATGTCCGCGACGCGGGACCGCAGCTCGGCCTCGCCCTGCGCCAGGCGCACCGCGGTGCTGTGCAGGTCGTCGACGGCTCGGGCCAGCTGGCCCAGCTCCTCGTGGGTGGTGACCGCGATCTGCTCGATCTCACCCGGGTCCTGTCCGGCACGGATCCGGCGGACGGTCTCGGGCAGCCGCTCCTGGGCGACCGAGAGCGCGCCGTCGCGCACCTTCTGGATCGGGCCCACGAGGAACCGCGACACCACGAGGGCGAGCACGATCGCGAGCAGCAGGGCGAGAGCGGTCAGGCCCGCCACCAGGATCGCCTCGCGCTGGGACGCCGACGCGGCGTCGGCCAGCCGCTCCTCGATCTGGGTGAGCAGCCGGGTGGTCAGGTTGTCGTATAGCCGAAGCGGGGCCGAGCCCTTGAGGTCCGGCGTGCCGATGCCGAGGAGCCCGGCGTTGCTGGCGTTGTACTGGCGCAGCAGGCCGACGTCCTCGTTGCCCGGCAGCTGCAGCTCCAGGTTGCCGATCGCGGCGGACTCGACACCGAGGTGGCCGTAGAGCTCGTTCTTGGGGATCAGCTCGGGCTTCGGCAGCACCAGCAGCTGCTGCTGCGTGACGGCGAGCCGGCCCTGGTTCAGCTGGCCGACGAGGCGGATCTGCGACTCGGTCCGCGAGCCGGTCTCGGTCATGCCGGCGATACCGAGCGTGACGTCGGCCTCGAGCTTCTCGAGGGCGTCGCACCGCGGTGGAGACGAGGGCGTACGACGAGCCGTCGCGGAGCCCCTGGGTGCTGGTGAGCAGCCTGCGCACCTGCGCGCGCTCGGTCTCGGACAGGTCGGCGGCCGCCCAGGCTGCCTCGAGGTCGGCCGCGGCGTCGTTGACGAGCCTCAGGGCGGCGTCACGCTGCTCCTGGTCGTCGGTCTCGCGGAACACCATCGCGGCGTCCTCGGCGGCGGACAGGTAGGCGACCGACGGCCCCAGGACGGTCACCTGGCTGGCGGTCGCCGAGGCGGCCGAGGAGTCGGCGAGGGCCGATTGGACGCGGAGACCGCCGAGGACGGCGGCCAGCAGCAGCGGAACGGCCAGCACCAGCGCGACCTTGCGACGGACCGGCCACTCGGACACGTCCGTCGGGCGATGCGTGCGCTGGGCGCCTGACTCAAGCGTCTCGTGCATCGTGCCTCATCTGCTCGGGGGGTCGAAGACGGTCGGCGGTGAGGTGGGGGGACCGTCGCTCCGTTCCCCAGCGTAAGGACCGGCAGCGTAGTCGTCCCCAGAACGCCAGAAAACCCTTGTCGGCGCTCCGACGTACGCTCCACCCATGCGGCCAGTGACCGATCTCGAGCGCCGGGTGGCGCCCTTCACCGTGGTGTCGGACTACCAGCCCTCGGGCGACCAGCCGGCGGCGATCACCGAGATCACCCGGCGGATCCAGGGCGGAGAGCAGGACGTCGTGCTGCTCGGCGCGACCGGCACCGGCAAGACCGCGACCGTCGCCTGGGTCGCCGAACAGCTCCAGCGACCGGTGCTGGTCATGCAGCCCAACAAGACGCTCGCGGCGCAGTTCGCCAACGAGCTGCGGATGCTGTTCCCCGACAACGCGATCGAGTACTTCGTCTCCTACTACGACTACTACCAGCCGGAGGCGTACGTCCCCCAGACCGACACCTACATCGAGAAGGACTCCTCGATCAACGAGGAGGTGGAGCGGCTGCGTCACTCCGCGACCAACTCGCTGCTGACCCGGCGCGACGTGATCGTGGTGTCGACGGTGTCGTGCATCTACGGTCTCGGCACCCCGCAGGAGTACGTCGACCGGATGCTGCGGCTGCGCGTCGGGCAGGAGCACGACCGCGACGCGGTGCTGCGGCGGCTGGTCGAGATCCAGTACACCCGCAACGACCTGTCGTTCACACGCGGGACGTTCCGGGTCCGCGGCGACACCCTCGAGGTGTTCCCGGTCTACGAGGAGATGGCGATCCGGATCGAGTTCTTCGGTGACGAGATCGAGCGGATGATGACCCTCCACCCGGTCACCGGCGAGGTGCTGACCGAGGACCAGGAGCTCTACATCTTCCCCGCGACCCACTACGTCGCCGGCCCGCAGCGGATGGAGCGGGCGATCCAGGGGATCGAGACCGAGCTCGCCGAGCGGCTCGAGACGTTCGAGCGGCAGGGCAAGATGCTGGAGGCCCAGCGGCTGCGGATGCGCACGACCTACGACATCGAGATGATGCGCCAGGTCGGGTCCTGCGCCGGGATCGAGAACTACTCGATGCACATCGACGGCCGCAGCCGCGGGTCGGCGCCCAACTGCCTGCTCGACTACTTCCCCGAGGACTTCGTGCTCGTGGTCGACGAGTCGCACGTCGCGGTGCCCCAGATCGGCGGCATGTACGAAGGCGACATGTCGCGCAAGCGCAACCTGGTCGACCACGGGTTCCGGCTCCCCAGCGCGATGGACAACCGGCCGCTGCGGTGGGAGGAGTTCCTCGACCGGATCGGCCAGACCATCTACCTGTCCGCGACCCCGGGCAACTACGAGCTCGACAAGGTCGGCGGTGACACGGTCGAGCAGATCATCCGGCCGACCGGGCTGATCGACCCCGAGGTGGTCGTGAAGTCCACCAAGGGCCAGATCGACGACCTGATCAGCGAGATCAACGCGCGGGTCGAGAAGCACGAGCGGGTGCTGGTGACGACGCTGACGAAGAAGATGTCCGAGGACCTCACCGACTACCTCCTCGACGCCGGCATCCGGACCCGTTACCTCCACTCGGAGGTCGACACCCTCAAGCGGATCGAGCTGCTGCGCGACCTCCGGCTCGGCGAGTACGACGTGCTCGTCGGCATCAACCTGCTGCGCGAGGGACTCGACCTGCCCGAGGTCTCGCTGGTGTCGATCCTCGACGCCGACAAGGAGGGCTTCCTGCGCTCCGACAAGTCGCTGATCCAGACGATCGGCCGGGCCGCCCGCAACGTGTCGGGCCAGGTGCACATGTACGCCGACAAGATCACCCCCTCGATGGCGTCGGCGATCGACGAGACGAACCGGCGCCGGGCCAAGCAGGTCGCCTACAACACCGAGCACGGGGTCGACCCGCAGCCGCTGCGCAAGAAGATCGCCGACATCACCGAGATGCTCGCGCGCGAGGACGAGAACACCCAAGAGCTGCTCGAGACCTGGCAGCACCTCGACCCGCGCTCCAAGAAGGCGCCGGTCCCCGGGCTGTCCAAGCTGCGCGGCGACGGCCACCACCCCGACCTGGCCGGCCTCCCGAGCACCGAGCTCGCCGAGCTGATCCAGGAGCTGACCGAGCAGATGCGCGCCGCGGCCGCCGAGCTCCAGTTCGAGGTGGCCGCGAGGCTCCGCGACGAGATCGGCGACCTCAAGAAGGAGCTCCGCCAGATGATGGAGGCGACGAGGTGAGGCAGGCGCCGGCGTGGCGGCTGGGCGACCTAAGGTGGCGGTCATGAGCACTGTGATCGATCTCGGCCGCCCCGTCAGCGGCGACGTCCTCGACCTGATCCTCGACGACCACCGGCGGTTCGAGGCGATGCTGCGCGACCTGCGCGACAGCAGCGCCGACCGCGACGCCGTCCGGCAGGCGTTCTCGGCGCTGCACGTGGCGCACGCCCTGGCGGAGGAGCAGCACGTCTACCCGCAGCTGCGTCGGAAGGGCGCGGTCGGGGAGCACGAGGCCGAGCACGGCGAGGAGGAGCACGCCGAGGGGCACGAGGCGCTGCTCGCGGTGCTGGAGCTCAAGGGCACCGACACCCAGGCGTTCGACGACGCGGTCGAGGACCTGGCGACCGCCGTCAACCACCACCTCACCGAGGAAGAGCTGACCATCCTCAACCCGGCGCGCGAGGAGGTCGGCGAGCAGGCGCGTGCCGACCTCGGCAAGCGCTTCGCCGACGAGCGCAACCGGCAGCTCGACGACGACTGCGGGTCGCTGGCGAACGTCCGGCGGATCGTGGCCGCCGCCCGGGGCGAGGGCCTGCTCGACGACGAAGACGACGAGGACTAGGGCGAGGGCTGGGCCTGGTCGGGTCCGCCCTCGATCTCGCGCAGCGTGCGCTTCTGGAGCGCGGCCTTCTTCTGCGCCTTGGCCACCGCCTTCTCGTGCTTGGCGACGATCCGGCTCCGGTTCCTCTCGATCAGGTCCTTGCGCTGGAGCATCGTGCCGAGCAGCGGGAGCGACGTCCCGAGCATGGGATAGACCGGCCACGGGTGGTACAGGTGCTGGTTGCCCAGGCTGGTGGCGAGGTAGATGACCCAGCACACCACCGAGACGAACACCCACGTCGTGAGCGCCTCGCGGCGGCTCTTCTCCCAGCGCGCCACGGCCTCCGACTCGACCCGCTCGGGGGTGAGCGGCGGGAGGTTCGTGAGCGACGCCGTCCAGGGTGCGTCGGCGGCGGGCACCAGGTCGGTGAGGAACGGAGGCAGCTCGCCCAGCGTGCGCGCACCCTGGACGCCCGTGGTGCGCTCGTCGAGCTCGGCGGGGTCGATCCGACCCTCGGCGTACGCCTCCCCGAGCGCCTGCAGCACCACGTCGCGGTCGGCGTCCGACGCCCGCATCGACGAGTACGCCGGGGCGCGCGGGTCGTGGTGGAACCGACGCCAGATCTCGGGTGAGGTCACCGGGGCATCGTAGGCTGCGACGCGTGGACGTCGAGCGGATGCACGTGCACTGCGCGGCGAAGCCCGGCGCCTGGCCTGACAACCCCTGGGGTCACGAGCACCCGGTGTTCAAGGTCGGGCCGGGGGAGCGGGGGAAGATCTTCGCGTTCCTCGGCGCCGACGGGGTGGGGGTCAAGGCCGGCGGCAGCCGCGAGGAGGCCGACGAGTGGCTCGCCCGGTTCCCCGGCGACGCCACGGTGATGGCCTACATCGGGCGCTCCGGGTGGAACGACCTGGCGTTCGGTGGCGCGATCCCGGACGACGAGCTCGTCGCGGCGGTCGACGAGTCCTACCGGCGGGTCGTCGCCGGCCTGCCGAAGAAGCTTCGGCCCGTGGGCTGGGAGGCGTGACATGGCGCTCCTCCGCCGCCGCGTCGTCGTCGGGGTCTCGGCACTGCTGCTGGCCGCGACCGCCGGGTGCGGCGGCTCGGAGGGCCCGCCGGACGGCGGCCAGAGCCCGAGCCCGCCGTCGGACGCGGGACCGGTCGCGTTCGACCAGGCCCTGAGCGACGAGCTGGTCGCGATGCAGGAGGCAGACCAGCAGGGATCGGGTCTCCACGAGGACCGCCAGGCACGGCTGGCCGAGATCTTCGACGAGCACGGCTGGCCGGGCCACGACCTCGTGGGCGAGGAGGGGTCGACCGCGGCCTGGGTGATCGCGCAGCACTCCGACCTCGACCTGGCCTTCCAGGAGCGCGCGCTGGAGCTGCTGACGGAGGCGGTCGCCGAGGACGACGCGTCGCCGGGGGACCTGGCCTACCTCACGGACCGGGTGGCGGTGGCCAACGGCGAGCCGCAGACCTACGGCACCCAGATCCGCTGCGAGCGGAAGAGGCCGGTCCCGCCGACCCCGATCGCCGACCCCGCCGCCGTCGACGAGCTGCGGGCCGAGGCCGGGCTCGAGCCGATGGCCGTCTACCTCGACGAGATGACGGAGATCTGCGAGGGGGTCTGACCCGCGTCAGGTCCCGGGCCGGTTGCCGGCCCTGGTGACGGTGAGACCGACCAGGCGGGCGACCACCAGCGCGACGTACAGGACGCCCGCGACCTGCTCCAGGATCACCAGCGACCGGGCGTGCGCGAGCACCGGCACGATGTCGGAGAGGCCGACGCTGGTGAGGGTCGTGAACGACAGGTAGAGCAGCTCGAAGAACGACCGCTCTCCGCCGTACGACTGCGGCCAGAGCACCTGGACCGCCATGTGGAGGTACGCGAAGCCCCACGCGACCACCGTGAACGCGGCCCCCGTGGCGTACAGCTCGTCACGGGTCACCCGGTCGTCGTGGAAGAGGTACCGGATCATCCCGTAGGACACGTAGAAGTAGAACGGCGCGTGCAGCAGCGCCGACCCGAGCAGGACGACGTCGCTCTCGGGGAGGACGACCTCGAGCGCGTTGAAGAGCACCGCCGGGACCCCGAGGATCAGGGCGACCCAGGCCAGCGCCGGCGTCTTGCGGACGGCGTACAGCGCGACCAGCACCAGGATCGTGCTCATCGCCCCCAGCGCAGCCCGGCCCGGGATCGAGCTGCCGATGAAGGGGTAGGCGATGACGGCCAGCAGCTGGCCCCCGAGCAGCAGACCGGACGGGTGCCGCCGCAGCACGTCGACCACGCTCATGCTGGGACCGCCTCCACGGACGGCATCGTAGGCGCCCCGCCGGGCCGGATCGCCGCAGGGCGCCCGGCCGCCGCCGTTACGATTCCCGCACCGGGGCACCTCCGACCGGCTGGGAGGTGGGGCGTGGACGGGGCCGAGCGCGTAGCGCGACGCGGACCGGGCCTGCCGTTGCTGGCGCTGGTCGTGGTGCTGGCGGTCGCGGTGGCGCTCGGCGGCGTGCTGGCGTGGCACACCCGGCAGCAGCGGGAGGACGACGCCGCCGCGCAGGAGCGGTACGGCGACGTGCTGGCGTCGGCCACGGCGGAGGCCGAGGCGTTCGTGAACCTGAGGCACGACGACGCCCGGGCCGGGGTCGACCGGATCGCCGAAGGAGCGACCGGCGCGTTCCGGGAGCGCTACACGCAGGCCGGGGAGCGCGTGGTCGCCGCGCTCGAGCGGAACCGGTCGGTGCTGGCCGGGAAGGTGCTCTGGGCCGGCGTCGTCGACCTCCGCGGCGACCAGGCGACGGTGATCGCCGCCACGACCGGCACGGTGCGCAGCCGGCGGACCGGGGGCGAGCCGGTGCCGCGCGACTTCCAGCTCCGGCTCGAGCTGGTCCTCGAGGACGGCCGCTGGCTCACCCGTGACCTGCGGATCGTGAGGTGATGACGCCATGACCGACGGGGCACGCCGGCGCAGCTCGGTCACCGATGCGGTGGCGGCGCTGGCCTTCGTGCTGGCCCTGCTGCTCGTCGCGGAGGCCTGGTTCGTCTACGGCACGGGCGACCCGGAGGTGTCGCCGGAGCGACCGGTCATCACGGGCACGGTGACCCACCGGACGGCGGTCGCGGCGGCCGCGCGGAGCACCGCCGAGATCCTGTCCTACGGGCACGAGGACTTCGACGCGCAGGTCGAGGCCGCGGCCGGGGAGATGACGACCTCGTTCGCCCAGGAGTTCCGCGAGACGACGCCGGGGTCCGGACACGGTTCGCCCGGCAGCGGATGACGCAGGAGGTCCGGGTGGTCGCGACCGCGGTCGTGACGGCGTCCGACGAGCAGGTCGAGGCGCTGCTCTTCCTCGAGCGGTACGTCGCCCGCGCGGGACAGGGGACCGCGATCACGCCGTACCGCGCGCTCGTGACCGTGGTGCGCGACGAGCGCAGCGGCTGGCTCGTCTCCGACATCCGCACCCGATGACGGTTGAGTCGGCCGCGTCCGACGGCAAGGATCACCCCGTGGCCCACGACACGGACGTCCTCATCATCGGAGCCGGCCCCACGGGTCTCTTCGCCGCCTACTACACGGGGTTCCGCGGCCTGCGCGTCGCCGTCGTCGACTCGCTGCCGGAGCTGGGCGGCCAGATCACCGCGATGTACCCGGAGAAGGCGATCCTCGACGTGGCCGGCTTCCCGACGGTGAAGGGACGCGACCTGGTCGACGGCCTGGTGGCGCAGGCCTCGACGGCGCACCCGGAGTACTTCCTCGACCGGACGGCGCGCACGCTGCGCCACGACGGCGACTCGGTCACGATCGGGCTCGACGACGGCACCGAGATCACCGCCGGCGCGGTCATCATCACCGCCGGCATCGGCAAGTTCAGCCCGCGCGCGCTGCCGGCCGGCGAGGGCTGGCTCGGCCGGGGCCTGGAGTTCTTCGTCCCGTCGTTCCAGCCGTACGCCGGCAAGGACGTCGTCATCGTCGGCGGCGGTGACAGCGCGTTCGACTGGGCGCAGCACCTCGAGCCGGTGGCGCGCTCGATCACGCTCGTGCACCGCCGCGACGCGTTCCGCGCGCACCAGCGGACGGTCCAGGCGGTCCGCGACAGCTCGGTGGAGATCGTGACCCGCGCGCAGGTCACCGCGCTGCGCGGCGAGGAGACGCTCGCCGAGGTCGAGATCACCGTGGACGGCCAGGAGCCGGTCGTGAAGCCGGCGCAGGCGCTGGTGGCGGCCCTGGGCTTCATCGCCGACCTCGGCCCGCTGCAGGAGTGGGGGATCGAGGTCGAGAAGCGGCACGTCGTCGTGTCGGCCTCGATGCAGACCTCGCTGCCGCGGGTCTTCGCGGCCGGCGACATCACGGAGTACGCCGGCAAGGTCCGGCTGATCGCCGTGGGCTTCGGCGAGGCCGCGACCGCCGTCAACAACGCGGCGGTCGCGATCGACCCGTCGGCCCACGTGTTCCCCGGCCACTCCAGCGAGGGGACCTGACGCGGCCCGCCCGCACCCACGATGTCCACACGGAAGGGACGATCCCGATGAAGGTGAAGGTCGACTTCGACCTCTGCGACTCCAACGGCCTCTGCGAGGCGCTGGCCCCGGAGGTCTTCTGGCTCGACGACGACGACTTCCTCCAGCTGCACCACGAGGAGGTCGGCCCCGACGAGGAGGCCCACGTCCGCCGGGCGGTCGCCGCCTGCCCGACGCAGGCGATCAGCCTGCTGGAGGCCGACTGACGCCCCGGTCGCGCCGTGCCCCAGAATGGGGCGACGTCCGGCCCGGCCGGGGACACGAAGGGGGAGCGCCGCGTGCGAGTCGCACTGCTGTCGTACCGCAGCAAGCCGCACTGCGGCGGCCAGGGCGTCTACGTCCGGCACCTCAGCCGTGAGCTGGTCCGGCTCGGGCACACCGTCGAGGTGTTCTCCGGCCCGCCGTACCCCGACCTCGACGAGGGGGTGGCGCTGACCCGGGTGCCGAGCCTGGACCTCTACCGCGAGCCGGACCCGTTCCGGGTGCCCCACCTGCGGGAGTTCCGCGACCGGGTCGACGTCGAGGAGTTCCTCACGATGTGCACCGCCGGGTTCCCCGAGCCGAAGACGTTCAGCACCCGCGTCGCGCGGCTGCTCGCCGACCGGGTCGACGACTTCGACGTCGTCCACGACAACCAGGTGCTGGGCTACGGCATCCTCGACATCGAGCGGAGGCTCGGGCTGCCGGTGGTGACCACGATCCACCACCCGATCACGTTCGACCGCCGGATCGACCTGGCCGCGGCGACCACCCGGCGCCAGCGGCTGACGCTGCGCCGGTGGTACGGCTTCCTGCGGATGCAGGGCAAGGTCGCGCGCCGGGCGCGACTCATCCTCACGCCGTCCGACGCCTCGCGGCGCGACATCGCGGCGGACTTCGGGGTCGACCCGGCGCGGATGCGGACCGTCCGGCTGGGGGTCGACGACGGCTTCGTGCCGCCGAGCGAGCCCCGGGTGCCCGGCCGGATCCTCGCGATGGCGAGCGCCGACGCGCCCATGAAGGGGATCGCGACCCTGCTCGAGTCGTTCGCGAAGCTACGGGTCGAGCGACCGCACCTCGAGCTCGTGCTCGTCACGAGGCCGGTCGCCGGCGGCCGCACCGAGCGCCTCATCGACGAGCTCGGGCTGGAGGGTGCGGTGCGGTTCGTCCACGGCCTGACCGAGGCGCAGCTGGTGGACCTCATGGGGTCGGCCGAGCTCGCCTGCGTCCCCTCGCTCTACGAGGGGTTCAGCCTCCCGACCGCCGAGCTGATGGCGTGCGCGACCCCGCTGGTGGTGTCGCGGGCGGGCGCCATCCCCGAGGTCGTCGGCGCCGACGGCGACTGCGCCGACCTGGTCGAGCCGGGTGACGTCGGGGAGCTGACCCACGCGATCGAGGCGCTGCTGGACGACCCCGAGCGCCGGGCCCGGATGGGTGCCGCCGGCCGACAGCGGGTGCTCGACCGGTTCAGCTGGCGTGCGGTGGCGCGGGCGACGGCGGAGGCGTACGACGAGGCGATCCGGTGCTGACCGTCGACTTCGACCGCTGGGGGCTCCAGCCCGGCGAGCGGGCGCTCGACCTCGGCTGCGGCGCCGGGCGTCACGCGTTCGAGATGTACCGGCGCGGGGCGGACGTGATCGCGTTCGACCAGGACGCCGACGAGCTCGCGGCGGTCCGCGACCTCTTCGTCGCGATGCGCCAGGCCGGTGAGGCGCCCGACGGGGCCGAGGCCGACGTCAAGGAGGGTGACGCGCTGTCGCTGCCCTTCGCCGACGGTGAGTTCGACCGGGTGGTCGCAGCCGAGATCCTCGAGCACGTCCCGGACGACCTCGGCGCGCTCCGCGAGCTCGTCAGGGTCACCCGCCCGGGTGGCGCGGTCGCCCTCACGGTCCCGCGGTGGCTGCCCGAGGCGATCAGCTGGAAGCTGTCGGACCGAGTACCACGACGTGCCGGGCGGCCACGTCCGGATCTACACCGACGCCGAGCTGATCGCGAAGGCCACGGGCGCCGGGCTCGTGCTGGAGGGCCGCGACTACGCGCACGGGCTGCACTCGCCGTACTGGTGGCTCAAGTGTGCCGTCGGCGTCAACAACGACGACCACCCGCTCCCCCAGGCTGTACCACCGCCTGCTCGTGTGGGAGATCATGAAGCAGCCGCGCGTCCTGCGGTGGGCAGGACGGGTGCTCGACCCCTTGATCGGCAAGTCGCTCGTCCTCTACCTCCGCAAGCCCGATGCCGGCTGAGGTCCCTGGCCTCGACGGGCTCCTCCCGGCGCGGGAGGTGCGCGCCACCGCGCGGGCGATCGTCGCGGACCAGGAGCGGTCGGGCGCCGTGCCCTGGCGCGCCGGCGAGCACACGGACGTCTGGAACCACGTCGAGTCGGCGATGGCACTGCTCGCCGCCGGCGAGGTCGAGGCGGCTGAGCGGGCCTACGCGTGGGTCCCGACCGTGCAGCGCGCCGACGGGTCGGTCCCGCTCAAGATCGTGACGGGCGAGGTCGAGGACGCCAGCGGCGAGACCAACATGTCGTCGTACCTCGCGGTGGGCGTCTGGCACCACTGGCTGGTCCGCCGCGACCTGGGGTTCGTACGTCGGTTCTGGCCGGTCGTCCGCCGAGGGCTCGACTTCGCCGTCTCGATGCAGCTGCCCTGGGGAGGCGTGGCCTGGTCACAGGAGTGGCGCGACGGACGGCCGGCGGCCGTCAACCGCGAGGCGCTGCTGGCAGGCTCGTCGAGCATCCACCACGCGCTCCAGGCAGGGGTCGCGCTCGCCGAGCTGCTCGGCGACCCGCAGCCGGAGTGGGAGCTGGCCGGCGGCCGCCTCGCGCACGCGGTGCGCGACCACCCGGACCGGTTCCTCGACAAGTCCGAGTTCTCGATGGACTGGTACTACCCGGTCCTGGGCGGGGTGGTCCGGGGCGAGGCCGGGCCGGGCGCTGGTCGACGCGCGGTGGGACACGTTCGTGGAGGCCGGGCCTCGGCATCCGCTGCGTGCAGCCGCAACCCCTGGGTGACGGGGGCGGAGACGTGCGAGCTGGTGCTCGCCCTCGACGCGCTCGGCGACCGCGATCGCGCGCTGCGGCTGCTCGGCGACGTGCAGCACCTGCGCCACGACGACGGGTCCTACTGGACCGGCTTCGTGTTCCCCGAGAACGTCAACTGGCCCGACGAGCGCACGACGTACACGGCGGCGGCGATGATCCTGGCGGTCGACGCGCTCTCGCTGACGACGCCGGGCGCGACCATCATGCGCGGCACGACCCTGACGACGTTCGCGGAGATCGGGCTGGAGTGCGGCTGCGCGTCAGCCGACCGGCTCTCCGGCCGATCCTGACGACCGCTCCAGGACGCGCATCGAGCCGAGCGCCTCGACCTCGGTGAAAGCGCCGCTGTCGAGCGCGCGCAGGAACAGCTCGTACGGCGGGCGGCCGCCGTCGGCGGGGTCGGGGAACACGTCGTGGATCACCAGCAGCCCGCCGCGCATCACCCACGGCGCCCAGCCCGCGTAGTCGTCGTGGGCGGGCTGCTCACCGTGACCCCCGTCGACGAACAGCAGCGACAGCGGGGTGCGCCAGTGGGTGCTGACCGTGGTCGACGACCCCACGACGGCGACCACCACGTCCTCGAGGCCTGCGTCGTGGATCGTCCTCCGGAAGACCGGCAGCGTGTCCATCAGGCCGACGTCCGGGTCGACCAGGGTCGGGTCGTGGTGCTCCCAGCCCGCCTGGTTCTCCTCGCTGCCGCGGTGGTGGTCGACCGTGAAGACCGTGCCACCGACCTGTCGGGCGGCTGCGCCGAGGTAGAGCGCGGACTTGCCGCAGTAGGTCCCGACCTCGAGCACCGGTCCGTGAGGGAGCCGCTCGACCGCCCGACGATGGAGCAGCAGACCCTCCTTGTCGGGCATGAACCCCGTCGCGGTGCGTGCCCGGTCGAGCAGGTCGGGCGGCATCACGGGCGGGGCCCCGGTCCCCGTCAGCCTGCCAGGGCGGCGTCGAGGGTGATGTCGACGGCCGCGAGGGCCTTGCTGACCGGGCAGGTCGACTTGGCGTTCTCGGCCGCCTCGAGGAACCCCGCCTCGTCGAGTCCGTCGACCGAGCCGCGGACGGTGAGGGCGATGCCGGTGATCCGCAACCCGCCGGCGGGGTCCTCGCCCAGGCTCACGTCGGCCGTCACGTCGAGGGACCGGGTCGTGCCACCGGCCCGTCCGATCAGGCCGGAGAGCTGCATCGAGTAGCAGGAGGAGTGTGCGGCGGCGATCAGCTCCTCGGGGCGGTGGTCCCGTCGGCCGCGTCGGCCGTGCGCTTCGGGAACGTGACGTCGAAGGTGCCGGTGCCCGAGCTCGCGAGCTCGACCTGACCGGATCCGTCCATGAGGCCGCCGCTGCCAGGCGGTGCGTGCGCTGCGAATGGCCATGGTGATCTCCTGTCGATGGGTGCGATCCCACCGTAGTCGGGCGGCGGAAGGTAGCCGCTTGCCGGGGTCGGGGGTGCTGACACGGTGACGGCATGGCTTCTCGAACCTCGAACTTCTGCATCGACGCCCACGACCCGGCCGCGCAGGCCCGCTGGTGGGCGGACGTGCTCGACGACTTCACGCTGCCCTCGCAGGAGGAGCTGGCCACTTGGGACGACGAGGAGTGCTGGCTGGTCGGGCCGGAGGACCGGGCGATGATCTTCCTCAAGGTGCCCGAGCCCAAGACGGTGAAGAACCGGATGCACGTGTGCGTCTCGCCGACGGACCGGACGCGTGAGGCGGAGGTCGAGCGACTGCTGGGGCTCGGCGCCACTCTCGTCGACGACCGCAGGAACGGCCCCGACCGCGGCTGGGCGGTGCTCGCCGATCCCGAGGGCAACGAGTTCTGCGTGCTGACGCCCTACCAGCCGGGCGAGTGACCGTGACCGACTCGCAGACCCAGCAAGAAGTCCTGCTCGACTACCTCCAGACGATCCGCGACGCCGTTGTGTGGAAGCTCGACGGCGCCAGTGAGTACGACGTACGCCGCCCCCTGACGCCGACCGGCAGCAACCTCCTCGGGCTGGTCAAGCACCTCGCCTACGTAGAGCTCGGCTACTTCGTCTCCTCCTTCGGCCGGCCGATGCCGGTCCCCGACCTGTTCGCCGATCCCGACGCGGACCCCCACGACGACCTGTGCGTCCGGGTCGACGAGTCGCGCGACGACATCGTCGGGCTCTACCGCCTGGCGTGGGAGGAGTCCGCGCGTACCTTCGCCGACCACGACCTCGACAGCATCGCCGTCGTGCCGTGGTGGGACCCCTCGCGCAACCGGGTGACGCTCGGCAGGCTGCTGGTCCACGTGATCGCCGAGACCAACCGGCACGCCGGCCACCTGGACATCCTCCGCGAGACCGTCGACGGCGCCACCGGGCTGCGCGCCGACAACAGCAACCACCCGGACGACGGCTACGACTGGGCCGGCTACCTCGAGCGGGTCGAGACCGCGGCCCGGACGTTCCGGTGACCTGACTCCTACAGGTCGACTGCGGGCGCGGTCCGCGCGGCGGGGCCGGTGAGCTCGAAGAAGTCGCGCCGGAGGAACGAGAACGCCGACGCGACCAGGTTGGACGGGAAGGTCGCGACGCGGGTGTTGTAGGCCCGGACATTGCCGTTGTAGAAGCGCCGGGCGGCCGCGATCCGGTCCTCGGTGTTGGTCAGCTCGCCCTGGAGCTGGACGAAGCCGGCGCTCGCCTTCAGCTCCGGGTAGGCCTCCGCGCGCGCCAGCACGGTGGCCACCGCGGTGCCGAGGGACTCCTCGAACTGCTCGCGCTGCTTCGGCTCGTCGCGCTTGTGGGCGGCCGCCGCCTCGCGGGCGCGGGTCAGGGTCTCCAGCACGGCGCGCTCGTGCTCGGCGTAGCCCTGCACCGTGGTCACCAGGTTGGGGATCAGCTCGTGGCGACGGGTCAGCTCCACGTCGATCTGGCCCCAGGACTCGTCGACCAGGGTGCGCTGCCGGACGAACCGGTTGTACATGACCACGACGGAGAGGCCGAGGAGGAGGACGAGCCCGACCACGACGACGGCGATCAGGCGGCCCGGAGTCACCCGCGGACCTCCTTCCACACGAACTCGGGGACCTGGTCGACGACCGCGTCGATCCGCTCCAGGCGGGGGACGATGTCGGCCATGTCGACCTGGCCCGACTCGGCATCGAGGATCCACTGGCGGTCGAAGCGGAACGCCGCCTTCGGCCACTGCAGCAACAGCTCCATCATCCGCGGGTGCAGCACGTCGGAGGCGAACTTGCGGTCGGGACACTTCACGGTGAACGCCCGGTTGAAGTCCTCGGACTCGAGCTCGATGTCGGTGTTGGTGAGCCGGCCGACGAACCGGCCGAACATGCCCTCGGGCGTCACCACCAGAGCCGGGAACGCCGCGCCCATGTCGAGTCCGGAGATGCCGTACTGGTGGCTGACCTCGCGGGTGGACGTGCGTCCTTCGGAGTCGGTGCGGGTCTCCGTGGTGTAGTAGACGTAGTCGAAGCTGACGAACGGCCGGCCGTCGAACTCACCGGTGAGCACGTTGGTCGCCTTGCGGTTGTGCCCGAGCCCGAACGGCGAGTCCTGGAAGGCGTCGCACCAGCGGTCGTCGCGCTCGACGTAGGTCCAGCCGCGTTGTGCGGCCAGTGTGGCCATCCCCTCGCGACGCTTCTTCGCCGAGATCGCCGCCATCACGACGAGGGCCACGACGAGCGCCCCGAAGAGTCCGAAGAAGAGGAAGACCAGCCCCGAGCTCATGGGGCGGAGTCTAGGTGGCCCGCCGCCCGATCCCGTGGACCGACCGGCCGTGCTGGGCGGAACCGTGGCCAGCGCCGTCACGTCCCACCACCATGAGACGACTCGCCGCGGCCCTGGCGGCCGCCCTGCTGCTCGCCTCCGGTTGCTCGTCCGCCGTCGACGAGGCCGCGGTCACCGAACCCACCGTCGACGAGCCCACCGACCCGGACGCGGGGGACGGTCCCCGACCCGACGGCGGACAGCCGCCCGCCGATTCCGAGCAGGCCGCCCCGCGCACCGGCGCGGTCGAGCTGGGCCCCCGGGCGCCGTGCGACGCGACCTACTCGGCGACCGAGGTCGGGTCGCGTGACTTCGCGTTCGACGGCACCATCACCTCGATCGTGGGTGACGTCGTGACGTTCGAGCCCCGGGAGTGGTTCGTCGGTGAGCGCGACCTGCGGGCCACGACCTCGGTCGGGATGGCTCCCCCGACCGATCCCGGACCGAGCGAGACCGGGCCGGCGTACGGCGTCGGCGACCGGCTGCTCGTCAGCGGCGACGACCGGATCGCGTGGGGCTGCGGGTTCACCCGCTACTACGACACCGGCACGGCCCGCGCCTGGCGCAACTCGTCGTAGAGCCAGGCGCACTGGTACGGCGCCAGCCGGACCGCTCCGTCGTCGAGGTCTGGCCGCTCCCCGCCGACGGCGTCGTGCAGTCCCTCGGTGTGCAGGCCCAGCCAGTGGAGCACGTCGTCGGCGACCCACCGCTCCTCCGCCGTGACGTTGGCCGCCACCAGCAGCGGACCCTCCGGTGCCCGGCGTACGACGAGCAGCACGCCCGGGTCGCGCGGGTCCCAGACCTCGGTGGCCCGGCCGGCGTGCAGGTGGGGGAGCGTGGCGCGGACCCGGGCCAGTCGCCGGATCCCCTCGAGGATCGGCGCCCGGTCGTCGGCGACGTCGGGCCGACCCTGCCGCCACGGCATCCGCGGCCGGTGCACCCAGCGGTTGTCGCCCGCGTGCGCCTCGTCGTCGGCCCAGCCGAGGTCGTTGAGCAGTCCGAGCTCGTCACCCATCCACAGCATCGGGAGCCCGCCGAACCCCAGCAGCACCGCGTGCAGCAGCAGGATCCGGCGCACGGCGCCGGGGTCGCCCGCCTCCAGGCCAGCGAGCGAGGCCAGCGAGCCGGAGATCCGCCGGTCGCCGGTCGCCGGGTTGTCCTGGAAGACCAGCCCGCGTGCCCAGGAGCCCGGGTGCAGCCCGGCGTACCAGTCCGACAGGAACCGCCGGTGCGCCGCCCCGTCGAGCCCGGCCCGCCAGGCGTCGGTGTCGTCGATCGCCCAGCCGATGTCGTCGTGGCAGCGCGCGTACGTCAGCCACGACGTGCCGTCGGGCGGCTGGGGGAGCCGCTGGAGCGCCCGGGCGGCGAGCCGGGTGTCGCCGGTGGCGAGCATCGACCAGAGCTGCACCATGAGGCCGTTGTGGTAGGCGAGGTCCGAGACCCGGCCGGCGTGCTCGCCGAGGCCGAGGTACGCCGGGAGGTCGGCCGGGCCCACGATCGCCTCGGCCTTGAAGAGCACCGCCGGGCACGCGATCCGCGCCACCGTGCGCAGCAGCCGGGTGAGGTCGTGCACCTCCGGCTGGTTCTGGCAGGCGGTGCCGAGCCGCTTCCAGAGGAACGCGATCGCGTCGAGCCGGAACACTTCGACCCCGAGGTTCGCGAGGTGGCAGATGATCTCGGCGAACTCGCAGACCACGTCGGGGTTCGCCCAGTTGAGGTCCCACTGGTAGTCGTTGAACGTGGTCCAGACCCAGCCGTCGAGGCCGTCGTCCCACGTGAAGCTGCCCGGCGCGAAGTCCGGGAAGACCTCCGGCAGCGACGCCTCGTAGGCGTCGGGCCCCTCCCGGTCGGGGAAGACGTGGAAGTACGCCCGCTTACGCACGTCGCCGGCCCGCGCGGCCTCGGCCCACGCGTGCTCGCGGGCGACGTGGTTGAGCACCAGGTCCAGGCAGAGGCTGATGCCGTGCTCGCGCAGCGTGGTCGTCAGGGAGCGCAGGTCGTCGGTGTCGCCGAGGTCGGCGCGCACGGTGCGGTAGTCCGCCACGGCGTACCCGCCGTCGTTGGGCGCGGGCCGCGGACTCAGCAGCGGCATCAGGTGGAGGTAGGTGACGCCGAGGTCGGCGAGGTAGTCCGCGTGCTCGGCCACGTCGGCGAGGGTGCCGGCGAACCGGTCGGCATAGGCGGCGTACCCGAGCATGTCGGGCCGCTGGAACCAGTCGGGCTCGGCGAGCCGGCGGTCGTCCAGGGCTCGCAGGTCGGCGGGCCGGTCGGCGTGCCCGGCGCGGGCGATCGCGACCAGCCGGTCGCCGAGCGACTCCGTCGCCCGGTCGTCGAGCTGCGGCCAGAGGCGGCGCAGACTCGGTGCGAGATCGGGCCGCCAGCGCCGGATCCGGGTCTCGAGGTCGTCGGCCACGCAGCGAGTATGGCGGTACTCCGTGCAGAATCGCCTCCGTGACGCCCACCGAGCAGTCCTACCTCCTCACCGTCTCGGGCGTGCGCCGGGAGACCGCCGACGCGGTCTCGGTGACGTTCGCCGTCCCCGACGAGCACGCGGACGTCTTCGCCTTCTCACCGGGCCAGTTCCTGACCCTCGGGGTCCCGTCCGAGCTGACGGGGCTGGTCGCGCGCTGCTACTCGATCAACGTGCCCCCGGGGGAGCCGTTGAACGTGACCGTCAAGCGGACGGTCGACGGCTACGCCTCCAACTGGATCAACGACCACGTGGCCGTGGGCGACGCGATCCGGGTGCTGCCGCCGAGCGGGATCTTCACCCCGCACGACCTCTCCGACGACCTGCTCCTGTACGCCGGCGGGTCGGGCATCACGCCGATCATGTCGATCACCCGGACGGTGCTGCGCGACGGGACCGGGCGGGTCGTGCTGTTCTACGCCAACCGCGACGAGCGGTCGGTGATCTTCGCCGAGCCGCTGCGCGAGCTGGCCGCGGCGCACCCCGACCGGCTGCAGGTCGTCCACTGGCTCGAGTCGGTGCAGGGGCTGCCCACGCCCGCGCAGCTCAAGGCCTTCGCGGTCGACCACCTCGCGTGGAACGCTTTCGTCTGCGGTCCGGCCCCCTTCATGAAGGCGACCGTCGGTGTCCTCAAGGAGCTCGGGTTCCCGCGGCCACGCCGCCACCAGGAGAAGTTCGTCTCGCTCGGTGGCAACCCGTTCGGTGACGTGGACGAGGTGCTGGCGGCGCAGGCGACGTTGGCCGCGGCGGACGATCCCCTCGGCGGCTAGCGCCGTACGCTCGCGAGACGCCATGCTGGGGGCCATGAGCGTCCCGTTCACGGGGCCACCCGACGGTGGTCGGCTGCTCGACCTCGGCACGTTCGAGGCGGTCGTGCTCGCCGAGGGCGGCGACACCGAGGAGGCGTTCTCGCTGCTGCGGACCCAGCAGGAGCCACCGGGCTTCGGCCCGCCGCTGCACCGCCACGCCGACGCGGCCGAGGCCTTCTACGTGCTCGAGGGCCTACCAGATGTTCTTCGAGGACCGGCAGGAGCTGTGTCCGCCGGGGACGTTCGTCTACGTGCCGCGTGCCGTCCCGCACACGTTCCAGGTCGTCTCCGACGTCCCCGGCCGGAAGCTGAACCTGTTCGCGCCCGCTGCCATGGTCGGGTTGTTCGAGGCGCTCTCGGCGGCTGAGGCCGACGGGACGGCGACGCCCGAGCTGCTGGACCGGATCGCGGAGCGGCACGCGATGGAGGTCCTCGGCCCGGTGCCCGACTCCTACCTGTAGGGCCCGGTCACCACCCCCGCGCCCGCCACTGCGCCAGGTGCGGCCGCTCCGCGCCGAGCGTCGAGTCGCCGCCGTGGCCGGGGTAGAACCAGGTGTCGTCGGGCAGCGTGCCGAACAGCTTGGACTCGACCTCGTCGATGAGCTGCCGGAACGCCGCGTCGTCGCCGAACGTGGCCCCGACGCCGCCCGGGAACAGCGAGTCGCCCGTGAACAGGTGGGGGTGACCGGCCGGGTCGTCGTAGACGAGGCAGATCGAGCCGGGCGTGTGACCCGCGACCGCGATGACGCGCAGCTCGCACGACCCGACCGTGACGGTGTCGCCGTCGCCGACCGGGCGGTCGACGCGGACGCCGGTCTGCTCCGTGATCGCCTCGGCGTCGGGCTCCCCGGCGACCGTGGTGGCACCGGTGATCGACACGAGCTCCGCGAGGGCACGGTGGTGGTCCCAGTGCTGGTGGGTCGTCACGATCGTGTCGAGCAGGCCGTCGGCGAGCTGGATCAGGCTCTCGGCGCCGTCGGCCGCGTCGACCAGCAGCTGGTCGCCGGTGGCGCGACACCGGAGGAGGTAGCAGTTGTTGGCCATCTCGGGGTCGACGGCGTACTTCGTGATGGTCAGGTGCTCGAGCTCGCGGACGTCGGCGAGCCCCCGCGGGGTGACGTCGCCGGTGTAGGCCATCACCAGCCCCCGATCGTCGGCAGCCCGCCGCGGCTGCTGGTGACCTGGCCGCTCGGGGGCCGTCCCGTCAGCCACCACGCCACGTGGGCGACGGGACCGGTGACGACCAGTCCGTCGTCGCTGACGGCGCCGACGTCCCACGTCCGGTCGGAGTCGAGCGGCGAGACCCGGAAGCCCGGCTCCGGCTCGAGCCGGCGCACCATCCCGTCGACAACCAGCCCCGCGAAGGAGTGCGGCCAGTCGTCGGCCGTGTATGCGAGCCCGAGATCGGCGTGGTGGACCTCGATCTCGCGGACCCGCATCAGCGGTACGGCGTCCAGCGGGAACGTCGGGCCGCCCGGCACCCGCTCGAACCGGCCCGACCACGCGTCGTCCGGGACGGCCTGGGCCGTGTCGGCGAACGTGGTCAGCGACGCCAGCAGCCGCTCCCGCAGCTCGGAGTGGTGGGCGCCGGCGAGCTCCTCGATGTCCCGCTCACGTGCGCCGGCCGAGGCGTACATCGGCACCTGCTCGTTGTCGAGCACCCCGGCGAGCACGCCGGAGAGGGCCTCGCCGTTGAGGGCCAGGTGGGCGATGACGTGCGCGCGGCTCCAGCCCGGCAGCAGCGAGTCGGCGGCCCAGTCGTCGGTGTGGAGGCCGTCGACGGTGCGGGTGAGCCGTCGTCCGGCCTCGGCCAGGTGGTCGAGGTCCATGGGGTGCTCCATGGCGCTCATCCGACCCCGGACCCGGGCGGCTTGTCCACTCACCCGATCAAGCGAAGCGGGTTGTCAGGGGTGGGTCATAGTCTTGGACAGGTCGGCGTGCCGGGTTGCGGCCCGGGAGTCGGCACACGAACATGTGTTCGACAGCAGCACGACAGCCAGCACGCAGCACGACGACGGGACCGCAGTGGCCGACCAGCTCATCATCCGGGGTGCCCGGGAGCACAACCTCAAGGACATCTCGCTCGACCTGCCTCGCGACGCCCTGATCGTCTTCACCGGGCTGTCCGGGTCGGGGAAGTCGAGCCTGGCGTTCGACACGATCTTCGCGGAGGGTCAGCGCCGGTACGTCGAGTCGCTCTCGGCGTACGCCCGCCAGTTCCTCGGCCAGATGGACAAGCCCGACGTCGACTTCATCGAGGGCCTGTCGCCGGCGGTGTCGATCGACCAGAAGTCCACGTCGAAGAACCCGCGCTCCACGGTCGGCACCATCACCGAGGTCTACGACTACCTCCGGCTCCTGTTCGCCCGGATCGGCCATCCCCACTGCCCCACGTGCGGGGCGGCGATCGAGCGGCAGACGCCGCAGCAGATCGTCGACCGGGTGCTCGCGCTCGAGGAGGGCCGCCGCTTCCAGGTGCTCGCGCCGATGATCCGCGGACGCAAGGGTGAGTACATCGAGCTGTTCAAGCAGCTGCAGACGCAGGGGTTCTCCCGGGCGCGCGTGGACGGCGAGACCTCCTCGCTCGACGACCCGCCCAAGCTCGACAAGCAGCGCAAGCACACGATCGAGGTGGTGGTCGACCGGCTCGCGGTCAAGGGGTCCGCGAAGCGCCGGCTCACCGACTCGGTCGAGACCGCGCTCAACCTCGCCGGCGGCCTCGTGGTGCTCGACTTCGTCGACCTCGACGCCAAGGACCCCGGCCGCGAGCTGCGGTTCTCGGAGAAGATGTCGTGCCCCAACGACCACACGATCGACACCGACGAGCTCGAGCCGCGGTCATTCTCGTTCAACAGCCCGTTCGGCGCCTGCCCCGAGTGCCACGGCCTGGGCACCCGGCTCGAGGTCGACCCCGACCTGGTCGTGCCCGACCAGACCGCGTCGCTGGCCGACGGCGCCATCCAGCCGTGGAGCCAGGCCCACGTCGCCGACTACTTCCAGCGGCTGATGGAGGCACTCGGCAACGAGCTCGGCTTCGACCTCGACACCCCGTGGGGCGACCTGTCGGCCAAGCAGCAGAAGTCGCTCCTGTGGGGACACCCCACCAAGGTGCACGTCGTCACCCGCAACCGCTACGGCCGGGAGCGCTCCTACTACGCCCAGTTCGAGGGCGTGCAGAGCTACATCGAGCGCCGCCACCGGGAGGCGGAGTCCGACACGAGCCGGGAGCGGTTCGAAGGCTTCATGCGTGAGGTGCCGTGCCCGTCGTGCGAGGGCTCGCGCCTCAAACCGGTCTCGGTGTCGGTGACGATCGGCGAGCACAACATCGCCGAGGTCTGCCGGCTCCCGATCAACGAGACCGCCGAGTTCCTGCGTGGTCTCGACCTGAGCCCGCGCGAGAAGCAGATCGGCGAGCGGGTCCTGAAGGAGATCCTCGAGCGCCTCAACTTCCTGCTCGACGTCGGCCTCGACTACCTCACCCTCGACCGGCCCTCCGGGTCGCTGTCGGGCGGCGAGGCCCAGCGGATCCGGCTCGCGACGCAGATCGGCGCCGGCCTCGTCGGCGTCCTCTACGTCCTCGACGAGCCCTCGATCGGCCTCCACCAGCGCGACAACCAGCGGCTGATCGAGACGCTCAAGCGTCTCAAGGACCTCGGCAACACCCTGATCGTGGTCGAGCACGACGAGGACACGATCCGCACCGCCGACTGGGTCGTCGACATCGGCCCCGGCGCCGGTGAGCACGGCGGCCAGGTCGTCCACTCCGGCTCCGTCACGGGGCTGCTCGAGCACGCCGACTCGATCACCGGCCAGTACCTCTCCGGCCGGCGCGAGATCCCGGTCCCCGCCGTACGCCGCCCGCGCACCCGGGGCCGCGAGCTGGTCGTCAAGGGCGCCCGCGAGCACAACCTGCGCGACATCGACGTGGCATTCCCGCTGGGGCTGTTCGTGGCGGTCACCGGTGTCTCCGGCTCGGGGAAGTCGACGCTCGTCAACGACATCCTCTACACCTCGCTCGCCAAACAGCTCTACCGCGCCCGCACCGTGCCCGGCCGCCACCAGAAGATCACCGGCGTCGACGAGGTCGACAAGGTGATCCACGTCGACCAGTCGCCCATCGGCCGGACCCCCCGGAGCAACCCGGCGACCTACACCGGGGTCTTCGACCACGTCCGCAAGCTCTTCTCCTCCACCCCGGAGGCCAAGATGCGGGGCTACCTCCAGGGCCGGTTCTCGTTCAACGTCAAGGGCGGCCGCTGCGAGGCCTGCTCGGGCGACGGGACGATCAAGATCGAGATGAACTTCCTGCCGGACGTCTACGTCCCGTGCGAGGTGTGCCACGGCGCCCGCTACAACCGCGAGACGCTCGAGGTCCACTACAAGGGGAAGACGATCGCCGAGGTCCTCGACATGCCGATCGAGGAGGCCGCCGACTTCTTCGCGGCCGTGCCCGCGATCTCCCGCCACATGAAGACCCTGTGCGAGGTCGGCCTGGGGTACGTCCGGCTCGGTCAGCCGGCCACGACGCTGTCCGGCGGCGAGGCGCAGCGGGTCAAGCTGGCCAGCGAGCTGCAGAAGCGGTCCACGGGCCGCACCGTCTACGTGCTCGACGAGCCCACCACCGGTCTGCACTTCGAGGACATCCGCAAGCTTCTCGGGGTGCTGTCCAGCCTCGTCGACAAGGGCAACAGCGTGCTCGTGATCGAGCACAACCTCGACGTCATCAAGACCGCCGACTGGATCGTCGACATGGGTCCCGAGGGCGGCTCGCGCGGCGGGCTCGTGGTGGCGGAGGGGACACCCGAGGACATCGCCGTCCACCCGGACTCCCACACGGGCACGTTCCTCGCGCCGCTGCTCGAGGGCCGGGCCGCCGCGCAGCCGACGCGCCGCCGGGCCGCCGCGGCGGGGCGACGGAGCCGCCACCAAGAAGGGACGTCGCGCGGAAGCCCGCCAAGAGGACCGCCAAGAAGCCCGCCGAAGAAGACCGCGGCCAAGAAGATCGCCCGCTACTAGCCGGCGCGTCGCTCCGAGGGGCCTCTCGATCGACTGGGTAGGGTCCAAGCAGTAGGACCCAGTAGCCGAGGAGTGTGCCGTGAGCGCGAGCAGGCCCGTGCGGGAAGCCCCGATCCGTCGACCGGCGGCGGCTGCTGACGTGCGCGGCCCTGTGCGGCGCCGCGCCGGTCCTGGTCGCGTGCGGGTCCGACGACACCCCACCGGGTGGCGCCGCGACCGAGTCCGGTGGCCGCGCGGGTGAGGCGCTGGTCCCGACGACGGACGTGCCGGTCGGGAGCGGCGTGGTGCTCGACGACGTGATCGTCGCGCAGCCGACGGAGGGTGAGTTCGTCGCGTTCACGACCGTGTGCACCCACCAGGGCGCCAAGGTCGCGGACGTCAGTGCCGACGGGGTCATGACGTGCAGCCTCCACGGGAGCCAGTTCTCCATCGATGGCGGCGAGAACCTGCGCGGCCCCAGCGGCGATCCCGCCGGCAGCGTCGCCGACCTGCCGACCGTCGCGGTCACCGTCGAGGGCGACCAGGTCGTGCGCGCCTGAGCGTCGGACCCCGCCCGTAGGGTGGGAGACGTGGCCAGCCCTGCGTCGTACCGCCCGGAGCCGGGGTCGATCCCGACCCAGCCGGGCGTCTACCGCTTCCGCGACGCGCGGGGCCGGGTGATCTACGTCGGCAAGGCGATCAACCTCCGCTCGCGGCTCTCGTCCTACTTCCAGGACATCGCGAACCTCCATCCCCGCACGGCCACGATGGTGGCCACCGGGGCGTCCGTGGAGTGGACCGTCGTGAAGAACGAGGTCGAGGCGCTGCAGCTGGAGTACTCCTGGATCAAGGAGTTCGACCCGCGCTTCAACATCAAGTACCGCGACGACAAGTCCTACCCCTGGCTGGCCGTCACCCTCAGCGACGAGTTCCCGCGGGTCATGGTGGGTCGCGGCGCCAAGAAGCGCGGCACCCGCTACTTCGGTCCCTACTCCCACGCCTGGGCCATCCGCGAGACCGTCGACCAGCTGCTCCGGGTGTTCCCGATGCGGTCGTGCACCAACGGCGTCTTCAAGCGGCACGGCCAGATCGGCCGGCCCTGCCTGTTGGGCTACATCGGCAAGTGCTCCGCGCCGTGCGTCGGCAAGGTCTCGGCCGAGGAGCACCGCGAGATCGTCGACGACCTCTGCGACTTCATGGCGGGCCGCACGGCGGCGTTCGTGAAGCGGCTCCAGCAGGAGATGTACGCCGCGTCGGCGGCCGAGGAGTTCGAGCGGGCCGCGCGGCTCCGCGACGATCTGGGCGCGCTCGAGAAGGCGCTGGCGAAGCAGGCGGTGGTGCTGGGTGACGGCACCGACGCCGACGTCGTCGCGCTCGCCGAGGACCCGCTCGAGGTCGCCGTGCAGATCTTCTACGTCCGCAACGGTCGCGTCCGCGGGCAGCGAGGCTGGGTCGCCGATCGGGTCGACGAGGGCGACACGCCCGAGCTGGTGCAGGACTTCCTGCTCCAGCTCTACGGCGGGGCCGACGACGACGACACGATCCCGCGCGAGGTGCTGGTGCCGGCGCTGCCGCCGGACGCCCAGACGCTCGAGGAGCTGCTGTCCGACCAGCGGGGCAGCCGGGTTCGGATCCGGGTCCCGCAGCGCGGCGACAAGCGGACCCTCCAGGAGACCGTCGCCCGCAACGCGGCCGAGGCGCTCGCCCTCCACAAGACGAGACGGGCCAGCGACCTGACCACGCGCAACCGGGCGCTCGAGGAGATCCAGCAGGCGCTCGACCTGCCCGAGGTTCCGCTGCGGATCGAGTGCTACGACGTGTCCAACCTGCAGGGGACCGAGGTGGTCGCCTCGATGGTGGTCTTCGAGGACGGCCTGGCGCGCAAGAGCGAGTACCGCCGGTTCGTGATCCGGTCGGTCGACGGGCAGAACGACGTCGCGTCCATGCACGAGGTCATCACCCGGCGGTTCAAGCGGCTGATCGACGAGTCTCGGCACGCCTCGCTACCGCCGGGCGGCTCGACCACCGCGGGCGCAGCCGACGCGGAGTCCGGGCCGATGCTGGTCGACCCCGAGACCGGCCGGGCCCGCTCGTTCTCCTACGCGCCGGGTCTGGTCGTGGTCGACGGCGGTCCGCCGCAGGTCGCGGTCGCCCGGGAGGCCATGACCGAGCTCGGGTTCGCCGACATCCCCGTCTGCGGCCTCGCGAAGCGGCTGGAGGAGGTCTGGGTGCCCGACGTGGACGACCCGGTCATCTTCCCCCGCACCTCCGAGGGGCTCTACCTGCTCCAGCGGGTGCGCGACGAGGCCCACCGGTTCGCGATCACCCACCACCGGTCGCGGCGGTCCAAGTCGATGGTCGAGAGCCTGCTCGACGACGTGCCCGGCCTGGGGGAGGTACGCCGCAAGACGCTCCTCAAGCACTTCGGGTCGCTCAAGAAGCTGCGAGCCGCCTCCCTCGAGGAGATCGCGCAGGTTCCCGGGATCGGCGAACGCACCGCCACCGCCATCAAGGAGGCCGTGGCCACGAAGGCCCGTGAGAATGTCACCGTGAACACCGCGACGGGCGAGATCGTGGAGGAGGCGTGATGGAACCGACGTCCACCGGCGAGCTCGTCGTCGTGACCGGCATGACCGGCGCTGGGCGCAGCACCGCGGCGAAAGAGCTCGAGGACCTCGGCTACTACGTCGTCGACAACCTGCCCGCCGACGCTGCTCCGCGACGTCGTCCGGCTGGTCGACGAGACTCGCGGCGTCCAGCAGCCGATCGCGGTGGTCGTCGACGTGCGCTCGGGCGCGTTCTTCCAGTCGTTGACCGCCAACCTGGCGCAGGGCGCCACCGGCCGGAAGGCCACGCTGGTGTTCCTCGAGGCCACCGACGACGTCCTGGTGCGCAGGCAGGAGGCCGCCCGCCGCCCCCACCCGCTGCAGGGTGCCGGCCGGCTGCTCGACGGGCTCCAGCGGGAGCGGGTGGTGCTGGGCGACGTGCGCAGCAACGCCGACCTCGTGATCGACACGTCCGACCTGAACGTCCACCAGCTCACCGACCGGATCGCCGAGGCGTTCGGCACCGACGAGACCACCCAGCTCAAGGTCACGGTGATCAGCTTCGGCTTCAAGTACGGCATCCCGGTCGACGCCGACTTCGTCGCCGACATGCGGTTCCTGCCCAACCCTCACTGGGTGCCGGAGCTCCGACCGCTCACCGGCCGCGACGAGCCGGTCGCCCACTACGTCACGAGCCAGCCCGGCGCCGCGGAGTTCCTCGACGGCTACCTCCCCGTGCTGCGGCAGGTCGCCGACGGGTACCTCAACGAGGGCAAGCGGTTCATGACCGTCGCCGTGGGCTGCACCGGCGGCAAGCACCGGAGCGTGGCGATGGGCGAGGAGATCGCCGCCCGCCTCGCGTTGCAGGGGTACGACGCCCGCGCCACCCACCGCGACCTCGGGCGGGAGTGACGTGCGGCCGACCGCCCAGTCGGCCGTCGCCCTCGGAGGGGGCCACGGGCTGCACGCGTCCCTGAGCGCCCTGCGGCTGCTGCACGACGACCTCACCCTCGACCAGGTGACGGCGGTCGTCACCGTGGCCGACAACGGCGGCTCGTCCGGGCGCCTCAGGGGCGAGTTCGGGGTGCTGCCGCCGGGTGACCTGCGGATGGCGCTGGCCGCGCTGTGCGGCTCCGACGACTGGGGCCGCACCTGGGCCGACGTGGTCCAGCACCGGTTCGCCGGCGACGGCGAGATGCGTGGCCACGTCATCGGGAACCTCCTGATCGTGGGCCTCTGGGAGCGGTTCGGCGACCACGTCCGCGCGCTCGACTGGGTGGGTCGGCTGCTCGGCGCGCACGGCCGGGTGCTCCCGATGGCGCTGACGCCCCTGGACATCACCGCCGAGGTCCGCGGGCTCGACCCGGCGGACCCGACGGCCACCCGGACGGTGCGGGGCCAGGTCGAGGTGGCGACCACCGAGGGCGAGATCGTCTCGGTGGCGCTCGACCCGCCCGACCCGGCCGGCTGTCCGGAGTCGGTGGCCGCGATCCGTGACGCCGACTGGGTCGTGCTCGGGCCGGGATCCTGGTTCACGTCGGTCATCCCCCACCTGATGGTGCCGACGCTGCGCGACGCGCTCGAGCACACCGACGCCCGGCTGGTGGTGGTGCTGAACCTCGAGCCGCAGGCAGGGGAGACCCACGGTTACGGACCCGAGGACCACCTGGGGGCGTTGTTCGAGCACGCCCCCGACCTGCGGATCCACACCGTGGTCGCCGAGCGCCGGAGCGTGTCCGACCCCCAGACCCTGGCGGCCGCGGTGGCCTCTGCCGGGAGCCGGCTGGTCGTCGCCGACCTGGCGGCTCTCGACGGGTCCGGGCGGCCGCTGGCACGCCACGACCCCGAGCTGCTCGCGTCGGCGTACCGCTCGGTGTTCGAGGCCCTCGACGACGGGTGAGGCCCGCCCGACCGCGGCCGAGGGTTGTTGACGTGCATGGCAGGATCTGCCGCATGGCGATGACGGCTCAGGTGAAGGCGGAACTGGCCAACACCCCGATCACGAAGACCTGTTGCCGCAAGGCCGAAGTCGCGTCCATGCTGCGCTTCGCGGGTGGCCTCCACATCGTCAGCGGGAAGATCGTCGTCGAGGCCGAGCTCGACACCGGGGCGGCCGCACGCCGGCTCCGCACGGACATCGCCGAGGTCTACGGGCACCAGTCCGACGTCGTGATGGTCCAGGGCAACGGCATCCGCAAGGGCAGCCGCTACCTGGTCAGGATCGTGAAGGACGGCGAGGCGCTGGCCCGGCAGACCGGGCTGCTCGACCAGCGTGGCCGGCCGGTGCGCGGCCTGCCGCCGGCGGTCGTGTCGGGCGGCAGCTGCGACGCGGTCGCCGCGTGGCGCGGAGCGTTCCTCGCACACGGCTCTCTCACCGAGCCGGGCCGATCGTCGTCGCTCGAGGTCACGTGCCCCGGGCCGGAGGCCGCGCTCGCGCTCGTCGGGGTCGCCCGGCAGACTCGGCGGGATCTCCGCCAAGGCGCGGGAGGTGCGCGGGGTCGACCGGGTCGTGATCCGCGACGGCGACGCGATCGGAGCCCTGCTCACGCGGCTCGGCGCCCACGAGTCGCTGATGGCCTGGGAGGAGCGCCGGATGCGGCGGGAGGTCCGCGCCACCGCCAACCGGCTGGCCAACTTCGACGACGCCAACCTGCGCCGGTCCGCCCGGGCCGCGGTGGCCGCCGGCGCCCGCGTCGAGCGAGCACTGGAGATCCTGGCCGAGGAGGTGCCCGACCACCTCCAGCTGGCCGGCCACCTGCGGCTGGAGCACAAGCAGGCGTCCCTCGAGGAGCTCGGCGCGCTGCACGAGCCGCCGCTCACCAAGGACGCGATCGCCGGCCGGATCCGGCGGCTGCTCGCGATGGCGGACAAGCGGGCCGAGGAGCTGGGCATCCCCGACACCGAGGCGTCCCTGACGCCCGAGATGCTGGCCGACGAGGCCTGAGCGTGCAGCTCGGCACCCTCGCGCCGCTGCCCGAGCGTGCCGCGTGGCGGCACCACACCGCGCGGGAGGCGACCGAGGTCGTCACGACCCGGGCGCTGACCGACGGCTGGTCGCTGTCCGGCGTCGTCACCGGGGTCGAGGAGGGGCAGCCGTGGTCGCTCGCCTACGAGATCGAGACCGACGGCGGCTGGCGCACCCGGTCGGCCTGGGTCGGATCGCTGTTCCCCGGCGACCCGCGCGAGCTGCTGCTCACCCGCGACGGCGACCGCTGGGAGGCCGACGGCCGGCACCTGCCGGACCTCGACGGCCTCGTGGACGTCGACCTGGAGGGGTCGGCGATGACCAACACCCTCCCGATGCACCGGGCCGACCTTGCGGCCCGGACGGCCGGCCCGGCGGCGTACGTGCGGCTCGACCTGACGGTGCGACGGATCGACCAGTGGTACGGCCCGGCCGAGCCGGTGGCCGGCGGGGGCTGGACGGTGGCGTACGAGGCGCCGGAGTTCGGGGCCGCCTTCGACCTGACGTACGACCGTAGCGGACTGGTGGTGGAGTACCCCGGGCTCGCGACCCGGCTGCTCTAGCACAGGTTGGATCGATCAAACCTACTCGTTCGTACCGGGGGACGGGCGTGATCGGGCCAGGCGTCGGGCGGTAGGGTCGCGACGTATCGACCCCGTTCACCACCCGTCCACCAGGAGTGCAGCTGTGACCGTACGCGTAGGCATCAACGGCTTCGGCCGGATCGGCCGAAACTTCTTCCGCGCCGTCCGCGCCTCGGGTGCCGACATCGAGATCGTCGGCGTCAACGACCTGACCGACAACGCCTCGCTCGCCCACCTGCTCAAGTTCGACTCGATCCTCGGTCGGCTCGACGCCGATGTGTCGAGCACCGACACCGCGATCAGGGTCGGCGACCAGGAGATCACCGCGTTCGCCGAGCGCGACCCGGCGAACCTGAAGTGGGGCGACATCGGCGCCGACGTGGTCGTCGAGTCGACCGGCTTCTTCACGGATGCGACGAAGGCGCGGGCCCACGTCGACGGCGGTGCCAAGAAGGTCATCATCTCGGCGCCGGCCACCAACGACGACGTCACTGTCGTGATGGGCGTCAACCACGACGACTACGACCCGGCGACGCACACCGTCATCTCCAACGCCTCGTGCACCACGAACTGCCTGGCCCCGATGGCGAAGGCGCTCAACGACGAGTTCGGCATCGTCAAGGGCCTGATGACGACGATCCACGCCTACACGGCCGACCAGAACCTGCAGGACAACATCCACAAGGACCCACGTCGTGCCCGCGCCGCCGCTCTGAACCTGGTCCCGACCTCGACCGGCGCCGCGAAGGCGATCGGCCTGGTGCTGCCCGAGCTGAAGGGCAAGCTCGACGGCTACGCGATCCGGGTGCCGGTCCCGACCGGCTCGGCCACCGACCTGACGTTCGAGGCCGGCCGCGAGACGTCCGTCGACGAGGTGAACGCCGCCGTGGAGGCTGCGGCCGACGGGCGCTACCTGCGCTACTCGACCGACCCGCTGGTCTCCACCGACATCGTCACCGACCCGGCGTCGTGCATCTTCGACGCGCCGCTGACCAAGGTGATCGGCAACCAGGTCAAGGTCGTTGGCTGGTACGACAACGAGTGGGGCTACTCCAACCGGCTCGCGGACCTGATTGTCCACATCGGCGCGACGCTCTGATCGTGGGCGAGTACTCCGAGCTCGGGGACGTCCAGGGCAAGCGGGTCCTTGTCCGGTCCGACCTGAACGTCCCGCTCGACGGGAGCACGATCACCGACGACGGCCGGATCCGCGCCAGTGTGCCGACCATCCGTGCCCTGGCCGACGCCGGTGCCCGGGTGGTCGTGACCGCGCACCTCGGCCGCCCGAAGGGTGAGCCGGACCCGGCGTACTCCCTGAAGCCGGTCGCCGCCCGGCTCGGCGAGCTGCTCGGCCAGGAGGTCCGGTTCGCCACCGACACCGTCGGCGCCTCGGCCTCCGAGACGGTGGCCGGGCTCCAGGACGGTCAGGTCGCGGTGCTCGAGAACGTCCGCTTCAACGACGGCGAGACCAGCAAGGACGACGACGTCCGCGGCGGCTTCGCCGACCAGCTCGCGCAGCTGGCCGACGCGTTCGTGAGCGACGGCTTCGGCGTGGTCCACCGCAAGCAGGCGTCGGTCTACGACGTGGCGCTGCGACTGCCGGCCGCGATGGGCGGCCTGGTCGCCGCCGAGATCGACGTGCTCCGCCGGCTCACCCACGAGCCGGAGCGCCCGTACGTCGTCGTGCTCGGCGGGTCCAAGGTCTCCGACAAGCTCGGCGTGATCGACAACCTGCTCGGCAAGGCCGACCGGCTCCTGATCGGCGGTGGCATGGTCTTCACGTTCCTCGAGGCGCAGGGTCACGAGGTCGGCAAGAGCCTGCTGGAGGACGACCAGCTGGACGTCTGCCGCGAGTACCTCGCACGGGCCGAGGAGTCCGGGGTGGAGATCGTGCTGCCGACCGACATCGTGGTCGACACGACGTTCCCGTCCGACGACCGCGAGCCCGAGCCCCGGGTGGTCCGGGCCGACGCGATCCCGGCCGACGCGCTCGGCCTCGACATCGGGCCGGAGTCGGCAGCCCGGTTCGCGGAGGTCGTGTCGGCTGCCAGCACGGTCTTCTGGAACGGTCCGATGGGCGTCTTCGAGACCGACGCGTTCGCGGCCGGCACCCGCGCGGTCGCCGAGGCCCTCACGAAGGTCGACGGTCTCTCGGTGGTCGGCGGCGGCGACTCCGCGGCCGCCGTCCGCGCGCTCGGGTTCGACGAGACCGCGTTCGGCCACATCTCTACCGGCGGCGGCGCCAGCCTCGAGTACCTCGAGGGCAAGGAGCTCCCCGGCATCTCGGTGCTCGAGCGCTGACGCCCGGCCCCATCCTCACGACCAAGGAGTCCCCATGTCCCGCACGCCACTGATGGCCGGCAACTGGAAGAGCAACAAGAACCACCAGGAAGCCGTGGTGCTGGTCCAGAAGCTCGCCTGGACCCTGGCCGACAAGAAGCACGACTACGGCCGCGCGGAGGTGGTCGTCGTCCCGCCGTACACGGACCTGCGCTCGGTGCAGACGCTCGTCGACGGCGACCAGCTGCTCGTGAAGTACGGCGCCCAGGACGTCTCGGTCCACGACGGCGGCGCCTACACCGGCGAGATCTCTGCCGCGATGCTGGCCAAGCTGGGGTGCTCCTACGTCGTCGTGGGGCACTCGGAGCGGCGGGAGTACCACGCCGAGACCGACGACGTGGTCAACGCCAAGGCCCGTCGGAGCCTCGACGCCGGGATGGTCCCGATCGTCTGCGTGGGCGAGGGCCTGGACGTCCGCCAGGCCGGGGAGCACGTGCCCCACACGCTCGCCCAGGTCGACGGTTCCCTCACCGGGTTCACCGCGGAGGAGGTCGCCGGCCTGGTGATCGCCTACGAGCCGGTCTGGGCGATCGGGACCGGTGAGGTGGCCACGCCCGACGACGCGCAGGAGGTCTGCGCGGCCATCCGGGAGCGGATCCGGGAGGTCCACGGCGACGACGCCGCGAACGGCGTACGCATCCTCTACGGCGGTTCGGTCAAGGCCGCGAACGTCGCCGGGATCATGGACAAGAACGACGTCGACGGCTGTCTCGTCGGCGGTGCGAGCCTCGAACCCGACGAGTTCGGTGGCATCTGCCGGTTCTACGACATGCCTCTGCTGTGACCGGCTGAGGGTGACGTAGGATTCACGACCGTGACTCTGCTCTTCACCATCCTGCTCGTCATCACGAGCCTGCTCCTGATCGCGCTGGTGCTGCTCCACAAGGGCCGCGGCGGTGGCCTCTCCGACATGTTCGGCGGAGGCGTCTCGAGCTCCCTGGGCGGTTCCTCGGTCGCAGAGCGCAACTTGGACCGGATCACCATCGGAATCGGCGTGATCTGGTTCGCGTGCATCATCGCGCTGGGCCTGATCTTGGCCTACCAGAGTTGAGAGGAGCCCGCTTGTGGCTGGAGGTGGAAACGCAATTCGCGGGAGCCGGGTCGGTGCCGGCCCCATGGGCGAGGCCGAGCGTGGGGAGGCCGCGCCGCGGCAGGCCGTGGCCTACTACTGCTCGCACCAGCACCGCTCGGTCGTGACGTTCTCGGTCGAGGCAGCGGTGCCCGACTCGTGGGACTGCCCGAAGTGTGGGCTGCCCGCGAGCATGGACTCCGACAACCCGCCGCCCGCGCCGAAGATCGAGCCCTACAAGACCCATCTGGCCTACGTGAAGGAGCGCCGCTCCGACACCGAGGCCGCCGACATCCTCGACGAGGCGTTGCAGCTGCTGCGTTCCCGCCGCAAGTCGGGTGACCTGATCTTCTGAGCTGACCGGGCAGAAATTGCTCGTGATCGGAGAATGAGCGGGCACAGATGCGCGCGCAGGGCCGGGGTCCTGTGGACAGGACCTGCGGCGAGGTGCCCGCCGTGGCCACAGTGACGGGGTGACCCGCCGACCGTCGTGGCTGCCCGCTGATCTCGTCCTCCTGGACGACCGATGTCCGCTGCCTCGGGACCGACCCTTCAGCCGCGCCCAGGCAGAGCGACTCGGTGTGCCCCGCTCGCTGCTCGACACCCTCGTACGACGCGCCCTGGTCCGCCAGGTCGTGCACGGCGTGTACGTGGCGGCTCAGGTGGTCGACTCGATCGAGCTGCGCGCCGACGCGCTGTCGCTCGTCGTACCGGAGACGGCCGTCATCACCGATCGGACCGCCGCGTGGCTCCACGGCGTCGACGCGCTGCCGCGCTCGGCAGTGCACGAGATGCCACCGGTCCAGATGTTCAGCCGTACCGGGTCGCGGCTCCGGCGGCCCGGGGTCGCGAGCGGGATCCGCGAGCTGCTGGACTCGGACGTCACCGTGGTCAACGGGCTGCTGGTGACCACGCCGCTGCGGACGGCGCTCGACCTCGGGCGGAGCCTCCGGCGCTTCGACGCGCTGGCGGCCCTCGACGGGCTGCTGCGCGCCGGCGTCGACCATGACGAGCTGCTGGCGAACGTCGAGCGCTTCCGCGGCGACCGGGGTGTCGTGCAGCTGCGCTGGCTCGCGCCGCTGGCCGACGCCCGTGCGGAGTCGGGGGCCGAGTCGGTGCTGCGGCTGCACTGGCTCGACGCGGGCCTCCCGCCGCCGGACCTCCAGATCTGGGTGGCGGACGAGCTGGGTCGACCGACGTACCGGATCGACCTCGGGCTCGAGGAGCTCCGCTACGGCGCCGAGTACGACGGGATCGCGTTCCACGGTGCCGACCAGGAACCGCACGACGACGAGCGGCGGGGATGGCTGTCGAGGAGGCGCTGGCTGATCGAGGTCTTCGGGCAGCCCGACGTCTTCGCGCCCGGCGCCGACCCCTCGATCCGGCTGCGACGAGGCTTCGAGGACGCCCGTCGTCGCGTCGGAGCTTGGGTGCCGCAGGGGCACTACCTGCGTTAGCGCCCGGTCAGTGGGATCTGTGGAGCAATCTCAGCCCGGTCAGCGTGGTTTGTGGAGCATTTTCTGCCCGGTCAGGTGGGGGTCAGAGGCGGGAGGCGGCGGCGTGGTCGAGGAACCAGGTCACGGCGGTGCCGCCGTCGGGCAGCCCGACGACGCCCCGGGCGGGGGTCTCCGCGACGGAGCCCTCGGCGGCGAGGGCGCGTGCGACGGCGTCCGCCTTCTCGTCGCCGCTCGCGACGAACCACAGCGCGCGGGTCCGGTCCAGGGCGCCGAACGTCAGGCTGATCCGCTCCGGCGGCGGCTTGGGGGAGTCGGGCACGGCGACGGCGACCCGGTCGTCGACCGCCAGCGCGGGATGGCCGGGGAAGAGCGACGCGACGTGGCCGTCGGGGCCGATGCCCAGCATCAGCACCTCGAACCCGCCGGTGCCGTGCTCCCGCAGCTCCTGGCCGTACGCCGCCGCGGCCTCGTCGAGGGAGAGGCCCGAACCCGTGGCGGGTGCCTCGTGCACGTGGGAGGGCGGGACGCCGACCCGGTCGAGGAACACCGCGCGGGCCGAGCGGGCGTTCCGGTCGTCGCTGTCCGCGGCGACGTACCGCTCGTCGCCCCACCAGACGACCACCCGCGACCAGTCCACCTCCGACTCGGCCCCGCGGCGGCCCAGCTCCTCGTGGATCCGGAGGGCGATGCTGCCGCCGGTGAGCCCGACGTGGGGCACCTCGCCGCGCGCCTGGGCCGCTTCGAGCCGCCGCAGCAGCTCCCCGGCGACGGCGACCGCGACCCGGGCCGCGTCGTCGTGGACCTCGATGTCGGGCTCGTGCATCACCGGCGTTCCATCTCCAGCAACCGCTGGGCGGTCGCCGCGTAGATGTCGTCCTCGTCGCTCCAGCGCAGCTCCTCGCCGAGCAGCTCGGGCAGCTCGCGCCGCTTCAGCGCCACCGGCCGGTCGGGCCGGTCGGGCGAGGAGAACATCGCGAGCTTCCCGTCGCCGCGGCTGATCCGGATGTCGCCGTCGGCGGTCTCCATCACCACCTCGGTGATGCCGGGGCCCTTCGAGTTCTTGCGCTCGGCCGGGACCCGGAGCCGCTCGTGCAGCCACGCCAGCAGCAGGTCGGCGCTCGGGCTGATCCGCTCCGCCGAGACGACCACGCGCCTGACCTTGAGCGGCTGCTGGTCCAGCGCCGCCGCGAGCAGCGCCCGCCACGGCGTGATCCGGGTCCAGGCCAGGTCGGTGTTGCCGGGGGAGTACGCCGCGCACTGCTCGCGCAGCGCCTTGAGCTTGCCGCGGGAGACGAACGCCGAGTCGGTGATCCGGCGCCGGGCCAGCCGGCCCAGCGGGTCGGACGCGGGGTCGTCCGGGTGGTCGGCGGGCCACCACGCGACGACGGGGGAGTCGGGCAGCAGCAGCGGCAGCACCACCGACTCCGGGTGCTTGACGACCTCGCCCTTGAGCCGGATCAGCGCCGTCTCGCCGGTCCAGCCCTGGCCGATCGCGACCTGCGCGTTGACCTGCGCGGCGCCGCGACCGTCGCCCAGGATCACGCCCAGCACCCGTGCCGGGTGCTCGTGGGACGCCTGCTTGGCCGCGTCCATGGCCGTCTCGGCGTCGTCCTCGTCGACCACGACGATCAGCGTCATCACCATGCCCATCGCCGGGCTGCCGGCGCGGATCCGTCCCCGCACGAACTCCGCGGCGATCTCGGACGCGTTGGTGTCGGTGAGCTCGATCATCTCGTGCCTCCGCTCATGGCCGCCGCCAGCTGCGGCCGTCGCGGGTCAGCATGGCGTCGGCGGACGCCGGCCCCCACGTGCCCGCCTCGTAGTCGTCCGGCCGGACCTTGCCGCGGTCGTCCTGCTTCGCCCAGTGCTCCAGGATCGGGTCGAGGATCTTCCACGAGAGCTCGACCTCCTCGTGCCTCGGGAACAGCGGCGGGTCGCCCAGCAGCACGTCGAGGATGAGCCGCTCGTAGGCCTCGGGCGACGACTCGGTGAACGTGCCGCCGTAGGCGAAGTCCATGGTGACGTCGCGGATCTCCATCGACGTGCCCGGCACCTTGGAGCCGAACCGCAGCGTGAGTCCCTCGTCGGGCTGCACGCGTACGACGAGCGCGTTCTGCGTCAGCTCCTCCGTGGCGCTCGCGTGGAACGGCAGGTGGGGGGCCCGCTTGAACACCACCGCCACCTCGGTGACGCGGCGACCGAGCCGCTTGCCGTGTCGCAGGTAGAACGGGACCCCGGCCCAGCGCCGGTTGTCGATCTCGAGCTTGATCGCCGCGAACGTCTCGGTGGTGGACCGCTTCGCGATCCCCTCCTCGTCGTGGAAGCCGCCCACCTTGACACCGCCGGACCAGCCGGCGGCGTACTGACCGCGCGCCGTGGTCAGGTCGAGCCGCTTCGGCAGGGTGACCGCGGCGAGCACCTTCTGCTTCTCGATCCGCAGGCTGCCGGCGTCGAAGTCGGTCGGCTCCTCCATGGCCACCAGCGCCATCAGCTGGAGGAGGTGGTTCTGGATCACGTCGCGGGCCGCGCCGATGCCGTCGTAGTAGCCCGCCCGACCGCCGATCCCGATGTCCTCGGCCATCGTGATCTGGACGTGGTCGACGTAGTGGGAGTTCCAGATCGGCTCGAACATCGCGTTGGCGAAGCGCATCGCGAGGATGTTCTGGACCGTCTCCTTGCCGAGGTAGTGGTCGATCCGGAAGACCGACTCCGCCGGGAAGACCGCGGCCAGCGTGTCGTTCAGGGCGCGCGCCGACTCGAGGTCGTGGCCGAAGGGCTTCTCCACCACCACCCGGCGCCAGCTGTCCGGCCCCGGGTCGGCCAGCCCGTGCTCCTGGAGCTGCTGCACGACGTCGCCGAAGAACTTGGGCGGGATCGACAGGTAGAAGGCGTGGTTGCCGTCGGTGCCGCGGACCTGGTCGAGCTCCTCGATGGTGCGGCGCAGGTGGTCGAACGCCACGTCGTCGGAGAAGTCGCCGGGGACGAACCGGAAACCCTCGGCCAGCTGCCGCCAGACCTCCTCGCGGAACTCGGTGCGAGCGTGCTCCTTCACCGCGTCGTGCACGATCTGGGCGAAGTCCTGGTCGGCCCAGTCACGCCGGGCGAACCCGACGAGGCTGAAGCCCGGCGGGAGCAGCCCGCGGTTGGCGAGGTCGTAGATCGCCGGCATCACCTTCTTGCGCGAGAGGTCGCCGGTCACGCCGAAGATGACGAGGCCGCAGGGACCGGCGATCCGCGGGAGCCGTCGGTCCTGCGGGTCGCGCAGCGGGTTCGCCCGGGCGGCCGCCGTCACCGGGGCCGTTCCCTGCGGTAGTAGTCGATGAGGGACCGGGTCGAGGCGTCCTGCGCGGCGAGCGCGTCGGCGTCGCCCGCCACCGCCGGGGTCACCTGCTGCGCGAGCTGTTTGCCGAGCTCGACGCCCCACTGGTCGAAGCTGTCGATGCCCCAGACGACCCCCTGCACGAACGTGATGTGCTCGTAGAGCGCGATCAGCTGGCCCAGCACCCCCGGGCTGAGCTCGGGGGCCATGATCGAGGTCGTCGGGCGGTTGCCGGTGAAGACGCGGGCCGGCACCAGGGCCTCGTCGGTGCCCTCGGCCCGGACCTCGTCGGTGGTCTTGCCGAAGGCGAGCGCCTGGGTCTGGGCGAAGAAGTTGGCGAGGAACAGGTCGTGCACGTCGGCGCCCTGCCCGTCCTCGGTGGCGTCGACGAGGGGGTAGGCCGGGCGGGCGACCGCGATGAAGTCGGCGGGCACCAGCCGGGTGCCCTGGTGGATCAGCTGGTAGAAGGCGTGCTGCCCGTTGGTGCCCGGCTCGCCCCAGAACACCTCCCCGGTGTCGGTCGTGACCGGGGTGCCGTCCGAGCGGACGCCCTTGCCGTTGGACTCCATCGTCAGCTGCTGGAGGTACGCCGCGAACCGGTGGAGCAGCTGGGCGTACGGCAGCACGGCGTGGGTCTGGGCGTCGAGGAAGTTGGTGTACCAGACGTTGAGCAGACCCATCAGCGCCGGCACGTTGCGGGCGAGCTCGGTGGTGCGGAAGTGCTCGTCCATGGCGTGCATGCCCGCCAGCAGCTCGGCGAACCGGTCGGGTCCGATCGCGACGACCAGCGACGTACCGATCGCGGAGTCCAGGGAGTAGCGACCACCGACCCAGTCCCAGAAGCCGAACGCGTTGTCGGGGTCGATCCCGAAGTCCGCGACCTTGTCGAGGGCGGTCGAGACCGCGACGAAGTGCTGCGCGACCGCGGTGGTCGCGTCGTGGCCGCCGAGCCCGTCGAGCAGCCAGGCCTTGCAGAGCCGGGCGTTGGTCAGCGTCTCGAGGGTGCCGAACGTCTTGCTCGACACGATGAACAGCGTCGTCGCGGGGTCGAGCCCGGCCAGGGTGGTGGCACAGTCGGTCGGGTCGATGTTGCTGATGAACCGGCACTCCAGGCCGTCCTGGACGTACGGCGCCAGGGCTTCGTACGCCATCACCGGCCCGAGGTCGGAGCCGCCGATCCCGATGTTGACGACGGTACGGATCCGCTCGCCGGTGACGCCGGTCCACGCCCCGGAGCGCACCTGCTCGGCGAACGTGTAGACCCGGCCGAGCACCTCGTGCACGTCGGCCACGACGTCCTGGCCGTCGACGACCAGCCGGGCGTCGGCCGGCAGCCGGAGCGCGGTGTGGAGCACCGCGCGGTCCTCGGTGACGTTGATCCGCTGACCTGCGAACATCGCGTCGCGCCGCCCGGTCAGGTGGACCTCGCCGCCGAGGTCCAGCAGGGCGGCGAGCACGGCCTCGTCGAGCAGGTTCTTCGACAGGTCGACCCAGAGGTCGGCGGCCGTCAGGGTGAGCCGCTCGACCCGCCCCGGGTCGTCGGCGAACCAGGCCCGGAGGTCGGGGGAGAAGCCGGCGGCGAGCTCCGTGAGGCGCGCCCAGGCAGCGGTGGTGGTCGGGTCGACGGGGTGTTCCCCCGCGCCTGCTGTCACCGGCGAGCCGCTTCCAGCGACTCCTCGATGGTCGTGAACATGGCGTCCCAGGCAGTGACGAACTTCTCGACACCCTCCTTGATCAGGACCTGGATGACGTCGTCGTAGTCGATCCCCGCCTCCGCCAGCGCCTTCATGTGGGCCTCGGCGTCGTCGTAGAAGGGGCGCACCCGGTCGCCCCGGATCTGGCCGTGGTCGGCCACGGCGTCCAGCGTCGCCTCGGGCATGGTGTTGACCGTGTCCTCGACGACCAGGTCCACGACGTACATCGTGTCGTCGTAGTCGGGGTTCTTGACGCCGGTGGATGCCCACAGCGGACGCTGCTTGCGGGCACCCTGCGCCTCCAGGGCCTCCCAGCGCTCGCCGGCGAAGAACTCCTCGTACATCCGGAACGCGAGCCGGGCGTTCGCGACGCCGGCCTTGCCGCGCAGGTCGGGGTCGGTGCCCGGCCCCGACGTCGTGGACTCGAGCCGCTTGTCGATCTCGGTGTCGACGCGCGAGACGAAGAACGACGCCACGGAGTGGAGCCGGCTGAGCTCGTGCCCGTTGGCGGCTGCCTGCTCGAGGCCGGCGACGTAGGCCTCCATGACCTCGCGGTACTGGTCGAGCCCGAAGATCAGGGTCACGTTGACGGAGATGCCGTTGGCGAGGGTCTCGGTGATCGCGGGCCAGCCCTCCGGCGTGCCGGGGATCTTGATGAAGAGGTTGGGCTCGCCCACCGTCTTCCAGAGGTCGGCGGCCTCGGCGACGGAGGCGTGGGTGTCGTGGGCGATGCCGGGCGACACCTCGATCGACACCCGGCCGTCGACGCCGTCGGTGGCGTCGAAGACCGGCCGCATCACTCGGCAGGCGTCGCGCACGTCGTCCGTGGTGATCGCCCGGGCCGCCCGGTCGACGTCGGCGCCGGAGGCGGCGAGCTCGCGGATCTGCTCGTCGTACCGTTCACCGTCGCTGAGCGCCGCCTGGAAGATCGCCGGGTTGCTGGTCACGCCGACCACGTGGCTGTTCTTCATCAGGTCGGCCAGGTTGCCGGTCTCGAGCCGCTCGCGCGACAGGTCGTCGAGCCAGATCGAGACCCCGGCCTCGGTGAGCTGTTGCAGTGGGTTGGTGGACATCAGGTGTTCCTCCCTCTCGTGGGCCAAGCGGCGGGCGACGGGGGTGACCGTCAACCGCCGGCGGCTCGGATGCTGTCGTCGGCCGCGTCCGCGACCGCTTCGGCGGTCACGCCGTACTCCCGGTAGATGCGGGCGTAGTCGGCGGACGCGCCGTACTGCTCGATCGAGACGATCCGGCCCTGGTCGCCCACGACCTCACGCCAGCCGAGGGCGATGCCGGCCTCGACCGAGACCCGGGCCTTCACCGCCGGCGGGATCACGGTCTCGCGGTACGAAGTCTCCTGCGCGTCGTACCACTCGCGGCACGGCATCGACACGACCCGTGCCCGGACGCCGCGGCCGGCGAGGATCGTGCGCGCCTCGACGGCGAGCTGGACCTCGGAGCCGGTGCCGACGAGCACCACGTCCGGCAAGCCGGTGCGGCCGTCGAGGTCAGGGGCTTCGATGAGGACGTAGCCGCCACGATGGACGTTGCTGGTGTCGGAGAACCCGTCGACGCCGCGCGGGAACACCGGCACGTTCTGACGGGTCAGGACGAGCCCCGCGGGACGGTCGTTGTGGGCGAGGATGGTCCTCCAGGCAGCCGTGGTCTCGTTGGCGTCGGCCGGCCGCACGACGTCGAGCCCCGGGATCGCGCGCAGCGCGGCGAGGTGCTCGATCGGCTGGTGGGTCGGGCCGTCCTCGCCGAGGCCGATCGAGTCGTGGGTCCAGACATAGGTGACGGGCAGCTGCATGAGGGCGGCCAGCCGCACCGAGGGCCGCATGTAGTCGGAGAACGTCAGGAACGTCGCGCCGAACGGCCGGCTGCCGCCGTGGACGGCGATCCCGTTGAGGATCGCGCCCATCCCGTGCTCTCGGATCCCGAAGTGGAGCACCCGCCCGGCGTACGGGTCGGCCTTCCACATCTTCGTGGAGCGCTCCGCCGGCGCGAAGGACGGTGCCGACTCGATGGTGGAGTTGTTGGACTCGGCGAGGTCGGCGGAGCCGCCCCACAGCTCGGGGATCCGCTCGGCGAGCACGTTGAGCACCTGGCCCGACGCCTTGCGGGTCGCGACGCCCGTGGGGTCGGCCTCGAACGTCGGGAGGTCGGTGTCCCAGCCCTCGGGGAGGGTCCTGGTCTGCAGCCGCTCGTAGAGCGCCACGTCGGCCGAGGGCTTCCTCGACCACGCCTCGAACCGCTTCTCCCACTCGGCCTGGGCGGCCTTGCCGCGCTCCACGGCCTGGCGGGTGTGGGCGAGCACCGCGGGGTCGACGTCGAACGTCCGGTCGGGGTCGAAGCCCAGCACCTGCTTGGTCGCCGCGACCTCGTCCTCGCCGAGCGCCGAGCCGTGGGCCTTGCCGGTGTTCTGGGCGTTCGGCGCCGGCCACGCGATGATCGTCTTCAGCACGATCAGGCTCGGCTGGTCGGTGACCTGCTCGGCCTTCTGCAGCGCCCGGTATAGGGCCGGCACGTCCTCCTCGTACGTCGCGCCGTCGTTCGTCCAGTCGACGGTCTGGACGTGCCAGCCGTAGGCCTCGTAGCGCTTGGCGACGTCCTCGGACAACGCGATGTCGGTGTCGTCCTCGATCGAGATCTTGTTGGCGTCGTAGATCAGCGTGAGGTTGCCGAGCTGCTGCGTCCCGGCCAGGGACGACGCCTCGGAGGACACACCCTCCTGGATGTCGCCGTCGCTGGCCAGCGCATAGATCCGGTGGTCGAAGACCGACTCCCCGGGCGCGGCGTTCGGGTCGAGCAGGCCGTGCTCGCGGCGGGCGGCCATCGCCATCCCGACCGCGTTGCCGACGCCCTGCCCGAGCGGGCCGGTCGTGGTCTCGACGCCGGCGGTGTGGCCGTACTCGGGGTGGCCCGGCGTCTTGCTGCCCCAGGTCCGCAGCGTCTCGAGGTCCTCGAGCTCGAGTCCCCAGCCGCCGAGGTAGAGCTGGAGGTAGAGGGTGAGGCTCGAGTGACCGCAGGAGAGCACGAACCGGTCGCGACCGGGCCAGTGAGGGTCGGCCGGGTTGTGCCGCATCACCTTCTGGAAGAGCAGGTACGCCGCCGGCGCGAGGCTCATCGCCGTCCCGGGGTGGCCGTTGCCGACCTTCTGCACCGCGTCCATGGCTAGCACCCGGACGGTGTCCACGGCCTTCGCGTCGAGTTCGGTCCAGTCGAGTGTGGTCACAGGGGTCCTCTTCGTGCCGTCGGTGGGTCGGACGAGTGCGCCTCACGTACGAGCCTACTCATGCGGGGCGATAGACTGCGAGGCGCATCAGCGCCCCATCGCCCGGCTCTCGTACCCGAGGACTCCCGTTGACATTCGTCGGCCATTCGGCCTCTGCGATCTCGCAGCCGCCGCCGACGCCCGCGACGCTGAGGGACGTCCTCGCGGCGTACGTCGGGCTGATGAAGCCGCGGGTCATTGAGCTGCTCCTGCTGACGACCGTGCCGGTCATGTTCTTCGCCGCGCAGGGGGTGCCCGACCTCGGGCTGGTGGTCGCGACCGTCGTCGGAGGCACGCTCTCCTCGGGGTCGGCCTCGGCCCTCAACTGCGTCTACGACCGCGACATCGACGAGCAGATGCGCCGTACCCGGCGCCGGGCGCTGCCCCGACACATCGTGTCCCCGATGTCGGCGACCGGGTTCGGCGTCGTGCTGGGAGTGCTGGCCACGGTGGTCCTCTGGACGTGGGTCAACCCGCTCTCGGCGATGCTCGCGCTCGCGGCGGAGGCGTTCTACCTGGTCGTCTACACGGTGCTGCTCAAGCGCCGCACCACCCAGAACATCGTCTGGGGGGGCCTGGCCGGCTGCTTCCCCGCCCTCATCGGCTGGACGGCGGTCACGGGTGAGCTGGCCTGGCCGCCGGTGGTGCTGTTCCTGGTCGTCTTCTTCTGGACCCCGCCCCACACGTGGGCGCTGGCGCTGCGCTACCGCGAGGACTACGCCAACGTCGACGTGCCGATGCTCCCCGTCGTCGCCCGGGCGGAGGTCGTGGGCCGCCAGATCGTGCTCTACTCCTGGGCGATGGTGGCGATGTCCCTGCTGCTGTGGCCGGTCGCGGGCACCGGCTGGGTCTATCCGGTCGCCGCCGCCGGGCTCGGCGCGGTCTTCCTGGTCGAGGCGCACCGGATGTGGGGCCGGACCCGTGGAACCGAGGACCTCGCCGCAATCCAGCCGATGCGGCTGTTCCACTCCTCGAACCTCTACCTCTCGCTGCTCTTCGTCGCGGTCGCGCTCGACCCGCTGGTGACCCGCTGAGGGTCGCTCGCGAAGGAATCTCGGAAAGTTCGGTCCGGGACGCAACCGACCCGGCGCCCGCGACGTCGTACGAGGTGACAGCGTCTCGGTCCGCCCACGGGGGTGCGGATCAGGGCGCTGTCGCCATGTCCCCGCCGACCGCCCGCGACGGGGCGCGCGGGAGCAGCGCCAGCAGCGCCCAGGTCATCGCTGCGGAGATCAGCGCGGCCCCGAACAGGTGGAACCCGACCAGCACCTCGGGCAGGTCGGTGACGTACTGCACGAACCCGACCGTCCCCTGGAGCAGCTGCACCGCGAGCAGCAGCAGCACCGCCCGGCGGGCGGCGGCCGGCGCGGTCAGCGCGAGCCCGACGGTCAGGCCGACGAAGAGGAACACGGCGTCGGCGTGCAGCTGGCTGACCTGGAGCGGGTCGAGACCGGTGCGGGGGGAGTCGACGTCGCCGGCGTGCGGACCGGAGCCGGTGACGACGGTGCCGAGGTACAGCACCAGCCAGCCCGCGGCGAGGACGGACCAGCCGAGGCGGCGCACGCCCGGCGAGGCGGCCGACCGGGCCGGTCCGCGCAGCTCGTCGAGCAGCAGCACGCACACGCCGATGATCCCCATCGAGACGAGCAGGTGGAACGAGACGATCCACGGGTTGAGGTCGGTGAGGACGGTGACGCCGCCGATCAGCGCCTGGGACGGTACGCCGAGCGCGATCACGGTCGACAGCACCAGCGGCCGTCGGTCGGCGCGGGCGCGGCGAGACGCGACCAGTGCTGCCAGCCAGCAGGCGATCGCGATCGCGGCGAGCACGAACGTGAGCATCCGGTTGCCGAACTCGATCGCGCCGTGGACGCCCAGCTCGCCGTGCGGCACGTAGGACCCGTCGGTGCAGCGCGGCCAGGTCGGGCAGCCGAGGCCCGAGCCGGTGAGCCGCACCGCGCCGCCGGTCACGACGATCGCGATGTTCGCGACCAGGTTGCCCACGGCGAGCGGCCACAGCAACCGCGGCAGCGCGGCCAGGCTCACTCCCACCGGAACGTCCTCGCCGTCAGCACCGTGCCGACCGCACCCCACGCCAGCAGCGCGAGGAGCTCGGCGCCGGGGAACGAGCCCGCCGTGAGCACCGCCCGCATCGCCTCGCCGAGCGCGCCCGAGGGCAGCCACTGGGCGACCGAGCCGTAGCCGCCGTACGACGACGCGGGCAGCACCACGGCGCCGCCGGCGAGCAGCAGCAGGTAGACGAGGTTGGCGGCCGCGAGCGTCGCCTCGGCCCGCAGCACACCGGCCAGGAACAGCCCGAGCGCCGCGAACGCGAACGTCCCGGCCAGCGCCGCGAGGACGAAGCCGAGCACACCGGTGACGCCCGGGTCGGGCTGCCAACCGAGCGCCAGCCCGACCCCGCCGATCACGACGAGCTGGCCGAGCTCCACGAGCAGCAGCGCCCCGACCTTGCCGAGCAGCAGCCCGGACCGGGGGAGCGGCGAGCTCCCCAGCCGCTTGAGCACGCCGTAGCGCCGCTCGAAGCCGGTCGCGATGGCGAGCGACGTGAACGCGGTCGACATGACGGCGAGGGCCAGCACGCCGGGGGTGAGGACGTCGACCGGGCGGCTGCCGAGGTCGAGGCCGAGCCGGTCGGCGCCGACGACCGCGCCCACGAGCACGATCACGGGGATCACGATCGCGAGCAGCAGCTGCTCGCCGTTGCGCACCAGCAGCCGCGACTCCATCGATGCCTGCGCCACGACCATCCGCGGGAACGGGGCGGCGCCGGGTCGCGGGGCGAAGCCGGTCACGGGACGAGCTCTCGCCCGGTGAGCTCGAGGAACACGTCCTCCAGGGTCCGCTGGCCCAGCGACAGCGTCTCCGGGAGCACGTCGTGCTCCTCGCACCACGCCGAGACCTTGGCGAGCGTGGTCGAGTCGGCCGGCCCGGTCACGAGCAGGCTCACGTCGTCCAGCTGGGTGACCGAGGTGCGCTCGCCCAGCCGCGCGCGCAGCGACTCCGGCGCGCCCGCCGGGAACGGCTTCGTCACCACCAGCCGGATGGTCGAGACGGTGCCGCCGCGCGTGAGCTCCAGCGGCGTACCGCTGACCACCAGCCGGCCCCGGTCGATGATGTGCACCCGGTCGGCGAGCCGCTCCGCCTCCTCCATGTAGTGCGTGGTCAGCACGACCGTCACGCCGTCGGTGCGCAGCTCCGCCAGCAGCTCCCACGTCGTACGTCGAGCCTGCGGGTCCATCCCCGCGGTGGGTTCGTCCACGAACACCAGCTCCGGCCGGCCTACGAGCGCCAGCGCGAGACCGAGCCGCTGCTGCTGCCCACCGGACAGCCGGCGGTAGGGCGTGCGGCCGCAGTCCCCGAGGCCCAGCCGCTCGCTGAGCAGGTCGGTGTCGAGCGGGTGCGCGTGCAGCCGGGCGACGTGGTCGAGCATCTCCCGGGCACGGACCCCCGACCAGGCGCCGCCGGACTGGAGCATCACCCCGATCCTCGGCAGCAGGTCGCGCCGGTCGCGGCGCGGGTCGAGGCCGAGCACCCGGACCGTGCCCCCGTGCGGCGCCCGGTAGCCCTCACACGTCTCGAGCGTGGTGGTCTTGCCGGCGCCGTTCGGCCCGAGCACCGCGGTGACGGTGCCGCGCTCGACCGTCAGCGACAGGTCGTCGACCGCCCGGGTGTCGCCGTACCGCATCACCAGGCCGTCGATCTCGACGGCGGGAGCGGCGGCGGGCACGGGTGAAGTGTAGGAACGAGCGTCAGACCTCGACGTCGTCGGGGGCTTCGTCGTCCTGGATCGTGGTGTCGGAGAACGCGCCGGGCGGCTCGCGCCAGGGGTCGGTGTCCCCGGCCTCGGCGGCCCGGAGCGCCGCGTGCACCCGCGCGGGCGTGCACGGGATGTCGACGTGGCGGACGCCGAGGTGCGACAGCGCGTCGACGACCGCGTTCTGCACCGCAGGGGTCGCGCCGATCGTGGCGGCCTCGCCGATCCCCTTCACGCCGAGCTCGTTGTGAGGCGTGGGCGTCTCGGTGCTGTGGGCCTCGATCGAGGTGGTGTCGGCCGCCGTGGGCAGGGCGTAGTCGGCGAACGTCGACGTCAGCGGCGTGCCTTCCGCGTCGTAGACGAACTCCTCCCAGAGCGCCTGGCTGATGCCCTGCACCGCACCCCCGTGCTGCTGGCCGGCGACGAGCAGCGGGTTGACCACCCGGCCACAGTCGTCGACGGCGACGTGCCGCAGCGGGGTGACGAGGCCGGTCTCCGTGTCGACCTCGACGACCGCGACGTGGGTCCCGAACGGGAACGTCGCGTGCTCCTGCGTGAAGTCGGAGCTGACGACCAGCGGCTCGCCGCGCTCGGCGGCCTTCGCCGCGAGGTCGGCCCAGCTGACCGAGCTCGTGGGCACGCCGCGGACGGCGAGGCCGCCGCCCTCGGCCACCTCCACGTCGTCGGCGGCCGCCTCGAGCAGCTCCGCCGCGAGCACCCGCGCCCGCTCCAGCAGCTCGCCGGCCGCCTGCGAGACGGCCTGGCCGCCCATCTGCAGCGACCGGGCCCCTCCGGTGCCGCCGCCGCGCGGGACGATCGAGGTGTCGGACTGCTCGTAGGTGATCCGGTCGAGGTCGAGCCCCAGCCGGTCGGCGACGATCATCGAGAACGCCGTCGCGTGGCCCTGGCCGTGGGCCGAGGTCCCGGCCCGGACCGTCGCGGAGCCGTCGTCGTGGATCTCCACGACGCCGAGCTCCTGACCGCCGAAGCCCGTGATCTCGACGTACGACGCGAGGCCGATGCCGAGCTGGCGCACGGCGCCTGCCTCCCGGCGGCGAGCCTGCTCGGCCCGTGCCCCGGCGACGTCGGCCAGCCGCAGCGCCTCGGTCAGGGGCAGGTCGTAGTCGCCCGAGTCGTACGTGGCTCCGGCGTGGGTCCGGAAGGGGAAGTCGTCGGGCGCCACGAAGTTGCGACGCCGGATCTCCTCGGGCGCGAGCCCCAGCTCGTCGGCCGCCAGGTCCAGCAGCCGCTCCAGCAGCGCCGCCGCCTCCGGTCGCCCGGCGCCGCGGAAGGCGCCGACCGGGCTGGTGTTGGTCACGACGCTCAGTCCGTCCCAGCGGACGCGCGGGATCCGGTAGGGGCCCTGGCCCATGGTGCGGGTCGAGCCGGAGGCGAAGCTGCCCCCGAAGCCCGCGTAGGCGCCGCAGTCGCCCACGACCCGCGCCCGCAGCCCGGTGATCCGGCCGTCACGGGTGAGCCCCAGCTCGGCGTACTGCACCTGGCCGCGGCCGTGCATCGAGAGCATCGCCTCGCTGCGGGTCTCGGTCCACGCGACCGGCCGCCCGAGCGCCAGCGCCGCGCCGACGACCGCGGCGTGGTCGGGGGAGATGCCGGCCTTGCCCCCGAACGCACCGCCCACGTGCGGCGCCACGACCCGGATCTCCTCCTTGTCGAGCCCGGTGAACGTCGCGAGCAGGCGCCGGCCGAGGTGCGGGTGCTGGGTCGAGACCCACACGGTCAGCCGGTGCCCGGCCTGGTCGGGGGACGGGTCGGCCAGGATCGCGTTGCCCTCGATCGGGGCGGTGGCGAGCCGGTTGTTCTCGATCCGGGCCCGGACCACGACCTCGGCGTCGTCGAGCGGGTCGCCCTCGCCGAGCCGGCGGATCGCGATGTTGCGCGGGAGCTCGCCGTGGAGCTCGGGCGCGCCCTCGTCGGCCGCGGCCTCCGGGTCGACGAGGACCGGGAGCGGCTCGTAGTCGACGTCCACCAGCTCGGCTGCGTCGACCGCCTGCGCCCGGGTCTCGGCGACGACGAGGGCAACCGGGTCGCCGACGTACCGCACCCGGTCGCCCGTCAGGGCGTAGCGCGGCACCGCGTCGTTGGCCTGCGCGAACATCGAGACCCGCTCGACGAGGTCGGCGGCGGTGAAGACGCCCACCACGCCCGGGGCGGCGCGGGCCTCGGTCGGGTCGATCCCCGGTCAGGTCCGCGTGGGCCAGCGGGCTGCGCACGAACACCGCGTGGAGCGCGTCCGTCCGCCCGCGCGCGAGGTTGTCGACGAAGCTGCCGCGGCCGCGGAGCAGCTCGGGGTCCTCCACGCGACGGACCGCGGTTCCCAGGATCGATCCAGCCATGGCGTCGACCCTAGTGGCGGCGACCCCACCGCCGGCGACGAGGACGCGACCGCGGCCGCGTGGGTAAGGCGAACCTTACTTGAACCCCTCCCCTCAATAACGGCACACTGGTGTTGTGGAAATCCTCGAGGAGCAGCCGACCCGGGACCGCGTGGCACGCGCGATCCTGGTCAGCGGACCCTCGACGGCCGCCGCGCTGGCCGACCAGCTGGCCCTGACGCCGGCCGCCGTGCGCCGCCATCTCGACCACCTCGTCACGGAGGGCACGGTCGAGGCGCGCGACCAGCGGGTCGTCGGCCACCGCGGCCGGGGCCGCCCCGCGAAGGTGTTCGCCCTCACCGAGAGCGGACGCGACGCGTTCGACCAGGCCTACGACGACCTGGCCGCCGACGCGCTGCGGTTCCTCGCCGAGACCGCCGGCGACGACGCCCTCATGGCGTTCGCCCGGCGCCGGATGTCGTTCATCGAGCGCGACTACCAGCACGTCGTGGCCGCGGACCCCGCGCTGTCGCCCGCCGAGGCGCTCGCGAAGGTCTTCACCGATGAGGGATACGCCGCCAACGTGCGTCGGCTCCCGCTCGTCGACCACCGCAGCGTGGGGGAGCAGCTGTGCCAGCAGCACTGCCCGGTCGCCCACGTCGCGCAGGAGTTCCCGCAACTGTGCGAGGCCGAGACCGAGGCCATCGGCCGGATCCTCGGCACCCATGTCCAACGACTCGCCACGATCGCCCACGGCGACGGCGTCTGCACCACGTGCATCCCCGACGTCACCAAGGAGAGGAAGACGCAGTGACCTCCATCGAAGAGCTCAACCCCGAACTCAAGGGGCTGCGCGAGCGCTACCAGTTCGGCTGGGCCGACAGCGACGTCGCCGGCGCGGCCGCCAAGCGCGGCCTGAGCGAAGAGGTCGTGCGCGACATCTCCGCGAAGAAGAGCGAGCCGCAGTGGATGCTCGACCTGCGCCTGAAGGGCCTCAAGCTCTTCCACCGCAAGCCGATGCCCACGTGGGGCTCGGACCTCTCGGACATCGACTTCGAGAACATCAAGTACTTCGTCCGCTCCAGCGAGAAGCAGGCCGCGACGTGGGAGGACCTCCCCGAGGACATCAAGAACACCTACGACAAGCTCGGCATCCCTGAGGCCGAGAAGCAGCGCCTGGTCTCCGGTGTGGCGGCACAGTACGAGTCCGAGGTCGTCTACCACTCGATCCGCGAGGACCTCGAGGAGCAGGGCGTGCTCTTCCTCGACACGGACACGGCGCTCCGCGAGCAGCCCGAGCTGTTCCAGGAGTACTTCGGCACGGTCATCCCGGTCGGCGACAACAAGTTCGCGGCACTCAACACCTCGGTGTGGTCGGGCGGCTCCTTCATCTACGTGCCGAAGGGGGTGCACGTCGACATCCCGCTGCAGGCCTACTTCCGGATCAACACCGAGAACATGGGCCAGTTCGAGCGGACCCTGATCATCGTCGACGAGGACGCCTACGTGCACTACGTCGAGGGCTGCACCGGCGCCGATCTACTCGTCCGACTCGCTGCACTCCGCGGTCGTGGAGATCATCGTGAAGAAGGGCGGCCGCTGCCGCTACACGACCATCCAGAACTGGTCCAACAACGTCTACAACCTCGTCACCAAGCGGGCGACCTGCGAGGCCGGCGCCACCATGGAGTGGGTCGACGGCAACATCGGCTCCAAGGTCACCATGAAGTACCCCGCCGTCTACCTCATGGGCGAGCACGCCAAGGGCGAGACGCTCTCGATCGCGTTCGCCGGCGCGGGCCAGCACCAGGACGCCGGCGCCAAGATGGTGCACGCCGCTCCTCACACGTCGAGCTCGATCCTGAGCAAGTCGGTCGCGCGCGGCGGTGGCCGTACGTCGTACCGCGGCCTGATCCAGATCAACGAGGGCGCCCACGGCTCGAAGTCCAACGTGCTGTGCGACGCGCTCCTGGTCGACCAGATCAGCCGCTCCGACACCTACCCCTACGTCGACATCCGCGAGGACGACGTGTCCATGGGTCACGAGGCGAGCGTCTCGAAGGTGAGCGAGGACCAGTTGTTCTACCTGATGTCGCGCGGCATGGCCGAGGACGAGGCGATGGCGATGATCGTCCGCGGCTTCGTCGAGCCGATCGCCAAGGAGCTGCCGATGGAGTACGCCCTCGAGCTCAACCGCCTGATCGAGCTCCAGATGGAGGGCGCCGTGGGCTGAGGGCGCCGACCGCCCTAGCCCACAGCTCCTCTCCTCGCCTAGCGGCTCATCGTCGTGATGGCACAGCAGTTGCCGGACTCCCGTGACCACCAGGAAGCTGACGTGACACTGACCGAATCAGTTCGAGACGCCCTCGAGATGTCGAGGGTGGAGTCCCACCTGCACCCGCAGGGGTCGTTCGACGTCGCCGACCACGCCGTCCCGACGGGCCGCGAGGAGGTCTGGCGGTTCTCGCCGCTCAAGCGCCTCCGCGACCTGCACGCGGACGCCGTGTTCGGTGTCCCCAGCACCACGGTGGACTGGAACACCCCCGACGGGGTCCGGGTCGCCACCGTCGACGGCGACGGGGCGCGCGCGTTGCGCGGCATCTCCGGCCTGGTGCCCAACACCCGGTTCACGGCGCGGGTGCTGGCCGAGGTGCCGGCGAGCCTGCTGGTCGACGTGCCTGCCGACTTCGAGACCGCTGAGCCGGTCCTGGTCGAGCTGACCGGGACGGAGGCCGCAGGCACGGAGGCCGGCCACGTCGCGCTCCGGTTCGGGGCCCACAGCCGGGCCACCGTGGTGCTCAACCACACCGGCAGCGCGTCGCTCGCGCAGGTCGTGGAGATCGCGGTCGGCGACGGCGCGGACGTCACTGTCGTCTCGCATCCAGGACTGGGCCGACGACGCCGTCCACCTGACCCACACCCAGGCACTCGTGGGCCGCGACGCCTTCTACAAGCACGCAGCCATCAGCTTCGGCGGCGACGTCGTGCGGATGGACGCCAACGTGACCTACGACGGTCCGGGCGGCAGCGCCGAGATGCTCGGCCTCTACTTCGCCGACGAGGGTCAGCACATCGAGCACCGGCTGTTCGCCGACCACAACGCTCCGCGCACGCGCAGCCGCGTGAGCTACAAGGGCGCGCTGCAGGGCCGGGGTGCCCACACCGTCTGGGTCGGCAACGTGCTGATCCGCAAGATCGCGGAGGGCATCGACACCTACGAGGAGAACCGGAACCTCGTACTCACCGACGGCTGCCAGGCCGACTCGATCCCCAACCTGGAGATCGAGACCGGCGAGATCGCGGGCGCGGGCCATGCGTCGGCCACCGGCCGCTTCGACGACGAGCAGCTGTTCTACCTGCGGTCGCGGGGGATCGAGGAGCAGGAGGCACGGCGGCTGGTCGTGCACGGCTTCTTCAACGACCTGATCCGCAAGATCGGCGTTCCCGCCATCGAGGAGAAGCTGGTCGCGACGGTGGAGGCCGAGCTCGCCAAGAACGTCTCCGAGAGGGTGCTGTGATGGCCTTCGAACGAGCCTGTTCCCTGGGTGACGTCGCCGAGGACGAGGCGCTCGGCGTCACGGTGGGGGCCTACGAGGTCGCGGTCGCCCGCCACGGCGAGGAGGTCTTCGCCGTCGAGAACATCTGCAGCCACGCGGCCGTCGCGCTCTCCGAGGGCGAGGTCGAGGACTGCACCGTCGAGTGCTGGCTGCACGGGTCCCGGTTCGACCTCCGGACCGGCAAGCCCACCGGCCTCCCGGCCACGGAGCCCGTGGCCACCTTCCCCGTCGACGTGAGAGACGGCGACGTCTACGTCGACACCACGACCACCCTGAACGGAGTGACCCCGCAGTGAGCACGCTCGAGATCAAGGACCTGCACGTCAGCGTCAACACCGAGGACGGCCCCAAGGAGATCCTCAACGGCGTCACGCTGACCATCCGCGCCGGCGAGGTGCACGCGATCATGGGCCCGAACGGGTCCGGCAAGTCGACCCTCGCCTACTCGATCGCCGGCCACCCGAAGTACGACATCACCGGTGGCACGGTGACCCTCGACGGCCAGGACGTGCTCGCGATGAGTGTCGACGAACGCGCCCGCGCCGGCCTGTTCCTGGCCATGCAGTACCCCGTCGAGGTGCCCGGCGTGTCCGTGGCCAACTTCCTGCGCACCGCGAAGACCGCGATCGACGGCGAGGCTCCCAAGCTGCGCACGTGGATCAAGGACGTCAACGGTGCGATGGAGCAGGCGGGGCTCGACGCGACGTTCTCGCAGCGCAACGTCAACGAGGGCTTCTCGGGCGGTGAGAAGAAGCGTCACGAGATCGCGCAGCTCGAGCTGCTCGACCCCAAGGTCGCGATCCTCGACGAGACCGACTCCGGCCTCGACATCGACGCGCTGAAGGTCGTCTCCGAGGGCGTGAACCGGTTCGCCGAGGACGACGACAAGGCGGTGCTGCTGATCACGCACTACACGCGGATCCTGCGCTACATCACCCCCGACTTCGTCCACGTCTTCGTCGCCGGCCGGATCGCCGAGGAGGGCGGACCGGAGCTCGCCGACCAGCTCGAGGCCGAGGGCTACGAGAAGTACACCAAGGCTGCGGCCGTCTGATGTCGCTCCCCGGCCTGCTCCCCGATCTGGAGGTCCTGCGCAAGGACTTCCCGATCCTGTCGCGCACGGTCGCGGACGGACAGCCGTTGGTCTACCTCGACAGCGCGAACACCTCGCAGAAGCCGCAGGTCGTCATCGACACGATGGTCGACCACCTCGAGCGCCACAACGCCAACATCGCCCGCGCGATGCACACGCTCGGCGCCGAGTCGACCGAGGCGTTCGAGAGCGCCCGCGACAAGGTCGCCGGCTTCATCGGCGCCCCGTCGCGCGACGAGGTGATCTTCACCAAGAACGTCACCGAGGGCCTCAACCTCCTCTCCAACACGTTCGCCTGGGCCGACGACGACCTGCGCGTGGGACCGGGGGACGAGGTCGTCATCACCGAGATGGAGCACCACTCCAACATCGTCCCGTGGCAGCTGCTCACGGAGCGCACCGGTGCCACGCTGCGGTGGTTCGGGATCACCGACGAGGGCCTGCTCGACCTGGCGGACATCGACGAGCTCATCACGGAGCGCACCAAGGTCGTGTCGCTGACGTGGGTCTCCAACATGCTCGGGCACCATCAACCCGGTCCGCCAGATCGCCGACCGGGCCCACGAGGTGGGCGCCGTCGTGATCGTGGACGCCGCCCAGGCGGTGCCGCACCTGGCGGTCGACGTCGTCGAGAGCGGCGCCGACTTCGTGGCGTTCACCGGCCACAAGTGCGTCGGGCCCGACCGGGATCGGCGTGCTCTGGGGCAAGGCCGACCTGCTCGACCGGCTGCCTCCCTTCCACGGCGGCGGCGAGATGATCGAGACCGTCACGATGGCGCGCTCGACGTACGCCAAGGCGCCGCACAAGTACGAGGCCGGCACCCCGCCGATCGTCGAGGCGGTCGGCCTCGGCGCGGCCGTCGACTACCTCGGGCACGTCGGCATGGCCGCCATCCACGCCCACGAGCAGGCGATCACCGCGTACGCGCTGGAGGGCCTCGCGACCGTGCCCGGGCTGACCGTGCTCGGTCCGCTCGACGTCACGCAGCGCGGCGGCGCGATCAGCTTCGAGATCGACGGCGTCCATCCGCACGACGTGGCGCAGGTGCTCGACTCGCGCGGCGTCGCGGTTCGCGCCGGCCACAGCTGCGCGAAGCCCGCCCACGCCCGGTTCGGCGTGCAGAGCTCGACCCGGATGTCGTCGTACCTCTACACGACGCCCGCCGAGATCGACGCCTTCGTCGAGGGTCTGGAATACGTCCGGTCCTACTTCAGGTTGGGGTGATCCCATGAGTGCTGAGCTGGACTCCCTGTACCAGGAGATCATCCTGGACCACTACAAGAACCCGCACCACGCGGGCCTGCGTGAGCCCTACGAGGCCGAGGTGCACCACGTCAACCCGACCTGCGGCGACGAGGTCACGCTGCGCGTGCACGTGGCCGACGGCCGGGTCGAGGACGTGTCGTACGACGCGATCGGCTGCTCGATCTCGCAGGCCGCGGCCTCGGTGATGGCCGACCTCGTCATCGGCAAGCAGGTGGACGAGGCCGTCGCCGTCCACGAGACGTTCCTGACCCTGATGCAGGGCAAGGGCCAGGTGGAGCCGGACGAGGACGTGCTGGAGGACGGCATCGCCTTCGCGGGCGTCGCCAAGTTCCCCGCGCGCGTCAAGTGCGCGCTGCTGCCCTGGATGGCCTGGAAGGACGCCACCGCTCGAGTCGACTCCCAGGAGGAGGACGCATGACCACCCAGCCCGCTCACACCGCCGGACCACGGTGACCTGCCGGAGGTGCCCGAGGCCGCCGGAGGCGGCACCGCGACCGTGACCGTCGACGACGTCACCGAGGCGATGAAGGACGTCGTCGACCCCGAGCTCGGCATCAACGTCGTCGACCTCGGCCTCGTCTACGACGTGCACCTCGACGAGGACAGCAACTGCGTCCTCGACATGACGCTCACCTCGGCGGCCTGCCCGCTGACCGACGTCATCCAGGACCAGACCAACAGCGCGCTGGAGGGCCTGGTCGGCGACGTGTTGATCAACTGGGTCTGGATGCCGCCCTGGGGACCCGACAAGATCACCGACGACGGCCGCGACCAGCTCCGCGCCCTCGGCTTCAACGTCTGAGCCGCGACCGCGGAGCGAAGCGACGCGGGCGCGACGCGAAGAGGTCGAGCGAGCCCCGCGGTCGAGCGTGCGAGACCGCGATGGGCGGGTCGAGACCTGAGCCGCGAGCGAGCGGGGACATGCTCGCCGCGTACGGTGAGCCTCGTGAGCACCGACCGCGAGCAGCCGACCGATGTCGAGGCGTTCTGGAACCTGGCCCGGTTCCACGCGAAGCTCAACGCGGCCCCGACCTACTTCGGCCCCACCACGCTCGAGGTCGTGCCGCCCCCGGCCTGGTCGTTCGGGGCGAACACCGAGCAGGCCGACGAGCTGCTCCGGCTGGTGCTCGACGGCACCAAGACCGCCACCGCGTCGGCCCTCTGGGACTTCGAGGCCGACGGTGAGGCGCTGCCCGAGGCCGGCTCGCTCAGCATCATCCTGGACGGTGCCGGACATCCGCACGCCTTGATCGAGACCACCGAGGTCACGGTGGTCGCCGTTCGACGAGGTGGACGAGGAGCATGCGCGGCTCGAGGGTGAGGGCGACCGGACCCTGGCCCACTGGCGAGAGGTGCACGAGCGGTTCTTCACCGAGCACGCGAGCCACGACCGCGGCTTCGCCGCTGGACATGCCGATCGTGCTGGAGCGGTTCCGGGTGGTCTACCAGGCCTGATGGGCGTACCCGCCCCGTGCGGGGCGGGCGACTAGTGTCGCGGGCATGCCGGAGACCGGAGCGCCGTCGACGTACCTGCTGATCGACGGCGAGAACATCGACGCCACGCTCGGCGGCATCCTGGGCCGGCGACCGCAGCCCGACGAGCGGCCGCGGTGGAGCCGGGTGCTCGAGGTGGTCGGCGATCACTGGCAGAAGCCGGTGCGCGGGCTGTTCTTCCTGGCCGTCGTCGACGAGCTGCCGACCGGGTTCGTGCAGGCGATCCTCGCGATGGACTACCGGCCGGTGCCGGTGCAGGGGGCCGGCAAGGTCGTCGACATCGCGATCCAGCGGACCCTCGTCGGCGCTGCGCGACCGGGACGCCGACGTCGTGCTCGCCAGCCACGACGGCGACTTCGAGCCGCAGCTGCGCGACCTGTGCGACGGCAGTCGCCGGGTCGGTCTCCTGGGGTTCGGCGAGTTCACCAGCACCAGCCTGCGCGCGCTCCCGGGAGTCGAGCTGCTCGACCTCGAGTACGACGTGGGCTCGTTCAACACCCGCCTGCCGCGGGTCCGGATCATCCCGATCGACGAGTTCGACCCCTACGAGTTCATCTAGTCGTGCCCGAGGTCCTGGTCCCGCCGACCCGGTGGGCGCGCTGGGTCGAGAACTTCGCGAGCCGTCACGGCGGCGTCGTCCCTGACGGCCGGCCGCGGACCTGCGCGGGGTGGCACCGGACGGATCCACGTTCGCGGCCCGCCTGCCCTTCGACCTCGGGTACGCCGGGGAGGCCGACCCGGCCGCGTTCGCCGACGCCGCGCAGCCACCCCGGGTCGTGGGGCGTGCTCCTCGTGCGCAAGGGCGGCTTCGCCGTCGCCCGGCTGGCCGACGCCGAGCTGGTCGGAGCACAAGGTCGGCCAGCGGCACGTCCAGGGCCGCACCAAGGCGGGTGGGCAGAGCCAGCAGCGGTTCGCCCGGCGTCGCGCGAACCAGTCGCGGGCGGCGTACGAGGCGGCCGCGGAGCACGCGGCCCGGGTCCTGCGGCCCGGGCCGGTCGTCACCGGCGGCGACCACGCTGCGGTCGGGGCGGTCCTCGCCGATCCCCGGCTGGCCGGGCTGGCCGTCGTCGGGCCCGTGGCTCCCGGTGCCCGACCCCCGCCGCCGCGAGCTCGACGCGGCGATCGGCGACGCGTGCGCCCTCGTGGTCGAGGTACACAACGCGTCCTGACCCGGCTACGACGTCGACGGCTGCTCGCCGAAGGCAAGCGGCTCGCGGGTGCCGCGGTAGCCCGCCCACGTGAGCTTCACCGGGTGTCCGCCGTCGTCCCGCACCACGAGCAGCAGCTCGCCGCGCTCCCGGCCCTTCACGGTGCGGTAGCGGTCGTCGCCGAGCCGCTCGAAGACCGACGGCGGGCTGGTCGGCGGGCAGGTCCTGGTGGCGAGCCTGGAGCGTCCCGTCCACGACCGAGAAGACGAACGGCGAGCCTTCGAGGAACCAGACGCCGCGCACGCCGGCGAGCTCGGCGGGCAGCTCGGTGCCCGGGGACCACGGCTCCGGCTCGGCCGGGTCGTGGGTGACGACGTGGTCGCCGAGCCGCGACCGCGAGCTGGTCGGGCGCCGGTGTCACGGACGCGTTCATGAGCACCAGGGCTCCCGTGCCGGACTCGCGGTGGGTGAAGAGCCCGGTGATGTGGCCGGGCATGCCGCCGGTGTGCCCGACCCAGGTGCGACCGGCGGCGGACCGGACGAGGAAGAACCCCAGGCCCATCCCGGCGGTCCAGCCGTCGACGTCGCGCAGCACCTGCGGCTGGCACATCTCCTCCAGGGTGTCGGGGGAGAGGACGGCGGGATCGGGGTCGGCGACGAACGCGGACCACCGGACGAGGTCGTCGGCGGTGCTGGCGAGCCCGCCGCAGGGCGCCATCGCCCTCAGGTCGAGCACCGGCTCGGGGCGGGGGACGTCGTCGAAGGGGGCGACGTAGTAGCCGGTGGCCCGCGGTCCGCCGTCGAAGCCGACGGAGGTCCGCCGCAGCTCCAGCGGGTCGAGCAGCCGGGCGCGCAGCGACGCCTCCCAGCTGCGGCCGTCGAGCCTGGCCACCAGCTCGCCCAGCACGGCGTACACGACGTTGGAGTAGTGCCAGCGGTCGTGCGGGCGCCCGAGCTGCTCCGCGATCGGCGAAGCCGCTCAGCAGCTCCTCGGTGGTCGGCTGCTCGAGCGTCTCCCAGACGTCTCCCGACCGGCTCGCGCTGGAGGCCGGAGACGTGGGCGAGCCCCTGCCGGACGGTCGCGCCGTGGGTCACCTCGGGCAGGTGGTCGGCGATCCGGTCGTCGAGGCCGAGCCGGCCCTCGTCGCGCAGCTGCAGCACCATCACCGCGGTGAACGTCTTGGAGTTGGAGGCGATCAGGAACTGGTCGTCCGGCCCGGGCGGCCGCTCGGCGCCGGCCTCGACCACGCCGATCCCGTCGCCCCAGAGCACGCTCTCCTCGTCGGTGGACGGCGGCGTACAGCCCGGGGACCCGGCCCGTCCGCTGCGCTTCGAGGGCGATCCCGCGCAGGGCGCGGGCGGTCTGGTCGAGCAGTGGAGCGGTCACGGTCCGACGCTAACCGGTCGGCGGAGGCCGCTCCCGGTCGAGGGTCGCGCGGTGCGCGACCCAGCGGTCGGCGATCCCTTCCAGCTCGGCCCCGACGAAGACGAGGAACTCCTTCATCAGCAGCAGCCGCCGGTAGGTCGGGCCGCTGCTGTCGAGGTGGGCGAGCGCGTCCTCGAGCGCGGCGACCATGGGAGCGTAGAGCTGGTCCTCGCGGACCATCGCCTGCAGCCAGGCGTCGTCGTCCACGACGTACACGTCGCGGCGGCTGCCGCGCTCGCGCTCGCGGTGCACGAACCCGATCTGGGTCAGGTAGCGCACCGCACCGGACACGGACGCCGGGCTGACGCCGAGCGCGTCGACGAGCTCGGCGGAGGTCATCCGGCCGTCGTCGTCGGCCGTGAGGGCGGCGAAGACCCGGGAGGGCAGGCGCTGCAGCCCGGCGGTGGTCAGGGCGGCGCCCATCCGCTCGACGTAGCGAGCGCTGGCGTCGGTCATGACCCCAGTATGGCAAACTTCAGAAACTTCTGAAAGATGTGTACTCTGGCGGGGTGACCGCACCGATCGAGATCGCCGGACTGAGCAAGCGCTTCGGAGCCACCCAGGCCCTCGACGGGCTCGACCTCACGGTCGCGACGGGGGAGGTGCACGGGTTCCTAGGCCCCAACGGCGCCGGGAAGTCGACCACGATCCGGGTGCTGCTCGGGCTGCTGCGCGCGGACGGGGGATCGGCGCGGCTGCTGGGCGGCGACCCGTGGCACGACGCGGCGGCGCTGCACCGCAGGCTGGCCTACGTCCCCGGCGACGTCACCTTGTGGCCCAACCTGACCGGAGGCGAGGTGATCGACCTGTTGGGCCGGCTGCGCGGCGGCGTCGACGTCCGGCGCCGCGACGAGCTGGTGGAGCGGTTCGAGCTCGACCCCACCAAGCGGTCACGCAGCTACTCGAAGGGCAACCGGCAGAAGGTGGCCCTGGTCGCGGCGCTCGCGTCGGACGTGGAGCTGCTGCTGCTCGACGAGCCGACCTCGGGGCTCGACCCGCTGATGGAGGCGGTGTTCCAGGACTGCATCGACGGCGTGAAGGAGCGTGGCCACACGGTGCTGCTCTCGAGCCACATCCTCGCGGAGGTGGAACGGCTGTGCGACCGCGTGAGCATCATCAGGGGCGGGCGCACCGTCGAGAGCGGGACCCTCGCCGAGCTGCGTCACCTGACGCGGACGTCGGTCGCCGCGGAGCTCGCCGCGACGGCACCCGACCTCGGTTCGCTGACGGGCGTCCACGACCTGGTGGCCGAGGGCCACCGGGTCAGGTTCGAGGTCGACACGGCGGCGCTCGACGAGGCGGTCGGGGTGCTGCACCGGGCGGGGGTCCGCACGCTGACCGCGACGCCGCCGACGCTCGAGGAGCTGTTCCTGCGGCACTACGGCGACGAGCTCCCGGGAGAGGACGAGGAGCCGATGCCGGCATGACCGGGAGCGGGGTGCTGCTGCGGACCTTCCTCCGCCGCGACCGGTGGCTGCTCCTGTGGTGGGCGCTGGGCGGCACGCTCCTCTACTGGAGCCAGGCGGTCAGCGTGAAGGGGCTGTACGCGACCCAGGCGGAGTTCGACCGAGCGGCGGCACTCATGGAGTCGAACGCCGCCCTGGTCGCGATGGCGGGCCCCGCCCGGGCCCTCAACACCGTCGGCGGCCAGGTGACGTGGCAGGCGACTGCGTTCGGCGCGATCGTCGCGGGCCTGATGAGCATGTTCATCGTCGGGCGTCACACCCGCGCCGAGGAGGAGAGCGGGCGCGACGAGCTGCTGCGGGCAGGTGTCGTCGGGCGCCGGGCGCCGATGACCGCGGCCCTCGGGGTGGCCGCCGTCGCCAACCTGCTGCTGGGCGGGCTGGTGACCGTGAGCCTGGTGTCGGTCCCACTGGCGGCGGCCGACTCGGTCGCCTTGGGCGTGGGGGTCGCGCTGTGCGGGCTGGTGTACACCGGTGTGGCGCTGGTCGCGGCCCAGCTCACGGCCAGCACCCGGTCGATGTACGGCCTCGCAGGGCTGGTCATCGCCGCGTCGTACGGGCTGCGCGCGGTCGGCGACGTCGGCAACGAGGTGCTGACCTGGCTCAGCCCGATCGGCTGGTACCAGCAGATGTACGCGTTCTCCGGGCTGCGCTGGTGGCCGGCGCTGCTGCTCGCGATCGCCGCGGGCACGATGGTGCTGGCGGCGTACGCCGTCTTCGAGCGACGTGACATTGGGTCCGGCGTGTTCGCGGCGAAGCCGGGACCGCCTCGCGCCCACCGGTCCCTGTCCTCCTCCTGGGGACTGGCGTGGCGGCTGCAGCGAGGCGCCGTGATCGGCTGGTCGCTGGGACTCCTGGTGACCGGCCTGTCCTACGGGTCGATCGGCAACGACGCGGGCGACCTGATGGGCGACAGCGAGGCCGCGCGCGACATGATGGTGGCCGCCGGTGGCGACCTGGTCGACGGCTTCTTCGCCATGGCGATGACCATGCTGGCGCTGCTGGCTGCCGGGTTCGCCGTCTCCTCCGCCCTGCGTCCGCGCGGCGAGGAGGACGCGGGCCACGCCGAGCTCGTGCTCGCGACCGGCGAGTCCCGCACCCGCTGGCTGCTGAGCCAGGCCGGGGTCACGGTCGTGGGCACGGCGCTCGTGCTGGGCGCCGGCGGTCTCGGGCTGGGCGTGGCCGACGCCCTGGTGGCCGGCGACGGCGGCGCCGTGGGCCGGTTCGCGTGGCAGACGCTGACCTGGCTGCCGGCGGTGCTGGTGCTGGCCGGCCTGACCTGGCTCCTCTACGGGCTCGTCCCGCGGGCCGCCGCGCTCGGCTGGCTCGGGCTGGGGTACGCCGTGGTGGTGCTGATGTTCGCCGAGATCCTGCAGCTGCCGGACTGGGTGCGGGTCATCTCGCCGTTCGAGCACCTCGCGCAGGTGCCGGTCGAGGCGTTCGACGTCGGAGCCTTCCCGACGGTCGCGGCGGTCGCCACGCTGCTGAGCCTCGGAGGCTGGTTCGCGCTCGCGAGGCGTGACGTCGGCTAACGTCCCCATCATGTGGGAGCCGGAGCCGCACTGGCATCCGCTGCCGGGCGGTACCGGCACGTCGACCGTCGGGGTCTGGCGCGCGGCCCACGGCGACCAGCCGGTGGTCATCAAACGGCTGGCTCGCCCCGCTCCGCACGACCCGGTCGAGCTGGGCGAGCCCGAGCACTTCGCCTACTGGCGGCGCGAGGCCGACGTGCTGTCCACCGGGATCCTCGGTGGCACCACCGGGCTGCGCGCGGTGCCGGCGGCGGTCGAGGAGGACGACGACGGGATCACGATCACGCGTGAGTGGGTCGAGGACGCCTCCAGCAGCGGGCTGTTCGTCGCCCTGGGCCTGGGCCGGTTCGCGAGCAGCCTGACCGCCCGCCCTCGGTTCCTGGCGCGGCGCCAGCTGCGCGACCGGCTGGCCCGGATCGAGCGCCGCGGCGGCTGGCCCACGCTGGCCCGCACCGCGATCGCCGACATCTCAGACCACCTCTGGCACCGGCGTACGACGTTCGTCGACCGGGTCGAGCAGCTGCCGCAGGTCGTGCAGCACGGCGACGCGACGGCCGTGAACCTGCCCGGCCGGGTCGGTGACGAGGTGGTCGCGATCGACTGGGCGATGCTCGGGGTCGGTCCGGTCGGCAGCGACCTCGGCCAGCTCGCGCTCGGCGCGCGCGAGGAGTTCGACCCGCTGCTCGAGGCCTACCTCATGGGGCTCGACCCGGGGGTCGCCGACCGCGACGAGGTCCTGCTCGGTGCGCGCGTGAGCGCCGTGTTCACAGCCCTCAACCGCGCCGAGTGGGCGCTCGAGCGGGTGGCCGGCGGCGAGGGGGCGCTGGCCGCGAAGTTCCGGCACCCCGCGGTGGCACCCCACCTGCGGACCCTGCAACGGCAGTACCCCCAGATCGAGGCGCTGGTCGACGGAGCCTGACGCACGAAGCATCGGCCCCGGGCGTCACGTCACAGCCGGGAGGCGCCGAACGTGTCGCAGGCCTGCAGCGAGCTCTCCTGGTAGCCCGTCATGAACCAGCGCATCCGCTGCTCGGCGGAGCCGTGGGTCCACTCGCGCGGGTTGACCCGGCCGGTCGTCTGGTCCTGGATCCGGTCGTCGCCGACCGACTTCGCGGCGGCCACGGCCTGGCTGATGTCCTCCTCGGACAGCTCCAGGATCAGCGGCTCGCCTCCCGAGTCGTCGGTGCCGGTCGCGTTGGCGGTCCACATGCCGGCGTAGCAGTCGGCCTGGAGCTCCAGCCGGACCGCGTCGCTCTCGGGGCCCTGCTGGGTGCGGACCCGGCCCATCGTGCCGAGGACGTTCTGGATGTGGTGGCCGTACTCGTGGGCGAGCACGTACGGCTCGACGAACTCGCCGGCGGGGCCGCTGAGCTGTCCCTGCAGGACCTCCTCGAAGAACGACGTGTCGAGGTAGATGCCCTCGTCGACCGGGCAGTAGAACGGTCCGACCTGGGACGACGCCTGGCCGCAGCCGGTGTCGACCGCGCCGGTGAAGGTCTGCATCGCCTGCTCCGGCCGGAACTGCGTGTCCGACTGCGCGGGCAGGGTCTCGGACCAGTAGTCGGTGAGGGAGTTCTCGACCGCGACCCGAGCGCAGTCGACGTCCTCCTCGGCGTCGGCACCGGTCTGGCAGTTCGCGTAGCGGCCGCTGTCGGCCGCCGCCACGCGGGACGTGTCGAGGCTGGTGTCGGGCAGCGGCAGCCCGCCCTGGCCGCCGCCGACGCACTGGGTCAGGACCAGGAAGAGGACCAGCACGAGCAGCCCTCCGATGCTGCTGCCGCCCTTGGCGCCGCCCGGGATCGGGATCCGCATCCCGCCGCCACCGAGGCCGCCGCCGCCTCCACCGCCCCGCCCGCTGTCGCGGACGCGGGACGTGTCCAACCGTGCCTTCGGGTTGAACCGCATCGGGCCCCCTCGTCGTTCGGCAGTCCGGCCGTCGTCGGCCCGATCCGCGGCCCTACACTAACCATCCTCATGATCACCGCCCAGCACCTCGAAGTCCGGGCCGGTGCCAGGCTCCTGATGGCCGATGTCGGCTTCCGGGTGGCCGCGGGAGACAAAGTCGGACTCGTCGGCCGCAACGGCGCCGGGAAGACGACGCTCACCAGGATCCTGGCCGGGGAGGCGACCCCGGCCGGCGGCCAGGTGCTGCGCACCGGCGACGTCGGCTACCTGCCGCAGGACCCGCGCACCGGCGACCCCGACGTGCTCGCCCTGAACCGGATCCTGTCCGCGCGCGGCCTCGACGACGTCGTACGCCGGCTGCGGGCGGCCGAGGAGCAGATGACCAGCGACGACCCGGCGGTCCGGGAACGCGCGATGCGGCGCTACTCCCGCGCCGACGCGGAGCTGCACGCCGGAGGCGGGTACGCCGCGGAGTCGGAGGCGGCGCAGATCGCGCACAGTCTCGGCATCGACGACCGGATCCTCCAGCAGCCGCTGCGCACCCTCTCAGGCGGGCAGCGGCGGCGGGTGGAGCTGGCCCGCATCCTCTTCTCCGGGGCGGACACGCTGCTGCTCGACGAGCCGACCAACCACCTCGACGCCGACTCGGTCGTCTGGCTGCGTGACTTCCTCAAGGCGCATCCGGGCGGGCTGGTCGTCATCAGCCACGACACGGCCCTGCTCGAGCAGACCGTGACGCGGGTGCTGCACCTCGACGCGAACCGGGCCGAGATCGACGTCTACAACATGGGCTGGAAGGCCTACCTCCAGCAGCGGGAGACCGACGAGAAGCGACGCAAGCGCGAGCGCGCGAACGCCGAGAACAAGGCCAAGGCCCTCACCGACCAGGCGAACCGGATGCGCGCGAAGGCCACCAAGGCCCAGGCCGCCCAGAGCATGCTCAAGCGCGCCGACCGGTTGCTGGCCGGGCTCGAGGGGGAGCGGCGGGCCGACCGGGTCGCCCGGATCGCGTTCCCGGCGCCCGCCCCGTGCGGCAAGACGCCGCTCACGGCCGCCGAGCTCTCCAAGTCCTACGGCTCCCTCGAGGTGTTCACCGACGTCGACCTGGCGATCGACCGCGGCAGCCGGGTCGTCATCCTCGGCCTCAACGGCGCCGGGAAGACGACGCTGCTGCGGATCCTCGCCGGCGTCGACGACCCCGACACCGGTGAGGTGTCGCCGGGCCACGGCCTCAAGCTGGGCTACTACGCCCAGGAGCACGAGACGCTCGACGTGGACCGGACCGTCCTGGAGAACCTGCACGCCGCCGCCCCGCAGCTCACCGACACCGAGGCGCGCTCGGTGCTCGGGTCGTTCCTGTTCTCCGGCGACGACGCGCACAAGCCGGCCAGCGTGCTGTCCGGCGGCGAGAAGACCAGGCTGGCGCTGGCGATCCTGGTGGTCTCGTCGGCCAACGTGCTGCTGCTCGACGAGCCGACCAACAACCTCGACCCGGCCTCGCGCGAAGAGGTCCTCGCGGCGATCCGGGAGTACGCCGGCGCGATCATCCTGGTGACCCACGACGAGGGGGCCGTCACCGCGCTCCAGCCGGACCGGGTGCTGATCCTGCCCGACGGGGTCGAGGACCTCTGGACCGCCGACTACACCGACCTGGTGTCGCTGGCCTGACCCCCACCGGCCTGACCCCACCGGCCTGACCCCACCGGCCCGCGCCCGCGCCCCGCCTGCCCTGCGAGGATGCGCGCATGACCCCGGAGGAGCTCGCCAAGGCCGGACTGCGGTACGCCGAGGACGGCGTCGTCGCCACCATCACCCTCGACCGGCCCGACCGACGCAACGCACAGACGCCGGCCACGTGGCGGGCGCTGGCACGGCTCGGGAGATCGATCGGCGACCAGGTGCGGGTCGTGGTCGTCCGCGGCGAGGGTCACTCCTTCTCGGCCGGGCTCGACCGCTCGATGCTGGAGCCGGGCGGCGACGGCGCAGGAGACGGTCGCCGGACTGCTGGCCCTCAGCGACGAAGAGATGTCGGCGACGATCGACGAGTATCAGCGCGGCTTCACGTTCCTGCGCGACCCACGCTTCGTCTCGGTCGCCGCCGTCCAGGGCTACGCCGTCGGCGCCGGCTTCCAGCTCGCCCTGGCGTGCGACCTGCGGGTGCTGACCGACGACGCGCAGCTCTGCATGAAGGAGCCGGGCCTGGGCCTCGTGCCCGACCTGACGGGAACAAAGCCGCTGGTCGAGAGTGTTGGGTACGCCAGGGCGTTGGAGATCTGTGCGACCGCACGGATGGTCGGCGCCGCCGAGGCCGTGGACCTCGGGCTCGCACTGCTGGCGGTCGGGCCCGACGCCCTCGACGACACGGTGGCCGACCTGGTCGGCGCCCTCACCGCTCCGATGGCCGGTGCGGTCTCGGAGACGAAGGCGTTGCTGCAGGCCGCAGCCGGCCGCTCGCTGGACGACCAGCGTCGGGCCGAGCGGGAGGCGCAGATCCGGCGGCTCCGCGAGCTCGCCGCGATGATGGGCGGGTAGCGGGTCGGGCGGACGCCCGATGGAGAAGGAGGCGCGCGTGTCGCTGTCGATGGGGATGGGGCCGGCCTGGCGCCACATGCGGACCGACCGCGACTCGGTGAAGAGCCGGGTCGAGAAGGGCACGGTCCGCCGCGTCATGAGCTTCGCGGTCCCGCACCGGAGGACGATCGCGGGCTTCCTGCTCGTCACGGTCGTCGACTCGCTCCTGGTCGTCGTGACCCCGCTCCTCGTGCAGCGGATCGTCGACGACGGGATCATCGGCAAGGACCCCGGACTGGTCACGATGCTGGCGTTGGCGATGGCGGCGACGGCCCTCGTCGGCGCGGTCCTGTCGGTGATCGGCGGGTTCTTCTCGTCCCGGATCGGCGAGGGCCTGATCTTCGACCTGCGCACCCGCGTCTTCGGACACGTGCAGCGCCAGTCGCTCGCCTTCTTCACGCGGACCCAGACCGGCGCGCTGGTCTCACGCCTCAACAACGACGTGATCGGCGCCCAGCGGGCGTTCACCTCAACCCTGTCCAACACCGTCTCCAGCGTGATCTCGGTGATCGTCGTCGGTGTCACGATGGTGGCCCTCAGCTGGCAGGTAACGCTGCTGTGCCTGGCGCTGTTCCCGATCCTGCTGCTCACGTCGCGCTGGGTCAGCGGCCGGCTCGCCAGCCTCACCCGCGAGCAGATGGACGGCAACGCGGACATGGGCAACGCCATGACCGAGCGGTTCAACGTGGGCGGCGCGATGCTGCTCAAGCTCTTCGGCCACCGGGGGACCGAGGACCGGATCTTCGCCACCAAGGCCGCCCACGTGCGCGACCTCGGCATCCGGATCTCCCTCATCACGCGGATCTTCATGGCCGCGGTCCTCACCGTGCCGGCACTGGCGCTCGCCGTCGTGTACGGCGTGGGCGGGCACCTCGCCATCGACGGCACCCTCACGGTCGGCACCCTCCTGGCCCTCGGCACGCTGCTCGTGCGGCTCCTCGGACCGATGCAGAGCCTCTCCAACGTCCGGATCGACGTGATGACGGCGCTGGTCAGCTTCGAGCGGGTCTTCGAGGTGCTCGACCTGCCGTCGCTCATCGAGGAGTCGCCCGACGCGATCGCACTGCCCCGCACCGCCGCGACTCTCGAGCTCGACCACGTCGGCTTCCACTACCCGCGTCCGGACGAGTTCTCGCTCGCGTCGCTCGAGATCGTCTCGCGCACCGAGAGCCGGGACACGGGCCAGGTGCTCCGCGACATCTCGTTCCGGGCCGAGCCGGGTCAGATGGTCGCGCTGGTCGGCCCGTCCGGCGCCGGCAAGACGACCGTCACCCACCTGGTCGCGCGGCTGTACGACGCGACGGAGGGCACCGTCCGGGTGGGTGGCCACGACGTCCGCGACGTGACGCTCGAGTCCCTCGAGGACGTGGTCGGCTACGTCACCCAGGACGCCCACATGTTCCACGACACGATCGGCGCCAACCTTCGCTACGCCAGCCCCGCCGCGTCCGACGACGCGGTGTGGGCGGCACTGGAGGCGGCGCAGATCGCCCCGCTCGTGCGCAGCCTGCCCGACGGGCTCGACACCGTGGTGGGCGACCGGGGCTACCGGCTCTCCGGCGGGGAGCGCCAGCGGCTCGCGATCGCGCGGCTGCTGCTCAAGGCCCCTTCGATCGTCGTCCTCGACGAGGCGACCGCCCACCTCGACAGCGAGTCGGAGGCGGCCGTCCAGCGCGCTCTCGACGCCGCGCTGGCCGAGCGCACCAGCCTGGTGATCGCCCACCGGCTCTCCACCGTGCGGAACGCCGACCTGATCCTCGTGCTCGACGAGGGCCGGATCGTCCAGTCCGGCACCCACACCGACCTGCTCGCGGCCGGCGGCCTGTACGCCGACCTCTACCGCACCCAGTTCTTCGAGGACGCGGCTCCCCTAGGCTCGTAGGCATGGACCTCGATCTCGACGGCCGCGTCTACATCGTCACCGGAGGGGCCCGGGGGCTCGGCCGGGCCACCGCCGACTGCCTGGTCGCCGAGGGAGCGCGGGTCGTCCTCTCGGGGCGCAGCGACGAGTCACTGACCGCCGCGGTCGCCGAGCTCGGCGACCGGGCGCTGAGCCTGGTCGCCGACAACGCCGACCCCGAGACCCCGCAACGTCTGGTCGACGCCGCGCGCGACACGTGGGGCCAGCTCGACGGCGCGCTGATCTCGGTAGGTGGCCCGCCGGTCGGCACGGTCACGTCGGTGACCGACGCGCAGTGGTCGGCTGCCTTCGAGTCGGTCTTCCTCGGCGGGGTCCGGCTCGGCCGCGAGATCGGGCAGGCGCTGCCGCCCGGAGGATCCCTGGCCTACGTGCTGTCCTCGAGCGTCCGGGCCCCGCTGGCCAACCTGGCCGTGTCGAACGGGCTGCGGCCCGGCCTCGCGATGGTCGCCAAGACCCTGGCCGACGAGCTCGGGCCGGCGGGCGTCCGGGTCAACGGGCTGCTCCCGGGCCGGGTCGGCACGGAGCGGGTGGCCGAGCTCGACGCCTCCACCGGTGACGCCGACGCAGCTCGGGACGCCGCGATCATGGGCATCCCGCTGGGGCGGTACGGCGAGCCCGAGGAGTTCGGGCGGGTGGCTGCGTTCCTGCTCTCGCCGGCCGCCTCATTCGTGACCGGGGTGATGGTCCCCGTCGACGGCGGGATGCTGCGCGCCCTCTGACCCGCCGTGGGCCATCCGCGAGGAGCGCGGCCCGCGGCGCTCGTCCCACGCCAGGTACCCGAAGCCGAACAGCGCGAGCAGCCCGAAGAACCACCACTGCAGCCCGTAGAAGAAGTGCGGACCGTTGTCGAGCTCGGGCAGCTCCACCGGGGTGAGGCTCACGTCCGGCGGCGGGTCCTCGGAGCGCAGCTCCAGGAAGCCGCGACGCACCTCGCGACCCAGGGCCGGACCGATCTCGGTGCTGGAGATCGCCCGGGTCGACCGGTCGACCACCTCCGCGCTGTCGCCGGTGGCGTCCGCGCGCGCCCAGCCGGTGACGGTGACCTCGCCCTCCGGCGGTGTCGGTACGTCGCCGGTGTTCGTGCCGCGGTTGTCGGCGGGCAGCCAGCCGCGGTCGACCAGCACCGCCGTGCCGTCGTCGAGCACGAGGGGGACCACCACGTCGACGCCGGAGGCGCCGTCGCGGGTGCGGTAGCGGACGATCACCGTGTCGGCCGCGTCGTAGCGCCCGGTGGCGGTCACGAGCCGCCACTCGTCGTCCGTGGCCACCCCGCCCGCCAGCGGCAGCACGTCGGCGGCGGGGGCCGGGGCCAGGGTCTCGTTCCGCTCCACGACGGCGTTGCGGGCCTTGCGCTCCTCGAGCCGGTCGAACTGCCACTCGCCGAGCCACCACGCGGCCCACGCGAGCAGCACCACCACGACCGCGAAGCCGATCCAGCGCCGGGTCAGCAGGAACCGCCACGTACGCACCCGGCGAGGCTATCCGGAGACCGGGCGCCGTCCCGCGGCGCCCAGGGCGGCCCTAGACTCGGGGAATGCAGCAGATCGCACTCGAGGACCGCTACGGGCGGGTCGCGACCGACCTCCGGGTCTCGCTCACCGACCGCTGCAACCTGCGGTGCTCCTACTGCATGCCCGCCGAGGGCCTCGACTGGCTGCCCGGCGACGAGATCCTGACCGACGACGAGGTCGTCCGGCTGGTAGCGATCGGCGTGCGGCACCTCGGGATCCGCGAGGTCCGCTTCACGGGCGGGGAGCCGCTCGTGCGGCGCGGCCTGATCGACATCGTGCGGCGTACGAAGGCGCTCGACCCGACCGTCGACGTCAGCCTCACCACCAACGCGCTCGGCCTCCAGCGGACCGCCCAGGCCCTGGCCGACGCCGGCCTCGACCGGGTCAACGTCAGCCTCGACACGGTGCGCGGCGAGACCTTCCACACGATCACCCGCCGCGACCGCTTCGAGGACGTGATCGCGGGCCTCGCGGCCGCTCGTGCCGCCGGCCTGACGCCGGTGAAGATCAATGCGGTGCTGCTCCGGGGCACCAACGACGACCAGGCGCCCGAGCTGCTGCGCTGGGCGGTGTCCGAGGGCTACGCGTTGCGGTTCATCGAGCAGATGCCGCTGGACGCACAGCACGACTGGAGCCGGACCGAGATGGTCACGGCCGACGAGATCCTCGCCAGCCTCGAGCACGAGTTCACGCTCGCGCCGGCGTCCGAGCCGCGTGGGAGCGCCCCCGCTGAGCTCTGGACGGTCGACGGCGGCCCGGCCACCGTCGGGGTCATCGCCTCGGTCACCCGGCCGTTCTGCGGCGACTGCGACCGGGTGCGGCTGACGGCCGACGGCCAGGTCCGCAACTGCCTGTTCGCCCGTGAGGAGTCCGACCTGCGCGCCGCGCTCCGCGCCGGAGCGTCCGACGACGACCTCGCCGAGCGCTGGGTGGTCGCGATGCTCGGCAAGCGCCCCGGCCACGGCATCGACGACCCGACGTTCCTCCAGCCCGACCGGCCGATGTCGGCCATCGGCGGGTAGCTCAGCCCGCGGACTCCGGGATCTCGTCGACCGGGACCGTCTCCCGGAGAAACTGCCGAGCCCCCAGGAACTCGCCGAGCGTCGTCCGGTGCTCGTCGCACGCCAGCCACACCTTGCGGCGGCCGGGGGTGTGGAGCTTGGGGTTGTTCCACAGGAGGCCCCAGGCGGCGGGCCGTGGGCACCCCTTCGCGCTACAGGTCGGCACGTCTGCGGCATCCATGCCAGCATCGTTCCAGGGTCGCAAGGGGACATGGGACACGGGCCTCACCAGGGTCCGGGGCCGGGCCCGGGGGACGCACCCGCAGGGCCCCGGAGACAGGCACGGTGCCGGACACCACGTGGATGTCCGGCACCGCGGTGAACTGCGACGGGGGAGACACAGTTCGTCTTCGAGTCTCCGGCTTCGGGTTCCGGAAGTCAAATGTTCTCGGGCCGCGGCGGACCTTCGGAATCGGTGGCCGACGGCAACGAAAGCCGTGCGTCCTGACCGTCGATGAGGGCGAACCCGTCGGACTTCGTGGAGCGCGCGTTGGCCATCACGACCGCGACGTACGGCAGCACGAGGGCACCGGCGACCAGCACCCACCGCAGCCATCCCTCGGCGAGGACGGCACCGACGAAGCAGACGGTGCGCACCGACATCGAGAAGACGTAACGGCGCTGCCGACCGGCGATCTCGTCGTGGCGGCTCGTCGACGCGGTGGTGATGCGGATGGCCGCGTCGTGGGCCTCGCGCTCGCGCGTCATGCCTCGATCGTACGTCGCTACCATCGACGTTCCAGGGCCGCCACCAGGCGCCCGGTCCAGGCCGAGCCGGAGGAACCATGTCCGATCGCACCTACCGCGTCACCGAGATCGTCGGGACGTCCCCTGACGGGATCGACCAGGCGATCCGCAACGGGATCGAGCGGGCGTCGAAGACGCTGCGCCATCTCGACTGGTTCGAGGTCACGCAGATCCGGGGCCAGGTCAAGGACGGGGGCGTCCAGCACCTCCAGGTCGGGATGAAGCTGGGGTTCCGGCTGGAGGACGAGTGACCCCTGGCCGGGCCATTTCGGGCTACCGACCGGTAATCACTAGCGTCGTTGACCGTGAGTGACCAGCAGAACGGCAGCGAACCCAGATCCGTGCTCGTGACCGGCGGCAACCGTGGCATCGGCCGCGCGATCGCCACTGCCTTCCTCGCCCGGGGCGACCGGGTGGCCGTCACCAGCCGGAGCGGGGGCGGCCCCGCCGGGGCCCTCGACCTGACCTGCGACATCACCGTCCCCGAGGCGGTCGACGCCGCGTTCACGCGGATCGAGGAGGAGCACGGCCCGGTGGAGGTGCTGGTCGCGAACGCCGGCGTCACCGCCGACACCTTGCTGCTGCGGATGAGCGAGGACGACTGGTCCCGGGTCATCGAGACCAACCTGACGGCGTCGTTCCGGTTGGCCAAGCGGGCCGCGAAGGGCATGCTGCGGATGCGGCGAGGGCGGATCGTCTTCATCTCCTCGGTGGTGGGTCTCACCGGCCAGGCCGGGCAGGTCAACTACGCGGCGTCCAAGGCGGGTCTCGTGGGGATGGCGCGGTCGTTGTCGCGCGAGCTCGGCTCGCGCTCCATCACCGCGAACGTGGTCGCGCCCGGCTTCGTCGACACCGACATGACCGCGGCCCTCTCCGACGACCAGCGGACCGCGATCATGGGTCAGGTGCCGCTCGGGCGCTATGGCACGACCGAGGAGGTCGCCTCAGCCGTCGTGTGGCTGACCGGCGACGGTGGCGGCTACGTGACCGGAGCCGTGATCCCGGTCGACGGCGGACTCGGAATGGGGCACTGACATGGGAATTCTCGACGGCAAGCGGATCCTCGTCGCGGGGGTCACGATGGACTCCTCGATCGGGTTCGCGACCGCCCGGGTCGCGCAGGAGCAGGGCGCCACGGTGCTCATCTCCAACTTCGGGCGGGCGCTGGGCATCACCAGGCGGATCGCCAAGCGGCTGCCCAGCGAACCGCCGGTCCTGGAGCTCGACGTGACCGACCAGGCGCACCTCGACGGGCTCGACGCCGCCGTGCGTGAGCACGTCGACGGGCTGGACGGGGTCGTCCACTCGATCGCCTACGGCAACCCCGAGACGCTGCTCGGCGGCAAGTTCCTCGACGGCCCGTGGGAGGACGTCGCCCAGGCGGTCCAGGTCTCGGCGTACTCACTCAAGGCGCTGGCGGTCGCGGCCCGCCCGCTGATGACAGTCGGGCGGTTCGATCGTGGGCCTCACGTTCGACGCGACGACGGCGTGGCCGGCGTACGACTGGATGGGCGTGGCCAAGGCCGGCCTGGAGTCGACCTCCCGCTACCTCGCGCGCGACCTCGGCCCGGACGGGATCCGGTGCAACCTGGTCTCGGCCGGCCCCCTGAAGACCCTGGCCGCCAAGGCGATCCCGGGCTTCGAGGAGCTCGAGTCGCTGTGGAAGGACCGGGCGCCGCTCGGGTGGGACGAGGGCGACCACGACCCCACCGCGCGTGCGGTCTGTGCGCTCCTGAGCGACTTCTTCCCGGCGACGACCGGCGAGATCGTGCACGTCGACGGCGGCTTCCACGCGATGGGTGCCTGACCGCTTCGGTAGCGTCGCCCGCGTGACGTCCCTGGTCGAGCTCCGGGTCCTGGAAGGACCCAACCTGTACTTCCCGCGCGCGGCCGTGAAGCTGACCCTGGACATCACGCCCCTCGCGTCGGTGCCGACGGAGACGGCGGCCCGGTTCGCTCGCCGGATCGGGCTCGCCGAGGCCCGTCCGGGCGAGCCCGACACCGGGTTCCGACAGCGGTTCGCGATCCGGGCCGTGGCCCGGCTCGTGCGCACGCTGGCGGCCGAGAGCGGCACCGCACGGCTGGCCGTCCGGGTGCGCCCGACCAGCGACCAGCACCAGCTGGTCGTCGCCTACCCGTGGCGGCACCGGGAGCGCGCCCAGGTGATGGGGCACGCCGTCGCGGAGGTGCTCGACGCCGTCCCCAGTGCGGACGTCGACGAGGTCGTCGCCCGCGCGGCCGCCAGGGTTGCGGCGTCGGAGCCGGGGGAGGGACCTCGCACCCTGACGCCGCGGGTCCCGGTGGTGGCGGTGACGGGCACGAACGGCAAGACGACGACGAGCCGGATGATCGCCCACATCGCACGGACCGACGGCCGGCTGGTCGGCTGGTCGAACACCGACGGGATCTACGTGGACGGCCGGCTCGTCGAGGCGGGCGACTACTCCGGTCCCAGCGGCGCCGGACGGGTGCTCGCCCAGGAGGGCGTCGAACTCGCCGTGACCGAGACGGCGCGCGGCGGCATCCTCCTGAAGGGCATCGGCCTGACCCGCAACGACGTCTCGGTCGTCACCAACGTCTCAGCCGACCACCTCGGGCTCCAGGGGATCGACACCGTCGACCAGCTCGCCGAGGTGAAGGCGGTGGTGCCCCGGATCACCCGCAAGGACGGCTGGGCGGTGCTGAACGCCGACGACCCGCGGGTGTTCGCGATGCGCTCCGTCGTGAAGGCGCAGCCGTGGGTGTTCGGCCGCGACGCCGACTCGCCGGCCATCCGGGAGGTGCTATCCGCCGGCGGCCGGGCGACCACCGTCATCGACGGCTGGCTCTCGGTGCTCGTGCCGAACCGCGACCCCGACCCGCTGGTGGAGCTCGTCGATGTGCCGATGACCCTCGCGGGCCTGTCGCGGTTCAACGTGGAGAACAGCCTGGCGGCGGCGTCGGCCGCACTCGCGGTCGGCATCCCCCGCGACGTGGTGGTCGAGGGGCTGCGGAGCTTCCGGCCCGACGCGGAGCACAACCCGGGTCGGATGAACATCTTCTCCGTCGCCCGCGACGACAGGCAGAGCGTCACCGTGGTCGTCGACCTGGCCCACAACGAGGCCGGGCTCGAGGCGCTGCTCGAGATCATGGCCGGCGTACGTCGTGCCGGCGGTCGCTCCCTGCTCGGACTCGGCGCGGTCGGGGACCGCACGGACGACCTGATCGAGCGGCTGGGGGAGATCGGCGCCATGGGCAGCGACGCCCTCGCGATCTGCCACAAGGAGCGCTACCTCCGCGGCCGCACCCTGGCGGAGCTCGAAGGGCTGCTCCGGGCCGGCGCCGAGCGGGTCGGCGTGCCCGACGTCCCGGCCTACGCCACCGAGGTCGAGGGGCTCGCCGCGCTGGTCGCGCAGGCCGAGCCGGGCGACGTCGTCGGACTGATGTGCCATGCCGAGCGTCCCGCGGTCTACGCCTGGCTCGCCGAGCACGGCGGCACCGCCGACACCCCGGAGGACCTCGCGGCGAAGGTGCGCGCCGCGGACCGGACGTGAGCGACCACCCGGGGCCGCTCGTCGTCGGCACGGTGACCGACGGGGAGCGACACCTCGACCTGCGCGGTCCGGCGCCGTTCCCTCCTGACCAGCTCTTCCAGATCGGGTCCGTGACCAAGACGTTCACGGCCCTGCTGCTGGCGCGGCGGCTCGTCACCGGCGAGCTGACGTACGACACGCCGGTCGCCGAGCTGCTGCCGATCGCGTCGGCCCTGCGCGCGGACCTGCCAGTCACGGTGGGCGAGCTCGCGACGCACACCTCGGGACTGCCGCGGATCCCGCCGAGCCTGTGGCGACGGGCGCTCACGTTCGACGACAACCCGTACCAGGACTACGGCGACGACCGGCTCGCCGCCGACCTCGCGCGGGTGCGGCTGCGTCGACGCGGGCGCACCCGCTACTCGAACCTCGGGATGGGACTGCTCGGCCATGCCCTGGCGCACGCGGCGGGGGAGGCGTACGACGCCCTGGTGCGCGCCGAGGTCTGCGAGCCGCTCGGCCTCGTCGACACGACGGGGGAGCCGACCGACGCCCAGCGGGCCCGCCTCGCGACCGGGCACCGGCGCCCGGGACGCCCACGGGACGTGGCCTGGGAGTTCGACGCGCTGGCCGGCGCCGGCGCGCTCTGGTCGACCGGCAACGACGTCCTCACCTACCTGCAGGCCCACCTCGCTCCCCCCGAGGGGCCGCTCGGCGAAGCGCTGCGCCGGGTGCTCGACGAGCCGGTGCTCGCCTGGCAACGGCTGCCCCACGGTCGGCACCGTGGGTCGTGGTGGCACAACGGCGGCACCGCGGGCTTCCGCAGCATGGTCGTGCTGGACCCCGCCCGGAACCGGGCGGCCGTCGCACTGGCGGCCGTCGACCGCGGGGTCGAGTCGATCGCCCTGGAGGCGCTCGGACGCGACTGAGCGCCGGCGACCTCCCCTATCGCCGGCGCCCAGTCGAGACTCGTGTCAGCGCCTCAGTTCAGCGGGCACTCCGCGAGGTTGTTGTCCGTGTCGAGCCGCTGGGCCAGTGCGATCATGGTCGCGCGGTCGTTGCTGCCGGAACGCGGCGTTCACCGTGCTCACCAGGCCCGGGCGCCCGTCCTCCCCGGGACCGACCCGACGCCACGGGTAGCCGATGTCGTCGTGGGCGGCGTTCAGCCACGCGGCCGTCGAGGCGCGGGCCAGAATCATGGCCGCGCCGTCGAGCCCGGGACCGCCCCCGCCCTGGAGCGCCTGGAGCATGGTCCGACCGGCGACGTTGGCGCGGGCGCTGGTGTACGGCGGCGCCGTAGAGGTCGCCCGGAGCGGCCTCCTGCCAGCTGTCGGTGTGGTTCTTCCAGTAGCCGGGCGTGCAGCCCTCGTGCCCGGTGCCGACGGCCTGGGCGGCCGTCGTCGCGGACAACGTCGCGATGACCGCGACGAGTGCGACGAAGACACTCTTGATGATCGTGCGCATGTAGTTCCCCCTCGATTCCCATGATGGTTGTCAGACGTGACAGGAATCGACCCCGAAGTGCGTGTCCCCCCAAGTCCCCGACGACCAGGATCCGTGCGGGACGCGCTCCGGTCAATGCTCAGGAGAGGCACAGGTTGGAAACGCCTCAGCAGCCCGGGCCGGGCGCTCTCAGGCGTCGGCGGGCGTGGGCGCGTAGTCCGGGTCGGCCGCGGGCGCGTCTGCGCTGGCGCCGGCGCCGGCGTACGCCTGGTTCGACCAGTTCTCGAGCTCGGTCATCACGGCGGCGTGCTGGTCGACGCAGACCACCAGTAGGTCGCCCTTGTTGGCGCGGCTCATCGCGTGCCGGACGGCCTCGATCTCCTCGAGCACGACCTCGACCTGCTTGCAACGCGCGCCGGCCGCGATCGCCTGCTCGACTCCCTGCCGGACCAGCCCGGCGACGTCGCCGCGCTCGCGTCCGCGCAGCGCCTCGTCCTCGCGGACGACGACGACGTCGAAGTGGGCGGCAGCGATCTCGCCGAGCTCGACCATGTCGGAGTCGCGTCGGTCGCCGGCGGTCGCGATGATCCCGATCCGCGACGGGCGCGCCAGGTCGTGCGACGACGACAGCGACTCGCCGACCCGGTCGACGAAGTCGCCGAGCATGCGCATGCCGGGTGCGTTGTGGCAGTAGTCGACGATGACGTTGATGCCGTTGACCTCGACCTCGTTGAGCCGACCGGGGGAGAGGTAGTAGTTGGTCGAGAACGTGCGCATGCCCTGCCGGATGTCGTGCAGCGGCGCGTTGGCGGCGAAGGCTGCCGCCGCCGCCGCGAGGGAGTTCTGGACGTTCATCCGGGCGCGGCCGCCGAACGTCGCCGGCAGCAGGTGCGTCCAGGCCAGCTGCATCTCGCGTCGGCCGTGCTTCACGACGATCATCTCGCCGCGGTCGGACGGGTTCAGGACCAGCGCCTTGCCCCCACGGCGGCAGTGCGCCTCGATCATCTCCCGCGTCTCGCTGCCCGGTTCCTCCATCGAGAACCAGATGACCTCGCCGCTGCACTTCCGCCGCATCTGGCGCACCAGCGGGTCGTCGGCGTTGAGGACCGCCGCGCCGGTGCGGGGGACGGCCTCGACGATCACGGCCTTGACGTCGGCGAGCTGCTCCACGGTGTCGATGCCCCGCAGGCCGAGGTGGTCGGGCTGGACGTTGAGGACGACGGCCACGTCGTTGCGCTCGTAGCCGAGGCCCTCGCGCAGGATGCCGCCGCGCGCGACCTCGAAGACCGCGAAGTCGACCCGGGGGTTCTGGAGCACCATCCGTGCCGAGCGCGGGCCGGACGCGTCGGCCCGGATCAGCAGCCGCTCGTCGATCACGACACCGTCGGTGGACGTCATGCCGACCTTGCGGCCCATCCCCTTGAAGATGTGGGAGATCATCCGCGACGTCGTCGTCTTCCCGTTGGTGCCGGTGACGGCGACGATCGGGATCCGCGCGGTGGCGCCCGGCGGGAAGAGCATGTCGACGACCGGCTTGGCGATGAACTGCGGCTCGCCGATCGTCGGGTGGGTGTGCATCCGGAACCCGGGCGCCGCGTTGACCTCGCAGATCGCACCGCCGGTCTCGCGGACGGGCTCGGTGATGTCGGGGCAGATGAAGTCGATGCCGGCGATGTCGAGCCCGATCATCCGGGCCGCCTCCTCGGCGATGTCGACGTTCTCCGGGTGGGCGTCGAACGTGCGGTCGATCGAGATGCCGCCGGTCGACATGTTGCCCGTCAGCGCGAGCTTGACCATCTCGCCCGGCTCCGGGACCGAGGTGAGCGTGTGGTCCTGCCCGGCGAGCACCTCCTCCGCCGCCGCGTCGATCTTGATCCGGGTCAGCACCTTCTCGTGGCCGACGCCGCGGCGCGGGTCGGCGTTCGTGAGCTCGACGAGCTCCTCCACGGTGGAGGTGCCGTCGCCGACGACGTGCGCCGGCACCCGCTCGGCGATCGCGACCATCCGGCCGTCGATGATCAGGCACCGGTAGTCCTTGCCGGTCACGAAGCTCTCGACGACGACCCAGCCGCGGCGCGACTGCTCCTCCGCGATCGGGAACGCCTCGCGGACCGCGGCCTCGTCCGGGAGGTTCAGGCAGACGCCGCGACCGTGGTTGCCGTCGAGCGGCTTCACCACGACGGGGTAGCCGATCCGGTTCGCGACGGCGACGGCCTGGTCGGCGCTGCGGACGGAGTCCTGCTTGGGGACCGGGAGGCCTGCGGCGCCGAGCAGCCGGGTGGTCAGGTCCTTGTCGGAGGCGATGTCGACCGCGATCGACGCGGTCTCCGAGGTCATGGTGGCGCGGATCCGCTTGGCGTGGACGCCCTGGCCGAGCTGGACGAGCGAGTGCTGGTTGAGCCGGATCCAGGGGATGTCTCGCGAGACGGCCTCGTCGACGATCGCCTGGGTCGACGGTCCGAACGCCGTGCGCTCGGCCCGCTTGATGAACGCCTCGAGCTCGGCGTCCCAGTCGAGGTCCGGATCGCCCTCGACCAGGTGGTTGACCAGCCGGACGGCGAGCCGGCCGGCCGCCAGGCCCACCTGCTCGTCGACGTACCCGTAGATGACGTTGTAGACCCCGGGCCGGCCCTTGACCCCGCGGGTCTTGCCGCGGCGGATGTCGTGGCCGACCACCTGCTGGAGCGCGAGCGCGGCGTGCTCGGCGACGTGGCCGAGCCAGGTGCCCTCGTTGAGGCGCTCGACGAACCCGCCCCGCCGGCCGCGTGAGCACGAGTGCTCCCGAAGACCCGGCAGCATCTGCAGGAGGTGGTCGGTGAAGTCCGGCAGCGAGTTGGTCGGGTACTCCTCGAGGGAGCCGAGGTCGACGACGAGGTGGATGGACCTCTCGTAGGACCAGACGTTCGCGCCGCGGTAGACGCGGGTCTCCTCGATCCTGAGGTCCGGCGTGGGACGGGACGTCATCGGGAGGCTCCTTCCTGGTGGGACTCGGGCCGCCGGCGGGTGCGGGCCAGCCGTCGTCTGAGCGTTCCGGGCGAGACGTCCTCGGCCGCGATGTCGCGGGCCATCCGGCTCAGGTCGCGCTGCGCCTCGGCCAGCTCGGCCGCGTCCTCGGGGTCGACCGACGGTGGCTGCGGCACCAGCTGCCGCGCGGCCAGGTCGAACACCGACCCGCCCGGCAGCACGTGGAGCACGACGCCGCTGGCCAGCAGCGGGGTCGACCGCTTCGCCTCGTAGGCGTTCGTCACCATCCGGGCGGGGTCGAAGACCGTGACCGCGCCCTTGCCGAGGACGCTCAACAGCTGTCGGCCGTCCTCCTCGGTCACGACCGCGGCGGTGTCCTCGTCGACGCCGAGGCCGAGCAGCTGCGGCGACTGGGACACGATCATCAGCAACCGGCCGTAGCGGTTGCGCTGGTCGAAGTGCTGGTCGATGACGGCGTCCTTCAGCAGTCCGAGCCCCGCCGCGACCTGTGTCATCCGCTGCTTCGGGGTGGCTCCGGGGCCGCCGAAGGCGACCATGTGGGACGACTGGATGCTGGCGCCCGCGGAGGTGCCGGCCACCACGACGCCGCGGGCGTGCGCCTCGCGGATCGCCTCGCCGAGCGGCGTACCGCTCACCACGGAGGAGAGCTTGAGCTGGTTGCCCCCGGTCATGAAGATCCCGGTCGCGGTGTGGAGCCGGGACACCAGGTCGGGGTCGTGGGCCTCGTCGCGCGACTCGGGACGGATCGCGAGCACGTCCTCGGCACCGAGCGACCGGAAGAGGGCGTCGTAGACCTCGACGACGGCGTCGCCGAGCGAGGACGCCGTGGGGATGACGGCGATCCGGGCGTGGGCGCCGCCGCTGGCCTGGACGAAGTCCTTGAGGATGGCGCGCTTGCGGAGCTTGTCCTCTGCGCCGCCGATGATCATGAGGGGGCCCGGCATGACAGCGAGGCTATCGGCTGGAAGAGTGAGCCCGTGCAGGAGCCACGTCGCCTCGTCATCGTCCGGCACGCGAGAGCGGAGGCGCACGGGTCGTCGGACCACGAGCGACCTTTGGCGGAGCGCGGACGCGACGACGCCGTCGCGGGCGGAGCCTGGCTCGCGTCGTCGGGGGTCGTGCCCGACCACGCGCTGGTCTCGACCGCGCGCCGGGCCCAGGAGACCTACGCCGCCCTCAGTGCCGGTGCGGGCTGGGAGCTGGCCCCCGAGGCCTCGCGCGCGCTGTACGTCGCCGAGCCGGACACCGCCCTCGACCTGGTCCGGCAGGCGCCGGCCGACGCCGGCACGGTCGTCGTCGTCGGTCACAACCCGACCATGGCCACGCTCGCCCAGCTGCTCGACGACGGCGACGGCGACCCCGCCGCGTCGGCCGACATGCTGTCGGGCGGGCTGCCGACCTGCTCCCTGGTGGTGTTCGAGCACGACGGCGCGTGGGCCGAGCTGGCGTTCACCGGGGCGCGACTGTCCGGCTTCCACGTCGGCCGGGCCTGACGGTCAGAGCGGTGGCGCAGGGGTGACGATGCCGGCCGCGGCGTCGGCCGCCTCGATCTCCTCGCGGGAGATCCCGAGCAGGTACATGATCGTGTCGAGGTAGGGGACGTTCACGGTCGTGTCGGCGGCGGCCTGCACGACGGCCTTGGCGTTGAACGCGATGCCGAGACCGGCGGCGTTGAGCATGTCGAGGTCGTTGGCGCCGTCCCCGATCGCGATCACGGCCTCGAGCGGGACGCCGACGGCGTCGGCGAACTCCTTGAGCGCCTGGGCCTTCCCCGCGCGGTCCACGACGTCGCCGACGATCCGGCCCGTGAGGACGCCGTCGACGACCTCGAGCTCGTTGGCCCGCGAGTAGTGGATGCCGAGGTCCTCCGCCAGCCGGTCGGTGATCTGGGAGAACCCGCCGGAGACCAGCGCGAAGCGGTAGCCGAGCCGGCGCAGGGTCCGCACCATGGTGCGCGCACCGGGGGACAGCACCAGGTCGTCGTAGACGGCCTCGATGGCGGAGGCGGGGACGCCCTCGAGCCGCGCGACCCGCTCCCGCAGCGATGCCTCGAAGTCGAGGTCCCCGGCCATCGCGGCGGCGGTGACCTCGGCGACCGCGTCGTGCTGTCCGGCATGGGCGGCGAGCAGCTCGATCACCTCGCCCTGGATCAGCGTGGAGTCGACGTCGAGGACGATCAGCCGCATCCCGCGCCGCAGCAGGTTCGCGGGCTGGACGGCGATGTCGATGCTGTGGGCGGCCGCTTCCGGGGCCAGCAGGGTACGGAGTCGTTCGGTGTCGGCACCCGAGACGTGCAGGTCGATCGCGGTCACGGGGTAGCGGGCCATCCGCTCGATCCGGTCGATGTTGGCGCCGCAGTCGGCGATCCGGCCGGCGACCGCCGCCATGTGCGCCGCCCTCAGGGGGCTGCCGATGACGGTGACGTGGGACCGGCCGTGCTTGCGCGCCTTGTTGTCGCCGACGCCGCGGTCCACGTCGACGGCCATGTCGAGCGTGGCGGCGGTCGCCTCGACGGCCGCACGCAGCTTCTTCCAGTCGCGCGGCGCGGTCACCAGGACCCCCAGCACGAGCCGGCGGCGGAGCACGATCTGCTCGACGTCCAGGACCTCGACGCCGGCCTGGGTGAGGGTGGCGAAGATCGCCGAGGTCACGCCCGGTCGGTCCTTGCCGCTCAGGGTGATGAGCAGGGTCTTCGGCGCCTCGTCCATGACGGGCACGAGGCTAGCCGCTTCGTTACCCCGCCGTGATTGACCCGTCGGGGCGTGGACACCACCGTGGACGCATGCGGGGGAGCGCACTGGTGGCCGGAGTCCTCGCGCTGCTCGCCTCGGCGTGCACCACCGAGGACCCGGCCACCCGGCAGCCGCCCCCCGACCCCGCGCCGGTGCTCGGGGCCAGTCAGGTGGTGCTGCCGATGCCCGGCGGCGACGGCCTGGTGCTGCTCACGGGGCCGCCCGAGGGTGCACCGTCCGACGACGACGGGCTCGGGGTGTGGCAGTGGGACGGCAGCGCCTGGCGCGACCGGTCCGGGACGGAACCGGCCACGCGCAACTACTTCTCGGCCGCCTACGACGAGGCGCGGGACGTCGTCGTCCTCTACGGCGGCGACGCCGGCACCGACGAGGCGACCACCGTCTGGGAGTGGGACGGGGAGGGCTGGTCCCCGTCGCAGCCGGCCGGGCCGGGACCTCGGCTGGCTGCGCCCATGGCCTACGACGCGAGCCTCGAGCAGCTGGTGCTCTACGGCGGGGACAGCGCGGGGGCGGTGAAGGGCGACACCTGGAGCTGGGACGGCTCACGCTGGGACCGGGTCGCGGCCCGCGGACCGGAGCCGGCGCGCTGGCCGGCGGCGTTCGCCGGTAGCGGAGGAGGCATCGTGCTCGTCGCGGGACACCAGGTGGTCGACGAGGACCTCGGCCCCGCGGTCGACGACACCTGGGTCTGGGACGGTCGTTGGCGCGCGGTGCCGGACGCGGGCGGCCCGGGCCTGCTCGTGAACGCCGGCGACCGTCCAGCACCCCACCCTCGGGACGCTGCTGGTCGGCGGCTCCGACCTCGACCGCGCCAACGGAGACGTGTGGCGATGGGGTGGCGAGCGCTGGGAGCTGCTCGCGGAGGACGTGTTCCCGGAGCGCCAGGCGTTCGGGATCGGGTACGACGCTCGGCGGGACGTCGTGGTCATGACCGGCGGGGTGGTGACGCCGGGCAGCTCCGAGCGGCACCAGGACGTCTGGGAGTGGTCAGGCGACCCCGCTACGCCCGCGGAGCTGGTCTTCGACGGCTCGGAGCCGGCCGCCGGTGGCGGCACGTAGCGTCACGATCGTCCACCCGGGCTCGCCGAGCCGGCGGGCACCGTGCTCGGGATGTCACAGAACGACTGCCGTCAGCCCGGGGGCCAGACCTCGGGGGAGCAGGCGGCGACGAGCGCGCGGCGCGACGTTCGCTCGAGCCCGGCCAGCACCTCTCGGCGGGCGGCGACCTCGGGAGCCGTCGCCGCGCCCCCGTCGTCGGCGAGACCGAGCTCGGCGATCCGCAGCCCCCGCAGGGCCCGTCCCGCCAGCGCCACGGCCGCAGCGGGGATCCCCGCCGGGCCTGTGAGCTCGGCCGGCCGCGCGAGGTCCAGGAACTCGTCGGCCAGGGCGGGTCGCCACCGGGCCACGTCGAGCCGGGCGAGCGTGTCGGCCGCCCCCAGGACCTCGGCCCGCAGCGCCCGGTCGGCCTCGCCGAGGTCCGGCACCTGACGGGGCTCGGCCTCGTGCTGCTCCCACCACCTGGCCGAGCCCTGCCAGCGCGGCACCAGCGCCACACCGCGGCCCACGGCCGCCTCGCCCGCGTCCAGCGCCGCCGCCGTCAGCGCCGGCGGGCCGCCGAGCCCCAGCGGGTCGCCGGGACGCGGCAGTGCCAGTCCCAGGCCGTCGGCGCCGCTGCGCCGCAGCGCCGCGAGCAGGTCGAGGTCGAGGCCGAACGTCGACGTCAGCTCGTCGGTCGACGCGTGCCCGCGCAGCCACGACGTGGCGTGCCACGCAAGCGCGGCCGACGCGGGCAAGGAAGTGGTCACGGCGCGCGACGATACGCCGCGGCGTCCGGCAGGGCGGTCGATAGGGTGGCCGCCATGTCCGCCGTCCTCGAGTTCGCAGGCGTGACGGTGCGTCGGGGCGGGGCGACCCTGCTGGACGGCATCGACTGGTCGGTGCGCGAGGAGGATCGCTGGGTGGTGCTCGGGCCCAACGGTGCCGGCAAGACCACGCTGATGCAGGTCGCCTCGGCGCAGATCCACCCCACGGCCGGCGTGGCGGGCATCCTCGACGAGGTGCTCGGCACCGTCGACGTCTTCGAGCTGCGGCCACGGATCGGGCTCACGAGCGCCGCCCTCGCCGAGCGGATCCCGCGCGACGAACGCGTGCGCGACGTGGTCGTGTCGGCGTCGTACGGCGTCGTCGGCCGGTGGCGGGAGGCCTACGACGAGCTCGACCACGAGCGAGCCCGCGAGCTCCTCGTCGAGGTCGGCGTCGAACGGCTCGCCGACCGCACGTTCGGCACCCTCAGCGAAGGTGAGCGCAAGCGGGTGCAGATCGCGCGCGCCCTCATGGCCGACCCCGAGCTGCTGCTGCTCGACGAGCCCGCTGCCGGGCTCGACCTCGGCGGTCGCGAGGACCTCGTCAACACGCTGTCGGTGCTCGCCCACGACGACGCGTCGCCTGCGACGGTGCTGGTGTCGCACCACGTCGAGGAGATCCCACCGGGGTTCACCCATGCGCTGCTGCTCCGCGACGGCGGCGTCGTGGCCTCCGGGCCGGTGCGCGAGGTGATCACGGAGGAGCACCTGTCGGCGACGTTCGGGCTGCCCCTCGTGCTGCGCTACGAGGCGGGCCGGTTCAGTGCCCGTCGCCGCGCCCGTCGCCACCTCGGCTGAGCGCGCGGGCTCGCGGTTCGCGTGTGGCAGCTCCGGATAGGCTGCCGACATGGAGGAATTCGTCAGCTGGCTCCAGGACAACATGTGGGGTGGTTGGCTGGCGCTCGCGACGGTGCTCGGCATCGCGGAGATGTTCAGCCTCGACCTGGTCCTCATCATGCTCGCCGCCGGCGCACTCGGCGGAGCCGCGACCAGCCTCGTGACCGACCTGGTCGTCGTGCAGTTCCTGGTGGCCGTCGTGATCTCGGTCGGCATGCTCGCCGTGGTGCGGCCCGGGCTCGCCCGCCGACTCCACCACGGTCCCGAGCTGCGGCTCGGTCACGGCAAGCTGGTCGGCGCCCAAGGGCTGGTGACCGAGCAGATCACGTCGGTCACGCCCGGCCGCGTGAAGCTGGCCGGTGAGATCTGGTCCGCACAGCCCTACGACGACACCCTGACCATCGAACCGGGGGAGACGGTCGAGGTGCTCGACATCCGAGGCGCCACGGCGTACGTCCACCCCGTCGCCCGACTCGAGGCCTGAGGGCCTTCCACCCAGGAGGAGACAGCATGATCGTGCTCGTGATCGTGGCGCTGCTGGCGCTGTTCGCCATCGTGATGCTGGCCAAGACGGTCAAGATCATCCCGCAGGCGCGCGCCGGAGTCGTCGAGCGGTTCGGCAAGTACCAGCTGACGCTGGACGCCGGCCTGAAGCTGCTCGTGCCGTTCATCGACAAGGTCCGCTACCTCATCGACCTGCGCGAGCAGGTCGTGAGCTTCCCGCCCCAGCCGGTGATCACCGAGGACAACCTGGTCGTCTCCATCGACACCGTCATCTACTTCCAGGTGACCGACCCGGTCGCGGCGACGTACGAGATCGCCAACTACATCCAGGCGGTCGAGCAGCTCACGATGACCACGCTGCGCAACATCGTCGGCGGCATGGACCTCGAGGAGACCCTGACCAGCCGTGACGCGATCAACAGCCGGCTCCGTGGCGTCCTCGACGAGGCGACCGGCAAGTGGGGCATCCGGGTCAACCGGGTGGAGCTGAAGGGGATCGACCCGCCGCCGTCCATCAAGGACTCCATGGAGAAGCAGATGCGGGCCGACCGCGAGAAGCGGGCCGTGATCCTCACCGCCGAGGGCCAGCGGCAGGCGGCGATCCTGACGGCGGAGGGCTCGAAGCAGTCCGCGATCCTGAACGCCGAGGGCGACCGGGAGTCGCAGATCCTGCGCGCCCAGGCCGACCGGGAGTCGCAGATCCTGCGCGCCCAGGGTGAGGGCCAGGCGATCCAGACCGTGTTCCAGTCGATCCACGACGGCAAGCCCGACCAGTCGCTGCTGGCCTACCAGTACCTCCAGATGATGCCCAAGATCGCCGAGGGCGATGCCAACAAGGTGTGGATCATCCCCTCGGAGATCACCAAGGCGCTCGAGGGCCTCGGTTCGTCGATCCACGAGATCGCCGGGATCCCGAAGGACGCCACCCCGACCAAGCGGGTCGACATGGGCCCGACCGAGCCGCAGCTGCCGCAGTCGTCGGCCGACCGCGAGCTGAGCGGGGCCAACGAGGCCGTCAAGGAGGCGATCGCGGCGGCCGAGAGCGCCGCCGTCTCCGGTCGGACCGCCATGCCGCCCGACCCTGCTGCGCCGGAGCCCGGCCTGCCGGACGCCCCGCCCCGTCGGGTGAGGCGTCGCCGGGGGAGCCGCCCACCACGTGAGTGGACCCGAGATCGCGGCCATCCTGCTCGCCGGGGTGGCCGCCGGCACCATCAACACCGTGGTGGGGTCGGGGACGCTGATCACGTTCCCGACCCTGCTCGCGTTCGGCGTCCCGCCCGTCACCGCCAACGTCAGCAACACGATCGGTCTGGTGCCCGGGTCGGTGTCCGGCGCGATCGGCTACCGCGCGGAGCTGACCGGGCAGCGCGACCGGCTGGTGCGGCTCGGCGGTGCGTCGCTCCTGGGCGGCGCCCTGGGAGCGGGGCTGCTCCTGTGGCTGCCGTCGGAGGCGTTCGACACGATCGTGCCGGTCCTGGTCGGGCTCGGCGTGCTGCTGGTCGTGCTCGGACCCGCCATCTCGCGTAGGGTCGCGGCCCGCGCGGCTGCCCGCGACCAGTCGCTCGAGCACGGGGCGGCGTGGCTGTGGCCGGCGGTCGCGGTCGCAGGCGTGTACGGCGGCTACTTCGGGGCAGCGCAGGGCGTGCTGCTCGTGGCCATCCTCGGGATCGGCGTGGCCGACTCGCTCCAGCGGCACAACGCCACCAAGAACGTCCTGGCCGGGATCGTGAACGCCGTGGCCGCCGTCATCTTCATCGCGGTGGCGGACGTCGACTGGGCGGTCGCCGGCCTGATCGCGGCCGGCTCGATCGTCGGTGGCCAGCTCGGTGCGACCGTGGGGCGACGGCTGCCGGAGCTGGTGCTGCGCGGCGTGATCGTGCTCGTCGGCGTCACGGCGCTCGTGGTCTTCCTGACCGACTGACCGCGCCACCCAACGGGACCTCCGGGCGTCTCGCACCGCGTCCCGAGCGGTCCTGCGCGACGACCGCTCCGCCGTGCTCAGAGCAGCGCGTCGCGCACCCGGGCGCCCTCGTCGACGTACGCCGTGACCCACCGCTCGAGCTCGTCGTAGACCCGCGCCCGGACGTCGGGCCGTGACAGCACGACGTCGTGGCGCGCCCCCGGAACGGCGACGTAGGTGACATGGGTGCCGATCGCGGTCGACCAGCGGCGGATCTGCTCGACGTCGAGCACGATGTCGGTGGTGTGGACGTCCTCGCCCATCTCCTTGGGCCAGGTCGTCCGGTCCGAGGACAGCACCAGCACGGGCACGGGGACCTCGAGCCCGGCCTGGAGCTGCCGGTGGCCTCGCCGGACTGCGGCCAGCCAGCCGACGTAGACGGGGAACGAGTCGACCGGCTTCCAGGCGAGGTCGAAGCTCCACTCGCCCCCGTGCTCGTGGTGGAGGCTACGGGCGTAGAAGCCCTCGATGGTGCGCGGAACGACGCGGCGGGGTGCCCGCTGCGCGATCCCCTTGAGGGCGGCGGTGCCGAGCGTCCGCATCAGGGAGCTGCCCTGGAGGTCGAGCCAGGGCGAGTTGAGGACCAGGGCGGTCAGCTGGGCCGGGCGACGACGGTCGGCCCAGAGCGACGTGGTGAGTCCGCCGGTCGAGTGGGCGCAGACGACGACGCGGTCGTGTCCGTCACGGACCGTGATCCGGTGCCAGGCGGCGTCGATCTCGGCGTAGTGGTCGGTCAGGTCGGTGACGTAGTTGGGCAGCTGGTGCGGCAGCAGCGAGCGACCGTACTTGCGGAGGTCGAGGGCGTAGAAGTCGTAGCCGCGGTCGAGCCACCACTGGGCGAGGTCGGTCTGGAAGAAGTAGTCGCAGAACCCGTGCACGTAGAGCACGGCTCGCCCGGTGGGCTCGGGCGCCCTGCGGGAGACGAGGGTGGCGACGACCCGGCCCTCCTCGTCGGGCGGGAAGTGCATCGTCTCCGCGGTCCAGGGCTCGCCGAGGACGTCGGTCGTCACTGCCGTCGCGGGGGCCATGGGGAGATCGTAGGGGGCCGGTCAGCCGGCGGCGGCGGTGACCAGCGCGCGCAGCAGCGCGAGCTCGGTCCGCATCTCGGGGTGCCACTGGACGCCGACCCGGAACGCGTCACCGGGGGCCTCCATCGCCTCGACCGTGCCGTCGTCGGCCCGCGCGGTCACCGTGAACCCCGGCGCCTCCTTCACGGACTGGTGGTGGTGGCAGGCCACCTCGACCTGCGGGCCCACCAGGCCGGCCAGCCGGGAACCGGGCTCGGTGCTCACCGTGATGTCGCCGAACACGTCCCCACCGGGGGAGTGGTGCTCGTGCCCGACCAGGTCCGGCGTGTGCTGGTCGAGCTCGCCGCCGGCGTGGACCGCCATCAGCTGCATGCCGCGGCAGACACCCAGCACGGGCAACCCGGCGGCATCGGCGGCGTCGAGCAGCGCCAGCTCCCACGCGTCGCGATCCGGGCGCCAGCCGGCGGTCCGCGCGTGCGGCTCGGCGCCGTACCGGGTCGGGTCGACGTCGGCGCCCCCGGAGATCACCAGTCCGTCGAGCCGGGCCACCACCGACGCGGCCGCGGCCGGGTCGTCGGACGCCGGCGGCAGCAGCACCGGGATCCCGCCCGCCGCGACCACGGTGTCGGCGTACTCGGACTGCAGCACGTCGGCGCGCTGCTGCCACACGCCCCAGGCGGCTTCCTCGCGGTACGTCGTGAGGCCGATGACCGGCCGGCTCGCAGCACTCATCTCAGAGCGGCGTCACGTACGCCGCGTGGATGCCCCCGTCCACGAGGAACGTGCTCGCGGTGATGAAGGAGGACTCGTCGGACGCCAGGAACAGCACCGCGTTCGCCATCTCGCGCGGCTCGCCGAACCGCCCCATCGGGACGTGCACGAGCCGCCGGGCCGCCCGCTCGGCGTCCGCGGCGAACAGCTCCTGCAGCAGCGGGGTGTTGACGGGACCGGGACACAGCGCGTTGACGCGGATGCCCTCACGGGCGAACTGCACCCCGAGCTCGCGGGTCATCGACAGCACACCGCCCTTGCTTGCGGAGTAGGAGATCTGCGACGTCGCGGCTCCCATCACCGCCACGAACGACGCGGTGTTGATGATCGAACCGCTGCGCTGGGCGACCATGTGCGTCAGGGCGGCCTTGCTGCACAGGTAGACGCTCGTGAGGTTGACCTCCTGCACCCGGCGCCACGCGTCGAGCTCGGTGTCGAGGATCGACTCGTCGTCGGGCGGGCTGATCCCCGCGTTGTTGAACGCGATGTCGACCGATCCGTAGGTGTCCTGGGCGGTGGCGAACAGAGCGTCCACGTCGTCCTTGCTGGTCACGTCGACGTGCGCGTACGTCGCCAGGTCCCGGCCACCGAGCTGGCCGACCAGGGCGTGCCCGCGTTCGTCGTCGATGTCGCCGACCACGACCCGGGCGCCCTCCTCGACGAACCGCTGCACCGTGGCCAGCCCGATGCCGGAGCACCCGCCGGTCACGACCGCGACCTTGCCCTCGATCCGTCCAGCCATCTGCTACTCCTCGTCCCGGTCGGTGGCGATGAACACGTTCTTCTCCTCGGTGAACGCCGCGGGCGCGTCCGGTCCCAGCTCGCGGCCGAGGCCCGACTGCTTGTAGCCGCCGAACGGCGTCCAGTAGCGCACCGAGGCGTGCGAGTTGACGGACAGGTTGCCGGCCTCGACCGCGCGCGCCACCCGGAGCGCGCGTCCGAGGTCGCGGGTGTAGATCGAGCCCGACAGGCCGTACTCGGTGTCGTTGGCGAGCGCGACCGCGTCGTCCTCGTCGTCGAACGGCATCACGGCCACGACCGGCCCGAACACCTCCTCGCGCCACACCGGTTCGTCGGTCGACCGTGACTCCACCACCGTCGGCGGCAGCCACCAGCCCGGGCCATCAGGCGCCGGTCCGGTGAACGCGACGGTCGCGCCGTCGATGTAGCGCTGGACCGCGTCCCGCTGGGCGGCCGAGACCATCGGACCCATCTCGCTGCCGTCCACCGCAGGGTCCTCGACCCGCACCGCGCGGACTGCCTCCTCGAACCGGCCCACGAACTCGTCGTACGCGGTGCGCTGCACGAGGATCCGCGACCGGGCGCAGCAGTCCTGGCCGGCGTTGTCGAAGACGGCGTACGGCGCCGCGGCCGCGGCCCGTGCCACGTCGGCGTCGGCGAAGACGATGTTGGCGCTCTTGCCGCCGAGCTCGAGGGTCACCCGCTTCACCTGCTTTGCGCAGCCGGCCATGATCTGCTGCCCGACCTCCGTGGAGCCGGTGAAGCAGACCTTGCGCACCAGCGGGTGGGTGACGAAGCGCTGCCCGACGACCGACCCCTTCCCTGGCACCACCGTCAACACCCCGTCGGGCAGCCCTGCCTCCCGTCCCAGCTCCGCGAGCCGGATGGCCGTCAGCGGCGTGATCTCCGCAGGCTTGAGCACCACGGTGTTGCCGGCGGCGAGCGCCGGGGCGAAGCCCCAGCCCGCGATCGGCATCGGGAAGTTCCAGGGCACGATGATCCCGACCACGCCGAGCGGCTCGTGGAACGTCACGTCCACGCCTCCGGCCACCGGGATCTGCTTGCCCATCAGTCGCTCGGGGGCCCCGGCGTAGTAGTTGAGGCAGTCGCGGACGTTGCCGGCCTCCCAGCGGGCGTTGCCGATCGTGTGACCGGCGTTGGCGACCTCGGTGCGAGCGAGCTCCTCGAGGTGGTCCTCGACGTTGGCCGCGAACGCGCGCAGCAGCCGGGCCCGCTCGCCGGGCGCGACGGCGCGCCACGAGGTGAAGGCCTCGTGGGCGCGCTCGATCGCGGCGTCGGTCGCCGCCTCGTCGTGCGACGGGACGTCGGCGTCGAGGGGGGTCTCGGTGGCGGGGTTGATCAGGAGGGTCATCGGGCCGTCACATCCTCTCGAAGCCGCGCACGAGCTCCCAGTCGGTCACGGCTGCCTCGAAGGCGGCCAGCTCGACGTCGGCCATGTTGGTGTAGTGGTCGACCACCTCGTCGCCGAACGCGGCGCGTGCCAGACCGGAGGAGGCGAAGGCGTCGCGCGCCTCCCGCAGCGTTCCTGGGACGTGCTCCTTGTCGGAGGTGTAGGCGTTGCCGACGAGCTCGTCCTCGAGCGTCAGCCCCTCGTCGATCCCGTGCAACCCGCCGGCGAGCATCGCGGCCAGGGCGAGGTGCGGGTTCACGTCGGCACCCGGGACCCGGTTCTCCATCCGGGCCGACGGCCCGTGGCCCACGAGCCGGACGGCGCAACTCCGGTTGTCGTTGCCCCAGGCGATGGCGGTCGGGGCGAACGACCCGGCCGCGAAGCGCTTGTAGGAGTTGACGTTGGGGGCGTAGAGCAGTGTGAAGTCGCGCATCGTGGCGAGCACGCCGGCGACGAAGGAGTCGTAGAGGGTCGACCTCTGGTCGCCGTCCCAGAAGACGACGTCACCGTCGAGCCCCCGCAGCGACAGGTGGATGTGGCACGAGGATCCCTCGCGCTCGTTGTACTTCGCGAGGAACGTGATCGCCTTGCCGTGCTGGGCCGCGATCTCCTTGGCCGCGGTCTTGTAGACGCTGTGGTTGTCGGCCGTGACCATCGCCTCGGCGTACAGGAAGCCGATCTCGTGCTGGCCGAGGTTGCACTCGCCCTTCGCACCCTCGACGTCGAGCCCTGCGGCGTACATGTGGTTGCGGATGTCGCGCAGCAGGGGCTCGACCCGCGACGTCCCGAGCAGCGAGTAGTCGACGTTGTACTGGTTCGACGGGGTGAGGTCCCGGTAGCGCCTGTCCCAGGCGTCCTCGTAGGCGTTGTCGAACGCGATGAACTCCAGCTCGGTGCCGGCGAGCACCTGCCATCCCCCTCCCCGGGCCCGCTCGAGCTGCCCCGCCAGCACCGTGCGGGGCGACTGGACGACCGGGGCGTGGTCGAGCCACACCAGGTCGCACTGCACCATCGCGGTGCCGGGCAGGTGGGGCAGCAGTCGCAGCGTGTCGTAGTCGGGCACGAACTCCATGTCGCCGTAGCCCTTCTCCCACGAGGACATGGCGTAGCCGTCGACGGTGTTCATGTCGATGTCGACCGCGAGCAGGTAGTTGCACCCCTCCGTGCCGTGCTCGAGCGCCACGTCGAGGAAGTACGCAGCGTGCAGCCGCTTGCCCTGGAGGCGTCCCTGCATGTCGGTGAACGCCAGCACCACAGTGTCGACGTCGCCGCTGGCGATCCGGCTGCGCAGCCCGTCGAGCGTGAGGAAGCGGTCGTTGGGTGCGCTCATGTCGTCTCCACTCGGTCGGTCGGTGTCATCCCAGGAACCCGCGCAGCAGGGCGGCCGTGTCGTCGCAGTGCTCCTCCATGACCTGGTGGGCGCGCTCGGACCGGCCACGCAGGACGGCGGAGGTCAGGTCGCGGTGCTGGCGGTGGCTGTGGCTGATGTTGGCGCCCAGGAACGGGATGGAGAGCAGCATCGCGTGCAGCGACGACTGCACCGACGTCACCGCCTCGATGGTGCGGGGTGAGCCGCTGAGCGCGGCCACCGTGAGGTGGAACCGGGAGTCGGCCTGCCGGTGGCCGCCCGCGCCCTTCGCCTGCGCGACGGCGTCGTGGGCGGTCTGCAGGCTCGCCCGCTGGTCGTCGTCGAGGTCGGCACGCGCCGCGAGGGCCGCGGCGGCGGGTTCGACCACCCGACGGAACTCGAGGGCGTCGAGCCAGTCGTGCCGCTGCTCGGGCGTGATCCTCGCCGCACGGCGCGCGAACGTGCCGCGTCCCCGCCGGGTGACGACGGTGCCGCCGGTGCGGCCCCGGGTGGTCTCGACGAACCCGGCCTCGCGCAGCGCGGCCATCGCCTCGCGCAGGGTCGCGCGGCTCACGCTGAGCCGGACGGCGAGGTCCCGCTCGGCCGGCAGCGTGCTCCCGGTCGGGTAGACCCCCAGCCGGATCGCGGTCGCGAGCTGCTCGACGCACGCCTCGAAGGCGTGGTGGCCGCGCACCGGGCGCAGCACGGCCGCGGTGAGGTGCTCGACGGGTTGCGCAGTCACGGCGCCAGTCTCCGGAGGGGGTGCGGACCGTGTCAATGGTCGGAGTTCATACCAATTTCGTCCACGCCTCTGGACGACGGAATCCCGGGGGTCTAGCCTCCGAACGATCGCATCCCGTCGCGCCCGGAGGGTTTCATGGCTGATATCGACAAGCTGACCGACGACGAGAAGCACCTAGCCAGGCTCGGGTACAAGCAGGAGCTCATCCGCACCTGGTCAGGATTTTCCAACTTCGCCATCTCGTTCTCGATCATCTCGATCCTGGCCGGGTGCTTCACCACGTTCGGTCAGGGCTTCAACAACGGCGGACCGATCGCCATCTCGTGGGGCTGGCCCATCATCTCCATCTTCATCCTGATCATCGGCTTCACGATGTCGGAGCTGGTGTCGGCGTACCCGACGTCCGGCGGCATCTACTGGTGGGCCTCGAAGCTGGGCGGCCCGGCTGCCGGCTTCTTCACGGGCTGGCTGAACCTGATCGGCCTGGTCGCCGTGACGGCGTCCGTCGCCTACGGCTGTGCGACGTTCATCGACCTGACGCTGAGCACGTTCTCCGCCAGCTACGGCGACGGCTACTCGCTGACGCGGGTGTTCATCACGTTCCTGATCGTGCTCGCCGCGGCCTCGGTGCTGAACATCTTCAGCGGCCACCTGATGGCGGTCATCAACAACGTCTCGGTCTGGTGGCACGTGGTCGGCGCCGACCGTGATCGTCGCGATCCTCGTGATCGTCCCCGACCAGCACCAGTCGATCGGCTACGTCTTCACCGAGCGCTTCAACAACTCGGGCTACAGCGACGGATCGACGTCCACGGCGCTCTACTGGCTGATGGTGGTGCCGTTCGGGCTGTTGCTCACCCAGTACACGATCACCGGGTTCGACGCCTCGGCCCACCTCTCCGAGGAGACCTCGGCTGCGTCGCAGGCGGCCGCGAAGGGCATCTGGCAGTCGATCTTCTACTCCGCCATCGGCGGCTGGATCCTGCTGCTCGCGTTCCTCTTCGCCGTGCCGAACGGCAGCGACGGGCTGCCCGACAACGCCGGAGTCGGAGGAGGTGGGGTCGCCTACATCTTCACCGAGTCGCTCGGGACGAACCTCGCGGGCCTGGTGCTGCTGATCTCGGCGGCCGGCCAGTTCTTCTGCACCACCGCCTGCATGACCAGTGCCTCACGGATGACGTTCGCGTTCAGCCGCGACGGCGCCATCCCGGGCTCGAAGACGTTGGTGAAGCTGTCGAGCGCGAAGGTGCCCGCCAACGCGGTGACGATGGTCGCCGTGGCGGCGGCCGTGATCACGCTCCCGGCGCTGATCGAGGTCAACATCGGTACGCCCGAGGATCCGCTGATCGTGCCCACCGCGTTCTACGCCGTGGTCTCCGTGGCGGTGATCGGGCTCTACCTCGCGTTCCTGATCCCGATCTGGCTGCGCTGGAAGATCGGCGACGCGTTCGAGCTGGGGGCCTGGAACAACGGTGCCAAGTACAAGTGGATGAACCTGGTGGCGGTCGTCGAGATCGCGATCATCTGCGTCTACTTCGTGCTGCCCGTTCGTGCCGCAGGGCAGCCCGTTCAGCGAGGACTTCTCGCCGAAGTTCGTCAACTACGCACCCGTGCTGACCCTCGGCGCGCTGCTGATCCTCGCGATCTGGTGGCACACGTCGGCCAAGCACTGGTTCAAGGGTCCGAAGCACACCATCGACGAGGCCGTGATCGAGGCCTTCGACGGGTGAGCACCCACCACACGGTCCCGCCGGGATGACGGCGGAGCTCGAGCACCTCCTCGACCAGGTCCCTCGGCTGGCCCGACGGGTCCTGGTCGAGGAGCTCTCGGGTGGGCTGACGAACCGCAACTACCGGGTCGTGACGCCGGACGGCGACTACGTGGTCCGGTGGAGCGGCAGCGACGCCGACTTGCTCGGGATCGACCGCGACGCCGAGCAGGCGAACTCCAGGTGCGCGTTCGAGGCGGGGGTCGGGGCACCGGTCCACGACTACCGGCCCGACCTGGGGGTGCTGGTGATCGGCTACCTGACGGGCACGTCGCTCGAGAACGACTCCTTCGCCGACGCCGGACGTGCTCGGCCGGGCCGCCGTCGCCTGCCGCCGGCTGCACGCCGGTCCTCGTTTCGTCGACGAGTTCGACATGTTCGCGCGACAGGCGGCGTACCTGCGGACGGTGCAGGAGCAGGGGTTCCCGCTGCCTCCGGCGTACGCGACCACGCCGACGCCTGGGCGGCGGTGCAGCGCGCCGTGGCCGCCCGTCCGCGGGTGACGGTGCCCTGCAACAACGACCTGTTGGCCGGCAACTTCATCGACGACGGCGACCGGGTCTGGCTGATCGACTACGAGTACTCCGGCAACAACGACGTCGCGTTCGAGCTCGGCAACACCTGTACCGAGTGCGAGTTTCCGCGCGAGCGGGTCGAGGCGTACGCCGAGGCGTACTACGGCTCGCTGACCCGCGGCGACCTGGCGCGGGTCCGGCTCGGGGCGCTCCGCAGCGAGTACGGGTGGGCGCTGTGGGGCTTCATCCAGGCGGCGAGCAGCCCGCTCGACTTCGACTTCCACGACTGGGGGATGCACCGGTTCGAGAAGGCGGCGCGTACGTTCACCTCCGACGGCTTCGACCGGCTCCTGGAGGAGGCCGTCGGTGACTGAGCTGCCCGCGCGCGCCGCAGGTGGTCGTGGTCGGCGGCGGCGTGATCGGCTGCTCCACGGCCTACCACCTCACCAGGCTCGGGGTCACCGACGTCCTCGTCGTCGAGCAGGGCCGGCTCTCAGGCGGAACCACCTGGCACGCCGCCGGGCTGGTCGGCCCGTTGCGCGCCACCGAGGGCGGCACCCGCCTGGTGCAGTACTCGGCCGAGCTGTACGCACGGCTCGAGGAGGAGACCGGGCTCGCCACCGGCTACCGCAACGTCGGCGGCCTGGTGGTCGCACGCACCGAGGACCGGATGGTCGCACTGCGGCGGACGGCGGCCAACGCGGCGGCGTACGACCTGCCGTGCACCCTGGTCTCCCCGGAGGCCGCGCAGGAGCTGTGGCCGCCCATGCGGGTCGACGACCTGGTGGGGGCGCTCCACCTGCCCGGGGACGGCAAGGTCAACCCGACCGATCTCACCCAGTCGCTCGCCAAGGGCGCCCGGCTCGGCGGCGCTCGCGTCGTCGAGGGGTGCCGCGTCACGGGCTTCACGGTGGCCGACGGGCCGTCGGGGCCTCGGGTCACCGGGGTGCGCACCGACCAGGGGGACGTCGAGGCGGACGTCGTCGTCAACTGTGGCGGGATGTGGGCCCACGCACTGGGCCGGCTGGCCGGGGTCGCGGTGCCGCTGCACGCCGCCGAGCACTTCTACGTCGTCACCGAACAGGTCGAGGGCACCCATCCCGACCTGCCGGTGATGCGCGACCCGGACGGCTGGACGTACTTCAAGGAGGAGGTCGGCGGGCTGGTGGTGGGCGGCTTCGAGCCGGACGCCAAGCCGTGGACCGGCCCGGACGACGTCCCCTACCCGTTCGAGTTCCAGCTGCTCGACGAGGACTGGGAGCACTTCTCCGTGCTGATGGACGAAGCCGTGCGCCGGGTGCCCGCCCTGGAGAACACCGGCATCCGGAAGTTCTACAACGGCCCCGAGTCGTTCACGCCCGACAACCAGTTCCTGATGGGGGAGGCGCCGGGCCTGCGCGGCTACTACGTCGCCGCCGGGTTCAACTCGGTGGGCATCGCGTCGGCGGGCGGGGCCGGCCGGGTGCTCGCCGAGTGGGTGGCGGCGGGCGAGCCGCAAGAGGACCTGGTCGCGGTCGACGTCCGCCGGTTCGGCGCCTTCCACAACGACGTCGACTGGCTGCGCTCGCGGGTGGCGGAGGTGCTCGGGCTGCACTACGCGGTGCCCTGGCCCCACCGCGAGATGACCTCCGGGCGCGACCAGCGCCGCTCTCCACTGCACGACCGGCTGGCACAGCGCGGCGCGTGGTTCGGGACCCGGATGGGGTGGGAGCGGCCCAACGTGTTCACGGCCGGGGACCCCGGTTCGGCCTACACCTGGGGTAAGCCGCGGTGGCTCGACGACTGCCTCCGGGAGCAGCGCGCGTGCCGGACCGAGGTGGCGGTCTTCGACCAGACGTCGTTCTCGAAGTACGCCGTGTCCGGCCCCGGCGCGCTCGCGTCGTTGCAGTGGGTCTGCGCGGCCGACGTCGACGTGCCCGTCGGTGCGTGCGTCTACACGCCGTGGCTGGGCTCGCGGGGCACGTACGAGGCCGACCTCACGGTCACCCGGACCGCGCTCGACGAGTTCCTGGTGGTCAGCTCCTCGGCCACCACGGTGCGCGACCTCGACTGGCTCCAACGCCACCGTGGACCGGACACGGACATCGACGACCTCACGGACGACTTCTCGGTGATCGGTGTGATGGGGCCGGCCTCCCGCGACCTCCTCGGGGGGCTCACCGACGCGGACCTGAGCGAGGAGGGGTTCCCGTTCGCGACGTCGCGGGCGCTGGACCTCGCGGGCGTGCGGGTCCGCGCGACGCGGATGACGTACGTCGGGGAGACCGGATGGGAGCTGGTGGTCCCGGTCGGCTCCGCCGGGGCGGTCTATGACGCGGTCGTCGGCACCGGGGGCGCGACCGACGCCGGCTACTACGCGATCGAGGCGCTGCGGCTCGAGAAGGGCTACCGAGCGTTCGGCCGGGAGCTGACCCCCGACCACACCCCGGTCGAGGCCGGGCTGGTGTTCGCCACGGCCCTGAGTGGCGACAAGGACTTCCTCGGGCGTGAGGCGCTGGAGGCCCACCGCCGGGGGCTGGCCGAGGGCGGAGCGCGCCGCCGGATAGTCAGCCTGGTGGTCTCCGACCCGGAGCCGATGCTGTGGGGCGGGGAGCTGCTTCTGCGCGACGGCGAACCGTGCGGTCAGGTCACCAGCGCCGCCTGGGGGGCGACGGTGGGGGCCTCGGTAGGACTCGGCCTGGTGCGCGCACCGGCTCCCGTCGACCGGACGTGGCTGGGCTCGGGGACCCACGAGGTGGATGTCGCGGGCACGACGTACGCGGTGACGCTGTCGTTGCGCGCGCCGCTGTGACGAGCCCTTACCACTCGTGGTGCCCAGCCGTCGTCCACAATCACGTGACCATTCGTCCACAGGTCTTCCACGGCCCTCCTAAACGGCGGTTCAGCCGCCCCCGGGCTCCCTAGGTTGACCAGTGCATCGACCGATGCCGGCCATGTGGGGACAAGGCCGAAACCGTGGGCTATGACGCCGGCTGCCTCAGCGCCGGGGTCAGGGGGAATCATGCGATTCGTACTCATCCAGCTGCGCAACGTCGTCATGGCGTTCGCCGTGCTGCTGCTCGGCCTGGTAGTCGTGGCGGCGCCGGCCGGCGCCGCCGACTCGACGCTGCCGAGCGGCTACTACCTGTGCCACGCGACCGGCAGCGCCTCCAGCGTGGAGACCGTCAAGGGCTGGGTCTACAACAAGCCCAGCAACTCGGGTCAGGCGTCCGGGCACGCCGACCTCGGTCACCAGAACGGGCTGGACATCGTGCCGCCCATCCCGGGTCTCCTGCCGAACGGGCAGAACTGGACCGTCTACGGCCAGCAGGTGCACGCCAACGGGTGTGCCATCCCGACCTACGTCAACGTCGCCGGTGACCTTCAACGACCAGCGGTGCACCGCGGCCAACGGCTTCCTCGCCCCGTCCTTCGAGGCGCCGACCTACACCGGGCTCAAGCGGGTCGTCTCCGGGCTCGGCGCCAACAGCGCCGTCGACCCCGGTGAGACCGTCACCGTGACCTACACCGGTTCCGCATCGACGATCATCGCCGGCGCAGACGCCACCAACAGCGTCACGTTCACCCACGCGTTCCCGACCCAGCCGTCCGGCCTGCGCGACTGCGTGCCGCAGCCGGCAGCCGAGACCCGCACCGTCGCCCGCAGCGAGCCGAGCTGCGCGCTGGGTGGGGTCACCTCCTGGGTGGACCGCTACTCCACGCCGTTCGTGTGGAGCGACGCACAGCAGAAGTGGGTGCCCGGTCAGGAGACCGGCCCCGTGCGGACCGACGAGAAGTTCGCGGCGTACGGCGACCACGAGTACTTCCAGCTGTGCGCCCCGGCGAAGCCGGTGGCGGACGTCCGGAGCGTGCCGCAGAGCACGCCCTCCTGCGACCCGGCCGGCGTTACCAGCTGGGACGACGTCTACACGACCGAGTACGTGTGGAGCGCGGGTCAGCGGGCGTGGGTCCTCGGTCAGGAGACCGGCCCGGTCCGTGAGAACGAGACGTTCACCGCCTACGGCGACGACGAGTTCTTCGAGAACTGCGCCGACGCGCAGCCGCAGGCGAAGGCCCGCAGCGTGCCCCAGCAGTCGACGTCGTGCGACCCGGCCGGCGTGACCGCCTGGGACGACGTCTACACGACCGAGTACGTGTGGAGCGCGGGTCAGCGGGCGTGGGTCCTCGGTCAGGAGACCGGCCCGGTCCGCGCGAGCGAGGCGTTCACCGCCTACGACGACAGCACCTACTTCGACGAGTGCGCCGACGAGCAGCCGCAAGCGGAGACCCGCAGCGTGCCGCAGAGCGACCCGTCGTGCTACCCGGCCGGGGTGACCAGCTGGGACGACGTCTACACGACCGAGTACGTGTGGAGCGCGGGTCAGCGGGCGTGGGTGCTCGGTCAGGAGACCGGCCCGGTCCGCAGTGGCGTCACGTTCGCGGCGTACACCGACGAGGAGTACTTCGATCTGTGCGCCGAGGGCCAGCCGGCCGCCGGACGAGCGTCGGGTGCCGCAGACCGAGCCCTCCTGCGCGCTGGGTGGGGTGACGTCGTGGACCGACGTCTACACCACCGAGCGCGCGTGGAGCGCCGCCGAGCGCGCCTGGGTGCTCGGTCGAGGAGACCGGCCCCGTGCGCGAGGGCGAGACCTTCGCCGCCTACACCGACGCCGAGTACTTCGACCTGTGCGCCGGACAACCCGCCGTCGGCGGAGACCCGCAGCGTGCCGCAGAGCGACCCGTCGTGCTACCCGGCCGGGGTGACCAGCTGGGACGACGTCTACACGACCGAGTACGTCTGGGACGCGGGCCAGCACCTGTGGGTGCTGGGCCAGGAGACCGGCCCGGTCCGCAGCGGCGTCACGTTCGCGCCGTACACCGACGCAGGAGTACTTCGACCTGTGCGCCGAGGGCCAGCCGGCCGCGGACGAGCGTCGGGTGCCGCAGACCGAGCCCTCCTGCGCGCTGGGTGGGGTGACGTCATGGACCGACGTCTACACCACCGAGCACGCGTGGAGCGCCGTCGAGCGCGCCTGGGTGCTCGGTCAGGAGACCGGCCCCGTGCGCGAGGGCGAGACCTTCGCCGCCTACACCGACGCCGAGTACTTCGACCTGTGCGCGGACAACCCGCCGTCGGCGGAGACCCGCAGCGTGCCGCAGAGCGACCCGTCGCCGTGCTACCCGGCCGGGGTGACCAGCTGGGACGACGTCTACACGACCGAGTACGTCTGGGACGCGGGCCAGCACCTGTGGGTGCTGGGCCAGGAGACCGGCCCGGTCCGCAGCGGCGTCACGTTCGCGGCGTACACCGACGCGGAGTACTTCGACCTGTGCGCCGAGGGCCAGCCGGCCGCGGACGAGCGTCGGGTGCCGCAGACCGAGCCCTCCTGCGAGCTCGGCGGGGTCTCAAGCTGGGTCGACGTCTACACGACCGAGTACGTGTGGAACATCGACTCCCGTGACTGGGAGCTGGGCGAGGAGACCGGCCCGGTCCGCGCCGACGAGCAGTTCACGGCGTACACCGACGACGAGAACTTCGAGCTGTGCGCACCCGTGCAGCCCGAGCCGATCGTCACCGAGGTGGCCGGAGCGCAGGCGTCCTGCAAGATCCGGGGCAGCCTGACCTGGGTGGACGTGTACACGACCGAGTACGTGTGGAACGTCCAGACCAGCGCCTGGGAGCTCGGCGAGCCCAACAGTCCGGAGCGCACCGAGGAGACCTTCGTCGCCTACACCGACGAGGAGCTCGCCGAGCAGTGCACCGAGGTCGAGGGCGAGGAGCCCCCGACCGACCACGAGATCGAGAACCCGGGCACGCCCGCGGTCCCGACCGTCGTGGACGCAGGGCTAGGCCTGCACGACGTCCCGTCTGGCGAAGCCCGTGACCCGCTGTGGCTGCTGGCCATCGGCGGAGGGCTCGGCCTGATGGGAGCCGCCGGCCTGCGCCGGCGCACGACGGCAACCCGGTAGCCCACGACCGGCGCGTCGGAGTGAGCCGGTAGCCCACGACCGGCTCATTCGGGGGGCGGTCACCAGACGGTGACCGCCCCTTTCGCACGCACAGGAACGGCGCGGCGGATCGGTGTCACCCACTGGCACCGATGCGCCACGCCGTTCCCGGCCGGGCGACCTCGCGGTCACCCCTTACGTGCGGTCGGCCCGGTGGCCCACCACCGGTCCGGCCCGGACGACGTCTCGCGGTCCCGCTTTCACCTCCGGTTCGACTGGGATGCCGTTGCGTTCGTTGTCGATGAACGCGGCGATGAGTGCGATGGCGGCGATGGTGGCGAGTGTTCCGATCAACATGGGTCACGTCCTCGGTAGTTGGTGGCGCGGGTGGGGCTGGGGCGCGTCTGGATCCGATTCAGCCGGTCAGCGCGGGTCCCCGAAGTTCAGGACGCCGACGACGCGGCCGTCCGCGTCGACCCGGACCCCGACCCCGGCCCAGCGGGCCCGCTTCTTCATGATCACGGCGTAGTGGCTCGGCGAGTTGAGCCAGGCGGTGACGGCGACCTCGGGGGTCAGGCCGCTGCCGCGCACGAGGGCCTCGCCGGTCCACGTCAGGTCGCACCCGTTCAGGACCGTGACCTGGTGGCGGTGCGCGAACGCGCCGGTCTTCTTGATGTGGGTGCGCCCAGCGCTCGGCGTACCCGTCCACGCATGACTGGAAGACCCGCACCGGGCGGAGGCCGGCGGCGACGCGCGCCTCGTTGATCTCGGCCAGTACTCGGTTCTCGAACTCCTCGAGGTCCTGGAGCGGGTCCACCTCGGGGTTCGACGTGGGGCCGACCCAGGTCCTGGCCTCGGCCGGGGCGCTCACGAGGGCGGTGCCGCCGGCGGTGAGCCCGACCGCGACGACCGCGACCGCGATCGAGCGAAGGAGGTGTCGCATGGGGGGCTCCGTCTTCGGGGCCACCGGGGATGGCCGTCTGTGGGTGTCGACCGGTGGGCCGGCCTGAGGTGGCCGACGGGGGGATCGGCCACCTGTGGGGGGTTGTGCCGGTTCCACGAATGGCGAACGCGACGTACACAGTTTGGTAACGGGAGGGGGTCGGGAGCAATAGCACGAAATGACTAGATCCGGATGCCCCGAGAAGCACTCCGGGATGTCCGGTCATCGCCGATACTGGGCAGATGGACCCGACCACCCGCGAGCGCGGCGCCCCGGGTGGCTCGCCGCCGGGCCGCTCGTGGCGGGGATCGTGCTCCTCGTGGCCGGGCTCGTGGCCTGGAACTCACCGGAGCGTGACCCCGGACGCGCGCACCGACACGCCCAGCGACACGCCCAGCGACACGCCCAGCGACACCGTGACCGAGCAGGAGGTCGTGGAGCAGGTCGACCCGCCCGAGGCCGAGCGTGCCGACTGGACACCAGGGGCACCACGGCGACTGGAGGTGCCGGCGCTCTCGATCGACGCGTCGATCGTGCCGATCGAGGCTCCCGGTGGCGTGCTGACCCCGCCTGTGGATCCCCAGGTCCTCGGCTGGTGGGCTGCCGGCGCCAAGCCCGGGGCCCGGCTGGGCTCGGCGCTGGTGACCGGTCACACCGTGCACACGGGCGGCGGCGCGATGGACGACCTCGAGCAGCTCGACACCGGCGACCACGTGTGGATGCGCACCGACCGCGGCCGGATCGGCTACCAGGTCCGCTCGGTGGTGGTGCTCGGCAAGGGCGAGCTGGCCGAGCGCGCCGCCCGGCTGTTCAGCCAGGAGACGCGCGGTCGGCTGGTGCTCATCACCTGCGAGGACTGGGACGGCCGGGAGTACCTCAGCAACGTCGTCGTCACGGCCACCCCGACCACGTGAGCGCCACCCCGTAACTTCCACGCGCGAGGTTCGTTGCCTGGTCCGGAGGGTCTTTGCGTCGTGCGCGGATGAACCCACCAGGCGCCGAGGCACCGGGGGCCGGATCGTTGTACCAGGGGGGGCGGAACACTCCGCCCTTGCAGCGGTCCGGCGCCCAGTGCCGCTCGGCGTCCGGACAGCGGCCCGCTACGGTCAGTGCTGGTGGGTGCCGTGGAGGATCGCGCGGCCCAGGGTCTTGAACGCCAGGTTGAAGCTCATCACCGCGTTCGACGCCGCGGCGTCGATCCCGAGCGTCTCCTCGCCGACCGCGTGCACGACGAAGAAGTAGCGGTGCGGCTGGTCGTTCGGGGTGGCGCGGCGCCCATGAACGACGCTTCGCCACCGTCGTTGCGCAGCATGAAGGCGCCGTCGGGCAGGGCGAGCGCTGCCGGACGCCGGCCCCTGCGTCCAGCGAGGTGACGTCGGCGGGCAGGTCGACCAGGGCCCAGTGCCAGAAGCCGCTGGGGGTCGGCGCGTCGGGGTCGAAGCAGGTGACGACGTACGACTTCGTGCCCTCGGGAGCCCCCGACCACGAGAGCTGCGGCGAGGTGTTGCCCTCGTCCGCCACCTGGGCCGAGCCGAGCGGCTGACCGTCGGTCACGTCGTCGCTGGTGACGGTGAACGACGGCCGGGCCGGCAGGAGGTCGTAGGGGTCGGGGCTGACGGGGCGCTCGATGGTGGTGTCCACGCTCATGACGTCGACCCTACCCACGGCCAGGTCGGGGAGAATGCCTCCCGTGACTGACGCACGGGAGCTGCCGCCGTACCCCGTCGGGCTCCGGCTCGGCGGGCGGCGGGTCCTCGTGGTGGGCGGTGGCCACGTGGCCCAGCGCCGGGTGCCCGCTCTCGTGGCGGCCGGGGCCGACGTGGTCGTGGTCTCCCCGGAGGTGACGCCGGCGCTCGAGGGCATGGCCGGCGAGGTCACCCTGGTGCTGCGCGAGTTCGAGGACGGCGACCTCGACGGGTCCTGGTACGTCGTCGCCGCCACCGACGATCCTGCGGTCAACGCCCGGATCCTGACGGGAGCCGACGAGCGCCGCATCTTCTGCGTCCGCAGCGACGACGCCCGGGAGGCGTCCGCCTGGACGGCGGCGTCCGGCCGGCACGGGCAGGTGACGGTCTCGGTGCTGGGAAACCGGGAGCCGCGCCAGTCGGCGGCGCTCCGCGACGACATCCTCGGAGCCCTGGCGGACGGCCGGCTCACCACGTCCGGCGCGCTCGACCACACGCCCGGCGTGGTGCTGGTGGGCGGCGGCCCCGGTGACCCGCAGCTCGTGACCGTCGCCGCCCGGCAGGCGCTGGCGTCCGCCGACGTCGTCGTGGCCGACCGGCTGGCGCCACGTGAGCTGCTCGACGAGCTCGCGTCGCACGTCGAGCTGGTCGACGTCGCGAAGCTGCCCCGCGGCCGTTCGGCGCAGCAGGAGGAGATCAACCGGGTGATCGTCGACCGGGCGCGGGCCGGGAAGCGGGTCGTGCGCTTCAAGGGCGGCGACGGCTTCGTGTTCGGCCGCGGCTTCGAGGAGGTGCAGGCCTGTCGGGACGCCGGCGTCCCGGTGACCGTGATCCCGGGGCTCCCCAGCCCGGTCGCCGTGCCCGGCGCCGCGGGCATCCCGGTCACCCACCGCGGCGTCGCACACTCGTTCACCGTGGTGTCGGGCCACCTCCCACCGGGGCACGACGACTCGCTGGTCGACTGGGGAGCGGCGGCGCGCGTGGGCGGCACCCTCGTCCTGATGATGGCGGTCGAGCACGCGCCCGCGATCGCGGACGCGCTGCTCACGCACGGTCGCGACCCGCAGACCCCGGTCGCGGTCGTGTGCGAGGGCACCATGGCCAACGAGCGCACCGTGCTCGCCACCCTGGGCACGCTCGCCGAGCGGCTCGACGCCGAGCAGGTCCGGCCACCGGCGATCATCGTCGTCGGCGAGGTCGTGGCGGTGGCGCACCCAGCGGCGTTCGGCCGCGGCTGATGGCGACGTACGTCGAGGTCGACGACCCGGCCGACCCCCGGCTGGCGGACTACCGCGACCTGCGTGACGTCGAGCTCCGCAGACACCTCGAGACCGAGCGCGGGCTCTTCCTCGCCGAGGGCGAGAAAGCGGTGCGCCGGGCCCTCGAGGCCGGGTTCGCGCCCCGCTCCTTCCTGATGGCCGAGCGCTGGCTGGCCGGCCTCGCCGACGTCATGGCCAGTGCCGACGTGCCCTGCTACGTCGTGAGCGAGGCGCTCGCCGAGGAGGTCACCGGGTTCCACGTCCACCGGGGTGCGCTCGCCTCCCTGCACCGCCGGCCGCTGCCGTCGGTCGACGAGGTGCTCGCGGGCGCCCGGACGGTGCTGGTCCTCGAGGACGTGGTCGACCACACGAACGTCGGCGCGATCCTGCGCAACGGCGCGGCGCTCGGCGTCGACGCGGTGCTGCTGGCGCCTCGGTGCGCCGACCCGCTGTACCGGCGAGCCGTGAAGGTCGCGATGGGTGCGGTCTTCGCGCTCCCGTGGACCAGGCTCCCGGACTGGCACGGTGCGCTGCCGGACGTGTCCGGTCGCGGCTTCACGACCGTGGCCCTCACGCTGGCCGACGACGCCGTGCCGATCGAGGACGCGGTGGCGGGCGTCGACCGGTTGGCACTGGTGCTCGGGTCCGAGGGGCACGGGCGCTCGGACCGGTGGCAGCAGACCGCCGACCGGCGTGCGGTCATCCCGATGCAGGCCGGGATCGACTCGCTCAACGTCGCCGCCGCTTCGGCGGTCGCCTGCTACGTCGCGGCCCGCCGCTGAGCGCTGGGTAGGGTCGCCCGCATAGCTGACGAGCACGAGACCGGGCCCGCTGATTCGCCGTACCACCGGCTGCTCCCGATCGGGGAACAACTGCCGGCGGACGCGCTCCTGGAGGGACCGCTGTCGTCGTTCGAGGCGGTCACGCTCAACCCCCTGGCCGAGATGCTGGTGCCCGAGGAGCCGCGGGTGGGCACCGTCGACCGGGCCGCCTGCGCCCTCTGCCGACCCTCGGAGCACACGATCTGGGCGGACGACGACTGGCAGGTCCGCGCCGGCTGGGACCGGATGGGGATCCCGTTCGTCGGAGGCTTCGCGCCGCGCACCCACGTGCGGCTCGAGGACGCTCCGGTCGAGCTGCTCGCGGACCTCGGGCCGCTGATGCAGCGTTTGAGCGCCGCGGTCAAGTCGATCCCTGGGGTCGCCCGCTGCCACTTCGCCCGCTGGGGCGACGGGTCGGAGCACTTCCACCTCTGGGCGCTCGCGCGGCCGGCCGGCATGATGCAGGGTCGCGGCGCGATGCTGGCGTTCTGGGACGACGTGCTCCCGGCGATGCCGCAGGAACTGGTGTCCGACCACCTGCGGATCGTCGCCGAGTCGCTCGCGGCCGACGGCGGGACGGCGTTCCCCGGCGCATGACTGCCGGACCAGCGGGTACGTCGGTGGCATCGACCACAACACCCAGGAGCCCGGCAGCGACCCCGACGTCGTGCCCAGCGGAGACCCCGAGCCCATCCCGACCGAGCCGCAGCCCGCCGTCGACCCCCACGAGGACCCGCAGACCCAGCCGGCCCCCTAGGCAGGCCAGTCGGCCGGGTAGTCGTCCGCGGCCTTCTCGTGCGCCTTCTGGAGCTTCTTGCGCAGCTTCGTCGGCAACCGGTCGCCGAAGACCGTCCCCTGCGTGTGGTCGGTCTCGTGCTGGAGACAGCGCGCGAGCAGGCCGTCGCCGCTGAACGTCACCGGCTCGCCGTCGAGGCCGGTGCCGGTCACCGTCGCCTGGTCGGGACGCGCACACTCCACGTACCCGCCCGGGAGCGACAGGCAGCCCTCGTCGGCCACGTCGAGCCGCCGCTCCGGTCCCTCGGGCGTCGTCACGGCGGGGTTGCACACGACGCCGACCGTGTGGGCGCCGTCCGCGTCCGGGCAGTCGAACACGAAGACCGCGAGGTCGACGCCGATCTGGCACGCGGCCAGGCCGACGCCGTCGGCGGCGTACATGGTCGCGACCATGTCGGCGACCAGGCTGCGGAGGTCGTCGTCGAACGCCGTGACCGCCTGCTGCCGCCGGTGCATGACCGGCGTTCCCCACCGCGTGACCGGCCGCACCTCGCCACCGGTCGGCAGCGGCCCGAACGGGGCGTGCACGGTCTGCTCGGACATGCCGAGATCCTACGAACGGCCCGGTGGCTCGTGTGAGCCGGGACACCGGCGGAGGTCATGGCGGAAGGTGTAACTCAGAGTTACATTACGAGCATGGCCCTTTCCAGGAACCTCGGCCCCGGCGGGAAGCACGGCGTCGCGTCCGGTGAGTCCCGCGACCCGATCGGCTTCGCCGTCGCGGCGCTCAACCGGATGGCGCAGAGCGAGCTGCTCGACCGGGTGGGCCTGCGCAAGCAGGCTGAGCAGGCGGTCTTCACGGTCACGCGCAGCGGCTTCCGCTCCGCGACCGCGGCCCGGCCGAGCGTTCACCAGCGCCGGGTCGAGCCGGTGCGCCGGCGTCCGGGTCCCCGCCGCCACCCCGCCCGGGGTCTTCGACCTGACGCCCACCGATGACCAGCAGCAGCTCGTCGACGTCGTCCGCGAGTACGCCGAGGAGGTGCTGCGGCCGGCGGCGGCCCAGGCCGACGACGACTGTGCCGCCCCGGCGACCGTGCTCGGGGCCGGTACCGACCTCGGACTCCCGATCCTCGGGGTGCCGGAGGCGCTCGGCGGGATCTCCGAGGAGCGCTCGGCGATGACGGGAACCCTGGTCGCGGAGGCGCTCGCCCACGGCGACCTCGGACTGGCGGTCGCGGCCCTGTCACCCGGGGCGGTCGCCACGGCCATCGGTCTCTGGGGCACCGAGCAGCAGCAGGCGACGTACCTGCCGGCCTTCACGGGTGACGACGTGCCCGCCGCCGCGCTGGCCCTCAACGAACCCACCGTGCTCTTCGACGCCTTGGAGCCCGCGACGTCCGCGGTCCGCGACGGCGACGAGCTCGTGCTCGACGGCGTGAAGTCCCTGGTGACGCGCGGCGCCGAGGCCGAGCTCTTCGTGGTCGGCGCCCGCCTCGACGGACAGCCGGTCCTGGTGCTCGTCGAGGCCGGCGCCGCCGGGCTCTCGGTCGAGGGCGACCCGGCCATGGGGGTGCGGGCCTCCTCGGCCACCCGGCTGTCGCTGCAGGGCGTGCGGGTGCCGGCCGACGCGGTGCTGGGGGAGGCCGACGGCTCGACGTACCGCGAGTGCGTGCAGCTGTCCCGGCTGGCGTGGTGCGCGCTGGCGGTCGGCACCGGACAGGCGGCGTTCGATTACGCCAAGGCGTATTGCAGCGAGCGGGTCGCGTTCGGCGAGCCCATCGTGTACCGCCAGTCGGTCGCGTTCATGATCGCCAACATCGCGATCGAGCTCCGATGGTCTTGCGCATGTTGGTGCTGCGTGCTGGGCGAGTCCGGGCAGCAGCAGGGCCTGGGCTTTCGTCGCGAGGCCGCGCTGGTGCGCGCCTGTACGCTGCGGACAAGGCGATGCAGATCGGAACCGACGGCGTGCAGCTGCTCGGTGGCGCGGGCTTCATCAAGGAACACCCGGTCGAGCTTTGGTACCGGCAGCTGCGCGCGATCGCGGTCGTCGAAGGCGCGCTTTCGGTCTGAGGAGGGCGCGATGATCAACCTCGAGGATTCCGCAGCAGGCTTGGAGCCTGCTGATCGAGCGGGCCCACCAGGTCGGTCTTGCACATGTTCCGACCCATCGTCGCGCAAGTACGACCTCGCCGAGCACGAGGAGCCCAAGGAGCTGCGCATGCTCGGCGCGCATGATGCGCGGTGCTGAGCGGCGGCCGGCGCTGTGCGGGGAGCGAGATCAAACGGCGGGCGGGCGCGACCGAGACGCCGCGAAGGCGACGCGGTGTCGGAGATCAAGAACGGCGTCCAGATTGGCCAGCCGCTGTCGGCATGGTGGAGCTGTGCTGGGGCGACGTCGGCCTGGCTCTCTGAGCATCCCGCGGCCGCGGGCTTGGCAACGCGGCCATCACGGCGGTGGCACGCCCGAGCAGCAGGAGCGCTTCGGCGAACAAGTGGGCCTCGATGGCGATCACCGAGCCCAACGCGGGCAGTGACTCGCGGCCGATCCACACCACCGCCCTCCTCGACGGCGATCACTACGTGTCAACGGCGAGAAGATCTACGTCACCGCGGGTGACGCTGCGAGGCGGTGGTGGTGTGGGCGATCGCTGATCCGGCGCGCTCGGCCGCGCCGCCATCAAGTCGTTCGTGGTCGAGCAGGGCACACCCGGCATGACCGTGACGCGGTTCGAGAAGAAGATGGGCATTCGTGCCTCGGACACCGCCACCGTCATGTTCGAGCGATTGCCGCATCCCCAAGGAGAACCTGCTCGGCCGCGCGGGGATCGACGCGAAGCAGAGCTTCGCGGGCGTCATGCAGACGTTCGACAACACCCGCCCCCTCGTCGCGGCGATGAGCATGGGCGTGCGCGCGCGCGTCGCTCGAGCTGACCCGGAGCTGCTGGAGCAGGGGAGGGCGTGCGGCGTGGATTACGGCGGCCCGCCTGTGTTCGGCAAGAGCGCCGTCGAGGCCGAGCTGCTCAAGCTGGAGGCCGAGCTCGAGGCCGCGCGGCTGCTGACCGTCCGCGCCGCGTGCCTGGCCGACAACGCGCCAGCCCAACTCGGTGCGAAGCCACCATGGCCAAGGCCAAGGCGGGTCGCGTCGGCAACCACGATCACCCTGCGCTTGCGTGGAGCTGTGCGGCGCCCTCGGCTACTGGCGAGGGCGAGCTGCTCGAGAAGTGGGCGCGCGACTCCAAGATCCTCGACATCTTCGAGGGCACGCAGCAGATCCAGCTGCTGATCGTCGCCCGTCGGCTGCTGGGGCTGAGCAGCACCGAGCTCAAGTAGGGGACGACGTACGACGCAGCACCCGGATGCAGGGGAGCCCCGCACCGACCGGTGCGGGGCTCCGCTGCTCCCTGGGGTCGAGGTGGTCGGAGCAGGTCAGCCGACGGCCTTGAACGGGTCGTGGTCGCTGAGGATCTTGTCGACGCGAGCCTGGTCGAGGCGGGCGTACACCGCCTGGTTCTCCTGGGAGTCCCGGACGCACTTGGCGAGGGTGAACGCCGAGGTCGTGAGGTAGAGGGTGCCGAGACCGAGGAAGGCGCGGACCCAGGCGTCGACGGGCAGGTAGAGGACGGCGAAGATCATGGTGAGCAGCGCGATCGCGAAGGAGATCGCGGCCTGGGGGTAGAAGGCGTTGGTGTTCTTGGGCGGGTTCGGAGTGTTCATGCGAGGAGCATGCTGCGATGATAGGCCTGCGTACCCGCGCTGATACCGGGTTCGGCTGAGTACGGCTACCCAACCGGTGTTCGGATGGGTCACGTAGCTCTACGCCGACAGACCCCGGTCACCTCGCTCGCCAGGTCGTCACCGACCTCTCGCTCGTGCGTGGCTGGTGCTCTGGGTGTGGGCGGGGCGTGCCGTCCACGACGCGACGCTGGAGCTGCGGCGCCGGGCGGCAGTCGCCGAGCCCGCCTCGGGCTCTCCGGCGCGATGACGGAGGCGGGCGCGACGCTGGGTGGCCTGCCCGTGGTGGGTGACGAGGCCCGGACGCCGTTCGACAAGGCCAGCGGTGCCGCCGACCGGCTGGCCGCGGCAGGCCTGGCCGAGGTGCGGGCGGTGGAGCGGCTGGCCGACCTGCTCGGACTGGCGGTGGCGCTGATCCCGATCCTGGTCGTGGCGGCGTTCTACGTGCCCGGCCGGGTGCGCTTCGCCCGCCGGGCCACCGCCGGCGCCCGGCTCGTCGACTCCGGCTAGGACCTCGACCTGTTCGCGCTGCGCGCGCTGGCCCACCAGCCGCTCCACGTGCTGGCCCGGGTCAGCGACGACCCGGCCGGGGCGTGGCGTCGGGGGACCGGGAGGTCACCGACCGGCTCGCCGAGCTCGAGCGCGGTCCAGCGGCCTCCGGGTCCCCGCGCGCCGCCTCGGGAGGACCGGGTGCCGGCCGCCGACGACCGCCGCGAGGTGATCATCGAGGCGCTCGACGACGCCTTCGCGCCGCTGATGAGCGCAGACCCGAAGGCGTTCCGGGTGAAGTTCCGCAAGATGGCGACCGATCCGCACTCCTTCTACCGCGGCAGCGCGTGCCTCTTCTACGCGGACGTCACGGTCGAGGACGACCCGTTCACCGACGAGCGGCGGGCGGATCTGGATCCACGGCGACCTCCACGTGGAGAACTTCGGCACCTACCTGAACTCCGACGGCCGGCTGGTCTTCGACATCAACGACTTCGACGAGGCCTACCTCGGCCGCTTCACCTGGGACCTCCAGCGGTTCGCGGCGTCGCTGGCGCTCGTCGGGTGGCAGAAGGCGCCTTCCGGAGGACGACGTCCGCCGGCTCGTCGCCCGCTTCGCGCGGTCGTACCTCTCCCAGGTCGACGACTACCGCCACAGCGAGGACGACAACGACTTCGCGCTCCACCTCGACAACACGTCCGGGCCGATCAACGCGGCGCTGGTGTCGCCGCGCTGCAACAAGCGGGCCGACCTGCTCGACGGGATGACCGAGCTCGACGATGGCGTCCGCACGTTCCGCGGACGACTCGGTGCGCTCGCTCGGGAGTGACGAGCGCAAGCAGGTCGTCGCGGCGTTCGCGCGCTACCTCGAGACGATCCCGGAGGACAAGTGGTTCGACCGCGCGCTGTTCTACGAGCTCCGCGACGTCGTGGGGAAGTCCGGCTTCGGCATCGGCAGCGCCGGGCTGCCGGCCTACAACCTGCTCGTCGAGGGCTTCAGCCAGGCGCTCGACAACGACGTCGTGCTGTCGATGAAGCAGGCCAACGTTCCCGCGGTGAGCCGGTTCGTCGACACCGCCGAGGTTGACTACTACTTCGACAGCGACGGCCACCGCACGGTGGTCAGCCAGCGCGCCCTGCAGGTCCAGATCGCCCGCTGCTCGGCTACACCACCGTCGACGGGGTCGGGTACGTCGTGAGCGAGGTGTCGCCGTACGAGGTGGACCTCGACTGGTCCGGGCTGACCGAGCCTGACGAGATCGGCGACGTCGTCGACCTGCTCGGCCGCGCCACCGCCAAGATCCACTGCGCCTCGGACGAGGACAGCGAGCAGGACCTGGTCGACTTCCAGGTCGAGGAGGTGATCGCCGCCTCGCTCGACGGTCGGCGTCGGGAGTTCACCGCGTGGCTGACCGACTGGGCCATGGACTACGCCGTCCACGTCCGCGCCGACCACGCTCTCTTCGTCGCCGCGTTCCGCGACGGCGCGGTCGGGGTGTCCGCGACCTGATCGTGACCTCCCGCGTCCCGGGCCGTGGTCGCTGACCCGCATCCGGTGACACAGGAGGGAACTTCATGCGTCGAGCCGTCCGCCTCATCGCGGCCGCGGCGCTCACCGCCGCCGCGTCTCATCCCGACCCTGCCGACCCCCAGGCCGACGCGGCGCACCCGCTGGTGAAGGCCGGCGTCTCCGACCACCTCGCCGAGAGGCTCACCACGCTGGGCCTCGGTGAGCGGACCACGGTCCTCGTGCACGGCACCGACCTCGCCGCGGCCGACCGTGCGGTCGCCCGCCGGGATGACGGGGACGATGAGCTTCGATCGGATCGGCGTCGTCGTCGCCCGCGGGACGAGGGCCCAGATCGCGCGGCGCGGGCCCAGCCGGGCGTGACGTACGTCGAGGGCAACCAGCCGATCGAGTTCTGCCAGTACTCCTCGAACCGGGCCACCCGCGGGGCGGAGGCCCTGCAGACGCTGACCGGCGCCGACGGCACCGCGCTGACCGGGGCGGGCGTCAGCGTGGCGGTCATCGACTCCGGCGTCGACCCGACGCACCCGTTCCTCACCGAGGCGGACGGCACCTCGGCCGTCGTCAGCAACCAGAAGACGGTCTGCGACCCGTTCGAGGCCTTCTGCCAGGTCGTGGAGGTCCCCACCACCGTCGACACCGACACGTTGTCGCTCGGCGGCCACGGCACGCACGTCGCCGGGATCGTCGCCGGCCGCCCGACCGAGCTCGCCGACGGCTCGACCCTCCACGGCGCCGCGCCCGGCGCCAAGCTCGTGTCGCTGTCGACCGGCGCGGGCCTGGTGATCATCGGGGCCGACGCCGGCTCTCAACTGGGTGCTCGAGAACCACGAGCCGCCGTGCGGTGAGGGCGTACCGGTCGCGGAGTGCCCGCCGATCAAGGTCACCAACAACTCCTACGGCCCCACCGGGGGCGGTGAGTTCGACCCGGAGTCCGCGACCGTGAAGCTGCAGCGCGCGCTGGCGGCGAGGGCGTGGTCACCGTGTGGGCGGCCGGCAACGACGGCGGCGACGGCACCGAGAGCCTGACCAACCCGCCGGGGCAGGACCCGACCGGTGGCATCCTGAGCGTCGCGTCGTACAACGACCTCGAGACCGGTACGCGGGACGGCGAGGTCAGCGAGTTCTCCTCGCGCGGCCAGGCCGGCGACCGCTCGACCTAGCCGGACGTCTCGGCGCCGGGCGACACCGTGACGACGTCGTGCCGGCTCTACCTGCCGATCTGTTGCACGGGTCTCGACCCGGTCGACGGCGGCGACTACAACACGATCAGCGGGACGTCGATGGCCGCGCCGCACGTCGCGGGCATCGTCGCCCAGCTGTTCCAGGACTCGCCGGCCGCGACGCCGGCCCAGGTCGAGGACGCGCTGACCTCGACCGCGCACCCGTACTGCTTCGGGCGCCGTACGCGGGCGGCTCGTCGTTCGACAAGGGCCACGGGCTGGTCGACGTCGTCGCGGCCGCGGACGCGCTGCCCTAGGGCTTCGCAGACCGTCCCCCAACGGACCACGCCGGGCACGCAGGTGCCCGGCGTGATCCTTGTCCTGGGTCAGCGCGAGGTGTTGGTGGTCCGCCCCTTGACGATGCCGACGAGGGCCTGGCTGTCCTCACCGTCGCGCGCCACCAGCCAGGTGAGCGCGATGGTGGTCGGCTCCAGATCGGTGACCGGGCGCATGGCCACGTCCTTGCGCGCGTGGAGCCGCGCGACGGACATCGGGACGATCGCGACCCCGCTGCTCGACGCGACGACCTCGATCGCCTCGCGCCACGACATGGGCGCCCACGTGAGCTGAGGAGCATCGGGACGCCAGCCGGAGGGGTGCGCGAGTACGAGTGGCTGTTCGGCCAGGTCGGCAGTGGTGACCTCGTCGGCGGCGGTCGCGAAGTGGTCGACGGGCACGACCACGACCGGCACCTCGTCGTAGAGCCGGACCAGGTGGAGGCCGTCGGGGTCGGCCAGTGGCAGCCGCACCAGGCACATGTCCAGGTTCCCGCTGCGGAGCCCTGAGTCGGCCTCCTCGGCGCTGTCGACGGGGACCAGCTCGAGCGGGTCGCGTCGGCGGTCGCGCCACGCCCTGGCCCACTTGTCGGGGGTCGCGCCCGTCACGAATCCGAGCCTCATCACGTGTCCTTGAAGTCGAGGTCGCGGTCGGCCAGCGCCTCGCCGAGGCGCTGGACCGCGACCGGACCCACGCCGTGGAGGGCGAGCAGGTCGGCTGCGCGCCAGTCGACGACCTGCTCCAGCGTCGTGACGCCCCGGGCGCGCAGGGCGCCGGTCGCGGGAGCCCCGGATGGTCCTGGGCAGCGGCGTGCCGGCCGGCCGAGCGCGCTTGCGCGACGGTCCGCCGTGGTCGAGCACCGCCTCCCCGCGCGGTGAGAGCCGGTAGCCGATGGCGAGCGACTCCGTGAGCCCTCTTCTCCTTGAGCTTGCGGACGTCGGTCTTGAACTCGTGGGTATCGCGCCCGAGCTCGGCCGCCAGGTCGGGCGCGCGGACGCCGGGGGAGCGATCGATGATCTCGAGGGACTCGCGGGTCCAGGGTCCGATCCGCGACGACGCGTCGAGCCGGTCGAGCCAGGCCCGGATCTTGAGGGATCTCTCTGCTCGGTCGGCAGTCGCTCGCGCAGCGACTCGCGCGGGTCGGCGCCGCCGTAGCGCAGCCCGACGCGGTAGACGCCGCGGTCGGGGCGGGAGCTCAGAGCCGCCTTCAGCGCAGCGAGGGACGGGGCGCCGGCGCGCCGGGCGTCCCCGGCGCGCAGCCGTGACATGGCGACCAGCTCGACCGAGGTGACCTCGATGAGGCCGACTGCGGTCCGCATCCGGGTGCCGACCTTGACCCGCGGCCGGTCCCAGCGCCTGAACGCGAGGTCCAGCTCGCCGTTCTTGATGGCGATCAGCTCCGCGGGACGGATCATCATGGGGGTCAGTCCATCATGGTCGGCCGTCCGGGTAACCTCGCCGGATGCTCCGCCTCTCTCGGAACACGACCGTGCTGGCCCTCGCACCGGCGCTGGGCATCGTCCTCGCGCTGACCGGCACGGTCCCGACGCCGGCGCCGTCCCCGGCCGCGAGGACATCGACCGCAGCGCCCGAGTCCCAGGCCCGAGCCGCCCGACCGAACATCGTGGTGGTGATGGCAGACGACCTCCGGGTCGACGACCTCCGGTTCGCGCCCCAGATCCGCCGGCTCGTCGGCGAGCACGGGCTGACGTTCCGCAACTCGTTCTCGTCGTACCCGCTGTGCTGCCCAGCCCGGGCGTCGTTCTTCACCGGGATCCACGCCCACCGGCACCAGGTCTGGTCGCACCGGGAGCCCTGGGGGTACCAGGTCTTCGACGACTCGCGCACCATCGCCACGTCGCTGCGGGATGCGGGGTACCGCACCGGCTTCATCGGCAAGTACCTCAACGGCTACGGGCGGCACCCCTCCCGGGTCTCGGGCACCCCGTCGCGGACCTACGTCCCGCGCGGCTGGACCGACTGGCGCGCGGCGTTCGAGAACCCGGGTGTTCCGAGCATCCACGGCGGCACCTACAACTACTTCGACACGCCCTACAACGTGAACGGCGAGGTACGGAACGGCTACCGCGGGCGCTACCAGACCTCGGTGGTCGGTGACTTCTCGGTCGGTATGGCCCGCCGGTTCGGGTCCACCCGCGCCCCGTTCTTCATGTCCGTCAACTACGTCGCGCCGCACCACGGCACGCCCGTGGAAGCCGACGACCCGGGTCGGATGCTCGACCGCAACGGCGACCCTGTCCACTTCGACACCCCGGCCCGGGCCCGCTGGGTGAAGGGCCGGTTCGACGGCCTGATCCGGCGGGCGTCCGGTCTGCCCCGCGGGGGCGGCCCGGCCGAGGGGAACATGGCGGACAAGCCGCCCCGGCTCCGTTCGCTGCCGGAGCCGACCGGGCGCGAGCGGCGGGCGATGCGCGAGGTCACGCGGCAGCGTGCGGAGGCGGTGTTCCTGATGGACGTGCAGGTACGGCGGCTGATCCGCACCCTGAAGCGGACCGGCGAGTGGCGGAACACGGTGTTCATGGTCACCTCGGACAACGGGTACTTCCTCGGCGAGCACCGGGTGCGGCAGGGGAAGGTGCTCGGACACGAGCCGTCGCTGCGCGTCCCGTTCCTGGTCACCGGTCCCGGCATGCGGGGGCGCGGGGTGCAGGGCGGTTCCGCGACGACCCCATCACCACGGTCGACGTGGCCGCGACGATCGTCGACCTCGCCGGCGCGCGTCCGCCGTACCCGCCCGACGGCGCGAGCCGGGTGCCGACCGATGCGCCGCGGCGACCGCGGGTGGCAGGCGCCGGTCCTCTACGAGGCCCTGCACACGGGCGGGCAGCAGGGCGCCGGCTTCGACGACGAACGGACGACGATCGGGGTGCGGACCGCCCGCTACTCGATGATCCGCTACCGCGACGGGGCGGAGCTGTACGACCTCTTGCAGGACCCGCTGCAGAACCGGAGCCGGTGGGACGACCCGGGGTACCGGTCCGTCCGGCGCGCGCTCCGCCAGGTGTGGTGGGACCTCAAGGACTGCATCGGCCAGGAGTGCCGGGTCGCGCTGCCGGACCGGCTGGCGGCCGGCCGGGCGAGAACCGCCGGATCACGACCCGCTACTGGCGCCGGGTGGACCGGGTCTACGGCTGGTGACCCGTCCTCGGACAGGGCTGACGCCCCCGGCCCGTCCCGGGCCGGGGTCGTCGTCGCTCGGGTCAGCGGAGGTCGAACCGGTCGAGTTCCATGACCTTGGTCCAGGCGGCGACGAAGTCGGTCCACGAACTTGTCGCGCGGCGTCCTGGCTGGCGTAGACCTCGGCGAGGGCCCGCAGCTGGGAGTTGGAGCCGAAGATCAGGTCGACCGCGGTGGCGGTCCACTTCACCTCGTCGGTGGCCAGGTCGCGGATCTCGTAGACGTGCTCCTCGGACTCCGACGCCTTCCACCGGGTGCCCGGGGAGAGCAGGTTGACGAAGAAGTCGTTGGTGAGCACGCCGGGCCGGTCGGTGAGGACGCCGTGCCGGGTGCCGCCGACGTTGGTCCCGAGGGCGCGCAGACCGCCGACGAGGACGGTCATCTCGGGCGCGGTCAGGTCGAGCATGTAGGCACGGTCGAGCGAGCAGCATCTCCGGCTGGGGCTTCTCGCCGGCCCGCAGGTAGTTGCGGAACCCGTCGGCGCGCGGCTCGAGGACCGCGGAACGACTCGACGTCGGTCTGCTCCTGGGTGGCGTCGGTGCGGCCCGGGTGGAACGGCACGGTCACCTCGACGCCGGCGTCGCGCGCCGCCTTCTCGACGGCGGCCGAGCCGGCCAGCACGATCAGGTCGGCGAGCGAGATCTGCCCGCCGCCGCGGCGGCGTTGAACTCCCGCTGGATGCCCTCGAGGGTCTCCAGGACCGTCGCGAGCTGCTCGGGCTGGTTGACCTCCCAGCTGCGCTGCGGCTCGAGCCGGATCCGGGCGCCGTTGGCGCCGCCGCGCTTGTCGGTGGACCGGAAGCTCGCGGCCGAGGCCCAGGCGGTGGAGACCAGCTGGGCGGTGGTGAGGCCGGACTCGAGGACCTTCGCCTTGAGGGCGGCGACGTCGGCGTCGCCGACGAGCTCGTGGTCGACGGCCGGCACCGGGTCCTGCCACAGCTGCGGCTCGGCGACCCACGGCCCGAGGAAGCGGCTGACCGGACCCATGTCGCGGTGCAGCAGCTTGTACCAGGCCTTGGCGAACGCCAGCGCGAACTCGTCGGGGTTCTCCAGGAAGCGGCGCGAGATCTTCTCGTACGCCGGGTCGACGCGCAGCGACAGGTCGGTCGTGAGCATCGTCGGCTGGTGCTTCTTCGACGGGTCGTGGGCGTCCGGGATGATCGCCTCGGCGTCCTTGGCGACCCACTGCTTGGCGCCGCCGGGGCTCGTGGTCGAGCTCCCACTCGAAGCCGAAGAGGATCTCGAAGAAGCGGTTGCTCCACTGCGTCGGCCGGTCGGTCCAGGTCACCTCGAGGCCGCTGGTGATCGTGTCGGCGCCCTTGCCGCTGCCGTGGGTGCTCAGCCAGCCCAGGCCCTGCGTCTCCAGCGGAGCGCCCTCGGGCTCCGGGCCGACGTGGTCGTCGGCGATGCCGGCGCCGTGGGTCTTGCCGAAGGTGTGGCCGCCGGCGATGAGGGCGACGGTCTCCTCGTCGTTCATCGCCATCCGGGCGAAGGTCTCGCGGATGAAGTGGGCCGCCGCCGCGGGTCCGCGTTGCCGCGCGGTCCCTCGGGGTTGACGTAGATGAGTCCCATCTCGGTCGCGCCGACGCCTCGGCCATCTCGATCGTCGCTGACGTAGCGCTCGTCGCCGAGCCAGGCGTCCTCCGGACCCCAGAAGATCTCCTCCGGCTCCCAGACGTCCTCGCGGCCGAAGCCGAAGCCGAAGGTCTTGAAGCCCATCGACTCCAGGGCGACGTTGCCGGCGAGCACCAGCAGGTCGGCCCACGAGATCTGCTGGCCGTACTTCTGCTTGACCGGCCACAGCAGCCGGCGGGCCTTGTCGAGGTTGGCGTTGTCGGGCCAGCTGTTGAGCGGAGCGAAGCGCTGGCCGCCGTCGCCGGCGCCGCCGCGACCGTCGTGGATGCGGTAGGTGCCCGCGGCGTGCCAGCTCATCCGGATCATCAGGCCGCCGTAGTGGCCGAAGTCGGCCGGCCACCAGTCCTGCGAGGTGGTGAGCACCTCGGACGATGTCCCGCTTGAGCGCGTCGACGTCGAGCTTGGCGAACTCCTCGGCGTAGTTGAAGTCCTCGCCGAGCGGGTTGCTCTTGCGACGAGTGGGCGTGCAGCACCGAGAGGTCGAGCTGGTTGGGCCACCAGTCCCGGTTGGTGCGCGGACGACCGCCGGTCTTCGGGGTCGGCGAGTCGATCGCCGGGTTCTCGCTCTCGCTGCCGTGCGCGGTCACGGAGTCGTGCGCGACCGGGCAGCCGGCCGCCTCCTTCTCGTCCACGCCCTGCGCGCTGGCCGGGGTGTTGTCCTGGGTGTCGCTCATCTGCTTCCTTCCGGACTGGCGGATCGGTGGGCAGGTGACGTGCGGTCGCGCAGTCGGGGCAGGTGCCCCAGTAGACGACCTCCGCCTCGTCGACCACGAAGCCGTGGTCGTCGGAGGCGGTGAGACAGGGTGCGTGGCCGACGGCGCAGTCGACGTCGGCGATCGCACCGCAGGAGCGGCACACGACGTGGTGGTGGTTGTCGCCGACCCGCGACTCGTAGCGGGCCGTCGCAGCCGGCCGGCTGGATGCGCCGCACCAGGCCGGCGTCGGTGAGCGCCCGCAGCACGTCGTACACCGCCTGGTGGGAGACGGCGGGGAGGTCGGCGCGGACCGGCGCGATCACCGTGTCGGTGTCGACGTGCGGTGGTCGCGTGCAGGGCCCGAGCACGGCCAGCCGGGGCCGGGTCACCCGCAGCGACGCGTCGCGCAGCAGGCGCTCGAGGTCGGCGGTCGCGGTCACGGGCCCCAGCATGTCGGCTCTACTTGAACGGTTCAAGTAACAGGCGCCGGGAACGTCGAAGAGACCCTCCGCCGACCAACGTCGGAGAGAGTCTCGCTCACCCGCCACGACGGTAAGCGACCAGATCCAGGCCCCAGACGCCTGTCGGTGTCGCTGGCTTCTACAGGGCCTGCGTCATCGACGGCATGCTCGAGCGAACGCCAGCTCGCTCGAGAGGGCGCACGCCGGGAGGGCGCACGGCCGCAGCGCCGCGCGTGCGCGCCCACAGAGTCGTCAGGACCAGGGCAGACAGCAGCACGAGGCTGATGCTGGCGGTGGTGGCCTCGAGACTGACCCCCACCACGAGCAGGGGCAACAGCGCCGTACCGGCGGCTGAGCCCAAGGCTCGTCCCGGCCGTGGCCCGGGCGAGGGCGCCGGTCACGTGTCCGGGATGGCGCCGGGCAGCAGACGTGTCGAGCAGGCCCTCGAGGGCGGTCATGAACAACCCGGATGACAGCTGCGCCAGGCACATCATCGCGACATGGACGGGTGCCAGCACCCACGCAGCACCATGCCGAGCGCGCACGTGATCCACAGGCCGAGCCGGTCGGTGAGGTGCGCCGGGATGCGCCGGGTGAGCGCCGGAGCGGCCAACGACCCGACGGTGAAGGCGACGGCGGCGGGGGCGACGGCGGCGCGACCGTGGAGCTCGGCGGCCAGCGCGACGGCGAGCAGCGTGGGCGCGGAGGCGAGGAGCATCAGGAGGCTGCCGCCCACCGTGGTGGCGGAGGCCGACACGTGGAGCCGCGATGGCCTGCGCACGCGGGGCGTTCCCCGCTCGATGGGGGATCCGCCGGCGACCACCACGGTGGGCAGCAGAGCCAGCACGTAGACGGCCATCACGACGAGCAGCACGGTGTCGGGTCCCGAACCGGACGGGGCCCGCAAGAACGCGCCCACAGCGATGCCGGTGGCCTCGACAGCGGCCACGATCGTCCCGTACCAGGTCAGGGCCTTCGGGCCGGCGCTGACGGCAGCGACCTCGGCCCGCATGCCGGCGTACCCGGTCCAGGCCGTCACGTTCATGGCTGCGACGCACAGGGCGAGGGCCCACAGGGGGCGCCGGCGTCAAGATCAGCAGGAAGACGGTGACGCGCAGCACCGCCTCCGCCGCCGCGGCGACCCGCAGCAGGTGGCGACCGCAGAGCAGGGACGCCAACCGTCCGGCCACCGGTGCCGACATCGCCACCCCGACCAGCATGGCCGCGCTGCACAGGCCGGCCGCGGCCAAGCCGTAGGCGGTGACGACATGGAGCATCACGACGGTCCAGGCCACGGACAGGCACAGCGAGTCCACCAGCCCAGCGACCATCAGCTGGGCCAGCCGTCGGGACGACCCGCGTCGCGCTCCATCTACCTGTTGAGGAAGAAGGGCTGTGGCGGTGGGAAGCCGTTGAAGTGTGAGGCGTAGCTGAGCGTGTAGGCGCCGGTGGAGGCGATGTAGAGCCGGTCGCCCTCAGCCATGGTGATCGGGAGCGCCGCGCCGTAGAACATCGTGTCTGCGCCGTCGCACGTCGGACCGGTGACGGTGAAGGGACATCTGCTCCACCACGCCGTGGTCGGAGCGCGAGGACCAGAGCGGGAACCGCCACTGGCCGACGGCCTGGTGTGTCTCGATGAGACCGTGGTAGGCGCCCACGTCGAGGTAGAGCCACTCCTCTCCCGGCTCGCTCCTCGCGGCCGAGCACGCTCGCGACCATGACGGCCGTCTCCGCGACCAGATGCCTGCCGGGCTCGGCCGCGATCAGCGCGGGCTGGTAGGGGAGCAGCTGCTCGATCGCTCTGCTGACGACGCGGCCGATGTCGCCGATGGCGGGCACCGGGTCGTCGTAGCGCGCCGGGAAGCCGCCGCCGATGTCGAGCATCTCGAGGCGGATGCCATCGCTCTGCAGCTGGCTCATCAGCCGACCCATCGATGCGATCGCCTGCACCCAGGCCGAGGTGGCCATGCACTGCGAGCCGACGTGGAAGGTGAGTCCGTAGGGCTGCAGCCCGAGCTTCTGCGCTGCGAGAAGCAGGGAGCGAGCGTGATGGGCTTCGGCCCCGAACTTGCGGGACAGCGGGAAGACGCTGCCGCTGTCGTCGACGCGGACCCGGATGTAGACGGCGCTGCCGGGCGCGGCGCGAGCGATCTTGCGCAGCTCGTCCTCTGAGTCGGCCGCGAACCGCCACACTCCGGCCTCGGCCGCGCCACTGACGTGGGAGGCCGGCTTGACGGTGTTGCTGTACAGCACCTCGGCAGGGTCGACGTCCAGCTCCTGGAGCATGCGGAGCTCGCCGAGCGAGGCGATCTCGAAGCTGGCGCCCTGATCGGCGATCGTGTGCAGCACCTCCGGGGCGGAGTTGCACTTGACGGCGTAGAACGGCTTCACCTGGGGCAGGGTGGTGGTGAAGGCCCGCAGACGGTCCGCCAGCATCCCCAGGTCGGTGGCGAGGAACGGCGTGGGCAGGTCGATGTCGCCGAGCACTCGGGGGTGCAGACTGGTCGGCCAGTGGCGCGGAAGGTCCACGGGCTGGCGATACTCCTCGACAACTGGTGCGCTCATCGACCGGCCTCCTGGAACGTGGGGCGCGGGCGTGCTCCCGGGACTACCATCGGCGGCTGCGGCGCTCCGAGTGAGACTTGCTGAGATTTTCTCCGGTCGCGTTCGCTGCCGCCGATTCTGTTCCCGTGGGAAAGTTCCTCGTCAGCTCGCTGCGGCCACCGACACAGGTGCTCGTCGTGCTGGCGACTGCCCTGGCCTGGGTCACCGCGCTGCTCGTGTGGGCGGAGACCCCGGCTGCTCAGCACCTCTCCAACCTCGGCCTCGCCGGAGCCGCGTTGCTGGCCGGCGGTACGGCGTGGCTTCGAGCGCGGCGCCACGCCGGTTCCATCGGGCGGTTCTGGCGACTTCTGGGTCTCGCCTCCCTGTCCTGGGCCGCGGGCCAGTTCGCGTGGACGTGGTTCGAGTCGGTGCAGGGAGAGAGGAGGTGCCGTTCCCGTCGCTGGCCGATGCGGATACCTGGGCCTGCCCCCGTTCGCGGCGGCGGCCCTGCTGTCGTTGCCGCTGGCCGCACCCAGCTTGGCCGGTCGCGTGCGTACGATCCTGGACGGGTTGATGGTCGCGGCCTCCATGCTGCTGTGCAGCTGGATCTGGGTGCTGGGCCCGGTGTTCCGGGCGGGGGCGACACGCTGCTGGTGCAGCTGATCTCGTTGGCCTACCCGATCGGGGACGTCATCGTGATCACGCTCGTCCTCTACACGTGGCTGCGTGCACGCCACCTCCACCGCAAGCTACCGGTCTCCCTGCCTCTGGTCGGCAGCGGCTTGCTGGCCTTCGCCGTCGCCGACTCGGGGTTCACGTACCTGACCACCATCGGTGCCTACAGCTCCGGCAGCCTGATCGACATCGGCTGGTTCGCCGGGTTCGTGCTGCTGCTGGATGGCGGCCATCTGGCCCGTGCCCGAGGACGCCAGCACCGAGCAGGAGGCGGGCCGGCCGCTGGGCAACCTGTTGCCCTACGCCGCGGTCTCGGTGGCCCTGCTCACCTCGGTGGTCGAGCTCGCACGGACCGGGCAGACAGACCCCCGCGTCCTGGATCCGCAGCCTGATCCTGCTGCTGCTGGTGATGCGCCAGGTCCTCACGTTGCGCGAGAACCAGTCGCTGGCTGCGCACCTCGAGCATCGGGTCGAGGAGCGGACCGCCGAGCTGCGGCGCAGCCGCAACCAGCTGATCGCCGGGTTGGAGAAGGAAGCCCAAGCGGTGCGGCGGCTGCAGGACCTCGACCGCGCCAAGGACGACTTCGTCGCCACCGTCAGCCACGAGCTGCGCACACCCATCACGAGCATCATGGGCTGATGTTGAAGCTGTCGCTCGATGACGAACCCGGCACCGTGACCCGCGCGCAGGCAGGCATGCTCCGGGCCGTGCAGCGCAACTCCGACCGACTCCGCGGACTGGCGGACGACCTGCTGGACATCTCGCGCATGGAGTCGGGGGACTTCTCGCTGCAGCTGGCGGAGGTCGATCTCGGGACGATCGTGGCACGTGTCGAGGAGGCTCTGCGTCCGGTCGTCGGCGAACGGCGCCTCGACGTCCGGTTCGAGATCCCGGGGCGATCCGGTGACCACCGAGGGCGATGCCGGCTACCTGGAGCGGGTGCTGCTGAACCTGATGAGCAACTCCTTGAAGTTCACCGAGGACGGTGGCTCCATCACCTGCCGCCTGTCCGAGGAGGCGGGCCTGCGCGGTCCTGGAGGTCAGTGACACCGGCATCGGGATCCCCGTGGAGGAGCAACCTGACCTCTTCACCCGCTTCTTCCTCGTCGACCGCCCAGAAGCGGGCGATCCAGGGCACCGGTCTTGGCTGGCGATCGTGTCGTCCATCGTGACCAGCCACGGCGGGGAGATCGAGGTCTGGTCAGAGCACGGCCGTGGGACGAAGGTCCGAGTGGCGCTCCCGTCCGTCGCCCTGCACGGCGTGGGGGTCTAGGGACGCCCCGAGGGGTGAAGCTCAGAGCCCACCGTCGCGGTCGGGCAATGCAACGAGCGTTCTCGGACGCCTGCTCGATGTCCATGCCGTGATCAGCGAGCGACCTCGCACCCGGTGCGGCGTCGACATAGACCAACTCACAGGCCTCTGACCTGCGGGAGTCCGAGGATCTTGGGGTGTCCGAGGGGGGACTTGAACCCCCACGCCCTAATACGGGCACTAGCACCTCAAGCTAGCGCGTCTGCCAATTCCGCCACCCGGACGAGTGCGCAGGAACCTTCGCAAAGCGACGAGGGGAAACCCGCATCGGGAGGGCGCTCGGAAACGGTGTCAGGATGGGGTCATGGCGGACCGACCTGAGGACGCACGGCAGGACCCCACGTACGACCCGACCGCGGAGGTCGTGGAGCTGTGCCGGGACCTGATCCGGATCGACACCTCCAACTACGGCGACCAGTCCGGACCGGGGGAGCGGAAGGCGGCGGAGTACGTCGCGACGCTGCTCGACGAGGTCGGGATCGAGTCGACGATGGTCGAGGAGACGCCCGGCCGGACCAGCGTCATCGCCCACTGGGGACAGCCCACCTCCGGGCGGCCGGGGCTGCTGCTGCACGCCCACCTCGACGTGGTGCCGGCGGCCGCCGAGGACTGGCAGGTCGACCCGTTCTCCGGGGAGATCCAGGACGACTACGTCTGGGGCCGCGGCGCGGTCGACATGAAGGACTTCGACGCGATGCTGCTGTCGACGGTGCGCGCCCGGACCCGCGCGGGCCGGTTGCCGGATCGGCCGATCGTGCTCGCGTTCACCGCGGACGAGGAGGCCGGCGGGCACCACGGCGCGCAGATCATGGTCGAGCGGCACACCGACGACTTCGACGGCGTGACCGAGGCGGTCGGGGAGGTCGGCGGGTTCAGCGCCACCGTGCGGGGCCGCCGGATCTACCTCGTCGAGGCGGCCGAGAAGGGCATGGCCTGGATGAAGCTGACCGCGCGCGGCCGCGCCGGTCACGGCTCGATGATCAACCCCGACAACGCCGTCTCGCGGATCGCGACCGCGGTGGCGCGGATCGGCGCGCACGAGTGGCCGGTCCGGCTCACCCCCGCGATGGAGGTGCTGCTCGCCACGGTCGCCGACCTCGCCGGCACCGAGGCGACGCCGGAGAACGCCGAGGCTCTCGTCGACGAGTTCGGGAGCGCCTCGCGGATGCTGGGCGCGGTCATCCGCAACACCACGAACCCGACGATGCTCGGCGCGGGCTACAAGGCCAACGTCATCCCGACCGAGGCCACCGCGCACATCGACGGCCGGTCGCTGCCCGGCTACGAGGACGAGTTCTTCGCGACGCTCGCCGAGCTGGTGGGCGACGACATCGAGGTCGAGTACCTGTCCAACCAGGCGCCGTGGGAGACGCCGTACGACGGCGAGCTGGTCGACGCCATGCACCGGTCACTGCTGGCCGAGGACCCCGAGGCGCTCGTCGCGCCGTTCCTCATGAGCGGCGGCACCGACGCCAAGCACTTCCGGAAGCTCGGGATGCGGTCCTACGGCTTCACCCCGCTGCAGCTGCCGGCCGACCTGGACTTCACGGCGCTCTTCCACGGGGTCGACGAGCGAGTGCCGGTCAGCGCGCTGGAGTTCGGTGCCCGGGTGTTCGACCGGTTCCTCGACGAGGTCTGACCGGAGGCGTCAGGTGAGGGTGCCGAAGTAGACGGTCGGCCGCTGCCTGATGATCTTGCGCCGCAGCACCACCCGGCGGGTGCCGTCGGGGGACACCTGCACCCGGTCGAGCTCCCAGCCGCCGTGCTCGGCACGGTCGACGAGCATCCGGGTGACCGCGTTGCGCGAGAGCTCCCGCGAGATGAGGAGCTTCTCGAACTGCCACTCCACCCCCGGCCTCAGCGGCCGCTCCGTCACCCGGGTGCTCATCGTCACTCCCCGGAGACGTCGTCGAGGGCGGCCACGATCGCGTCGGGCAGGGTCAGGTCCTCCGTGGAGAGCGCGGCCTTGAGCTGGACGGCGGTGCGCGCGCCGACGATCGGCGCCGTCACCTGCGGGCGGTCGCGGAGCCAGACCAGCGCGACCTGCACCGGGGTCCAGTCGAGGCCGTCCGCCGCCCGGGCGACCGCCTCGACGACCGCCCGGCCGTGCTCGTCGAGGTAGCGGTCGACGCTGGCGGAGAGCCGGCCGGCGCCGCGGGAGTCGGTCGGGGTGCCGCTGCGGTACTTCCCGGTGAGGACGCCTCCACCGAGCGGCGAGTAGGCCAGCAGCCCGAGGCCGGACGAGGCGGCGGCGGGGAGGACGTCGCGCTCGACCTCGCGGTTGAGCAGCGAGTACTCCTCCTGGGTGCACGCGAGCGGCACCCGGGTGGGGACGGCGCGCTGCCAGGTCGCTGCCTCGGCCAGCTGCCAGCCGGCGTAGTTGGACACCCCGACGTACCGTGCCCGCCCCGACGAGACCGCGAGGTCCAGGGCCGCCATCGTCTCGTCGACCGGAGCGGTGTCAGACCAGACGTGCACCTGCCAGAGGTCGACGTGGTCGGTGCCGAGGCGGTCCAGGGAGGTGTCGAGGTCGCGGAGCAGACCGCGCCGCGAGGTGTCGCGGACCGGACCGTCGGCCGTGGAGCGGAACCCGGCCTTGGTCGCGAGCACGACCTGGTCGCGCCTGACCACGTCGCCGAGGAGCCGTCCCACGAGCTCCTCGGAAGCGCCGCCGCCGTAGCCCACCGCGGTGTCGACCAGGGTGCCGCCCGCGTCGACGAACGCGCCGAGCTGGTCGCGCGCCTCGTGCTCGTCGACCTGGGTGCCCCAGGTCCAGGTGCCGAGACCGAGCCGCGAGACCTTCAGACCGGTGTTTCCGACGGCGCGCTGCTGCATGCCGAGAAGGCTAACCGTAGGCTTGCTCGCCGTGTGGGACCTCTTCAAGGCCGTCGTGCTCGGCACCCTGCAAGGCCTGACCGAGTTCCTCCCGATCTCGAGCAGTGCGCACCTGCGGATCTTCCCCGAGCTCCTCGGCTGGGGCGACCCGGGCGCCGCGTTCACGGCGGTGATCCAGATCGGCACCGAGCTCGCGGTCCTCATCTACTTCCGCAAGGACATCTGGCGGATCGGCTCGGCCTGGGTGCGGTCGTTGTACCGCCCGGAGTACCGCGGTCACCTCGACTCGCGGATGGGCTGGTTCATCATCATCGGGTCGTTGCCGATCGTGGTGCTCGGCGTGCTGCTGAAGGACGTCATCGAGCGGGACTTCCGAAACCTGTGGATCATCGGGACGACGCTGATCGTGCTCGGCATCATCCTCGGGATCGCCGACCGCTTCAGCAGCGACGACAAGCAGCTCAAGCACCTGTCGCTACGCGACGCCGTCCTCATGGGCGCCGCGCAGGCGTGCGCGCTGGTCCCCGGCGTCTCGCGGTCCGGCGCGACGATCTCGATGGGACGGTTCCTTGGCTACGAACGGGAGGCGGCGACGCGCTACGCCTTCCTGCTCGCGATCCCGGCCGTCGTCGGCGCCGGCCTGTTCGAGCTCAAGGAGATCCCGCACGGCGACAACGCCTACGGCTGGGGCCCCACGATCGTGGCGACCGTCGTGTCGTTCATCGTGGGGTACGCCGCCATCGCCTGGCTGCTGCGCTACATCTCGACCCGCTCGTACGCGCCGTTCGTGCTCTACCGGGTCGCGCTCGGCAGCGCGACGCTGCTGCTGCTGGCGACCGGTGTGCTGTCAGCCTGACGGCTCAGAGCCAGCCGGAGCGCTTGAAGAACCACAACAGCCCGGCCGACGCGCCGACCATGAGGACGATCGCCCAGGCGTAGCCGAACGTCCAGTGGAGCTCGGGCATGTGGTCGAAGTTCATCCCGTAGATCCCCGCGATCAGCGTCGGGACCACGACGAGTGCGGCGCCCGCCGAGATCTTGCGCATGTCCTCGTTCTGCTGGACGGAGATCCTCGCCAGGTGCGCCTCGAACGCCGTGGAGAGCAGGCTGTCGAGCTCGTCCACGGTCTCCGCCGTCCGCGCCAGGTGGTCGCCCACGTCGCGGAAGTACGGCGCTGCCTCCCGGTCGATGCCGTGCACGGTGCCGTTGGCGAAGCGGCCGATCGGGTCGCGCAGCGGCAGGACGGCTCGGCGTACCTCGGACAGCTCGCGCTTGAGCACGTAGATCCGGGCCGAGTCGTTGGTGCGGGTCTCGGAGAACACCGACAGCTCCACCTCGTCGACATCCTCCACCAGCGCGTCGGTGACGTGCTCGTAGCCGTCGACGATCTGGTCGCAGACCGCGTAGACGACCGCGGAGGGGCCGTGCGCGAGCACCGCCTCGCGGGCCTCGAGGTCCAGCCGGGCCTGCTGCAGGCCACCGCCCTCTCCGTGACGCACGCTGATGACGAAGTCCGGTCCGACGAAGAGGCTGATCTCGCCGGTCTCGACCGCGTCCTCGGCGTCGACGTACCAGAGGGTCTTGACCACCAGGAACAGGCTGTCGTCGTAGCGCTCGAGCTTGGGGCGCTGGTGCGCCTTCACGGCATCCTCGACGGCGAGCGGGTGCAGCGAGAACTTGTCGGCGACCTCGTCGAGCTCGGCCGCGTCCGGGGCGTGCAGGCCGACCCACACGAAGTCGCCAGGCTCACAGCGGGCCCGCAGGGCCGCGAGGTCGGCGACGTCGCAGTCGACCGGTACGCGGGTGCCCGCGCGGTACACCGCGCTGTCGACGATCACGCTCCGAGGTTAGCGCCAGTACAGTCCCCGCATGGCAACGCTCGTGCTGGTCCGGCACGCCCGGTCGACCGCCAACGTCAGCGGCGTCCTGACCGGCCGGCTGCCCGGCGTCCACCTCGACGAGACCGGTCAGGAGCAGGCGGCGCGCGTGGGGGAGCGGTTCGCCCCGGTCCCGCTGGCCGCGGTCGTGAGCAGCCCGCTGGAGCGGTGCCGCGAGACGGCGAAGGCGCTGGTCGCGGCGCAGCCCGTCCGACCGCGGAGCACCACCGACCGTGGCCTGGTCGAGTGTGACTACGGCGACTGGCAGGGGCGCAAGCTCAGCGAGCTGGCACGACTGAAGCTCTGGAAGTCGGTGCAGCGGCACCCGGCCGGGGTCACGTTCCCCGGCGGGGAGTCGATGGCCGACATGTCAGCCCGGGCGGTCGCCGCCGTACGCCGGCACGACGCAGCGGTCAGGGACGCGGCCGGGGCCGAGGCGGTGTGGGCGGCGGTCTCCCACGGCGACCTGGTGAAGGCGATCCTGGCCGACGCGCTCGGGCTCCACCTCGACCAGTTCCAGCGGATCCACGTCGACCCCGCCTCCGTCTCGGTGATCCGCTACACCCCGGACGCGGCGTACGTGCTGCAGACCAACACACACGCCGGTGACCTGTCGTGGCTGGCCCCCAGCACGAAGGGCCGCGCGCCCCGCGCCGGTGTGGTCGGCGGTGGAGCAGGGCCGCGGAGCCGGTCTGGGAGCGGTCACTAGGGTGGAGAACGTGCCGATCGTCCACTCCTTCGACCCGCCCGAGCGCTTCGTGGCCGGCACTGTCGGCGAGCCCGGGGACCGCACGTTCTTCCTCCAGGCCCGCGAGGGTGGCCGGGTCGTGAGCGTGGCCCTGGAGAAGGAGCAGGTGGTCGCCCTCTCTGAGCGGATGGACCAGCTCCTCGACGAGCTGATGCAGGCCGACACCCGCGGGGTCGTGCCGGCGGTGCCACCGGTCGCGCTCGAGGACTCCGAGCCGCTCGAGCAGCCGATCGTGGAGGAGTTCCGCGCGGGCACCATGACCCTGTCGTGGGACCCCGACGACGAGCGGATCGTGGTCGAGGTCTTCCCCTACACCGAGGCTGCGGTGGTGTCGCCCGAGCAGGTCGACGAGGACCTCGAGGAGCCGGAGCCCGAGGAGCTGCTCGTCGTCCGGCTGCCGGCCGCCGCCGCGCGGTCGTTCGTCCGACGGGCCGAGAAGGTCGTCGACGCCGGCCGTCCCTCGTGCCCGTTCTGCGGTGGGCCGGTCGACCCCGACGGACACCTCTGCGTGAGGGCCAACGGGTTCAAGCGCCGAGACCCGTGAGCGTGACCGACGGGGATCTGACCGTGCACGGGCGGATCATGCCCGCGTCGAACGCCACGTTCGTGGGCGAGGTCGACGGTACCCAGGTGGTCTACAAGCCGATCGCGGGGGAGCGTCCGCTGTGGGACTTCCCCGACGGGACGCTGGCGCACCGGGAGGTGGCGGCGTACCTCGTCTCCGAGGCGCTCGAATGGGACCTGGTGCCCCGGACGTTCCTACGGGACGGCCCGCACGGCCGCGGGATGGTGCAGGTGTGGCGCGAGCCCGACGATCAGCAGGCCGCCGTGACGCTGGTCCCCGAGGGCGCGGTACCGCCGGGCTTCCGGCACGTGTTCGACGGGGTCGACCAGCACGACCAGCCGATCTCGCTGGTCCACGAGGACTCACCGGCGCTGCGCCGGATGGCGGTGTTCGACGTGATCGTCAACAACGCCGACCGCAAGGGCGGGCACGTGCTGGAGATGACCGACGGGCACCGGTACGGCGTGGACCACGGCGTCACGTTCCACACCGATCCCAAGCTCCGCACGGTGCTCTGGGGCTGGGCCGGCGAACCGCTCGCCGACGGGGAGGTCGCCGGGCTGGACCGGCTCCAGGAGGCCCTGGCCGGCGACCTCGGGAAGACCCTCGCGGAGTACCTCACGGCGGCGGAGGTCGAGCGCACGCTGGCCCGCTGCGCCCGGCTGGCCGCGCGCGGCCGGTTCCCCGATCCGCACGGTGACTGGCCCGTGATCCCCTGGCCGCCCTTCTGACGGTCCCGGATACGCTTCGACCCATGCATGCGTGGACCGCACCGGAGGTGCCTCGGCTCCCGGTGACCGCTCCGCCGGTCCGGGTCCACGACACCGCCTCGGGCGCCCCCGTGGCCGCGACGCCCCAGGACGGCCCGGCCCGGCTGTACGTCTGCGGCATCACGCCGTACGACGCCACGCACCTCGGCCACGCCGCCACCTACATCGGGTTCGACCTCCTGGTCCGCGCCTGGCGCGCGGCCGGGCAGGAAGTCACCTACGTGCAGAACGTGACCGACGTCGACGACCCGCTGCTTGAGCGCGCCACGAAGGTCGGGGTCGACTGGGTCGAGCTCGCGGAGCGCGAGACCGAGCTCTTCCGCCAGGACATGGCAGCGCTCCGCGTCCTCCCGCCCGACCAGTACGTCGGGGCCGTGGAGTCGATCCCGCTCGTCGTGGACCTCGTGCAGCGGCTCGACGCGGCCGGCTCGGTCTACCGCGTCGACGACGACCTCTACTTCTCGGTGACCGCGGACCCGGCCTTCGGCGAGGTGTCCGGCTGGGACCGCGAGCAGATGCTGGCGGTCTTCGGGGACCGCGGCGGAGACCCCGAGCGAGCGGGCAAGAAGGACCCGCTCGACTGCGTGCTGTGGCGCGCCGAGAGGCCCGGCGAGCCGGCCTGGGAGAGCGCCCTCGGACGCGGCCGCCCGGGATGGCACGTCGAGTGCACCGCGATCGCGTTGGAGCATCTCGGCACGACGTTCGACGTCCAGGGCGGCGGCAGCGACCTGGTGTTCCCGCACCACGAGATGTGCGCCTCCGAGGCCCAGGTGGCCGAGCCGGGCCACCGGTTCGCGCGTGCCTACGTGCATGCCGGCATGGTCGGCTACGACGGCGAGAAGATGTCGAAGTCGCGGGGCAACCTGGTCTTCGTCAGCGCGCTCCGCAACAGCGACATCGACCCGATGGCGATCCGGCTCGCGCTGCTGCGCCACCACTACCGCGCCGACTGGGAGTGGGCCGACGCGGAGCTGTGGGCGGCCGTCGACACCCTCGCCGACTGGCGCCGGGCGCTGGCACTCGGGGCGGGCGCGCCGGCGGAGCCGGTGGTGCGGGCCGTGCTCGACGCCCTGGCCGACGACCTCGACGCCCCGACCGCGCTGGCGGCCGTGGACGCCTGGGTGGCGGCCACGCTCGGGCAGGGCGGGCTCGCCGACACCAGCGACCCCGACGCCGCGGCTGCCGTCCACCGGGTGCTGGACGCCTCGCTCGGGCTCTCGCTGTAGGGCGGCTCAGGTCTCGTCGGGGCGGTTGCGCTTGAGGTACCGCTCGAACTCGCGGGCGATCGCCTCGCCCGACGCCTCCGGCAGGTCGGTGGTGTCGCGCGTCTCCTCGAGCGCCCGCACGTAGTCGGCGACGTCCTCGTCCTCCTCGGCGAGCTCGTCGACCCCGCGCTCCCAGGCGCGCGACTCGTCGGGGAGGTCCTCCAGCGGGATGCTCGTCTGCAGCAGGTCCTCGAGCTGGCCGACCAGGGCGAGGGTCGCCTTCGGGCACGGCGGCTGCGCCACGTAGTGCGGCACCGCCGCCCAGTAGGACACGGCGGGGATGTCGAGCTTGGTGCACGCGTCCTGGAGCACGCCGACGATCCCGGTGGGGCCCTCGTAGTTGGACTGCTCGAGCTTGAGGCGGTCGACCAGATCGGCCTCGTCGCCGTCCCGGTCACCGGGATCGGACGGGTGTGCGGCGTGTCGGCGAGCAGCGCGCCGATCGTCACGACCAGCTGTCCGCCGAGCTCGTCGCAGGCAGCGAGCACCTCGGCGGCGAACTGCCGCCAGCGCATGTTGGGCTCGATCCCGCGGACCAGGATCAGGTCGCGGTCGAGGTCCGGCGGCGAGGCCACCGCGATCCGGGTGCTCGGCCAGGTCAGCCGCCGGTGCCCGTTGTCGTCGGTCCCGACGATCGGCCGGTTGACCTGGAAGTCGTAGAAGTCCTCGGGGTCGACCGCGCCGACCACGCGGGCGTCCCACACCCGCATCAGGTGATCGACCGTCGCGGACGCCGCCTCGGCCGCGTCGTTCCAGCCCTCGAACGCCGCGATGACGATCGGGTCGATCAGGTCGGGGGCGTCGTCGATCTCGATCACCCAGTCACCCTAATCACCCGGACCACGGCCCCGACGGTCATTTCACGCGCGGCGATTTCCGGCGGTCCAGACAGGCCGGTGTCACGATCGAGACCGGCGCGATGTCACCATCCGGGAACTCCGTCCACACCTCGGACGGCGTCCCTAGGCTGGAACCCACCCCGCCCGACGCGGCGGACCCCGCGCGCCCCGAGAGGAGACCCGTGCCCGCACAGGACCACCGACCCGATGCGACGGAGGCGCTCTCCGCCGCGATGCAGGAGCGCATCCTGGTGGTCGACGGCGCCATGGGCACGTTGATCCAGGGCCACCAGCTGGGGGAGGACGGCTACCGGGGCACCCGGTACGCCGACCACGGGCACGACCTCAAGGGCGACTCCGACGTCCTGTCCCTGACGCAGCCCGAGATCATCCGCGAAATACACCGCGCCTACTTCGCGGCCGACGCCGACATCGTCTGCACCAACACGTTCACCGCGTCGAGCATCTCGCAGGCCGACTACGGGCTCGAGGCCGACTGCTACGAGCTCAACCGGGCCGCGGCCGTGCTCGCTCGCGAGGCCGCCGACGAGGCCAGCACGCCGGAGCGCCCGCGCTACGTGGCCGGCTCGCTGGGCCCGACCAACCGCACGGCGTCCATCTCCCCGGACGTCAACGACCCCGGCGCGCGCAACGTCAGCTTCGACGAGCTCGTCGAGTCCTACGTCGAGGAGGCCCGCGGCCTGGTCGACGGCGGGGTCGACCTGCTGCTGGTCGAGACGGTCTTCGACACCCTCAACGCCAAGGCCGCGATCTTCGCACTCGAGACGCTCTTCGACGAGCTGGGCCGTCGCTGGCCGGTGTGGATCTCGGGCACCATCACCGACGCGAGCGGCCGCACTCTGTCGGGCCAGACCACCGAGGCGTTCTGGAACAGCGTGCGCCACGTCCGCCCGTTGCTCATCGGCCTCAACTGCGCGCTCGGTGCCTCCGACCTACGCCCCTACGTGGCCGAGCTGTCCCGGATCGCGGACTGCTTCGTCGCCGCCCACCCCAACGCCGGGCTGCCCAACGAGTTCGGGGAGTACGACGAGACGCCCGACCAGATGGCCGCGGTGCTGGGCGACTTCGCGACGAGTGGCCTGGTGAACCTGATCGGCGGGTGCTGCGGAACCACGCCCGAGCACATCGCGGCGATCGCCCGCGCGGCCAAGGGTGCCGACGCCTCGGGCCAGGGCGGAGATCGCCCCGGCCATGCGGCTCTCCGGCCTCGAGCCGTTCACCATCGACGAGGACAGCCTGTTCGTCAACGTCGGCGAGCGGACCAACATCACCGGCTCGGCCCGGTTCCGGACGCTGATCAAGGACGGCGACTACGACACCGCGCTGTCGGTCGCCGCCCAGCAGGTGGACAACGGCGCGCAGGTCATCGACGTCAACATGGACGAGGGCATGATCGACGGCGTCGCGGCGATGGACCGGTTCCTCAAGCTCGTCGCGAGCGAGCCGGACATCAGCCGCGTCCCCGTGATGGTCGACTCCTCGAAGTGGGAGGTGATCGAGGCCGGCCTCAAGTGCGTGCAGGGCAAGGCGATCGTCAACTCCATCTCCCTCAAGGAGGGCGAGGAGCAGTTCCTCGAGCACGCCAGGCTGTGCCGCCGCTACGGTGCCGCCGCCGTGGTGATGGCGTTCGACGAGGACGGCCAGGCCGACTCGCTCGAACGGCGGCAGGCCATCTGCCAGCGCGCCTACCGGATCCTCACCGAGGAGGTCGGGTTCCCGGCCGAGGACATCATCTTCGACCCGAACGTCTTCGCCGTCGCCACCGGCATCGAGGAGCACGCGACCTACGGCGCCGACTTCATCGAGGCCACCCGCTGGATCAAGCAGCACCTGCCCGGTGCGCTGGTCTCCGGGGGCATCTCCAACGTCAGCTTCTCGTTCCGCGGCAACAACCCGGTGCGGGAGGCGATCCACGCCGTCTTCCTGTTCCACGCGATCCAGGCCGGCCTCGACCTCGGGATCGTGAACGCCGGGGCGCTGGTGGTCTACGACCAGGTCGACGCCGAGCTCCGTGAGCGGATCGAGGACGTCGTCCTGAACCGGCGACCGGACGCTGCCGAGCGGCTGCTGGAGATCGCCGAGCGCTACAACCGTGACCCGGAGGAGACGGAGGCCGCCGTCGAGGAGTGGCGCGAGCTGCCCGTCTCGGAGCGGATCACCCACGCCCTGGTCAAGGGACTCGACAGCCACGTGGAGAGCGACACCGAGGAGCTGCGCGCCGAGATCCAGGCGCGGGGCGGTCGCCCGATCGAGGTGATCGAGGGACCGCTGATGGACGGGATGAACGTCGTCGGCGACCTCTTCGGGGCCGGCAGGATGTTCCTGCCGCAGGTCGTGAAGAGCGCCCGCGTCATGAAGAAGGCGGTCGCCTACCTCATCCCCTTCATCGAGGAGGAGAAGGCCAAGGACCCGACGCTCGCGAAGCAGAAGGACACCAACGGCACGGTCGTGATGGCGACCGTGAAGGGCGACGTCCACGACATCGGCAAGAACATCGTCGGTGTCGTCCTCCAGTGCAACAACTACGAGGTGATCGACCTCGGCGTGATGGTGCCGGCCCAGAAGATCCTCGAGACCGCCCGCGAGGTCGAGGCGGACGTGATCGGCCTCTCGGGCCTCATCACGCCGTCGCTCGACGAGATGGTGAACATGGCCTCCGAGATGCAGCGCCAGGGGTTCGAGATCCCGCTGCTGATCGGCGGCGCCACCACCTCGCGCGCTCACACCGCGGTCAAGGTCGACGGCAAGTACGACGGCCCGGTGGTCTGGGTCAAGGACGCGTCCCGGTCGGTGCCGACCGTGGCGGCGCTGCTCCACGACCAGCAGCGGCCGCGCTCTCCTGGCGGACGTCAAGGCCGACTACGACAGCCTGCGCGCCCGTCACGCGGCCAAGCACGACCGGCCGATGGTGACCCTGGAGGAGGCCCGGGCGAACGCCACCCCGATCGACTGGAGCGACTACCGCGCGCCGCGGCCGCACCTGCTGCTCCAGCAGGACCGGGACGTGTCCCCGATCATCGGTCGCCGGGGCGAGACGCAGCACCTGCGGGTGTTCCGCGGCTACGACCTGACCGAGCTGCGCCGCTACATCGACTGGCAGCCGTTCTTCAACGCGTGGGAGATGAAGGGCTCGTTCCCCGACATCCTCAACAACCCCACGAGCGGGCAGGCCGCACGCAAGCTCTACGAGGACGGGCAGGAGATGCTCGACCGGGTCGCGGCCGAGGGCTGGCTGACCGCCAACGGCACGGTCGGCCTGTTCCCGGCCAACAGCGTCGGCGACGACATCCACGTCTACCTCACCGAGGAGACGCGGCGAGCCCGACGCCGTGCTGGCGACGCTGCGGCAGCAGGGCCAGCACCGCGCCGGCGTCCCGAACCGGGCGCTCTCGGACTTCGTGGCACCCCGCGACACGGGGATCCGCGACTACGTCGGGGCCTTCGCCGTCACCGCCGGGATCGGGTCGGAGGACAAGATCACGGAGTTCAAGGCCGCGCTCGACGACTACGACGCGATCCTGCTGGAGTCGCTGGCCGACCGGCTCGCGGAGGCGTTCGCCGAGCGGCTGCACCAGCGGATCCGCAAGGAGCTGTGGGGCTACGCGCCCGACGAGCACATCGACAACGCCGACCTGATCAAGGAGCGCTACCGCGGCATCCGACCGGCGCCCGGCTATCCCGCGTGCCCCGACCACACGGAGAAGGAGACGCTCTGGCGGCTGCTGGACGTCGAGAACGCCACCGGCATGCGGCTCACCGAGTCGATGGCGATGTGGCCGGGCGCCTCGGTCTCCGGCTGGTACTTCTCCCACCCGCAGTCGCAGTACTTCGTGGTCGGGCGGCTCGGCCGCGACCAGGTCGCCGACTACGCCGAGCGCAAGGGCTGGACCCTCGCGGAGGCGGAGCGCTGGCTCTCGCCCAACCTCGGCTACGACCCGGAGGACTGAGCGTGCCGGACGCGCCTCGCTGGCCTGCGGCGGTCCTGTGGGACATGGACGGCACGCTCGTCGACACCGAGCCCTACTGGATCGCGGCGGAGTTCGCGCTGGCCGAGGAGTACGGCGGCACGTGGTCGACGGAGCAGGCGATGAACCTCGTCGGGCACGACCTGCTCGACGCCGGCCGCTACATCAGCGAGCACATGGGGATCGACCTCGAGCCCTCGGAGATCGTCGAGCGGCTGCTCGACAGCGTGGTGGCCCGGATCGAGGAGGAGGTGCCGTGGCGGCCCGGGGCGACCGAGCTGCTGACCGCGCTGGCGGAGGCGGGTGTGCCCCAGGCGCTGGTCACCATGTCCTACCGGCGGTTCGTCGCGCCGGTCCTCGCCGTCCTGCCGGACGGCGCGTTCCAGGTCGTCGTCACCGGCGACTCGGTGAGCCACGGGAAGCCCCACCCCGAGCCGTACCTGAAGGCCGCCCGCGAGCTGCGCGTCGAGCCCGCCGACTGCCTGGCCATCGAGGACTCCAACACCGGCGCGCGCTCGGCCGAGGCGGCGGGCTGCCTGGTGCTCGTCGTGCCCAACCACGTGCCGGTGCTCGAGGCGGAGCGGCGGGTCTTCCGCGACAGCCTCGTCGGGCTCACGCCCGGGACCCTGCCCGTGAACGGGAGCGGCTAGGCCAGGTGGTCGACGTCCTCGGCGGTGAGCTCGCCCGGGTCGGCGGGCTCGCGGACGGGCAGCGGCGGCGGGGTGCCCCCGAACTCCGGGCAGATCGCCTGGAACGAGCACCAGTCGCACAGCCGTGACCTGTGCGGCCGCCAGTCTCCCGACTCGGTCGCGAGCCTGATGGCGCGCCAGATGGCCTCGACCTTGCGCTCGGTGGCGCGGAGGTCCTGCTCGTCGGGGACGTAGCGCACCAGCTCGCCGCTCCCGAGGTAGACCAGCTGGAGCATCGAGGGGACGACTCCCCGGGTGCGCCAGAGCACGAGCGCGTAGAACTTCATCTGGAAGAGCGCCTTGGCCTCCCAGCCCTCGCCGGGCGCCCTGCCGCTCTTGTAGTCGACCACGCGCATCCGGCCGTCGGGCGCGACGTCGAGCCGGTCGACGAACCCGCGGAGGAGCAGCTTGCTGTCGAGCAGCGCCTCGACGTAGAGCTCGCGCTCGGCCGGCTCGAGGAGCCGCGGGTCCTCGAGCGAGAAGTAGCGGTCGAGCACGTCGCGGCAGGACGCGAGCCAGCCGGTGATCTCGGGCCCGTCGCCGGTGAACATCTCGGCGAGCTCGGGCTCGGCCTCCAGGAGCGCGTCCCACGCCGGGGTCAGGAGGTCGCGGGCGTGGCCGGGCGTGCGGTCGGCGGCGGGGAGGTCGAAGAGGTCCTCCAGTACCTTGTGCACGAGGGTGCCGCGGACGGCGTCGGGGCTGAACGGCTCCGGCAGCCGGTCGATGGTGCGGAACCGGTACATCAGCGGGCAGGCCATGAAGTCGCCCGCCCGGCTGGGGGACAGCGCACCCAGCACGTCCACGCCGTCCACCGGGGTGGAGAGCGGGATCGACGGCGACTCCCCGACGGTCATGCGATCACCCTAGGTGAGCCCACCGACAGCGGCCGGACCGCGGCTGCGGCCGTCGCCGTAAGCCGCTGCGGAGGGGTCGGATAGCCTCGTCGCGTGGCCGACCCCGACCGACCCGCGCCCGGCTCCCACCCGGGCGCCGAGGGCCGGACGCGGCCCCCCGGGACGCTGCGGATCGGCACGATCGCCGGCACCGACGTGCTCGTCACGTCCTCGTGGTTCCTCATCGCGGGCCTGATCGCCTTCGTGGCAGCTCCATGGTCGACGAGGCGGAGTCCCGGACTCGGCGCGCTCAAGTACGTCGCCGGCCTCGCGTTCGCCGTCATCCTCTACGCCTCCGTGCTCCTGCACGAGGTCTCGCACGCCGTGATGGCCCGCCGCTTCGGGTTCATCGTCAGCTCGATCACGCTCCACTTCCTGGGCGGCATGACCGCCATCGAGGGCGAGTCGCGACGGCCGAAGGAGGAGTTCCTGATCGCGGTCGTCGGGCCGCTGACCTCGCTCGCGGTCGGCGGCCGTCGGGCTCGGTCTCGCGTGGCTCGCCTCCCGGAGGGACTGTCTGCAGCGTGGCGACCGGAGCGCTGGCGTTCGCGAACCTGGTCGTCGGCGTCATGAACCTCGTCCCGGGCCTGCCGCTGGACGGCGGCCGGGTGCTGCGCGCCGGGGTGTGGCGGCTGATCGGGCAGCATGCACACCGGGACGATCGTGGCCGGCTGGGGCGGCCGGCTCACCGCGGTGGCCGTGCTGTTCTACCCGCTGCTGCTCGAGCGGCTGTCGGACAAGCCGGCGGAGGTCCTCGACTTCGTCCTCGCGTTCGTGATCGCGCTGTTCCTGTGGAGCGGTGCGAACGCCGCCATGACGTCCGCGCGGCTCCGGCGCCGGCTGCCGTCGCTCGTCGCGCGCAACCTGGCCCGGCGCACCATCACCGTCCCCGACGACACGCCGCTGGCCGAGGCCGTCCGCCGGGCCAACGAGGCCCAGGCGGGCAGCATCGTCACCGTGAGCGGATCGGGACGCCCGGTGGGGCTGGTCAACGAGGCGGCGGTGCTCGCCACGCCGGAGGACCGGCGACCCTGGGTGTCGGTCGCCGCCGTGAGCCGGTCGCTGGACGACGGGCTCCAGCTGCCGGCCGGGATCACCGGCGAGGAGCTGGTCATGGCCATCACGCGGACCCCCGCCGAGGAGTACCTCCTCGTCGAGGCCGACGGCGCGATCTACGGCGTGCTGGCGACCAAGGACGTCGACCGGGCGTTCCGCGACGGCGGTGGCCGTGGCTGAGGACCCGCCGGAGCAGAGCGCACTCGCGCCCGACGTACCCCCCGAGGCGTGGTCGGGCGTGCACCGCGGCCCCCTGCGGCCGGGGGAGTGGGTGCGGCTCACCGACGCCAAGGGCCGCCGCCACAACCTCTGCCTCGAGCCGGGCAAGCGGTTCTTCTCCAACAAGGGTCACCTCGACCACGACGAGCTGATCGGTCGCGAGGAGGGCTTCACCGTGATGTCCTCCGCCGGCGGCCAGTACCTCGTCTTCCGGCCGTTGCTGTCCGAGTTCGTCGTCTCGATGCCGCGCGGGGCGGCCGTCGTCTACCCGAAGGACGCCGCGCAGATCGTCGCGCTGGCCGACATCTTCCCCGGAGCCGACGTCGTGGAGGCGGGCGTCGGGTCGGGGGCGCTGACGTGCTCGCTGCTGCGGGCGGTCGGTCCGTTCGGGACGGTGCGGTCCTACGAGCGCCGGGAGGAGTTCGCCGACGTGGCCCGCCAGAACGTCACGCAGTTCTTCGGCGCACCGGACGGCGAGACCCACCCGGCCTGGCGGCTCACGCTCGGCGACCTGGCCGACGAGCTGCCACGCTCGGCGGAGCGGGTCGACCGGATCATCCTCGACATGCTCGCTCCGTGGGAGTGCGTCGACGCCGCCGCCGGCGCGCTGCGCCCCGGCGGGATCGTGTGCGGCTACGTCGCGACGACGACCCAGCTGTCGCGGTTCGTCGAGACGCTGCGGGCCCACGGCGGCTTCACCGAGCCCGCGGTCTGGGAGTCCCTGGTGCGCGACTGGCACGTCGAGGGGCTCGCGGTGCGGCCCGGCCACTCGATGATCGGCCACACCGCGTTCCTGGTGACCGCCCGCCGGATGGCGCCGGGGGAGCGGCCGCCGGTCAAGAAGCGCCGACCCGCGCCGGGCGCCTACGGGCCCGACTACACCGGGCCGCGCCCCGCGGACCTGCCACCGCAGGTGCTCGACGAGCGGTTCGCCGACTGACTCCGTCCCCGACGCCGCCAAATCGTGACGCGGCACGCGTGGGAAGCCCTTCCGTGGCGGCCTCTCGCGGGTAGGGTCGCAGGCGGGAGGTGACACCGATGTCGTCCACCGAAGGACAGCCACGAGCACGTCCGGCCGTCGCCCGACGAGCTCGTCCACCAGGTGCGTTTCCTCGAGGCCGAGGTGACGGACCTCCGCCGCCGGCTGGGAGACGCGCCCGGCCACTCCCGCGCGCTCGAGCTCCGGCTCGCCGACACGCAGCGCTCGCTGTCGGCCGTGACGTCCCAGAACGAGCGGCTCGCCGCAGACGCTGCGCGAGGCGCGCGACCAGATCACGAAGCTGAAGGAGGAGGTCGACCGGCTGGCGCAGCCGCCGGCCGGCTTCGGCACCTTCCTCACACGCCACGACGACGACTCCGTCGACGTGTTCACCGGCGGTCGCAAGCTGCGCGTCAACGCCAGCCCGAACGTCGACCTCGACACCCTCGTGCGCGGCCAGGAGGTCATGCTCAACGAGGCTCTCAACGTGGTGGCCGCCCTCGAGTTCGAGGAGCTCGGCGAGGTCGTGATGTTCAAGGAGCTGCTCGCCGACGGCGAGCGCGCGCTCGTGATCGCCAACGCCGACGAGGAGCGGGTGGTGCGGCTCGCGGAGCCGCTGCGCGAGACCACGCTGCGCGCCGGCGACTCGCTGCTCCTGGAGGGCCGCTCCGGCTACGTCTACGAGCGGGTCCCCAAGTCCGAGGTCGAGGAGCTGGTCCTCGAGGAGGTCCCCGACATCGCCTACACCGCGATCGGCGGCCTCATCAACCAGATCGACCAGATCCGCGACGCCGTGGAGCTGCCCTACCTCCACCCCGAGCTGTTCCGCGAGCACGAGCTGAAGCCGCCCAAGGGCGTGCTGCTCTACGGGCCGCCGGGCTGCGGCAAGACGCTGATCGCCAAGGCGGTGGCCAACTCGCTGGCGAAGAAGGTCAGCGAGAAGACCGGCCAGGAGGGCAAGTCCTACTTCCTGAACATCAAGGGCCCCGAGCTGCTCAACAAGTACGTCGGCGAGACCGAGCGCCACATCCGGCTGGTCTTCCAGCGGGCGCGCGAGAAGGCGAGCCTCGGCACGCCCGTCATCGTGTTCTTCGACGAGATGGACTCGCTGTTCCGCACCCGCGGCTCGGGCGTCTCGTCCGACGTCGAGAACACCATCGTCCCGCAGCTGCTGAGCGAGATCGACGGCGTCGAGGCGCTCGAGAACGTGCTGGTGATCGGCGCGACCAACCGCCCCGACATGATCGACCCCGCGATCCTGCGGCCCGGCCGGCTCGACGTGAAGATCAAGATCGAGCGTCCCGACGCCGAGGCGGCGCGCGACATCTTCAGCAAGTACCTCACCGGCTCGCTGCCCCTGCACCCCGACGACCTCCAGGAGTTCTCGGGCGACCAGGACGCCACGGCGGCCGGGATGGTGCAGCGCACCGTCGAGCGGATCTACACCGAGTCCGAGGAGAACCAGTTCCTCGAGGTCACCTACGCCAACGGTGACAAGGAGGTCCTCTACTTCAAGGACTTCAACTCCGGCGCCATGATCCAGAACATCGTCGACCGCGCGAAGAAGATGGCCATCAAGGACTTCCTCGAGCACCGGCAGCGCGGCATCCGGGTGCAGCACCTGATGCAGGCGTGCCTCGACGAGTTCAAGGAGAACGAGGACCTCCCCAACACCACGAACCCCGACGACTGGGCCCAGATCGCGGGCAAGAAGGGCGAGCGGATCGTCTTCATCCGGACGCTGGTCACCGGCAAGGAGGGCACCGAGCCCGGCCGGTCGATCGACACGGTGTCCAACACCGGCCAGTACCTCTAGGCGCCCGCGCGGTCAGTACGAGTGGCGGGTGTCGAACACCTGCCGCAGCCGCGGCTCGTCGTACTCCTCGCCGAGCCAGTCGAAGAGCGGGCGGAGGGCCGCCGGGTCGTCGACGTAGTCGTCGTAGTGGACGTGGAACGCCGCGTCGCCCAGCGACTCGCACAGCGCGAGGAGCCGGCCCTCGACCGCCTCGAGCGTGTCGCGCGCCTCGGGGTCGTCGGCCCACCACTTGCTGCGGCTCACCGAGGCCAGGTCGCGGGTGTTCACGACGAACCGGGCGCCGGGGAAGACCTCCTGCAGCCAGGCGACGTACGTCGCGACGTCCGTGCCCGCCCAGCGGATCTCCTTGAACCCGACCACCCGGGTGTCCGGCTCGGGCCGCAGCAGCGTGTCGAGGGCGAGCCGGCGGATCCCGGCCAGGCTCCGGCGCACCGGGAACCGGTCGATCCCGTAGTGCGCGCTGGAGGCGTCGTGGCTGCCGGGCTCCACACCTCGGCGGCGCTGGCTCCGGCGCTGGCGCCGGCGCTCCTGGACGGCCACCTCGTGGAAGGCGCGCAGGTGACGCAGCGCCTGCCGGTTCTCGCCCCGGACGAGGTAGCCCGGGATCGAGTTCAGCACGCCCTGGAGCAGGGTCGAGCCGGACCGTCCGTAGGTGACGATGAAGACGTAGCCGAGGTCGCGGCGGCGCCCGTGGGGAGGCGGCACGGCGCTGGAGGCGCCGGGCGACCCGGCGGGCGAGACGGTCGGCCACACTCAGCTCCCCGGCCGTGCTGCCAGCAGGTAGCCGTAGGTCCAGGGCCGCGAGAGCGCCGGACCGTCGAGGTAGCTCGTCTCCAGGTGGGTGACGCCGAAGCCCGCGCCGTCACCAGGGCGTGGACGTCGCGGGTGAGGTGGCAGCCGCCCGCCAGCCGCCGTTGGAAGGGCTCCAGCCGGCGCTGCCAGCTCGCGACTCGCCGGTCCGGCGCCAGCCCGTGCTCCAGCACGCACAGCACGCCTCCCGGTCGCAGCACCCGCCTCGCCTCGGCGAGCGCGGCCACCGGATCGGGGATGGTGCACAGCGTGAACGTCGACAGCACCGCGTCGTACGACGCGTCGGGCTCGTCGAGGCGCTGCCCGTCGAGCCCGCGGCGCGCGATCGGGACGTCGGTGCCCGCCCGCCGACGCTCCGAGAGGCCCCACCCGACGTCGGACGGCTCGACCGCCGAGACCGCCGTCACCGCCGGCGGGTAGTGGCGGACGTTCAACCCGCCGCCGAACCCGAGCTCGAGGACCTGGCCCCGCAGCGGGGCGCAGGCGGCGGCGCGCAGCTCGCCGAGCGCCGGGTGGCGCAACGACCGGTCGGCCAGCCGCGGCACGACACGATCGGACCACACACCCATGCGGGTGAGCCTAGACCGACGGCAGACCCGGGTAGGTTCACGGCATGAAGATCATCTTGATCATCGTCGTCGTCGTCCTGGTCCTGCTCTTCCTGATCCCCAAGCTGCGCAAGCGCTGGATCGGAGAGCGGCCGCGAGGGCCGGTTCGTGTGAGCCGCGGACGTCACGACGAACCGGAGCCCGCGTACGCTCGACCCATGAGTGTGCGGCGCGTCATGGGCACCGAGGTCGAGTACGGCATCTCGGTCCCGGGCCAGCCGCTGGCGAACCCGATGGTGGCCTCGTCCCAGGTCGTCAACGCCTACGCGTCCGCGACGGTCAGGGCCCGCCGTGCGCGCTGGGACTTCGAGGAGGAGTCGCCGCTGCGCGACGCCCGCGGCTTCGACATGTCGCGGCAGGTCGCCGACCCGAGCCTGCTGACCGACGAGGACCTCGGACTGGCGAACGTGATCCTCACCAACGGCGCCCGGCTCTACGTCGACCACGCGCACCCGGAGTACGCCACGCCCGAGGTGACCACGCCGCTGGACGTCGTCCGCTGGGACAAGGCGGGTGAGCAGGTGATGCTCGACGCCGCCCGCCGGGCCTCTCAGCTGCCCGGCGGCTCGCCCGTGAACCTCTACAAGAACAACACCGACAACAAGGGCGCGTCCTACGGCGCGCACGAGAACTACCTGATGCGGCGCAGCACGCCGTTCGGCGAGATCGTGCGGCACCTCACGCCGTTCTTCGTGTCCCGACAGGTGATCTGCGGCGCCGGCCGCGTCGGGATCGGCCAGGACGGGCGCGAGCACGGGTTCCAGGTCAGCCAGCGCGCCGACTACTTCGAGGTCGAGGTCGGGCTGGAGACCACGCTGAAGCGGCCGATCATCAACACGCGCGACGAGCCGCACGCCGACCCGGAGAAGTACCGCCGGCTGCACGTCATCCTCGGCGACGCCAACCTCTCCGAGGTGACGACGTACCTCAAGGTCGGCACGACCGCGCTGGTGCTGTCGATGATCGAGGACCGGTTCATCGGCCGGGACCTCACCGTCGACGGCGCGGTCGCGGGGCTGCGGGCGATCTCCCACGACCCCACGCTCCAGGAGCGGGTGACGCTCACCGACGGCCGCAGCCTGACCGCCGTCCAGCTCCAGCTCGAGTACCTCGACCTCGCCAAGAAGTACGTCGAGGACCGGCTCGGCGCCGACGCCGACCCGCAGACCGCTCGACGTGCTGGCCCGGTGGGAGTCGGTGCTCGACCGGCTCGAGCGCGACCCGATGCTGTGCGCGGCCGAGCTCGACTGGGTGGCGAAGTGGAAGCTCCTCGAGCACTACCGCGACCGCGACGGGCTCGGCTGGGACGACGCGAAGCTGCAGCTGATCGACTACCAGTACTCCGACATCCGGCCGGAGAAGGGGCTCTACCACAAGCTGGTCGCCCTGGGCCGGATCGAGCGGCTGCTCGACGACCGGTCGGTCGAGACCGCGATGCACGACCCGCCGGAGGACACCCGCGCCTACTTCCGCGGCCGCTGCCTCGAGAAGTACGCCGAGCACGTCGCCGCGGCGTCCTGGGACTCGGTCATCTTCGACCTCCCCGGGCGCGAGTCGCTGCAGCGGGTGCCGACGATCGACCCGCTGCGCGGGAGCCGGGCCAGCGTCGGCGACCTGATCGACCGGTGCGACACCGCCGACGAACTCGTCCGAGCGCTCACCCGTTAGCTGGCCCCAGTCGATAGGGTCTGGGTATGGCACAGGAGCAGAAGCAGCCTCGCAAGGCCTCCGAGAGCGAGACCGCTCCCGAGGTCGACCTCGACAGCGACGTCACCGAGCGCAAGGAGGCGCTCGACGACGACGTCGACGCGATCCTCGACGAGATCGACGACGTCCTCGAGAGCAACGCCGAGGACTTCGTGAAGTCGTTCATCCAGAAGGGCGGCCAGTGACCACGGAGCCGCGCCTGTCTGCTGCCTTCCTCCAGCCCGGGACGTCCTCGTTCGCCGACTTCCTCGTCAGGCGCCGCCCCCGACCTGCTGCCCTCGCGACGCACCGATCCCGCAGGGCCACGCCGGTGACCTGGCGCCCCACGCCACCACGATCGTGGCCGCGACCTACCCCGGCGGCGTCGTGATGGCCGGTGACCGACGCGCCACCATGGGCAACGTGATCGCCCAGCGCGACATCGAGAAGGTCTTCCCCGCCGACGAGTACTCCGCGGTCGGCATCGCCGGCACCGCCGGGCTCGCCGTCGAGCTGGTCCGGCTGTTCCAGGTCGAGCTCGAGCACTACGAGAAGATCGAGGGCACCACGCTCTCGATGGACGGCAAGGCCAACCGGCTCGCCGCGCTGATCCGCGCCAACCTCGGGCTCGCGATGCAGGGGCTCGCCGTCGTCCCCCTGTTCGCCGGCTTCGACCTCACGACCGACGGCGGCCGGATCTTCAGCTACGACGTGACCGGCGGTCGCTACGAGGAGACCGCCTTCCACTCGGTGGGCTCCGGCTCGCTGTTCGCGCGCGGCGCGCTCAAGAAGCTCTACCGCGACGACCTGACCCAGCTCCAGGCGGTCGAGGTCGTCGTCCAGGCGCTCTACGACGCCGCCGACGACGACTCCGCCACCGGCGGACCCGACCTCACCCGCCGGATCTTCCCGGTGGTCCACGTGATCGGGGCCGACGGCGGGAGCCGGCTCGACGACGCCATCGTCGCGGAGGTGGCCGACCGGATGATCGCCGGCCGGATGACACGGCCCGACGGCCCCGCTGCGGCCCTGACCGGGGGTGACCCGGCATGAGCATGCCGTTCTACGTCTCGCCCGAGCAGGTGATGAAGGACCGCGCCGACTTCGCACGCAAGGGCATCGCCCGGGGCAGGTCGGTCGTCGCGGTCCAGTACGCCGACGGGATCCTGTTCGCGTCCGAGAACCCGTCGCAGGCGCTGCACAAGGTCTCCGAGATCTACGACCGGATCGCGTTCGCCGCGGTCGGCCGCTACAACGAGTTCGAGAACCTGCGGATCGCCGGCGTCCGGCTGGCCGACATGCGCGGCTACGCCTACGACCGGCGCGACGTGACGGGCCGCGGCCTCGCCAACGCCTACGCGCAGACGCTCGGCACGATCTTCTCCAGCGGCGGCGAGAAGCCCTACGAGGTGGAGATCTTCGTGGCCGAGGTCGGCCGAGGTCGCCGCCGACGACCAGATCTACCGACTGACCTACGACGGCCAGGTCGCCGACGTCCACGGGTACGCCGTGATGGGCGGCGCGGTCGACACCGTCGCCGGCTTCCTGGAGTCCCGCTACGAGGAGGGGCTGGCGCTCGACGAGGCGCTGCCAGCTCGCCGTGGCGGCGCTCGGTCACTCCGACAGCAGCGACCGGGTGATCTCCGACAGCAACCTCGAGGTCGCGGTGCTCGACCGCACCCGCAGCCAGCCGCGCAAGTTCCGCCGGATCCGGCCCGACGCGCTCGGCCGGATGCTCGGCGAGCGCGGGCCCGCCGAGCCGGCGCCCGACGACCCTCGGGGTGCGGCGGTCGGGTCCCAGCGGGGTCGACGACCCCACCGACCCGACCGACCAGACCAGTGGCGCCACGCCGCCGCTGGAGGACCCGCAGACGGGCGAACCGCCGGTGGCGCCGCCACCTCCTGGAGCGCCGCCCGGAGCGCCGTCCGGCCCGGAGCTCTGACAACCCGCCAGAACGCCGACCGACTCGGTCGCCGTTGCGCACCTTTCGCAGGACGGGCCGCCTAGGGTGGGGGTGTGGACCGGCGGATCTTCGGCATCGAGAACGAGTACGGCGTCACGTGCACGTTCCGCGGCCAGCGCCGGCTGAGTCCCGACGAGGTCGCCCGCTACCTGTTCCGCAAGGTCGTGAGCTGGGGCCGCTCCAGCAACGTCTTCCTCCGCAACGGCGCCCGGCTCTACCTCGACGTCGGCAGCCACCCGGAGTACGCGACGCCCGAGTGTGACGACATCACCGAGCTGCGTCGCGCACGACAAGGCGGGGGAGCGGGTGCTCGAGGGTCTGCTCCTCGACGCCGAGCAGCGGTTGCACGACGAGGGCATCGCCGGCGAGATCTACCTGTTCAAGAACAACACCGACTCCGCCGGCAACTCCTACGGCTGCCACGAGAACTACCTCGTCAGCCGGGCGGGCGAGTTCAGCAAGCTCGCCGACGTGCTGATCCCGTTCCTCGTGACCCGGCAGATCATCGTCGGGGCCGGCAAGGTCACGCAGACGCCGCGCGGTGCGTCGTACTCCGTCAGCCAGCGCGCCGAGCACATCTGGGAGGGCGTCAGCAGCGCGACCACGCGCAGTCGGCCGATCATCAACACCCGCGACGAGCCGCATGCCGACGCCGAGCGCTACCGCCGGCTCCACGTGATCGTCGGCGACTCGAACATGAGCGAGACCACGACGCTCCTGAAGGTGGCCAGCTGCGACCTCGTGCTCCGGATGATCGAGGAGGGCGTGGTGATGCGCGACCTGACGATGGAGAACCCGATCCGGGCGATCCGCGAGATCTCCCACGACGTGACCGGTCAGCGCAAGGTGCGGCTCGCGAACGGTCGCGAGGCCAGCGCGCTCGACATCCAGCACGAGTACCTCAGCAAGGCGCGCGACTTCGTCGACCGTCGCCAGCTCCACACCCCGGTGATCGAGCAGTGCCTCGACCTGTGGGAGCGCGGGCTCAAGGCGATCGAGTCCGACGACCTCGGGCTCGTCGAGCGCGAGATCGACTGGGTCATCAAGTGGAAGCTGATCGAGCGCTACCGCGCCAAGCACGGCCTGCCGCTGGGTCACCCGCGGATCGCGCAGCTCGACCTCGCCTACCACGACATCCACCGCGGCCGGGGGCTCTACTACCTGCTCGAGAAGCGCGGCGCGGTCGCGCGGGTCACCACCGACCTGAAGATCTTCGAGGCCAAGTCCGTGCCGCCGCAGACCACGCGGGCCCGGCTCCGGGGCGAGTTCATCCGCAAGGCGCAGGAGCGGCGCCGCGACTTCACCGTCGACTGGGTGCACCTCAAGCTCAACGACCAGGCCCAGCGGACGGTGCTCTGCAAGGACCCGTTCCGGGCCCACGACGAGCGGGTGCAGCGCCTGATCGACGGGATGTGACGCGCCCGGCGGACCCTGCCGGACACCTCTCAGGGTCCCCTTGGGCGGCCGGGATAGAGTCAGCGGTCGCACCGTGACCCACCCGCAACGAAAGTGTCTCCTCCGTGATCCGTCGTGTCCTGTTCTCCGTCCTCGCGCTGACGCTCGGCGTCACCCTCGCCGCCTGCGGCGACGACGACTCCGGTGCGCCCCAGGGCAACGGCTCCGGGTGGCGGCTCCACGCTCGAGTCACTCGACCATCGAGGGCAAGCCGGGTGCCAACCCGGAGGTCACGTGGGACGGCGCGCTGAAGGCCACCGACGTCGAGTCGACGGTGGTCGCCGAGGGCGACGGCGACGAGATCGAGACCGGCGACCAGGTGTTCGCCCACATCTGGATCGGCAACGGCGCCACGCAGGAGATGGCCTACAGCACCTACGACGCGCCAGGAGCCGCAGCTGCTCACGGTCGACGACCAGTCCCTGAGCCCGCTGTTCCTCGAGGGCGTGGAGGGTCAGCGGATCGGCTCGCGCGTCGCGCTGGCGGCGTCCGCCGAGACCGCGTTCGGACCCGAGGGCAACACGTCGCTCAACATCGGCAACAAGGACACGGTCCTGACGATCATCGACATCATCAGCGGCATCGAGGACCAGGCGGACGGCAAGGACCTCCCGGCGCCCGGCTGGGTCCCCGGCCTCGAGGGCGACGAGGACGCTCCCACCGGCTTCGACTTCGCCGGCACCCCGAAGCCGACCGACAAGCTCCGGCAGGCGACCCTGGTCCAGGGTGAGGGCCCGGTCGTGGCGCAGGGCCAGACGATCGCCGTCGACTACCTCGGCCAGGTCTACGAGGGCGCCAAGCCCTTCGACGAGAGCTTCTCCGGCAACCCGGCGTCGTTCGCGATCGGCACCGGCGGCGTGATCAAGGGCTGGGACCAGGCGCTCGTCGGCAAGACCGTCGGCAGCCGGGTCATCATGTCGATCCCGCCCGAGCTGGGCTACGGCAAGCAGGGCAACAGGGAGCCGGCATCAAGGGCACCGACACGCTCTACTTCGTGGTCGACATCCTCGGCGCGGCCTGATCCGGAGGGGGACGTGGCGGCCGAGAAGAGTGAGCGCCTGCTCAACCTCCTCATCATGCTGCTCATGCAGCGCCGCTACATCGCCAAGGAGCGGGTCCGCGAGCTGCTCTACCCCGACTCGACGGACGAGGCGTTCGAGCGGATGTTCGAGCGCGACAAGGACGACCTCCGCTCGCTCGGGGTGCCGATCGAGGTCGGCCAGCTCGACGCCTACTTCGACGACGAGCCGGGCTACCGGATCCGGGCCGACGAGGCCCAGCTGCCGCAGATCGAGCTGACCGGCGACGAGGCCCAGGTCGTCGGCCTCGCCACCAAGGTCTGGGAGCACGCCCGGCTCGCGGAGGCGACCAGCGGCGCGGTCCGCAAGCTGACGGCGGCCGGGGTCCCCGTCGACGTCGGCTGCGCTCGACCTGGTCGGGCCGCGGCTCGGGGCCGACGAGCCGGCCTTCGACGTCTTCTGGGAGGCCGCCCGCGACCGGCAGGTGGTCGAGTTCGACTACCAGCGACCCGGCGGCGAGCCCGCGACCCGGCGGCTCGAGCCCTGGGGCGTGGTCCGCTACTCCGGCCGCTGGTACGTCGTGGGGCACGACCAGCACCGCGGCGAGGAGCGGGTGTTCCGGCTCTCGCGGGTGCGCGGCAACGCGCGGGCGCTCGGACAGCCGGCCGCCTTCGACGTCCCGGCCGGGGTCGACATCCGCGACGTCGCGCGCCGGCTCGCCCCGGCGGCCACCGCCGAGCCCACGACGCTGCTCGTCCGGTCGGCGCCGGGCACGGCTTCCGCCGCTCCGCCACGACGCTCGAGCGCGACGTGGCCGGCCCCGACGACCGGACCGGGTGGGACCGGATCGTGCTCGACCGGGGCGGCATCGACCTCGCGGGGGAGATCCTCGCCCACGGTCCCGACGTGTACGTCGAGGCGCCGGCTGCGCTCCGCGCCGACGTGGTGACCCGGCTCCGGGCCGCGGCCGGCACGACCGCGGGGGAGGCGTCGTGACCGGCACCGGGGGAGCCCGCGAGCAGGTGGCCCGGCTGCTGACGCTGGTGCCCTACCTCCACGCCCGCGGCCAGGTGCGGGTCGAGGACGCCGCCACCGCCCTCGGCGTACCGCCGCAGCAGGTGGTCAAGGACCTCAAGGTGCTCTTCATGTGCGGGCTGCCGGGCGGCTACCCCGACGACCTGATCGACGTCGACCTCGACTCGTTCGAGGGACCGGAGGCCGACGGCGTGATCCGGGTGTCGAACGCCGACTACCTCGCTCGGCCGCTGCGGCTGACGGCCACCGAGGCGACGGCCGTGATGGTCGCGCTGCTGGCGCTGCGCAACGGCGCGCAGGTCGAGACCCGCGAGATCGTCGACCGGGTGCTGGCCAAGCTGCAGGAGGCGACGGCCGGCGCCGGGTCGGTCCCGATCGACCCCGGGGTCGAGCCGCGCGAGGGCTACCTGGCCCGGCTGCAGACCGACCTGCGGCAGGCGGTGCGCGACCAGCGCCAGGTGCGCCTGACCTACTGGGTGCCCGCCCGCGACGAGGAGACCGAGCGGGTCGTCGACCCCCGGGGGGTCGTCACGAGCGGCGGTGCGTCGTACCTCTCGGCGTGGTGCCACAGCGCCGAGGACGATCGGCTGTTCCGGCTCGACCGGATCCACTCCGCCACGGTGCTCGACCAGCCGGTCAGCCGACCCGACGCCGGTCCGCCCGACCTCAACGAGGTGCTCTTCGGGTTCGGCGAGGAGGCGGAGCTCGTCACGCTGCGGCTCGCCCCGCCGGCGAGCTGGGTCGTGGAGTACTACCAGGTCGAGGAGACCCGGCCGCAGCCCGACGGCACGCTGGAGGTCGACCTCCTGGTGGCCGACCGGCGGTGGCTCGAGCGGCTGCTGCTGCGCGCTCACGCCGCACGGCACGGTGGTCCGGCCCGAGGCGTGGGCCGACCCGGTGACGGCGACGGCGCAGGAGGCGCTCAGCCTCTATGCAACCCCCGGCGTAGGATGGACGACGTCCGATGCCTGACGTGAGGAACACACCATGACCGCACTCGTCGCCGTTCCGGGCGGCTGGGAACTGATCCTCGTCGTTCTCGTGATCCTGCTGCTCTTCGGCGCCAAGAAGCTGCCCGAGCTGGCTCGTGGCAGCGGTCGCGCGCTGCGGATCTTCAAGGCAGAGACGAAGGGGCTCGTCGATGATGACGACGACCCGGTCGACGACGACCTGAAGACGCCGGAGCAGAAGGCGATCGAGGCCGGCAACGCCGACACCGAGACCTCGACGACGCCTGCCGACGACCCGATCGTGCGCGAGCAGCGCGACGGCACGACCAGCTGACCGGCGCCGGTGTCGATCTCCGGCGTCCTCGGCCTCTACTCGGGCAAGCCCCGCCACCCGGTCGGACCCGACGGCCGGATGGCCCTCGCCGACCACCTGCGGGAGCTGCGCGCCCGCGTCCTGAAGATCGTCACGATCGTCTTCGTCGGCATGATCGTGGCGCTGTTCTTCTTCAAGCCGATCTTCGCGCTGGTCCTGGGTCCGTACGAGACCGCGGTCGCCCAGCTCCCGGAGGACATCGAGAGCGTGGCCACCATCGCCGGCGTCGGCGGCCCGCTGATGCTCTACCTCAAGCTGTGCGGCACCACCTCGCTGATTCTCACCAGCCCGCTCTGGCTCTACCAGATCTGGGCCTTCATCCTCCCCGGCCTTCACGACAAGGAACGCAAGTGGAGCCGGGTGTTCGCGGCCATCGCCGGCCCGCTGTTCCTGACCGGAGTGGCCGTCGGCTACTTCACCCTCCCCAAGGGACTCGAGATCCTGATCGGGCTGACGCAGGCCGACCTGACCAACCTGGTGGAGTTCGGTGACTACCTGAGCTTCCTGATCCGCACCCTGCTGGTCTTCGGGATCGCGTTCGAGATCCCCGTCTTCGTGGTGCTGCTCAACCTCGCCGGCGTGCTCACCGGCAAGGCGCTCGGCTCGCACCGAGCCTGGGTCATCATCGGCACGTTCGTCTTCGCGGCGGTCGCCACCCCTTCGACGGACCCGTTCACGATGCTCTTCCTGGCCGTGCCGATGGTGCTGCTCTTCGTCATCTCCGAGCTGATCGCCCGGTTCCTCGACCGGCGCAAGGCGCAGGCCGACCCCGCACGGGTCTGGGACGACGACGAGGCCTCGCCCCTGTGAGCGCCGGCGAACCACCGGCTGACGTCGACCCCTTCGACCTCCCCGACTGGCTCGGCGGCGCCGACGTGGTGTGGGAGACCGACGAAGGGCTACGGAGCCGTCACCACGTGCCCGGCATGCTCCTCGGTCCCGGGGACGACCGGCTTCCCTGCACCCTGCTCGCGGTCGACGAGGCCTACCCCGCGCCGGTCGTGCCGGACGACGTCCGCACCCGGGCCCACCAGGCGTGGCGGCACGGGCAGGTGCTGCTCGTCCAGCGGTCGGAGACGCTCACCCTGGCGGTGCCCGGACGCAGGTTCGACGCCGACCTGGTCCTCGAGGCGGTCGCGCGGCTGGCGAAGGCCGTCGGCGCACCGCCCGGACGACTGGGCCGTGCTGCTCCGGCTCGGCAGCGCCCGACGCTAGGCTCGCGACGTGGCCCGCGAGATCGCCCTGCTGACCAATCCCACGTCCGGCAAGGGCAAGGGTGCGGCTGCCCGCGCCGCGGCGCTCCCCAGGCTCCGCGCGGCCGGCTTCGAGGTCCGTGACCTCCAGGGCGCCGATGCCGTCGAGGCGCTCGACCTGGCGCGCAGTGCGGTCGCCGACGGGGTCTGGGCCGTCGTCGTCGTCGGAGGCGACGGAATGGTGCACCTCGGCGCACAGGCCGTCGCGGGGACCGACATCCACCTGGGCACGATCCCGGCCGGGACCGGCAACGACGTGGCGCGCTACCTCGACCTGCCCCGGCGCGACCCGGCGGCGGCCGCCGACCGGGTCGTCGCCTCGACTCCGCGCCGGATCGACCTCGCGCGCAGCGGAGACCGGTACTTCGTCACCGTGCTCGCCGCCGGGTTCGACGCGATCGTCAACGAGCGGGCCAACCGGATGACCTGGCCCAAGGGGCAGATGCGCTACAACCTCGCCACCCTGGCCGAGCTGCGCACGTTCGAGCCGATCCCGTACGTCCTCGACCTCGACGGGACCGACGCCTGCAGCTCGACGCCATGCTCGTCGCGGTCGGCAACGGCCCGTCGTTCGGCGGTGGCCTCCGCATCACCGAGGGAGCACTGCTCGACGACGGGCTGCTCGATGTCGTCGTCATCAAGCCGATGAGCAAGGGTGGACTGGTGCGGACCTACCCGCGGCTGTTCACGGGCACCCACGTCACCCACCCGCAGTACGAGCACCACCGGGTCCGGTGCGTCACGGTCGCGGCACCGGGCATCGTGACGTACGCCGACGGGGAGCGCTTCGGGGCGCTGCCGCTCACGATCGAGTGCGCGCCGGGAGCGCTGAGCGTCCTTGGCTGACGACAGCTCCTCCGACGCGCAGCTGAGTCCGTCGGCGGCGTACGCCGCGGACCGGTCCCGCCGCCAGTACCCCGTCTTCGCCGACTTCGCCGGCCACTACCCGTTCGGCCTCGACGACTTCCAGGTCCGCGCCTGCCACGAGATCGAGACCGGCCGCGGAGTGCTGGTCGCCGCCCCGACCGGCTCGGGCAAGACGATCGTCGGCGAGTTCGCGATCCACCTGGCACTCGCGACCGGCCGGAAGGCGTTCTACACGACCCCGATCAAGGCGCTGTCCAACCAGAAGTTCCACGACCTCGTGGCGCGCTACGGCGAGGACCGGGTGGGCCTGCTGACGGGTGACAACTCGGTGAACGGCGAGGCCCCGATCGTCGTGATGACGACCGAGGTGCTCCGCAACATGCTGTACGCCGGGTCCCGCACCCTGCTCGGGCTGGGCTTCGTGGTGATGGACGAGGTGCACTACCTCGCCGACCGCGACCGGGGGGCGGTGTGGGAGGAGGTCATCATCCACCTGCCCGAGTCGGTCGCCCTCGTGTCGTTGTCGGCGACCGTCTCCAACGCCGAGGAGTTCGGCGACTGGCTCGAGACGGTGCGCGGCGAGGTCACCACGATCGTGGAGGAGCGGCGGCCGGTGCCGCTGTTCCAGCACGTCATGGTGGGCCGTCGGCTGCACGACCTCTTCGCCGTCTCCGACGTCGACGCCGCCGCGGGGTTCGTGCAGGAGGGCGCCCCGGTCAACCGGGAGCTGGAGCGGATCGCCCGCGACGACTTCGCCAGCAGCCGGCTGATGCGCGACCGGCGGTCGCCGCGCAAGGGCCGGCCCGGCTCGTCGAAGAACCCCCGGCAGGTCGGCAACGGCCGCCGGGTCTGGATCCCGAGCCGGGTGGACGTCATCGACCGTCTCGACCGCGAGGGACTGCTGCCGGCCATCGTGTTCGTCTTCAGCCGGGTCGGCTGCGACGCCGCGGTCACCCAGTGCCTCGCCGCGAACGTCCGGCTCACGTCGCCCGAGGAGCGCGACGAGATCTACGAGTTCGTGGAGACCGCCTGCCGCAACCTCCCCGACGAGGACCGCCACGTCCTCGGCTACCACGACTTCCTCGACGGCCTCACGCGCGGCGTCGCGGCGCACCACGCCGGCATGCTGCCGGCCTTCAAGCAGGTCGTGGAACAGCTGTTCGTGCGTGGACTGTGCAAGGTCGTGTTCGCGACCGAGACCCTCGCCCTCGGCATCAACATGCCCGCCCGCACCGTCGTGATCGAGAAGCTCTCGAAGTGGAACGGCGAGACCCACGCCGACATCACGCCGGGGGAGTACACCCAGCTGACCGGCCGGGCGGGTCGCCGCGGCCTGGACGTCGAGGGTCACGGCGTCGTGCTGTGGCAGCCCGGGATGAACCCGCGCGAGCTCGCCGGCCTCGCCTCGACCCGGACCTATCCGCTGCGGTCGAGCTTCCGCCCGTCGTACAACATGGCGGTCAACCTGGTCCACCAGTTCGGCCGCGAGCGCTCGCGCGAGCTGCTGGAGCAGTCGTTCGCCCAGTTCCAGGCCGACCGCGCCGTCGTCGGGCTGGCCCGGCAGCTGCGCAAGAGCGACGACGCGCTCGCCGGCTACGCCGAGGCGGCGACCTGCGACCGCGGCGACTTCATGGAGTACGCCCGGCTGCGACGCGAGATCTCCGACGTCGAGAAGTCGGCAGCCCGCCAGAAGCGAGCGGACCGCCGCGACGAGGCGACCGAGTCGCTCAAGCACCTCAAGCACGGCGACGTGATCGTGGTCCCGGCCGGCAAGTTCGCGGGGTACGCCGTGGTGATCGACCCCGGACACGCCGGTGACGAGCCGCGGCCGTTCGTGGTCACCGCCGAGCGGCAGGCGCGCCGGCTGGCGGCCGATCGACTTCCCGACGCCGGTCGAGGCGGTCGCGCGGCTGAAGGTCCCGAAGACCTTCAACGCCCGGAACGCCCAGCAGCGTCGCGATCTCGCTTCCGCGCTGCGCAACCGCACCCACGGCCTGACGCCGCCGCCGGGTCGCGGCGCGAGGACCGGGCCGGGGCCGGGACCGTCGCCCGAGGTCGACGGACTGCGCCGACGGCTCAAGGACCACCCCTGCCACGAGTGCCCCGACCGCGAGGACCACGCGCGCTGGGCCGAGCGGTGGTTCAAGCTCGACCGGGACGCGGCCACGCTGCGGCGCCGGATCGAGCAGCGCACCAACACCGTGGCGCGGCAGTTCGACCGGGTCTGCGACGTCCTGACGGCGCTCGACTACCTCGACGGCGACACCGTGACGCGCCCGGGGCGCGCACCTGCGGCGCCTCTACTCCGAGATGGATCTCGTCGCCGCCGAGTCCCTGCGGGAGGGGCTGTGGGACGGCCTGAGCCCCTCCGAGCTGGCCGCTGCGCTGTCGGTCCTGGTGTTCGAGGCGCGCCGCCCCGACGACGCGTCGTCGCCGCGCCTGCCCAGCGGCCCGGTGCGCGACGTGATCGGTCGGATGGTCACCCTGTGGGGCGAGCTCGACGCGCTGGAGCGCTCGCACCGGCTCGACTTCCTGCGCCAGCCCGACCTCGGGTTCGCGTGGGCCGCCTACCGCTGGGCGGAGGGCGACGAGCTCGACGACGTCCTCACCGTCACCGACCTCGCGGCCGGGGACTTCGTGCGCTGGATGAAGCAGCTGCTGGACCTGACGGGCCAGGTGGCGGACGCCGCCGGGGCCGGCGACCTGCGCGACACCGCCCGAGCCGCCGTCCGGCGCCTCAAGCGGGGCGTCGTCGCCTACTCGTCGCTCAGCGAGTAGCGTCCGCCTGCGCTAGCCCGCGGCCGCCACGGCCGCCCGGACGTCGACGTCGCCGCTCACGAGGTTCCACTGGTGGCCGACCGAGCGGTGGTCCTCGAGGACGGCGACCACGGTCTCGGCGACGTCGGCCCGCGGGATGTCGCCGCGGGGAGCGTCGCCCAGGTCGATCCGGCCCGTGCCGGGGTCGTCGGTGAGCCGGCCGGGCCGCAGGATCGTCCAGTCCAGGCCGCTCTCTCGCAGCGCCGCGTCGGCGTCGCGCTTGGCCTCGACGTACGCCTTCCAGACGGGGGAGGCGTCGTCGCCGACCGGCTCGTCGACGTTGATCGCCGAGATCTGCACGAACCTGGTGATGCCCGCGAGCCGCGACTGCCTCGATCGACGTGAGGGAACCTCCGAGGTCGACGGTGCGCTTGCGCTCGACGTTGCCGTCCGGGCCGCCGCCGGCCGCGAAGACCACCGCGTCACAGCCCTCGAACGCGGCCGCGAACGCCGCAGCGTCGTCCGCCTCGAGGTCCAGCCGCCGGGTCGTCACCCCGCGACGCCTCCAGCGAGGCGGCCTGCTCCGGTCGCCGGACGAGCGCCACCGGCTCGTGGCCGGCGCCGAGCAGCATGGGGTGCAGCAGCCTGGCGATCTGGCCGTGCCCTCCTACGATCGCGATCCGAGTCATGCGGTCCACCGTACGACGCGGCGGAAGCCGTCAGAGGGCCGCCAGGGTCTTGCGCAGCCGCTCGGTAGGCCCTGCGAGGTTGAACTCCGCGGCCAGCGCCTCGACGAGCTCCGGGTCGCGCGGCTCGTGGGGGAGCGTGGTGTCGGGCTTGCCGAGGTCGATGTCGCGGGCCACCGCCACCACCTGGGGCGCCACCGCGAGGTAGTCGGCGGCCGACCTGAGCTTGCTGCGCGGGTTGGGACCGAGGTCGGAGTCCTCGTCGTCGACGGCCGCGAGGATGCCCGCCATGTCACCGAAGCGCTGCAGCAGCGTGGCCGCGGTCTTGTCGCCCACGCCCGTGACGCCGGGCAGCCCGTCCGAGGCGTCGCCACGGAGCGTGGCGAAGTCGGCGTACTGGCCGGGCTCCACGTCGTACTTCTCCCGCACGACCGCCGCGGTCACCCGCTCGTGCTTGCTGACGCCGCGCGCGATGTACAGCACCCGGACGCCCTGGTCGTCGTCGACGAGCTGGAACAGGTCCCGGTCGCCGGTCACGACGTCGACCGGCATGCCGGCCCCCGTGGCGAGCGTGCCGATGACGTCGTCGGCCTCGTAGCCGTCGGCGCCCACCACCGCGATCCCGAACGCGTCGAGCACGGCCCGGATGACGGGCACCTGGATCTCGAGCGGGTCGGGCACCTCCTCGATGTCCGGCTGGTCCTGGTCGGACGGCGACGACCCGGTGCGACTTGTACGACGGGATCAGGTCGACCCGCCACTGCGGCCGCCAGTCGTTGTCCCAGCAGCACACGAGGTCGGTCGGCTCGTACTCGCCCACCATCCGGCTGATGAAGTCCATCAGCCCGCGCACCGCGTTGACCGGCGTCCCGTTGTCGGCCTTCACCTCCGGGATCCCGAAGAAGGCCCGGAAGTACATCGAGGCGGTGTCCAGCAGCATCAGGCGCTTCGTCACGTCGGGCATCCTGCCACGACGCCCGCGGCGGGCCGGGCGGCTAGGGTGTCCGCCGTGACGACGACCGAGCTGGAGGCCACCGACCGCCGCATCCTCGAGCTGCTCGCGGTCGACGGGCGGATGTCCTTCACCGACCTCGGCAAGGCGACCGGACTCTCCACGTCGGCGGTGCACCAGCGCGTCAAGCGGCTCGAGCAGCGCGGCCTGATCACCGGGTACGGCGCGACGATCAACCACGACGGGATCGGGCTGCCGCTGACGGCGTTCATCTCGATCACCCCGATCGACCCCGCCCAGCCCGACGACTACCCCGACCGGGTCCGCACCATCAGCGAGATCGAGTCCTGCTGGTCGGTCGCCGGCGACGAGTCCTACATCCTCAAGGTCCGGGTCACCGCCCCCATCGCCCTCGAGGACCTCCTGTCCCGCATCCGGGCCGCCGCCAACGTCTCCACCCGGACCACCATCGTGCTGTCCACGCCGTACGAGAACCGGCCTGTCACCTGAGAGCTGGGGTCCTGCAGGTTTCCCGGCCTATGCGGGGAAACCTGCACCTCCTGGCCGACGTAGGTCGCGACGAAGGTGGAGAACAGGCAGGCGGCTCAGCCAGCTGCGCAGACGCACCGGTTCGAGGTCGCCAGATGCGGATGCACACCCAGCGGTAGTGCAGCTGCTCCTCGCGGCGCTTCTCCCTCAGGACGTACTGCTCCAGCGTCTCGTTGGCGCGTCGGAACATCCGATACTTGAGGCGGCCGTCGAACTCCAGGAACACGCCCGCCTGCTTCCAGGCGAAGTCGGCATACGCGAACGCTCGGCCGGACTCGTCGAGGATCGGGACCTGCGGCTCCGGCCGTGGCAGGTGCTGGTCCCAGCAGAGGAAGAGCGTTCGCGACTCCGCCACCGACTGGACCCGTGGGTCGCACAGCCGCTGCACGATGGTCGTGGCGCCGTGCGGCCGTCGAGAGCAGCGTCCGAGCGGGGAGGACCCGCCGGCCACCTCATGGCGCGACCTCGGTGATCAGCCACTCGGAGTACGGCGTCGCCGGGATCAGCAGCGAGACCCCGAGCGCGACCAGGCAGGCGGCCGTGCCGCCGTACGACAGCCGCGTCCAGAGCGGGGCAGGACCCGCCGGCCACCTCGCCACCTCATGGCTGCGACCTCCCTCCGCGGGCCTCGCCCACCTGGCCACCGTGGACCGGGCGCGTCCGCGAAACGTTACGAGGGGGGCGCCGGCCTCAGTACGCCTGGAGCGCTGCGGTGCGGCGCGACGCCTCGGCGACCTCGGCGGCCTTCAGGGCGGACTCGTCGAGCCGACCGTGGGTGTTCCACCACTCCTGGCCCTCGGTGGGGAGGGTGTGGATCGGGTCGTAGTACTCGTAGGTCCGCTCGAGGGCCTCGCGGTCGGCGGCCTCGATGGAGGTCCGGTAGTTCTTGGTCCAGTACGAGATGCCGCGCTCGGTGTCGTAGTCGGCGAGCTGGTGGATCCAGCGCTTGCCGACGAACGGGACGTCGCAGACGATGCGCGGCGTCGCGAACCCGGGCAGGTAGCCCATGATCGCGTGCTGCAGCTTCTGGGCGTCGGCCACCGAGATCCGCCAGTGCTCCGAGAACGGGATCATGTCGCACATGTAGAAGTAGTAGGGCATGATCTGCGCGCCATCGAGGAGTCGGAAGCACAGGTCGAGCAGCGCGTGCGGCTCGGCGTTGACGCCGTTGAGGATGACGCCCTGGTTGCGGACGTCGCGGATGCCGGTGTCGAGCATCGCCCGGGTCGCCTTGGCGACCAGCGGCGTCACCGAGTTGGCGTGGTTGACGTGCGTGTGGATCGCGATCGAGACGCCGCGCTCGCGGGCGATGGTGGCGACCCGGCCCATCCCGTCGACGACGTCGCCCTGCAGCCAGTGCTGGGGCAGGCCCATCAGCGCCTTGGTCGCGAGTCGTACGTCGCGGATGTTCTCGATCTCCAGCAGCTCGGTCAGGAACGCCTCGAGCCGGGGCCACGGCAGGTTCGCCACGTCGCCGCCGGACACCACCACGTCGCGCACCTGCGGCGTACGCCGGAGGTAGGACATCATCTCGCCGAGCCGGTCGTTCGGCTTGCCGACGAACTTGAGCTTGTCGATCACCGGGGTGGAGTTGCCCACCAGGTCCATCCGGGTGCAGTGGCCGCAGTACTGCGGGCAGGTCGGCAACAGCTCCGCCAGCACCTTGGTGGGGTAGCGGTGGGTGAGGCCCTCGGCGACCCACATGTCGTGCTCGTGGAGCGAGTCGCGCGTAGCGTGCGGGTGGGAGGACCAGTCGGTCCGCCGGTCGCTGAAGACCGGGATCATGTAGTGACGGATCGGGTCGGCGTAGAACGCCTCGGTCAGCGACCCGGCCCCGGCCGGCTCGACGTCCGGGACCATGGTGTTGAGCATCTGCGGCGGCACGAGCATGGACATGGTCGCGCGCTCGGCCTGGTCGCGCTCGAGGTCGTCGTAGAACCGGTCGTCGACCAGGTCGCCGAGCAGCTCGCGGAGCTGCCGGACGTTCTTGACGCAGTGGGCGCGCTGCCACTGGACCGACTCCCACTCCTCGGTCGTCACGTCGCGCCACCCGGGGAAGCGGGTCCAGTCGGGCTCCACGAGCTCGACGCGGGCATAGGGATAGGGCTGGCCCGTCTCGAGGGCGCCGACGGCGGTGTCACTGCTCACCGGACCAGGGTAAGCGGCAATAATCCGGGATGTCGAATGCAACGCCGGAAGATCTCTCGTTAGGCTGACCTTGTGCCAACAGAAGTCCTCAGTGACCCCACCGGCCTGCACCGCGTTCTCGACGAGCGGGTGGTGCTGCCCCAGGCCGCGCAGCGGCTGGACACCCGCAGCGAGCTGTGGCCCGACGAGGTGCGGATCCGGGTCGAACGCCTGAACCTCGACGCCGCCTCGTTCCGCCAGCTCGAGCGCAAGCACGACGGCGTCGGCGACGCGGTCCGCGCCGAGGTGCTGGACATCGTCGCCACCCGCGGCAAGATGCAGAACCCCGAGACCGGCTCGGGCGGCATGCTCGTCGGCACGGTCGAGGCGGTGGGGGAGTCGTCGCCGCTCGGGCTGACCGTCGGTGACCGGGTCGCGACCCTGGTGTCCCTGAGCCTCACCCCGCTGGTCATCGAGGACGGCCTCGCCCGGTGGGACGGCCGCAGCGAGCAGGTGCCGTGCGACGGGTACGCCGTGCTGTTCGGCCGGTCGATCGCCGCCGTGCTCCCCGACGACCTCGCACCCGAGCTGAGCCTGGCGGTGATGGACGTGTGCGGCGCGCCGGCCCTGACGTCGCGGATCGTGCGGGGGTACGACGCGCCGACCGTCGCCGTGATCGGCGGGGCCGGCAAGTCCGGCTCCCTGAGCCTGGCCGCTGCCCGGGACGCCGGCGCCGCCCGCGTGGTCGGCGTCGTCCCGCACCAGGCGGAGGCCGACCTGCTGACCGACGCCGGCCTGGCCGACCACGTGGTCGTCGCCGACGCCCGCGACCCGGTCGCGCTCCGCGACGCCGTGATCGGTGCGATCGGTGGCGCGGCGGACGTCACGGTCGTCTGCGTCGACGTCCCCGGCTGCGAGGGTGGCGCCATCCTGTCCACCGCCGAGCGGGGCACGGTGATCTTCTTCTCGATGGCGACGTCCTTCTCCGCCGCGGCCCTCGGCGCCGAGGGGCTGGCTGCCGACGTGACGATGCTCGTCGGCAACGGCTACGTCCCGGGCCACGCGGCGTACGCGCTGGAGCTGCTCCGCGCGCACGACGGCGTCCGCGGCCTCTTCGAGGGGCGTGCCGGGCGATGACCCGGGTGCTGCTCCGCAACGGCGCGGTCCTCACGGGCCGGCCCCACGAGCGGGCGACCGCCGTGGCCTGGGAGGACGACCGGGTCACGTTCGTCGGCGGCGAGGACCAGGCCGAGGCGTGGACCGGGGCCGACGAGGTGGTCGACCTCGGCGGCGCGCTCGTCACGGCCGGCTTCACCGACGCCCACGTCCACCTCGTCCGCACCGGGCTGGTGCGCAGCGGTCTCGACCTCGCCGGCCTCCCCAGCCTCGCGGCCGGCCTCGACGCGCTGGCCGAGCACGCCCGGACGACGAGCGCCGCCGTGATCATGGGACAGGGCTGGGACGAGACCCACTGGCCCGAACAGCGCCACCCGACGGCCGCGGAGCTCGAGCGCGCCGCGCCCGGCCGCCTCACCTACCTCACCCGGGTCGACGGTCACTCCTCGGTCGTCTCGCCGGCCCTCGCGGAGCTGGTTCCCGGGCTGGTCGAGCTGCCCGGGTACACGGACGACGGTCGCGTCGAGCGCGCCGCCCACCACGCCGTCCGCGACGTCCTGTCGGAGCTGATCGGTCCCGAGGCGCGCCTCGCGGCGGCGCGCGACGCGTGCCGCGACCTGGCCGCGAACGGCTTCGTCGGCTTCCACGAGAACGCCGCGCCCCACATCGGTCCCGAGTACGAGCTCGACCTCGTGCGCCAGGCGGCCGACGAGACCGGGCTGCGCGCCACCCTCTACTGGGGCGAGCTGATGGCGGTCGAGAAGGCCCGCACGCTCGGGGTCGCCGGGCTCGCGGGCGACCTGGTGGCCGACGGGGCGTTCGGCTCCCGGACCGCCGCCCTCGCCGCGCCGTACGCCGACCGCGAGGGCAGCCGTGGACACGCGTACGTCACCGCCGACCAGGTGCGCGACCACGTCGTGGCGTGCACGCGCGCGGGGCTCCAGGCCGGCTTTCACGCCATCGGCGACGCCGCCCTCGAGAACATCCACGCACGGGCTGCTCGCCGCCGAGCGCGACGTCGGCACCGAGACCCTCCGGCGAGGCCCGGCACCGGATCGAGCACGTCGAGCTGCCGTCGACCGGGCTCGTCGAGACGATGGCGCGGCTGAGCGTCGTGGCCAGCGTGCAGCCCATGTTCGACCGCCTCTGGGGCGGGCCTGACGGCATGTACGCCGCCCGGCTGGCCGATCGCTGGCGCGCGACGAACCCGTGGCGCGCGATGGCCGACGCCGGCGTGACGCTCGCGTTCGGCTCCGACTCGCCGGTGACGCCGCTGGGACCCTGGGCAGCGGTCCGTGCGGCGGTGCACCACCACGCCCCTGAGCACCGGCTCGACCCCTGGACGGCGTACGTCGCGCACACCCGCGGCAGCGCCGCGGCCGGGCCCTCCGACCCGACGCCGGCAGCCACACCCGCGGACCTGGTCGTCTGGGACGTCCCGGCCGGGACCGGCGAGCACCGGCTACCCGACCTCACGCCCGGCTCGCGGCTGCCGGAGGCAGTCCGTACCGTCGTCGCCGGGCGCACCATCCACACCCGTGAGGGAGCACTGTCATGACCCGCACCATCGGCCGGCTCGAGCTCGACCCCACCCGCGTCAAGGAGGCACGCGCGCTCGCCCGCAAGGTCGGCCGCCCCGTGGTCACGCTGGCCAAGAAGCACACGACCGTGTCCGTCGAGCGGGCAACCCTGCGGCTGGCCGGCCTGGCCGGCGCGGACCCCGACGGCACCCCGTGGGTCAACCGCCTCGTCGACGCGGTCCGCGCCGACGTGGGCCTGGAGCACGGCGTCGCCCTCCCCGTCTGGGACGCCCTCCTGCGGGGTGAGGGCGACGACCTGACGGCCGTGGCCCAACGGGCCGGGGCGGGCTCCGTCCGGTTCCGGATCCCCGAGGGCCGCGACGCCACCCGCGCCACCACCGCCTCCCGCAAGGCAGTGGGAGCCGGGCTCCGCCGGATCGATGCCCGACGCAAGGAGCGGGAGCGGCTCGTGGTGAAGGTCGGCGACGCGCCGCGGACACCGTGGATCTACCTGATCGTCGCGACCGGCGACATCTACGAGGACATCCCGCAGGCCCAGGCGGCCGCGCGCGAGGGTGCCGACGTGATCGCGGTGATCCGCTCCACCGGCCAGTCGCTGCTCGACTTCGTCCCCGAGGGCGCCACCCGGGAGGGCTTCGCCGGCACCTACGCCACCCAGGAGAACTTCCGGCTGATGCGCGCGGCGCTCGACGAGACGTCGAGAGAGCTGGGCCGCTACGTACGCCTCACCAACTACGCCTCGGGTCTCTGCATGCCGGAGATCGCGACGCTCGCCGGACTCGAGCGGCTCGACATGATGCTTAACGACTCGATGTACGGGATCCTCTTCCGCGACATCAACCCGATCCGCACGTTCGTCGACCAGCGGTTCAGCCGCCAGATCCACGCCCGCGCCGGGATCATCATCAACACCGGCGAGGACAACTACCTCACCACCGCCGACGCCGTCGAGGCCGCCCACACCGTCACCACCAGCCAGCTCCTCAATGAGTACTTCGCCAAGGAGGCCGGCCTTGAGGACTGGCAGCTCGGCCTGGGCCATGCCTTCGAGATCGACCCCGACGTCCCCGACTCGTTCCGGCTCGAGCTCGCCCACGCGATGCTCGCCCGCGACCTGTTCCCCCACGCGCCGCTGAAGTGGATGCCACCGACCCGTCACATGACCGGCGACGTGTTCCGGGGGTACCTGCTCGACGGGTTCTTCAACCTGGTGGGCGCCCTCACCGGCCAGAGCATCCTGCTCGTGGGGATGATGACCGAGGCCGTCGTCACGCCGTGGCTCTCCGACCGCGACCTGGCCCTGCAGAACGTCCGCTACGTCATGAACGCCGCCGGCAACCTCCACGAGGACTTCCGGCCGGCCCCCGGCGGCTTCATCGAGAAGCGGGCCCACCACGTGCTCGACGAGTCCATCCGGCTGCTCGACGACATCGCCCACGACACCGGACCGACCGGCCTGCCGCCGCTCCTGTCGGCGATCGCCGACGGGACGTTCGGCCTCATGAAGCGCCCCGCCGACAGCGGCCGCGGCCTCGAGGGCGTGGCGCGCAAGGCCCGCGACTACTACAACCCGGCCACCGAGCTGCTCGACGAGGGAGGTGCCCGATGAGCGTCATCCGGCCGTACGGCGACACCACCGGCGACGGCATGGTTCAGCTGTCCTTCACGCTGCCGGTGCCCCACTCCAAGGTCGCCGACGGCGCCGCCCTCCAGCTGGCCACGAAGATGGGGATGGACCCGGCGCTGGTCGTCCACAGCAAGCCGATGGGGCCCGACTTCACGTTCTTCGTGGTCTACGGCCGGGTCAACCACCTCGTCGACCCGAGCCAGGTCCAGGTCGTCGAGCGCGACTTCCCGCTGCTCACCCCCAAGGAGGCGAACGCCGCCATCAAGCGGTCGCTGCGCCGCCGGCTCGTGGTCGTCGGCGCCTGCATCGGCACCGATGCCCATACCGTCGGGATCGACGCGATCCTCAACATCAAGGGGTTCGCGGGGGAGAAGGGCCTGGAGTACTACCGCGAGGTGAAGGTCGTGAACCTCGGCGCCCAGGTGTCCGTCCCGCAGCTCGTGGACCGGTCGATCGCCGAGAAGGCAGACGCGGTGCTCGTCTCCCAGGTCGTCACCCAGCGGGACGCCCACCTCCTCAACACCCGCGAGATGTCCGCGGCGTTCCGTGAGGCATACCCGGCCGGCAAGCGACCGCTGCTGGTGGTCGGCGGACCGCGCTTCGACGAGGCGATGGCCGGCGAGCTCGGCGTCGACCGGGTGTTCACCCGGGGTGCGACCCCCGGCGAGGTCGCCAGCTTCCTCGTGCACCGCGTCACCACCCCGGCCGACCGGAAGGCGTCCTGATGACCGAGTCCCCACAGTCCCGCGCCGAGGTCGGACGCCGGGTCGTGCACCGTCGCTACGTGCCCTACGCCCACGCCCACTACGCCGGGAACCTCGTCGACGGTGCCTACAGCCTCGCGTTGTTCGGCGACGTCGCCACGGAGCTGTGCATCGTGACCGACGGCGACGAGGGCCTCTTCGCGTCGTACGACGACGTGCAGTTCCTCGCACCGGTGCGCGCCGGCGACGTCCTGGAGATCAGCTGCGAGATCACCCGCGTCGGCACCCGCTCGCGGGGGCTGGCCTTCGCCGTGCACGTCGTGGCCCGTGGCGCCGCGACCGACGAGCGGCCGGGCGCCGCGACGGTGCTGGACCCGCCGCTGCTGGCGACGACCGCGGCCGGCACCGTCGTCGTCCCGGGCTGAGGGCAGCACCGGGGTCGCGACACGCCGCCCGGCGTGAGATTTTCCTTTTGATTCCGACCCCACGACGACGCGGCTGACCTGCGGCTTTCCGTGTTGTCGCAGGTCGCGAGACGGTTGACAGGAAGAGCCCTCGGCGACCAAGGTTCGGTCTTGTTCGCCCCCGCAGTTCGCGGTCGGCGGACCGGCGTCCGAGTGGTCGCGTGACGGGGGTCCAGCCAACTCTCGCGCCACGTGATCCGCGCAGGCCGGTCCACGGCCGCGAGGGCGAGAGCGGAAGGGTCCCAGGTTCCCTAGACAACTTCTCGTGACCGGCAGCCGGTCGGTCCCGGGTCGGCCCGAAGGACGATGGGACCCTTCCGCTCCTGCACGTCCGGGTCCGTGCCCGGCCCACCGGTACCTTTGCCCCCGTGCTCCTGCGGACCGGTCTCGCGCTGCTCTGCGGCGCCGTGCTGGCGCAGGCGTTCGAGCCGGTCGGGCTCGCGGTGCTGCTGCCGCTCGGGGTGGCCGGCTTCGTCCTGGTGCTCCACGGCCTGCCCGCCCGCCGGGCGTGGCTGCCGGGGCTCGCGTTCGGGATCGGCTTCCAGTTCGTGCTCCTGTTCTGGATGCGCGTCGTGGGGTACGACGCGTGGCTCGCGCTGGCCGCGCTCCAGGCCTCCTTCTACGCGCCGCTCGGCGCCGCCGTGCCGTGGCTGCTGCGGCTACGGGCCGCACCCGTCTGGGTGGCGGCCGCCTGGGTGGCCGTCGAGGCCGTCCGGTCCACCTGGCCCCTGGGTGGGATGCCCTGGGGTCGGCTGACGTTCGCCGTGGCCGGCACGCCGTGGCAGCAGGCCCTGCCGTACGTCGGCATGGCGGCGCTGTCGTTCGTCCTGGCCCTGCTCGGCGCGCTCCTGGCCCGGGTCGTCACCGACCGCGGCGCGCGGGCGCGCGATCGCCGCCGTGGCCGCCGTCGGCGCCGGGTCGATGCTGCCGGCGCTGGCTCCCTACCAGCCCACGATCGTGGCCGAACGGAGCATCGCGGTGGTCCAGGGCAACGTCCCGGGCGACGGCACCAGCGTGCTGCTCGACCATCGCGCCGTCACCCGCAACCACGTCGAGGCGACGATCGACCTCGCGAGGCGGATCGACGAGGGGGACGTGCGCGCGCCCCGACTTCGTCATCTGGCCGGAGAACTCCACCGCCGTTGACCCGTTCCTCGACGACGAGATCGGCAGCGGCATCGAGGCGGCCAGCACGGCCCTCGACACCCCGCTGCTGGTCGGCGCGATGGTCAGCGCGGGCAGCGAGCACGTGCTGAACCAGAGCATCGTGTGGGCCCCGGAGACCGGGGGAGGGGACCGCTACAGCAAGCGGCACCCGGTGCCGTTCGGCGAGTACATCCCGTGGCGGGGGCTATTCGACGCGCAGTTCGGCCGGCTGGCGCTGATCCCGCGCGACATGCTCAGCGGCACCCGGGACTCGCCGCTGACGATCGCCGGCACCCGGATCGCGGCCGCCATCTGCTTCGACGTCGCCTACGACGACGGCATCCACGACCAGGTGTCCGAGGGTGGCCAGCTGGTCACGGTCCAGACGAGCAACGCGCTGTTCATCCACACCAACCAGATCGAGCAGCAGTTCGAGATGAGCCGGCTGCGGGCCCTCGAGACGGGGCGGTACGTCGCGGTGGCGGCGGTCAACGGGGTCTCGGGCATCATCGCGCCCGACGGGACGGTGGTCGAACGCGCCGGGACCCGGACCCAGTCGGTGCTCAGCGCGGACGTCGGCCTGGTCGACGACGTCACACCGGGCGTGTGGGTCGGGCCGTGGCCCGGGCGGGTGTGCGTGGCCGTCACCCTGCTCGCGGTCGCCTGGTCGATGCTCACGTATCGTCGACGCCGCACGCACGAGGAGGCGACGACGTGAGCGAGGAGTGGTTCGGCGACCGGGTGGTGATGGTCGTGCCGACGTACGACGAGCGTGACAACCTCGCCTGGATCGTCGGCCGCCTGCACGCGGCGGTCCCGGACGTCGACGTGCTCGTCGTGGACGACGGGTCGCCCGACGGCACCGGCGCCGTGGCCGACGAGCTCGCCGCAGCCGACCCGCGGGTGCACGTCCTGCACCGCGAGCGCAAGGGCGGCCTCGGGGCGGCGTACCTCCACGGCTTCCGGTGGGCCCTGGAGGCGGGCTACGACGTCGTGGGCGAGATGGACGCCGACGGCTCCCACCAGCCCGAGCAGCTCCACCGGCTGCGGGAGGCGCTGCCGGACGCCGATCTGGTGATCGGCTCCCGCTGGGTCCCCGGCGGCTCCGTCGTGAACTGGCCGTGGCACCGCGCGGCACTCTCGCGGGGCGGCAACCTCTACGTCCGGCTGCTCCTCGGGATCGACGTACGCGACGCGACGGCCGGCTACCGGCTCTACCGACGACAGACGCTGGAGAAGATCGAGCTCGACACCGTCCGGTCGACGGGCTACGTGTTCCAGACCGACCTCGCGGCACGGACCGTGCGGGCCGGCCTCGTCGTGCGAGAGGTGCCGATCGAGTTCGTCGAGCGGGTCCGGGGCGACTCGAAGATGAGCGGTGCCGTGGCCGTGGAGTCGCTGCGGCGGATCACCGGGTGGGGTGCGCGTGAGCGCGCCGACCAGCTGCGGGCCGCGATGCGGCGGGGGCGAGGATGAGACGGGGTCGCTGGGTGCGGCTGCTGCTGGCCGCCGGCTTCATCGGGGTCCCGCTGCTCGAGATCTTCGTGCTGGTCCAGGTCGGACAGGTGATCGGCCCGTGGTGGACGATCCTACTGCTGTTCGTGTCGGGCGTGCTCGGGGCGTTGCTGGTCCGGCGGGAAGGCGGCCGCGCCTGGCGTGCGCTCAGCGAGGCGCTCCGGACCGGCCGGATGCCGTCGCGTGAGCTCGCCGACGGCGCGCTGATCCTGGTCGGCGGCACGCTGATGCTGACGCCGGGCTTCGTGACGGACGCCGTCGGGATGCTGCTGATCCTGCCGATCACGCGACCGGTGGCGCGAACCGCTCTGACGCGGGTCGTCACTCGTCGGCTGCTCGGCGGAGGCCTCTCGGCCGCGCCACGTCCGGGCGCGCCGAGACGCCCTGGCCCCGCGGGGGGCACGGTGGTCCAGGGCGACGTGATCGACGACCCGCCTGGCGACCGGCCCGGCGGGGTCAGCTGACCTTGCGCTTGCGGGCCGAGGCCCGGTGCAGGTGGGCGGGCCCGATCTCGCCACCGCGGAGCAGCTCGAGCCGCTCCTTGAGGATGTCCTCGAGCTCCTTCTCCGAGCGACGCTCGAGCAGCATGTCCCAGTGGGTGCGGGCGGGCTTCTCGACCTTCACCTCACGCTCGATGCCGGCGACGCTCAGGGACTCGGCACCGCATCGCGGGCACTCCCAGACCGCCGGGATGTCGGCCTCGACCGACATCGTGATCTCGAACTCGTGACCGCGGTCGCAGCGGTAGCCGACCTGTTGCCGAGCAGCGAACTCGATGCCGCGCTCGTCCTCGAAACTCTGGCCACCGAGCCGGGCGCCACGCAATGTGCGCTCCGCCATGAGCCACCTCCTCAACCTGTGGGTCCCCCGTTGAACCCCGCTTATGCAACGTAGGACGCACGAAGTCATGATGCGGTTGCCCGGATCGTCGTCCAGTTCTCGGTCCTGTGGCTTCAACGGTAGAGGGCGGGGCAAGATTCCCCGAATCCTTTCGCCCGAACGGGTGACCTGTCACCCCAGCAGCCACGCTCAGGGGCCACACGGACCCCAGCGGTCACACCGTGCTCGGCACCTCGTTGCCGGCCTCGCGGATGCCGCGCTCGGTGTCGACCCGCATCAGCAGCGCGCCGCCGACGACGAAGAAGATGATGAGCGCGAAGATCGCCGGCCGGTAGGAGTCCGTGACCGCCAGCACGATGCCGAAGGTCGCGGTGCCGAACCAGGACGTCCCGCGATCCATCGCGTGGTAGAAGCTGAAGTACTCGGCCTCCTTCCCGCGCGGGATCAGCAACGAGAAGTACGACCGCGCGAGCGCCTGGGTGCCGCCGAGGACGATCCCGATCGACGCCCCGAGAGCCAAGAACAGCGGCACGTTGCTCGCCGGGAGGAACAGGGCCGCGGTCACGATCACCATCCAGATCCCGAGGCCGACGAGGATCGTGTTCTTGGCGCCGTACCTGCCCGCGGCGCGCCCGAAGATCAGCGCCCCTCCGAACGCCACGAACTGCACCATCAGGATCGTGCCGATCAGGATGGTCTGGCTGTGGTCGAGCTCCTCGGCGCCGTAGACCGCGGCCGAGGCGATCACCGTCTGGATGCCGTCGTTGAAGAACAGGTAGGCGAACAGGAACGTGAGCGCCACCGGGTAGCTGCGCAGGTCCCTGAGCGTGGCCCGCAGCTGGCCGAAGCTCTGTGCGAGGACGCCGCCGTCCTGGGTCGCGACCACGTGCTGCGGGGTGTGGTTTCGCAGCCGCAGGAACGGGATCAGCGTGAAGCCGGCCCACCACAGGGCCGCGGACAGCATGCACAGCCGGGCCGCGAGCCCTTCGTCGAGGCCGATGGCGTCGCGGCCGAGGTAGACGGCGAGGTTGGCGACCAGCAGCAGTCCACCGCCGAGGTAGCCGAACGCCCAGCCCCGGGACGAGACGCGGTCGCGCTCCTCCTCGGTCGAGATCAGCGGGAGGATCGAGTCGTTGATGACACCCGCCGCCCCGAAGCACAGGTTGCCCGCCACGATGCCGACGGCGGCGAGCTGCCAGTTGTCGCCGGTGGCGAAGAAGATCAGCGAGGCGAACCCGGCGCCGGTCCACGCGAAGAAGCCGAGCAGCCCCTTCTTGTTCGACGTCCGGTCCGCGAAGGCGCCCAGCGGCGGCAGCAGCAAGGCGGAGAGGATCGTCGAGACGGTGATCAGCCAGAAGAACAGCGACCCCGGCGGGAGGCTGAACATGCCCCACTCGAAGCGCCCCTCCTCGCCCCCGACGGCGTTCTCGGCGAGGCTGATGAAGTACGGACCGAAGAAGACCGTGCCGATCGTGGTGGTGTAGGCGCTGTTGGCCCAGTCGTACCAGTACCACGCCTTCTGCTCGCGAGAACGGTTGAGCGGGCCGAGGTCCGCGACTCCCGCTGCACTCATGGCTGCACCCTCACTGTCTAGGTCCACTGGCCGCGCTTCGCGAGCACGTCCCTGAGTATGTCGGTGCGGTCGGTCATGAGGCCGTCGACACCACGATCCAGCAAGAGGATCATCTCGGCGGGGTCGTCGATGGTCCATGAGTGGACGTGCTTACCCGCGGCGTGCGCGCGGCGCACCAGCCCGGCCGTGGTGATGGTGAGCCCACGCTGTCGGTGCGGGACCTGGAGCGCGGCCACCCGGTGCCGGGTGACCGCGTCGGCGAGCCGGCCGGAGGGCAGGAACCGGAACGCGACCACCTCGAGCGGGTGTGCCGAGGTGGCCACGCGGCCCCGGGTGAGCCGACGGAAGCGCGACAGCCGACGCGGTGAGAACGAGCCGACCAGCACTCGGTCGTGGGCGGCGTGCTCGTCCAGGAACCGGGCGAGCAGCGGTACGGCGGCCTCGGACTTCAGGTCGATGTTGAAGCGCGCCTCGGGCAGACGCGGCGAACAGCTCGGCGAACGTGGGGATCTGCTCCGCACCGCCGATCAGCAGCGCGCTGATCTCCCCGTGGCTCAGGTCACTCGACCGCACCCGACCCGTCGGTCACCCGGTCGAGCACGTCGTCGTGGAAGGCCAGCAGCACGCCGTCCCGGGTCGCGTGGACGTCGGTCTCGAGGTAGCGGTAGCCGAGGGCCACCGCGTGCCGGAACGCGGTGAGCGTGTTCTCCAGGCCGGGCAGCTCAGGGTGCTCGGCGCCGCCGCGGTGCGCGAAGGCCAGCGGCGGCGGGTCGTCGTCGAGGTAGGCGAAGCCGGTCCGGGGTGCGCTCACCCGCGCAGTATCCACGGCCGCGGGGTCGTCGGGGTGCGCCGCGTGCCACCCACACGTCCCAGGTCCGGGGGAGTACCGTCGCGGCATGGACGAGTTGACCTGCCCCCGCTGCGGCTCGGAGATGGTGAGCCGCCCGCTCGGCACCGGACAGGTGAGCCAGTGCCCGGACGGTCACGGCGTCTTCCTGGAGCGGGCCGAGCTCGGCAACCTGATCGAGGCCGAGGGTGACTGGCACCGCAACGCCAGCCACTCCACGGCGCCGCTGCCGAGGATCACCCCCGACATGGTCGCGCCACCGTCGTCCCGGACGCCGGCCCGGGCGTGGGTGGAGACGCTCTTCCGCTAGGTCCGAGGCGTCACGTCCCCCGTCGTCGACCCTTCTGATTTCGGCGCGCCTGTCGCGACCTCCTCCGTCGGTCGCGAGGCTTGCTCGATCTGGCCGCCCCCACGCCGCGAGCTCGGTTCCCTCGCTCGCAGCTGGGCGTCTCAGATGTCGCGGAACGTCTCGATGTTCGCGCCGAGCAGGTTGAGCCGCTCGGCGAGGTCCTCGTAGCCGCGATGGATCACGTACGTCGAGCGCAGCACCGACGTGCCCTTGGCCGCGAGCATCGCGAGCAGCAGCACCACGGCCGGCCGGAGCGCGGGCGGGCACATCATCTCGGTGCCCGAGAAGCTGCTCGGACCCTCGACCATCACCCGGTGCGGGTCGAGCAGGGTCACCTTGCCGCCCAGCTTGTTGAGGTCGGTGAGGTAGATCGCGCGGTTCTCGTAGACCCAGTCGTGGATCAGCGTCTGGCCCTGCGCGACCGCCGCGATCACGGCGAAGAACGGCAGGTTGTCGATGTTGAGACCCGGGAACGGCATCGGGTGGACCTTGTCGAGCGGCGCGTGCAGCACGCTCGAGTGGGTCGTGAGGTCGACCAGCCGGGTGTGACCGTTGCGGGCGACGTACTCCTCGGAGCGGGTGTAGCGCAGCCCCATCTCCTCCAGCAGCGCGAGCTCGATCTCGAGGAACTCGATCGGCACCCGCTCGATGGTGATGGACGAGCTGGTGACGATCGCGGCCGCCAGCAGCGACATCGCCTCGATCGGGTCCTCGCTGGGGGCGTAGTCGACGTCGAGGTCGATCTGGTCACGGCCGGTCACGGTCAGGGTGGTGGTGCCGATGCCCTGCACGTCGACGCCGAGCCGCTGCAGGAAGAAGCAGAGGTCCTGGACCATGTAGTTCGACGACGCGTTGCGAATGATCGTGGTGCCGGAGTGGAGGGCGGCCGCCATCAGCGCGTTCTCGGTGACGGTGTCGCCACGCTCGGTCAGCACGATGGCCCGGCCAGGGGTCACCGAGCCGTCGACCTGCGCGTGGTAGCTGCCCTCGGTCGCCTTGACCTCGAGGCCGAAGGGTCGCAGCGCGGCCATGTGGGGCTCGACGGTGCGGGTGCCGAGGTTGCAGCCGCCGGCGTAGGGGAGCTCGAAGCTCTTCGGCGCGGTGGAGCAGCGGGCCGAGGAACATGATCACCGAGCGGGTACGGCGCGCGGCGGCCTCGTCGATGTGCGCGAGGTCGAGCTCGGCCGGGCGGGATGATCTCGAGGTCGTTGTCGTCGTTGAGCCACCGGGCCTGGACGCCGAGGCTCGTGAGCACCTCGAGCAGCCGGTTGACCTCCTCGATCCGGGCCACCTTGCGGAGCGTGGTGCGGCCGCGGTTCAGCAGCGAGGCGCACAGCAGGGCGACCCCGGCGTTCTTCGACGTCTTGACGGCGATGCTCCCCGAGAGGGTCGTGGGGCCGGTCACCCGCAGGTGCGTGGGGCCGGCGCCGAGCGCGACGATCTCGGAGTCGAGCGCCGACCCGATCCGCGCCAGCATCTCGAGCGAGAGGTTCTGGTGGCCCTTCTCGATCCGGTTGATGGCGCTCTGGCTGGTCGACAGGCGTTCGGCGAGCTGCTGCTGGGTGAGTCCGCGGTGCTTGCGCGCGTCGCGGATCAGGTTGCCGATCCGACCCTTGTAGTCCTCAGTCATGCCGACCACGGTATCTCAGATATGAGATAGCACCACCATCCCTTCGGGTGTGCGTCCCGAACGGCCCTCCGAGTGCTTGGATGACGGGGTGGGAGCGCTGGTGCTGGGGCCGATGCTGCGGTACGTCGACACCGACTCGGCGACGATCTGGGTCGAGACGGAGGACGCCGGCACGGTCATCGTGACGGCCGGGGACCGGCGCGCCTCGGCCCGGACGTTCGCGGCGCACGGCCACCACTACGCGCTGGTCGAGGTCACCGGGCTGCCGCAGGGGAGCCGCACGCCGTACCGCGTGGAGATCGGGGACCAACAGGTCTGGCCCGAGCCCGGCTCGCCGTTCCCGGAGCCGGTGATCGCGACCCTCGACCCCGACCGGCCGCTGCGGCTGGGCTTCGGCTCCTGCCGGGTGAGCGTGCCGCACGACGAGGAGGGCAACGCGGAGTTCGGCGTCGACGCCCTGCGGGCCTATCGCGCTCGACCTCGCCCGCGATGGCGGAGAGGAGTGGCCCGACCTCGTGCTGTTCCTGGGCGACCAGGTCTACGCCGACGAGACCAGCGACGCGATGCGGGAGTTCATCGCGTCCCGCCGCAGCCTCGAGGAGCCACCGGGCGAGGAGCTGCAAGGACTTCGAGGAGTACGCGCACCTCTACCGGCTGGCGTGGTCCGACCCGGCCAACCGCTGGCTGCTGTCGACGGTCGCGACCGCGATGATCTTCGACGACCACGACATCCGCGACGACTGGAACACGAGCTGGACCTGGCGCGAGGAGATGGACGACACCTCGTGGTGGCGGCTGCGGATCGTCTCCGGCCTGGGGTCCTACTGGGTCTACCAGCACCTGGGAAACCTGTCCGCCGCCGACACGCGACGAGGACGACCTGTGGCAGCTGGTCGCCGAGCCACGACGGTGACACCGAGCTCGACCTGACCGAGCAGCTCGACGCGCTCGCCGAACGGGCCGACCGCGAGCCCGACACCTACCGGTGGAGCCACGCCCGCGACTTCGGCACGCAGGTGCGGCTGGTGGTCGTCGACTCGCGGGCGGCGCGCGTGCTCCAGCCGGAGAAGCGCTCGATCCTCGACCCGTCCGAGATGGCCTGGCTGGACGACCAGCTCCAGGGCGGCTTCGAGCACCTGCTGATCGGCACCTCGCTCCCGTTCCTGCTCGCCCCGGGGCTCCACCACGTCGAGGCGTACAGCGAGGGCCTGTGCAACGGAGCGTGGGGGAGGGGAGGGTCCTGGGTCGGTGAGCACCTTCGGCAGGCGCTCGACCTCGAGCACTGGGCGGCGTTCCAGCAGGGGTTCAACGACGTGGCCGGAGCTGGTGCTGGAGGTGGCCTCGGGCGGTCGCGGCCCGGCGCCGCACACCGTGACGTTCCTGTCGGGGGACGTCCACCACAGCTACGTGAGCTCGGCCTGGCCGGACCCGGCCGTCACCGACGTCACGATCAGCGCCCAGATCCTGCAGGCGACGTGCTCGCCGATCCGCAACCCGCTGCCGCCGGTTCATGGAGCGGGTCACGGGCTGGGCGACCAGCCGCCGGGTCGGCGGCGTCGTACGACGGCTCGCCAGGGCCGCCAAGGTCCCGTCGTCACCGCTCGGCGTGGAGCATCGACCACGGCCCCTGGTACGACAACAACCTCGCGCTGCTGGACGGTCCAGGACGACGGCGGGCTGATCATGCGGTGGCTTGGCGGGCGACGTCACGGACCGCGCTGCCCGACGACCCGGTGCTGCGCGAGGTCGCCGAGGTGGCGGTTCCGGTCAGACGCCAGCTTCCGGACCGTTCCCGGCATGAGCCGCGGCTCGCAGTCGCAGGTGTCGGAGCAGGCGAGGAACGTGTGGACGGCGTGGCCGCAGCGCGAGCACGGCAGGTCGTGCGAGAGGTGCTCCCGACTGCTGCTGGTGTCGGCGGTGTCCCACATGACGCTGTTCCTCTGACGAGTCCTGGTGTCGGCCTCGCTCACGGTAGGGGCGGCATCGGGGGTCGCGTGGCCGACCACGGGAAAGTTGACCCAGGGTGACCACCCCGACCTAGTCAGCCCGGGGCAGCGCCGACAACAAACGGTGGACGTCCTCGTCGTTCGTGTAGGGAGCGAGCCCCACGCGGACGGCGCCGGCAGCACCCAGGCCGAGCCGCTGGCAGGGCTCCCAGGCGTAGCAGTGGCCCGAGGAGACGCTGATGCCGTGCCGCCCGAGCTCGGCGTGCACGTCGCCCGGGCGCACGACCGTCGAGGCTGAAGTAGAGGGTGGACGTCCGCCGGGCGGCCCGCGACCAGACGGTCACGTCGGGCCGGTCCAGCAGCGCGGTCTCGATCCGGTCACGCAGCACGTCCTCGTGGGCGGCGATCGCGCCCCAGGCGCCGACGATCCGGGCGCGCCGGTCGCCACCACCGGCGGGGTCCAGGGAGGCGAGGAAGTCGACGGCCGCCGTCGTCCCCGCCATCAGCTCGTAGGGGAGCGTGCCGAGCTCGAACCGCTCGGGCACGGCGTCGGTCGACGGCACCAGCTTGTCGGGCAGGAGCGTCTCGAGCAGCGCCGGGTCGGCGGCCAGCGTGCCGCAGTGCGGGCCCCCGAACTTGTACGGCGAGCACGCGAAGAAGTCCGCCCCCAGAGCGCCGCCACGTCGACGACCTCGTGGGCGGCGTGGTGCACCCCGTCGACGTAGACCAGGGCACCGGCGGCGTGGGCGAGGGCGGCCAGCGCGGCGACGTCCGGCATCGTGCCGAGCACGTTGGAGGCGGCGGTGACCGCGACCAGCCGGGTGCGGTCGGACAGCACGGCCTCGAGGTCGGCGGTGCCGAGCTCGGCGGTCGCGGGGTCGAAGTCGACCCACCGCACGGTCGCGCCGGCGGCCTCGGCGGCCTGCACCCACGGTCGGACGTTGGCGTCGTGGTCGAGCCTGGTGACGACCACCTCGTCGCCGGGACCCCAGGTGCGCGCCAGCGCCCGCGAGACGTCGTAGGTGATGGCGGTCATGCTCCGGCCGAAGACGATGCCGCGCGGATCGGCCGCGAGCAGGTCGGCGAGCGCGGCCCGGCAGTCGTGGACGATCTGGTCGGCCGCCCGCTGCGGGGCGGAGTGCCGGCCACGGTTGGAGACCGGGCTCGCGAGGGTCGCGGAGACCGCGTCCACCACGGCACGCGGCACCTGGGTGCCGCCCGGACCGTCGAAGAACGACCTCGCCGCTGCTCAGTGCGGGGTAGTGGGAGCGGACCGTCTCGACGTCGTAGGGCATGGGCGTTTCCTAGCAGACCGGCCCCGACGGCTAGCCTCGGCGCCCGTGACCACGCTCGACGCGCACCCGGGCCTGTCCGAGCGGCAGCGCGAGCTGCTGGGCGGCTGGCTGCCCGGTGCCGTGGTGGCGCGGGACCACAGCTGGGGGCTCGTGGAACGGGCGGTGCTGGAGGTCGTGCACGACGGTGCGACGTACGTCGTGAAGGCGGGCGGGACGGACGACCACCACATGCTAGCGGGAGCTGCGCGCTCACCGGGAGTGGCTGGCACCGTGGACCGCACTCGGTCGAGCGCCCGCGCTGGCCTTCCAGGACGAGGACGGCCCGGCTGGTGGTGACGCACCATCTCCCCGGACACCTGGTCGACGGGGCTCCCGAGGCCGATGCGCCCGACGTGTTCCGGCAGGCCGGCCACCTGCTGGCGCTGCTGCACGGGCAGCTCGCGGTGCCGGACGACGGACTACGAGAGGCGCGAGAACCACAAGATGACCGCGTGGCTCGACCGCGCGCACCGGATCGAGCCGTCGGTCGAGGGGCGGCTGCGCGCCGAGATCGCGAGCTGGCCGACACCCGGGACGACGCTCGTGCCCACGCACGGCGACTGGCAGCCGCGCAACTGGCTGGTCCACGACGGCACGGTCAGCGTGATCGACTTCGGCCGCGCGGACCTGCGACCGTCGTACACCGACCTCGCCCGGCTGGCCGCGCAGGACTTCGCCCGTGACCACCGGCTGGAGAGCGCCTTCCTCGAGGGCTACGGCACGGATCCCCGCGAGCCGGCGGCGTGGCACCGGCAGCAGGTGCGGGAGGCGATCGGCACGGCGGTGTGGGCGTTCCAGGTCGGCGACGAGCGCTTCGAGGAACAGGGTCACCGGATGATCGCCGCAGCGCTGCGTGGGCCAGGCTGACTCAACCGCGTCGCAGTGACGCGTGGGCCGCGTCCAGCAGCCCCTGCACGAGCAGTCCGCGCTGCGCGTCGATCCGGGCGGGGCGTCCCTGCCGGACCGCCGCCACGAGCTCGTCGAGGACGGCTCGGCGCGTGGCGGGGTCGTCGGAGTCGCGGTGGCCGTCGAAGGCCCGCACCTCGCCGGCGGCGTACACCTCGCACCGCGACACGCCTCGGGTGAGGGGAGTGGTGATGGACAACGACGCCTGCCCGACCGCGCCGGAGCGGTGCCGGGTCGTGACCGCGACCCACCGCCGCGGGTCGCCCGTGGCCGTCACCTCGTCCACCGGCCCGAGCAGCGCCTCGAGCAGGTCGAGCGCGTGCGGGCCGACGTCGTCGAGCGCCCCGCGCTCCTGTCGCCACGGCGTCGCGAACGGCTCACCCGTCACCCCCGCGCCGGACACCATGGTGACGGTCGCCGCCACCGGCTCCGAGCGCGAGCACCACGCCTCGAGGTCCACGACAGCCGGCTCGAACCGGGTGCGGAGGAACACCAACGAGGTCACCGCACGCGCGGCCTCGGCGACCCGTTCGGCCTGCCGTACGTCGAAGCCCAACGGCTTCTCGAGAAGCAGGTGGCGGCCGCGGGCGGCCGCCACGGGCGCAAGCTCGGCCTGGACGTCGGGCGGCACGCAGAACACGACCACGTCGACCCGGTCGAGCAGGTCGTCGTACTCGGGCACGGTGCGTCGCTCGCCCACGAGCCGGGCCATGGCCTCCGGCCGCCTCGCCCAGCCGGCCACGAGGTCGACGTCGGGGTGCTCCTCGAGCATCGGCACGTGGTAGCCGTCGGCCCAGGGCCCGGCGCCGACGAGTCCCACGCGCAACGGCTCCACCCAGGTGAGCGTAGGGGAGGCGGGGGCGGACGGCACGTGGCACGATCGCCCGGTGACCAGCAGCGTGGACACGGCTCGGCTGCGCGACCTCGAACGGCTGCGCCGGGTGCGCGACCGGATCGACCGGGAGTACGCCCGGCCGCTGGACGTCGAGGTGCTGGCGCGTGGCGCCCACATGTCCGCCGGCCACCTGAGTCGCGAGTTCAAGCGCGTGTACGGCGAGTCGCCCTACAGCTACCTGATGACGCGGCGGATCGAGCGGGCCATGTCGCTTGCTGCGGGTCGGTGGGCGCAGCGTCACGGAGGTGTGCTTCGAGGTCGGCTGCTCGTCGCTCGGGACGTTCAGCACCCGCTTCTCCGAGCTGGTCGGGATGTCGCCCAGCACCTACCGGGCGCGGGCCGCGGACGGCACCGCCGAGATCCCGTCGTGCCTCGCCAAGCAGGTGATGCGACCGATCAGGAATCAAGAAGCACGCGACTCCGGACCCGCACTAGCGTGACGGCCATGGACATCACCATTCACTACGCGTTCCTCCCGCACACCGACCCCGAGGCCTCGCTGGCGTTCTGGCGCGACACCCTCGGCTTCGAGGTCCGGCAGGACGTCGGCTACGAGGGCATGCGGTGGCTGACGGTCGGCCCGCCCAACCAGCCCGAGACCGGCGTCGTGCTGACGCCGCCCGCCATCGACCCCGGCCTGACCGACGACGAGCGGCAGACCGTGCTCGAGCTGATCGCGAAGGGCAGCTACGCCGCGCTGACGCTGGCCACCGACGACCTCGACGGCCTGTTCGAGAAGCTCGAGGCCAGTGGCACCGAGGTGCTGCAGGAGCCGACCGAGCAGCCGTACGGCGTCCGCGACTGTGCGTTCCGCGACCCCTCGGGCAACCTGCTCCGCATCAACGAGACTCGCTGAGTCGTGGCCCGGGCGGACTGGGACCCCCGTCGGAGCGACGGCTACCAGTTCCTCGTGCTCCGACCGGTGGGCGTGCGGGCCTGGCGCGAGGTGAACGAGATCCCGGGTCGTACGCTCATGCGCGGCGGACGCCGGCTGGACGCAGGGCCCACGGGGAGAGGAAGCGAACGATGAGCGAGGCCACCACGGCGGGTCACCGGGCCGACAGCCACGACCTGATCCGGGTGCAGGGAGCGCGCGAGAACAACCTCAAGGACGTCAGCGTCGAGCTGCCGAAGCGCCGGTTGACGGTCTTCACCGGAGTCTCCGGGTCCGGCAAGAGCTCCCTGGTCTTCGCGACCATCGCCGCCGAGTCGCAGCGGATGATCAACGAGACCTACAGCGCGTTCGTGCAGGGCTTCATGCCCTCGCTGGCACGGCCCGAGGTCGACGTGCTGGAGGGGCTGACGACGGCGATCATCGTCGACCAGGAGCGGATGGGGGCCAACCCGCGGTCCACGGTCGGCACCGCCACCGACGCCAACGCGATGCTGCGGATCCTCTTCAGCAGGGTCGGGAAGCCGCACATCGGCCCGCCCACGGCGTTCGCGTTCAACGTGCCGACGCGGACGGCCAGTGGCGTCATGAAGACGGAGAAGTCGGGCGGCCGCGAGGAGAAGCAGGTCGTCCAGAACGCCGTCTACCAGGGCGGCATGTGTCCCGCGCTGCGAGGGCATGGGCAACGTCAGCGACTTCGACCTGACCGCCCTCTACGACGAGTCGAAGAGCCTCGAGGACGGCGCGCTGACGGTGCCCGGCTACAGCATGGACGGCTGGTACGGGCGGATCTTCGCCGGCGCCGGCCTCCCGATGGACAAGCCGGTCGCGACGTTCACCAAGAAGGAGCTCGAGAAGCTCCTCTACTCGGGCCCGGTCAAGATCAAGGTCGAGGGCATCAACCTCACCTACGAGGGACTGATCCCGAAGATCCAGAAGTCGATGCTGTCGAAGGACGTGGAGGCGATGCAGCCCCACGTCCGACGGTTCGTCGAGCGTGCGATCACGTTCACGGTCTGCCCGGACTGCGAGGGGACCCGGCTCACGCAGGAGGCCCTGTCGTCGAAGGTCAACGGCAAGAACATCGCCGAGCTCTGCCAGATGCAGATCAGCGACCTCGCCGAGTGGATGCGCGACCTCGACGAGCCGGGCGTCGCACCGCTGGTCGGCGGGCTGCGTCACCTGCTCGACTCGTTCGCCGAGATCGGCCTGGGCTACCTGTCGCTCGACCGACCCGCGGGGACGCTGTCCGGGGGAGAGGCGCAGCGGACCAAGATGATCCGCCACCTCGGCTCGTCGCTGACCGACGTCACCTACGTGTTCGACGAGCCCACCATCGGGTTGCACCCGCACGACATCGAGCGGATGAACAGCTGCTGCTCCAGCTGCGCGACAAGGGCAACACGGTGCTGGTCGTCGAGCACAAGCCCGAGACGATCGCGATCGCCGACCACGTGGTCGACCTCGGACCGGGTGCGGGCTCCGGTGGCGGCACGATCTGCTTCGAGGGCTCCGTCGACGGGCTGCGCTGCGAGTGACACGACCACCGGTCACCACCTCGACGACCGCGCCACGCTGAAGGAGTCGGTGCGCGAGTCGACCGCGGCGCTCGAGGTGCGAGGCGCCTCGACCCACAACCTCAGGGACGTCGACGTGGACGTGCCGCTGGGCGTGCTGTGCGTCGTGACGGGCGTGGCGGGCTCGGGCAAGAGCTCGCTGATCCACGGGTCGGTGGCCGGTCAGGAGGGCGTCGTGGTCATCGACCAGGGCGCGATCCGCGGCTCGCGCCGCAGCAACCCGGCGACGTACACCGGCCTCCTGGAGCCGATCCGCAAGGCGTTCGCCAAGGCGAACGACGTGAAGCCGGCGCTGTTCAGCTCCAACTCCGAAGGCGCCTGCCCGGCCTGCAAGGGCGCGGGCGTGATCTTCACCGAGCTCGGCGTGATGGCGACCGTCGAGTCGCCGTGCGAGGAGTGCGAGGGCCGCCGGTTCCAGGCGTCGGTGCTGGAGTACACGCTGGGCGGGCCGAAACATCGCCGAGGTGCTCGCGATGTCGGTCGCCGAGGCGGAGGAGTTCTTCGGCGACGGTGACGCGGCGACGCCGGCGGCCCACAAGATCCTCGACCGGCTGGTCGACGTCGGCCTGGGCTACCTGACGCTCGGTCAGCCGCTGACGACGCTGTCCGGCGGCGAGCGGCAGCGGGTCAAGCTGGCCACGCAGATGGCCGACAAGGGCGACGTCTACGTGCTCGACGAGCCGACCACCGGCCTGCACCTCGCGGACGTCGAGAACCTGCTCGGCCTGCTCGACCGGCTGGTCGACTCGGGCAAGTCGGTCATCGTGATCGAGCACCACCAGGCCGTCATGGCCCACGCCGACTGGATCATCGACCTCGGACCCGGCGCCGGCCACGACGGCGGCACGGTCGTCTTCGAGGGCACGCCGGCCGACCTGGTCGCCGACGCGACGACGCTCACCGGCAAGCACCTGGCCGAGTACGTCGGCTAGGTTCACGCGTCGACCTCGTGGTGTAACACGCCGTTGGCACCTCTGACAGGCCGTTGCAGCAGCGTGGAAGAGAGGTGAACGAGCCGGTAGACGCCCCGCAGACGTGACAGCCACCAATATCGCCGATAAGTGACATTATGTCATTCTCTCCAGGCGGAGCCGGTCACGTCCCCTACCCCGACCGATGAGTCGCGGCACGCTGCCCGGTCTGTCCCTGACACGCGACCGCCCTACCGAGGAGAGCAGCCATGACCGCCACGTACACGTTCGACGTCTTCTCCAGCCTGGACGGCTTCGGCGCCGCCGGAGGCGACTGGACCGGCTACTGGGGCAAGCAGGGTCCCGAGCTGCTCGAGCACCGGCTCGCGGCGTACGCACCGGACCAGCGGATGGTCTTCGGGGCGACCACGTTCCGCTCGACCGTCCGGATGCTGGGCTCTGACGAGGGCTCGGACGAGGGCTCGGAGAGCGGCCTCGACCCCTGGGTCGCCCGGATGAAGGCACTGCCGGCCACCGTGGTGTCGTCCACGCTCGAACCCCCGTTCGACTGGCCCGACGCGACCGTCGTGAGCGGTGACCCCGTCGACGTCGTGGCCCGGCTCAAGCAGGAGTCCGACGTCCCGTTGCGCTCCCACGGCAGCCTGTCCCTGAACCGCGCGCTGCTGGCTGCGGGCCTCGTCGACCGGGTGCAGGTGACGGTGTTCCCGGTGGTCACCGGTCAGACCGGCGTCGACCCGGTCTTCGGCGGTGCCCCCGACCTCGACCTCGAGCTGCTGGAGAGCCGGACCCTCGACGGCCGCACCCTGGAGCTGGTCTACCGCCCGACGCTCCATGGCTGAGCCCACCGCTCGTCGCCTGTTCGGCCTCGTGGAGCCGATCCACCTGGTGACGTACTTCGCCGACGAGCCGACCGAGGCGCTGCTGGCTCTCGGCCTGCGCAACTACTGGGACGGCTACTTCGCCGGGCGCTCCGCACCGCTCGGCCGGGTCCCGCCCCAGGTGGTCCACGCGATCTTCTACAACTTCGCGGACGGCGAGGTCGCCCGGCACCTGCCCCGCGTCTGGGAGACGACCACCCCCGACGCCGCGCTCGCGGCCCGCGAGCAGGGCAGCGTCGCGGCGCTGCGACGGATCCTCGGGGACCTCGCCGACTCCCCCGGCCTCGTGCGGGCCGCCGACCTCGCCACCGCCGCAGCGTGCGGAGCCCCGACCGAGGGACGCGTCCTGTACGCCGCGCTCCGGGCCCTGCCGCGGCCCGAGGAGCCGGTGGCCCGGCTCTGGCACGCCGCCACGTTGCTCCGCGAGCACCGCGGGGACGGTCACGTCGCGGCCCTGGTCACCGCGGGCATCGGGGGCACCGAGGCGCACGTGCTCCACGCCCTCGCCGAGGGCATCTACCCCGCCGAGACGTTCGGCCGGATCCATCACCTGCCCGCTGCTCGGTTGGCCGCGGTGATGGCCGGCCTGTGCGCCCGCGGCCTGGTCGACCGCGCCGGCCGGCTGACCGACGAGGGTCGCGACACCAAGGCGCGGATCGAGCGGCTCACCGACGACCTCGCGACGCCGACGTACGACAGCCTCGACCCGGGCGACCTGGACCGGCTCGTGGCCGACCTGGAGCCGATCACCGCGAGGCTCGTCGCTGCCCGCTCCCGGTAGGGTCCCGGGCTCCGCTGGCAGCGGACTCCCCTCACCTACGATCGAGGCATGTCGACGCGCTTCGCCCTGCTCGCCGGACCCCTCCTGGCCCTCTCGCTGACCGCGTGCGGCAGCGGTTCGCCCGACGTGGCCGAGGATCCCGACACCGAGCAGACGACTCGATACCGTGCAGTGCACCTATCGCGAGTCCGGAGCGGAGGCCGCCCGCGACGTCGACCCGCCGGAGTCCGAGGCCGTCGCCGAGGGCACCATCCCGGTCACCCTGGCGACCAGCGTCGGCGACCTGTCGCTCACGCTCGACGCGGCGGCCGCGCCCGTGCGCGCCGCACTCCCTCGTCTCCCTCGCGCGAGCAGGGCTGGTTCGACGGCACCCGGTGCCACCGGCTCACGACGCAGGGCATCTTCGTGCTCCAGTGCGGCGACCCCACCGCGACCGGCAGCGGCGGCCCGGGCTACGCGTTCGACGACGAGCTGACCGGCGACGAGACCTATCCCGCCGGCACCCTCGCGATGGCCAACAGCGGCGAGGACACCAACGGCTCGCAGTTCTTCATCGTGTACGAGGACACGCAGCTCTCACCGCTCTACACGGTGTTCGGGACCGTCGACGACGCGACGCTGGAGACGGTCCGGGAGGTCGCGCAGGACGGCACGGACGAGGCCTACGGCACCGGCGACGGCCTCCCCCTGACGGAGGTCGCCATCGAGTCGGCCACGGTGCCCGGCAGCTGAGCCCTCAGGCCAGCCGGAGCTCGATCGGCTCCCCCAGCTCCACCGTCCGGCTGACGGTGCACAGCCGGTCGCGGCTCTGCTCCAGGGCCCGCGGCAGCACCGCCCGAGCCGCGTCGCCGGCCTCACCCTCCGGGAAGCGGATGTCGAACGTCACGGACAGGTTGACGAGGTGGTTGCCGGACTCGTCGCGGACCTTGTCTCCCGAGACCGTCAGGTCGAACGTCTCGGCCGTGGCGCGCTTGCCGGAGATGCCGTCGACGTTGAGGGCGGTGCAGGCCGCGATCGAGGCGAGGAACATCTCGACCGGCGTGAAGTCAGGGTCCTCTCCCCCACTGCCGAAGAACGTCTCGCCACCGCGGGCGTTGGTCGCCTTGTAGCGCTCGTCGCCGATCTTGGTCAGCTCGACGGCACGGTAGGTCTCGGAGGGCTGGCTGCTCATGGCGCCACCCTGCCAGACCACGGCCCACTCCCCCGCCGGAGCGGGGTCGGCTCAGCGTCCGAGCAGGCGGCGGAGCCGCTCCCGGCGAGCAACCGACCGCGCGAGCTCCACGACGCGCAGCTGCTCGAGCTCACGGTCCGAGTGCGTCCGTCCGCCGACGATGCCGTAGGACAGGTACTGCGTGCTCATGGTGGTTCTCGCCCCTTCCGCGGGGCTCGTCCCCGCGTGTTCGATGTAATGTGCGACTCTGCGTCGCTGACTCTTACATTCTACGGGTACGTCACCGCTCGGACCGCTTCGACGACGACGTGACGTCCACCACCACCCCCCGCACGCGCCGGACGGGCCGGGAGCACCAGCTCCCGACCCGTCCGTGGTCACCACGATCCCGAGGTCAGCGGCGAACCCTCACCTCCGCGAACTTCCGGCCCTGCACGGCGAGGTCCTGCGACTCCGACGTGCCTTCGCGGACGACGTCCTTGCCCCGCTTGAAGAACCGCAGCGACGCCCGGACCTGGTCGTTCTTGGTCATCGCGTCGACGGCGGCCGCCAGCTCGCCGGGCGTGTCGGCGCCGTAGATGTCGCTGTCCCAGCTCGGACAGTCCGCCGAGCACCTCGAGGTAGCCGCCGCGCGTCGCCCGGTCGGGCACGTCGAGCGACAGCGGCAGCCACGTCGTGTCGTCACCGTTCGCGAGGTGCGCCCGCAGGCGGCACCGTGCCACCGGGCTTCACGACGACGGGCTGCCTGCGTCCGACGGTGACCCACGACCCGTGGCGCCGCTGCTGGACGCTGGTGAGCCGCTACGTCGCGGTCTCGTCGGAGACGTCGGCGCGTGGCCGAGACGTCGTCGACGTCGACCCCCTTCATCCGGCTGAGCAGGTAGACCGTCTCCGCGAGCTCGTAGGAGCTCTCGTAGGAGATGTCGTACGTCGAGACGTAGCGGTCGCTCCAGCTCGACGTCGAAGTCGTCGCCGTCGGCGTCGGTGCCCTGTGATCGAGAACGTCGCCGACTCACTGCCCGCCTGCCACGCGTCGATCACGCGGTCGTGGTTGGCCAGCAGCTGCGAGAACGTGACGTCGGCGTGGAAGGCCGGCACCAGCGAGAAGGACTCGCCGTCCCGGTCGACGACCGTCGTACTCGACGTACGAGCTGCACGTGGGTCTCCTCCGGACCGCTCGCCGAGGGGGCCGCTGATCCCGCTGAGGCGGTCCTGGTCGATCACGCCGGCCGGCAGACCCATGTTGGCGACCTTGAAGCCCGGACCGACCGGGTCCTCCTGCACGTAGACCGCGTCGGCGGGCATCAGCCCGAGCGAGGTCTTGCCGAAGTAGCCCATCGGGTGCCCGAAGCCGACCAGCCGGCCGTCGCACACGCTGGTGACGGTGCCGACCCCGCCGGCGGTGACGTCGCCGTAGGAGATCGCCGCCCCCAGGTTGCCGCCCGCGACGAGGTCCTCGGGCGCAGCGTCGGCCGCCGAGGAGGCGGCGCCCATCGCCAGCGCGCCGCGGGACTTGATGAACGACGGAGCCTCCTCGCCCTGCAGCTGGTCGAGGCGCCGTTGGCTGATGCCGGAGAACGACATCGGCATGGGCAGCTGCTCGAAGCCCTGGCGGGCCTGTCGCACGGTCACGTCGGTCTCGGCCGCGATCCGGTGCGCGAGCCGGTCGCCGATCTTCACCGTGGTCGGGACCGTCGGTGTCGAGGTAGTTGTCCATCTCCTCGAACGGCGTGATGCCGGCGACCGTGGACGGGCCCCAGGCGAGGCCGTAGGCGACGGCACCGATCAGGCGGCCGTCGTCGGCGTAGACCGGCGAGCCGGACATGCCCTGCCAGATCCCGACCCGGTCGATCTCCTCGGACGTGAGCCGGGCCATGATCATCGGGAACCCGGGTGCGATGCCGTCGTTGATCACCCCGAGGATCTCGCCGGTGAACCCCTCGGGCGTGGTGCCGGTGTCGACCGTGAGTCCCGTGACCGGGGCCTCGGCCACCAGGTCCGCGACCGGATAGGCGGTCTTGCAGTCCTCCACCGGGTCGGCACCGCGTGCGCGGGCGACGACGTGATGGCCGCGCCGCCTCCCACCAGCGCCAGGCCGGTGAGCGCCGCGGCAGCGCCGCGACCTCGTGACGTCTTGATCTTCATTGCAGTCTCCCTCTCCGAGAGGAGGCAACGCCCCCGTTGACATCCGGTATGACGTGCGATCGGCGCAAATGGTTGCCCGACTTCACCGGCTGATGGATTGTCAGTGGTACGAGGTCGGGCGGGCGTGAGAACGGGTACTCAAACGGCGTCTCGATCTGGTCACGATCAAGGGAGACGGATCGATGCGGATCGCGCTGTCCGCGACGGGGCACCAGGCGCTCGCGGCCGGCCTCGAGGTGGCGGGCGAGGGCGGCAACGCGGTCGATGCCGCCCTCGCCGCCTCGTTCGTCGCTCTCGCCACCGAGCCGGGGATGGTGAGCCTGGCCGGGGGTTGCTACGTCTCCGTGTGGCCGGCCGATGAGGAGCCGGTCGTCGTCGACGGGAACGTCGAGATGCCCGGGCGCGGGGCCGATCCGGAGCGGCGGGGTCACGGGGTGCGCGAGGTCGTGACGACGTACGGCGGCGGGCTGACGATGCATGCCGGCGCCGGGTCCGTGGCGACGCCCGGGATCGTGCCGGCGTTCGGGCTGGTGCACGACCGGTTCGCCCGGCTCGCCTGGGGCCGGCTGATCGTCCCGGCCACCCGTGCCGTCTCCGACGGCTACCCGATGAGTCCCGCCGCGGCCCGTTACCTGTCCATCGTCGCGGACTCGCTGTTCGCGCCCGACCCCGAGGCGTTCTCCCTCGTCACCGGACCCAACGGCGGGCTCCTCGGAGGCGGCGAGCGGACGACCAACCCGGCGCTGGCCGACGTGCTCCGGCAGCTCGCCACCGACGGCCCACGGCTGTTCCGCGGTGGCGCGGTCGGCCAGGCGCTGGTCGACCACATGACCGCGGAGGGCGGGCTCGTCACGGCCGAGGACCTGGCGGCGTACCGGCCGGTCGAGCGCCCGGCGTACCGGCTCGACGTCGGCGAGTGGGACGTCGCGGTCAACCCCCCACCCGCCGTGGGCGGCCCGATGCTGGCCGTGATGCTCGGTGAGCTGGCACGACGGGGCCAGTGGACCTGGAGCGACGCGATCGAGATCCAGCGCGCGGTGCACGCCTACCGGCTCGACGTGCACGACACCTCGTGGGACCTCGAGGCCGACGGCGTCGCCCTGCTCGACCGGGTGCGAGACGGCGGGCTGGCCGGGCTGAACGGCTCGGGCTCGACCGCCCACATCTCGGCCGTCGACGAGGACGGCACCGCCTGCGCGATCACCATGAGCAGCGGGTACGGCGCCGGGTCCTGCATCCCCGGGACCGGCATCCTCCTCAACAACTGCCTCGGCGAGACCGAGCTCAACGCCCACGGCCTGCACGCCACCGAGCCGGGCACCCGGCTGGCCTCCAACATGGCACCGACGACCGCCCGCTCCGCCGACGGCGAGCACGCTGGCGATCGGCTCCCCCGGCGCCGACCGGATCACGACCGCGCTGATGCTGGTGCTCGGCCAGGGCATGCTGCACGGCGCGGACCTCCAGCACGCGATCTCACGGCCGCGGGTCCACGTGCGCCGCGGCGAGGACGGTTTCGTCGCGGAGTACGAGGCCGAGCCGGACCTCGCCGACGCGGTGACGCGCAGCGGCCTCCCTGGTCACGAGTACGCCGAGCCCCACATGTACTTCGGCGGCGTCGGCGCTGCGCTGCTCACCGGGGACGGCCTGGTCGAGGCGGCCGGTGACCAACGACGCGAGGCGGCCGTCGGCACCTCCACCTGAGCCGTAGGCTGGTCGGGTGAGCAGCCTCCGGCGTCCCGGCCCGACGGTGCGCGTCGACGTCCGCGAGCACGGTGAGCAGGATGGTGGTCAGGACGGGGGCCAGCACGGCGGTGAGCCCCGATCCCACGAGGACCGGGTCGCGTCCGAGGAGCCCCTCGAGCTGCGGCTGGCCTGGCCCGGTGCCGACGCCCGACGTGTGTGGGTGACGATGCGCAGCCCGGGCCACGACTTCGAGCTCGCCGCCGGGTGGTCCGTGCACGAGGGCGTCACGTCGCCCGACGCGGTGCGGTCGGTCGCCTACTGCACCGACGAGGACCTGACGCCGCTCCAGGAGTTCAACGTCGTCACGATCACGCTCGACCGTCCCCCCGACACCGACCCGTCGCACCGACACGTCGGGCACGCGACCGGCTCGTCCGCGTGCGGGGTGTGCGGGAAGGACAGCATCGAGGCGGTGCTCACCACGCCCCGCGCCCCGGCCTGGGCCGGGCCGGAGGTCGACCCGGCCGTGGTCCGGACCCTGCCCGGCCTGCTCCGGGAGCAGCAGACGCTGTTCGCAGCCACCGGCGGCGTGCACGCGGCCGGGCTCGCCGACGAGACCGGCTCGCTGCTCGTCGTACGGGAGGACGTCGGGCGCCACAACGCGGTCGACAAGGTCACCGGCGCCCGGGTGCTGGCGGGCCGGTCACCGGCCGCCGCGGCGCTCGTGGTGAGCGGCCGGGCCGGCTTCGAGCTGGTGCAGAAGGCGGTCGCCGCCGGGGTCGGGGCCCTGGTCGCCGTGGGCGCTCCCACGTCGCTCGCGGTGGCGTTGGCCCAGGAGGCGGGACTGGGGCTCTACGGCTTCACCTCGGAGCGCCGCACCGTCCGCTATGCGTAGGTGACGGCGCCCGTCGATTGGAGTCTCGCGCCGACCTTTGCCACGGTGGAGAGTCCTGCACCCCATCGGAAGGACACCATGCTCATCCTCACCGACAACGCCTCGACCGTGGTCAAGGGCTTCGCGGAGCAGATCCCGGACGCCACCGGACTGCGCATCACCGGCGGTCCCGAGGACGCACCGACCCTCGAGGTGGCACCCGCCGCCGACGCCGAGCCCGGCGACGCCGTGCTCGAGCAGGACGGTGCCACCGTCTACCTCGACGAGAGCGCGTCCGTGCTCCTGGACGACAAGGTCCTCGACGCAGCGGTCGACCCCGAGGGCAAGGTCGAGTTCGCCCTCGCCCAACAGGGCTAGACAGCTCCCGCACGACCTGTCGGACCCACGCCGCCACTGGCGGCGTGGGTCCGCGTCGTTGTCGGCCCGGCCGCCTACCGTCGTCTCGTGCGGATCCTTCACACCTCCGACTGGCACCTCGGCCGATCGTTCCACCGTGAGGGGCTGCTCGCTGCGCAGGCGACGTACGTCGACCACCTGCTCGACGTCGTCGAGCAGGAGCGGGTCGACCTGGTCGTGGTGGCCGGCGACGTCTACGACCGGGCGCTCCCCCAGGTCGACGCCGTCCGGCTGGCCGACGAGACGTTCGCGCGGCTGGCCGCCTCCCGGGCCACCGTCGTCGTCACCAGCGGCAACCACGACAGCGCGCAGCGGCTCGGCTTCGGCTCCCGGCTGATGGACGCGGCGGGGGTGCACGTCCGCACCGACGCCGGCCGGGTCGGCACGCCCGTGCTGCTGGAGGACCCGCACGGCCCGGTGGCCGTCTACGGCCTCCCCTACCTCGACCCCCAGCTGCTGCGTGAGCCGTGGCACCTGTACGCCCGTTCCCACGAGGCGGCCCTGGCCGAGGCCATGCTCCGGGTGCGTGGCGACCTCGGGCGGCAGCGGGTCGGCACCCGCTCGGTCGTGCTGGCGCACGCGTTCGTCGCCGGCTGCTCGCCGAGCGACTCCGAGCGAGACATCAGCGTCGGCGGGGTCTCGATGGTCTCGTCGTCCCTCTTCCACGGCGTCGACTACGTCGCCCTCGGCCATCTCCACGGCAGCCAGGTCCTGGGCGACGCGGTCCGCTACTCCGGCTCGCCGCTGGCCTACTCGTTCTCGGAGGTGGGCCAGCGCAAGGGCTCCTGGCTGGTCGACCTCGACGCCGGTCGGCTACGCCGCAGCCGAGTTCGTGGAGGCACCGGTCCCGCGCCCGCTGGCGGTGCTGCGCGGCGACCTCGAGTCCCTGCTGCGCGATCCGGACCTGGCCGGTCACGAGGGCGCCTGGCTGCAGGTCACGCTCACCGACGACGAGCGGCCGCTGCGCGCGATGGCGAGGCTCCGGGAGCGGTTCACCCACACCCTGTCGCTCGCCTTCGAGCCGGCGACCCCGCCGTCCGGCTCCACCCCCGTCCCGGTCCGCCGCACCGGCCGCTCGGACCACGACATCACCCTCGACTTCGTCGCGGAGCTGCGCGGGCGCGGCGCGACCACCGCCGAGTCCACGCTGCTCCGCGACGCCGTGGACGCCTGCTGCGACGACCCCGACGTCGACGTCCTCGTCTCCAGCGGGGTCGACCGATGAGGATCCACCGGCTCGACATCACGGCCTTCGGGCCGTTCGCGGGCGAGGTCTCGATCGACCTCGACGAGCTGAGCAGCGCCGGCCTCTTCCTGCTCACGGGAGCGACCGGGGCAGGCAAGACCAGCGTCCTCGACGCGGTCTGCTTCGCCCTCTACGGCGCGGTGCCCGGCGATCGGCAGCTCGCCAAGCGGCTGCGGTCCGACCAGGCGCCCGACGGCGTCGCGCCCGCCGTCAGGATGGAGCTGACGGTCCAGGGCCGGCGGTTCCGGATCCAGCGCTCCCCCGCCTGGGAACGCGCCAAGAAGCGCGGCCACGGGCTGACGACCGAGCAGCCGCACGTGCTCGTGGAGGAGCGGATCGCCGGTGACTGGGTGCCGCTGGCGAGCCGGCTCGACGAGGCGGGCCAGCTCGTCTCAGGGCTGCTCGGCATGACCATGACCCAGTTCTGCCAGGTACAGCTGCTGCCGCAAGGCCGCTTCCAGGAGTTCCTCCGGGCCGAGTCCGACGACCGTCGCCGGCTGCTCCAGCGGCTCTTCCGCACGTCGCGCTTCGAGGACGTCGAGCGCTGGCTGCGCGACCACCGCCGCTCCCTGCGGCGCACGTCGGCCGACCACCACGACCGGGTCGCCGATCTCGTCAGCCGCATCAGCGAGGTCTCGTCGGAGGCGCTCCCCGAGACGTGGGAGATCGCCCGGCTCGAGCCGGTGGCCGACCGGCTGCGGCCCTGGGCCGGCCGGCTGCGCGGCGATGCCGAACGCAGGTCCGCGACCGACCGCGATCGGGCCATGACGGCCCAGACCGCCGCCTCCGAGGCGCGCGAGGCGCTCGACGCCGGCCGCACCCTGATCGACCGGCAGCGCCGGCTCGCGCGCGCCCGGGCCGAGCGGTCCGCTCTCGCCGACCAGATCCCCGCCCACCGGGTCGCGGTGCGGCGGCTCGAGTCCGCCCGGCGCGCCGAGGCGCTGCTGCCGCTCTGCGACGTCGCGGCCCGGGCGGCCGACGAGGTCCGCGCGGCCGAGCAGCGCGCCGCGGACGCCCGTGCCGCCCTGCTCGCGGCCGATCCCGACGCCGACCCCGCTCCGGCTGGCCTCGGCGACCGCGCCCGCCGGCTCACCGTCCACGCGGCGCAGGTGCGGGCCGCTGAGCCGCGGGCCGAGGAACGCGCCCAGCTCCAGGCCCTGCAGGTCGCCTTCCAGCAGGACCTCGCGACCGTCGACGCGGAGCTGGCGCACGTGACGGCCCGGCTCGAGGCGCTGCCCGACGAGGTCGCGGCTCGACGTACGGCGGAGGAGGAGGCGCGTCGCGCCGGCGCAGACCTGGAGCTGGCCCGCGCCGAGGTGACGGTCGTGGAGCAGCGACTGGCCGCTGCCCGCCAGGTCGTGACCCTGGTGGCCGCCCGCCAGGAGGCCGAGGTGGAGCACCGGCTCGCGGTCGGGCTCGTCCAGGACCAGAAGGAGGTCTGGCTCGCGCTCCAGGAGCAGCGGCTGTCGGGCATGGCGGCCGAGATGGCGGGCAGCCTCGCGGTCGGTGGGTGCTGCCCCGTGTGCGGGTCGGCCGAGCACCCCTCCCCTGCCCGAGCGGCTCCCGACGCTCCCGACGCGCTGGCCGAGCGCGCGGCCCGCAAGGCGGTCGACGACGCCGAGGCGGTCCGTCACGCACACGCGGGGGCGGTCGCCGACCTCGACGCCCGGCTCGCGCTGGCCCGCGAGCGGTCCGGCCACCACTCGGTCGCCGACCTCGAGGGTGAGGCGGCCGGCCTGGCGACCAGGATCGAACGGTTGCGCGTCGCCGCACAGGGGCTCGACGCGGCGGTGACGGCCGCGGTCCGACTCCGAGGCCATCCCTGGACGAGCTCACCGGCCGCAGGTCCGAGCTGGCGGCCGCCCGCGCGAGGCTGGAGACGGCGCGTCAGGAGCACCGCACCCGGATCGAGGAGATCGCCCGCGAGCTGGCCGATCTGGTCCCCGACCTTGTCCCCGACGGCGCCACCGAGTCGCTGACGGCGGTCGCCGACGGGCTGGACACCCTCGCCCGCGCGTGCGTCGACCTCGAGCGGGCCGCCGGCGACGTCGACCGTTGCCGGGCCGCCGAGCAGCGGGCGGACGCGCGGCTCGAGGAGGCGTGCCGCGCCCACGGGTTCGACTCGGTCGCCGAGGCGCGGGCGGCCATCCGTCCCGCCGACGAGGTCGCAGAGCTCGCCGACGCGGTCCGCGACCGTGAGGTCCGGCTGACGGCACTGGAGGCAACGCTCGCCGACCCCGACCTGCGACTGGCCCGACACGCCGCCGTCCCCGATATCACCGCCCTCGACGCCGCCCACCAGGCCGCCGCCGCCGAGCTGGCCGCGGCCCGGGCGGCCGCGTCGGTGTCGCTCGGGCGTGCCCAGCGGCTCGCCACGCTCGACGAGCGAGCTCGGGCGGGCGCTGGCGGCGTGGACGCCGGCCCGCGACGCGCTGGAGGTGGCCGATCGGCTGACCTCGCTGGTCGACGGCACCTCGCCCGACAACCGGCTCAAGATGCGCCTCTCGGGCTACGTGCTGGCCTTCCGGCTGCGGCAGGTCGTCGCGGCGGCGAACGAGCGGCTGGTCGCGATGACCGACCACCGCTACCGGCTCGAGCACAGCGACGACCGCGGCGCCGGTGAGGCGCGTGGCGGCCTCAGCCTGCGGGTCCGCGACGACTGGTCGGGCGAGACCCGCGACCCCGTCACCCTCTCCGGCGGCGAGACGTTCGTGGTGTCGCTCGCGCTGGCCCTCGGCCTCGCCGACGTGATCGCGCACGAGGCGGGCGGGAGCGAGCTCGACACGCTCTTCGTCGACGAGGGGTTCGGAAGCCTCGACGCCGACACGCTCGACGACGTCATGGACACCCTCGACTCGCTACGCGACGGCGGACGCGTCGTCGGCGTCGTCAGCCACGTCGCCGAGCTCCGCGACCGGATCCCTACCCAGCTCCACGTCCGCAAGCAGCGGTCGGGCTCGACCGTCGACCAGGTCGCCGTCGGCTGACGCTAACGTCTGCGCCATGAACCCACCCGGCCTCGATCCCAGCTTTGCGGCGCTGCCCTACCGCCACCTCGGCGACGTCGCCCTGGCCCGGGCGCGCGAGCGTGGCGCCAGCCATGCGGACTTCCGTTTCGAGCGGGTCCGCTACCAACGGCTCGGTGCCCGCGACGGCGTGCTCCAGGGTGCGGCCGACAGCGAGGACCTCGGGTTCGCGGTCCGGGTCATCCACCAGGGCGCGTGGGGCTTCGCGGCGGGGGTCGTGCTGACCCCGGAGGAGGCGGTCGCGGTGGCCGACCGGGCGGTCGCGGTCGCCGGCGTGGCGGCCGGCATGACCACCACTCCGGTCGAGATCGCCCCCGAGCCGGTCTACGACGACGTCACGTGGGTCTCGTCCTACGACGTGAACCCGCTCGAGGTGCCCACGTCCGAGAAGGCCGGCCTGCTGATCGACTGGACCAGGCGACTGCTCGACCACGACACGGTGCAGCACGCCACGGCCTCACTCCAGCAGGTTCAGGAGAACAAGTACTACGCCGACCTCGCCGGCACCCGGACCACCCAGCAGCGGATCCGGCTGCAGCCGCACTTCGAGGCGATGGGCGCCGACGAGGCCACCGGGGTGTTCGACTCGATGGCCTCGATCGCACCGCCGGTCGGTCGGGGCTGGGAGTACCTCACCGACGGCAGCTACGACTGGGACGCCGAGCTCGCCGAGGTGCCCGGGCTGCTCGCGGAGAAGCTGACCGCGCCGACGGTCGAGCCGGGCACCTACGACCTCGTGATCCACCCCTCCAACCTGTGGCTGACGATCCACGAGTCGATCGGGCACGCCACCGAGCTCGACCGGGCGCTCGGCTACGAGGCCAACTACGCCGGCACCTCGTTCGCGACGTACGACAAGCTCGGGACGCTGCAGTACGGCTCCCCCGTGATGAACGTGACCGGTGACCGCACCGTCGAGCACGGCCTCTCCACCGTCGGGTACGACGACGAGGGCGTCGAGACCCAGCAGTGGGACATCGTCCGCGACGGCGTCCTGGTCGGCTACCAGCTCGACCGCGCCATGGCTCACCTCAAGCCCGAGCTCGCTGCCCTGGACTCCGGGGAGGGCCGCTCCAACGGGTGCGCCTACGCCGACTCCCCCGGCAACATCCCGATCCAGCGGATGGCAAACGTGTCGCTGCAGCCCGCCCCCGACGACGTGACCACCGACGACCTGATCTCGCGCGTCGAGCGCGGGCTGTACGTCGTCGGCGACAAGTCCTGGAGCATCGACATGCAGCGGTTCAACTTCCAGTTCACGGGGCAGCGGTTCCTGAGGATCGAGGACGGCCGGCTCGTGGGGCAGGTGCGCGACGCCGCCTACCAGGCGACGACGACGGACTTCTGGAACTCGATGGAGGCCGTCGGCGGGGCGTCGACCTGGGTGCTCGGCGGCGCGTTCAACTGCGGCAAGGCGCAGCCCGGGCAGGTGGCTGCCGTGAGCCATGGCTGCCCGACCGCGCTGTTCCGCGGCGTCCGGATCCTCAACACCACCGACGAGGCAGGCCACTGATGAGCGTCCCCACCGCCTGGACCCCCCAGTCCCTGGTCGAGCACGCGCTGGCGACCTCGATCGCCGACGACTGCGTCGTGCTGGTCACCGACACCACCAGCGCGAACCTCCGCTGGGCCAACAACACCCTCACGACCAACGGCGTCAGGCACGGCGTCGAGGTCACCGTGATCAGCTTCGTCCGCGGCGGCGATGGCGTCGCGGCGGGCTCCATGTCGGGCTGCGCCACCACCCAGGCTCAGGTCACGGAGCTGGTCTCCGCGGCCGACGCCGCTGCCCGCGCGGGCTCGGCAGCCGAGGACGCGCAGGACCTGCCCACCGGGGCGGCGGCGGCTGACTGGGACGACGCGCCGGAGCCGACGGACATCCACGTCTTCGACGCCTTCGCGCCCGCGCTGGGCGAGGCGTTCGGGCTCGCCGGGTCGGCCGGACAGGTCCTCTACGGGTTCGTGAGCCACGAGCACACCACGACCTACCTCGGCTCGAGCACCGGCCTCCGGCTGCGCCACGTCCAGCCGACCGGTCACTACGCCTGCACCGGGAAGGACCGCACCCTCACCCGCAGCGCGTGGGTGGGCGGCGCCACGCGTGACTTCGCCGAGGTCGACGCCCTGGTTATGCAGGCCGCGGTCGCGCAGCGGCTCGGGTGGGCCGAGCGGCAGCTGAGCTGCCGGCGGGGCGCTACGACACGATCCTCCCGCCGAGCGCCGTCGCCGACCTGATGATCGACGCCTACTGGTACTCCGGCGCCCGCGACGCCCACGACGGGCAGTCTGTCTACAGCCGGCGTGGCGGTGGCACCCGGATCGGCGAACGCGTGGCGCGGGAGGGGGTGACCCTCTTCTCCGACCCGGCCCACCCGGGCCTGGAGAGCCAGCCCTTCGTGACCGCCACGTCGTCGTCGAACCTGCAGTCGGTGTTCGACAACGGCCTGCCGCTGGCCCGCACCGACTGGATAGCCGACGGCACGCTCACCTCCCTGCTCCAGACCCGGCACTCCGCCGGGCTCACCGGTCAGCCGGTCACGCCGTACGTCGACAACCTGGTGCTGACGGTCGACGGCGCCACCGGCGGCATCGACGACCTGGTCGAGGGGATGGACGACGGTCTGCTGCTCACCTGCCTCTGGTACATCCGTGAGGTCGACCCGCAGACGCTGCTGCTGACCGGCCTCACCCGTGACGGCGTCTACCGCGTCGAGGGCGGCGAGATCGTCGGCGAGGTCAACAACTTCCGCTGGAACGAGAGCCCGGTCGACCTCCTCGACCGGTTCACGCACGCGAGCGAGACCGGGCCGAGCTTCAGCCGGGAGTGGGGCGACGACTACTTCTCCCGGACCGCCACCCCGGCGCTGCGCGTTCCGGACTTCAACATGTCGAGCGTGTCGCAGGCGCACTAGGGCGAGCGCGGTGCCCCGCCCGGGATCGGCGCTTCGGGGTCGTACGGGGAGCGGGTGTAGACGAACGTGGCGCACTCGAGGTGGCCGAGGCTGCCGTCGTCGCGGCGGTGCACGTGCAGGATCTCGCCCCGGTGGTAGCCCGCCACCCCCACGAGCCGACCGTCGACCAGCTCGAAGCGCCAGGGGTCGCGCGTGGGCGTCGCCAGCGCGCGCAGGTCGAGGCCCTCGTTGTGCCAGCGCAGCTCCAGCGCAGTGTTGCCCCAGAACCACAGGCCGGGCAGCCCCTCCACCTCGGGAGGCACGGCCACGGTGGGTCGCCACGGAGCCGGCACGTCGTCGGTGAAGTCGCCGTCGATCAGCTCGATCGGTGAGCTTCTCGGTGTCGACCCCGGTGGTGGCGTTGGTGAGGACGGTCGCGCCGATCCCCGAGCCGGGGTCGACGAACAGCGAGGCCAGGAAGCCCGGCATGGAGCCGTTGTGACCGACCAGCACCCCGCCCGCGTTGGCGGTGAGCCGCAGGCCCAACCCGTAGGACTCGGTCACCTCGGTCGACATCTCGTGCAGCGTGGAGGGGTCGAGCAGGTCGGGCCGTGACCCCGCCAGGAACTGCCCCCACAGCACGAGGTCCTCCGCGGTCGACCACAGCTGGCCGGCGGGGGCCATGGCACCGGTGTCGGTGAGCGGCTCGAGGGTCCGGACCCCCGTGAAGTGGTCGACGCTCCAGCCTGGTTGTGCGTGCGGTCGCGGCAGGTAGGAGGTCCGCGTCATCCCCAGCGGGGCGAGCAGCACCTGGCTGACGAGCGCGCGCCACGGCCGGCCGGTGACGCGCGCCAGCACCTCGCCCAGCAGCGCGTAGCCGAGGTTGGAGTAGTGGTAGTAGGCCCCGGTGCCCGCGACCCGGCCGCTCCCGTCGTTCGACGCGGCGAGCCGGGCGAAGTCGGCGCCGCGCGACCGCTCCCACCACGGCCCGGCCGGTTCGCTCTGCATGCCCGAGGTGTGGCTCAGCAGGTGGCGGAGGGGCACCTCGGCGTACCCGACGTCGCCGACGTGCTGCCCGACGGTGTCGTCGAGCGACAGCAGCCCGGCGTCACGCGCCTGCATCACGAGCACGGCCGTGAACGTCTTGGTGATCGACCCGATCCGGTACTGCCCGTGCACGCCGGGGCCGGCCCCGCTCGCCCCGGCCCACACCACGCCGTACCGGTCGAAGACGGCGCCCACGACCGACGTCAGGCGCCCCTGCGCCTGGGCCACGTCGAGGCAGATCTGCCGTCGTTCGGTCACGACGCCAACGCTAGGGCACGACCCGGCTACGCGAACGCCTCCGGCGGAGGACACGCGCAGACGAGGTTGCGATCGCCGTACGCCTGGTCGATCCGGGCGACCGGCGGCCAGTACTTGTCGGGGTCGGTACCGGCCGGGAACGCTCCGAGCGACCGGTCGTAGGCCCGCTCCCACTCGCCCGCCAGCGCTCGCGTGGTGTGAGGAGCCGCGCGCAGCGGGGAGTCCTCCGCGCTCCACTCGCCCGCCCGGACCTGCTCGATCTCGGCGCGGATCGCGATCATGGCGTCGCAGAAGCGGTCGATCTCGACCAGGTCCTCCGACTCCGTGGGCTCGACCATGAGGGTGCCGGCGACGGGGAACGACATCGTCGGCGCGTGGAAGCCGAAGTCGACCAGCCGCTTCGCGACGTCGTCGACGGTGACGCCGGTGTCGCGCGTCAGGCCGCGGACGTCGACGATGCACTCGTGGGCGACCAGCCCGCCGTGGCCCCGGTAGAGCACCGGGAAGTGCTCCTCGAGGCGCCGGGCGATGTAGTTGGCCGAGAGCACCGCGACGGCGGTGGCGCGCGTCAGGCCGGCCGCCCCCATCAGCCGGATGTAGGCCCACGAGATCGGCAGCACGCCGGCCGAGCCGTACGGCGCCGCACTGATCGCCCCGATCCCCTGGCGCTTGCGCTCCTCCGGGTGCATCGGGTGCGTCGGCAGGTAGCGCGCGAGGTGCTCGCGGACGGCGACCGGGCCGACCCCGGGCCCACCGCCGCCGTGGGGGATGCAGAACGTCTTGTGCAGGTTGAGGTGGGAGACGTCACCACCGAACTCGCCAGGCCGGGCATGGCCGAGCAGCGCGTTGAGGTTGGCGCCGTCGACGTACACCTGGCCGCCGTGGGCGTGCACGATCTCGCACAGCTCGGTGATCGTCGCCTCGTAGGCGCCGTGCGTGGACGGGTAGGTCACCATGATGGCCGCGAGGTCGTCGGCGTGCGCCTCGCACTGGGCGCGCAGGTCGTCGAGGTCGACCGAGCCGTCGTCACCGGCCTTGACGACCACGACCCGCATCCCGGCCATCACGGCCGAGGCCGCGTTGGTGCCGTGCGCGGACGAGGGGATCAGGCAGACGTCGCGCTCCCCCTGTCCCTGGTCGCGGTGGTAGGCGCGGATGGCGAGCAGGCCGGCGAACTCGCCCTGCGAGCCGGCGTTGGGCTGGATCGACACCCGGTCGTAGCCGGTCACCTCGGCGCAGCCAGCCCTCGAGCTGGTCGACCAGCTCGAGGTAGCCCTCGGCGTCCTCCGGCGGCGCGAACGGGTGCAGCTCGGCGAAGCCCGGCAGCGAGACCGGTTCCATCTCGGTGGTCGCGTTGAGCTTCATCGTGCAGGAGCCGAGCGGGATCATGCCGCGGTCGAGGGCGTAGTCGCGGTCGGAGAGCCGCCGCAGGTAGCGCAGCATGGCGGTCTCGCTGTGGTGCGACGAGAACACCTCGTGCGTGAGGTACGGCGTGCTGCGGCGCAGCCCGTCGGGCAGCGCGTCGGCGGTGGACTGGTCGACGGCGTCGACGTCAGCGCGTCACACCGAACGCCTCGAGCAGCCGGTCGACGGTCGCCCGGCGCGGTGACCTCGGAGGTCGAGAACCCGACCCGGTCGTCGTCGACGTGCCGCAGGTGCAGGCCGGCCTCGCGGGCCGCCGCGACGACCTCGGAGGCCCGGCCGGGGACCCGGGCCACCACGGTGTCAAAGAACTGCTCGTGCTCGATCTCCACTCCCCCGTCGGCCAGCGCCCGGGCGAGCACCGCGGCGTAGCGGTGGACCCGGGTCGCGATCGACCGCAGCCCGTCGGGTCCGTGGTAGACGGCGTACATGGAGGCGACGACCGCGAGCAGGACCTGGGCGGTGCAGATGTTGGAGGTCGCCTTGTCGCGCCGGATGTGCTGCTCGCGGGTCTGCAGCGCCAGCCGGTAGGCCGGTCGGCCCTCGGCGTCGACGGACACGCCCACCAGCCGCCCGGGCAGGTGTCGTTCGAGCCCCGCGGCCACCGCCATGAACCCGGCGTGCGGGCCGCCGTACCAGAGCGGCACGCCGAAGCGCTGCGAGGAGCCGACCACCACGTCCGCGCCGAGCTCCCCCGGCGCCTCGAGCAGCGTGAGCGCCAACAGGTCGGCAGCCACGACGGTGAGCGCGTCCCGCTCGTGCGCCGCCTCTGCCAGCGGGCGCGGGTCGAGCACCCGCCCGGACGCCCCGGGGTACTGGACCAGCACCCCGCACAGCGGCCCGTCGGGCAGTCCCGTCGGTCAGGTCGGCCACGACCACCTCGATGTTCATGGCCGCAGCGCGGGTGCGCACCACGTCGACGGTCTGCGGCAGGGCGTCGGCGTCGACGACGAACGGCCCCTGCCGCCCGCCGGTTGGCGCGACGTACGAGCGTCATGGCCTCCGCCGCCGCGGTCCCCTCGTCGAGCAGCGACGCGTTGGCGGTCGGCAGGCCGGTCAGGTCGCCGATGACGGTCTGGAAGTTGAGGAGCGCCTCGAGCCGGCCCTGCGAGATCTCGGGCTGGTACGGCGTGTAGGCGGTGTACCACGCGGGGCTCTCGAGGACCCGGCGACGGATGACTCCCGGCGTGACCGACGGGTGGTAGCCGAGTCCGATCATCGCCTCGAGCGGACGGTTGCGGGCAGCCATCGCGCGCAGCTCGCGGGCGACGGTGTCCTCGTTGGTCGGCGCGGGCAGGTCCAGCGGCCGGGTCGACGCGATCGACTCCGGCACGGCCGCCGACATCAGCTCGTCGAGCGAGTCGAACCCGAGCTCCCCCAACATGTGCTCGACGTCGTCCGGGCGCAGCCCGATGTGGCGGTCGACGAACGGCAGTGCTGCGTCGAGGTCGGTCAGGCTGGCGTGGTCTGCCACGGGTGGCTCCTCGGATCGGCGTCGCTCGATCGAATCGCCTCCCCCTCTGTCACGTCCGCTCCAGAGTTGCCTGGTCCGCACGGTCCTGGGCGCCTGAGAGGTTCCGGGGAGGGGTTGCCCCTTCGGCGCTCCGCTACCGCCCGAGAACGCGCGGCGCGAAGACTCTCCCGTGCGGGTTTGTCAGCGCCGCCACGGTATCACCGGGGGCGGGTCGGGCTGCGCTCAGCCGGTGTGTCGCGCCGCGCGTCGCGCCGCCAGCTCGTCGCCGGCGACCGGAGCCTCTTCCTCGACGGTCCGCTCGCTCGGGAAGCTCCGCCAGGGTGCCCTCGATCTCGCGCCAGACGCCGCCGATGGCGATGCCGAACACGCCCTGGCCGCCCTGGAGCAGGTCGATGACCTCGTCGTTGCTGGTGCACTCGTAGACCGAGATGCCGTCGCTCATCAACGTGACGCGCGTCAGGTCGTCGGTGCCGCGCTCGCGCAGGTGCTGCACGGCGGTGCGGATCTGCTGCAGCGAGATGCCGGCGTCGAGCAACCGCTTGATCACCTTGAGGATCAGGATGTCGCGGAACGAGTAGAGCCGCTGCGAACCGGAGCCGGTGGCGCTGCGGACGCTCGGCTCGACCAGGCCGGTGCGGGCCCAGTAGTCGAGCTGGCGGTAGGTGATGCCGGCCGCGTTGCACGCGGTCGGACCGCGGTAGCCGGTGTCGCTGGGCAGGGGCGAGACGTCGTCGGTGAACAGGAGACCCTGCTCCTCGGCGGCCTCCAGGGAGGCGTCCAGGTCTGCTCCGTGAGCCTCCGGCTCGAACTCGTTCCCGGCCACGCGATTCCTCCTGCTCGCTCACTCCGCTGATCCGTAACTCCGCAGGGGAAGTGCGGGCCGTGGGGCCAGAGATGACCACATCGGTGGAGTTACAACGAAGACAGTTCAAGGTAAGGCGGAACCTGAGGGTGGTCAACGACGCGCCCGGCGTGTCGCAACCCTCAGGCTCTACTTGAGGGTCAGGGTTCGGGCGCCTCGAAGTCCTCGGGAGTCACCTGGTCGAGGAACTCGCGGAACCGCTCGACCTCGTCCTCCTGCTCCGCCGGGACGGCGAGGCCGACCTCGTCGAGCACCTCCTCGGCGCACACGATCCGGGAGCCGGTCCGCAGCGCCAGGGCGATCGAGTCGGACGGCCGCGCGCTCACCTCGGCGCCCGAGGCGAACACCAGCGTCGCGAAGTAGACGCCGTCCTTCACGTCGGTGATCCGCACCTCGGTGAGCTCGTTGCCGGTGGCGGCCAGCACGTCCTTGAACAGGTCGTGCGTCAGCGGCCGCGGCGGCACCACGCCCTGCTGGGCGAAGGCGATCGCGGTGGCCTCGACCGCGCCGATCCAGATCGGGACGTAGCGGTCCCCCGCCACCTCGCGCAACAGCACGATCGGCTGGTTCGAAGGCATCTCGACCCGGACGCCCATGACGTCGACTTCGCGCACGTCGCCACCCTACTCGCGTCGTGGTGGGGTGCGGACGGCTCCCTACGGGCTGCGCAGGCCGGCCTTGACCAGGGTCGCGTGGAGCCGCACCGACAGCGCCGCGATCTCGCTGACCGTCTCCGCCGCCCGGGCCTTGGCGCCCGCGTCGCGTCCCCGCTTCTGCGGGGCGACGACCTGCTCGACCAGCCCGACCTCGCGGTCGGCGGCCGTCTTGAAGGCGCGCAGGTGACGCGGCTCGAAGCCGAAGTCGGCGAGCTCCCGGGCGGTCTGCGCGATGACGAGGGCGTCGGTGTCGTAGTGGCCGGTGCCCTGGCGCGGCACGATCAGGCCGAACTGCTCGAGCTGCTCGAGCAGCTCCTCGTCGACCTCCGCGATCTTGAGCAGCTCCTTGCGGGAGAGCCGCACGTCGTCGTGCCGACGGAACGACTCCGCGCTCGGGAGACCGTCGGCCGCGAGCGCGACCTTCGGCACGGTCGGGACCACCGACTCGATCGGCGGCGGCTCGAGGCCGCGGTCGATCGCGGCGAGGTGCTCACCGATCACCTTGAGCGGCAGGTAGTGGTCGCGCTGCATCGTCAGGATGTAGCGGAGCCGCTCCACGTCGTCCGGGGTGAACTTGCGGTAGCCGGCGGGCGTTCGCTCGGGCTTGATGAGCCCCTTGTCCTCGAGGAACCGGATCTTCGGGATGGTGATGCCGGGGAAGTCCGGACGGAGCCGGTCGAGCACCTCCCCGATGTTCATCCGCGCCCCGGGCGCGCCCGCTGGTGCCTGCGACATCACCTCCCGCCTATTCAGGGGAGTGACCCGAGAAGAACACCAGGCGGTACTTGCCGATCTGCACCTCGTCGCCGTCGTTGAGCTGGACGCGGTCGATCCGGTCGCGGTTGACGTAGGTGCCGTTGAGGCTGCCGTCGTCGCTGACGGTGAAGCGCTCACCCTCGCGCTTGAACTCCGCGTGCCGACGGGACACGGTGACGTCGTCGAGGAAGATGTCGCTGTCGGGGTGCCGGCCGGCGTGCACGGTGTCGGTGTCGAGCAGGAACCGGCTGCCGGCTCCGGGCCCTCGCTGTACGACGAGCAGGGCGTGCCCCGGCGGCAGCGCGTCGACCGCCGCGGCGTCGACCGGGCTCAGCTGCCGGTCGGACGTGTCCGACTTCTCGCGCGAGACGCCGAACGTGATGGTGGCCGTCGACTCGCCCACCGGCTCGGCCGGGGCGTCGGTCGGGACGAGGCGGGTCCCGCACTGCGAGCAGAAGCGGGCGTCGTCCGGGTTCTGCCGGCCACAGGCGGTGCAGAACGGCATCGGGGTCCCTCCGGGTCGGTCCAAACCCTCACCTCGGGGTTGAGGCTGACGGTTGCCCCGAACCTATCAGTCCCCGACGGCGGTTCAACCCGATCCGGACCGTCGCGGCGGCTCAGGCCTCGAGCGTCCCCTGGTAGGTCGTCGCGTCCATCAGCCCGTCGACGGCCGACCCGTCGGACGGCGCCAGCTCGAAGAGCCAGCCGCCGCCGTAGGGGTCGTTGTTGACGAGCTCCGGCGTGGCGTCCAGGGTGTCGTTGCGGGCCACCACCTCACCGCCGACCGGGGCGAAGATGTCGCTGACCGACTTGGTCGACTCCAGCTCGCCGCACGGGGCGCCGGCCTCGACGGAGTCGCCGACGTCGGGCAGCGAGACGTAGACGATGTCGCCCAGCGCGTCCTGCGCGAAGTGGGTGATCCCCACCCGCACGGAGCCGTCGTTCTCGCCCGGCGCGCGCACCCACTCGTGCTCGGCGGTGTACTTCAGGTCGTCGGGGTACAAAGGGCCTCCTCGGTCGGCACGACGGACACGGGCAGGCTATCGAGCCCCCGTCACCCGCGCCGCCGGGCTCGGCGAAGACCGGCTGCTCCGGTTCGGCGACCGACTCGATGTCGAGCGACTGGAGCTCCTCCACCTCGACCCGGGCACCGTCGTCCTGCAGCTGCGCGATCGGCCCCTCCGGGAACGTCAGCCCCCCGTGGAGCGTCGCCGGGTCGCCGATCACGTCGATGACGTACGGCGGTTCGAGCAGCGTGCCGTCGACGTAGATGCCGCCCACGCCGTCCTCGAACGACGTCGAGGCGACCACCCGGACCTGGCCGTTGAACTGCATCGCCTCGGCGAACGCGGTGCGCATCTCCTGGACCGTGTCGAGCATCGAGTCGATGTCGACCGCGCCCGTCTCCTCGGTGATGGTGATCCGGATGCCGGGACCGGTGACGGGCACGACCCCGGCCAGCACCTGGAGCGTGTCGGCCTCGGTGCGGGCCTGCTCGATCGCGGCCTGCTCGGCGCTGGTGTCGTTCTGGAGCCGCTCGCGGGTCTGCTCGAGCCGGGCCAGCTCGGCCTCGGCCCGCTGGGTCGTGCCGGCCAGGCCGCTGAGCACGTCGATCAGCTCCTGCTCGCGGTAGCCGGCGTAGGTGTCGTTGAGCTGGGCGGACCGCAGCTGCGCGACGGCGGCGAACCCGAGGACCGCCAGCAGCACGCCGACGACGACCTGCCGCCGCGACGGCTCGCGCAGCGAGGTCAGCAGCCGGCGCAGGCCGTCGGCGCCCCTCGTCGTCGGGCGCGGGGCTCGCAGGCGTCCGGTCGTCGTCAGGCATGGAACAGGTGGCGGCGGATCGCCGCGACGTTGGAGAAGATCCGGATCCCGAGCACGACGATGACGCCGGTCGTGAGCTGGCCGCCGACGCCGAGCTGGTCGCCGAGGTAGACGATCGCGGCCGCGATCACGACGTTGCTGAGGAACGAGACGACGAAGACCTTGTCGTCGAAGATGCCGTCGAGGTAGGCACGCAGGCCCCCGAACACGGCGTCGAGCGCGGCGACCACCGCGATCGGCAGGTAGGGCTCGAGCCAGAGCGGGACGTCAGGCTGGAAGATCAGCCCGAGGACGATGCCGAGCAACAGCCCGAGTGCGGCGATCACGGTTGACCCTCCTCCGCTCCCAGGCCGCCGCGCATCTGGTCGGCGGTCCCGGTTCGGACATAGCTGAGCCGCCGCTGCCGGGCCGCCGGCAGGTCGAGCTCACTGACATTGTCCACGGAGTAGACGAAGCCGAGCTGGTCGGCCAGCGAGAAGAACTCCGCGCCGTGCGTCGTGCTCGAGCAGGTCGGCCTGCAGGGTCCGCATGTCGCCGATCGCGCGCACGACGTACGGCGGCGACAGCGGCACGGTGTTGACGTGGATCGCCTTGCCGCTGTTGCGGATCGCGCCGAGCGGGGTGAGCCGCTGGTCGTTGATGGCGATCGCCTCGGCACCCGCCTCCCACAGTCCGTCGGCAAGCATCGCGAGGTCGGAGTCGGTCACCAGCTGCACGTCGTCGCCGATCGGGTTGTCGTCGACGACGATCCGCACGCCCTCGCCGCTGACCCGCGCGTAGCCGCTGATCGCACCGAGCCGCACCACGGCCGCGTCGGCCCTCGTCGCAGCGCTCCCGAGGCCGACCAGGGCGTCACCCAGCTGTCGGTTCTCGCGCGTCAGGTCGGCGATCTCGGCCTGCCGGTCCTCCAGGACGCTGCGCTCCTGCTCGATCCGGGAGATCAGGGTGGCGCGGCCGGCGTTGTCGACCGCCTCGTTGCGGGTGTTCTGCACGATCGCGACGCTCAGCAGCACGCCGACGACGGCGATCGCCGCTGCCGCGACGAGCCGGTTGCGCGGGGGCTCCGGGCCCGCCGTGCCGTCGGCGCGACGGCGGGCGAGCTCGGCGTAGTCGGAGTCGAGGGCGCCCTGGGTGATCCGCGACAGCAGCGGCGTCGTGACGTGCTCGGGCAGCGGCTCGGCACGGGCGTCGCGCTCAGCCATCGGGCGTCACCGACCGTCGGGGGGTGGTCTGGACGAAGCGGTAGACCTGGTAGGCGTAGAGGATCCCCGCCCACCAGTACAGGCCGATCCCCCAGATCGCGAACGCCCAGCCGAAGACGTCGGCCAGCGTCGCGACCACGCCCTCGCCGTCACCGAGCAGCAGCAGCGGGAACGCGTAGAGCAGGTTGAACGTCGCGGCCTTGCCGAGGAAGTGGACGGGCAGCGCGCTGTAGCCGCGGGTGCGCAGGATCGGCACCAGGATCCAGAGCAGCAGGTCGCGCAGCGGCAGGATCAGCGCGACCCACCACGGGATCACGTCGCGCAGCGCCAGCCCGATCACGACGGCCAGGATGTAGAGCCGGTCGGCGACCGGGTCGAGCACCTGCCCGAACCGGGACATCTGGTCGAGCTTGCCGGGCGAGGTAGCCGTCGAGGTAGTCGGTGATGCCCGAGACCATGAGCAGCACCAGCGCCCAGCCGTCCTCCTCCGGGCCCAGCACGAGCCACAGGAACACGGGTACGCCGGCCAGCCGAGCCATGCTGAGCAGATTCGGCACGGTCCACACGCGCTCGGTGCGGGTCGCCTCGTCGGCCAACGTCTCGTCCTGCTTTTCCTCGGATCGGCGTGCCGGAGTCCCCTGGGACCCCGCGGTCGCAGCCACCCTATCCGTCGCCCCGGGCGATCCCGGGCACGGTCACGCGGGCTCGTCCTGGTGTGCGGCGTCGCGGATCTCGCCGACCAGCTCCTCGATCACGTCCTCGAGCGTGGCGAGCCCCAGGACACCGCCGTCGGCGTCCACGACGAGCGCCATGTGCGCACCCCGCTGCTGCAGCCGGGCCAGCGCGTCGTGAAGCGGCTCGTCGACCCGGACCGGGGCGAACGGCCGGACCCACTTGTCGTCGACGACCCGCTCGCGGCGGGCCTCGTCGGTCTCGAGCACGTCCTTGATGTGCAGGTAGCCGAGCAGCGTGTCGTCCTCCGCCACCACCGGGAACCGGCTGTAGCCGGTGGCCGCGCACAGCGCCTCGACGTCGGCCGCGGTGGCTCCTCGACGTACGGTCTCCAGGTCCTCGACCCGCATCAGCACCTCGGCCATCGTCTTCTCGGTGAAGCCGAGCGCGCCGGCCAGCCGGCCGTACTCCTCCTCGGCCAGCATCCCCTCGCCCCGGGACTCCTCGACCAGCGCCGCGACCTCCTCGCGGGTGTAGGCCGAGCCCACCTCGTCACGCAGGCTCGACGCCGGAGCGCTCGCAGGGTCGGCGTGGCGATCGGCGTTGAGACCGACGGATGACGGGGCGAGGACGGTCACGAGCGCCATCATCGGCGGGCCGAGCACGAGGGCGGCGCGGCTCCGGGCCCGGCCATCGCGATGTTCTTGGGCACCATCTCGCCGAGCACGACGTGCAGGTAGACCACGACGGCGAGCGCGATGGCGAACGCGATCGGGTGCAGGAGCGCGTCGGGGACGCCGAGCGTCGTGCAGCCAGGGCTCGATCACGTCGGGCGATCGCCGGCTCCCCGACGGCACCGAGCCCGCAGCGAGCAGACGGTGATCCCGAGCTGGGTGCCCGCCGATGACCTGGCTGACGTTCTCCATGGCCCGGAGGGTGGTGCGCGCCATCCGGGACCCGGCCTGTGCGCGCGGCTCGATCTGGCTGCGACGCGCCGAGATCAGCGCGAACTCGGCTCCGACGAAGAAGGCGTTGGCGACCAGCAGCAGGATCGCGACGACGATGGCGGCGCCGGTGCTCATGCGGACCCCTCCCCTGTCTCGCTGGAGAGCTCCGCCGCCCTGGTGGATCCGCAGGCCCAGCCGGTCGATCCGGAGCCCGTCCATGTGCAGCACGGTCAGCGACGCCAGCTGCTGGCGCGGCTCCTCGGGATCGCTGCGGTCCGGGACCGGCACCTCGGCCACGTCGCCGGACGCCGGCACCCGCCCGAGCACGGCGAGCACCAGCCCCGCGACGGTGTCGTAGTCCTCGCCCTCCGGCAGCGTGATGCCGGTGACGTCCTCGACCTCGTCCGGGCGCAGCAGGCCCGACAGGATCCAGCTGCCGTCGGGCCGCTGGCGGGCTCGGGCGCCGAGCCGGTCGTGCTCGTCGCTGATGTCGCCGACGATCTCCTCGACCACGTCCTCCAGGGTGACGATGCCGGCGTGGCCGCCGTACTCGTCGAGCACGACCGCCATCTGGAACCCGTCCTGGCGCAGCAGCGCGAGGAGCGGGTCGAGCCGGATCGAGTCGGGCACCACGATCGGCTTCACCATGATGTGCTTGATCCGGGTGGTGGACCGCTCGGCCACGGGCAGCGCGACCGCGTGCTTGACGTGCACCGTGCCGACGACGGTGTCCTCGGTGTCGAGCACCGGGAACCGGGAGTGGCCGCTCTGGCGGGCCAGCTCGATGACGGCGGCCGCCCGGTCGGCCGCCTCCAGGGTCTGGGTCCGCACCCGGGGCGTCATGATCTCGCCGGCGGTGCGGGTGCCGAACTCGACGGACCGCTCCATGAGCTCCGCGGTCTCGACGTCGAGGGTCCCCTGGTCGGCGGAGCGCTGGACGAGGGATGCGAGCTCGGCCGAGCTGCGGGCGGACCGGAGCTCCTCCTGCGGCTCCACGCCGAGCCGCCGTACGAGCGCGTTGGCCGACCCGTTCAGCAGCCGGATCAGCCACCGGTTGGCGGCGGTGAAGCCGCGCATGAACCGCTGGGTCGCCCGCGCGGTCTCCATCGGTCGCGCGATCGCGAAGTTCTTCGGCACCAGCTCGCCGAACAGCATGGTGAGCACGGTGCTGACACGTCAGGGCGATGCCGATGGCGAGCGGGTGCACGGCCCCGTCGGGCACGCCGGCGGACGTCAGCGGCCCGTCGATCAGCCGCGCGATCGCGGGCTCGGCCAGGAAGCCGATCGCGAGGTTGGTGACGGTGATGCCGACCTGCGCGCCCGACAGCTGGGTCGACAAGCCACGCAGCGCCTTCTGGACGCCCTGTGCGGCGACGTCACCGGCCGCGGCGGCGCGCTCGACCTGGCCGCGGTCGACGGTGACGAACGCGAACTCCGCGGCCACGAACAGCCCGCAGGAGAGGATCAGCAGCAGGGAGATGCCGAGGAACAGCCACTCGGTCACGAGCGACGCTCCGGCTGACGAGGACAGAGTCGAGAGGCGACTTTGAGAGCCGTCCATGAAGTGTCGTCGGTCCTTCGGTCGGGGTCGGTCGCCACCACTGTACTGAGTTCCCGGAATCCGCCTCGCATCGGCGCGAGGCTCCCTAGGATGGGGCGGCCGCGGTCACCCCCCGCCGTGGCAGCAGGAGCAGCCATGCCACTCGCCCCCCGGCAACCAGCAGGCGAAGCGCTCGCCGCTGACGCGCCCACCCGTGCCCGCGTGCGCCCACTGCTGAGCGGCTCCGCCCGCCACCTCGTGAGCCGCTTCTCGTACGGCGTCACGCCCGGCCTCGCCCAGCAGGTCGTCGCTCGCGGCGGCGCCCAGGCGTGGTTCGAGTGGCAGCTCGAGCCCTCCTCCGTCCGGGACCGCGCGGGCGCCGACCTCGCGGACTGGTGGCCCGGCCTCCAGTACTCCGGTCCGCAGGCCTGGGCGCGCCACGCGAGCGGCGCCGAGCCGGGCTGGGTGCTGATGGCCAACTACCAGCGATGGGTGTTGCTCCGTCGGATCCGCAGCAAGCGCCAGGTGCACGAGATCATGACCGAGTTCTGGGAGCACCACCTCCACGTCCCCACGAACGGCGAGCCCTGCTTCACCTACCGCAAGCGCTACGGCGACACGATCCGCAAGCACGCCCTCGGCACCTACGAGGAGCTGCTCGAGGCGACGATCACCCACCCGGCGATGCTGATCTTCCTCGACAACGCCGTCTCGACCGCCAAGCACCCGAACGAGAACCTCGCGCGCGAGCTGCTCGAGCTGCACACGGTCGGCCGCGGCAACCACGACGAGGACGACGTGAAGAACACCGCCCGGATCCTGACCGGGCTGGCGGGTGGACCTCTGGAACAGCTGGGACGTGTACTACGACACGGCGTCGCACTGGACCGGGCCGGTGAAGGTCCTCGGGCTTCACCGACGCGAACGCCGCGCGCGACGGGCGCGACGTCACGCGCCGGTTCCTGCGCTACCTCGCCCGCCACCCGCTGACGGCCCAGCGGATCGCCCGCAAGCTGGCGGTGCGGTTCGTCCGCGACGACCCGTCGCAGGCGCTGGTCGACCGGCTGGCGCAGGTCTACCTCGACCACGGCACGGCGATCCGCCCGGTGCTCCGGGCGCTGGTCGCGTCGGCGGAGTTCCAGGCCTCGGCCGGCCTGAAGATCCGGACCCCGGTCGACGACGTCGTGGCGACCTACCGGGCGCTCGGGCGTCCGCGTGAAGCAGCCCACGAGCGACAACAGCGCGGCGAACGCGATCCTGTGGCAGACCACCGGGCTGGGCGCGAGCCCGCTCGGCTGGCCCCGCCCCGACGGCATGCCGCAGTCCAACCAGGCCTGGGCCACGGCCGCTCGGCTGATGGGCTCGATGCGGGTCCACTACTCGATGAGCGGCGGCTGGTGGCCGAAGGTCGACGCGACGTACCGCGGCCCGGCTTCGTGGGCGCCCGACTACCCGATCCGGTTCGAGGACCTGGTCGAGCACCTGTCGCAGACCCTCCTCCACCGCCGCGCGAGCGACGACGCTGCTCCAGGCGTGCTGCCAGGCGCTGGACGTCACCCCGCGCGAACGCATCACCCGCGACCACGGCGTCGTCAAGTGGGGCATGCCGCGGCTGCTCACCACCTTCCTCGACTCCCCCGCCTTCTACACGAGGTGACCGCCATGCCGACGTACGCCGCCACCCCCGACGCCTCGCGACGGGCGCGCGTGCTGCACCGAGTTCGCCGGGCTGTCGCGCCGCGGCTTCCTCACCGGTGCCGCTGCGCTGGCGGGGACGAGCACGGTCTTCGGGACGACCCTCCTCACGGTCTCGTCCGCCGCTGCGGCCACCGGTCGCGGCACGCTCGTGGTGGTGTCGCTGCGCGGCGCCGCCGACGGGCTGTCGCTGGTGGTGCCGCACGGCGACCCGACGTACTACACGGCCCGCCCCCGGATCGCGGTGCCGAGCGCCTCGCTGCTCGCCAAGGACGCGTTCTTCGGTCTCCACCCGAACCTCGCCCCGCTGCTCCCGCTCTGGACCACCGGCAAGCTCGCCGCGGTGCACGCCACCGGCCTGCCGGCCCCGAACCGCTCGCACTTCTCCGCGATGGAGGAGGTCGAGGACGCCGACCCGGGCTCGAGCGCCCGCGTCGGGTGGCTGAACCGGCTGATCGGCCTCGACGCGGACGCCTCACCGCTCCAGGCGTTCAGCGTCGGCGGTGGCGTCGCGCCCGCGTCCCTGCGCAGGCCCGCAGCCCTTCCTGTCGGCCGGCAGCGTCGACGACCTCCAGATCCCCGGCGACGACGAGTGGGACCCCGAGGAGCCGGCGTCTCCGCTCGCTCCACACGCTCTGGGACCGCTCGAGCTCGGTGCTCGCCGGCCCGATGGCCTCCACGTTCCGCGCCAACGCGGAGTTCCAGCCGGTCCGTGCGACCCCCGAGGCCCCGGCCAACGGCGCGCAGTACGGCGACTCCGACGTCGGCCGCGCGATGCAGACGGCGGCCCGCGTGGTGAAGGGCGACGTGGGCGTCGAGGTGATGACCGTCGACCACGGGCGACTGGGACATGCACACCGGCCTCGGCACGCTCGAGTGGGGTCGCATGCAGCGCAACGCGCGGGAGCTGTCGCAGGCCCTCGCCGGCTTCTTCACCGACCTGGGCGCCGTCGGCGACCGGGTCACCGTCGTGGTCCTGAGCGAGTTCGGGCGACGCGTCCAGGAGAACGCCAACCAGGGCCTCGACCACGGCTACGGCAACGTGATGTTCGTGCTCGGCGCGGGCGTCAAGGGTGGCCAGTACTACGGCACCTGGCCCGGGCTCACCAACGACATCGACTCCGACCTGCTCGTCACCACCGACTACCGCTCGGTGCTCGCCGAGGTCGTCTCGACCCGGTTCGGCGTCAGCACCGCCGCGGTCTTCCCGCAGTTCCAGCCGCAGCCACTCGGGGTCATGCGGACGACCTGACCGGACCGCACCCGGGTCCGGTGAGGGTGGGTCGCTCGAGGATGGCTTCTCGAACATTTTGCCCAGGCCTGTCGACAAGCGGGACTCACAAGGGCACAATCGAGGCGTTCATTGGGGGATCGACGAACACTGCTCAACGGGGGACTCCACCAGATCGACCGGGACTCCCGCGCATGTTCGGGGGACCCCGCGGCTCTGGGGGGGTCCCGAACATGAGTTCAATTCTTGGTTGGTCGCTGAGGTTCCGGCTCTTGGTCCTGGCGGCGGCGGTCGGTGTGATGGCCGTGGGGGTCATCCAGCTGCGGGGCGCGACGGTCGATGCCCTGCCGGAGTACGTGCCGCCCTATGCGGAGATCCAGACCGAGGCCCTCGGCCTGTCCGCGGAGGAAGTCGAGCAGCTGATCACGGTCCCGATGGAGGCCGACCTGCTCAACGGCGTCGAGGGGATCGACGTGATCCGCTCGGAGTCGGTCCCCGGGCTGTCGTCCATCGTGCTGGTCTTCGAGCCCGGGAGCGACCTGTACGAGCAGCGCCAGCTGGTGCAGGAGCGGCTCACCCAGGCACACGCACTGCCCCACGTGTCGAAGCCACCCGAGCTGCTGCAGCCGCTGTCGGCGTCGAGCCGCGTCCTGATGGTGGGCCTGTCCTCGTCCGAGCTGTCGTTGATCGATCAGTCCGTCATCTCCCGGTGGGTGATCCGGCCACTCCTCATGGGAGTTCCCGGGGTCGCGAACGTCTCCATCTGGGGCATGCGTGACCAGCAGCTCCAGGTCCAGGTCGATCCGGAGGAGCTCCGGGCGAAGGGCGTCAGCCTCGCGCAGGTGGTGGCCACGGCCGGCAACGCCCAGGTGGTCTCCCCGCTGACCTTCCTCGAGGCGTCGACACCCGGCACCGGAGGCTTCATCGAGACACCTCAGCAGCGCCTCCAGGTGCGGCACCTCATCGAGAAGATCGCCGACCCCGCCTCGCTGGGCAAGGTCCCCATCGAGGGGACGCAGGGACGGCTCCGTCTGACGGACGTGTCGACCGTGGCGGTCGGGCACCAACCCCTGATCGGCAACGCCGTCGTCAACGGTGGCGAGGGGGTGCTCCTGGTGGTGGAGAAGTTCCCTGGCACCGACCCCGTCGAGGTCAGCGAAGGGGTGCAGGACGCCCTCGAAGAGCTGCAGCCGGGGTTGGCATCGCTCGAGATGGACACCACGTCGTTCCAGCCCGCCGACTACGTCAGCGCCGCCCTGGACAACCTGGCCCTGGCCGGCCTCATCGGTGGCGCGCTCCTGGTCCTGGCCCTGCTCGCGCTCCGCTTCCGGTGGCGCTCGGCCCTCATCGCGGTCGTCACGATCCCCCTGTCGCTGATGGCGGCGGCGCTGGTCCTGGACCTGATGGGGCAGACGTTCAACGCGATCACGTTCGCCGGCCTGGCCGCTGCCGTCGCGATCGTCGTCGACGAGGCGATCGCACCGACCGACCGCGTGCTGCGCCGGCTCGGCCAGCGGCGCCGCGCCGGAGACACGACGGTGACGTCGATGATCGTCCTCGATGCGTCGACCGAGGCACGTCGACCGCTCATCTACGCGACCGTCATCAGCCTGCTCGTGATGGTGCCGGTCGTGGTCATGGCAGGCGTCCCCGGCGACTTCTTCGGACCGCTGGTGACCGCGTACGCCATCGCGGTGGTGGCGGCGATGGTGGTCGCCCTCACGGTGACACCGGCGCTGACCTCCCTGCTGATGTCGGGGTGGAAGCCTCCCGCTCCGGGCCGCATGGGGCGTGCCGCGGACCGGATCACCCGCGTCGTCAGCAGCCTCGCGACCAAGCCGGCCCGGGTGGTGGGCGTGGCCGTGGTGGCCGCCGTGCTGATGGTGGCCGCGCTGCCGTTCCTGAACGTGACCCTGGTGCCCAGCTTCCAGGATCGCAACGTGCAGATCGAGCTCGCCGGTGAGCCCGGCGCCTCGAGCGAGCTGATGACCGCCGCGAGCACCGACCTCAGCCAGCGGCTGCTCGACATCCCCGGGGTGGCCGGCACGGGTGCCCACATCGGTCGGGCACTGACCGGAGACCGGGTGACGGACGTCAGCACGGCCAGCGTGTGGGTCCAGATCGGCGATGACGCCGACTACGACGACACCCTCCGGGCGATCGAACAGGCCGCCGACGAGGTGAGCGACGTCGACCACGCCGTGTCGACGTACGCCAGCAACCGGATCCGCGAGATCGGCGCCCTCGCCAGCGGGGAGAACGAGTCCTCGGCGAACGGCGACATCCAGGTGCTGTCCGGCACGGACCGCCCGCTGGTCGTCCGGATCTTCGGAGAGGACCTGGACGTGCTGCGCGAGCAGGCGGTCGTCCTCGAGGAGACGATGAGCGAGGTCGACGGGATCACCGAGGCTCGGACGATCCTGCCGCCCGTGCACGACAACATCGAGATCGAGGTCGACCTCGACAAGGCCCAGGAGTTCGGCGTGACCCCCGGGTACGTCCGGCGCTCCGAGGCCACGCTGCTGCAGGGGATCCAGGTCGGCAGCGTCTTCGAGGACCAGAAGGTCTTCGACGTCATCGTGCTGGGGACCGAGGACACGCGAGGGAGCGTCGAGGACATCGAGGCCCTGAGCATCGGACTGCCGGACGGCGGCTACATCAAGCTCGGCCAGGTCGCCGACGTCCGCGTCGCCACCTCCCCGTCGGTCATCACGCGCGACTCCGTCTCGCGCTACATCGACGTGGAGGCCGTCCTGGACGGGAGCAGCGTGGAGGCGGTGGCAGCCGACCTCGAGCAACGCATCGCCGACAGCCAGCTGCCGCTGGAGTACCACGCCGAGGTCGTGACCGAGAGCACCGGCGAGGAGATCGGGCTGGGCCGGGTGCTGGGTGTCGCTGCCGGTGTCGTGCTCGCGATCTTCCTGCTGCTCCAGGCGGCGTTCCGGAGCTGGCGGCTCGCGGCCCTGGTGGTCGCGGCGCTCCCGGTCAGCCTGGTCGGCGGTGTGGCCGCCATCGTGATCGCTGGTGCGGACCTGACCCTGGGAGCGGCGGTCGGCCTGCTGGCCGTCTTCGGGTTCGCGACCCGGGCCGGCCTGCTCATGGTGGTGACCCTGCAGTCGTTGCAGCGCGACACACCGGACGACGGCTCCCGGGCCGACCTTGCGAGGCGGGCCGTGCGCGAACGCCTGACACCACTCCTCACGTCCACGATCGCGCTCGCGGCGCTCGCGCTCCCGTTCGTCGTCCTCGGTCCGCGGGCCGGCCTGGAGGTCGTGCATCCGCTGGCACAGGTGCTGCTCGGTGGCCTGGTCACCGTGGTTCCGGTGACCCTCCTGCTGATCCCGGCCCTCAGCCTGATGGGCAGGCGACGACTCCCGGAGAGCCCCGCGACCGGTGAGCCGGTGACCGGTGACGGGGAGCCCGATCGGGTCGAGGCGCGGGTCACGGAAGCACCACGGAGCTCGTCGTGAGGCGCGACGCGGGCGCGCTGGCTGCGGTGCTCGTGATCGCTGCCGGCGGCGCCACCGGCTGCACCGAGGTGGAGGCGGCCGCGCCGCACGTCCACCAGCCGGCGCACCTGGAGCCGATCGACGGCTCGGTGGTGCAGCAGGTGACGTTCGACGAGCGAGCGGCCGAGCAGGTCTCGCTGCAGACGGAGTCCGTGCAACAGCGCGGGCGTCTCACCGACGTCCCGTATGCCGCGCTCATCTACGACGGCCAGGGTGCTTCCTGGGTTTACACGAGCCCGGAGCCACTGGTCTACGTACGGGCGGAGGTCGACGTCGCGCGCATCGTGGACGGTCGCGTGCTGCTGCGCTCCGGTCCGCCCGTCGGCACCGAGGTGGTGACCACGGGCGCTGCAGAGGTCTACGGCGCCGAGCTCGAGATCGCGGGAGGTCACTGATGTACGACCGCGACGGCAGGATGATGCGGGGAATCGTCAACGCCAGCCTGCACTTCCGCTGGCTGGTCGCGTTCGCCGCGGGCGCCATGCTGGTGATCGGCTTCGCTGCGATCCCGAACTCGAAGGTCGACGTCTTCCCCGAGTTCGCGCCGCCGCAGGTGGAGATCCAGACCATCGCCCTCGGCAACTCCTCGAACGAGGTCGAGGAGCTGATCACCATCCCGATCGAGAACCAGCTGAACGGCATCGAAGGGCTGCAGGAGATGCGGTCCAAGTCCGTGGCGCAGCTGTCCTCGATCCGGCTGATCTTCGCCAAGGGCACCGACGAGCTGCAGGCCCGCCAGCTCGTCGCCGAGCGGATCGCTCAGATCACGGCCACCCTGCCGACGTGGGCCAGCCCGCCGTTCATGATGCCGCCGCTCTCGTCGACCAGCCGGATCATGAAGATCGGGTTGACCTCCGACACGGTCGACCCGATCGACCTGTCGACGATCTCGTACTGGAAGATCCGCGCCCGGCTGCTGCGGGTACCCGGGGTCGCCCAGGTCGCGATCTGGGGTGAGCGCCTCCCGCAACGGCACGTACAGGTCGACCCGGCCCTGCTCGGGAAGTACGACATCTCGCTCGACAGGGTGATGGGCGCCACGGGAGACGCCCTGGACGCGGGCCTGCTCCGGTACTCCGAAGGCTCGGTGATCGGCACTGGCGGCTGGGTGGAGACAGCCGACCAACGCCTCAACATCCGCAACGTGCAGCCGATCTTCGGGCCCGACGACCTGGCGAAGGTGCCCGTCGTCGAACGCAACGGCAAGGTGCTCCGACTCGACGACCTCGGCGACGTGGTCATCGACCACGGCCCCCTCATCGGGGACGCCGTGATCGACGGTGGTCCCGGCATCATGCTGATCGTCCAGAAGTACCGCGGCGCAAACACCATGGAGGTGACGCGCGGGGTCGAGGACGCGATGGCCAAGCTCAAGCCCGGCCTTCCCGGCATCACGGTCGACACCACGATCTTCCGACCGGCCACGTTCATCGAGCAGTCGATCGACAACCTCACCGAGGCGATGCTGATCGGCATCCTGCTGGTCATCGTGATCATCATCGCCTTCCTGTACGAGTGGCGGACCGCCTTCATCAGCCTCATGGCCATCCCCCTCTCGCTCGTCACCGCGATCGTCGTCCTCGACCTGCGGGGGGTCACGATCAACGTGATGGTGCTCGCCGGGTTGGTGGTGGCCATCGGGGTGGTGGTGGACGACGCCATCATCGACGTCGAGAACGTCGTCAGACGGCTGCGGCAGGCCCGGGGCGATGGCAGCAGCCGGACGACGTACGCCATCATCCTGGACGCGTCGGTCGAGGTCCGCTCCGCGATCACCTACGCGACGGTGATCAACGTGGTGGCCATCGTCCCGGTCCTGTTCCTGCAGGGGCTGTCCGGGTCCTTCTTCCAACCCCTGGTGCTGTCGTACGCACTCGCCGTGCTGGTCTCGATGCTGGTCGCCGTGACCGTGACGCCCGCGCTGTGCTTCCTGCTCCTGTCCAAGGGCAAGCTGCGCACGACCCAGTCGCCGCTGCTGCGGGTGCTGAGGGCGGGGTACCGGAAGGTGCTCACGCCCCTGGTGCGGCGGCCCGAGCCGGCGATGGCCGGAGCGTTGGCGGTCGCCGTCGTCGGGGTCGTCGTCTACCCGCTGCTGGGCACGCAGCTGCTCCCGAACTTCAAGGAGCGCGACTTCCTGATGCACTGGCTCACGCAGCCGGGCACATCCGTCCAGGAGGAGACCAGGATCTCCGTCGCAGCCTGCAAGGACCTGGAGGAGGTCCCCGGAGTCCGGAACTGCGGCGCACACATCGGTCAGGCCTTCCTGGCGGACGAGGTCTACGGCGTCGACTTCGGGGAGAACTGGATCAGCGTGTCTCCGGAGGTCGACTACGACGAGACCCTGGCGAAGGTCCATGACGTGGTCGAGAGCTATCCGGGGCTCTACCGTGACGTGCAGACGTACCTGAGGGAACGGATCAAGGAGGTCCTCTCCGGGACGAGCGAGTCGATCGTGGTGCGGATCTACGGCGAGGACCTGGGGACCCTCCGGGAGGAGGCGCACGACATCGCCGCCGACATCGCCGGCGTGGAAGGGATCGTGGACGCCCACGCGTCGCTGGAGACCGACGTGCCCCACATCCAGGTGGAGACCGATCTCGCACAGGCGCGCAAGTACGGGCTGACGTCGGGCGACATCCGCCGGCAGACCTCGACCCAGATCGCGAGCGAGGAGGTGGGCGACATCTTCGCCGGTGGCCGGGCCTACGACGTCCACGTCACGGCGATCCCGGCGGCCCGCGACAGCCTCACGGACGTCGAACGGATGTGGATCGACACTCCGGGCGGCGACCGGGTCCGGTTGGAGCAGGTGGCCGACGTCCGGATGGGACCGACGCCCAACTCGATCCATCGTGAGCAGCAGTCGCGGTACATCGACGTCGGCGCCAACGTGGAGGGCCGGGACCTCTCGTCCGCCATGGACGACATCGAGGACCGCCTCGACGGGATCGTCCTGCCACAGGGCTACCACTACGAGGTCCTCGGGGAGTCGACGGAGCTGAAGGCGGCCCAGGGCCGGCTCGGGATCTTCGGCCTCGCTGCGGCCGTCGTCATCCTGCTGCTCCTGCAGGCCGCCCTGCGCAGCTTCCGGCTCGCGGTGCTGACCTTCATCCTGCTCCCGACGGCGCTCGTGGGCGGTGCGCTCGCGGTCTGGCTCACCGGTGGGATCCTGTCCTTGGGCTCCCTGGTCGGCTTCCTCACGGTGTTCGGCATCGCGGCCCGCAACGGGATCCTGATGATCAGCCACTTCCAGCGGCTGGAGCAGGAGGGACACGAGTTCGGACCCGAGCTCGTGCTGCACGGCGCGAGCGAGCGGCTGGCACCGATCCTGATGACGGCCACGGCCACTGCCCTGGCGCTGGTGCCGCTCGCGGTGGCGGGCAGCATTCCAGGGCACGAGATCGAGCATCCGATGGCGATCGTCATCCTCGGCGGACTGGTCACCTCGACGCTGCTCAACCTGTTCCTGCTGCCCTCGCTCTACCAGCGGTTCGGCCGCAGCCGTCGCCGGGCCCTGGTCGCCACGGCATGAATCATTGACGGAGCGACCTCCGGTCCTTGCCAGACGTCTGTCCCGGGTGTTTCACTCAGGAGGTACTCGCATCGGCGGGGGCCTGGGGGGGTCAGACAATGAGGACATGGATTGTGCCTGCGCTGGTTGCCGCGGCGGTGACGGTGGCGCCGACGGCGGCCTCGGCTGACGTGGTGGCCCACTGGCAGATGGACGAGGAAGCCGGTGCCACCGTGATGCACGACTCGGCGCCGCTGGGCGGGAACAACGACGGCACCATCGTGAACGCCACGACGGGGGTGACCGGTCTGGTCTCCGGTAGCGCCTACAGCTTCTCGGGGCAGAGCGCGTACGTGCAGGTGCCCGACGACTCCAGTCTCGACCCGGGCGACAGCACGATCAGGCTGACGGCCACGGTGCTCGCTGTGAACGAGCCCATGGGTGACGACAGCTACGACCTCGTGCGCAAGGGCTACTCCACCACCAAGGGTGGCGACTGGAAGATGGAGATCAAGCGCACCAGCAACCCCTCAGTGGGACGACTCCACTGCAGCTTCAAGGGAGTCATGCCGGACGGGAGGCGCCGGACGCTGGCACGAGTGGCCGGGGTGGACATCATCGACGGGCGCATCCACACGCTGCAATGTCTCCGGACCTCGACCGGGGTGTCCGCGGTGGTGGACGGCAGGGTGTTCACGAAGACCGGGGCGTCCGGTCACATCTCCAACAGCGAACCGGTGGTCGTCGGCGCCAAGATGCCGGGCGACGACGTGCTGCAGGGCACGCTGGACGAGGTCATCGTCGACATCGGGTAGTCACTGGCGACGACGACGAGGCACTCCGACGGCGTCCAGCAACCGGTCGCTGGCACCGAGCCGCGTCTCTGCGCCGATCCGCTCCGCTGCCTGGGTCCGGTGGTCCCTCGAGCTCGCTGACTCCGCAAGACATTCGCCCAGGAACCGCTCGAAGTCGGCAGCGGTGTCGAGGAGCGGACCGGGGATCAGGTCGCGGTAGCCCTCGACGTTGAGGCCGCGCGCCGTCTCGTACTGCTCGAGATCGGGGCAGTAGAACCCGATGGGTCGATCCACGGCGAGGTAGTCCGTCCACACGCTGCTGTAGTCGGTGATGAGCCCGTGGCTGCGGCCCAGCAGCTGGTAGACGGTGACCTGCGCACGCTGGAGGACCTCGCCGTCGATCACGTGCAGGCCGGTGGCGCCGTAGTCGTCGGCGTCGAGCGGGTGCGGCTTCACCACAACCGTGACGCCCAGCCGGCCGGCGGAGCGAGCCACGTCGCCCAGCAGACGCCGTACCCGTTCGGACTCCGACAGGTCCGCGGCATCAGCCCAGTTGCGCACCTTCGCGAGCCGCCGACCGCGGTACTCGGTCCGACGGTAGGTCGGCATCCACAGGACGAACGGCTTCTCCGGATCGAGTCCGAGCTCGTCGATCTGCGCGTCGCTGATGGGCCGCTCGAACTGGTCGATCCTCGGGTTGCCGGTGACGAGCACGCCGCTCGGGGCGACGCCGAAGTAGACCGGACGCTGCTCCCCCCACAATCGGGTCCCGGCCACGGTGTAGGTCGACCGAACGTTGGCGAACCGCTTGCTCATCTTCGGGCCGTCACCGTGCCAGAGGTTGACGAACGTGCGGCGCCGCGGCGCCGGTGGCGACCCGTAGAGGCCGTGGGTGAAGAAGACGTAGCGCGCCGTGGCGTAGGCAAGGAAGGCCTTCTTGGAGTCCTTGGCAACCAGACGGATCCGTTCGCGCCCCTCGGCTCCGGCTAGGAGCCACTCGACGGAGTCCGGCGGACTGTTGATGAGCCAGTACACGGGAAGCCGCCTCGCCAGCGCCCGAACCGTCTCGACGCTGTTGCCTTCCTCGTCGGGAAAGCCGGCGACCACGGCGTGCCTGCGGGCGGGCAGCACGGACAGCGCCAGCCGCAGCAGCAGCAGCTCGCCGCCGGTCCTGAGCTCCTCAGTGCGCATCGCTCATGCCTCGAGGGCGTGGACGAGGCGACGCTCGCTGTCGCGCATCAGCAGTCGCGCGTGGGCGCCGATGACCCGCAGCTTGACGGCCAGCCGCGTCCCGCCATCGTTCTGCGCAGCCAGCTCCCGCATCCGACACCACCGTCGGCAGAGCTGGTGGAGGTACGTGAGCTCGAACAACGGCGAGCGTGCCGGCCCACCGTAGTAGCCGGTGAGCAGCCGATCCTCCATCCGCCGACGTACTGCGGCGACCGGCGGCAGCACCAGCTCGGGCGCCAGCCGGATGATCCCCGACGTGAGGGCGACGTACCGGACGAGGTCGTCCTCGGGAAGGCCGACGGCCTCCAGCGACGCATCCAGGCCCACCGTCGAGCCGTCCCGCGCGAGCAGGATGTTGGCAGGACCGAAGTCCCCGTGCAGCCGCACCTGCGGAGCCGCCACCAGCAGTCGTGGGAGCTCCTGCAGCGTCCGCCGGACCCGCTCGGGCAGGTCCAGCCCGAGGGGGTGGAGCTTCTCGTCGGCGACCGCGAGAACCTGGTCGGCCTGCGCCTTGAGGTCGACCTCGACCTGCGGCAGGGCGTCCAGGGTGTGCAGGTGCCTCAGGAACGTGCCGGAGGCGGCCAGCCCGTCGAGCAGCGCCGCGGGCCGGCGCAGGCTGCCGTAGCCCAGCAGGTCCTTGACCGTGACTCCGTCGACGTACTCCATCACGAGGGCGCCCACCTCGGGCAGGAACGCGACGGGCTCCGGAACTCGGAACGCCGGCCCGAGCCGGGCGAAGTGCTCGTGCAGCCGCCGCAGGGCGTCGAACTCGTCCCGGGCGCTCAGCGGGTTCGAGACGTCGTCCTGGGACCACGCGGTGTGAGGCTGCTTGACGATCCAGCGAGGGGTCGCGGGCGCGGATCCGGGTGAGCCGATCACGTAGATGTTCGAACGGCCGGCGAGCCGCTGCCGCTCGATGCTGACGCCGCCGGACCCGACCGGGAGATCCACCGCGCGGGCCACCGCGTGCAGCACCTCCTCGCTCGGCGTACCCGGGACGGGCCGGCCGCCCGCCACCTGCGCCGGGGGGCGCCACTGGCCGCCTCTCACCGAAGCCCTCGCCAGACCGTCGTCACGATCTCCTTCGCGAGCTCGTCGGCCGGCCGGGTGCCGTCGAGCCGGTGCAGGCGATAGCGCGGCACCTGCTCCTGGTAGAGCTCGGCCATGTCCGCGAGCTCCTGCGGCGTCTGCTCCTGCCGGCGCCCGTACGCGACCTGGCTGGAGACGTCGACGAGGAACCCGACATCCGGCTTGGGGCTCATGACCTCGAACAGCTTGCGCTGCCACCTGATGTCGATGCCGCGCATCCGCGTGAAGCGCAGGTCGAGCTTGACCATCGTGTCGGGGCTGAACCTGTCGAACACCAGGAGCTTGGTGCCGCGTGGCCGCAGCAGCACGAACCGCCACAGGTGGGCACAGTTGAACAGCACCACGACGTAGCCCCAGGCCGTGGTTCCGACCCGGCTCCCGTGCAACGCGTGCGGGATCAGCTGGTCGCGCTCGGTGCCGGCGTACGCGCTGCTGGGACGGTCGAGGATGGGGAACCGCACGCGGAGCAGGGCAGCGTTCTTGAACCCCGCCCAGTGGTCGACCGACGCGACGCCCAGCTCGCCCAGCTCGTCCTTGAGCCTCGTCACCTGTGTGCTCTTGCCGGAACCGTCCAGCCCGGAGAACGACACCACCGCCGGCCGGAACCTCCGGGGGCGGGCACCCAGCAGGACCCGGGCCTTCGCGGCGACCGGCCCGTCGCGCAGCACGACCGAGGCGAGTCCCGCCACCCGGGCCGACGGCCGGAGCGGGGACGGTGAGTCGTAGGCACGGCGCAGCAGCTCGACCGCGCCGGCCATGCCCAGCGGGCCGGCCAGTCTCAGCGACGCGTCCCAGGCCCCGGGATCGCGGGCGAGCGCTCCCGACACGCGGCTGCGTGCCTTCGGCGTCAGTCCCCCGCGGCGGGTCACGGTGCCTCGGGCCGCGAGCAGCAGCACGACGGCCGGGCTCGGCATCACCAGGTGGCGGAAGCCCGGGACCGGCTCGGCGTCCTCGAACAGCGAGGAGGCATCGGACTCCGACGTCTGCCACCGCTCGGTCGAGGACAGCTCGACGCCGTAGGCACCCGGCGGCCCGAACCTCGCCCACGTGTGGCCCCAGCGGATGAAGCCGGCTGCGTGGAGCCAGCTGGCGATGGCCGCGTGGTCCCGGGGTGATGCCACCAGGTCGAGGTCTCGACCACAGGGGGGCGCGGAGCCCTCCACCAGCACGGGGCCCGTGGCCACCGCGTCGATGGCCTCAGCCGTCTCCTGACGGAGAGTCATCATCTCCACGTCGGCCTCTTGTTCACTCGTCTCACGATTCATGGTCGTCATCCCGAAATTCGGGCCAGGATCCTCAGGTTGGGACGCAGCGTCGCGTGCGTCGAGATGGAGAGCCGCCGACGTACGGCGACCCAGTTGGCCAGGTAGTAGGCCACGGAGATGACCAGGGCCGACGCGGCGAGGCCGGTGATGCCCCAGAGGGAGGCGCAGACCACGCCGGAGACCACCCGGGTCGCCACCACGGCCCAGGTGATGATGGCCAGGTCGCCCTCGTGGTGCGACATCGACAGCGCCTTGCCGGACATGCCGCTGAGCGAGCTCGCGAGGTATCCCGTGGCGATCAGCATGAGGGCGGGCGCCGCGCCCTCGAAGCCGGCACCGAACACCGTGCGCAGCACGAACTCCGGCGCGATCACCATCGGCAGCCACAGCACCGCACTGAACGCGGTGGTGACCGACGCCGCCGTCCGGATCAGCGTCTGGAGCTTCGTCCGCTCGCCGCTCGACGACAGCCGCGCGATCGCCGGGCTGAAGACGGTCGCCAGGGACGTGGCTGGGATCACGAGCAACCGCCCGAGGCGCTGGCTGGCGGCGAACAACGACGTCGAGCCTGCTGACAGGACGGCGCCGGCCAGCCACAGCTCCACGGTCGAGTTCAGGTAGCCACCGCTCTGGCTGAAGCTGAACCGCCAGTCTCGCCTCAGGATGATCCGCAGCTGGCGGAACGTGTGGTGCGGTGCCCTCGTCGGCGGCCAGCTCCGGCTCAGCACGCCCTGGACGTAGCACAAGGGGAAGAGGTAGCCGGCGACGATGCCGAGCAGCACTCCCGCCAGTCCCAGGCCCGGAGCGAAGTAGGCCACCAGACCGACCCCGGCTGCCTGCGTGAGAGCCACCATCGCGCCGCCCGAGCGCCCACTCAGGAGGCTGGCGGTCCGGATGTGGCCCAGACCACGCAGGAAGTTCGCGCTGAGGAGCTGGTAGCCCGACTGGTAGACCAGTACCCCGCTGAGGACGGCGGTCAGGACCTCCAGGTCCTCGCCGGGACCGATCAGCCACACGACGGCAGCGGTGGCCGCCGACGCCACAGGCAGCGGCACCAGCAGGACGGCCCGGACCTGCTGCCGCAGGGCCAGCAGGGTCTGCGTGTCCTGGGCGCGCGAGGCCTCGCGGAGACCCGCCCGGTGCAGTCCCAGGAGGGCCAGCTGGGCGATGAGTCCGGAGACCGTCAGCAGCACGATGAGGTGGCCGAAGCCGGCCGGGCCCAGCAACCGGGCGGCGATGACGTTGACCGCCAGGTAGCCCACGATCGCCAGCGCGTACGACGGGACGAAGTAGGCCAGCGCCCGCAGCAGCGAGACCGGACGAGGGCGCGCTGGCAGGGTCGACGTGGAGTCCCCGATCTTTCCCATGTGCTGTCCCCCTGTGCCTGCCATGACCCTCCGGGCTGTTGCCCGGCCCACGTGTCGGGCCATCCTCACTTCACTGAATGCTCAAGCACCGGCCGCACGGCGACCGGTGACGTGGCAACACTAGTCACCACCGCGGCCGGATGTGCGCCGTTGGCGATCTTGTTCCGGTCTTGTTCCGGCTCTGCCACCCAGAAGCTGCCCCGGATCGCGTCGACCGGGGGCCACCACTGTCATGTGCTCGGCGCGGCGCGCGACCAGGCGAGCGAGGAGGTGACGCTGATCTCCGCCGTCGAGGCGGGAGGAGCCTTCAGCTCTCGGGCCGCCTCGGAGGCCGCCACGTGGCTGGTCAGCGGGTCGTCTCGTCGGATGTCGATGAGCTGGCCGGTCTCCCCCGACACGAGGGCTTCGACGCAGTGGCGCGCGACCGCCTTGGAGTCGAGGAGGGAGTCGGCCGGCTCCTCCCCGAAGGCCCTGGTCCGCATCGGAGTGCCGGTGCGTTCGGGGTTGATGCAGTTGACGCGTACGCCGTACGGCGCCCACTCCTCGGCCAACGCCTGCGTGAGGTTGACCACAGCCGCCTTCGCCGACGAGTACAGGCTGTAGCCACTGCGCCCACGGGTGTAGGAGCTCGAGCTGAACAGGAGCAGGCTGCCGCGGGTCCTGGCCAGGTGCGGGAACAACTCCTGGGCGATGAAGATGGGGGCGAAGTAGTTGACCTCGGTCGCCTCGTACACGGTCTCCTCGGACGTCTCGGTCAAGGGTCCTCGCGGCAGGACGCCGGCGGTGTTGACGACCATGTCGATGCGATCGGTGGCAGCGAGCACGCTCGCCACGGCCGCGGCGATGTCCTTGCGGCGCTCGACGTGCGTCCCGGTCGACGACCGGCTGAACGAGAAGACATCGGCACCGTGCTCGCGGGCGAGGTCGGCGATGCCCTGGCCGATGCCGTAGCTGCCTCCGAAGACGACCACGGTCTTGCCCGTGAGCGAGCTCGAGTCGGCCGGCAGGCTTCGTGACGGGGCCTGCTGGTTGGTCAGGTGGTAGAGCTTGTCGGCGATGTAGACGTCGATCGGCTCGGTGACCTTCATGTTCCGGTCATCGCCTTCGACGACCCAGATCGGTACGTCGGGGAGGAACCGGAGCACGACCGTGCAGTCGTCGGTGGCGACGAAGTCCGGCTCCTCGGACGCGGCAGCATAGGCGCGACGCAGGACCGAGGCGCGGAACGCCTGCGGCGTCTGACCTCGACGGAGGGCGGCGCGAGGCGGGATGTTGCTGATCGTCCCCTCCTCGGTCACCTCGATGATCGTGTCCGCCGACGGGATCGCGACGTCGACCGCGTCGTAGCGGTCGAGGGCGTCGTAGCACTCCGTGATGATCCGTGAGCTGACGAGGGGCCGCACCGCGTCGTGGAAGAGGATCTTGCAGTCCGCGTCGCCGATCGCGTCGAGCGCCCGCAACGTGGTGCCGTTGCGGGTGTCCGCACCCTCGTGGACCTGCGTCACCTTGTCGTACCCGCCCGACCGGACGAGAGCGTGCACCGCGTCGAGGTGACCCCGAGCCATCATGATGATGATCTCGTCCACCGCGGGGTGACCCTGGAAGGCGGCCACGGTGTGCTCCAGGATGGGGCGACCGGCGATCTTGATGAGCTGCTTGGGGATGCCGAGACCCATCCGTGCGCCGACTCCGCCGGCCAGGATCACTGCCACGTTGCGCCTCATGCCGGCGTCCCCACGGGGTCGACGACGTGGGCAGCGCCCCACGTCGGTCCGGGCTCACCCCTGAGCTGTTCCGCGCACCACAGCATGCCTTTTCCCCCTAGGCCAACCCGTCCCCCGCGGGTTCACCGAACCATCGTGAGCCGTTCACGTGGCGTTTGGCAATCTATCCGACAGATTCTGCTGACTTTCGCCCGTTTGGTCCGCGGCCCACAGGGCCGACCTAGACTGACGCGGCACGTCGAAGGGGGAGCACCATGGCGTCCAGCCAGGACCGGAGCGGACCTGCCTCCGAGCCTGCCCCCGTCGGCGGCGAGCACGACCTGATGGCCGCGGTCTTCGACGGGCTGGACCGGATGGGCGTGAGCTGGGTCCTGCTGCGCGGGCGCTCGACCCTGGGCGAGCCCGGCGGTGACGTGGACCTGCTCGTGGCCGAGCAGGACCTCGACTCCTTCGAGGACGTCGTCTTCGAGCTGGGTGCGTTCGTGCTCCCCCGGATGCGGGTGCCCACCTCGTGGTCGCGCGCGGTCCTGCGGCACTCGTGGCACCGCTTCTACGTGGTGTCGGACCCCTCGTCCGACGCGTCCCTGAAGCTCGACGTCGTCACGCAGCTGGTCTACAACAAGCAGCGTCGGCTCGCCTCGGAGCTCGAGGACGGGTGCCTGGCGAGGCGGGTCGACGACGGCGGTGTGTACGTCCTCGACCCCACCGACCACTTCTGGACGGTGCTCCTGCACTGCCTGCTGGACAAGCGCCACGTCGCACCCCACCGGGCCGCGGAGCTGGAGTCGGTCGTGACGCAGGTCGTTCGCCCGAGCCCGGGCGAGGCGTTCTTCGACTCCCTGTGTCCTCCGGGGTACTCCGCCGACCAGGCGGTCGCCGACGTGCTCGACTGCGACTGGGACGCCCTGACCGCGGCGGGCCGACTGATCCTGTTCCCCGGCGGGGAGCCGGCCCGCGAGGGATCGGCGGCGCCCGCCCCCGGTCCGGTGACACAGCATCCTCGCGGCGGAGCCGGCCGGGCTGCTCCGCGCCTCGCCCGCGGACTGCGCGCGGCGGCGGTGTCCGCCTACCCCGCAGTGTGGCGACGAGCGGGGCTGGGGGTGGTCCCCCGCGTCCTCGACATCGTCGAGGCGGGTGCGGTCGACGCCACGGTGTTGAGGCTGCGACGGCGGCCGGCTCGGTGCGAGATCTCGCTGCTGACGACCGACGAGCAGCGTCGCGCACTGGCCGCCAGGCTTCGCAGCGAGCACTACGTCCCGGTCCGGGGCAGCTGGTACCGGCCGACGACCACCGGCCTGGAACGGGTCTCGCTCGTGACTTCCGAACAGCTCGGCCTCTCCCCCGACGTGGCCGACCAGGTCCGTCGTACCTCGGTCCCGATGGCCGGTCGCACGCACTGCCGCCGAGCGGTCCCGGGTCCGTGGCTCGACGCCGTCGGGGAACCTGCGCACACCTGATCGCGAACAGACCAGCTCGCGGGGGGCTAGGCCACCGGCAGGCCGACCAGCCCGGCGACCAGGCCCAGCACCGCGCAGAGCCCGAGGGTCCGCAGCACGGACCACCGCCACCGGAAGATCGTCAGGCCGGCCACGACACCGATCCCGAGCGGCACCCAGCGCAGGGTGTCAAGGACGGGCCACTCGACCGTGAGCGCACCCCAGCTCGCGCGCTCGGTGCTCGCGAACAGCGTGTGGAGCGCGAAGAACACCGCCAGGTTGGCGATGACGCCCACGACCGCCGCGGTGATGCCGGAGAGCGCCGACGAGAGCGTCCGGTTGCCGCGCAGCTGCTCGACGTACGGCGCACCGAGGAAGATCAGGACGAAGCACGGGACGAAGGTGACCCAGGTGGTGAGCAGGGCACCGAGGACCCCGGCGGTCCACGGGTCGAGTGAGCCGGGGTTGCGGTAGGCACCGACGAACGCGACGAACTGGACGACCATGATCAGCGGACCGGGCGTGGACTCCGCCAGCGCGAGCCCGCGCACCATCTCCCCCGGCGCCAGCCAGCCGTAGACCTCCACCGCCTTCTGTGCCACGTAGGCCAGCACGGCGTACGCGCCGCCGAAGGTGACCAGCGCCGCCCCCGAGAAGAAGAGCCCCTGCTCGGTGAAGACGGAGTGGCCGCCGGTCAGCCACACCACGACACCCAGCGGGACCCCCCAGGCCAGCAGCCCCAGCGCGAGGACCCGCACCGCATGCCGTCCGGTCGGCCGTTCCGCATGGAGCTGGTCGTCCGGCACCAACGGCGCGGGGCCGTCCACCTTCGCCTCGGGTCTCGCGGCCATCGCCCCCGGCGCCCAGCGGCCGACCACCAGGCCGAGGGCGGCGGCGACGGCGACGACGACCGGGAACGGCACCCGTACGAAGGTCAGCGAGACGAAGGCGCCGACGGCGAGCGCCACGAGCGCCGGGTGGCCGAGGGCCCGTCGGCCGACCCGGACGACGGCCTGCGCCACGATCGCGAGCACCGCCGGGGCGACGCCGGCGAACCCGGCCGCGACGGCGGTCGTGTCGCCGTACCCCACGTAGATCGCCGAGAGTGCCAGCAGCGCGACCACACCGGGCAGCACGAAGAGCACCCCCGCCACGAGTCCTCCGCGCACCCCGTTAAGGAGCCATCCGACGTAGATCGCCAGCTGCTGTGCCTCGGGCCCGGGCAGCAGGGTGCAGAAGCTCAGCGCGTGCAGGAACCGGCGTTGCCCGATCCACCGCCGGTCCTCCACGAGCTCGCGCTGCATCACCGCGATCTGGCCGGCCGGTCCCCCGAACGTCTGGAGCGAGATCGCGAACCACGCCCGGACCGCCTCCCGGAACGGGACGACGTCGCGTACGTCGTCGTCGCCGTCACCGATCACGATGGTCCCTTCCCAGGAGGTGGAATGCGCACCGACCGATCGGAAAGTCTAGTCACGGAGTCGACAACGGCTTCCGAGCGGCTGCGAGTCCCCTTGTCGAGCGCCTGCCCGGCGACGATGCTGGTCGCATGGCAGCCATCGAGTTCGAGCTCGAGCGCACCATCCGGGCACCGATCGAGCAGGTGTTCGCGCGGCTCGCTGACATCGAGGGGCACAACGACTGGTTGGCCGGCACGGGAAGCATGCTCAAGCACACTCGCCAGACGTCTCCCGGGGAGCCCACCGTCGGCACGACGTTCGTCGACGAGACGAGCCAGGGTCCGATGCCCGGGGAGATCGCCGAGCTGGAGGCACCCCACACGATCGTCTTCCACTGGTGGGAGAGCTCGAGGTCGGGCAGGCTCAAGTTCGAGGGCTGGCCTAGCTACCACCTCCAGCCGACGGGCGGCGGCGAGACGCTGGTCCGGCATCGAGCCAGGCTGGTCCCCTACGGCGTGTGGCGACTGGGCACACCGATCCTGCGACGGTTCGCCGTCAAGGAGCGCACCATCACGGTCGACGCGCTTCAGGCGTCCTTCGAGCGGACGCCACCCGACTGACGCGCTCAGTGAGGTGGCTCGGCGTCGGTCTCGTCCGTGCCGCCGTCGTCGAGTGCGACGATCCGCAGCTCGGGCCGGTCCGCCGTCAGGGGCCCGGCGGCGCTCTGCTGCCCTGCGCCGTATCCGTGGATGAACGCCTTGTGGATGGCCAGCTGGGTGGCCGAGATGATCGCGACCGCCCCGCTCCCCACTCCGACCAGCAGGAACAGCATGAACAGCATGAGCGTCAGGGTCGGTCTGGCGCCCAGGGCGTCGTGCAACCGGAAGCCCCAGGCAACCAGGAGCAGCACCGCCGTCGTACCGCAGACGACCGCCACCCGCAGGCCCCATCGGTACGCCGTGCGCGGGTTGAGCAAGGAATCCATGTCCGCCTCCCGGACGACCGACAGCTACCCGGCGGTCCGCCCACGTGTGCCCCCAGGTGTGCGCTGCTGGGCCTGGTCCAGCTCGGTGTCGACGTGCAGCCGCTGCAGCTCGGCGAGCACGGCTTCGCGGTCCGCGCGTGGGAGACCGGTGAACCAGTCGCGGTTGGCGCCGTCTCCCAGGTCCCGGCCACCGAGCAGCCAGGAGTACTGGTCCGGGTCGTACCCCGCGAGCTCCAGCCCCGTGCGCACGTCGGCGCTCACTGCCTCGCACATGCCGGCGACGGTCTCGGGTCGGGGGTGGACCGGCACCTCGATCCCGCCGGCCAGCTTCTGCACCCCTGCCTCCACCTGGCGCCACCGCGACTCCGAGAGATTCGCTCGTCGGGCCGCCTCGCGGATGCTCATCCGCCCGCGTTGGCCACGCACGAAGGGTCCCAGCGGCCAGGTGTCGTCCATCGGCGGGGTGCGGCGCGGTGACATCGGTGATCCCTCCTGCTCGGTCGCTGACCCGGGGACAGCCACGATACGCCGCCAGTTTCGCACAGTGCGCACAGTGCGCGTGCTTGCGCATCAGCCAGCAGGGACCCGGAGAGAAGACGACGTACCGGGTCGCGCACTATGCGTAGACTTGCGCACTGCGCAGTTTTGGATACCGTCGGTGGCACCAAGGCTGACAGCCGGCCAGGGGGACACGGGGGAGCCCACCCTGGTCGGCTGTCGTGCCCCGGGAGCATCCCGCGCCACGGTCGCCCGTGGCCGGCTCCTCCGTCACCGGTGTCCGTAGGCTGCCGCCATGCGCCCGACCCTCCGTTCCGCCGCCCGCGTCGCGGCGGCAGTTCTGGGGGCTGCGCTGCTGGCTGCCTTGGTCGGGGCCCCGATCGCCGTCGAGCGAGCCGTGGAATCGGTCCGGTTCGAGGACCGGCTGGGCACGCTGCCCGTGGAGGTCTCCCTCGCCCACAACGGGGTCTCCACGCTCGATACCGGGATCCTCGGCAAGCTCTACTGGGACCAGACGGGTGCGGCGGGGTTCGGTGCCGTGATCCGCGCGACCGGCCCACCGGAAGCCGGCGGCACCCTCTCGTCGTACGTGAGCCCGAAGTTCCTGCGTGCGAACGCCCAGTTCGTGGACAACCCCGACGAGGTCGCCCGGGCCTACGGACGCAAGTTCGGGTCGGCAGCTCTGGAGGAGCTTCTGGTGGTCGGAGCTCTGGATCGCGGTGATCGGTGGTGTCGTGCTGGCAGCGGTGTTCCGAGGGCGCGCTGTGCTGCCGAGACGGCTCTCGGGTCGGTGGCAGCGGGTCACGGTCGGAGCCAGCGTGGTCGCGCTCGCCGTCGGCGTCTCGACGGCCGTGGCGGGCGAGCTGTTCCGGCGCTGGGACGGCAACGCGGCGTCGACGGCCGGCTACGCCGATGCCCGGCGTTCGCCAGCTGAGCTTCAGCAGCCCCCAGACGCTCGAGGTCGCGCAGCAGGTCCAGCCGTTCATCGAGAAGAACACCACGCGGATCCGCGAGCGCGGCCGCGCAGTACGAGACCGCCGCCCTGGCCTCGCTCCGCAGCCGAGCTGACCGCTGCACGCTGCTGCCCTGGCGCCCCGCGACGGCGAACGGGTCGTGATCGCCGAGGCCGACCCCCAGGGAAGCCTGGTCGGCACCCGCGTGCGCACCGGCCTCTACCGGCAGCTGCTGGAACGGCTCGGCAGCGACGCCTTCGCGATGCGCACCATCTCGGGGGACGTGACGTCGAACGGCACCGTCGCGGAGGACGGGTTCGTCCAGGACGAGGCAGCCGCCAGCCCCGACATCCCCACGGTGGCTGTGAAGGGCGACCACGACACCGACACCACCCTCGAACAGCTCGACGAGCACGGCGTCGTCAACCCGGACCACGAGACCACCGAGGTAGGCGGCCTGAACGTGGTGGCCGGGAACGATCCGGCGTTCAAGGCTCTCTTCGGGGGACTGATCATCAATGAGACGGGCATCACCGAGACCGAGCTCGGCGCCAACGCTGCGCGACGAGGTGGACCCGGAGGCGCCGCTGATCGTGCTCTTCCACCAGCCGAGGTCGGCCGCCGGCTACATCGGGGTCGACCCGGTCAGCCGAGCTCGACGGCGCGCTCGGTCGGGAGACCACCCCGTGGGAGGACGGCATCCCGGACCTCCCACCCGGCATCATCAACATCGGACACCTGCACGACGCCTCGCCGCCCCGGGTCATCTGGAACACCGACGGGGACGACGTCACCTGGACCGTCCTCAACCAGCTCGGCACGTCCGGCGGCGTCGAGGAGAACCCGACGTTCAACCGGTTCTCCACCCCGGTGTCCGTCCCGCTGAAGAAGCTCAGCGACGCAGCTCCAGTACGTCGACACCGAGTCCGGCCTGCAGACCGGGTACGCCAGCATCGACATCGCGACCGACGGCACCGTGACCATCAGCGGACGCGTCGAGCTGGGGCTGCCGCCCGAGCAGGTAGGAGTGGAGCCATGACCGTCGACGTCCGCGTGGAGACGACGATCGCCCGCTCACCCGACGTGGTCTCGGCCTTCGCCGGCGACCCGACGACGGTCACCCGCTGGTACGCCAACATCAGGTCCGTCACCTGGAGGACGGCGCCTCCGGTGACCGTCGGGTCACGGATGGAGTTCGAGGCGCAGTTCCTGGGACGGCGGCTGGTCTACACCTACGAGGTCACCGAGCTCGTGCCCGGACGGCGGCTGGTGATGCGCACGGCCGACGGCCCGTTCCCGATGGAGACGACGTACACGTGGACGCCGGTCGACGGAGGCACCCGGATGACCCTGCGCAACCGGGGCGAGCCCAGTGGCTTCGCCCGCGTCGCGGCCCCGGTCATGGAGCGCGCCATGCGTCACGCGACGAGCAAGGACCTCGCGCGGCTGAAGGCGATCCTGGAGGGCGCCGCCGGTCCGGCCGTGGACGGCGCCTGAGCGGTGCACGTCACGTCGACGGACCGGGTCCGTCCCGCTGCTCGATCCAGGCAAGCACGAGTCCGCGGAGTGCCGCCTCCTTCTCCGCCAGGTCGCCCGCGTCGAGGAAGCGAGCGACCCGGGACGTGTCCCCCTCGCCCTCCAGCAGCCCGGTCGGATCAGGGAGTGTGGCGCCGGTGTGGAACATCAGCGACACGTGCTTCGTGGACCTGGGGTAGAAGGAGGCGAGGTTGCCCTTGTACATGAAGGTCGGCGCCTGCCACTTGATCGTCTCCCGCATGCGGGGATCGGCGTCGAGAACCACGCGGCGCACGGCCTCGACGAGCTCGCGTTGCGGGTTCTCGTACGTCGCGAACCAGCTGTCGACACCGGGATCGCGGTTGTCCATCCGCACATTCTGGACCCGGCCGCGCTCACCTGGCCACCACCTGCGACGGCCGGCCGCAGCCGTACCGCGCATCGTCGGTGCGGGCCCGGCTGCTACTCCAGGTGCCGGGCCAGCAGGCCGATGAACTCGTCCGCCATGTCGAGCTGCGTGCGGAGCCGGCCGCGGCGGGCATGGGCCTCGGCCAAGGTGGCGGCCAGGTGCTCGCGTGCCTCGGCGGCCTCGTCCTCGTCAACTCTCGCGGAGCCAGGAGCACGGGCCTGCAGGCGGCGCAGGAGCTCGATGTGGCGCATCACCCCGACCATCTCCTCGAGGGTGAACCCGAGTGGCTTCATGCGCCGGATGACCACGAGCTTGTCGAGGTCCTCCTCGGTGTAGAGCCGAAACCCGCCCTCACTGCGTCCCGACGGTCGGAGCAGGCCAACCTCGTCGTAGTGCCGCAGGGTGCGCAACGACAGATCGGTGCGCTGGGCGATCTCGCCGATCTGCATCGCCCGCGCCGGTGTGGGGTCGCTGTCCACGGTGGTCCCTCCACGTCTGCAGGTGTGCCAGCGTTTTCAACTCTACCGTCACGTAAGGGTAGAGTCCGCGTCGACACGTCCACACGGGCGTCTGCGCACCCGCCTCCTGGCGTGCGCCCCACCACCCAGCCAGAGCCTGGCCGGTCCGTCTCGTGCAGCGAGCGGGTCGACGACCCTCCCCCCGAATGGAGTCCGCTGCCGTGAGCACCGCCACCCCACGCCCTCCCGTCGGAGGCCGACCCGGGACCGCGCCGCCGGAGCCCTCGGTCAGGAACGCCCTGCGGTCCCCCACGCTGCTGCGCACCGAGGTCCTGGCGGGCCTCGTCGTCGCTCTCGCGCTCATCCCGGAGGCGATCTCGTTCTCGATCATCGCCGGGGTCGATCCGCGCGTCGGCCTGTTCGCGTCGTTCACGATGGCCGTGTCCATCGCGTTCCTGGGTGGCAGGCCGGCGATGATCTCGGCAGCGACCGGCGCGGTCGCGCTCGTCATCGCCCCGGTGATGCGCGACTACGGCTACGACTACCTGATCGCCACCGTGATGCTGGGCGGAGTTCTCCAGGTCGCCCTCGGCCTGGGTGGGGTGGCGAAGCTGATGCGGTTCATCCCCCGCTCGGTGATGGTCGGATTCGTCAACGCCCTGGCCATCTTGATCTTCGCGGCGCAGATCCCCTACCTGGTGGACGTCCCGTTCCTGGTCTACCCGATGATCGCGGTCGGCCTGGCCATCATGTTCGGGCTCCCCCGGTTCACCAGGGTCGTCCCGGCGCCACTGGTCGCCATCGTCGCCTTGACCGGGTTCACCGTGCTGGCCGCGCTGACCGTCCCGAACGTCGGGGACGAGGGCGAGCTGCCCGACTCCCTGCCGTCGCTGTTCGTGCCGAACGTGCCGCTGAACCTCGACACCCTGCAGGTCATCGCGCCGTACGCGCTCGCCATGGCGCTCGTCGGCCTGCTGGAGTCGCTGCTGACCGCGAAGCTGGTCGACGACGTGACCGACACGCACTCGGCGAAGACCCGCGAGGCGTGGGGCCAGGGCGCCTCGAACGTCATCACCGGGTTCTTCGGCGGCATGGGTGGCTGCGCGATGATCGGCCAGACCATGATCAACGTGAAGGCCTCCGGGGCGCGCACCCGCATCTCCACGTTCCTGGCGGGCGTCTTCTTGCTCATCCTGGTCGTGGGGTTCGGCGACGTCGTGGCCCTCATCCCCATGGCAGCGTTGGTCGCGGTGATGATCGTGGTCGCGCTCGGCACCTTCGACTGGCACTCCGTCCAGCCCGCCACCCTGCGGCGGATGCCGAAGTCCGAGACCACGGTCATGCTCTCCACTGTCGTGGTGACAGTGAGCACCCACAACCTCGCCATCGGCGTCGTGGTCGGCGTCCTGGTGGCCATGACCCTCTTCGCCCGCCGGGTGGCGCACCTGACCGAGACCCATCGCGAGCTCGTCGAGGACCGCTACGGCCACCCGACCGCCCTCTACCGGGTCACCGGCGAGCTCTTCTTCGCCTCGTCCAACGACCTCTACACCCAGTTCGAGTACGTCGACGACCCCGACACCGTGGTCATCGACCTCACCGCCTCCCACATCTGGGACGCCTCGACCGTCGCCTCGCTGGACGCCATCACCACGAAGTACGAACGCAAGGGCAAGACCGTCGAGATCATCGGCCTCAACGACGTCAGCGCCGAGCGGCACGGACGTCTGACCGGCCAGCTCTCCAGCCAGTGACGCGCTGCCACGTCCTCACCAGGGAGCGAGGGTCGGTCAGGCGAGAGTCGGTCAGGCGAGGGACAGGAAGAGCTTCTCCATCTTCTTGACGTCAACGCTGTCGATGTCGTCGCCGTTCGTCAGGCACTGCTGCAGCCCGGTTGCGACGATGGCGAAGCCGGCCCGGTCCAGCGCGCGGGAGACTGCCGCGAGCTGCGTGACGACGTCTTCGCACTCGCGGCCCTCCTCGAGCATCCTCAGCACCCCGTCGAGCTGCCCGCGGGCACGCTTGATGCGGTTGATGATCGGGGTCATCTCACCCGGATCGAGCTCCATCAGCGGCCTCCGCCGGGTGAGTCCAAGGACGTCAGGGCGGCGGTGAGCCGCTGCTTGGCGTCGGCGGCGACGCCGTCGAGGGACTCGCTGTCGGCCAGTCCCACCATCGCGTCCGGGTCGAACGCCTCCACGATCGTGGTGTCCTCGTCGACGGCGCGCACCACGACGTTGCAGGGCAGCACCGCCGCGATCGAGGGTTCAGCGGTCAGTGCCTCGTGGGCCAGCGCGGGCCGGCACGCTCCCAGGATGATCTGCGGGGCGACCTCGACGTCGAGCTTGGCCTTCAGCGTGGCCCGGAGGTCGATCTCGGTGAGGATCCCGAACCCCTGCTCCTCCAGTGCCCCACGGACCATCTCGACGGTGGCGTCGTACGGGCGGTCCAGCGTGGTGGCGATGGTGTAGCTGCTCATCAGGCGGCTCCTCTTCTGCTCGGCTCGGCGTCGGTGTCGACCTGCCTACGACTATACCCCCCACCGTATTTCCCCCTTCTTCCGGTGAGGTCCCGCTGCCCCCGGCACCGCCGCTTTGGGTAATACCCCCCGGGGTGTGTACGTTGAGTGTCGTCGAATACCCCGACCGGTATCCGGGTACCTGCCTGGTGAAGGGATTCCAGAGATGTGTGAGACGGGAGCGGCTCCGGCTCACGCGCTTGTTCCAGGAACACCGACGACGAACAGGAGCCTTTGATGAGCACCGACCTGACGATCATCCCGATCGAGACGCCTTCGCTCGGCGACCGCAGCTACGTGGTCCACGACGGCGAGGTCGCGTTCGTGGTCGACCCGCAACGCGACATCGACCGGGTCCTGGACGTCCTGGAGGAACATCGGGTGCGGCTCACCGACGTGCTCGAGACCCACATCCACAACGACTACGTCACCGGCGGCCTCGCCCTGGCCAGGCGCACCGGCGCTGCCTACCACGTCAACGCCGAGGACGAGGTCTCGTTCGACCGGACCCCGATCACGGACGGCGACACCGTCGCGGTCGGCGGCCGGATGCGCCTCACCGCGGTGTCCACACCGGGCCACACCTTCACGCACCTCTCCTACGCCCTGACCGACGAGCACGCCTCGGCAGGCAGCGACCGCACGGTGGGCGTGTTCTCCGGAGGTTCCCTGCTGTACGGCGCGACCGGGCGGCCCGACCTGCTCGGCGAGGAGCACGCCGACGCACTGGCCCGCCACCAGCACACCTCGGCCCACAAGCTGGTCGACCTGCTGCCCGACGCGGCTGAGGTCTTCCCCACCCACGGGTTCGGGTCGTTCTGCGCGGCGACCCAGTCGGATGCCACCGAGTCCACGATCGGGCAGGAGAAGCAGTCCAACCCGGTGCTCACCCAGGACGAGGAGACCTACGTCCGCGAGCTCCTCGACGGACTCGGTGCGTTCCCGGCGTACTACGCCCACATGAGTCCCGCCAACGCGGCCGGTCCCTCCGAGCCTGACCTCGCTCCGCCCTCGGCGGCCGACCCCCGAGAGCTCCGCCAGCGGATCGAGGCCGGCGAGTGGGTGGTGGACCTGCGCAACCGGACCGCGTTCGCCGCGGGCCACGCTCCGGGGACCCTCAACTTCGGTCTCGACGGCGCGTTCGCGACCTACCTTGGCTGGCTGATCACCTGGGGGACGCCGGTGACCCTGCTCGGCGACACCCCCGAGGACGTGGCCGAGGCCCAGCGCGAGCTCGTCCGGATCGGCATCGACCGCCCCGCTGCCCAGGCCACCGGCGGGCCCGAGGACTGGTCCGACCAGCCACTCGCGTCGTTCCCGACCGGCACCTTCGCCGACCTCGAGCAGGTCCGACGCCACCGCCCGGTGACCGTCCTCGACGTCCGCCGTGCCGACGAGTACGACAAGACCCAGATCAAGGGTGCGGTCAACATCCCCATCCACGAGCTGCCCCACCGCGTCGACGAGGTGCCCGAGGGCGAGCTGTGGGTGCACTGCGCCAGCGGCTACCGCGCCAGCGTGGCTGCGTCCGTCCTCGACGCAGCCGGCCGGAGCCTGGTCGCGATCGACGACAGCTTCGAGAACGCCGAGAAGGTCGGCCTGCACCTGGTCGGCTCCGACGCGTGACTCTGCTGCTCGCGATCGTCGCCGGCGTCCTCATCGGGCTCAGCCTCGGCGCGCTCGGCGGCGGCGGCTCCATCCTCGCCGTACCGGTCCTGGTCTACCTGCTGGGCCAGGACGCAGCGCAGGCGACCACCGGTTCCCTCGTCGTCGTCGGCGTCACCTCACTGATCGGTGCGGTGACCGCCCACCGGGCAGGCAACGTGATGCTCGGCCGCGGCGTCATCTTCGGCATCGTGGCGATCGGGGGCGCCGCCGCGGGCGCGAAGGCCTCGGCCCACGTGGCCGACGCCGTGCTGCTTGCCGCCTTCGCCGCCCTGATGCTTCTCGTCGGTGGCCTGATGGCACTGCGACAGGTCCAGCAGCTGCGCCACTCCCCCGACGCCCAGCAGGACTCACCAGGCGTTCATGCGTGGCGCCCGCCGGCGCTGGACGACCCGATCATCACCTTCCACGAGGGGTTCACGTGCAACTGCCCCCGTGCGGCCATGGTCCTGGTCGCGGCGACCGCCGTCGGCCTGCTCACAGGCTTCCTCGGTGTCGGGGGCGGGTTCCTGGTCGTGCCCGCTCTCGTCCTCGCGCTCGCCCTGCCGATGACCTACGCCGTCGGCACCTCGCTGGTCGTCATCACCCTGACCAGCGCCGCGGCCCTCGCGGTACGCACCGGTGTCGGATCCGCACCCGACTGGCCCGTGGTCGCCGTCCTCACGGCCGTCTCAGCGTTGAGTGGCATCGCCGGCGCCCGGCTCGCCGACCGCGTCGACACCGCCAAGCTCGCCGCCGCCTTCACGGTCCTGGTGCTCGGCGTGGCCTTCTACACCACCGCCCGGGCCCTCCCCGCACTCATCTGAACCGCCCACCCACGATCCCCTCACCTATCAGGAATGGAGGCACCTATGTGCCGAGCAGTCCGATGCAAGACCTGCGGCAAGACCACCTGGGCCGGTTGCGGCCAACACATCGCGAACGTCAAGGCAGGTGTCCCCGCTGACCACTGGTGCCCGGGCGGTCACAGCAAGGCCGAGAAGGCCGCCGCCAGCGGATCGAACGGCGGGAGCTTCTTCGGCAAGCTCTTCGGCCGGGCCTGAGCGAGGCGGCGCACGGGCACCACCAGCACGCGGTGGCGACCCGCGGTGCATGATGGCGCCATGCGGAACCACAGCACCAGTGCGACCGGTGTCACCGAACCCGGGCTGCGCTCCATCCGTGTGTGGAACCTGGCGCTCACCCTGGTGCACCTCGGACAGGCGGTCGCGGTCCTCGCGCTGGCGACGGACTTCTCCGTCACGGTCACCCGGTCGCTGCCCGCCGGCCCTCCTGGGACGCCGCCGGGATCTCCCGAGGCTGTCTTCGACCTCCCGATCGGTGCCGCCGTCGCGACGTTCCTCGCGCTCGCGGCACTCGACCACCTGGTCACGGCGACGGTCTTCCGGCGCACCTACGAGAGCGATCTCCGCACCGGGATCAACCGGTTCCGGTGGGTGGAGTACTCGTTCAGCGCGACGCTCATGGTGCTGCTCATCGCGCTGTACACCGGCATCGACGGCATCTCCGCTCTCATCGCCATCGCGGGCGCCAACGTCGCCATGATCCTGTTCGGCTGGCTGCAGGAGAGCTCCAACCCGCCGACCGGTTCCACGGTGACGATGAGACCCTTCTGGTTCGGCTGCGTCGCGGGCGCTGCGCCCTGGGCGGCGATCGGCTACAACCTGGTGGCAGCCGAGCAGGTCCCCGGTTTCGTGATCGGGATCTTCGTGTCGCTGTTCGTCTTCTTCAGCAGCTTCGCTCTCAACCAATGGCTGCAGTACCGGCGGATCGGGCCCTGGCGCAGCTACGCGTACGGCGAGAAGGTCTACCTGGTGCTCAGCCTGGTGGCGAAGTCGGCTCTCGCCTGGCAGATCTTCGCCGGTTCGCTGGCGTCGTAGCGAGCAGCCGACCGTCGAGCGGGCGGGCACCGCGCCCGATCACCGAAGCGCGTCGGCCAGCGCAGTCAGTGAAGCCACCTCGAGGTGGGGGGCCGCGAAGTACGCCGGGTAGCTCGCCCCTGATCGATTGACCCAGGCCGAGGCCAGGCCAGCCCGCTGCGCACCGTCGGTGTCCCAGGGGTGCACTGCGACGAGCATGGCGGCTTCGGCTTCCACGCCACACTCTGCGAGAGCGTAGGCGTAGGCGCCGGTGGCGGGCTTCCAGACCCCGGCGTCCTCGACCGAGAGCAGTCGCTCGAACCGGTCGCGCAGCCCGGCGCCTCCAAGCAGCGCGTCGGCAACTCCGGCGGAGCCGTTGCTGAGGGTGACGAGCCGGATCCCCAGGTCGCTCAGCGCCCGGATCCCTTGCGGGACGTCCACGTGAACTCCCAGAGCAGAGAACCCCTGCATGACGTGGTCCACGGCTCGGTCGAGCGGCCGGTCCAGGGGCTGCCCCTCGAGCCGGACCCGCAGTGCTTCCGCACCCAGCGCGGCAAACGACTCGCTCGCCCCCGAGACGGTCAATGCGAAGCCGTCCCGGAGCAGCTCGGCGAACCAGGTGCTCGCCAGGTGGGACGGCGCTCCGACGTCCCCGAACCGGCCCGCTAGGGGAGCCATGTCGGAGAGCGTCTCGTTGACGTCGAAGATCAACACCTCTGGCCGTCGTGGGATGTCGGGGCTGACCGGGTGGTCAGAGCCAGGCAGGGGGTGGTTCACGTCGCTCTCCTCGTCTCGTCTCGTCTGTACCAATCCGACCATGGCGGCCGACAGATGGGGAAGCGGTCCAGTGGTCACTCGGCCGCCGCTGACCGGGCAGAAAGTGCTCCAACAAGCGGGCTGACCGGGCACAAATGCTGAATATGCGCCCGGTCAGCGAGGTGGGACCCGGCATTTGTGCCCGGTCACGGGATTGACGCCACCGCAGCGTCCTGGTTCAGGACGTTAAGTGAGCCAAGCCGAGGACGCCACCTGCGAGCTCCTCGGCGAGCTCGGAAGCGTGCGACCCATCGACCTTGCGTGTCGCCCGATGGAGGTTTGCCACGAGGTGCGCACTTGTAACCTGACCTGCACGAACGCCGCTTCCACTCCCCCGCGGTTTGCCTCGATAGGCCACGGCAGGCAGCGATCGCGCCGAATACTTGGGGAACTAGTGCGGACTGACAGTGCGAACGGACCGGGAGAGTCGAGACTTCAGACTTAGGTCGTTTCCGGCGAGGCCCTGCGTGGCGCAGCGGTTAGACCGCTTCGGCGGTGACGAGGCTGATCGGTCCGGCAAGCGGTGCGTGGCCGGTCGCCTTCCACCCGGCGGCAGCGAGCCAGCTGGTGCCCTCGTCGACGCTGTAGACGTCGCCGTCGTTGAGGTGGATGGCGAACTCGCCGGCCATGAGCGCTGCGGCCAGCGGCTGGGTGTGCGTCGCATCTGTCCAGAAGTCGGCGATGAGGACTCGGGAGCCCGGCTCTGCCGCTGCCCTGATCCGCTGCAGGATCGAGAGGTTGGTGTCCGGAGTGAAGTAGTGGACGAGGTTGGCGAGCAGGAAGGCGTTGTAACCGTAGGGCAGCTCGTCGAGCAGGACGTCTCCTTCGTGGACATTGACCCGGTCGGCGAAGTCGCTTGCGCGCAAAGTGTCCCGGGCGACGGCGGCGACCTCGGCGATCTCGAACACCGTCGCGGTGAGGTCTGGGTCGGCAGCCGCAAGCGAGAGCGACCATGAGCCCGTACCTCCCCCGATGTCCAGCACCCGGCTCGCCGGGGGAAGTGAGGCTGCGAGCGGCAGCGCGTGGCAGGCGGCCGCAGTGGCTGCCGCGATGCCGTTGGACATGATCGGCACCATCTCGTCGTCGATCTCGAAGATCTCGTATGCCGGCCGGCCACGGCCGAGCGCACCGGCGAGGTCAAGCCAAGCGGGATAGCTCAGTCGATCCCAGAACTTGAGGAGGGGGCGAAGATCAGCAGGGGTCTGTCCGGAAAGGAAGGTCGCCGCCGCCGCGCTGTTCGCGTAACTATCGCCGTTCCGCACAAGCAGACCAATCGCGACCATCGCGTCGGCGCTGATGCGAGCCGAACGACGGGTTAGTCCCGTGCGGGCAGCGAGGCTGTCGAGGTCCGCCGGTCCCTCGCCGAGCGCTTCGAAGAGACCGATCTCGCTCGCCGCGAACAGGTGCTTGCTGGTCATGAATCCCTGCGCCATCTCGAAGATGCGCTCGGGAGTCACCATGCTCTGGGCGGGGGTTTCGCTTGTGGTGGTCATGTGTCCAGCGTGCGGAGCAGGGACGTGCTGCGCCATCCCACGATTCTGGGGGTACCTCGCCGCACGCGGCGACCGTACTGTCGGGGGGTGACCGGAGCGTTGGTGCCGCGGGTCCTCGATGACATCGAGCGGCTGGGCGCGAGCGAACGCACCTGGGTCGACTACGGGGTAGCCGTCGCGGACGCGTTGGCGACCGTCATGCCTTTCGACGGCTATTGCTGGCACACCGTCGATCCGGGCACGATCCTCTTCACGGGAAGCGTCAACCGGAACGTCGCATGTTCCGGGTCCTGGCTGGCCCACCACGAGTACGTCGTCGAGGACGTCAACAAGTGGTCCTTTCTTGCACACAGCGGCCGCGTCGCCGGGGCGAGCAGCATAGACACCTATGGTGACCTCGCTCGCTCGACCCGGCACCGGACTCATGAGGCCGCGGGATTCGGAGACGAGCTGCGGGTGTCCCTCGTCGCGGACGGAATCTACTGGGGGGCCGCGGCGTTCCTGCGGCACGAGAACGAGCCATGGTTTACTGCGGCAGACGTGCGCAGGCTGGTCGATCTCGCGCCAGTCATCGGGGCCGGTCTTCGTCATACTCTCCTGGCGCCGCCTGGATCGCTGTACGACCTGGGCACGGTCGACCACGGCCCGGGCGTCGTCGTCTTCGACGCCAACGGGGAGCCAGAGTCGATCTCGCCCGCCGCTGAGCGTTGGATCAGCGAGCTGATCGAGGACCCTCCGCCGAGCATCCCGACCGAGTCAAAGACCGTCCAGGCGGTTGCGACCCGAGCCCGCACCATCGCGCCCGGCACCGACCCGCTCGAGCTAGCCGCCCGGGCACGGGTCCGCACCCGGTCCGGCACCTGGTTGCTGCTCTACGGCACGCGACTGAGCGGGGACTTCGACGGACGGACTGCGGTCATCATCCATCCCGCCACTCCGCAGGACGTTGCACCGGTGATCGCCTTGTCCTACGGCCTGACCGAGCGTGAGTGTCAGGTGGCCATGCAGTGCGTGCAGGGCCGGGTCACCAAGGAGATTGCACGCGCGTTGTCCGTCTCGGCGTACACCGTCCAGGACCATCTGAAGTCGATCTTCGACAAGACCGGCGTGCGGAGCCGTGGCGAGCTGGTCGGGCAGATCTTCCTGGACCACTACGTGACCCGCTGGGAAGCTCCGACAACGGTGAAACCGGGCCTGCTGGTGCGCGGCATCTCGCCCGACGGAGCCTGACGCGAACGCGGCATGAGCCGCGTGGTCTCACCGCAGCCTGACGCGCGAGACCGCCTCCCAACAGCTCGGCCACTCTCCTCCCCCGCCATCACCCGTGAGTACCAAATTTCCAAGCCGGAGATCGCGGCAGCCGCCGCCCATGTGCTCGAAGAGCTGGCGCTAACTGAAAGTGGCTGAGTCGACCTCCTTCCGCGAATACTTGCGGAAAGGTGCGGAACAGGCGTTCGGCTCAAATCGAGGAAATTGCCTCTGACCTGTGTTTCCGCAGGTCAGAGGCAATTTTCGGTCGGGCTGACAGGATTTGAACCTGCGACCCCTTGACCCCCAGTCAAGTGCGCTACCAAGCTGCGCCACAGCCCGAAGCCCTCCCGGGATCGCCGGTCGAGCGACGTGAACCCTACCGCAGCGATCGGGCGGGTCCGGAATCGGGATCACCGCACCTGAGCACTGTTCCGGTCGACCATCAGCGGGCCTGGTGTCGACGGCGACGAAGGCGGACGCCGGGATCCGTTTCAGGTCGGAGATCAGGCGGTCCGGCCAGCCCGGGTTGCGCTCACCCTGGAAGAACCAGGGCGACCCGTTGTCGGCGAGCACCAGGCCGTAGGTCTTCATGGCCCGCACCACCGCGCGCGCGGCCGGGGCGAAGTTCCTCGGCGCGTAAGACGCCCTGAGCCGGAAGCGTGCCCCCATCGGCGGGAACTTGTGGCTACGTCGGGAGTCCGGCGTCGTGGCGCGCCGGCCAGACGTGCCAGCGCGAGGTGACGTCGGTGGTGAAGCGGATCGCGTGGTCGACGTTCCGGTTGCGCACCTCGCGCCACCGGAGCAGCCCCGGCAGGATCGGCAGCCCCGCCGCGTCGGCGGACGTCCAGCCGTCCGGCCGCAGGTCGTTGCTGTCCAGGAACCAGGTGGCACCCGAGCCGGCCCGCCACCGGTTGTCGCGCACGCGGGTGTTCCAGGTCTCGTAGAGCCGGCAGGCGCCGTGTCGACCACGATCGCGTGCTTGTCGCCGGCCGAGTCCCGGCCGCCCTCGATCTTGGTGTCCCGGCCGAACGGGTAGCGCACCCGGTCGCTCTCCGAGGCGTAGCCGAAGCGGACCCGCACCTTGCGATGGCCGCTGCCCACGACCGTGACGGCATGCCGTAGTTCGGCCCGTCGCCGTACGACGGACCGAAGTCGGGGTGCAGGCCTGGACGTCGGCGACATCCGGGCGGAGCCACTGCCGACTGCGCGGGATGACGCGGCAGCCCGGACACGTCGGCGTTCCAGTAGTTGTCGGCCGGGAACGACGCCGCACCCGCCGACGTCCCTCACCTGGATCGGCGGCGCGACGGGTGCGCGGGCGACCACCGTGGCACCGCCGCACCCGCCCAGCGCGAGGACGAGCAGGCCGGCGGTCAGGGTGCGCATGGCCCGACGCTAGCGCTTCCGCTTCTCCCGAGGCCGCTGCTGCAGCACGATCGGCGTGCCCACGAACCCGAACTCCTCGCGCAGCCGCCGCTCGATGTAGCGCTCGTACGACGCCTCGAGCTTGCCGCTCGTGAACAGCACGAACATCGGCGGGGCGGTGCCGGCCTGGGTGGCGAACAGCACCTTCGGCTGCTTGCCGCCACGGACCGGGTGCGGGTGCTCCGCGACGAGTCGGCCGAGGAAGGAGTTGAGCGCACCCGGTCGAGATCCGGGTCTCCCAGCCGTCGAGCGCCGCGTCGAGCGCCGGCACGAGGCGGTCGACGTGCCAGCCGGTGCGGGCGGTCACGTTGATCCGGGGCGCCCAGCGGACCTGGACCAGGTCGCGCTCGACCTCGCGCTCGAGGTAGTAGCGCCGCTCCTCGTCGACCAGGTCCCACTTGTTGAACGCGATCACCAGCGCGCGGCCGGCCTCGCGCACGGTCTGGAGGATCCGCACGTCCTGCTCGGAGATGGCCTGTCCGCCGTCGATCACCAGCACGGCGACCTCGGCCCGGTCGATGGCCGTCGACGTGCGCAACGAGGCGTAGTACTCGTGGCCCGACGCCTCCTTGACCCGCTTGCGGATACCGGCGGTGTCGATGAAGCGCCAGGTCCGGCCCCCCAGCTCGACCAGCTCGTCGACCGGGTCGACGGTGGTGCCGGCGACGTTGTCGACGACCGCGCGCTCCTCGCCGGCCAGCCGGTTGAGGAGCGACGACTTGCCGACGTTGGGCTTTCCCACGATGGCGACCCGGCGGGGACCGCCAACCGCGGTCTCCCGTTCCGGCGGCGGCTCCGGCAGTGCGGCGAGGACGGCGTCGAGCAGGTCGCCCGAGCCTCGGCCGTGCAGCGCGGAGACGGCGTACGGCTCGCCCAGGCCGAGGTTCCAGAGCCCGTGGGCCTCGGCCTCGGTGCGGGCGTCGTCGACCTTGTTGGCCGCCAGCACGACCGGCTTCTTCGAGCTGCGCAGGATCTTCACGACGGACTCGTCGGCGTCGGTGATGCCGACGGTCGCGTCGACCACGAAGAGCACGGCGTCGGCCAGCCCGACGGCGATCTCGGCCTGCGCACGGATCCGCTCGGCGAGTCCCCGGGCGTCGGGGTCCCAGCCGCCGGTGTCGACGACGGTGAAGGCACGGCCGGACCAGTTGGCGTCGTAGGAGATCCGGTCGCGGGTCACGCCCGGGACGTCCTCCACGACCGCCTCGCGGCGGCCGATGATCCGGTTGACCAGCGTCGACTTCCCGACGTTGGGCCGGCCGACGACGGCCAGCACCGGTACCGGCCCGAGGCTCTCGTCGACCTCGGGGTGCTCGTCACTCATCTGTCTCCCTCTTCGACGAGCCCGGTGTCGGGGTCGTCCTCGCCCTGCCCGGCGGGCAGCGGGCCGGGCAGGTCCCGACCGGTCGCCGCGCGCGCCTCGTCCAGCGTGGCCAGCATCCGCTCCCGCAACAGCGTCGAGGTCGCGCGCACCATTCCCCGCCTCCGCGGCCACGGTCGGGAGTCGACGTCCACCGGCTCACCGAAGACCAGGTCGATCGTGCTGCCGCGCGGCGGCACCGAGTCGATGTCGCCGCCGGGGACCCTGGTGCCCATCAGGATCACCGGTACGACCGGCGCGCCGCTGACCAGGGCGAGGTACGCCGCACCGTGGTGGAACCGGTGGAGCTCGCCGTCGCCGCGCGTGCCCTCGGGGAACACACGCGACCACTCCCCCGTCGCGCAGCACGCGCAGCGCGGTGCGGACGGCCCGGGGGTCGGTCGCGAAGCGGTCGAGCGGGATCTGCCCGGACCGTCGCAGGAACCGGCCCGTGCGGCCCTCGAACATCTCCCGCTTGGTGAGGGCATGCACCGGACGCGGCGCGAAGATCGCGAGCAGCGGGCCGTCGAGCACGCCGGTGTGGTTGGCCGCGAAGATCACCGGCCCGGTGACCGGAACCCGGTCGAGACCGTGCTGCCGCACGACGTACCGCCGCCGGAAGTAGGTCGCCGACGGTACTCGGAGCCGGTGTCAGCATCAATCGCGGCGGGTGCGGGACGTGGGCGCTGCTCGGGTGCTCGTGATGGCTCACGCGGGCTCCGCCGACCGGTCGCTGACGAGCGCGACGACCTGCTCGACGACCTCGTCGAGGGTGTACGGCGTGGTGTCGAGGTGGACCGCGTCGGCGGCCATGGTCAGCGGGGCGGTGGCCCTGCCGGAGTCGATCCGGTCGCGGGCCAGCAGCGACTCCTGGGTGCCCACGACGTCCATGCTGCCGGTCTCGGCCGCCCGTCTCACGGCGCGCGCCGACGGGTCGGCGGTGAGGTAGACCTTCACCTCGGCCTCCGGCCACACGACCGACCCGATGTCGCGCCCCTCGACCACGATCCCGCCCGCGCCGATCACCGCCCGCTGGAGCTCCAGCAGCCGGGCGCGGACCTCGGGGACGGCGCTCACGGGCGAGACGGCGGCGTTCACCTCGTCGCTGCGGATCGCGGTCCCACGTCGACGCCGTCCACCACGATCGAGGGCCCCTCGGGGTCGGTGCCGGAGAGGATCTCGGGCTCCTCGCACCGAGCGGCGACCGCGGTCGCGTCGTGCACGTCGACGCCTTGGCGCAGCAGCCACCACGTCATCGCGCGGAACATCGCGCCGGTGTCGAGGTAGCGCAGCCCGAGCCGGACCGCGACCGCGCGGGAGGTGCTGGACTTCCCGGACCCGGAGGTGCCGTCGACGGCGACGACCAGGGTCGAACAGGAGTCGAGCGGGCTGACGGACACGGGGCGTAAGACTACCGGTGAGTCACCCAGTCACGTGATTCGAGCGACGCCAGCAGGTGCTCGGCGCGCACCTCCTCGACCAGCAGCTCGACCAGGCCGACCGGCCGGCCCGGGTCGTGGTCGATGTGGACGTCCTCGATGTTGACGCCGGCCTCGCCGGCGTCGGCGAACAGCCGCGCCAGCTCGCCGGGGTGGTCGGGCACCGAGACGAACACCGACCGGGTCGCGCGCGCCGGGCCGCCGTGCTTGCCCGGGATCGCCTCCGTGCCGGCGACCCCGCGCGCGAGCAGCGCGCCGAGGACCTCCCGGTCGCCGTCGCTCAGCGCGTTCTGGAGGGTGTCGAGCTCCTCGCGGACCTCACCGAGCAGCCCTCGGAGTGCCTCGGCGTTGAGGGTGACGATCTGCTGCCACAGCGCCGGGTCGCCTCCCGCCACACGGGTGACGTCGCGGACGCCCTGACCGGACAGGGCCAGGTGGGCCTTGGGGGCGCCGGCGAGCCGGCCCGCGACCAGCACCGCCAGCAGGTGCGGCAGGTGGGAGATCCGGGCGACCGCCCGGTCGTGCTCCCCGGGGTCGAGCGCACCGGGATCGCGCCGCAGACGCGCGCGAGCTCCTCGACCAGCGCCACCGCGCCGGGTGCGGACTCGTCGTGCGGCGTGACGGCCCACGGGCGGCCGTCGAACAGCGCGGCGCTCGCCGCCAGCGGCCCCGACCGCTCGCTGCCGGCCATCGGGTGGCCTCCGACGTACCGCTCCACCAGCCGGGGGGCCTCCTCCCCCACGGTGCGCAGGGGCACGGACTTGATGCTCCCCACGTCCGTCACCACCGCGTCCGTACGGCGAAGGGCGGCGACGATCTCGGAGCCGAGGTGGTCCGGGGGCACCGCGACCACCACCAGCTGCGGACGGTCGCCGTCGCGGCGGAGCCGGCCCGCGCCCAGGCCCGACGCCGTCCGGAGGTGTTCCTCCGCGGTGTCGCCGAGCAGCGCCTCGATCCCGGCCCGGCGGCAGGCCAGCCCGATCGACGTCCCGAGCAGACCGGTGCCGACGATCTCGACCGGGCCGGTGAGCAGCTCACTCATGGTCGGGGACCTCGCGGGTGCGGGTGAGGTCCTTGCGCAGCGCGGTCGCGCCGTGGAGGTAGCAGTGGGTCACGTCGGCGCGCGGCAGGTCGGTCTCGACATGGGCCAGCATCCGCACCACCCGCGGCATCGAGCCCGCGATCTCGAGCTCCTTCGCGCAGATCAGTGGCACGTCGCCGAACCCGAGCTGGCGCGCGGCGTACGCCGGGAACTCCGACACCAGGTCGGAGGTCGCGGTGAAGATGACCGAGATGAAGTCGTCGACCGTGAGCCCGTTGGACGCCATCACGTCCAGCACCATCTCGGCGACCCGGTCGAGCATGTGCTCGCGGTCGTCGCTCTCGAGCTGGGTGGCGCCTCGCACCGCCCGCACCGCCACGGTCTCCTCCTCCCGTCGGACCCGGGAAGCCTAGTGCCCGCCCCGCCTCACAGGCGCACGCTGTCCAGCAGCTCGCCGAGCTCGTCGTTGGTCAGCTCGCGGACGTCGCCGACCGTGAGCTGCCCGAGGCTCACCGGCCCGAACCTGGTCCTGGTGAGCCGCCGCACCGGGTGACCCACGTGCTCCAGCAGCCGTCGCACGATCCGGTTGCGGCCTTCGTGGACGACCAGCTCGACGATCGTCCCGCGTCCGCCCGGCCCTCGGGTGACGATCCGGGCCGCCGACACGCTGACCGGCCCGTCGTCGAGGGTCACGCCGTCGAGCAGCCGCTGGACGACCGCCTTCCGCAGGTCGCCGTCCACCTCCGCGACGTACGTCTTGTCGACCTCGTAGGAGGGATGGGCCATCCGGTGCGCGAAGTCGCCGTCGTTCGTCAGCAGCAGCAACCCGGACGTGTCCGTGTCGAGCCGGCCCACGTGGAACAGCCGGCCGTACTCCGGCGCCCGCTCCTCGAGCACGTCGGTCAGGCTCCGGCGGCCCTCCGGGTCGGACATCGTCGAGACCACGCCGCGCGGCTTGTTGAGCACGAGGTAGGCGTGGGGCGAGACCGGCGGTAGGCGCCGACCCGACACCCGGATCACGGCGGTGCGCGGGTCGACCTTGGTGCCGAGCCGGGTGACGACCTCGCCGTCGACCTCCACCTCGCCGGCCAGCATCAGCTCCTCGCACTTGCGGCGCGAGGCGACGCCCGACTGGGCCAGCAGCTTCTGCAGGCGGACCAGTCCCTCGGCGTCGGGCTCGCTCACGCGCTGTCGGCGACCGGCTCGGCGGGCTCGTTCGGCTCGTCGGGTTCGTTCCGCCGCGAGTCGCGGGCGACCGCCTCGGCCAGGTCGTCCTCGAAGTCGTCCATGTCGGGCAGGTACGGCGCCAGCTCGGGCAGGTCGTCGAGGCTGGTCACGCCGATCCGCTCCAGGAAGTAGCTGCTGGTGCGGTAGAGCGTCGCGCCGTGCTCCCCGTCGTGGCCGGCCTCCTCGACGAGACCGCGGGTGAGCAGGGTGCGCATCACGCCGTCGACGTTGACGCCACGGATCGCGGAGACCCGCGCGCGTGAGACCGGCTGCTTGTAGGCGACCACCGCGAGGGTCTCGAGCGCGGCCTGGGTGAGCCGGGCCTGCTGCCCGTCCAGCACGAAGCCCTCCACGACGGCGGCGAACTCCTCCCGCGTGTAGTAGCGCCAGCCCCCGGCGACGTTGCGCAGCTCGAAGCCGCGGCCCTGCTCGTCGTACTCGTGGGCCAGGTCGCCGAGCGCCTCTTCGACCGCGGCCACCGGGTGGCCGGCGGCCGACGCCAGGGTCGCGACGTCGAGGGGCTGGTCGGCCACCATCAGCAGCGCCTCCAGCGCCGGGCGCAGCTCGGCGACCGCCACGTCGAGGGTCTCGGTCTCAGTCATCGTCGTTCTCCTGCTCGGGTGCTGGCTGGTCGTCGGCGGCCTCGTCGCCGGGCTCGGGCGGGGCACCGTCGAACTCGTCGATCTCGAACTCCTCGAGCTCGCCGCCGGTCCAGCGCACCGTGAGCTCGCCGAGCGGCGTGACCTGGTCGAACGCGACCGCGCCCTCTCGGAAGAGCTCGAGCAGGGACAGGAAGCGCGCGACGGTGGTGGGCATGTCCGGGGAGTCGCCGATCAGCGCCCGGAACGTCATCGTGCCGGTCCGGCGAAGCCGGTCGGCGACCAGCTCCGCCTGCTCGCGCACGGAGACGGTCGGGGCGTGGATGTGCTGGAGCGACAGCTCCTGCTCGGGCTTCGGCTCCAGCGCCTTGGCTGCGATCGCGGCGAACTGGTCGAGCCCGATCCCGATCAGCACCTCGGGCAGCAGCCCGGCGAACCGGTCCTCCAGCCCGACCGCCCGCGGGTGGCGCTGCGACTCCGCGGCGAGCCGTCGCTCCAGGACGCCGGCCACCTGCTTGAACGCCTTGTACTGGAGCAGTCGTGCGAACAGCAGGTCGCGCGCCTCGAGCAGCGCGAGGTCCTCCTCGTCCTCGACGTCACCCTGCGGCAGCAGCCGGGCGGCCTTGAGGTCGAGCAGCGTGGAGGCCACCACGAGGAACGACGTGGTCTGGTCGAGGTCCCACGCCTTGCCCATCACCTTCACGTGCCCGATGAACTCGTCGGTGACCCGCGAGAGCGCGACCTCGGTGATGTCGAGCTTGTGCTTGGCGATCAGGTTCAGCAGCAGGTCGAACGGCCCCTCGAAGTTGTCGAGGCGGACAGCGAACGCGGGCTGCACCTGGTCGCCGGCCGTGGCCTCGTCGAGCCCGGCCGGGGAGTCCATCAGGTCGGTCATTCCTCGATCAGCCGTCGCACCAGGACGCTGTCGTGGCCCTTCTCGTCGAAGTCGCGCAGCACCAGGGCGAGCGCCTCGCGCACCAGCCGGCCGCGGTCGAGCGCCAGCCCGTGGTCGCGGCGCAGCGCCAGCCGGGCGTGCTCGAGGTCGAGCAGCTCACCGGAGGTGACGTAGACCGTCATCTTCTCGTCGTGCCGCACCCGGCCACTGGGCTGGTGCGGCGCGGCCGGCTGCTCGCCGGCCCCCTCCGGCTCGGACTGCTCCGGTGCGTCGGGGACCGCGCGGACGCGCGCCTGCTCGTCGGTGGGGCGGAACAGGTCGTCGGCGGTGGGGAGGCTCACCCGTCGAGGCACCGCAGCGCCACCTCCTTGGCCAGCTGTCGGTAGGCGTCCGCCCCGGGTGAGGTGGTGGCGTAGGACGTGATCGGCTCGCCGGCGACGGTCGAGTCGGAGAACTTCACGGTGCGACGGATCACGGTGTGGAAGACGAGGTCGCCCCACGCCTGGACCAGCCGCTCCATCACCTCGCGGCCGTGGAGGGTCCGGCTGTCGTACATCGTGCCGAGGACGCCGTCGATCTCGAGCTTGGGGTTCAGCCGCTCGCGGACCTTGTCGATCGTGGTCTTGAGCAGCGCCACGCCGCGCAGCGCGAAGTACTCGCACTCCAGCGGCACGATCACGCCGTCGGACGCCGTCAGCGCGTTGACGGTGAGCAGACCGAGGGACGGCTGGCAGTCGATCAGGATGACGTCGTACGACGCGAGCGCCGGCGCGAGCAGCCGGGCGAGCGTCTGCTCCCGGGCGACCTCGTGGACCAGCTGGACCTCCGCGGCCGAGAGGTCGATGTTGGAGGGCAGCAGGTCCATGCCGGGCACCCCGGTCGGGACGACGACCTCGTCGAGCGTGACGTCGCGCTGCATCAACAGGTTGTAGACGGTGAACTCCATCTCGTGCGGGTTGAGGCCCAGGCCGACCGAGAGCGAGCCCTGCGGGTCGAAGTCGACCAGCAGCACCTTGCGGCCGAACTCAGCCAGCGACGCCCCGAGGTTGATGGTGGTCGTCGTCTTGCCCACCCCGCCCTTCTGGTTGCACATCGAGATCACCCGGGCGTTCCCGTGCGTCGTGACGGGACGCGGGTCGGGGAACGACGGCAGCGGGCGGCCGGTCGGCCCGAGGACCTGCTCGGCCGGGGCCGGCTCCTCCACCTGGACCGCCACCGGCGCGGGCTCGGTGACAGCCGCCGGCTCCGCGGCGGACGGCTGGCTCGATCGGGCTGCGCTCGAAGGGGAGGGGGGTTCAGCCACGTGGTCGTCGACTTCCGGGGTCGTGTCGGTCGGGGCGTTCGCCGGACCGGGCTGCGGTCGGACCAGCGGCGGCATCTCGGGGGCCGCGGCCCCCTTCTTGTGAAATAGTCCCGAGAAGGACCCGCCACCACTCATCTGACTCTCCTGCCACTGGTTGGGCAATTGTCGACTCGGCGACATCTGGCCGAGTTGTTCGTGACGCTAGACCGCGCCGGAGCCGGGACTCAACCGACTCACCGATACCCCCAGGAACAATCTGGAATCTGTTGAGGACGCCGGGAGCAGGTGCACAGCTGACGGGTCGCCTGTGCACGAAGGTGTGGAGGGGCTAGGCGTCCCCGAGGGCGCGCAGCGACGTCGCGGCGAGCACCAGCTCGCCCGCCGCGTCGGAGGCGTCGCAGTCGACCAGGCCCTCGATCACCCAGTCGTGGTGGCCCGGCCGGGTCGGCGAGCGTCTGCACCACGCGGCGTACCCGCGCGGTCGTCCCCTCCTCGGCGCCGGCTGGCTCCCCCACTTCCTCCGGACCGAGCGTGAGGTAGCGACGGTCCCCGCGCGTCGGCGTCCGTGCCGAGGCCGTCGTGCTCGGCGTAGTACTCCTCGAGCGCCGCGTCCCAGGCCGAGCGGCCCATCACGACCGCCCGGGGCGGCTCGACCCGGTCGGCGGCCTCACGCTCGATCCGGACCAGCCCGTCGAGGTCGTCGCGCGCACACAGCTGGACTCGGGCGAACATGGCGTTGCGGATCATCACCGCGAACGTCCGCTCCTGGCGGGACAGCGGCCGCGGCGGAGGCGGCGCGTCGTGCTGGAGCACGTCCGCCGGGGCGTGCTCGGGGTCGGAGAGCGACTCCCACTCGTCGAGCAGGGACGAGTCGGTCTGCCGGATCGTCTCCGCCAGCCAGTCGACCAGGTCGCTCCACCTCGGGCGTCCGGTGCCGCTCGGGCAGCGTCTGGCGCAGCGTGCGGTAGGCGTCGGTGAGGTACCGGAGCACCAGGCCCTCGGACCGGGCCAGCTGGTAGCGGGAGACGAAGTCGGAGAAGCCCATGCCCTGCTCCCACATCTCCCGCAGGATCGACTTCGCCTGCAGGGCGTCGGGCGAGAGCCACCCGTGCGTCTCGCGGTAGGTCTCGAACAGCGGCTCGAGCCAGTCACCCAGCGGTTGCGGCCAGGTGATCTCGTCGATGATCCGCATCCGCTCGTCGTACTCGACGCCGTCGGCCTTCAGCTCGCCGATCGCCTCGCCCCGCGCCGCGTGCTGCTGCGCGAACAGGATCTGGCGCGGGCCCTCGAGCACCGCCTCGACCACCGACACGACGTCCAGGGAGTACGTCGGCTCCTCCGGGTCCAGCACGTCGAACGCGGCCAGGGCGAAGTGGGCGAGCGGCTGGTTGAGTGCGAAGTCGGGCGGCAGGTCGACGGTGAGCACGTAGCGACGCCCGTGCTCGTCCGGAACCTCCAGCCGGGTGAGGGTGCCGGATCGGAGCAGTGAGCGCGCCAGTCGCAGCGCCCGTCGCGAGAGCCGCCGCTGCTGCTTCGGCTCCTCGTGGTTGTCGGTCAGCAGCCGCCGCATCACCGGGAACGCGTCCTCCTCGCCGGGTGACGACGTTGACCAGCATCGCGTTGTCGACCTTCATCCGGGAGCCCAGCGGCTCGGGGTCGCCCGAGACGAGCTTGTCGAAGGTCTGCTCGGTCCACACGACGGTCCCCGCCGGCGGCTTCTTCAGCTGCGGCTTCGACTTCTTCTTCGCGTTCGCGGCGTTGCGCGCCTCGGAGCGGGCCTTGGCCTTCTCGTTCTCGATCACGTGCTCGGGCGCCTGCACGACGACGTATCCCAGGGTGTCGAAGCCGGCCCGCCCCGCCCGCCCGGCGATCTGCCGGAACTCGCGCACCTTGAGCACCCGCTGCCGGTTGCCGTCGAACTTGGCGAGGCCGGTGAAGAGCACGGTCCGGATCGGCACGTTGATGCCGACCCCGAGGGTGTCGGTGCCGCAGATGACCGTCAGCAGCCCGGCCTGGGCGAGGTTCTCGACCAGCCGCCGGTACTTCGGCAGCATCCCCGCGTGGTGCACCCCGACCCCGGAGCGCAGCAGTCGCGACAGCGTCGTGCCGAAGCCGGCACCGAACCGGACCGCCGCCATCCGGGCCGCGACCGACTCCTTGTCGACCCGGAAGTCGCCCTTCGCGCGGAGCAGCGCCGTCGCGTGCTCCACCGCGGCTGCCTGCGTGAAGTGGACGACGTAGACCGGTGCCTGGCCGGTGGTCACGAGCTCCTCGAGCGTCTCGTCGAGGGGGTCGAGCGACCAGGTGTAGGACAGGGGGACCGGCCGCTCGGCCTCGTCGACGATCGCGGTCTCGCGGCCGTTGCGACGGGTCAGGTCCTGGGCGATCGCGGTGACGTCCCCGAGGGTCGCGGACATGAGTACGAACTGCGCCTGCGGCAGCTCCAGGAGCGGCACCTGCCAGGCCCAGCCGCGGTCGGGCTCGGCGTAGAAGTGGAACTCGTCCATGACGACCAGGCCGACGTCCGCCCGGGTCCCCTCGCGGAGCGCGATGTTGGCGAGCACCTCGGCCGTGCAGCAGATGATCGGGGCGTCGACGTTGACGGCGGCGTCGCCGGTGAGCAGCCCGACGTTCTCGGCGCCGAAGACCTGGCAGAGCGCGAAGAACTTCTCGCTCACGAGCGCCTTGATGGGCGCCGTGTAGAAGCTCACCCGGTCGTCGGCCAGCGCGGCGCGGTGGGCGGCCTCGGCCACCAGCGACTTGCCGGACCCGGTCGGGGTGGCCAGCACGACGTTGCTCCCCGCCAGCAGCTCGATGATCGCCTCGTCCTGGTGCGGGTACAGCTCGAGGCCCGCGCGGGAGGCGTGCTCGACGACCTCGGCGTAGACCTCGTCCGGCGTCATCCGCGAGCCCGCGGATGCGCGGTCGCGAAGACCTCGCGCAGGTTGTCGACGGTCACCAGGGTGTAGATCTGGGTCGTCGTCACCGACGCGTGCCCGAGCAGCTCCTGGACGACCCGGACGTCGGCTCCCCCGTCGAGCAGGTGGGTGGCGAACGAGTGGCGCAGCGTGTGCGGGGAGACGTCGCGGGTGACCCCGGCTCGCTCCGCGGCCCGCGTGAGCACGGCCCAGGCGCTCTGCCGCGACAGCCGCCCACCGCGCGAGTTGAGGAACAGCGCGCCACCCGGGGTGGTGGCCGACACCAGCTCCGGGCGGGCCCGCACCAGGTAGGCCTCGACCGCCTGCGCGGCGTACGAGCCGAACGGCACCAGCCGCTCCTTGGAGCCCTTGCCTCGCAGCAGCACCGTGCTGTCGGTCAGGTCCACGTCGTCGACGTCCAGCCCGACCGCCTCGGAGATCCGCGCCCCGGTGCCGTAGAGGACCTCCAGCAGCGCCCGGTCGCGCATCGCCAGCACCGTCTCGTCGGCGCCGGCGGCCTCGAGGATCGCCTCGACGTCGGCCAGCGGGAGCGCCTTGGGGAGACGCTTGGCGGGGGTCGGGGGCTTGACGCCGGTCGCCGGATCGGCAGCCGCGAGCCCGTCGCTGAGGCAGAACTTGTGGAAGCCGCGGACGGCCACCAGGGTGCGGGCCGCCGACGTCGCGGAGAGCGCGGGGTGGTCGGCGCTCCCCTCGCGCAAGCCGGTGAGGAACCCGGTCACCGTCGCCTCGGTCACCCCGTCGAGGGAGACGACACCCACCCCCGCCAGGTGGTCGAGGTAGCGCCGCAGGTCGCGGCGGTACGACGTGAGGGTGTTCGCTGCCAGCCCGCGCTCGACCGTGAGGTGGTCGAGGTAGGTGCGCAGCGCGCGCACCAGCGACGGGTCGGGCGCGAGCTCAGGCAAGGGCGCCGTCCAGCGCCTCCTCGACGCTCCGGGCCGTCATGCCCACGGCTTCGCCGACCGGTGCGTTGGTCAGGTGGCCGGCGTGGGTGTTGAGGCCGAGCGCGAGACTGTGGTCGTCGCGGCACGCCTGCGCCCAGCCCTTGTCGGCCAGCGCGACGGTGTAGGGCAGGGTCGCGTTGGTCAACGCGTACGTCGAGGTGTTGGGCACCGCGCCCGGCATGTTGGCCACGCAGTAGAACACCGAGTTGTGGACCTCGTAGGTCGGGTCGGCGTGCGTGGTGGCGTGGGTGTCCTCGAAGCAGCCGCCCTGGTCGACCGCGATGTCGACGAGCACCGAGCCGGGCTTCATCCGCGACACCAGCTCGTTGGAGACCAGCTTCGGGGCGGCCGCACCCGGGATCAGCACTGCGCCGATCACCATGTCGGCCTCCATCACCTGCTGCTCGATGGCCAGCTTCGACGACGCCAGCCCGTGCACCCGGTTGTTGTAGCGCCAGAACGACATCCGCAGCTTGTCGAGGTCGGTGTCGAGCAGCGTCACGTCGGCTCCCATCCCCAGCGCGATGTTCGCGGCGTTCTGCCCGGACACCCCGGCCCCGATGATGACGACCTTCGCGTTGGCGACCCCGCCCACGCCGCCCATCAGCACGCCGCGGCCGCCCTGGGCCTTCATCAGCGAGTGGGCGCCGACCTGCGGCGCCAGGCAGCCCGCGACCTCCGACATCGGGTAGAGCAGCGGCAGCCCGCCCGAGGGCAGCTGCACCGTCTCGTAGGCGATCGCGGTGGTCTTGCGGTCGACCAGCTCCTGGGTCAGGGGCTGGTCGGCGGCCAGGTGCAGGTAGGTGAAGAGGGTCAGGCCCTCGCGCAGCCGGTGGTACTCCTCGGCGATCGGCTCCTTGACCTTCAGCACCAGGTCGACGCCGCCCCACACGTCGTCGGCGTCGTCCAGGATCTTCGCGCCGGCGGCGACGTACTCCTCGTCGGGGATCTGCGAGCCCACCCCCGCCCCGCGCTGCACCACCACGTCGTGACCGTGCTGCGTCAGCTCGTGCGCACCGACCGGGGTGAGCGCGACGCGGTACTCGTGGTTCTTCACTTCCTTGGGAACGCCGATCTTCACCCTGTTCTCCCTCACGTGCGACGAGATCGCCGCCACGAACGTGGCGACGGCTGCTGACACTACTCCCGCGGCACCCCGCGACTGCTGAGGGTCCGGGTCACCGTCAGGAGCACCGCGAGGACCGTCGGGCCGTCGCTGACCCGGCCCTCGAGGATCGCCTCGACGACCTCCTCGAGCGGCTCCCAGAGGACCTGCATCTCGGCCTCCTCGTGGACCGGCTCGAACTCGCCGCGGCCGACGTCCGTGAGGCCCTGCGCGAGGTAGAGGTGGACCCGCTCGGTGCTGATGCCGGGCGAGGAGTACGTCGAGCCGAGCAGCGTCCACTCGCGGGCGGCCAGCCCCGCCTCCTCGCGCAGCTCCCGCTGGGCGACGACCAGCGGGTCCTCCCCCTCGACGTCGCACAGCCCGGCCGGCAGCTCGATGAACCAACCGCCGGCGGCGTGGCGGTACTGCCGCAGCAGGCACACCCGGCCGCTGGCGTCGGCCGCGAGCACGACGGCAGCGCCCGGGTGCTCGAGCACCAGCCGTCGGAACGGCTCCTCGGGCCGTCCGGGCACGTGCACCACGTCGCGCCGCAGCGCCAGCACCCAGTCGTCTCGGAACAGGTCCTCGGTGTCCAGCACGGGCCAGGTGCCCGGGGTGTCCTCGAGCGGCGGCTGGTCCATGGCCGGACGCTACCGTGACCCTCATGACCGTCCTGAGTCTGACTCGCGCCGAGGCCGAGGCACGCGCCCGGCTGCTGACCGTCTCCCGCTACGACGTCGAGGTCGACCTCACCGGGTTGCTCGAGGGCGAGGTCTGGTCGTCCACGTCGACCGTGACGTTCAGCTGCTCCGAGCCCGGCGCGGCCACGTTCCTCGACGCCGTCGGCGAGGTGGGCGCGGCCAGCCTCAACGGGGTCGAGCTCGACCTCGCGACCGTGGCGGACGGACGCCTCCCGCTGCCGCACCTCGCGGCCGAGAACGTGCTGGTCATCGCCCTGGCCCAGCGCGAGACCGCCGGCTCCGCGGGGATCCTCCGGACCGTCGACCCCACCGACGGCCTCGTCTACCTGTGGACCTCGCTCGAGTGCGACGACGCCCGGCGGCTCTGGGGCTGCTTCGACCAGCCGGACCTCAAGGCGCGCCACCGGTTCACCGTCACCGCACCGGCGGAGTGGACCGTGACGAGCAACATGCGGCCGGCGTCGGTGACCGAGCCCGACGCCGGCGCCCGCACCTGGTCCTTCCCGGACACGCCGCGCCTCTCGCCGTACGTCACGGTGGTCAACGCCGGACCGTTCCACGAGGTCCGTGAGCAGCGCGGCGACCACAGCCTCGGGCTCTACTGCCGCCAGTCCCTCGTCCGCAACCTCGAGCGGGACGCGCCCGCGCTGTTCGACCTGACCGAGGCCGGGCTCGCGTTCTTCGGTGACAAGTTCGGGCAGCCGTTCCCCGAGTCGCACTACGACCAGGTCTTCGTGCCCAACATGGGCGGCGCCATGGAGAACTGGGCCTGCGTGACGTGGGGCGACGGCTACCTCCACCGCGGCACGCCCACCCACGCCCAGCGCTCCATGGTGGCCGTCACGCTGCTCCACGAGATGGCGCACATGTGGTTCGGCGACCTCGTCACGATGCGCTGGTGGGACGACCTATGGCTCAACGAGGCGTTCGCGTCCTGGGCGTCGACCTGGGCCGCCGCCGAGGCCACCGAGTACGGCGACTCCTGGGCCGCCTTCCTGGTCGGCCGCAAGCTCGACGCGTACCGGGTCGACATGGGGCCGGCCACCCACGCCATCCGCAACGAGGTGCACGACGTCGCGACAGCGCTCGCCAACTTCGACTCGATCACCTACGCCAAGGGGCAGTCGGTCCTGCACCAGCTGATGGCCTACGTCGGCGAGGAGGCGTTCACCCGCGCCCTGCAGGACTACTTCTCGCGGCACGCCTGGGGCAACACCCGGCTCGCCGACCTGATCGCGGCGGTCGAGCGCGCCTCGGGCCGCGACCTGCAGCACTGGACCAGCGACTGGCTCGACCGAGCCGGGACCGACACGCTGACCCTCACCGCAGACGCCGTCGAGGTGACCGCCCCCGACGGCGGGCCGCCCCGGCCCCACCGGATCGACATCGGCACCTACGCCGCTGCAGGCGGCCTGCTGGAGCGCACCCCCGTCGAGACGTCAGGCCCCCACACCGCCTTGCCGAACCTGCCGGACGGGCTGCACCTGCTCAACGACACCGACCTCACGTTCGCCGCGGTCCGCAGCGAGGACGACTCCCTGCGACGGCTCCTGGCCATGACCGGCTCGCTGCCGGACCCGACGGCGCGGGCGCTGCTCGTGGCGTCAGGACTCGACCTGCTCCGCAAGGGTGAGCTCACCGGCGCCGAGGTGCTCGACGGCGTGCTCGGGGCGTTGGACTCCGAGAAGAGCCCGGCACTCCTGGAGCCGTTCCTCGTGATCGCGCGGGACCTCGCCGAGCTCTGGTGCCCGCCCGAGCAGGTGGAGGCGGCCCTCGCCCGGGTCGCCGACCAGGCGCTGGCGCTCAGCCGCGACCAGGAGCAGCGCCGACCGGCTCTCAACGTGCTCGCCTCGTGCGCGTCGTCGCCGGCGCACGACGAGGCGCTCGACGAGGCTGCGGCCGACGACGTCGACCTCGCCTGGCGGGTCGCCATCCGCCGGGCCGAGCGGGGGTTGTACGACGAGGCCACCGTGGCCGACCTGCTCGCCCGTGACCCCGACCCGGACGCCCCGGCCCGGGCGGTGGCCGTGACGGCCGCCCGTCCCGACGAGGCGGCGAAGGCCGAGGTCTGGCGCGAGCTGTTCGAGAAGCACACCGTGCCGGCCGGCTACCCCACGTTCCACGTGGCGAAGGCGTTCTGGCGCCCGGCCGCAGCGGGACCTGCTCCTCCCCTGGGCCGATCGCTACCTCGAGGAGATGACGACCCTGTCCGGCGGGCTGCTGGCCGTCCTGTCGATGGTCCGCTCGATGTACCCGGTCGTCGGCACCGAGGAGTTCGTGGCGCGGTCGATCGAGGTCGCGCAGGCCCCGGGCGCCGACCCGACCGTCCGGGGCGCGCTGCTCGCCGGCGCCGACACGCTCAGCCGGATGCTGAGGGCCCGCTCGGCCTGAGGGGCTGGACCCTCAGTCCTCGCCGTCCGCCAGCGGTCGGCGCAGGCCGGTCTCGTCGATCGGGAAGCGCTCGGCCTTCTGCCGCTCGATCGCGGCGCCGATCAGCCCCCGGAACAGCGGGTGGGGCCGGGTCGGCCGCGAGCGCAGCTCCGGGTGGGCCTGTGTCGCCACGTAGTAGGGGTGCACGTCGCGCGGCAGCTCGACGAACTCCACCAGCCCGAGGTCGGGGTTGGTCCCCGAGAACACCAGGCCGGCCTCGCCCAGCTGGTCGCGGTAGACGTTGTTGACCTCGTAGCGGTGACGGTGGCGCTCGTGCACGGTCGGCTCGCCGTAGGCCTCGCGGACGACCGAGCCGTCGGCAAGGGACGCGGGGTAGAGCCCGAGCCGCATGGTGCCGCCGAGGTCGCCGGCCCCCTCGACGTACGACTTCTGCTCCTCCATCGTCGCGATCACGGGCTCGGGGCTGTCGGGGTCGAACTCCGTGGAGCCCGCCTTCTCCAGGCCGGCCACGTTGCGCGCGAACTCGATGACCATGCACTGCAGGCCGAGGCAGAGCCCGAGGGTGGGGATGCCGTGGGTGCGGGCGTAGGTGAGCGCTCCGAGCTTGCCCTCGATGCCGCGCACCCCGAACCCGCCGGGGACGCAGATCGCGTCGACGTCGCTGAGCTGCTTGGCGGCCCCGGACGACGTCTCGCACGTGTCGGACGCGACCCAGCGCAGGTGGACCCTGGCCTCGTGGGCGAAGCCGCCGGCGCGCAGCGCCTCGGCGACCGAGAGGTAGGCGTCGGGGAGGTCGATGTACTTGCCGACCAGGCCGACCGTGACCTCCTCCGTGGGGTGGTGCACCCGGCGCAGCAGGTCGTCCCACAACGTCCAGTCGACGTCGCGGAAGGGGAGGTCGAGCCTGCGGACGAGGTAGGCGTCGAGCCCCTCACGGTGCAGCACCTTGGGGATGTCGTAGATCGACGGGGCGTCCGCGGCCGTGACGACCGCCTCCTCGTCGACGTCGCACATCAGCGAGATCTTGCGCTTGATGCCCTCCGGCAGCTCGCGGTCGGCACGGCAGACCACCGCGTCGGGCTGGATGCCGATGGAGCGGAGAGCGGCGACGGAGTGCTGGGTCGGCTTGGTCTTCAGCTCGCCCGACGGGCCGATGTACGGCACGAGCGAGACGTGGATGAAGAAGCAGTTGTCGCGCCCGATCTCGTGCCGCGTCTGCCGGGCGGCCTCGAGGAACGGCAGCGACTCGATGTCGCCGACGGTGCCGCCGATCTCGGTGATGACCACGTCCACGGGCTGCTCACCGGTGCCCATGGCGATGATCCGGTCCTTGATCTCGTTCGTGATGTGCGGGATCACCTGCACGGTGTCGCCGAGGTAGTCGCCGCGACGCTCCTTGGCGATCACGGTGGAGTAGACCTGCCCGGTCGTCACGTTGGCGATCTGGCCGAGGTCGGTGTCGAGGAACCGCTCGTAGTGGCCGATGTCCAGGTCGGTCTCGGCGCCGTCGTTGGTGACGAACACCTCGCCGTGCTGGAACGGGTTCATCGTCCCGGGATCGACGTTGAGGTAGGGGTCGAGCTTCTGCATCGTGACCCGCAGCCCCCGCGCCTTCAGGAGGCTACCGAGGCTCGAGGCGGTGAGGCCCTTACCGAGCGAGGAGGCGACGCCTCCGGTGACGAACACGTGCTTGACCGGCGTCGCATGCTTCACGGGGTTTCATCCTACCGGAGCGGGAGCAGGCCGTCCGCGCCCGACGCACCGAACGAGCCGCCGGGAGCTTCTTCGACCGTGGTGAGAGCCAGCACCGCCGCCAGTCGGCCCAGCTCGCCGTCGAGCCCGTCGGCGGTCGAGACCGACCCCAGCTCGTCGAGCACGGCCAGGTCACCGTCGCGACCCGGGGCCGCCACGACCACGCCCGAGGCGCGCGCCGCGAGCCCGTCGACGATGCCGCCGACCACGAAGTCGTCGAGGTCGTCGCCGAGCGCGAGGAGCACCAGCGGTGCCTGCCGGGCGTCGCCGTCGCCCCGCACCAGCCCGGCTGCGGCCAGGCTCTGGCGGATCGTGAGAGCGTCGTCGCCGGGTGCGACCGCCGACGTACGGCGGGTGGCGAGGGCGGAGCCGATCAGCTGCCCGATCCGCTCGTAGCCGGGCGCGTCGGCGTTCGCCGCGCTGTCGGCCAGCTGCTCGACCAGCTGGTCGCCCATGGTCTCGACCAGGGCCTTCTCGCTCGCGTTCGTGAGGTTGTCGGTGAGCCGCCAGGTGCCGCTGACGGACCCCTCGGCCGACTCGATCCCGGCGGTGAGGGCGGCCACCGTCTCGTCCGGTACGCCGGGCGTCGTGAGGACGGCGACGCTGCGGCCCTCGAGCCGCGCGCCGTTGAGGGTCGCGGCGGCCGCGGTGGCGACGTCATCGGCGGACGGGCCGGCGGCCTCGTCCGCAGCGGGCACCGTGGCGGCGCCCGCGGGCCGGACCTCGTCGCGCTGGAGAGGGCCGGCACCGAGCGCGATCCCGGCGGCGAGGGCCAGCACCACCACGAGAGCACCCACGAGGTGCCGGCGCACGAGCGTCACGCGAACCACCCCAGGTCGGACCAGGCCTGGCGGACCCAGGTCTCGAGGTCCGCCAGCCATTCCTGCCCGACCGGGGTGGTCGCGACGGCGACGGCGAGCGCGAGCAGGCCGACCAGGATCGCCAGGAACAGGTGGCGCGGTCGCAGCCTCCCGGAGTAGAGCAGGGGGACGGCGGACGCGTCGACCAACCGCTGGCCGACCCGGAGCCGGGTGAGGTAGGTGCTCGCGAGGCCGGACCGCTGCCGATCGAGGAACTCGTCGAGCGTGGCGTGGGTGCCGACCCCGACGATCACCTGCGCCTCTGAGGCGAAGGCCAGCAGCAGCGCGACGTCCTCGGTCGTGGCCGCCGTCTCCACGCGCGCGGCCCGCACCCCGATCCGCTCGAGCTGGTCGACCGGCCGCCGGTCGCCGCGCTCGACCCGCACCACCACGTCCCGGGCAGCGCGGAGCGTAGCCTTCGACGGCAGCTCGGGTGCGTCCGGCCCGGTCGTGAGGACGACCACCTCGGGCGTGCACCCTGCCGCGCGCAGCGCCTCGGCGCCGCGGTCGACCCCGATCAGCACCGGCCGCCGCTCCGCGACGAACGCCCGCACCGCCCGCAGCTGGGCGGTCAGCCCGGCGCCGTCGACGACCACGATGACGGGTCGCCCGGCGATCCTGGTCGCGAGCGTCGGGAGACCCTCGCCGTGGAGCAGCAGGCCCTCCTCACGCCGCAGGAACGCAGCGCTGTTGTGCGTGAAGGTGTCGAGCTGGGTGCCGAGACCGGCGCGCGCCTGGTCCATCTCCGACGCCAGCACGCCCGCGTCGACGGCGCGTCCGAGCGCGACGGCCGCGCCGTCGACGTACACGACCTCGTCGTGGACCCGGACCCGGGCGCCGTCGGGGATGTGCTCGACACCCTCGACCCGGTCGAGCATCAGGACCCCGGCGTCGGCGAGCAGCACCGGACCCAGGGCGGGATAGCGGCCGGAGAGGAACGGCGAGGCGTTGAGGACGGCGGCGACCCCGCTCTCGACGAGCGCCTGTGCGGTCGCCCGGTCGAGGTCGAGGTGGTCGAGGACGGCCACGTCACCCGGCTTGAGCCGCGGCAGCAGCACCTTGGAACGACGTTCGACCCGCGCGGGTGCGATCAGGCCCGGCAGGTCGAGGGCGGACTTGTTTCGGACTGGCACCGACCCATGCTGTCAGCCGCTCGGCGCCCTCCGTGGCATCCCGCGGGACTCGGCGCGTCAGCCCTCCGCACGGGCCGGCAGGGCCGCCTCGAGGAGCTCCCGAGCATGGGCGAGCGCGTTGTCTGAGTCGCTCTGGCCTGCCATCATCCGCGACAGCTCGCGCTCGCGCCCCTCGTCGTCCAGGACGGTCAACCCGGAGCTCGTCACCGAGCCGTCGTCGGCCTTCGCGACCACGACGTGGCGGTCGGCGAAGGCGGCGACCTGCGGCAGGTGGGTCACCACCAGCACCTGGGCGGTCCGGGCCAGGCGCGCGAGCCGGCGGCCGACCTCCACCGCCGCGGCACCACCGACGCCGGCGTCGACCTCGTCGAAGACGTACGTCGGCACGGTGCCGGTGCCCGCCAGGCTGACCTCCAGCGCCAGCATGACCCGGCTCAGCTCACCGCCCGAGGCTCCCTTGCCGAGCGGGCGCGGCTCGGCGCCGACGTTGGCCGCGAGCAGCAGCTCGACCCGGTCGCGGCCGCTGGCGCCGAAGTCGTCCCGCTCCGTCACGGTCACCTCCAGCCTGGCGTGCGGCATGGCGAGCGCGGCCAGCTCGTCGGTGACCGCGGCCGCCAGTCGTGACGCAGCGTCCCGCCGGGCCGCCGTGAGCTCGGCGGCGATCGACGCCAGGCCACCCTGCAGCCGGCCGGTCAGCTCGCGGAGCTCGCCGATCCGCCCGTCGGTGCCGTCGAGCTCGGTGAGCCGCTCGGCCGCCCGGTCGCGCCAGGCCAGCACGTCGTCGACCGTGTCGCCGTACTTCCGCGTCAGGGCGGTGAGCGCCGCGCGCCGCTCGGAGACGGCCGCCAGCCGGGCGGGATCGGTCTCGATGCCCGACGCGTAGGACGCGACGTCGGCCGCCAGGTCGGAGAGCAGGTAGCTGACCTCGGCCACCCGGTCGGCCAGGCCGGCGGCCTCCGCGTCGTGCTCGCGGACGCCGTCGAGGGCGGTCCGGGCGGCCGCGGTCAGGCCGAGCGCGTCGGGCTGCCCGTCGTCGGCCGACAGGGCGGCGCGCGCCTGCTCCGCCGACAGCCGCAGCGTGTCGGCGTGCCCGAGCCGGGTCTCCTCCGCGGCGAGCTCGGCGTCCTCGCCCGGCGCCGGGGTGACGTCGTCGACCTCGCCCACGCCGAACCGCAACAGGTCGGCCTCGCGAGCACGCTCGTGTGCGTGGGTGGTGACGTCGTCCAGCTCGCGCTGGGCGTCGCGGAGCGCCTCGTAGCAGGTGCGGTAGGTCTCGAGCGGACCGGTCACCTCCTCGCCGCCGAACGCGTCGACGGCCTCACGCTGAGCACGCGCACGCAGCAGCCGGTGCTGGTCGGACTGACCGTGCATGGCGACCAGCGGCGCGGCGAGGTCGGCGAGCCGGCTGACCGGCACCGAGGCGCCTCCCACGAACGCGCGCGACCGTCCCTCCGCGCTCACGGTGCGGCCGAGCACCGCGCGACCGTCCTCGACCTCGCCGCCGACCTCGTGGACCAGCGCGGAGAGGCCCGCCACGTCGTCGACCAGGATGGTGCCCTCGACCCGCGCCGTCCGGGCACCGGTCCGGACCGCACCACTGTCAGCGCGGCCGCCGAGCAGCAGCCCGAGGGCCGTGACCAGCATGGTCTTGCCGGCTCCGGTCTCACCGGTGATGACCGTGAGCCCCGGTCCGAGCTCGAGCGTCGAAGAGTCGATCACGCCCAGGGACTCGATCCGGATCTCCTCAAGCATCGACGTCTCCGGGCCGCCTGCCGCGCCAGCCCTCGACGGATAGGTCGAACTTGGCGACCAGCCGGTCGGTGAACGGTGCCTCGTGCAGCCGGACCAGCCGGACCGGGCGGGCGCCGCTGCGGACCTCGATCCGGGCTCCCGGTGGCAGCTCGACCGTGCGCCGGCCGTCGCACCAGAGCACGCCCGCGCCGTCGCTGCGGGTCAGCACCTCGACCGCCACCACGGACGTCGGCGCGACCACCAGCGGACGCGCGAAGAGGGCGTGGGCGCTGAGGGGCACCACGCAGAGCGCCTCGACGCCCGGCCACACGACCGGGCCGCCGGCGCTGAAGCTGTAGGCCGTGGAGCCGGTGGGGGTCGCACAGACCACCCCGTCGCAGCCGAACCGCGACAGCGGCCGGCCGTCGATCTCGAGCACCACCTCGAGCATCCGCTCACGAGCGGCCTTCTCCACACTGGCCTCGTTGAGGGCGAACGTGCTGCTCACGAGCTCGCCGTCGTGGTGGACGGTGACGTCGAGGGTGAGCCGGTCCTCGGTGGCGTAGCGACGGTCCACGATCGCCTGGATCGTGGTGTCGACGTGGTCGACCTCCGCCTCGGCGAGGAAGCCGACGTGGCCGAGGTTGACCCCCAGCACCGGGGTGCCGCTGTCGTGCGTGATCTCGGCGGCGCGCAGGATCGAGCCATCACCGCCGATCACCACCGCCAGCTCGCACCCGTCCCCCGCGTCAGGCTCCTCGTCGGCGAGCTCGATCAGCCCGGCCGCCTCGCCGCCGTCGAGCCCGAGGTCGGCGGCCTCCACGCGCAGCAGGCGGACCAGGATGCCGTGGCCGTTGAGCCCGTCGACGAACGCCCGCGCCACCTGGCGCGCCTCGTCCCGGCCGGTGTGGGCCAGCAGGAGCACCCGGCGGGTGTCGTCGGTGGCGGTCACGGGTCCACCCTCTCACCCGGCCCCGACGGCTCCGTGCCACACCGGACGACCGCGTCGCGCTCCCCCGGGTCGAGCGTCCCGGGCCCCTGGCGCAGCCACAGGAAGAACTCCACGTTGCCGGACGGTCCCGGCAGCGGGCTGGCCACCACCTGCCGGGTCCCCCAGCCACGTCTGTCAGCGGCCTCCGCCACCGCAGCCACTGCGTCGACCCAGAGCGCCGGCTCGCGCACGACGCCGCCCCTCCCCACCCGCTCCTTGCCGACCTCGAACTGCGGCTTGACCATCAGGACCAGGTCCCCCGCCGGGTCGGTCACGCCGACCAGCGCGTCGAGCACCAGTCGGAGCGAGATGAACGAGAGGTCGCCCACGACCAGGTCGACGGGGTCGCCGACGAGCTCGGGGGTCAGGTCGCGGACGTTGGTGCGGTCGAGCACGACCACCCGGTCGTCGCTGCGCAGCGGCCACGCCAGCTGCCCGTACCCGACGTCCACGGCCACCACCTCCCGGGCGCCGGCCCGCAGCAGCACGTCGGTGAACCCGCCGGTCGACGCGCCCGCGTCGAGACAGCGTCGCCCGCCCACGGCCAGCCCGGCCGCGCCGAACGCCGCCAGCGCGCCCGCGAGCTTGTGGCCGCCGCGGGAGACGTAGTCGGGTCGGTCCGGGTCGTCGCTCACCAGCACCGGGACGTCGGTGGTGACCCCGGTCGCGGGCTTGGTGGCGCGGGCGCCGCCCACCGTCACCCGCCCGGCGGCGATCAGCTCGCTCGCGTGCTCACGCGACCGGGCCAGGCCCCGCCGGACCAGCTCGGCGTCGAGCCGCAGGCGACGTGGCGGCACGTCGGTCAGGCACGGCCGTCGAGTGCCGAGCGCAGCTGCTCGTGGGCGGCCTCGAAGACCGCCGGGTGCTCCGCGACGTCGGCCTCGTCGAGTCCCTCGAGTGAGGCCAGCACGGCGTCGACCTCCTCGACGCCGGTGGTCACAGTCGCGGTGTCCGTCTCGGGGTCCGTCGTCTCATGGTGCGCCTCACTCATGCGGCCGAGGCTACCGCCCGGCGTCCTTCTCGGGCGGCACCAGGCCGCTGGTGTCCGGCGCGTCCCCGGTGCGGTCCAGGTGTTCCCACGCGGTCGCCGCCAGGGTGCGCCACCAGTCGTCGGGCTCGCCGTCGCCGTCCATCGTGAGTCGGCCGTCGAGGACCCGGGCTCGCCACCCACCCAGCTCGGCCACACCCTCGGCCACCGTCGGCGGCTCCGGGTGTCGTTCGAGCAGCCCCCGGAGGTCGCGCGAGAGGTACGTCGGACGCAGCTCGGGCGTGGCCGCCACCAGCTCCGCAAGTCCGGTGACCCCCGTCATCACGAGCAGCGAGTCGAGGCCGGCCTCGTGGCCGCCGGCGATGTCGGTGTCGAGCCGGTCGCCGATCATCAGGGGCCGCTCACCCCCGACCCTCCGGACGGTCTCGTCCAGCAGCGGCCGCCTCGGCTTGCCCGCCACCGTCGGCTCGACCCCGGAGAACCGCGACAGAAGCTCCACCAGCACCCCGTGCCCGGGGGCGGGCCCGTGGGCGGTCGGGAGGGTCAGGTCGGTGTTGCTGGCCACCCACGGCAGCCCGTCACGGACCCGCACGGCGGCGAGCATGATGTCGCGCCAGACGACGTCGGGTCCGTAGCCGGTCACGATCGCGAGCGCACCGTCCTGGTCGACCCGGCACGGCTCCAGCCCGGCCTCGACCAGCGCGTCCGTCAGGCCCGCCGCGCCCAGCACCGCCACCCGCGCTCCGGCGCCGTGCCGCTCGAGCAGGACCTGCGCGGCCGCCTGCGCGGAGGTGACCACGTCGGACGGCGCGGCCTCGATCCCGAGCCCGGTCAGCTTCTCGGCGACGTCTGCGGGTGACCGTGACGCGTTGTTGGTGATGAAGGCGACGTGACCACCCTCGGCGCGGGCACGCCGCAGGTCCTCCGGCGCCCCGGGAACCGCCTCGTCGCCGACGTAGACAACGCCGTCCAGGTCGAACATGAGCAGGTCGTAGTCGTCCACCAGCCGCCCTCGGCTCGCCTCGAGCACCCCGTCACCTCCCCGGTCCGCGCGCGGAATCGCACCCTACGATGTTCCGATGCACTCAGGGCGCGTGGAGGGCGCAGGTGAGGTCGCCGGGCCGTTCCGACTGCATCCGTTCCGCGGCCTGGTGCTCTCACCGCGGCGAGTCGGCGATCCGGCGTCGGCCCGCGCGTTCGCCCGACCCTACCGGGACGTCACCGCCCGCCTGAAGCGGTGGGAGCGGCAGGGGCACATCACGCGCGACGCCGAGCCCGGCCTCTACCTGCACGAGTACACGTCGGGTGGCCTCACCGTCCGGGGCCTCGTCGGCGCGCTGGACGTGTCACGGCGGTCTCCGGATCACGCCGACCGGGTGGTGCTCCCGCACGAGGGAGTGCACGACTCGCAGGCCTCGGAGCTGTCCTCCCGGATGGCGGAGATGAAGCTCAACCCTGCGCCGATCCTGCTCGTGCACCGCGGGCCCGCCGCGGTGCGCGCTCTCGTGCACGACGTCATGAGCCAGCCGCCGGAGCGCGACTTCCACGACCGCGCCGAGCGCCACAACCGGCTCTGGAGCATCCGCGACCCCGCGCTCGTCGACGCAGCTCGGCGAGCACGCTCACCGAGTCACGACCGCTGGTGGCCGACGGGCACCACCGTCTCGCGGCGTACGTCCGCCTGCAGGAGCGCACAGCCCGGGACCGGCGCCGACCGCGGGCTGGCCATGCTGGTCGACCAGGACGACACGCCGCTCTTCCTCGGGGCCGTCCACCGGACGCTCGCCGGACACCCGGCTGCGCGACCTACGGGCCGCGGTCGAGGGCGTCGCGCAGTACGCGCCGGCCGACGAGGCCGACGCGATGGCGGCGCTCGGGCCCAGCACGCTGGTGGTGACCGACGGCCGCGAGTGGGCCCGGATCGAGCTCACCCTCGACGCCGACCGGGCGGCGGTGCAGGTGCTGCACGAGGACCTGCTGCCCCGCCTCGCGGGCCGGACCCGCCGGATCGGCTACCACCACACCGTCGAGGAGACCCTGGAACGGCTGGCCCCGCGTCGGCGGGTGGCCGTGCTCCTGCCGGCCCCGGACTTCGACCTGGTCGACCGGATCGTCTCCACTCATCGGCTGCTCCCGGAGAAGGCGACGTCGTTCCAGCCCAAACCGAGCCTGGGCGTGCTCATGCGGTCGCTGCTCGACGGATGACCCGGGCCTTCGTCGCCTCCACCTCGACCCGGGACACGGTCGCCCCGCCCGCGCGGTAGAAGCGCCGCCGGACCGACCCCGACACCTCCACCAGGTCGCCGTCGGCCCAGCGCGCCACGCTGCGCCGGGTCCTGGCGCTCCACGCGACGCACTCGAGCGCGTCGACGGGCTGTCGACGATCGGCCGGCGGCCGCGGCACCACGACCCGGAACGTCCACAGCTCGTCACCGCTCGGCAGCACTCGCTGCTGCGGGGCCCCGGACACCCTCCCCACGAGCCGCACCTCGTTCACTTCGTCGACGACGGGCTCGTCGTCCCCTGACTTCGTCATCTCGCATCACCTCGGCGATCGACGATTCCTGCGGCTGCCGACAACCGGGACGACCGGCGCGGCGGGGCTGTGGACGGGCGGTCAGGCGCGTGGAGGACTGTGGGAAAGTCGGCGGCACAGAACCATGCCGGTCCTGAAATGCAGTCGAGGGCCACCCTCGCGGGTGGCCCTCGACCAAAGTATGTCCGGCGGCGTCCTACTCTCCCACAGCCTCTCGGGTGCAGTACCATCGGCGCTGATCGGCTTAACTTCCGGGTTCGGGATGGGTCCGGGTGTTTCCCGTTCGCTATGGCCGCCGTAACTCTTGTACCAACTGTTCACTTGTCACTTCCCCGGTGTTCCGCCCACTGTGTGGGGGGTGGGGTGTGGTGGGTGTGTTGGTTGGGATGTGGTTAGTGGACGCGGAGCTTTGTCTAGACTCTGGTTCTGGTTTGGTTTCTTTTGGGGGCTGTTCACTCACGGTCACGGTCCCACCGTGCCCACGGGTTGTTGCCTGGGTGGTGTGGTGTGGTGTGGGTGGGGCAAGCCCTCGGCCTATTAGTACCGGTCGGCTGGGCATTGCTGCTGTACACCTCCGGCCTATCGACCCACTGTTCTGGTGGGGGCCTTACCCGATTTGCGCGGTGGGAAACCTCATCTTGAAACGTGCTTCCCGCTTAGATGCATTCAGCGGTTATCACTTCCGAACGTAGCTAACCAGCCGTGCCCCTGGCGGGACAACTGGCACACCAGAGGTTCGTCCATCCCGGTCCTCTCGTACTAGGGACAGCCTTTCTCAAGTTTCCTGCGCGCGCGGCGGATAGGGACCGAACTGTCTCACGACGTTCTAAACCCAGCTCGCGTGCCGCTTTAATGGGCGAACAGCCCAACCCTTGGGACCTACTCCAGCCCCAGGATGCGACGAGCCGACATCGAGGTGCCAAACCATCCCGTCGATATGGACTCTTGGGGAAGATCAGCCTGTTATCCCCGGGGTACCTTTTATCCGTTGAGCGACCACGCTTCCACATGCCGTGGCCGGATCACTAGTTCCGACTTTCGTCCCTGCTCGACATGTCTGTCTCACAGTCAAGCTCCCTTGTGCACTTACACTCGTCACCTGATTGCCAACCAGGCTGAGGGAACCTTTGAGCGCCTCCGTTACTCTTTAGGAGGCAACCGCCCCAGTTAAACTACCCATCAGGCACTGTCCCTGAACCAGATCATGGTCCTAGGTTAGACATCTAGTACGACCAGAGTGGTATTTCAACGTTGACTCCGCCCTCACTGGCGTGAGGGTTTCACAGTCTCCCACCTATCCTACACAAGCCGAACCAAACACCAATACCAAACTATAGTAAAGGTCCCGGGGTCTTTCCGTCCTGCCGCGCGTAACGAGCATCTTTACTCGTACTGCAATTTCGCCGAGTCCATGGTTGAGACAGCGCCCAAGTCGTTACTCCATTCGTGCAGGTCGGAACTTACCCGACAAGGAATTTCGCTACCTTAGGATGGTTATAGTTACCACCGCCGTTTACTGGGGCTTAAATTCTCCGCTTCGACCGCCACGAGGGCGGTCTGACAGGTCCTCTTAACCTTCCAGCACCGGGCAGGAGTCAGTCCGTATACATCGTCTTACAACTTCGCACGGACCTGTGTTTTTAGTAAACAGTCGCTTGGGCCTGGTCTCTGCGACCTCCTCCGCTCTCCCCAGCTAGTGGGTGCATACGGATCGGGTCCCCCTTCTCCCGAAGTTACGGGGGCATTTTGCCGAGTTCCTTAACCATGGTTCACTCGATCGCCTTGGTATTCTCTACCTGATCACCTGAGTCGGTTTGGGGTACGGGCGGCGCATAGCTCGCTAGAGGTTTTTCTCGACAGCATAGGATCACCCACTTCACCAAAATGGCTCCCCATCACACCTCACACTCCACATCCAAGTGAGAGTCCCGGATTTGCCTAGGACTCGTGCTGCATGCTTGGCCACGGACTACCATCGCCGTGGTTGGGCTACCTTCCTGCGTCACCCCATCGCTTGACTACTACCGGTTCGGGTCCCACGCTCCGCCCCACACCCACGGCCCCCTCGAAAGGGAACCGCGGTGACGTGGGGTTTCGGGTGGTTAGCATCACCGACCTCGTCAGGGTCGCTACATTGCCGGTACGGGAATATCAACCCGTTGTCCATCGACTACGCCTGTCGGCCTCGCCTTAGGTCCCGACTTACCCAGGGCAGATTAGCTTGACCCTGGAACCCTTGATCATTCGGCGCACGGGTTTCTCACCCGTGATTCGCTACTCATGCCTGCATTCTCACTCGTGTCGCATCCACCACTCGATCACTCGGCAGCTTCACACGCGACACGACGCTCCCCTACCCATCCACGCCCCTGAACCACACACCCGAAGGCGCGCGACTGGGGTAGCGCGTGAATGCCATAGCTTCGGCGGATGACTTGAGCCCCGCTACATTGTCGGCGCGGAATCACTTGACCAGTGAGCTATTACGCACTCTTTCAAGGGTGGCTGCTTCCAAGCCAACCTCCTGGTTGTCACTGCGACTCCACATCCTTTTCCACTTAGTCACCGCTTAGGGGCCTTAGCTGATGGTCTGGGCTGTTTCCCTCTCGACGACGGAGCTTATCCCCCGCCGTCTCACTGCTGCGCTCTCACTTACCGGCATTCGGAGTTTGGCTAACGTCAGTAACCTGGTCGGGCCCATCGGCTATCCAGTGCTCTACCTCCGGCAAGAAACACACAACGCTGCACCTAAATGCATTTCGGGGAGAACCAGCTATCACGAAGTTTGATTGGCCTTTCACCCCTATCCACAGGTCATCCCCTCAGTTTTCAACCTAAGTGGGTTCGGTCCTCCACGTCGTCTTACCGACGCTTCAACCTGCCCATGGATAGATCACTTCGCTTCGGGTCTTGAGCGTGCTACTCAACCGCCCTGTTAGGACTCGCTTTCGCTACGGCTACCCCACACGGGTTAACCTCGCAACACACCGCAAACTCGCAGGCTCATTCTTCAAAAGGCACGCCATCACCCACCCACCCCCCACAAGGAGAGGCGCCAGGCTCTGACGGATTGTAGGCACACGGTTTCAGGTACTATTTCACTCCCCGCCAGGGGTACTTTTCACCTTTCCCTCACGGTACTGGTCCGCTATCGGTCATCGAGGAGTATTTAGGCTTAACGGGTGGTCCCGCCAGATTCACACGGAATTTCAGGGGTTCCGTGTTACTTGGGAAACGACTACGCAGGCACGCGCTTACGGTTACGGGACTCTCACCCTCTCCGGCGCCCCCTTCCAAGGGACTTCACCTTCACACGCACTTTCTCACTGCGCACCAGGCCGGCAGACCCAGCACAGCCGCTCCCACGACCCCCCAGATGCAACCCCTGCCGGGTATCACACACCTGAGGTTTAGCCTCATCCGATTTCGCTCGCCACTACTCTCGGAATCACAATTGTTTTCTCTTCCTATGGGTACTGAGATGTTTCACTTCCCCACGTTCCCTCCACACGCCCTATACATTCAGGCGCAGGTAACTGGACATGACTCCAGCTGGGTTTCCCCATTCGGACATCCCCGGATCACAGCTCGGTTGCCAACTCCCCAGGGCTTATCGCAGGCTCCAACGTCCTTCATCGGCTCTCGATGCCAAGGCATCCACCATGTGCCCTTCACAGCTTGCCACCACCAACACCACACCACACCGACAAGTCCCGAAGAACCCCCCAGCACGGCACGACACCGGCGACTGACACGCCACAAAAGAAACTCGCACAACAACCCAACACCCACCACCCCGGCACCACCACCCCCACCACTCTCTCGAGTCACTCTCCCGAGTCACTCTCTCGAGTCACTCTCTCGAGTCACTCTCTGGAGTCACTCTCTGGAGTCACTCTCGAAGAGCAGGGCGCGGCGACACCACCGGCACAGGTCTCCGGTCGTCATGCGCAGATACAAAATCCACCAACCACAATCACGGTCGGCGGATGATGCTCGCGTCCACTATCCACATCTCAAACAACAACCCCACACCACCCACCACCAGCCCACAGGCCGGCACCGGTATGGCCGGGACGAAACCCCCCTCTCCCCACACGCCACGAGCCCCCGGTCAACGACCAGGACCCCCGCGGACGGGAAGAGGAAACCCCCGCGGATGCGGGCGAGGCCTCAGAACCCCAACAGTGTGCCCCCACCCCCCACACCCACAAGGGGGTGCGACACGGGGGCAGGCGTCGACGGAACTTCCACTAATGAACACCACCATGACTCGCCCCGGGCACGGGCCGACCGGCAGACGCCGGCCGCACCCACCCAGGACAGGGGCGTGTGCTCCTTAGAAAGGAGGTGATCCAGCCGCACCTTCCGGTACGGCTACCTTGTTACGACTTCGTCCCAATCGCCAGCCCCACCTTCGACCACTCCCTCCAGCAAGCTGGTTGGGCCATGGGCTTCGGGTGTTGCCGACTTTCGTGACGTGACGGGCGGTGTGTACAAGGCCCGGGAACGTATTCACCGCAGCGTTGCTGATCTGCGATTACTAGCGACTCCGACTTCATGGGGTCGAGTTGCAGACCCCAATCCGAACTGAGACCGGCTTTTAGGGATTCGCTCCCCCTCACGGGATCGCAGCCCTCTGTACCGGCCATTGTAGCATGCGTGAAGCCCTGGACATAAGGGGCATGATGACTTGACGTCATCCCCACCTTCCTCCGAGTTGACCCCGGCAGTCTCCCATGAGTCCCCACCACCCCCAGCCGAACTGGTAGGGCGTGCTGGCAACATAGGACGAGGGTTGCGCTCGTTGCGGGACTTAACCCAACATCTCACGACACGAGCTGACGACAGCCATGCACCACCTGTACACCGACAAAAGGGCACCCATCTCTGGATGTTTCCGGTGTATGTCAAACCCAGGTAAGGTTCTTCGCGTTGCATCGAATTAATCCGCATGCTCCGCCGCTTGTGCGGGCCCCCGTCAATTCCTTTGAGTTTTAGCCTTGCGGCCGTACTCCCCAGGCGGGGCGCTTAATGCGTTAGCTGCGGCACGGAACCCGTGGAATGGATCCCACACCTAGCGCCCAACGTTTACGGTGTGGACTACCAGGGTATCTAATCCTGTTCGCTCCCCACACTTTCGCTCCTCAGCGTCAGGTAATGCCCAGAGAACCGCCTTCGCCACCGGTGTTCCTCCTGATATCTGCGCATTTCACCGCTACACCAGGAATTCCGTTCTCCCCTGCATACCTCTAGTCTGCCCGTATCGAAAGCAAGCACCGAGTTAAGCCCGGTGTTTTCACTCCCGACGCGACAAACCGCCTACGAGCCCTTTACGCCCAATAATTCCGGACAACGCTCGGACCCTACGTATTACCGCGGCTGCTGGCACGTAGTTGGCCGGTCCTTCTTCTGCACCTACCGTCACCACCCAAAAGGCGCTTCGTCGGTGCTGAAAGAGGTTTACAACCCGAAGGCCGTCATCCCTCACGCGGCGTTGCTGGATCAGGCTTCCGCCCATTGTCCAATATTCCCCACTGCTGCCTCCCGTAGGAGTCTGGGCCGTGTCTCAGTCCCAGTGTGGCCGGTCACCCTCTCAGGCCGGCTACCCGTCGAAGCCTTGGTAGGCCATTACCCCACCAACAAGCTGATAGGCCGCGAGCACATCCCCCACCGAAAAAACTTTCCACCACCCCAGATGCCTGAAATGGTCATATCCGGTATTAATCCCCGTTTCCGGGAGCTATCCCAAAGTGAAGGGCAGATTACTCACGTGTTACTCACCCGTTCGCCGCTCGAGTACCCCCGAAGGAGCCTTTCCGCTCGACTTGCATGTGTTAAGCACGCCGCCAGCGTTCGTCCTGAGCCAGGATCAAACTCTCCATAGAAAAACCTATGAAAAACAAAAACCTGACAACAAACCCTGACACAACCCACAAAAAGTGGATCAGTCCAGAATCAATCATCAAAAACAACCCCACCAACAACACCAACCCAACCCCACCCCAAAACAACAGAGCAGAACCAAAGCCAGCGCCATCGACAAGGCACACAAACTAATTCCATCGACATAAACACACTGTTGAGTTCTCAAACATCACACGCACACCGACACAAACCCTCGCGGGCGGGTGTTGGGGCAACCTTCACAAACTTACCGGGCGGGCTGGCCTCCGTCAACTTGGTATCAAGCGCGGCGCCGGCCTCGCGGCCGTCGTGCGGGAGCAACGTTAGCAGCGGGTCGGAGGAGCTCCCAAATCGGGTCCGGCACGGCTCCGCAGGGGGGTCGCCGGGCGGTAGGTGGAGACGCTGCGCTCCCCCGGGATCCAGTAGCGCCATGGCCGGTCGGGGGCACCACGCAGACCCACGCGCGGACCGGTCTCGTACCGCTCGACCGGTTCCCCGAGCACCAGGGTCAGCTGCCCGGAGGTCAGGTCGGCGCCGTCCTGGTCGCGGGTGATGGCGAGTGCCTCGCACAGGCGCGCCGGGCCGCGCGCCAGGTCCCGCTCCCGAGAGCGCGCACGGCGGGCCCGCGCGACGTCGAGGCCCTCGACGACCTCTCCCGCCCGCAGGAGCACCGCGCTGGGTGTACCGGCTGGTCCGACCACGACGTTGCAGCAGTGGTGCATCCCGTAGGTGAAGTACACGTAGAGGTGGCCGGGAGGGCCGAACATGACCGCGTTGCGCGAGGTGCGGCCTCGGTAGGCGTGCGAGCCGGGATCGTTCGGCCCGTCGTACGCCTCGACCTCCGTGACCCGGAGCGCCACGTCACCGTGGCGCAGCGTCGCGCCGAGCAGCCGGGGTGCGACCTCGAGCACCGGCTTCGCGAGGACCTCCCCGAGCTCAGGCAAGAGCAGCCCGGTGCCGGCTTGCGACCGCTCCCAGCTCGGCCAGCTGCTCGCGGACCCGGTCGGGCGCTGTCCCGCCGCGACCGCGGCGCGCGGCCACCGACCCCTCGACCGTCAGGACGTCGCGGACGGCGGCCGTCAGGTGCGGGGAGATCGAGCTCAGGTCGCCGTCGGTGAGCTCGTGGAGCTCGATCCCTCGCTCCTCGCAGACGCGCACGCACGTGCCCGCGACCTCGTGGGCGACCCGGAACGGCACGCCCTCGCGGACCAGCCACTCCGCGACGTCGGTGGCGAGCGAGAAGCCCTGTGGCGCCAGCTCGTGCATCCGCTCGGTGTTGAACCTCAGCGTGGCGACCATCCCGGTCACGGCCGGGAGCAGCACCTCGAGCGTGTCGATCGAGTCGAAGGCCGGCTCCTTGTCCTCCTGGAGATCGCGGTTGTACGCCAGCGGGAGGGCCTTGAGGGTGGCGAGCAGCCCGGCCAGGTTGCCCACGAGCCGGCCAGCCTTGCCGCGCGCCAGCTCGGCGATGTCGGGGTTCTTCTTCTGCGGCATGATGCTCGACCCGGTCGACCAGGAGTCGTGCAGCACCACGAAGTCGAACTCGCGGGTGGACCACAGGATCACGTCTTCGGCCAGCCGGCTGACGTCGACCCCGATCTGCGCGGTGACGTAGGCGAGCTCGGCGACGAAGTCGCGGCTCGCGGTGCCGTCGAGCGAGTTGGCCGACGACCCCTCGAACCCGAGCTCGGCCGCGACCAGCAGCGGGTCGAGCCCGAGGCTGGAACCGGCCAGCGCCCCGGAACCGTAGGGCGACTCAGCGGCCGTCCGTCGGCGCCAGTCGGACAGCCGGTCGACGTCGCGCAGCAGTGGCCAGGCCAGCGCGAGCAGGTGGTGGGACAGGAGCACCGGCTGGGCGTGCTGGAGGTGGGTGCGGCCCGGCATGATCACGTCGAGGTGGCCTCGGGCCTGCGTGGCGAGCGCCTCGACGAGGTCGAGCACCAGCCCGCCGACGCTCGTGGCGTGGTCGAGCAGGAACGACCGGAACAGGGTCGCGATCTGGTCGTTGCGGGAGCGTCCGGCCCGGAGCCGCCCCCCGACGTCGGGGCCGACCTCCTCCAGCAGCAGCCGCTCCAGCGCCCCGTGCACGTCCTCGTCCGAGGGGTCGGGGTGCAGGTCGCCGGCCGAGTAGCGCTCGGCGAGGACGTCGAGCCCGCGGTGGAGCTCGGCCTCGTGGGCGCCGGTGAGCAGCCCCGCCGCGGCGAGGGCCTTCGCGTGCGCGTGCGAGCCGGCGAGGTCGTAGGGCGCGAGTCGCCAGTCGAAGTGGGTCGAGCGCGAGAGCGCCTCGAGCTCCGGGGCGGGCCCGCCGGCGAACCGGCCACCCCAGAGCTTGCCGTCGTTGGTCCCATGCTGGTCGGCCATCAGTCGGTCCCGAACTCCATCGCCGCGTGGTCGAGCGCCTCGTCCGCAGCGTCGCGGCCGGCGGGGTTGTGGGTGATCCGGTTGAAGCCCCCGGGCTCCAGCTCGCCGTACAGCGTGCCGTGCTCGACCAGCACCTGCCCCTCGTCGAGCGGCTGCTGAGCGTAGAGCTCGAGCTTGGAGCGGGAGTCGGCGATGTCGAGGTTGCGCAGCGTGAGCTGCCCGATCCGGTCGGTCGGGCCGAACGCGGCGTTGTCGGTGCGCTCCATCGACAGCTTGTCCGGGTGGTAGGAGAACGACGGCCCGTCGGTGTGCAGCACCGTGTAGTCCTCACCACGTCGGAGTCGGACCGTCACCTCACCGGTCACCAGCGACGCGATCCAGCGCTGGATCGACTCGCGCAGCATCAGTGCCTGCGGGTCGAGCCACCTGCCCTCGTAGAGCAGCCGGCCGAGCCGGCGGCCCTCGGAGTGGTAGATCGCGATGGTGTCCTCGTTGTGGATCGCGTTGAGGAGGCGCTCGTAGGCGATCCACAGCAGGGCCATGCCCGGTGCCTCGTAGATGCCGCGCGACTTGGCCTCGATGATCCGGTTCTCGATCTGGTCGGACATGCCGAGCCCGTGCCGGCCGCCGACCGCGTTGGCCTCGTGGACGAGCGCGACCTGGTCGTCGAAGCGGAGGCCGTTGATCGCGACCGGTCGGCCTCCCTCGAAGCGGACCGTGACGTCCTCCGGCGCGATCTCCACGAGCGGGTCCCAGAACCGCACGCCCATGATCGGCTCCACCGTCTCGAGCGAGACGTCGAGGTGCTCGAGCGTCTTGGCCTCGTGGGTGGCGCCCCAGATGTTGGCGTCGGTGGAGTAGGCCTTCTCCTCGCTGGCCCGGTAGGGCAGGTCGCGCTCGGTGAGCCACTGGCTCATCTCGGTGCGTCCGCCCAGCTCGGCCACGAAGTCGGCGTCGAGCCAGGGCTTGTAGATGCGCAGGTCGGGGTTGGCCAGCAGCCCGTAGCGGTAGAAGCGCTCGATGTCGTTGCCCTTGAACGTCGATCCGTCGCCCCAGATATCGACGCCGTCCTCGTGCATCGCGCGGACCAGCATGGTGCCGGTGACCGCCCGACCCAGGGGGGTGGTGTTGAAGTAGGCACGGCCGCCGGAGCGGATGTGGAACGCGCCGCAGACCAGGGCCGCCAGGCCCTCGGCGACCAGCTGCGGCTTGCAGTCCACGGACCGGGCCAGCTCCGCGCCGTACTCGAAGGCACGGTCGGGCACGCTCTCGATCTCGGGCTCGTCGTACTGCCCGATGTCGGCGGTGTAGGTGCACGGGATCGCTCCCTTCTCGCGCATCCAGGCGACCGCCACGGACGTGTCGAGACCGCCGGAGAAGGCGATGCCGACCCGTTCGCCGACGGGGAGGGAGACGAGGACCTTGCTCACGTGCGGTTTCCTTCGGGGTCGTGGGTGACGATGGTCGCGGTCACGGTGCCGTGGGAGTCGGCGAGCCGCAGGAAGTGGCGGGCCAGGGCGTCGCCGCCGTCGGGCACCCGGCCGATCACCAGCACCGTGTCGTCGCCGGCGATGGTGCCGAGGACGTCGGGCAGCTCGGCCTTGTCGAAGGCGCTCGCGAGGAACTGGGCGGCGCCCGGGGGCGTCCGCAGCACGACCAGGTTGTCGCTGGCCTCGGCGCTCACGAGCAGCTCGTTGCACAGCCGGGACAGCCGCTGGGTCGAGGCGGCGCTCTCTCCCGGCGCGTGGGGCCGGCGGTCACCGCCCTCACCGGGGACGGCGTAGACGAGCGCACCGGACTGGCCGCGCACCTTGACCGCGTCGAGCTCGACCAGGTCGCGGCTCAGCGTCGCCTGGGTGACGTGCAGGCCGCTGGCGCCGAGGAGGTCGGCGAGCTCGCCCTGCGAGCGCACCTCCCGGTGGGTGACGAGCTCGACGATCCGCTGGTGGCGGGCGTTCTTGGTGCTCGGGCGCAGGGCGGCGTCAGTCATGGCCGTCCCCCGCGTCGAGCAGCCAGGTGAGGATCGCCTTCTGGGCGTGCCGCCGGTTCTCGGCCTCGTCCCAGACCACGCTGCGCGGCCCGTCGAGCACCTCGGCGTCGACCTCCTTGCCGCGGTAGGCCGGGAGGCAGTGCAGCAGGATCGCGTCGTCCTGCGCCCGGGCGAACAGGTCGGTCGTGACGGAGTAGGGCCCGAACACCGCAAGCCGGCTGTCGACCTCGTCCTCCTTGCCCATCGAGACCCAGGTGTCGGTCACGACCACGTCGGCACCGGTGACGACCCGCTCGGGGTCGTGGTCGACGGCCACCGAGCCTCCCGTCGTCCCGGCGATCGCGGCGGCCCGGTCGACCATCGACGCCGCTGGCAGGTAGCCCTCGGGCGCGCCGATCCGCAGGTGGAGGCCGGCGGTCGCACCGGCGAGCAGCCACGAGTTGCCCATGTTGCAGGCGCCGTCTCCCACGAAGGCGACCGTCTGACCGGCGAGGGTCCCCCGGTGCTCCTGGACCGTCAGCAGGTCGGCCAGCAGCTGGCAGGGGTGGTAGTCGTCGGTCAGCGCGTTCACGACCGGCACGCCGGCGTACGCCGCCATCTCCTCGATCCGGTCCTGGCCGTAGGTGCGCCACACGATCGCGGCGGCCTGCCGGCCGAGGATCCGGGCGACGTCGGCGATCGACTCGCGGACCCCGATCCCGGCCAGGCTGCCGTCGACGAGCATCGGGTTGCCGCCGAGCTCTGCGATGCCCGAGGAGAAGCTCGCCTGGGTGCGCAGCGTCGGCTTGTCGAAGATCATCGCCACGGTGCGCGGGCCGGCGAGCGGGGTCGCGGCGTACGGCGCCTTCTTGAGCCGGGCAGCCAGCGCCAGCACCTCGGCCTGCTCGGCCGGGGTCAGGTCGTCGTCGGCGAGGAAGTGGCGGGTCATGGCTGCTCCTCGAGGGTGGCGAGGTCGCACCACGCATCGGCGAACCGCGCGAGGTCGCGCTCGGTGACGGTCAACGGTGGCGCGAACCGTAGCCGGTCGGGGCCGGTGTTGTTGAGCAGGAAGCCACGCTCCTGCCCACGTGTCACGACCCGGGCTGCGGTCTCGTCCGCTAGGTGGGCGGCGAGCAGCAGCCCGCGGCCGGTGACCGAGGTGACCTGTGGCGCCGCCGCGAGCGCTGCCGTCAGCTGCGCGCCGCGCTCGCGGGCTGCGTCGAGCAGCGCCTCCTTCTCGATCGTGTCGAGGACGGCGAGCGCTGCGGCACTGGCCACGGGGTTGCCGCCGAACGTGCTGCCGTGGTGGCCCGGGCCGAGTAGCGCGCCGGCGCCGCCGAGCCCGACGCAGGCGCCGATCGGGATGCCGCCACCGAGCCCCTTCGCCAGCGTGACGACGTCCGGCCGGACGGCCGGGTCGTGGCCGAACCACTCCCCCGTGCGGCCGATGCCGGTCTGCACCTCGTCGAGCCACAGCAGGGCACCGCGCGCTGTCGTGATCCGCCGAGCCGCGGCGAGGTAGCCGTCGGGAGGTACGACGACGCCCGCCTCGCCCTGGATCGGCTCGAGCACCACCGCGGCGGTCTCGTCGGTCACTGCCGCGGCGAGGGCGTACTCGTCGCCGTAGGGAACCCAGGTGACGTGGCCGGGCAGCGGCTCGAACGGCTCGCGGAACGCCGGCTTGTGGGTGAGTGCGAGCGATCCCAAGGTCCGGCCGTGGAAGCAGCCCTCGGCGGCGACCAGATGGGTCCGACCCGTGCGACGGGTGAGCTTGAGTGCGGCCTCGTTGGCCTCGGCGCCGGAGTTGGCGAAGAAGACCCTGCCGTCCGATCCCAGCAGCCCGAGCAGCCGCTCGGCGAGCGCGACCTGCGGTTCGGTGGCGAAGAAGTTGGACACGTGGCCGAGCGTGCGGAGCTGGGTGGTCACGGCGTCCACCAGCGCCGGGTGGCCGTGGCCGAGGGCGTTGACGGCGATCCCGCCGAAGAGGTCGAGGTACTCGCGTCCGGAGTCGTCCCACACCCGCGCGCCCTCGCCCCGCACGAGCGTGAGGCGTGGTGGGCCGAACGTGTTCATGAGCGCGCCGGCGTACCGCTCCTGGACCGTCATGCGAGTGCCTTCCGGATCTTGGTGGCGACGCCGGGCAGCACCTGGGTGCCGATGCCCTCGTCGGTGAACAGCTCGAGCAGGACGGCGTGCGGCTCACGGCCGTCGACGACCGTGGCCTTCGCGACCCCGCCGGTGACCGCCTGGAGGCACGCCTCCATCTTCGGCACCATCCCGCTGGCGAGGGTCGGCATCAGCTCGGCGAGTGACTCCGGGCTGATCTCCTGGATGACGTCGTCGCTGTCGGGCCAGTCGCGGTAGAGGCCCTCGACGTCGGTGAGGACGAGCAGCTTCTCGGCGCCCAGCGCGATCGCCAGCGCGGCGGCCGCGGTGTCGGCGTTGACGTTGTGGACCAGGCCGGCGGCGTCGGGCGCGACGCTGGAGATCACGGGGATCCGGCCCGCCGCGACCAGGTCGTTGACGGCCTCCGGGCGGACCGACGCCACCTCGCCCACCAGCCCGAGGTCGACCTCCTCGCCGTCGACGATGGTGTTGGTCGGCTTGGCGGTGAACAGCCCGGCGTCCTCGCCGGACAGCCCGACCGCGAGCGGGCCGTGGTCGTTGATGAGCCCGACGAGCTCGCGCTGCACCTGGCCGACCAGCACCATCCGGACCACGTCCATCGCCTCGGGGGTGGTGACCCGTAGCCCGCCGCGGAACTCCGACTCGATGCCGAGCTTGTCGAGCATGGACGAGATCTGGGGTCCGCCGCCGTGCACCACCACCGGCCGGAAGCCGGCGAAGCGGAGGAAGGCGACGTCCTCGGCGAACGCCCGCTTGAGCGTGTCGTCGGTCATCGCGTTGCCGCCGTACTTCACGACGATCGTCTTGCCGTGGTAGCGCTTCAGCCACGGCAGGGCACCCGCGAGGACGCGCGCCTTGGCGGAGGCCTTCTCGTGGTGGCTGGTCAGGTCGGAGATCTCGGTCATGAGCTGTAGGCGCTGTTCTCGTGGACGTAGGCGTGGGTGAGGTCATTGGTCCAGATCGTGGCGTGGGCGGACCCGGAATTCAGGTCGATCGACACGGTCACCTGGCGACCGCTGAGGTCGACATCCGTCGGGTCGGCAGCCGGCGTCGACTGCCGGCAGACCCAGACGCCGTTCATCGCCACGTCGAGGTCGGCCGGGTCGAACGTCGCGTCCGTGGTGCCGATCGAGGCGAGCACGCGGCCCCAGTTGGGGTCGTTGCCGAACACCGCGGCCTTGAACAGGGCGCTGCGGGCGACGCTGCGCCCCACCGTCACGGCGTCATCCTCGCTCGCCGCGCCGCTCACCGTGATCGCGATCTCATGGTCGGCGCCCTCGGCGTCCGCGAGCAGCTGCATCGCGAGGTCGGTGCAGGCCCGGGTGAGGGCGTCGGTCAGGTCGTCGCGCGACGGCGTCACTCCGCTGGCGCCGCTCGCCAGCACCGTCACGGTGTCGTTGGTCGACATGCAGCCGTCGGAGTCGAGCCGGTCGAAGGACACCCGGGTGGCGGCGCGCAGGCTCGCGTCCAGGTCGGCCGCGGTCGCGGCGGCGTCGGTGGTGAGGACCACCAGCATCGTCGCCAGCTGCGGGGCGAGCATGCCGGCGCCCTTGGCCATGCCGCCGACGCGCCAACCGTCACCCTCGACCACGACCTGCTTGGGGACGGAGTCGGTGGTCATGATCGCCGAGGCGGCGTCGCCCCCGCTGTCCGGGTCCGAGGGCGGCGTACGCCGCGTCGACGCCGGCCAGCACCGCGGAGCGGTCGTTCGCCAGCCCGATCAGGCCGGTCGAGCACACGACGACGTCGAGCGCGCCGATGCCGAGGTGGCCGGCGACCCGCTCGGCGACCATGTGGGTGGTCAGGAACCCTTCGGGGCCGGTGTAGCAGTTGGCGCCGCCGGAGTTGAGGACGACCGCCCGGACGGTGCCGTCGCGCACCACCTGCTCGCTCCACAGCACCGGGTTGGCCTTGCAGCGGTTGGCGGTGAACACGCTCGCGGAGTCGTGGCGCGGGCCGTCGTTGACGACGAGCGCGACGTCTCTGGCGCCGGTCGACTTGAGGCCGGCGGCGACCCCGGCCGCGCGGAAGCCCTGGGGCGCGGTGACGCTCACGGCGCGATCCCCACGGCGGTGAGGCCGGTCGTCTCCTCGATCCCGAGCGCGAGGTTGAGGCACTGGACCGCGGCTCCGCCGGTCCCCTTGGCGAGGTTGTCGACGACACCCACGGCGACCAGTCGACCCGCCGCCTCGTCGACGGTCACCTGGAGCTGCACCGCGTTGGAACCCAGCACCGACTGGGTCTGCGGCCAGCGGCCGGGGGGCAGCACGTGGACGAACGGCTCGTCGGCGTACGCCTTGACGTACGCCGCGTGCGCGTCGTCGGGCGTGACGTCGCCGCGGAGCGGGGCGGAGCAGGTGGCGAGGATGCCGCGCGCCATGGGGACCAGGGTCGGCGTGAAGCTGACCGTGAGGTCGCCCGCGGCGAGCGGCGCCAGGTTCTGGACGATCTCGGGCGTGTGGCGGTGGCTGCCGCCGACGCCGTAGGCGCTGGCGCTGCCCATCACCTCGCTGCCGAGCAGGTGCGGCTTCGGCGCCTTGCCTGCTCCGCTGGTCCCGGACGCGGCGACCACGACGACGTCCGGCTCGACCAGCCCGGCGGCCAGGGCGGGCGCGAGCGTCAGGGTCGTGACGGTCGGGTAGCAGCCCGGGACGGCGATCCGGGTGGCACCGGCGAGGAGGGCACGCTGCCCGGGCAGCTCGGGGAGGCCGTAGGGCCAGCAGCCGGCGTGGGTGCCGCCGTAGAAGCGGGTCCACGCGTGGGGATCTCGCAACCGGTAGTCGGCGCCGCAGTCGACGACGACCGTGTCGTCGCCAAGAGCCGCAGCGATCGGCCCCGACTGGCCGTGCGGGAGACCCAGGACGACCGCGTCGTGACCGGCCAGGGTCTCCGGGGAGGTCGGCTCGAGGACCCGCTCGGCGAGCGGGAGCAGGTGCGGCTGCAGCGCACCGAGCGGCTCACCCGCGTTGCTGCCAGCGGTGAGGGCGCCGATCTCCACGTCGGGGTGGCCCAGCAGGAGGCGCAGCACCTCTCCACCGGCGTACCCACTCGCTCCGGCGACGGCGACCCTGAACGTCATGTGCATGAACATACACGTTCCCGTATGTTCATGACACCTCGGGTCGGGCCCTGGTCGGATCGCGGTCGGCTCACTAGGTTGCCTGGCATGAGCCGCCTGTCGCCGTCGCAGTACCACGCCTTCATCGAGTCGGAGTCCCGCCGCTTCCGCGACGTGCTTGCCGACTGCGACCCCCGTGCCCGCGTCCCCGGCTGCCCGGACTGGAGCGCCGCCGACCTCCTGTGGCACCTCACCGAGGTGCAGGACTTCTGGACCTGGATCGTGGAGCACCGGCCGGCCGCGCCCGACGACTATCCCGATCCGAAGCGACCCTCGACGTACGCCGACCTGCTCGCGCTGCACGACGAGCGCACGACCGCGCTGACGGCCGCGCTGGCCGACGCCGACCCGGCCGACGAGGCGTGGACCTGGTCCGCCGAGCACACGGTCGGGTTCGTGCTGCGTCGCCAGGCGCTGGAGGCGCTGGTCCACCGGGTCGACGCGGAGCAGGCCGCCGGCACCGCCAGCGCTCTCGACCCGGCGCTCGCGACGGACGGCGTCGACGAGGTGCTCGACGTGATGTACGGCGGCTGTCCCGACTGGGGCAGGTTCAGCCCGCTCCCCCACTACCTCCGGCTCGACGTGACCGACACCGACGAGTCGGTCTGGGTGCAGCTCGGCCGCTTCTCCGGTACCGATCCCGAGGGCACCCACCACGACGAGGACGACATCCACGTCGTCGCCGACCCGGGCAGCGACCCGGACGCCGTCATCAGCGGCTCGAGCGGGCAGCTGCTCACGCGGCTCTGGCGACGCGGAGACGGCGCCGACATCCACCTGGCCGGCGACCTCAAGATCGTCGACCACTTCCGCCAGGTGATCCACCAGCCGATCACCTGACACTTCGTGACGGGTCAGCCCGTGGGGCGGAGCACTTGGTGACGGGTCAGCCGCTGGGACGGAGCACTTGGTGACCGGTCAGCGCTGGACAGCACCGCACCGCTCGGCGGCCAGCGCCACCGCGGCGTCGCGCGCGGCACCGGCCTCCTGCTCCGTCAAGGTGCGGTCGGGGGCCCGGAAGCGCAGCGCGAACGCGAGCGACTTCTTGCCCTCGCCCACCTGCGGACCGGTGTAGACGTCGAACAGCCGCACCGACTCCAGCAGGTCGCCGGCACCCTCGCGCAGCGCCGCCTCGACGTCCGCGGCCGCCACGTCGGCGTCCACCACCACCGCGACGTCCTCCTTGGCCACCGGGAACGAGGAGTACGTCGGCGCGGCGACCGTGTCGGGCGCGCGCTCGAGCAGCGCGTCGAGGTCGATCTCGGCCGCCGACGTCCGGGCCGGCACACCGAACGACTCGCAGACCTTCGGGTGGAGCTCACCGGCGTAGCCGAGCACGTGCCCGTCGACGGCCAGCTCGGCACAGCGGCCGGGATGCCACGGCGCGCGGGTCGCGGCCCGGACGGTGAGCTCGACGTCGAGCGCCTCGGCGACCACCCTCACCGCGTCGATCGCGTCCGCCCAGGTCGCGGCGCGCCCCTCGCCCCACCAGCCGGCGGCCTCGCGCTCGCCGCTCAACGTGACGGCCAGGTGGAGCGGCTGGTCGGGCAGTGCCTTGAGGAGGTCGTCGTACTCGCCCTCGGTCGGCCGGCGGTCGACGCCGTAGATGGGAGCGGGCCCGCTCGCGCGCGGGATCGTCACGCTCGCCACCTCGAACAGGGCCGAGCTGGTGGTGCCGTGGCCGGCGTTGCGCGCGACCGCCTTGAGGATCCCCGGCAGCAGCGTGGTCGTCATGGCCGGCTCCTCGGCCGACAGCGGGTTCGCGAGCCGCAGCACGCGGCGTCGCTCGTCGTCGTCGGCCAGCCCGAGCCGGTCGAACTCGGCCTCGCCGACGAACGGGAAGTCGATCACCTCGACGTACCCCGCGCCGGCGAGCACCCGGCCGACCCGGCGGCGCAGCCGCTGCGCCCGCGTCAGGCCCCGCCCCGCGGGCGCGGACGGCAGCACCGAGGGCACCCGGTCGTAGCCGACCACCCGCGCCACCTCCTCGACCAGGTCGAACGGGTCGGTGAGGTCGGGGCGCCACGGCGGCCGGGTCGCGGTCAGCCGGCGGCCGTCGCGCACGACGTCGCAGCCGATCGCGACCAGGGTGGCCTCGACCGTCTCGGGTGCGATCTCCAGGCCGGTGATCCGCCCCGGCAGGTCGTCGTCGATCGTGATCGCCGGCTGGGGCGGGACCTCGCCGACGTGCGTGACGCCCGGGTCGACGCTGCCGCCGCCGTAGCGCACCAACAGCTCCGCGACCCGGTCGGCCGCGCGCAGCGTCACGGTCGGGTCGGTGCCGCGCTCGAACCGCTTCGCGGCCTCGGAGGGCAGCTTGTGCCGCTTGGCGGTGCGGAAGATCCGGACCGGGTCCCAGTGGGCGGCCTCGATGAAGATGTTCGTGGTCGTGTCGGACAGCTCGGTCGTCTCGCCGCCCATCACGCCCGCGAGGCCGATCGGCCCGGAGTCGTCGGTGATGAGGACGTCCTCGGCCGTCAGCGTCCGGTCGACGCCGTCGAGGGTGCGCAGCCGCTCCCCCTCCTCGGCGAGCCGGACCCGGATCGGCCCGGCCAGCCGGTCGCGGTCGAAGCCGTGGATCGGCTGCCCGAGCTCGAGCATCACGTAGTTGGTGACGTCGACCGCCAGCGAGATCGGCCGCATCCCGCACTGCTGGATCCGCCGGGCCATCCACGCCGGGGTGGGAGCGCCGGGGTCGAAGCCGCTGACGCTGCGCCCCGAGAACACGTCGCACCGGGTGTCGGCGGCGACCTCCACCGGGTGGGCGACCTGGTCGGAGACGGGCTCGGGCCGGTCGGCCGGGTCGGTGAACGGGACGTCGAAGCCGAGCGCGGCCTCGCGGGCCAAGCCCCTGACCGAGAGTGCGTAGGCGCGGTCGGGGTTGATCTCGAACTCGAGGACCTCCTCGTCGAGGCCGAGCACCCCGAACGCGTCGTCACCCGGCCGACCCGCGTCGGCGGGCAGCACGATGATCCCGTCGTGGTCGTCTCCGGTGCCGAGCTCGCGCGAGGAGCAGATCATCCCGGCGGACACGTGCCCGTAGGTCTTGCGGGCACCGATCTCGAACCCGCCGGGGAGCACGCCGCCGGGAAGCACCACGACGACCAGGTCGCCGGCCGCGAAGTTGTGGGCGCCGCAGACGATGCCCTGCGGCTCGCCGGTCCCGTTGGCGTCCCCCACGTCGACCGTGCACCAGTTGATCGTCTTGCCGTTCTTCTGCGGCTCGGGCTCCATCGTGAGCACCCGGCCGACGACCAGCGGGCCGGAGATCTGGTCGCCGGCACGGTGGAGGGCCTCGAGCTTGAGGCCGAGCAGGGTGAGCCGCGACGTGAGCGTCGCGGTGTCGAGGTCGGCCGGCAGCGCGGCGTGCTCGCGGATCCAGGAGACGGGTGCCTTCACCGGGTCACAGCTCCGTTCCGAAGGCGGAGGAGAACCGCACGTCGCCCTCGAAGAACGCGCGCAGGTCGGACGCGCCCGAGCGCAGCATCAGCGACCGGTCGATGCCCATCCCGAAGGCGAAGCCGGTGTACCGGTCGGGGTCGATGCCGCAGGAGGTGAGGACCCGCGGGTTGACCACGCCGCAGCCGCCCCACTCGATCCAGCCCTCGCCGCGGCAGGTCCGGCAGTCCTCGCGGACCCCGTCGACGTCACGGCAGACGAAGCACAGGAAGTCGAACTCCGCCGAGGGCTCGGTGAACGGGAAGTACGACGGGCGGAAGCGGGTCGTGACGCCCTCGCCGAAGAGCCGCGTGGCGAAGTGGTCGAGCGTGCCCTTGAGGTGCGCCAGGGTGATGCCCTCGTCGATCACGAGCCCCTCGACCTGGTGGAACATGGGGCTGTGCGTCGCGTCGTACTCGTCGGTGCGGAAGACCCGGCCCGGCGAGATGACGTAGATGGGCGGGGTCCGGGTGAGCATGGTCCTGACCTGCACCGGCGAGGTCTGCGTTCGCAGCACGACGTGGTGGTCGGCCGGCTCGGTCCAGAACGTGTCCTGGAGGGTGCGGGCCGGGTGGTCGGGCCCGAGGTTCAGGGCGTCGAAGTTGAGCCACTCCGCCTCGACCAGCGGACCCTCCGCCACCTCCCAGCCCATGGCCACGAAGATGTCGGCGATCAGCTCGTGCATGAGGGTGATCGGGTGGCGCGACCCGCGCGGCGCGCGCTGCGTCGGCACCGTGACGTCGACCGTCTCCTCGGCCAGCATCCGTGCCTCGTGCTCGGCCTCCAGGACGGTCGCGCGGGCGGCGAGCGCCTGGGTGACCGCACCTCGCGCCTGCCCGACCCGCTGCCCGGCCTCCTTGCGCGCCTGGGGCGGCAGCGCCCCGATCTCGCGGTTGGCGAGCGCCAGCGGCGACCGGTCACCCGCGTGCTCGAGCCGGGCCTGCTTGAGCGCCGCCAGGTCTCCGGCACCGGCGATCGCCGCGAGCGCTGCGTCACGCATGGCGACCACGTGCTCCTCCGTCAGGGGCGTCACCTGGACGGGGTCGTAGTCGGTGTTGGGTCCGGACATGGGGGGCAGTCTAGGAAGAGACCCATCACCGCGACGAACCGGTTCTCCGCGACGGACGCGGGGCGGCGCGAGCCGTCGCCGCCCTCCCTCAGTCCGGGGGCGTGAGGGTCTCGCAGCTCGCCGAGTCGATCGGGACCGGGAGCGCCCCCTGGCGCTGGAGCTCGGCCACCGGCTCCTCCGCCCGGTGCCGCCCCAGGTTCCACGCCAGCCAGTCGTCGCGATGGACCTGGCTCAGCTGGTGGAGGGGCAGCCGCTGCAGCGCGCAGGCGGCGATCTCCGGCGGCAGCCGCTCGGCGATCACGGGCGCCGCGTCCGCGGAGAGCGAGGAGAGGTACGGGAGGTCCAGGGTCCCCTTCGCCTCCCACCGGTCGATGTTGCGATCGGCGACCCACGCGTCCGGGTTGACGGCCGCCAGACCGAGCAGCGCCACGGCGCCGGTGACGAGTGCGATCCGCGGCAGCCATCGTCTCCGGCCCAGCACGCCCGCGACCATGACCGCGAGCACGACCAGGCCGAGCCAGCCCTCGAAGACGTCGACGACGAGTCGCAGCGTCGTGTAGCCGTACGCCTCCTGGTAGACGTGCATCCGGTAGAGCGCCGAGGCGACCACCACCAGCGTCAGCAGGCACAGCGCGCCGAGGGCCGCGCGCAGCCACGCCTGGTCCCCGCGCGATCGGCCGGCCCGGCGGGACGCCGCCCAGGCGACGAGCAGCGTCAGGGCGGTGGCCACGGTGAGCTGTCCGAAGCCCTGGTGCACGTAGTCGGCGTAGGTGATGCCGGTGGTCCGCTCGAGGTAGTCGTGGCCGCCGAAGACGACTGCTGCCTGGGCCGCCAGGAAGACCACGAACACGGCGTCGACCAGGAGCACCGGGACCAGCCACTCGAAGCGGTTGCGCAGCGGCGGCGGCTCCGAGCCGGCGGGCTCGACGTTGGGAGGGCTGAGGGCGAGGTACGCCGCGGTCAGGGTCAGCCCGAAGACCACTGCCGCGACGAAGCCGCGCAGCACCACGTCACCCAGGCTGAGGCTGGGCACCAGCACGTCGACCCACTCCGCGAACAGCGCGTCCGCGGAGGCGAACAGCGCTCCGAACACGACCAACCCCACGGCGGACCAGGCGACGGTGCGGGCGACGGCCGAGGAGCGGCCGGTGCTGCCGACCATGCGGAGGCTGCGCCCGAGCCACGGGAGGCCGCGCAGGGCCGAGAGCGGCCAGGCCAGCCCCGTGACCAGGAAGCCGGGGAGTGTGCTCGCGCCGGTGACCCCGATCAGGAAGACCGCCCCGGAGGCGACCGTGCACAGGGCCACGACCGCGTCGTTGTCGAGCAGCACCATCGGGAGCACCAGCAGCGCGCTGAGGCCGGTGCAGGTCAGTGCGAACGGCTCCCGCCGGCGGCGGGCCGTGGCGAACGCCGTGCCGCCGGCGGCGAGCAGGACGACCGCCCAGGAGACGCCGGGGAGGGTGAAGGTCATGAGGGCGCCCGCGAGGATCCCGACGCCGGCCGCGAGGAGCACCACCCGCAGCCCCGCGAGGTGCTCGGGCTCGGGCCAGAAGCGGCCGAAGAGCACGTCGGTCGCCGGCCCGGACCTGGGGACCGGAGGGGGTGGGGCGGCGGGGGTGGGCGTGGCGGTGTCCATCGCGTTCTCCTCGGTGGCAGGCGGGTCGGACGGGATGGTGGGCAGGTCCAGGCGCACCCGGGCTCCCGTCCGGCCGGGGGTCGGGTCGACGAACCGGAGGCTGCCGCCATGGAGCGTGGCGACCCACCGGGCGATCGCGAGCCCGAGCCCGGTGCCGCCGCCGGCCTGGCTGTCGGCCAGGGTCCCGAACCGCTCGAAGGCACGTTCCCGGTCCGCGGGTGCGACGCCCGGGCCCGAGTCCGCCACCTCGAGCCAGACCCCGCCGCCCGCGCCGCCCGCCGTGACGAGCACGGTCCCGCCGGCCGGGCCGTGGCGCGCCGCGTTGTCGAGCAGGTTCGTCACCAGCTGTCGGAGCCTCATCGGGTCGGCGGCGACGCCCAGCTGCTCGGGGACCTGGACGTCGAAGCGGACGTCACGACCGCCCGCGGCGACCTCGCGCGCGGTGGCGACGACCAGGTCACGCAGCACGATCGGCTGGACGTCGAGACGGGTCGTCCCGGCGTCCAACCGGGACAGCTCGAGCAGGTCGGAGACGAGCGCGCCGAGTCGCTCGGCCTGCTCGAGCGCCCCCCTGAGGTGTGGGCCGTCGGTGGGGACGACGCCATCCGCGAGGTTCTCGAGCACCGCGGTGAGGCCGGCGAGCGGCGTACGGATCTCGTGGGACACGGTGGCCACCAGCTCGCGGCGCTCCCGGTCCACGGTCGCGAGGTCGTCGGCCATCGAGTTGAACGCCTTCGCGAGCCGGCCGACCTCGTCGGAGGCCTGCGTGGAGATCCGGCCGGAGTAGTCACCGCGGGCCATCGCCTGGGCGACGGTCGTCATCTCCCGCAGCGGCGCCACCATCCCGGCGGCGAGCAGCTGCGTGACCCCGAGCGCCAGCGCGATCGTGACCGGGAGCGCGAGGACCAGCGGGACCCCGGACCCCGCCCCCGCAGCGCCGATCAGCGCCGCGGCCACCACGGACGCAACGACGAGGAGGCCCAGCTTGACCTTGATCGAGCCGACGGCGTCGAGGGGCCGGGCAGTGCCCCGGTCGGGCGCGGTGGTCACGGACCGGTCTCCAGGGCGTAGCCCACGCCGTGGACCGTGCGCAGCCGACCGGCGCCGATCTTGGCCCGCAACGCCTTCACGTGGCTGTCGACCGTGCGGGTGCCCGACGCGTCGGCCCAGTCCCAGACCTCGGCCAGCAGCCGCTCCCGGGTGAGCACCTGCCCGGCGTCCCGGGCGAGGCACACCAGGAGATCGAACTCGGTCGGCGTGAGGTGGACCTCGCGGCCGTCGACCGTGGTCCGGCGCCGGCCGGGGTCGACTGTGAGGTCGCCGTACGTCAGCGGCGCCCGTTCCGGCGTCGCCGCGAGCTCCGCGGCCCGCTCCACCCGCCGCAGGAGGGCCGCGACGCGGGCGACGACCTCCCGCATCCGGAACGGCTTGGTGAGGTAGTCGTCGGCTCCGACCGCGAGCCCCACGAGCACGTCGGCCTCGTCGTCACGGGCGGTCAGCATCAGGACCGGGACCGGTCGCTGCGCTTGGATCCGGCGGCACACCTCGTGGCCGTCGAACCCGGGCAGCATCACGTCGAGCACGACCGCGTCCGGCTGGGACACGGCGCACGTGTCGACCGCCGACGGCCCGTCGAACGCCTGGACCACGGCGTACCCCTCACCGCGGAGCCGGTCGGAGACCGCGTCGTTGATGACCCGGTCGTCCTCGACCACCAGCACGGTGCGTTGCGTCATGGGACGACAGTAGGAGCGCGGGTCGCCGGATGGCCGGGACGACTCGTGGAGGTTGTGTGGAGATCAGCCGATCTCGGCGGCCGGCCACTCCACGACCACGCGCGCGCCGCCGGACGCGGCGTCGCCGAGCACGATCCGGCCGCCGTGAGCCCGGGTGAGGCCGTTGACGAGGTACATCCCCAGGCCGGACCCGCCGCGCACCCCGCTGGTCCAGAACTTGGTGAACACCCGGCGCCGCAGCTCCTCGGGGATGCCCTCGCCCTCGTCCTCCACGACCAGCCGGATCCCGCGGTGGCCGGGGTCGTCGGTGAGCGGGCCGAGCGTGACGGTGACGGCACCGGCGCCGTGTCGCACGGCGTTCTCGACCAGGTTCGTGACGACCTGCGTGAACTTGTCGGGATCGGCGCCGATCGGGGGCAGGTCGGCCTGAGCGTCGTACGCGATCGACCGGGCGGTGCCCGCCTGCACCGACGCCACGACCCGTCCGACGAGCTGGTCGGCGTCGCACGGACGGGTGTGCAGGGACAGCCGACCGGTGTCGATCCGGGCGACGTCCAGCAGCTCCGCGATCAGGCGACTGAGCCGGTCGGAGTCGGCGTGGACGGTCGTCAGCATCAGCTTCTTCTGCTCGTCGGTGAGCTTGTCCCAGCGGTTCAGCATCGCCTGCACGAACCCCTTGACGCCCGTCAGCGGCGACCGCAGCTCGTGGGCGACCGTCGCCACCAGGTCGGAGCGCTCGCGGTCGAGCTGGGCCCGGCCGCGGCCGCTGCGCAGCACGACCGACACCTGCGTGACCGGGCCGCCCCGGCCGGCGCGCACGATCCGCGCCGCCGTGAGCACCTCGGTCCCGTTGGGCAGCAGCCACGACTGCTCGGGGATCCCGGTCCGGGTCGTCAGTCCGGCGTACGGCGCGTTGACGGCGCACCAGTCGCGGCCCTCGGTGTCCTGCAGCGCCAGCACCTCGGTCAGGGGCGAGCCGACCGCCGTGCCGGTGTCGGCACCGAGCATCCGGGCGGCGAGGCTCGACACGATCACGACCCGGCCGTCGGCGTCGGCGACGACCACGCCGTCGGGCAGCGCGTCGACCAGAGTCTGCTGCGTGTCCGGGTCCACAGCCAGCAACCTAGTGTCCCGGGCGTCGGGCACGGGCGGTGGCGTAGAGGCACACCGCGGCTGCGCTCGCGAGGTTGAGGCTCTCGGCCCGCCCGGCGATGGGGATCCGGACCCGATGGTCGGCGAGCACCGACAGCTCGGGCGGCAGTCCCCATGCCTCGTTGCCGAGCAGCCAGGCGACCCGGCCCCGCAGGAGGTCGTCGGCGTCGAAGAGGTCCAGCTCCCCGTCCCCCTCCGCCGCGAGGACCGTCAACCCGCCGTCCTGGGCGTGGCGGACGGCCTCGACCGGGTCGGGCACGACCGACAGCGGGAGGTGGAACAGGCTGCCGACGCTGGCCCGCACCGTCTTGGGGTTGTAGGCGTCGACCGACCGGCCCGCGAGCACGACGGCGCCGGCGCCGGCCGCGTCGGCCGTGCGGACCACGGTGCCGGCGTTGCCGGGGTCGCGGACGTCGGCGCAGATCGCGACCAGGTCGACGCGCGACCAGAGGTCGGCAGGAGGCTCGTCGAGGAACCGGCAGACGGCCACCAGGCCGGCCGGGCTCACGCTGTCGCTGAGGGAGTCGAGGGTGCGGTCCTCGACCGGCGTCCAGGGGACGGCCTGCTGGTCGGCCGCGGTCCGCAGTTCGGCGTACTGCTCGGCGGCCGCGACGGTGGCGAACACCTCGACGACGCAGCTGCCGCCGTCGGCGAGCAGCGTGTGGAGGGCGCCCTCGACCGCCTTGGGACCGTCGGCGAGGAACAGCCGCCGCTCGGTGCGTACCGAACGGCGGCTGAGCTTGCGAGCCTCCTTGACGCGGGCGTTGCCCACGGTCAGGGGCTGCGGGGCCATGCGACGGTCAGCCGTGGCAGGTCAGCTGGCCTTGGGGGCGTTGACGTCCTCGGGCAGCGCGGCCTTCGCGGTCTCGACGAGCGCCGAGAACGTCGCGGCGTCGTTGACGGCCAGGTCGGCGAGGATCTTGCGGTCGACTTCGACGCCCGCCAGGTTGAGGCCCTGGATGAAGCGGTTGTAGGTCAGGCCCTCGGCGCGGGCGGCCGCGTTGATCCGCTGGATCCACAGCCGACGGAAGTTGCCCTTGTTCTTGCGGCGGTCGTTGTAGGAGTAGACCAGGGAGTGGGTGACCTGCTCCTTGGCCTTCCGGTACAGCCGCGACCGCTGGCCGCGGTAGCCGGCCGCGCGGTCGAGGGTGGTCCGGCGCTTCTTGTGGGCGTTTACTGCGCGCTTGACGCGTGCCATGTCGGGTTCTCCTTGCTCGGGTTCGTGGGGTGCGAGGGGTCAGCGACCCAGCAGCTTCTTCGCGCGCTTGACGTCGGCCTTGGCGACGTCGGTGGTGCCGGACATCCGGCGGGTCACCTTGGAGGGCTTGCCCTCCAGGTTGTGGCGCAGGCCGGTCTTCTGGCGGCGGATCTTGCCCGACCCGGTCACGCGGAACCGCTTGCTGGCACCGGAGTGCGTCTTGTTCTTCGGCATTGCCTTCGCTTTCTGTCTGCTTCTACGTGTCGCCCACGTGGTCTCGGGTCGGCCGCGACGGCTCGCACCTCGACCTGCGTGGAGGTCTCAGGCCTCGATCTCGGGATCGAGGTTCTCGGAGCGCCCGCGTTCCTTCTTGCCGCCGGGGCGGTGTGCGGCGCGGAACTCGGCCTCCTCGGCCTCCTCCACGGCACGGGCGGCGGCCCGGGTCTCCTTCTCGGCACGCGCCTCGGCCTTGGCGTCGGCCTTCTTGCGGTGCGGTCCGAGCACCATGACCATGTTGCGGCCGTCCTGCTTGGGCGACGACTCCACGAAGCCCAGCTCGTCGACGTCCTCCGCGAGGCGCTGGAGCAGCCGGAAGCCCAGCTCGGGACGGTGCTGCTCGCGACCGCGGAACATGATGGTGATCTTGACCTTGTCGCCCGCCTTCAGGAACCGCACGACGTGACCCTTCTTGGTCTCGTAGTCGTGCGCGTCGATCTTCGGGCGGAGCTTCATCTCCTTGATGACGACATTGGTCTGGTTCCGACGCGCCTCACGGGCCTTCTGGGCGTTCTCGTACTTGAACTTCCCGTAGTCCATGAGCTTGCAGACCGGAGGGCGGGCCATCGGAGCCACCTCGACGAGGTCGAGGTCGGCCTCCTGGGCCAGCTTGAGGGCCTGGTCGGTCGGGACGATGCCCACGGTCTCGCCGTTGGGTCCCACGAGCCGGACCTCGGGTACCCGGATCCGGTCGTTGATGCGCAGCTCGGTGCTGATGTGTCCTCCAGTGGTCTCGCGTCCGGAAGACTGCTCGGGTTCCCGGCTCGTACCGGCCCGGAAATCGAAGAAGGCTTCCGCTGGTCTCAAGCGGAAGCCAGTCGCGACACGTCGCCTCCACGGCGGGTGCCACTTTCCAGGACGACGGATCGCCCTGGGACCGGTACCCGACGACCTGCTGCGGTCGATGCGGGTGGGAGACGTGACGCTGCTGGTCTCCGCTTGCAGATCGGTCCCGTGAGGGACTGATCGGTCAACGCCGCACTGTACCGGTTCATTCCGAGGCGGGTCGAATCCACGCGGCCTGCTCCCCCACGTGCGTGAGGCGCCAACCGGCGGCCACGGCGCGCAGGTCCTCGCCCTCGAGGGCGAACCGCACCGGGCCCGCGATGTCGAGCACCAGGGCGTCGGCACCCTCGTGGAGTGCCGCCTGCGCCGCGGTCGCGGCCGTGGCCGGGACCGGTCGCGCCTCGGCGTTCCACCCGGCCAGGCTCGCGGTGCTCGTGAACGCGAGCAGGCCACGCCGGCCGTCGGGCCGCGTCGTCAGCACGGTCGCCATGTCGCTGCTCTTGCCGGGCGCTAGCCCAGGTCCGCCGGCCCCCTCCCCGGTGCCCGAGGGCGCGGGGCGACGGTCCCTCGAGGCCCCGAGGACGGCGACCACCGGGACCACCAGCCGGGCGGACCCCAGGGCAGCCAGCACGCCGGCCCGGTCGCCCGTGCCGTCGCCGTACGCCGTGAGTGCGGCCGCGAGCGCGGCGTCGGCAGCGCCGTCGTCCCCGGCGAACCCGGGGTCGGGGATGCGGCTGCCCCCGAACCCGCCGCGACCACCGCCCACGACGCGATCCTCGCATCCACCGGTCCGGCCTCGGCCATGTGACAGGCTTGAGCGCGTGGACGACGTGACGTGGGCAGCCCTCACCGCGGTGCTCACCGCGATCGGCGCCGCCTGGACCTGGTACGCGTTCCGGAACCGCGGCGTCGCCTCCGGGCTGCGGGGTGCCGGGCTGACGCTGGTCCCGCCCGCCGCGTGGCTGACCGGGACGCTGGAGATGTTCACCGAGATCGGTGGCTCCGTGGCCGACTGGGCGACCCACCTGGTCCTGAGCCCCGTCGTGTGGGCCGGGATCGTACTGGCCGGGCTCTCGGTGGTGCTGCTCGGCTCCTCCGCGATGCTCCGTGAACGAGGCCGGGGCCTGAAGCCGGGCGCCCGACCCGAGGGGAAGCCGGCGGCCCTGGGCCGCGGCTCCGCACCCAGCCGCGAGCCGGTCGTGGACGAGGACCTCGATGACATCGAGGCCATCCTGAAGCGGCGCGGGATCACCTGATGCCGCTCGGCTCCAGCGGGCGGCGTGCGCTGGCCCGGCGGCTCCACACGGCCGTCTCGGCGGTCGGTTCGCTGCCGACCCCGGCGATGGTCGTCGACCTCGACGCGTTCGACGCGAACGCCGACGACCTCGCGCGGCGGGCGGGCGGCACCCCGATCCGGCTCGCGTCCAAGTCGGTCCGCGTCCCGGAGCTGATCGCACGCGCCGTGCGCCACCCGGCGTTCCACGGCGTGCTGGCGTTCACGCTTCGCGAGGCGCTCTGGCTGCACGAGCGCGGCATCAGCGACGACCTGGTGGTCGCCTACCCCACCGTCGACCGGGACGCGCTGAGCCGGCTGGTCGAGTCGCCCGCGGCCGCCGCCGCGATCACGCTGATGGTCGACGACCTGGCCCAGCTCGACGTGGTCGACTCGGTCCGCCGCTCCCTCGCGGTGCCGGTCCGGGTCGCCCTCGACGTGGACGCCGGGCTCCGGATCGGCGGGCAGCACGTCGGACCGAAGCGCAGTCCGCTGTACGACCCGTCGGCCGTGGCCGCCGTCGCACGGCGGATCCTGGATCGGCGCGGGTTCCGGCTGGTCGGCGCGATGACGTACGAGGGCCAGGTGGCCGGCCTGCCGGACATGGTGCCCACGCAGCGCGCCAAGTCACTGGTCGTGCGCGGTCTCAAGCACGCGTCGCAGTCGCAGATCGAGGAACGCCGGCAGCAGGTGGCCCAGGCGCTGGCCGACGTGGTGGAGCTCGAGTTCTGGAACGCCGGTGGCTCCGGTTCCGTGGAGACCGCGGCCGCCGACCCCGTCGTCACCGAGGTGGCCGCGGGCTCGGGACTGCTGGTTCCCACCCTCTTCGACCACTACCGGTCCTTCGACCCGCGGCCGGCCGCGTTCTTCGCGCTCCCCGTCGTCCGCCGGCCCACCGCCGGGATCGCCACCGTGCACGGCGGCGGCCTGGTGGCGTCCGGGCCGGCCGGCCGGGACCGGCTGCCGTCCCCTTGGTTGCCCGAGGGGCTGCACCTGACCGCCCTGGAGGGGGCCGGCGAGGTGCAGACCCCCCTGACCGGGCCCGGCGCCGCTCGGCTCGCGGTCGGCGACCTGGTGTGGTTCCGGCACGCGAAGTCCGGGGAGGTCTTCGAGCACGCCAACGACGTCCACCTGCTGACCGGCGACGCGTTCGTCGACCGGGTCGAGACCTACCGGGGCCACGGCCTCGCGTTCTGAGACGCACCAGGCCCCCACCGGTTCGCGGTGGGGGCCTGGTCCCGTCGGACGGAGGTCAGAACGTCCGGATGCAGACCTTGCGGGAGAACGAGTTCTTGAACGTCGCGTTGCCCTTCACCTTCACGCGGTAGCAGACGACGCCGATGCGCTTGAGCGCCGAGATCCGCTGCCGGTAACGGCTCGTGCCGTTGGTCTCGAAGTTCTTCCAGGTGGTCCACCGCTTCGCGCTCTTCAGCTTCCGCTGCATGATCGCCGGCTTGTTCTCGTACGCCGGGAACACCCGACCCTTCGCGATGAAGACGTTCGGACGCGGCTCGACACCCTTGATGGTGATCGTGCGCTCCTCCTTGGCCCGTGGAGCCGCTGGCTCCGCGGTGGCAGACGAGGCGACGGTCAACGATGCGGACATGACCAGCGCGGCGCCGGTGGCGACGAGACGCAGTCGATTGGCGAACATGTGGTGCTCCCCCTTCGGGACTGATGACAGGACCCAACTGGTGGGCACCCTGCCCCACGTCTCGGTCGCGCAAACGGCGAACGGGAGAATTCGTCGGCCGGACTCCTATCCTGACCGGGTGCCGGAGCCCGTCGACGAGTCGCCCGCGGTGCGCCGGGTCGTGGACGCCGTGGCGGCTCGCGGCGCCACGCTGGGCGACGGCCGCCTGGTGTGCGTCGACGGACCGGCCGGGTCGGGCAAGACGACGCTGGCCGGCGGGATCGCGGCGACCGTGCCGGACTCGGTCGTGGTCCACCTGGACGACCTGTACGAGGGCTGGGACGGGTTGCCCACCGTCGACGCCCAGCTCGACTCCCTGCTGCTCCCGCTGGCCGCGGGCGAGGCGGGGTCGTACCGGCGGTGGGACTGGCACGCGGGCGCCTGGGCCGAGCGCGTCTCGGTGGAGCCGTGCGGGCTGCTCGTCCTGGAGGGGGTCGGGTCCGGCTCGCTGCGGGCGGCGGCCGTGACCACCGTGCTGGTCTGGGTCGAGGCGCCGTACGACGTCCGGATGCGGCGCGGCCTGGAGCGGGACGGTGATGCCTTCGCGCCGCACTGGGAGGCCTGGGCGCGCGCCGAGACCGAGCACTTCGCCCGGCACCGGACCCGGGAGCGCGCGGACCTCGTCGTCGACGGGAGCGGCTAGCGTCCCGCGCCCTGGTCGATCAGCAGCCGCAGCTCGGCCACGGCGTGCTGGGCCCGGGCGCCGTCCGAGCCCTGGATCCCCATGGCCGGCTGGCTGGTCCCGTCGGCGAGGTCGAGCACCGCCCACGGCGCGCCCGGCGCCAGGTGCACGGCCAGCACCTCGGCCCACTCGTACTCGTGACGGCGGTAGCCGTTCACCACCACGAGGCGGGTCGACTCGGCCAGCACCCGGCTCCGCGCGAGGGCGAACCCGGCGGCGTAGAAGAGCCCGCCGAGCACGACCACCGTGGCCCGCTGGAACGTGCTGAAGGCCTCGCGGGTCTGGTCGTCGAACGCGAACCACGCGAACGCCGTGACCACGAGCAGCGCGCCCCCGAAGATCGCGCCGGCCAGCCGGACGCCCAGCGGACGCCAGGTGTGCGGCAGTGCCGGTTCAGAGACGGCAGGCATGGATGTCGGTCAGGAGGATGCCCCGCGCCCCCAGGTCGTAGAGCTCGTCCATGAGCCGCTGCGCGCCGGACCGGGGCACCATGGCGCGCACCGCGACCCAGCCCTCGCGGTGCAACGGCGAGACCGTCGGGCTCTCGATGCCGGGGGTGAGCGTCACGGCGTCGGCGACGTGGGACGACGGGATGTCGTAGTCCATCATCACGTACGTCCTGGCGACCATCACGCCGTCGAGCCGCCGCCGGAACACCTCGAACCCGGCAGGGGTCTCGTGGCCGCGGGTGATGAGCACCGCCTCGGATTCGAGCACGACGGCGCCGAACGTCTCGAGCCCGGCCGCGGTCAGCGTGCTGCCCGTCTCCACGACGTCGGCGACCACGTCGGCAACGCCGAGCTGGATGCTGGTCTCCACCGCGCCGTCGAGCCGGGTGACCGAGGCCTCGATGCCCTGCCGCTCGAGGAACGCGGTCACGATCCCGACGTACGACGTGGCGATCCGGAGCCCGGCCAGGTCGGCGAGGTCGGTGTAGCGGCCGACCGGGCCGGCGAACCGGAACCGGCTGCCGCCGAACCCGAGACCCATCACCTCGTCGGCCTTGGCGCCGGAGTCGAGCAGCAGGTCGCGGCCGGTGATGCCGACGTCGAGCGTGCCCTCGCCGACGTACAACGCGATGTCGCGCGGCCGCAGGTAGAAGAACTCGACACCGTTCTCGGCGTCGATCAGGCGGAGCTCCTTCGCGTCGTGCCGCTGGCGGTAGCCGGACTCCCGCAGGATCTCCTGGGCCGAGTGTGAGAGCGCGCCCTTGTTGGGGACGGCGACGCGGAGCAGGTCGGTCGCCCGGTCGGTGGTCGGGGTGGTCATGAGGGCCTCAGAGGTGGGTGTAGACGTCGTCGAGGGTCAGGTCGCAGGCGAGCATCAGCACCTGAGCGTGGTAGAGCAGCTGGCTGATCTCCTCGGCCGCGCGCTCCCTGGACTCGTGCTCGGCAGCCATCCAGGACTCCGCGGCCTCCTCGACCAGCTTCTTGCCGATCGCATGTACGCCGGCGTCGAGCTGCTCGACCGTGTGGGAGCCGTCCGGCCGGGTCGCGGCCTTGTCGCTCAGCTCGGCCCACAGGTCCTCGAACGTCTTCACGTGGCGAAATCCTAGCCGTAGCCGCGTCGGACCGACCGCAGCGTCTGCGCCGTGGTCAGGGCGGCGGCCGCGGCCTCGTAGCCCTTGTCCTCGCGCGACTGCGTGAGGCCGGCCCGGTCCAGGGCCTGCTCCTCCGTGTCGCAGGTGAGGACGCCGAAGCCGATGGCGGTCTGCCGGTCGAGCGCGACCCGGCCCAGGCCGTCGGTGGCGGCCGCGCAGACGTACTCGAAGTGGGGCGTCCCGCCGCGGATCACGACGCCGAGCGCGACCACCGCGTCGTACCCCTGGGCGGCCAGCGCATCGGCGACCACCGGCAGCTCGAACGTCCCGGGGACCCGCACCAGCTGGGGCGCCTCGACCTGGTAGTCGCGGCACGCCCGCTGCGCCCCGTCGACCAGGCCGGCCATGACGGTCTCGTGCCAGCGGGCGGCGACGATCGCCACGCGCAGGTCGTGACAGTCGAGCGGCCGCTGGTCGGGAGCTCCGGCTCCGCTCACGACGTACCCCTCTCCAGGTCCGGGAGGACGTGCCCCATCCGGTCCCGCTTGGTCTGCAGGTAGGCCAGGTTGTGGTCGTTCGGGTGCGGCGTGAGCGGCACGCGCTCGGCCACCGGCACACCGTAGCCCTCCAGGCTCGAGGACTTGTCCGGGTTGTTCGTGAGCAGCCGGACACTGCCGACGCCGAGATCGCGCAGGATCTGTGTGGCCGCGCCGTAGTGGCGGGCGTCCGCCGGCAGGCCGAGCTCGAGGTTGGCGTCGACGGTGTCGGACCCGCCGTCCTGCAGCGAGTAGGCCTGCAGCTTGGCCAGCAGCCCGATCCCGCGGCCCTCGTGGCCGCGCAGGTAGATCACGATGCCGCGGCCCGCCTCCACGATCCGTTCGAGCGCCTCGTCGAGCTGCGGCCCGCAGTCGCACCGGTCGCTGCCGAACACGTCCCCGGTCAGGCACTCCGAGTGCACCCGGGTGAGGACCGGCTCGTCACCGCTCACGTCGCCGTGCACCAGCGCGAGGTGCTCCCCGTCGTCGACCGCGATCCGGTAGCCGTACGCCGTGAAGTCGCCGTGCCGCGTCGGCAGCCGGGTCTCGGCGACCCGTTCGACCAGCACCTCGGTGCGGCGGCGGAAGCTGACCAGGTCGTCGATCGAGATCATGGCCAGGCCGTGCTCGTCGGCGAAGTCGCGCAGCTGCTGGCCGCGTTTCATGGTGCCGTCGTCGTTGACGATCTCCACCAGCACGCCGGCCGGTGTGAGCCCGGCCAGCCGGGCCAGGTCGACGGCCGCCTCGGTGTGGCCGCGGCGGACCAGCACCCCGCCCCTGCGGTAGCGCAGCGGGAAGACGTGACCGGGCCGGGTGATCTCCCACGGCTCGGTGGCGGAGTCGGCGAGGACCCGCGCCGTGTGGGCACGGTCGGCCGCCGAGATCCCGGTCGTGACGCCGTCGCGCGCGTCGACCGAGACCGTGTAGGCGGTCCGGAGCCGGTCCTCGTTGTGCGGCGACATCAGGGGGATCTCGAGCCGGTCGAGCATGTCGGCGGGCATCGGCACGCAGATGACGCCGCTGGAGTGGCGGATCGTGAACCCCATCAGCTCCGGCGTGGCCTTCGACGCGGCGAAGATCAGGTCGCCCTCGTTCTCCCGGTCCTCGTCGTCGACGACCACCACGGCGCGGCCGGCCGCGACGTCCGCGATCGCCCGCTCGACGGGATCGAGCCGCACCCCCTCGGTCATGCGGAGACCTCCTCGGTGTCGGGGCTCGTGGACTCGCGCCCGGCGTCGCGCTGGACCCGCCACCACGCGACGAACCCGACCACGCAGAAGCCGCCGTAGAACACGTACATCGCGGCGGTCGGGTAGAACCCGGCCCGGACCAGCGTGGTGACCCCCACGATGTCGACGAGGATCCACACCAGCCAGAACTCCACCCAGCCACGAGCCATGCCGTACGTCGCCAGCATCGACCCGGCGAGGATCCAGGCCTCGGTCTGCGGACCCCACGAGCCGATCTGCTGGAGGAGCAGGTACGCCGCGACGTACCCGCCCGCGGCGAGGCCCACGAGCAGCAGGCGCTCGCGACCGGTCGCCCACCGGGGGGTGATCGCACCGCCGTCGGCCGCGCCACCCCCGGCCCGGGCGCGGCTCCACCGCCACCAGCCGTAGACCGACACCGCGATGAAGAACACCTGGCGGCCGGCTTGGCCCCAGAGCGGGTCGGCCGAGGCGCCGCTGAGCTCGCCGGTGACGAAGACCGTGAACAGCAGCACGTTGCCGACCACGCCGACCGGCCAGGCCCACACCAGCCGCTTCATGCCGAGGATCGCGCTGGCGAGCCCGAACAGGTTGCCGACGACCTCGCGCGCGAGCAGCTCACCCCCGGCCACGGGGATGGTGCCGTGCAGCAGCCAGTCGATCATCGGGTCCCTCCTCGGGGGTTGGCCGTGTAGGCGCGGACCAGGGTGGCCACGTGCTTGGCGATGACGTCCATCTCGAGGTTCACGGCGTCGCCGGGGGCACGGGAGCCGAGGGTGGTGCGAGCGAGCGTCTCGGGGATCAGGCTGACCGTGAACCGGTCGGGGTGGGCCTCGACGACGGTCAGGCTGACGCCGTCCACCGCGACCGAGCCCTGGTCGACGAGCAGCTCGGCCAGGTGTGGCGGGACGCCGACCGTCACCAGGTCCCAGTGGTCGCTGGGTCGCCGCTCGAGGATCGTGCCGACGGCGTCGACGTGACCCTGCACGAGGTGTCCGCCCAGCCGGGTGGCGAGCGTCGCCGCCCGCTCCAGGTTGACCCGGTCACCGACGGCGAGCCCGCCGAGCGACGTCTTGGCGAGCGTCTCCTGCATGACGTCGGCCGTCCAGGTGCCGCCGGCGAGCGCGCTGACGGTGAGGCAGCAGCCGTTGACCGCGATCGATTCGCCGTGCCGGGTGTCCTCGAGCACCGCGTCGGCGCCGACCGTCAGCCGGAGGGCGTCGCCCTGGTCCTCCAGCGCGGCGACCGTGCCGAGCTCCTCCACGATGCCGGTGAACATCAGCGGTCCCCTCCTGGCGCGAGCGTGAGCCGGACGTTGGTGTCCTCGCCGTCGTGACCCTGCAGCACGGCTACGTCGGTGACGGTCAGGTGCAGAGCGTCGGCGATGGTGCCGATCCCGAGGTCGCCGACCGCGTGGGGCCCGGCCCCGAGCAGCATCGGCGCGACGTACGCGACCACCTCGTCGACCAGCCCGGCCCCGAGGAAGGCCGCGGCGAGCGTGGGACCGCCCTCCAGGAACACGTGGCGGCGGTCGCGCCCGTAGAGGACGGCCAGCACCTCGTGGGGATCGCGGGTGCGCAGCTGGAGGGTCTCAGCGCGGTCGTTGAACACCCGGCGGGCCGGGTCGAGGTCGCGCTCCCCCATCACCACGCGCAGCGGCTGCCGGGCGGCGGGCTCGTCGATCTCGTCGCGCACGGTGAGCTCGGGGTCGTCGACGACCACCGTGTTGCTCCCGACCAGCATCACGTCGCACTCGGCGCGCAGCCGGTGGGTGTCGAGCCGGGCCGCGCGGCTGGACACCCAGCGGCTCGTGCCGTCGGTGGCCGCGCTGCGCCCGTCGAGGGTGGTGGCGAGCTTCCAGGTGACGAACGGGCGGCCGTGCTCGACGGCGAACGTCCACGCCCGGTTCAGCGCGCGCGCCTCGTCGACCAGCAGGCCGCCCACGACGTCCACGCCCGCCGCGCGCAGCGCGTCGGCTCCGCCGCGGGCGACCGGGTTGGCGTCCGGCTGGGCGAAGACGACGCGCCGGACGCCGGCGTCGACCAGCGCCTGCGAGCAGGGTCCGGTGCGACCGGTGTGGTCGCAGGGCTCGAGCGTCACGACGGCGGTGGCACCACGGGCGTCCTCGCCGGCGACCGCCAGGGCGGCCGCCTCGGCGTGCGGCGTACCGCTCCCCCGGTGGAAGCCCTCGGCGACCTCGGTCCCGTCGGGTGCGAGGAGCACGCAGCCGACGCGCGGGTTGGGGCCGAGCGGGACGCCCGGCGCGGCGGCCAGGGCGAGGGCACGGCGCATCGCGGCCCGCTCCGCGTCGGTGAACGACATCGCTGCCTCTCTCGGTCCGGCTCGCGCGCCGAGGGGCAGGTCGGCGGCGCCACCGGAAGGGTTCCCGGCGTACGTCGCCTGCGTGCTGCTTCTCATCCGGACTTTGACCGTCGGTCCAGGAGTTCCACCTGGTCAACCGGTCCGTGGCCGTGGCGGCTCGTGACCGGGTCGCGGACTTTCACCGCCGGTGCGGAGTTCCACCGCCCCCAGAGCACGCGAGCAGCTGCTGGTGACAGTTGCTCTTGCGGACCTGAGCCTACTCCGGGTGCGGACGCGCCTGCCCGTGACGTGGGCCACAGGACCGCCCAGCAGCGCGAGTCGTGCCTGATTCCGGCCGAGTCGTGCCTGATTCCCGCCCAGTCGTGCCTCGTTCACGAATAGGGCACGACTCGGCGCGAACGAGACACGATTCGCGCCGAACGGGGCACGACTCGGCGGTCAGGGTCGGGTGGCGGCGTCACGGAGGGCGGCGACCATCGCGTCGGGGTCGTCGGCGCTGTAGACGGCCGAGCCGGCGACGAACACGTCGGCCCCGGCCTCGGCGCACCGCTCGATCGTGTCCAGGGAGATGCCGCCGTCGACCTGGAGCCACGCCTCGACGCCGTGCTTGTCCAGCAGCTCGCGCGCGCGGCGGATCTTGGGCACCACCAGGTCGAGGAACTTCTGCCCCCCGAACCCTGGCTCCACGGTCATCAGCAGCACCATGTCGAGCTCGGGGAGCAGGTCCTCGTAGGGGTCGATCGGGGTGGCCGGCTTCAGCGCCATGCTGGCCCGCGCGCCGTGGGAGCGCAGCTCACGCGCAAGCCGTACCGGCGCGGCGGCCGCCTCGACGTGGAAGGTGACCGACCCGGCCCCCGCCTCGACGTACGCGAGCGCCTCGCGGTCCGGGTTCTCGATCATGAGGTGCGCGTCGAGCGGTACGGCGGTCGCCCGCGTCAGCGCCTCCACCATCGTGGGCCCGAACGTGAGGTTCGGGACGAAGTGGTTGTCCATCACGTCGACGTGGACCCAGTCGGCGCCCGGGATGCGCGCCACCTCGGCCCCGAGGTCGGCGAAGTCTGCGTTGAGGATGCTCGGCGTGATCTGGATGCCCACCCGGCGATCCTAGGGCTCGGGAGTCTCTTCCCCGGGGACGGCGGGCGTGGCTGCCCCGGCGGCCTCGTCGCGCTCGGCCCACTCCAGGAGCGGGGCGAGGTCGAAGACGTGTCCGTCGATGTCGTGGTGCAGGTCGCCCAGCTCGGCGTACCGCGGCGGCATCGTGACGATTGTGAAGTCGCGCGGGTCGCAGTCGGGCACCTCGTCCCACCGCACCGGGGCGGACACCCGGGCGTCGGGCAGCCCGCGCACGGAGTACGCCGCAGCGATCGTGTGGTCGCGGGTGTTCTGGTTGTAGTCGACGAAGAGGTGGTGTGGGTCGCGGTTCTTCTTCCACCACTCGGTCGTGACGTGGTCGGGCGCCCGCCGCTCGATCTCCCGAGCGAACGCGTGGGCGGCCCGGCGTACGTCGGGGAAGCCGTGGTCGGGCGCGATCCGGACGTACACGTGCAGCCCCTTGCTGCCGCTGGTCTTGGGGTAGCCCACCGCCCCGAGCTCGTCGAGCACCTCCCGCACGACGCCCGCGACCCGCTGGACCTGGGCGAAGTCCGAGAGCGGGCCGGGGTCGAGGTCGATCCGCCACTCGTCCGGCTTCTCGGTGTCGGCGCGCCGGCTGTTCCACGGGTGGAACTCGACCGTCGACATCTGCACCGCCCAGATCACCGACCCCAGCTCGGTGACGCACAGCTCGTCGGCGGTGCGGTTCCAGCGCGGGAAGTGCAGCCGGACCGTCTCGACCCACGGCGGGGCGCCGGCCGGGAGCCGCTTCTGGTGCACCTTGTCGCCCGCGAGTCCCTTGGGGAACCGGTGCAGCATGCAGGGCCGCTCGAACAGCGCGTTGACGATCCCGTCGCCCACGGACAGGTAGTACTCGACGAGGTCGAGCTTGGTCGCCCCCGACTCCGGGAAGTAGACGCGGTCGGGGTTGGTGACCTTGACGACGCGGTTGTCCACGTCGATCTCCGTGAACGGCGACGCCATGCCCGGACGCTAGCGCGTCAGCGGGCGGCAGGCTTCACGACGACGCGCGTCACCGACGAGACGTGCGCGTCGGCGTAGCCGCGCTCCGCGAAGTACCAGCGGTACTCCGTCGTCACCTCCGGCGTGACCGTGGCGGAGACCGCGCCGTCGGCCGCCGCGACCACGGTCTCGGCGACCGAGGCGAAGTCGGCCGAGCCCCGGGGGCGGGCCTGCAGCTGCAGCACTGCACCCATCGACTGGCCCGCCGCGTCCACCGACCGGCCCGTCAGCGTGACCGACTGCCCCGTGGTCACCTGGCGCCGGCTGGCCGCGATCGTCGTGCTGACCGACCACCCCTCGAGGTCGTACGTCGTGACCGACCCCGGCACCCCGGCGCGGATGGCGTCGACGCCGAACGTGCGGCCGTCGCAGCCGAAGCCGGTCAGGAGGTAGCCCGGGCCGTTGCCGTGCTCGGCAGTGAACGCGTCGATCGTGGCCGCCCCACCGTCCTCGAGCACGCTGCCGGTCGCCGCGTCGTAGCGGGTCCACGTGTAGGTGGCGCCGGTGGCGTCGACCTGCTGCCACCCGTCAGCGCCCGTCGCGAGATCGGCCCGACCGGACCACACCTCGCCGGGACCCATGTCGGGGGCGAGGTACCAGGTGTAGGCCACGCCGCCGCTCCCGGCCGCGGCCCGCACCGAGAGCGTCGAGACCGCGTCGGCGATGGAGGTGAACATGCTCACCGAGCCAGCGGCGGTGCCGGTTCCGGGCAGCGCCAGGTCGACCGCGCGGCGGCCGAGCGGCGCGCCGGTGTCGCGCTTGAGCAGGGCCTGCGGGCCACGCTGGTCGACGTGGAACAGGTCGACGCAGCCGAAGTAGGTGAGAAAGGTGCCGGTCGCGGGGAACTGGGTCCCGGGGACGACGACCCGGTCGTCGGCGTGGGCAGGGGCCGACACCAGCCCTGCTCCGAGGGCCAGCACCGCGGCTGCGGTCCAGCGTCGCATCGTCCGTTCCTCCCCCTGGCAGCCCACTGAACCGGCTGCTCCTCCCATTCAACGTCACGGGGTGTAACCCGTCCATGCCGAGCCGCCGATCCAGGTGACGAATTGGGCAACGATTCGGCGACGCGTCACCCCTCCCGGCGGCGGAGCTGCGCGATGAACATGGCGTCCGTCCGGTGCCGGTGCGGCCAGAGCTGGACCGTGCCGTCTCGCTGGCCGGCGGCGTCCGGCACGGCCAAGGAGACCGGTTCGAGGACGACGTCGCTGCGAGCGGCGAGCACGGTGTCGAGCACCTCGACCGTCTCGGCGAGCAGCGGGGAGCAGGTCGCGTAGACCACCACCCCGCCGGGGCGCACGAGGTTGAGCGCGGACCCCAGCAGCGCCTCCTGGAGCGGCACCAGCTCGTCGAGGTCGCCCGGCTGCTTCCGCCAGCGGGCCTCCGGACGCCGGCGCAGCGCGCCGATCCCCGAGCACGGCGCGTCGACCAGCGCCCGGTCGAAGCAGCCGGACTGCCAGGCCGCGCGCCGGCCGTCGTACGTCGTCACCTCCTCGACCCCGTCGGCGCCGACGAGCACGTGGCGCACGAGCTCGGCGCGGTGCGGCTGCGGCTCGTTGGCGACCAGCCGGGCGCCGCGCTCGGCGGCCAGCGCGGCCAGGAGCGCCGCCTTGCCCCCGGGGCCGGCGCACAGGTCGAGCCAGCGCTCGTCCCGTCCCGCGACCGGGGCGTCCGCGACGGCGAGCGCCACCAGCTGCGAGCCCTCGTCCTGGACCCCCGCCCGGCCCTCGACGACCGCGGGCAGCGCGCCCGGGTCGCCCTCCCCCAGCCGGACGCCGTACGGCGAGAGCGGGGTCGGCTCACCGGGCAGCTCACCGCGCTCGCAGCGGCCGGGTCGTGCCACGAGCACCACCCCCGGTGATGTGTTGTCGGCCGCGAGCAACGCCTCGAGCTCGGGATGCCGGTCGCCCAGCGCCGCCTCGAGCTGGGCGATCACCCATCCCGGGTGGCTGTGCGCGACCGCGAGGTGGCCGATCCGGTCGGCGGCGGGGTCGGGGGCGACCCGGTCGATCCAGCCGGCCAGGTCGTGCTCGCCGACCTGGCGCAGAACGGCGTTGACGAGGCCGGCGGACGCCGGCCCTGTGCGGGTGCGGGCGAGGTCGACCGTCGCGCTGACCGCGGCGTGCGGCGGGACGCGCATGGCGAGCAGCTGGTGGGTCCCGAGGCGGAGCACGTCGCGCAGCCGCGGCTTGACCCACCCCCGGGTCAGGCAGGCGTCGATCACCGGGTCGTAGGTGCCCAGCCCACGCAGCGTCCCGGCGGCGAGCTCGGTGGCGAAGCCGGCGTCGCGACCGTGCAGCCGGCGGTCGCGCAGCACTTGTGCCAGCGCGAGGTTGGCGTAGGCGTCCTCGGTCCGGACGGCGCGCAGCACGTCGTAGGCCGCGAGCCGAGCGGCGTCAGGCATCCCCGAAGTACTCCTTCGCCAGCCGCTTCGGTGCGCGCTTGGCCCACGCGTCGGTGATGACCTCGCGCAGCTCGTCGACGTCGAGCTCGCCGAGCCGGGACTGCCGGACGAGCACGGCGTCGAAGCTCCGGAAGTGGTCGATCGTGAAGAACGGGGTGCCGGGGTCGTCCACCAGCGCCTGCTTCTCGGCGGCGGTGGGCGTGATGATCACGACGACGTCGTCGTACATCTCGCCCGTCTTTGGGTCGACGGCGGTGTGGTGGGGCATCCGGTAGAGCACGAACCCCTTGCCCTTGGCGCCGCGCGGCACCTTCCACGTGGGCCGGTCACCCCACGAGATCCCCAGCTCGGTCTCGGGCAGCGAACCGCAGATCGCGTCGATGTCGTCGGGAGTCGCTGGCCTGGCCACGCGGTCAGCGTAGGCGACGCCGGGTGTCACCCGAGGCGGGCGTCGGGCGCGATCCGCACGCCACGGGCCCAGTCGGCGGCGGCCATCGGTCGCTTGCCGACCGCCTGGACGTCGCCGAGCCGGATCGGCTCGCCGGCCGTGCCGACGTGCACGGCGTGCTTGGTGACCGCCAGTCGTCCGGGCGGCAGTGGGTCGTGGTCGGCGGCCACCGCGACGGGCCCGAGCTTGATCCGCTGCCCGTCGTACGTCGACCAGGCACCCGGCCCGGGCGTGCAGGCCCGGATCCGGCGGTCGACGGCGGCGGCCGACTCCTCCCAGTCGACCCGGGCGTCAGCAACCGAGATCTTCGGGGCCAGCGAGACGCCCTCCGCCTGCTGGTCGCGCGCCTCCAGGGAACCCTCCGCCAGGCCGTCGAGGGTCGCGACGAGCAGGCCCGCGCCACCCTCGGCGAGCCGGCCGAGCAGGTCGCCTGCGGTGTCCCGGGGTCGGATCGTCTCGGTCATGACGCCGAAGACCGGCCCGGCGTCGAGCGCCGGGACGATCCGGAACGTGGTCGCACCCGTCACCTCCTCGCCAGCCCAGATCGCGTGCTGCACCGGAGCGGCGCCACGCCACGCCGGCAGCACCGAGAAGTGCAGGTTCACCCAGCCGTGTTCGGGGATCTCGAGGGCGCTCTGCGGCAGCAGCGCGCCGTAGGCGACGACCGGGCAGCAGTCGGGGGCGAGCGCGCGCAACGCGTCCTGGAACGCGGGGTCGCGCGGGTGGTCGGGCCTGAGGATCGGGACGCCCAGCTCCTCGGCCCGCTGCGCGACCGGGCTCGCGACGAGCGCGCGCCCCCGGCCCGCCGGTGCGTCCGGCCGGGTGATGACGCCCACGAGGTCGTGCCCGCTCGCGGCGACCGCGTCCAGCGACGGCAGCGCGGCCTCCGGCGTGCCGGCGAAGACGACGCGCATCAGCGCCGGGTCACAGGCCGAGGCCGTTGGTCGCGTGCGGGCTGACCTTGACCGTCGGCTGCTCGAGCCCGAACCAGTCCGACTCCCGGATCGCCTTCATCGCGGCCTTGCGGGTCTCGCCGGCGAGCCGGTCGATGAACAGCACGCCGTCGAGGTGGTCGGTCTCGTGCTGGATCGCCCGGGCGAGCAGCTCGCTGCCCTCGACGACCCGCGGCTCGCCGTACATGTCGAAGCCGCGCGCGACGACCGACAGCGCGCGGGTGCAGTCGAACGTCAGCTCCGGGATCGAGAGGCAGCCCTCGTCCCCGTGCTGCTCCTCCTCCGAGAGGTCGAGCACCGGGTTCACGAGGTGGCCGACCTGCCCGTCGACGAACCACGTGAACACCCGCATCCCGACCCCGATCTGGGGCGCCGCGAGCCCGGCGCCGGGCGCCGCGAGCATCGTGTCGGTGAGGTCGGAGACGAGGGTGCGGAGCTCGACGTCGAAGTCCACGACCTCGACGGCGCGCTGCCGGAGCACCGGGTCGCCGAAGAGCCGGATCGGTTGGATGGCCACGCGGGTGAGTCTAGGAGGGCGTCACACATCCCCCCGCTCAGAGCGTCGGTGGGTCGACCTGCACCCGGACCGCGTCGAGCTTGCGCGCCGAACGGACCCGCTGGAGCTCGCCCAGCGCGGCCGACAGCGCGGCGCCGCGGGCCCGCGGCGTGCGCAGGACCGCTCGTGCCTCGTCGTCGACCGGGACCGGCCCCAGCACCTCCACGCCCTCGGGAGTGCCGAGCAGGGTGAGCGCGTCGTCGAGGGCACCCGGCGCACCCGTGACGGTCGCCAGGCGGTAGGCGGGCGGGAGCTGGGCCTCCGACCGTTGGCCCGCCTCGCGCTCGGCGAAGCCGGCGGGGTCCCAGCGCACCAGGGCCTGCAGGGCGGGGTGCTCGGGCTGCCCCACGGCGACCGCTCGCCCTCCGGGTCGCACCAGGCCCGCGGCGCCGAGCCAGCGCCGCAGCGCCTCCTCCTCGGCACGGAGATCGGCACGGCCGAGCGGCAACCAGGTGTCGAGCAGGACGACCGCGCCGTACCCGCCGTCGGCCACCGGCTCGGCCCCGGGCGTGGCCACGACCAGACCCGGCCCGCCCGGCACGGTCGCGCGGACCAGGTCACCGCCGGACGTGAGGACCGGGACGCCCGGGAACGAGCGGCCGAGCTCCTCCGCGGTCCGGCTCTCGCCCACGACCGGCGCCCGCAGGCCCCGGTGCCCGCACTCCGGGCACGCCCAGCCGGGCGACGGGTCGCCGCACCAGCGGCATCGCGGCGGATCGGCAGGCCCCGCGAGCTCGAGCGGCCCGGAGCAGCGACCGCAGCGGGCAGGCAGGCGGCAGCGCTCGCACGCGAGACTGGGCGCGTAGCCCGCCCGCGGGGTCTGCACCAGGACGGGGTCGCTCGTCAGCGTGTCGCGCAGCACGTCGTAGGCCTGGCGGGGCAGGCGGGCGCCGTGCTCGCGCTCCCCCGACTCGGCGATGGTGACGGTGAGCCGGTCGCGCAGCACGGCGCGAGGGGCGGCGATCTCGTGGGCCCACCCGGTCCGCAGCAACTGCTGGGCCTCGACGGTGCGCGCGAAGCCTCCCACCAGCAGCGCGGTCGACTGCTGCTCGGCGCGCAGCAGGAGCACCTCGCGGGCGTGGGGGTAGGGCGCCCGCGGCTCGGCGTGGAGGTCGTCGCCGTCGTCCCAGATCGCGACCAGCCCGAGGTCGTGGACCGGCGCGAACGCCGCGGCGCGGGTGCCCAGGACGACCCGCCGGTGACCGCGCGAGACGGCCAGGAAGTCGCGGTAGCGGGCCGCCGGCCCCGACTCCGCCGTCAACGTCACGTGGTGCCCCTCCCCCAGAGCCTGCGTGAGAGCCGCGTCCACCCGGCCGACGTCACGGTGGTCGGGGACGACGAGCAGCGCGCCGCGGCCGGAGGCGAGGGTGTGGGCGGCCGCCTGGGCCAGGGCGGCCGGCCAGTCGGTGCCCGGGGCCGCCGACCAGACCGCGCGCGGCGACCCGCCGTCGGCCAGGTGGGAGAGGTACGCCGCCGCCGGCTCGTGCCCTGCCCACGCGACCGCCGCGGCGTCGCTGTCGGGGGTCACCGGGGCGTCGCGGGGCACCGACGGCTGCTGCTCGGTCGTGGCGTGCCGGGGTGGGACCGCCAGCCGCAGCACGTCGGCGCGACTGCCGGCGTACCGCTCGGCCACCGCGCCGGCCAGCGCGGCGATCTCGGGGGCGAGCACCGGCTCGGCGCTCACGACGCGCCGCAGGGGCGCGAGCCGGCCGGGGTGCTCGGACTCGGCGGTGCGGGCGAGCACGTAGCCGTCCACGTCCTGCCCGGCGAACCGGACCTTCACGCGGGTGCCCGGCACCGCCTGGTCGGCGTGCGGAGCAGGGACGAGGTAGTCGAAGGGGCGGTCGAGGTGGGCCAGCGGCAGGTCGACGAGCACCTGCGCGACGGGGTCGACCGGCGCCGGCTCCACCGCGGCCGCCTTGCGAGCCCGCGTCGCCGCCGCCTTGGCCCGGGAGTCCGCGACCGCCGCCCGGAGGCCGGGCAGCATCTCGGACTGGTCGCTCATGCGGGCGTTTCTACCAGCGGCCGCCGACCGCCCGACGTCAGAGACCGGCCGCGCGCTTCAGGTCGACGGCGCGGTCGGTGCGCTCCCACGTGAACTCGGGCAGCTCGCGGCCGAAGTGGCCGTAGGCCGAGGTGAGGGCGTAGATCGGGCGCAGCAGGTCGAGGTCGCGGATGATGGCTGCGGGCCGCAGGTCGAAGCACTTGAGCACGGCCTGCTGGATGTCGGTGTCGGGGATCACGCCGGTACCGAACGTCTGGACGAAGACGCCCACCGGGGCGGCCTTGCCGATCGCGTAGGCCACCTGCACCTCGCAGCGACGTGCGAGGCCGGCGGCGACCACGTTCTTCGCGACCCACCGCATGGCGTACGCCGCGGAGCGGTCGACCTTGGACGGGTCCTTGCCGGAGAACGCACCGCCGCCGTGGCGGGCCATGCCGCCGTAGGTGTCGACGATGATCTTGCGGCCGGTGACGCCCGCGTCCCCCATGGGTCCACCGACGACGAACTTGCCGGTCGGGTTGACCAGCAGCCGGTAGCCCTCGGACGGGATGTCGAACGTCTCGAGCACGGTGTCGATGACGTGCTTCTTGACGTCGCTCTCGAGCGTCGCGTGGTCGACCTCGTCGGAGTGCTGGGTCGAGAGCACCACCGTGTCGATCCGCACCGGCCGGTCGTCGGCGTCGTACTCGATGGTGACCTGGGTCTTGCCGTCGGGACGCAGGTAGGCGAGGGTGCCGTCCTTGCGGACCTCGGTCAACCGCTGTGCGAGCCGCTGCGCGATCATGATCGGCAGCGGCATCAGCTCGGGCGTGTCGTCGTTGGCGTAGCCGAACATCAGGCCCTGGTCGCCGGCCCCGCGCTTGTCGAGGTCGTCGTCGGAGGAGCCGACCCGCGACTCGTGTCCGTCGTCGACGCCCTGCGCGATGTCGACCGACTGGCCGCCGATCGCGACCTGCACGCCGCACGTCGCGCCGTCGAAGCCCTTCAGCGACGAGTCGTAGCCGATGTCGAGGATCGCGGCCCGCACGAGCTCGGCGACGGGCGCGTAGGCGTTGGTCCGGACCTCGCCCGCGACGACCACCAGGCCGGTGGTCAGCAGCGTCTCGACCGCCGTCCGCAGGTTCTCGGGGTCGGTGTCGTGCGTCATCAGGTAGTCGAGCACGGTGTCGCTGATCCGGTCGGCGATCTTGTCGGGGTGACCCTCGGTCACCGATTCCGACGTGAAGAGGCGTCCGTCCACGCTCGCGCTCACTCTCTGGTCCGGGTTCGGGAGGCCGTGCCCCCCGGCAGGTCACGTGCCAGCCTATCCAGGGTCGGTCCTGGGCCCAGCATGCAAGACGCGCGTCTCAGGCGCCGAATCGGCGTGCGACCTGGTCCCAGACCACATGGGCCAGGGCGGTCTTCGATCCCAGCGGTACGTCGACGTCGCCGCCGTCGGCCGCCAGGATCACGGCCCGGTTGTCGGCGCTGCCGAAGACCGCTCCCCCGCTGACGTCGTTGACGACGAGCAGGTCGCACCCCTTGCGGGTCAGCTTGGCGCGGGCCAGGTCGAGCACGGACCCGGTGTCGTCGCCGGTCTCGGCGGCGAACCCGACGATCACCGACCCCGGCTGGGCGCGGTCGTGGGAGACCTCCGCCAGCACGTCGGGGTTCTGCACCAGCTCGATGCTGGGCGCGGAGCCGTCGGCGGACTTCTTGATCTTGTCGCCGCTGACGGACACCGGCCGGAAGTCGGCGGGGGCGGCGGCCATCACGACCGCGTCGGCGGTCGCGGCGGCGCCGACGACGGCGTCGCGCAGCTGGCCGGTGGTCTCGACGCGGATCACCTTGACCCCCGCCGGGTCGGGCAGCGCGACGTTCGCGCTGACCAGGGTCACCTCGGCGCCACGGGCCGCGGCGGTCCGGGCAAGGGCGTAGCCCTGGCGGCCCGAGGAGCGGTTCCCGAGGTAGCGGACCGGGTCGAGCGGCTCGCGCGTGCCGCCGGCCGAGACCACGACCTGACGGCCGGCCAGGTCCGGTGCCACGGTGCCGCGGCCCAGCAGGTCGAGGCAGATCTCGAAGAGCTCCTCCGGGTCGGGGAGCCGGCCGCGACCGTTGTCGGCGCCGGTGAGGCGACCGTCCGCCGGCTCGACCACGACGGCTCCACGATCGCGGAGCGTCGCCACGTTGGCTGCCGTCGCGGGGTGCTCCCACATCTCGGTGTGCATGGCCGGCGCGAAGACCACGGGGCAGCGGGCCGTGAGCAGGGTGGTGGTGAGCAGGTCGTCGGCCAGGCCGTGGGCGGCCCGCGCGAGCAGGTCGGCCGTGGCCGGTGCCACCACCACGAGGTCGGCCGCCTGCCCGATCCGCACGTGCGGCACCTGGTGGACGTCCTCCCACACGCCGGCGTTGACCGGCTTGCCCGAGAGGGCCGCCCAGGTGGGCGCGCCGACGAACCGCAGCGCCGCCTCGGTCGGCACCACCGTCACGTCGTGGCCGGACTCCGTGAAGAGCCGCAGCAGCTCGCAGGCCTTGTAGGCCGCGATGCCGCCAGACACCCCGAGGACGACGGTCCCCGATGAGGGCGCCCCGCGCCTGTCCCGAAGCATCCGAGGCCGCCCCCCACCCGGGGGAACGGCCTCGACGTCAGACGGGCTGGAGGAGGACATGGCGCGGCGGCCAGGTCACTCGCCCGCGTTGAAGTTCGCCTCGAGGGACGCCTGCTTGCGCGCCTCCTCCTCCGCGGCCAGCTCGGCCGGGTCGACGTCCTCGCACGTGAACAGGTCGGCGTTGATCTCGCGCAGCGCGATGGAGAGCGGCTTCTCCTGGACGTGGGTGTCCACGAGCGGGCCGACGTACTCCAGCAGGCCCTCGCCGAGCTGGGAGTAGTAGGCGTTGATCTGACGCGCGCGCTTGGCGCTGTAGAGCACCAGCTGGTACTTGCTGTCCGTCTTGGTGAGCAGCTCGTCGATCGGGGGGTTGGTGACGCCCTCGGCGGTGATGTTCGGTGAAGACACGCGTGAGCCTCGCAGTAGAAGTGGGGTTCAGGGGTCAGAGGACTCCTGCCCCATCAAGGCTACCAACTCCTCCGCAGCAGCGTGAACTTCGTGGTTGACGATCGTCACGTCGAACTCCGTCTCGGCCGCCAGCTCCTCGCGCGCGGTCTCCAGCCGACGGGCCTGCTCCGCGGCCGACTCGGTGCCGCGCCCGGTCAGCCGGCGGACCAGCTCCTCCCACGACGGCGGTTTCAGGAAGACGAAGAGCGCCTCCGGCATCGTGGCCCGGACCTGCCGGGCCCCCTGCAGGTCGATCTCGAGCAGGGCGGAGGTGCCGGCAGCCAGCCGCTCCTCGACCGGGGCCCGGGGGGTGCCGTAGCGCGCGGCCCCGTGGACCACCGCCCACTCGAGCAGCTCACCGGCGGCGACCATCCGGTCGAACTCGTCCTCGGACACGAACCCGTAGTGCACCCCGTCGACCTCGCCCGGTCGCGGCGGGCGGGTGGTCGCGGACACCGAGATCCAGACCTCGGGGTGGTGGTCGCGGATCTCGGCCGCGACCGTGCCCTTGCCCACCGCGGTGGGGCCGGCGAGCACGACCAGCCGGGTCCGGCGTACGCCGGCGTCAGCCACGGTCTCGGGGAGCGTGGCCGGAGGCGGGATCCGTCACGCGTCCGTGCCCCGCGCGCCGAACTCGCGCTGGAGGGCAGCCACCTGCTTGGTGCCCAGGCCGCGCACCCGGCGGCTCTCGGCGATCCCCAGCCGCTCCATGAGCTGCCGGGCCCGCACCTTGCCGAGCCCCGGCATGGCCTGCAGCAGGTCGACGACCCGCATCTTGCCGATGACCTCGTTGGTCTCGCCCTCCCGCAGCACCTCGCTGATGGAGGCTCCGGCGTGCTTGAGCCGGTTCTTGATCTCGGCCCGCTCCCGCCGTGACGCGGCGGCCTTCGCGAGCGCCGCGGCACGTTGTTCGGGAGTCAGGGGAGGCAGGGCCACGGGTCGCGGACTCCTTCAGCGGGTCGTCGGTGTGGTGTCGGGTCAATCTAGTCAGAACAGGTTGGGGGCGGCAACGCAGCGAGTGCGGCGAGTGCATGGCGTCGGTCGCGGTCAGGCCCCTGGCGCCGGATTGCCCCGCATCGCCAGGCCGGCAGCCTCGCGGGTCTCGTTGTCGCGGAACCGCGGCGCGTAGTGACGGAAGAACGCGTGTGCGACGAGCTCGCGACGGCTGCGCACGCCGGTCTTGTCGAAGATCGCCTTGAGGTGTTGCTGCACGGTCTGCGGCGACACGGACAGCCGGGTGCTGATGGTGGTCGTCGACGCACCCTCCAGCACGCAGGCCGCGACCTCGCGCTCGCGCGGTGTCAGGCCGTACGCCGAGACGAGCAGCCCGAAGATCCGGGCCGGCCGGGCGGGCTCGATCAGGACGGCCACCCGGTCGTCGCCCGCAAACGGTGCGGCCCGCATCGTCAGCCACCCGCCGTCGGAGGCGTGGACGGTGAGGTCGACCGAACCGTCCGTGGTGGCGGCCACGGCGGCCGACCGGAGTGCCACCGGGTCGGGCGCACCGGGCAGCCGGGCGAGCCAGCCCTCCCCCGCGGCAGTCGCGGACTCGACGTCGCCCGCCGCCGAGACGACGACCAGTCCCGGGCCGTCGGGCCAGTCCGGGTCGAGCGCCTCCCCCAGGAGCAGGGACCGGCGGGCTCCCCGCGCGAGGGCCGGAGCGGCCGCCAGCAGCAGCCGGCGCTCGGCCTCCGAGAACATCGGGCGCCCGGGCTCGCGGTACAGGCCCAGCGCTCCCCAGGTCTCGCCGTCGGACGTGCGGAGCCGGAGGATGAGCTCCTGGTCACCCCCGAGCCGCATGTTCTCCTGCCACCGAGCGGTCCCTGTCGGGTCGCCGCCGGTCGCCTCGTGGAGCGTCGACAACCCCGGACCGGCAGTCACCACCTCACGGATCGTGTGGAGGTCGTCGTCGACGTACTCCGCCTGCAGCCATTCCTCGGGGAACTCACCGAGCCCCTCGTGGAAGTGGCTGGTGACCAGCAGCGAGGCCGGGTCGAGCGTGTACCAGCACGGGACCCAGTAGTGCGGGACGACCGGCGTGAGCAGCTCCGTCGCGGCTCGCCAGAACCGGGACAGGTCGAGCTGCCGGTGGGACAGCTGCTCCAGGCGCTCCAACGCCCGCTCGGGATCCGGCGTGGCCACGATCCCGACTCTAGGAGCGCACGACTTCCGTGCACCACACATCTGGTATTCACGCGGCGTCCGCACCGACCTACCGTCGGGTCATGAGCGGGAGCGCGGAGGTCAGGATCGTGCGGCCGGACGACGGCCGGGTCGAGCCGGGGCCGGGCCAGGTCACCGACAGGTTCATGATCGACGGCACCGACACCGGTGACCGGTTCGCGCTCGTGGAGCACCTGTTCGCGCCGCGGGCCCTCGCGGCGCCGATGCACCGCCACCACCTCGAGGACGAGTACACCCTGGTGCTCACCGGCCGGATCGGTGCCGTGCTCGGGGAGAGCGAGGTCCGCGCCGAACCGGGTGACCTGCTGTTCAAGCCGCGGGGGCAGTGGCACACCTTCTGGAATGCCGGCGACGAGCCGGCCACCGTGCTCGAGCTGATCTCGCCGGCGGGGCTGGAGCGCTTCTTCCGGTGGCTCGCCGAGCTGGACCACGAGCCGACCTCCGAGGAGCTCGGGAGGACGGCAGCGCCGTACCGCTGCGACGTGGACGTCGCCGCAACCGAGGCACTGGTCGCGCGGCTGGGGCTCGGCTAGGCGCTCACTGGTAGAGCGGCGTCCGGCAGACGTCCTTCGCGTGCTGCTTGACACCCTCCCAGGCGGCGATCGTCTCCTGCGTCGCGAGCTCGTCGGCGGCCCGGGCGATCGCCGCCTGCTGCTCCTCGGTGACGCCCGCGGGCGGGCGCCGGGCGTCGTACGTCGAGGCGTCGGCCCCGGCCGCGTCGAGTGCCTTGTCGAGCCCGTCGAGCGCGTCGAGCAGCCGGTCCCACTCGTCCCGGATGTCGCGGGGGGCCCCGTCGGCGAGGTCGCGGAGGAGCGGGACCGCCCGCAGGAGCGTGTCGGGACCCTCCTCGGCCATCAGCTCGGTGAGCTCGACCTGCCGGTCGGCGACCTCGTCGCAGTAGTCGGCGCGCACGTCCTCCGGGCTGTCGCTGCACGCCGTGAGGGCGAGCAGCAGCCCGGCGAGGGCGGCCACCGGGACGACCCTCACCCGACCGCTGCCGCCAGCTCGTCGTTGGCACGGCGGATCGCCCGGGTCATCGCGCCGCGGTCGGGACCGAGCCGCAGCACGCCGCGCGACGAGCTCGCGAGGACGTGCGGGGCGGCGGCCCCGAAGATCCGCGGGATGTCATCCGGTCCGCCGCCCTGCTCGCCGTACCCGGGCGCGAGCAGCGGGCCGTTCACGGTCAGCCGCTCCGTCGTGGCGCCGATGGTCGCGCCCACCACGGCACCGAAGGAGCCGAGCGGCTCCGCCCCGGCGTTGAGGCCGGCGAGCCGGGCCAGCACGCCACCCGCGACGGTGCCGCCTCCGGCCACGGCCGCGTGCTGCACCTCGGGACCCTCCTTGTTGGAGGTCAGGGCGAGCACGAACACCCCGCCGCCGTGGCGCTGCGCCGTCTCGATCATCGGGTCGAGCGAGCCGAAGCCGAGGAACGGGCTGGCGGTCACGGCGTCGGCCGCCAGCGGCGACGCGGGGTCGAGGTACGCGTCGGCGTAGGCCTGCGAGGTGGAGCCGATGTCGCCGCGCTTGACGTCGAGCAGCACCAGCGCACCCGCGGCGCGGGACTCCGCTATCACCCGCTCGAGGACCGCGACGCCGCGGCTGCCGTGCCGCTCGTAGAACGCCGACTGCGGCTTGACCACGGAGACGTGGGGCGCGACCGCCTCGACCACGCGGAGCGCGAACGCCTCGAGGCCGGCCGGGTCGTCGGCCAGTCCCCAGTCGGCAAGCAGCCCGGCGTGCGGGTCGATGCCGACGCAGAACTGGCCGCGCTCGGCCATGGCCGCGTGGACGCGGGCTCCGAACGGCGCGGTCGTGCGTGCGGTCATGCCTCATCCTCTCCGGTGGGCGCGAGCTCGCGCACGAGCCGGCCCGCGGTCGTCGGGTCGTGGAGCAGGGCGGCGCCCACCTGGACCGCTGTGGCACCGAGGTCGAGCGCGGCCCGCGCGTCGGTGGCCGTGGCGATCCCGCCGCACGCGATGACGTCCACCCCCGGTGCGGTCCCGAGGACCTCGGTCAGGCAGCGCAGCGACAGCGGCCGGATCGCCGGTCCGCTGAGCCCGGCCGGCCGACCGTCCGGCAGGGCGGCGGGGAGCGCGTTGCCGACGACCACGGCCCCGGCGCCGGCTTCCACGACCACGTGGGCGGTCTCGGAGATCCGGAGCACGTCGGGCCGCAGCTTGGCGAGCACCGGGAGGCCGCGCGGCACGTCGCGGTGGACCGCGGCGACGACCGAGGCGGCGTGGAACGGCTCGCGGACGTCGAACACCCCGCTCGCGTCCGCGTCGGGCGGCGACAGGTTCACCTCGATCCCGGCGAGACCCGGGCTGCGGCCGAGCCGTCGCGCCAGCTCGGCGTACTCGCCCAGGGATCGGCCCACGATGGACACGAACACCCGGGCGCCCTGCTGGAGCAGCCACGGCAGCTCGAGTGCGAGGAACTGGTCGATGCCCGGGTTCTGGAGGTCCACGGCGTGGGCGAGCCCGGAGGGGGTCTCCACGATCCGGGGCGCGGCGCCCCCGGGCCGGGGCGCGAGCGAGATCGAGCGGGTGACGAACCCGCCGAGCGTCGCGAGGTCGGTGTAGACCGCGAGGTCGCGGCCGGTGCCGCCGCAGCCGGCGGCCACCAGCACCGGGTTGGGGAGGTCGAGGCTCACGGTGCGCCCACCAGCTCGTCCCAGACCACCCGGTCGCCGCGGAACACCGGGCCGTCGGCACAGCTGCGCACGAGCCGCGCGTGGCCGCCCTCGCCCGTCACCGGGACGACGCAGCCCTGGCACAGCCCGGTCGCGCACGTCAGCGGCTGCTCGACCGCGACCTGGCTCCACGCCCCGGCGACCTCGGCCGCCTCGGCGACCGACCGGAGGGTGGCGACCGGGCCGGCGCCGTAGACGACCTGCGCCTCGGCCCGTTCCAGGACCTCGCCGACCACGTCGGCCACCCCGCCCCGCCGGCCGACCGAGCCGTCGCCGGTCACGACCGTCACCGCCCGGGCGGTACGCCGGGCCTCGAGCGCGGACAGCAGGTGGGACTCGTCGCGGGCGGCGACCAGCAGCGTCACGCCGCACTCGCGCTCGCGCAGCCGCTCGGCCAGCGGGAACAGCGCCGCGGCGGCGTACCCGTCGCCGACGAGCACGCAGCTGACGGACTCCTTCGGCAACGAGAACGGCCGGCCCAGCGGCCCGGTCACCTCGAGGCGGGTGCGAGCAGGCTGGCCGACCAGCCACTCGGTCCCGGGGCCGCGCGCCTCGACGACCAGCTCGAGGGTGGCGCCGTACCCGCTCATGGGCCGGACCCGGTGGATCCAGAACGCGCGCAGTGCCAGGCGCGCCGGCCCGGTCGACAGGGCCACGAACGTGCCGGGCCGGAACCGCTCCGGGATGCCCGGCGCGACCACGGTCAGGTGGTGGTAGCCGCCGATCCGGCGGGTGGTCAGCAGCTCCCCCGTGACGTGGAGCGGACCGGTCTCGGTCGGAGTGCTCATGGCAGCCCGCGGAGGATCCGGCGCGGCCAGCCGGGTCCCTGGTAGACGAAGGCGGTGTAGCCCTGGAGCAGGGTGGCGCCGGCCGCCAGCCGGTCGACGGCGTCGCCCGGGGTGGAGATGCCGCCGACGCCGATCAGCGTCAGGTCGGGCCCGACCCGGTCCCGGAGCGCCCGCAGCACGGCGGTGGCGCGGTCGCGCAACGGGGCTCCGGACAGGCCTCCCGCGCCGACCTCCTCGACCCGCGCGGGGTCGGTCACCAGCCCGTGCCGGGAGATCGTGGTGTTGGTGGCGATGATCCCGTCGAGGCCGCGGTCGAGCGCGAGGTCGGCCACGTCCAGCACGTCGTCGTCGGCCAGGTCGGGCGCGATCTTCACCAGCAGCGGCACCCGCCGGTCGTCGCTCGCGGCGTCGGCGGCGGCCCGCACGGCGTCCAGCAGCGGACCGAGCTTCTGCACGGACTGCAGGTTGCGCAGCCCCGGCGTGTTGGGCGAGGAGACGTTCACGACCAGGTAGTCAGCGTGCGGCGCCAGGAGCGACGCGCTCGTGCGGTAGTCGGCCTCGATGGCGCCCTGGTCGTCGTCCGGCACCAGCTTGGTCTTCCCGATGTTCACGCCGAGCACCGGGGCCCGCCCGCTCCGCCGACGCGAGCGCCAGGCGGCCAGCCGGCCGGCGACGACCTCGGCCCCGTCGTTGTTGAAGCCCATCCGGTTGACGACCGCCCGGTCCTCGACCAGCCGGAACAGCCGCGGCCGGTCGTTGCCCGGCTGCGGCTCCCCCGTGACCGTGCCGACCTCGACGTGCCCGAAGCCCAGCGCGGCCAGACCGTCGATCCCGACCGCGTTCTTGTCGAAGCCGGCGGCGAGACCGAGCACGTTCGGGAACGTGAGGCCGAGCGCCTCCACAGGTCGCCCCGGCCGCGGCATCCGGCCCAGCACCGGGCCGGCCGCCCGGACGGCGCGGAACCCGAGGTGGTGGGCCAGCTCCGGGTCGACGCGCGCGAACCCGTGGCGGAACAGGGCGTCGTACGCCGTCAACGAGCAGCCCAGTCCTGCAGCGACCGGACGGTGATCTCACCCGCACGCATCGCCTCGATCCCCTGCACCGCGGCGCCGAGCCCCTGCACCGTCGTGATGCACGGGACGTTCGCCAGCACCGCCGCGGTCCGGATCTCGTAGCCGTCGGTGCGGATCGAGCCGCCGGTCGTGGTCGAACCGTGGGGCGTGTTGACGATCAGGTCGATCTCGCCGTCGGCGATCAGCTGGACCGTGGTCGGCTCGCCGTCGGGACCGGTGCCCTCGTAGTGCTTGCGGACGACCCGGGCGTCGATCCCGTTGCGGCGCAGCACCTCCGCGGTGCCCTGGGTCGCGAGGATCTCGAAGCCGAGGTCCGCCAGCCGCTTGATCGGGAAGATCATGGTCCGCTTGTCGCGGTTGGCCATGCTCGCGAACACCCGGCCCGTCGTCGGGAGCGGCCCGTACGCCGCCGCCTGCGACTTCGCGAACGCCCGGCCGAAGACTGCGTCGAAGCCCATGACCTCGCCGGTCGAGCGCATCTCCGGCCCGAGGACGGTGTCGACGGTCTGCCCGTCGGGCGTCTTGAACCGGTTGAACGGCATCACGGCCTCCTTGACCGCGATCGGCGCGTCGGACGGCAGGTCTCCCCCGTCGCCCACCGCGGCCAGCATCCCCGACGCCCGCAGCGACGCGATCGACTCGCCGAGCATCACCCGGGCCGCCGCCTTGGCGAGCGGCACCGCGGTGGCCTTCGACACGAACGGCACGGTGCGGGACGCGCGGGGGTTGGCCTCCAGCACGTAGAGCACGTCGGACCCGAGCGCGAACTGGATGTTGATCAGGCCTCGCACGCCGACCCCGTGCGCGATCGCCTCGGTGGCCTCGCGGATCCGGCGGATCTCGCTGTCGCCGAGGGTGATCGGCGGCAGCGCGCAGGACGAGTCGCCGGAGTGGATGCCGGCCTCCTCGATGTGCTCCATCACGCCGCCGAGGTAGAGCTGCTCGCCGTCGTACAGCGCGTCGACGTCGATCTCCACCGCGTCGTCGATGAACCGGTCGACCAGCACCGGGTGCTCCGGGCTGATCGCGGTAGCCCGGGCGATGTAGCCCTCGAGCGCGCCGTCGTCGTAGACGATCTCCATGCCGCGGCCCCCGAGCACGTACGACGGCCGGACCAGCACCGGGTAGCCGATCTCCTTGGCGATCCCCTGCGCCTCCTCGAACGACGACGCCATGCCGTGCTTGGGCGCCGGCAGCCCGGCCTCGGCCAGCACCCGGCCGAACGCGCCGCGCTCCTCCGCGAGGTGGATCGCCTCGGGGGTGGTGCCGACGATCGGGACGCCGGCGTCAGCCAGTCCCTGCGCCAGCCCGAGCGGCGTCTGGCCGCCGAGCTGGCAGATGACGCCGGCGACCGGGCCCGCCTGCTGCTCGGCGTGCACGACCTCGAGCACGTCCTCGAGCGTCAGCGGCTCGAAGTAGAGCCGGTCGGACGTGTCGTAGTCGGTGGAGACGGTCTCGGGGTTGCAGTTGACCATGATCGTCTCGTAGCCGGCCTCGCTCAGCGTGAGCGAGGCGTGCACGCACGAGTAGTCGAACTCGATGCCCTGCCCGATCCGGTTGGGGCCCGACCCGAGGATCACCACCGCCGCCTTCCCCTCCGGCCGCGGCTGCACCTCGGTCTCCTCGTCGTAGGCCGAGTAGTGGTAGGGCGTCGTGGCGGCGAACTCCGCCGCGCAGGTGTCGACGGTCTTGTAGACCGGCCGGATCCCCAGCGCGTGGCGCACGCCGCGCACGACCGGCTCGCTCAGGTTCCGCATCCGGCCGAGCTGGACGTCGGAGAACCCGTGCCGCTTGGCGCGGCGCAGCAGCCCCGGCGTGAGCTCGGGCGCCCGGATGACCTCCTGGGCGATCTCGTTGATCAGGCACAGCTGGTCGACGAACCACGGGTCGATCCCGGTCGTCTCGTGCACCTGGTCCGGGGTCGCGCCGGCGCGGATCGCGTCCATCACGACCCGGAGCCGGCCGTCGTGGGGCGTCGCGGCCTCGGCCAGCAGGTGGTCGGCGTCGAGGTCGACGTGCCGGTGGCTCCAGTCGAACGGCGCGTCGGGGCTCTCCAGGGACCGCAGCGCCTTCTGGAGGGCCTCGGTGAAGTTGCGGCCGATCGCCATCGCCTCGCCGACCGACTTCATGTGGGTCGTGAGCACCGGGTCGGCACCGGGGAACTTCTCGAACGCGAACCGGGGCACCTTCACCACGACGTAGTCGAGCGTCGGCTCGAAGCTGGCCGGGGTGCTGTGCCCATCTTCTCGGGCGGTGATGTCGTTGGGGATCTCGTCGAGCGTGTAGCCGATGGCGACCTTGGCGGCGATCTTGGCGATCGGGAACCCGGTCGCCTTCGAGGCCAGCGCGCTGGAGCGCGACACCCGCGGGTTCATCTCGATCACGACGATCCGGCCGTCGGCGGGGTCGACGGCGAACTGGATGTTGCAGCCACCCGTGTCGACGCCGACCGAGCGGATGATCCCGATCGAGAGGTCGCGCAGCGCCTGGTACTCGCGGTCGGTGAGCGTCATCGCCGGCGCCACCGTGATCGAGTCGCCGGTGTGGACTCCCATCGGGTCGAGGTTCTCGATGCTGCAGACGATCACGACGTTGTCGACACGGTCCCGCATCACCTCGAGCTCGTACTCCTTCCACCCGAGGATCGACTCCTCGAGCAGCACCTCGCTGGTGGGTGACGCCGACAGCCCGCCGCCGCCGATCCGCCGCAGGTCTGCCTCGTCGTAGGCCATGCCCGAGCCGGAGCCGCCCATCGTGAACGACGGCCGCACCACGAGCGGGTAGCCGAGCTCGTCGGCCCCGGCCAGCAGGTCGTCGACGGTGTGGCAGATGACCGAACGGGCGACCTCCCCACCGAGCTCCTCCACGATCCGCTTGAACGACTCGCGGTTCTCGCCGCGGTTGATCGCCTCGATGCTGGCGCCGATCAGCTCGACGTCGTACTTCTCCAGCACGCCGCGCTCGTCGAGCGCCATCGCGGTGTTGAGCGCGGTCTGGCCGCCCAGGGTCGCGAGCAGCGCGTCGGGTCGCTCCTTCTCGATCACCTTCTCGACGAACTCGGGGGTGATCGGCTCGACGTACGTCGCGTCGGCGAACTCCGGGTCGGTCATGATCGTCGCCGGGTTGGAGTTGACGAGGATCACCCGGAGGCCCTCGTCCTTGAGCACCCGGCACGCCTGGGTGCCGGAGTAGTCGAACTCGCAGGCCTGCCCGATCACGATCGGCCCGGACCCGATCACCAGGACGCTCTGGATGTCGGTCCTGCGCGGCATCAGCTCGCCCCTTCGCTGACCCGGCCTGAAGACGCCTCGGACATCAGGTCGGTGAAGCGGTCGAAAAGGTACTCGGCGTCGTGGGGGCCGGCGGCCGCCTCCGGGTGGTACTGCACGCTGAAGGCCCGCAGCGCGCCCGCCTCGTCGCGCAGCTCGAGACCCTCGACCACGTCGTCGTTGAGGCAGACGTGGCTCACGGTCGCCACGCCGTAGGGCGTGCTGACTCCGTCGTCGAGCGACACCCCGTCTGGCCACTGGACCGCGAAGCCGTGGTTGTGGGCGGTGACCTCGACCTTGCCCGTGGTGCGGTCCATCACGGGCTGGTTGATGCCGCGGTGCCCGTAGCGGAGCTTGAAGGTGCCGAGCCCGAGGGCGCGGCCGAACAGCTGGTTGCCGAAGCAGATCCCGAAGTAGGGGATGCCGCGCTCCAGCACCCCGGTCAGGGCGGTCAGGTCGGCCGTGGCCGGGTCGCCCGGCCCGTTGGAGAGGAACACGCCGTCGGGCTCGCAGGCCAGCACGTCCTCGACCGAGGCGGTGCTCGGCAGCACGTGGACCTCGACGCCGCGCCGCGCCAGCAGGGCGGGCGTCATGCCCTTGATGCCGAGGTCGACCGCCGCGACCGTGAACCGGCGCTCGCCGACCGCCGGCACGACGTACGCCTCGCCCGTGGTCACCTCGCCGGCCAGGTCGGCGCCGGTCATCACCGGCTGGTCCAGCACCCGCGCGAGCAGCGCCTCGGCGTCGGTCTCGGAGCTGGAGATGCCGACCCGCATCGCGCCGCGCTCGCGCAGGTGGCGGGTCAGGGCCCGGGTGTCGATCCCGGAGATGCCCACGACGCCCTGGTCGCGCAGCGCGTCGTCGAGGGTACGGCGCGACCGCCAGCTCGACGGGATCCGGGCGGGGTCGCGCACGACGTACCCGCTCACCCAGATCCGGCTCGACTCCGGGTCCTCGTCGTTCATGCCGGTGTTGCCGACGTGGGGCGCCGTCATCACGACCACCTGCCGGTGGTAGCTCGGGTCGGTGAGCGTCTCCTGGTAGCCGGTCATGCCGGTGGAGAAGACGGCCTCGCCGAACGTCTCACCGGGGGCGCCGTAGGAGTCGCCGTGGAAGGTGCGGCCGTCCTCGAGGACGAGCATCGCGGGCGGTGCCGCCGATCGGGTCGCGGCCTGGGTCGCTGGGGCAGGAGCCACCTGCGTCGTACCTCCTTCTCCGCCTCACGGGACGGATCGTTAAAGGATGTCGAACGACCCCGACCCTAGCAGCGTGCGCGCCTCCCGCTGCGCACCGTCCGCGTCGACGCGCTGACCGCCGGCGCCACCTGGGTCGCGCTGCTCGGCGGTGGTCGCTCAGGGCGCCGGAGGTCCGAAGACGACGTCGGCAGCCCGGTCCGGGGCGACGACCTCGTCGCCGAGCGACCACTCCGCCACCCGCGACACGTGGGCCGCGGGCACGGCGGGGGCCGACCCGTCCGCCGGCACGTCGTAGGTCGTGTGGGCGTCGCGCGGCAGCACCACGGTGTAGCCGCGGGCGATCGCGCCGCGTGCCGTCACCGCGACGCACATCTCGGACTGGATGCCCACCAGGCACAGCCGCCGCGACCTGGAGGACCGCAGCACGGCGTCGAGGTCGGTCCCCGCGAACCCGTCGTCGTGGGCCTTCTCCACCACGGGCTCACCGGCCTCGGCCGGCAACGCCAACCGCCAGCCGTCGGTCCCCTTCGTGATCAGGTGGTCGCCGTCGTCCTGCAGGTGGACCACCGGCGCGCCGGCCGCGCGGGCTACGGCCAGCACGGCACCGATCCGGTGGAGGAAGGCGTCGGCGTCGGGCACCGCGTGCTCGCCGGCCACGAGGGCCCGCTGGACGTCGATGACGAGGAGCAGGTCTGCACGGATCATGCGATGAGTATCACGCAGCCCGCGGGTCTCCTCCTTCAAGCAACACACCGAGGGAGGTGACGACGATGACCACCGAACGCCACGCCTGGGCCAGCCTCCACCCGCTGGAGACCGCCCGCCCGGCCCGCAGCGACACCTGCGCGTGCGGTCAGGAGCTGGACTCCTGCACCCGCCACCACTGTCCACGTTGCGGCACGTCGATCGCCACCCGTGCGGCCGCCTGAACGAGCGCCTGCGCCCGGACACCGTCGGGCGCGACGGTAGGCACGACCGGGCACCCGAGGCCATACTCGCCCTCGTGACGGTCCGGGTGACCGCGTGCGGGACGCTGACCGTGGTCCGCGACGGGGAGCAGCTCACCGGCCCGCGACTGGGCTCCCGCAAGGCGCGGGTCCTGACCGCGGCGCTGGCGTCCGGGCGAGGGTCGCCGGTCGCGGTCGACCGGCTCGTCGAGGCGGTCTGGGCTGACGATCCCCCGCGGGACCCCCAGGGCAACCTGGCCACGCTCGCCAGCCGGCTGCGCCGCGCGGTCGGCGACGGCTTCATCACGCAGTCGGGCGCGTCGTACGCCCTGACGCGCGACGTGGACCTCGACCTCGACGCGGTCGGTGCGCTCGTGGACGCCGCGACCGCGCGGCTGGGCCGCGGCGAGCCGACCCTCGCCGTCGCGGCGGGGCAGCGGGCGCTCGGCCTGCTGGGCGGCGACGGCGCGCTGGCGGCGGAGTACGACGGTGACTGGGCCGAGCCGCTGCGCCAGGAGGCCGCGTCCCTGTGCCGCGAGACCCGGCACCTCCTGTCTACGGCGGCCATCGCCACCGGTCAGGCCGACGTCGCGGAGCAGGCCGCGCTCGACGCCGTCCGGGCCGACGCCTACGACGAGCGGGCCCACCGCGACCTCATGACCGCCCTCACCGTGGCCGGACGGGCCACCGCAGCCCTCGAGGTGTACGCCGGGCTGGCCGGCCGGCTGGCCGAGGAGCTCGGCACCGACCCCGACCCGGAGACCCAGGCGCTCCACCTGCGCGTGCTGCGCGGCGACCGGCCGCAGGGCCCGACCGCGACCACGCCGCCCGAGCCGCGCCCGGTGCTGGTGGGTCGCGACGAGGAGCTGGCCGCCCTCGACCGCGCCTGGGCCGCGGCATCGGCGGGGGGCGCAGAGCTGGTCGTGGTCGCCGGGGTCCCCGGCATCGGCAAGACCCGGCTGCTCCAGGCGGCCGCCGACTTCGCCGGCCGCACCGGCGGCCTCGTGCTCGCCACCCGCTGCCGGCCGGGCGAGCGGTCGCTGTTCCTCCAGCCGTACCTCGAGGTGCTGCGCCCGGCGCTCCTCTCCCTGCCCGAGCACTCGCTGCAGAGCCTGCTCGGCGGCCACCTCCGCGCCTGGGCCGGCCTGCTGCCGGACCTCGGCGAGGAGCTGGGGGTGGCACCCGAGGAGGGGGTGTCCGGAGACCTCGCGCGGCGCCGCGCCTTCGACGCGGTCGTCGCCGCGGTCGCGGGGCTGGCGACCCGGCAGCCGGTGCTGCTGACGGTCGACGACCTGCAGTACGGCGCGGACGTCACCGCCGACGTGCTGGCCCACCTGGCGTCCCAGCTCGGACCGGCGCCGGTGCTGCTGGTCGGAGCGACCCGTGCCGAGGGCCTCCCCGCGCTGTCCGCCCTCACCGAGCGGAGCGCCCCGGTCGTGCTCGGGCCGCTCCCCCCGTCGGCCGTCACCGCGCTGGCGACGGCGGCCGGGTTCGCCGGACGGGGCGACGAGGTCCTCGCCCGCAGCCAGGGTCACCCGCTGAGCGTGGTCGCCAGCCTGCACGCCCTCGCTGCCGGGACCGGCGGAGTCCCGCACAGCGTCGCGCTCGCGGTCGCCGGACAGCTCGACCGGCTCGACGCGGAGGCGGCCGGGGTCGCGACCGCGGCGGCGGTCCTCGGCACCCGGGTCGACCCGCTCCTCGTCGCCGGACTGACCGCGCGGCCCGAGGTCGACGTCGTCCTCGCGTGCGAGCGTGCGGTGGAGATCGGGCTGCTGGCGCGGGCCGGACCCCAGTACGACTTCGTCAACGACCTGGTGCGCGACGCCGTCCTCGAGTCGCTGCCCCGGCCGCTGGCCGTGGCCTACCACCGTCGGGCGGCCGACCTGCTGGCCGGGCGCCCGGAGGCCATGGCCGGGCACGCGCACGAGGCCGGCGACCCGGCCCGGGCGGCGCAGGGCTACCTGCTGGCAGGGCGCACCGCGCGCCGGATGGCTGCCCTCGACGACGCCCTGGCCCTGCTGCGACCCGCCGAGGCCGACGCGCTGGCCGCGGGCGACCCCGGTCTCACAGCCACCGTGCTGCTCGAGCGTGCCCGGGTGCACGAGGCGCGCGCCGACTTCGAGGCGGCCGACCGGGACGCCCGGGCCGCCGGCGCCCACGTCGTCGCGGCCCGGGACTCCCGGCTGGACATGCGGCGGCTCCGGCTGCTGGGCGGCGACCTCTCCGTCGGCCGGAAGACGCCGCTGGACGAGGTGATCGAGCACAACCGCACGGGCCTCGCCCGCGCCACCGAGCTGGGCGACGCGGTGTCGGCCGCGATGTTCCGCACCCGGATCGCCGTCCTCGAGTGCAGCCGGCTCCAGCTCGACCGCGGCCTCGAGACGGCCGCCCGCGGCGTCGAGCAGTCGCGGGCCGCGGGCAGACCGGAGGCGCTCGCGCGCTCGCTCGACGGGCTGAAGGCGGCGCATGCGTACTGCGGGGACGCCCCCCGGCTCGCGGCCGCGCTCGACGAGCTGTTCCCGCTGCTCGAGGAGCTGCGACTCCCCTGGCTGCGGCAGTGGGCGCTGCTGGAGTCGTCGCTCGTCCCCGCGGCGGCCGACGACTGGCGCTCGGCGCGTCGTCAGGTCGACGAGGCGCTGGCCGTCAACCGCGAGACCGGCTACGGCGCGTATGCCGGCTACTTCCTGGCCCACCGCGGCTGGCTCGCGCGGCTGGCCGGCGACCTCGAGAGCGCCCTCGACGACGGGCGACGAGCCGTGGCCGAGACGTCACCGGACGCGCACCCGTGGTGGTACGCGACCGCCGTCGGCACCCTGGCCACGACACTGCTGGAGCTCGGGCGCGCGGACGAGGTCGGGGCGCTGTGCACGGACGGGCTCCGCGCGCTCGGACCGGAGGCGGGCTCGGCGTACCGGCTGCGGTGCCTCGCGCCGCTCGTCGCCGCCACCGGCGAGCGGCTCGAGGAGGCGGACCGGCTGCACGCCTCGATCGAGGCGCCGCCCGGCCGGGCGTGGCTCAGCGGGTCGGACGTCTACGACGCGCTGACCACCGCCTGGCTCGCCGTGGGAGAGCCGGATCGTGCGGCGCGGGTGGCCGCGCCGCTGCTCGACGCCACCCGGCGGTCGTGGCGGACGGTCCACGACCGGCTCGCTCAGAGGACCTCCGCGACCAGCGCCGCGGCCCGGTCCGCGCCGTCGGAGGGCACCTCGGCGTAGGACCGTGGGTGCGCCAGCTCCTCGACCAGGGCGTCGGCGATGACGTCGGGACCGGCGGTCTCGTAGTCCATGGCGACGCCCGCGCCGTGCCGGTCGAGCCGGTGGCGGACGTGGAACTGCTGCTCGAAGTGGTGGCGCAGCGGGAAGTACAGGAACGGCCGGCCGGCGGCGGTCAGCTCCATGGTCGTCGACAGCCCGCCCTGGACGACGGCGACGTCGCAGGCCGCGTGGTGGAGGTCGAGGTCCGGCACGAACCCGTGGACGGTGACCCCGGCGCCGGCCCGGATCGAGGCCGGGTCGAGGCGGGGACCGGTGACGACGACCATCCGGAGTGACGGCACCCGCGACCGCGACACCTCGTAGGCGTCGACGACCCGCTGCAGCAGCGCACCCCCGACGCCGGACCCACCGACCGACACGACGCACACGGTCTCGTCGGGACGGTAGCCGAGCCGTGCCCGCAGCCGCTCGCGCTCGGCGGGGGCGGGCCGGTCGCCCATGACGTACCCGCTGAACGCGAAGTGCTCCTCGGTCCACTCGCGGATGCCGGGGAGCCCGGGACCGAGCGACTCCTTCACGACGTCCTCCGGGTCGCCGACGAAGACCGACCGGTCACGCAGGCCCGGGAACCGGGACACGTGCTCCACCATCTCGGCGTTGTAGTCGGCGGCCAGCGCCGCCTCGTGCTCGCCGCCGTCGGGCATCGGGAGCCAGCCCACGAAGTCGGTGAGCCACACGAACGGCGTCCGCTTGAGCCGCGGGTTCTCGTGCAGGAAGTGGTCGAGGTCCCAGGCCTCGTCACCGACCCAGGCGTCGTACTCCTGCTCCGTCACCAGGTCGTCGAAGACGTGGAAGTTGTTGACGAGGATCTCGTCCATCTGCCGGATCGCCTGGAAGGCGTGCAGGTCGTGCTCCCCGGCCTCGGACTCGATGTGCGCGGACTCGGCCGCGAGCCACGCGGACGCGGGATGCACCCGCTCGCCCCGCCCGGCCAGGAACTCGGTGACCGGTGACTGGGAGAGCCAGTCGACCCGGACGTCGGGCTGCTGCTGCCGCAGCGCGTCCGCGATCGCCAGGTCGCGGCGGACGTGACCGAGCCCGATCGGTGAGGACAGGAACAGCACCCGCCGCTCGCGGCGCCGCCGCCGGGGACGCGCCCGCGGCGCGGCCACCCCGCCCTCGACCGTGACGACGGCGTCGACCGGCACGGGCAGCACCTGGTCCCGGTCGTCCACCACGGCGACGACCGGCACCCGGCCCGCGTCCGCGGTCACCTCCGCGTCGACCATCGCCCGCACGATCGAGGACGGCGCCATCACGTGAGGGAGCCGGTCGAAGAAGAACTCCAGCAGTCCCGGCTGCTCGGCCAGCGCCGCCGGCGCCTCGACCAGCAGGGCCGCCGCGACCCGGTCCGGATGGGCCAGCAACGGCACGACGTCGCCGGCGCGACCGGGAGGCAGCACGACCACCACCGGCTCGCCGGTGGCAGGGAGGTCGGCGAGGGGATGGTCGCTCACGACGTACCGCACGTGGCGGGCCAGCGCGGGCAGCTGTCGTTCCCAGTCCGCCGCCGCGTCGTCGACGGAGCGCAGCACGACGACCGACTCCTGGCCCGGGTCGGCAGCGTCCGGCTCCCGACCGGTCTCCACCGGGTCGCGGCGGCTGCTGAGCCGCGCCCGCACCTCCGCCGGCCCCGGGGTCCGCCCGTGCGCCGTGCCGCTGCCCACCCGCTCGACGAAGTCCGCGATGGCGTGGTTGACCGCGACCGGGTCGCGGCCCGGTGGGACGTGGCCGGCGCCACCCATCGCCAGCAGCTCGCCGCCGGCCAGTCGGGCGACGTGCGCGCCCCGGGCGAACGTCTGGCAGTAGTCGTGGGTGCCGTGGATCGTCAGCACCGGGCACCGGACGTCGGCGAGGAGCGCGGCCACCGTCTCGGGGGTGTCCGCCGCGCAGGTCGTGTCGTGGGCGGCCACCTGGACCGGACCCGAGGACTCACACGCCCAGCCGACCAGGTCCTCGTAGAGCTTGGTGCTGTGGGGGTCGTTGACGATCTGGGAGAAGAAGTAGCGCGGCCACCGTGGCCAGTCGCGCAGCCACAGTTCCCGGTTGTAGACCAGCCAGTCCGCACCATCGGTGTACGGCTGGTCCCACCGGTCGATCGCCTGGAGGTAGTTGCCACCGCGGTCCGGCCGGGGGGTGCCCTCGACCGCCCACGTCGCGATGGCCACCACTCCGGCGATTCGGTCGGGGTGCCACGCGGCCGCCTCGAGCGCGTAGAAGGCGCTCATGCAGAGGCCGACCAGCACGGCCCGGTCGAGGCCCAGCTCGTCCATCACGGAGAGCACGTCGGCGACCTGCTCGACGTCCGCGTACGCCGCCGGGTCGGTCGGCCGGTCCGACAGGCCGTTGCCGCGCGGGTCGATCACCACCACCCGGTGCCGCCGCGCGAGGTAGGGCACCTGGGCCTTCCACATCCGGCCGTTGACGAGGACGTCGGTGGGCACGAAGACGATCACGTCGCCCTCGGTCCCGAAGGTCTCGTAGTGGACGCGGACGCCGTCCCGTTCGACGTACCCCGCCCGGTCCGGCTCCCGCGCTCGCATCTGCTCTCTCCCTCGGTCGGCGTGCTCCGACGGTCGCGCGCCGTGGTTGCAGTCGGCTTGCAGCGCGAACCCAGGCGGCCTGCAATCGCGCTGCAACCCCGGCTGCGGATGCTCCGTCCACCAGCATCCACCTCACGGAAGGGTCACGACAATGACCACCACCACCAGTCCGACCAGTGCCGCACCCGAGACCACCGCGGCCGACGGCCCGGCACCGGTCGACATGGACAAGCTGATGGAGTTCGTCGGCCAGTTCGCCGGCGACCTCGGGGCGACCGTCGCGGCGGGCAACGTCGTCCTCGGGGACCGGCTCGGCCTCTACCGCGGCCTGGCCACCGGCCCAGCGACCGCGGCCGAGCTCGCGGCGCGCACCGGCACCAACGCCCGCTACGTCACGGAGTGGCTGCGCGGCCAGGCAGCCGGCGGCTACCTCGGGTACGACGCGGACACCGACTCGTACTCGATGAGCCCGGAGCAGACGTTCGCGCTCACTGACCCGCAGGGCGTGCTGTTCCTGCCCGGCGCGTTCGAGCTCGCCCTCGGCGCGATCGCCGCCGTCCCGCGGATGGAGGACGCGTTCCGGACCGGCGCCGGCCTCGGCTGGCACGAGCACGACGCGCAGGTGTTCACCGGCTGCGAGAAGTTCTTCCGGCCGGGCTACCTCGCCCACCTGGTCCCGGAGTGGATCCCGGCCCTCGACGGCATCCAGGAGCAGCTCGAGGCTGGCGCCCCGGTCGCCGACATCGGCTGCGGCCACGGGGCCAGCACGATCCTGCTCGCCGAGGCGTTCCCGCAGTCCACCATCGTCGGCTCGGACTACCACGCCGGGTCGATCGAGGAGGCCCGCAAGCACGCCGCCGAGGCAGGTGTGACCGAGCGCGCGTCGTTCGAGGTCGCGGGAGCCCAGTCGTTCTCGGGCACCGGCTACGCGCTGGTCGCGAGCTTCGACTGCCTGCACGACATGGGCGACCCGCTGGGTGCGGCCAAGCACGTGCGCAGCACGCTGACCCCCGACGGCAGCTGGCTGATCGTCGAGCCGGCCGCGGGCGACAGCGTCGCCGAGAACCTGAACCCGGTCGGACGGGTCTACTACAACTTCTCGACGCTGCTGTGCGTGCCCAACGCCATGTCCCAGCCCGGCGGGTACGCGCTCGGTGCGCAGGCCGGCGAGCAGGCGATCCACCAGGTCTGCACCGACGCTGGCTTCACCCGGTTCCGCCGAGTCGCGGAGACGCCGTTCAACCTGGTCTACGAGGCCCGCCTCTGACTGTCGACCAGGCTCGTGTGCCTGAGACCGCTGTCCTCAGCGGTCTCAGGCACACGGGGCGGTCAGGTCAGCGTGCCGTCGAGCACGGTCGGACGGCCGCGCAGGAACGTCGCCACCACCCGGCCGGGGAGCTCCATCCCGGCGTACGGCGTGTTGCGCGAGAGCGACGCCGACTCCCCCGGCTCGATCACCCGCCGCGCGGCGGGGTCGTAGAGGACGACGTTCGCCGGGGCACCCTCGGCGATCGGCCGGCCGTGGTCGGACAACCGCCCGATCCGGGCCGGCGCGTAGGACATCCGCTCCGCGACGTCCTCCCACCCGAGCAGCCCGGGGTCGACCATCGTCTGCTGCACGATGGACAGCGCCGTCTCGAGGCCGAGCATCCCGAACGCCGCGGCCGCCCACTCGCAGTCCTTGTCCTCGTGAGGGTGCGGGGCGTGGTCGGTGGCGACGACGTCGATCGTGCCGTCGGCCAGCCCGGCCCGCAGTGCGTCGACGTCGGCCGACGTGCGCAGCGGGGGGTTGACCTTGTAGAGGGGGTTGTACGTCGCCGCGAGCTCGTCGGTGAGCAGCAGGTGGTGCGGGCAGGCCTCGGCGGTGACGTTCCAGCCCTTCTCCTTGGCCTGCCGCACGATCTCGACCGACCCCGCCGTCGAGACGTGGCACACGTGCAGCCGGGAGCCGACGTGCGCCGCGAGCAGGCAGTCGCGGGCGATGATCGCCTCCTCGGCCACGGCCGGCCAGCCCGCCAGGCCCAGCCGTCCGGACAGGTCGCCCTCGTTCATCTGGGCGCCCTCGGTCAGTCGGGGCTCCTGCGCGTGCTGGGCGACGACACCGTCGAACGCCTTGACGTACTCCAGCGCGCGCCGCATCAGGACCGCGTCGTCGACGCAGTGGCCGTCGTCGGAGAAGACCCGCACCCGGGCGGCCGAGTCGGCCATCGCCCCGAGCTCGGCCAGCCGCTCGCCGCCGAGGCCGACCGTGACGGCCCCCACCGGGTAGACGTCGCAGTAGCCGGCCTCACGGCCCAGCCGCCAGACCTGCTCCACCACGCCGGCGGTGTCGGCCACCGGGTCGGTGTTGGCCATGGCGTGGACCGCGGTGAACCCGCCCATCGCGGCCGCCTGGGTGCCGGTGAGCACCGTCTCGGCGTCCTCGCGGCCCGGCTCCCGCAGGTGGGTGTGGAGGTCCACCAGGCCGGGCAGCGCCACGAGGCCGCCGGCCTCGATGACCTCCGCGCCGTCCGCGTCCAGCCCCTCGCCGACGGCGGCGACCGCGCCGTCGCGGAGCAGCAGGTCGGTCAGTGTGCCGCCGAGGATCGAGACCCCGGAGATGAGGTAGGAGGTCACGCGTCGTCGCCTTCCGGAGCGGGGTCGTCGTCGGAGCCGCTGAGCAGCAGGTACAGGACCGCCATCCGGACCGCGACACCGTTGGTGACCTGCTCGACGATGACCGAGCGATCCGAGTCGGCGACGTCGGCGGTGATCTCCATGCCACGGACCATCGGGCCGGGGTGCATCACGATCGTGTGGTCCTGGAGGGTCGCCATCCTCCGGCCGTCGAGACCGTAGCGGCGGGAGTACTCACGCGGTGTCGGGAAGAAGCCGCCGTTCATCCGCTCCCGCTGCACCCGCAGCATCATCACGACGTCCGCCTTGGGCAGCACGGCGTCGAGGTCGTACGACGTCTCGACGCCCCAGGTGTCGACGCCGACCGGCAGCAGCGTCGGGGGCGCCACCAGCGTGACCTCCGCGCCGAGCGTCTGCAGCAGCAGCGCGTTGGAGCGGGCGACCCGGGAGTGCAGCACGTCGCCCACGACCGCGACCCGGCGTCCGTCGAGCGAGCCGAGGTGCCGCCACATCGTGAACGCGTCGAGCAGCGCCTGGGTCGGGTGCTCATGGGTGCCGTCGCCGGCGTTCACGACGCTGGAGTGGACCCACCCGGAGTGCGCCAGCCGGTGCGGGGCGCCCGACGCCCCGTGCCGGACCACGACCGCGTCGGCGCCCATCGCCTCGAGGGTCAGCGCGGTGTCCTTGAGCGACTCGCCCTTGGACAGGGACGAGCCCTTGGCGGAGAAGTTGATGACGTCGGCCGACAGCCGTTTGGCGGCGGCCTCGAACGAGATCCGGGTGCGGGTGGAGTCCTCGAAGAACAGGTTGACCACGGTCCGGCCGCGCAGCGCCGGCAGCTTCTTGATCGGCCGGTCCGCCAGCGCGCGCATCTCCGCCGCGGTGGTCAGCACCAGCTCGGCGTCGTCGCGGCTCAGGTCGGCCGCCGACAGCAGGTGCCGCTTCACGAGCCGCTCCGCTCCTGGATCGTGACCGCGTCGTCGCCGTCGATCTCGGCGACCGTGACCCGCACCCGCTCGACGAGCGAGGTCGGCAGGTTCTTGCCGACGAAGTCGGCCCGGATCGGCAGCTCGCGGTGGCCGCGGTCGACCAGCACCGCCAGCCGGACCGCGGCCGGACGGCCGACCTCGGTGAGCGCGTCGAGCGCGGCCCGGATCGTGCGGCCGGAGAAGAGGACGTCGTCGACCAGGACCACGGTCCGGCCGTCGAGGTCGGCGGGGATCTCGGTGTGCAGCAGGGTGCGGGCGGGCTTGAGCCGCAGGTCGTCGCGGTACATGGTGACGTCGAGCGAACCGACCGGCACGTCGACGCCCTCCACCGCGGAGATCTTCGCGGCGATCCGCTCGGCGAGCGGGACGCCGCGGCTCGGGATGCCGAGCAGCACGAGGTCACGGGCGCCCTTGTTGCGCTCGAGGATCTCGTGGGAGATGCGGGTGAGGGCCCGGGCAACGTCGCGGGCGTCGAGGACGATGCGTCCCGGCTCGGGGACGGCCTCGGTCTGAGGGGCAGGCATGGGCGCCGCTGACCTCCTTCTCCGCCTCACGGGACGGCTCGTTAAAGGATGTCGATCGGGCGTCACTGTAGCCGACGTGCGCCCGAGGGAATGGGTCGGCGCGGGCGAGTCCCGGGGCTACCGGCCGTCGCCGACGCCAGCGGTCAGAGCAGCACCGCCATGCCGGCGCACGCCCGGAGCCACGCCATCCGGGTCTCGTCGCTGAGCTGGGCGTAGGGGACCACCGAGCCGGACACGAGCACCGGGTCGTAGGGCACCCGGTAGACCGCCTTGGTGCGCTGCTCGTAGACCTGCACCAGGTCGTGGGCCAGCTGCTCGTCGACGTGCATCGAGGGGTCGGACAGCACGGTGATGGACTTGTGCTTCAGGTCCTGGTAGCCGGCGTCCTGGAGCGCGTCGAGCATCCAGAGCCCGGAGTAGCCGGTGTCCTCGCGGATGGTCGACGTGACGACCAGGAGGTCGGCCGCCTCCGCGGCGGCCAGCCAGTTCTCGGCCCGCATGTTGTTGCCGGTGTCGACCAGGATCAGCCGGTAGAAGCGCTCCAGCAGCTGGTGGACCGCGGTGAAGTCCTGGGCGCGGATCATGCCCGTCACGTGCGGCCGCTCGTCGGAGGCGAGGATGTCGAAGTGCGCGTCCCCCTGGGACCGGACGAACGCCCCGAGGTCGCCGATCCGCGCCTGGTAGACGTCGTTGAACCGCGCCAGGTCCTCGAGCAGCTCGCGGGTCGTGTTGCGGTGGGTGCTCCGGTGTCCTCGGATCCCCAGCGTGCCGCGGGTCTCGTTGTTGTCCCACGCGACGACCCCGCCGCCTCGAACCGTGCCGAACGTGTAGCCGGCGCCGAGCACCCCGGTCGTCTTGGCGGCACCGCCCTTCGGGTTGAGGAAGGCGATGGTGCGCGGGCCGTCGAAGTCGCGCTGGATCGCGCGCCGGTCGTGCTCGTAGCGCACCTCGGCCGCGCCCATCTTGGGCGTGATGGTGCCGCCGCTCCAGCGGCGCAGCTTGCCCCGCCAGCCCCAGCTGGCGGGACCGAGCTCGACCTGGTCGGAGCGGCGGTCGAGGAAGTCGGTGGCCGACATGAACCGCTGGACCGTCTGCTCGCCCTCGGGCACCGGCTCGGCCGGCGTCGCCTGGGCCTGCGGCGGTGGCGGCGGCGGCCCGGCGGGCCGGCTCGGCGGGGCTGGCAGGTTGCTCGGCGGCACCCAGCCCGGCGGTGGTCCGGCCGGCGGCGGCGTGGGGGTGCGGACGGGCAGCGGCGTGCCCGGCGCGACACCGGCGGGTGGGGACACGGGCGGCGCGGGCGGTGGGGACACCGGCGGTGCCGGCGTCGAGGTCGGGGTGGGTGTCGGGGTGGGCGTCGGGGTGGAGCCTCCGAACTCGGGCGGCATCGGCCCGGTCAGGGGGTCGCCCACGGGCGCGGGAGCCGGGTCGGCGTCGAGTCCCTGCCAGCCCTGAGGGTCCGGCGGCGCGGCCGTGCGTCCTCGTGCTTCGTCGCGGGTGCCCTCCGCGTGAGGGTGGTCTTGTCGAGGCTGGTCGGACATGGGGGCCTCCAAGGGGGTGTCCGGGGGCACGGTCACTGTCCAGCAGCGTACCGATCCTGCTGTCCCACCCAGTCTCACCGACCGGGCGCGCCCCCAAACCTCTCCACGGGTCCCCCGGGCTCAGAGCAGCGACGAGACGGCCACGTCGACCGCCCGGTGGAACGTCGGGTAGGCGAAGTGCATCGACGAGATCCGTTCCAGGGGCACCTCGGCGTGCACCGCCAGGGCCAGCAGTCCGAGCACCTCGCCGCCGTTAGGGCCGGCCGACGTCGCGCCCACCAGCACCCCGCGCTCGGCGTCGGCGACCAGCTTGAGCAGCCCGGCGTTCCCGGCGTCGTGGATCCAGCCGCGGCTGGACTCCGCCAGGTCGGCGTGCCCGACCCGGACCTCGAGGCCGGCGTCGCGCGCCTGCGCCTCCGTCATGCCCACGGCCCCCACCTCGGGGTCGGTGAACGTGACCCGGCTGACCGCACGGTAGTCGGCGGTGAACCCGTCCTCGCCGAGGATGTCGCGCACCGCGATCGCGCCCTGGTACGTCGAGACGTGGGTGAAGGCGCCGTGACCGGTGATGTCGCCGACCGCCCAGAGCCGATCCCCGGCCCGGAGTCGCTCGTCGGTGTCGACGGTCGACGCCTCCGGGTCGATCCCGACGGTCTCGAGCCCGATCCCTGCGAGGTTCACGGAACGGCCGGCGGCCACCAGCAGCTGGTCGGCCCGCAGCTCGCCGCGGTCGGTCGTCACCCGGTAGCCGGACCGGTCATGATCGACGCGCTCGAGGGCGATCCCGGTCTCGACCCGGATGCCCTCCTCGCGGAACACCCGGGTCACCAGCGCGCTCGCCTCCGGCTCCTCCGGGGTGAGGATCCGGTCGGCGACCTCGAGCACGATGACCTCGGTGCCGAACCGGGAGAACGCCTGCGCGAGCTCGCAGCCGATCGGCCCGCCGCCGACCACGAGCAGCGAGTCGGGGCGCTCGGCGACCTTCACGACCTCCCGGTTGGTCCAGTACGGCGTCGCGTCGAGCCCGTCGACCGGCAGCCGCGCCGGCGACGTACCGACGTTCAGCACCACCCCGCGGGCACCGACGAAGACGTCCTCGCCGACCCGGACCCGGCCGGGTCCGTCGACCCGGCCCTCGCCGCGCACGATCCGGACCCCGGCCTCCTCGAGCCGCTTCACGTGGGAGTCGTCCTGCCAGTGGTTGGTGGCCTGCCGGTCGATCCGGTCGGCGACCATCCCCCAGTCGGGACGGAGGTCGACGCCGCCCGCGAGCAGCGGCACCCGCCGCGCCTCGCCGAGCGCGTCGGCCGCGCGGACCATCATCTTCGAGGGGACGCACCCGTAGAACGGGCACTCGCCACCCACCAGGTCGCGCTCCACCCCCACCACGTCGAGACCGGCCTCCGCCAGCTTCTGGGCGACGTACTCCCCACCCGGGCCTAGGCCGAGCACCACCACGTCCACGTCGGTCGTCGCCATGCGGTCACCCTGTCAGGCCCGTCAAGCACGACCCCGCCACTCCACGGCCCTCCGAGCCGCTGGTGGCCGGGCCCCGCGGCAGCCACGATGGTCCGGTGATCTCACCGAACCGACGCACCCTCCTCGGTGCCGGCCTGGCCGGTGCCGGCCTGCTGGCCGGCTGCTCCGCCGGCCGGGACCCGGCTCCGGCCGGCTCCGGCTCCCCGTCGCCGGCGGCGGGGTCCTCGGGGGCGACCCCCACCGGGACGGGGACGGCGACCGGGATCCCGGGGCCGGACGACTACGCCGTCCCCGACTTCGACCCCGACGACTGGGGCTCGGTGCGCGCCCAGTTCCCGCTCTCGACCGACCTCGCGCAGTTCGCCGCCTTCGTGCTCTCGCCGCACACGGCCCAGGTCTCCGCCGCGATCGCGCACCACCGCAGCCGGCTCGACCTCGACACCGACACCGCGTTGCACGACGGGTACCTGCTGGAGGAGGCGGTGCGTCGCGCCGCGGCGTCCTACGTCGGGGGCCGGGTGTCGGAGATCGCGCTCACCGACAGCACCACCATGGGCCTGGCCGTGATGTACGGCGGGCTCGACCTCGGGCCCGGGGACGAGATCCTGACGACCACCCACGACTTCTTCTCGACCGAGGAGGCGCTGCGGCTGGTGTCGGCGCGCACCGGGGCGCGGGTCCGCTCGGTCACGCTGTACGACGACCCGGCCGCCGTCACAGTCGAGCGGCTCACGTCCCGGCTGCTCGATGCGATCGGCCCGCGCACCCGGGTGGTCGGCGTCACGTGGGTGCACTCGAGCACGGGCGTCCGGCTGCCCGTCGCCGAGTACGGCGCCGCGATCGCCGACCTCAACCGGAGCCGGGGCGAGGCGGACCGGATCCTGCTCTGCGTCGACGGCGTGCACGGGTTCGGAGCCGTCGACGCCGACCTCCCCACCCTCGGCTGCGACTTCCTCGCCACCGGAACCCACAAGTGGCTGTTCGGCCCGCGCGGCACCGGCATCGTGTGGGGCCGGGACTGGAGCCCGCTCACCGAGCTGATCCCCACGTTCTCGGGACCGGCCGACGGTGCTCGGCTCTCCCCCGGCGGCTATCACGACTTCGAGCACCGCTGGGCGCTCGCGGAGGCGTTCGCGTTCCACGAGCGGATCGGCCGCGACCGGGTTGCCGCGCGCACGACCGAGCAGGCGTCGGCCCTCAAGCAGGGGCTGGCGGAGGTCGCCGGTGTCACCGTCGTCACGCCGGCCGACCCTGAGGTGTCCGCCGGGATCGTCTGCGTCGACGTAGCCGGGCTGCCACCCGCCAACACCGTGATCGGGCTGCGGGAGCGCGGGATCGTGGCGAGCGCCACGCCGTACCGGCAGTCCTACCTCAGGCTAGGCCCGAGCATCGTGACCACGCCCGACGAGGTCGACGCGGCGGTGGCCGCGATCGCCGAGCTGGTCTGAGCCGACGTCAGCGCGAGAGGTGCCGTGCGCGAGCGAAGGCGAAGAGCCCGTAGCAGGCGATGCCCAGCGCGACGACGATCAGCAGCACCTGCCCGAACGGCTGCTCCCGCAGCTGCTGCAGGGCCTGGTCGAGCCCGCCCGACTTCTTCGGGTCGTGCGTGAAGGCGGCCCAGACGAACAGGCCGCCGATGAGGGCGATCGCCGCGCCCTTCGCGAGGTGCCCGACCTTGCCGATCCACCGGTAGGCCTTGCCTGCCTTGCGGCCGTGGCTGCCGTCGAGGTCCTCGAGGAACTTTTCGGTCCAGCCGCGGTGCACGAGGTAGCCGGCGTAGCCGATCACGGCGAGACCGACCGCGCCCACCAGGAACGGCCCGGCGGTCATCTGCATCAGCTGCGCGGTGTAGCCGTCGGTGCTGCTGCCCCCGCCACCGCCCTTGCCGCCGCCGCCCTGGCCGCCGCCTTGTCCGCCGCCCTTGCCGCCCCCGCCGCTGTTCAGGGCGACCTGGAACGCCGACACCGCGATCGAGCCGTAGATCACGGCCTTGAGGATCTTCCCGGCGGGCTTGAGCGCCTGCTCCTTGCCGTCCTCCTGGCGGGAGTCCTGCCAGGCCTCGAGCAACCGCCAGAGCACGAGCATCACGAGGCCGATCGCAACGGCCCACACGAGGACCTCGCCGAGCGGCTGCCGGGCGAGCGTCTGCATGGCGCCGGAGCTCGACGTCGACCTGCCGCTCTCGCCGAAGGCGACCTGCAGCGCCAGCCAGGCGATAAGCAGGTGCACCACGCCGTAGGCGACGAGCCCCGCGCGTACGGCGATGTCGAGCACGTCACTCTGGTCGGCCTTGTCAGCGGCCTGGTCGATCTCTCCCATGGGGTCACCGTAGGGGTACGGAGGACCGCGCGCCTCACCCGGTCAGGCTGGCCTTGTCGCGCTGGAGCGCACCGAGCACCCCGTTGACGAACTGGGGCGACTCGTCGGTCGAGAGCTCGCGCACCAGTCCCATGGCCTCGGACACGGCGACCGGGTCGGGCACGTCCTCGACGTAAAGGAGCTCGAAGACCCCGATCCGGAGCACGTTGCGGTCGACCGCGGGCATCCGGGCGAGCGTCCAGCCCTGGGAGTACGTCGTGAGGAGCTCGTCGATCCGGACCCGGTGCTCGCCGATGCCGCGGACGAGGAAGGAGGTGTACTCGTTGGTCGGGCCCTCGCCCTCCTCGACGGCGCGGTCGAGCGCCTCCACGGCGTCCTCGCCGCGCAGCTCGGAGGCGAAGAGGATGTCGAGCGCCCGCTTGCGGGCCTTGGTCCTGGCCGGCACGCGCGCTCGTCAGCCCTTCACGCGGCCGAGGTACGACGAGTCGCGGGTGTCGACCTTGACCCGCTCGCCCTGGTTGATGAAGAGCGGGACCTGGATCTCGTGGCCGGTCTCGAGCGTGGCCGGCTTGGTGCGGCCGGTGGCGCTGTCGCCGACGACGCCGGGCTCGGTGTAGGTGATCTCGAGCTCCACGGACGCCGGCATCTCGAGGTAGAGCACCCGCCCGTCGTTGGTGGCGACGATCGCCTCCTGCTGCTCGAGCAGGAAGTTCTTCGCGTCGCCGACGGTCTCCGGGTCGATCTCGAGCTGGTCGTAGGTCCCGGTGTCCATGAAGACGTAGGACGTGCCGTCGTTGTAGAGGTACTGCATGGTCCGCTTGTCGACGGTGGCGACCTCGACCTTGACGTCGGCGTTGAAGGTCTTGTCGACCGTCTTGCCGGAGGAGATGCTGCGCAGCTTGGTGCGGACGACGGCGCCACCCTTGCCCGGCTTGTGGTGCTGGAACCACATGACCTGCCAGAGCTGACCGTCGAGGTTGAGCACCATGCCGTTCTTCAGGTCGTTCGTCGTCGCCATGCGCGCGAGGATATCGGCGGCGCCGCGGAGACTCCTATTCGGCAGCCGCGGCGAACGCCCACACGATCTCGACCTTGATCTCGAGGTCCTCCTTGCCGGCCCGGATCGGCACGGTGGCCAGCTCGTCGTAGGCCGCGCGCTGAAGGCGGTAGCCCCGGTCGCGCCGCTGCGAGGACCGGTCGCCGGTCAGCTCGCGGAGGGCCAGCACCTCCCCGAGGTCCTGCCCGGTCGCGGCGGCGTACCGCTCGGCGCGGGCGGTCGCGTCGTCGACGGCGGCGTCGCGCGCCCGGTCCAGCGCGGCGGCCGGGTCGCTGACGGACAGCCGGAGGTCGGAGGCGCGGACCCCGTTGCCGCCGGTCTCGATCGCCGAGGTCACGGCCTGTCCGCCCCGCGCGAGGTCGCGCACGGTGACCCGCGCCTTCTGGGTGACCCGGTAGCCGGTGAGGACCGGCGGCCCGGCCGACGGGTAGTCGTACTCGGGGTACATCTGCAGCCCGGTCGTCTGCACGTCGGCGGTGCGGACGCCGTGCCGGCGCAGGGCCGTGAGGACCCGGTCCATCCGTGCGCTCGCGTTCGCCAGCGCCTGGTCGAGGTCGGGCTGCGTGTCGGTGACCGAGAGCGCGAACGTGAGCTGGTCGGGGACCACGGTGACCTCACCCGCGCCGACCATCCGGAGTGTGCCCGGCTCCCGGGCCGCCGTGGCACCCGCGGCAGGGTCCTGGGTCTGGGCCTGTGCGGCGGTCGGCCCGCCGCCCCCGCCCAGGAGGTACGACGTGACCAGCGCCAGCAGCACCAGCCCCGTCAGCAGCAGACCCTTGACGCTCACCGTCACCGTGTTGTCCATGGCTGCTCGGACGTGCCGCGCAGCGCGTCGGTTCCCTCAGGTGAGCGCCTGCACGTCCCGCACGATGTCGGCCACCCCGAGGGCGAAGAGGACCACCAGCGCCAGCCGCGCCGTCCACGGACCGATCGGCGAGGCGAGCAGCCGTCGCCCCGACTCGGAGGCCCGCAGTCGTCGCGCCACCAGCCAGCCGGCGGCGAGCGCGGCCAGGAGCGGCAGCAGCGGGAAGGCGACGACCCAGGCGGCGAGGCCCAAGACGACGATCGGCGTCGGGAGGGGTTCTTCGCGCGCGAGCAACCGCTCCGCGACGACGCTCAGCAGCGCGACGAAGACGGTCGGCACCGCGATGAACAGCGCGACCGCGAGCCAGAGCGGTTCGAGCAGCACGAAGTCCAGCCCGTCGGGGTGGATGATCTGAGATCCCACGACCGTGCCGGCGCCGAGCGACATGGCGAGCACCCGGAACCAGGGGGGACCGATCGCCAGCCGCCTCAGGGCGACGTACAACCCGGCGCCGAGCACGCCGAAGACGGTCCCGACCAGGAACAGCAGGTTCAACGACCCGCTCACCGTGAAGCGACCCATCTCGAAGCCGTCGTCGCTCGTGAGTCCGTCGGCGACCGGGTTCAGCTCGACGAGCACGAACATCGCCAGCCGCGACAGCACGCCTGCCGTGAACCAGCCGGCGAGCACTCCGACGAACGTGATCGTCCCGACCAGCCGCGCGAACGCTCGTGCGTCGGCGACCAGCGCCTGCCGAGCCCGCGGCTCGTTCACGGGGCCAACCGCTCCAGAGCCAGCCGGTAGCCGTCGATCCCCTGCCCGGCGATCGTGACCAGGGCGTGCGGCTCGACCACGGAGTGGTGGCGGAACTCCTCGGGACGCTGCTGGGGGTCGGAGATGTGCACCTCCACCAGCGGCGCCTCGAGCTGGGCGCAGGCGTCGAAGAGGGCCAGCGAGTAGTGGGTCCAGGCACCGGCGTTGAGCACGACCGGGGTCCGGTCGTCGGCGGCCCGGTTGAGCCAGTCGAGCAGCTCGCCCTCGTGGTTGGTCTGCCGGGTCTCGACGTCGAGCCCGAGCTCTCGGCCCCAGCCGGCGCACAGCTCGGCCAGCTCGGCGAACGTGGTCGTGCCGTAGATCTCGGGCTGGCGGCGCCCGAGCCGGCCGAGGTTCGGTCCGTTGAGCACGAGCACCTTCACGGCGTGCCTCCCCTGATCGCGTCGTACGCCGCCCGGAGGTCGGCCTCGTCGGGCCCGGCCAGCACGACCGGGTCGCCGACGTCGCGCAGTGCGATGAACCGGAGCCGGGACCCGCGTGCCTTCTTGTCGACCGCCATGGTGGCGTGCAGGTCGTCGAAGCTCGCGCCGTCGTACGTCGTCGGCAGCCCGACCCTGGAGAACGCCGCGCGGTGGCGGGCGACCACGTCGGGGCCGAGGAGGCCGGCCCGCCCGGCCAGCTCGGCGGCGTACACGCACCCGATCGCGACGGCGTCGCCGTGCCGCATCCGGTAGCCCTCGGCGCGTTCGACCGCGTGGGCCAGGGTGTGGCCGTAGTTGAGGACCTCGCGGCCGGGGTGGCCGTCGGCGCGGCCGGTCTCCTTGAGGTCCGCGACCACGACGTCGATCTTGACCCGGATCGCCCGCTCGACCAGCTCACGCAGGACCGGCGAGGACGGCGTGAGGTCGGCGGGGTCGGTCTGCTCCACGAGCTCCAGGATCCGGGGGTCGGCGATGAAGCCGCACTTGACCACCTCGCCCAGCCCGGCGACGAAGTCGCCCCGCGGGAGGCTGTCGAGGGTCGCCAGGTCGCACAGCACGCCGGCGGGCTCGTGGAAGGAGCCGACCAGGTTCTTGCCGGCGGCGGTGTTGATGCCGGTCTTGCCCCCGACCGCGGCGTCGACCATCCCCAGCAGTGTGGTCGGCACGTGCACCACCCGGACGCCGCGCAGCCAGGTCGCGGCCACGAAGCCCGCCAGGTCGGTCACCGCTCCCCCACCCAGCGACACCACCGCGTCGGAGCGGGTGAAGCCACGCTCGCCGAGCGCGTCCCAGCAGTCGGCGGCGACCGCAGCGGTCTTGGCGTCCTCGCCGTCGGGCAGCCCGAGGGCGAGCACGTCGTAGTCGCCGACCAGCGCGTCGAGCGCCGGCTGCGCGAGCTCGGGCTGGGCGCCGGAGTGGAGCAGCGCGACCCGCTGCACGCCGTCGCCGAGGATGCCCGGCAGCCGGCCCAGGAGGTCGCGGCCCACGACCACGTCGTACGGCGACGCCCCGGTCACGGGCAGCACGGTGACCGACACTCAGCCCACCTCCTGGAGGGCGGCGCGGATCTCGGCGGCGACCTCCTCGGGCATCCGGTCGTCGGTGTCGACGACCAGGCTCGCCACGGACTCGTAGATCGGGGTGCGCTCGTCGAGCAGTGCCTTGATCCGCGCCCGCACGTTGCCGAGCAGCAGCGGCCGGCCGACCCCGAGCCCGACCCGCTTCACCGCGTCGGAGAGCCCGACGCGCAGGAAGACCACCGGCCGGCCGGCGAGGAGCTCGCGCGTCGCGGGGTCGAGGACGGCGCCGCCACCGAGCGCGAGGACGCCCTCGTGCTCGACGATCGCCTCGGCGACCGCGGCCGCCTCGAGCGCGCGGAACGCCTGCTCGCCGTCGTCGACGAAGATGTCGGAGATCGAACGGCCCTCGGCCGCCTCGATGTCGGCGTCGGTGTCGCGCACCGGCAGCGACCACGCCGCGCCGAGGAGGCCGGCGACCGTCGTCTTGCCGGCGCCCATCGGGCCGACGAGCACGACCCGCGGACCGGTCACCTGAACCTCAGGGTGTCGAGGTAGCCCTGGACGTTGCGGCGGGTCTCCGGGACGGAGTCGCCGCCGAACTTCTCCAGCACCGCGTCGGCGAGCACCAGCGCGACCATCGCCTCGGCGACGATCCCCGCCGCGGGCACGGCGCAGACGTCCGAGCGCTGGTGGTGGGCCGTGGTCGCCTCGCCGGTCGCGACGTCGACGGTCCGCAGCGCGCGCGGCACGGTCGCGATCGGCTTCATCGCGGCTCGCACCCGCAGCACCTCGCCGGTGGTCATGCCGCCCTCGGTGCCGCCAGACCGGCCCGAGGTACGGCGGAGGCCGTCGTCGGTCGAGACGATCTCGTCGTGCGCCTCGGAGCCCGGGGTGGCGGCGAGCGCGAACCCGTCGCCGACCTCGACCCCCTTGATGGCCTGGATGCCCATGAGGGCGCCGGCGAGCCGCGAGTCGAGCCTGCGGTCCCAGTGGACGTGCGACCCGAGCCCGGGCGGGAGTCCGTGGACGACGACCTCGACCACCCCGCCGAGCGTGTCGCCGTCGGCGTGGGCCCGGTCGATCCGGGCGACCATGGCCGCGCTGGCCTCGGGGTCGAGGCAGCGGACCGGGTCGTCGTCGAGCCGAGCGACGTCGTCGGGTCCGGGGACCGAGCCGGCCGGGGCCGCGACCCCGCCGAGCTCGACGACGTGGGAGACGAGGCGGGCACCGACGGCCTGCTCCAGGAACGAGCTGGCGACGCGACCCAGCGCCACGCGGGCGGCCGTCTCGCGCGCCGAGGCCCGCTCCAGGATCGGGCGGGCCTCGTCGAAGCCGTGCTTCTGCATCCCCACCAGGTCGGCGTGGCCGGGCCGGGGCCGGGTGAGAGGGGCATTGCGCGCCAGCGCCTCCAGCTCGACCGGGTCAACGGGGTCGGCCGCCATGACCTTCTCCCACTTCGGCCACTCGGTGTTGCCGATCTGGATCGCCACCGGTCCACCCTGGGTGAGCCCGTGCCGCACCCCGCCGACGAGAGTCACCTCGTCCTGCTCGAACGTCATGCGGGCTCCCCGCCCGTAGCCGAGCCGGCGACGGGCGAGCGCGTCGACGACGTCGCCGGACGTCACCGCGACGTGCGACGGCAGCCCCTCGAGGATCGCGACCAGGGAGGGGCCGTGGGACTCACCCGCGGTCAGCCAGCGCAGCATGGGGGGCAGTCTTCCAGACCGGCACGGGGCGACGACGCCGGTCAGCCGCCGACGAGATAGTCGGCGACGACGGGTCCGACGGCGAGCCCGAGCAGCGCGCCGGCGATCATGAACGGGCCGAACGGGAACGCCGTCTTGAGCAGCTTCCGGTCCCACTTGACGATCGCGAGCAGCAGCCCTGGCACCCCGAAGACCAGGAACCCGGCGTACATCCCGACACCGAGCTCCGGCCACCCGACGTGCCCGAGGGAGAAGCCCAGCAGCGCGGCGAGCCGGACGTCACCGAAGCCCATGCCCGCGGAGTGCAGGAACCACAGCAGCCAGTAGACCGAGCGGGCGACCACCAGGCCGATCGCGGCCCGGACCAGGTCGCCCGGATCGCCCGTGAGCGGCCAACCGGCGAGGCCGGCGACGACGGCGTACGCCGTGGCGGGCAGCACGACCACGGCGGGCAGCAGTCGGGTGTGCCAGTCGATGAAGCCGAGCGCGACGCACACGGGCACCAGCGGGACGAGCACGACCAGCCACCAGTCGGAGCCGACCGACAGCGCCACCAGCGCGGCCGCGAGCGCCGAGACGGCGGCTGCCTGCCACGCCAGGCCGGGTCGGGCCGCGAGGTCGACGTACAGGGGCTTGGCCTCCTCGCCCTCGACCGACTCGTCGTTCTCGGGCTCCGGCAGCCGCCGCAGGAGCCACGGCACGAGCAGCCCGGCCAGCCCCGCGGCGGCCGCGCAGCCCGCGACCAGCGCCGGGTTCACGACCGCTCCGCGGAGGGCCGAGGCGCCGGCCGCACGCATCGCCTCGAGCGGCGCCGGCAGCCCGGTGAACGCCTGGAACTGGAGCGCCGCCTGGTGCACCAGCAGGTCGAGACCGCCGAGAAGCACCCGGTCGGCGGCCGACTCCGCGAGCGGGGTGGGCCACGGGTCGTAGAGGACGTCGAAGACGACCGGCACGTCGGCGCAGCGCGCCACCAGGTCGGGCGTCTGGGCCAGCGCCGGGACCGTGGACACGACGACGTCGCCGACGACCGCGTCGGAGGCCAGCGACGCCACGCGCACGGCTGGTCGGGCGGGGTGGCGGTCGATCGCGGCGAGCGTCTCCGCGGCGCGGTCCGGCGAGCGCACGAGCAGCGTCAGCGACCCGACCCCGAGGTCGCACAGTGCAAGGGCCGTGGCCGCCGCGGTGGCACCGCCGCCGAGGATCGTGGCCACGACCGGGGGTGCGGACATCCGCTCGCGGAGCGCCGCCACCGTCCCCGGCACGTCGGTGTTGTCGGCCGCCCAGCCGGGCTCGATCCGCACCAGCGTGTTGGCGGCGCCGGCCAGCGCGGCCCGGTCGGACACGGTGGTCGCGCGCGCCAGCGCCTCCCGCTTGAGCGGCGCCGTGACCGACAGCCCGCGCCAGTCCTCGCCGAGCCCGCCCACGAACGACGCCAGGCTGCCGGCCGGCACCTGCCGGGCGTCGTAGGTCCAGTCGAGCCCGGTCGCGGCGTACCCCGCGCGGTGCAGGACCGGGGACAACGAGTGGGCGATCGGGTCACCCAGGACGGCGCAGCGCATGGCAGGGGCTCAGCAGGCGTCGGACGTGTCGCAGTAGGCCTCGAACTCGTTGTCGTAGGTCAGGAACTCGTCGTAGGTCTCCGCGAACTTCGTCTCGCCCGTGCGCAGGTTGACCGTGACGTAGTAGTACCAGTCGCCCTCCGTCGGGTCGGCGGCGGCCGCGATCGCCGCGTCACCCGGCGCCTCGATCGGACCGGGCGGGAGTCCCTGGCTCACGTAGGTGTTGTAGGGCGACTCGAACGCCCGGTCCTCCGGCGAGATCGCGAACCCGAGGTCGCGCCCGATCGCGAAGTTGATGGTGGCGTCGATCTGGAGCAGCCCGACCGTGCCGGCGGTCCCGGGGTTCTCGATCCGGTTGTAGATCACCCGGGCGACCTTGCCGCGGTCCTCCTGCCGGCTCGCTTCGGCCTCGACCAGGCTCGCCACGGTCATCAGCTCGTGGGGGGTGTAGCCCAGCTCGGCGGCGGCCTCCTCGAGGTTCGCCTCCTCAGCGGCCTGCTCCCACCGGTCGACCATGGCCACCAGGATCGAGGTGGGTGTCGCGTCGGGACCGAAGTCGTAGGTCGACGGGAAGAGGTAGCCCTCGGCGTTGCCCTCGGCGTAGTCGGGGAGGCCCAGCTTGTCCGGCTTGTCGAGCACGTTCTGGAACTGCTTCTTGCTGAAGTCGGACTTCTTCGCCAGCAGCTCGACGATGTCGACCACCCGGAGGCCCTCGGGGACGGTGATCGTGTTCTTCAGGATGTTGTCGGGGTCGAGCAGGATGTCGACCGCGTCCGCCGCGGCCATCTGCTTCTTGAACTGGTAGAAGCCGACCTGGATGGCGGACGCGCCGGGCTCGGCGGCCGCGGCGTTCAGGAAGGCCTGCACCGAGGCGACCACGCCGGCCTCCTTCAGGCCGCGCCCCATCTCCGCGACGCTGTCGCCAGACTCCACCTGGAACGTGACGCGACCCTTCCCCGGACCCGCGTAGTCGGCCGGGTCGGCGAACTGGTCGCGCACGAAGCCGACGCCCTTGGTGACGGCGAAGTAGAAGCCGAACACCACGAGGGCCAGCGCCACTAGCACGGCGATGCACCCGGGCAGCCGGCTGCGCTCCTTGCGCCGGCGACCGCCCTCGGGGGCGAGCTCGTCGATCGGGGACTGCTCGTCGCTCATCCGTCTCCTTCGACGGGTTCGCCGGCCGGCGATCCCGTGGAACGTTCGGTGTCCAGTGCGTGCTGCAGGATCATCACCGCGGCGGCCATGTCGACGACGGCCCGCCGCTGCTGGCCCTTCTTCCCCCGGTCGCGCAGCATAGCCTCCGCCGACACCGTCGTCAGACGCTCGTCGACGAGCCTCACGGGGACCGGCGCGACCCGCGCCGCGAGCCGGCCGGCGAACGCGCGCACCTTGACCGCGGCGGGTCCCTCGGCCCCGGAGAGCGAGCGCGGGAGCCCGACGACGACCTCGACCGCCTCCTCCTCGACCACGAGCCGCGCGAGCCGGGCGAGGTCGCCCTTTCCGCGGCGCACCGTCTCCACGGGGGTCGCCAGGAACCCGGACGGGTCGCTGCGCGCGACGCCGATCCGGGCGTCTCCCGGGTCGAGCCCGAGGCGTACGCCGTGGCGCATCCGCTGTCCCGCGCTCAGTGGCCGGCCACGCGGCCGACCTCGGACACGACCAGCGCGAGTGCCTCGTCGATCCGCGAGGTGTCACTGCCGCCGCCCTGGGCCACGTCGTCCTTGCCGCCGCCACGACCGCCGACCAGCGGTCCCACGGCGCCGACCAGCGCGTGGGCGCTGACCCCGCGCTCGCGGGCGGCGTCGTTGACCGCGGCGACGACCGCGACCTTGCCGTCCGCGTCACCGATCACGACCACGACCCCGGGCTCACCACCCGGCAGCCGCCCGCGGACGTCGAGCGCGAGCTGGCGGACGTCGCCGCCGCCCGCGCCGGTGACGCGGTGGGCGACGACCTTGACCGGGCCGACCTGCTGGGCCCGGTCGGCGAGGCCGCTGCCGGCGTCCAGCAGCTGCCGGACCCGGACCTGCTCGATCTCCTTCTCGGCCGCGCGGAGCCTCTCGACGATGTCGTGGACCCGGTCCGGCAGCTGCTCCGGCTTGACCTTGAGCGTCTCGGACAGCTGCGCGACGAGCACGTGCTCGCGCGCCAGGAAGCGGTAGGCATCGCCACCGACCAGCGCCTCGACCCGACGGACGCCGGAGCCGATGGAGGACTCGCCCAGCAGCTTGATGACACCGAGCTGGCCGGACCGCCCGGCGTGGGTGCCGCCGCACAGCTCGCGGGCCCAGTCGCCGACGGAGATGACTCGGACCTCCTCGCCGTACTTCTCCCCGAAGAGGGCCATCGCGCCGGACCTGACCGCCTCCTCCTGGGTCATGAGCTCGGCGTGCACGGCCAGGTCGGCGAGCACCAGGTCGTTGACCCGCGCCTCGACGTCGGTCATCACCGACTCGGGCACCGAGCCGGTGGCGGAGAAGTCGAACCGGAACCGGCCGGGACTGTTCTCCGAGCCCGCCTGGGTGGCGGTCTCGCCGAGCGCCTCGCGGAACGCCTTGTGGACCATGTGGGTCGCGGTGTGCGAGCGCGAGATCGAGCGGCGCCGCTCGATGTCGACCAGCGCCTGCCCGCTGGTGCCGAGCGTGACCTCTCCGCTCAGGACGGTCGCGTGGTGGACGACCAGCCCGGAGATCGGCGACTGGACGTCGCGCACCTCGATCCGGGCGCCGTTGGCCAGCTCCACGACGCCGGAGTCGGCGAGCTGGCCGCCGCCCTCGGCGTAGAACGGGGTGCGGTCGAGGACCAGCTCGATGTCGTCGCCCGCCCGGGCCGACTCCACAGCGCCGGCGGGCGTGACGATGCCGCGCACCGAGGCCTCGGTGACCACCTCGGAGTAGCCGGTGAACTCGACCGGTCGGCCGAGGGAGTCGGCGACGGCGCGGTAGGCCGTCGCGTCGCGGTGCTGGCCCTTCTTGGCGCGGGCGTCGGCCTTGGCTCGGTCGCGCTGCTCGGTCATGAGCCGGCGGAACCCGTCCTCGTCGACGCTCAGGCCCTGCTCGGACGCCATCTCGAGCGTGAGGTCGATCGGGAAGCCGTAGGTGTCGTGCAGGGCGAACGCCTTGTCACCGGAGAGCTGCCCGCCACCCGACTGCTTCACCTCGGTGGTGGCGAGGTCGAAGATCGCGGTGCCGGCGCGCAGCGTCTGCCGGAACGCGTCCTCCTCGCCGTACGCGACGGCGGAGATCCGCTGCCAGTCGCGGTGGAGCTCACCGTACGTCTCGCCCATCTTGTCGCGGCTGACGGGCATCAGCTCCGGCAGCGCCCGGTCCTCGTAGCCGAGCAGCCGCATCGAGCGCACCGCGCGGCGCAGCAGGCGGCGCAGCACGTAGCCGCGCGACTCGTTGCCGGGAGTCACCCCGTCGCTGATGAGCATCATCGACGAGCGCACGTGGTCGGCGACCACGCGGAACCGGACGTCGTCGGCGTGGTCGGCGCCGTACCGCCGGCCGGTGAGCTCCTGCGCGCGCTCGATGACGGGGAACATGACGTCGATCTCGTACATGTTCTGCTTGCCCTGCAGCAGGTACGCCACCCGCTCGAGGCCCATGCCGGTGTCGATGTTCTTCTTCGGCAGCGAGCCCGAGATGTCGAAGTCCTCCTTGGACCGCACCGCCGAGAGCTCGTCCTGCATGAAGACCAGGTTCCAGAACTCCAGGTAGCGGTCCTCGGCGGAGAAGTCGCCGTCGGCGCCGTACTCGGGGCCGCGGTCGATCAGGATCTCCGAGCACGGGCCGCCCGGGCCGGGCACTCCCATGGACCAGTAGTTCTCCTTCTTGCCCAGCCGCACGATCCGGTCGTCGGGGAGGCCGGTGACCCGTCGCCAGAGCTCGACGGCCTCGGCGTCGTCGTCGTAGACGGTCGGCCACAACCGGTCCTCGGGGAAGCCGAAGCCACCATCGTCGAGCGACTTGGTGACGAGGTCCCAGCCGAGCTCGATCGCCCCTTCCTTGAAGTAGTCGCCGAACGAGAAGTTGCCGCACATCTCGAAGAACGTGCCGTGCCGCGTGGTCTTGCCGACGTCCTCGATGTCCGGGGTGCGCACGCACTTCTGGACGCTCACGGCACGGTCGTACGGCGGCGTCTCCTGACCCAGGAAGTAGGGCTTGAACGGCACCATGCCGGCGTTCACGAAGAGCAGGTTGGGGTCGTCGAGCAGGAGCGACGCCGAGGGGACCGGGGTGTGCCCGGCCTGCTCGAAGTGGCTCACGAACCGGCGGCGGATCTCCGCGGTGTCCATCAGTGCTGTCCTCTGCTCTCGACGGGGCTCCCCAGCTGGGGTCTGGTGGTTCTCTCATGAGGCAGGACACCGAACCGCTCCCGCAACTCCGTTTCGCGCGCTGCCGCCCCCTGGGCGACCTCGTCGCGGAACATCCGGGCCCCCAGGAACAGCGCCTCCATCCGGTCGTGCAGACCCTCGGCGGTCACCGCCTCGGCCGCGCGCCGGCCGCGGACCATCGCGTAGATCCCGGCGCCGGCCCCGGCCACGAACCAGAGCCCCCGGTTCATGCCGTCTCCCGCTGCCGGGCCTGCCACTCCCGGTAGGCTTCCCGCTGCTCCATGCGGCGGTGCTTGCGGGACCGCTTGACCTCGCGCCGCATCTCGAACCGGATCCGGTTGCGAGCCTCCGCGGACAGCGCGCGCCGGACGCCGTGGGAGAGCGAGCCGATCCGGATCACGCTCTCGCGCAGCAGCAGGTCGGCGAAGACCGCCCGCTCGAGCCGGGCCGGGGCGTCGCCGGCTCGGGCTCAGGCACGGCGCCCAGGCCGGTGATGGTGTACTCGCGCGCCTCGCGCTCCACGCGCTTCTCGTTCAGCGAGGGACCCCGGGCGTCCGGGCCCGGCTCGAGACCGCGCTCCAGCTCGTCGAGCCGGTGTCGCAGCTCGGCGAGCTCCGCGTGGGACCCGGCCGCCTCGCGGGACGTCCGGCGCCGCAGCGAGAGCAGCGCCATGAGCAGGACCAGCGCCACCAGCGCCAGTCCGACGAGCGCAAGCCACTCCCAGGTCATGGTGTCCGACCCTAGCGGGCGGGTCCGGGTGCTTGACCTGCCGCCGGGGCCGTGAGCGAATGCCGCCACGGGGGCAACCACATCGGTCGCTGCCGCGTCCATGAAGGTGAGTCGACTCTCAAGGAGATCCGTCATGCACTCTCGCCTCGCACGCGGTCGGTTCCACGCGCTGCTCGTCGCGGCCCTGGTCGGCTCCCTGAGCCTGGCCGTGGTGCCCAACAGCTCCGGCGCCAGCCCCGCGCCCCCCGGTCCCGAACGCTCGACGGCGGCCTCGGCGACCGGCACCTGGCAGGTCACGCGCACCGGCGCCGGCACCTACCAGGTGAGCTGGCGCTCGCCCCGCCGGCTGCCGGTCACCTCCGACCGCGCCACGATCGTGCTCGACGGGGTCCCGATCGGCGTGCCGCTGCTGCGGGCCGACGGCCGGACCGTGGTCACCACCGTCCGCGCCGCCGAGCGGCCCGACCCGGCCGACCTCGACGTCCTGCTGTCGGGTGACCGCCTCGACCACGCCGGCCTCGACGAGACCGGCGAGACCGGGCGCGCGACCACGCCGCGACGCAGCCCGCAGCTGGCCGACGACCCGGCCGAGCCAGGCGAGTACGACACCCAGACCACCGACTACGAGCTCTCCCCGGTCAAGCTGCCCCGGATGCGGCAGCCGATCGAGATGGTCGGCCACGTGGTGGAGCCCGACCCGGCCGCCGTGACCGGTCCGCGGCCGCTCGTGGTGTTCCTCCACGGCCGCCACTCCTACTGCTACAACCCGACCGACGACAACGCCGACGGCTGGGACTGGCCCTGCCAGCCGCCGCTGGCCGAGATCCCGAGCCACCTCGGCTACGACTACATCCAGCAGGTGCTGGCGTCCCAGGGCTTCGCCACCGTCTCGGTCCGGGTCAACGGCATCAACGCCCAGGACTACCGGCTCTCCGACGGCGGCGCGGACGCCCGGGCGCAGATCGTGCAGGAGCACCTCGACCACTGGACGACGCTCGCGGCCGACCACCAGGTCGACCTGTCCCGGGTGGTGCTGGTGGGCCACAGCCGCGGCGGCGAGGGCGTCAACCGCGCCTCGATCCAGATCCCGCTCGACGCGCCGTACCGGATCGTGGGCCAGGTGCTGCTCGCGCCGACCGACTTCGGCACGCAGACGGCGCCGTACGTCCCGACCACCACGGTCCTGCCCTACTGCGACGGCGACGTCTTCGACCTCCAGGGGCAGCGCTTCACCGACAGCGCGCGCGACCTCGCGGCCGACGACACCTCTCTCAAGAGCTCGGTCATGGTCCTGGGCGCCAACCACAACTTCTTCAACACCGAGTGGACGCCCGGCACGGCCCAGGCACCGGCGTGGGACGACTGGTACGGCCGGCGCGGCGTGTGCGGCTCGAGCTCGCCGACCCGGCTGAGCGCCGCCGAGCAGCGGCAGGTCGGCGTCGCGTACGTCGCCGGCGCAGCGCAGCTGTTCGCCGCCGACGCGCAGGAGTTCCTGCCGCTGTTCGACGGCTCCGTCGTCCACCCGCCCTCGATCGGCGTGGCCGACGTCCGGTCGCACGCGATCGGCGGTGGCCGCGAGCTGCGTCGGCCCGCCGTCGACACCGGCCTCTCGCTGCCGTCGGGGGCCGACACCTCGTTCTGCCTCGGGGTCCTGAAGGTCGGCTCGGTCGGCGCGTGCGGCCGCGAGTTCGACCTCTACGGCCAGGTGCCGCATTGGTACGACTCCGGCGAGTTCGCGCCGGCCCGCCGCGAGCTGGAGCTGACGTGGTCGGAGGCGGGCCAGACCGGGGGCCTGGTCCTCGACGACCCGCTCGACCTGTCCGCGGGTCGGCTCGAGCTGCGCACGATCGTGGACCCCACGCTCGGCGACGCCCGGATCCGGCTGCGGCTGACGGACGCCAACGGCGACTCCGCTGTCATCACCCCGGAGGGCGACGGGATCGTCCGCGCGCTGCCGGTCGACCGCAGGGTCGGCAAGCGCTGGGCGCAGTCGGTGATCGCCGACCCGGCCGCCGCGGCGGGGATCGACACCTCACAGGTGGTGCGGCTCGACGTGATCGGCGACAGCTCGGACGGGCGACTGTGGATCCTCGACGTCGCCGCCGCTCCGGACTCACTGGCGTCCGTGCCCGAGGCGCGGCTGCCGCTGGTGAGCATGGGTTCGCTCACGATCGCCGAGGGCGACGGCCCGGGCACGTCCGTCGCCCGGGTGCCGTTCACGATCAGCGGCGAGGTGACGCGTCCCGCGGAGCTGACCGTGGGCATCCTCGACGAGGCGTCGCGGCGCGGACGGACCCGGCTCCGGGTGGACCTCGCTCCCGGCCAGACCGAGGGCTACCTCCGCTACGAGTACACCGGCAACGAGGTCGACGACTACCCGCGCCGCAGCACCGGCTTCTACGCCTTCCCCGTGTCGGGTGTCATGACCGACAAGTACGACGGCCGGGTCACGCTGCTCGACGACGACCCGGCGCCGCGGCTGCGGGTCCGGACGCCGCGACGGGTCGGCGAGGGCGACACGATCCGGGTCAAGGTCGCACTGACCGCCGACACGGGCTACGACTCGTTCGTGAGCGTCCAGGCCGTCCGCGGCCGGGGCCCCGGGCACCGGCTCGCGGTCGGCGACCTGCCCGCGGCCTGGCGGCAGCGCCACTTCATCGAGTCCGACGACCCGGACGACCCGCTCCACCGGGCCGGCCTGTACCTCTACGACCGGCTCCGCCCCGGCGAGCGCTCGGGCGAGGTGACCATCCCGATCCGGGCCGACTCCCTCCGGGAGGGCGCCGAGCGGGTGTCGTTCCGGATCTACTTCAACCGGGAGCGCCTGACCCGGACGATCCGGGTCGTCGACTGACGCCGGGCTACTCCCCGCGGACGATCTTGCGGATCTTCGCCCACCGCTCGGCGATCGCGGCCTCGGCGCCCAGCGCGGTCGGCCGGTAGTACGCCGCGTCGGACACGACGTCCGGGGCGTACTGCTGCTCCGCGACGCCGTACGGCGCGTCGTGGCTGTAGACGTAGCCCCGCCCGTGCCCGAGGTCGCCGGCACCGCCGTAGTGGGCGTCGCGCAGGTGCGGCGGCACCTGCCCGATCTTGCCCTCGCGGACGTCCGCGAGGGCGGCGTCGATGCCTACGATCACCGCGTTCGACTTGGGCGCGACCGCGAGCGCGATCGTGGCCTGCGCCAGGTTGAGGCGCGCCTCGGGCATGCCGATCAGCTGCACGGCCTGCGCGGCGGCCACCGCGGTCGTGAGGGCGGTGGGGTCGGCCAGGCCGATGTCCTCGCTCGCCAGGATGACCAGCCGCCGGGCGATGAACCGCGGGTCCTCCCCCGCCTCGACCATCCGGGCCAGGTAGTGGAGCGCGGCGTCGGCGTCGGAGCCGCGGATCGACTTGATGAAGGCGCTGGTGACGTCGTAGTGCTGGTCGCCCTGCCGGTCGTAGCGCACGGCCGCCTGGTCGACCGCCGCCTCGGCCGACGCGAGGTCGATCGAGTCGGAGCCGCGGGCGGTCGCGGCGCGGGCAGCGGCCTCGAGGTACGTGAGCGAGCGCCGCGCGTCACCGCCGGCCAGCCGGACCAGGTGCTCGCGGGCGTCGTCGTCGAGCGCGTAGGCGCCGGCCAGCCCGCGCTCGTCGGCGAGCGCGCGCTCCATCACGTCGCGGACGTCGTCGTCGGTCAGCGGCTGCAGCCGCAGCAGCAGGCTCCGGGACAGCAGCGGCGAGATCACGCTGAAGAAGGGATTCTCGGTCGTCGCCGCGACCAGCGTCACCCAGCGGTTCTCGACCCCGGGGAGCAGCGCGTCCTGCTGCGCCTTGCTGAAGCGGTGGACCTCGTCGACGAACAGTACGGTCTCGTGGCCGCCTCGGGACAGCTCCGCCCGCGCCCCGTCGATCGCCGCGCGCACCTCCTTGACGCCGGCCGAGACCGCCGACACCTCGACGAAGCGACGGTCGGTCTGCTGGCTCACGATGGCGGCGATGGTGGTCTTGCCCGTGCCGGGCGGACCCCACAGCAGCAGCGACGTCGCCTGGTCGCCCTCGATCAGCTGTCGCAGCGGCGAGCCCGGCGCACGGAGCTGGGCCTGGCCGACGAGCTCGTCGAGCGTCCGCGGCCGCATCCGCACCGGCAGCGGTGCGGACGCGTGCGTGTTGACCCCGAGCGACCCGGACCCGGGCGCGACGGCACCCGGTACGTCGAACAGCCCGGCGTCGTCGGTCACTCGGCCGCCGGCTCCTCGGGCTCCGACCCGGCCTGCGGCGGCTCGGGCCTCGCGTCCACGCCCGCCTCCATGCGCTGCTCGGCGCTGATCGGGGCCGGGGCCGCCGTGAGGGGGTCGAAACCGCCGCCCGACTTCGGGAACGCGATGACCTCGCGGATCGAGTCGGTGCCGGCGAGCAGCGCGGCGATCCGGTCCCAGCCGAACGCGATGCCGCCGTGCGGCGGGGCGCCGTACTTGAAGGCGTCGAGCAGGAAGCCGAACTTCTCCTGCGCCTCCGCCTCGTCGAGGCCCATGATCGCGAAGACCCGCTTCTGGACGTCCTCGCGGTGGATCCGGATCGAGCCACCGCCGATCTCGTTGCCGTTGCAGACGATGTCGTAGGCCCACGCCAGGGCGTTGCCCGGGTCGCGGTCGAACGACTCCGCGTCCTGTGGCGACGTGAACGCGTGGTGCACGGCGGTCCAGGCGCCGCTGCCGACCGCGACGTCGCCGGCGGCGGTCGCCTCGTCGGCGGGCTCGAACAGTGGGGCGTCGACCACCCAGACGAAGCTCCAGGCCGACTCGTCGATCAGGCCGCCGCGGCGGCCGATCTCCAAGCGGGCGGCGCCGAGCAGCGCCCGGCTCGACTTCACCGCGCCGGCGCCGAAGAACACGCAGTCGCCGGGCTGGGCGCCGACGTGGGCGGCGAGACCGGACCGCTCCTCCTCGGACAGGTTCTTGGCGACCGGGCCGCCGAGCTCCCCGTCCTCCTGGACGAGCACGTAGGCGAGGCCGCGCGCGCCGCGCTGCTTGGCCCACTCCTGCCAGGCGTCAAGCTGCTTGCGCGGCTGCGAGGCGCCACCGGGCATCACCACTGCGCCGACGTACGGCGCCTGGAAGACCCGGAACGGGGTGTCGGCGAAGTACGCGGTGCAGTCGACGAGCTCCAGGCCCATCCGCAGGTCGGGCTTGTCGGAGCCGTAGCGCGCCATCGCGTCGGCGTAGGTGAGCCGCGGGATCGGCGTGCTGACCTCGTAGCCGACCAGCCGCCACAGCGCGACCAGGATCTCCTCGGACAGGGCCAGCACGTCGTCCTGGTCGACGAAGCTCATCTCGACGTCGAGCTGCGTGAACTCCGGCTGCCGGTCCGCCCGGAAGTCCTCGTCGCGGTAGCAGCGCGCGATCTGGTAGTAGCGCTCCATCCCGGCGACCATCAGCAGCTGCTTGAACAGCTGCGGGCTCTGCGGCAGCGCGTACCAGCTCCCCGGCTGGAGCCGCGCCGGCACCAGGAAGTCGCGGGCGCCCTCCGGGGTAGAGCGGGTCAGGGTCGGCGTCTCGATCTCGACGAAGTCGTGGGCGTCGAGGACGCCACGCGCCGCCTGGCTGATCTTGCTGCGGAGCCGCAGCGCGGCGGCCGGACCGGGCCGGCGCAGGTCGAGGTAGCGATACTTGAGCCGGGCCTCCTCGCCGACCGAGCCCTCCTCATGACCTGTCTCGTCGATCGGGAACGGCAGCGGTGCCGCGGCGCTGAGCACCTCGACGCCCCCGTCCTCGGCGGCGATCACCTCGATCTCGCCGGTGGGGATGTTCGGGTTCGCGTTCCCGGCCGGACGTTCGCGGACCTCGCCGGTGACCTTGAGGCAGTACTCGCTGCGCAGGCTGTGGGCGACCCCCTCGTCGCGCACGACCACCTGGACCACCCCGCTGGCCTCGCGCAGGTCGAGGAACGCCACGCCACCGTGGTCGCGCCGGCGGGCGACCCAGCCGGCCAGGGTGACGTTCTCGCCGACGTTCGCGGCGCTCAGGGTGCCGGCGTCGTGGGTGCGGATCACTGCGGTTGCTCCTTGATGAGGACAGTGGGACGAAGGTCGGAGGCGGGCGGGGTCCAGGCGTCGGGATCGCCGGCGACCTGGTCGCCGCTGCGGATGTCCTTCACCTGGTGGCCGTCGTCGCTCTGCGAACCGGGGAGGAACCAGACGTAAGGGATGCCGCGCCGTTCCGCAAACCTGATCTGCTTGCCGAACTTCTGTGGCGTGGGCGCCACCTCGCAGGCGATCCCCCGCGCACGCAGCCGGGCCGCCACGTCGACGCTCCCGGGGCGGGACTCCTCGTCGTTGACGGCGACCAGCACCGCGCTGGGCACCGAACGGCTGCCGTCGAGCACGCCCTCGGCGATCAGCGGCACCAGCGTGCGGGACACGCCGAAGGACACGCCGACGCCCGGGTACGTCGTGCGGCCGTCGTCGGCCAGCGCGTCGTACCGACCACCGCCGCCGACGGACTTCAGTCGCTCGTAGCCGGTCATGTAGATCTCGACGACCGTGCCCGTGTAGTAGTCGAGGCCGCGCGCGATCCGGAGGTTCGCCTCGACGCCGACCCGGTCGGAGGTGGCGCCGGCGCAGCCGTCGATCACCGCCGCCAGCTCGGTCAGCCCGGTGTCGAGCAGCTGGTCGTCGACCCCGAGGGCGCGGACCTGCTCGACGAAGGAGGTGTCGGGCTCCCGGATCGTCGCCAGCCGGAGGCACCGGTCGGCCTGCTCGGCGGTGGCGCCGACGTCCTCCACCAGCTGGCGCGCCACCTCCTCGGCCGGCAGCTTGTCGAGCTTGTCGATCACCCGGATCGCGCCGGTGACGTCCTCGATGCCGATACCGCGGTAGAAGCCCTGGATCAGCTTGCGGTTGTTGAACTGGAACGACACGGGCGGAATCGGCAGGGCGCCCAGCGCCTCCACCATCACCCGCATCACCTCGACGTCGTGGTGGAACGCGAGCTCACCCTGGCCGACGATGTCGACGTCGGCCTGCGTGAACTGCCGGTAGCGGCCCTCCTGCGGGCGCTCCCCGCGCCAGGCGGGCTGGATCTGGTAGCGGCGGAACGGGAACTGCAGGTGGCCGGAGTGCTCGAGCACGTAGCGCGCGAAGGGCACGGTGAGGTCGAAGTGCATGCCGAGCGCGGCGTCCGACGGCTCGCTCCGGCCGCCCTCGCGCTCGGCCTGCAGCCGCTGCAGGACGTAGATCTCCTTGTCGATCTCGCCGCCCTTGGCCAGCCGGTCGAGGGGCTCGACCACGCGGGTCTCGATGCTCGCGAAGCCGTGCAGCTCGAACGTGTGGCGCAGCGTGTCAAGCACCTGCTGCTCGACGATCCGCTGGGCGGGCAGCAGCTCGGGGAACCCGCTGAGCGGGGTCGGCTTGGGCATCGGTCACAGCCCCCGCGTGACCTGGGCGGCGTCGCCGTCGGTCTGCAGCTCGAGCAGGAACGGGTTGGTGGCGCGCTCACGGCCGATCGAGGTCTGCTCGCCGTGCCCGGGCAGCACGACGACGTCGTCCGCCAGGGGCAGCACCTTGTCGCGCAGGCTCCGCAGCATGGTCGGGTGGTCGCCGCCGGGGAGGTCGGTGCGGCCGATCGAGCCGGCGAACAGGAGGTCGCCCGAGAACAGCACCTCGGAGACGTCGCCGGAGTAGGGCGCCCGGAACGTCACCGACCCCTCGGTGTGGCCGGGGGTGTGGTCGACCGTGAACGTCAGCCCGGCCAGCTCGAGGTCCGTCGCGTCGTCCAGCACGCGGACGTCGTCGGGCTCGAGCCACTGGTGCTCCTGGCCACCGAGCAGCTGCGGCAGCATGGCGCGGGTCTCGCCGCTCATGCCCGCGAGCGGGTCGGTCAGCAGGTGCCGGTCGCGCGAGTGTATCCACGCAGTGGCGTCGTAGGCGCCGGCGACCGGGGTGACGCACCAGATGTGGTCGAGGTGCCCGTGCGTGGCCACCACGGCGACCGGTTTCAGCCGGTGCTCGCGGACCACCGACGCCACGCCGTCCGCCGCGTCCTTGCCGGGGTCGATGACGACGCACTCGGTGCCGGGACCGGTGGCGGCGACGTAGCAGTTGGTACCCCACGGACCGGCGGGGAATCCGGCGATGAACACCCCCGCACACTATCGACCGAGCGGATGCCCGGACGCATCGGCGTCATCCCGGTGACTAGCATGGGGCCTCGCGTGGACGAGCGCGAACGAGACGGACGACGAAGAGGACGAGCACGTGACGAGCCACGAGTGGGGCCGGGTCGCCGAGGACGGCACCGTCTTCGTCAGGACGGCCGACGGGGAGCGCTCCGTGGGGCAGTACCCCGCGGGCAGCCCGGAGGACGCGCTCGCCTTCTACACCAAGCGGTACGACGCGCTCGCGCTCGAGGTCCAGCTGCTCGAGCAGCGTGTGAACGCCGCCGTGCTGTCGCCGGACGAGGCCGCCGAGGCCATCAAGGGCGTCCGCGCCCAGGTCGTCGAGGCCAACGCCGTGGGCGACCTCGGGTCGCTGGCCGGCCGCCTCGACGCCCTCTCCCCCGTGCTCGCCACCCAGCGCAAGGCACGCAAGGAGGAGCGAGCCGCGAAGGCCGCGGAGTCCAAGAGCGCCAAGGAGGCCATCGTCGCCGAGGCCGAGAAGCTGGCCGACAGCAACGACTGGCGCGGCGGCGCGAACCGGCTGCGCGACCTGCTCGACCAGTGGAAGGCCCTGCCGCGGATCGACAAGGCCTCCGACGACGCGCTCTGGCGCCGGTTCTCGTCCGCCCGGACGACCTACACCCGGCGCCGCAAGGTCCACTTCTCCGAGCAGCAGGAGAAGCGCGAGGGGGCCCGGGTCGTGAAGGAGAAGCTGGTCAAGGATGCCGAGGCGCTTGCCGGCTCCACCGACTGGGGGCCCACGTCGGGCGCCTACCGCGACCTGATGCGCGACTGGAAGGCCGCCGGTCCGGCCCCCCGCGACGTCGACGAGCAGCTCTGGCAGCGGTTCCGGGCGGCCCAGGACACGTTCTTCGGCGCCCGCGACGCCGCCCAGGCCGAGCAGGACCAGGAGTACGCCGCCAACGCGGTGGTCAAGGAGGCGCTGCTGGCCGAGGCCGAGGCGCTCGTGCCGGTGAAGGACCTCGACGCCGCGAAGCGCGCGATCCGCGACCTCGCCGAGAAGTGGGAGGCCGCCGGCAAGGTCCCGCGCGACCGGATCAAGGAGCTGGAGGGCCGGCTCCGCAAGGTCGAGGAGGCGATCCGCGGCGTCGAGGAGGACCAGTGGCGCCGTACCGACCCCGAGAAGTCCGCCCGGGCCGACGACATGGTCTCCAAGCTCGAGTCGGCGATCGCCTCCCTCCAGCGCGACCTCGACGCCGCGCGTACCGCGGGCGACGAGCGCACGGTCAAGGAGCTGGAGGAGAACCTGGCCTCCCGCCAGTCGTTCCTCGACATGGCCAAGCAGGCCTCCGCCGACTACTCCTGAGGGACCTGCGGCCGAGAATCAGTGCGTGACGCGGTAGGCGTCGAAGACACCGGGGACCGAGCGGACCGCGCGCAGCACGTTGTCGAGGTGCTTCGACTCCGCCATCTCGAACGTGAACCGGCTCTTGGCCACCCGGTCGCGCGTCGTCGACAGGTTGGCGCTGAGGATGTTCACGTGTGCGTCGGACAGCGCCATCGTGATGTCCGAGAGCAGCCGGGCCCGGTCGAGCGCCTCGACCTGGATGTTCACGAGGAACATCGACTGGCCGGTGGGAGCCCACTCGACCTCCTGGAGCCGCTCCGGCTGACCCAGCAGGCTGCCGGCGTTCGTGCAGTCCTTGCGGTGCACCGACACCCCGCCGCCCTTGGTGACGAACCCGAGGATGTCGTCCGGCGGCACCGGCGTGCAGCACTTCGCGAGCTTGACCCAGACGTCGGGCACGCCCTTGACGATGACTCCGGTGTCGCCGCCTGACGGGGCGCGCGACCGGCCGCGTCCGGTGATCGTGACCGCCTCGGAGAGGTCCTCGACCGCGCCCTCGTTGCCGCCGTGGAGGTCGATCACCCGGCGGACGACCGCCTGGGCGCTGAGGTTGTTCTCGCCAACGGCCGCGTAGAGGGCGGAGACGTCGGCCAGCTTGAAGTGGACCGCGACCAGCGTCAGCGTCTCGTGGGAGAGCAGCCGCTGCAGCGGTAGCCCCTCCTTGCGCATCAGCTTGGCGATCTGGTCCTTGCCGTTCTCGATCGCCTCCTCGCGCCGCTCCTTGGTGAACCACTGGCGGATCTTGTTGCGGGCGCGCGGCGACTTCACGAAGCCGAGCCAGTCGCGGGACGGGGCGGCGTTGGGTGACTTCGAGGTGAAGATCTCTACCACGTCGCTGTTCTCGAGGGTCGACTCCAACGGCACCAACCGGCCGTTCACCCGGGCGCCGATCGTGTGGTGGCCGACCTCGGTGTGCACGGCGTACGCGAAGTCGACCGGGGTCGCACCCGTCGGGAGCGCCACGACGTCGCCCCGCGGCGTGAACACGTAGACCTCGGCGCGGTTGATCTCGAACCGCAGCCCCTCGAGGAACTCGCCGGGGTCCTCGACGTCGCTCTGCCAGTCGAGGAGCTGGCGCATCCACGTCATGTCGTCGAGGTCGCCCTGACGGTCGGTGTCCACCCCGTCGCGGCCGTCCTCCTTGTACTTCCAGTGGGCAGCCACGCCGTACTCCGCGCGTCGGTGCATCGCGAAGGTGCGGATCTGCAGCTCGACGGCCTTGCCCTGCGGGCCGATCACGGTCGTGTGGAGCGACTGGTACATGTTGAACTTCGGCATGGCGACGAAGTCCTTGAACCGTCCGAGGACCGGGTTCCAGCGGGAGTGCAGGATGCCCAGCGCCGAGTAGCAGTCGCGGTCGGACTCGACCAGGATCCGCACGCCGACCAGGTCGTAGATGTCGGAGAACTCGCGACCGCCGACGATCATCTTCTGGTAGATCGAGTAATAGTGCTTGGGCCGCCCGGTGACCTTCGCGGTGATCTTCGCGTCCTTGAGGTCCTTCTCGACCTGGGCGATCACCTGTCCGAGGAAGTGGCCTCGCGACGGTGCCCGCTCGGCGACCAGTCGCACGATCTCGTCATAGATCTTGGGATGGAGGGTCGCGAACGCGAGGTCCTCCAGCTCCCACTTGATGGTGTTCATGCCCAGCCGGTGGGCGAGGGGTGCGTAGATGTCGAGCGTCTCGCGGGCGGTGCGCTCCTGCGACTCACGCTTGACGTAGCGCAGCGTGCGGACGTTGTGGAGCCGGTCGGCGAGCTTGATGACCAGCACCCGGATGTCACGCGACATCGCGACGATCATCTTGCGGATGGTCTCCGCCTGCGCCGTCTCGCCGTACTTGACCTTGTCGAGCTTGGTGACGCCGTCGACCAGCTGCGCGACCTCGTCGCCGAAGTCGAGCCGCAGCTCCTCCAGGGTGTAGGGCGTGTCCTCGACCGTGTCGTGGAGCAGCGCCGCGACCAGGGTCGGCTCCGTCATGCCCATGTCGGCGAGGATCGTGGTGACCGCCAGCGGGTGGGTGATGTAGGGGTCACCGCTCTTGCGCATCTGCGTGCCGTGCATCCGCTCGGCCGTGAGGTAGGCACGCTCGAGCAGCGCCAGGTCGGCCTTGGGGTGGTTGGCGCGGACCGCCCGGAACAGCGGGTCGAGCACCGGGTTGCCGGGCTGGCTCCGGGTGCCCATCCGGGCGAGCCGGGCCCGCATCCCGCGCGCAGACGGGGCCGCCTCAGGGGCCGCCTCCGGGACCGCCTCCGGGGCGGTCTCCGTCTGCTCGTCTGCCATACCCCCAGTCTACGGGCGGCGCCGGAGGCTCAGACGGTGACGACGCTGACGATCGGGAGGTCGCCGGTGTTCCGCCGCGGGTCGAGGAAGCCGAGCTCCAGGAGACCCGAGAACGCGTGCGGTACGCCGCCGCACTGCTCGACCAGCCGGATGGTTGCGGCCACCGTGCCGCCCGTCGCGAGGACGTCGTCGACGAGCAGTACCCGCTCCCCCGGCTTGATGGCGTCCTGCTGGAGCTCGAGCGTGGCCTCGCCGTACTCGAGGGCGTAGGACACGGCATGGGTCTCGCCCGGCAGCTTGCCGGCCTTCCGCACCGGGACGAAGCCGCAGCCGAGCGCCAGGGCCACCGGGGCGGCCAGGATGAAGCCGCGGGCCTCCATGCCGACGACCTTGTCGACCACGACCGCCCCGGTCTCGTCGCGACCGGGCAGGGCGAGCGCCTCGATGACCGTGGCGAACCCCTCGGGGTCGGCGAGCAGCGGGCTGATGTCCTTGAACACCACGCCGGGTTCCGGGAAGTCGGGCACGTCGACGACGAGCCGCGTCAGGGCCGCGCGGGCCGCGTCCAGGGGATCGGTCACTTCTTGCCTCGCTTCGATCGGGGCTTGCGACTCGGCTGGTTGCGGCCGGACGCCCTGCTGGGGTGCACGGGGCCGTGTGCGGGCGGGGCGGCACGGCCGCGCCCGGTGGTCGGCGCGGTGGCGCGCGGGGTCGGGGCAGGCTCCGGCTCCTCGACGACCGGCTCGGGCCGGCGGCCGACCGGCTTCCCGGTCCCGCGGGACGGCACGGCGGCGTACGGGTCTGCCAGTGCCCGCTGACGCGCCCTGGCCCGCCGCTCCGCGAGCTTCACCGCGGTCTCGGACGACTTCATGTGCACCAGCAGCGGGGTGGCGATGAAGATCGACGAGTAGGCGCCGGCCGCCATGCCGACGAACAACGCCAGCGCGAGGTCCTTCAGGTGGCCGGAGCCCAGCTGCACCGCGCCGACGTAGAGGATCGCGCCGACCGGGATCAACGCCACGAGCGAGGTGTTGATGGAGCGCACCAGGGTCTGGTTGACGGCGAGGTTGGCGGCCTGGGCGTAGCTCTGCCGGTTCTCGCGCATCGCGGCGGTGTTCTCGCGTACCTTGTCGAACACCACGACGGTGTCGTAGAGCGAGAAGCCGAGGATGGTCGAGCACGCCGGTGACCGTCGCGGGCGACACCTCGAAGCCCGACAGGGCGTAGACCCCGACGGTGATGAGGACGTCGTGGGCCAGGGCGACCAGGGCGGCCACGGACATCTTCCACTCGCGGAAGTAGGCCCAGATGAACAGCACGACGAGCACCAGGAAGACCACCAGGCCGGTGAGGGACCGCTGCGCGACCTGGGCTCCCCAGCTGGCCCCGAGCTCGGTCTGCGACAGGTCGTCGGCCGAGGCACCGGTCGTCTGGAGGATCGCGTCGGCGACCGTGTCGCTGTCGTCGCCCTCGAGCGGCTCGGTCTGTACCAGGATCGCCTCGGAGCCGGACGTCGTGACGACCGGGGACGACGCACTCTCGACCCCGGTGCCGGCGACCGCGGCGCGCAGGTCGTCGGCAAGGTCCTGGCTGACCTCGGACGACGGCAGGCTCACCCGGAACTCGGCGCCGCCGGTGAACTCGATGCCGTAGTCGAGCCCCTTGACGCCCAGCCCGGCGATCGCCACCAGCACGATCACGGCGGACGAGGCGTACCAGAGCCAGCGGCGCCCGACGAAGTCGATCGACCTCTGACCGCTGTAGAGGTCGTTGCCGAGCCGCGAGAAGCGCCCCATCAGGCCCTCCCTCCCACGGTCCCGCGCAGGTTGATGGCCTCGATGCCCAGCGTCTCGGCGCTGAGGCCGGAGAGCCGGTGGCCGCGGCTGAAGAACGGGAACCTGGCGAGCCACGAGACCATCGGGTGGGTGAACCAGAAGAACACCACGAGGTCGATCAGCGTCGAGAGCCCGAGGGCGAAGGCGAAGCCCTTGACCACCCCCGCCGCGAAGATGAAGAGCACCACCGCGGCCAGCAGCGAGACGGTGTCGGCGGCGAGGCAGGTGTTCCGGGCGCGCGCCCACCCGGCCTCGACGGCGATCGGCATCGACTTGCCGTCGCGCATCTCGTCGCGGATCCGTTCGAAGAACACGACGAACGAGTCTGCGGTGATGCCCACCGCCACGATCAGCCCGGCGATGCCGGGCAGGGACAGCGTGAAGTTCGCCGTCTTGCTCAGCAGCAGCACAAGGGAGTACGTCGCCGCGGCGGCGACGACGAGCGACGCGAGCACCACCAGGCCGAGCCCCCGGTAGTAGAGGAGGCAGTAGATCATCACCAGCAGCAGCCCGACGCCGCCTGCGAGCAGGCCGGCGGCGAGCTGGTTGCCCGCCAGCGACGGCCCGACGGTCTCGACCTGCGGGTCCGGCTGGAACGAGATCGGCAGCGCGCCGAACCTGAGACTGGTCGCCAGGCTGGTCGCGGTCGTCTCGTTGAAGTTGCCGCTGATCTCGGCCTGGCCGTTGGTGATCAGGGCGTCCATGGTCGGCGCCGACAGCACCCGGCCGTCGAGCACGATCGCGAACTGCTTCTGGGTGTTGAACAGCGCCTGGGAGATCTCGGTGAAGGCGTCGGTGCCGCTGCCGTCGAAGTCCAGGGACACCACCCAGTCGACCTGCTGCGGCGGGATGCCCGCCTCCGCGCTGTCGAGCTGGGTGCCCTCGATCATCGCGGGCGAGAGCAGGTACTTCACGCCCGCGTCGTCACACGTCACGAGCGCCGTGTCGGGGTCGTCCTCCACGAGCGGCGCCTGGCCGGACGCGGGGCACTCGAAGGCCTGGAAGGCGGCGACCGAGGCCTGGTCGGGGTCGTCGACCCAGGTCAGTGGATCGCCGTACCCGCTCTCGGGCACGGTGGGGGTCTCGGTCGGCTCCGCCGTCGGTGTCCCGGTCGGCTCCGCCGTCGGTGTCCCGGTCGGCTCCGCCGTCGGTGTCCCCGTCGGCCCCTCGGTGCTGCCCTGGTCACGCTCCTGGTCACCGTCCTGACCGTCCTGGGCGCCGTACGACGCCGGTGCCCGGTTGGCGGGACTCTCCGGGCTCTCGGGCGACTGCTCGGGGCCGGGGGTGACGACCGGGCCCTCGCCGGTGGGATCAGGTGTGCTCGGCTGCGGGGGTTGCCCGGGCGCGCCGCAGCGGCCGTCGACCGAGGTGCACGCGACCACGCGGAACCGCAGCTGCGCCTGCCGCTTGACGGTGTCGACGAGGTCCCGCCGGCTCTGGCCGGGGATCTCGACGACGATGAACTCGTCGCCCTGTGTCGTGACCTCGGCCTCGGAGACGCCGGAGCCGTTCACGCGCTGGTCGATGATCTCCGAGGCCTCCGTGAGGTTGGCCTCGGAGGGCGAGCCCTCGGCGATCAGGGTGATCCGGGTGCCCCCCTGGAGGTCGAGCCCGAGCGTGGGCGTCCAGGTGCCGGCGAGCGCCACCAGCCCGTAGGCGACGGCCAGACCGATGAAGAACCCGAGAAGGGTGCGTGCCGGGCGGCGACGCTGGGCCACCTCACGCCTCCGCGGGCGGCTCGGGCTCCGTGCTCTCCATGCGCGTGACGGGATCGACGACGCTGCCGACCGCGCCCTTGGCGACCTTGATGGTCACGCCGTCGGCGACCCGCAGCAGCAAGTGGTCGTCGTGGATCTGCTCGATCGTGCCGAAGACCCCGGAGGTCAGCATGACGTCGGCGCCCGTCTCCAGCTCGGACTGCATCCGGGCCACGGCACGCTGCCGCTTCGACTGCGGCCGGATGATGAGCAGCCAGAACAGCAGCGCGATTCCGACGATGGGCAACAGGGAGGCGAGCTCCTGCACGGTGAGACCTCTCGATGGGGGTGTGGGGCCGCGGCCACACGGATGGCCGACCAACGGAGAAGTGTAACGACCGTCTCGTGCCGGGCCGCGTCAGTCCTCGAACAGCACCGGATCGGTCGGCGGCGGGGCCGCCAGCCCCAGGTGCCCCCACGCGGCGGGCGTGGCCACCCGGCCGCGCGGCGTCCGTGCGAGCAGCCCGCTGCGGACCAGGAACGGCTCGGCGACCTCCTCCACCGTCTCGCGCTCCTCGCCGACCGCGACCGCGAGCGTCGAGACGCCCACGGGTCCGCCCCCGAACTTGGTGCAGAGCGCGTCGAGCACCGCGCGGTCGAGCCGGTCGAGCCCCGACTCGTCGACCTCGTACAGCTCCAGTGCTCGCTGGGCGACGTCGAGGTCGACCACGCCGTCGGCACGGACCTGTGCGTAGTCACGGACCCGGCGCAGCAGCCGGTTGGCGATCCGGGGCGTGCCGCGCGAGCGGGAGGCGATCTCCGAGGCGCCGTCGTCGGTGAGCTCGACGCCGAGCAGCCCGGCCGAGCGGCGCACGATCCGCTCGAGCTCGTCGGGCTCGTAGAACTCGAGGTGGCCGGTGAACCCGAACCGGTCGCGCAGCGGGCCCGGGAGCAGCCCGGTGCGGGTGGTCGCCCCCACCAGCGTGAACGGCGGGATCTCCAGCGGGATCGCGGTGGCGCCCGGGCCCTTGCCGATCACGACGTCGACCCGGAAGTCCTCCATCGCGAGGTAGAGCATCTCCTCGGCCGGCCGGGCCATCCGGTGGATCTCGTCCACGAACAGGACGTCGCCCTCGTTCATCCCCGAGAGGATCGCGGCCAGGTCGCCCGCGTGGGTGATGGCGGGTCCGCTGGTCAGGCGCAGCGGGGTGGTGAGCTCGGCCGCGATGATCATGGCGAGAGTGGTCTTGCCGAGCCCGGGTGGACCGGACAGGAGCACGTGGTCGGGCGCCCGGTCGCGCTGCCGCGCCGCCTCGAGCACCAGCCCGAGCTGGGCGCGGACCCGCGTCTGTCCGATCACCTCGTCGAGGGTCTTGGGCCGCAGCGCGGCCTCCACGGCCCGCTCGTCGCCCTCGGCCTCCGCCGCCGTCAGGGAGCGCAGGTGGGCCTCCTCCGCCGCCGTCAGCGCGGGAAGCTCGAGGTCCGGGTCGTTCATCGCCGACTCACGCCCTGCTCAGCATCCGCAGCGCGGAGCGCAGCAGCGCGCCCACGTCGGGGGTGTCGCCGGCCTCGTCGGCCACCGCGGCGACCGCCTTGTCGGCCTCCTTGGTCGACCAGCCCAGCCCGACCAGCCCCTGCTGCACCTGGCCGCGCCAGTCGGCCCCGGCAGTCGCGACCGTCGTACCGCCGTGGCCGCCGGTCGGCGCGCCGATCCGGTCCTTCAGCTCGAGGATGATCCGCTGCGCGCCCTTCTGCCCGATCCCGGGCACCCGGGTGAGCGTCTTGACGTCCTCGCTCGTCACCGCGCGGCGCAGGTCCTCCGGGCCGAGGACGGCGAGGATCGCCTGTGCCAGCTTCGGCCCGACACCCGACGCGGTCTGCACGACCTCGAACGTGCTCCGCTCGTCCTCGTCGAGGAACCCGAAGAGCGTGAGGGAGTCCTCGCGGACCACCATGCTCGTCGGCAGGGTGGCGGGCTGGCCGGGCCGCAGCGTCGCCAGCGTGTGGGGCGTGCACAGCACCTCGAACCCCACTCCCCCGACCTCGACCACCGCCGACGTCAGGCCGACCCCGGCCACCTGGCCGCGCACGAACGCGATCATCCCGCACCTCCTGTCGACCGTCGCCCGGCGGCCGCGAGGGCGGCGTCGATCCGGGACTGCGCGCTGCCGCGCCAGACGTGGGTGATGGCGAGCGCGAGGGCGTCGGCGGCATCGGCGGGCTTCGGTGGCGCGTCGAGCCGCAGGATCCGGGTCACCATGGCCCCGACCTGGGCCTTGTCGGCGCGACCGCTGCCCGACACCGCGGCCTTCACCTCGCTGGGGGTGTACGTCGCCACGGGCAGCCCGCGCCGGGCGGCGGTGACCAGCGCGATCCCGCTCGCCTGGGCGGTGCCCATGATGGTGCTGGAGTCGGACCGGGCGAAGACCCGCTCGACCGCGACCGCTTCCGGTGCGTACTCGTCGAGCCACGCGTCGATGCCCCGCTCGATCGTCACGAGCCGCTGCGCGATCGGCAGGTCGGCGGAGGTCCGGACGACGTTGACGTCGACCAGGCGCAGCGGCCGGCCGACCTCCCCCTCGACCACCCCGAGGCCGCACCGGGTCAGCCCCGGGTCGATGCCGAGCACGCGCACGCTGTCCTCCTGGCCGCTGGTCGTCCGAACATGTGTTCGTGTGCGCCCACGCTAGTCGCCGCGACCGGCGGATCGCGGCACGACACGCAGGGTCCACATCAAGGCCCCGCCATCAGCTCCCCGACCCGCCGGACGAGGCCGACGGTCTCGGCGTCGGTGAGGTTGGCGCCGAGGCGACGCGCCAGGTCGGGCAGCTCGGCCGGGTCCAGCGGCCGGTGGGTGCTGTCGGCCCCGGCCCGGCGCTCGGTGACGCCGTCGAGCGTGACGGTGGTCTGCGTCGGGGTGCCGTCGTCGAGGTCGTGGCGCGCGAGCATGAACGTGCTCCGGAAGTGGGACGTCGGATGGGTGCTGGTGAAGTGGTGCCCCATCGCGACGTCGACCGGCCGCACGGGCAGCTCGTCGGTCGTGTGCATGAGCTCCCAGCCGGAGGACCGCTCGCGCCACAGCTGCCAGCCCGCTCCGGACGGCCCCTCCTCGACCCGCCGGATCTCGTGCGCCCACAGGCCGCCCTCGAGCCGGGCGCCGTGCTCGAGCCGGATCGGGCCGAGCGGCGGGATGCCGATCCCCGGGTCGGCCAGCCAGCGGACCTCGTCGAGGGTGACGACCACGCCGAGATGGGTGCGCGGGGCGGTCCGCGGGTCGCCGACCCGCGCCAACCGGAGCGTGGCGTCGTACCCGAGCGCGGTCACGGCCGCGTGGAACAGGGTCGCGTGCTCGAAGCAGTAGCCGCCGCGGCCGCGGCGGACGAACTTGTCCGTCACCGCCCCGACCGTGACGCCGGGGTGCTGCTCCAGCAGCACGTCGACGTTGTCGAACGCATGGGTGCGCACGTGGGCGGCCTGGAGCCGGGCCAGCGAGTCGAGCGACGGCGTCTCGGCCAGGTGGCCGATGCGCGCGAGGTAGTCGTCGAGGTCGAACCCGGTCGTCGTGGTGGACACGCGGGTCAGCGTCGCACCTCGACCGCGCGTGAGGTCAAGCGTCGAGCTCGGCCAGGACCTCGTCGGGGACGTCGAAGTTGGCGAAGATGTTCTGGACGTCGTCGAGGTCCTCGAGGACGTCGATCAGGCGGAACACCTTGGCGGCGGAGTCCTTGTCGAGCTCGACCTGCATGTCCGGGACGAACTGCGCCTCGGCGGAGTCGTAGTCGACGCCGGCCGCCTGCAGCGCGGTCCGCACGCCGACCAGGTCACCGGCCTCCGAGACCACCTCGAACGACTCCCCGAGGTCGTTGACCTCCTCGGCGCCGGCGTCGAGCGCGGCCTCGAGGACGTCGTCCTCGGAGACCGTCCGGCCCTCCTGGTCGGTCGGGACGATCACCACACCCTTGCGGTTGAACAGGAACGACACCGAGCCCGGGTCCGCGAGCGAGCCGCCGTTGCGGGTCATCGCGGTGCGGACCTCCATGGCGGCCCGGTTGCGGTTGTCGGTGAGGCACTCGATGAGCATCGCCACGCCCGCCGGGCCGTAGCCCTCGTACATGATCGTCTGGTAGTCGGCGCCACCGGTCTCCGCGCCCGAGCCGCGCTTGACCGCCCGGTCGATGTTGTCGTTCGGGACCGAGGACTTCTTCGCCTTCTGGATGGCGTCGTAGAGCGTGGGGTTCCCGGCCGGGTCGCCGCCACCCATCCGGGCCGCGACCTCGATGTTCTTGATGAGCTTGGCGAACATCTTGCCGCGCTTGGCATCGACGACCGCCTTCTTGTGCTTGGTGGTCGCCCATTTGGAGTGGCCGGACATGCACTTCCTCGTCTGCAGGTGTGGGGTCAGGGGCGGATCAGGTCCACGAGCAGGCCGTGCACCCGCGGGTCGCGATCGACCTCGGGGTGGAACGACGTCGCCAGCAGGTGGCCCTGCCGGACCGCGACGATCCTACCGGCGGCCGCGCCGTCGCCCACGCGGGCGAGCACCTCGACCCGGGGTCCGGCGCTCTCGACCCACGGCGCGCGGATGAAGATCGCGTGCATCGGCTCGGCCAGCCCGGCGATCTCGACGTCACCCTCGAACGAGTCGACCTGTCGGCCGAACGCGTTGCGCCGGACCGTCACGTCGAGCCCGCCGAACGTCTCCTGCCCCGCCGTGCCGTCGACGATCCGGTCCGCGAGCAGGATCATGCCGGCGCAGGTGCCGAGCGTCGGCATCCCGTCCGCTAGCCGCTTGCGGATCGGTTCGAACAGGTCGAACGTCCGGGCCAGCTTGGCCATCGTGGTGGACTCGCCGCCGGGCAGCACCAGTGCGTCGCACTGGTCGAGCTCGGCCGGACGTCGTACGCCGAGCGCGCGGACACCCAGCCCGTGCAGCACCTGGAGGTGCTCACGGACGTCGCCCTGGAGCGCGAACACTCCCACGGTCACCGTCACGTCGTCCGATCCTAGAGACCTATCCTCGAAAGCGTGCGACGGGACCGGCGGGACTGGCGGCGCGGTGCCCCCGGCGGGCTGGTCGCCCTGGTGCTGCTCGCCGCCGGCTGCTCGGCCGACCCGCCCGCTCCTCGTCCCGGCGATCCGGACGCCACCGGGCCTGGCGCCACGCCGACCGAGGCGGCCGCGACGCCGTGGCCGACGACCACGCCAGCCGCGGCCGGCTTCGACCCGCGCCGCCTCACGGCCCTCGCGCGGGAGGCTCGCAGCGAGGCCTCGACGTGCTTCGCCGTCGTCCGCGACGGCCGGCTCGTGGCTGACTGGAGCTGGCGGGGCACCGACCCGGACGACCCGCGCGAGGTCTTCTCGGTCACGAAGTCGGTGACCTCGGCCCTGGTCGGGATCGCCGTCCGCGACGGGCTGTTGACCCTCGACGACCGGGCCGCCCGGTGGATTCCGGAGTGGCGCGACACCCGGTCGCGCGCGGTGACGGTGCGCGACCTGCTGACCAACACCAGCGGCCGCTTCTGGTCGGCCGACTCCGACTACCGCGACCTGGTCGGCACCGACGACCGCACCGGCTTCGCCGTCGGGCTCCGCCAGCAGTTCGAGCCCGGCACCGCCTGGGCCTACAACAACGCCGCGATCCAGACCCTCGACCGGGTGCTGAGCGGGGCCACCGGCAGCCCGACGGCGGAGTACGCCGAGGAGCGGCTGTTCGCGCCCCTGGGTATGGCCGACTCGCGGCTGACGACGGACGCCAGCGGCAGGTCGACCAACGTGTTCTTCGGGATGCAGACGACCTGCCTCGACCTCGCGCGCTTCGGCCGGCTGTACGCCGCCGGCGGGGTCGTCGACGGCGTACGGGTCCTGCCGCGCTCGTACGTCGCGGCCTCGGTCGGCCGGTCCGGCTCGCCGCTCAACGCGGCCTATGGCTACCTGTGGTGGCTGAACCGGCCCGGGCTGCTGCGCGGTCCGGTCGACCCGGTGGACGCGGCCGGCCAGCCGCTCTCGCCCCGACGGGGTCAGCTGGCGCCCGGCGCCCCGGCGACGATGTTCTCGGCGCAGGGGCTCGGCGGCCAGACCGTGCTGGTCGACCCCGGCTCTCGCACGGTCGTCGTGCGGCTCGGGCTGCTGCCCGACCGCCCGGAGCGGGCGTTCACCACGGCGGACGCCGCCCGCGTCGTCACCGAGGCGCTGCGCGGTAGTCACCCGGCGTCGGTCACCAGCCGCGCTCGGCGAGCCGGTGCGGCTGCGGGATCTCCTCGACGTTGATGCCGACCATCGCCTCGCCCAGCCCGCGGCTGACCTTGGCTACCACGTCGGGGTCGTCGAAGAACGTGGTCGCCTTGACGATGGCCTCGGCGCGCTCGGCCGGGTTGCCGGACTTGAAGATGCCGGAGCCCACGAAGACGCCCTCGGCGCCGAGCTGCATCATCATGGCGGCGTCCGCCGGGGTGGCGATGCCGCCCGCGGTGAAGAGCACCACCGGCAGCTTGCCGGCCCTGGCGACCTCTTTCACGAGGTCGTACGGCGCCTGCAGCCCCTTGGCCGCGACGTACAGCTCGTCGTCAGGGAGCCCACCGAGGCGGCGGATCTCGCCACGGATGGTCCGCATGTGGGTGACCGCGTTGGACACGTCGCCGGTGCCGGCCTCGCCCTTGGAGCGGATCATGGCCGCGCCCTCGGTGATCCGGCGCAGCGCCTCTCCCAGGTTGGTCGCACCGCACACGAAGGGCACCGTGAAGCCCCACTTGTCGATGTGGTGGCTGTAGTCGGCCGGGGTCAGCACCTCGGACTCGTCGATGTAGTCGACGCCGAGGCTCTGCAGGACCTGCGCCTCCGCGAAGTGCCCGATCCGGGCCTTCGCCATGACCGGGATCGAGACCGCCTCGATGATCCCGTCGATCATGTCGGGGTCGCTCATCCGCGACACCCCGCCCTGGGCGCGGATGTCGGCCGGCACCCGCTCGAGCGCCATGACCGCCACCGCGCCGGCGTCCTCGGCGATCTTCGCCTGCTCGGCGGTGACGACGTCCATGATGACGCCGCCCTTCAGCATCTCGGCCATGCCGCGCTTGACGCGCGAGGTGCCGGTCTGCTGGTGGTGCGCGGTGCTGTCGGTCATGCCCTCATCGTAGGACCGAGGAGGCGTTGGGCCCTACTCGGGGAGCGCCTCCGCGGCCAGCGCCTGACGGCGCACCTTGAGCACCCGGAAGCCGACCGTGTAGGTGCTCGCCGCGGCCAGGACCCACAGCGTTACCTGGTAGAGGATCGGCAGCCCGAGGAGGTCGCCGAAGAACGTCATGACGAGGATCGCGACCAGCCGGTCGGCCCGCTCCGCCAGCCCGCCCTTCGCGTCCATCCCGAGCGACTCGGCCCGCGCCCGGGCGTACGACGTCACCGACCCCATGACCAGGCAGTAGAGGGACAGACACACGTAGAGGTAGTCGTCCCCGGGGCCCGCGAAGTAGAGCACCAGCGCCCCGAAGATGGCACCGTCGCCGATCCGGTCGAGGGTGGAGTCCCAGAACGCGCCGAAGCGCGACGTGCGGCCCGACGCCCGGGCCATCTGGCCGTCGATCAGGTCGCTGAAGACGAACGCCGTGATGACCAGCACGCCCTCCCACAGCAGCCCTTGCGGGAAGAACACCAGCGCGCCGGCGCTCACACCGATCGTCCCGACCACGGTCACGGCGTCCGGGCTGATGCCCATCCGCAGGAAGAGCGTGACGAACGGCGCGAGGACGACGCCCTGCCAGAAGGCCTTGAACCTGTCCATCATGGTGGCGGCAGGCTACCCGTCGCCCGGGGGCCGCCGGGACGCACGGGGGTACTGTGGCGGTACGGCGCCATACCGGGGCCGATGAGGGAGCGCCACATGAGCGACAAGTCGCCACGGCAGCAGATGTCCAAGAAGTCGGGCAAGTCCATCAAGGAGAAGCGGGCCGACAAGCGCGCCAAGTCCGGCGAGGCCGCAGGCCCCGCCAAGATCACCGGCAAGGCGTGACGCTGCTCGACCTCGGGGTCGTCGGCACGTCCACCAAGGAGAACGAGCACCGCCTGCCGCTGCACCCCGAGCATCTGGCCGACCTCGACGCCGACCTGCGCGACCGGATCACGCTCGAGCACGGCTATGGCGGCCGCTTCGGGGTCTCCGACAGCGTGCTGGCCGACGTCGTGGGCGGCTTGGCCTCGCGGGAGGAGATCCTGTCCCGCTCCGACGTGGTCGTGCTGCCCAAGCCGCAGCACGAGGACCTCCGGCTGCTGCGCGAGGGAAGCGTCCTGTGGGGCTGGCCGCATTGCGTGCAGGACCCCGGGCTCACCCAGCTCGCCATCGACCGGCGGCTCACCCTGATCGCCTTCGAGGCCATGAACCACTGGACCAGCGACGGGAACGTCGGGCTCCACGTGTTCCACAAGAACAACGAGCTGGCCGGCTACTGCTCGGTGCTGCAGGCCCTCCAGCTCACCGGCCGGACCGGTGACTACGGCCGGCGCCTGCGTGCAGCCGTCATCGGCTTCGGGGCCACCGCCCGCGGCGCGGTCACCGCGCTCAACGCGCACGGAGTCCACGACGTGTGCGTGCTGACCACGCGCGGGGTCGCCGCCGTCGGCTCGCCCATCCACTCGGTCCGGATCCTGCAGTTCGACCACGACCCCGACGAACCGCACCTCAGCCACGTCATCACGGAGCGGGGTCGGGTGCCGGTCGCTCGGTTCCTGTCCGAGCTCGACATCGTCGTCAACTGCACCCTGCAGGACACCGCCGCGCCCCTGACCTACCTCTCCACCGAGGACGTGACCCGCTTCCGGCCGCGCAGCCTGATCGTCGACGTGTCGTGCGACGAGGGAATGGGCTTCGAGTGGGCGCGCCCGACCACCTTCGACGAGCCGATGTTCGCAGTGGGGAACGTCGACTACTACGGGGTCGACCACAGCCCGTCGTACCTCTGGGACTCGGCGACCTGGGAGAACAGCCTCGCGCTGATCCCGTTCCTGCGGCCGGTGCTCGAGGGACCCGGGTCGTGGGACGCCGACGAGACTCTGCGCCGGGCGATCGAGATCCGGGACGGTCACGTGGTCAACCCGGCCATCCTGGCGTTCCAGGGGCGCTCCGCCGAGCACCCCCACCCCGTGCCGGTCTGAGCGACCGACCGGTCACCGCCAGGCGTCGACCAGCAGCTGCCGGGTCTCCGTGAGCAGCTGCGGCAGGGTCTTGGTGCGGCCGATGATCGGCAGGAAGTTGGAGTCACCGAGCCAGCGCGGCACCACGTGCTGGTGGAGGTGGGCGCGGATGCCGGCGCCGCCGGCCTGACCCTGGTTCATCCCGAGGTTGAACCCCTCCGCACGCGACACCGACCGGAGCACGCTCATCGCACGCTTGGTCAGCGCGCCGATCTCGACGACCTCCTCGTCGGTCGTGTCGGTGTAGTCGGGGATGTGCCGGTAGGGGCACACCATGAGGTGGCCGGCCGCATAGGGATAGAGGTTGAGCACGACGTACGCCGACTCGCCGCGGTGGACCACCAGGCCCTCGTCGTCGGGCAGCCGAGGGATCGCGCAGAACGGGCACTCGGCGGAGCCGGTGCCGCTCGGGCGCTCCTCCCCCCGGACGTACGCCATCCGGTAGGGCGTCCAGAGCCTCTCGAGCTGGTCGGGATCTCCCCACCCCGTGCTGGTGCACGGCATCATCGGCCATGCGGCCACTGTAGGAGCCGGCCGGCTGACGTCAGGGACGCGGCGTGCCGTGGTCACCAGCAACTGCCGGAGCGGCGACGAGGAAGGTCGCCGCCGCGGCAGCTGCCAGCGTGGTCCCCAGACCACCTTCTTCCTGCATCCTCCCCCTGGCTCCGACCCACCTGGCAGGCAACCTAGGGCGAGGGGCAGGGCGCGGGCATCCACCTATTGAGGTAATCGCGCGGATCGGAGGCTCAGACCTGCGCGCGGGTGGCGACGGCGTTGACGACCCGCTGGATCGCCTCGTCCACGGCGACGCCGTTGTCCTGGTGCCCGTCGCGGTAGCGGAATGACACGGCGTGGGCCGTCATGTCGTCGTCGCCGGCGATCACCATGAAGGGGATCTTCTGCACCTGCGCGTTGCGGATCTTCTTCTGCATCCGGTCGTCGGACGCGTCGATCTCGACTCGCAGCCCGAGGGCACGCATCTGGTCGGCGACCTCGGCGACGTACCCGTGGTGCCGCTCGGCGATCGGGATCAGCTGCACCTGGACCGGCGCCAGCCAGGGCGGGAAGGCCCCGGCGTAGTGCTCGACCAGCACCCCGATGAAGCGTTCGATGGAGCCGAACTTCGCGGAGTGGATCATCACCGGGCGCTGCCGGGTGCCGTCGGCCGCCTGGTACTCGAGCTCGAAGCCACGGGGCTGGTTGAAGTCGTACTGGATGGTCGACAGCTGCCAGGTGCGACCGATCGCGTCGCGGGCCTGCACCGAGATCTTCGGGCCGTAGTACGCCGCCCCACCGGGGTCGGGGACGAGCTCGAGACCGGACTCGGTCGCGGCGTCCTCGAGCACCCGGGTCGCGACCGCCCACTCGTCGTCGTCGCCGACGAACTTCTCCGGCTTGGTGTCGTCGCGCGTCGACAGCTCGAGGTAGAAGTCGTCCAGCCCGAAGTCGCGGAACAGGCTGAGGCAGAAGTTGAGCAGGTGCTTGATCTCGTCGGACGCCTGCTCGGGGGTGACGTAGGAGTGCGAGTCGTCCTGGGTCATGCCGCGCACCCGGGTCAGGCCGTGCACCACGCCCGACTTCTCGAACCGGTAGACGCCGCCGAACTCGAAGAGCCGCAGGGGCAGCTCCCGGTAGGACCGGCCGCGGCTGGCGAAGATCAGGTTGTGCATCGGGCAGTTCATCGCCTTGAGCCGGTACTCAGCGCCCTCCATCTTCATGGGCGGGTACATGGTGTCGGCGTAGTACGGCAGGTGGCCGGAGGTGTGGAACAGGCCGTCCTTGCTGATGTGGGGCGTGCCGACGTACTGGAAGCCCTCCTCGATGTGGCGGCGACGGACGTAGTCCTCCATCTCCCGCTTGATCACGCCGCCCTTGGGGTGGAAGACCGCCAGCCCCGAGCCCAGCTCGTCGGGGAAGGAGAAGAGGTCGAGGTCGCGGCCGAGCCTGCGATGGTCGCGACGCTCAGCCTCCTCGATCCGGTGGAGGTGCTCGGCGAGCGCCTCCTTCGACTCCCACGCGGTGCCGTAGATCCGCTGGAGCTGCCGGTTCTTCTCGTCCCCGCGCCAGTACGCCGCCGCGGTCCGCATCAGCTTGAAGGCGGGGATCCGCTTGGTGCCGGGCAGGTGCGGGCCACGACACAGGTCGGACCAGGCGACGTCGCCGTCGCGGCGCACGTTGTCGTAGATGGTCAGCTCGCCGCCGCCCACCTCGACGCTGGCACCCTCCGCGGCGTCGACGGACCTGCCGGACCCCTTGAGCCCGATCAGCTCCACCTTGTAGGGCTCGTCCTTGAGCTCGTCGAGCGCGTCGGCGTCGGTGGTCACCCGGCGGACGAAGCGCTGGTTCTCCTTGATGATCTTGCGCATCGCGGTCTCGAGCCGGTCGAGGTCGTCGGGATGGAAGGGCTCGGCGACGTCGAAGTCGTAGTAGAAGCCGTTCTCGATGGGCGGCCCGATCCCGAGCTTGGCGTCGGGCCACAGCTGTTGCACCGCCTGGGCGAGCACGTGGGCGGTGGAGTGGCGCAGGATGTCGCGGCCGTCGGCGCTGTCGATCGCGACCGGCTCGACCTCGTCGCCGTCCTCGAGCACGTACGCCAGGTCCTTCAGCTCGCCGGCGACCCGCGCGGCGACAACGTCCTGGTCGTCGGCGTACAGCTCCCACGCCTTGGTGCCGGTCGTGACCGTCCGCTCCTCGCGCGCATCGGCGTGCAGGCGGACGATCGTGATCTCGGACACGAGGACTCCCCGGTGCTGGGTCGGACGGACCCCGAGGAGCCTAACGGCCGGTCCCGCCGCTCCTCACGTCGATATCGCGGCGACGGATCCCCGCGACGCTAGGCTCTCCCCGTCTACGTCGAGCAGCAGGCGCGGATCCCCCTTGTACGACCCTGAGAGGCGAGGCCCGCATGCCGCTCAACGAGCTCGCCGAGGCTGTCGCGGCCTCGGCCGACGCCGTCGTCGACCCCGCACGTCTCGACGAGACCCTCCGATCGATCCTGGGCTCGGCCCTGGAGGCCGTCGAGGGGTACGACCGCGCCTCCCTCCTGGTCAGCGTCAAGGGCGAGGTGGCCGGGCGTGCCTGGACCGACGAGGTCGCCGGGCAGCTCGACGCCCTGCAGGTGCGGTTGCGCCAGGGTCCCGCGGTCGAGGTCATCGACAGCCCAGGGAGCGACAGTCCCCAGAGCATCGTCGTACGGGACCTGGCACACGAGCAGCGGTGGCCGCGCTACGTCCCCGAGGCGGTCCAGCTCGGCGTCGCGGCGCAGCTGTCGGCCCGCATGCAGTTCGACCAGACCGCCACCCTCGGGAGCCTGAACCTGTACGCCAGCTCGGAGCCGGCCGTCGACGACGAGGCCGAGTCGCTGGCGGAGGTCTTCGCCGCGCAAGCCGCCGTCGCCCTCGGTGGTGCCCTGGTGGTGACGAACCTGACGGAGGCCCTGGAGTCCCGCAAGGTCATCGGGCAGGCCACGGGCATCCTGATGGAGCGGTTCCGGATCGACGAGGCCCACGCCTTCGCCTACCTCCGCCGCGAGTCGAGCCATCGCAACGTCAAGCTGCGGGACGTCGCCGCGGAGCTCACCAGGAGCGTCGTCGACGCAGACGCCGAGGGCGAGGGTTAGGGACACTGGACGTCGGGTACCGGACCACCAGAGCGACCCCCGGCCGCGGGTCAAGAAGCGGCCCGACGTCGGGCCTTCGTGCGCCGACCCGGCGGGGGTCGCTCGCCACTGGGACACGTTCCGGGACCATCGCAGTCCAACCCGGCGCGTGTCGGCTACGGTCTGGCCCATGACCGCGTCACCCGAGGCCAAGTTCGCTCCCGTCGGAGCATTGCGGGGCGGACTGGCCTTGATGGTCATCGGCGCGCTGATGGCCTGGGGACCGGTCGGCTCGATCCCGCGATGGATCTGGCTCGGGACTCTGTTCGTGGGCGGTCTGCTCGTAGCGATGGCGATGGGGATCCGGATGCTCCGCCGATAGTCACTCGGCCGTAGGGTTCCGGCATGGCCACCGAGAACGAGGACGCCGTCGCCGGCGCCGCTGCCGCGTTGCTCAAGCAGATCGAGCAGCTCGCACCGATGTATACGACCCCAGGCGAGATCCGCGAGCTGGCTCAAGCCTTCGCGCTCGTGGCCGGAGCGGATGCCAGGAGGCCCGGCGGTCTCCACTCCATCTAGGACGCACGGGTCAAGGCTGGTCCCGAGGCGTAGGGTCTCGTCGGCGGACTGATAGTGCCGTCGAACTCCCCGCGCTACGGCTGGGACCTCTTGAACATCGCCGCAGGCGCACGTCCCAGTGGCCCCTCCTCGCGGCTCGAGGGCGCTTCTGCATCGTCAGGCCGCCTCGGTCCGGTGACGACTCGGCGCGAGCTTGTGCGCCTCGACGCTCCGCGATGAGTGGGAGACCGCTTCGGCTCCAGCCACGCCATCGCGAAGGGCAGCAGGAAGGCGCCGGCCACGATCAGTGGGATCAACAGCAGGTTCACATCCGACTCCTTGCCTACATGCCTCGCACCCCAGGAGGCTCCTGGGGTGTCAGGGACAACACCCTTGCAACGACTCTCCGGCGATGGCATGACGGCACCGAAAGGGTGAATTCGACGGGCCGGTTCACGGCGTAGCGTGGTCGCCCGGGATTCGCAGTTCCGCGACTAGTTCGATCTCACCTCGCACGGCTGCGATCCTCTGGCCCCCGTCGTCGCTCTCCTCGAGAGGCGGCGCCGGGGGTCCCGTGCGCAAGCGCTGAGAGGGCACACGGCCGGTTCCACGTCTGGAATCATCATCAGCACGAGGCGAGTTGAAGACCCCCTCTCACGGGCGCTCTCCGGGGCCCAGGTCAGCAGCTCCAGGGTGCTGCAGAGCCACGGTGAGGGTGTGGGACCTCGTCCGGTGTCCGTCGTTTCGGTCACCCTTCGCCTTCCCGCTTTCCTCCAGAGGGGGGAGGGGGCGGGGGGAGAGCTCGCCTATAGTCGGAAGGGTAGTCACGCCTACGCGTGGGCAATACGGGGGGAACACACATGAAGGTGCTGCACGGACGGGTGACTCGGCTGTTGAGTGCGGGGATTGCTCTTCTAGGCCTCGGGCTGGTGTCTCTGCCCGCAACGGCGTCCGCGGCGGTGCAGTTCGCGGACACAGCTGTTCAAGCCTGGGGCGTGAACGGCGTGGTTCGTGCCACGGCCATTGCCGGTGACACCGTGGTGGTGGGCGGCACATTCACCGCTGCGGTCTCCCCGACCGGGATCAGTGTTGACCGGCGCAATCTGGCCGCCTTCTCGTTGAGCACTGGCGAACTGCTGACCGATTGGCGTGCGGACACCGACAACACCGTCAGCGCCCTCGGTACCGACGGGTCCAGCGTGTGGGCCGGTGGCACTTTCACCACTGTCGGTGGCACGGCGAGGTTGCGACTGGTCAAGCTCGACGCCGTGACGGGCGCTGTGGATCCGAACTTCTCGCCCCGTGTGAACAATGGCGTTAAGGCTGTCGAGGTCGCAGGCGCCGACCTCTTCATCGGCGGCGCTTTCAGCGCGGTCGACGGAGTCTCCCGCAAGCGGCTCGCCAAGCTTCATGCGGGCACTGGGGCACTCGATGCACAGTTCGCGGCAACCGCGGACAAGCCCGTCTACGGTCTCGCGCTGTCCTCGACCGGCACGCTCTTCGTGTCGGGAACCTTCACCCTGCTCAACGGCGTTCCCCGCTTGGGCGTCGGGGGCGTCAACGCCATCACCGGGGCCATCTCCGGTCCAGCGTTCGCGTTCACCAGCGTGCCGGTCTACGGACTCGACGTGAGCCCGGATGGAGCCATGCTGTTCGGCGCCCAGAAGAGCAACCAGCTCACCGCGTGGACAGCCGCCACTGGATCTCGCAAGTGGCAGGTGAACACTGACGGGAACGCCCAGGCAGTGAAGTACTTTGCCGACACCGTGTACTTCGGATTTCACGACGGTTACCAGGGTGACACCACCCTCAAACTGCTGGCGGTGGACCCGACCACCGGCGCCGTTGATCCGAGCTTCAAGCCCGCCATCAACAGCTTTTACGGAGTGTTCGCCATCGACGCTTCGGCCGGCGGACTAGTCGTCGGCGGCAGCTTCACCAAGGTTTCCGGACTCTCCGCCCGACGCGTGGCCATCTTCCACTGACCGCGAAAAGGGCAGGCAGCGCTTGACGCGCTCGACCCTGCCCGCGACACCAACTCCGCCGGGCACTGGACTCCCCGCCCGATGAGCGGGAGAGAGTCCCGCCCTCGATATCCCCTGCGTGCCGAGGACGGCCCTCCCGTCTACTGCAACGACCACGGCCTGGCACGTGATGTCACCAGAGGGGTGAACTCACGTGGCCAGCTTCTGTGGTGACGTCGGAGTCCTGCGTGCGTGTTGGACGACGCCACGCCGCGCAGGACGAACCGCCTCCGGCCTCCGGCGAGTGCCGGGGGCGGTTCTCTGCGACAGGGTGGCCGGTTGTTGCCTCAGACGCCTGGAGTCTTGGGACCGTCGGGGCGGACCCCCGAAGGGGTGAGGGCCAGGCTCGCGATCTGTGGGAACGTCGAAATTGGCTGCGCTGGCGCACTCAAGATCCCCGGCGTGTGGCGCAGCAAACCGCCCCTGACCCCTCCCCGTGAGGTCAGGGGCGGTTTCTGTGACCAGACGTTGTGCGCTACCGCGACAGTCCCGGCACAACGGCGAGGCAAACGCCGCGCGTCTCCCTACGCTGTGGATCGCCCCTCTCGTTGACCGGGTCCGGGGGGACTGGTGAGCGGGGGACACCAAGGGGCATGGTCGTTCGTCCGTGCCTGCGAGTGTCGGGGGGCGCCTGCGGCACGGACGAACCACCGCCCCCGGCAGAGCTTTGGCCGGGGGCGGTTCTGTGCGTCTGGGCAAACGAAGGCCCCGCTGAAGTCCCCCCGGAAGTCAGCGGGGCCAAAGTCTCTCCCCCTGCCGGAGACGGTGCAACGGCGGCCTTCGAACCGCCCTCAGTCCTCCGGATGTCGAGGGCGTTTTGTCATGCGCCTCTCGGGCCCGCTGGGCCTTCCATGTGGACCGCCACCGGCCGGTCCCCCCCGAACGGCCGGTGGGCGGTCTTAGGCACCCTCTGTTCTCGGGCCGGTGAGTGCAATAGTCGCGGTCAGCGTGTCGCCAATTTTCTGGGCAGCGAACCCCGCACGAGGGCTATTTCCCGTAGGAAAAAAGTCGTGGCAGAACGCTCTGGCAACCGCAGATCGCCTCCCTACGCTCTGATCGCCCCTCTCGCTCACGGGGGTGTGGGGGACTCCGTGAGCGTGGGGACAGAGGGGCAAGCGCGTCCGTCCCGCCCCCGTGATCATGGGCGAGGGGTGGGGACGGACGACCACCCCCGGCAGAGGTAGTGCCGGGGGCGGTTCTCCGGCCTTTAGCCTCAGCGCGCTGCGCGCGGCTGCTGCAGCCTCGGCGCGGTGCGCGCCACCACGGCGCCGGACACACTCGTCCGGGTCGTCCGGGTGACCCGGATGGTGTCGATCGCTGCATAGGACGGCGCGTTGACGATGACGGTTGCGACGCCCCCGCTGAAGGAGATGTAGAAGCCGTCGCCCGTGCCCTCCCCGGCGGGCGCCGAGTTGCCGACCATGAACAAATTGCCGGAGTTGCGTACCAGCGACACGGACCACGTACTGTTACCGACCTTCGCGGCAGTCCAGGTGCCGGGGAGGGTCACGCTGACGCCGTTCTGGCTGTCAAGGAGGGCGCCGCTCACGACGTACTGCGTGACCTTGGCGCCTCGCGCGCGCCGAGCCAGGTCGGCGGTCTGCACCGTGCCGTTCTTGATCTTCGGCGACGTGACGGCCCTGTTCTTGATGTCGTTGGTGCCGATCAGGCCGTGGGCGACGGCGCCACCGGTGCCGCCGATCAGGAGCCCGGCAGTGAGGACGGCGATGGCCAGTGTGGGAAAACGCTTGCTCTTGTTGTCGTTCATCAGGGTGCCTTTCGATCCAGTGGATCGACTCGGCATCATCCGAGACGGTCCATTGATGGGTGTCCTTGCGAGCATGGCCCGCCGCACCCTGGCAGTCACGCAAATGTGTAAAAGCAATTTGGCGGGGCCAGGCACGCACCCTCAGAGGCAACCGCCCCCAGGATCTTCGGAAGCCGGGGGCGGTTCTGTGTGTCGGCGGCCTAGCGCGCAGCGCGGGCCAGTCGCTCGCTCAACGGGCCCGCGTCCGCAGCCTCAGCAACGTCACAAGCCCGGTTGATCTTCGCCGCCAACTCGCGCGCCTCCCGGATGGCGAGAGGCACCTGGGGCGCCTGGGTCTCGTCGACCAGCTCGAGGTGGGCATCGCAGCGTTGCATCACGGTGCATTGACTACTGCCGTAGTGTGGGAACTCATCCTGCGTCCCGGCCCCTGACGCTTCGGCACAAGGCCCGTTGAGCTTGCTCCGCAGGAGGGCTAACCCCACCCGCTCGAGTAAATGGCGAAGCGGGCTCCCGTGGCGTCCCGGGATGGCAGGTTGTCGGGTCTCGTTCGGTCGCGGACGGCCTGGGCTGGGAGCGTCAAACAGCGTGCGCTCCCAGCCAATACCCAGCACGCCACGCTGCTGAGTTCTGCGAGCGACCGTCCGCTTCTCGTCATGAGCGCGTACTAGTGAACGCAGAAGCCGCCCCCGGGAGAGCCGGGGGCGGTCCCGTCGGCGTGGCTCAGCCGTCTATGTCGATTCCTGCGCGCAGCACGCCGACATCGAGGGACTCGACGTCATGTCGCGACACCAGGAAGCGGCCAGCGTGGCGAAGGCCCGCACCCTCCCCTGTTCGACCACTCTGTAGATCGGCCACGGCTTCACGTCGATCAGGTCAGCCGCATCCTTGATGGTGAGGTACTCCGGCAGGTCGCAGACCCGGAGCCCCTCGGGGCCCGACGGAACTGGCTTGGTACCAGCGTGGTGCTCGATGAGTCGGGTCAGGCTGTCGGGCTGAGCTGTGGTGGTCATGGTCGGTCCTCTCGATTGAGACCCCGCTCCATCTGGCATATGCATGGCACGAGGCCGGTCTCCATGTCGGAAACCGGCCTCTGACCTGCCATAACGCGGGTGGGCGATACTGGGTTCGAACCAGTGACCTCTTCGGTGTGAACGAAGCGCGCTACCACTGCGCCAATCGCCCCAGGAAGCAGCGACTGTACACGCCGCCAGGCCCGCCGGTGAAACCGGCCGGAGGCCTCGACGGAGCCGCTCAACGGGCCTCGCCTAGGACTTCTGCTTGCTCTCGTCGAGCGCGTCGCGGACCTCCTGGACCGCATCGGGATGGCCATGGAACCGGCGGTAGCTGTAGGCGATCAGGACGAGCGCGATGCCGCCCGAGACGATCTGGGTGACCCCGGTCCAGATGCCGCCCGGCAGCCACCAGGTCTCCGACAGCGGCCACCAGCCCGGGGCCGGCGGCTTCTCGATCCAGAGCACCCCGCAGGCGACCAGGATGACGACCCCGAGCACCGAGCAGCGCGATCCTGGGCCAGGTCTCGACGCCTTCTGCGGCACCCACCAGGGCCCGGAGCTTGACCGGCTCGACGCGCCGCTCGGCCCACTCGTACTGCTGCGACAGGAGCGCGAGACCGGCGAAGATGCCGAGGAGACCGGGGCCGGGCAGGAACACCGCGGCCACTCCGAGCACGAGCAGCAGCCAGCCGAGCCCCTCGAGCACGACCCGCTTCGCAGCCCCCGTCACGGCTCGACCCTACCCGGCCGCGCCGACTCGATCCGGAACCTCGTCATGATGTCGGGCGCGGCCCGTCTCCTCGTCATGAGTGCCCAGCCGGTCTCCGGCGTCGTCTGCCAGCTCCTCACGGTGCGGCGCCTGGCACCGGGCCGTCCGGTGGACGTCGAGGTCGAGTTCTCCTACGACCCGGCCGACCCGTACGCCGTGGCGATCGTGTTCGAGGCGGGGCTGCCCACCGTCCGGCGGGAGCTGGCCCGCTCGTCCCTGGCACGCGGCATCACCGAGCCCGTCGGCGGCGCCCACCTCAGCCTCTGGCCGAGCCTGACCGCCGCGGGGCGCGCGGTCGTCGTGCTGTCGATGGTGTCGCCCGACGGCGACCTCCTCTGCGAGATCCGGACCAACCAGCTGCACCGGTTCCTGACGCGCACGTTCGCGCTGGTCCCGGTCGGCACCGAGAGCGACCACCTCGACCTCGATCGAGTGGTCGAGCGGCTGCTGACCTCAGACGCCCAGTAGCTCCGGCTCGCGCCTGCGCCAGGTCTCGGCCGCCTCCTTCGTCACCGGCCCGGGGGCCGGCAGGTCCCGGTCGTTCCAGCGGCTCACGCCCTGGACGTCGCGCGTCGTGGAGACCAGGAACACCTCGTCCGCCTGCTCGGCGACCTCGATCGGCTCGTCGACCTCCACTCCCCCGAACCAGTCGAGCAGCAGCGCCCGGGTAACCCCCGCGAGGCAGCCGCAGCCGAGCGTCGGGGTGCGCAGCTCGCCGTCCACGACGTAGAAGACGTTCGACCCGGTGCCCTCGCACAGGTGGCCGGCGAGGTTGGCGAAGACCGCCTCGCTGCCGCCCCGCTCCTCGGCGTAGGCCAGCGCGACCACGTTCTCGGCGTACGACGTGGTCTTGAGGCCGGCCAGCGCACCGCGCTCGTTTCGCGGCCACGGCACGGTCACGATCGACGTCGTCTCGGGGAACGGGTCCATCGCCGCCGCGGCCACCACGACCGTCGGCGGGGCGTCACCGCGACCCGACCCGAGGGGTGCGGGGCCGCCGGTGTAGGTGATCCGGATCCGGCCGAGCGGGAGCGACTGCCCCTCCAGCGCGGCCGCCACCCCACGGCGTACGGCGGCGTCGTCGACCGCCGGCAACCCCAGTCCGGCCGCGCTGCGGGCCAGCCGGTCGAGATGCCGGGTCAGCGCGAACGGCTGCCCGTCGACCACCTTGATCGCCTCGAAGACGCCGTCGCCCACGGTGAGTCCGTGGTCGTTCACCGCGACCGCCGGAGCGGTCGGTTCGGGCAGGATTGGCCGTTCATCCAGACCTTCATGACGCCACTCTAGGAGCCCGACGCGCCCGCTCCAGGCCGATTTTGCCCGGATCAGGGCATCGGCTACTGTTCTGTGCGCACCGAGCCCCGGCTCGGCCGCAGGCGGACGTAGCTCAGTTGGTAGAGCGCAACCTTGCCAAGGTTGAGGTCGCGAGTTCGAGCCTCGTCGTCCGCTCGGAGAGGTCTCTCCAGGCCCAGGCTTCCTGTGGGGAGTGCCTCCAGGGTGGGTTGGCCGAGAGGCGAGGCAACGGACTGCAAATCCGTGTACACGGGTTCAAATCCCGTACCCACCTCCACCCCACCACCACAACCGAACAGCACGGGCACAACTGAACAGCACGGGCGATTGGCGCAGTGGTAGCGCGCTTCCTTGACACGGAAGAGGTCACTGGTTCAAACCCAGTATCGCCCACCAGACCGAGAACAGCCCCTGACCTGCAATGAAAGCAGGACCAGGGGCTGTCTCCATTCGGCCACATATCCACCATGTGTCCACCGCGGTTTCAGCCCTCTCACCACAACGGAGAGGAACGCACCATGAACGTCACCCAGCCCGACGGCCACCTCGCTCCCGACCAGACCCTCGCTAAGTGGGACGAGCTTCACGGTCACCCAGGGGTGACCGACGCCGTCGGCCGCCTGCGCGAGCAGTTCCCCGACATGGGGATCACGGCCGAAGTCCTTCACGGGGTCGTTGCTGACGGGGTCTCAATCGAGATCAATGGCTACTTCGGCGTCAACTTTGAGGTGAAGGCGGAGACCGCGGAGGCTGAGGCCGATCTCGCGTTGGCCGAGATGGATCGGGTGCGGGCAGGGCGCGACGACTCGCACTTCTGGCCGCCGCGGCTCAACGACTGACCACCCAGCACGGACAGAACCGCCCTCGGCAGAGGTAGTGCCGGGGGCGGTTGTCCGTCCCGTCCCCATGCGCCCCCCGGTCGCGGGTCAGGACGAACGCACAGGCCCCTGTCCCCGCTCACGAGTCCCCCCGAACCCAATGAGCGAGAGGGGCGATCAGAGCGTAGGGAGGACACGTTGTGCCAGGACCGTCGCGCTGGTCGTCAGGTGCACGCTCATGCCGACGCACGCGGTCGAGGAAGGCCAGGCGATTGCGAACCGATGACACAGAACCTTCGAGGTCGAAGGCCTCGGCCATCCTGCGTGGCTTCTCGAGGCAGAGTGTCTGTGGCGGCTCCTAGGGTGCTGGCCATGACATTCGCAAACGTTGGCACCCTCGGCGCCGCGCCTGGACGACGCGACGAACTCGTCGCCCACCTGACCAGTCCGAAGCCCGGGCTTGTGGACGCTGGCTGCCTTCTCTACGAGGTGGGTGTCTCCGACGACGAGCCGGACACCGTGTTCGTCGCCGAGTTGTGGACCTCAGCAGAGGCGCACCGGGCATCACTCGAGCTCCTTGAGGTGCAGCAAGCCATCGCGGCAGCTCGGCCTTTGCTTTCCGGCCAGTTCGGAGGATTCGCTTTCAACGTGATCGGCTCGCCGGTCCGCGCAAGCGACTGACGGTCCGTGGAGCGTCCGCGCTCCGAGAGTCCTCGTGCGCGGTCTGCCGCGCCCAGTGCGCCTATGCCGATGAGCGTGCGGGCGTGCCCTCGCTGGGTGAGACCGGGATCGAGTCGTATCGGCTGGCGATGGCGGCTCGCGCGGCCGGGTCGCGGATCGCATTGGGTGGAAGGGTGCCGAGCTCGAAGAACATGTCCTCGAGCCCGCCGGGCACCATGAGCGTGAGGAAGCGTCCCCCGCCCTCCGCGGCCGTGATGGTATGTGCGGTGTCGCGGGGAACCAGGATGTATCTGCCGGATGCGGCCTCGATCGATGCCGATCCCACCGTGAAGGTGAACTGACCGTCGAGCACGAAGAACGACTCCTCGAAACCCCGGTGCAGATGGGGGACGGTCCATGCGCCGTCACCGGTGCCGTAGAACTCCGCGAGGGTAAATGCGCCTCCGGTAACTTCGCCGGCGGCGAGCACGCGCATGGACACGACGCCTAGGTCGACACTGCGACCCTCGCCGGGGAGCACGCTGTAGGAACTGCCCGGAGGCATCATCGGAAGTCACCACTCTCATCTCGACTACCGACCCAGGATGTTGCCGCTACTGGTCCCCGGCAAGATCAGAAAATGAAGTTGCGAGCTCGCGCGAAGAGGTCGACAGTGGTTGCCGTGGCTAACTACGGCCAGTTCTGCCCCATCGCCCGGAGCTCCGAGGTCCTGGCCGAGCGTTGGACACCGATTATCGTTCGCAACCTCATCAACGGTTGTCGAAGCTTCAGCGAGATCCGACAGGGCGCACCCGGGATACCTACGGCGTTGCTCACCAAACGGCTCGAGTCACTCGAGCGGCACGGTGTTCTCGTCCGTTACCGCCAAGGAACACGGCGCGGGTCGCTCTATGAGCCCACGGAGATGGGCGTGGCGCTGGGTCCTGTTCTGGATGCCATGGGGCAGTGGGGAGCGCGATGGCTGGAAACCGAACCGCGTCATCTCAGCCCGGCGTATGCGCTGTACGCCACCCTGAAGTTGGTCGACGTGGACGCCATACCGGCAGGGACCACGGTGGTCCGCTTCCACCTCAGTGACCCACCACCGCAGGACTACTACATGCTCCTGCGGCGCCCGCGGCCAGAGCTCTGCAATCGGCCTTCCGGACACAGGGAGGACCTGATTTGCCGGACTGACAGTCGCACGCTGGTCGACGTCCACCTCCGCAAGATCACCCTGGCTGCGGCCGCCAAGCAGCAGCGACTGGCCATCGAAGGACCCCCTCGGCTAGCCGAAGGGTTTGAGACATGGTTCCGGGCCAGCCCCTTCGCCACCAGTAGTGCCCGGACCCGTTAGTTGCGGTTCGAGAGCGAACGGTCGCCACTAAGCCCCGGCCCCCACGCGCAGAGTGAGGCGTAGGGAAGCACCCGCTCATGCCGCTGAGCGGTCA
>CAVRJQ010000003.1:0-1447532 GCA_963722195.1 uncultured Actinomycetota bacterium
TCGGCGAGCGGATCAACCCGACCGGCCGCCGGATCTTCCAGGAGCAGGCTGCGCGCGGGCGACTTCTCCGCGATCGAGCGCGACGTGAAGGCCCAGGTCGAGGGCGGCGCCGACGTCCTCGACGTCAACATGGGCGTCCCCCTCGCCGACGAGCCGGCGCTGCTCGCGCAGGCCATCCAGCTTGTGCAGAGCCTCACCGACCTGCCGATCTGCATCGACTCCTCGGTCGTCGAGGCGCTCGAGGCCGGGCTGGCGGTCTACCAGGGCCGGGCCCTCGTCAACTCCGTCACGGCGGAGGACGACCGGCTCGCGCTGATCCTGCCGCTGGTGAAGAAGTACGACGCCGCGATCATCGCGCTCCCCAACGATCACGACGAGATCCCGATGGAGGCCGACAAGCGGCTCGACCTGACGGCGAAGATCATCCGGGTGGCGACTGAGGAGTACGGCATCGCCGCCGCGGACATCGTGATCGACCCGCTGGCGATGCCGATCGGTGCCGACACCACGACCTCCCTGGTCACCTGGGAGACGATGCGGCGGATCCGCGAGGAGCACGGCGTGAACATGACGTGCGGTGCGTCCAACACCTCGTTCGGGATGCCCGACCGCCACACGCTGGGCGCCGCCTGGCTGCCGATGGCGATGACCGCCGGCCTCACCAGCGCGATCATGGACACCCGCACCCCGCAGATCGTCGAGTCGGTGAAGGCGGCCGACGTCTTCCTCGACCACGACGAGTGGGGCATGGCCTGGATCGCCGCGCACCGTGCCAAGGCGGCCGCGACGGCATGAGCGACGGCGTTCCCGACGTCGACCTCGATGCCTTCAAGCGGGAGGGCCTGCTCCCGAGCTCGGGCGCCGAGGCGCCGGCCCCGCACGACGGGACCGGCCGGGTCGACATCTCGTTCAGCGTCGACGTCGGCAAGGATGCGCCGCCGACCGTGCGGACCGTGCGCGTCCCGCCCGGGGTCACGGTCTTCGACTCGGCATCGTGGAACGGGATCGCGATCGACTCCACCTGCGGCGGCCACGGCACCTGCCACAGGTGCAGGGTGCGGGTCGAGGGTGGTGGTCCGATCACGCGCCACGACGTCCGCACCTTCTCGCCCGACCAGATCAAGGCCGGGTGGCGGCTGGCCTGCCTGGTGCAGGCGACCCGCGATCTCGAGGTCGAGGTTCCGCCGCTCACCACCCGGCCGAAGGCGGCGACCGTCGGGGTCGGCCGGCAGGTCATCCTGAGGCCGGCCCTGCAGAAGCGGTACGTCGAGCTCGACGAGCCGACGCTCGCCGACCAGCGCACCGACCTGAAGCGACTGACCGACGCGATCACCGACCTCGAGCTCACCGCTGACCTGCCGCTGCTCCGCCGGCTCGCCACCGTGCTGCGGCAGGCCGACTTCAAGGTGACGGCGGTCATCGTCGACGAGGCCCTGATCGACGTCGAGCCGGGCGACACCACCGCCGCCCGCTACGCCATCGCGTTCGACCTCGGCACCACCACCGTCGTCGCCACCCTGCTCGACCTCGGCACCGGCACACGGTCGCGGTGGCGTCGATGCTCAACAAGCAGCAGCCCTTCGGGGCCGACGTGATCACCCGGATCAGCGCCACCATGATGGACCCGGAGGTGGGCGGCCGGCTCCAGGCCGCCGCCGGCGCCACCCTCGCCGAGCTCTCCGCGCAGGTGTGCGAGGAGGGCGGGATCGACCCCGCCTCCGTCTACGAGGTGGCGATCGCCGGCAACGCGACCATGACCGCACTCCTGCTCGGCATCGACCCCGAGCCGCTGGGCGTCGCGCCGTTCGTCATGTCCACCAGCCACCCGCCCACCGTGCTCGCCTCGGAGCTCGGCCTCGACCTCCACCCGCAGGCGCGGGCGGCGCTGTTCCCCGCCCTCGGCGCGTACGTCGGTGGCGACATCGTGGCCGGCATGCTGGCGACCGGCATGGACCGCGACAAGCGGACCCGGCTCTTCATCGACGTCGGCACCAACTGCGAGATCGTCCTCAGCGACGGCGACACCATCCTGTCCACGGCCGCCCCCGCCGGACCGGCCTTCGAGGGCGGCGCGATCCGCTGCGGGATGCGCGCCGCCGACGGCGCGATCGAGACCGTGCACCTCGACGACCCGGTCACGCTCGGCGTCATCGGCGACGTCGAGCCGCGGGGCTTGTGCGGGTCGGGCCTCGTCGACGTGGTGTCCGAGCTGGTGCGGGTCGGTCTCCTCGACGCGACCGGCCGGTTCATCCCGGACGAGCAGGCCGCCGAGACCGTGCCCGCGCTCGCGCCGCGACTGACCCGGATCGGCGAGGAACGGGTGTTCGTGCTGTACCAAGAGCGCGACGACACCCCGCCCGAGGAGTCGGTCTACCTCTCCCAGCGTGACGTCCGCGAGCTCCAGTTCGCCAAGGCGGCGATCTCGACCGGCTGGTCGCTGCTCCTCGAGGAGCTCGGGCTCGAGCACGGGGACGTGCAGCAGGTGCTGCTCGCCGGGTCGTTCGGCAGCTACCTCTCCCCCGCCGCCGCGGTCCGGATCGGGCTGGTGCCCCAGCTCCCGGTGCTGCGGATCGTCGCCGCCGGCAACGTGGCCGGCGAGGGCGCGAAGATGATCCTGCTGTCGGTGCGCGAGCGCGCCGGCGCCGCGGCGCTGCTGGAGGAGGTGACCTATGTCGAGCTCTCCGACCGCCCTGACTTCAACGACGCCTTCGTCGACCAGCTCGGGTTCGCGCCGTGACCGGGTCGCGCTGATCGCCTGCGGCGCGCTGGCCCAGCCCGCCGCCGCGATCGTCGAGCGACGCGGCTGGCCGGTCGACGTCCACCCGCTGCCACCGCTGCTCCACAACCAGCCTCGTCAGATCGCGGGCGAGGTGCGCCGGCTCGCCGAGCAGCTCGGCCCGACGTACCGCACCGTGGTCGTGGGGTATGCCGACTGCGGTACGTACGGCGCGGTCGACGAGGTCTGCGACGAGCTCGGCCTGGCCCGGCTGCCGGGTCTCCACTGCTACGACCTCTACGCCGGACCGGAGCGGATCCAGGAGCTCTTCGAGCGCCAGCCCGGCACCTACCTGCTCACCGACTTCCTCGTCCGCTCGTTCGCGCGGACGGTCGAGCGCGAGCTCGGCCTCGACCGCTGGCCGGAGCTGCGCGACGACTACTTCGGGCACTACACGCGGGTGGTCTGGCTGGCCCAGGCGCCCGACGACGAGCTGCGCGGCCTGGCCGAGGAAGCGGCCGCCCGGATCGGGCTGCCGCTCCAGGTCATCGAGACCGGCAGCACCGGTCTCGAGCAGGCGCTCGCGGGGCTCGTCGCGCCCTAGCCACGCAGCCGCTGGAGCTCCTCGGTCCGCCAGGCCTCGGTCGCGGGGATCTGGTTGAACGTGAAGACGTGCAGCCCCTCGACGAGACTGCCGGGCTCGGCGAGCGCCGGCGCGCACTGCTCCAGGAACTTCTGCCCCGTGAAACCGCCGGGTGCAGCCAGCCGCGCGAACGTGCCCTTGTGCTTGGCGAGGAACCGGGTGGACTCGCCGACCCCGATCCGGGTGGCCATCGCCAACAGCTTGGTGCGCTCGACCGGTCCGGGGATGCCGAGCAGCAGCGGCATCGTGATGCCCCGCGTCCGCAGCCGCCGCACCCAGTCGCGCACGGCACCGGGGTCGAACGTGAGGTTGCTGACGACGTGGGTGGCGTAGCGGCGCTTGTCCCACATCGACTGGATCGTCAGGTCGTCGGAGATCGTCGGGTGGGACTCGGGGTAGCCGGTGATGCCGACGTGGGCGAACGGCTTGCCGAGCGCCAGCAGGTCCTCCAGCAGGCTGACGGAGTCGGGGTAGTCGCCCACCGCCTCGGCGTCGCCGCCGGGCACGAAGATCTTCGTGATCGACTTGCCTGTCAGCCGGGCGGTGATCTCCTCGAGCTCGGTGCGCCCCGAGACCATCCGGGCCGCCACGTGCGGCACGACGTCGTAGCCGTGCCCGGCCAGCCGCTCGGACAGCTCGAACGTGGACTCCAGTCCCTTCGAGGGCGAGGCTGTCACCGTGATCGTGCGGTCGCGCGGGACGTGCTCCAGCAGCGTGTCCTCGATCGACGCGGTGGGCAGCACCTCGTAGCGGGTGCTCTCCAGCAGCCGGATCAGGGTCGACCGGGTGGCCTTGTTGCGCATGATGCGTCTCGTTTCGTGATGCGCACTCTCGTCGCTGGAGTCTAGCCCGCCGCCCGCCCCCCTGGCGAGGGTGGCGACCGCGTCGTCGGCGACATCACAGGCGACATCACCGGCGACATCACCGGCGGCATCACCGGCGGCGTTCTGGGCCGCTCACCGGGGCGGCAGCCGGGCGGGGATCGCGACCCAGGAGATCAGTCCGCCGAGGGCCAGCAGCAGCGCACAGCCGAGCATCGCGGAGTCGTACCCGGCGTCGAAGACCGCGGGCAGCTCGTAGTCGGCGCCGGACAGTCCCACCAGTGGCGGGATCGCCGCGACGGCCAGCAGCGAACCGGTCCGGGCCACCGCGTTGTTGACGCCACTGGCGAGCCCGGCCACCTCGTCCGGCGCCGCCGCCAGCACGGTCGCCGTCAGCGGCGCCACCATCAGCGCGAGCCCGAGTCCGAAGACCGTGAGCCCGGGCAGGACGTCGGCCCAGTACGTCGTGTCGCGGTCGACGACCAGCAGCCAGGCCGTGCCGGCCGCCATGACCAGCGGTCCGCCCGTCATCGGGATCCGGGGCCCGATCCGGTTGGACAGCCGGCCGCCGCGGGAGGCGAGGAACACCATGCACAGGGTGACGGGAAGGGTCGCCAGACCGGCGGCGAGCGGGCCGTACCCGGCGACGGTCTGCAGCTGGAGCACCAGGAAGAACAGGACGGCTCCGAGTGCGGCGTACACGACCAGCGTCATCGCGTTCGCCGCGCTGAACGTCCGCGACCGGAACATGCCGAGCGCCAGCATCGGGTGGCTGCTGCGCGCCTCTACGAGCATGAACCCGGCAGCGGCCAGCACCCCGACCACGGCTGCCGGTGCCGCCAGCGGGCGGCCCCACTCGATGAGCGCGTAGGTGGCCGCCCCCAGGGAGACCATCGCCAGCACGGCGCCCGTGACGTCGAAGCGCTCGGGCGGCCGCGGGTCGCGCGACTCCGGCACGTACCGGACCGCGATCCAGACCGTCAGCAGGGCCAGCGGCAGGTTGACCAGGAAGATCCAGCGCCACGAGGCGTACTCGATCAGGAGCCCGCCGACGAGCGGCCCGGCCGCGGCGGCGATGCTGCCGAGCCCCGACCAGGCGCCGATCGCGGGCGAACGGTCCTCCTGCGCGAAGACCCCCTGGATCATGGCGAGGCTGCCGGGCGTCAGGAGGCCGCCTCCGACGCCCTGCAGCAGTCTCGCCACGATCAGCACCTCGGCGCTGGGGGCGAGGCCGCACAGGACGGAGGCGCCGGCGAAGCTCAGCGTCCCGACCACGAACATCCGACGCCGCCCGTACCGGTCACCCAGGCTGCCACCGAGCAGGATCAGCGAGGCCAGGGTCAGCAGGTAGCCGTTGTTGATCCACTGGAGCTGGGCCAGGCCGGCGTCGAGGTCCTCACCGATCGTCCGGAGGGCCACGTTGACGACCGTGCCGTCCAGGAGGGACATTCCCGACCCCAGGGTGGCCGCGGCGATGACGGCCCGGCCGGTGGGCGTTCCCATCCGAACCGGCATCGAGACCGAACCATCCACGTGCCCCACAGTATTCTTCCCCGCGTGACAGAGCCGCGGTCGACCGAGCAGCGACTCGTCGAGCACGTCGACCGGATCGCCGACGAGCACCCGCCGATCGATCTCGCGACGGTCGACTTCTCGATCCGCGATCCGGCGACCACGAACGCGCGGTTCGGCCGCGTCCTCGACTACATGGCCCGGGTCGAGCTCGAGGTGGACCGCAACGTCCTGGAGCTGACCACGATGCTGCCCGACCCGCCGGAGGTCGACCGCTACTTCTACGCGGACGTGTGGGCCCCGCAGGAGATTCGGCACGGCCAGATCCTCGACGAGCTGCAGGTCCGGCTCGGCCGCGACCCGGCCGTGGCCGACCTCGACACGGTGTCAGCCAAGATGCACGTCCTCGGGGCGCTCTCCCACGTGTCCCCGATCGAGGACGTCGTGCGGATGCTCTACTACCTCACGGGCCAGGCGACCGAGCGGTCGGCGGTCCTCGCCTACAACCTGCTCCACGCCGGTCTCACCGAGCTCGGTGAGACCGCGGCCGCGGAGACCATCGTCGCGCAGATCAAGCGGCAGGAGCCCGCCCACCACGCCTTCTACGCGATGTCGGCCCGCGGCCTCAACGAGCAGCTCGCGCCCTGGCAGCGCTGGCTCGTACGTCGCCTGCGGACGCTGTCCTTCGCGCCGGTCGGCGCCAACAACCCGGAGCAGACCGCCGACTTCGGTGACCTGATGCTGACACTGGGGATCGACCGCGACCTCGACCGCTTCGCCACCGCGGTGTCCCGCGTCGAGTCCGAGATCCTCGGCGCCGTCGGCAAGGGACTGCCGGTTCCGGAGTATGTGCTGCGTGCGTTCCGCGGCGCGGTGGAGGCCGCCCATGCCCGCCGCGCGACCGGCGGCCGCTCCACGTCGGTGGCCTCCGCCTAGGTGTCGGGTCCGGCGGCCGCAGCCTCCGACAGCAGGGTCCGCAGCTGGTCCCACTTCCTCGCGCCGAGCCGGCGCCGCCACCGGCGCTCGAGGTCGGCGATGACGGCCTCGCCGGCGTCGACGGCCTGCAGGCCCTTCCGGGTCGGCCTCAGGATCCGGACCCGCCGGTCGGCCGGGTCGCGCACGGACTCGAGAAGCCCCTGCCGCTCGAGCTCGTTCGCGAACTCCCCCAGCGCCTGCTTGGTCATGCCGACGCGCTCGGCCAGGTCGGTGACCCGCATGCCGTCGGTCGGCGTCATGCTCAGGAGCCGCAGCTGGGAGGACCTGAGACCGCGCAGCACCGCCGCCTTGCCTTCCGCCGCCTGGTTGGTGGCGTGCAGGTCGCGGCGGAAGCCGTCCATCACCCGCCCCAGCAGGGCCAGCATGTGGTCGGGAGGATCTCCCTTGACTAAGGTCATAAGGGGACCTTACTATCCCACGGGTAGGAAGGTAACCTGACCACCAGGGAGGATGCGATGGGTCGAACCCGGGACCAGCTCGGCACCTCCGTGGCGAGGGCGCCCGAGGAGCTGCTCGGCGACCTCGAGCACCCCGGTGGCCCGGTGCGGCTCGAGACCTTCCCCTACGCGTTCGGCTCTCCCGCCACCGGCGGCCTCTACCGACTTGTCGGACCCGGCTGGAGCTGGTTCGGCAAGCTCCTCCAGCACGTCCGCCACTGGCCCTCCCTGCCGTACCTTCCGCCCGACGTGCGGGAGCGGTTCGCGGAGCAGTTCCCGTGGCGTTCCGAGCTCGAGCTTTGGGACGAGCCCTTCCTCAGCCGGCTGCCCGACGGCCTGCGGGCGCCGGTGCTCCACGGTCTCGTCGAGCTCGGTGACGACCGGGTGATGGTGTGGATGGAGGACGTCGACGTCGCCGTCGCACCGCCGCGCGACCTCGACGAGTTCGCCCGGGCGGCCACGTTGCTGGCCCGGTGGAACGCCCGCTGCTCCGACCCGGACCTGGTCGCCGCCAACGAGCACCCGATCGGCTACGCGCTGCGGATGTACGCCAGGGAGGCGGTCGCCGTACGAGGGATCTCCCAGCTCGAGAAGGACGGGCTCTGGGCCCATCCCTGGCTGGCCGACCACGCCGGGCTGCGGGCGGACCTGCGCCGGCTCGCCCCGCGGATCCCGGCGCTGCTGGACCGGCTCGACACCTACGTGCAGACCATCCCGCACGGGGACGCCAGCCCGCAGAACCTGCTCATCCCGGCCGACGACCCCGAGACCTTCGTCGCGATCGACGTCTCGTTCCGCACACCCGAGCCGCTGGGCTTCGACCTCGGCCAGCTGCTCGTGGGGCTGGTTCATGCCGGCGAGGTGCCGGCCGCGATGCTGCCCGCGATCGCCGAGCGGATCCTCGCGGCGTACGTCGACGGGCTGGCGGCCGAGGGGATCACCGGCATCGACGACGACGTCCGTGACGCGTTCACGACCTCGGTGCTGCTCCGCAGCGGCTTCGACTCGTTCCTGTTCGAGCTGATCGGCAGCGACGACCCCGCCGATCGGCACGCGTTCGACGAGCGCCTGGCCCTGAGCCGGTTCCTGGTCGACCAGTACCTCGGGGCGCACCCGGGCGACTGATCCCGCCGGTTTCGCGGAGGGCGGCGGGTAACGGTGCGGTAGGTGCGCTTCCACCCCCTCCTGCGGGGGGTGAAGCGCGACTCCGGCACCGTTAGCCGAACCTCAGTCCGCCAGCACCCGGGACGCGAGCCAGGCGAGGGCGGCCGAGGTCTCGGCGGGCGAGGCGGACGGCTGCATCACGTGGCTCAGCACGACGCGGACCACCATGTCGATCGCGGCGTCGAGCCGGTCGGCGTCCAGCGGTACGTCGTAGGCGGTCACGCGGTCGGCCACGACGTGCTTCGCCGCGGCGAGCAGGGACTCCGAGTGGGTCGTGAGCAACGGCAGCAGCTCGGTGTCCGCGCCGTGCGTCGCACTCACGACCGCCTTGAGGAGGTCGTTGCCCTGGGCGAGGTCGAGCACCCGCCGCGACGCCTCCTCGATCGCCGCGACCAGGTCGGTCGGTCGGTGGTCGAACGCGTCCTCGACGACGGTGAGGAACCGGTCGAGCTCGGCGAGGATCATCGCCTCGGCCAGCGCCGGCTTGCCGCCGATCTCGTTGTAGACCGTCTGCCGGCTCACGCCGACCGCCTCGGCGATCCGCGCCATCGTGACCTGCGACCAGCCGTGCGCCAGGGTCAGGTCCACGGCGGCACGGAGGATGCGCGATCGCAGCGGGCCGGCCATGTCGACAGCCTACGGTCGCGCGGCACTACGCTGGCGGGAGCGTCGACGGAAGGAGCCCCCATGAGCCAGCAGGTGGAGGAGCAGGCCCGCGGTGCCTTCTCCTCGCGCAAGGTGTTCATCCTCGCGGCCATCGGATCGGCGGTGGGGCTCGGGAACATCTGGCGCTTCCCGTACGTCGCCTACGAGAACGGCGGCGGCGCGTTCGTCATCCCCTACCTGGTCGCGCTCCTCACCGCCGGGATCCCCTTCCTGTACCTCGACTACGCGCTCGGCCACCGCCACCGCGGCTCGGCGCCGCTGTCGTTCGCGCGGTTGCGGCGCGGCACGGAGGGACTGGGCTGGTGGCAGGTCGCGATCTGCTTCATGATCGCGGTCTACTACGCCGCCGTCATCGCGTGGGCGGTCCGCTACGCGTTCTTCTCCCTGGACCAGGCCTGGGGCAGCGACCCCGAGGGCTTCTTCTTCGGCGACTTCCTCCAGGCAGGCGAGCCGGGCGTCCAGGCCGACCTCGTGCCCGGGGTGCTGGTGCCGCTGCTCATCGTGTGGGTCGCCGTGATCGCGATCATGGTGGCCGGGGTCCAGAAGGGCATCGGCGCCACCGCGGTGGTGTTCATCCCGGTCCTGGTCGTGGCGTTCACCGTCCTCGTGGTCCAGGCGCTGTTCCTCGACGGCGCGGGACAGGGCCTCGACGCGCTGTTCACCCCCGACTGGGGCGCCCTCACCGAGCCGGGCGTCTGGGGTGCGGCCTTCGGCCAGATCTTCTTCTCGCTGTCCATCGGCTTCGGGATCATGATCACCTACTCCTCCTACGTCCACCGCGACACCGACATGACGGGGTCGGGAGCGGTCGTCGGCTTCGCCAACTCCGGCTTCGAGCTGCTCGCCGGCATCGGCGTCTTCGCGGCCTTGGGCTTCATGGCTCAGGCGAGCGGGGCGGAGGTGTCCGAGGTCGCCAGCGACGGCATCGGCCTCGCGTTCATCGCGTTCCCGACGATCATCTCCGAGGCACCGGCGGGGCCGTTCCTGGGCGTCCTCTTCTTCGGGTCGCTCGTGATCGCGGGCATCACCTCGCTGGTCTCGGTGATCGAGGTCGTGATCTCCGCGGTGCGCGACAAGTTCGCGATGACCCGTCGCGGGGCCGCGCTCGCCGTGACGGTGCCCTGCACCATCCTCAGCCTGGCCTTCTTCTCGACGACCAGCGGCATCTTCGTGCTCGACATCGTCGACCACTTCATCAACCAGTTCGGCATCCTGCTGGTCGCGGTCGTGTCGATGCTGGTGGTCGCGTGGGGCCTGCGGGCGCTTCCGCTCCTCGCGGCGCACCTCAACCGCGGGGGGTCGATACCGATCGGCGCGTGGTGGCGGGTGCTGATCTCCGTCGTCACCCCCCTGGCCCTCGCCTACGTGCTGGTGCGGGCGTTCCTCGACGACCTCGAGGCGCCCTACGGTGAGTACCCGCAGTGGATGCTGCTGACCTTCGGGTGGGGTGCGGCCGTCGCCGTGGTGGCGGTGGGCTTCGCCGCGGCCCGGATCCCGTGGCGGCCGGGCACCTCGTTGGCCCCACCCGACGACGACCCGACGGAAGGAGGCTGACATGTCCGCGAGCGCGATCGTGCTGATGCTGGTGGCGATGGCGGTGATCTGGGGTGGTCTCGCCCTGGCGATCCTGAACCTGTCGCGCAGCGCCGACACCCCGACCCGCGACGAGGTCCGGCGCGACCTCTGAGGTCATCACGCCCAGGCTGGGCGCCGGTGCCCGTCCGGGTCTCAGGCGCGGGCCGCGTCGGGTGAGAGCGGGACGAAGTCGACCTTCTCCCGGACGCCGCAGTCCGGACAGCACCAGTCGTCCGGGACGTCGGCCCACGCCGTGCCGGCCGCGAACCCCTCGTGCTCGTCACCGGCGACGACGTCGTAGACGTAGGAGCAGCCGGGGCAGCGGGCGGCCAGCACCTCGGTCGGCCGCTCGGCCCCGACCGGCTCGACCGGCACCGACACCGTCGTGGGCGCCGCCGCGGCGTACTTCTCCAGGATCCGCTCGCGCCTGCGCGGGCTGAGGTTGGCGCGACCGACGTCGCCGTCGAAGTGGGCCACCACCCGTGGGTCCATGACGCGTCGCCACACGGCGGGGACGATCGCCAGCACGATCATCCCGGCGTACCCGGTCGGCAGCACCGGGCTCTCCTCGAAGTCGCGCAGCGCCTGGTAGCGCCGGGTCGGGTTGGCGTGGTGGTCGCTGTGCCGCTGCAGGTGGTAGAGCAGCACGTTGGTCGCGATGTTGTTGGAGTTCCAGCTGTGGCTGGGGTCGACCCGCTCGTAGCGTTGCCGGTCGCCGACGCCGACCTTCTGGCGCAGCATGCCGTAGTGCTCCATGTAGTTGACGACCTCGAGCAGGGAGAAGCCGACCACCGCCTGCACCAGCAGGTACGGCGCGATCCCGATCCCCAGCCAGGCCATCAGTCCGCCCCAGAGCACCGCCGTCATCAGCCAGGCGTTGAGGACGTCGTTGCCGATCCGGAACGGGTGGCGCTGCTTGCGGGCGTAGCGTCGCTTCTCGATCCGCCAGGCGGACCGCAGCGACCCCCCGACCGTGCGTGGCCAGAACTGGTAGAAGCTCTCGCCCAGCCGGGCGCTGGCCGGGTCCTCCGGGGTGGCCACCCGGACGTGGTGGCCGCGGTTGTGCTCGATGTAGAAGTGGCCGTAGGCCACCGGCGCGAGCGCGACCTTGGAGAGCCAGCGCTCGTGCGACTCCTTCTTGTGACCGAGCTCGTGGGCGGTGTTGATGCCGATCCCGCCGATGCACCCGATGGAGACGGCCAGCCCGATCTTGTCCCAGGTGTCGAGGGCGTCACCACCGACGGCACCGCCGCCGACCAGCCACATCGCACCCAGGAAGCCGGCGTACTGGATCGGCAGGAACAGGTAGGTGATCCACCGGTAGTACCGGTCGTTCTCGAGTGCCTCGATCACGTCGTCGGGCGGGTTGGACCGGTCCAGCCCTGCCATCAGGTCGATCGCGGGGACGATCACCAGGATCACCACCGGTCCGACCCAGAACCACAGGCCGCTGCCCGTGAGCTGCCAGCCACCGAACCCCACGAACGCCAGGCTCGGCACGACCAGCCCGATCAGCCAGAGGTAGCGCTTCCGGTCGCGCCACGCGCGGGTGGACGCCTCCGTCACCGTGCTGTGGGCGATCCGGTCGCCGTCCTCCGTCTGCATCACGCACCTCCTACATGGGTTTACATCAGGCTACGATTTGTCAACCGGCCTGACAAGAGGTCCCGTGATGTCAAGTGGTGGCACCGGCGGGTGCGGCCCCTGTGGTCAGATGGTGGCCATGGCCCAGGACGCGTTCGGGATCGACTTCGGCGGCACCGGCATCAAGGGGGCGCCGGTCGACCTCACGGTCGGCGACTTCGCCGCGGAGCGGGTCCGGGTCACGACGCCGCAGCCCGCGACCCCGGAGGCGGTCGCGGCCGTCTTCGCGGACCTGCTGGGAAGGTTCCCGGAGGCTACCGGCGCAGTGGGCGTGACGGTGCCGGCCGTCGTACGGCACGGCGTCGTGTCGTCGGCGGCCAACATCGACTCGGCCTGGATCGGCACCGACGCGGACGCCGTGATCAGCGAGGCGACCGGTCGCGAGGTGCATGTCGTGAACGACGCGGATGCGGCCGGCCTGGCGGAGGTGGCCTACGGAGCCGCTCGCGGCGAGCGCGGTCTGGTGGTCGTGACCACGCTCGGCACCGGGATCGGGTCGGCACTGGTCCACGACGGCGTCCTGGTCCCGAACTCCGAGCTCGGCCACCTCGAGATCGACGGCCACGACGCCGAGACCCGTGCCGCCAACAGCGCCCGCACCGCCGAGGGACTGTCGTGGGCCGCGTGGGCCGAGCGGCTCACGCGCTACTACCAGGTCGTCGAGGCGCTGCTCGCCCCCGACCTGTTCGTGGTCGGGGGTGGCGTCTCCAAGGACGCCGACGAGTTCCTGCCGCTGCTGGACCTCCGGACGCCGATCGTGCCGGCCACCCTGCGCAACCGGGCCGGCGTGGTGGGTGCCGCCCTCCATGCGACCCGGGCCGGCTGAGTACGAGAGCGGTGCCGCTCCGCGGTCTGGATCGGGGACGCTGAGCCGCATGACGTTCTCCCGGCGCCTGCTCCGCGTCCTCCCCCTCACCCTGCTCGCCGTGCTGGCGGTGTGGGCGGCCGCCCAGGACAACGACGACTACTGCGGCACCGTCGGCGAGTGCCTGGGCAACGGGTTCGACGACCTGTTCACCCTCGGCGTCGCCATCCTTCTCGGTGGCGGCCTCCTCTGGGCGCTGCGCACTCCGCGGGTCCTCGCCCACGTGTTCGGCGTGCTGCTGGTCGGGAGCTCCCTCTGGTACGCGGCGGACGAGGTCCTGTACGCCGCCGACGCCCACCGTGACTACGACACCCCGCTGCCGCTGGCGGCGGCGGTCGCGATCGCGTTGCTGTCCGGGACCGCCGCGTCGTACGCCGCCGGACCGGGGGGACGGCTGCTCCTCAGGCTCGGCCTCCTGGCTGCGGCACCGGCGGTCGCGGTCGCGGCACACCTGGGCTCGGAGCAGGTGCTGGCCGACCGCGACGCGGACGCGCTGGCCGACACCGGGCTGACGCTGTATGCCCCCGTGATCTCGGGTCACCCGCCGGAGTACGCCAACGTCCGCGACGACGGCAGCGTGGCACTCAGCTACTCGTTCCCGGTGGACGAGGGCTACGCGTTCGTGCGGATCACGCTGGAGCGGGCGCCGCGCGACCGTGAGCTGTTCCCCGGTGAGATCGAGGTGCTGCGCGACGACATGGTGCTGGTGGCCGACTTCGAGCACGACGTGCTCGATCCCGACGACGTCCGCACCGCCCTCGAGACCGCACCCGAGGTGGGGCCCGACGACCTCGCCGACTAGCCCGGAGGGGAGGTCGTCTTCTCGGGGCCTGCGATCGCGGCCGCCACCCGCTTCGGTACATCGGGGTGGAAGACCGTGGGGATGATGAAGTTGGGATTCAGCTCCTCGTCGTTGACCACCAGCGCGATCGCCTCGGCCGCGCGGAGCAGCATCTCGAGCGTCACCTCGGTCGCGCGCGCGTCGAGCAGACCGCGGAAGACTCCGGGGAACGCCAGCACGTTGTTGATCTGGTTCGGGTAGTCGGACCGGCCGCTCGCCACTACCGCGGCGTACTTCTCGGCCTCCGCCGGGTCGACCTCGGGGTCGGGGTTGGCGAGCGCGAACACCACCGGCTGGGCGGCCATGTCGGCGATCCACTCGGGTTGCAGGATCCGCGGGGCGCTGACGCCGATGAAGACGTCGGCGTCGCGCAGCACGGTCTGCAGGTTGCCACTGGCGCGGCGCGGGTTGGTGGCCTCCGCCAGCTCCCGGTGGGCCGCGGACAGCGCCTCGTCGCCGGCGCAGATCGCGCCCGCCCGGTCGACCACGACGACGTCCGTCACGCCCGCCGCCAGCAGCAGCGACACGATGGCGGTGCCGGCCGCGCCGCCACCGGACACGACCACCCGGACCGTGTGCATGTCCTTCTTCACGACCCGCAGCGCGTTGGTCAGCGCCGCCAGCACCACAATGGCGGTGCCGTGCTGGTCGTCGTGGAACACCGGGATGTCGAGCGACTCCCGCAGCCGACGCTCGATCTCGAAGCAGCGCGGGGCCGCGATGTCCTCGAGGTTGATGCCGCCGAAGCCGGGGGCGATCATCTCGACCGCCTTGACGATCTCGTCGGTGTCCTGGCTCGCGAGGCAGATCGGCCACGCGTCGATGTCGGCGAACCGCTTGAAGAGCGCGGCCTTGCCCTCCATCACCGGCAGCGCGGCGCCCGGCCCGATGTTGCCGAGGCCGAGAACGGCCGAGCCGTCGGTGACCACGGCGACGCTGTTGCCCTTCACCGTCAGCCGACGGACGTCCTCGGGGTTCTTCGCCAGCGCCATGCTCACCCTCCCGACCCCGGGGGTGTAGGCCATCGACAGGTCGTCACGGGTGCGGAGGGGGACCTTGGACGTGACCTCGATCTTGCCGCCGATGTGGAGCAGGAACGTCCGGTCGCTGACCTTGTGGACCGTGACCCCGCTGACCTCGTCGACGGCCCCCACCACGAGGTCGGCGTGGTCGGAGTCGGCCGCCGAGGCTGTGACGTCGACGACCAGCCGGTCGTGGCTGGACTCCGCCACGTCGATCGCGGTCACGATGCCGCCCTGCTCGGAGATCGCGGTCGCGACCTGGCCGACCACCCCGTGGTCGGGCGCGGTGTGCAGCCGCATGGTGATCGAGTACGACGAGGGCGTGGCGGCCATGCCTGCCACCTTCGCGGGTCGGCTCGGTTACCGGCAAGTCGCTACCGTGACGGGCATGCCCCCCGAGGTGCGTGACAACCGCGAGCGGTCCCGGTTCGAGGTCCTGGTCGACGGCGAGCTGGCCGGCTTCGCCGACTACCGGCTCCGCGAGGGCCGGATCACGTTCACCCACACCGAGGTCGACGACGCCTACGAGGGCGAGGGCGTCGGGTCGGCGCTCGTGCGCCACGGGCTCGAGGCCGCGCGCGACGCCGGGCTGGCGGTGTACCCGTCGTGCCCGTTCACCGCCGACTGGATCAAGCGGCACCCCGAGTACGTCGAGCTGGTGCCGGAGGGCGTCCGGGCGACGTACGACCTGGCCTAGGGGTCAGACCCGGCGGTCAGGCGAGCGCGGCCTCGATCTGGTCGCTCAGCTTCGACGGCTCGGTGGTCGGCGAGAACCGCTTGACGACCTCGCCGTCGCGGCCGATCAGGAACTTCGTGAAGTTCCACTTGATGGCGTCGCCGGGCAGCAGGCCGGACTTCTCCGAGCGCAGCCACCGGAAGAGCGGGTGGGCGTCGTCGCCGTTGACGTCGACCTTGGCGAACATGGGGAAGCTCACCCCGAACGTCCGGTCGCAGAACGACGCGATCGCGGCCTCGTCGTCGGGCTCCTGGTCGCCGAACTGGTTGCACGGGAAGCCGAGCACGGTGAACCCGCGGTCGGCGTAGGTGTCGTGCAGCTCCTGGAGCCCGGCGAACTGGCTCGTGAGGCCGCACTGGGAGGCGGTGTTGACCACGAGCACGACCTGGCCCTCGTAGGTGGCGAGGTCGGTCATGCTGCCGTCGATCGCGGTGGCCTTGAAGTCGCCGAGAGTCGTCATGGTCCGATTCTCCCAGGGAGGTGGTCAGACCCGGAAAACGCCGACCTCGTGGGCGCTCGCCGACGCGGGCGCCGGCAGCACGCCCGGGGCGTCCCAGCCGCGGGCGGCGAAGACGCCGGTGATCTCGTCCGCGATCGTGGCTGCCCGGTCGGCCGGCACCAACGCGATCGCCGACCCGCCGAACCCGCCGCCGGTCATCCGGGCCCCGAGCGCGCCGTGGTCGCGAGCGGTGTCGACGACGGCGTCCAGCTCCGGGCAGGAGATCTCGAAGTCGTCGCGCATCGAGGTGTGGGACTCGTCGAACAGCCCGCCGACCTCGCGCCAGGCCCCGGCCGCCAACGCCTCGACGGTCCCCTCGACCCGCGCGATCTCGGTGACCACGTGCCGGGCCCGACGGCGCAGCCGGTCGTCGGGAAGTCCCTCGACCGCCGCCAGCGACACCTCCCGGAGGCTGCGCACGCCGAGGTTCCGGGCCGCCTCCTCGCAGTCCGCGCGGCGCTGGCCGTAGCCGCCCTCCGAGTGCGAGTGAGCCGCCCGGGTGTCGACCACGAGCAGCGCGAGCCCGGCCGCCTCCGGCCGCCACGGCACCGGCCGGCTGGTGTGGTCGGCGAAGTCGATGAGGAGGGCGTGCCCCTCCTCGCCGAGGAGTGAGGCCGTCTGGTCGAGCCCGCCGGTGGGTGCGCCCGCGATCTCCGCCTCGGCCCGCATCGTCGCCCGGACCAGCGCGGGCCGGCCCGGATCGACACCGGCGGCGGCGCACATCGCGAGCGCGGCCGAGCAGATCAGGGCGGCCGAGCTGGAGAGGCCGGAGCCCAGCGGCACCCGGCCGTCGACGACCAGGTCCATCCCCGGCAGGTCGTGGCCGTCCTCGCGCAGCGCCCAGGCGACGCCGGCGACGTACGCCGCCCAGCCGTCCACCCGGCCCGGCGTGATCTCGGACAGCCGGACCTCGGTGGTCCCCTCGAGCTGGACGCTCGACACGCGGAGCAGGTCGTCGTCGCGTCGCTCCACTGCGGCGTACGTCGCGTGCGGCAGCGCGATCGGCAGGCAGAGGCCCGCGTTGTAGTCGGTGTGCTCGCCGATCAGGTTGGCCCGGCCCGGGGCCGCGAACACGCCGACCGGGTCGGCGAACCGGGCGCGCAGGGCCGCGGCGATCGCCACCGGGTCACCCGGGTCGACCTGCTCGGCGCGCATGGGTCGACCCTAGGCCGCCTGGAACCGTCGCAGCCGCAGGCTGTTGCTGACGACGAACACCGAGCTGAACGCCATGGCGGCGCCCGCGATCATCGGGTTGAGCAGGCCCGCGGCCGCCAGCGGCAGCGCGGCCACGTTGTAGGCGAACGCCCAGAACAGGTTGCCCCGGATCGTGGCCAGGGTGCGACGGGACAACCGGATCGCGTCGGCGGCCACCCGCAGGTCGCCGCGGACCAAGGTGAGGTCGCTCGCCTCGATCGCGACGTCGGTGCCGGTCCCCATCGCGAGTCCCAGGTCGGCCTGGGCCAGAGCGGCCGCGTCGTTGACGCCGTCGCCGACCATCGCGACCACTCGCCCCTCGGCCTGCAACCCCTTGACGACGTCGACCTTGTCGGCGGGCAGCACGCCGGCGATCACGTCGGTCTCGGCGATCCCCACCTCGGCGGCGACCGCCAGCGCAACCGCCGCGTGGTCCCCCGTGAGCAGCACGGGCCGCAGCCCGAGCTCGCGGAACCGGCGGACGGCCTCGGCCGAGGTCGGCTTGACGGCGTCGGCGACCGACAGCCAGCCCCGGGCGGCGCCGCCCCAGGAGACCTCGACGACCGTGTGGCCGGGCTCGCGGTCGACGTCCCCGCTCGGCCGACCGACCGTCACCTCACGACCCTCCACCGTCCCGGTGACGCCGTGGCCGGACGTGGCCCGGAAGCTCTCGGCCGGCGGCAGCGTGCCCAGCTGCTCGCGGGCGCCCGCGGCGACGGCCCGGCCGATCGGGTGCTCCGAGGCCGACTCGACCGCTCCCGCGAGCCGCAACACCTCGTCGGCGTCCGCCCCCATGCTGGAGACCGCGCCGACCAGCGTCATCTCGCCGGTGGTCACGGTGCCGGTCTTGTCGAGCACGACGGTGTCGACGGTGCGGGTGGACTCCAGCACCTCGGGACCCTTGATGAGGATGCCGAGCTGGGCGCCGCGCCCGGTGCCGACCATCAGGGCGGTCGGGGTCGCGAGCCCGAGCGCGCAGGGGCAGGCGATGATCAGCACGGCGACGGCGGCGGTGAACGCGGTGGACAGTCCGGCGTCCGCACCGATCCAGAACCCCAGCGTGCCGACCGCGAGGCCGATCACGACCGGCACGAACACGCCCGACACCCGGTCGGCGAGCCGCTGCACGTGGGCCTTGCCGTTCTGCGCGTCCTCCACCAACCGCGCCATCTGCGCGAGCTGGGTGTCGGAGCCGACCCGGGTCGCGCGGACGACGAGCCGGCCGCCGGCGTTGACCGTCGCGCCCACGACGGTGTCGCCCACCGACACCTCGACCGGGACGGACTCGCCGGTGAGCATCGACGCGTCCACCGCACTGGCGCCCTGCTCCACGACCCCGTCGGTGGCGACCTTCTCGCCGGGCCGGACGACGAACAGGTCGCCGACCGCCAGGTCCTCGGTCGGAATCCGGACCTCGACCCCGTCGCGCAGCACGGCGACGTCCTTGGCCCCGAGCTCGAGCAGGGCGCGGAGGGCCGCACCGGCCCGCCGCTTGGAGCGCGCCTCGAAGTACCGGCCGGCCAGGATGAACGTCGTGACGCCGGCCGCGGCCTCCAGGTAGATGTTGCCCGCGCCGTCGGTGCGCTCGACCGAGAGCTCGAACGGGTGGGTCATCCCCGGCTCCCCCGCCGTGCCGAGGAAGAGCGCGTAGAGCGACCAGCCGAACGCGGCCAACGTGCCGACCGACACGAGCGTGTCCATGGTCGAGGCGCCGTGCCGCAGGTTGGTCCACGCCGCCCGGTGGAACGGCCACGCGCCCCACACGACGACGGGCGCCGCCAGCGTCAGGGACAGCCACTGCCAGTAGTCGAACTGCCACGCCGGGACCATCGCGAGGGCGATCACCGGGACGGTCAGCACGATCGACCCGAGGAGCCGGTCGCGCAGCGCGTCCCGGGCCGCGCCGGGCTCGGCCGCCGGACCGGCCGCGGGCAGCGTGGCGCCGTACCCGGCCTGCTCGACCGTGGTCACCAGGTCCTGGGGGGTCAGGGTCGCGGGATAGGCGACCTTCGCCTTCTCCGTCGCGTAGTTGACGCTCGCGACGACGCCGTCGAGCTTGTTGAGCTTGCGCTCGATCCGGTTGGCGCAGGCCGCGCAGGTCATGCCGCTGATCTGGAGCTCGACGTCAGTGGTCATGGTCCGCCCCCTCCCCGTGCGGGGCTCCGTCCGGCCCGGTCGAGAGCACGAGCTCGGCCGTGCGCACCACGCCGCGGTGCCGGAACTCGAGGAACAGCCGGTAGCGACCGTCGCTCGGGACCTCGGCCACGAACGGGATCTCCGGGCCGGCGCCGGCCTGCTCCGGATGGACGTGGAGGTAGGCCAGGTCTCCCTCGCGGAGGGCGACCAGGTGGCCGTAGGCGCCGAGGTAGGGCTGCAGGTCGGTCACCGGCTCGCCGTGGCGGGTGATGGTGGCGGTCAGGGGCGACGCTCCCCCACCGGCGAGCTCGCCCTGCAGCTCGACCTGGTAGCCGGCCACGGTGGCGGTCCGGGCGACGTCGGGAGGCGGAGCCGGCGCGTAGCCGCCGTCGAGCTGGACGTCGGTGCCGAGCACCAGCGCCGGACCGTCGGTGGGCGTGAAGTCGGCGAACACCCTGCTGGTGCCGGGTGAGAGGGTCAGCCGCGCCGTCCAGGTGCCGTCCGGGCGCAGCGTCGGGTGGACGTGCTGGTAGTCGGCGCCATCCCGCCGGATCTTGACCAGGTGGAGGCGCTGGTCGTGCACCTCGTCGTACGTCGTGACGGGCTCGCCGTCCGGCCCGTCGATCACGAACCGGAGCGGCCGGCCGGCACCGGCGCGGGGTTCGGAGACCATCCGCAGCGTGTAGCCGCGGTCGGAGACGGCCAGACCGCCCGGGCCGTCCGGCTCCGTCTCCGACTCAGTCTCGTGCTCCGGCTCGTGGTCACCGTGCCCGGCCTCCGGCTCCGCCAGGTGATCCGGCTCCGCCATCCCGTCGTGACCCATCGGGGCCGCGGGCGCGGGGTCGGGGGCGGCGACCGCGCCGACCCCGCGGGCGGCCAGGAAGACCACCAGCAGGCTCAGCACGAACCCGGCGACCCGGACCGGGGTGGTCATGCGAGCTGGTAGCCGGCCTCCTCGACGGCGGCCCTCACGGCCGCGGCGTCGACGGGCTCGGCACTGGTGACGGTGACCTGACCGGTGTCGAGGACGACGTCGACGTGCTGGACGCCGGCGACCTCGGACACCTCCTCGGTGACGGAGGCGACGCAGTGGCCGCAGGTCATGCCGGTGACGGTGAACGTCTGGGTGGTCATGGGATCTCCTCGGGTCAGGACCGGACGAGGCGGGCGATGGCGTCGGACGCCTCGCGCACCTTGAGGTCGGCCTCCGGGCCGCCCGCCTTGGCGGCGTCGACGACACAGTGGGTCAGGTGGTCGTGGAGCAGCGTGAGGGCGACCGACTCCAGCGCCTTGGTGGCCGCGGAGACCTGGGTGAGGACGTCGATGCAGTACTTCTCGTCCTCGACCATCCGCTGCAGGCCGCGGACCTGACCCTCGATCCGGCGCAGGCGCTTGAGCACCTTGTCCTTGTCGTCGTGGGCCAGGTAGCCGTGCACGTGCTCGCTCATGTCAGGACCATATACCTATAGGGGGTATAGGTTCAAGGGGCCCCTCCGGTGAACGGCCCGCCCGTCAGTCCCGCCGCTCGCAGTGGAGGGTGAGCAGGGCCGCTGCCTGCTCCTGGACCGACACCGGCGGTACGACCAGCACCACCGACTCGGGCCCGCCGTCCACGCTCAGCACGACCTGGAACGTGAACGGCGCCGTCGCCTGGCCGATCGCGTGCTCGTCGCACCGGTTGCCGGGCGTGATGGACAGCGGCACCCGGGTCACCGCGCTGGCCGGACGGCTGACGACCTCACGCCGTACGCCGAGGTCGTAGAGGACCGAGCCCGCGGCGCCGGTCACGGCGACCGGCAGGGTGCCGCTCCGGCGGCGCAGCAGCAGGTCGCCGTCCAACGACTCGCGCTCCTCGTCGACCGTCCACCCCGGCCCGTAGGAGATCGACACCTGGTCGGCGAGGGTCTGCTCGAAGCAGCGCTTCTCCCACAGCCGGCGCAGGTAGACCTCGCCGCTGGCCGTCAGCGGCTGCGAGACCGGGCCGTGGTCGGTCTCGAGCACGCCGAGCACCGGCTCGTCGCCGGCATCGCACACCTCGGCCGGGAGTGTCGTCCGCAGGTCGAGCGTCTGGCCCGCGGCCAGCTCGTCGTCCTGGGGGCGGACGAACGCCTCGCCGTACCCCGACCAGTCGAGCCCCGTGCCCGTGACGACCAGCGGTCCGTCGCTCTCGTTGGTCACCCGCAGCAGCGCCTTGCTCGTCCCCTCGTCGGGCAGCAGCTGGGTGACCGACATCGACACCTCCGGTGGGGGGCCGTCGTGACGCTCGGTCGGGCGCGGCTCCTCGGCGGAGCAGCCCGAGACCACCAGCAGCAGCCCGAGCAGCGCCCCGCAACCCCTCATGCAACGCACGGTAGCCGCCTTCTGCAGGGGTGACACGAGCCGTGGCGGCCGGCTAACGGTGCCGCGAGGGCGCTTCACCCCCCGTGCAACGGGTGGGGAGCGCAGGTACGGCGCCGTTAGCCTCAGGCGGCCGTGAGCACCTGCGAGTGAGCCGGCGGCTCGGGGTCGGGCTGCCGCGGCAGCGTGGTGACCACCGCCAGCCGGGACCGGCGACGTGCGCGCAGCGTCGTGAGCGCCGAGTGGCCGGCGATCGCGGTCCACAGGACGTTCGCGCCGACGCTCGGCCAGGCGCCGTAGGCGGCACTGGCGCACCCGGTCACGATGCCGGCGAGACCGTTCAGGGCGGAGTAGCGCAGCGACGTGGCGGCCCACGTCCCACGACTGAGCAGGACGTAGGCAGCGATGCTGCCGACCGTCCCGATCCAGCCCACGGCCAGTGCGAACATTTCCCGGTTCCTCGATGTCTTCGTACGCGGCCGACCCTCGGCCACACAAGACACCATGGTGGGAGGTGAAGTCAGTTAGCACAATTGCACTCGATGACACCCTGGGTTTAGCATTGGTTAAGTGAAGATCGAGCCCGGCCGGCTGCGCTTCCTGCTCGCCGTCGCCCGTTACGGCGGCGTCCTCGCCGCCGCCGACGAGCTGGGCGTGACCGCCTCCGCGGTGTCGCAGCAGGTGGCCAAGCTCGAACGGGAGGCCGGCCAGGTCCTGCTCCGCCGGGTGCCGACCGGAAGCGTCCTCACCCCGGCCGGGCTGGCCCTCGCCGAGGCCGGCGAGGACGTCGAGCGCGCACTCGCGCTCGCCCGGTCCAGGCTGGAGGAGGCCGCCGCCGAGGTGAGCGGCTCGTTCCGGATCGGCGGCTTCCAGTCGTTCCTGGCCACCGTCCTCGCACCGGCCCTGCCGGAGTGGCGCGAGCGCTACCCCGCCCTCCGGTTCGGGACCGTCGAGGCCGACGAGGCGGACCTGATGCGGGACCTGCGGACCGGCGCGCTCGACGCTATCGCGGTCGAGCACGACTCCGGGGAGAGCTACACGCCACCGCGCGGCACCACCGACGTGCCCCTCCTCGACGAGCCGTGGAAGCTGGTGGTGCCCACGGGGTCGCTGCTCGGTACCGACGTCGTCGACCTGAGCCGGATCGGGATGCCCTGGATCGGTCTCGTTCCCACGGCCGCCAGCGCCAAGGCCATGCAGCGGGTCCGGCGCGAGCTCGGGGGTGAGGAGTCGACGCAGCACACCTTCTTCAGCTACCAGAACGCGCTGGCGCTGGTGGCCGCCGGCGAAGGCGTCACCCTGGCGCCCGCCCTGGCCCTGGAGACGCTCCCGAGCGAGGGGGTCGAGCTGGTCGACGTCCCCGGGCTGGGCATGCGCCGCGTCGTACTCAGACACCTGACCCGGCGCCGGACCGCGAGCCCCACCCTGGCCGCCGCCACCGAACTGATCCGGGAGGCGGCCGCGGCGTTCTCCTACGAGTCCTCCGGCATGTGACGTCCTGCGAGCCAGGCGGGTCCCCGACGTCAGGAGACACGCTGGGAAACACGATTGGCCGGCCCCGAAGGACCGGCCCGTGACCTGCTGCGATGCTGGTGCGCGAGGGGGGAGTTGAACCCCCACGTCCTTTCGGACACACGGACCTGAACCGTGCGCGTCTGCCTATTCCGCCACTCGCGCCAGAAGCGGGCTCAGGCTATCCCAGCGCTCAGACCATCCCCAAACCGGCAGCCGGCGGGCCGGAAACCAGCAGCGCCGACCCGGCCCGCGGTTTCCGGGGGGCGGGGTCGACCCCGATACGATCCCTGGCGGGGGAGGCCGAGACGAGAGGAGGCACACGTGGGCGCACTGCAGAACTTCGAGCGACGACTCGAGCAGGCGATCTCCGGGGCCTTCGCCAAAGCCTTCCGCAGCGCGGTGCAGCCGGTGGAGATCGCGGCCGCCCTCCAGCGCGAGTGCGACAACAACGCGCAGATCCTGTCGCGCAACCGGCGGATGGTGCCCAACCTCTTCCACGTGGAGCTGTCACAGACCGACCTCGACCGGCTCTCGGCGTACGACTCCGCGATGGCGACCGACCTCAAGGACCAGCTCCAGGACCACGCCGACAACCAGGGCTACGTGTTTCCCGGCCCGGTCCGGATCGGGTTCGAGGCCGCCGAGGACCTGACGACCGGCCGGTTCCGGATCCGCAGCCAGGCGCAGGCCGAGGTGCAGAGCAACGCCACCCACACGCAGGTACGGCGTGCCACGGCCCTCGTCGAGGTCAACGGCACCCAGCACCCCCTCCACCCCGGCGGCACCGTCGTCGGCCGCGGGACGGAGGCCGACATCCGCATCAACGACCCCGGCGTGAGCCGCCGGCACATCGAGTTCGAGGTCGCCGGCACCGGCGAGCAGCTCCAGCTCCGGGTGCGCGACCTCGGCTCGACCAACGGCATGCTCGTCGACGGCCACCGGATCAGCACGACCTCGCTCAAGGACGGCTCGGTCGTGAAGATCGGCAACACGACCATGACCGTCCGGGTCGTGGCCGAGACCGTCCCAGGATCCCCCGAAGGCGGCGCCGGTGTCTGAGCTCACACTGTTCCTCATCCGGCTCGCCTACCTGGCGATCCTCTGGATCTTCGTCTTGTCGGCGATCTCGGTCATCCGCTCCGACATGTTCGGTGCCCGGGTGCCCGAGGGGGCCCGTGGCGCCGGGGGCGGTGGTGGCAGGGCCAAGCCGGCCAAGGCCGGCAAGCAGCCGGCCAAGCGCCGCGGCAGCCCCACCCACGTGCTCGTGGTCGAGGGCTCGAACGTCGGCGAGCGCGCCGAGCTCGACCAGGCGCCGATCCTGATCGGCCGCGGCACCGACGCCGCGATCCGGCTCGACGACGACTACGTCTCGACCCGCCACGCGCGGATCGCCTCCTCGGCCGACCAGTGGTTCGTGGAGGACCTCGGCTCGACCAACGGCACCTACGTCGGTACGGCCCGGATCACCCAGCCCACCACCCTGACGCTCGGCACCCAGGTCCGGATCGGCAAGACCATCCTCGAGCTGCGGAAGTAGCTGATCACGCAGATGCGCCTCGAGTACGCCGCGATCTCCGACGTCGGCCGGGTCCGGAAGGACAACCAGGACTCCGGCTTCGCCGGACCACACGTCCTCGCCGTCTGCGACGGCGTGGGCGGCGCGGCCCGCGGCGACATCGCCTCGGCCACCGCGATCGGCCAGCTGCGCCGGCTCGACGACGGCCCGGCCGCCGGTGAGGACCAGGACGACCTGCTCGGTCAGGTGGCCGGCGCGCTGCACCGGGCCCACGACCGGATCGGCGAGCTCGTCGACGAGAACCCGTCGCTCTCGGGGACCAGCACCACCGCGACGGTCGCGCTGTTCGACGGCACCACGCTTGCGATGGGGCACGTCGGCGACAGCCGCGCCTACCTGCTGCACGACGGCGAGCTGCTCCAGCTCACCCAGGACCACACGTTCGTCCAGACCCTGATCGACGACGGCCAGATCACCGAGGAGGAGGCGCGGCACCACCCGCACCGCAACCTGATCCTCAAGGCCATCGACGGCATCCACGACCTCGAGCCCGACCTGTTCGTGGTCGACGTGAGCCCCGGCGACCGGCTGCTCTTCTGCAGCGACGGCGCCTGCGGCGTCCTCGGACCCGACCGGCTGGCCGACATCCTCCGGAGCGGCAACGCCGACTTCGCGGCGGTGGAGCTGGTGCGGGCGAGCCTCGCGGCCGGTAGCACCGACAACGTCACCTGCCTGGTCGCCGACGTCGTCGAGGGCGACGTCGACACAGACGTCGAGACCGTGCTCGTGGGAGCGGCGGCCGAGCTGCCCCGCAAGGGCCGTGGCACGGTGACCGGGCTCTTCCGTGGTCACCGGATGGGCGACACCGGCGAGCTGGAGCCGGTGCAGGCCGAGATCCCCGACGACATCGGCTTCGCGATCCCCTCCGACCCGATCGACCCCGAGGAGGCGCGCTACGCACCGCGGCCGCCGCGCCGCTTCACGTGGGTCCGCCGGGTGCTGGCGCTGCTCGTGCTGGTCGGCCTGGTCTGGATCGGCGGCGCGGCCGCCTGGTCCTGGACCCAGCAGCAGTACTACGTCGGTGAGCACGAGGGCGTCGTCACGATCTATCGCGGGGTCAACGCCGACCTGCCGGGCGTCGCGCTCTCCACGCCGTACGAGACGACGGACCTGGAGGTGGACTCGCTGAGCGAGTACGACCGTGGCCAGGTCGAGGAGGGCATCGGCGCCGGCGACCTCGCCAGCGCGCGCCGGACCGTCGACAACCTGGTGGCCGAGGACCCCGTGGGATCGGCGGGCGGCTGATGTCCCAGCAGACCGGCTCGCTCCTCGGGTTCGTGCACCGCCGCCGTCGCGGGGCCGAGCTCTTCCTGCTCGTGCTCGCGCTGGCGGTCGGCGGCGGGGCGTACGCCGCCGTGGGGCTCGGCGTCGAGGGCACCATCCCGGCCAACATGGTCGGCTACACCGGCTGGTTGGCGGCGCTGGTGATCGGCGCCCACGTCGTGGTCCGGATCGCGGCGCCGTACGCCGACCCGGTGCTGCTCCCCGTCGTCGCCGCCCTCAACGGACTCGGCCTCGCGGTGATCCACCGGCTCGACCTCACCGACGGCACGGCGTTCGCGCGGCAGCAGCTGATCTGGATGACGCTCGGCGTGGTGCTCTTCGTGCTGACGCTGCTGTTCCTGCGCGACCACCGGGTGCTCCAGCGCTTCACCTACACCCTCGGCCTGGTCGCGATCCTCCTGCTACTGCTGCCGCTGGTCCCCGGCCTCGGCGCGACCGTCAACGGCGCCCAGATCTGGATCCGGCTGGCCGGCTTCAGCTTCCAGCCGGGCGAGGTCGCCAAGGTGCTGCTGGTGATCGCGTTCGCCGGCTACCTCGTGCTCCACCGCGACGCCCTCGCGCTCGCCGGTCGCCGGCTGCTGTTCGTCGACCTGCCCCGCGGCCGCGATCTCGGCCCGATCCTCGCCATGTGGCTGGTCAGCCTGGGCATCCTGGTGTTCCAGCGCGACCTCGGCTCCAGCCTGCTGTTCTTCGGGCTCTTCCTGGTGCTGCTCTACGTCGCCACCGAGCGCCCCGGCTGGCTCGTCGTGGGCGGCTCGCTGTTCCTCGGCGGCGCCGGCGCCCTTTACTACGTCTCCTCGACCACCGGGAAGCTCGCGCACGTCGCCCAGCGGGTCGACATCTGGCTCAACCCGTTCGCTCACTACGGCGAGGGCACCGACGACCGCGCGTTCCAGCCGGTGGAGGCGATGTTCGGGATGGGCTGGGGAGGCCTGATCGGGCGAGGCTTCGGCGGGGGGAGCCCCGACCGTGTCCCCTACGCCAACTCCGACTTCATCATCTCCTCGATCGGCGAGGAGCTCGGGCTCACCGGGGTGATCGCGGTGGTGCTGCTCTACGGCTTCATCGTCGAACGCGCCTTCCGCGCGGCCCTGGTCTGCCGCGACGGCTTCGGCAAGCTGATGTGCGTCGGCCTCGCAGGAGTCTTCGCGCTCCAGGTCTTCGTCGTCATCGGCGGCGTGACCCGGCTGATCCCGTTGACCGGCCTCACGACGCCGTTCCTGTCGTACGGCGGATCGAGCCTGGTCGCCAACTGGGTGATCATCGCGTTGCTGCTGCGCGTCTCCGACCAGGCCCGGCGCCCGGCCCCCCAGCTCACCGCGGACGAGGACGCAGACTCCGAGACCACCCAGGTGGTCAAGGCGGTGAAGGCGTGAACAAGCCCATCCGCACGATCGCCATCTTCTGCCTGCTGCTGTTCCTGGCGCTGATGCTCAACGCCACCTACCTGCAGTACTACCGGGCCAACGCCCTGGACGAGCACCCCCTCAACCGCCGCGTGCTGGCGGCGGCCTTCTCGAGCGAGCGCGGCGCGATCCTGGTCGGGCGCACGCCGGTCGCCGACAGCGAGCCGGTCGACGACCGCTACGAGTTCCAGCGGACCTACCCACTGCCCTACAAGTACGCGCCGATCACCGGCTGGTTCTCCTACTACAGCCAGACGGGCGTGGAGAAGTCACAGAACTCCGTGCTGTCCGGCGACGACTCCCGGCTCTTCGTGACCCGGCTGGTCGACCTGCTGAGCAACTCCGCCTCGAAGGGCGGCAGCGTCCAGCTCACGATCGACCCCGACGCCCAGGACGCCGCGTTCGACGGGCTCGCCGCGCTCGGCGAGGGCGTCAAGGGTGCCGTGGTGGCGATCGAGCCGACGAGTGGCCGGATCCTCGCGATGGTGTCGCTGCCGACGTACGACCCCAACGAGCTCGCGGGCCACGACTTCGACGAGGTCGCCGACAACTACAAGCAGCTCAACCGGCAGGAGGACCAGCCCCTCCTCAACCGGGCGATCCAGACCCGGCTCGCGCCGGGCTCGACGTTCAAGCTGGTCACCGCCGCCGCGGCGATCGAGGAGCTCGGGTACGACGCCGACGCACAGGTGCCCGGCGGCTCGTCGTACCAGCTCCCGGAGACCTCCGACGACTCGGGCCTGATCGACAACGAGGGTCGCGACTGCGGGACCGACAAGATCCCGTTCACCCAGGCGATGGGCAACTCCTGCAACACCACGTTCGCGCGGCTGGCGGTCCAGGTCGGCGCCGACGCGATGCTCGACCAGGCCGAGGCGTTCGGCTTCAACAGCTCCTACCTCGACGACCTCGCACCGCAGGCGCAGTCCAACTTCCCGGAGGGGATGGGTCAGGCCTCGACCGGTCAGACCGGCATCGGGCAGTTCGAGGTGCAGGCCACGCCGCTGCAGATGGCGATGGTGTCGGCGGGGATCGCGAACGCCGGCACCGTGATGCGGCCCTACCTCGTCGACACGGTGCTCACCCCGGAGCTCGAGCCGCTGCCGCGGACCGATCCGGAGGAGTTGTCGCAGGCCATCTCCGCCCAGACCGCGGACGTGCTGACGGACCTGATGGTCTACACCGTCGACTCGGGGACCGCGAGCTACGCCGCCATCGACGGCGTCGAGGTCGCCGGCAAGACCGGCACCGCCCAGAGCGGGCAGGACGACGTCCCGCCGTACGCCTGGTTCACCTCGTTCGCGCCGGCCGACGACCCCGAGGTCGCGGTCGCCGTCATGATCCAGAGCGCCCCGGGCACCGGGGCCGGTGAGATCGCCGGCGGCTCCCTCGGCGGCCCGATCGCCAAGGCCGTCATGGAGGCGGTGATCGAGCCGTGACCGGCGAGGAGGCGCGCTTCGCCGACGACGACGGCCGGTTCCGGCTGGAGTCGCGGATCGCGACCGGCGGCATGGGCGAGGTGTGGCGGGCGACCGACACCACGCTGGGGCGGACCGTGGCGGTCAAGTTGCTCAAGCAGGAGTACGCCGACGACGCGACGTTCCGCTCGCGGTTCGAGTCCGAGGCCCAGCACGCCGCGGCGCTCCACCACCCCGGTGTCGCCGCCGTCTACGACGTCGGCGAGGGCACGTCGGGTGCCGAGGGACCGCGGCCCTACCTCGTGATGGAGCTCGTCGACGGTCAGCCGCTGTCGGCGCTGATCCGCCCCGGCCAGCCGCTCGACCCCGAGGCCACGCGCGACCTGATGGCGCAGGCCGCCGACGCCATCGGCGCCGCCCACGCAGCCGGGATCATCCACCGTGACGTCAAGCCGGCCAACCTGCTGGTCACACCCGACCGGAGGGTGAAGATCACCGACTTCGGCATCGCGCGCGCCACCGAGGGGATGGCGCTCACCCAGACCGGCCAGGTCATGGGGACACCGCAGTACCTCTCACCCGAGCAGGCCCAGGGCGGCCGCGCCACGCCGGCGTCCGACGTCTACTCCCTCGGGGTCGTGACGTTCGAGTGCCTCACCGGCCGGCGACCCTTCACCGGCGAGAGCCCGGTGGCCACTGCCCTCGCCCAGATCCGCGAGCCCGTCCCGCCGCTGCCCGCGAGCGTGCCGCACGACCTCGCCACCGTCGTCACCCGCGCCATGTCGAAGGATCCGTCGGAGCGGTTCGCCGACGGGACTGCGTACGCCGCCGCCCTGCGCTCGCCCGCGACGGTCGCGGCCGCCGTACCGCCCCCCGCCGCTCCCGCCGCCACCGAAACCCAGGTGCTGCCGGCGGCCGCCATGGCCGGACCGGGCACGCTCGCGACGCCGGTGCCGCCCCCACGGACGGGCCGCCCCGGTCGCGGCGTCCCGTGGCTGTGGGTGCTGGTCGCGCTGGCCGTCGCCACCGCGGTCGTGGCCCTGATCTGGGTGACGTCCCGGGGTGAGGACCCCGACCAGCAGACCGAGCAGCCGCGGCAGCCGCAGTCGTCGGCCCAGGAGTCGCCGAGCGAGACCGTCGAGGAGAGCCCGGCCGAGACACCGGAGGAGACACCGGAGGAGACACCGACCGAGACGGAGGCCGAGACGTTCGACATCGACGAGGGCGACTACGTCGGTCGGGACGTCAAGGACGTCGAGGGCGAGCTCAAGTCGCTGGGGCTGAAGGTCCAGAAGGAGAAGCTGGAGAACGACGGCACCCACGAGGACGACACCGTGGAGTCCGTGGACCCCACCAGCGGCCTCCAGGAGGGTGACACGGTCGTTGTGCAGCACTGGGGGAAGACCCCGCCCGGTCTCGAGGCACCCGCCGCGGGCGAGTCAGAGGAGGACACGGAGTGAGCGGCCTGATCGGTGGACGCTACGAGCTCGGCGAGCTGCTGGGCCGCGGGGGGATGGCGGAGGTCCGCAAGGGCACCGACACCAGGCTGGGCCGGGTGGTCGCGGTCAAGCGGCTGCGCACCGACCTCGCGAGCGACGCGACGTTCCAGGCCCGCTTCCGCCGGGAGGCCCAGTCGTCGGCCTCCCTCAACCACCCCGCCATCGTGGCGGTCTACGACACCGGCGAGGAGACGGCCACCGACGGCTCCGGCGTCCCGCAGCCCTACATCGTCATGGAGTACGTCGCCGGCCGGACGCTGCGTGACATCCTGCGGGAGGGTCGCAAGATCCTGCCCGAGCGCGCGCTGGAGATCACCAGCGGCGTGCTGTCCGCCCTCGACTACTCCCACCGCGCGGGGATCATCCACCGCGACATCAAGCCCGGCAACGTGATGCTCACCCCGTCCGGCGACGTCAAGGTGATGGACTTCGGGATCGCCCGGGCGATCTCCGACGCCTCCTCGACCATGACCCAGACCGCCGCCGTCGTCGGCACCGCGCAGTACCTCTCGCCCGAGCAGGCGCGTGGCGAGACCGTCGACTCCCGGTCCGACGTCTACTCCGCCGGCTGCCTGCTCTACGAGCTGCTGACCGGTCGGCCCCCGTTCGTCGGCGACAGCCCGGTCGCGGTCGCCTACCAGCACGTGCGCGAGCCGGCCTCCCCGCCGTCCGACCACGACACCGACCTCCCGGCCGCGCTCGACGCGATCGTGATGAAGTCACTCGCGAAGCGGGTCGAGGACCGCTACCAGTCGGCCGCCGCGATGCGCAGCGACATCGAGCGCTACCTCGCCGGCCGTCCCGTCCACGCCACCCCACCGCCCCCTCCCGTCGACGAGGACCGCACTGTGGTCGCGGCGCCGCCGCCGGTCGACCCGTCCACGGTGCGCACCCCCACCGCCCGCGACGACGACGACGAGCGGTCGGGCTCGCGCACCGGCCTGCTGATCCTGCTCGGACTGCTGCTGGTGCTGCTGATCGCCGGCGCTGCGTACCTGCTGCCGCGGCTGTTCGAGTCGCCGCCTGAACAGGAGCGGGTGCCCGACGTGATCGGGCTGCGCGAGGCGGCGGCCCGCGCCGAGCTCGGAGCAGCCGGGTTCGACGTCACCGTGGACTACCGCACCGACCCGACCGTCAAGGCGGGCCGGGTCCTCGAGCAGGACCCCAACGCGGACCAGTACGTCACCCCGGGCTCCGAGGTCACGATCGTGGTGTCCGAGGGCCGTCCACTCGTCGAGGTACCGTTCGTCCTCAACCAGCAGCGGGCCGAGGCGCGACAGACCCTGGAGGACCAGGACTTCGAGGTACTCCTGGAGGAGCGCGAGTCCGACGAGCCCAAGAACCAGGTGATCGAGACCGACCCCCCGCCGGGCACCAGCGTGCCGCAGGGCAGCACCGTGACCGTCTACTACTCCGACGGCCCCGAGGAGGTCCCGGACGTGGTCGACCGCCAGCAGGAGGAGGCCGAGCAGATCCTGCGCGACGCCGGCTTCGACGTCGAGGTGGTCGAGGAGGCCGACACCACCGAACCGGCCGGCACCGTGGTGCGCCAGTCGCCGGAGGCCGGCGAGGAGGCCGACCAGGGCGACACCGTGATCATCTGGGTGTCGACGTACGAGGAACCGAGCGAGACTCCGAGCGACAGCGAGTCGCCCAGCCCGACCCTGCCCACCGGCACGGCCAGTCCCCCCGACAGACCCCGCGACGACGAGCTGCTCGACTAGCGACCGCGTCGGTCTCGACCACGACCCCCAGGTGCGCGACCGCGTCGGGGGTGCTAGCGGACGGGCTCGGCGTACGTGAGGCCGGAGATGCCCTCGAAGGCCGGCATCTCGAGCCGCTCCTCGACCCGCAGGTCCCAGCCGACCGACACGTCGGGCAGCTCGGACGCGCGCCGGTAGAACTCGAGGTAGTCGTCGGCCTGGACCGCGTTCTCCAGCCTCTCGGGGTCGCCGACCGCGGAGATCACGTAGGGCTGGGGGTAGGCCTGGCCCTGGATCATCACCGCGTTGCCCTCGCACTTGATGCCGCTGCTGGAGATCACCCGCTCGCCCTGGATCGTCACCGCCTCGGCGCCGCCCTTCCAGAAGGCGTTCACCACGGCCTGGATGTCCTGCTGGTGCACGATCAGCAGCCGGATCGGCCGGGTCGAGGAGTTGATGACGTCGGCGGGGGCGTCCGAGAGCGTGATCGTCATCCCGGGCCCGGTCAGGGGGGTGAAGCCCGCCGGCGCCCGCAGCTCGGCGACCTGGCGGTGGATCCGGCGGACCTCCTCGGCGCCGACGCGGTTCGTCAGCCGCTCGACGTCCGCGGTCACGTCCCGGACCCGGTCGACGAGCTCGACGTACTCCTGGTTCTCGGCCTCCACCAATGACGCGAGGTCGGTGTAGCGCCCCGGCCGGAGATCGGTGCCCTCGCTGTTGGCGCCGCTGGTGACGAACAGCGCGCCGCACGCGAGGACCACCAGGGGCGTGCCGAGCCGCCACGGCGAGCGCGGGGGGCGCTCGCTCGGCTCGACCGTCATGGCGACTACGCTAACCCCGGCGTCCCAGCGGGACGCGACCGCACGTGGTCCGACCGAGGAGTTCAGGTGTCCAAGCCCAAGGCCAAGCAGGAGTACGGCGACCTCGCCTCCGGACCGGTGGTCACACCCCGGTTCGTCGTCGCGATCGTGCTGGCGGTGCTCGGCATCGCCTGGCTCGTCTACTTCTACGTGGCCGTCCGCGTCGACCCCACGGCGGTCCCCGCCCCCAAGGCCGGCGGTCCGGCGTTCATGGCCGACCTGGGCAACTGGAACTACGCGATCGGGTTCGGGCTGTTCCTGCTCGCCCTCGCGGTCTCGGCCAACCCGAGCACCCCGCTGGGTCGTGGCCGCGGCGTCGTCGTCGGCATGCTGAGCTGCTTCCTCATCGGGCTCCTGTGGATCTGCACCTACTACGTGTTCAGCAACGACACGTCCGGCATCCCGGTCATGAACGACCTCGAGCAGTACAACCTGGTCGTCGGCATCGCCTTCATGGCCGTCGGCTTCACGTTCGCCACCCGCTGGGAGTGACGAGCGGGCCAGCCTTCCGGCCCTGGGCCCCGCGCTGGTGGCCCGGGCACCTGCTCGTGGTGGTCCTCCTCGCTGCCGCGGTGCTGCTCGGCAGCTGGCAGTTCGGCGCCGGCCGGGACGAGCGCGCCGACGCCGCCCGTGACCTGACGCGCGCCGACCCGGTGCCGCTCACGAGCCTGCTCGGCCCCGACGACCCCTTCCCGGGCGACCGGGTCGGGCAGCCAGTGACCCTGCGCGGGACGTGGGTCCCCGAGGGCACCGTCTACGTCGCCCGCGACGCCGGCTTCTGGGTGGTCACCCCGGTGGCGGTCGACGAGTCGGACGCCGCCCTGGCCGTGGTCCGTGGGGTCAGTGACTCCGCGACGTCGGAGCCGGTCTCCGGGCCGGCGGACCTGTCGGGCTGGCTGCAGCCCGCGGAGGGCACCGGCGCGGTCGACGAGCGACCCGGACGACGACGTCCTCCCCCAGCTGCGGGTGGCCGACCTGGTGCAACGGGTCGACCTGGACCTCTACAGCGGCTACGCCGTCGCGACGCAGCCGACGCCCGGGCTCTCGGCGGCCACCCTGTCCCAGCTGCCCGACGCCGGCCGGCTCAGCGGGATCCGCAACTTCCTCTACGCGCTCGAGTGGTGGGTCTTCGGCGGCTTCGCGGTCTTCGTGTGGGTGCGCTACCTGCTCGACGTACGCCGCGACGAGGCCGGGACCCCCGGGTCAGTAGGGTCGGAGTCGTGAAGAACCTCCTGCTCGCCTACCGCGGCCTCGCGCTCGTCGTCGGCGTGCTGCTGGCGTTCGGCGCCCTCGTGGCGTTCCCGCTCAAGTACTTCACGACCGACGGCACCTCGCTCCAGGAGCTCGGCGAGTCGGCAAGCGGTGTGTGGTCGGTGCACGGCTGGGTCTTCATCGTCTACGTCGTCGTGGCGTTCCTGCTGTCGCGGCGGGCCGGGTGGAGCCTGCGCTTCACCGCGCTCGCGCTGGTCGCCGGCCTGGTCCCGTTGCTCATCTTCTGGGTCGAGCGGCAGGTCGTGCGCCGGCTCCGGGAGGAGCACCCCGAGCTGGCCTCGGCCTGAGGGACGCGCCGCCGTGACCACCGCGTTCGTGCTCGGGGGTGGCGGCGTCCTGGGCGCCGCCGAGGTCGGGATGCTGCGCGCGCTGTTCGAGCGCGACATCACCCCCGACCTGGTCCTCGGCACCAGCGTCGGCGCCCTGAACGGCGCGCTGGTGGCGCGCGACCCGAGCATCGACGTCATCGAGCGGCTCACCGAGCTGTGGTTGACGGTCAGCAGCTCGCGCGACGTCTACGGCGACCGGCCGCTGCGGACGATGCGGCGGGCGGTGTCGACCGGCACCCACATCTACTCCGCCACCCCGTTGCGGCAGCGGCTGGAGGAGGAGTTCGGCGACGTCCTGATCGAGGACCTGCCGGTCCGGTTCCAGGTGTGCGCCGCCCACATCGAGCGGGCCGCCGAGCACTGGTTCGACTCCGGACCCCTGGTCGACGCGGTGGTCGCCAGCGCCGCCGTCCCCGGGCTGCTGCCGCCGGCGAAGGTCGGCGGCGAGCACTACCTCGACGGCGGCATCGTCAACTCGATCCCGGTCGCCCGAGCCGTCCAGCTCGGCGCCACCCGGCTCTTCGTGCTGCAGGTCGGGCGGATCGACCGGCCGCTCACCGTCCCCCGCCGCCCGTGGGAGGTCGCGCGGGTCTCGTTCGAGATCGCACGCCGCCACCGGTTCATGCGCGAGATGGCCGAGCTGCCCCCCGCCGTCGAGGCGCACGTGCTGCCGGCGCGCGGCACGACCACGAAGGACGACTCCCTCCTCGCGCACCGAGACTTCCGCGGCGTCGAGGCCCGGATCGAGGCGACGTACGACGCGAGCCGGGAGTACCTCGCGGGCCTCACCGACAGCGCCGGGCCGTGACGACCGTGCTGTGGGTGGTCCGCCGTGCGGTGATCGCCCCGGCCGTCGTGGTCCTCACGGCGCTGCTGTGGGTGACGCTGCCCGCCTGGCTGATCGTGGCCGCCCTGCTGTCCCCCGTGCTCCCCGGGCGGTGGCGGGCGCTGCGGCTGCTCTGGGTGGTGATCCTGTACGCGACCTGCGAGACGCTGCTGCTCCTCGTGCTGCTCGGGCTGTGGTTCTCGTCCGGCCTCGGCCGCTGGGTGCGGACGCCGTACTTCGAGGGCGTCCACTACGACCTGGTGCAGGGCGTGATGTGGGTCTTCTTCCGCGAGGCCCGGCGGGTGCTGGCGCTGCGGATCGAGACCGACGGCCCGAACCCGGACGCCCATCCCGGCGTCCCGATCCTGGTGGCGTGCCGGCACGCCGGACCGGGCGACTCGTTCACCCTGATCTACGCGCTGATGCACTGGTACCAGCGTGAGCCCCGGGTGGTGCTCAAGGACACCCTCGCCTGGGACCCGGCGATCGACGTGGTGCTGAACCGGTTGCCGGCGCGGTTCATCGACCCGCGCGGGGGCGACGTCGACCACCACATCCGCGCGCTCGCGCACGGGCTCGACGAGAACGACGCGTTCGTGATCTTCCCCGAGGGCGGCAACTTCACGCCGGCCCGGCGGCAGCGCGGCATCGACCGGCTGCGCAAGCTGGGCCTCGAGCGGATGGCCGCGCGCGCCGAGGCGATGACGAACGTGCTGGCGCCGCGGCCCGGCGGCTTCATCGCCGCGCTCGACGGGGCACCGGACGCCGACGTGGTGCTGGTCGCGCACACCGGGCTCGACCACCTGCTGACGGTCGCCGACGTGTGGCGCGAGCTGCCGATGGACAAGCGGATCGTGATGCGGTGGTGGCAGGTGCCCCGCGAGGAGATCCCCGCGGGGCGCGACGAGCGGATCGAGTGGCTCTTCGGCTGGTGGGAGCGGATCGACGCGTGGGTCGAGGACCACAAGCCGGAGGACCTCCCCCGCTAGCAGGTCACTTCTTGGACTTGGCGTCCTCGTCGACGACCACTTCCTCGACCGGGTCCTCGGGCGTGGTCACGGCGTGGGGGGCGTCGGTCGCGTCCGCCAGCGCCTCGTCGGGCGAGGAGCCGGCCACGTCGTCGGACGCGGCCTCCTCGGCCGTCGGCGGTGCCGCGGGAGCGGCTGCCTTGGGTGTGGCCTTGGAGGCGGTCTTGGAGGTGGCCTTGGGAGTGGTCTTGGGGGTTGCCTTCGGCGCCGGCGGGGCCGGCGGCGGGGTCGGGGTGTAGGACGACTGCCAGTTCTGGTCCTCCTGGCGGCTCCTGAACTGGCCGACGACGTACGCCGTGGCGGCCGCCAGGCCGCTGAACACCAGCAGCTTGCGCAGCCGGTGCCGCTTCTTCGGGGGCTCGCCCGTGAGCTCGGCCACCTTCGCCGAGGCCCGGTCGCGGCCCTCGGACGCCTTCTGCGACGCGGCCTCGGCCACCACCGCGGCCTTCGCCGCCGCGAGCGCCGCACCGTCCGCGATCACCGGCTTGGCCTTGTCGCGAGCATCGGCGATCGCGGGGCCCGCCTTGTCGCGGGCATCCTGCAGCAGCGGCACGGCTCGCTCGCGGGCGGCCTCGACGGCCTGCTCCACGTGGGGTCGGGCCTGCTCGACCGCGTGCTCGACGTAGTCCACCGCCTGCTCGACGAAGGTCTTCTTCCTACGGATGCCCATCAGGGAATCTTCCTCTCGGTCGCGTTCACCCCATTCGACCATGTTCCCCAAGTGCGGACCAGCCCCACCCCTGTGGGTGAGTGAGACGTTCTGGGTGCCATCTGGGAGGATCGAGGCGGCAGCACCGTGCGTGCGCCGACGAGTCCAGACGAGTCCAGACGAGAAGGCAGGCCATGGCCGACCAGGCGATCCTCAAGACCAACCACGGCGACATCACGCTGACCCTCTTCCCGAACCACGCCCCCGAGACGGTCGCCAACTTCGCCGGCCTCGCCGACGGGTCGAAGGACTACGACGCGGGCAACGACCGTAGCGGCCCGTTCTACGACGGCCTCACGTTCCACCGGGTGATCCCGGGCTTCATGATCCAGGGCGGCTGCCCGCTCGGCACCGGCACCGGCGGTCCCGGCTACACGTTCAAGGACGAGCCCCACCCGGAGCTGGTCTTCGACAAGCCCTACCTGCTCGCGATGGCCAACGCCGGCCCGGGCACCAACGGCTCGCAGTTCTTCATCACCGTCGGCGCCACCCCGTGGCTGAACTTCAAGCACACGGTCTTCGGCGAGGTCGCCGACCAGTCCTCGCGCGACGTGGTCGACGCGATCGCCGCCACCCGGACCGGCGGCGGCGACCGGCCGATCGAGCCGGTGGTCATCGAGTCGGTCGAGGTCAGCGGCTCCTGAGCACCGACCCGTCGTCCGCGCAGACCCCCGGCACGGGGGTGCCGACCTGCTACCGGCACCCCGACCGGGAGTCCTACATCCGCTGCCAGCGGTGCGACCGGACGATCTGCCCCGACTGCATGCGCGACGCGGCCGTGGGCTTCCACTGTCCGTCGTGCGTGGCCGAGGGCGCGAAGTCGACCCGCCAGGGCCGGGCGGCGTACGGCGGCCGACGCCCCGGCAACCCGGCGCTCACCTCGATGGTGCTGATCGCGTCGAACGTCGCCGTCTGGCTCGCGATCGTGGCCACCGGCGGCGGCGCCAGCCGACTGGTGAACGAGCTCGCGCTGCGGGCCAACGGCCTGTGTGTCCTGGCCGGCGGCGGCCGCGAGATTCCTGAGTCCATCTGCCCGGGCACGTTCTACCCTGGCGTGGCCGACGGGGCGGGGTGGCAGGTGGTCACCTCGACGTTCACCCACGTCGAGATCTGGCACATCGCCTTCAACATGCTGGCGCTGTGGTTCCTCGGCCCCCAGCTCGAGCTCGCGATCGGCCGGGTGCGGTTCCTGGCGCTCTACCTGCTGTCCGGGCTTGCCGGCTCGGCCCTGGTCATGTGGGCGGCGCCCGAGTACCAGGCCACTCTCGGAGCGTCGGGATCGATCTTCGGCCTGATGGGCGCGCTGCTGGTGCTGGCCGTCAAGGTCGGCGGCAACGTGCAGCAGATCGGCACCTGGCTGCTGCTGAACCTCGTGATCACGTTCACGTTCCCCAACATCTCCTGGCAGGGCCACCTCGGGGGCTTCGTCGGCGGGGCGCTCGTGGCCGCCGTGCTGGTCTACTCGCCGCGGGACCGACGCGCTACCTGGCAGCTCGTCGGGCTCGTGCTCATCGGCGTGCTGGTCCTGGGAGCGACCTTCGTCCGGGCCACCCAGCTCACCTGACCCTGCTCGCCTGACCCGCTCGCCGCGAGCCGTGGGGTGCACAGCTGTGGACTCGTCGGTGGAGAATGACAGCGATGTAGTTCTCCACAGGTTGGTCCCCAGATGTGGACAACCTGCGGCCCGCCACGTGCAGCCGGCGATCCTCGCTCAGAGCCCGGTCGGCTCGTCCAGCGGCACGACGTCGTTGCAGATGCCGAACGGCAGCTCCTGCAGCAGCGCGAGCCCGGCGCCCATCGGCGGTCGCGGCAGGCTGTAGCCGATCCGGCCGGACGAGGGGTCGGCCGCCCCGTTCACGTACGTCGAGGAGAACTCCCCCGTCGGCCAGTCCTCGCCGATCCGCAGCCGCTCGAAGAGGTCGAAGCGGTCGGGCCCGAACCGGACCGTCGCCTGGTGGTCGCCGTAGGACACCACGAAGCCGGCCAGGTCGTCGAGCGTCGTGACCGGGTGCTCGGCGAGCAGCGCGTCCTGGTCCTCGACGTCCGCATCCGGGCCGAGCGCGGTGTTGACGGGGACGCAGCCGCGGTGGAGGTACGTCGCGGCGGCGGGCTCGGCCAGCAGCGGCTCCCAGGTCCGCTCGTTGGCCCAGACGTCCTCGTCGGCGGACCCCGCGACCACCAGGCGGTGATCGGCGTCCAGGGTGGCGCCGGCCAGCGGGCCGGTGCCGTCGTCGATCGCGCGCCGGACGGCGGCGAGGTCGAGGTCGGGCCGGAACGCTAGCGCGAAGCCCGCGCCACCCTCTCCGGTCCACCGCGCCTCCCAGTCGACGTCGTCCTGGGTGAACCCGTAGTCGAGCTCGAACGTCGATGAGTCCCCCCGCAGCAGGCCGTCGGTGAGCAGCGCCGCCTCGGTCCCGGCCCGGTCCCAGAACGCCAGCCGGTCTGTCATCAGGTCCTCACTGGTGAGGTCCGGCTGCCCGAGCTGTGCGCGTACCCGGTCCCAGTCGACGACCGTCACGACCTCCGCGGTCTGCGGCACCAGCGACAGCACCGCCGCAGCAGGCTCGGCCTCCGCGTCGTACGCCGGCGCCGGCTCGGCGTCGACCGAGGCGACGGGCCGCGGCGCCGCCGGGGGCGCCGCGGTCTGGCAGGCCCCGAGCAGCAGGGACGTCCCCACCGCGAGGACCAGCGCGCGCATGGCTCAGTCGCAGTTGTTGCAGCCGCCCTGGGCCGGCAGCTCTAGGTAGCAGGTCGGGCAGGTGTCGAGCACGCGGGCGTCCAGCGCCGCCTTGCGCAGCCGCGACCGGCTGGCCGACAGCCGCGGCGTGAGAACGGCGACCCCGCCGTCCGCGGGCAGCCCGCGCGCCTCGAAGTGCGTGTAGCAGGCGAGCCGGGCCATCGCTGCGTCGTCGTCGGAGTCGACCGGCCCCTGCCCAGCGGCCGGGTCGCCGGGCACGTACCCGTCGCCGACGCTCCCCTGCGCGTTCACGCAGAGCGAGGCCAGGTTCGGCTCCCCGCGGGCGGCGCAGTCTGCGGCCACCCGTGCGAGCACGTCGTCGATCCAGTGGTGGGCCCGCCGGGTGGCCTCGAGCCCGGTCCGCTCCTGGGCGCCGGCGGCGAGGTCCTTCACCGTGACCACGTGGTGGTAGCGGCCCGCCGCCTCGATCAGCAGCTCGCGCGCGGCCTCGGCCCACTGCGCATGGGCGACCTCGGTCGTGACGTCGTCGCGGGTGTCGTCCGGCGGGATCCCGATGTCACTCACGCCGACGTCGGGCACAGGGGACGGGGACGATCGAGCGAGGTGGCCATGTACCCAGGCTACTCGCTCCGGGTGAGGGTAGACCGATTCGCTGCTGCGCGAGGCGCCCGCAGGCATCGGGAGGGATGGAGTCTCGGGGACTCGAACCCCTCAGCCGCTGCATGCAAGCCCTAGGATCGGCAGCAGCCGTCTACGAGCGCAATTGGCGCATGCCTGCACACGGCGACATCGTCGCCGACACCGAGAAGCGGATGATCGTGCCTCCACACGACGTACTAGCGGCAGGCTTTCCGTGCCAGCCGTTCTCGAAATCTGGCTTCCAGCGCGGCATGGACGAGGCCCGAGGGACGCTCTTCTGGAACATCTGCCGGATCCTCGAAGTTCACCGCCCGGCGGTCGTGCTGCTCGAGAACGTGCGCAACATCGCGGGCCCTCGGCACAAGCACGAGTGGGATGTCATCATCCGCTCTCTGCGTGAACTCGGCTACCAGCGTGTCCTCGCGCCCGACCGTGTTTTCGCCGCACCTGCTCCCGCCGGAGCGGGGAGGCCGGCCACAGGTCCGCGAGCGCGTCTTCATCATGGCCACGTACGTCGGGACTCAGAACTCGCACGTCGACATCGACCCGGTCGTTCCACACGAGCCCGTCGACGGCTGGTCGCCCATGACTTGGGAGCTTCACGAGGACCTGCCTGTCCAGAACGATGTCGAGCTCGGAAACCCCCTTCGGCTCAATCTCACGCCGGCAGAGCAGACCTGGGTCGAGGCATGGAACGACTTCGTGGTGACGCTCAGGTCTGCCGGCGTCGAGCGGCTGCCCGGCTTCCCAGTCTGGGTGGACTCGTTTATCCACGAGGACGACCTCATGATCGAGGACGGGACCCCGGCATGGAAGGCAAACTTCCTCCGCAAGAACGCTGCGTTCTACACCCAGCATCAGGAGATCCTCGAGGCTTGGCTGGAGCGCTGGGACTACCTGCGCGACTTCCCTGCGTCACGCCGCAAGTTCGAGTGGCAGGCACAGGACGCCCGGTCGCTCGACGACACAATCATGCACCTGCGTCCCTCTGGTCTGCGTGCGAAGAAGTCGACGTACGTGCCGGCCTTGTCGCGATCACCCAGACGAGCATCTTGGGGGAACGTCTACGGCGCATCTCTCCTCGCGAGGCCGCGCGGCTGCAGGGCCTGCCCGAGTGGTTCGACTTCGGAAGCCAGCCTGACGCCGCGACGTACAAGCAGATGGGCAATGGCGTGAACGTCGGCGCTGCGTACTACGTCTTTCGAGAGCACGTTCTGGACGCGATACAGCGTCGGGAACTGAAGGCTCGGGGCTTGCGGGACGCAGTTGCGTCTTCGCCGATCAGCCCGGACGAGCCCCTTGAGCGTTACTGGGACTCGTCGCGCGATGTGATCCGGCGTTCTCGGAGGCCCACCCTTGCAGGCGAGGTCGCTGGGTAACGTCGTTGGTATGGCCGAGAACTGGGTGAGCACACAGGCGGGCCGCCACCTCTCGGGGAGACGCAAGACGAGCACGCAACCCGAGGTGCTGCTGCGGAAGGCGTTGCACGCGGCCGGCGGGCGGTTCCGTCTTCACCGTGAGATCGCAAAGGGCTGCACACCTGACATCGTCCTTCCCGGTCGTCGCCTGGCGATCTTCGTCGACGGTTGCTTCTGGCACGGCTGTCCCGAACACGGGCGCAAGCAGCCCTGGACCGGACCCAACGCGTCTCTCTGGGGCGAGAAGATGCGGCGCAACGCGGAGCGAGACAAGCGCTCGACTGCCCTCGCCCAAGAGCATGGTTGGGCCGTCCTCCGCTTCTGGGAGTGCCAGGTGGGGTCAGGCGCTGACGGTTTAGCGCGCCAGATCCTGGAGGCACGCTCTAGCGACTCACAAGTCTGATAGGTCCGGGATAGTCGGCTCGTCCTCGGGGATGTCCTCCACATCCATACTCGTACCCAGTTTCGATTCGACGTGGTCGTCCGCGTAGCCAAGTGACCAGCCGAGGGCGGTGCCTCGTTCCTTGAACACGGAGAAGTTGACGTGGCATGCCAAGCGGGCGGAGTCGAGGTGGGCGTCACGGTGATTCGCGTCGAAGCTGGTGATGCCCGTGAGGTTCATGACATTGCGTGTTGGCCGGGTATCCGACCAGGCTGCCAGAGACTCAACGCCGCCCATGAAGGGATCCGGCCAGCCCGAAAGGTCAGAGATGAGGCCTGTGACTGCTGTGAGCGCATCGTTGGAGGATGAGGTCAGGTTCCACTTGGTGCTCAGAAACCGCGCGCGCTCGGGCTCGTCGTACCGGAGCCGCCGGTCCATGTCGAGAGAACTCGTTGGGTCGCTGGTTGCTGACCATGCGGTATATGGCCTCACTGTGACTCGCAGGACCGACCACGGCCGCGAGGGCGGACCACCACGTCTCGGCGTTCCATGCGTACGTGCGGATGGTGTCAACGCCGCCGTCGCAGTTGGCGATGAGCCAGGGAAGATACTGGCGATCATAGATCCTCGGGTTAAGGCCAGCCTGCCTCGAGCACCGCCAGGAGCAACTGGGCGGTCCCCAGTGGGTACTTATACGGCATCCCCTTCGGGCTCGTGCTCCCGAGCAGTGCGCCGATACCAACCCAGGCCGACAGGTTGAGAGCGTGATAGTGGTCGACGGCTGCGCGCATCTCCGTGTCGAGAGACTCAGCGCATCTCGTACGGACGCCGGCGTCCTAGAACTGCGCTCCGAAGCTAGACAGGATGGTTCGAGACGCCGGGGAATAGCGGAGAGAAGACGTCGACCCCGAAGGCGTCCCCGGTGTCCATTACCGCCTGGGGGGTCCCGTAGTGCGGGTGGACTCGATTTCGCCGGTCCGATCGATGAGCGCAGCAACGCGCCAGCCCGTGTAGGCGGCGAGCATCTGGGCGCGAGACGAAGCCGTCGATATCGGCGTTGGCGATGATCAGGCGAGGGTTTCCGTCTTCTACCGACGCCCTGAATGGTCGATACGTGCGAGTCAGCATCGGTGGAGAAGCCTGTGTTCAGCGCTGCGATGATCGCCTTTCGACGCGTCCGGGCCGTCTCTTGCCGATCCTCGGTCTACTCCCACGGGCGTTGACCATACTGGCCAACTGTGTACCGAGCGGCCAGATCGACCCTCTAGCGAGGGCCACGATCTGACAGAGGTATCAAGTGGTACGTCGCGAAGCGTCAGATACGGGGTCGGATCAGACGCAGCGAGCGTGCTAGCCACCTCATGCAGCGACGGTCGCGTCGCTGTCACGACCAGGAACCGAAGAGTCGTCTACGCGCCGCCAAGCGGACGAACCGATCCTTTCCCCTCCAGTCCCCCTAGCGACTGATCTCGAACCCGACTAGAGGACTGCAAAATGAAAGAAACCGCAGGCTGACCTGCGGTTTCACGTGGTGGAGCCTAGGGGACTCGAACCCCTAACCCCCTGCTTGCAAAGCAGGTGCGCTACCAGTTGCGCCAAGGCCCCGGGCTGGAGAGCCGGGTGTGCGTCAGGACCGGTCGGACGGGGCGACGTGGTCGGTCGCCTCGGCCCAGAGCGCCTGCTCGGTGCGGCCCTCGTCCATCTTCCGCTTCGCGAACGCGGCACCGGCTGCGGCCAGCAGGACGAACAGGATCTTCTTCATGGTGACTCCTCGGATCGCGTCAGGGCGAGGCTGGTGGTGGGCCTAACAGGACTTGAACCTGTGACCTCTTCCTTATCAGGGAAGCGCTCTAACCGTCTGAGCTATAGGCCCGCAGTGCGGCGGCCGCGGCAGCCGCCGGGCGAGACTACCCCACCGCCAGACGGCCGGACAAAACGCGCCTCAGGCGTCCTCGGCCAGGGTGAGCTCGACGCCGCCGAGCAGGGCCGCGGCCATGTTGTACAGGAACGCGGCGAGGGTCGCGACCGCGGTCAGGAGCACCACGTCGACGACCGCGATCAGCATCGTGAAGCCCATGACGCGCGAGGTCCCGACGTAGTCGGTCACGTCGAACGTGCCGGCAGCCTCGTCACCGAGGATGTCCTGGGCGGTCGCGTTGATCGACTCCCAGACGCCGGCGGCACCGAGCACGCTCCACACGATGAAGACCGACACCACGGTGACCACGCCGAAGGCGACCGACAGCAGGAACGCCGTCTTCATCACCGACCAGGGGTCGATCCGGGTCAGTCGCAGCCGTGCCCGGCGAGGTGCCCTCGCGCCGCGGGTCGTGGCGCGCCGCTGAGCGTCGGGGGACTCCGGCTGCGCGTTCGCACGGTGCTCGTCCGCGACCTTCGAGAGCTTGGCCTGGATCCGCTCGGTCAGCGGAGGTCGGGTGGCGGTGTCGTCGTCGCGGACGGCGGTCCGCTCGACGCTGCGCTCCGTCATCACTCCTCCTGTGGGGCCGGGGCATCCGGCTCCTGGGACGCGCCGGACTCCTCGATTGTTGCATCCGGAGCCACAACCGGCGATTCCGCAGCGGCCGGGCCACCGCCCTCGGCGGCCCCCTCGGCACCGATCGCGCCGTCGCTCTCGAGCCCGTTCTCGCCCTCGTCACCGACCACCGCCGCCTCGACCGAGCGGGCGACCACGGCCACCGAGTCGTCGCCCTTCGGGCTGACGAACTTGACGCCCTGCGTGGATCGGCCCATCGGCCGGAAGTCGGCGTTGATCGGGCTGCGCACGACCTGGCCGCCCTGGGTGATCGACAGGATCTCGTCGCCGTCCTCGACGATGAACGCGCCCACGAGCACACCGCGCGCCTCGTTGGCGAGGGTCATCGCCTTGACGCCCTTGGTGCCGCGGTTGGTCAGCCGGTAGTCGCTGATGCGGGTGCGCTTGGCGAACCCGCCGTCGGTCATCGTGAAGACGTACTGGACGTTCTCCTCGGAGTCCTCGGCGGCCGCCTCCGCGGCCCGGATCACCGACATCGACAGCACGTTGTCGCCAGCCACCGTGTTCATGCCGGTGACGCCGGACGTCGCGCGCCCCATCGGCCGCAGCTGGGCGTCGTCGGCGCGGAACCGCACGGCCTGGCCCTTGCGGGACACCAGCAGGATCTCGTCGTCGGGGTTCACCAGCTCCGCCCCGATCAGCTCGTCGTCGTCCTCCCGGAAGTTGATCGCGATCACGCCCGCCTGGCGGGGGCTGTTGTAGTCGCCGAGCCGGGTCTTCTTGACCAGCCCGTTGCGGGTGGCGAGCACGAGGTACGGCGCCTGCTCGTAGTCGCGGATCGCCAGCACCTGCGCGATGTTCTCGTCGGGCTGGAACGACAGCAGCCCGGCGACGTGGCCGCCCTTGGCGTCGCGCGACGCCTCCGGCAGGTTGTAGGCCTTCGTGCGGTAAACCCGGCCGGCGGTGGTGAAGAACAGCAGCCAGTGGTGGTTGGTGGTCGCGATGAAGTGCTCGACGACGTCGTCGCCGCGCAGGCTGGCGCCCCGGACGCCCTTCCCACCGCGCTTCTGGATCCGGTACTGGTGGCGCAGCGTGCGCTTGGCGTAGCCGCCGCGGGTGATGGAGACGACGAGCTCCTCGTCGGGGATCAGGTCCTCCATCGACAGGTCGCCGTCGGCCGGGATGATCTGGGTGCGGCGCTCGTTGCCGTACTTCGCGACGATCTCGGCCAGCTCGTCGTTGATGATCTGCCGCTGCCGCTCGGGGTTGGCGAGGATGTCCTGGTAGTCGGCGATCTCGCGCTCGAGCTCGGCCAGCCGGTCGATGATCTTCTGCCGCTCGAGCGCGGCGAGCCGGCGCAGCTGCATGTCGAGGATCGCCTGGGCCTGGAGGTCGTCGACCCCGAGCAGCTCGATCAGCCCGGTCTTCGCCTGGTCGACGTCGGGCGAACGGCGGATGAGGGCGATGACCTCGTCGAGCGCGTCGAGCGCCATCACCAGGCCGCGCCAGATGTGGGCGTCCTCCTCGGCCTTGCGCAGCCGGAAGCGGGTACGCCGCTGGATGACCTCGACCTGGTGGGTGACCCAGCTCGAGATGAACTGGTCGATCGTCAGCGTGCGCGGCACGCCGTCGACCAGGGCCAGCATGTTGGCGGAGAAGTTGGTCTGCAGCTCGGTGTGCTTGAGCAGGTTGTTGAGGACGACCCGGGCCACGGCGTCGCGTTTGAGCACGACGACCAGCCGCTGCCCGGTGCGGCCGGAGGAGTCGTCGCGGACGTCGGAGATGCCCTGCACCTTGCCGGAGTCGGCGAGCTCGGCGATCTTCAGCGCCAGGTTGTCGGGGTTGACCATGTAGGGGAGCTCGGTGATCGACAGGCAGGTGCGCCCCTTGGCGTCCTCGTCGATCTCGATCACGGCACGCTGGGTGACCGAGCCGCGGCCGGTGCGGTAGGCCTGCTCGAGGCCCTCGCGGCCCACGATCAGGGCACCGTTGGGGAAGTCGGGGCCCTGGATCCGCTCGATCAACGCGTCCTGCAGCTCCTGCCGGCTGGCCTCCGGGTGCTCCAGCGCCCACCGGGCACCCTCGGCGACCTCGCGCAGGTTGTGCGGCGGGATGCTGGTCGCCATGCCGACCGCGATGCCGGCCGAGCCGTTGACCAACAGGTTGGGGTAGCGCGCCGGCAGCACGGTCGGCTCCTGCGAGCGACCGTCGTAGTTGGGCTGGAAGTCGACGGTGTCCTCGGTGATGTCGCGCACCATCTCGAGCGCGAGCGGCGCCATCCGGCACTCGGTGTAGCGCATCGCCGCGGCGGCGTCGTTGCCCGGCGAGCCGAAGTTGCCCTGGCCGTGGATGAGCGGGGCGCGCATCACCCAGGGCTGAGCGAGCCGAACCAGGGTGTCGTAGATCGCGGAGTCGCCGTGCGGGTGGTACTGGCCCATGACGTCACCGACGACGCGGCTGCACTTGGAGAAGCCGCGATCGGGCCGGTAGCCGCCGTCGTACATGGCGTAGAGCACCCGGCGGTGGACGGGTTTGAGACCGTCGCGCACGTCGGGCAGTGCCCGACCCACGATGACGGCCATCGCGTAGTCGATGTAGGCGCGCTGCATCGAGGTCTGGAGCTCGATCGGCTCGATCCGGCCGCCTGGGCCGCCGTTGCCGCTGTCGCCGTCCCCGATCCGGTTCCCGGTCTGTTCCGTCACGTCTCTCTTCGTCTCTCTGGTCGGTTCTACTCGAGTCTAGGAACTGGTCTAGAGACCTAGATATCGAGGAATCGGACGTCCTTCGCGTTGCGCTGGATGAACGAGCGTCGTTGCTCGACGTCCTCGCCCATCAGGATCGAGAAGATCTCGTCGGCACGGGCCGCGTCGTCGAGCGTGACCTGGAGCATCAGCCGCTGCTCGGGGTTCATGGTGGTCTCCCAGAGCTCCTCGGCGTTCATCTCGCCGAGACCCTTGTAGCGCTGCACCGGGTTCTCCTTGGGCAGCTTCTTGCCCTGATCGAGACCGTCGCGGGTCATCGCCTCCCGCTCGGCGTCGCTGTAGACGAACTCGTGCTCGGCCGGCTTGTTCCAGCGGATCCGGTAGAGCGGCGGCTGGGCCATGTAGACGTAGCCGTGCTCGATCAGCGGTCGCATGAACCGGAAGAGCAGCGTCAGCAGCAGGGTGTTGATGTGGTGGCCGTCGACGTCGGCGTCGGCCATCAGCACCACCTTGTGGTAGCGCAGCTTCTCGAGGCTGAACTCCTCGTGGATGCCGGTGCCGAGCGCGGAGATGATCGCCTGCACCTCCGCGTTGGCGAGCACCTTGTCGATCCGTGCCTTCTCGACGTTCAGGATCTTGCCGCGGATCGGGAGGATCGCCTGGATCCGCGGGTCGCGACCCTGGCGTGCCGACCCGCCGGCGGAGTCGCCCTCGACGATGAAGACCTCGCACTCGGCAGGGTTGGTCGACTGGCAGTCGGACAGCTTGCCCGGCAGTCCGCCGCCGCCGAGCAGGCCCTTGCGGGAGCGGGCCAGGTCGCGCGCCTTGCGGGCCGCGATCCGGGCGCTCGCCGCGGCCTGGGCCTTGCGGACGATGTCCTTGCCCTCGGCCGGGTTCTCCTCGAGCCACGCGCCGAGCTGGTCGTTGGTCAGGCGCTGCACGAAGCCCTTGGCCTCGGTGTTGCCGAGCTTCGTCTTGGTCTGGCCCTCGAACTGCGGCTCGGCGAGCTTGATCGAGATGATCGCGGTCAGGCCCTCGCGGATGTCGTCGCCGGAGACCCGGTCCTCCTGCTTCTTCATCAGGCCCCAGTCGAAGCCGGCGTTGTTGATGAGCGTGGTCAACGCGGACCGGAAGCCCTCCTCGTGGGTCCCGCCCTCGTGGGTGTTGATCGTGTTGGCGAACGTGTGGACCGACTCCGTGAACGTCGTGTTCCACTGCATCGCGACCTCGAGGCTCATGTGGTTCCCGGCCGACTCCGGGGTCTCCGCCTCGAAGTTGATGACGGTCGGGTTCGCCTTGTCCTTGCGACGGTTCAGGTGTTCGACGTAGTCGACGAGGCCCCGGTCGTAGCGGAAGACCTGCTCGATCCCACCGCCCCGGCCGCGCTTGATCGCGTCGCTGCCGGCCTGGTCGACGGAGTCGGCGACCGTGTCGTCCTCGACCGCCTCGGCGACCTGGTCGGCCGACGGCCGCTCGTCGCGCACGACGATCTCGAGCCCCTTGTTGAGGAAGGCGTACTCGCGGATCCGGGTGGTGATCGTCTCGAGGTTGTAGGTGGTGGTCTCGAAGATCGTGTCGCTGGCCCAGTAGGTGACGGTGGTGCCGCTGCCCTCGCCCTCCTCCAGAGGACGGACCTCCTCGAGGTCGCCGTCGGGCACACCGAGCTGGAACGTCTGACGCCACAGGTGGCCCCGGTTGCGTACGTCGACGATGAGCCGGCTCGACAGCGCGTTGACGACCGAGACGCCCACGCCGTGCAGGCCACCGGACACCTTGTAGCCGCCACCGCCGAACTTGCCGCCCGCATGGAGCATCGTCAGCGCCATCGTCACCGCCGGCATGTCCTGGCCGGGCGCGGTGTCGGTCGGGATGCCACGGCCGTTGTCCTCGACCCGCACCCCACCGTCGGCGAGCAGCGTCAGCACGATCCGGTCGCAGTGCCCGGCCAGCGCCTCGTCGACCGCGTTGTCGACGATCTCCCAGATCAGGTGGTGGAGACCGCGCTCGCCGGTCGACCCGATGTACATGCCGGGGCGCTTGCGGACCGCCTCGAGGCCCTCGAGGACCTGGATCGCCGACGCGTCGTACTCGCCGGTCGGGGTGGGCAACTGCTCGGAGGTCACAGGCTGCTCGGCGGTCACACACACCTCTTCGACGACGGGCGGCCGGGCCGGTCGGCCGGGCGCTCTGGACATACGACGGGCCGCGCCTGGCGAGGTCGCGACCCGGAACCCATGATAGCCCGCTACGGGCGTGCATTCACGCGCGCCCTGCCCCGGCGGGGGGATCTGTGGAGAAAAATCACCCCTGAGCGGCCCGGAACCGCCCTTCGGAGCCGCTCGCAGGGGGTCGGACAGGTCCCTGTACGGCGGGCGGGCTGCTGAAGGGCCTCGGAGAAGCCTCTCGAGGCGCCCACGGTGGGGCCCGCTCAGCCGTAGGTGTCGCGTGGACCGCGGCCGTCGCGGACCGAGCGCGGACCCTTCTTCCAGGTCGGTCCCTGCGGCCCGCGGACGTCGATCACGGTGACCGTGCCGTGCCCGAGCTCCTCGTTGAGCCGTCGGACGACCGTCGGGGCGAGCAGCTTCAGCTGTGTGGCCCACGCCGTCGAGTCGGTGCGGACGACCAGCCGCCCGTCAACGAACGTCTCGGGCGTGCTGTGCGCGCCGACCTCGGCGCCGACCAGCTCGGCCCAGCGGCCGAAGACGCCGTGCACCTTGAGGTCGACCTCCCAGCCGTGGTCCTCGACGAGCCGGCCGACCGTGGTGTCGAGCAGCTGCGGGTCGCGCTCGTCGGGGAACGAGCCGGACACCCGCGAGCGCGACGGCGGTTGGCTGCGGCCGCGCTTCCTGGCTCGCGCCGCCGGGCTGGAACGGGCGGACGCACGGGTGAGGGCCCGGGCCAGGTCGAGGCCGTCGGCGACCGGCTCGGGGGGCGGGCCGTCCGGCGTCGGCTCGTCGGCGTCCGGGAGCTCGTCAGGCATCGCGCACCACCTCGCCTCCTCCCACGGAGAACCGGACGCCGGCCAGCGCCTCGGGGACGTCGTCCGCGACCGCCGCCGTGACCAGCACCTGCTCCGCGCCGGCGACGAGGTCGGCGAGCTGGTGCCGTCGCTCGGTGTCGAGCTCGGCGAAGACGTCGTCCAGGATCAGGATCGGGTCGTCGCCGTCGGCGCGCAACAGGTCGTACGACGCCAGCCGCAGCGCCAGCGCGAACGACCAGGACTCGCCGTGCGACGCGTAGCCCTTGACGGGGAGCCGGGCGTCCGGCGACCCCAGCGAGAGCTTGAGCTCGTCGCGGTGCGGCCCGACCAGCGAGATGCCGCGGTCGAGCTCGTCGGAACGGCGCCGCTCCAGCTCGGTCAGAAGCGCCTGGGCCAGCGCCGGCTGGTCGGCGCCCCCGGGGAGCTCGAAGGAGGGTGCGTACTCGAGCTCCGCGTCGTCGCGGCTCGCACCCCGCGCCACGGTCTCGTAGGTCTTCCCGACATAGGGGTGCAGCTGCTCGACCAGCGTCAGCCGGGCCGCCAACAGCTCGGCGCCGGTGGTGGCGAGGTGCGAGTCCCAGACGCCCAACGTCGAGAGCGCGCCCTCGCGGGCACTGCCACGGGCGAGCCCGGCGGTCTTGAGCAGCGAGTTGCGCTGCCGCAGCACCCGGTCGTAGTCGGCTCGAGCGCCGGCCAGCCGCGGCGTGCGCAGCACCAGCAGGTCGTCGAGGAAGCGGCGGCGGTCGGACGGGTCGCCCTTGACGAGGGTCAGGTCCTCCGGCGAGAACACCACGGTGCGGACCAGGCCGAGCAGGTCGCGTGCCTTGGGCAGGGGGGAGCGGTTGACGCGGGCCCGGTTCGAGCGGCCCGGGCTGATCTCCACCTCGAGCGTCGCGCTGCGGCCGTCACGCACGACCGCGGCCCGGATGACGGCCTGCTCGGCACCGGCCCGCACCAGCGGTGCGTCGGTCGCGACCCGGTGGGAGCCGAGCCGCGACAGGTAGTCGATCGCCTCGACGAGGTTGGTCTTGCCCTGCCCGTTGCGGCCGATGAACGCGGTCGCGCCGGGGTCGAGCGCCACGTCGATGTCGGCGTAGGAACGGAAGTCGTGGAGGGACAGGTGGGCGACGTGCACCGAGGGCTAGCTCTCTCCGCCTTCGTGGCCCTCGGCGGCACCGGCCCGCTGGGCAGCGGTGGACTGGTCGGGCGAGCCGCCGGCGGCGTCACCACCCTGGGGTGCCGACGTCTGGGTCGCGTGGCCGCCGAACTGGTTGCGCATCGCCGCGACCGCCTTCATGGCGGGGGAGTCGTCCTGCCGGGAGACGAAGCGCGCGTAGAGCGCGGCGGTGATCGCCGGGGTCGCGACGGCGTGCTCGATGCCGGCCTCCACCGTCCACCGGCCCTCGCCGGAGTCCTCGGCGTAGCCGCGGATGCTCTCCAGCCCCGGGTCGTCGTCGAGCGCCGCGACCAGCAGGTCGAGCAGCCACGACCGGATCACGGTGCCCTCGCGCCAGGACCGGAAGACCTCGGTGACGTTATCGGTCAGGTCCGCCTTAGCGAGCAGCTCCCAGCCCTCGGCGTAGGCCTGCATGATGGCGTACTCGATGCCGTTGTGAACCATCTTCGAGAAGTGGCCGGCACCCACGGAGCCGGCGTGGACCGACCCGAAGTCGCCCTCGGGCTTGAGGGCGTCGAAGGCGGGTTGCACCTTGGCGATGTCGTCGGCCTCGCCGCCGTACATCAGGGCGTAGCCGTTCTCCAGCCCCCACACGCCGCCGGACACGCCGCAGTCGACGAAGCCGACGCCGTGCCCGGAGAGGTCCTCGGCGTTCGCCTGGTCGTCGGTCCAGCGGGAGTTGCCGCCGTCGACGACGACGTCCCCGTCGCCGAGGAGGTCGCCGAGGGCGCGAACCGTCTCGCGGGTCGGGATCGCCGGCGGGCACCATGACCCACACGACCTTGGGCGAGGGGAGGGCCGCGACCAGCTCCTCGAGGCTGCCGACGTCCGACACGTCGGGGTTGCGGTCGTAACCGACCACGGTGTGCCCCGCGTTGCGCAGCCGGGTCCGCATGTTCCCGCCCATCTTGCCGAGACCGACGAGACCGATGTCCATGCCCCGACCCTAGCCGGGCCCGACGCAGGAGTGCACGGCGTGTGGCGGGAGGCCGAGCAGGCCCGCGACCACGTCAGGACAGGAGGCGGCGCGGCATCAACAGGTAGCGGAACGCCGGGTCGGTGCCGGTCTCGGCCGCCGACCCGCTCATCACCACCGGCTTCGACGCCTGGGTGAACGCGAGCTCGACCACACCCTCGTCGATCGCCGTCAGCCCGTCGAGCAGGAACTGCGGGTTGAACCCGGTGGTGAGCGCCTCCCCGTCGATCTCGGCATGGATCGACTCCGAGGCCTGGGCCTCGTCGCCCGAGCCGGCGTCGAGCGTGAGCTGACCGTCGCCGAAGGCGAGCTGCACGGCGGTGTTGCGCTCGGCGACCAGCGCGACCCGCTTCACGGCCTCGACCAGGTCGGACTTGTCGATCTTCGCGGTCGTGAGGTGGTCGGCCGGGAACAGGTTGCGGACCTTGGGGAACTCGCCGTCGAGCAGGCGGGTCGTGGTGCGGCGTACGCCGCCGGCGCCGACGCCCTCGAAGCCGATGATGCCCTCGCCGGACCCGGAGGCCGCCAGCGCGATCGTCACCTCGCCGCCACCGGTGAGGGACTTGGCGGTGTCACCGAGGACCTTGGCCGGGATCAACGCGGCCTGCGACGCGTCGGGGGTGTGCGGGTTCCAGTCGAGCTCGACGTGACTGAGCCGGAACCGGTCGGTGGCGAGCAGCGAGATGCTGGAGCCCTCGATCTCGATCCGGACCCCGGTCAGGACCGGGAGCATGTCGTCGCGCCCGGCCGCGGTGACGGCCTGGCTGACGGCGTGCGCGAACTGGTCGCTCTTCACGGTGCCCGTCGCCGCGGGCATGTCGGGCAGCGAGGGGTAGTCCTCGACCGGCATCGTCTGGAGGCTGAAGCGCGCCGAGCCGCAGGTCAGCGAGACGCGCGGGCCCTCCAGCACCATGTCGACCGGCTTGGCCGGCAGGCTGCGACAGATGTCGGCGAGCAGCCGACCGCTGACCAGTGCCTGCCCCTCGTCGGACACCTGCGCCTCGGTGAGCGTGGCGCGCGCCGAGGTCTCGTAGTCGAAGCTGGAGAGCACCAGGCCCTCGTCACTGGCCTCGATCAGGAGCCCGGCGAGCACCGGGACGCTCGGACGGACCGGGAGGCTGCGGGCAGCCCAGGCGACGGCATCGGCGAGCACGTCGCGTTCGACACGGAACTTCACGGTTCGACGTCTTTCGGTTCGGGTGGCTCAGCCAGCGGGCCAGACAGGGGGTCGGTCAGGGGTCGGTCAGGGATTCGGTCAGGGGTTCGGACACGGGTCCGCTCGCGGTGGAGCGGGGACTGCATCCTGCCACGCCGCTCCCTGGTCCGGGAGTTGTCCCCAGGCAGGGCGTCGAGAGGAGTTCCACCGAGGATGGTGATGGAGAGGTTCTCGTGGGAGTCGTAGCAGCGGTGGAAACTGTGGACAACCTGGGTATGCGCAGGTCAGAGGCCGAATTCGACGCGCACAGGGGGTGTGGACGAGGGGCGGACCGACGGGGCCCGCCTGTGAACGGCAGGCGTCGGGCGGGGCAACACTCACTGGTTGTGCACACGGTGTGCAGAATCGGGGAGGCTCGGCGCACAGGTTGTCCACAGCGCCGCGGCGCCGGGGTCGGTCGCAGCGGGCTCACCCCTGGCGCGCCTGGAGCTTGATCCGGTTGGTCAGCTCGCTCACCTGGTTGAACACCGCGCGGCGCTCGGCGAGCAGGGTGTTGATCTTGCGGTCGGCGTACATGACGGTGGTGTGGTCGCGGTTGCCGAACTCGGCACCGATCTTGGGCAGCGACAGGGGTGTCAGCTCGCGGCACAGGTACATCGCGATCTGCCGGGCCATCACCAGGTGCCGGCCACGGCTCGGGCCGGTGAGCTCCTCGATCGTGAGCCCGAAGTACGCCGCGGTCTGCGCGATGATGAGGCCGGCGGTGATCTCCGGCTCGCCGCCCTCCGGGATCAGGTCCTTCAGCACGATCTCGGCCAGGGTCATGTCGACCTCCTGGCGGTTCAGGTTCGCGAACGCGGTGACGCGGATCAGCGCGCCCTCGAGCTCGCGGATGTTCGTCTGGATCTTGGAGGCGATGAACTCGAGCACGTCGGGCGGGGCGGTGAGCCGGTCCATCGCAGCCTTCTTGCGGAGGATCGCGATCCGGTCTCGAGGTCAGGGGGCTGCACGTCGGTGATCAGGCCCCACTCGAACCGGTTGCGGAGCCGGTCCTCGAGCGCCTCGAGCCGCTTCGGCGGCCGGTCGGAGGTCAGCACGATCTGCTTGTTGGCGTTGTGGAGCGTGTTGAACGTGTGGAAGAACTCCTCCTGGGTCTGGGTCTTGCCCTCCAGGAACTGGATGTCGTCGATCAGGAGCACGTCCACGTCGCGGTAGCGCCGCTTGAACCGGTCCTGGCGGTCGTCACGGATCGCGTTGATGAACTCGTTGGTGAACTCCTCGCTCGACACGTAGCGGACCTTGGCGCCGGTGTAGAGGCTGCGGACGTAGTGGCCGATCGCATGGAGCAGGTGGGTCTTGCCCAGGCCTGACTCGCCGTACACGAGCAGCGGGTTGTAGGCCTTGCCCGGCGCCTCCGCCACGGCCACCGCGGCCGCGTGGGGGAACCGGTTTGACGATCCGATGACGAAGGTCTCGAAGGTGTACTTCGGGTTCAGCCGGGTCTCGAGCTGCGGCGTGACCGCCGGCGCGGACGGCAGCGGCGGCTCGACTCCCAACCGGGGCTGGTCGTAGCCATGTGTCGACATGTCGTCATGTCGACGAGTCGGTTCGTTGCTGACCGGGGGCTCGGGCTCCACGGCGGCCGGCGGCTCGAGCGCCGGGTCCACGGTGACGGCGATCCGGATCGGCCGGCCGTAGGCGATCCCGAGTGCCTCCTCGATCTGGCCGCGCAGCCGGCCCTCGAGCTGGCTACGGGTGAACTCGTTGGGGACCGAGATGATGGCGGTGTTCTCGTGCACCGTCACGGGCTGGCTGGTGCGCAACCACGCCTGCTGGAACGCCTGGAGGTCCTCCAGGACGCTGCGCCAGGCGGCGTGGAGGTCGGCCGGTGGGGTCGCGGCCCGGTCTGGAGACTCGTCCGGGTCGGGCACTGACAGGTCGCTCTGGGGGTGGTCCACGGGGCACGCCTTCTGAAATGTCGCGGTTGGTCACGGCTGGTCGGTCCACAGTTTTTTCCACAGTCTGTGCACCGGGTCATCTCCGGGTGGAGAGGGACCTTCCGAGACCCGGCACGACGACGCCGCTCGAGGTGTTTCCGCAGGTCAGAGGCCACGAACGGGGAAAGGAGACCTGACTCACACCGGAATCTCGAGTGGGGCGTCCGGGGGCCGGCGGGGAACCTCGGACGAGCCGAACGTAACAAGCGGCGGGGCGCCCCGGCAAGGGTTTCTCCACAGGCTCTCAGGATTGTCCACATGCGCCCGGTGACCGCCGGTTTGACCCCTTCGGAGGTGCGCGCGTACCGTTGGCCGGTCACCAGGTGATCGACCGGTGCCGCATGTCCATGGACGTACCCGCCATGGCCGGGCGGTGCCAGCCGAACGGCAGGCGTCCCGGCGCGTGGTGGCGTGTCCTCAGTCCACACGAAAGAGATCCTCGTGAGCAAGCGTACGTACCAGCCGAACAACCGTCGTCGTCACAAGACGCACGGCTTCCGACTGCGCATGCGCACCCGTGCCGGACGGTCGATCATGTCGTCGCGGCGCCGCAAGGGCCGCAAGAGCCTGGCCGTCTGAGCGCACCGCCGCTCGCCGAGCCGTGCTGCCTGCGGCGCACCGCCTCACCGACCCGACGAGCTTCCGCTCCGTCGTCCGGTCCGGGCGCCGTGCCGCGTCCCGCACCGTCGTGGTGCACCTGCTCGGGGCGCCGGGGGAGCCGGGGAACCGGCTCCGGGTCGGCTTCGTGGTGAGCAGAGCGGTGGGCAACGCCGTCACCCGCAACCGTGTGCAGCGCCGACTCCGCCACCTCGTCCGGGAGCAGCTCGAGGTGCTCCCGGGGTCCGGCATGCTCGTGATCAGGGCGCTGCCGCCGGCCGCCACCGCGAGCTCGGCGGAACTGCGCGACGACCTGGCCCGTTGCCTCAAGCGGGCGACCACGGAGGTGCCGGCATCGTGAAGTACCTGCTGATCGGGTTCCTCAAGGCCTACCGCGCCGTGATCAGCCCGATCTACGGCCAGGTCTGCCGCTACCACCCGTCCTGCTCGGCGTACGCGTTGGACGCCGTGACCACCCACGGGAGCGTGCGCGGCAGCTGGCTCGCCCTGCGGCGCCTCGCCCGATGTCATCCGTGGGCGGCCGGCGGCTACGACCCCGTCCCACCGTCCGGACCCACCCGCCGCGACCCGGCGTCCGCGCCCAGCCAAGGAGCCTGAGTGTTCGACTTCATCATGAATCCGCTCTACTACGCGATCTCGTTCGTGTTGATGGGCTGGCACAGCGTGTGGGACACCCTGGGTCTCGACCCGGCGGGTGGTGCGGCCTGGGCGCTGTCGATCATCGGGCTCACGCTCATCATCCGGGCCGCGCTGATCCCTCTTTTCGTGAAGCAGATCAAGTCGAGCCGGAACATGCAGCTGATCCAACCCAAGGTGAAGGAGCTGCAGAAGAAGTACGGCCACGACCGGGAGAAGCTGGCCGCGGAGACGATGTCCCTCTACCGCGAGTCGGGCACCAACCCGTTCGCGTCGTGTCTGCCGATCCTGCTGCAGATGCCGATCTTCTTCGCGCTCTTCGGGGTGCTGAACAACGCGGCGCGCGAGAAGCCGAAGGGCGTGCTGACCCTGGAGGAGGCGCGGCAGTTCGGTGACTCCGAGCTGTTCGGCGTGCCCCTGTCAGGGACCCTGTTCGGCGCCAACGGCGACGTCGGGGTGATCGTGCTGGCCGCCATCCTCGTGCTGTCGATGACCGCGACCACGTTCCTGACGCAGCGGCAGCTGATGAGCAAGAACATGCCTCCCGACGCGCTGACCGGCCCCTACGCCCAGCAGCAGAAGTTCCTCCTCTACATCCTCCCGGTGGTGTTCGCGGTCGGCGGCATCGCCTTCCCGATCGGCGTGCTCCTGTACTGGACCACCTCCAACCTGTGGACGATGGGCCAGCAGTTCTACGTGATCCGGCGCAACCCCGCGCCGGGGACGCCGGCGTTCGCCGCCAAGCAGCAGCGCGACGCCGCCCGGGCCGCGAAGCACGGAGTCGTCGCCGACCCGGCGGCCGACACCGGCGTGACCGGTCCGGACCTGAAGCCCGAGACCGACCGGCGGCCACCCACGCGGCAGCAGCCCAAGCGGCAGTCGCGGGAGCAGCGCAAGAAGTCCGGTGGGACCGGCCCCGCCGGCGATCCGCCACCGGAACCGACCGGGTCCTCGTGACCCGACCGCTCCGTGCGGCACCCAGACCTGTACGTCACCCGCAACCAGTACCGAGGACGACATGAGCGAGCAGACCGACGAGATCCAGACCGACGAGATCCAGGCCGACGAGATCCAGGCCGACGAGATCCAGGCCGACGAGATCCAGACCGCCCCCGACACCACCCCCGAGACATCGGATCAGCCGACCCCCGAGGACACGCCGGAGCCGGAGGACGTCGCGACGGACGTCGACGAGTCGGCCGCCGATCGACGACGCACGACACCGAGGACGCGGAGGACGACGCCGAGGACGATTCCGAGGCGGGTCGGTCGAGTCGGCAGGACCGGCTGGAGAACGAGGGGGACATCGCGGCCGACTACCTCGAGGAACTGCTCGACATCGCTGACCTCGACGGTGACCTGGACATGGACGTCGAGGGTGACCGGGCGTCGGTCTCGATCGTCGGCGCCGAGCTGAGCCAGCTCGTCGGGCCGCGACGGGGAGGTGCTGGACGCGCTGCAGGAGCTGACGCGGCTGGCGGTCTACCGTGAGACCGGCGAGCGGTCGCGGCTGATGCTGGACGTGTCCGGCTTCCGGGCGGAGAAGCGCGAGGAGCTGGTGGCGCTGGCCGAGAAGCTGGTGGCACAGGTCAAGGAGTCGGGCGAGCCCGGCGTCCCTGGACCCGATGTCGCCGTTCGAGCGCAAGGTGGTCCACGACGCGGTGGCGGCCAGCGGCCTGAGCTCGGAGTCCGAGGGCGTGGAGCCGCGTCGATTCGTGGTGATCCTGCCCGAATGACCGACGAAGTTTCACGTGAAACATCGACCGCACCCCCTGCGCCGGACTCGGCGCGGGGGGTGTTCGGTTCCGACCGGCTCCCGTTGGCGGAGCGGTTCGCAGAGCTGCTGGCGTCCGACGGCGCCCTCCGGGGCCTGATCGGGCCACGCGAGGTCCCCCGGCTGTGGGAGCGGCACCTGGTCAGCTGCGCGGTGCTGGGCGACCTGGTCCCGGCGGACGCTACGGTCTGCGACGTGGGGAGCGGGGCCGGCCTGCCCGGCGTGGTGCTCGCGATCGCCCGGCCGGACGTGCGGGTGACCCTGCTCGAACCGCTGCTGCGCCGGACGTCCTTCCTCGACGACGCCGTGCGCGACCTGGGGCTGTCCTGCGAGATCCGGCGCGACCGCGCCGAGAACCTGCACGGGGAGCTGCTCTACGACGTGGTCACCTCGCGCGCGGTGGCCCCGCTCCCGAAGCTCCTCGACTGGTCGATGCCGCTGGTGGCGCCCGGGGGTGTCGTACTGGCGATGAAGGGCTCACGGGCGCCGGTGGAGGTCGCCGAGGCTGGGGACGCCCTGCGGCGGCATGGATGCGCGCCGCCCGAGGTGATCGAGCTCGGCGCCGGCGGCCCGGCCTGGCTGGACCCCCCGACGACCGTGGTCCGGGTGGTCAGGGCCGGAACGGATGTGAGAGGTTGAACCCCGTGTCCGCCAGCCCGTCACCGATGGCGCCGGGGCGTCTCGGATGGCCCGCCACCGACAGCCGGCCAGAGTTTTCCACCGGCTTGGGGTGGCCCTCTGAGCGCAGCACTCCACAGGAGGGCCCGAGTTATCCACAGGGCGAGGGGGAAAGCGAGATGACTGTTCCGGAGTCCCCGGCGGAGCGGGAACCCATGGTTTCACGTGAAACATCGGACGTGTTCGGAGTCCGGACGGCCGCCGACATGGTCGCCACCGGGCCCCAGTTCGCCGACGACACGACGCCGCTGGCCCGGGAGGCGGAGCACAGCGTGCGGGCCCGGTTCGACGCGCGGAGCCGGCCGTCCCTGCCGCGCCCCGACCACACGCGGGTGATGGTCGTCGCCAACCAGAAGGGCGGGGTCGGCAAGACCACCTCGACCGTGAACGTCGCCGCCGCCCTTGCCCAGCTCGGGCAGCGAGTGCTGGTCATCGACCTCGACCCGCAGGGGAACGCCTCCACTGCGCTCGGCGTGGAGCACCGCCGCGGCGTCCCGTCGACGTACGACGCCGTGGTCGACGGCACCCCGCTGGTGGACGTGACGACGCCGTGCCCCGAGGTCGAGAACCTGTGGGTGGTACCGGCGACGATCGACCTGGCCGGTGCCGAGATCGAGCTCGTGAGCGTCGTGGCACGGGAGAGCAGGCTGCAGAAGGCGATCGCCGCACACCCCCGTGTGGGCAGCGCCCAGGATGCGGGGGAGGAGCGCTACGACTTCGTGCTCGTCGACTGCCCGCCCTCGCTCGGCCTGCTGACGCTGAACGCGCTGGTCGCCGGGGCGGAGATGCTGATCCCGATCCAGGCGGAGTACTACGCGCTCGAGGGGCTCGGGATGCTGCTGGAGACCGTGGACATGGTCAAGGCGCACCTGAACCCGCAGCTGGTGGTCTCCACGATCCTGGTCACGATGTACGACGCCCGGACCCGGCTCGCCTCCGGGGTCGCCGACGAGGTGCGCGAGCACTTCGGGGACCAGGTGCTCAAGACCACCATCCCCCGGTCCGTCCGGGTCTCGGAGGCGCCGTCGTACGGGCAGACGGTCATGAGCTACGACCCCGGCTCACCCGGGGCGCTGTGCTACCTCGAAGCCGCCCGCGAGATCGCCAGCAAGGGGGCACCGGCCCGATGACAGCGCCGACGAGCCCGTCCCAGCCCCGCCGTGGCCTCGGCCGCGGCCTCGGGTCCCTCATCCCCACCGGGCCCCGGCCGGACACGGAGGCGTCCGCCGCCGACGGCGGGGCAGCGGAGGCCCGGCCGCCCGCCATGCCGCCGGCCACACCGGAGCTCGTGGGCGGGTCCTACTTCGCGGAGCTGCCGCTCGCCGCGATCACCCCCAACCCGGTCCAGCCGCGCCAGGTCTTCGACGAGGACGCGATGGCCGAGCTGGTCACCTCGATCGGCGAGGTCGGCCTGCTCCAGCCCGTCGTGGTGCGGCCGCTGGGCAAGGACCGGTTCGAGCTGGTGATGGGGGAGCGGCGCTGGCGCGCCTGCCAGCAGGCGGGGCTGGAGAAGATCCCCGCCATCGTGCGTCAGACCGGCGACGACGCCATGCTGCGCGACGCCCTGCTGGAGAACCTGCACCGCTCGCAGCTGAACCCGCTCGAGGAGGCGGCCGCCTACCAGCAGCTGCTGGAGGACTTCGGCTGCACCCACGACGAGCTGGCCGGCCGGATCGGCCGCTCGCGACCGCAGATCAGCAACACGCTGCGACTGCTGAAGCTGTCGCCGGCGGTGCAGCGGCGGGTCGCGGCGGGGGTGCTCTCCGCCGGTCACGCCCGCTCGCTGCTCGCGGTCGAGGACCCCGAGGCCCAGGACCGGCTCGCGGCCCGGGTGGTCGGTGAGGGCATCAGCGTTCGCGGCCTCGAGGAGATCGTGGCGGTCGGGGACATCGGCACGTCGCCGGCCCGCCCCCGCCGGAACAAGCCGGTGGCACCCGGCCTGGCCGAGATCGCCGACCGCCTCGCGGACCGGCTCGAGACCCGGGTCAAGGTCGACCTCGGCAAGGCCAAGGGCAAGATCACCGTCGAGTTCGCCTCGCTCGCGGACCTCCAGCGGATCGTGGACGTGATGGACCCGCGGAACCGGGACGACCGGCCGATCTAGATATTCATCGATCTGGCGATATGTCGACAAAGGGACAAGTCGTCATGTAGCCCGGGGAGCCCGGCGGGCGGCGCGCTCCCGCTTCTCCGCCATGTCAAGCGCGGCCGCCTCCTCCAGGGTGGGCGCGCTGCCCCCGTGGCGCCGCGGCAGCCACCAGCTGCCGGGCGGCTGCTCCTCGGCGGGATAGCCGGCGATCGCCACGTCGAGCATCCGGGCCATCTCGGCCCGAAGCTGGGCGGTCTCGGCCACCGGGTCGGTTCCGGCCGGGTGCAGCGGCTCCCCGACCGAGATCGAGATGGTCGTGCCGCGGGAGAAGTCCTTCGGGTGGTCCTTGGTCATCAGCCGCTGCGTGCCCCACAGGATCACGGGCACCAGCGGTACCCCGGCCGCCGCCGCGATCCGGACCGCCCCGGTCTTGATCTCCTTGATCTCGAACGAGCGCGAGATCGTCGCCTCGGGGAAGATGCCCACCGCCTCGCCTGCATCGAGGAACTCCCGGGCGACTTCCATCGAGCGCAGCCCGGCGCCCCGGTCGACCTCGATGTGGTGGCATCCCCGCATCACGGGACCGGTGACCCGGTGGTCGAACAGCTCTTTCTTGCCCATGAAGCGCACCAGCCGCTTCGACGGCTGGGCGGCGAGGCCGCCGTAGACGAAGTCGACGTACCCGATGTGGTTGTAGGCCAGCAGCACCCCTCCGCGCCGGGGCACGTGCTCGGTCCCGGTCATCCGGAACCGGTTGCCCAGCAGTCGGAAGCCGGTCTTGGCCGCCACCACGATCGGCGGGTAGATGACGTCTCTCACTCGCCCAGCCTAGGGGTCGCTCCTCAGCGGTACGTCGCGAGAAAGTCCCCGATCCTGCCGATCGCCTCCTCCAGGACGGCGATGTCGGGAAGGGTCACCATCCGGAAGTGGTCGGGGGTGGGCCAGTTGAAGCCGGTGCCGTGGGTCACCAGGATCTTCTTGGCGCGCAGCAGGTCGATCACGAGCTGCTGGTCGTCCTCGACCGGGTAGACGTCGGGATCGAGACGCGGGAAGCAGTAGAGCGCGCCACGCGGCCGCACCGACGAGACGCCGGGGATCTCGTTGAGCAGCCGGTCGGCGAGCATGCTCTGCTCGTAGAACCGGCCACCGGGCACGATCAGTTCCTCGATGGACTGGTAGCCGCCCAGGGCGGTCTGGATCGCGTGCTGGGCGGGGACGTTGGCGCACATCCGCATGTTGGCGATCAGCGTGAGGCCCTCGAGGAAGTCGGTCGCCAGCTCCTTGGGGCCCGAGACCATTACCCAGCCGGCCCGGTAGCCGCACACCCGGTAGGCCTTCGAGAGACCGCTGAACGTGAGGCACAGGACGTCGTCGTCGGCGGCGGTGGCGGCGTGGTGGTGGACGGCGTCGTCGAACAGGATCTTCTCGTAGATCTCGTCGGCCATGACCACGAGCTGGTGGCGACGCGCGATCTCGACCAGGCCTTCGACGACCTCGCGGCGGTAGACAGCACCCGTGGGGTTGTTGGGGTTGATGATGACGATGGCGTGCGTGTGCTCGGTGATCTTCGACTCGATGTCGGCCAGGTCGGGGTCCCAGCCGTTCGCCTCGTCGCACAGGTAGTGCACCGGCGTCCCGCCCGAGAGGGTCACCGCGCCGGTCCACAGCGGGTAGTCCGGAGCCGGCACCAGGATCTCGTTGCCGTCGTCGACGAACGCCTGGAGCACCATCGAGATCAGCTCGGAGACCCCGTTGCCGATGAAGACGTCGTCGACGGTCACGTCGCGCAGGCCGCGCTGCTGGTAGTACTGCGCGACGGCGGTCCGGGCGGGATAGATGCCCTGGGAGTCGCTGTAGCCCTGGGCGTCCGGCAGATGGTGCACCATGTCGGCGACGATCGCCTCGGGCGCCTCGAACCCGAACGGCGCGGGGTTGCCGATGTTGAGCTTGAGGATCCGGTGTCCCTCCGCCTCGAGCCGCTGCGCCTCGACCAGGATCGGGCCGCGCACGTCGTACCGGACGTGGTGGAGCTTGCGGCTCTGCCGGATCTGGCGCATCGGCCCATTCTCGCAGGCCAGGCGGGTGCTCCGAGCCCCCGCCCGCCGTACCATCGAGGCGTGACCCGGACGGCGGTTCGGCTGACCCTCGACAACCTCGACGCGATCCCTGCGCCGTGCCGGTCCTGCCTGTTCTGGGAGTGCGACCCGGTCCGCCGCGAGCGGGCCGAGGAGCCGGCCTCCGAGAAGGAGGCGTGGGTCTCGGAGGTTTTGCGCGAGTGGGGCTCCTGCGGCCGGGTCGCGCTGGTGGACGACCAGCTCGTCGGCTACGTGCTCTACGCGCCGGCCGGCTTCGTGCCCGGCGCCGCCGGCTTCGCCACTGCGCCGGTCTCGCCCGACGCAGTGCTCATGACGACGGCGTACGTCGACCCGGCGGCCCGGGGCGGCGGGGTCGGCCGGATGCTGGTGCGAGCGATGGCCCGCGACCTCGTGGAGCGCGACCTGCGGGCCGTGGAGGCGTTCGGTGACCGACGGCTCCGGCCGAGGTCGTGCAGCGTGCCGGCCGACTTCCTGAGTCGGGTCGGCTTCCGCACGCAGCGCGACCACGCGGCCACGCCGCGGATGCGGATGGACCTGCGGGCCGCCGTGAGCTGGAAGAGCGAGGTCGAGGCGGCGCTGGAGCGGCTGCGGGGCGCGGTGCGCCCGGCGCCGAAGCCGCGACGCGCCCCGGAAGTCGCGCCGCGGTCGGGCCGGGTGTCGGGCCGTGCCTCAGGCGGGGTCTCGGACTCGCCTCAGGCGAGGTAGTCGGACAGCTCGTTGAGCAGCGCGGCCTTCGGCCGGGCGCCCACGATGCTCTTCACGACCTCGCCGCCCTGGTAGAGGTTCAAGGTCGGGATGCCGGTCACCCGGTAGCTGGACGGGGTGACGGGGTTCTCGTCGACGTTCATCTTCAGGATCGTGACCTGGTCGCCGTGCTCGGCGGCGATCTCTTCGAGGATCGGCTGCACCTGGCGGCACGGCCCGCACCACTCGGCCCAGAAGTCGACGAGCACCGGCTTGTCGGCCTTGAGGACCTCGGTCTCGAAGTCGGCGTCGGTCACAGCGGAAATGTTGCCCATGCGAGGCACCTCTCAGGTTGGTACGGGTGGACGAAACGTCTACTGGGATTCAACAGCACGGCACCGACGGATGTTCCCGTCACGCAGCGTGGATGGCCGCCGGTCCGGCTCAGGCGCCGGCGACCTGCACGGTCTCGGTGAGCGCGGCCGCGGTGGCGTCGGCCGAGCCGGCCGTCGAGGCGTGGTGGTCGAGCGCGGCCAGGTAGCGCTCGGCGTCGAGCGCCGCGGCGCAGCCGGTGCCGGCGGCGGTGATCGCCTGCCGGTAGTGGTGGTCGACGAGGTCGCCGGAGGCGAACACGCCGGGCAGGTTGGTGTGGGTCGAGGGGTGGCGGACCAGCACGTAGCCGTCGTCGTCGAGGTCGACCTGCCCGCCGAGCAGCTCCGAGCGCGGGTCGTGGCCGATCGCGATGAACAGCCCGGTCACGGCCAGTGGCCGGGTGTCGCCGGTGACCGTGTCGCGCAGCGTGACCGACTCCAGCCGCTCGTCGCCGTTGATCTCGGCGATCTCGGAGTTCCAGAGGATCTCCAGCTTGGGATCGGCGAACGCCCGCTCCTGCATGATCTTCGATGCCCGCAGCTCGTCGCGGCGGTGGACCAGGTAGACCTTCTGGCCGAACCGGGTGAGGAACGTCGCTTCCTCGATGGCCGAGTCGCCGCCGCCGACCACGGCGATCGCCTGGTCGCGGAAGAAGAACCCGTCGCACGTTGCGCACCACGAGACGCCGCGGCCCGAGAGCTCCTCCTCGCGGGGCAGCCCGAGCTTCCGGTAACCGGAGCCGGTCGCCAGGATCACCGAGCGCGCGGTGTAGGTCTCGGTGGCGGTCCTCACGATCTTCAGGTCGCCGGTCAGGTCGACCTCGACGGCGTCGTCGGCGACGAGCTCGGCGCCGAAGCGCTCGGCCTGGGCCCGCATCTCGTCCATCAGGGCGGGGCCCATGATGCCGTCCCGGAAGCCGGGGAAGTTCTCGACCTCGGTGGTGTTCATCAGCGCACCGCCGGCGGTGACCGACCCCTCGAGGACCAGCGGGTGCAGCGACGCCCGGGCGGTGTAGAGGGCCGCGGTGTAGCCGGCGGGCCCTGAACCGATGACGATGACGTGGCGGGGGTCGGTCATGCTGCTCCTTCGTGGGGTACGCAGATCAGAACCGATCGTAGGCGAGCCGCATTCCCCGCGGGGCTGTCGGGTGGCTCACGGGTAGGGCAGGGTGAGCGACCGCCGGGCGAGCTCGCTGCCGCACAGGAAGAGGTCCGCCACCTGGGTGTCGCCCTGCGGCCGCCGGAAGACGATCCAGCCCGGGTCACCGGCGTACCGGACGGCGACGTAGCGGCCCGTGCCCCAGGCGCCGGTGGGGCAGACCGTGTCGGCGAGCTCCTCGTCGACCGCTGGCCCGTCCTGGCCGGCGTAGGCGTAGGGGCCGCGTGCGTCACGCAGCGCGGCCGCGTCGTCGGCGAAGGCCCGGACCCGCACCTTCGCCAGCCGGGCCCGCTCGGCCGGAACCCGCCTGCGGCTCCGACTCCGCGTCGCCCGGCTCGGCGTCGCCCGACTCGGGGTCGAGGCCCGAGGTGGTGTCCTCGTCCTGCGCCTCGGCGGCCGGTGAGGCGTGGTCTCCGGCGCCGGACCCGCCGAACCCGTCGAGCAGCTGGCTGCCGCCGAAGCCGACCGCGACCACCGCGGCCGCTGCGACCAGCAGCCGGGTCGCCCTCCGTCGACGGTCGGCGAGCCGCACGACCGTCGCCGCGCGGGCCGGCTCGTCGGCGAGGCCGGCCAGCACCCGGTCGAGGCGCGCGACCACGTCGCCCGGCATGGGGTCGGTGTGCCGCGCGTCGGCCAGCAGCCGGCGCACCCGCGCGTCCTGCTCGGGGGTGAGGGTCTGGTCAGGCTCGTCGTGGTCACTCATGGGCGGCACACCTCCTCTCGGGTCGCTCTGGTCACGCTGTCCACACATGTCTCACTCGGGCGCGGGCGGCCCGCGCGGTTCCGAGGATGGGACGGCTGGTGCGGGCCCGGGGTTCCCCGGTGCCGCGTGGCCCGGGTCACGCTCGGGGGCGAGCATCCCCAGCAGCGCGGCCAGCCTGGACCGGCCTCGCGAGCAGCGGGACTTCACGGTGCCCGGGGCGCAGTCGAGCAGCTCGGCCGCCTCGGCGACCGAGTAGCCCTCCATGTCGACCAGCACCAGCGCCGCCCGCTGCTCGGCCGGCAGCCGGGCGAGCGCCCCGACCACCTGCCGCCGGCGCTCGGCGGCCAGCGCCTCGTCGGCCGGGTCGACCGGCCCGCTGGTGGCCAGCGACCCACGGTCGCGCCACTCGTCGAGGTCGTCCGGAAGGGGGTCCGCGCGGCGTACCTTCGCGGCCCGCAGCCGGTCGAGGCAGGCGTTGACGACCACCCGGTGCAGCCACGTCGTCACGGCGGCGTCGCCGCGGAACGAGCCCGCCCGGCGGTACGCCGCGATCAGGCCGTCCTGGAGCCCGTCAGCGGCGTCGTCGGGGTTGCCCATCGTGCGCACCGCCACCGCCCAGAGCCGGTCACGGTGCCGTGCGAACAGGACTCCGAACGCGGCCGCGTCCCCCTGCACGTGTGCGGCGAGCAGCTCGACGTCGGTCCGCTCGTCGGCCCCGGAGCTCATTCGCTGACCACGACCTCGGCGATCTCGCCGCGGAACCCGCCGTTCACCTCCGGCAGTGCCGTGAGCCACACGACCAGGTAGCGGCCGGTGGCGGGCTCGTCGAACGTGGTGGTGGACGAGGTCCGGTCGGCCGTCACCTGCTCGAGCGGCGTGAGGCCGGCGACCGCGGTGGGCTCGGTGTCGGTGAGGTAGTAGGTGACCTCGGTCGGGGCGCCCACCAGCGTCAGGTCGACCTGGGAGACCTCGCGGTCCTCCCCGAGGTCGACGTAGAGCCCGACGCCGGTCTTCAGGCCGCCCGGCCCGAACTGGTCGAAGTAGGTCTCGGTGCGCCACACCGTCGCGGGGTCGCCGTCCACCGCGAGCGGGGCCAGGTCGGGGTACTCCTCGGGAGGATCGCCCTGCGGGTCCAGGTCCGAGGCGGTGGTACCGGTGACCGCCGCCACCTCGTCGCCGGGCTGCGAGGTCGGCGCGATCGTCGGGTCGTCCGGCTCCGCGCCGAGCGGGGTCTTTCCGCGGCCGACGTTGTAGGCCACCACGAGAGCGAGCAGGAGCAGCAGCGCGGCGGCGACCAGTCCGGCGAGGCGTAGCCACGACCGACCGGGCACCTCGTCGTCGGAGTCGTCGGGGTCGTCGTCGGTGACCGGGATGATCCCGCTACCGGTGTTGGGACCGGTCTTGTCCCAGGGCCAGTACTCACCGGTCTGCGAAGGGCCGGCACCGGGCCGCGCCTGGCGGACCGGGCCGCCGTCGCTCGGGTCGGGCGCGAACAGCGGACGCTCGGGCGGATCCTCGAACGCCGGCGGCGGGGGCGGCGGCTGCCGCTTCTCGAGCCAGGTGACGTCGTCGGTCTCGTCGTCGAAGATCGGCAGCCCGGCCTGGGTGGGGATGTCGGCGGGCGGCGCGGTCGCGCCGAACGGTGCCGGCTCCGGCGGGGTGGTGGCGCTCAGCGGGCCCTGCTCGGCCGGCAGCTCCGGCTCGGCTGCCGGGTCGGCGGCGGTGTCCGGAGGGACCACCGGCGGCAGCTCCGCGCTGAGCGGCGGTACGACGACGGTGGCGTCCGGGTCGTCGCGCGGCTCGGCCTCCGGCGCCTCGGGGGGCGCCGCCCGCCGCTCCGGCACCGCCAGCACCCCGGCCCCCCGCACGCCGTTGACGGCGGCGGGCTCGATCAGGCCGGTGGGGTCGCCGACGTACTCCCGCAGCGCGTCGGCCAGGCCGCGGGCGGTGTGGAAGTCGACCGCACGACCCGCCGGCTCGGCGGAGTAGGGGTTGAGCACGTGGTCACAGAGTGTGTCGAGCACGCGCGGGATCCCGGCCCGCACCTGGCGCGGCCGCAGCCAGCGGTCGTGGTCACGGAGCGCGGCGGGCACCGTCGAGGACGCGTGGCCGGCCCACTTGCCGGTCAGGAGGAAGTAGAGCAGACCACCGAGGTCGGTGACGTCCTCGGACAGCTCGCCGACCGGCCGACCGTGGAGGGCGGCGTCGACGCAGAAGCCGATGATCCGCACCGAGCCCGACTGGTCGATCAGGACGTTCTCCGGCGCGAGCCGGCCGTGCGGGATCCGGCGCTCGTGCGCGACCGTCATCGACGCGGCGACCTCGGAGACGATCCAGGCCGCCCGACGGGGGGACAGCGGACCCTCGCCGCCGACCAGGATGTCGAGCGAGGTGCCGGAGCCCCACTCGTTGACGACGTAGACGATGCCGTCGCGCCGGTCGGCGTCGAGCACCCGCAGGATCCGGGGCTCGAGAACGGTGGCGGACAGCCGCGCGGCCTCGGTCAGCCGCTCGGCCCGCGGGTCGGCCTCGGCGATGCAGTGCAGCGCGACGTGCCGGTCGAGGACCCGGTCGTGCGCGCGCCAGAACCGGCCGTCCCCGCTCTCGCTGAGCAGATCGACCAGGAGGTACCGGTCGGCGAGGACGTCGCCCGGTCTGGCGGACTGCGGCACGGATCTCCCTCTACGACTTGCTGGTAGACGTCATCGTAGGTCGCCTCAGCCCCGGGTTCGGGAGGGGAGTCGCCGAGCCACCGTGTCCAGCACCTCGGTGACCTCCTCGAGCCGGAACAGCCGCGCGAGCAGCAGGAAGACGGCGACGTCGGCGGTGGCGACCGCGACGCCGCGGAGCAGCGCGATGCCCAGGGACGGGTCCTCGCCGAGCCCGGCGAGCACACGGGTGACGCCGTAGGCCGCGGCCGTGGACAGCAGGGCCGCGAGCACGAGCCGGACGGTGAAGCGGCCGAGCCGACGGAACCCCAACCCGCCGAGGGTCCGGGCGAGCACGGCGGAGGAGACGCCGGCACCGACGACGTACGACGCGGCGTAGGCCAGCACCAACGCCGGGGAGGTCTCCGCGGCGGTGGCCTCGCGGACCAGCAGCAGTGCTGCGACGACGTTGGTGACGGCGATGACGCACTGGATCCAGAACACGGTCCGGGTCTGCTCGAGGGCGTAGAACCCGCGCAGCATCAGGTAGTGGACGGTGAAGAACACCAGGCCGATGCCGAACAGCGCCAGCGTCGGTGCGAAGTTGGCGTAGGTGTCGCGGCCGGCGCCGTACCCCCAGATCACGTGGGCGGCGTCGCGCGCCACGAGCGGCAGCAGCAGCGCGAACGGGACCACGACCGACAGCGCGCTGCGCAGCGCGACCATCAGGGTGTCGGCCATCGAGGCGCGGTCGTCGTCGGCGGCCAGCGAGGACAGCCGGGGCAGCACCGCGGTGGCCAGCGAGACCGTGATGATCGCGTGGGGCACCATCACGATGAGGAACGCGAACGAGTAGACGGTGTAGCCGGTCGCGTCCTGCTCGCCGGCGCGACCGACCGCCTCGGCGGGGCCGCTCGAGGCGAGGTTGACGACCACCGTGTAGGCGATCTGGTTGACGATGACGAACGCGACGGTCCAGATCCCGAGCCGCAGCGTGTGCCCGAGACCGGTGCCCCTGAAGTCGAAGCGTGGCCGGAACGTGAAGCCGGCCCGTCGCAGGTAGGGCAGCAGGACCAGCAGCTGCGCCACGATGCCGAGGGTGGAGCCGAGGCCGAGCAGTGTCTCCTGGCCGGTGGAGTAGGCGCCGGTCTGCTCGTCGCGGGTCGCGGGCCCGAAGCCGACCAGGTACGTCGCGAGCACCCCGACCGCGATCAGGTTGTTGGCGATCGGGGCCCACATCATCGGCCCGAACCGGCCGCGCGCGTTGAGGATCTGCCCGGCCAGCACGAACATCCCGTAGAAGAACACCTGCGGCAGGCACCAGCGGGCGAAGTCGACCGCCGACGCCCGCTGCTCGGCCAGCGCCGGGTCGTCGTACGGCGCGCCCAGGAAGAGCTGCATCACCCACGGCGCCGCCACCACGAGCCCCACCGTGACCACGCCGAGGAAGAGGGCGGCCGCGGTCACGACCCGGTTGGTGTAGGCCTCGCCGCCGTCGGCGTCGTTCTTCATCGCCCTGACCAGCTGGGGCACGAGCACGGCGTTGAAGATGCCGCCGGCCAGCAGGATGTAGAGCATGTTCGGCACGGTGTTGGCGACGTTGAACAGCTCGGCGTGCAGCCCGCCGCCGAGCGCGGCCACCAGCAGTGCGGAGCGGACGAAGCCGCTGAGCCGGGAGACCGTCGTGCCGGCGGCCATCACGGCGCTCGAGCCGAGGATCCCCGGGCGGTCGCTCATGCCCGCTCGCTCCGGACCCGGCGGACGACCCGGATCGCGATCGCCACGAACAGCAGCCCGACGCCGAGGCCGAGGATCAGCCAGATCACCTGGCTGACGTCGGCGGAGCGGATCGCGACCCGCTGCGAGGCGCCGAGCGGGTGGCCCTCCTCGTCGGTCACCTGCACCCGCACGTAGTGGACGCCGGTGCTGGTGGCGTCCGCCGAGAGGGTCACCGTCTGCCGGCTGCGCGGCGCGAGCTCGAGGACCGGTGACGGGTCGACCGTGACGTCACCGAGGCTCTCGGTGGTCAGCCGCACCGTCACGGGGTGGTGCAGCCGGTTGACGACGACGGTGCCGAGGGTCCCCGACGAGCTCGACAGCGTGACGCCCCGAGGTGCGCGGACCCGCACGCCCGACAGCCGCTTCTCGATCCACGCGACCGCACCGACCGTGTCGCGACGCGACGCGAGCGCCCGGTCGCGCTCGGTGTAGGAGAGCGAGGTCAGCGCCTCGTCGAGCACCTGCGCGGCCAGCCGGTCGTTGCGGGGGAGCACCGTGTCGAGCCGGCGGCCGGCCTCGATCAGCTGCGTCGCGGCCTGGAAGTTCTCGGCGTCGAGCTCGGTGAGCTCCTGCTCGACGGGGTAGGCGACCGCCCCGGCGGACACCGGCCGGGCCCGGCCGAGGTCGTCGGTGTCGGTGAGCTCCAGCCAGTCGGCGTCGAGTCCCGACCAGAAGCTGGTCGGGCTGTCGGGCTGCCAGGTCTCCGGGAGCACGACGAGGAGCGGGGTCCGGTCGTGGAAGAGCAGCCGGACCGCGGCCTCGGCCAGGATCCGCTGCCGCAGCGCGATCTCCGAGAGCGGGTTGCCCGGTCCGGGCCCGCCCTGCGCGACCGCGCTCGACGAGAACAGCACCCGGCGGCCGTCGATCCGGGCGCCGGTCACCGGGTCGTCCAGCGCCAGCGCGGCGTCGCTCATGATCACGGTCTCGTCGCCGCCGAGGACGTAGAGCCCCTCGGGTGGGAAGTAGCCCTCGGGCGGGGCGACCGCCGGGCTGGTGTCGACCGAGAGCCGCTGCAGCTCGGTCCCGAGCCGGTCGAGCGCCTCGTCGTAGAAGTCGGGGGCGTTGGCGGCCTCGGAGGCGACGTCCGGATCGCCGTACGGCAGCGCGAGCACCTCGTCCTGGGCGAGAGCGGTCGCGAACCGCTCGAGCCAGGCGCGGCCCGGCTCGGTGGCGGCGTTGGTCGGCGCGTCCGGGTCGGGCTCCGCCGGCTCGGTCGGCTCGGCGTCGCACCGGATCCGGTCGGTGACTCCGGGTCGGGCTCAGGGGACTCGCTCTCCTCGTCCGGGGGCGGGACGGTGTCGGCGAGCGTGCGCGGGAGGTTGCCCGCGACCAGCCGGGCGACCGCGTCGGGGACCGCCGGGTCGACCAGCCAGGTGACCGGGGTGGCGCCGGCGGCCGCGCCGAGCTCGACGAGCGAGCGCAGCCGACCGTCGACGTCGAGGTCGGAGGCCCACCGCTCCTCGGCCCGCAGCCGGCCGTCGGGAGCGTGCCGGATCGCGCGGCGCACTGGGATCACGATCGAGGACCGGAGCGAGCCGCGGGTGCTCGGCGGCACCAGCGACAGGAACGTCCGGGCGCGGCCGTCGGCGAACGTGTCCGGCACGTCGGCGGTGTCGGTGCCGAGGGCGTGCGCCCCGAACCAGTACACGCCCGCCTCCTGGGCGGGCAGCTGGCCGCGGCGGAGGGTGATGGAGTAGTCGGCACTCTCGCCGGGCGCGAGCCGGCCGACCTGGTCGAACGTGCCGGGCAGCAGGATCCGGTCGCCGACGACAGCCTCGACCGGCGTGGCCGCCGCCGCCTCGAGCTCGGCCGTCGAGCGCATCGGCGTGTCGGCCATGAACGCGTAGACCCGGATCGACCGCCAGCGTTCGGTGCTCACGTTGGTGACGGAGCCGGTGAGGGTGATCGCGCCCCGGTCCGGGACGTACGACGGGGACAGCGAGTCGATCTCGACCTGCAGCGGTTCGGGCGCCGCTGCTGCCGCGGCGCCGCTCCGGGCGGTCGCCGGGGTTCCCAGCAGGGTCCCCGCGAGGGTCGCCCCGACCGCCACGAGGGCAGGCAACAGCGAGGGGCGGCGAGGCACGCGCCGACTCTAGCCGGGCGGGGCGGCCCGGCCGGGCGGGACGGGAGGCGCCGTGCCCTAGAGTCTCTGGGCGTGTCCGAGCCCGCCAACGCCCCGTGGAACGCGCGCGACGCCCAACGGGCCGTGGGTCGCGAGCTCGACCGGATCGACGACGTCCTCGCGCCGCTCGGCGAACGGTTCCGGGCGGCGGGTCACGAGCTCCACCTGGTCGGGGGACCGGTCCGCGACGTGCTGCTCGGCCGAGCCGTGTCCGACCTCGACTTCACGACGTCCGCGCGGCCCGAGGAGACCGAGCGGCTGGTGGCCGGCTGGGCAGACGCCGTCTGGGACATCGGCCGCGCCTACGGCACCATCGGGGTCCGCCGCGGGGAGTGGCACCTCGAGATCACGACGTACCGCTCGGAGTCCTACGACCCCGCGTCGCGCAAGCCCGAGGTGTCCTACGGCGACAGCCTCGAGGGCGACCTGCTCCGCCGCGACTTCACCGTCAACGCGATGGCGATCTCGATCCCCGACCGGGCGTTCGCCGACCCGTTCGGCAGGGATCGTCGACCTCGCGCACCGCCGGCTGCGGACGCCTGCCCGCCCCGAGGACAGCTTCTCGGACGACCCGCTGCGGATGATGCGTGCGGCCCGGTTCTCCGCGCAGCTCGGCTTCGACGTGGCACCGGAGGTCGTGGCGGCGATGACCGCGCATGGCCGAGCGGATCGGGATCATCTCCGCCGAGCGGGTCCGCGACGAGCTGGTGAAGCTGGTGTGCGCTCCGCACCCGCGGCGGGGCCTCACGCTGATGGTCGACACCGGCCTCGCCGAGCAGGTGCTGCCCGAGCTGCCGGCGCTGGCACTGGAGCGCGACGAGCACCACCGCCACAAGGACGTCTACGAGCACTCCCTGATCGTGCTCGAGCAGGCGATCGCCCAGGAGGACCGGCTCGGTGGCGGGCCCGACCCGGTCGTGCGGTTCGCGGCCCTGCTCCACGACATCGGCAAGCCGCGCACCCGCCGGTTCCTCGACGACGGCACGGTGACGTTCCACCACCACGACGTGGTCGGGGCGAAGCTCGCCCGCAAGCGGCTGCAGGCGCTGCGGTTCTCGGCCCACGACGTCGAGGCGATCGCCCACCTGGTGGAGCTGCACCTGCGGTTCCACGGGTACGGCGACGGAGACTGGACCGATGCGGCGGTCCGCCGCTACGTCCGCGACGCCGGCGACGGGCTGGAGCGGCTGCACATCCTGACCCGGGCCGACTGCACGACCCGCAACCGGCGCAAGGCCGACCGGCTCCGCGCGCACCTACGACGACCTGGAGGCGCGGATCGCCCGGCTGTCGGAGGAGGAGGAGCTGGCCGCCATGCGGCCCGACCTCGACGGCAACGCGATCATGTCGATCCTCGGCATCCGGCCCGGGCGCGACGTCGGCGCGGCGTACTCCTTCCTCCTGGAGCAGCGGCTCGACGAGGGCCCGCTCGGCGAGGAGGAGGCCACCCGGCGGCTGCTCGCCTGGTGGGAGGCCCGGTCCTGACGGCCACCGCGCCCGCTCCTACGCCCGACGTTCTGTCCCGGAGTCGTGGATGTCCCGTGGATGCCGAGCGGGGCTAGGAAAGTTAGCCTGACGTGACGCACACAGGTCGGGGGGAACGATGGTCAAGGTAGGCGCGGCGTCACTCGCGGGAGTGCTCGCCCTGGCGGGGCTGGTGGGCGCGACGTCCCCGGCCGATGCCGCGGTCCAGACTCCCCTGCGGCTCACGTTCGACACGGACGCGGCTGACGGAGAGGTGGTCTCCACCGTCGTCAACAGCGGGTCCGCGGCTCTCACGACGGAGGTGGTCTCGCTGGACGGCGGGGTCATCCGTCACTCGGTGCAGGGGTCGGCGCGGAGCATCGACCTGCCTGACCACGACGCGACCGCCCCCGCGGCGCGGGCCGTCGTCCGCGTGCGCAACGCGGGGGCGACCGACGCGCTGGCCCCGGGTCTGGACGCGTTCGAGTTCGGCGCGGACTTCCGGCTCGACCAGGTGTCGCAGGCCGGCTCCGGGATCGACGTCGGCAACACGCTGCTGGAGCGCGGGCTCAGCACCAGCCCCACCCAGCTGCGGCTCGAGGTCAAGGACGGCCGCGTCCGGTGTCGCATCAGGGGTTCGCTCGGCACGAAGCTCGTCACCTCGTCGGTGAGCATCGCCGCGGACCAGTGGTACCGCGCCCGCTGCACCCGCGACGGTGACACGGTCGGAGTCTCGGTGACCGCCTATCCCCTCGACGGCTCGACGCCCACCGTCTCCACGTCCGGCCGGGGAGCGACCGGCAGCCTGTCGTACCCCACCAGCACCCCGCTCTCCGTCGGTGGCAGGCTGCTCGCGACCGGTGCGCTGGCCAAGAACACCGACCAGTTCAACGGCTACCTCGACAACGCCTACCTCACGATCGGCAGCGCCGGGGTTCCCGCACCTCCTGACGAGGGGGTCAGCATCGCTGCGGCTGGAGACCTGTGCGGCAACTGCGGCGCGACGGCGACGCGGGTGACGAAGCTGGACCCGGACGTCGTGGTGACCCTCGGTGACCACGCCTACAACAACGGCTTGCTCTCGGAGTTCCAGCAGAAGTACGGCGGGGGGACCTCGCCGCAGACGCGCTGGGGACGGCCGTCGATCAAGGACATCACGTTGCCGGGCTACGGCAACCACGACTGTGTTGACTACCCGCGGAGCACCGGGGCGACCAAGCAGGGGTGCGACGGTGCCCAGGCCTACTTCGGGCCCGACTCGGCCTTCGGGACCGACATCCCGGGCACCGCGGGTTCCTACTCCACCGTCGTCGGGGACTGGTTGCTGGTACATCTCAACTCCGCCGGCGACCAGGGGTCGGGGGTGGCCACCGCCGCCGAGGTCTCGCAGCAGAATGACGCGCTGCGCAACGTCCTGACGGCGGACACCACGCACCGCTGCGAGATGGTGGTGTGGCACCACCCCCGCTACAGCAGCGGCGACAACAGCCCCTTCCCGTTCGTGGACCCCTGGTTCAGGACCGCCTACGGCCTGGGGGCGGACGTGGTGCTGAGCGCGCACGACCGCGGGTACGAGCGCTTCGCGCCCTTGGACGCGGACGGCCGGCCCGTCGCCAACGGCGTCCGCCAGTTCGTGGCCGGCACGGGTGGGGCCAGCCTCCACAGCTTCTCCCGACACGATGTGGGCAGCCAGGCACAGGTCGTGAGCAAGGGGGTCCTCACCATGCAGCTGAAGGAGACCGGCTACGACTGGGCGTTCGTGGACACCGGGGGCGCCGTCCGGGACTCCGGGTCCGACGCCTGCCGTCCCTGAGGCGCACGCACGGACGGGACCCGGTCCGCGACCAGGTCCCGTCCGGTGCTCAGGCGGTTACTCCTCGCCCCGGATGAACGCCTCGACCCGGCGGCGGCCCTCGTCGTCGGGCAGCTGCACCGGCGGGCTCTTCATCAGGTACGACGACGCGGAGATGATCGGGCCGCCGAGGCCCCGGTCCTTCGCGATCTTCGCGGCGCGGATGGCGTCGATGATGATGCCCGCGGAGTTCGGCGAGTCCCAGACCTCGAGCTTGTACTCGAGGTTCAGGGGAGCGTCACCGAAGGCGCGTCCCTCGAGCCGCACGTACGCCCACTTCCGGTCGTCCAGCCAGGCGACGTAGTCGGACGGCCCGATGTGCACGTTGCGGTCGTGCGTCTTGTCCTTGAGCTCGCCCTGGAGGTTCGACGTCACGGCCTGGGTCTTGGACACCTTCTTGGACTCCAGGCGCTCGCGCTCGAGCATGTTCTTGAAGTCCATGTTGCCACCGACGTTGAGCTGGTAGGTCGCGGTCGAGCACCACGCCGCGGTCCTCGAACAGCTTGGCCATCACCCGGTGGGTGATGGTCGCGCCGACCTGGCTCTTGATGTCGTCGCCGACGATCGGGACGCCGGCGTCCTCGAACTTCTTGGCCCACTCGGGGTCGGACGCGATGAAGACCGGCAGCGCGTTGACGAAGGCGACGCCCGCGTCGATGGCGCACTGGGCGTAGAACTTGTCGGCCTGCTCGGAGCCCACCGGAAGGTAGGACACGAGGACGTCGGCCTCGGTGTCCTTGAGGACCTGCACCACATCGACCGGATCGGCGCCCGACTCCTCGATGGTCTCCCGGTAGTACTTGCCGAGGCCGTCGAGCGTCGGACCGCGCTGCACCTCCACGCCGAGCGTGGGGACGTCCGCGATCTTGATGGTGTTGTTCTGGGAGGCGTTGATCGCCTCGGACAGGTCCTTGCCGACCTTCGTGTCGTCGACGTCGAACGCTGCGACGAACTGCACGTCGGAGACGTGGTACTCACCGAAGGCGACGTGCATCAGCCCGGGAACGGTCCCGGACGGATCGGCGTCCTGGTAGTACTCCACGCCCTGGATCAGCGACGTGGCGCAGTTGCCCACGCCCACGATTGCTACTCGTACCGCACCCATGCGAGCGATTCCTTCCTGGTCCTTCTCGGTCATCTGTTGTGGTCAGGCCTGCGACTGACCGGTGATTGGTGGTTCCGGTGGACTTCTGGTCACCGGTCCGTTCTGCGTTGATGAGCTCGGAGAGCCAGCGCACCTCGCGCTCGACCGACTCGACGCCGTGGCGTTGCAGCTCCGCGGCGTACCGGTCGACCTCCTGCTGGGTCATCGCCAGCTCCTTCTGCACCCGCTCGAGCCGCTCCTGCAGCCGGCTGCGGCGCCCCTCGAGCACGCGCAGCCGGATCTCCATGTCGGTCCGGCCGAAGAACGCGAAGCGGATGTCGAAGGTGTCGTCGTCCCACGCGGTGGGGCCGACCTCCGACATCAGTCGCTGGAACTCGACGTCTCCGGCCTCGGTCAGCTGGTAGACGATCCGCGGCCGGCGGCTCACGGACTTCGGCGCGAGCTCCTCGATGAGCTCGGCGCGCAGCATCTTCTTCAGCGCGGGGTAGAGGGAGCCGTACGACAGCACGCGCCCCCAGCCGAGCATCAGGTTGAGCCGCTTGCGCAGCTCGTACCCGTGCATGGGACCCTCGTGCAGCAGTCCCAGGACTGCCAGCTCGATGGTCTCTCCACGTCGTGCCATGCGACCTATCGTACCGATATATCCAGACGATGCCGAATCCGGGGCCCGTCGCGGCAGTTCGGCCCCTCGCGCGCGGTTGCGTACGCTGAACCAGCGTCGAACTCTTCCCGCCGACCGAAAGTCTCTGAGCACGTGAGTGGAAAGCGCCGGGCCTCCGGCCCTGCTGTGACCAAGAAGCCGACCCGATCCGGCAGGTCCACCGGTAAGTCGACCGGCAAGTCCCCCGCCAAGTCCCCCAGGAGCCGGTGGCGCCGGGTGGGCAAGTGGCTGCTGATCCTCGGCCTCGTCGGCACGCTCGTGGCGGTCGCGGGCTTCGTCTTCCTCTACCAGACGATCGACGTGCCCGACCCGAACAAGGACTTCGAGACCCAGACGACGTTCGTCTACTACGCGGACGGCAAGGACGAGCTCGGGCAGTTCGCCACCCAGAACCGGGAGTCCATCACGCTCGACGAGATGCCCGAGACCGTCAAGGACGCCGTGGTGGCCGGCGAGAACCCGACGTTCTGGACCGACCGCGGCATCGACCCGAAGGGCATCGTCCGGGCGGCGTTCAACAACGCCAAGGGCGGCACCACGCAGGGCGCGTCGACGATCACGCAGCAGTACGTGAAGATCCTCTACCTCACGCAGGAGCAGTCCCTCACGCGCAAGATCAAGGAGGCCTTCATCTCCCTGAAGCTCCAGCGCGACGTCTCCAAGGAACAGATCCTGGAGGGCTACCTCAACACCATCTACTTCGGCCGCGGCGCCTACGGCGTGCAGGCGGCCGCGCGGTCCTACTTCGGGGTGGAGGCGGCCGAGCTCGACCTCAAGCAGTCGGCGGTGCTGGCGAGCGTCGTCAACGACCCGAACGACCTCGACCCCGCCCAGGGCAAGCGGGCCAAGCGCGACCTCAAGGAGCGGTACGCCTACGTCCTGGAAGCCATGGCCGACGAGGGCATGCTGTCCGCCGAGGAAGCCGACCGGGCCGCCCGCAGGCTTCCCCCGTTCCCCGAGATCGCGCAGGAGAGCCAGTACGGCGGCCAGCGCGGCCACGTCCTGACGATGGTGCGCAAGGAGCTGCTCCGGCTGGGCTACAGCGAGGAGGAGATCGAGGGCGGTGGGCTGCGGGTCACCACCACGTTCACGAAGAAGGCGATGGACGCCGCCGTGCAGGGCGTCGTGGAGGCGCGGCCCGAGGGTTTCAGCGACAAGCAGCTCCACATCGGCGTCGCCACCGTCCAGCCCGGCACCGGCGCCGTGCGCGGCATCTTCGGGGGCCAGGACTTCCTCGAGTCCCAGCTCAACTGGGCGGTCGCAGGGGGCCAGGCCGGCTCGACCATGAAGGCCGCGGCCCTGGTCGCGGCGATCGAGGACGGGTACTCCATCGAGGACACCTTCGAGGGCAACTCCCCGATCGAGCTGCCCGACGGGACCGAGATCGAGAACCAGGGCGACGCGGACTACGGCTCGGCCATCTCGATGGAGCTGGCGACCGAGAAGTCGGCCAACACCGCCTTCATCGACATGACGCTGTCGATGGACGACGGCCCCGACAAGATCGTCGACGCCGCGAACCGGCTGGGCGTGCCTCCGGCGAAGGTCGGCAAGAAGGGTGGCCCCGGCTTCCCCAACACCTCGCCCGGCCTCGAGCCGATCACCGGCGTCGCGCTGGGCAACGCCACCGTCAGCCCGATCAACATGGCCAACGCCTACGCGACGCTGGCGAACGACGGGAAGGCCGCAGAGCCCTACATCGTCGAGAAGGTCGTGCTGGCCAACGGCGAGACCGACTACCAGCACAAGGTGAGCAGCTCGCGGGCCGTCGAGGAGGACATCAACTCCGACGTCAGCTACCTCCTCCAGGAGAACGTCGAGGAGGGCTCGGGCACCGCCGCGCTCGACCTCGACTGGCCGTCCGCCGGCAAGACCGGCACCGCGACCAACGGGGCCGGCGAGGTCTCCTCGGCCTGGTTCGTCGGGTACACCCGGCAGCTGAGCACCGCGGTGATGTACGTCCGGGGCAAGGGGAACGAGCAGCTGTTGGGCTGGCTGCCGTCGTACTTCGGCGGCGCCTATCCCGCCGAGACCTGGACCGCCGTCATGCAGCGGGCGATGGTGGGCCTGCCCGTGGAGGAGTTCCCGGAGCCGGCCAACGTCGACGGTGACGCGCCGGACGAGGGCCACGCGCCGTACACGCCGCCTCCGTCCACGCAGTCGCCGACGCAGACCCCCTCCGAGACACCGTCGGAGACGCCCTCCGAGACGCCCTCCGAGACGCCGTCTGAGACGCCGTCTGAGACCCCGTCGGAGACGCCGACCACTCCCGGGTGCACGCCACTCGACCCGGAGTGCGAGGAGCCCACGGGTGACCCCGCCGGCGACGGCGAGGCCCGCGCCGCGGTCGCCGCCCCGGCCACCCGCGAGCGGTACTACTGGTGACCGTGCGGTGACCCCGCCCGCGGGTGGGCACGCGCATCCCACGCGCGACGACCCGGTCGTCGCCGCGTTGAGTGAAGGGGTCGGGGGGCCCGTCGGCCCCCGGGCGAGCGGGCACCCGTGGTGGACGCCGGTCCGCGTGCTGCTCGCGCTCGCCGCGGTGTGCCTGGCGCTGGGACTGGTGCAGAAGTCCTCGTGCTACGCCGACTCCTGGCGCGACGGCGAGGAGCGCTACTCGCACATGTGCTACTCCGACCTCCCCTACCTCTACACCGGTCGCGGGTTCGCGGAGCTCACCTGGCCCTACAGCGACGACGAGCAGGTCCGCGACCGCTACCCGGTGATGGAGTACCCCGTCCTCATCTCCTACTGGGCCTGGGGGACGTCGTACGTCACCCACTGGATCAGCGGGTCACCCGACCTGACGCCCCGCTACGCCACGCCGGTCGACGAGCTCTACGGCTTCGAGGGGGTCGCGCACGAGGCCCGGCGGTACGTCGCGGTCAACGCGGTCGGCCTCGCGGCCCTGACCCTCGTCGCGGTGTGGCTGCTCGCGGGCGTGCACCGCCGACGGCCCTGGGACGCGGCGCTCGTGGCGGCGTCACCGGCGCTGCTCCTGAGCGGGCTCGTCAACTGGGACCTGCTGCCGCTGGTGCTGGTCGCCGGGGCGCTGTGGGCCTGGTCGCGCGACCGACCCGTGCTGACTGGGGTGATGATCGGCCTCGGCACGGCCGCCAAGCTCTACCCGCTGTTCCTGCTCGGGGCGCTGCTCGTGATCGGGATCCGGGAGCGCCGGCTCAAGGACGTCGGCGACGGCCGCCCTCTACGGGCTGGTGGCGTGGATGGCTGGTGAACCTCCCGGCCTACGTGTCCGGTCGGGAGGAGTGGGGCCACTTCTGGTCCTTCAACTCCGACCGCGGCGCCGACCTGGGGTCGCTGTGGCTGCTGCTCGACCAGGCCCTCGACGTCGGCTTCGCCGCGTCGACCATCAACCTGTGGTCGTGGGCGCTGTTCGGCGCCTGGTGCCTCGGCGTCCTCGTGCTGGGGCTGCGGGCGCCGGAGACGCCGAGGTTCGCCCAGCTCGGGCTGCTGGTGCTGGTCGGTTTCCTGCTCGTCAACAAGGTCTACTCACCGCAGTACGTGCTGTGGCTGCTGCCGCTGGCGGCACTCGCCCGGCCCCGCTGGCGCGACCACCTGGTCTGGCAGGGCGGCGAGGTCTTCTACTTCGCGATGGTGTGGTTCTACCTCGCCGGCTACCTCGACCCCGCGGGCGGCGGCGACCCCGGCTTCTACTGGGTCGCCGTCCTGGTGCGGGTGCTGGCCGAGCTCTACCTCGCCGGGATCGTCGTGCGCGACGTGCTGCGGCCCGAGCGCGACCCGGTGCGCTCGCCGGCTCCTCAGCCGACGACGACCCGGTCGAACGTCGTCGCGGTGTAGCGCACCCGCACGTCGACCTCGTCGCCGACCGCCGGCACCCGAGCGCCGTCGGGGACGAAGAGCATCGACGCCTGCATGTGCGGTGGTTCGCCGAAGAGCCGCTGCTTGCCGTCGATGCTGTAGGGGGAGCGGACGAACCCGGCCGCGTCGAGGCCGCCCCGCGCCAGCGTGGCGGCGCGGGCGCGGAGACGGGTGTCGCCGGTCGGTGCCTCCAGCCCGATGCCGTGGGCGGTGCCGCCGCTGACGACGACGAGGTGGCCGTGCTTGGGGACGCTGCGGCCGCGGTAGCCGAAGACGTCGCCGCGGGCGACCTCATGGACGTCGAGCACGGTCGCGGTGACCCGCAGCGCACCGCGGTCACCGAGCCACAGGGCGGTGCCGATCCGGGGCCGGACCTCGAAGTCGGCGTACGACGAGCGGAGCCGGTCCAGCTCGTCGTCGGTCAGGTGGCTGACCCACAGCGTCCGGGCCCCGAGGTCGGCCGCGACCACGTGGGTCACCAGCCGCTGCACCTCGCTGAGGTGGGAGCCGTGGCCCAACGGGAGGTGGATCGCGATCCCGGCCAGCCGGGGTCGGTCCAGCGTCTCGAGGAACCGCGCCGCGGCCTCGAGGTCGCGGCGAGCCAGGCCGTGCCGCCGCATGCTCGTCACGAGCTCGAGGACGAACCGCGCACGAGGGTCGGACGTCAGCAGCGCCTCGGCGTCCTCGACCCGGCTGACGGTGTGGACCACCCGGTCGGCGACCGTCGGGTCGACCGTGGTCGCGGGGCCGAACGGCCGCCAGGGGGTGAGCACGAGCAGGTCGCCGTCGTAGCGCTGCGCCACGTCGGGCAGCTCGTCGTAGGTGCCGACCGCCAGGGTGTCGACGCCGAGGCCCTGGTCGCGCAGCCACTGCGCGCGGCGCGCGAGCCGGCTGAGGCCGAAGCCGTAGCCGTTGCCCTTGGCGACCGGGACCAGCCCGGGCGTGCTGCTGGCGACCTCGACCAGGTGCCGGCGCCAGCGGTCGCCGTCGACGGTGAGGGTGAGGCTCATGACCCGATCAGCCCCGGGTCCGGAGGAGGTCGCGCAGCGACCGTCTCGTCGAGCGACGACCCAGGTAGACCTCGAACGCCTTGTAGAGCGGGCGGTTGACGGGCAGGTCCCACTCGCCGGCGTACTCGACGGCCTCGCCGCCGGTGCCGACCTTGAACTGGATCAGCCCCACGTGCGGGTCGTCGGAGTCGAGCGTGTCGGTGATGCCCCGCAGGTCGTAGACCTCGGCGCCGGCCGCGATCGCGTCCTGGATCATCGCCCACTGCACGCCGTTGGAGCCGCGCACCTCGCGCTTCTCCGTCGAGGAGGCGCCGTAGGAGTACCAGGCGTGGGTCCCCACCCGGATCGCGATCGTGGCGGCCACCAGGTCGCCCTCGTGGCGGCCGAACCACAATCGGACCCGGTCGGGGTCCTCGGCGGCGAGCGCGTCGACCATGGTGCGGAAGTAGGACAGCGGCCGCGGGGTGAAGTGGTCGCGCTCGGCCGTGTGGGCGTAGAGGGCGTGGAACGCCTCGAGGTCGGCGGGGTCGTCGACGGCGCCGGTGGTGACCTCGACCCCCTCCTTCGCGGCCTTCTTGATGTTGCGTCGCCACTGCTGGTTCATGCCCTTGAGGACGTCCTCCTCGGTGCGGCCCTTCAGCGGGATCCAGAAGTTGTAGCGGGGCTGGCCGGCGGCGAAGCCGCCCTCGGCGGCCTGCGGGCGCCAGCCGAGCTCGTGCAGCTGGGCGACCACGCGGGCGCCGGTGGCGCTGCGCTCGGCGGGTGCGAGGTCGTCGAGCCGGCGTACGGCGTCGTCGGCGATCCCCTCCTTCACCTGGGCGGCGGTCCAACGGCGGGTCACCACCGGCGGGCCGATCCGGACGCCGAACGCGCCCTGCTGCTCGAGGTGGGACACCATCGGGTCGAGCCAGGCGGCGAGGTCGTCACTCTCCCAGTCGATCGCCGGGCCCTCGGGCAGGTAGGCGAGGTACCGCTTGAGCCGGGGCAGCTGCCGGTAGAGGACCAGCGCGGCGCCGACCAGCTCGCCGTCGCGCACCCAGCCCAGCGACTCGGCTCGCCACTCCGGCTTCGCCCGCCCCCACGCGGGGGTCTGGAGGAAGCTGACGGAGGGTCGGCCCCGCACGACGGCGAGGTGCTCCTCGGTCGTGAGGGGTCGGACGGAGATCACCCGGCGAGGCTACCGGGGCTCCGTCGCGGTCAGACGGGTGCCCGGGACCAGGTCGGCGTCACCTGGGCCGGCGTTCCTCGGGCAGCTGCTTGTGGGTGGCGTCGCACCACGGGAGTGCGCCGGACAGCTCGCACCGGCACAGCGCGACCACCGGCCGGTCGACGGGGTGGACCGTGCCGTCGACGTCCGTCACCCGCCGAGCACCCCGCAGGAGCAGTGGGCCACCCGGACAGACGACGACGTCGGCGTCCCGCGTCACCGAGTTCACGCGTCCACGCCCCAGCGTCTCGAGCAGCGTCCGGGCCGTGCGGGCCTCCTGGTCGAGGCAGGTGAAGGCACCCGAGGAACACGCCGGCGAGCTGCTCCGGCTCGGCCTCGACGAGCGGGAGCAGGATCTGCCGGACGGCGAGCTGCTCGTGCACGGCGTCGGCGATCACGTGCTCGGTGTAGTAGTCGACGACCGGCGCTCGGCAGCTCGAGCCGCTGGAATCCCTGGACGAGTCGGCGGGCGGGCATCGAGCTGGTGCACTCGAAGGCCGCGAGGTGGCCCATCGCGGCACCGCGGAGCCGTCGCTGGAAGCCGAACATCGAGACGGCGTTGTTCATCTCCAGCACCTCGGCCGGTACCTCGTCGACGTACCCGCCGTCAGGATCGAGCCCGACCGACCGCAGGGCGTCGGCGAACAGCTGGGAGTGGAGTCGTTCCGGGCGACCGGCGCCGTACTCGTCGTAGAGCAGCTCGGCCAGCGAAGCCCGCGCGGGACGAGGCAGTCGGGCCAGGACGAAGGACGAGGGGTCGGTCTCCTTCAGGTGGTAGAGGGAGCGCCAGCGCAGCAGCTCGATCGCCTGCTGCTCGGTGGCGTCGGTGTGCACGTGGCTGGAGACGGAGGGACCGTCATGACTCGTCGACGTAGTCGAAGAACAGCGCCACGACGTCGTCGGCGGCATCCTCCGGAACGCCGGGGAAGCGGGCTCGACGAGCTCGCTCCTCCAGCTGAGCCTCGAGGTCGTGGCGAAGCCGCAGCAGGTCTGGCTCCCACTCGAGGCGGTCGTCGACCTCGGGGAACCCGGCGTAGCTGAGCTCGTGGAGCATCCAGAGGGCGAGCGCCGCGTCCTCCGCGCTGCTCGCCCGTGACGCATCGGGCGCCTGGGACCGCGCGCCTCCGAGGGCGTCGACGACGCTCGTGGAGAGCGCGCCGCGGGGGGTGGGCAGGTGCATGGCGGCTCGTACCCGCAGGGTGCCCCGGACATGCCGGGCCGGCGGGGGTGCCGTCAGCCGGCGTGCTCGCTCCAGCCAGGCGATGTCGGCGACGTGCTCGTCGGCGCCTCCGGGCGTCTCGAGCACGACCGGGGCGCCGGCGTCGCGGACGATCGCCGCGAGCAGGTCGGGGTCGACCCGGCCGGCGCCGAGGTTGGCGTGCCGGTCGGCGCCGGAGTCGGCCTCGTCGCGGCTGTCGTTGCAGTGGACCAGGTCGATCCGGCCGGTGATCGCCCGGACGTCGTCGACGACGGTGGTGAGGTCGATCCCCCCGGCGTGGGCGTGGCAGGTGTCGAGGCAGAAGCCGACGCGGTCGGCCTGCTCGCAGCCGGAGATCGCGTCCCAGATCCGGCCGATCCGCTCGAGGTGGCGGGTCATCGCGTTGTCACCGCCGGCGGTGTTCTCGATCAGGACGGGCAGCTTCAGGTCGACGGCGTCGATCGCCTTGCGCCAGTTGTCGAAGCCGACCTCGGGGTCGTCGTCACGGTTGACGTGACCGCCGTGGACGATCAGGCCCTGGGCGCCGATCGCCGCCGCGGTGTCGACGTGCTGCTGCAGCAGCTTGCGGCTGGGGATCCGGATCCGGTTGTTGGTGGTGGCGACGTTGACGATGTAGGGCGCGTGGACGTAGAGGTCGACGCCGGCCGCGGCCGCGTCGTCGCGCAGCCCGTCGGCGCCGCCGGCGTACCTGACCTCGGGGCCGTGGTAGCCCTGGGGGTCGCCCAGGAAGAACTGCACGAGCGGGGCGTTGCGGGCGGCGGCCTCGGCGAGCGGGTCGGTCTGGTCGACGTGGGCTCCGATGCGCATGGCACCCAGCCTAGGACCGGGCACGACCGAGCGACCGGCGCCGAGCCCTAGGACCGGGCGGCGACAGCGGGTGACGCGGATTCCGCCCGACCCGCCAGGCGCTGGTAGCCTCGCCTGCGTCATCCGGTCCGAACCGGGTGTCGCGAACGCATCGCCCTCCTGCCACGGAGAGTCCGTGGCCGCTCTAGTCCAGAGGAGGTGGAGACCGCTGTGCGTGCCTATGAAGTGATGGTCATCCTCGACCCGAGTCTCGAAGAGAGGACCGTCGAGCCGTCGCTCGACAAGTACCTCAACGTGATCCGCAAGGACGGTGGCACCGTCGACAGCGTCGACGTGTGGGGCCGCCGGCGCCTGGCGTACGAGATCCAGAAGAACGCCGAGGGGATCTACGCCGTCATCACCCTGAACGCCGAGCCGGACACGGTGAAGGAGTTCAACCGGCAGCTGGGCCTCAACGAGGCCGTGCTGCGGACGAAGGTGCTCCGCCCCACCGCCTGAGGGTGTGGACGACCACTTTCCCGTGTCGGCGGCTCAGGCTTTGATGGGCACCGACGTCCCCGCATCCAGCGGCAACTGCAACGAGGAGACCTGACATGGCTGGCGATACCGTCATCACGGTGATCGGCAACATCACCGACGACCCCGAGCTGCGCTTCACGCCGTCCGGTGCGGCGGTGGCCAACTTCACCGTGGCCTCGACCCCCCGTACCCTCAACAAGCAGACCAACGAGTGGGAGGACGGCGAAGCCCTCTTCCTCCGCTGCTCGATCTGGCGGCAGGCGGCCGAGAACGTCGCCGAGTCCCTCCAGAAGGGTGCCCGTGTGATCGTCCAGGGCCGCCTCAAGGCGCGCACCTGGGAGACCCGCGAGGGTGAGAAGCGCACGTCGTTCGAGCTCGACGTCGAGGAGATCGGCCCCTCGCTGCGGTGGGCGACCGCCAAGGTCACCCGCGCGTCCCGCTCCGGCGGCGGTGGCGGATACGGCGGCGGCGGCGCTTCGGCCCAGCAGCCCGACCCGTGGGCGAGCAACGCCCCGCAGGGCGCACCCCAGGGCGGCGCGGCACCAGGCGGCGGGCAGGGCGGCGGGCAGGGCGGCGGGCAGAGCGGCGGCGCCGCCCAGAACGACCCGTGGGCCGCCCCCGGCGCCGGGTCGGACGAGCCGCCCTTCTGACCGACATGAGGCGTGGGTCGAGACCCAGTCCGTCCGGAGACCGTTCCACCCCACCAACCCACCCGCAACCATTCCGGCTCACGCCGGGCTCGTAAGGAGAGCACCACAATGGCCAAGGCAGTCATGCGCAAGCCCAAGAAGAAGGTGTGCCAGTTCTGCAAGGAGAAGGCGACCGGTGTCGACTACAAGGACACCGCGCTGCTGCGCAAGTTCATCTCCGACCGCGGCAAGATCCGCGCGCGTCGGGTCACCGGCAACTGCGTCCAGCACCAGCGCGACGTGGCGATCGCCGTCAAGAACGCCCGCGAGCTCGCCCTCCTGCCCTACACGTCCACCGGTCGCTGAGAGGAGCCACCTGATGAAGATCATCCTGACCCAGGAGGTGTCCGGCCTCGGTGCGCCCGGCGACGTGGTCGAGGTCAAGGACGGCTACGGCCGCAACTACCTGCTGCCGCGCGGCGAGGCGATCCGCTGGACCAAGGGTGCCGAGCGCACCGCCGAGTCCATCAAGACGGCCCGTTCCTCGCGCGCGGTCCGCGACGCCGAGCACGCCGGTGAGATCAAGGCGAAGCTGGAGTCGACGCCGGTGCAGGTCAAGGTCCGCGCCGGTGACTCCGGCCGGCTCTTCGGTGCCGTCACGTCCGCCGACATCGCCGAGGCGCTCGCTGCGACCTCCGGCGAGCCGGTCGACAAGCGCACCATCCTGATCGGCAACCCGATCAAGTCGCTGGGCACCCACGAGGTGTCGGTCAAGCTGCACGACGAGGTCTCCGCCACGGTGTCCCTCAACGTCATCCCGGCCTGACCCCAGCAGCCGCACGCACGCACCACGCCTGGGCCGCTCCTCCGACACGGAGGGGCGGCCCTGGTGCGTCGCGACTAGGGCACCGAGAGCACCGTCGGGCCGTCGACCCAGGGCCTCCTCGCGTGCCGGAGGCACAGCACGATGCACGTGACGATCGTGCCGAGCGCGATCGCGACCGCGAGCACCAGGACGGCGTCCAGCGGGGCGCCGTAGACGATGACGGGCAGGACCACCGTGAGCGCAGTGCCGATCAGCACCGCGAGCCACCAGCCGCGGGCGGTGCCGTCCCCGCCGGACGTGGCCGCGGTCATCATCGACCAGGCGAGCACCGCGACGAAGCCGGAGGCCGGCAGGTCCAGTGCCCAGAGCAGTGACGTCTCCGCGGTGGAGATCGAGGCGGCGAGGCCGGGGATCCACAGCAACAGCGAGATCACGCCGGCAGTGGCGGCCAGTCCGACCAGCAGCGGTCGCGACTGCCAGGAAACGGGCAGCCGGCCGGCGCCGTAGAAGATGGCGGCCCAGCCGACCGGGTCGGGGACGAGGTCGATCTGCGGGTCGCCCACGTTGAGGTCGAAGACCATCAGGACCAGCCCGACGGCGATCGCCGTGGAGAGGGAGCATGGCGTCACTCTAGGCTCGCCGAGCGCGCGGGGCCGGAGATCCCGGTGACGAGCCAGCGGTCGCCCCGGGCGCGACCGAAGAGCACCACCAGCCGGGCCCCCATGAACACCACCGTGAACGCGACCCAGACCGTCAGCAGGCCGCCGCCCGCGACCACCGACAGCAGCGCGGCGGGGGCGTAGGCCGCCAGGGTCAGGAGCCCGCCCCACGCGAGGAAGCGGCCGTCGCCGGCACCGATCAGCACGCCGTCGAGCACGAACACGACGCCGGCGACCGGCTGGCCCGACAGCGGCGACGAGCAACACGGCGACCAGCCGCTCGTGGACCGAGCCGTCGTCGGTGAAGAGCGGCCCCAGCAGGGGGCTGAGCGAGGCCAGCAGCAACCCCGTGGCGACGCCGGACCAGAGACCCCACCGGATCATCCGGTCGGTGACCCGCCGGGTGCCGGCCACGTCGCCGGCCCCGAGGTAGCGGCCGGTCAGCGCCTGGGCCGCGATCGCGATCGCGTCGAGCACGAACGCGAGGAACGTCCAGAGCGTGAAGGCGAGCTGGTGCGTGGCGAGGTCCACGGCCTGGTCGCGCCCGGTGGCCGCACCGATTGTCACGGCGTACGTCGTCACGAGCAGCGCGGCACGGAGGGTGAGCGTGCGGATCACCAGCGCCACGCCGGCCCGGGCGGCGGCGGCGATGCCGGGCCGGTCGGGCCGCAGCGGCGCGCCCGCGGCGCGAGCGGCCCGGACCACCACGGCGGCCAGCGCTGTCGCGCTCGCGACCTGAGCGAGCACCGAGCCCCACGCGGACCCGGCGATCCCGAGGTCCGCGCCATAGACCAGCGCCACGTTGAGCGCGATGTTGAGGGCGTTGCCGACGACGGCGACGTACAGCGGGGTCCGGGTGTCCTGCAGGCCGCGGAGCACGCCTGTCGCGGCCAGCATCACCAGCAGCGGGGTGGTGCCCAGCAGCGCGATCCGCAGGTACGTCGCGGCCTGCTCGGTCACGGCGGGCCCGGCGCCGAACGCGCCGACCAGCGGCTCGGTCAGGAGCACCCCGACGACCGTCGCGACCGCACCGATGAGCACTGCCAGCCAGATCCCGTCGACCCCCTGCGCCAGCGCTCCGCGGGTGTCGCCGGCGCCGAGGTGGCGCGCGACGCTGGCGGTGGTCCCGTAGGCGAGGAACACGCACAGGCCGACCACGGTCTGGAGCACCACGGCGGCGATCCCCAACCCGGCCAGCGGCTCCGTGCCGAGGTGACCGACGATCGCGGCGTCGGACAGCAGGAAGAGCGGCTCGGCGACCAGGGCCAGGAACGCCGGCACGGCGAGCCGCACGATCTCGCGGTCCTCGGCCCTGCTCACGTGCTCCAGCCTACGACACGTAAGAGGTATAGACCCGGACTGCCCATGACCCGGCTACCTCGGCGGTCTTGGCATGTCCTGTGGAATTTCGGTGCAAAACTCGGACAGAACGGCCTCACGTCTGGTATGTCGACAAAGCCACGGCCCCGTCCCAGCAGGTGGGCAGCCGGTGCCGGCAATCTGCCGAGAGATTTTCCTCCACACGGTGTGAGCCGCGTTTGTGCAGGTCACAGGCGTGGGCGAGGAGGCGGGAGCCGGTTGCTCCACAGGCGCCTCAACAGGCTCTTCACACCTCGCCGCGTGTCGTCCACGGGGGCACCCAGGTTATCCCCAGCCCCCTGTGGATGGGCCGCTTCCGGTGGGCCGGTCCGCCCCGTAGGTTCCTCTGGGTTGCCGGACGTGTCCACCGACGGATGTCAGTGGTCGCCCGTACGTTCGTGGCATGGACATGGCCCCGCCGATGGGTCCCCGAGGAGGTCTGGTGAGCGTCACCGAGCACGGTGTGCCCGGTCCCCCTGGTGCTTACGACGAGCCGCCCGACGCCGGTCCCGACGGTGGTCCCGACGGTGGTCCGACGGTCGTCCCGACGGTGGTCCCCACGGCTGGGGCGACGGCCCGGCGGCGTTCCAGCCGGGAGAGCAGTCGCGCCGCCCCGGCGACCGGACGCCGCCGCAGGACAACGCCGCCGAGCAGAGCGTGCTGGGCTCGATGCTGTTGTCCAAGGACGCCATCGCCGACGTCACCGAGGCGGTGCGCGGGGTCGACTTCTACCGGCCGGCTCACGAGCTGATCCACGACGCGATCATCGACCTCTACGGCCGCGGCGAGCCGGCCGACCCGGTGACGGTGGCCGCGGAGCTGCAGCGGCGCGGTGAGCTCCAGCGGGTCGGCGGCGCGCCGTACCTCCACACCCTCTCGGCCAACGTGCCGATCGCGGCCAACGCCGGCTACTACGCCGAGATCGTGCGCGAGAAGGCGATCCTGCGGCGGCTGGTCGACGCCGGCACGAAGATCGTCCAGATCGGGTACGCCGGCGAGGGCCAGGTCGACGACGTGGTCGACGCAGCACAGGCCGAGGTCTACCAGGTCACCGACCGCCGCGCGGCCGAGGACTACGCGCCGCTGTCGGACATCATGGACGGCGTCCTCGACGAGATCGAGGCGATCGGCAACCGGGAGGCCGGCCTCTACGGCGTCCCGACCGGCTTCGCCGACCTCGACGACCTGACCAACGGCCTCCACGCCGGCCAGATGATCATCGTCGCGGCGCGCCCCGCCATGGGCAAGTCGACCCTCGCCCTCGACCTGTGCCGCGCGGCCTCGATCCACAACAACATGACGAGCGTCTTCTTCAGCCTCGAGATGACGCGCTCGGAGATCACGATGCGGCTGCTCTCGGCCGAGGCCCGGGTGCCGTTGAACGCGATCCGCAACGGCAACATGAGCGACGACGACTGGACCAAGCTGGCCCGCAAGATGGGCGAGGTCTCCAGCGCCCCGATGTTCATCGACGACAGCCCCAACATGACGATGATGGAGATCCGCGCCAAGGCGCGGCGGCTCAAGCAGCGCCACGACCTCCGGCTGGTGATCATCGACTACATGCAGCTGATGACGTCCGGCAAGAAGGTCGAGTCACGCCAGCTCGAGGTCTCGGAGTTCTCCCGCCAGATCAAGCTGCTGGCCAAGGAGCTCGGCGTCCCGATCATCGCGCTCTCCCAGCTCAACCGTGGCCCCGAGCAGCGCGGCGACAAGCGCCCGATGATGAGCGACCTCCGCGAGTCCGGCTCGCTCGAGCAGGACGCCGACATGGTGATCCTGCTCCACCGCGACGACGTCTACGAGAAGGAGTCGACCCGCCCAGGCGAGGCCGACCTGATCGTCGCCAAGCACCGCAACGGCCCCACCCGCGACATCACGGTGGCCTTCCAGGGTCATTACTCCCGGTTCGTCGACATGGCCCACTGAGGTGAGCCCACGGGCCCCCGGGTCCATGACCGCGCCCGGCCACGCCAGCTCGCGGGTGGTCCGGACCGGCATTGCCGTGACAGTCGGCGCTCGACATGGTGGACTCTGGTCAGATCTCGGGACTACCTGGGGGGAAAGTCATGTCCAGAGAGCTTCGTCTGTTCCGCGCGCCGGTCCGAGCCGTCCTGGGTCTGCTGGCCCTGGCGCTGGTGGCGGTCGGGCTGCAGACCATGCAGGCGGCCGGCACGTCGCCGAGGCCGGTCCGGATCCAGATCGACCGGGTGTTCTCGTCGCTCAGTGCCCCGGCCGGCACGCCCGAGGGGGCAGTGCCGTACGCGCTGGTGGTGGCGGGCCAGTCGTTCTCGATCGAGGTCAGCTTCTACGACGCGTACGGGCAGCCGGCCGCGTTCTCCTCGAGCACGCCGCTGGCCATCAGCACGACCGCCGGCTCCTCGAACCTCCCGTCGCCGGCCACCGGGTCGGCACCAGGGGGCGCCACCACCGCGACCCTGACCACGAGCCTGTCGAAGCCGGCGAACCAGGTGCAGGTGACGGTGAGCGCCCCGACCCTCACGGGCTCCAAGAAGGTGACCCCGGGGACGTCGTCGCCGGAGCAGCGGTTCGACGTCCTGTCGGAGCTGCGCTTCGAGGCCAGCGCTCCCGGCACGCAGTTCGTCGCCGGCATCGGGGGGAGGCGGGATGCGCCTCGGCGACCCGCGAGGACCCGGTGTGCGGCACGCTGACGCTGCCGAAGGGTGCCCAGAGCAGCCAGGTGCTGCTGTCGCGCGGCCTGTGCGACGCGGCGTACGCCGCATGCGGTAGCCCTCGCGGCTCCGTCCTCCAGTTCCTGGGGAACCTCGACGGCCTCTACACCGCGACCTCGCCGGCGACGATGCTGGTCCGCTGCGACAAGTCGCTGTGTGGCCGGAAGGCGATCCACAAGACCAAGCTGAACTACTCGCTCCTCGGCAACGCAGCACTCGGGACGGCGCCGACGTGCCCCGGCAAGGGCCGGCTCGGTCCCGGTCAGGAGGTCTGCGTCGACTACGTGCAGAGCACGCGGGACAACGCCGGTGACAGCCTGCTCTTCCTCCTGCTGACGCGCGATGCCCGGATCAGCGTGAGCTGAGTCGGGCGGTCAACCGGGGCCGACCACGCCCATCGAGTCGAGCAGCCCGCGGGCCCTCGCCTCCACGTCGGGATCGGCCTGCTCGCCCTGCAGCTGCGAGAGCACGACCAGCTCGCGCAGCAGCAGGGCCTGCTCGAACGTGTCGGCGTCGGCCGCCGCCTGCTCCAGCCCGGCCAGGATCGCGGTCCGGGCGGAGAACAGCTCGCCCTGGGAGCGGTGCACGAGCGCCGAGAGCCGGTGCCACCGCGCCGAGATCCCGTCGAGCTGCGCCCGCCCGCCGGCCGGCACGAGCTGGTCGAGGAGCTCACCGGCCGCCCGGGGCTGCCCGATCCGCACCAGCGTCTCGACCCGGACCAGGTCTGTGACCACGAGCTCCTGCTGCTCCTGGAGCAGACCGAAGCGACGTCGTACGTCGTCGAGCAGCGCGACCGCGCCGTCGGCGTCCCCGGTGGCAGCCAGCACCTGGGCCTGCTCCCGCAGCGCCAGCGCCACGAGCTCCTCGTCCTCGACCGCGCGGGCCACGAGCAGCACCTCGGGCAGCAGGTCGGCCGCCTCGGTGAATCTCCCCTGGCGGACCAGCAGCTCGGCCTGGTTGTAGGCGGCGTTGACCTCGCTGGCCGAGTCGCCGGTCCGGTGGAAGATCTCGGCGGCCTGCCGGTACTGCACCAGCGCCTCCTCCCACCGCCCGTGCGAGAACGCCTCGACCGCGAGGTTGTTGAGGCAGTGGCCCTGGCGGGGCAGGTCGCCGAGCTCGCGGTTGGCCTGGAGCGCCAGCTGTCCGTACGGAAGCGGCTCGGCCCGCCCGGACCCGGCGTAGATGCCGTTGAGCATTTCGTAGGCCTGCGCCAGCGCGCCCTTGTCCAGCGACTCCTCGGCGTACCGGCCGGCCGCCTCGGCCCAGCGCAGCGCGTCGTCGATCCGGCCCTGCGCATAGCGGCTGTAGGCGTAGCGACGGGCGAGCCGCGACCTGGCCGCGTCGGCCTCCGGCCCGACCAGCCCGTCCAGCCGGTGCAGGCCGCGGGAGAGCCGGCGCATCGCCTGGGGGAACCGCCGCCGACGGACGTCGACCCGGACCTCCTTCGCGACCAGCAGTGCCTGGTGGACCGGGTCGTCGCTCACGAGTCGCCGGGCCGCGGCGTAGGCGTCGGTCGCCTCGGTCGTCAGGCCCAGGACGAAGCGTGAGTCGGCGAGCTGCTCCAGGACCGCAGCTCGCGCGTCGGCGGGCACCGAGCCGTCCCGGGGCACGGCACGGGTGGCGCGCTCGAAGAAGTCGACCGCGTCGCCGTGGGCGTGCTTGTCGACGGCGCGGCGGCCGGCCACGACGGAGTAGCGCCACGCCTTGGCCTCGTTGCCGGCGTGGAAGAAGTGGAGCGAGAGCGTCTCGGCGAGCATCTCGGGATCGTCGGCCTCGCGCTCGATGGCCGACCCCACCTGGTCGTGCAGCGGGCGTCGGCGGCGGTACGGCAACCCCTCGTAGGCCACGTCCCGCAGCAGCTCGTTGCGGAACCGGAGGCGCCCGGGCCGGCCGGGTGCGAGGAAGCCGTCCAGCCGCCGCAGCTGGTCGTCGGCCAGCCCACCGGGCTGCGCCATCAACGTCCCCAGCACGTGGACGTCGACGACCGAGCCGAGCACCGCGGCGTACCGGAGTGCCCGCCGGTCGGAGGGTGCGAGCCGGTCGATGTCGCTGGTGATCAGGGCCTCGACCGTGTCCGGCAGCTCGGACAGGTCGCTCGACCGCTGCGCCGCGTCCACCAGCGCGGCCAGGAACATCGGGTTGCCGCCGCTGCGGTGCACCAGCACCTTCAGCGTGTGGGGGGTGAGCGCCCGGTCGGCCAGCGCGTGCCGGGCGAGCTCCATCGCGGAGGTCTCGTCGAGCGGCGCCAGCCGCACCGTCGTCCGGGCGGCGATGCCCGTGAGCCAGTCGGGCGGGCTGGTCTGCTCCCGCCGCGTCAGCACGACCAGCCAGGGCCGCTCGGTGGCCTCGGCGCACAGTCGCTGGAGCAGCCCGGTCGAGGCGTCGTCGAGGTCCTGGACGTCCTCGAGCACGAGCACGCTGGTGGACGGGAGGACGGCGCCCAGCAGCGCCACGACCAGGCCCTCGAGCCGCGGCACCAGGAACTGCGCGTCCAGGTCGGTCGTCTCCGGCGTGGCAGGCAGGGCGAGGTCGAGCGGGATCCCGAGGAGAGGCGTCCAGGCCGCCAGACCGGGCGTCAGCTCGGAGACCCGCTGCGTCAGCTGCGCGGCGGCCTCGTCGGGGTCGTCGGGGAGCTTCAGCACGTCTCGCAACAGCCGCTGGAAGGGGTAGTACGCCGTCGAGGACTGGTAGGCGTCGCAGCGGGCGCTCAGCACCTGCGCGTCGGAGCCGCGCAGGAGCTCCTTGACCAGCCGGGACTTGCCGAGCCCCGGCTCGCCCACGACCTCGACCGTCCGCCCGCGACCGCCGCGCGCCTCCGCGAGCGCCTGCGTGAGGATCGCCAGCTCGTCGGCGCGGCCGGCGAGCGCCACGTCCAGGTCGCCCTCCCCGCGCGTGCCGAGCAGCTCGCCGACCACCGCGGCGTGGACCGGATGGGCCTTGCCCTTGACCGTGAACGGCGGCAGCGGCTCGGTGCGGAAGTCGGTCTGGGAGCGCGAGAGGACCTCGAGCGTGGCGAGGGCCTGGCCGGGCGCGGCTCGCCCGAGCAGCCGCGCCGCGAGGTTGATGGCGTCGCCCTTGACCGAGTAGGTACGGCGGAACGGCGGGCCGAAGTCACCGGCGAACACGTGGCCGCGGTTGATGCCGATGCGCAGCGGCAGCCGGCCGTGCCGATCGAGGACCTGCCGGGCGACCCGCAGCATCCGCTCCTCGAGGTGGTCGGCGCTGCGGGGCGCTCCTGCCGTCAGCATGATCTTGCCGCCGTCGCGGTTGAGGTCGCTCTCGAAGAACGTGACCTCGTGGACGGCGCAGGCGTGCTGCACGGAGCGGACGAGGTCGTCGAGGGCGTCGGCCAGGGCGCCCGGACCCTCCCCCTCGAGCAGCGCGTCCGACCCGGCGAACTGCACGAACGCCACCGTGATCGTCCGGTGCTCGGCCTCGCCGGCACCGCCGGCGAGGTGTGCCCGCACCGGCGGGGACAGGGTCTCGGCCGGGCGGACGCTCGGGTGGGGACGGTCCCCATCGCCGCCGTCCGGGATCACGACCGGGGGCGGCAGCCCGCGCAGCAGCCGGCCGTGGAGCACCGGGTCGCCGAGGACCCGCGCCGGGAGCGTCGCAGCGGTGGCGGCGCTCAGGGCGATCTGCCCGGCTGCCGCGGCGGCCTCGAGCTCAGCGGTGACGCTGACCGCGCGGCCACTCACGAGCAGCTCGCGGTGCAGGTCGGGGTCGCCGACGAGGAAGAGGTCGACGTCGCCGCTGTGGACGCCCGCCGACATCCGCAGCACGACCGCGCCCGACGTCGTCGGGATCCGCCCGACCCGGCGCAGCGCCGACCGCATCCGGTGGGCGGCGCGGGCCGCGCGGGGCCCGTGCCCCTCGCCCTGGAAGAGCAGGAGCACCGCGTCGCCGCCCCACTTGACCAGGTCGGCGCCCTCGGCCGCTGCCTCGTCGAGCAGCGCGGCGAAGGTCGAGTCGAGGATGTCGCTCATCTCCTCCGCGCCGACCTTGCCGCGGCGGCTGAGGCGCTCCGTGAGCTGGGTGAACCCCGAGATGTCGACGAACGCGAGGGAGCCGGCCACCCGCATGTGGCGCGGGTCGGGTCCGGTGGGAGACCAGCTCAGGAGGAGTCTCGGGGCGTACGGGAGCAGCCGAGAGTCGTCGTCACGCTGCTCCTGCACCAGGATTCCTCGTCAGAAGGGCCGTGGCCCGATGCTAGCCGGGCCGAACCGTCGGGCCGATGCGCCAGACTGCGCTCATGCGGCTCCCGGACCCAGCGCTGGTGGTCCTGGTCGGTGCCTCCGGCTCGGGCAAGTCCACCTGGGCCGCCGCCCGCTACCGGGCGCAGGAGGTCGTGTCGTCCGACGCGCTGCGGGGTGTGGTCGGTAGCGGGCCGCACGACCTCGACGCGTCCGCCGACGCGTTCGGCTTGCTCGAGACGATCGTCAGCGCCCGGCTCGGCCGCGGCCTGACCACGGTCGTCGACACGCTCGGCCTCGACGCCTTACGGCGCACCGACTGGATCGGGCGGGCGCGGGCCGCCGGGCTGCCGGCGGTGGCGGTGGTGCTGGCGACGCCGGCCACCGAGTGCCGCCGTCGCAACGCGGGGCGGGACCGCCCGGTCCCGGCGCCCGTGCTCGCGGGCCAGCTGCGGACGGTCCGCGACCTGCCGCCGGTCCTGCACGAGGAGGGGTGGGACCTCGTCGTCGAGGTGGTGGACGACGGAGCACCGACAGCGCCCGACCCCGAGCCGGTGCCCGGCGCGGCGGGTGACGACCGGACCTCGAGCCTCGGGCTGCGGATGGTGCTCCAGGTGTCCCGCTTCCCCTGGGGCGAGGACCCGCGTCGCTGGCTGACCGACGTGGCGCGCGCCGCCGACGAGGCCGGGTTCGCCGGGCTCGCGGTGATGGACCACCTGATCCAGATCCCGCAGGTCGGCCGCGCGTGGGAGCCGATCCCGGACCCGTGGGTGACGCTGGGCGCGGTCGCCGGCCTCGGGACCGGGCTCGACCTCGGCACGCTCTGCACGCCCGTCACGTTCCGCCCCGCAGGCGTGACCGCGAAGGCGGCCGCGACGCTGTCGGCGCTGACCGGCGGCCGGGCGTTCGTCGGGATCGGGGCCGGATGGTGGGAGCGTGAGCACGCGGCCTACGGGCTGCCGTTCCCCCCGCCGCGCGAGCGGCTCGACGACCTCGAACGTGCGATCGTCACGATGCGTGCGCTGTGGGCGCCGGGCACCAGGGCGTACGACGAGGAGGGCGTCACGTTGCCGGAGACCACCTGCTACCCACGGCCGCCAGGCCCGATCCCGGTGGTCGTGGGCGGGGTGGGGGAGCGCCGGACGCTGCGGATCGCCGCCCGGCTCGGCGACGCCTGCAACCTGCGCACCCAGGACCCGGACGTCCTCCGCCATAAGGTGGGGGTGCTGCGCGAGCACTGCGCCACGGTCGGCCGCGATCCCGCGGACGTCGCGGTGACCGTGCTCGACCTGCCGGTCGTGGGCCGCGATCGTGACGACGCGTGGACCCGCGTCGAACGGCACCGCGGCCGCACCGACGCCGCGACGTATGCCGCCGCGACCCACGCGGGCACGGTCGCCGACCATCGCGACCGGTACGCCGGGCTGGCGGAGCTGGGGGTCTCGACGGTGTTCCTCGCGACCCGCGACCTGGACCGGCCGGAGGACGTGAACGACTTCGCCGGGCTCAACGCGTGAGCCGGCGTCCGCGGGCGGACCGCTGTCGAGAACGGGTCGGCCCACTCGTCATCGTGAGTGACCGGCACCCCCACGAGAGGAACCATCATGACCGACTACGTGATCCTGCTCCCCGGCGACGAGGCGTCCTGGGCCGCCGCCGACGCGGCCGCGCGTGCCGCGACGTACGAGCGCCACGGACTGTTCTCCCGCACGCTGGAGGAGCGCGGCCACACCATCACCGGCGGCGCGGAGCTCGCGCACTCCGGCACCGCCCGGACGCTGCGCACGGTGGACGGCGCCGTGAGCATCACCGACGGCCCGTACGCCGAGACGGTCGAGCAGCTGACCGGCTTCTACCTCGTCCGCTCCGATGACCTCGACGATCTCGCCGACGTCTGCCGGATCCTCGCGGACGAAGACGGTGCGGTCGAGATCCGCGCCTGCCTCCCGGCCCCGGAGTGACCTCAGCCGGGCCGCCGCACCCGGACCAGGCTGTCGGTCCTGGTCCCGGGCCGGCCGTCGGGTGAGGTGGAGTCGAACGCGACCGTCTCCGCGCGGTCGACCGTCCAGTCCGCAGCGAGGGCGAGCACGGCCAGCACGTCCTCGGCGTCCGGCAGCGCGAGCAGGTGGTCGGGCGGTGGCTCCGCCCACGTCGGCGGGCCGTGGTGGCCGATCACCAGCAGTGTGCCGCCAGGGGCGACGGCGGCGGCGGCGCCGCGCAGGATCCGGTCGCGACCGAGCGCGACGGGCGCCTGGAGGTACGCCGAGGTCACCAGGTCCCAGGTCCCGGCGGGGAGGCCGGCGTCGAGGTCGACCCGCTGCCAGGTGGTGCGCGTGTCGAGCCCGGCGGCGGTCGCGGCTGCCGCCGCCTCCGCCAGGGCGGCCTGCGCGAGGTCGACACCGGTGACCGTCCAGCCCTGCTGGGCGAGCCAGAGGGCGTCACCGCCGGTGCCGCAGCCGAGGTCGAGCGCCGTCCCGGGTCGCAGCGGTTGCCGCTCGAGCTCGTCGACCAGCAACCGGTTGGGGTCGCCGCTCCACGGCCGTCGACCCGGGGCGTAGAAGTCCTCCCAGAACTCCGCGGGGTCCTCGGCATTCGGCGCGTGGTGGTGGCTGTGCGTCATGCGTCCACGATGACAGGGCGTGTCGCTATCAGCAAACAGACTTGCTGAGACAGCAAGCACGCGACCGGGTCGCCGTGTCCACCAGGCCCGCGACCGTCATGACGTGAGGCAGCCGATCAGGAGGGAGACCGAGGCCAGCCTGCCGCTGTGGCACGCTGGACCATGGCCGACGACCGCCTCACCCAGCCGGGCCCCGGTGATGCCCGGAGCTATCTCGAGTCCGTCCCCGACGAGCGCCGGCGGGCCGACGCCCTGGCGGCCCTCGACCTGATGCGGGACGTCACCGGTGCCGAGCCGGTGCTGTGGGGAAGCTCCATGGTCGGGTTCGGCACGCAGCGCTACACCACCGCCGACGGCAAGGAGCGGGAGTGGTTCGCCGTGGGACTGGCTCCGCGGAAGGCCGCCCTGACGTTGTACGGCCTCACGTACTACGAGTCCAACCAGGACCTGCTCACCCGGCTCGGGCCGCACTCGACGGGCAAGGGCTGTCTGTACGTCAAGCGGCTCGACGACCTCGACCAGGAGGTGCTCGTCGAGCTCGTCGAGCGGAGCTGGGCCGCCAACCGCGCCGTGGACTGACTCCTGACGTCAGCTGGGCATCGTCAGCGGCTGGATGCCGGAACGGGCCGTCCGCGACTACGGTGGCCCGATGAGTCCTCGCGTACGCCTCGGGTCCTTCCGTCTGGTCGTCGTCAGCGGGACGGCGCTCGCGCTGTCCCTCGCCGGTGCCGCTGTGGCCGTCGACGGCGACCGGGTGATGACCCCGATCGGGGGCGGGTACGAGGTCCCGACGCTGGAGGCGTTCGCCCTCGCGTCGGCCGAGGGCGCCAGCGGCACGACCGTCGACCTGGTCGTCGTGCCGTCGGCGTACGGCGACGCCCCGCGGGACCGCGCCGAGAACCTCGAGCTCGCCCAGGAGCGCACCGACCAGATCGACGCCGCGTGCGATGCGGTCGTGCCCGCCCCCTTCACCGGGTGCACCGCGACCCTCGCCGTGCTGCTCGACCGCGCCGACGCGCTCGATCCCGCCAACGCCGAGGCGCTGGCCGACCCGGCGACCGACGGCATCTACGTGCTCGGTGGCGACCAGGGGCTCGCGATGACGGTGCTGGCCGACACCCCCGCCGAGACGGCGATGGAGCAGGCCAGCGACCGAGGCGCGGTGGTGGGCGGCACCAGCGCCGGCGCGGCGGTGGAGTCGTTGTCGATGATCAACGGGTACGTCGGCGACCTCGGCCCCGAGGACGGACTGCGGCAGGGGTCCACGCTGATGTGGTGGGGAGACGACGGCGACGCCGAGCGGGGCCTCGCGTTCGGCTCGACCGCCGCGATCTACGACCAGCACTTCTACCAGCGCGGCCGTTTCGGGCGGACGCTGTCGACCATCGCGACCGCCGACGAGCGGGCGGCCACCAGCCCGGTCGGGGTCGGCGTCGACTACGGCACCGGCGTGCGCAGCACCGGCGACCACACCCTGTCCGACGTGTTCGGCCAGGGCTCGGCCGCCCTCGTCGACTTCGAGACGCTCGGCGCGACCCCCGACTGGGTCGGCGAGCCAGCGGTGCTGTCGGCCCGCGGCGTGCTCACCCACCTGCTGACCACCGGCTCCTCCTACGACCTCGCGACCCGCACCTACAGCCGCGACGGCACGGCGCTCCCGAACCCGGTCGACACGCCGTGGACGACCGCCGACCGACACCAGCGCCGGGACGCTCGTGCTCGGCGGTGGCGACGTCCCCGCTGCGGGCGTGGCCGACGCGGTCGCCGCCGCAGCCGTCGGGCGGGGTCGCGAAGGGCGACCGGATCGTGGTGGTCGCGGTCGGCGCGAAGAAGGCGGCCAACCCCTACGTCAAGGCGGTGAAGGCGGCGGGCTGGACCGGCAGCGTGTCGACGGCGGCGTACGGCGCGAAGCAGCCGGACCTGACCGGTGCCCGCGCGGTGCTGCTCGTCGGCGAGGACCCGGTCGTCGTCGGCGCCCGGCTCTCCGAACCGGCGTTCCGCGGCTGGGTGGGCGAGCGTGGTCGCGACCCAGGCGGTGGTGATGACCGACGGTGCGATGACCGCTGCCGCTCGGCGAGCAGCTACTCGCCGAAGCGGCGGTCCACCTCGACCGCCGACCGGGAGACCCTGGGGATCGAGTCCTTCCAGGTGGGCGACGCCGCGTGGCAGCCCGGCCTCGGTGTCGTCGACGCGACGCTGGTGCCCTGGCTGAACACCGAGTTCGGCTGGGGGCGGCTCTACGAGGGAGTGTCGGACCGATCCGACAACGCTGGCCGTCGGCGTCAACGCCGGGTCGTCGGTCACGATGACCGCCGCCGGAGCGGAGACCGGTGGCTCGGTGGTGGTCGCCGACGGTCGCGCCGGCACGTACTGGACCGCCGACAACGGCGCGATCGGCGCGTCCGGGGTCGTCCTCGACCTCTTCGGCCCCGGCGAGCCGCTCGGCCCCTGACCACCGGTAGGAGCCGGGGAGCGGCGGCGCATCCGCCGAGCGACTGCGTCCGTCTCGACACGCTCGCGGGGCAGATCCGCGGAGCCCGTGTCGAGACCGGAACATCCGGGTCCGTGCCAGCATGGCGGCGACCGACGGGAGGAGTGGACGTGGACTTCGAGTTCACCGGGCAGGTCTTCGAGTGGCGCGGCCCGGCGCCGTTCTACTACGTGGCCCTGCCCGACGAGGACAGCGCCGACCTCAAGGAGGCGTCGGCGATGCTCACCTACGGCTGGGGCGTCATCCCGGTGGTCGTGACCATCGGCGACACCGAGTGGCAGACATCGCTGTTCCCGAAGGACGGTCGCTACCTCGTGCCCCTCAAGGACAAGGTCCGCCGGGCGGAGGGCATCGACGCGGGCGACGAGGTCCTGGTCCGGATGACGGCGGGCGGCCGATGAGCCTCGAGGTCCACCCGGCGACGCTCAAGCGGTTCGACGACGTCCGCACCATGGTCGGGCCCAAGCGCGACGACGCCAACGTCTGCTGGTGCCTGAGCCACCGGATCCCGGGGTCGCTGAACCAGTCGCTGGTCGGCCCCGAGCGCGGCGAGTACGTCAAGGCGCTCACCAGGAAACGAGTCGCGCCCGGCGTCCTCGCGTACGACGGCGACGACGTCGTCGGCTGGGCGGCCGTGGCGCCGCGGGCCGACCTGCCCTTCGCCCGTTCGACCAAGATCCCGCACGTCGACGACGTGCCGGTGTGGTCGATCTGGTGTCTCCGGGTCCGGCCGGGTCACCGCGGGCAGGGGATCTCCCACACCTTGCTGGAGGGCGCCGTCGAGTACGCCCGGTCGAGGGGCGCGCCGGCCGTCGAGGGCTACCCGGTGGACAACCGCGGCCAGAGGGTCGACCTCACGATGGCCTACGTCGGTACCCGCTCGGTCTTCGAGGCAGCCGGCTTCACGCTGGCGTCCGAGACCGAAGCGGTGTCGGGCGGCTTCCCCCGCGTCGTGATGCGGCGCGACCTCAGCGACCGGTGAGGTAGGTCAGCAGCAGCGAGCCGGTCGGCGTGCCGACGGCCTCGACCAGCTGGAGCCGGGAGTGGGTCCCAGTGTCGCCGAGCAGCCGACGCCCGGCGCCCGCCACGGTCGGTGCGACGACCAGCCGCAGCTCGTCGACGAGGCCGTCGGCGAGCAGGCTGCGGGAGAGCGTCACGCTGGCGTGGACCCCGATGTCGCCGCCGGGTCGCTCGCGCAGCTCGGCGACGAGTGCTGCCGGCGACCCGTGGACAGCCGACGCGCCACTCCACGGGCTCGTGAGCGGTGTGCTCGTCACGACGTACTTGTCGACGCCGTTGATGAAGGACGCGAACGGCTCGTCGTCCGACGACGGCCAGTAGGACGCCCACTCCTCGTAGCTGGCGCGGCCGAGGACCACGGCATCCTGGGTCGCGATGACCTCGGCGAGGTTGTCGAGCATCCGGTCGTCGAACTCGTGCACGTACTCGTCGGGAGACTCGGCGACGCCGTCGACGGACAGCAGCGAGTACAGGACGACCTTGCGCATGCGCGCAGTCTAGGGGCGGCGCCCGTGCTAGGAGGTGCGGGGCTTCGGCCGCGCCCGCAGGTGGGTGCGCTCGCCCTCCTTGCCGAACAGGCTGAGGAACTCGACGGGCTCGCGACCGGCCGACCCGAACCAGTGCGGGGTCCGGGTGTCGAACTCCGCGGCCTCGCCGGGCGCCAGCACCAGGTCGTGATGGGCGAGCCGCAGCCGCAGCTCGCCGTCCAGCACGTAGACCCACTCGTAGCCCTCGTGCGTCTGCAGCTGCGGCGCCTTGGCGCGCGGACCGCGGCCGGGCATCACGATCTTGTAGGCCTGGATCCCCCCGGGCCGCTTCGTCAGGGGCAGCATCGTCATGCCGTGCGCCTTGGTCGCGCGGAGGTGCACTCGCGGGTCGCCGGTGGGTGGGGCGTCGACCAGCTCGTCCAGGGTCACGTCGTACGCACGCGCCAGCGGCAGGAGCAGCTCGAGCGTCGGGCGCCGCGTGCCGGACTCCAGCCGGGACAGCGTGCTGACCGAGATGCCGGTGTCCGCGGCGAGGTCCGCGAGCGTGGTCTCGCGTTCCTGGCGCAGCGCCCGCAGCCGCGGGCCAACGGTGGTCAGGGTCTGGTCGAGGTCGTCAGCCATGCGACTACTTTGCCATATCGGCAACGCCATTTGCGAAACCGGCAGAACCTGGTCACGCTGGATGACATGGAAGACACGCTGCAGCAGGAGTACGACGTGGTGGTGGTCGGCGGCGGTGCGGCCGGCCTGAGCGGGGCACTGATGCTGGCGCGGTCGCGGCGCTCGGTCGTCGTGCTCGACGGCGGCAGCCCCCGGAACGCGCCCGCGGAGGCGGTGCACGGGCTGCTCGGCCACGACGGCACGCCCCCGCGCGAGCTGCTGGCCGCCGGCCGCGCGGAGGTCCGCGGCTACGGCGGGCAGGTGGTGGACGCCGAGGTGGTGGGCGCAGCCCGCGCCGGCGACCGGTTCGTCGTGTCCCTCGGGGACGGGCGAGAGGTCCGCGCCCGCCGGCTGCTCGTCGCCACCGGGCTGGTGGACCACCTCCCCGACGTGCCCGGCCTGGCGGAGCGCTGGGGCCGCGACGTCCTCCACTGTCCCTACTGCCACGGTTGGGAGGTGCGCGACCGAGCGATCGGCGTGCTCGGGACCGGCCCGATGTCCCACCACCACGCCCTGCTCTTCCGGCAGCTGAGCGACGACGTCATCTACTTCGCCCACGACTGGCCGCCGACCGCGGAGCAGGCCGAGCAGCTCGCCGCCCTCGGGATCTCGGTCGAGACCGAGGCCGTGACCGGTGTCGAGGTCACCGACGACCGGCTCAGCGGGCTCGCGCTCGCCGACGGCCGCGTGGTCGCGCGGGAGGCGCTGGCGGTCGCCACCCGGCTCGAGGGTAGGACGGCGCACCTCGCCGGGCTCGGCCTGGCGGTGCAGGACCACCCGGCCGGCGTCGGCACGCACGTCCCCACCGACGCCACCGGCCGCACCGACGTCCCGGGCGTCTGGCTCGCCGGCAACGTCTCCGACCTGATGGCCCAGGTGGGGGCCGCGGCCGCACAGGGGGCCATGGCCGGCGCGCACATCAACGCGGACCTGGTCGCCGAGGACGCGGCCGCCGCCGTCGCCCGCACCCGGCAGCTCAGCCCGGCCGGCCGTCCCTGAGCGAGCTCAGCCGGCCGCGTCCATCAGCCGCTGCGCCACGTCGCGGGCGGCGGCGCGCAGCTCCGGGCCGCCGCGGATCCGGTACGTGGAGTGCAGCCGGGCCAGGTCCTCGGCGTAGCCGTGCGGGTTGCTGGTCGAGCCGGTGAGCAGGGTGCGGCCGTCGTCGAGCGCCTCCAGCCGGCCCATCACCCGCGGCAGCCAGACCTGGTCGACGGGGAGGTCGATCTCGACCGACGTCTCGTACTCCCAGCCGGCCGCGAGGTGCTCCTCGAGCACCGCGACCGGGTCGAGGTCGCCCGGTCGCGTGAACGTCGCCGTCAGCAGCTCGACGCTGCGCATCCGGTCGACCCGGAGCGCCCGCTGCTCGTCGACGGCGTGGCTCCAGCACAGCAGGTACCAGCGGCTGTGGCGCACCACGACCGCCCACGGGTCGACCTCGGCCGACCACTCGCGCCCCGACTCGGTGCGGTAGCCGATCCGCACCTGCCGTCCGCTCTCGCTGGCCTGCACGAGGGTCGCCGTCGTCTCGGGGTCGGGACGCACCGCGCTGCGGTCGGTGGCCGAGGCGGCGGAGCGGCGCACTGTCTCCGCCTGTGCCGTCACCGACGTCGGGAGCGCCCGCACGATCTTCCCGAGGGCGCTGCCGACCGGGTCGGTGGGGTCGTCGGCGTTGGGGTGCCCGTCGAGGACGGCCATCACCAACCCGAGCGCCTCGCTCGCGCTGAACAACAGCGGCGGGAGGCGCAGCCCGCGCCCCACCCGGTAGCCGCCGTAGGGGCCGCGCACCGACTCGACCGGGATGCCGGCCTCGCGCAGGATGGCGACGTAGCGACGGGCGGCGCGCTCGGTGACGCCGAGCCGCCCCCCGAGCTGCTCGGCCGTGATCCCGGGCCGGGCCTGGAGCAGCTCGAGGGCGAGCAGCGCCCGCGAGGTGGGACTCGTCTCAGCCATGCGCCCCACCCTAGGTCCGAAACCGGAAGTGTCTCGTCCGGAACGCTGGCTAGCCTCGCCGGCATGACCGCAGCGACCGCACCCCGCCCCGACGATCCCTGGGAGCCGCCGATGGCCGGCACCGAGGTGGAGCACCTCCTCGGCGCGCTCGATCGCCAGCGCTGGACCTTCCGGTTCAAGGCCGACGGCCTCGACGCCGACGGCCTCGCCGCGACGGTCGGCGCCTCCTCCCTCACGATCGGCGGCTTGCTCAAGCACCTCGCCCTCGTCGAGGACGTCTACGTCACCGAGAAGCTCGACGGGGGGTCGTATGGCGAACGCTGGGACCTGCAGGGCGCCGGCGAGTCCGAAGACTGGCACCTCAGGACGGGCGACGCGACGCCGGCGGACCTCTACGACCTCTATGACCGCAACGTCGCGCGGGCCCGGACGACGCTCGCCGGCGCGCTGGCCGAGGGCGGGCTCGACCAGCCCACCGCGGCCCGCCACCCGGACGGCCGCCCGGCCAGCCTGCGGCGGATCGTCTGCGACCTGGTCGAGGAGTACGGTCGCCACACGGGCCACGCTGACCTGCTGCGCGAGGCGGTCGACGGCCGGGTGGGCGAGGACCCGCCGCCGGGCTGGCGCGCGACTAGCGGGAGGGAGACGTTCCGTGGCTGAGTTCGGCGAGGAGGACCTGAGCGGGTCGACGTTCGACTGGACGGACCTCAGCGGGTCGACGTTCCGCTACGCATCGCTGAGCGACGTGATGATCCGGGGCACGGACCTGCACCGAGTGAAGATGCGCGGCGTGGAGCTGCTCGACGTCGACATCAGCGGCGAGGTCGAGCGGCTGGTCATCAACGGGATCGACGTCGCCGGGTACGTGCACGACGAGCTCGTACGCCGCGACCCGGTGCTCGGTCGGCTCCGCCCCGACGATCCAGCCGGCTTCGTCGAGGCCTGGGACGCGCTCGAGCCCCTCTGGGAGGAGACGCTGGCCCGGGCGCGGGCACTGGACCCCGCGCTGCTCGACGAGTCCGTCGACGACGAGTGGTCGTTCGTCCAGACCCTGCGGCACCTGGTCTTCGCCTCGTCCGCCTGGCTCAACCGCGCGGTGCTCGGCGAGCCCGCTCCGTTCCACCCACTGGCCCTGCCGTGGAGCAGCGCGCCGCCGATGCCGCACCTCGGCCTCGACGTCGACGCGCGGCCGACGCTCGACGAGGTGCTCGTGCTCCGACGCGAGCGGCAGGCCGACGTGCGGCGGGTGCTCGAGGCGATGACCGACGAGCAGCTCGCCTCCGAGGTGACTCCCGAGGGGGATGGCTGGCCCCCGTCACGTCCGTTCGGGGTCAAGGAGTGCCTGAGGATCATCCTCAACGAGGAGTACTGGCACCGGCAGTACGCCGAGCGCGACCTGGCGGTGCTGGAGTCACGCAGCGGGTCATGACCGACCCCGACGTCCGGTCCGCGAGGCCGGACGACCGGGCGGCCGAGACCGTGGTCGACCAGGGCAACGTCGCCCCCGCGGGCCGCGCTGCTCGCGACGGCCCGATCGCCGTGACCGCTCACCGCTACGTCAAGGACCTGACCCCCTCATCGGCCCGCTGACCGGCCCCGTGACCGGACCCGGGAACCACCCCGCCGGGGTGTTGCCCGGCGTCGGCCGGCGAGGCACGGTGGTGGTATGACACCGCAGCGGAACCAGGACGAGGGCGACTGGGGCGAGACCGAGCTCGATCCCCACGAGCGGGCCGACGCCGAGCGCAACCTCGACGACCCGAGCGCCGGGGACGACGAGCCGTGGAGCCCGCCCGACCGGCTGCCGCGTGGGCCGGAGCTGATCGGCCTCGACACCGACGGCGGTGAGACGCTCGACCAGCGGATCGGCCAGGAGCAGCCCGACCCGGGCACGGCGTACGGCGCTCCGGACGGACGCGCTGAGCGGGAGGCCGGGCGGATGGTCGGCGGCGACGACCCGGATGCGATCCCGGCCGACCGCGACGTGCTCGGTGGACCGTCCGGCAACGACGCGCCCTACGACGGCGAGGGACCGGAGGCCTCGGCGATGCGGGTCGTGGAGGACGACGGCTGAGCGGGACTCAGCCCCGCGGGGCCGCCCGCATCCGCCGGTCCACGGCGCGGGCGCCGGCGCTCACCACCAGGAACAGCACGGTGATCGCGACGCAGACCACGGCGACCGCGCCCCAGCCTTCCTCGTCGGGATCGAGGAACGGGTAGGGGACCCAGCCGGTCAGACCGCGCACCGCGAACGCCACCGCCAGCCAGGCGATCGGCCAGAACAGCGCGAGACCGATCGCGCGACCGTCGATCCGAGGTCGTGGGCCCCAGACCAGCCACGCCCCCACGGCCAGCACCGGAACGACCCGGTGGAGGAGGGAGTCGGCGAGCAGGTCGAGACCGTCGAGGTCGAGCAGCGGCCGCAGCAGGACGAAGTGGACGACGGCCGTGATCGTGATGCCGACCAGGGACGCCAGCCGGAGGACGCGCCAGCCCGGCCCGTCGCGGTTCGGGTCGCGGGCCAGGGTCGCCGCGCTCAGCGCCACCAGCGCATTGCTCTGCACCGTGAAGTAGACGACGAACCGGCCCAGCCGGGTGCCGAGGCCCGGGGCGTCCGTCTCGTCGAGCACCCGGCCGCCCTGGATGATCAGCACGAGCTGGAGCAGCAACGCGACGAAGGTGACGACCGCGACGACCAGGTGAGCGTTCCGCGCGCGGCTCGAGTGCACAGCCCCGAGCGTAGGGCCTCCGACGTCGGCGCTCGGCGTGCCACGTCAGGTGGGCGCGACACCGCCAGGGTGGACCGGGACGCGGGCCAGGTCAGCGCAGTGTCAGCGCAGAGGTCAGCGCAGCACGTCGTAGCAGAGCTTCTGGATGCCGTTGCCGTACGACGCCTGGTCGACCAGCTCGAGCCTGGCGAAGTCGGCACCGTCGGTGGCGAAGAGCCGCTTCCCCCCACCGAGGACGAGCGGGTACACGAGCAGGTGGTAGCGGTCGACGAGGCCGGCCGCGGCGAGGCTCTGCGCGAGGGTGGCGCTGCCGTGCACCTGGATCTCGTCGCCCTCGGTCTGCTTCAGGGCGGCCACGTCGGCCATCGACGACAGCACCGTCATCGGCTGCCAGAGCGACGCGTCGACGTCCGCCTGCTGGAGGGTGGAGGAGACGACGTACTTCGGGATCGCGTTGTAGCGGTCGAACTCCGCCATCGTGGGCCACACCTCGTGGAACTCCTCCCAGCTCACCCGGCCGACCATCAGCGCGCCCGCGGTCTCCTGCTCGCGGGCCTTCAGCTCATAGGCCGCCTGCTCGGGGCGGACGTCCTGGAACGTCCAGCCCGCGCGGGGGTGATCGCCGCCGCCGGGGGAGTCGACGACGCCGTCGAGGGACATGAACTGGGTGACGATCAGGGTGCGCATGGTGTGCTCCTCCGGGTTCGGTCTGGGCATGCTTCCACCTGGTCCACGAACCGGCGACGCCGGATCCGACACCGCGGGCACCCAGCGTCAGCGCCTGCCGGCGGCGTTCGTCACCAGCGTCCGACGCGACCGCCTCCGCCGGCGGCCCAGCACACGCCGTCCCGGGTGCAGTCCAGCGTGTGGAACCCGGTCGTGCTCACCAGCGACCAGGTCCGGCCACCGTCCGTGGAGCGGCTCGTGCCGTCGACCACCACCCCGTCCGGGTCCGCGCCCTCGCCCACCACGAGGACGGCCGGGCGTCGGCCCGACAGCCAGGCGGCGTCCTCGCCGAGGTGGGTCAGGTCGCCGGCGTTGGTCCAGGTGCGGCCGACGCGCGTGTACGCCGACGCGTCGACCCCGTTCGCGGGCGCGGCGAAGTCGCCGCCGACGGCGACGCCGTGGCGGGGAGTGCGGAAGGCCAGGGCGAACACGCCGGCCGCCTCGCCCGCCGGGAGGGTCGAGTCGGTCGCGGTCCACGTGCGGCCGTGGTCGGTCGAGCGGTAGACCCGGGCGGCCTCCCCGCCCGAGCCGAACCGGGCCGTCCGCCCGGAGATCGTCAGGCACTCCCCGCTGGCCGAGAAGTTGAACTCACCGTCGGCCTCAGGCACGCCGTCGTCGTCGAGCACCGTCCAGGACCGGCCGCCGTCGCGGGTGGCGGCCACCTGGAACTTCCCGTCGACGGGGTCGCTGACCGCCAGTCCGCGCGCGCCGCCCGGGTAGAAGTCCAGGCAGTTGTAGAACGCGTCCGGGTCGGGGTTGCGGAACGTCTCGGTCCACGTCGTGCCGCCGTCGGTCGTGCGGAAGATCCGCGACGCCGCGCCCGGTCCGATGGACAGCACGACGGCGGTGCGGGCGCTGCGGGCCTCGATGTCGCGGATCGTGAGGCCCCGGGTGCGCGGCGGCGTCACGTCGTCCCAGGTACGACCACCGTCGGTGGTCCGGTAGACGCGGCCGACCCCGCCCGCCGGTGAGCTGCCGCCGCTGACCCACGCGACCCGACGGTTGACGGCGTCGAGACCGCGGAAGCTCTGACCGGGATCGACGACGGTGACGTCCCAGTCAGCCCGCTGCGGAGCTGAGGTGGCCGGGCTCCCCGGGAGGACGAGGCCCACGGGGAGGGCGAGCACGACGGAGCTGGCGGCGATCCCGAGTCTGTGCATGCCCGGCACCTTGCCGCGCCGCCGACGACCTGTAAACCCCGCCGGGCTAGAGATCGATCTCGTAGAAGAGCATCCGGTAGTCGGTCCCCGGAAGGATGTTGCGGAACCCGTGCCGCTCGTAGAAGCGGCGGGTGTCGGTGTCGACCTCGTCGACGTTGATGTGCAGCTCGCCGGCTGCCCTGCCGCGGCACAGGTCGAGTGCCGCCCGGAGCAGGGCGGTACCGATGCCCTGGTCGCGCAGGTCGGGCACGACGTACAGCTCCTCGAGCTGGGCGACCGGGCCGTCGAAGTACGGCGAGGGACGGAGGGTCAGGTAGGCGAAGCCGACCGGGTCCGCGCCGCCCGCGAGCAGCACGACCACGTCGTCGTCGGCGAGCAGCCGGGTGAACCGCTCCGCGAGCTCGGCGGCCGAGGGCGTCGCGGTCTCGAACTCGGTGTTGAAGTCGAAGAGCAGCCGCCCGGCCAGGTCGGCCTCGGCCGGGGTCGCGCGCCGTACGTCGGTGTCGGCCATGACCCGAGGCTAGATGGACGACCGCCCGGCTGCGACCGGAAAAGCGGGTGCGGGGCGGTCGGCGCGGCTGCGAGGGTCAGGACATGAGTGGACTCCTGATCCAGTGCTTCAACCTCGACACGACCGACCCCGACCGCACCGCCGCCTTCTGGCAGGAGGTGCTCGGGTGGCGCCGCACCTACGACACCCCTGACGAGGTGGTGCTCGAGCCACCCGCGGGCAGTCCCCAGGACGGCGTCGCGCCCGACCTGCTGTTCGTGCGGGTGCCGGAGGGCAAGACCGTGAAGAACCGGTGGCACCCCGACCTGCGCCCGACCGACCAGGCCGCGGAGGTCGCTCGGCTCGAGGCGCTGGGCGCGACCCGGACCGACGTCGGCCAGGGTGACGACGTCTCGTGGGTGGTGATGGCCGACCCCGACGGCAACGAGTTCTGCGTGCTGCGCGCCTTCACCGGGGACGAGCTCGCGGAGATCGCGGCCGCGGCGGCCGCGAGGCAGCAGGGCAGCTAGCGCACCTCGAAGCGGGTCTCGCCGGCCGGGGTGATCGGGGAGACGGCCACCCCGGAGACCTGGGCGGACGGCGGACCGGTGCGGCACCAGTCGACCAGGGTACCGACCGCGGCGTCGTCGCCCTCGAACTCGCCCTCGACCGACCCGGCCGCGGTGTTGCGGACCCACCCGCCGACTCCGAGCCGCCGCGCCTCCTGCCGGCAGGAGTCGCGGAAGAACACCCCTTGCACGCGGCCGGTGACCTCGACATGGACCCGCATTCCGTCACTGTAGGACCCAGGAGTTGAATGGATCTCGTGGAGCAGGGGCCGGCGTTCGTGGACCACGACGGAAGCCGGCTGGCGCCGGACTACCCGATCGTCACCGAGCGGCTGGTGCTGCGCCCGCTGAACGGCGAGGGCGACGTGGCCGGGATGCATGCCTACCGGTCGCTCGAGGAGGTGTGCCGCTTCGTCCCGTTCGTCCCCGGCACGCTCGAGGAGATGGCCGAGCGGTTCCGCAACCCCGACCGAGTCCGGTCGACCATCGACGCGGAGGGCCAGGTGCTGTCGTTGGCGATCGAGCGTCGCGACACCGGGGCGATGATCGGCGACCTGGTGCTGTTCTGGCACAGCGAGGCGGACGGGCACGCCGAGGTCGGCTACGTAGTCCACCCGGACCACGCCGGCCAGGGTTTCGCGACCGAGGCGACCGCGGCCCTGGTCGACCTGGCGTTCGACGGCGGTCTGCCGGTGCACCGGGTGACCGCCCGGCTCGACGAGCGCAACGAGCGCGTCGGCCGCGGTGTGCCGGCGGCTGGGGATGCGGCTCGAGGCGACGTACGTCGAGGGGGAGTGGTTCAAGGGCGAGTGGACGACGCTGCTGGTGTTCGCGGTGCTCGACCGCGAGTGGCGGGCGCGCGAGCGAGGCTGACCGCCTGCCGCCGGGTCGGCGCGAACGCGCTGGTGCCCAGCCACCCCCACAGCGCCTCGGCGTCCCGGCTCGGCCCGGTGACGCGCACCTCGCGGGTGCGGAGCACGTCGTCGGGGAGCCGCTCCCCGACCCACACCTCGGTCAAGGCGCGGACGCTCGACTCGACCAGCACGGTCAGCTCGTGGCCGGGGTCGTCGCGGCACAGGTCCGCCCGGCCCGACTCGACCACGAGCCACCAGTCCTGCTCCCGCTCGCCCGCGTCCGGGAAGTGGAAGAACACGACCACCCGCCGGTCGCGTGGGATCCGCTCGAGCCGGACGAACCGCCGGACGTCCCACATCAGGAAGCCGACGTCGAGCTGACCCTCGTCGAGCCGGCTGCCGATCCACTCCGCGCCCCAGTGCCCGATCGCCATCACGATCGGGCGCAGCGACTCCCCTGCGTCGGTCAGCTCGTACGTCGTCGCGCGGCCGTCCACCGTGCGGCGGACGACCCCGAACTCCTCCAGCGTGCGAAGCCGGGTCGAGAGCAGCGTCGTCGAGATCCGGGGCAGGCCGCGCCGCAGCTCGTTGAAGTGGGTGCTGCCGCACAGGAGCTCGCGGATCAGCAGCAGCGTCCAGCGCTCACCGAGGAGCTCGGCGCCGCGGGCGACCGTGCAGAACTGACCGTAGTCGAGCACGTCCCGATTCAAGGCCCCGCGGTCCCTCGGGGCAAGTGCAGATTCTGTTCTAGATCTGCCTCCGGTCGCGGCTCGGACGATGGCGGCGAGCGACGTCCACCACGACAGAGGAGACCACCATGACCACGCACCACGCTTCGACCCCGTCGCCTTCAAGACCACGACCCGCGAGCAGTGGCAGGCCGCGGCCGAGCCCTGGCACCGCTGGGGCGACGTCATCGGCCAGTGGCTGGGCGACGCCACCGAGACCATGTTCGACCTGGCACGGATCGAGCCCGGCAGCCGGGTGCTCGACGTCGCCGCCGGTGCGGGGGAGCAGTCGCTGCGCGCCGCCGAGCGGGTCGGGCCGACCGGTCACGTGCTCGCGACCGACCTCGCGCCGGCCCTGCTCGAGCGGGCGGCCGCGGACGCCGCGGCGGCCGGCCTCGACCAGGTCGCCACCCTCGAGATCGACGGCGAGGACCTGCACCGGCTCGACGCCGCGACGTACGACGCCGTCGTGAGCCGGGTCGGCCTCATCTACTTCCCGGACCAGCAGCGCGCGCTCGCCGGCATGCGGCACGTGCTCCGCGAGGGTGGCCGGGTGGCGGCCGTCGTGTACTCCACGCCCGACCGCAACGCGTTCTTCTCGGTGCCGGTCCAGATCATCCGCCGCCGCGCCCAGCTGCCGCCGCCGCTGCCCGGCCAGCCCGGCCCGTTCTCGCTGGGCGGCCCCGGGCGCCTCGCGGACACGCTGACCACCGCCGGCTTCGACGACGTCGAGGTGGTCGCGGTGCCGTCGCCGGTGCGGCTCCCGTCGGCCGACGAGTGCGTCCGCTTCGAGCGCGAGTCCTTCGGCGCTCTGCACCAGATGATGCGCGGGCTGTCGGCGGCCGAGCGGGAGGAGACGTGGCAGGAGATCGGGGAGGCGCTGGCGGCGTACGAGACCGCCGACGGCTTCGTCGGTCCGTGCGAGATGCTCGTGGGCGCGGGCACGCGCTGACGCGGGAATGCCGACTGCTCTGTCACTGTTAGTGACTCTGGAATCACTAGTGATCCAGAGAAGGAGTCGGCATGACGCGCGCGACCACGCAGCTGACCGGGATGCCCGCCCACGAGACCTACCGGTGGGCGTCGGACCTCTTCCGGCACCGTGACTACTACACCGCGGCCGAGGTGCTCCGGCACCTCGTCGACACCCACGAGCACGACGGCGACCTCGGTGCCGCGCGCGAGCTGCTCGCCCGGGCCTACTTCCACTCGGCCCAGCTGGACCGGGCGGCTGCCGCCGCGCGTGACCTGCTCGAGCGAGACCCCGCCCACGGGTACGCGGCGCTGCTGCTGGCCCGGACGCTGGAGCGCGCCTCGCGGACCGACGAGGCCGCCGCGGCCCGCCGCTACGCCGAGGCGCTCGGCATGGCCGCCTGATGCCGGACTACGGCCAGGAGCTGGAGTTCGGCCTCTTCCCGAGCCCGGAGGCGGCTCGGCTCGGCGAGCTGCTGACGCTGGTGCAGCTCGCCGAGGTGGAGGGGCTGGAGCTGGTCTCGATCCAGGACCACCCGTACCAGGCGGCGTACCTCGACACCTGGACGCTGCTGTCGCGTGCTCGGCGGGCGGACCAGCACGATCAAGCTCGCGCCGAACGTCGCCAGCCTGCCGCTGCGGCCGCCGGTCGTGCTGGCGAAGGCCGCCGCCTCCCTCGACCTGCTCACCGGCGGCCGGGCCGAGCTCGGCCTCGGCGCCGGTGCGTTCTGGGAGGCGATCGAGGCCGCCGGTGGGCCGCGGCGCACGCCGAAGGAGGCGGTCGACGCGCTGACGGAGGCCGTCGCGCTCGTCAAGGCGTTCTGGGCGGAGGCACGGTGAGGTTCGAGGGCGATCACTACCGCGCAGTCGGGCTGCACGCCGGTCCCGCCCCGGCGCACGACATCCCGGTCTGGATCGGCGCCTACAAGCCGCGGATGCTGCGGTTGACCGGCCGGCTCGCCGACGGTTGGGTCCCGAGCATGGGGTACGCCGACCCCTCGGCGCTGCCCGGCCTCAGCGCCACGCTCGACGAGGCGGCCGAGGCGGCGGGGCGCGCCCCGGTCGACATCAAGCGTCTCTACAACGTGTTCGGCCGGTTCGGGTCCGGCAGCGGGTTCCTCCAGGGGCGGCCGCGCGACTGGGCCGACCAGCTCGCGAGCCTCGCCCTGGACGCGGGCATCAGCAGCTTCGTGCTCGGCACCGACGACGCTGACGACGTACGGCGGTGGGCGCGCGAGGTCGCGCCCGACGTGCGCGAACGCGTGGCGTCGGCACGCGCCGACCGACCCGGCGGCAGCCGGCCCCGTCACACCGGAGCCCGAGCGGGTCGCGCTGGCAGCGCCGTACCGGGCCGACCCGCACGGCGCCGGCCAGCACCTCGTCGACGTCCACGACGGGCTGCGGGCCGAGCTGACCCAGATCCGGGACATCCTCGGCCAGGTCCGCCAGGGTCACCTGAGCTCCGGGCAGGCGAGGTCGGCGGTCAACACGATGACGCTGCGCCAGAACAGCTGGACGCTGGGCGCCTACTGCGAGGCCTACTGCCGGTTCGTCACCGGCCACCACACGCTCGAGGACCGCAGCCTGTTCACGCACCTGCGCCGGACCGAACCCGGGCTCGGGCCGGTGCTCGACCGGCTGGAGCGGCGAGCACGAGATGATCCACGCGGTGCTCGAGGAGTTCGACCGGGCGCTGGTGCGGCTGGTCGACCGACGACGGGGTCGGCCGGTCCGGTGCGGCCGCGCTGGACGAGGTGCAGCGGGTCGTCGACCGGTTGGGCGAGACGCTGCTCGACCACCTGTCCTACGAGGAGGAGCAGCTCGTCGGAGCCGCTGGACCGACACGGGTTCGCGTGATGGCCGAGCCGCACGACGACTGCCAGGCGGTCCACCGGGTGCTGGGCCTCCTGGGCCGGGCCTGGGCCGGCGCCGTGCTCTGGGCGATCCTCGACGGCGCCGACCGGTTCACGGCGATCCGAGACGCGGTCCCGGGCGTGAGCGACGCGGTGCTGACCGCCCGGCTGCGCGACCTGTGCGCCCACGGTCTGGTCGACCGCGTCGTCGACCCGGGCCCACCGACGTCGGTGCGGTACGTCGCCGACCCCGGCCGGCCGCGACGCGCGTCGGCTGCTGCGGTCCCTGCGCGACTACGCCCGCCGGCACCCAGCCGTCGGCAGCCCCCGGAGCGACTCCGGAGGTTGAGGTGCGAGGAGCGCCAGCGTCTCCGGAGGTTGAGGTGCGAGGAGCGCCAGCGTTTCCGGAGGTTGAGGTGCGAGGAGCGCCAGCGACGAGCCACGAAACCTCGTCAGCCCACACCGCGACGCCGGCGTCGCGGTCTTCGAGGACGGCCCGGTGGTTTCGTGGCTCAGGCGCCGGGGCGTCCTTCGCACCTCGACCTCCGGGTGCGGCGCTCAACCTCCGTACGCCGCGCCGCCACCTGCTCGGCGCGCGGCAGGTGCCGCGCGCGGCGGTCTGCGTCTCGGCGTACTGGCGCCGGTTCATGACCGACGAGGCGTGGCGTCAGGTCCAGCGCGACTTCAACGCCGCCATGGAGGCCGACGTCGCCTGAGCCCGGTTCAGGAGTCGAAGCCGAGCCCGAGCCGGTCGAGACCTCGCAGCCACAGGTTCCGGCGGCCCTGCCGGTGGTCGGCACGGTCGAGCGACCAGCGGGTGAGGTGGATCCCGACGCTCGCGATGGGCTCGGGCGGGAACGGCAGCGGCTTGCTGCGCACCATCTCGAGGCCGGTCCGCTCGGTCTCAGCGCCGTCGAGCAGGTCCAGCATCACGTCCGCGGCGAACCGGGTCGCGCCGACGCCGAGGCCGGTGAAGCCGGCCGTGTGGGCCACCCGGCCCTGGTAGGCCGTGGCCCAGAACGCGCAGAACCGGGTGCAGGTGTCGATCGCGCCCGCCCACTGGTGGGTCACCCGGATCCCCTCGAGCTGGGGGAACGTCGTCAGCAGGTGGGAGACCAGCGTGCGGTGAAGGCCCGGGTCGCGTTCGTACTCGGCGCGGATCCGCTTGCCGTAGCGGTACACCGCGTCGTACCCGCCGAAGAGGATCCGGTTGTCGGCGCTGAGCCGGTAGTAGTGGAACTGGTTGCCGACGTCGCCGATCCCCTGCCGGCCGTGCCAGCCGATCGCGTCGAGCTGCCCGTCGGTGAGCGGCTCGGTCATCACGGCGTAGTCGTAGACCGGGACCGTGAACGGGCGGTAGCGCCTCAACAGCGACGGGAACGCGTTCGTGCCGAGCGCCACCTGCCCGGCGGTGACCCGGCCGCGCGGCGTGCGTACGGTGATCGGCCCGCGTCGGCCGTCGGCGGCGAGCGCCTCGACCGGGGTGCCCTCCACGACCTCCACGCCGAGCTCGCTGGCGAGCCGGCCGAGCTCGGCGACCAGCTTGGCGGGGTGGACAATCGCACAGCCGGGCACGAGCCGGCCGGCGAGGTAGGTCGGGCTGCCGACCTCCGACTGCACCTGCTGGGCGTCGAGGTAGCGGCCCTCGGTCATCTCCTCCAGCCACGCGACCTGGTGCGGCTCGACCGCCACGTTGAGCTCGCCGTTCCGTTCGAAGTCGACCGCCAGGCGGTGCTCGAGGACCGTCCGCTCGATGCCGTCGAGGTTCTCGTCGCCGAGCCGCACCAGCGCGTCGTACTCGTCCGGCCACCGGCTGCGACCGTTCTCCTCGCCGTGGGTGAGGCTCGCCTCGCAGAAGCCGCCGTTGCGGCCCGAGGCCGCCCAGCCGAGCCGGTCCGCCTCCAGCAGCAGCACCCGGCGGCCGGGGTCGCGCTGCTTGGCGCGCACGGCGGTCCACAGCCCGGCGTACCCGCCGCCGACGACGGCGAGGTCGGTGGTGTGGTCGGCCGCGAGCGCTTCGTAGCGCGGTCCGGGCGCGTCCTCGATCCAGAAGCAGCCGTCGCGTGCGTCGGCGAGCGCGTGGTCGAGCGCGGACGCCGGCGGCGGCTGCCGCTCCCAGACCGTCGCGTCCATGGGCTGACGCTAGCGGTCCGGCACGATGAGTTCGGGTGGCCCGCCGGGTCTGTCGAGGGTGGAGGTGTGTCCGATGGAGTACCAGGACCTGTTCGCGGGCTTCTCCGTGACCGACTTCGAGCGGGCCGTGGCGTGGCACCACCGGCTCTGGGGTGGCGTCGAGACGTTCCAGCCCCATGACACCGAGCTGGTGTGGACGCTCGGCGACGGCCGGCACGTGTACGTCGAGCTGCAGACGGAGGGTGCCGGCGGTGCTCAGATGACGGTCTTCGTCGACGACTACGACGGGTTCGTCCGCGCGGCCGCCGCGCGGGGCGTCGAGCCGGAGTCGGAGGAGACGTACGGGAACGGGGTGCGCAAGGCGACGTACCGCGACCCCGACGGCAACGAGATCGGGATCGGGGGCGGGCCGGTCGAGGCGGCCTGACCCTAGCCGAGCCGGCGGGCGACCGCGTCCGCGAGCGCGCCGGCGGCCGGCTGGTAGTGGTCGAGGAAGAGGGACGGCTCGGCCAGCTCGAGCTCCAGCAGCCGCGGCCCGTCCGGGCTGGGCAGCAGGTCGACCCGGGCGTACAGCAGGTCGCCCCGCAGCTGCGCGGGCACCGCCTCGAGGACAGCGGCGGCGAGCTCCCGCTCGGCCGTCGACGCGTCCCGGGGTGACATCTCCTCCTGCAGGAACAGCTCCTCGCTGAGCGACATCCCGGGCGTCAGAAGCGGACCCTTCCGCATCGCGTGCGAGAACCGGCCGTCCACGTAGAGCAGCGCGGTCTCGCCGAGCTCGTCGACCGCGTGGAGGTAGGGCTGCACCATCACCCCGCGGCCTGCGTCGAGCAGCGCCTCGGCATGCTCGTGCGACCGGTCGACCTCGTCCGGCCCGAGCCGCAGCGTCCCCCGGGAGCCGGCCGACACGACCGGCTTGACGACGTGCTCGACGTCCTCGAACCGGTGCCGGGGCCCGTCGCCGGGCGCGAGGAACTGGGTCGGCACGATGGGGACGCCGGCTCCCTCGAGCTCGGCGAGGTAGCGCTTGTCGGTGTTCCAGCGGAGCACCGCGGCGGAGTTCAGCAGCCGCGTCGCCCCGCCCACCCGGTCGGCCCAGGTCAGGAAGTCGGGCAGCCGCTCGGCGTAGTCCCACGTCGAGCGGACCACCACCAGGTCGTACGCCGACCAGTCGAGCTCGGCGTCCCAGACGGCCGGCTCGGCGCCGAGGCCGCGGTCGCGCAGCGCCGCCAGGAACAGCCTCCCCTCGTCGTCGAGGTCCGGGACCTCCGCCGCCGTCGCCACCCCGATCCGCACGCCCATGCGGGCGACCCTCTCACGGGCTCAGGCGCGCTCGGGCTCCAGGTCCAGCCAGGTGGCGAGGGCCTCGATCTCGGCGTCGACGGCCGCGTCGAGGGTTGGGTCGAACGGCTCGTCCTCGTGGACCGCGTCGACCCGGAGCACGCCGCGGTCGCGCTCGGCGGTGGCATCGACCTTGCCGACGAGCCGGTCGCCGTGCAGGACTGGCAGCGCCCAGTAGCCCCACCGGCGCTGGTCCTTCGGCTTGTACATCTCGAGCTGGTAGTCGAAGCCGAACAGCTCGGTCATCCGCTTGCGGTCGTAGACGAGCCGGTCGAGCGGGGACAGCAGCGCGGTGCGCGGCGCGAGCTCCTCCACGACGAAGGCCGGGTCGACCCGCCAGGTGCCACGGACGCCCTCGACGACGGCCGGCTCACCGGCCTGACCGACGTGGTTCGGCTCGCCCGGCACCCGGGCCGACCTCGCCCGGGCGATGCCGAGGGATCGCAGCCGTCGCTCGTCGCGGATCCGCAGCGCGTCCTCGAGCGGCACCGGCTCGACGTCCGGGTAGACCCGCTCGGCGAGGTCCCACAGCCGCTCCCGACCGTCGCGGCCGGCGGACGCGACCTCGCCGCGCTGCACCATCATGGATAGCAGCATCCGCACGTTGCGGTCGTCGTTCCACCCGCTGGACCGCCACGGGATCAGCGTGACGTCAGGCAGCTCGCGGGTCGTCAGGGGCCCCTCGTCGTACAGCTTGTCGAGGATGTCGCGGCGACAGTCGTCGTTCGCCTCGACCCAGCGGGCGAGCCCGTGCTCCCAGTCCTTGAGCTCGCCGACGCCGGGCCACGCGGCCATCTCGGCCCGGAACAGCGCGAGGTCCTCGGCCGGCCGCAACAGCTGGTGGAGGTTGATCAGGGCGCCCGCGTCGACGGCGTCGTCCAGCTCGGCGCGGCGGTACGCCGGACCGAGCCGGCTCCAGGCGACGACGTGCGCGCTCGGCGCGACGGCGGCCGTCGGGTCGTCCTGCAGGTACGTGAGGTGACGCACCAGGTCGAGCAGGTCCGTGGGCCGCTCGTCGGTGAGCAGCTGGGCCCGGACCGCGATCCGCCGTGCCTGCGTCGGCGTCAGCCGGTGGGTCATCGGTCGAGCAGCGGCCGCCGCGGGTCCCAGGTGGTGCCGTCGCGCTGGTCGCGGCGCTTGCGTGCGATCGCCGACAGCGACTCGAGCACGACCCGGTTGGCCAGCGCCGCGGTGATGTCGGCGTGGTCGTAGGGCGGGCTGACCTCGACGACGTCGACGCCGACGACCGGAAGCTCCAGGCAGATCCGGCGGACGGCGTCGAGCAGGTCGCGCGCGGACAGGCCACCCGGCTCCGGGGTGCCGGTGCCGGGGGCGTGCCCCGGGTCGCAGACGTCGATGTCGACCGAGAGGAAGACACCCTCGCACTCGTCGGTGGCGATCGCGAACGCCTCGGTCAGGCACTCGGCGAGCCCGCGCTGCCCGATCTCGGTCATCTCGTAGGACCGCATCTGCTCCCCGGCCATCCAGTCGAGGGTCTCGGGGCCCGGCCAGTAGCCGCGCAGGCCGATCTGGAGGAACCGGTCGCCGCGCACCGCGCCGGACTCGATCAGCCGGCGCATCGGCTGGCCGTGGCCCCACAGCGACCCGAACTCGATGTCGCCGGTGTCGGCGTGCGCGTCGAAGTGGATCATCGAGACCCGGCCGAGGCCGAGCACGTTGGCGACGCCCTTGGCGTCGGGGTAGGCGACCGAGTGGTCACCGCCGAGCACGACCGGGATCGCCCCGGCCCGCGTCACCCGCTCGACCGCGGCCTCCAACCGCGGCAGCGCGACCTCGATGTCCCCGGGCGGCATCTCGACGTCGCCGGCGTCCACGACCCGCAGGTCGAGCAGGCCGTCGGTGCGCAGCGCCAGGGACGGCCGCGACCCGTCGTGGGGCAGGTAGTCGGTGCTCCGGATCGCCTGCGGCCCGAACCGGGTGCCGGGCCGGTGCGACGTCCCGCCGTCGAACGGGGCGCCCAGGATCACGACGTCCGCGCCGGCGTACGTCGCCTCGTCGTCCAGGTCGCACATCGGGACGCCCAGGAAGGTGATGTCGGGCCCGAACTGGGCGCCGTAGCGAGTCACGGAGCCGACTGTAACGCCGTGCGGTCAGCGACGGGACGCGGTGCGGGTGCGGCGGGGGCTCCGGCGTCCTCGGGGCGACGTCGCGGCGTCGAACACCAACCGTCGCGGCCACGTGAACGTGAGCGACCTCCCGTGGGGCAGCGCCCGCCACTGCTCGGCGACCTCCGCCATCCGGCGCACGGCCGCAGCGAGGTCCTCCGGGTCGACCTCGAGCGATGCCGGCCGCGTCTGCTGCTTCACCCGGCCGATGCTCCGCTCCCACGTGAAGACCGTCAGCACGACGAGCTGCTCGGAGCGCGCCATGTCGGCCCGCCCGACGGCCCCGATCCGCTGCGCTCGCCGCTGGCTGCGCAGCGTGTTGTCTTCCGGGGCGGGCGTGAAGATGCCACCGCCGCCCGCGGCCAGCTGCCCCCAGACCCCGAGCTGGATCCCGTACGACTCCTCCACCAGGTAGTGGGCGAGGTCGTGCGGCATCAGGTCGTCGTACCCCGGCGCGAAGCGGGGCACCAGTGCCGGGCCGTGCTCGCGCTCGATCGTGACCAAGTACCGCTTGTCGTCGACCTTCGTGAACGTCACCTGCATCCCTCGACGGTAGATCCGACCGGCCGCGACGTCACCGCAGTTTCCGCCCGGCCGCCTAGCCTGGGGCATGGCCCGGGTGCACGCCGTGCTCGACGTACCGGCGTCCGGTCACGCCGCCGCCGCCGCGTTCTGGGGCGGAGCGCTCGGGTGGCCCGTTGGCACCGCCTGGCCGGGACATGCCGAGCTGCGGAGCTTCGAGCCGCCGTCAGGTGCGCCCTACGTCCACCTGCAGGAGATCGACGGCGCACCTCGCGTGCACCTGGACGTGGAGGCCGCCGACGCCGACGCCCTGGTGGGGCGCGCGGTCGAGCTGGGCGCGCGCCGGGTCGGGCAGAGCGACCGCTGGCAGACCCTGCTGTCCCCGGGGGGTCTGCCGTGCTGCGTGCTCGCCGCCACGGACCCGCGGCCGCCGCCGGACCCGGTCACGTGGCCGGACGGGCACCGCACGCGGCTGGTCCAGGTGTGCGTCGACTCGCCCGCGGCGCGGCATGCTGCCGAGGTGGCGTTCTGGCACGCCCTGCTCGGCGGCCGATGGGTCGACTCGCCGGCGCGCGAGTTCGCCGGCAAGTGGCACGATCAGGGCTCGCCGATCCAGCTCCTGTTCCAGCGCCTCGACGAGCCCGACGGTCCGGTCCGCGCACATCTCGATCTCGGCACGGACGATCTTCCCGCCGAGGTGGGCAGGCTGGTCGACCTCGGCGCCGAGGACGTCGGCCCGGGGCGGGGCTGGCACGTCCTGCGAGACCCGACGGGTCAGGCCTTCTGCGCCACCGAGAACTCGCCCGCCAGCGTGGACAGCCGCGACCTCGGTTGAGCGCGACCGGTCCCGTGGTCGAGCGGCTGAGGCTCAGACCAGGGCGGGAGCGAGGGCGACCTCGGCGAGCGCGCGGGCGTGCGCGTCGGCGGAGCAGATCAGAGGCAGCGGGCTGTCCTCCTCGGAGACCAGCAGCCCGATCTCGGTGCACGCCAGCACGACCGCCTGGGCGCCACGCTCGGCGAGCCGTTCGATGGCACCGACGTACGCCGTCCGCGAGTCGGCCACGATCCGGCCCTGCGTGAGCTCGTCGAAGATCACCCGGTCGATGAGGTCACGGTCAGGGGCGGACGGCACCACCGCGGCGATGCTGTGCCGCGCCAGCCGGTCGGCGTAGAACGACTCCTCCATCACCCACCGCGCACCCAGGATGCCGAGCCGGTTCCAGCCGCGGCCGGACGCAATCCCCGCCACCGCGTCCGCGATGTGCAGGAGCGGCACGTCGACGGAGGCCTCGACGGCCGGTGCGACCTTGTGCATCAGGTTGGTGCAGATCGCGACGACGTCGGCGCCGCCGGCGGCACAGGCCTGGGCCGCGCGACCGAGCAGGTCGCCCGCGCCCGCCCAGTCGCCCGTCACCTGACACTGCCGCACCGCCGCGAAGTCCAGGGACTGCAGGGTGATCGGGGCGGAGGCGTGGCCGCCGAGCCGGTCGGCGACCACCTCGTTGATGATCCGGTAGTAGCTGGCGGTCGAGTGCCAGCTCATGCCTCCGATGAGTCCGATGGTCTGCATGGCACCAGCCTGCCGGTACCCGTCGATCAAAGGTAGCCCCTTCCTTCTTGCCGAAGACCCAAGCAATACTTGGGGCATGGACCCGCGCCGCGTGCTCGTCTTCAGAGCCGTCGCCCGGGCTGGCTCTCTGAGCGGGGCCGCCCGCGACCTCGGGTGGACCCAGCCGGCGGTCAGTCAGCACCTCCAGCGGCTCGAGCGGGAGGTGGGCAGCCCGCTCGTGGTGCGCAGCACCCGCGGCGTCACCCTCACCGAGGCAGGTCGCGTGCTGCTGCAGCGCGCGGACACCGTGGCCGGGGCGCTCCACATGGCGGCCGAGGAGCTCGCCACGCTCGCAGACCTGCGTGGCGGCCGGGTCCGGCTGATCGCGTTCCCGTCGGCCGCCGCGACCCTGGCTCCGGCAGCGCTCCAGGCGCTCGCCCACGACCATCCCGGGGTGGAGGTCGCGCTCGTGGAGGCCGAGCCGCCGGAGGCGTGGGCGGCGGTCCGGGCCGGGGAGGCCGACCTCGCGCTGGTCTTCGGGTACGACGGACCGCCGGCCGACGACGGCGACCTCACCTGGCTGCCGCTGGCCGTGGAGCCGGTCGACCTGGTGCTGCCGCCCGGGCACCCGGCGGGCACCCGCCGGGCGGTGCGGCTGGGCGAGCTGGCCCGCGACACCTGGATCGGCGGCTGCCCGCGCTGCCGCCAGCACCTGGTCGAGCGGTGCCGCGCGGCCGGCTTCGAGCCGCGGTTGTCCCACGAGACCGACGACTACGTCGCGGTCCAGGCCCTCGTCGCGGCCGGGCTGGGCGTGACGCTGCTGCCGCGCTCGGCGCTGCGCGCGTTCCAGCACCCCGACGTCGTCGTCCGCGAGTCCCGGGCGCTCGGCGACCGGCATGTCGGCCTCGTCTACCGGCCCGGGGCCGAGCAGGTGCCGGCGACCCGCGCGCTGCTCGAGCGGCTGGTGGCGGTCAGCCGCTGATCACATCTCCTCGTGGGTGTCCGGGTCGCCACCGAAGAGCCGGCCGTCGGGCCGCGCCAGCCCGCTGATCGCCACGACCTCGGCGTCGGTGAGCTCGAACCCGAAGACGTCGAGGTTCTCGCGCTGCCGGGAGGGCGTGGCCGACTTGGGGATCGGCAGGTTGCCCTGCTGGAGGTGCCACCGGAGGAGGACCTGGCCCGGGGTCACCCCGTGCTGCTCCGCGGCGGCCGCGACCGGCGGCTCGCTGAACGGCGCCTGCCGCTTGCCCAGGGGGCTCCACGACTCGGTCACGATGCCCAGGTCGTCGTCCACCTGCTGCATCTCCGGCTGGGGGAAGTACGGGTGCAGCTCGATCTGGTTGACGGCCGGCGTCACGCCCGTCTCCTCGACGATCCGCCGAAGGTGCTCCTGCGTGAAGTTCGAGACGCCGATGCTGCGCACCAACCCGTCGCGCTGCAGGTCGACCAGGGCCCGCCACGCCTCGGGGTAGCGGTCGCGGCCCGGGTTCGGCCAGTGGATCAGGTGCAGGTCGAGGCGCTCGATCCCGAGCCGCTCCAGAGACTCCTTCGTGGAGCGGATCGCGTCGTCGTACCCGTGGTGCCGGCCGGGGATCTTGCTGCACACCGCGATGTCGTCACGTGGTACGTCGGAGCGCCTGATCGCCTCGCCGACCTCGGTCTCGTTCTGGTAGTTCACAGCCGTGTCGACCAGGCGGTAGCCGGTGTCGAGGGCGCTCGACACCGCGGCCACGGCGTCGTCGCCGCGCAGGCCTGCGGTGCCGAAGCCGATGGCGGGCAGGTCGTGTCCGTCGTTGAGCGAGTAGCGGGGGATGTCCATGACGCCACGCTAGCCAACCCCGCGGCACGCCAGGGTGGGCCGGCTGGACCCCGAGGCGGTCGGGCCTCGGGACAGGACCGAGGCACGCACTCGGGGCAAGATGGCAGCCATGTCGATCCCCCACCCACTGCACCGGCCCTACCCGAACGACGTCTACACCGGCGAAGGAGGCGAGGCCAGTGCCTGGCTGCGGGCCGACGACAGCCCCCCGGAGCTGGAGTACCGCAACGGCGGCACGTGCGAGTACCTCGCCACCGGCGACCAGACCGGCGGTCTCTACGGTCTCTACCGCTGGTCGTTCGGCGAGACCGAGAGCGGGCCGGACCCGCACTTCCACCGCGCGATCACCGAGTCGTTCTACGTGCTCGAGGGCACGGTGAGGCTCTACGACGGCGAGGACTGGGTCACCGCCCGAGCGGGCGACTTCCTCCACGTCCCCGAGGGCGGCATCCACGGCTTCCGCGGCGGCGACCACGCCCGGATGCTGCTGATGTTCACGCCCGGGGCCCCGCGCGAGGACTACTTCGAGACCCTCGACGCCGTCGGCCATGGTCTCGAGATCACCGACGACGAGCGTGCCGCCTTCATGCTCCAGCACGACACGTACTGGGTCTGAGGCCGGCCCTCGACCTCGGGGCCGGTCCGGAGGAGGATCCGGTCATGCCCGAGATCGCGTCGTACGGCCCGCAGGCCCGCCACGGCAGGGAGTCCTTCCACATCGAGGGCGAGGGTCTCGTCGGCGGCGGGACCGGTGCGCGGTCCCGGGCGCGGGACGCGGCGGCGGTGCCCGACTTCCGGTTCTCCCGCCTCGGGCCGGTCGGGGTCCGGCTCCCGGCCGGACTGCGGCGCAAGGTCGCGTCCGCGATGAGCGCGCCCGGTCGCGAGCCTGCGGGCCGGATCCCCGCGGGCTACACGTACCTCGGCCAGTTCGTCGACCACGACCTCACGTTCGACGCCACCACCGTGGCGTTCGGCGACGATCTCTCGCCGGCGGACCTGCTGCAGGGCCGCTCGCCCACCCTGGACCTCGACAGCCTGTACGGCGCCGGGCCCGACGACCCGGTCTCCGCGGAGTTCTACCGCGACGACCGGCGGCTCCGGGTCGGCACGACCGTGCGGGTCGGCCGGCTCCAGGCCCGGCGCGGGTACGACCTCCCGCGGCGGGGCGACGGCAGCCGCCGCGACCCGCGGCGGGCCCTGATCCCCGACCACCGCAACGACGAGAACCTGGCCGTGGCGCAGACCCACGTGGCCATGATCCGGTTCCACAACCGGGTCGTCGACGGACTGGATGCCTCCGTGCCCGCCCGGCGGAGGTTCCGGGTCGCACGGGCAGAGGTGGTCAAGCACTACCAGTGGCTGCTCCGCCACGACTACCTGCTGCGGGTCTGCGACCGGTCGGTGGTGAAGGACGTGTACGACAACGGTCGCAGGATCCACGAGGTCGGCGCCGACCGGCTGTCGATGCCGACCATGCCGGTCGAGTTCTCGGTGGCCGCCTTCCGCTTCGGTCACTCGATGATCCGCGCGACGTACGACTGGAACGCGGAGTTCCCCGACGGCACCGGCGACCTCTTCTTCCTGTTCGACTTCTCGGGCACGTCCGGCGGCCTCGGCGGCGGCCCGCTCGCGCTGCCGAGCAACTGGATCGCCGACTGGCGGCGCCTGTACGCGTTCGGCAGCATCGGGCGGCCGGACCTCAGTCCGCCGCCGGGCGAGCGGAACCTCGCGCGGCCGATCGACACCCGGCTCGCCCCGCCCCTGGCCGACCTGCCGCCCGGGTCGTTCGGCGGCACCTTCGACGACTTCGGCAGCCGGGTCGCCGACCTGGCGTTCCGCAACCTCACGCGCGCCAGCATGCTCACGCTCGCCAGCGGGCAGCAGCTGCGCGCAGCTGCTGCGCGACCGGGGGGTGCCGGTCACCACGCTGACCCGGCGGCAGATCCTCGGGACCGGTGACGGCGCGGCCCTCGACGCGCTCACCGACGCCGAGCGGGACATCTTCGCGCGCGCCACCCCGCTGTGGTTCTACGTGCTCCGGGAGGCCGAGCTCAACGGCGGCCGGCTCACCGGTGTCGGTGCCCGGATCGTGGCCGAGACGTTCCACCGCGCGATGGAGGGATCGCGGCACTCCATCGTGCGCGAGCCCGACTGGCGGCCGACCCTCGGGGCGGTGCCGAACCGGTTCACGATGACCGACCTGCTCCTCGTGGCGTACGACGACGACTCGGACGTGCTCGCGCCGCTCGGCGACTGAGCCGGGCGGGAATGAACCGCCCCGCGCACCGGTTGATGTGGTACAAGATTCAACCAGGAGGCGAGGACATGCAGCTCGGCATCTTCACCGTCGGTGACGTGACGCCCGACCCGACCACCGGGCGCGCGCCCACGGAGGCGGAGCGGATCCGGTCCATGACCGCGATCGCGCTCAAGGCCGAGGAGGTCGGCCTCGACGTGTTCGCGACCGGCGAGCACCACAACCCGCCGTTCGTGCCCAGCAGCCCTACCACCCACCTCGCCTTCATCGCCGCACAGACCGAGCGGCTGCTGCTGTCGACGTCCACCACCTTGATCACGACGAACGACCCGGTGAAGCTGGCCGAGGACTACGCGATGCTGCAGCACCTGTCCGGAGGACGGATCGACCTCATGATGGGCCGTGGTAACACCGGGCCGGTCTACCCCTGGTTCGGCCAGGACATCCGCAACGGCATCCCGCTCGCCGTCGAGAACTACCACCTGCTGCGGCGCCTCTGGCGCGAGCGGTTGGTGACCTGGCAGGGCGAGTACCGCACCGCCCTGCAGGGCTTCACCGCCACTCCGGCGCCGCTCGACGGCACCCCGCCGTTCGTCTGGCACGGGTCGATCCGGAGCCCCGAGATCGCCGAGCAGGCGGCGTACTACGGTGACGGCTTCTTCCACAACCACATCTTCTGGAACCGGGAGCACACCCAGCAGATGGTCGAGCTCTACCGGCGACGGTTCGAGCACTACGGCCACGGGTCCTCCGACCAGGCGATCGTCGGCCTCGGCGGCCAGGTCTTCATGGCCGGCACGGAGGCGGAGGCGAAGCGCGCCTTCCGCCCGTACTTCGACAACGCCCCCGTCTACGGTCACGGTCCCTCCCTCGAGGACTTCTCCGAGCTGACGCCGCTGACGGTGGGGACGCCGGAGCAGGTGATCGAGCGGACGCTCGGGTTCGCCGACTACGTCGGCGACTACCAGCGCCAGCTGTTCCTCATGGACCACGCCGGCCTGCCGCTGGACGTCGTGCTCGAGCAGATCGAGATCCTGGGCCGCGAGGTCGTGCCCGTGCTGCGGCGGGAGTTCGACCGCCGTCGCCCGGCGCACGTGCCCAGCGACCCGCCGACCCACGCGTCGCTCGTCGCCGCCGGACCCGACTCGCCCCACCACCAGGTGGCCCCGGCCCGCGTCGCCGAGGCCGTCGGGAGCGCGTCGTGACCCGCCGACTGGCCGTCATCAGCGCTGGCCTGTCGGACCCGTCGGCCAGCCGGCTGCTGGCCGACCAGCTCGCCGACGCGGTGCGGGTGCAGGTCGGCGCCCGCGGTGAGGACCTCGTCGTGGACGTCGTGGAGGTGCGCGAGCTCGCCCACGACCTCGCCACGATGCTGACGAGTGGCGGGATCCCGACCGCGGCCGTGACGCGAGCCCGCGACCTGGTCTCGGCGGCCGACGGCGTGGTCGCGGTGACCCCGGTGTTCACGGCCAGCTACAGCGGCCTGTTCAAGACCCTGGTCGACGCGCTCGACCCCGAGTCGCTCAACGGGATGCCGGTGGTGGTGGCCGCCACCGCCGGGACGGCGCGGCACTCGCTGGTGCTCGACCACGCCCTGCGACCGCTGTTCAGCCACCTGCGAGCGGTGGTCGTCCCCACCGGCGTGTTCGCAGCGACCGAGGACTTCGGCGACCCGAGGCTCTCGGAGCGGATCACCCGCGCGGCGTCGGAGCTGGCAGCGCTGATGGTCGGCACCCCGACCGCGGTGGCGGGGTTCGCGCCCGACCTGGCCGCCCGTCCGCGGCGGTCCGGGACGGACCTCCCCGCCGACGTGGTGCCCTTCGAGAGGCTGCTGCGGGGGCACTCCGGCTGACGCCAGCAGTCGGCGGGGGCGGCTACCGTCCGGGTGTGGCCCTGACCGACGTCGACGTCGCCCGGTGGCGGCTGCGCAGCCAACGGCTCGTCGCGCAGGGCTGTCCCGACGCCGCCACCGTCGTGCGCGAGCACCTGTGCGTGCAGGCGGAGAACCAGGCCCAGTCGGCCTGGGCGGTCGCCGCGCGCACCGTCCGGCCCGACCCGGCCGACCTCGCCACGGCGCTGGCCGACGGGCGGGTGCTGCGCACCCACGTCATCCGGCCGACCTGGCACTACGCGACGGCCGACGACCTGGTCTGGCTGCTCGACCTGACGGCACCCCGGGTCAGGGCGACGTTCAGCGAGCAGCTGGAGCGGCTGCACGGCCTGGCGCCGGCGGTGGTCGACCGGATGGGCGGCGTGGTCGTCGACGCCCTGTCCGGCGGCCGTCACCTCACCCGACCGCAGGTCGCCGAGCACCTCGCCGGGCAGGGCCACGAGCTCGGCGGCACGGCCCTGATGCACCTGCTCGGCGATCTCGAGCAGCAGGGGCTGATCTGCAGCGGCGCGCCCGCCGACGGGGTCCACACCTACGCCGTGCTGGCGGAACGGATCCCCCGGCCACGCCGGCCCGACCGCGCGGAGGGCCTGGCCGAGCTGGCGCTGCGCTACGTCGGCGGCCACGGGCCCGCCACGGTCCGCGACCTCGCCTACTGGGCGACCCTGACACCCGCCGACGCGAAGTCCGCCTTCTCCGCCGTGGCCGACCGGCTCGCCACGTTCGAGCACGACGGCCGCACCTACTGGCACCGTCGCGACGAGGACCCGCCCACGGGCCCGGCCGAACCGCGGGCCCACCTGCTGCAGATCCTCGACGAGATGTACCGCGGCTTCCAGGACTCCCGGATGGTGATCGACGCGGCGGGGGTGGTGCCGCGTGGTCGCGAGACCGCCATCGGGATGGTGCTGCACGACGGCCAGCTGGTCGCGTCGATGAAGCGGGCGACGACCCCGCGGGCGGTGACGTTCGACGTGGTGCCCTACGCGTCCTGGACCTCGGGCATGCGCGACGACGTGGCGGCGGCAGCGGCGGCGTACGGCGGCTTCCTGGGACTGGAGCCCCGGCTGCGGCTGCTCTGACTCACGCCCGGTGACGACCGAGCCCGCCGCCGGCGGCGGCGGGCTCGAGCGTGCGCAGGTCGACGAACTCGGTGCACGCGCCGCGGATGTCGAGCGGCGTGGCCGCCGGCCCCGCGACGATCACGTCCAGGCCGCCCTCGCGGAGCCGGTGCAGCAGTGGCATCGCCGAGCCGACGTCCCCCACCAGCACCAGCCCGCCGAGCTGGGCCGCCGTGGCCAGCTCGACGGCGTCCATCGTGAGGGCGATCAGCGCCGGGTCCTGGCTGGTACGGGCCCGGAACTGGTGGCGGAGCTGGATCCCGTGCCGCCGCAGCACGGGCAGCCAGCAGGTCACCTCGGGTGCCGACCAGTCGGCGTGCGCGTGCACGACCGACACCTCGCCGCGCTCGGACAGCAGCCGTGACAGCGGTGCCCAGCACTCGGGCGCCACCGACTCGGCATGGATCAGTACCCCTAGACGCACCTGCTCGCCCCCCTCAAGGCCCGGCTTGTCCGCCACCAGCGTAGGACTCCCGGTCCTGCCGTGGCGGGACGAGCGACGGCGAGCCGGGGCCGCGACTCGTCAGGCGGGTGCCGTGGCCGCGATGATCCCGGCCAGCACCGATCGCAGCTCGCCCTCCGGCGCGGGCAGCCGGTCGACGAAGCCGGAGTTGACCCCGTCGAAGGCCTCCCGGGCCGCGGCGTGGGCGGCGACCCCCGCGTCGGTGAGTCCGACCTCGTAGGAGCGGCCGTCCGCCGGGCTCGGCCGACGCTCAACGTGGCCGCGGCGCTGCATCTCCCGGACCCACACGCTCACGGTGGTGGCGGGCACCCGCAGGTCCCGGGAGATCTGGGTCGGCGGGCAGGGCCCGACCTCGCCGACGTGGCTGTACAGCGCGTACTCCGACGGGGTGAGGGGGCTGTCCGTCATGCCCTCGGAGAGCATCTCCTGGACCGCCTGCGCGAGGACGAACACGTCGAACAGGAGCGAGGTGCCCTTGATGGGCGGGCGGTGAGGGGCAGGGCTCATGGGTGGATTTTACTGCGATATCGCAGTAATTTCTGGACATGAGGCTCGTGCCGGCGGCGCTGGTGGTCACGCTCGTCCTGGCGGGCGGCTGCTCGGCCGACCCGGCGCCCGCACCCGATGCCGCCACGGTCGGGGCGGCGGCCGACCTGGACCTGCTGCTGGAGCGGCTCGAGACGATCCATCCCGAGCCGTTCCACGGGGTGCCGCGCGACGTGTGGGTAGGCGAGCTGCGCGACCTGCAGGACCGGCTGCCCGCGCTCACTCCCGACGAGGCGACGGTCGAGGTGATGCGGCTCGTCGCGCTGCTGAGCCGCGAGGGCCGCGACGGGCACCAGTTCGCGCTGCCGCTGCCCGGCCACGAGGGGGCGATGCTGCCGCTGCGGCTCTGGTTCTTCGAGGGCGAGCTGGTCGTGACCGATGCGCTGCCGCCGTACGACGACCTGGTCGGCGGCGTCGTGACCGCAGTCGGCGACACCCCCGTCGACGACGTGGTGGCCTTGACCGAGCCGCTCGTCCCGCGCGACGGCCCGCAGACCGTGCTGACCTTCCAGCCGCAGTACCTGCTGCGGACCGAGGTGCTGCGGGGGCTCGGCCTGATGACCGCCGACACCGTCACGATCACCGTCGAGCGTGGCGGGGTGGAGACGGAGACCGAGCTCACCCCCGTCCCGTTCGGCGAGCACGTTGCGTGGGCCGGCGGGTTCGGCGCGATCCGGCTCCCCGAGCGGCCGGGCACGCCGTACCTGGCCGATCTCGGCGAGCCGCTGACCTGGGAGCGGCTGGGCTCCGTGCTGTACGTCCGGCTGACCGAGGTCAGGGCCGAGCCGGACGACCGACTGGTCCGGGCCTCCCAGGACCCCGACCTCACCCGGCTAGTGCTCGACCTGCGGCAGAACCCCGGTGGCGACAACCACAACAACCCGCCGATGGTCGACCTGCTGGGCGAGTTCGAGGAGACCCACCCCGACCGCCGGGCGGTCGTGATCACCGACCGCGTGACGTTCTCGGCCGCGAGCAACCTGGTCACCGACCTCGAGCGCGACGTCGACCCGGTGGTCGTGGGCGAGCCGATGGGCGGCGGCCTGAACTTCTGGAACGACGTCACGTGGGTGCACCTCGACCGGCTCCCGCAGCCGATGCAGGTGGGGATCAGCACCCGCTACTGGCAGCAGGCGGCCGACCCGGCCGACCCCCGGCTCACGATCGAGCCCGACGTCCCCGTCACGGTCGTGGCCGCCGACTACTTCGCCGACCGCGACCCGACGCTCCGGGCCGCGCTGGGCGACCTGCCCTGAACGGCGCCCGGTCCCCGTCCGCTTGACCTTCCACCGACCTGAAGGTCGAGACTCGCCGCGTGACCACCGAACCGCTGCTGACGATCAGTGCGTTCGCCCGTGCCGTGGACCTGGCGCCGAGCACGCTGCGGTACTACGACGAGGCGGGTCTGCTGACGCCCGCCGAGGTCGACCCGCGGACCGGCTACCGCTACTACACGCCGGACCTCGAGCGGCGCGCGGCGCTGCTCCGGCGGATGCGCGAGGTCGGGCTGTCGGTCGACGCGATGCGGCTGGTGCTCGCCGGCAGTCAGGACGAGGCCGGCCGGATCCTGCGGGCCCACGCCGAGGGCGCCCACCGCTCCGCCGAGCGGGCCGCCGAGGTGGCCGATGAGATCCTCACCGCGCTCGACGCCGCCCCCGCACCGGACCGGGCCACGGTGACCGTCGACGGCGGCGAGCTCGCGGCCGCGGTCCGGCGGGTGTCCGCGGCCGCCTCAGCCGACGATCCGCCCCTGCGGGGGGTGCTGCTCGACGTCGGCGACGGCGCGGTCACGGTCGTCGCCACGGACCGGTACTGGATGGCGCTCTGGAGCGTGCCGGTCGGCGAGCCGGCGTCGGCCACGCGGTGCTTCCTCCGGGTCGGCGAGGCCGCCCGCTGCGCCGACCTGCTGGCGCTGCTGGCCACGGCGACCCTGACGGTCTCGCCCGCGGAGCTGGTCGTGACGAGCGACGAGCAGGCCACCGCGCTTCCCGCTGCCACGGACCGCTTCCCGGCCTACCGGCTGATCCTGCCCGGCCACGCCGAGGGCCTGGCCACGGTCTCGCTCGACCTGCTCCGCGCCGCGGTCGACCGCGCCGGGGAAGGCCCGGTGCGGTGCGCGGTCGCCGACGGCACCCTCCGGGTCGGCGGGTACGGCGACGCCGAGCAGACCGGTCTGCCGGCGGTCCTGGCGGGCTCGTCGGTCACCGTGTGGCTCGCGGCCGACCTGCTGCGCCGCGCGCTCGACGCGCTGGTCGGGGAGTCCGTCACGCTGCGGTGGACCGGCTCGGACCGGGCGGTGCGGCTCACGCCTGTGGAGCAGCGTCGGCTCGACGTGCTGCTGATGCCGGTGCAGCCGCCCCGGTGACGGCGACGCCCACGCACGCCGGGCTGGCCAGCCCGGGGTTCGCGGCCTGGCTCGGCGCCGCGACCGTGTCGGCCACCGGCGACGGCATCCTCTACTTCGCCCTCGCCTGGACGGCCTCCGGCCTCGGTCCCGGCACCGTGACCGCCGTGATGGTCGCCGGGCTGGTCCCGGAGGTGCTGCTCACGCTCGTCGGCGGGGCGGCCGCCGATCGCTGGGGCGTACGCCGGACCCTGATCGGCTGCACGGTGGCCATGTCGGCACTGATCGTGCTGCTGCTGGCCGCGGGGTGGCTGGGGACGCCACTCGCGGTGCTCCTGGTGTCGGTGTCGCTCGCGCATGGGGTCGTGGGCTCGTTCCAGACGCCGGCGAGCAACGTGATGCCCAGGCTGTTCGTGGACGACGAGACCGTGCCGCGCGCCATGGCGGTCACCGGGTCGGTGCTGCCGGTGGCCCGGTTGGCCGGGCCGCCCCTGGGAGCCGTGGTCGTCGTCGCGCTCGGCCTGGAGGGAGCGCTGACGGCCGACTTGGTCAGCTTCCTGCTCGTGCTGGGCGTCCTCGGCGCCGTCCGACCCCCCGGCGAGCGCCGGCGGGACGCCGCCGCGCCCACCACGAGCACCTGGCGCGACATCCGGTCCGGGGTGCGGGCCGTCGGCGACGTACCCGCCGTCCGGCCGCTCCTTGCGTCGCTCGCCCTGGTCGCAGCCGGGCTGCTGCCGGTGCTGTCCCTCGGCGTACCGCTGCTGGCGCGCGAGCGCGGCTGGGCAGCCACCGACGCCGGTGTCGTCGAGGCCTGCTGGATCGCGGGCACCCTCGCGGTCACCCTGGTGGTCGCCCGGACCGGCACCCGGGCGAAGCCGCGGCCACCGCTCGCGGCCGGGCCCGTGCTGGCCGGGCTCGGCGTGGTCGCACTCTCCCTCGCACCGACCAGGGCCGCCGGCTACGCCGCCGCGCTGGTCATGGGCGTCGGCACCGCCGTCTTCACGACCCACGTCTTCCCGCTGTACGTGCTGCGCAGTCCGCCCGACATGCTCGCGCGGTTCCAGTCCGTGCTGATCCTCGTACAGCTGCTGATGATGCTGCTGGGGAACCTGGTCGCAGGCACCACGATCGGCCTCTGGGGAGTGACGCCCGTACTGCTGGTGTCGGCCGTCGTCTGCGCCGCCGCCGCCGTCCCGGTGCTGGTGAGCACGTCACTGACCGGGGAGGCCACTCACGTCTGAGACGATCGGGGCGTGGGGGTCCCGACGGTCGGCGTCATCGGCGGGGGCATCCTCGGTCTCGCGATCGGCCGTGAGCTCGGACGCCGCCGGCCCGGCACCCGGGTCGTGGTGCTCGAGAAGGAGGACCGGCTGGCCGCGCACCAGACCGGTCACAACTCCGGCGTCGTGCACGCGGGCATCTACTACCGGCCCGGCAGCCTGAAGGCGACGCTGTGCACGCGCGGTCGGCTGCTCCTGCGCGACTACTGCGCCGAGCACGGCCTTCCCTACGACGAGGTCGGCAAGCTGGTCGTCGCGGTCGACGGCGACGAGCTGCCGCGACTCGACGCGCTCGAGCGGTCGGCCACCGAGAACGGCGTACCCGGCCTGCGGCGGCTCGCCGCGAGCGCGCTGCGCGAGATCGAGCCGCACGCGACCGGCCTGTCGGCGCTGCACTCGCCCGCCACGGCCATCACCGACTTCACCGCCGTCGCCCACCGGCTCGCCGCCGACATCGAGGCCACGGGGGGGCGGATCCGGCTCGGCACCCAGGTCGCGCGGATCGCCGCCGTCGGCGACGGGGTCCGGCTCACGACGTCCGGCGGGGAGCAGCGCTTCGACCGGCTCGTGGTGTGCGCAGGGTTGCAGGGCGACCGGCTGGCGCGGCAGGTCGACGGCGCGGCCGGGCCCCGGGTCGTCCCGTTCCGCGGCGAGTACCTCACGGTCCGGCCGGACAGGCGCGACCTGGTGCGCGGCCTCGTCTACCCGGTCCCGGACCCGGCGTACCCGTTCCTCGGCGTTCACTTCACTCGGCGCGTGGACGGTGGGCTCGAGATCGGGCCGAACGCGGTGCTGGCGCTGAGCCGGGAGGGCTACCGGCGCCGCGACGTCTCGCTGGCCGACGTCGCGGACACCCTGGCGTGGCCGGGGTTCTGGCGGCTCGCCCGGCACCACTGGCGCACCGGCGCCGGCGAGCTGCACGGGTCGCTGTCGCTCCGTGCGTACCTGCGGGCCGCCCAGCGCTACGTCCCCGAGATCGGGGTGGCCGACGTCGTCCGGGCCGGCTCCGGGGTCCGGGCCCAGGCGGTCGAGCGCGACGGGACGCTGGTCGACGACTTCCGGATCAGCAGCAGTGGCCCGGTGACCAGCCTCCGCAACGCCCCGTCCCCCGCGGCCACCTCGAGCCTGGCGATCGCGGAGCACGTGGTGGATCTGCTCGGCTAACGGTGCTCGCGGTGCGCTTACACCCCCGTGCACGGGGTGCGGAGCGCACCGGACGCACCGTTAGCCGACCCCCCGGTCGATCGAGCCGCCACGCGACCGACGGCTCACCCGGTGGACGACTCGGCCTCCGCGTGGCGCTGGCGCAGCCGGGTGCGGATCTCGTCGGGCGTGTAGGACCGGCGCTCGCGTTCCTGCCGCGCCACGGCGGCGCCGGTCGCAGCGACGCCGACGACCCCGGCCAGTCCGAGCCACTTCCACCATGCACGCACAGCTCGATCGTAGGGTGCGGCCTATGGCACGCGGGGGAGCGGCAGGACTCGGGCTCGACGAGGCGGTGGGGCTGACGCGGACCGGGGACCTGTGGCTGTTCCGCGGCCGGCGCAGCCCGGACCGCGCGATCCAGACGTTCACGAACAGTCCCGTCAACCACGTCGGGATGGCGGTCGTGATCGACGACCTGCCGCCCCTGCTGTGGCACGCCGAGCTCGCCAAGAAGCTCCAGGACCACTGGTCCGGTGGCCACCACCGCGGCGTCCAGCTCCACGACCTGCGCGACGCGGTCGTGCGCTGGCAGGACGACTACGGGCAGTCGGCCTGGCTGCGCCAGCTGCAGCCCGACGTCGGCCGGGCCGAGGAGGACGGTGCGCTGCGGGCGGTGGCCCGGCTCGACGGCGCCGCCTTCCCGAGCCTGACGCGCCTTGCGCTGCGGTGGCTGCGCGGTCGTGACGCCTACGTACCGCGGAAGGAGCGGGACGTGGAGCGGCCGGCTCCCGAGGCGGCGTTCTGCGCCGAGGTGGTGGCGCACACGTACCAGGAGATGGGGCTGCTGCCACGCGACCGGCGCGCCACGTGGTACGACCCGGGCACGTTCTGGAGCGGGGGGTACCTCCCGCTCGTGGAGGGGTGGACGCTCGGAGTCGAGGTTCCGGTGCGCGACCAGGCGGCGGGCTAGCGCCCGGTTCAGTCGAGGCCGGTCTGCTCGCGGACCCACGCCCACATCCGCTCGACGTCCCCGGCCACCGGGCGGGTACGCCGGAGCAGGTGGGTCGGCCGCGCGCGGCGGTCGTGCCACAGCCCGCCGCCGGGCGGGGCGGGGTCGACCGCGGCGAGCCAGACCGTCGTCTCGGCGCCGCTCTCCGCGTCGCGCAGGATCGGGCCGGTGATGCGCCGGAACGTCGGGAGCGACTCCCGGACACCGGGGGTGTCGGCCCAGCCGGGGTGGGTCGCGTAGACCCGGACCCCCCAGCGCTGCTCCAACGAGGGCAGCAGCTCCACCTGCGCGCGCTTGCTGCGCGCGTAGGCGGTGCTGCCGGAGTAGGCGCCCCGCACGTACTCCGGGTCGTCGGCCCGCAGGGCCTGGCCGTACATCCCACCCGAGGTCACCAGCAGCACGCGCGCGTCCGACGTGAGCCGGGGACGCAGCAGCTCGGTCATCAGCACCGGTCCGAGGACGTGGAGTGCCATCGTCAGCTCGTGTCCCTGCGCCGACTCGGTCCGGGTGGCGGGCATCGCCCCCGCGTTGTGGACCACGACGTCGAGCCGGTCGGTCACGAGCTCCGTGGCGAAACGCCGGACGTCGTCGAGGTCGCCCAGGTCGCAGCGGTCGACCACGACGACCCCGTCAGGCACCGCCGTGAGCAGGTCGTCCCGCACGCGTGCGCCCTTGTCGACGTCCCGGACGACCAGGCGGACCTCGGCTCCCAGGGCCAGCAGTCCGCGGGCGGTGGCGGTCCCGAGCCCGGACGTGGCGCCGGTGACGGCGGCCACCCGGCCGGTGAGCGCCCCGGGCAGCGGGTCGGCCGGCCAGCCCGGCAGCCGGCGCCGGACGGCGGGACCGATCGCGCTGAAGCCGAGGACCACACTGCGGTCGAGGGCGGTGTCGACGACGGACGAGATGCTGGGGGCGGTCACTCCCCGAGCGTACGGACCCCTGGATGCACGACGCGGAGTAGGCGAGACTGCCGAGATCACCGACCGGAGGGGAACCACCATGGCCCAGCTGCTGAACCCGTACCTGAACTTCGACGGCAACGCGCGGGAGGCGATGGAGTTCTACCGCGACGCCCTCGGCGGCCAGCTCGAGGTGAACACGTTCGGGGAGTACGGCGGCACCCCGGCCGACGGCATCATGCACTCCTACCTCGGCACGCCCGCCGGCTTCCACCTGATGGCGTCCGACCTGCCCGAGGGCCAGACCCACGACCCGGGCAGCAACCTCGCCATCAGCCTCTCGGGCGATGACGCCGACGCGCTGACCGGCTACTTCGACAAGCTGTCCGAGGGCGGCACCGTCACCATGCCGCTCGAGAAGCAGATGTGGGGTGACACCTTCGGCATGATGATCGACAAGTTCGGCATCCACTGGATGGTCAACATCCAGTCCGGCCAGTCCGGCCAGTCCAGCCAGTCCGGCTGAGCGCCGGCCGCGCGACGAGCCGGCCTCCCCGGGCCGCTCTCAGCGGCGCCACAGAGCCCGGAACGACGGGCTCATCTGACCGTCGCCGGAGCGGGCCGGGATCGGGCCGAGGGCGGCGCCGCCGTAGACGGCCGACCCGTCCGGGGCGCCGTACCGCAGCCAGGTCTCGGTCGGCGCCTGGCCGCGGCCCGGGCGCGACCAGTCGCAGACGCCGCTGGCGAAGACCTGCTCCAGGGTGCTGACCTGGTCGGCGGTGAACAGCGCCGCGACCGCGCCGTAGTCGGCCAGGTCGAAGGGCCGCAGGCGGCACGCGACGTTGTCGTTGGCCGCCGGGCCGCCGGCCTCCTGCCGCGGGGTCGAGAGTCGGGTCTGCAGCACCTGCAGCTCACGCACGTCGCAGGCGGCGGCGAGCTCGGCGACGACGCACCGGTCGGTCACGTCGTCGGGCCGGTCCTCGGCGATCTTGGTCGCCAGCGGGACCGACCGACGGTCCGCCTCCACCGCCGTCAGCCAGCCGTCCATGGCGAGCAGCGCCTCGTTCGCCCAGCGCGGGTCGCCGATCATCGGCGCCGGACCGAACCACATCACCCGGTTGTCGGTGTGGCCCTGGTCGGCGAGCAACCGCTCCTCGGTCCAGAACGCGTGGGCGTAGTCGTGGGCGATGCCCGGGTCGGGGCCTCCGTGGTTGATGATCGCGACCTCGTCGAGGTTGGTGGTCTCGTTGATCAATCCGGTGCGGTAGGCACGCCGGATCGCGGCGGGGTCGCCCGCGATCCGGTGCTCGGTCGGCTGGCGGTCGACGTCGAGCCCGCCGAGCTTCGCGTTCAGGTCGACGAACTGGGCCGGCGTGATCAGGCCCCGCTCGAGCTGCGCGAGCCCGAGCTGCACGCCAGTGTTGGCGAACGGCACCCCGGCGAAGCCGCGGCCGGCCGCCTGCTCCTGCGGTCCCCAGGCCGAGCTCGGGCGCGGGCCGAGCAGGTTGCCCATGATGTCGAGCACCGAGCACCGGACCCCGCCGGGATTGACCTCGGAGTCGTAGCGGGTCGACTCGTCGCCGGCGACCGGCTCCAGCGTGCCGGGGCAGGGGTTCTCGGGGTCGAGCGCGGCCTTGAAGAGGCCCTCGTCGGCCACCACGGCGTTCACGTGCGAGAGGTGTCCCTCGACCATCGCCATCTGGGTCGGCGACCAGACGACGCCGGGCGCCCACCGGCTCGGGTCCTCGAAGTAGCGCCGCATCAGGTGGTAGTCGGCGAACTGCGCGCCCGCGGTCAGCGTGTCCGGGTAGGAGCAGGTCGTGACGAGTCCCTGGTAGATGCCGGGGTAGGCGTTCGCGATCGTGCTCTGCGCGATCGAGCCGCCCGAGCAGCCGGTGCCGATCGTGTAGCGCAGCTCGCCGTACCGCTCCACCAGCCGCTCCTTGCCCATCAGCATCGACTCGGCCTCCATCGCGACGTTGCAGTTGTGGCCGGTGTTGGCCAGCGCCGTGGACAGCACGGCGAAGCCGCGGCCGAGCGCGGTGACGTAGCTCGGCGTCACGAGCGGGACCGACTCGAGCGTGCCGGAGTAGTCCTGCAACGGCGGCGTCCCGGGCGTGTACGACGCACCGCAGTTGCCGCCATGGGTCACGAGCAGCTTGTGGTTCCACTGCGCCTGCGGCGCCCACGGCCGCCACGTCCTCCCGGGCTGCCACAGGGTGAGGATCGTGTAGCGGTCGCGGTCCTGGTAGCCGTCCTCGCGGCGCACGATGAACGGCACCTCGACACCCTGGTCGGTGGTCGTGGTCGCGACGTCGTCGGGCGGGTCGTCACGGTCGTAGGGCTGGAGCTCGGACGCCGTCGGGTCGGTCGACCGGTAGAGCAGGGTGTAGGTCGCCGGCTCGTTGCAGGCGTCGTCGACCGCGGTCTCCTGGCACCGGTAGTGGTCGAGCTGCGGCCCGGAGAACAGCGGCCCGCCGTTGGGGTGGTTGACGATCCGGGTCGCACCGGCGTACCCCGGCGCGGTCGCCGTCAGCCGGTTGGCGCCGACGCGCAGCCCTCGCACCAGGCCGACGAAGCGGCCGTCCGCGGTGGGGTGGAACCGGCGCGTGACGGGCTCGCCACCGAGCCGGACCGTGACCTGCTCCGCACGCAGCCCGGCGGGCAGCCGCACCTCGACCAGCGCGTCGCCACCGGAGACCAGGTCGCGCCGGTTCGACAGCACCTCGATCGGCAGCGAGCGGGTCGCCTGCACCCGAGTCGCCTGCACCCGAGTCGTCGGCACCCGAGTCGTCGGCGCGGTCGTCGGCGCGGTCGTCGGGTCGGCCGCCGCCGGACCGGCGTGGGCCCCGGGCGTGGCGGGGACCAGCAGGAGCGGCCCGAGCAGGCTCAGCAGGAGCGGTCTCAGCAGGAGCGGGGACGGTCGCAGGCGCATGCCGGACCAACGAGCCAGTCACCCGCCGGTCACGTCTCCCACCGGTCCCTGTGCGCGCCCGGCTCACGCGGCGCCGGGACGCGTGGGCGACAACACCCCTTGACTCGTCGGTGAACGAGCGTACTATCGCGATATATCGTTGACTGTCGGTGAGTGTCGTTGATCTATCGCCGACCTATCGCTCGAAGGACGGGGAGAGATGGGACACCTGCACGGGAAGTGGGGCGGTGGCCCCTGGGGCTGGGACCAGGGCGGCCGCGGCCGGCCCGGGCCGCCGCCCTGGCTGGCGGAGATCTTCGGGATGACGCCCCCGGCGCCGCCCCGCGCACCGCGGGTGCGCCGCGGTGACGTCCGCGCCGCGATCCTCGACGTGCTCGCGGTCGAGCCTCTCAACGGCTACCAGGTCATCCAACAGATCGCCGAGCGGTCGGGGGGCGCCTGGCGCCCGAGCCCGGGCTCGGTCTACCCGACGATCTCTCAGCTCGAGGACGAGGGCCTGATCACCGCCGACCAGGAGCGGGGCCGCACGCTGCGGCTGACCCCGGAGGGCGAGGCGTACGTCGCCGAGCACCCCGACGAGCTCGGCGCGGTGTGGACGGCCTTCGACGCCGAGCCCGCGGACGACGGACCGGACCTGTCGGTGCTCAAGTCGGAGATCGGGCAGCTGATGTCGGCGCTGTGGCAGATCGTCACGACCGGCACCGACCAGCAGCGCAAGGACGCGATGGCGGTGCTGATCGAGACCCGCCGGAAGTTCTACGGGCTGCTCGCCGACGAGGACCCGCGATGACCGGGCAGCCGCTCGGCGGCCGGTCCTACGGGGGCCTGCGGATCGGCGACGCGGACCGGGAGCACGCCCAGGCCCGGCTCGCCGACCACTTCGCGGCGGGCCGGCTCGACAAGGACGAGTACGACGAGCGGCTCGACCAGATCTGGGCGGCGCGAACGCACGCCGAGCTGGTGCCGGTCTTCCGCGACCTGCCCGGGCCGGGCGGCCCCGACCCGCGGCGCTCGGTCGGCCCCGCCTCGACGCCGACCAGCCGGGCCCGCTTCGCCCCGCCGGCGTCCCGCGCCCGGTCACGCCGGATCCCCGGGGCGCTGCTGGTGCTGCTCGTCGCGCTCGGGTCGCTCGCCGTGATCGCGCACCTGCCGTTGGTCCTGGTGGGGCTCGGCGTCTGGTTCTTCTTCCTCCGTGGCGGCTGCGGGGCGCGGATGCACCCGTCCCGACGCTGGTGAGTCAGAGCGCCAGCGCCCGGTTCACCCAGGTCCCGGTGACCTTCATCCCGACCTTCTCGTAGAGGCTGAGCGCACCGGTCCGCGAGTCGGTCGAGAGCCCGCACGTGACCGCGCCGTGCTCGCGTGCCCGGGCGAACGCGTCCACCATGAGGGCCTGGGCGAGGCCGCGGTTCCGCCGGTCACGACGCACGGCGAGCCGGGGGATGAACGCCTCGGACGGCCGGTCGTCGTCGGGGTCGTAGATCGAGACCGTGGCGACACCGACGACCTCGCCGGCGTCGTCGGTGACGACCCGCACCATCCACGGCTCGAACCCGGGCCGGCCCAACACCACGGCCGAGAAGTCCTCGTAGGTCTCCCGGTCGCGGACCGACCACTCCAGGAAGGCGTCCTCCACGACGACGTGGACGGCCGGGTACTCCGACGGCTCGGCCTGGCGCACGGCGTACCCCTCGGGCAGCGGCCGCTCGACCACGGCCGCGCCTTCCTCCAGCTGGAGCACCCAGCTGGACCACCGCACCTCGTAGCCGAGGGCGGCCAGCAGCCGGTCGCCCGCCGAGCCCTCCGGCACCGGCATCCCGACGACCGTCGCGCCGGTGGCGCGCGCCGTGTCCTGCATCCAGCCGGCGAGCGCGGTGCCGACGCCGCGGCCCCGGTAGTCGGGGTGGACCGCCGCGTCACCGCGGTCGGGCCGGGCGAACTCGGCGTACCCGACCAGCCGGTCGCCGTCGAGGACGCCGACGCCCTGCTCGGACACGTCGAAGCTGGGGCGGGCCCAGTCGCTGACGATGTCGGCCTCCTCGATCTCGACCCTGCCGATGTCGGCGATCTCCTGGGCCGCCATCAGCTCGTACACGGCACGCGCGTCGGACTCGGCGAGCGGTCGGGCGGTCAGCCCGTCGGGAAGGTGGGCCTGGAGATCCATGGGGACATGGTGGGGCCGGAGACGCGGACGGTGCCACCGGATATCCGGTGGCACCGTCGGGCGCGCCGCCACGGGCGCGCGGGAGGGTCAGGCGTTCTTGATGGCCGAGATGTCGAACTCGAGCCGGACCTTCTCCGAGACGAGCACGCCACCGGTCTCGAGCGCGGCGTTCCAGGTGAGGCCCCAGTCCTTGCGGTTGACGGTCAGGGCGCCCTCGAAGCCCACCCGGGTGTTGCCGAACGGGTCGATCGCGGTGCCGGTCTCGTCGAACTCGATCGTGACGGGCTTGGTGACGTCCTTGATGGTCAGGTCGCCGGTGACGGTCCACGCGTCGCCGTCGCGGGTGACGTCGGTGGAGCGGAACGTCCAGGTCGGGTAGGTCTCCACGTCGAAGAAGTCGGCCGAGCGGAGGTGGCCGTCACGGTCGGGGCTGCCGGTGGTGACGGTCGCGACGTCGACGCTGAGCTCGATCGACGAGGCGGACGGGTTCTCGGCGTCGACCCGGGCGGTGGCGCTGAAGCCGTCGAAGTGGCCGCGGACCTTGGTGACCATCGCGTGGCGGGCGACGAAGCCCAGGCGCGAGTGGGAGGGGTCAACGGTGTAGTCGCCGGTGATGTCGGTGAGGGTCGGGGTGGTGGTGCTCATGTCAGTGAGACTCCTTGAGGGGTTTAGTTGAACACTTGACTACCTCAACGCCTCAGGCCCGGATCTATTCCGGGCCGGCAGAAGAATCTTCAGCGGAAGGCCGACTCGCCCGTCAGTGCCTGCCCGATCACCAGCTGGTGGACCTCTGCGGTGCCCTCGTACGTCAGCACCGACTCGAGGTTGTTGGCGTGCCGCATCAGCGGGTAGTCGAGCGTGATCCCGTTGGCGCCGAGCAGCGTGCGGCACTCCCGGGCGATCCGGATCGCCTCTCGCGTGTTGTTGAGCTTGCCGACGCTGATCGCCTCCGTCGGCAGCCGACCCTGGTCCTTGAGCCGACCGAGGTGCAGCGCGAGCAGCATCCCCTTGGTGAGCTCCACCGCCATGTCGGCCAGCTTCGCCTGGGTGAGCTGGTAGCCGCTGAGGGGCCGGTCGAAGACCCGCCGCTCGCGGGTGTAGGCGAGGGTCGCCTCCAGGCAGTCGCGGGCGGCGCCCATCGCGCCGAAGACGATCCCGAAGCGCGCCTCGGTCAGGCAGGACAGCGGGCCGGCCAGTCCTCGCACGCCGGGCAGCACCGCGTCGGCCGGCAGCCGGACGCCGTCGAGCACCAGCTCGCTCGTGACCGAGGCGCGCAGCGAGAGCTTCTGCGAGATCTCCGGGGCCGAGAACCCGGGGGTGTCCGTGGGGACGACGAACCCGCGGATGCCGTCGTCGGTGCGCGCCCACACGATGGCGACGTCGGCGACCGAGCCGTTCGTGATCCACATCTTGGTGCCGTCGAGCACCCAGTCGCCGTGGTCGCCGCCCGCGTCTCGCCGTGCCCGCGTCCGCATCCCGCCCGGGTCCGACCCGAAGTCGGGCTCGGTCAGCCCGAAGCAGCCGATCAGCTCGCCCGACGCCAGACCGGGCAGCCAGCGCTCCTTCTGCTCGTCGGAGCCGTGCTTCCAGATCGCGAACATGGCGAGCGACCCCTGCACCGAGACCAAGGAGCGCAGCCCGCTGTCGCCGGCCTCCAGCTCCAGGCACGCCAGCCCGTACGCCGTGGCGCTGGCGCCGGCGCAGCCGTACCCGGTCAGGTGCATCCCCAGCAGCCCCAGCCGCCCGAACTCGCGGGCCAGTTCGCGGACCGGGGTGTCACAGCGCTCGTACCACCCGGCGATCTCCGGCCGCAGCCGCTCGTCGACCATCGTGCGCACTGCGTCGCGGATCGCCCGGTCCTCGTCGTCGATGAGGGACTCGAGGTCGAGCAATGCGAGCGGGGCGAGCGGGCGCGAGTCGGTCATGGCCCCATCAAACCCGGCGGGACCACGCCGCCGACAGCCCCCCGCCGAGTGGCGGCTCGAGGCATGGTCGTGATCTGGTGGGGGTACGGGCGGACGAGACACGAGGAGTGGACCCCCATGGCGGACGACCGCAACCAGACCCCCGACGAGACCCGGCACGACACCGCGGCCCGGGGCGAGACGGATGCCGGCTACGAGAGCCGCGGCGATGTGGTCGACCGGGAGCGCGAGCAGCACGGCGGCGTCAAGGTCGGCGCTGCGTTCTTCGGGTGGCTGGCCGCCACCGGCATGGCGGTGCTGCTGGGCGCGGTCGTGGCCGCGACCGGCGTGCTCGCCGGCGAGGCGACCGAGACCGACAGCCCGTCCGAGGTCGCCGATGCCCTCAACCTCCAGCTCGACGAGCTGGGCGTGGTCGGTGTCGTCGCCGCGCTCGCGATCTGGTTCGTCGCCTACTACTCCGGCGGGTACGTCGCCGGCCGGATGGCCCGGTTCGACGGCATCAAGCAGGGCGTGGCCGTGTGGGCCTGGGCCCTCGTCGTGGCGATCCTGATCGGCGTGCTCGCCGCGTTCGCCGGCGACGACTACACCGTCACCGCCGGCCTGCCCGACCTCGACCTCGAGCGCACCACCTCGGTGGTCGTCGGTGGCGCGGTCGTCGCCCTCGTGAGCCTGGTCGGCGCGATGCTCGGAGGGCTGGCGGGGATGCGCTTCCACCGCCGGGTGGACCGCACCGGGCTCGGTCGCTGACCTCTGGCGGTGGCGGCGGGCGCGCCCAGGCAGGGCGACGCTCGCCACCGCACCGGGCATGCGGCGGCTGGCCCGGCGGCACGGCGTGGTCCACGACCGGTGGCTCGCGCGGCAGTGAGGGTCGGCTGATAGAGAAGAGTCATGACCCGCACCCTTCTCGCGTCGGCCCTGCTGCTGCCGGTGTCGCTGCTCTCGGCCTGCACCGGCTCGTCACCGGAGGAGGACGCCGCGGGCCCCGCACCGGCCGCCGAGGCGCTCGCCGAGGGGCTGGCGGCCGGCGACCTGACGGACGTCGCGCTCGACGACCCGACCGGCGTGGAGAAGCAGTACGACGAGGCCGTGGCCGGGCTGGGTGAGCTCACCCCGACCGTCGAGCTGACCGACCTGGCGGAGTCGGAGGGCGCAGCCACGGCGACGCTCGGCTGGAGCTGGCCGGTCAGCGAGCAGGACTGGACCTACACGACCACCGCGACCCTGACCGAGGTCGACGGCGGGTGGGTCGTCGAGTGGCAGCCGTCGATCGTCGAGCCCTCGTTGCGCCGGGGCGGGACCCTCGAGCTCACCGGGACCACGGCCGCCCGCGGCGAGATCCTCGGCGCCGGCGGGCAGGCGATCGTCGCCGACCGGCCGGTGACCCGGTTCGGGATCGACAAGTCCGCGGTCTCCGCCGGCCGGGCGGTCGCGGCCGCGCGCGAGCTGGCCGGGCTGCTGGAGCTCGACGTACCGGCGTACGTCTCTCGGGTGAGGGCGGCGGGCGACGAGGCGTTCGTCGAGGCGATCGTGCTCCGCCGCGACGACATCCCGGTCGAGGTCGGCTCGGGCTATGCGCGGATCAAGGGCGCGCTCGCGCTGCAGGACGACCTGCCGCTCGCCCCGACCCGGGAGTTCGCCGCGCCGATCATCGGCACGGTCGGCGAGCCGACCGCGGAGATGGTCGAGGAGGACCCGGATCGGTACGCCGTCGGCCAGCAGGTGGGGCTCTCCGGGCTCCAGCTGCGGTACGACGAGCAGCTGGTCGGCACGCCGGGGGTCGTCGTGACGCGGGTGGCGTCCGACGGCAAGGAGAAGGAGCTGTTCCGCGAGGACGCGCTCCCCGGACAGCCGCTCGAGCTCACGCTCGACGTCCGGCTGCAGGGCGCGGCCGAGCGGCTGCTGGCGGGGGTCGGGCCGGCGAGCGCGCTGGTCGCGATCAAGCCGTCCACCGGCGCGATCCTGGCCGCGGCCAACGGCCCGGGCACCGACGGCTACAACATGGCGACGTTCGGTCAGTTCGCGCCCGGCTCGACGTTCAAGTCCGTGAGCGCGCTGGCGCTGCTGCGGTCGGGGATCACGCCCGACACCGCGGTCGCGTGCCCGGCCAGCCTGGTCGTCGACGGCAAGCGGTTCGAGAACTACGACGACTACCCGGCCGGCGGCCTGGGCACGATCCCGTTCCGGACCGCGGTGGCGAACTCCTGCAACACCGCCTTCATCGGCGAGGCCGGCCGGCTCGGCCGCCGCACGCTGGTCGACGCCGCTGCCTCGCTGGGCATGGGGGTCGACCACGACCTCGGCTTCCCGGCGTACTTCGGCTCGGTCGTCCCACCGACGTCGCAGACCGAGGCGGCCGCCGACATGATCGGCCAGGGCACGATCCTGGCCTCGCCGATGACGATGGCGACCGTGGCCGCGTCGATCCAGGCCGGCCGCACGGTGCTGCCGCGGCTGGTGCGCCGCCACGACGTCGAGCAGGCGTCGGTGCCCGAGCTCACCGGCAGCGAGGCCGCCCAGCTCCGGTCGCTGCTGCGCGGGGTGGTCACCTCCGGGAGCGGGTCGCAGCTCGCCGACGTCCCCGGACCGCCGGTGATCGCCAAGACCGGCACCGCCGAGTACGTCGCGCGCGGCGGCCCCCACCGGGGGAGCCTCCGGACCCACGCCTGGATGATCGCCGCCCGGGGCGACCTCGCCGTCGCGGTGTTCGTGGAGGACGGCGTGTCCGGCTCCCAGACCGCGGGCCCGCTCCTCGAAGCCTTCCTCCGAGCCTCCTGACAAGCGCGCGAATCGTGGGTAAATCGGCCCGAGTCGTGCCTGATTCAGCTCGAGTCGTGCCGTAGCCGTGAACAAGCCACGACTCGACCGGAACCAGGCACGACTCGACGGGAATGCGGCACGACTCGCGCTCAGCGGTCGCGGGGGGTGATCGTCCGGGCGACGTCCTCGGGCATCGGTTCGTAGTGCGCGAACGAGCGGGTGAACAGGCCGGCGCCGTGGGTCGCGGAGCGCAGGTCGATGGCGTAGCGGACCAGCTCGGTCTGCGGCACCTCCGCCTTCACGACGGTCCGGTCGTCCCCGAGCTTGTCGGTGCCGAGCACCCGGGCCCGGCGTGAGGAGAGGTCGCTCATCACGCCGCCGATGTGCTCGTCGGGGACGAGGACGTCGACCGCGTCGTACGGCTCGAGCATCGTCACGGTGGTCGCGGCGGCCGCCTCGCGCAGGGCGAGCGCGCCGGCGGACTGGAAGGCCATGTCCGAGGAGTCGACGCTGTGGGCCTTGCCGTCGGTGAGGGTGACCCGCAGGTCGACGACCGGGTAGCCGTTGCGCACGCCGCGCGCCATCTGCGCCCGCACGCCCTTCTCAACGCTGGGGATGAACTGGCGCGGCACGGAGCCGCCGACCACCTGGTCCACGAACTCGAACCCGGCCCCCTCCGGCAGGGGCTCCACGGTGATCTGGCACACGGCGTACTGGCCGTGCCCGCCCGACTGCTTCACGTGACGGCCCAGTCCCTTCGCGCTGCCGGCGAACGTCTCGCGCAGCGACACCACGAACGGCACCGTGTCGACGTGGACGGCGTAGCGCTCCTCCAGCCGCTCGAGGGTGACGTCGGCGTGCGCCTCGCCGAGGCACCAGAGCACGAGCTGGTGGGTCTCGGCGTTGTTCTCGACGCGGAGCGACGGGTCCTCGGCCGCGACCCGGCCGAGGGCCTGCGACAGCTTGTCGTCGTCGGACTTGGTGCGCGCGACGATGGCGACGGGGAGCAGCGGCTCCGGCAGGGTCCACGGCTTGAGGACGACCGGGTGGTCGGTGTCGGACAGGGTGTCCCCGGTCTCCGCGCGGCTCAGCCGGCCGATCGCGCACAGGTCGCCGGCGACGACCTGGGAGGCGGGGACCAGCTGCTTGCCGAAGGCGTGCGACAGGGCGCCGATCCGCTCGTCCTCGTCGTGGTCGGGGTGACCGGACTCCTCCCCGAAGAAGGACGCGACGTGGCCCGACACGTGGACCGACGCGTCGGGCCGCAACGTCCCGCTGAACACCCGCACCAGGCTGAGCCGACCGACGTAGGGATCGCTGGTGGTCTTGATGACCTCGGCGACGAGGTCGGCGTCCGGGTCGCACGCGATGCCCGGTGCCGCGGCTCCCGCCGCGGTGAACACGTCGGGCGAGGGATGCTCCGCGGGCGACGGGAAGCCGCGCACGGCGAGCCCCAGCAGCTCGGCGCAGCCGACGCCGGTGACCGAGCAGACCGGGACGACGGGGAAGAACGTCGCACGGGCGACGGCCCGCTCGAGGTCGTCGACGAGCAGCTTGACGTCGATCTCCTCGCCGCCGAGGTAGCGATCCATCAGCGTCTCGTCCTCGGACTCCTCGATGACGCCTTCGATCAGGTCGCCGCGCAGCGCCTCGAGGTCGTCGTCGCACGGCTCGAGCAGCCCCGTCAGCGACGTCACGTCGCCTCCGTCGCGGACCGGGACGTAGAGCGGCTTGACCTTGTCGCCGAACGCGTCCTGAGCCTGCCGGAGCACCCCGTCGTAGTCGGCCCTGGCCTGGTCGAGCTTGGTGATCACCACCGCTCGCGGCATCCCGACCTCGGCGCACTCGCGCCACACGTTCCGGGTGCCGTCGTCGACCCCCTCGTTGGCCGCGATGACGAACAGCGCACAGTCGGCGGCGCGCAGCCCGGCGCGGAGCTCACCGACGAAGTCGGCGTACCCGGGGGTGTCGATCAGGTTGACCTTCGTGCCCTCGTGGAGCAAGGGCGCGACGGCGAGGGAGGACGATCGACCGTGCCGCTGCTCGCTCGGGTCGAAGTCGCTGACGGTGTTCCCGTCGTCGACCGACCCCGCGCGCGGCACGGCTCCGGCGGTGGCGAGCAGCGTCTCGACAAGGGTGGTCTTGCCGGAGCCACCGGGTCCGACCAGGACGACGTTCCTGATCCGGTCCGGGCTGCTCGCCTCGAGATCTTGCCCGGCTGGTCTACGTCCGTTCCCCTTGTCGGCCATGGCGCTACCTCCTGCCGGAAAGGCAACTCCGGTTCGGTGCGATTGGCAAGGGGTGGCCCCCCGCCGCCGGGCGGCCACGGTCGTCGGCGATCAGGTAGGCCCCTCGCCGCATGGGGTCGGCGAGGGGCCTGTGCCGACGCAAGGTGCTCCCTCCTGTCGACGATGCCAACCCTGCCACGGCCCGCTCGGCGGTGTCAGTGGTTTCGGAAACCTGTGGACCGGTGTCAGGCTGCCCCTGTGAGTGCCATCTCTGACGTGAGTCCTGACCTGAGCCGGCTGCTGCCCGACGAGCAGCGCAACCTCTACATCGACGGCGCCTGGCGCGAGGCGAGCGGGGGTGAGCGGCTCGACGTGCTCGACCCCGCCGACGGGTCGACGATCACCGACGTGGCCGACGGCTCGGCCGACGACGCCATGGAAGCGCTGGACGCCGCCGCGGCGGCTCAGCCGGCCTGGGCGCGGACCGCGCCGCGGGAGCGCGGGGAGATCCTGCGCCGCGGGTTCGAGCTGATCACCGCCCGCTCCGACTCCCTGGCCAGGCTCATCTCGCTCGAGATGGGCAAGACGCTCGCGGAGGCCAAGGGCGAGGTCACCTACGGCGCCGAGTTCTTCCGCTGGTTCAGCGAGGAGGCGGTCCGAATCCACGGCCGGTGGATGCAGGCGCCGGCCGGTGGCTCCCGGCTGCTCACGATCCGCAAGCCGGTCGGCCCGTGCCTGTTCCTGACGCCCTGGAACTTCCCGATCGCGATGGGCACCCGCAAGATCGGCCCGGCCGTCGCGGCCGGCTGCACGATGGTCATCAAGCCCGCGGAGCTGACGCCGCTGACGATGCTCGCGCTCGCCGGGATCATGGAGGAGGCCGGGCTCCCCGCCGGCGTCCTCAACGTCGTCACCACGAGCGACTCTGCCGCCCTCAGCACGGCGCTGATGGCCGACGAGCGGCTGCGCAAGGTGAGCTTCACGGGGTCCACGCCGGTCGGCAAGATCCTGGTCAAGCAGTCCGCCGACCAGCTGCAGCGGGTCTCGATGGAGCTCGGCGGCAACGCGCCCTTCCTCGTGTTCGAGGACGCCGACGTCGATGCGGCCGTCGAGGGCGCCATGATCGCCAAGATGCGCAACATGGGCGAGGCGTGCACGGCGGCCAACCGGTTCCTGGTGCACGAGTCGGTGGCCGCGGAGTTCGCCGAGAGGCTCGGCGCGCGGATGGGCGCCCTGACCGTCGGCCGGGGCCAGGACGACGGCGTCGACGTCGGACCGCTCATCAACGCCGACGCCGTCGAGGCCGTCTCCGGGCTCGTCACCGACGCGGTGCACGACGGCGCGACCGTGGTGACCGGCGGCACCGCCCCCGACGGGCCCGGCTACTTCTACGCCCCGACGGTGCTGACCGGCGTCCCGGCGGACTCGCAGATCAACCGTGAGGAGATCTTCGGACCGGTCGCTCCGATCACGACGTTCACCACCGAGGAGGAGGCGGTCGAGCGCGCGAACGCGACCGAGTACGGCCTCACGTCGTACGTCTACACGCGCGATCTCGCCCGCACCGTCCGGCTCGCGGAGTCGCTCGACTTCGGGATGGTGGGGGTCAACACGGGGCTGGTCTCCAACCCGGCGGCGCCGTTCGGCGGCGTCAAGGCCAGCGGGTTCGGGCGCGAGGGTGGCTTCGAGGGCATCGAGGAGTACCTCGACACGACGTACGTCGCGATCCCGGCCGGCTGACGCCGACCGGCGGCCGGATGGAGCTCTACACCGACGTCGCCCGGCAGTACGCCGACTTCGTGCGCTACACCGACGGCTCCCCGTGCTTCCGCGAGTGGGCGCTCGGGGTCGCCGACGACCCCGAGGTGCTCGAGTGGGTGGCCACCCTCCCGCCGGTGAAGCAGCAGCCCAACCTGGTGTTCGCCGCCGCGCGGTGGCACGGCGTCCCCGCCCCGGGCCCGTACGCCGGGCTGCGCGACGCCCTGCTGAGCGACGACGGCACGATCCGGGCGACGGTGCTGGCCCGTGCCACCCAGACCAACGAGGTGGGCCGGCTCGCGACCCTGACGCCGTTCCTCGCCGAGCTCGGCCCGCGGCTCTCGCTGCTCGAGGTGGGCGCCAGCGCGGGGTTGTGCCTCTACCCGGACCGGTGGTCCTACACCTGGACCACCCCGACCGGTGTGGTCACCGGCGGCTCCGGGCCGCCGCTGGCGTGCACCGTCACGGGGCCCTTCCCAAGCGCGGTGGCATCGCCTCAGGTCGCCTGGCGTGGCGGGATCGACCTTCACCCCCTCGACCCGGACGACGCGGACGCGATGGCGTGGCTGACGAACCTGGTGTGGCCCGAGCAGGACGACCGGCGAACCCGGCTGGAGACCGCGATCCGGATCGCCCGGGCCGAGCCACCCCGGCTGGTCGCTGGCGACCTGCTGGACGAGCTCCCATCGCTGGTCGAGGAGGCGTCGGTGTTCGGGCCGGTGGTGGTGTTCCACAGCGCCGTGATCGCCTACCTCGAGGCCGACGCTCGCGACCGGTTCGTCGAGCTCGTCACCGGGCTGGTGGCCGACGGCGCGTGCCGGTGGGTCAGCAACGAGGCGCCGCCGGTGCTCCCGAGCGTCAGCGCGACCGCACCCGAAGGCCCGGAGGAACCGGGGACGTTCGTGCTCGGCGTCGACGGCCTGGCTCGGGCGCGCACCCACGGCCACGGCGCGGTGATGCGGGTGCTCTGAACCGGGTCAGGGCAGCCGGAGCACCCGAGTGAGGTCGGACCGGCCCCGGATCCCGAGCTTCTTGTAGGCGTGGGACAGGTGCCACTCCACGGCCTTGACGGTGATCCCGAGGTGCTCGCCGATGGCGCGGTTGGTGCTGCCGGTGGCGGCGAGGTTGCAGATCAGGAGCTGGGTCTGGGTCAGCCGCGCCATCGCCTCGGTCCGGGGCAGCTTCGGCGTCTCGCCCAGCCGTTCCAGCAGCCGTCGCACCCGCGTGTGGAGCGGCCAGAGGTCCTCGACGTCGGCGTACTCCTCGGCGTCGCGGAGCAGTGCGACCGCCTCTCCGTGGTCGCCGACGGTGAGCGCCTGCTGGCCGGCGAGGTCGGTGGCGACCTGCGCCGCCAGCCGGTCGTAGCCCCCGGCCCGGGCCAGAGCGAGGGCCTCGCGCAGCTGCGCCTCGTGGTCGACCGTGGCGTCGACGGCGGCGCTCGTCCGCAGTGCCCGCGCCAGCGCGTACGTCGAGCCGCTCGCGCGGGCCAGCGCCAGCTGCTCGGTCGTGAGCCGCTCGGCCTCCCGGCGGCGGCCGACCCGGATCATGCTCAACGCGGCGCACTCGCGCCACGGCAGGTCGTCGTCGTCGACCGTGAGGGCGAGGCCGATCGCGTCGTCGTCGTTGCCGAGGGCCGCGGCCAGCTCGGCGCACGCCAGCGTGGCGACGGCGTCGTCGGCGCCGGGCCCGGGCCGGTCCGACAGCTGCGCCCCCAGCAGCAGGGCCAGGTCCATCTCACCCCGCGCCAGCCGGCACTTCAGGAGCAGGGCGAGGGTCGCGGCCGAGCGCGCCGAGTCGGAGAGCAGCACATCGAGCGCCGCCGTGACCCGCCCGGCGCGGAGCAGGTTCTCGGCGTCGGTGAACGACGCGTGAGCCACCGGCTTCGCAAGCATGCCTCGAGCGTAGGGACCCCTCACCCCGGACCGCGGGAGAACCCGCCATCCTTTGCGGAGCCGCCCGGTCGGCCGCGGCCGAGGAAGCCGACCAGCAGCTGCGACTCGGAGTCCCCCGGCGGTGGAGTGACGGGCAGCGCGAAGCAGCCCGGCCGCCACGGCCCGGTCGCGACCTGGATCGCCACGTCGAGGAGCGGCCCGGCGAGGTCCTCGGGGACCGGCGTCCGCCGGCCGAGCGCCTCGTGGACGTCCCAGCCGTGCAACGTGATCTCGAGCGCGGCGGCGGAGAGGAGGGTCTCGGCAGCCAGCCGGCGGTCACCGATCTCGACGAACTCCACGGGCGGGTCGAGCCACCACGAGAGCAGCGCGCACGCCTTGGCCCGGATCGACTGGACCGGTGCGTCGCCGAGGCCGGGCACCAGGGACACCCGGCCGGTGGCGGCCTCGGTGTAGGCGTCCAGGCCGTCGTCCAGGTGCTCCAGCAGCCGGTGCAGCGGCCAGCCGTGGCAGGGGGTGGGCAGTGCCGCGTGCTCGGGACCGATCTGCGCCAGGGCCGGCCGGGCGTAGGCGAGCGAGCGGTCCAGGAGCTCGACGGCGCCCGTGAGGGCGACGTTCATCGGGTCAACCGCGGTAGTCGGCCGGGAGCCGCTCGGGGAGGTCGAACCTGGCGAAGACGTCGCGCGTGAAGAAGGCGCTCACGTGCGCGACCCGGTCGCCGTCCAGCTGCAGCACCTGCAGGTGGAACGGCTCGAAGTCGCCCTGGAGGGTCCGCATGTAGAGGGCGAAGGCGGGCTGGCCGTTGGCCTCGGTGCGGATCATCGGCATGTCGTGGTGGCCGCCGGGGCACTTGGTGTCGATCAGCGTGCCGATGCTCTCGGGGCCGGAGTACCAGCCCGTGAACGGCGGCATCTCCCAGGTCGCCTCGGCCGTCAGCAGCGTCACGATCCGGTCGATGTCCTTGTCCCAGAACGCCTCGACGTACTCCACGAGCAGCCGTTCCTGGGCGTCGTCGAGCGTGGGTTCGACCCGGTCGGCGTCGAGGTGCTGCTTCTCGAGCTGGGCGTGGGCCCGCTGGAGCGCCGAGTTCACGGCGGCGGAGGTCGTGTCGAGCGCCTCGGCCACCTCGGCGGCCGACCAGCGCAGCACGTCGCGCAGGATCAGCACCGCGCGCTGCCGGGCGGGCAGGTGCTGGAGGGCGGCGACGAACGCCAGCCGGATCGTGTCCTTCTCCTCGACCTGCACGGCGGCGTCGGGGATCGGCTCGAGCCACGGGATCTCGGGCTGCGCCTCCAACGGGTCGCGGGCGTCGGACTCGGTCGCGCCCAGGCCGGTGGGCAGCGGCCGGCGCGGTCGGCCCTCGAGGTTGGTGAGGCAGACGTTGGTGGCGATCCGGTAGAGCCAGGTGCGGACGCTGGAGCGGCCCTGGAAGTCGGCGCTCGCCTTCCAGGCGCGCAGCAGCGTCTCCTGCACGAGGTCCTCGGCCTCGTGCACGGAGCCGCTCATCCGATAGCAGTGGGCGAGCAGCTCACGCTGGTAGCGCTGGGTGAGCGCGTCGAAGTCGTCCAGCTCGGTCGTGCTGGTCTCGGTGGTCACTGTCGCTGTCCTCATCGGCCGGGCTCCTCGGACTCTGGTCAGTCTGCCAACCCGTACCGACCCGCGTCGACGCGAAAAGTCATCGGTCGTCGTCGATTTCCTGTCACGGTGCGCCGACGCGCACCAGCGCGAGGGCCCTCCGGGCGGCCGGCACCGCCCGTGCGCGGTCGGCCGGACCAGTACGAGCACGAGCCGGGTCACAGCTCGTGGCGAGGGGCGGCGCCCGCGTCTACGAGACCTGCGCCTCGTTCCACTCACCGTCACCGCCAGGAGCGGCACCGACCCGCTGGCGATGGCGGGTCGCCAAGGCGCCGGCGTCGGACGCGATGGTCCCGCGCGCGCCACGATCACCCACCGCCACGCCGTCAGCACCGACCACGCGCCCTGGCTCGCCGCCAGGATCGGCACAGTGGGGGTGCGGGTGTCGTTGGCGCGCTGCCCGGCCTGGCCGACGCGCCGGCTGTCGTCGAGGTGCGAACCGGAGCGCTGCGCGTACTCGTTCCGTGAGCAAACCGGCGGTTCCCCGGCGGGCGCGACCACCGATGGACAAGGATGGGGCCGTGTTCCCGCAGCTTCCGCCTGGCTTCCGCTTCGGCACCAGCACGGCGGCCTACCAGATCGAGGGCGCCGCCGCCGAGGACGGCAAGGGCCCGAGCATCTGGGACACCTTCGCCGCGCAACCCGGCCGGATCGCCGACGGGACCACGGGCGAGGTCGCGTGCGACCACTACCACCGGTGGGAGGAGGACGTCGCCCTGATGCGCGAGCTCGGCGCCCCGGGCTACCGGTTCTCCGTGTCCTGGCCCCGGATCCAGCCCACCGGCTCGGGCGGGGTCAACCAGGCCGGGCTGGCGTTCTACGACCGGCTGGTCGACCGGCTCCTCGAGGAGGAGCTGGAGCCGATGGTCACGCTCTACCACTGGGACCTGCCGCAGGGGCTCCAGGACGACGGCGGCTGGCTCAACCGCGACACGATCGAGCGGTTCGCTGAGTACGCCGCCATCCTCGGTGACGCGCTCGCCGACCGGGTGGCGCACTGGATCCCGGTCAACGAGCCGAACGTCGTCACGATGCTGGGCCACGGGCTGGGCACCCACGCCCCCGGCCGCGCCCTCACGTTCGACGCGCTGCCGGTCGCCCACCACCTGCTCGTGGCGCACGGCCGGGCCGCGATCGCGCTGCGCGAGGCGGGCGCCACCAGCATCGGCAGCGCCAACAACCACGCGCCGATCTGGCCGGCCAGCGACCAGGACGCCGACGTCGGGGCGGCCAAGCTCTTCGACATGCTGTGGAACGGGCTCTACCTCGAGGGCATGCTGCTCGGCCGCTACCCCGCCGACCTGATGCCGCTGTTCGAGCACGTCGCCCGTCCGGGCGACTTCGCGACCATGCGACAGCCGCTCGACTTCTACGGCCTCAACTACTACAACCCGATCAAGGTGGCCGCCTCCCCCGAGGACGCCGCGCTGCCGTTCGAGGTGCTCGACCTGCTGGGCTACCCGACCACCGACTTCGGCTGGCCGATCGTGCCCGACGCGCTGCGCGAGTGGCTGATCATGTTCCGCGCCCGCTACCGCGCCGCCCTGCCGCCGATCGTGATCACCGAGTCCGGCTGCTCCTACTCCGACGGGCCGGACGCCGACGGCGTGGTCGACGACCAGCGCCGGATCGACTACCACGCGGCCCACCTCAACGCCGTCGCCACCGCGATCGAGCGCGGCGTCGACATCCGCGGCTACTACGCCTGGTCGCTGATCGACAACTTCGAGTGGGCCGAGGGCCACACCCAGCGGTTCGGGCTGGTGCACGTCGACTACGAGACCCAGCAGCGGACCCCGAAGAAGTCCTTCGAGTGGTACCGCGACCTGATCGCCGCCCAGCACCAGGAGGCGTAGCGCCGGCGCTCAGCCCAGCGCGGCGCCCAGCCGGCGGACGATCTCGGTGAGCCGCTCGGGCGACGTCGCGATGTTGAGGCGCACGTGCCCGGTCAGCCCGGGCTGGTAGCGCTGGCAGGCCTCCAGCTGCACCCGGCCCCGCTCGAGCGCCACAGCCGCCGGGTCGTCGTGCCCGTAGTCGCGCAGGTCGATCCAGGCCAGGTAGGTCGCGGCCACCGGCCGCATCCGGGCCTTCGGGAGGTGCTCGGTGAGCAGCGACCCGAGGAGCCGCCGCTGGCCGTCGAGGCGCTCGACGAGGGCCGCGAGCCAGGCGTCCCCCTCGACGTACGCCGCGACGCTGGCGACCACGCCGAGCACCGACCAGGAGTCGTTGCGGGCCATCGGCACGTCGCGCAGGACGTCGCGGGTGGCAGCATCGGCCGTGACGAGCTGGGCGCACCGCAGCCCGGCGGTGTTGAACGCCTTGCTCGCCGCCAGCACCGCGACCCCGTGGTCGGCGGTGCCCTCGAGCGACAGGTAGGGCACGTGGGTCGCGCCGGGAAGCACGAGCGGCCCGTGGATCTCGTCGCTGACCACCCGGGCGCCGTGGCGGAGCGCGACGTCGCGGATGCCCTCGAGCTCGGCCCGGTCGTACACGTGGCCGAGCGGGTTGTGCGGGTGCGTGAGCAGCAGCGTCCTGGCACCGGCGGCTAACAGCGCGTCGAGCCGGTCGAGGTCGAGCTCCGCCGTGGGAGCGTCGGCGTCGATCGGCAGCTCCCACAGCTCGCGGCCGGTGACCGGGATGACGTGCAGCTGCGGGTGGTAGGCCGGGGTCGGCAGCACGACCGGCCCCGGGTCGCAGAGCACGTCGAGCACCAGCCGGACGCCCGCGGTCACGTCCACGACCGGCAGCACCTGGCCGGGGTCGACGGCGTGACCGAAGTGTCTCAGGCTGAAGCCGGCGTAGGCGTCACCGAGCAGGTTCCCGTCCTGGAAGGGGGGATAGCCGAACCTGCCCTCGTCGATCGCCCGGCGCAGCGCGGCCTGGATCGGGTCCGCGACGGCGTAGTCCATCTCGGCCACCCAGGCCGGGAGGACGTCGGGCTCGACCGCGCCCCACTTGAGCGGCAGGGCGCGGCGGGCCTCGTCGTCGGTGAGGTCCCGGATCAGCCCGTCGGAGGTCACCGGGCCCACGCTACAGAGCAGCCGCCACCCGGGTGCCCTGGTCGATCGCCGCCTTCGCGTCGAGCTCGGCGGCCACGTCCGCGCCGCCGATCAGGTGCGGCGTGCGCCCGGCCGCGACCAGCTCGTCGTACAGCGCCCGGACCGAGTCCTGGCCCGCACACACGACGACGTGGTCGCACGCGATGAGCAGAGCCTCGCCGTCGACCGTGACGTGCAGGCCGGCGTCGTCGACCCGGTCGTACGTCGCGCCGGTGACCTGCGCGACGCCCGACTGCTGCAGCACCGACCGGTGCGCCCACCCGGACGTCTTGCCGAGACCGATCCCGACCCGGGTGGTCTTGCGCTGCACCAGCGTGACCTCGCGGACCGGGGTCCGCGGCTTCGGCTCGGTCAGCCCACCGGGGTGCACGGCCGGGTCGCCGACACCCCAGTGCGCGAGCCAGTCGTCCACGGTGTCGGTGGGGTCGTGGGTGAGCCAGTGGGCGATGTCGACGCCGATCCCGCCGGCGCCGATCACGGCGACCCGGCGTCCGGGCACGACCCGGCCGGCGAGCACGTCGGCGTACGACGCGACCGACGGATGGTCGCTCCCGTCGATCTCCGGGACGCGCGGCGTGACGCCGGTCGCGATCACCACCTCGTCGTACGTCGTGAGGTCATCGGCGTCGGCCCGCGTCGAGAGCCGGACGTCGACGTCGAGCACCTCCAGCCGCCGTGTGTAGAAGCGCAGCGTGTCGGTGAAGTCGGCCTTGCCCGGGACCGCCATCGCCAGCCGGAACTGGCCGCCCACCGCCGGCCCCGCCTCGAAGAGGGTCACGGAGAAGCCGCGCTCGGCCGCGGAGACCGCCGCCGCCAGTCCGGCGGGTCCGGCGCCCACGACGGCGACGGTCGCGGCCCGGCGGGTCGGGGTGAGGACGAGCGTCGTCTCGCGGCAGGCGCGCGGGTTGACCAGGCAGGTGGCGGTGCGGTTCTGGAACGTGTGGTCCAGGCAGGCCTGGTTGCACGCGATGCAGGTGTTGATCTCGTCGGCCCGGTCCTCGGCGGCCTTGCGGACGAAGTCGGGGTCGGCCAGGAACGGCCGGGCCATCGAGACCAGGTCGGCCGTGCCGTCGGCGACCAGCCGCTCTGCGAGCTCGGGGGTATTGATCCGGTTCGACGCGATCACGGGCACGTCCACGGCCTGCCGCAGCCGTCCGGTCCACGGCGTCCAGATGCCGCGGGGGACCTGGGTGATGATCGTCGGGATCCGCGCCTCGTGCCAGCCGATCCCGGTGTTGAACGCGGTCACGCCGGCGGTCTGCAGCCGCTGCGCGAGCTCGACCGTCTCGTCCCAGGTCTGACCGCCGTCCACGAGGTCGAGCAGCGAGATCCGGTAGACGATCGGGAACCCGTCGCCGAGCCGCTCGCGGATCCGCTCCACGATCCGCACCGGGAAACGCATCCGGGCCGAGGCGGACCCGCCCCACTCGTCGGTCCGGTCGTTGGTGCGGCCGGTGAGGAACTGGTTGATCAGGTAGCCCTCCGAGCCCATGATCTCGACCGCGTCGTAGCCCGCCGCGCGCGCGAGGGCGGCCGACCGCGCGAAGTCGTCGACCGTCCGGTGCACCGCCTTCGTGGAGAGCGCCCGCGGGGTGAACGGCGTGATGGGGGACCGGATCGCGGAGGCCCCGACGCTGAACGGGTGGTAGCCGTAGCGGCCGCTGTGGAGCAGCTGCAGCGCGATCGCGCCGCCCTCGTCGTGGACGACTCCGGTGACCTGCTCGTGCCGCGCCGCCGTGGAGCCGGGTCGTCATCCGGCCGGCGAACGGCTTGAGCCAGGCCCGGCGGTTCACGGCGTACCCGCCCGTGATCATGAGGCCGACGCCGCCCCGGGCCCGCTCGGCGTAGAACGCGGCCAGCCTGGGGACGTCCCAGGGCTTGTCCTCGAGCCCGGTGTGCATCGAGCCCATCACCACCCGGTTGCGCAGCTCGAGGTCGCCGAGCCGGATCGGCGCGAGCAGGTGGGGGTAGGGCATGCGGACTTCCCGGTCGATCGCGGCAGGGTCGCCGCTCACCTTGGCGGCCGGGGTGGCGGCCGGGCAAGCGTCGGTGACGAGGCTCACGTGGGTTGATATATACCCTATGGGGGTATATGGTCCCGTTCCATGAACACTTGGCGAACCGCGATCTCGGCCACCCTCCACTGCCTCACCGGCTGCGCGATCGGCGAGGTGCTCGGCATGGTCCTCGCCACCTGGTGGGGGTGGGGCGACGTCGCCTCGATCGCCCTCGCCGTGGCGCTCGCGTTCTTCTTCGGCTACCTGCTGACGTTCGTCGGCGTCCGCCGGTCCGGGCTCCCGGTCCGCGCGGCGATCCGGGTCGCGCTGGCCGCCGACACCGTGTCGATCCTGGTGATGGAGGTCGTCGACAACGCCTTCCTGCTCGCCGTGCCCGGTGCCATGGCGGCGACGTTGACGAGCGGCCTCTTCTGGGGAGCGCTCGCCCTCGCCCTGGCCGTCGCCTTCGTGGTCACGGTCCCGGTCAACAAGGTGATGATCGAGCGCGGCCGGGGTCACGCCGTCGTACACGAGATGCACACGGCTGGACATCACGACTGACGACCGGTTTCGGCCCTACGATCTGGGCATGCGCACCCGTCAGGCACTCAGCCTCCTCGCGTTGGTCTCGGTCCCGTTCGGCCTCGCCGGCTGCGCACCGGTCGACGAGGCCGCCGAGCCCGACCCGGTCGACCCGTCTCCCACGACGAGCGACCAGTGCGCGGTGGAGAGCCTGCCGCTGCTGGAGCCGGGCACGCTCACGATCGGCACCGACTCCCCGGCGTTCCCGCCCTGGTTCAAGGGCGACGACCCGACCAACGGCAAGGGCTTCGAGTCCGCGGTCGCGTACGCCGTGGCCGAGGAGCTCGGCTTCGGCGACGACCAGGTCAGCTGGGTCACGGTCCCGTTCAACAGCTCCTACAAGCCGGGTGCGAAGGACTTCGACTTCGACATCAACCAGATCTCGATCACCCCGGCCCGGGCCGAGGTCGTCGACTTCTCCGACGGCTACTACGAGGCGGCGCAGGCGGTGATCGCGCTCGACGACACCCCGATCGCCGACGCCGCGACGGTGGCCGACCTGGCCGACTTCAACCTCGGCGCCCAGACCGGCACGACGTCCCTCACGGTGATCCGCGACGTGGTGCAGCCCGCCAACGAGCCGGCGGTCTTCGAGGACACGAACGCCGCCAAGCAGGCCCTCCTCAACGGCCAGGTCGACGGGATCCTGGCCGACCTGCCGACGGCGTTCTACATCACCGCGGTCGAGATCCCCGAGGCGACCCTGATCGGGCAGTTCACGCCGGACACCGGCGAGAAGGAGGAGTTCGGCCTGCTGTTCGAGAAGGGCAACGAGCTCGTGCCGTGCGTCAACGAGGCGCTGTCGGCGCTGCGCGAGGACGGCACGCTCGACGACATCGAGCAGCAGTGGCTCTCCGACGTCGTGGACGTCCCCGAGCTCCAGTAGTGGGTCCCGACCGCAGCGTCGACCGGGCCGCGCCGTGGCAGCCCAGCCACCGCGAGCTCGAGCGGCGCGCCGTACGCCGGCGGCAGCGACTGCGCTCGATCGCGATCTCCACCGGGCTGATCCTGGTCGCGGCGGCGGTGCTGACGGTGGTGGTGACCGGCTCGCCGGGCTGGCCGCGCTTCCGGGAGACGTTCCTCAGCTGGCCGGACGCGCAAGGCGTCGTTCCCCCAGATCCTGGACGGCTTCTGGATCAACGTGCAGCTGTTCTTGATCTGCGAGGTCTGCATCCTCGTGCTGGGCCTCGCGGTCGCGCTCGCGCGGACCGCCCGGTCACCGTGGCTGGCGCCGGTCCGGGTTGCCGCGGTCGTCTACACCGACCTGTTCCGCGGCGTCCCGACCATCCTGCTGATCCTGATGCTCGGCTTCGGCGTACCGGCGCTGCGGCTGCAGGGGCTGCCGACCGACGAGCTGTTCTGGGCGGGCGTCGCGCTGGTCCTGTCCTACGGCGCCTACGTCGCCGAGGTGTACCGCGCCGGCATCGACTCCATCCACCCGTCCCAGGTCTCCAGCGCCGCGGCGCTCGGGCTGTCGCGGCCGCAGGCGCTGCGCTTCGTGGTGGTGCCGCAGGCGGTGCGCCGGGTGGTGCCGCCGCTCCTGAACGACTTCGTGTCGCTCCAGAAGGACACCGCCCTCGTCTCGGCGGTCGCGGTGTTCGACGCCGTCTTCGCCGCCCGCGACTACACGGCGTTCAACTTCAACTACACGCCGTACGTCGTCGTCGCCTGCTTCTTCGTCGCGCTGACCGTGCCCGCTGGCGCGGTTCACCGACTGGCTGCAGCGACGCTGGCTCGAGCGCGAGCGGCGCGGGTGCGCTGTGACCGCCGGGACGCCGCTGCTGCGCGTCGCGAACGTCCGCAAGACCTACGGCGACCGGGTGGTGCTGGACGACATCGACCTCACGGTCGAGCAGCACGACGTGATCTGCCTGATCGGGTCGTCGGGGTCGGGTAAGTCGACGCTGCTGCGCTGCCTCGACCTGCTGGAGGAGATCGACGACGGCGTCATCGAGCTCGAGGGGCGCGAGGTGTCCGACCCGCTGGTCGACCAGCGGGCGGTGCGGCAACGGATCGGGATGGTCTTCCAGGCCTACAACCTGTTTCCCGCACCTCAGCGTGCTCGACAACGTCACCCTCGCCCCGCGCCGCGTGCACGGGCTGTCGCGTGCCGGAGGCCGAGCAGCAGGCGCACGAGCTGCTCGACCGGTTCGGCCTGGCCGACCAGGCCGCGAAGCACCCCGACCGGCTGTCCGGCGGCCAGCAGCAGCGGGTCGCGCTGGTGCGCGCGCTCGCGACCCGGCCGGCGCTGCTGCTGCTCGACGAGATCACCGCCGCACTCGACCCGGAGCTCGTCGGTGACGTCCTCACGATCGTCCGCGACCTCGCGGCCTCCGGCACCACGATGCTGCTCGCCACCCACGAGATGGCGTTCGCGCGCGACGTCGCCACCCGGGTCTGCTTCCTCGACGACGGCCGGATCCTCGAGTCGGGCCCGCCGGAGCAGGTCCTCAGCCAGCCGCGGGAGGACCGCACCCGCCAGTTCCTCCGCCGGGTCCTCCCCTGACGCGCGAATCGTGGGTAAATCCGCCCGAGTCGTGACTCGTTCGGGAATGAGACACGACTCGCGGCGAATCAGGCACGACTCGGCCTGCCGACCGGACAGTCGTTCTGTCATGATCGGGGCCATGTCCGGTCGCACGCGCCTCGAGCTGGGACGTGGCAGCGGTCCGCTGCGCGGGGTGAGGGTCGTGGAGCTCGCCGGGATCGGGCCGGCGCCGCACGCGTGCATGATGCTCGCCGACCTCGGCGCGGACGTGGTCCGGATCGAGCGACCCGGCGGGGTCGCCTTCGGGGTCGGTGCCGCCGACGTGCTCACCCGCGGCCGCCCGAGCGTCGCGCTCGACCTCAAGCACCCGCACGCGATCCGCACCGTCCTCGACCTGGTCGAGCGGGCCGACGTGCTGGTCGAGGGGATGCGGCCCGGAGCCGCCGAGCGGCTGGGCCTCGGGCCGGACGAGTGCCGGGAGCGCAACCCGGCGCTGGTCTACGGCCGGATGACCGGCTGGGGGCAGGACGGGCCGTGGGCGCAGGCGGCCGGTCACGACCTGAACTACGTCGCCGTCACCGGCGCGCTGCACGGCCAGGGCCAGGACCCGGCCCGACCGCACTTCCCGACGAACCTGCTCGGCGACTTCGGCGGCGGCTCGACGTACCTCGTGATCGGCGTGCTGGCGGCGCTGCTCGAGGCGCGCACCAGCGGCCGCGGCCAGGTCGTGGACGCCGCGATCGTCGACGGGACCGCGCACCTCAACGCGATGGCCGCGACCGTGGCCGCCCTCGGCGTCCAGCCCGAACGCCGCCGCAGCGGGCTGCTCGACGGCGGCACGCCGTACTACGACCTCTACGAGACCGCGGACGGCAAGCACGTCTCGGTCGGTGCGCTCGAGCCGCAGTTCTACGCCGACCTGCTCGAGCGGCTCGGCCTCTCCGACCGGGCGCCGGACCGCGACGACCCGGCGGCGCTGCCGGCCCTGCGCGACCTCCTCACCGAGACGTTCCGGCAGCGCACGCAGGCCGAGTGGGCGGAGGTCTTCGACGCGACCGACGCCTGCGTCGCCCCGGTGCTGCCGCTGAGCGAGGCGCCGACCCACCCGCACCTCGCCGCGCGCGGGACGTTCGTCGACGTCGCGGGGATCACCCAGCCGGCGCCGGCGCCGCGGTTCAGCCGGACCCCGGGGGCGGTCGCGATGCCGCCGGGGGGACCGGGAGCCCACACCCGCGAGGCCCTGGTCGCGTGGGGCGTGGCGGACGTCGACGCGCTGCTCGAGTCCGGCGCCGCCGTGCAGGCGTGAGGGCCGTGAGACCGTTCCTGTTCCTCGGCACCCGGGCGGAGGACGCCGCCGCCGACGACGAGTACGCCGCGGTGCTGGCCGCCACCGGCCTCGCCGAGCGCGACCTGCGCCGAGTCCGGCTGGAGCGCGAGGAGCTCGGCACGGTCGACCTCGAGGCCTGGTCGGGGGTACTGCTGGGCGGCGGTCCGTTCAACGTGAGCGACCCCGAGCCCGACAAGTCGGACGTCCAGCGCCGGGTCGAGGCCGAGCTGGCCGGGCTCGCGGAGCAGGTGGTCGCGGCGAGCACCCCGTTCCTGGGCGCCTGCTACGGCATCGGCGTGCTCGGCAGCATCCGGGGCGGCGCCGTCGACCGCACGTACGGCGAGCCGGTCGGCTGCGTCGAGGTGACGCTCACCGACGAGGGTCGCGACGACCCGCTGCTCGCCGGGCTGCCGGCGTCGTTCGACGTGTTCCTCGGGCACAAGGAGGCCGTGCTGCGGCTGCCCGACGGGGCGGTCCGGCTCGCGGGGTCGGCCGGCTGCCCGGTCCAGGCGTTCCGCCTCGGCCCGCACGCCTACGCCACGCAGTTCCACCCCGAGCTCGACGCCGACGGGCTGGCGCTGCGCGTGCAGACCTACCGCGAGCACGGCTACTTCCCGCCCGAGCAGGTGCAGAGCCTGATCGACCTCGCGCGGCGCAGCGTCGTGACCGAGCCGCCGAAGATCCTCGCCGCCTTCGCCGCGAGGTACTCCCGATGACCTCGCCACACCGCCACCGAGCAGGTCCGCCGTCCTGGCCGGTCGACCACGGTGTGCTGCGTCTCACGTGAGGCGAATGTGCCGGGGATCCGGCGGTTCGACCGCCGGTGCCCTACGCTCGTAGCAGCAGCCCGTCCAGTCTTGCCTCGGGTCGCCGGCAACCACGCAGGTGGACGCCCTCACGATCCGTGAGCACACGCAGCAGCCTCGAGCTGCCGCCCCCGCCGACCCGGCGGACGCGTTGGTGAGACACCAACAGAAGGTCCCTTCCTTGACCACGCATTCCCTCGACGCCCGGACGTTCGACGCCCTGGGTGTCCCCGCCGCACTGTCCGCAGTGCTGGCAGACCGGGGCATCACCGTGCCCACCCCGATCCAGGCGGCGACCCTGCCCGACTCGTTCGCGGGTCGCGACGTGCTCGGCCGCGGCCGCACCGGCTCCGGCAAGACCTACGCCTTCCTCCTCCCACTGGTCGCCCGGCTCTCCGACGGGCGCCGCGCCGCGTCGCGCCGTCCCCGGGCGCTGATCCTCGCGCCCACCCGTGAGCTCGTCGGCCAGATCCACGCCGCCCTGCAGCCGCTCGCCGCCCAGGCCGGGCTGACCTCGATCACGATCTTCGGCGGCGTCGGCCAGCACCCGCAGGTGACCGGGCTCCGCAAGGGCGCCGACATCGTCGTCGCCTGCCCGGGCCGGCTCGAGGACCTGATCGGTCAGGGCCACTGCGACCTCGGCGCGGTGGAGGTCACCGTGCTCGACGAGGCCGACCACATGGCCGACCTCGGCTTCCTGCCCTCCGTACGCCGCCTGCTCGACGCGACCCCGGCCGGCGGCCAGCGGCTGCTGTTCTCGGCCACGCTCGACAAGGCGATCGACGTGATCGTCAAGCGGTTCCTCGTCGACCCCGTCACCCACCAGGCCGACTCGGCGCAGTCGCCGATCGCGAGCATGGCCCACCACGTGCTGCACCTGCAGCGCGAGCAGCGGCTCGCGGTGCTCGTCGAGCTCACCAGCGCCCCGGGCCGCACGGTGGTCTTCACGCGCACCAAGCACGGTGCCAAGGCGCTGGCCCGCCAGCTCAACCGCAGCGGCGTCCCGAGCGTCGAGCTGCACGGCAACCTGGGCCAGAACGCCCGGACCCGCAACCTCGACGCCTTCCACGGCGGCGCCGCCTCCACGCTGGTCGCCACCGACATCGCGGCCCGCGGCATCCACGTCGACGACGTGGCGCTGGTCGTCCACGCCGACCCGCCGGTCGAGCACAAGGCCTACCTGCACCGCTCGGGCCGGACGGCGCGCGCGGGTGCGGCCGGCACCGTCATCACCCTGATGACCGACGACCAGGTGCGCGACGTCCGCACCCTGACCCGGCAGGCCGGGATCACGCCGGTCACGACGAAGGTGCGCGACTCGGGTCACCCGATCCTGGTCGAGCTCGCTCCCGGCGAGCGCACCCTGGTCCCCGGCGGCTACGCGCCGGTGGGTGGTCCCGCCGACGAGTCGGGCGGCCGCGGCTCCGGCGGCGGGCGCAAGCACTCGGGCCGCGGGCGCGGTCGGTCCGGCGGCTCTCGCAGCGGGGCACCCCAGTCGGGCGGCCGTTCCGGTGGCGCCCCCACGTCCGGGGGTCGTGGCGGCGGCAAGCCGGGCGGCGGTTCACGAGGCGGCGGTTCACGAGGCGGCCAGCGCGGCGGCGGCAACGGGGCGAGCGGCGGTCGTCGCAGCTCCGGGTCGTCGGCCCACAGCGTGGCCGGCTTCAGCGGACGGCGCTGAGCGACCACCCTGCCGACCGCCCGGGATCGGGCGGCTTCGCCTGATCGGGTGTGCCGCCCCGTCCGCGGCGGTGCTGGAGTGAAGGCTCCGACCGACAGGAGATGCGCCATGGGTATGGACGACCAGGCTTCGCACAAGGCCGAGGACCTCAAGGGCAAGGCCAAGGAGGCCACCGGCAAGGCGACCGACAACCCGCGCCTCGAGGGCGAGGGCAAGGGTGACCAGGCCTCGGCCTCGGTCAAGAGCGCCGGCGACAAGGCGAAGGGCGCTGCCGAGGACGTGAAGGACGCGTTCAAGAAGTAGGCACGCCTCCGGGAACTCCACGAGGGGGCGGCGCGTTCTACCCGCGCCGCCCACCTCAGGAGTCCTGTGACCTACTCACCGTCTTTCACCGCCCAGGTCGACCGCCTCGTCTCGCTCGGGTACGCCGGGCTGGCGGGCGAGTCCGAGGGCGACTTCCGCGCCCGGCTGGCTCCCCTGGAGGAGCGGGTGCCGGCGTCGACCGGACCGGTCGACGCGGCCGAGGGCCGGGTGCCGTGGGTGCTGGTCGTCACGCGCGACCTGATCCCGCCCGAGCCGCGGGTCCCGCTGCTGCGGCTCGCCGGCGGGCGCAAGCCCGGCACCGTGGACCGCAACCACGGCGAGGGTGACCTCGCGACGTACCATCCGCTGCCCGAGCTGGCCGTGCCCGCCGGCGCGGCGTACCTGCTGCTCGACGTCGAGCGTGGCGAGGAGTTCTGCGGCGTGCCGCCGGAGGACGCGCTGCCGGTCATCCGTGACCGAGACCGCACCCCGCTCACGATCGACGAGGGCATCGCGCTCGTGACGCAGGCGCCCGAGCTGCTCGTGAAGAACCGGTGCTTCATGGTCTCCGGCTCGCGCCGACCCGACCGGCGGGTGCCGGCAATGTGGATCAGCGACCGCGCCCCGAAGCTCGGCTGGTGCTGGGACGGCAACCCCCACGGCTGGCTCGGCGTCGCCTCCGCCCGGGGCCGGACCGGCCCGTAGAGTCGCCAGCGTGCAACTCTGGCTGCGTCGGGCGCTGTGGGACCAGGTGCCCCGCGACCACCGCGACACGGCAGCGGCGCTCCGCCGGCGGCAGTGGGTGACCGGGCTGGTCGTCGTCCTCGGCGGCATCGTGCTGGGGCTGAGCCTCCGGACCGAGCCCGGCAGCGCCGCGTTCTACGCCAGCTCGCTCAGCCTCTCCGCGATCTGGGCGGCCGGCGCGCTCGTCTCGGGGCCGCTGCACCTCGGCCGGATCCTGCACCCCGAGCGCGACCCGGTGCGGCCGGTCGTGGCGCCGATCCTGCTCGGCCTCGCGCTCGCCGCGGTGTTCGTCGCGGGCGGCCTCGTCGTGCGCGAGATCCCCGCGCTCGCGGGGCAGGTCGGCGACGTGGTCGACTTCGCCGACCAGGGCACTCTGCCGCTGCTGGTGCTGGTCACCGCGATCACCGGGACGACCGAGGAGCTGTTCTTCCGCGGCGCCGCCTACGCCGCCACTCCGCGCCACCCGGTGCTGGTGACGACCGCTCTGTACACGGTGGCGACGTACGCCACGGGCAACGTGATGCTGACGTTCGCGGCCGTGCTGCTCGGGCTGCTCGTCGGTCTCGAGCGCCGCGCGTCGGGCGGCATCCTCGGCCCGATCCTGACCCACGTCACGTGGTCGCTCTCGATGCTGCTCGTGCTGCCCCTGATCTTCGGGCCCTGATCCTTGGGCCCTGATCTTCGGGCCCTGATCTTCTGGCCCTGACCGTCAGCCCCTGAGCCCGTCCTCCTCGAGCGCCCGCCGCACCGCCTCGTCGTAGGGGAGCGGGTCTCCGGGCACGAGCTCGCGGATGGTGTGGTCGGTGACCACGACCTTCGTGCCCATCGACTCGATGAGGTTGCGGCCGGTCGTGACGTCGACGTCGGTGACCAGTGCGAGCCAGTACGACGAGAGCCGCGGCGTCAGCACCGGCACTCGCACGATCGGGACCCGGTGGCCCGCGGTGACCTCGGCGGCCACCTGGAGCATCTCCAGGTACGTCATCGGCTCCGGCCCGCCGATCTCGAGGACCCGGCCGCGCGCCTCGGCGAGGCCGGTGACCCCGACCAGGTAGCGGATCACGTCGTCGAGCGCGATCGGCTGGGTCGGGGTCGAGACCCAGCGGGGGACGACCATCGCCGGCAGGTTCTTGACGAGCTGCCGGGTCAGCTCCCACGAGATGCCGCCGGCGCCGACCACGATCGCAGCACGCAGCACCGTCACCGGCACGCCCGTCTCGCCGAGCAGCCGCTCGACCTCGCGGCGTGAGCGCAGGTGCGGGGAGAGGTCCTCGTCCTCGTCGCCGAGCCCGCCCAGGTAGACGATCTGAGACACCCCTGCCTCGGCGGCCGCGGCGGCGAAGGTCCGCGCGGCCTCGGCGTCCTTGCGCTCGAAGTCCGGGTCGTCGAGGGAGTGGACGAGGTAGATCGCGACGTCGGCGCCTCCGAGCGGCTCGGTCAGGGAGGCGGGGTCGAAGACGTCGCCGCCGACGGCCGCACCGACCCCGTCGTAGGTCTCGGGGTGCCGGGTCATCGCTCGTACGTCGTGGCCGGCCTCGACCAGGGCCGGCACCAGCCGGCGGCCGACGAAGCCGGTCGCTCCGGTGACGAGCACGGTCAGGGGGTCCGCCATGCCGCCCACCCTACGGGCGAGGGTCGGCGGGTCAGCGCGAGCGCTGTGCGATCCCCTCGCGCTTGGTCTCGTCCATCGCCGCCTCGTACGCCGAGACGAGGGACGCGATCGACAGCGGCTTGAGCCGCTCGACGACCTCGCGCAGCTTCTCCGGGGACGCGCCGGACTCCTTGTAGATCGGCCAGACCATGGTGCGGAACAGGTCGTAGAGCTCCTTCGCGATCTGGCGGCCGTGCTCGGCGTACACGTCGGCCGCGGCGAGCGCGGCCTCGGTGGGGAAGCCGAGGTCGAGCAGCCCGAGCCCGACCGACAGCTGGGAGAGCGACACCTCGTAGCGGCCGCGCTTGGCGCGCAGCACGATCCCCAGGGCCGCCAGGGTGTCCAGCTCGTCGTCGGTGAGGGCGCGGCCGGCCCGCTTGTCGAGGTCGGCGCGGCTCAGGTCGACCGGCGCCTCGGACTGCCAGGGCGCGAGCATCGCGCGGTGAAGGGCGATGTCCTCGGGGCTGGCCCCACTGGGGATCCTCGACAGGTACCGCTCGATCGCGGCCAGCGTGAAGCCGTGGCTCTGGAGCTCCTGCAGCAGCTCGAGCCGGGCCACGTGGTCGGGGGTGTAGTAGCCCGACCGGCCCCGCCGGATCGGCGGCGGCACCAGGCCCTTGGTGGTGTAGAAGCGGATGTTGCGGACGCTGAGGCCGACCCGGTGGGTGAGCTCGTCCAGCGTGAGCAGCTCCCGCAGCGACTCCACGCGCTCCTCCGTGTTCTCTGCCGTGCTCTCTGCCGTGCTCTCCCCCACCACACGCTCCTGCTCGTCGGGCCCTAGGTGATGAGTACCACCTTGACGACCCTGACAGTATCGGTGTCACAATCGATGGAGGCAAGCGTCCTCGACGCGCCGTACCCCGAGGCACCACGGACGACACAAGGACGGTCATGGCAGAAGCATTCGTGTACGACCACCTCCGGACGCCCCGCGGGAAGGGCAAGGCCGTCGGCTCCCTCCACGAGGTGAAGCCGGTCGACCTGGTGGTGGGGCTGCTCGACGAGATCCGCACCCGCAACCCCGGCCTCGACCCACACCGGGTCGACGACGTCGTGCTCGGTGTGGTCACCCCGATCGGCGAGCAGGGCGGCGACATCGCCAAGACGGCGGCGCTGGCGGCCGGCTACCCCGAGACCGTCTCCGGCGTCCAGCTCAACCGCTTCTGCGCGTCCGGTCTCGAGGCCGTCAACCAGGCGGCCGGCCGGGTGCGCTCGGGGTTCGAGGACCTGATCCTGGCCGGCGGGGTCGAGTCGATGAGCCGGGTGGCGATGGGCTCCGACGGCGGCGCGTGGGCGGCAGACCCGGCCACGGCGCTCACCACCGGGTTCGTCCCGCAGGGCATCGGCGCCGACCTGGTCGCCACCCTGGAGGGCTGGACCCGCGAGGACGTCGACGCGTACGCCGCCGAGTCGCACCACCGCGCGGCGAAGGCCTGGGCCAACGGCTACTTCGCCGACTCGGTCGTGCCGGTCACCGACCAGAACGGGCTCACCGTCCTCGAGCACGACGAGCTGATCCGCCCCGACACCAGCATCGAGGGGCTGGCCGGCCTGAAGCCGAGCTTCGCCCAGCTGGGCCAGGACGCCGGGTTCGACGAGGTGGCCCTCGAGAAGTACCACTGGGTGCCCGCGATCGACCACGTCCACCACGCCGGCAACTCCTCGGGCATCGTCGACGGCGCCGCGCTCGTGGCGGTCGGCACCGAGGAGGTCGGCCGGGAGCTCGGCCTGACGCCGCGGGCGCGGATCGTCTCGGCCGCGGTCTCCGGCGCCGACCCCACGATCATGCTCACCGGCCCCGCTCCCGCCGCTCGCAAGGCGCTGGCCCGGGCCGGCCTCGAGGTCGGCGACATCGACCTGTTCGAGATGAACGAGGCGTTCGCCGCGGTGGCGATGCGCTTCATGAAGGACCTGGGGATCAGCCACGAGATCACCAATGTCAACGGCGGCGCCATCTCGATGGGCCACCCGCTCGGCGCCACCGGCGCCATGATCCTCGGCACGCTGATCGACGAGCTCCTGCGGCGCGACCTGCGCCGCGGCCTCGCCACGCTCTGCGTCGGTGGCGGGATGGGGATCGCCACGATCGTGGAGCTCGTCTGACCGCCCAGCGACCGACCAAGAGCACGACCGGCACTTCCACACAGAGGACCGACTGATGACTGCCAGCACGACCGAGACCCGGTCCGCCGTCCGCTACGAGCGGGACGAGGACGGGATCGTCACCCTCACCCTCGACGACCCCACGTCCAGCGCCAACACCATGAACGACCTCTACCGGGTGTCGATGGCCGCGGCCGTCGACCGGCTCCACGACGAGCAGGACCAGGTGACCGGCGTGGTCGTGACCAGCGCGAAGAAGACGTTCTTCGCCGGCGGAGACCTCACGCGGATGAGCCGGGCGACGAAGGACGACGCGCACGAGATCTTCTCGGTGGTCGAGTCGATGAAGGCCGACCTGCGGCGGCTCGAGACGTTCCCACGCCCGGTCGTCGCGGCGATCAACGGCGCCGCGCTCGGCGGTGGCCTCGAGATCGCGCTCGCGTGCAACCACCGGATCTGCGTCGATGACCGGTCGGTGAGGGTCGGGCTCCCGGAGGCCACTCTCGGGCTGCTGCCCGGCGGCGGCGGGATCACCCGCGTAGTGCGGATGCTCGGGCTCCAGGACGCGCTGATGAACGTGCTGCTCCAGGGTCCGCAGCTCGACCCGCAGCAGGCCGAGAGGCTCGGCCTGGTCGACGAGCTGGTCGCCACCCGCGAGGAGCTGGTGCCGGCCGCCAGGTCGTGGATCACCGCCCATCCCGACGCGGCGCAGAACCCCTGGGACGCCCCCGGCTACACGATGCCCGGCGGCCACCCGAGGTCGAGGGCCATGGCGGCGTTCCTGCCGGCGCTCCCGGCGCTGCTCCGCAAGCAGCTCAAGGGCGCCGACTACCCGGCCCAGCGGGCGATCCTGTCCGCGGCCGTCGAGGGCGCCGGCACCGACTTCGACACCGCCAGCCGGATCGAGTCGCGCTACCTGACGAAGCTGATCGTCAACCAGAACAGCACGAACATGATCCAGGCGTTCTTCTTCGACCTCCAGGCGATCAACGGCGGGAAGCTGCGCCCGGCCGGGATCGAGCCCTGGAAGGCGACCAAGGTCGGCGTCCTCGGCGCCGGCATGATGGGCGCCGGGATCGCCTACTCCTGCGCCCGCGCCGGCATGCAGGTCGTGCTCAAGGACGTCGCGCGGGAGAGACGCCGAGAGGGGCAAGGCCCACTCCGCGAAGCTCAACGCCAAGGCGGTCGAGCGCGGCACGCTCACCGAGGAGAGGAGCCAGGCCCTGCTCGACCGGATCACCGCGACGTCCGACCCGGCAGACCTCGCCGGCTGCGACCTGGTGATCGAGGCCGTCTTCGAGGACCCGTCGCTCAAGCACCAGGTGTTCGCCGAGATCGCGCCGTACGTGAACGACGACGCGCTGCTCTGCAGCAACACGTCGACGCTGCCGATCACCGAGCTCGCCGCCGGCGTCGACCGGCCGGCGGACTTCATCGGGCTCCACTTCTTCAGCCCGGTGGACAAGATGCCGCTGGTCGAGATCATCCGCGGCCGCGAGACCACCGACGAGGCGCTCGCCAGGGCCTACGACGTGGTCCAGCAGATCAAGAAGACGCCGATCGTCGTGAACGACAGCCGCGGGTTCTACACGTCGCGCGTGATCGGTTTCATGGTCAACGAGGGGCTCGCCATGCTCGCCGAGGGCGTCCACCCCATGACGCTCGAGCGGGCGGCGACCCAGGCCGGCTACCCGGTCGGGACGCTGCAGCTCTCCGACGAGCTCAACATGGAGCTGATGGCCTCGATCGCCGCGGCCGCCCGCGACGCCGCCCACCGCGACGGCCGCGACCACGAGGACCACCCGGGCTCGGCCGTGGTGCTGAGGATGATCGAGCTCGGGCGGCCCTCGCGCCTCAGGGGCGCCGGCTTCTACGACTACGACGAGGCGGGCAGGCGGCAGGGACTGTGGTCCGGCCTCGCCGAGGCGTTCCCGGTCGCCGACGATCAGCCCTCGCTGCGCGACGTGCAGGAGCGGATGCTCTTCGCCGAGGCGCTCGAGACCGCGAAGTGCTTCGACGAGGGCGTCATCGAGTCGGCCGCGGCGGCCAACATCGGCTCGATCATGGGCATCGGCTTCCCGCCAACCACGGGAGGTGCGGCGCAGTACATGACCGGCTACCAGGACCCGACCGACCCCGACGGACCGGTCGGCCTCGAGGTGTTCCTCGAACGGGCCGACGAGCTGGCCGACAGCTACGGGGAGCGGTTCCGTCCGTCGGCGTTCCTGCGGGAGCTGGCGGCGACCGGCGCGTCCTTCCCGGCCTGACGTCCGCGATTGCGTCGTTCCCAGGCACGCGCGGCGGGTCTGCGGGAGGATGTCCCGGTGAACGAGCAGCTCCCCGCGGTCGACGTGACCGGCCTTCACGTCCGGTTCGGCGAGGTCGAGGCGGTCGCCGGTGTCGACCTCGCCGCGTACGCCGGGCAGGCGACCGCCCTCCTGGGGCGCAACGGCGCCGGCAAGTCGACGACGATGCGGGTCCTGGCCGGGCTGGTCCCGCCGACCGCCGGTGGCGCCGTCGTCGCCGGGCACGACGTCCGGCGCGAGCCGCTCGCCGTCAAGCGGGTGACGGGCTACTGCCCCGACGTCGGCGGCCTCGTCACGCGGGCCACCGCGTGGGAGCACCTCCAGCTCGCGGCCCGGCTGCGGCGGATGAGCGACTGGGAGGACCGTGCGCGCGACCTGCTCGAGCGGTTCGAGCTCGGCGACGCCGCCCACCGCGTCACCGGCGGCTTCTCCCACGGCATGGGCCGGCGGCTCTCGGTCGCGCTCGCCGCGCTCCACGACCCCCAGGTGCTGCTGCTCGACGAGCCCTTCGACGGCGTCGACCCGATCGGCGTCGAGGCGACCCTCGACGTGATCGCCGATGCCCGCGCCCGGGGCGCGTGCGTCCTGGTCTCGACCCACCTCCGCGAGCTCGCGATCGAGGCATGCGGCGAGGTGCTGGTGCTGCGTGGCGGCTCGCGGGTCGCGACCGTCAGCGCCACCGAGATGGCCGGGGAGGAAGGTGCGCGTGCCTACCGCGCTCTCCTCGACTGACGCCCTGCTGCGCGTGCCCACCGAGTTCGCCTGGTACCGGCCGGTCCGCGACGTCGGTCACCTGCTGCGCTTCCGGGCCGCGGCGGTCCGCCGCCGCTCGGCCTTCCGCTGGTCGGCGCTGCTCATCCTGCTCATCACGGTCGGAGCCGCGACGATCCCGGCGTTCGTGCCGGCCGACGACGAACGACGGATCCAGGTGGCGATCCTCATGCCGACCGCCATGGCCGGCATCTTCGCGATCTCGATCGTCTCGGCCATCGCGTCCGGCGGAGGCCGCGAGCTGATCAGCCGCGAGCAGGGGGTCGCGTTCCCGGTCAGTCCCACCACCGACCACCTCGGCGCGCTGCTGCTCGCGCCCCTCAACATCGCGTGGCTGATCCAGGCCTGGGTGCTGCTGGGCGCGTCGGCGTACGGCGCGCTGCCGCCCAACCTCGTCACGGCGCAGAGCGTGACCCTGCTGTGGCTGGCGCTGGCGACGGCCGCCGCCCAGGTCATCGCCTGGAGCGTCGAGGCGGTCCGGCGGCGGCCGCACGGCATCGTCGCGATGCGGTTCCTGCTCGTGGGCCTCGCCGCCGTCGCGCTGTGGGTCCAGATGACCGGCCGCACCACCGGCGTGCTCGACCAGATCCCGACCCTGTGGCTGTGGGTGGCGGGCATCCAGGGCTTCACCTGGGGCTGGGTGAGCGCGATCGTGCTCGAGGCGGTGCTCGTCGTCTGCCTCGTCGTGCTCGGCTCCATCCCGGCCACTTTCGCGGCCCGCCGGCTGCCGCACGACGAGCTGCGGGCCGAGACCGACACCCACACGCCGCGACCGATGCCGTGGACCGACCTGTCGGCGCTGCTGCGGATCGACCGCGCGTCCGTCTGGCGTGCGGTCCCGATGCGCCGCGGCATGGCGGTGCTGGCCGTCGGGCCGGGACTCGTCGCCATCGTCGGTGGCCTGCCCTGGGAGTCGATCACGGTGCTGCCCGGGCTGGTCGTCTCCGGTGGCGCGCTGCTGTTCGGCGTCAACGCGTGGTGCCTCGACGGTCGCGGCCTGCTGTGGCGCGAGAACCTGCCGATCCGGCCGGGCACCGTGTTCACCGTCCGGGCGATGGTGATCGCCGAGTTCCTCGGCATCGCCTCGGTGGTCACCATCCTGCTGGCCTCGGTGCGGGCCGGCTTCCCGACCTCCTCCGAGCTGACCGCGATCGCGTGCACGGTCGTCGTGGTCACGGTGCAGGTCGTCGGCGCGTCGATGCGGTGGTCCGACCAGCGGCCGTACGCCGTCGATCTGCGCAGCGCCCGGGCGACGCCCGCGCCGCCGGTCATGATGGTCGGCTACTCCGCGCGGCTGGCCCTGAGCACCACGTTCACCGGCCTGCTGTTCTCGGCGCTCGCCCGGCTGCCCGACCCGACGATCTCGCTGCTGGTCGCGGTGCCGTGCCTGGCCTGGTCGACGATGCGCCTGATCCGCACCCGGCGCCGCTGGATCGACCCGTTCGAGCGGGCCAGGGTCGTCACGACCGTCGCCGCCTGACGTCAACCCGCTGGGGTCGACGAGTATCCCACTAGGGTCGATCGCATGGACTTCTCCCCGTCGCCCCGGGCCGCCGACCTGCGCGAGAAGGTCGCCGCGTTCCTGGCCGACGAGGTCGACCCGATCGAGCCGGCCTACCACCGCGACCTGGCCGAGGCCCGGCTCCAGGGGACCCAGTGGACGCCGCTGCCGGCGATCGAGGAGCTCAAGGAGAAGGCGCGCCAGCGGGGGCTGTGGAACCTGTTCCTGCCGGTGGAGCACGCCGGCGGGTACGCCGCGGCGTACGGCACCGACGGCGGTCAGCGGGCTCAGCAACGTCGACTACGCACCGCTCGCGGAGCTGATGGGCCGGTCGGCGATCGCGCCGCTGGTCCTCAACTGCAACGCCCCCGACACCGGCAACATGGAGGTGCTGCTGCGCCACGGCACGCCGGAGCAGCGGGAGGAGTGGCTCGAGCCGCTGCTCGACGGCCGGATCCGGTCGGCGTTCACGATGACCGAGCCCGGCGTCGCGAGCTCCGACGCGACCAACATGGCCGCCACCGCTGTGGTCGACGGCGACCAGGTCGTCATCAACGGCCGCAAGTGGTGGTCGACCGGCGTCGGTCACCCGGACTGCCGGATCTTCGTCTTCATGGGGCGTGACGGATCCCGACGCCGACCGCCACCACCGGCACACGATGGTGCTCGTGCCGCGCGACGCGCCCGGTGTGAAGGTCGAGCGACTGCTCACGACGATGGGGTACGCCGACGAGCCGATCGGGCACGGCGAGGTCTCGTTCACCGACGTCCGCGTGCCGGCGAGCGAACATCCTCTCCGGGCCGGGCGAGGCGTTCTCGATCGCGCAGGGCCGGCTCGGTCCGGGCCGGATCCACCACTGCATGCGGCTGCTCGGCGCCGCCGAGGTCGCGCTCGAGCACGCGATCCGCCGGGGGCTCGAGCGCACCGCGTTCGGCAAGCCGCTGGTCGACCTCGGCGGCAACCGCGAGCGGATCGCGGACGCCCGGATCGCGATCGAGCAGGCCAGGCTGCTGGTGCTGCACGCCGCCTGGAAGCTCGACGAGGGCGGTCCCGCTCAACGCGCTGTCCGAGGTCTCGCAGATCAAGGTGGCGGTCCCCAGCGTCAGCGCTGGGCGTGATCGACATGGCGATCCAGCTGCACGGCGGCGCCGGACTCTCCGACGACTTCCCGCTCGCGATGTCGTGGGTGAGCTCCGGGCGCTGCGGCTCGCCGACGGCCCCGACGAGGTCCACCAGGGGATGGTCGCCCGCCTCGAGCTGGGTCGCTACCGATGAGGGTGCTCGTCACCGGCGCCGCGAACGGACTCGGCGCCGCCCTCGCCGCGGCCTACCGGGCGCGGGGCGACGAGGTGCTGGCGACCGACGTGGCCGGCGGCGCCGACCTGCGGCTCGACGTCACCAGCGGCGACGACTGGGACGCGGCGGTCGAGCACGTCGAGCGGACGTGGGGCGGGCTCGACGTCCTCGTCAACAACGCCGGCGTCGCCGGCGGCGGCCGGCTCGACCGGTCGACCCTCGACGAGTGGCGGCGGGTCACCGAGGTCAACCTCTTCGGCGCGGTGCGCGGCACGCACGCGTTCGTGCGACTGTTCAAGGCGCAGCGGGCCGGCCTGATCGTGAACGTCGCGTCCCTGGCCGGACTCGTCCATCCGGCCGGGATGGCCTCCTACAACGCCGTCAAGGCCGCGGTCGTGGCGCTGACGGAGACGACCGCCCACGAGCTCTCGCCCTACGGCGTCCGGGCGGCCGTGGTCTGCCCGTCCTACTTCCGCACCGGGTTGCTCGAGAACCTCCAGGGCGAGGACCGCGAGCTCGGCGCGGTGATCGCCCACCTCGTCGCGACCGCGCCGGTCGGCCCGACGACATCGCTGCTGAGGTGCTGGCCGCGCTCGACCGGGGCGAGGAGCTGATCCTGCCCGACCCGCCGCCCGCGCGGCGTACGACCTCAAGCGGCGCGACCGCGCGGCGTACGACGCCCAGCAGCGCCACCAGGCCGAGCGGTTGGCGGCGCTGTGAGCCCGGACAAGGCCCCGACGAGACCAGGCCGGTCCGCGCGGAGGATGCGTTCGACGTCGACCGGGTCGCGGACTGGCTGCGCGAGCACGCCGACGAGACCTGGCGCGAGCGACTCGCCGGCACCCCCGAGGTGCGGCAGTTCCCGGGCGGCGCGTCCAACCTCACCTACTCGTTGCGCTACCCCGACGCCGACCTGATCCTGCGCCGGCCGCCGGGCGGGGCGAAGGCGCGGGGCGCCCACGACATGGGGCGCGAGCACCGGATCCAGCAGGCGTTGGCGCCGGTCTTCCCGCTCGTGCCGGAGATGGTGGCCCACTGCGACGACGAGGCCGTGCTCGGCCTGCCGTTCTACGTGATGACGCGGGTCGACGGCGTGATCCCGCGTCGCGAGCTCGGCCTCGACCTGTCGGCCGAGCAGACGTCCGACCTCTGCGGCGACGTGTGGGACGTGCTGGCGCGGCTCCACTCGGTGGACCTCGACGCGACCGGGCTGCGGTCGTTGGGCAAGGGCGAGGGGTACGTCGCGCGCCAGGTGTCCGGCTGGACCACCCGGCTGGCGAACGCCGCGACCGACGACCTCGGCGACTGGTCGGAGGTGACCGGGTGGATCGAGGACCACCAGCCGGCGGACGTCGCCAGCTGCCTGATCCACAACGACTTCCGGTTCGACAACCTGGTGCTGGCGCCCGGCGACCCGCCGACGGTCGCGGCCGTCCTCGACTGGGAGATGGCCACCGTCGGCGACCCGCTGATGGACCTCGGCGGCTCCCTGGCCTACTGGGTGCAGGACGACGACGACGAGTTCTTCCGGCAGTTCCGGCGACAGCCGTCCGAACGCCCCGGGCATGTGGTCGCGCAGCCGGATCGTCGAGCACTACGGCGAGCGGACCGGCCTCACGCCCTCGACCGAGCAGTGGCGGTTCTACGAGGTGTTCGGACTCTTCCGGCTCGCGGTCATCGCGCAGCAGATCTGGTACCGCTACTACCACCGGCAGACCACGAACGAGGCGTACGCCGTCTTCGGTCCCGCCGTCGGCTACCTCGAGCAGCGGGCGCGGGCCGTCCTGCACGGGTCGGCCTGATGGGCCAGATCCTGGTGGTCCGGCACGGCCAGGCGTCGTTCGGGGCCGACGACTACGACGTCCTGTCGGCGACGGGGGAGGAGCAGGCGAGGGTGCTGGGCCGGTCGCTGGCCGGTCTCACGCCCGACCTGGTCGTGCACGGCTCCCTCGTCCGGCAGCGGCGCACCGCGCAGCTCGCGGCCGGGGCTGCCGGGTGGACGGCGCCGCTGCGCGAGGACCCGCGGTGGAACGAGCTGGAGAGCCTGTCGCAGTTCGCCGTGGTCTCGGGCAGCACCCCGGACGTCGCCGACCGGGCGGCGTTCCAGGAGTGGTACGAGGCCGCGATGGAGCGGTGGGCGGGTGGTGAGCACGACGACGACTACACCGAGTCGTACGCCGGCTTCACGGACCGGGCGAACGCCGCGCTCGCCGACCTGGCGAGCGAGGGCACGGTCGTCGCGGTCTCCTCGGGCGGGCCGATCGCCGCGATCGCGACGGTGCTGCTGGACGGCGGTCCGGCGACGTACCGCCGACTGCTGCCGGGCATCGTGAACACCGGCATCACCCGGGTGATCTCGGGCCGGCGCGGCCTGACCCTGCTGTCCCTCAACGAGCACCAGCACCTCTCCCGGACCTCCTCACCTACCGCGCTGACGACGCCGAGTCGGCCGGCGTCAGATCATCCGGCGGAACACCGGCAGCGGAGCGTGCCTCAGCACCACGGAGAACGGCGCCCACGGCAGCGGCGGAACGCACGCGGACGCCCGCTTCTTCTCGATCGCGGACACCATCGCGGCGACGCCCTTCTCGGTCGAGACCATCATCCGGTTCTCCGCGGTCGCGACCCCGTCGTTCATCTCCGAGCGGATGTAGCCGGGGTAGAGCACGGTGAAGTCGTAGCCGGGCTTGCCGTAGAACTCGGTGCGCAGCCCCTCGACCAGGTGCGCGACGCCGGCCTTGGTGGCGGCGTAGGTGGTCATCGACCGGGGCAGTCCGCGCAGGCCGGACATCGACGACACCATCACGAGATGGCCACCGCCCTGCGTGCGGAAGACCTCCATCGCGGCCTCGACCTGGGCGAGCGCCCCCACGAAGTTGGTCATCGCGGTCTCGCGGTTGGCCTCGAACCGCCCGGTGCCGAGGGGAGCCCCGCTGCCGACCCCCGCGTTCACAGACGACCCGGTCGATCCGCCCGAACGTCGTCGCGAGGTCGCGCACCACCGCGAAGACCGCGTCGTGGTCGTTGACGTCCAGCGCGCGCAGCTCGACCCGGCGCTCGGGGTGGCGCCCGAGGACCTCGTCGCGCAGCTCCTCGAGCCGGTCGGACCGCCGGGCGCTGAGCCCCAGGTCGTAGCCGAGCTCGGCGAACTGGCGGGCCATCTCGGCCCCGAGGCCGGAGGAGGCGCCCGTGATCAGGATCGTCTGCGTCATTCGGCCAGTCTTCCCCACGGCTCCCCAGTACGTTGCTGCCACCAGGTCTCGGAAGGCCGAGGCCGCCTGCCCCCAGGAGCTTTCGTGAGCACCGGTACCCCACCGCCCAGCGACCCCTACGGACAGCCCAGCTCGTCACCGGGAGCCGTGCCCTCGGGCAAGAGCTTCTTCGGTGCCCTGTTCGACTTCTCGTTCGAGCACTTCGTGACGCCGATGATCGTCAAGGTCGTCTACGTGCTCGCGATCCTCGCGCTCGGCCTCGGCTTCCTGCTCTTCCTGGCCGCGGGCTTCTCCCAGGGCGCCACCAGCGGACTGGTCGTGCTGGTCCTGGGCCCGGTCGCGGTGCTGCTCTACCTGTGCCTGATCCGGATGACGCTGGAGTTCTACCTCGCGATCACCCGGATGAGCCAGGACATCCACCAGCGCCTCCGCTGACTCCCCCGCGACCCGGCGAGAACCGCGACGACGCCAGTGCATACGTGGTATACATACCCAGTATCCACGGACACGGGGGTGTCGTGGAGCGTCAGATCGGAGGACCCGATGTCGGTCAAGCAGGCACTGCTGGCCCTGCTGGAGCAGGGACCCATGTACGGGTACCAGCTCCGCGCCGAGTTCGAGCAGCGCACCGGGGCCACCTGGCCCCTCAACGTCGGGCAGGTCTACACGACCCTCGCCCGGCTGGAGCGTGACGGACTCGTCGAACAGGTGGCCGGCGATGTCGAGACGACCGAGGGCGACGGTCACGTCGTCTACCGGGTCACCGATCACGGCCGGGCCGAGGTGCTGGAGTGGTTCACCACTCCGGTACCTCGGACCCAGCCGCCCCGCGACGAGCTCGCGATCAAGCTCGCCCTCGCCGTGACCGTGCCCGGTGTCGACGTGGGCTCCGTGATCCAGCAGCAGCGCTCGGCCACGATGGCGGCCCTCCAGGACTACACCCGGCTCAAGCGGAGCGGCCGGCTCGCGAAGCCCGAGGACACGAGCGACCTGGCCTGGGGCCTGGTGCTCGACTCGCTGGTGTTCTCCGCCGAGGCGGAGATCCGGTGGCTCGACCACTGCGAGGCCCGACTGCGGCGCGCGGCGTCCGAACGGGCCACGCTGGTCCCGGCGAGCGCGGTCGACGCGACGTCCCCGGCGCAGGAGACCCACCGATGAGCGCCGTGCTCGAGCTCGCCGACGTCAGCCGGGTCCACGGCGACGGCGCCGCGCAGGTGCACGCGCTGCGGTCGATCTCGTTCTCGGCGTACGCCGGGGAGCTGGTCGCCGTGATGGGGCCGTCCGGCTCCGGCAAGTCGACCCTGCTCACCCTGGCCGGCGGTCTCGACACCCCGACCAGCGGCACCGTGTCCATCGAGGGCCGCGACCTCGGCGGACTCGGGCACGCCGCGCGGGCCCGGCTGCGCCGCGGCTCGATCGGCTACGTCTTCCAGGACTTCAACCTGATCCCCGCCCTGACCGCCGCCGAGAACGTGGCCCTGCCGCGCGAGCTCGACGGCGAGAGCGCCCGTGCGGCCGGCAGGCTGGCGCGCGCCGCGCTCGAGGAGGTCGGGATCGGCGACCTGGGCGACCGGTTCCCCGACGAGATGTCGGGCGGCCAGCAACAGCGGGTGGCGATCGCCCGCGCGGTGGTCGGCGACCGTCGGCTGATCCTGGCCGACGAGCCCACCGGCGCCCTCGACACCGAGACGGGCGAGGAGATCCTCAAGCTGCTGCGGGCCCGGTGCGACGGCGGCGCCGCCGGAGTCCTCGTCACCCACGAGGCCCGGCACGCGGCCTGGGCCGACCGGGTGGTGTTCCTGCGCGACGGGGTGGTCGTCGACCAGACGGCGAGCGCGCCGGTCGACGCACTGCTCGAACCGGGACTGGTGCGGTGAACCCGGTCCGGCGCTGGGCCCCCGCGGTGCGGATGGCCCGGCGCGAGGCCTGGCGCGCCAAGGGCCGGTCGGTCCTGGTGCTGACGATGATCGCGCTGCCCGTGCTCGCGGTCACCGCGGCCGACGTCGTCATCGCCACCGGCGACGTGAAGGGGTCCGAGGCGGTCGAGCGGCGGATCGGCGGCGCCGACGCCCTCGTCACGGTGCGAACGCGGCGTGACCAACGTCGTCCAGCTGCCCGACCCCGACCAGGCGTCGAGCTGGAACAGTCGCCGCGGGCGGAGCTGCGCACCCTCGACGACGTCGAGCGACGCACTCGGTCGCGAGGTCGAGGCCGTCGAGGTCGTGCGTGGTGGCCGACAGGTGACGACCGATGCCGGGGCGACGTACGCCGAGCTGGTCGAGACCGACCTCACCTCGCCGCTGACCGAGGGCACGTTCTGGGTGGCCGAGGGTCGGGTGCCCGAGGCGATCGGTGAGGTCGCGGTCAACGGCGACCTCGCCGACCGCGGACCGTACGCCGTCGGCGACGACCTCGCCTTCGGGCACGGCGTCGTCGCTGACGATCGTGGGGATCGTCGAGAACGCCGTGGTCCGCGGCTCGGCCATCGCCGTGGCACCCCCGGTGGCTTCGCCCTGGAGACCGCACCCGGGACGGCGACCACGCGTGGCTCGTCGAGGCGGGCGGGCCGGTCACCTGGGACGACGTCCGGGCCCTCAACGAGATCGGCGCGACCGTCTGGTCGCGTGCGGTGCTGGCCGACCCGCCGCCGGACTCCGAGATCTCGCCCGAGCTCGGCTACGCGACCGGCGACCGACGACGCGTGGGTCGCCGTGGTGGTGCTGGTCGTCGTGATGGCGCTGCTCGAGGTGGTGCTGCTCGCCGGGCCCGCGTTCGCGGTGATCGCGCGTCGGCTCCAGCGGTCGCTCGCCCTGATGGCCGCCAACGGGGCCACGCCGCCGCAGGCGCGCAAGGTCGTGCTCGCGAGCGCCGTCGTGCTCGGTGGCGCCGGTGCCGTCGTCGGGGTCGGCCTCGGACTGCTGGTCGCCTGGGCCGCGCTGCCCGATCGTGCAACGGTTCTCCGACAGCTACCTCGGCCCGTACGACGTGCCGTGGCCGCACCTGCTCGGGATCGCGGGCTTCGGGCTGCTGTCCGCGCTGCTCGCCGCGGTCGTGCCGGCGTGGCTGGCCTCGCGCCAGGACGTGGTGGCGGTGCTGGCCGGCCGTCGCGGCGACCGCAAGCCGTCGCTGCGCTCGCCGCTGCTCGGCGTGCTGCTCCTCGGCGGAGGCGCCGCCCTCGCGGCGTACGGTGCCGCGCGGCAGGGTGGGGAGTACGTCATCGCGGTGTCCGCGATCGTCGCGGTGCTCGGCATGATCCTGCTGATCCCGGTCGTGGTCGTGGTGCTCGCCCGCGTTGGCGCGGCGGCTGCCGCTGCCGCTCCGGTTCGCGGTGCGCGACGCGGCCCGTCACCGCACCCGGACCGTGCCGGCGGTCGCCGCGGTCGCGGCCACCGTCGCCGGCGTCGTCGCACTCGGCATCGGCAACGCCAGCGACGCCGAGGAGAGCCGCGCGACGTACTCGCCGCTGCTCGCCATCGGGCAGGCGTCGGTCAGGCCGCCGGCGGCGTCGAGGTCGCCGCAGGTGGAGGAGGTGCTCGACCGGTACGTCCCGGACGCGACCGTCACCCGGTGTGGGGGCCGCCCAACACGACGGCGCCACTACACCTGGGTCGACGCGCGGGTGTCCGGGGACCGAATCGGTGCTGTCCGGCTGGAGCGGCATGTTGTCGGGCTTCCCGGTGAGCCGCGACGGGACGGTCCCCGGCGTACCTCACGACCCTGACTGCCGACGAGCAGGCGGCGGCGGAGCAGGTGCTCGCGGACGGCGGGGCGGTCGTCTTCACCGACCAGGGCGTGCAGGGCGACGAGGTGCGGCTCGTGGCGCACGTGGACGGATGCCGCGGTCGGCCGGACCGTCACCAGGGCGACGGTGCCGGCGGTCTTCGTCGAGACGACGCAGCGGGAGGCGCGAGCGCAGGGGGTGATGTCGGCGGAGGCCGCGGCTGCCCTCGACCTCACCCTCGTGGTCGAGGGCTCGTCGTCGGTGGCGTCGAGGTCACCGAGACCCAGGAGCAGGACGTCAACGAGGCGCTGCTCGCGCTCGACGACGAGGCGTCGATGTACGTCGAGCGCGGGTACCAGAACGACGACGAGACCATCATCATCCAGCTGGTGCTGGGCGCCCTCGGTGCGGTGCTGATGCTCGGCGGGACGCTGACCGCGACGTTCCTGTCGCTGTCGGACGCGCGTCCCGACCTCGCCACGCTGTCGGCCGTCGGGGCCTCGCCGCGCGGCCGGCGAGCCGTGGCGGCGTCGTACGCCCTCGTGATCGGGCTGGTCGGCGCGGTGCTCGGCGTCGGGGTGGGACTGATCCCGGGGATCGCGGTCACCTACCCGCTCACCGGCGCCTCGTGGGTGCAGGACATGGACCCGTCCCTGCCGAGCCACTTCCTGGCCGTCCCGTGGCTGCTGATCGGCTCGCTCGTGGTGGCGCTCCCGCTGGTCACGGCGCTGCTGGTCGGCCTGTTCACCCGGTCCCGGCTGCCGATGGTCGCCCGCATCGACTGACCCCCGCAGCGCGAATCGTGGGACATCGGATCGAGTCGTGCCTGATTCCGATCGAGTCGGGCATGAGTCCACGACTCGACCGGAATCACCCACGATTCGATCGGAATCACCCACGATTCGCGCATCATAAACAGTCAGGCTTGACTGTTTGTTTGTCGCGTACGACGATGGCGGGGTGACTGCCACCGTCCGGACCCCGCAGGCCGACCGCCGGCGGGCGATGCGCCAGCGGCTGCTGGAGGCCACCCTGGAGGTGCTGGTCGAGCGCGGTTTCTCGGGGACCTCGACCACGCTGGTGTCCGAGCGGGCCGGGGTGTCACGGGGCGCCCAGCTCCACCACTTCCCGACCAGGAACGACCTGGTCGTCGCGGCGGTCGAGCACCTCACCGAGCTGCGGGGCGCCGAGCTGGCCGAGGCCGTCGCCCGGCTGCCGCGGGGCGACGGCCGGACCCGTGCCGTGGTCCGGATGCTCGGCGACCACTTCAGCTCGCCGGTGTTCACCGCGGCGCTCGAGCTCTGGGTCGCGGCCCGCACCGACGAGGCGCTGCTCGCCGCCGTCGCCCCCCTGGAGCAGCGGATCGGGCGAGAGACCCACCGGCTCACGGTCGAGGCGCTCGGCGTCGACGAGTCGCGGCCGGGTGCGCGCGAGCTGGTGCAGGCCACGCTCGACCTCGTGCGCGGCCTCGGCCTGGCCGACACGATCACCGACGACGCCCGCCGCCGGAACCGGATCCTCGACGAGTGGGCGCGCACGCTCGATGCGAGGCTGACCGGGTGAGCCTCCTGGAGACCGTGCTCGGGGACCTCGAGGCCGAGAGCCGCCGGCTCGACGCGCTGGTGGCCGACCTCCCGGAGACCGGCTGGCGCACCCGCACCCCTGCCACCGGCTGGGACGTCGCCACCCAGGTCGCGCACCTGGCATGGACCGACGAGGCGGCCCACGCGGCCGCGACCGCGGCGACCACGGACCACGCGGCGTGGGACACGCTGGTGCGGTCGGCGGTCGAGGACCCGACCGGCTACGTCGACCGAGCCGCCCTCGACGGCGGAGCCGTGGTCCCGTCGGAGCTGCTCGCGCGCTGGCGCCGCGCCCGGGCAGCCCTCGCCCAGGGCCTGCGCGCCGTGCCGGACGGCGAACGGCTCCCCTGGTTCGGGCCACCGATGTCGTCGACGTCCATGGCGACCGCGCGGTTCATGGAGACCTGGGCCCATTCCCTCGACATCCACCAGGCGCTGGCCGCCGAGCCGGAGGTCACCGACCGGGTGCGCCACGTCGCCCACCTCGGCGTCCGGACCCGGGACTTCGCGTTCGCGAGCCACGGCCTCGACGCGCCCGCCGACGAGTTCCTGGTCGAGCTGACCGCCCCGAGCGGCGACCACTGGTCGTGGGGGCCGCAGGACGCGACCCAGTCGGTGCGCGGCTCGGCGTACGACTTCTGCCTGCTGGTGACCCAGCGGACCCACCGCGACGCCACCGACCTCGTGGCGCACGGCCGCGACGCGACCACCTGGCTGTCGATCGCCCAGGCCTTCGCCGGGCCCGCGGGCGAGGGACGGGAGCCGCGATGAGCGGCGTGCTGCGGGTCGGCAACTGCTCCGGCTTCTACGGCGACCGGCACTCGGCCATGCGCGAGATGCTGGACGGCGCCATCGACGGGCAGAGCCTCGACGTCCTCACGGGCGACTACCTCGCCGAGCTGACCATGCTGATCCTCGGCAAGGACGCGCTCAAGGACCCGAGCCTGGGCTACGCCCGCACGTTCGTCCGGCAGCTCGAGGACTGCCTCGGCACCGCCCTGGAGCGCGGGGTGCGGATCGTCTCCAACGCCGGCGGCCTCAACCCCGCCGGGCTGGCCGACCAGGTGTGCGAGGTCGCCCGCGGGCTGGGGCTCGACCCGGCCGTGGCCCACGTCCAGGGCGACGACGTCCGCTCCCGTGCCGCGGAGCTCGGGCTGGGCGACGGCGTGCTGACGGCCAACGCCTACCTCGGCGGCTTCGGGATCGCCGCCGCCCTCACCGGTGGTGCCGACGTCGTCGTCACCGGCCGGGTCACCGACGCCTCGCTCGTGGTCGGACCCGCCGTGGCCCACCACGGCTGGCTCCCGGAGCAGTACGACGAGCTGGCCGGTGCGGTCGTCGCCGGACACGTGCTGGAGTGCGGCGCCCAGGCCACCGGCGGCAACTTCAGCGGCTTCGCATCGCTGCCCGGAGACGCCCGGTCACGTCCCCTCGGCTTCCCGCTCGCCGAGATCGCGGCCGACGGCAGCAGCGTGATCTCCAAGCACGACGGCACCGGCGGCGCGGTCACCGTCGACACCGTCACCGCCCAGCTCGTCTACGAGATCCAGTCCACCCGCTACCTGGGCCCCGACGTCACCGTCGACCTCACCTCGATCGAGCTGTCCCAGGCCGGCCCCGACCGGGTCGCGGTCCGCGGCGTCCGCGGCCGGCCGCCGCCGGAGCGGCTCAAGGTCGGCGTCAATGTGCTCGGCGGCTACCGCAACAGCGTCGAGCTCGTGCTGACCGGGCTCGACGTCGAGGCGAAGGCGGGCTGGGTGCGCGGGCAGCTGGCGGCCGCGCTCGACCCCGCGCCGGCCACGATCGTCTGGTCCCCGGTCGCGCAGCCCGAACCGGACGCCGCCACCGAGCAGGCCGCGTCGGTCGTGCTGCGCTGCACCGTCCAGGACCCGGCGGCCGACCCGGTCGGCCGTGGGTTCACCGCTGCGGTGGTCGAGCTCGCCCTGGCGTCCTACCCCGGGTTCACGATGACCGCGCCGCCGGCCGCCGCCACGCCGTACGGCGTCTTCCGAGCCGCGTACGTCGAGCGCTCGTCCGTGACCCACACGGTCGGCCACGCCGACGGCCGGCGCGAGGTGGTGCCCGATCCGCCGGTGACCGCAGCGGCGGTCGACGAGGCGGTCGGCCGGCGCCCCTCGCCGTACCCCCACCCGCCGGACACGCTGACCCGACGGCTGCCGCTCGGCACGTTCGTCCACGCCCGCTCCGGCGACAAGGGCGGCGACGCCAACCTCGGGCTCTGGGTCGCCCACGACGGCTCGGACAGGTACGACGCCCGCGTGCAGTGGCTGTCCAAGCTGATCACGCCGTCCCGGGTCCGGGAGCTGGTGCCGGAGGCGGTGGACCTCGACGTCGAGGTCTTCCTCCTCCCCAACCTGGGTGGGGTCAACGTGGTGCTGCACGGCCTGCTCGGCGAGGGCGTGGCGGCCTCGACCCGGTTCGACCCGCAGGCGAAAGGGCTCGGCGAGTGGGTGCGGTCGCGGCTGGTCTCGATCGAGGAGGGCCTGGTGGGCGCGTCGTGACCGAGGGAGCCGGCATGAGCCCCGATCGCCCGAGCCCTCCGGCGAGCTGCCGCGCGGAGCGACCGAGGTGCTGACCGACCTGACCGCACGACCGATGGAGTACACCTGATGCTGCCACTCGTAGGAGCCCTGCTGCGCCCCCTGACCGGCGAGGTGTCGCTGTGGATGGACGCGCCGCCCGACCAGGTCTGGGACCTCGTCAGCGACGTCACCCGGATCGGCGAGTTCTCGCCCGAGACGTTCGAGGCGCGCTGGCGCCGCGGCTACGAAGGGCCGGAGGTGGGAGCGAAGTTCAAGGGCCACGTGAGGCGCAACGGCGTCGGCCCGGTCTACTGGAGCGCCTGCACCGTCACCGCGTGCGAGCCCGAGCGGGTCTTCGAGTTCTCGGTCGGGACCGAGGACGTGTCCGTCAACAACTGGGGCTACCGGCTCGAGCCGCAGCGCGGCGGGACCCTCGTCACCGAGTACTTCCGGCTGGAGCCCAACCTCCCGATGCGGCTGTACTGGCTGGTGCTCGGGCCCTTCCGCGGTCGCACCAACGAGAAAGGGATGCGCACCACGCTCGAGCGGATGAAGGCGGTCCTGGAGGCATGACCGCGAACCGGGTGGCGATGCTCGAGAAGCTCGCCGATCTCGACGCCGAGCACGCGAAGGCCGTCGCCGGCGGCGGGGAGCGGTACGTCGAGCGGCACCACGCGCGCGGCAAGCTGCTGCCCCGCGAGCGGATCGAGCTCCTGATCGACCCGGGGTCGGCGTTCCTCGAGCTGTCGCCGCTGGCGGGCTGGGGCTCGGACTTCACGGTCGGTGCCAGCATCGTGACCGGGATCGGGGTGATCGAGGGCGTCGAGTGCGTGGTCACCGCCAACGACCCGACGGTCAAGGGCGGCGCGAGCAACCCGTGGACGGTGAAGAAGGCCTTCCGCGCCGCCCAGATCGCCGAGGAGAACGGGCTGCCGACCGTCGCGCTGGTCGAGTCGGGCGGTGCCGACCTGCCGACCCAGAAGGAGATCTTCATCCCCGGCGGCAGGCTGTTCCGCGACATCACCCGTGCCAGCGCCCGCAAGGAGCCGACCGTCGCGCTGGTCTTCGGCAGCTCGACGGCCGGTGGCGCGTACGTCCCGGGCATGAGCGACTACACCGTGATGGTCAGGGAGCACGCCAAGGTGTTCCTCGGCGGCCCGCCGCTGGTCACGATGGCGACCGGCGAGGAGTCCGACGACGAGTCCCTGGGCGGCGCCGAGATGCACGCCCGCACGTCCGGCCTCGCCGACTACCTGGCCGAGGACGAGCAGGACGCGATCCGGATCGGGCGGCGGATCGTGGCCCGGCTCAACTGGCGCAAGGCGCGCCCCGAGCCCGGACCGTACGCCGAGCCGGACGCGGATCCCGACGAGCTGCTCGACCTCGCCCCGAGCGACCTCAAGGCGCCCTTCGACCCGCGCGAGGTGATCGCGCGCGTCGTGGACGGTGCCGGCCCCGGCAACGAGCGGGCCTTCGACGAGTTCAAGCCGCTCTACGGCGCCTCGCTGGTCACCGGCTGGGCGCGGATCCACGGCCGGCCGGTCGGCATCCTCGCCAACGCCCAGGGCGTGCTGTTCAGCGAGGAGGCGCAGAAGGCGACCCAGTTCGTCCAGCTCGCCAACCAGGTCGACACCCCGCTGCTGTTCCTGCACAACACGACCGGCTACATGGTCGGCGCGGAGTACGAGCAGGGTGGGATCATCAAGCACGGCGCGATGATGATCAACGCGGTCAGCAACTCCACCGTCCCGCACCTCAGCGTGATCCTGGGTGCGTCGTACGGTGCCGGCAACTACGGCATGAACGGCCGCGCCTTCGACCCCCGCTTCCTCTTCACCTGGCCCTCGGCGAAGTCCGCCGTGATGGGGCCGGCCCAGCTCGCGGGGGTGCTCTCGATCGTCGCCCGCGCGGCCGCCGAGGCGAAGGGCACGGCGTACGACGAGGAGGCGGACGCGGGCATGCGCGCCTTCGTCGAGCAGTCGGTCGAGGAGCAGTCGCTGCCGCACTTCCTGTCCGGGATGCTCTACGACGACGGCGTGATCGACCCGCGCGACACCCGGACCGTCCTCGGCATCTGCCTGTCGGCCATCGACACCAAGCCGTTCGCCGGCGCAGAGCGCTTCGGGGTGTTCCGCCCGTGAGCCGCTCGGTGCCGCAGGCGAGGCCTCGGAGGTTGAGGTGCGAAGGCGCTCTGGCGCCTGAGCCACGAAACCGCGTGCGCGCAGCCGGGGGTTTCGTGGGTCGCTGCGCTCGCACCTCAACCTCCGGGGGCAGCCGATGATCAACCGGCTGTTGGTCGCCAACCGGGCCGAGATCGCGTCGCGGGTGTTCCGGACCTGCCGGTCGCTCGGCATCGAGACGGTCGCGATCCACTCCGAGGCCGACGCGTCGCTGCCCTACGTCGGCGAGGCGGACGTCGCGGTCGCCCTCGGCGGCAACAGCCCGACCGAGACCTACCTCGACTCCGATGCGGTGCTGGACGCCGCGAAGCGGACCGGGGCGGACGCGATCCACCCCGGCTACGGCTTCCTCTCGGAGAACGCCGGCTTCGCACGCGCCGTCGAGGCTTCCGGGCTGACCTGGGTCGGGCCGTCGCCGGAGGCGATCGAGGCGATGGGCTCCAAGCTCGAGGCGAAGCGGATCATGCGCGACGCCGGCGTACCGGTCCTGTCGAGCTGGACTCCGGACGGTGGTCGAGCAGCGAGCGCCGGCGAGCGTCTCGAGGCCCCGCTGATCGTGAAGGCGTCGGCGGGGGGCGGCGGACGCGGGATGCGGATCGTCCGCGACCTGGCCCGGCTCGACGAGGAGGTGGCGTTGGCAACGGCGGAGGCGGAGAGCGCGTTCGGCGACGGCACCGTGTTCGTCGAGCCGTACGTGGAGCGGGGCCGCCACGTCGAGGTGCAGGTCGTCGGGGACCGGCAGGGCGACGTCCTCGTGCTCGGCGAGCGCGACTGCTCGATCCAGCGTCGCCACCAGAAGGTGGTCGAGGAGGCGCCGGCACCCGACCTCGCCCCGACCGTCGCGGCCGCCATGCACGAGGCCGCGCGCGCCGCCGCCACCGCGATCGGCTACGTCGGCGCGGGGACCGTCGAGTTCCTCTACGACCCCGGGACCGAGCGCTTCTTCTTCCTGGAGATGAACACCCGGCTGCAGGTGGAGCACCCGGTGACCGAGGAGGTGTTCGGCGTCGACCTGGTCGCGCTGCAGCTCGCCGTCGCCGAAGGCGCCTCGTGTGCCCCAGACCGGTCCATGGAGTGGTCTCAGGCACACGGCGCGGGGCGGTCGCCGGTCGGGCACGCGATCGAGGCCCGGCTGTACGCCGAGGACCCGGCCCGCGACTACCAGCCGCAGAGCGGGGTGCTCACCGCGTTCGACATCCCGGCCGGGGAGGGGATCCGCGTCGAGGCGGGGTTCGCGGCCGGCTCGGAGGTCTCGACCCACTACGACGCGATGCTCGCGAAGGTGATCGCCCACGGGCCGACCCGGCTCGCGGCGGCCCGCCGGTTGGCCGGCGCGCTCGACCGGGCCCGGATCCACGGGGTCACCACCAACCGCGACCTGCTGGTGGCGATCCTGCGCGACCCTGACTTCCTGGCGGCCCGGGTGACGACGGACTTCCTCGATCGCACCGGCGTGGTCGCCGCGACGAGCGCGGGTCGAGCCCCATCGTCACCTGCTGGTGGCCGCGACCGTCGCGCTGGAGGAGCACCGCCGCGGGCGTCGCCTCGTCCAGCGCGGGAGCCCGGTCGCGTGGCGCAACGTCACGTCGCAGCCGCAGCTGACCGCGTTCGAGCCGGGCCACGGGGTGGCCTGGCACGGTCACCGCGACGGCATCCGGTTCGACGGCCTCGACGTGACCTCGGTCGCCCCGGACGCGGTCACGATCGTCGAGGACGGCGTTGCGGCGACGTACGCCGTGCGGGTGGACGGCACCGCGGTCGAGGTCGACGGCCCGCTCGGGCACGCCCGGCTCGTCGAGCGACCGCGGTTCACCGACCCCGCCGTGCAGCACCGTAGCGGCAGCCTGCTGGCGCCGATGCCGGGAACGGTGGTCAGCGTCGCCGTGAGCAGCGGCGACCGGGTGGCGGCGGACGCGCCGGTGCTGGTGCTCGAGGCGATGAAGATGCAGCACCCGGTGAGCGCGCCGTACGCCGGCACGGTCAGCGAGATCGACGTACGACCCGGCGCGCAGGTCGCCGCCGGCGAGGTCCTGGCAGTGGTCGACCCCATCGGAGGGAGAAGCGGATGAATGAGTTCAGCGAGTCCGAGGAGCGGCAGGAGCTGCGCACGGCCGTGGCCAGGCTCGCGTCGAAGTACGGTCGAGAGTGGTTCACGGAGAAGGCCCGCTCGGGCGGCAAGACCACCGACCTGTGGCTGGAGATCGGCAAGAACGGGTACCTCGGCATCAACATCCCCGAGGAGTACGGCGGCGGGTGGCGGCGGGATCGGCGACATCGCGGCGGTCTGCGAGGAGCTGGCGGCGCAGGGCTGCCCGCTGCTGCTGATGGTCGTCAGCCCGGCGATCTGCGGCACGATCATCAGCCGCTACGGCACGGAGGCGCAGAAGCAGCGCTGGCTGCCCGGGATCTGCGACGGCACCGGCACCATGGCGTTCGCGATCACCGAGCCGGACGCCGGCACCAACACCCACAACATCACCACCACCGCCCGCCGCGACAGCGACGAGTGGGTCCTCGAACGGCCGCAAGGTCTACATCTCCGGCGTCGACGAGGCCGACCACGTGCTCGTCGTCGCGCGGGCGGAGGCTCTGTCCGACGGCGGGGCGGACCGGCAGGTCGAAGCCGGTGCTGTTCGTCGTGCCCACCGACGCCGACGGCTTCGAGGCGCGCTCGATCCCGATGGAGATCGTCAGCCCCGAGCAGCAGTTCACGGTGTTCCTCGACGACGTCCGGCTGCCGGCCGACGCGATCGTGGGCGACGAGGACGGCGGGCTGGTGCAGCTGTTCGCCGGCCTGAACCCGGAGCGGATCATGGCCGCCTCGTTCTCCACCGGGCTGGCGCGGTTCGCGCTCGACCGCGCGGCGGCGTACGCCAAGGAGCGCACGGTGTTCCAGGGCCCGATCGGCACCCACCAGGCGGTCGCGCACCCGCTCGCGCAGAGCCACATCGAGATCGAGCTGGCACGGCTGATGACCCAGAAGGCGGCCGCCCTCTACGACGCGGGCGACGACCTGGGCGCGGGCGAGGCGGCCAACATGGCGAAGTACGCCGCGGCCGAGGCGGCCTGCGACGCGGCCGACCGTGCGGTGCAGACGCACGGCGGCAACGGCATCACCCAGGAGTACGGCATGGCCGGGCTGCTCGTGGCCACCCGCGCGGGCCGGATCGCGCCGGTCAGCCGGGAGATGATCCTCAACTACGTGGCGATGCACAGCCTCGGACTGCCCAAGTCGTACTGACGACGTGCCACCATCGTCCGGTGACGCTGGACGACCTGACCCGCCTGAAGGAGAAGCGCCGCTCGGAGCGCGCCGAGCTCGACCGACTGCTCGACGAGGAGCTGGTGGCCACGCTGGCCACGGTGACGACCGACGGCCGCCCGTGGGCGGTGCCGATGTTCTACGCCCGCGACGGAGACCGGGTGCTGCTGCACGGCTCGACCGGGGCCGGCGCGCTGCGCCGGGTGGCAGCCGGGGCCGAAGCGGTGGTCGCGGTGACGGCGATCGACGCCCTGGTGCTGGCGACGTCGCTCTTCGAGCACTCCGCCAACTACCGGTCGGCGGTGGTGCGCGGGCCACTCGTCCCGCTGGTCGGCGACGAGGCGGTCGGCGGCGCTCGACCGGCTCTCGGACGCACTGGTCCCCGGCCGCCGCGGCGAGCTGCGCGGGCACCTCACGAAGGAGGTCGCCGCGACCGTGGCCCTCGCGCTCGACATCACCGACGACAACTGGCTGCTCAAGGTGAGCGACCAGGACGTCGACGAGGAGCTCGACGTGATCCCCCAGGACGTCTGGACCGGGATCCTCCCGATCACGCGGACGTACGCCGAGCCGGTGCGGTCGCCGTGGCTGCCGGACGACCTGCCGGCGCCGCCGTCGGTGGAGGCGCTCCGCGCGGCCGGTCCTCAGCGGAGGGGCACGAACCGGTAGCCGCCGTGGCGCGTCACGAGCGCGCCGGGGTTGGTGACCCGCAGCATGGTGCCCGCCACGGGGATGACCAGCACGCCGTCGCCGCCAGCTGGTCGACCAGCTCGGTGGGGAGCTCGCGCGGCTCGGCCGAGACCAGGATCCGGTCGTACGGCGCCTCCGCCGGACTCCCCAGCACGCCGGGCTCGGCCTGCTCGATCCGGGCCCACGGCTGACCCGTCCGCGCGGAGGTTGGCGCGGCCGAACTCGACCAGGTCGGGCTCCAGCTCCAGACCGAGGACGCTGCCGGTGCTCCCGACGAGGTGGGCCAGGAGCGCGGTGGACCAGCCCGAGCCGGCGCCCACGTCGAGCACCCGCTGACCGGGGCGGACCTGGAGCAGCCGGAGCATCGCGTCGACGGTGCGCGGCTGGGAGTTCGTCTGGCCGCCGCCGATCTGGATCGGGCCGTCGTACGACGCGCGACGCCGTTCGCGCCGCGGCAGGAAGCCCCGGCCGCGGGTGGGCGTCGAACGCGGCCGTGACGGCGTCCATGACCCGACTGTGCTACGGGGCCACGCGATGGCGCGGTGTCGGTGAGCCGTGGCAGGGTCGTCCCGTGCCGACGTCCGAGCGCCCGCTGGTCCCCGAGAGCATGGTGCTCCGGATCGGGCGGATCCTCGGCCGGCTGCCGCGGACGGTCGAGGAGAACGCCTGGGTCGGCACCCGGTGGCGGATCGGCCAGGCCACGATCGCGCACGTCTTCGGCGGCGAGGACCAGCTGTTCCGGATCACGTTCCGCGCCGAGCCCGACGAGGTGATGGCGTTCCAGCACCTCGGTGCGCCGTACTTCCGCGCCCAGTGGGGCCCCAACGTGGTCGGGATGCTGCTCGACGACGACACCGACTGGGACGAGCTCGCCGAGCTGCTCACCGACTCCTACTGCCTCGTGGCGCCGCACAGCGGCTCGCCGAGCAGGTCGACCGGCCCGCCTGAGGGTCGTAGCGTGTCCCCGCCGAACTGGCTGCCGCGGGCGGTGGATCTCCAGCCAGATCGATGTGGACTAGACGACGCGGCGGCCGGGGCACGAACAGCGGCACCCGGGCGGCGTACTCGTCCCAGCCCGGCCGGGTCGACATGGTCCGCTCGACCAGCTTCGCGCCGGTGACGTTGCGCAGGAAGTGGGTCATCGTGACGGGGGCGACCAGGGTCACCAGCGCGGGCAGCCAGCCGGCGGAGACCGCGCCGGTCAGCCAGATGCCCCACCACACGCAGGCGTCGCCGAAGTAGTGGGGGTGCCGGGTCCAGGCCCAGAGCCCGGTGTCGAGGACCGGCGGGCGCTGGTCACGCGGCCGGGCGCGGTACGCCGCCAGCTGCCGGTCGCCCACGACCTCGAAGACCAGGCCGACCGCCCACACCACGATCCCGAGCACGCAGGCCCACGCCCACTCGACGTCGGTGACGGCGGCTGCCTGGATCGGCAGGGACACCAGCCAGACCGCGGCTCCCTGGACCACGAACACCCTGCGCACCGCGACCGGGAAGCCCCCGTCGCCGAGCATCGCCGCGTACCGCGGGTCCTCACCCTCGCCCGCGCGACCGGGACAGGATGTGCGACGAGAGCCGCACGCCCCAGACGGCGACCAGGCCCAGCACGAGCCACGCCTCCCACGTGGGGGAGAGGCCTGCGCAGACGAGCGCCACTGCGACCAGGGCGAGGCCCCACGTGACGTCGACGACGTTGACCCGGCCGAGGCGGCGCGCCACCAGGGCGGTGATCGTCATCGCGGCGACCGCGACGGCCAGGGACGCCCCGGCGACGACCAGGAGGTCGGTCACCACCGCGGAGTCCTGGAGCCGGATCTCGACCCGATCGCCCAGCCCGCGCTCGGCGATCCGCCCGTCGACGAAGCGCTTCTGCTCCGCCGCGATCGTCACGCCGGTGACCTGCGCCCCGAAGTGCTCGGCCGCGTGCAGCGAGAGCGATCCCCAGCCGCAGCCGACGTCGAGCAGCCGCATCCCGGGCTCCAGCCCGAGCTTGCGGCAGACCAGGTCGAGCTTGTCGCGCTGCGCGTCGGCCACGGTGTACGCCGGGTCGGTGCTCGTCCAGTAGCCGCACGAGTACGCCATCGAGGGGTCGAGCAGCAGCCGGTAGAAGTCGTTCGACAGGTCGTAGTGGTGCGCGACGGCACGCCGGTCGCGCAGCGGTGAGTGCAACCGGCCCCGCAGCCGGGCCTGCGAGGCGGGGGCCGGGGGCGGGCGGCCGAGCGCGCCGAGCCCGGCGGCGCCGCGGATCGCGCGGACGAGGGCCGCCGGGGTGGGCCGTGCGCCGAGGCCGCGCTCGCGCGCGACCGCGAAGGCGTGCGTGAGGGCGTCGGCGAGGTCGCCGGGCACGTCGAGCTCACCGGTGACGTAGGCCTGGGCCGCCCCGAGCTCGCCCGGGTGCCAGAGCATCCGGCGCACGGCAGTGGCGGAGCCGAGCACGACCAGGGGGGCGTCGGCAGGGCCGGCCTCGGAGCCGTCCCAGGCCCGCAGCCGTACCGGCAGGTCACCGCCCGTGACCGGGCGCAGCGCCTCCGCCAGCCGCTGCGCCACGCCGGAGCGGGTGCCGGCCCGGTGGTCGGCCCGGGGTCGGCCGGGTCGGGCACGGTCACGGGTGCTCCACCGGGCGCTCGAGGACCAGCTGGTGCACGTCGAGGTAGCCGGAGGCGAAGCCGGCGCGGGAGTACTCCAGGTAGAAGTGCCACATCCGCACGAAGATGTCGTCGAACCCCAGCGCGGCCACCTCCTGCCGGGCCGCGAGGAACCGCTCGTCCCACTGGCGCAGGGTCTCGGCGTAGTGGAGGCCGAACGAGTGCCGGCCGGTCAGCCGCAGTGTGGTGTCGGCCCGGGTCACCTCGTCGATCACCTGCACCGACGGGAGGAACCCGCCCGGGAAGATGTACTTGTTGATCCAGGTGAAGCCGCCCCGGGTGGCGAGCATCCGGTCGTGGGGCATCGTGATCGCCTGGAGTGCCGACCCGACCGCCCGGCGCCAGGGCCGCGTCGATCGTCGCGAAGTACGACGACCAGTACTCCGCCCCGACGGCCTCGATCATCTCGACCGAGACGACGGCGTCGTACTGCCGACCGGCGTGGGCGGTCGCCACCGAGCGGTAGTCGAGCAGCTCGACCACCACCCGGTCGGCCATCCCCGCCTCCGCGACCCGCGCGCGGGCCAGGTCGAGCTGCTCGGTCGAGAGCGTGATCGAGTGGACGTGCGCACCGCGACGCGCGGCGCGCAGCGCGAGCTCGCCCCAGCCGGTGCCGATCTCGAGCACCCGGCTGCCCTCGCGGACCCCGGTCACGTCGAGCAGCCGCTCGATCTTGCGAGCCTGCGCGGACTCGAGGTCCTCGGGCAGCACCGGGCCGCCGTCGGGGTGCGCCTCGAACAACGCCGAGGAGTAGCTCAGGGTCCGGTCGAGGAACAGCCGGAACAGGTCGTTGGAGAGGTCGTAGTGGTGCGCGATCAGGTCGCGCGACCGGGTGGCGTCGGGCCGGTGGACGGCGCGGCCGCTTCGCGACCACGAAGGCCCGGGCGCGCTGCAGGCGGGCCGGGACCAGGGTGGCCATCTCGGCGGCGAGCACCGTGAGGAAGTCGCCGAGGTCGCCGCCCTCGCCCTCGTCCCAGGCGCCGGTCAGGTAGGACTCGCCGAAGCCGATCAGGCCGTCGCGGCCGATCCGGGCGTAGAACTCGTCGGGCCGGTGGATCCGCATCTGGGGACCGCCGCGGCCGAGCACCTCACGGCGTCCGGGGCCGTGCTCGATCTCGACGGTGACCGGGAGCCGCGACACCGCGGCGTGGAAGAGCCGACGGGCCACCGGCGACGCGATCGCGTTGCGCGGTCCGGTCGGGACGTCGAAGAGGCCCGGGCCACGTCTCGCGGCGCCGGCCGAGTGCTGCGCGTGTGGCTGAGGGTCATCGGGGGGACACGCCTTCCTGGTGGTGCACGGGTCGCGTGCGGACGGGCAGGCGTCGCAGCCAGAGCCAGACGCCGTGCACCCTGATCAGGGCGGAGGAGCGCAGCGCCTCCGGCGCCGCCCGCCAGGCCGGTACGTCGCTGGGCTCGCCGCGCAGCGTGGCGCTGAAGACGGCGCCGTCGTCGGTGTGGAGCGTGACGGCCACGTCGAGCGTCGCGCCGGGGACCGGCACGGCCAGCTCGTAGTGGCCGTCGGTGCCGTGGAACGGCGAGACGTACATCTGCTTGTCGGTGCGGGCGCGGCCCTGCTCGTCCGGATGGACGAGGTAGGCGTGCCGGTCGCCGTAGGTGTTGTGCACCTCGACCACGACGGCCCGCTGTTCGCCGTCGGGGCCGAAGCACCAGAACACGCTGATCGGGTTGAAGCAGTAGCCGAAGGCCCGCGGCAGCGCGGCCAGCAGCACCCGGCCGCCGTCGAGCGTCACGTCGTGACGCGCGAGGAACGTCTCGACGTTCGTGCGCAGCGGCAGGGTGGGGTCGCCGAGGTGGTCGCGCGCGTCGATCCTCCCGAGGACCGGCGCCAGCCGGCCGTGGTCGGGCAGGTGGTCGAGGTCGACCAGCCAGGTCCGCGACCGATGGGTGAACGTGCGCCGGAACGGCTTCCGACGGGTGTGGGTGATCGAGGTCCGGTAGACCGCGCGACTTGCCCCCGTCAGCCAGCGAAGCCGTCGTGCGCGGGCGACTCCCACCGGAAGCCCAGTCGTTCGGCCGCCGCGAGGCCGGCCCGGGCGCCGTCCTCGTGGAAGCCCCACCCGTGGTAGGCGCCGGCGAAGGCGAGCCGGTCGGAGGAGATCTCCGGCAGCCGCCCGCGGGCCGCGACCGACTCCGGGGTGTAGATCGGGTGCGCGTAGTCGCGCCGCGACCACGACCGTCGAGGGGTCGACGAGCTCGTCACCGCCGAGCGTCACCAGGTAGTGGGTACCGGTGGGCAGTCGCTGCAGCCTCGTGAGGTCGTAGGTCACCGTGACGTCACCGGCCCGGCCTGCGACGCGACGGAAGTTCCACGACGCCCGGGCGCCGTCGGCGTCCGGCAGCAGCGACGACGTCGGTGTGGAGGAGCGCGACGTTGTCGGAGTAGGGCAGCGCGGTGAGCAGGTCGCGCTGGAGCGGGGTGGGCTCGGCCAGCATCGTCAGGGCCTGGTCGGGGTGTGTGGCCACCACGCACGCGTCGTACGCCTCGACCGCGCCGTTGCCGTCGGTGACCTCGACCCCGCTCGTTGTCTCGAGCACGGACGTGACCTTGGTGCCGGTGCGGACGTCGGGCAGCCCGGCGGCGATCCGCTCGACGTACGCGTGGGACCCGCCGGTCACCGTGCGCCAGGTCGGCGAGCCGAACACCTGGAGCATCCCGTGGTGCTCGAGGAACGTGAAGAGGTAGCGCGCCGGGTACTCCAGCGCCAGGTCGGGGTCGCACGACCACACCGCCGCGACCAGCGGCTCCATGAAGTGACGCGTGAAGTACGCCGAGAACCGGCCGGCCGCCAGGAACTCGCGCAGGGTCGGGTCGGGCCCGGTCGCGCCCGCCGAGACCAGCCGGCGTGCTCGGCGGTGGAAGCGGGGGATCTCGGTGAGCATCCGGAGGTACGCCGGGCGGCGGAGGTGGCCCGCGGCCGGGAACAGTCCGCGCCGGCCGAGGGCACCGGCCCACTCGAGCCCGGTCTCGTCGTCGTGGACGGAGAGCGACATCTCCGACTCCTGGGTCGCGACGCCGAGCTCGTCGAACAGTCGCAGCAGGGTCGGGTAGGTGCGCCGGTTGTGGACGATGAACCCGGTGTCGATCCGCAGCAGCGACCCGTCGGTCGCCGTCACGTCGTGGGTGTCGGCGTGGCCGCCGAGCCGGTCGTCGGCCTCGTAGACGGTCACCCGCGCGCCGGACGAGGCGGCGACGTGCGCCGCCACGAGTCCGGACACACCGGAGCCGATGACGGCGAGCCGTCGGGAGGTGTCGGTCATCAGACGTTCTCGAACGCCACGCTGGTGACCAGCTGTGAGAGCGTGGGCCGCTCCGAGCCGCCGTCGGGCTCGACGGTGATGCCGAACCCGACCGCCGTCGCCGGGTCACCCTCGAGGAGGACCTCGCGCTCGCCGTTCTCCATCAACCCGGCGGCGACCATCCCCACGCCGTCGTGGTTGAGCCAGAGCTCGTAGGTCTTGCCCTCCGGAGCGGGCGGCATGTCCTGGGTGACCAGGACGGCCTGGTTGAGCGACTTCGAGCGGATCACGGTGGCGACCGCGCCGCCGTCGAGCTTCTGCTCGAACGTCTCGGCGTCCGCGGCCGCGCGGATCCGGTCGGCAGCCGTGGGCTGCACCTGGCTGGCGTCGTCGGCCCACGGCTGGGCCACGACCACGCCGCCGGCCGCGGCGATCACCACGGCAGCCGCGGCCGCGACCAGGGCAAAGCGAAATCGGGCGGCGCGCTGGGTGAGCGGCACGGTCAGCGGTGGCAGCGGCCGGACGGTCGCGATGTCGGCGAGGACTGCCTCCCGCAGCGAGCCCGGAGGCTCCTGGGCGACCGAGCTGCCGATGACCGACGCGGCCTCGCGCAGCCCGTCGACCTCGGCGCGGCAGGCGGCGCACTCGGCCAGGTGCCGCTCGAACGCGGCCCGCTCGACGTCGTCGAGGGCGTCCACCGCGTAGGCACCGACGAGAGCGTGGATGTCGCTCATGACGTGGTCACCCCCATCGCGTCTCGCATGCGGATCAGCCCGTCGCGGATCCTGGTCTTGGCGGTGCCGACTGGTAGGTCGAGCATGGTCGCCACCTCCGTGTGCGTGTAGCCACCGAAGTACGCCAGCTCCAGGGCCTCCCGCTGGATCGCGGTCAGCTCCTGCATCGCCGAGCGGACCCGGTGTGCCTCGAGCGAGGCCTCGGCGGCCTCGGCGGTCGCATCGTGCGCGACCTTGTGGTTCTCCTGGTGGTACGTCGCGTCCCGCCGGGTGGCGGACTCGGCCGAGCGCACCCGGTCGACCGCCTTGCGGTGCACGATCGTGAGCAGCCAGCCCATGGCGCTGCCGCGGGCGGCGTCGTACCGCCCCGACTGCCGCCAGACGTCGAGGAACACCTCCTGGGTGACCTCCTCGGCCTGGGCCGGGTCCCGCACCACCCGCAGCGCGAGCCCGTAGGCGCGGGCGGAGGTGGCGTCGTAGAACCGGGCGAAGGCCTCGGTGTCACCCCGGGCCGACCTGCCGAGCAGGTCGGTCAGGGCCCGTGCCTCCGACGCCCCCCCGCGAGAGGGGGCGCCGGAGGGTACGGCGCGAAGGTGGTCCACGTTCTGAATCTTGTCTGGTCGCTGGTCCTGACGGAAGGTCAGGGCATCAGGACGGTGTCGATGACGTAGACCGTGGCGTTCGCGGTCGGGATGTTGCCGCAGAGCACGGTCGCCTTCTCGTCGCCGATCGTGGCCTCCTCGCCGGAGCCGTTGATCGTGATCGTGTCGCCGGCCAGGGTCTCGAACTCACCGGTGAGCTGGTCGGGGCTGATCTGCTCGGCCACGACGTGGTGGGTGAGGACCCGGTCAGGGTGTCGGTGTCCTTCAGCAGGCCGTTGAGCTGCTTCTTGGTGAACGCCTCGAAGGCCGGGTTGGCCGGGGCGAACACGGTGAGCGCCGGGGCGGAGTTCAGCGGCTCCACCAGGTCGGCGGCACCGACGGCGGCGACCAGGGTGCTGAGGAGCGGGTTCGCGCTGGCGGCGGAGGCGACCGGAGCGGTCGCCATGCCGACGAAGGAGCCGTCGCCCTCGGTGGGGACGTCGCCACAGGCGGCACCGTACGTCTGGGCCTCGGGGTCGTCGCCCATGTCGTCACCCTCGTCGGTGGACTCCTCGTCCATCTGGGTGTCCTCGGCGGCGGGCGTGTCCGCGGCGGTCGGCTCGTCCTCGCCGCAGGCCGCCAGGCCGAAGGACAGGGACACGGCGAGCGGCCGCGAGGCCGGTCTTGCGGAGAATGGTCGTGCGCTTCATGCAGGGAACCTCTCGTTGTGGTCTGAACATCGGGGATTCGGTGCTGCCGGTGCTGCGGATTGGTCCGCGACCGGAAATTCGGAGTGAGCTCACGCCACGCGAACGACGATCCGCTGGTAGCCGGAGGCGCCGTCGGGGAACGGCGTGGCCTTCGCGGGCGTCTGCTGCTCGCCGTCCTCGGTCTCGGCGCGGACCGACAGGGAGTACTCGCCGGACTTCGGCTCCCACGGCAGGTACCACTGGCGCCAGTAGTCGACGCCGGCGCTGGGGCCGAGCTCGGCGGTCTGCCACTCGCCGCCGTCGATCTGGACCTCGACCTTGCCGACGCCGCGGTCCTGGGCCCAGGCGACGCCGCCGATGAACGTCCGGCCGGCGTCGATCTCGGAGAAGGACTTCGGGGTGTCGATCCGGCTCGCGATCTTGATCGGGGCCTCGATCGCCCAGTCGCGCTCGGTCCAGTACGCCTCCTGCGCGTCGTACGTCGTCAGCGTCATGCGGGTGATCCACTTGCACGCGCTGACGTAGCCGTAGAGGCCGGGCACGACCATCCGCACCGGGAAACCGTGCTCGCGGGGGAGCGCCTCGCCGTTCATGCCGACCGCGAGCATCGCGTCGCGTCCGTCGGTCGCGACCGCCGAGCGGGGTGCTGATGGTCATGCCGTCGACGTCCGTGGACAGGATCTGGTCGGCGCTGCCGCCCACCCCGGCCCGGTCGAGGATGTCGGTGAGCCGGACGCCGAGCCAGCGGGCGCCGCCGACGTAGGGCCCGCCGACGTCGTTGGAGACGCAGGTGAGCGTGATGTCGCGCTCGATCAGGTCCATGTCGAGCAGGTCCTGGAAGCTGAGCGACAGCTCGGTCTCGACGTCGCCGTCGACGATGAGCTCGTAGTCCTCGACCCCGAGCGTGGGGAGGGTGAGCCGGGTGTCGATCCGGTAGAACGTGCTGTTCGGCGTCCGGAACGACGAGATGCCGGGGACCTTGCGGTCCAGCCCGGTCGGGAACGCGGCGGCCGGGCTGGCGGGAGCGGGCAGCGCGACGTCCGCCGGGTCGGCCCGCAGGCCCGCGATCAGGCGGCCGACACCACCCGCGGCGGCGGCGGCGGCCGTGAGCACGGTGGTCGCCACGATCACGCCGCGTCGGCTGGGGAGGTCGTCGGTGGCGGCGGAGGTCTGCTCGGCCGGGGTGGCCGTGCGGCCCGGGTCAGCCACCACAGGGCGCCGACACCGGTGACGGCGGTCGCGACGGCGGGGACGGCGTCCATCGGCCCGGCGCCCGGTCGGACGACCGCGGCGACCCCGGCGACCGCGACCAGCGCGAGCAGCACCGCCGCGCCCGCCTCGAACCGACGGCGCGCGAGCAGCCCCCCGATCGCGGCCAGCAGCACGGCTCCGGCCATCACCGAGCCCACGAGGATCGGCTTGTCGGCGGTCCCGAACTGGGCCACCGCCCACTCCTTGACCGGGGTGGGGGTCAGGTCGATGACCGTCGACCCGACGGCCAGGACGGGGGACGACGCAGGGTCGATCAGGGCCGCCACGAGGTGCCCCACGGCCATCCCCACGAGCGTGGCCAGGACTCCGAAACCGGCATACATCAGTCGCTGTCGCATGGGAGGTGTTCGGAGCGGAGCACCGCAGGAGGATGGGCGTCTCCGTCGTCTGGGTAACGGTGCTTGCGGTGCGCTTCCCACCCCGTTGCAACGGGTGGGAAGCGTCGGCTACGGCACCGTTACCCAGCCCCGGGATGACAGTGGGAGAGGATGGCCCGCATGACCGACGCGCTCGTCCGCTACGACGTCAGCGGCCCGCTGGCCACGATCACGCTCGACTCGCCGCACAACCGGAACGCGCTGAGCCGGCAGCTGGTGACCGAGCTGTTCGCGGGGCTGGCAGGCGGCCGAGGACGACCCGGAGGTCCGGGTGGTGCTGCTCCGGTCGGCCGACCGGGTGTTCTGCTCGGGCGCGGACCTGACGGAGGCCACCGCCGACGGGATGGCGGAGGGCGCCCGGAGGATCGTCGCGCTGCAACGGATGATCGTCACGATGGGGACGCCGGTCGTGACCGAGGTGCTGGGCGCGGTCAGGGCCGGCGGGATCGGGGTGGTCGCGGCCAGTGACGTCGCCGTCGTCGCCGAGGACGCGACGTTCGCGCTCACCGAGGTGAAGCTCGGGCTGGCCGCCGCGATCATCAGCCTCACCGTCCACCACCGGATGCACCCGCGGGCGGCGTCGCTGACGACGCTGGGCGGCGAGGTGTTCGACGGCACGGCAGCGGCGGCGTACGGGCTGGTGACGAAGGCCGTCCCGGCGACCGAGCTGGACGCCGAGGTCGCGGCGGTCTGCGCCAGCCTCGCGACCGGTGCCGCTCAGGGACTGCGCGAGTCGAAGGCGATCCTCAACCGCGACCTGGTCGCCCGGATCGACGCGCACGGCGAGGACCTGGCCGCCCTCTCGGCCCGGCTGTTCGCCAGCGACGAGGCGCGCGCGGCGATGGCCGCGTTCCTGGACCGCCGCCAGACGTAGGCAACCATCCGGGCCCCCCATCGGGTAGGACCGGACATGACGACCATGACGATCTCGGGGGAGGCCAGGGTGAGCGCTCCGGGGTTCGAGGAGTTCGTGGCGGCCCGCTCGACGGCGCTGCTGCGCACGGCCTACCTGCTCACGCGTGACCACATCACGGCTGAGGACCTGCTCCAGACGGCCCTCACCAAGGCCTACCTCGCGTGGGGGCGGATCGACGGGAACCCGGAGCCGTACGTGCGCCGGATCCTCGTCAACACCTACGCCTCCTGGTGGCGGCGGAAGTGGAACGGCGAGCGACCTACCGACGAGCTGCCCGAGCAGGCGCACGTGGACCGGCACGAGTCCGGCGACCTGTGGGACGCGCTGGGCCGGCTCCCGCGCCGGCAGCGGACGGTCGTGGTGCTCCGCTACTTCGAGGACCTCACCGAGGCCCAGACCGCCGACCTCCTCGGGATCAGCGTCGGCACCGTCAAGAGCCAGGCCAGCAAGGCGATGGCTGCGCTCCGGATCGACCCGTCCCTGGTGGACGACGAGGGGATGTCCCGATGAACACGCTCGACGACCTGCGCGCCACCCTCGACCGGCACGCCGACGACATCGACAACGACACCACGACCGCGCGCGTCACCTCGGTCCGGGCCCGGGCCGTCCGGGCCCGCCGTCAGCGCGCCGGCGCCGTGGTGGGCAGCGCGGCTGCCGTGGCGACGGTTGTGGCAGCGGCCGCCCTGCTCCCCGCAGGTACGACGGAGCCCGGCCCCGCCGACCGCTCGCTCCTGGGGCGCACCGCGCCCGCCGAGCTGTCCGCGCTCGGCTACACCTACGCCTTCGACGAGGGCGTGGAGAACGAGGACGGCGCCTCGGCGATCCAGCTCGAGGCCTCCGACGAGCCGCGGCTGCTCACCTGGGCGACCGGTGACACCTTGGTGAGGGTCGTCGATCCCTACGACGTGGCGGTCTCCGACCGGGTCGAGTTCGACGACTGGGCCTACGTCGCCCCTGGTCAGGAGGGCACCTGGACCGTCCACGCCACGAACTCGGCTCTCGCGGTCTACGAGCTGACCGACGACCGCCCCGCGGGCGTCACCGTCGACGGAACCACCTTCCGCGAGCAGGTAGGCAGCGACCTGCTGCTTGACGCCGAGATCGGGGAGGTCGGCCAGGATGAGGTCACCGTGACCTACACCGTCCCCGAGGGCCGGACCCGGTGGGCGACGTTCTGCCAGGGCGCCCCGGAGAAGGCATGGCTGCACGTCGACCTCGGACCGCGCATCGGGGAGTTCCTGAGCGGGCCCGCGTGCGACGACCCCGCGTTCGACCCGGGGGGCCAGGGCGGGTCCTCGGGCCGCCACGGCCGCACCGGGGAGACCCTGACCGCGACCCTCTACCTGACCGACGGGGCGAGGGGGCCCCGGATCGACAGCGACGAGGTGCGGCTCGGCCTCGCGGCGTACGCCCAGGATCGGGCGGATCGGGTCGCCGGTAGCGACGTACCAGAGCTGTTCGAGGACGGTGGGCACCTGTGGAGCTTCGACGGCTCTGTGACAGAGCCGCGGGGCACGACCTCGACCGCCCACCGCAACGACTCGGGCACCACCGAGCTCGTGTACGTCACGAGCTCGGGGAGCCTGAGGACGTGGTTGCGGGCCGACTTCGGCGGCGGTGACGGGGTGATGCGGCTGCAAGGCGGCGGCGGCACCTGGGGCACCCTGCTCCCGGGCGCGCGTCTGCGCCTCACCGCTCCATCGGCCGCCCAGGCGCGGCTGCGGCTCGGCTACGCCTGGTACGAGCGGGCCGACTGACGACCCTGTCCGGGCCTGGCAGTGAGGCGACCGGATCTGACCCCGATACCGACTCCACCCCGACGGCTGCGCCTTGTAGGCTTGAGGACTTGCCGGAAATCGGCGAGGCATCAGGACGACGGGGAACAGGAACAGCGTGAGCGACAACCTGGCGGAGCGCGAGATCGGGGCCGAGCAGGCGTTCGTCGACCGTGTCTACGTGCAGCTCGAGCGGTCGGCGACGGCCGCCCAGGCACTGGCGCGGGAGGGCATCGGCCGGGGCTCGCTCGGCCACGAGGGCGGACTGGTCGAGCGCGACGCGATGGTCTTCCAGGCCGCCCGGCGGATCGCCCAGCTCGACGCGGCCCACGAGGGGCTGGTCTTCGGTCGCCTCGACCTGCGCGAGGAGATCGACCCGCAGCCGCGCTACGTCGGCCGGATCGGGTTGCGCGACGAGCACCGCGACTCGCTGCTGATCGACTGGCGGGCGCCGGCGGCGGCCGTGTTCTACCAGGCGACCGCCGCCGAGCCGCACGGCGTCGTACGCCGCCGGGTGCTCCGGTGCTCGGGCCGCCGGGTCGCGGGCGTCGAAGACGAGCTGCTCGACGACAGCGTCGACACCGCGCTGCCGATCGTCGGCGAGGGCGCCCTGATGGCGCAGCTCTCGCGGGCCCGCGACCGCTCGATGCACTCGATCGTGGCCACCATCCAGGCCGAGCAGGACCGGGCGATCCGGGCGCCGGCCAAGGGCGTGGTCGCGATCTCCGGGGGACCTGGCACCGGCAAGACCGTGGTCGCGCTGCACCGCGCGGCGTTCCTGCTCTACACCGACCGTCGGCGCTACGAGGGCGGCGGCGTGCTGGTCGTGGGACCGAGCGGTGTCTTCATGCGCTACATCGAGCGGGTGCTGCCGTCGCTCGGCGAGACCGCGGTCGCGCTGCGCTCGCTGGGCGAGGTCGTCGACGGGCTCAAGGCGTCGCGCCACGACGAGCCGGCCGTCGCCGACCTGAAGGGCTCCGGCCGGATGGCGGAGGTGCTGCGACGGACGGCCAGGCAGCCGGTGCCGGGCGGGCCCGACGAGTTCCGGGTCTTCTGGCGGGACGACGTGATCCGGCTCGAGCGCCGCGAGCTCGGCCGGCTGCGGCGGCAGCTGATGTCGCACGGCCCGCACAACCGCCAGCTGCCCCGGGTGACGAGCACCCTGCTCGACGCCATGTGGCGTCAGGTGCGCGGCGAGCGCGGCCGCGAGCGCGGGCGCGAGGCGTTCGAGGACGAGCTGTTGTCGAACCAGGCCTTCGTCGACTTCGCGGTCCGGTGGTGGCCGCCGCTGACCGCCGTCGACGTCTTCGGCTGGCTGCGCGACCCCGAGCTGCTGGCCCGGGTCGCCGACGGCGTGCTGACGTCGGAGGAGCAGCGGCTGCTGTCGAAGTCGTGGCCGGACGACCCGTCGGCCGGGGTGTCCGTGCAGGACGTGCCGCTGGTCGACGAGCTGCGCTACGCGCTGGGCGACCTGCCTGCGCGGCACGGCGACCAGGCCGACGACGAGCTGGTGGCCGAGGGCGCGGTCGACCTCCAGGAGCTGACGACCGCCTCCGACCGCGAGTACGCGCCGACCGGCCGCGCCTGGTCCCCGCCCTCCCACCGGATCGAGGACGACGGCTTCGCACACGTGCTGGTCGACGAGGCGCAGGACCTCACCCCGATGCAGTGGCGGATGGTCGGCCGCCGGGGCCGCGCCGCCACCTGGACGATCGTGGGCGACCCCGCGCAGTCGTCGTGGCCTGAGCCGGCCGAGGCGGCGGCGGCGCGCGCCGCCGCGCTCGACGGCAAGCAGCTCCACGAGTTCCACCTGTCCACCAACTACCGGAACTCCTCGGAGATCTACGAGCACGCCGCGGCGTACGCCGAGCGGGTCGGGCTCGACGCCGACCTTCCGACCGCCGTCCGCTCGACCGGCGTCGCGCCGCGCGAGGTCTCGGCCGGCGACGACCTCGAGGCCGTGACCCGGGCCGAGGTCCGGGCGCTCGCCGGCTCGGTGGCCGGCACGGTCGGCGTCGTCGTGCCCGTCAGCCGGGTCGCCGACGTGACCTCGTGGCTGGCCGGCGTGCTCGACGAGCGGGTGGTGCTGCTCACGGGCCTCGAGACCAAGGGACTGGAGTTCGACGGCATCGTCGTGGTCCGGCCGCAGGAGATCGAGGAGGAGTCGGGCACCGGCCGCGCCACCCTCTACGTCGTCCTCACCCGCGCCACCCAGCTGCTGACGACGGTCTCCTGACCCTGCCTCCGCGCCCTAAGGTTCCGGCATGACCGCCACCGACGTCCGCGCCCTCCTGGAGCAGGTCCAGGGGTACGGCGCGTGGGCGGTCATCCGGCGCAAGGCGGCGCCGACGGCCGGCCTGGTCGGGGGCACGCCGCGGCAGGTCGCCTCGCTGCTCGACGTGCCCCTGGAGGACGGGGTGCCGGAGCCGGGGCGCAGTGCCGACCGGCTGGTCGCGGTCCCGTTCCGGCAGGTCGCCGAGCGCGGCTTCGAGGCGATCGACGACGGCGCACCGCTGACGGTCGTCGACCTCGAGGTCGAGCACGAGGTGGCCGTCGATGACCTGCTGGGGGCGCTGCCAGACGCGCCGATCGAGTTCGCCGACCGCGGTGGGTTCGGGGTCGGCGACCACGACTACGGCACGGTCGTCGAGCGGATCATCCGCGACGAGATCGGCCAGGGCGAGGGCGCCAACCTCGTGATCGGCCGCCACTACCGGGCGGTCGTGGCGGACTGGGACGCCGACCGTGCGCTCACCGTCTTCCGCCGGTTGCTGGAGCGCGAGCGCGGGGCCTACTGGACGTTCTGCTTCTTCACCGGCGAGCGGTTCCTCATCGGCGCCAGCCCCGAGCGGCACGTCAGCGTGCGGGGCGGGGACGTCCGGATGAACCCGATCAGCGGCACGTTCCGGGTCGGTGGCGCCGGCTCCACCGAGTACGACGACCTGCGGGAGCGGCTGCTGACCTTCCTCGCCGACGAGAAGGAGATCTTCGAGCTCTTCATGGTCGTCGACGAGGAGCTGAAGATGATGTGCGACCTGTGCCACGAGGGCGGCCAGGTGCTCGGACCGTTCCTCAAGCCGATGACCCACCTGATCCACACCGAGTACCTGCTGGCCGGCCGAAGCCACCGCGACCCCCGCGAGATCCTGCGCGACACGATGTTCGCCGCCACCGTCACCGGCTCACCGGTCGAGAACGCCTGCCGGCTGATCGCGACCTACGAGACCGAGGGCCGCGGCTACTACGGCGCGGCGCTGGCGCTCTTCGGTCGCGACCGCGACGGCCGGCACACGATGGACAGCCCGATCCTGATCCGCACCGCCGACGTCGACCAGCAGGGCCGTCTCAAGATCTCGGCCGGGGCCACGCTGGTGCGCGACTCCGACCCGGCGTACGAGGTGGCGGAGACGCACGCGAAGGCCGGCGGCATCCTCAGCGCCTTCGGGCTGGTGCCCGCGCCGCCGGTGCCCGCGCTCGACGTCGCCAGCCTGGCGCGCGACGAGGACGTGCTGCTCGCACTGCACGACCGCAACCGGCGGCTGTCGTCGTTCTGGCTCGCCGACCAGGCAGGGGCGCCGCCCGACCCGGGCCTGCGCGGCAAGCACGTGCGGATCCTCGACGGTGAGGACGACTTCGTGAACATGCTGCGCCACGTGCTCGGCGTGCTCGGCCTCACCAGCGACGTCGTGCGGTACGACGCCTACGAGCCCGGCTGCCTCGACGAGGCCGACCTGGTGATCGTCGGCCCCGGCCCGGGCGACCCGCGCAACGGCGATGACGCGAAGATGGCCACGCTGCGGTCCGCGGTCGACCGGCTCCTCGAGCGGGAGCAGCCGTTCCTGGCGGTCTGCCTGGGCCACCAGGCGCTCTGCCAGCGGCTGGGCCTCGACCTCGGCTACAAGGACATCGTCTTCCAGGGCACCCAGTCGCCGGTCTCGATCGACGGGCGCACCGAGCGGGTCGGCTTCTACAACACGTTCGTCGCGCGCGCCGCCGGCGGGCTGCCGGCCGGCGTCAGCGTCGAGGCCGACCCCGGCACCGGGGACGTCCACCTGGTGCGCGGGCCGCACTACCGAGGCATCCAGTTCCATGCCGAGTCGATCCTCACCGAGCACGGCTACGACCTGCTGCACGACCTGGTGCGCGACCTGCTTGCCACTCCGGCGCCGCTCTGAGGCAACCGTTCATGTCCCGCGCGCGTCTCTCCTACAGGGAGACACACGACGACGGGGCGCGACATGCGGGTGCGGGCAGGCATCGTGGCCATGGTGAGCGGGGTGCTGCTCACCACCGGATGTGTGGCGTCCGCCGACGTGCCGCCGGAGCCGGAGCCGCAGCCCCGGGTGGTCGAGGGTCACGCGATCGGCCGCGCCTCCCTCGAGCTGCCGGAGCAGCCGAACCTCGTGGTGGTCCTGATGGACGACTTCTCCATGGACCTGCTGCCGAGCCTGCGGCAGGCCGGCGAGATGGCCCGCCAGGGAGCGTCGTACGAGCACGCCTACGTCGTGGACTCCCTGTGCTGCGTCTCGCGGACCAGCCTGCTCACCGGTCAGTACCCGCACCAGACCGGCGTGCTCGTCAACACGCCCAACACGCCCAACCTGGTCGGGCCGCTGGGCGGCTACGAGGCGTTCACGGCGTACGGCAACCCGGGGCGGAGCGTCAACGTCCGGCTCCAGCGGGCCGGCTGGACGACCGGCCTGGTCGGCAAGTTCCTCAACGGCTACTTCGTCGGGGACGGGGTCGAGCTGCCGGACGTGCTGCCCGGGTGGTCGAGCTGGCAACCGGTGTTCCCCGACGCCTACGACGGGTGGGACTTCACCATCGGACGATCGGACGCCGACCGGCTGACCCTGGAGCACGTCGACGCGCCACCGGCGTCCGCCTCGTCGGCCGAGAAGGACGCGGCCTACGCCGGCACCGTGATCGCCGACCGTGCCGTGGAGTTCGTGCGGGCGAACGAATCCCGCCGAGCGCCGTACTTCCTGGTGGTGGCGCCGTTCGGTCCACACTCCCGGACCCGGCCGGAGGGGCACTACCCGGACGACCCCGGGTTCCCGCCGGCGTTCGCCGACCGACCCGGGGAGGGCACGCCCGGCAACTGCGGCCCGGTCAGGTGTGCTGACCTGGACGCCTCGGCGCTGCCGGGCTTCGGCGACGACCAGGCCGACAACGGCCCCCGCCACCCCGACGGGACCCCGGCGCCGCAGTGGCGGCCGTCCTGGGCGTCGGCGCCGGACGCGGGGGTCGCCACGGCGGCGATGCGGGCGCGAGCCCAGATGGTGCAGTCGATCGACCGGATGCTGGCCCGGATCCGGGCGGAGGTCGGTCCCGACACCTACGTCGTACTGACGTCCGACAACGGCTTCCACCTCGGCCGCTACGGCCTCGGCCAGGGCAAGGGCACCCCGTTCGACGCCGACGTCCGGGTGCCGCTGATCATCACCGGACCCGGCGTCGTGCCCGGGCCCCGCAACGAGGTGGTGTCGAACCTCGACCTCGCACCGACTCTGGAGCGGCTCGCGGGCCTGGTGCCGCCGCGCTATCGCGCCGGCACCTCGCTGGTGCCCACGTTGGCCGACCCGGACCTGTCCCGGCGCCGGTTCACGTTCTTCGAGCACACCTGGGCCCCGTCGCTCGGCCCGGACCCGGACGCGATGTACGCGGGCGGCACGATCGACGCGATCCCGACGTACGTCGCGGTGCGGAGCCGCCGCGCGCTGCTGGTGCGGTTCGACCTCGACCCGTCGTGGTCCGGCGTCGAGCACGCCTACGAGCTCTACGACTACGGGGCCGTCGGGTGGGAGCGCCGCAACGCCTACGCCGACCCCGGGCAGCGCAAGCGCGTCGAGCGGCTGACGGCGCTGCTGGACCGGTTCGACGCCTGCCAGGACAGCATCCGGGGCGCCCCGGTCGGCCGCCCGTGCCGCGACCTGACGCGCTGAACCGGGGGCCGCCGACTCCCGCCTCACAGACAGTAGGTTGAGCCGGTGCCCGCCGCGGACGTCGTGGTCGTCGACCACCACGACTCCTACACCTGGAACCTGGTGCACCTCGTCGCCGAGGTCACCGGGTCGCTGCCCACGGTCGTCCAGCACGACGCGGTGACTGCGGAGGACGTGCTGGCCCACGACTTCGTGGTGCTGTCGCCGGGGCCGGGCCACCCGGCCGAGCGCGCCGACTTCTCGGTCGGCCGCGACGTGCTGCTCGCCGGCACCAGGCCGGTGCTCGGTGTCTGCCTGGGGATGCAGGGGATCGTCACGACGTTCGGCGGCACGGTCGGGCGCGACGTCCCCGCCCACGGGGAGGTCGCGGTCATCGACCACGACGGTGCAGGCGTCTTCACCGGGCTGCCCCAGGGCTTCCGGGCCGTGCGCTACCACTCGCTCCAGGGCGTCGACCTGCCCGCGTGCCTCGTGCCCACCGCCGCCTGCCCGGGGTCGTCGGCCGAGGGGCGGTCGGCGTTGATGGGCGTGCGGCACGTCGACCTGCCGATCGAGGGCGTCCAGTTCCATCCGGAGTCGGTGCTGTCCGAGCACGGCGCCATTCTGGTCGCGAACTTCCTGGCCGGGCGTCGATGACGGACCCGGTGGCGGCGTACTTCCTCGAGGTCTCCCGCGAGCACGCGCGCTGCTTCTGGCTCGACGGCGGCGGCGCGCGCGACTGGTCGGGCAACACGTCCATCATCGGCTGGCTCGACGACGACGACGTCTCGCTCACGTACGACGCCGCCGCCCGGCAGGTCACGCGGCACCGCTCCGGGCTGGCCGAGGTCGTCGGCGACGACGTCTTCGACGTGCTGGCGGCCGAGCTCGCCGCGGAGCCGCAGGGGCAGTGGTTCGGCTACCTGGGCTACGCGTGCCGGCCGGACCTCGCGGCACACCCCGGCGGCCCGGTGCCGGACGCCGTGTGGCTGCGGCCCCGGACCGTGCGGATGTTCGAACATGAGGAGCCGCCCTCCGCCGCGCTCGTCGCCCGGTCCGGGCCGACCGAGCCACCGCGCTGGTACGCCGAGGCGTTCGCCCGGGTGCAGGAGGAGCTGCACGCCGGCAACACCTACGAGGCGAACCTCACGTACCGGGACACGATCGCCAGCGAGCTGCCCCCGCCGGCCGCGTACGTGCGGCTGCGCACGCTCAACCCGGCGCCGTACGCCGGGTTCCTCCAGCACGACGTCGACGGCGCCCGAGCCTGGCTGCTCAGCTCCAGCCCGGAGCGCTACGCGCTCGTGACCGACGACCGGATGCTCGAGACCAAGCCCATCAAGGGCACCACGCCGCGCGGTGCGACGCCCGAGGAGGACGAGCGCTACCGGGCGTCGCTCGCGAGCGACCCGCGGTTCCGCGCCGAGAACCTGATGATCGTCGACCTGCTCCGCAACGACGTCTCGATGGTGTGCGAGCCCGGCACGGTCGCGGTCCCGTCGCTGATGACCGTCGAGTCCTACGAGAACGTCCACCAGCTCGTCAGCACTGTGCGCGGGCGGCTCCGCGACGACGTCTCCACGCTCGACGCACTGCGCGCGCTGTTCCCGGCGGGCTCGATGACGGGGGCGCCCAAGCGCCGGACCATGGCCGTCATCGGCGCCGTCGAGCCGGGACCCCGCTCGGCGTACGCGGGGGCGTTCGGCTGGATCGCCGGCGACGGCCGGGCCGACCTCGGCGTCGTGATCCGCAGCCTCTTCACCGCGGGCGACGGCGAGTGGACGCTCGGGACCGGCGGCGGCATCACGGTCCACTCACAGGTCGCGGAGGAGTACGCCGAGACGGTGTGGAAGGCCGACCGGCTACGCGCCGTCTTCGACGACTGACGGCTCCCGCACGCCGGGCAGCCGGATGGTCAGCCGGGCCCCGCCAGCAGGCGACCGGCCGGCGGTGACCGACCCGGAGTGACGGTCGACGACCTGCGCCACGATCGCGAGCCCGAGGCCGGAGCCCGGCATCGCGCGCGACTCGTCGGAGCGCCAGAACCGCTCGAACACGTGGGTGAGGTCCTCCTCGGCGATGCCCGGGCCCTCGTCGTCGACCGTCAGCTCGCCGTCGGCCAGCCGGACCCGGACGACGCCGTCGGGCGGGCTCCACTTCGCGGCGTTGTCGAGGAGGTTCGTGACCGCGCGCTCCAGGGCGGCGGCGTCGCCGGTCACCGACCACGGTTCGACGTCGGCCTCGAACGTCAGGGTGGGGGCGCGACGGCGGACGCGGGCGAGCGCCCGGTCGACGATGTCGTCGAGGTGGACCGTCGCGACCACGGCCGGCACCGGCTCGTCGCGGGCGAGCTCGACCAGGTCGCCGATCAGGGTCGTCAGCTCCTCGATCTGGGCGCGGACGTCGACCAGCAGCTCGACCCGCGCCTCCTCCGGGAGGTCGCGGCCCGCCTGGGCGAGGAGGTCCAGGTTGGTGCGCAGCGACGTCAGCGGCGTGCGCAGCTCGTGCCCGGCGTCGGCGACCAGCTGCCGCTGCCGGTCGCGGGAGGCCGCCAGCGCGACCAGCATCGCGTTGAACGCGCCGGCCAGCCGCGCGATCTCGTCGTCGCCCTCCACGGGGAGCGGCCGGAGGTCCTCGGTCTCGGCGATCGCCTCCACGGCCGTCGTGAGCCGCCGGACCGGCCGCAGCCCGTTGCGCGCCACCGCCCATCCCGCCGCTGCCGCGGCGATCACGCCGGCGAGCCCGAACAGCAGCATGACCAGGCCGAGCTTGGCCAGCGTCCGCTGCTGCGACTCCAGCGACTGCGCGAGCACCAGCGCCTGACCGGGGTCGCGGGCCGGCACGGTCACGACCCGGAACCGCTCGCCGTCGTCGGCCACGAGGGTGCGCACGCTGCGGGGCGACCCGCCGGCCGCAACGTCGAGCTCGGGCTGACCGAGCCGCAACGCCGGGAAGTCGTCGAACGTCCGGTAGCGCGCGTCGGAGGTGAAGTAGAGGATCCGGATGTCGGCGGCGCCCAGCGCCCAGGAGGGCACCTCGACGTTCAGCGGCACGTCGTACGTCGCGACCTTGGTGGCCCGGTCGAGCAGCGACTCGTCGAGCGTCGACTGCATCTGCATCCGCGCGGTCATGAAGGCGGCGAACGCCACGAACGCGACGGCGAGCCCGACGGCCAGGGTCGTGAGGAGGGTGACCCGGCTCGCCAGCGACCGGCGGTAGTGCCAGCGACCGGCCGGCGTCGGGGTCATGGGCTCTTCAGCACGTAGCCGACGCCACGCACCGTGTGGATCAGCCGGGCCTCGCCCTCCGCCTCGGTCTTGCGGCGGAGGTAGCCGACGTAGACCTCCAGCGAGTTGGCGGTGGTGGGGAAGTCGTAGCCCCAGACCTCCTCGAGGATGAACGCCCGCTCCAGCACCCGGCGCGGCCGGCGCAGGAACATCTCCAGCAGCGTGAACTCGGTGCGCGTCAGCTCGATCTGCCGGCCGGCGCGGCGGACCTCGCGGGTCGCCACGTCCATGGACAGGTCGGCGAACTCGAGCACCTCGTCGTCGGCCTCCTCCGGCGGGACGACCCGGCGGAGCAGCGCGCGCAGCCGGGCCAGCAGCTCCGGCAGCGCGAACGGCTTGGTGAGGTAGTCGTCGGCGCCCGCGTCGAGCCCCTCGACCCGGTCGCCCACGGCGTCGCGCGCGGTCAGCACCAGGATCGGCAGGTCGTGCCCGGCCGACCGCATCGCGCGGGTCGCCTCGAGCCCGTCGAGCCGCGGCATCATCACGTCCATCACCACGACGTCGGGCTGGGCGGTGCCGATCCCGGCCAGCGCCTCGGCCCCGTCGGCGGCCAGCGCCACGTCGTACCCGTTGAACTCCAGCGAGCGCCGCAGCGACTCCCGCACCGCCCGGTCGTCGTCGACGACGAGCACGCGGGGGCGGGCGGCGGCGGTCACGCGTCCCACTCTGCCAGCCGAGCCTGAGGCTCGTCTGAGAGCCGGCCCGTCCCGGCGGCGGCCCTCAGGTGAACGTGCGGGCGACCTCGGCGGCGCGGGCGCCGTACCCGCCGCCGAAGTGGCAGGCGTGCACGAGGAGCGGGAAGAGCTGGTGCACGCCGACCCGGTCGCGCCAGCCGTCGGCGAGCGGGTGCTCGGCCTCGTAGGCGTCGAGCACCCGGTGCAGGTGTGGCAGCCCGAACAGCGAGAGCATCGCGAGGTCGACCTCCCGGTGCCCGCCGTACGCCGCCGGGTCGATCGCCCAGCACTGGCCGTCCTGCCCCCAGAGCACGTTGCCGTTCCAGAGGTCGCCGTGGAGGCGGGCGGGCGGCTCCTCGGGCACCAGCTCGGTCAGCCGGGGGAGCACCGCCTCGACGGCCGCGGCGTCGTCGGTGCCGATCGCGTGCCGGTCGCGGGCGAGCTTGAGGTAGGGGAGCACCCGCCGGGTGGCGTAGAACTCCGGCCAGGTGGGGGCGGTCCGGTTCGGGAGCGGGAGCCGGCCGATGAACCCGTCGTGCTCCTGGCCGAACGCGTCGGCGCCGGCGCGGTGCGTGCGCGCCAGCGACTGCCCGAGCGCGACCGCCGCGTCGACCGTGGTCTTGCCGGGCTCGACCCACCGGACCACCAGGCACTCGTGGTCGTGGCCGAGCAGGTCGGGGACCGCGAGGCCGCCGTCGGCGGCGGCCTCCGCCAGCCAGGTCAGGCCGCGGGCCTCCGCGTCGAAGAAGCCCTCCGGCGCCTGGTGGTGGGTCTTCACCAGCGCGGTGGTGCCGTCGCTGGTGCGCACCCGGGTGGCGGTGGAGATGTCACCCCCGGCGACCGGGGCGGTCGCGATCACCGACGAGCCGATCAGCTCCTCGGCGCGCCGCGCGATCAGGGGCAGCCGGGTCACGTGAGGGACAGCTCCTGCCGGAGCGTGGCGACGAGCGACGTACTGGTGCGCTCGACCATGCGCAGCACCTCCTCGTAGCCCGACAGCTCACCGTAGTACGGGTCGGGCACCTCGCCACCAGGTCCGTCGGGATCGAACGTGCGGAACAGCATCGTCCGCTCGCCCGCACCGCCCACCGCGCGGAGGTTGCTGCGGTCCATCACGAGCACCAGGTCGTGCTCCTCGTGCCACGTCGGGTCGAAGGTCCGCGCCCGGTGCCGGGTCGGGTCGTAGCCGGCCGCGGTGAGCGTGGTGGCGGCCCGGTCGTCCATCGGGCCACCCTCGTGCCAGCCGCCGGTGCCGGCACTGGTGACCTCGACGACGTCCGCGAGCCCGGCCTCGGCCAGCCGCGACTCCACCACCACGTGCGCCATCGGCGAGCGGCAGATGTTGCCGAGGCAGACCATCGCGATCCGGTAGCGGCCCGGCTCGCGTGGTGGCGGCAGCGTCGCGGCCCTCCCCATCGCGACTCAGTCGTCCGTGACGGAGGCGACGAACCAGTTCACCAGGCTGATGACCAGTGCCCCCAGCAGGGCGGACCAGAAGAAGTCCCTGACCACGAAGCCGAGGTCGAGCTGCTTCGCGAGCCAGCTCGTCAGGAGCAGCATCAGGGCGTTGATCACCCAGAGGAACAGCCCGAGGGTCAGGATGATGAAGGGGATCGAGAGGATCTTCACGACCGGCTTCACGAAGCTGGAGACGACGCCGAGGATGACGCCGACGGCGAGCAGCGTGGGCCAGTAGTCCGCCAGGCCGCCGGACTCGGTGAACCGGACGCCGGGCACGATCCAGGCCGCCACGGCGACCGCCAGGGTGTTGGCGGCCAGCCAGATCACGAGTCTCATGCGGCCAGCGTAGTGATCCGGTCCAGCGACGGTCGTTCGCGCGCCCGCCAGGGCCGACCACTACTCTCGCGGCCGTGGGGGAGTGGTTCGGTGGTACCGAGAGCATGGTCGCGGGCGCGGTGGTGTCCGGGGTCCTGTTCGCGGTGCTCGCGAGCGTGCTGCGGCGGCGTCTCGGGTGGGTCGTCGCCGGCGCCTGGTGCGGGCTGGCCTGGTGGCTGGTGGTGATCGCGCTGGTGACCCTGGTACCGCTCTACGGCATCGACCTCGCCGTGCCGGCGGAGACCCGGTCGGAGACCTGCTCCATGGACTACGGCGGGCCGGCGCCCGACGGGTTCTGGATCTTCTCCGGCGGGCAGCGGCTCCTCAACACGGCGCTGTTCGTGCCGGCCGGCGCGCTGCTCGTCCTGGCCGCCGCCCGGTGGCGGGTCGGATGGCTGATGGCGCCCGCGGGGCTGGTCGGCCTGGCGGCGTACTCGCTGGCGATCGAGCTCGTGCAGCTCGAGGTGGCGCGGATCGACCGGGCCTGCGACGTCACCGACTTCGTCGACAACGTGACCGGCGCGGTGGTCGGGTTCGGGGCCGGCCTGCTGCTCGCGGCCGCCCTGCGTCCGTGGCGGCCCCGCCGCTAGCCTGACCGGCATGCCGAGCCCGCAGCCGCGCCCGAACGTCGCCGCCATCCCGCAGTACGTCGCGGGCAAGCCGCCGGTGCCGCGCGAGGGGATGACGGTCCACAAGCTGTCGTCGAACGAGAACCCCTACCCGCCGCTGCCGGGGGTGGTGACGGCGGCGACCGAGGCCGCACACCGGATGAACCGCTACCCCGACATGGGCAACGCCGAGCTCTACGGCGCGCTGTCGGACCGGCTCGGCGTCCCGGTCGAGGAGCTCGCGCTGGCGACCGGCTCGGTCGCGCTGATCTACCAGCTCGTGCAGGCGTTCTGCGAGCCCGGCGACGAGGTCGTCTACGCCTGGCGGTCGTTCGAGGCCTACCCGATCGCCGTGACCGCGGCGGCCGCGACGTCGGTGCGGGTGCCGGTCACGGCCGACGGGCGGCACGACCTCGACGCCATGGCGGCGGCGATCACCGAGCGCACGAAGGTGGTGCTCGTCTGCACCCCCAACAACCCGACCGGCCCGGCCGTCGGCCAGGCCGAGCTCGACGCGTTCCTGGCGCAGGTGCCGCCCCACGTGCTGGTCGTCGTCGACGAGGCGTACGTCGAGTTCGTGCGGATGGCCGACCCGGTCGACGGGCTCGCGACGTACCGCGCCCACCAGAACGTGCTGCTCACCCGCACGTTCTCGAAGGCCTACGGGCTGGCCGGCTTCCGGGTCGGGTACGCCGTGGGGCCGGAGCCGGTCGCGGCCGCGCTGCGCGCGGTGTCCCTGCCGTTCGGCGTCTCGAGCGTGGCCCAGGCGGCGGCGGTCGCCTCGCTCGCCGCCGAGGACGCGCTGCTGGAGCGGGTCGGGGCCCTGGTCGGCGAGCGGGACCGGCTCGTGGCCGGGCTGCGCGGGGTCGGCTGGGAGGTCCCGGAGCCGCAGGGCAACTTCGTGTGGTTCGGGCTCGGCGACCGGACGGCGCAGTTCGCCGCTGCCGGTGACGAGCTCGGCATCGTGGTGCGCCCGTTCGCGGGCGAGGGTGCCCGGGTGTCGATCGGCGAGCCGGAGGCCAACGACCGGGTCGTGGAGCTGGCGGACCGCTTCTCGGGGTGAGCCACCGAGTCGGTCGCCGTGCTAGACACGATCAGGTGGCCGCCTACGTGGAGCAGGACGACTTCGACCGGGACATGGACTACCTCCCCGACCGGATCACGCGCGACGGCCGGGACGGCTGGCCCGTCGAGCCCGGGCGCTACCGGTTGCTGGCCGCGAAGGCGTGCCCCTGGGCGACCCGGGCGATCATCGTCCGCGACCTGCTCGGCCTGCAGGACGTGCTCTCCATGGGCCTGGCCGGGCCGACCCACGACGAGCGCAGCTGGACGTTCGACCTCGACCCCGGCGACCTCGACCCGGTGCTGCGGATCCACCGCCTGCAGGAGGCCTACTTCGAGCGGGTCCCGGCCTATCCCAAGGGGATCACCGTGCCGGCGATGGTCGACGTCCCGAGCGGTCAGGTCGTCACCAACGACTTCCCGCAGATCACCCACGACCTGTTCTTCGAGTGGCGGGAGCACCACCGGCCGGGCGCGCCCGACCTGTGGCCGGAGGACGTGCGCGAGGAGATGGACGCCGTCATGGACCGGATCTTCACCGACGTCAACAACGGGGTCTACCGGTGCGGCTTCGCGGGCAGCCAGGCGGCGTACGAGAAGGCCTTCGACCGGCTCTGGGCAGCCCTCGACTGGCTCGAGGAGCGCCTCGCGGACCGGCGGTTCCTGATGGGCGAGGCGATCACGGAGGCCGATGTCCGGCTGTTCACGACGCTGGCCCGCTTCGACGCGGTCTACCACGGCCACTTCAAGTGCAACCGGCAGAAGCTGACGGAGCTGCCGAACCTCTGGGGCTACGCCCGCGACCTCTTCCAGACCCCCGGGTTCGGCGACAACACCGACTTCGACCAGATCCAGGAGCACTACTACGTCGTGCAGGAGGACATCAACCCCACCGGGGTGGTCCCCAAGGGGCCCGACCCCGCCGTCTGGCTGGAGCCGCACGGCCGGGGCTGAGGCCGCTGCCGCACCCCCACCTGGCCCCTACCAGGACAGCTCGCGGCAGGCCCGGGCGTCCGACTCCACCTGGAGCGTGGCGTGCTCGACGCCGAACTGCTGGCGGAGCGTGGCGGCGGCCGCGGTCAGCACCGCGTCGGTGTCGCCGTCGGCCACGAGGTGGGCGGTCGCGACGTGCATGCCGGACGTCAGGGTCCACAGGTGGAGGTCGTGGATCGTGGTCACGCCCGGCACGGCGCACAGGGCCACCTCCACCTCGGCGGGGTCCATGCCCGCCGGCGCGTGCTGGCCGAGCACCGTGAGCACCTCGCGGCCCAGCCAGAGCGCGCGGACCGCGACGAAGCCGGCGATCGCCGCCGCGACCAGCGTGTCCCACCACGCGTCGCCGGTCGCGGCCACCAGCACGCCGGCCCCGATCACGCCGACCGAGCCGACCGTGTCGGCGACCACCTCGACGTAGGCGCCCTTGACGTTGAGGCTCTCGCCGGCCCCACCGCGCAGCAGGCCGAGTGCGACCAGGTTGACCAGGAGGCCGAGCCCTCCCACGACCAGCAGCGGGGCGCTCGCGATCGCGGCGGGGTCGCCGACCCGGCGGACCGCCTCGACCCCGACGTACGCCGCCGCGCCGAGCATCAGCAGCACCGTGAGGCCGGAGGCGAACACCTCGGCGCGGTAGGAGCCGAACGTACGCCGACCGGTGGTGTCCTCCCGCGCGGCGATCCTGGTCGCGGCCAGCGCCGCCCCGAGCGCCACCACGTCGGCCGCCATGTGGCCGGCGTCGGACAGCAGCGCCAGCGAGCCGGCCATGAGCCCGGCGACCAGCTCGACCACGAAGAACGACCCGACCAGCCCGAAGGCGACCGCCAGCCGCCAGCGGTGCCGTCCGCCGGCGTGACCGACCGGTCCGTGGGAGTGTCCGACACCCACGGTCAGTGCCGCTCGTCGTGGGCCGCCGCCGCGCCGCCGGTGGCGGCCAGCAGCCGGCCGGCCTCGGTCAGCAGCGCGCGCACCCGGGTCGGGTCGGGGAGCGAGTAGTGGGAGGAGCGACCTTGCGCGCGGCTGGTCACCAGGCCGCAGTCACGCAGGCAGGTCAGGTGCTGGGAGACCGTCGACTGGGCGAGCCCGAGGTGGGTGACCAGGTCGACCACCCGGTGCTCGCCGAGGAAGAGGTGCTCGAGGATCGCGAGCCGCGAGGGCTCGGCGAGGGCGTGGAACAGCGCCGCCGTCCCGGCCGGGCTGGTCCCCGCCGATCCTTCGGCCGTCGCCGCTGTCATCGCCATACGCCGATGATAGCGGCGGCTGGCAGGCTGGCGCCATGAGTCCCACCTGCTTCGACGCCCTCGACCGGCACGTGATCGGTGGCGCGGCCGACCGGGTCGCCCTGACCGCGCCGGGAGAGAGCTTCACCTACGCGAGGCTCCTCGAGGAGGTCGCCGCGTTCGGCGGCGTGCTGCGCCACTGCGGGATCCGGCCCGGCGACCGGGTCCTGGTCGCCCTCCCCGCCGTCCCCGAGGCCGTGGTCGCCGTCCTCGCCGCCGCGCGGATCGGTGCCGCCCACGAGCTCGTGACGGGCGCCGAGGTGGCCGGGGCCTCGCCGACCCGGTGAAGGTGCTGGTCACCGCGAGCTCCGAGCCGGAGGTCGCCGCCGCGCTCGACCGGGGCGAGGGCGCCCCGGCCGTGGTGCTGGTCAAGCAGCGCGACGAGACGGCTCCGTGGCCGCTCGTCGAGGGGCGCGACTACGACTGGGACGTCGTGCTGCGGGCCGGCCGCACCGACCCGGCCGCCTGGCAGGCGGACGCGGACGTCACGCCGTACGACGAGCAGACAGCGGCCTGGCTCGGGCCGCTGCTGGCCGGGGCCACGCTCACCCTGCCCTGAACGGTCACGCGGTTGGACCGTTCGATTGGCGGGCGCCCCGGCGGCGCCGGTACGTTTGACCGCACCCACGTTGTGGTCCCCGTCACAAGCGGAACCCACGACGACCAGTGCCACGACCAGTGTCACGACCAGTGCGGCCACCGCGGAGACCCCGTGAGCGCCCGTGAGCTGAAGAAGGAGTACAGGTGACCAACCCTGGATTCGGCCCCGACCTGGCGGAGGTCTTCGGACCCTCCCAGAGCGACGGCGGCCCCGAGCTCGTGCAGCTGCTGACGCCCGAGGGCGAGCGCGTGCACCACCCGGAGTTCGACCGGGACTTCACCGCCGAGGAGCTGCGCGGCTTCTACCGCGACATGGTGCTGACCCGGCGGATCGACACCGAGGCCACCGCCCTCCAGCGTCACGGGGAGCTCGGCATCTGGGCACAGCTGCTCGGTCAGGAGGCGGCCCAGATCGGAGCCGGCCGGGCGCTCCAGCCGCAGGACTTCGTCTTCCCGACCTACCGCGAGCACGGCGTCGCGTACTGCAAGGGCATCGACCCGTTGAAGCTGCTCGGTCTCTTCCGCGGCATCGACCACGGCTCCTGGGACCCCCGTGAGTTCAACTTCGGCCTCTACACGATCGTGATCGGCGCCCAGGCGCTCCACGCCACCGGCTACGCCATGGGCATCCAGCGCGACGGCGACGTCGGCACCGGCGACCCCGAGCGTGACGCCGCCGTGATCGCCCACTTCGGCGACGGCGCCTCGAGCCAGGGCGACGTCAACGAGGCCTTCATCTTCGCGGCCTCCTACAACTCGCCGGTCGTGTTCTTCTGCCAGAACAACCAGTGGGCGATCTCCGAGCCGATCGAGCGCCAGTCGCGGATCCCGCTCTACCAGCGCGCGCTCGGCTTCGGCTTCCCGGGGGTCCGGGTCGACGGCAACGACGTCCTCGCGACGTACGCCGTGACGCAGGCCGCGCTCCAACGGGCCCGCGACGGCCAGGGCCCCACGTTGGTGGAGGCCTACACCTACCGGATGGGCGCCCACACGACCACCGACGACCCGACCCGCTACCGGCTCAACGACGACGTCGAGAACTGGAAGCTGAAGGACCCGATCGCCCGGCTGGAGGTCTACCTACGCCGCAACGGCCTGGTCGACGACGCGTTCATCGACGACATGAAGAACGAGGCCGACGAGCTCGGACACCACCTGCGTGAGGGGTGCAAGGCACTGCCCGACCCGCAGCCGCTCGACATGTTCGACCACGTCTACACCGAGGAGACCGAGGAGCTGCGCGTCCAGCGCGAGGGCTTCGCCGAGTACCTCGAGTCGTTCGAGGGGAGCCACCACTGATGAGCACGCAGAAGGTGACCCTCGCCAAGGGCCTCAACATGGGCCTGCGCAAGGCGATGGAGGACGACCCCAAGGTCCTGATCATGGGTGAGGACGTCGGCAAGCTCGGCGGCGTCTTCCGGATCACCGACGGACTGCAGAAGGACTTCGGCGAGGACCGGGTCATCGACTCCCCGCTCGCCGAGTCCGGCATCGTCGGCACCGCCGTCGGCATGGCGCTGCGCGGCTACCGCCCGGTGGTCGAGATCCAGTTCGACGGTTTCGTCTACCCGGCGTACGACCAGATCGTGTGCCAGGTCGCGAAGATGCAGTACCGGTCCAAGGGCCACTACAAGATGCCGATGGTCATCCGGATCCCGTTCGGCGGCGGCATCGGCGCGGTCGAGCACCACTCCGAGAGCCCGGAGGCGCAGTTCGCGCACACGCCCGGCCTCAAGGTGGTGGCCTGCTCCAACCCGATCGACGGCTACTGGATGATCCAGCAGGCGATCGCGTCCGACGACCCGGTCATCTTCCTCGAGCCCAAGCGGCAGTACCACGCCGACAAGGCCGAGCTCGACGAGAGCGCCACGCCGGCGCCGCTGTTCACCAGCCGGGTGGTGCGTCAGGGCACTGACGTGACCGTGCTCGCCTACGGCCCCACCGTGAAGACGGCGCTGTCGGCCGCTGAGGCCGCCGCGGGCGAGGGCAGGAGCCTGGAGGTCATCGACCTGCGCACCCTGTCGCCGCTCGACCTCGGACCGGTGTACGAGTCCGTACGCCGGACCGGTCGCGCGATCATCACGCACGAGGCGCACGTCAACCTCGGGATGGGCTCGGAGGTCGCGGCCCGGATCACCGAGGAGTGCTTCTACTCGCTGGAGTCGCCGGTGCTGCGCGTCGGCGGGTTCGACACCCCCTACCCTGCGTCCCGGATCGAGGAGGACTACCTCCCCGACCTCGACCGCGTCCTCGACGCCGTGGACAGGAGCCTGGAGTTCTGATGGCCGAGTTCAAGCTGCCCGACGTCGGCGAGGGCCTCACGGAGGCCGAGCTCGTGGCGTGGAAGGTCAAGGAGGGCGACGTCGTCGCCATCAACGACATCATCTGCGACATCGAGACGGCGAAGTCCATCGTGGAGCTGCCGTCCCCGTTCGCGGGGACGGTCCAGAAGCTGCTCGTCGCCGAGGGTGAGACGGTCCCGGTCGGCACGCCCATCATCGCGATCGGCGATGCGTCGACCGCCGAGCAGGCCGACGAGCCCGCGGGGGCACCGGACGCGGCCGCGCTCGAGATCGACCTCTCCAACCCGGCCGCCAGCGGCGGCGGCGAGGGCGAGAGCCTGGTCGGCCGCAACAAGGCCGACCGCGGTCCGGTCCGCCGCGCCCGCAAGGGTCCCGCCGCGCCCTCGTCCGAGGCCGGCGCCAACACCCAGCTGCAGGTGCAGGGCGCGTTCGCCGCCGGCGGCGCCCAGCCGGCCGAGGTCGACGAGTCGGACGAACCGGCCGTCCCCGCCACGTCCGCGCGCGCAAGCGAGCCGGCCGACCCGGACGCCGTGCGCGCGCTCGCCAAGCCGCCGGTCCGGAGGCTCGCCAAGGACCTCGGCGTCGACCTCTCGACCCTCACCGGCTCGGGTGACGGCGGGGTCATCACCCGCGCCGACGTCGAGGCGGCTGCGGCCGGAGACGTCGCCACTGGTGGCCCGGTCGCCGCGACCGCGGGCGGTGGTCGACCCGCGAGCGCCGGCGAGCGCGTCGAGACCCGCGAGCCGATCAAGGGCGTCCGCAAGATGATGGCGCAGGCGATGAGCGAGTCCGCGTTCACCAGCCCCCACGTCACCGAGTGGGTCACCGTCGACGTCACCCGCACCATGGAGCTCGTCGACCGGCTCAAGGCCCGCCGCGAGTTCCGCGACGTCAAGGTCAGCCCACTGCTGGTGCTCGCCCGCGCGGTGATCCTCGCGATGCGCCGTACCCCTGAGATCAACTCCTACTGGGACGACGCCGCCCAGGAGGTCGTCTACAAGTCGTACGTCAACCTCGGGATCGCGGCCGCGACGCCGCGCGGCCTGGTCGTCCCCAACGTCAAGGACGCCGACGACCCTCGGGCTGCTCGAGCTGGCCGCGGCGCTGAACGGCCTGACCGCCACCGCGCGCGAGGGCAGGACGCAGCCGGCCGAGATGAGCGGCGGCACGTTCACGATCACCAACGTCGGCGTCTTCGGCGTCGACGCCGGCACCCCGATCATCAACCCCGGTGAGTCGGCGATCCTGTGCTTCGGCGCGGTCCGCAAGCAGCCGTGGGTGGTGACCGAGGGCGGCGAGGACCGGATCGTGCCCCGGCAGATCACGACGCTGGCGCTCTCCTTCGACCACCGTCACATCGACGGCGAGAAGGGCTCGCGCTTCCTGGCGGACGTCGCCGGCATCCTGGAGGACCCGGCCTCGGCGTTGCTCTTCTGAGCTCGGTCCCGCTGCGGACCGAGCCCCACCGTAGTCCGAACGGACTACGCGAACGTGCCCACGAGGTGATGGTGGCGGGTCCTGACCCGGGTCTACGTTGACCGCAGGGGAGGAACCATCGGTACGGCCTCATAGGGGGATCTGGGGATCGAGCCCGGGCGCTGGGGACGAGAAGTCCGCGGTGAACGGCTTCCCTGGTGGCCGCGCCGACGGTGCCTGCGGGGCTGCGCCAGCACCCCGACGCCGGTCGTCACCACCGGCTCGGGGATGGCCATCCCGGGTGTGAGAGGCCGGCTCGCTGGGTAGGACCCGGCCGTGAGCGCGCCGGACGATCGCCCCGCCACGGGCGAGCAGATCGGCCCCTACCGGATCGTCCGAGAGATCGGCGCCGGCGGCATGGGGGTCGTCTACGAGGCCGCTGACGACGCGCTCGACCGCACCGTCGCGCTCAAGCTGATCTCGCCCCACCTCGCGGCCGACCCGGCGTTCCGCGCCCGGTTCACGCGCGAGGCCCAGGCGCTGGCCGCGCTCGACTCCCCGCAGGTCGTGCACGTCTACGCCTACGGTGAGGTCGACGGCCGGCTCTACCTCGCGACCCAGCTGGTCCCCGGTGGCGACCTCGCCGCGATGCTGCGGGAGCACGGTGCACCGCCGGCGATGGTGGCCCTCGACCTGGTCGCCCAGGTCGCCGGCGGGCTCGCCGATGCGCACGCGGCCGGGCTGGTCCACCGCGACCTCAAGCCGGCCAACGTCCTGCTGCGGCGGCGGGACGCCACGATGTCGGCCTACCTCGGCGACTTCGGGATCTCCCGCCGACTGCATGACGTCGACCCCGAGGACGAGCGCACCGGGACCGTCGGCACGCCGTCGTACATGGCGCCCGAGCTCCACGACGGAGCCGAGGCCGGGATCGCGAGCGACGTCTACGCGCTCGGCTGCCTGCTGTGGACGACGCTCAGCGGCCGCGCACCGTTCCGCGGCGCGACGGAGGGCGACGTCGTCCGGGCGCACCGCGAGCAGCCGATCCCCCAGCTGGTGGGCGCCTCCCCGCTGGCTACCGAGGTCAACCGGATCCTGCGCTCTGCGATGGCGAAGGACCCGGCCGACCGCTACCCGTCGGCAGCCCGGCTGCGCGACGACCTCCGGCAGGCCCGGGCGCTGTCACCGGTCACCCCGCCCGCCGGCGTACGCCGGGCACCGCTCCTGGCCGCCGCCGTCGCCACGGTGGTGCTGGTCGGGGGAGCGATCGCCTGGGGCGTCACCCGCGACCAGCCGGTCGCCCGGTCGGTCGACCGGGGTGGCGCCCCGTCGGGCCGGTCGTGCCCGCGTCGGGGACCGCCGTCGGTGCCGCCGTCGGTCGCCTGCGCTGACCGCCGCCGACGCGCGCACCGCCGAGCGCAACCTCGCCGACGCGTTGCTCGGCCAGGGCCTGCTCACCCGGGAGCAGGCCGCGTGCACGGCCCGGGAGTGGATCGCGGCCGCCGGGCTCCGGCGGCTGGTCGAGGACGGCCTGTTCGACGCCGACCTCAGGTTCGTCGACGTCCCGGCCTCGCGGCTGTCCGAGGCGACCAGGTCCGCGGCCGCGACCGCGACGGTGACCTGCGCGACGAGCTGACCGGGTTCAGGTGCGCGGCTGCTTCACCCCGAGCAGGTGCCGGCGGAACACGGGCTCGAGGTCGACGCCGGACTGCTCCGACCACCAGGCGACGATGTCGTCGTACCCGGCGTTCTCGTTGTCGTGCGAGGCCGGCCACCACCGCACGAGCCGGAAGAACTCCTGGTCCCCGAGCCGGTCCCGGATGTCGTGCCACATCACGGCGGGCAGGTAGTAGACGTTGCGCTCCGCGAACGCCGCCGGCTCGTACTCGGCGGGCGGGCCGGCGGTCCTCCGCATCTCGGTGCCGCCGGCGGCCCACTCGGCCATCCGGGCGTCGATGGCCGGCCCGCCGTTCTCGGACTCCCAGAGCGCCTGCAGGTACATCGTCATGCCCTCGCTCATCCAGACGTCGCGCCAGTCGCGCGGCGTGACCTGGTCGCCCCACCAGTGGTGGACGGTCTCGTGCACCAGCACCGGCAGCGACATGGCGTACTCGTGGACACCGAGCGTGATCATCGTCTGGGTCTCCATGCCGCTCGTGGAGTCGACGAACAGGAACCCGAGCGAGTCGAACGGGTACGGGCCGAGGACGTCCTCCGACCAGTCCATCGCCGTGACCGTGTCCGCGGCCAGCCGGTCGAGCTGGGCGGTCTCCTCGGGCGGCAGGTAGATCGTGATCGGCACCCCGCTCGCGGACGTGACCTCCGCGGTCTCCCACACCCCGAAGGCGACCGTCACGAGATACGCCGCCGCCGGCTCCGCCAGGTGCCACCGGGTCACGCGCTGGCCGTTGCTGACGGTGCTGGCCCCGCGGACGCCGTTGGCGACGCCCTCCATCGGCTCCGGCACCCGCAGCGTGAAGTCGTAGAGCGCCTTGTCGGCGGGCTGGTCGTTGACGGCGTACCAGGTGTAGGCGCCGAACGGCTCCTGCAGCGTCCAGACCTCCCCGTCGGCCATCGTCGTCCAGCCGACGAGGGGGATGTCGAGCCGGGTGGTGGGTGCGGCGACGCCCCGCGGCGAGCCGGTGTAGTCGAGCTCGAGCACGTAGCGGCCGTCGCGCTGGACGTCGGCCTGGACGACCAGGTCCTTGTCGTCCTGACGGTGGTCGACCGGCTCGCCGTCGAGGGTGACCGCCGAGACCTCCAGCCACGACACCAGGTCGAGCTGGAACTCGTCGTCGTCCTCGGTCGAGCGGAACGTGAGCGTCTCGTGGGCGTCGAGGCGCTGCGCGTCCGGGTCCCAGGTGAGGTCGAGGTCGTAGTGGAGGGCGTCGACACCGGGGTCGCCAACGTCGGGGTAGACCCGGTCCTCCACCGGGTCGCTGACGGCGGCCCGGAGCGCACCGGCGGGAGGCGGGTTGCCGTCGCCCGGTCCGTCACCTCCGTCGCCACCGGGGGCGTCGCAGCCCGCGAGCGCGGCGACCAGGGCGGTGACGAGGGCCGCGACGGTCCACCGCGAGGGCCGCATCGGTCAGTCGTCCCCGCGCAGCATCGGGCGCACCAGCTTGCGGCCGTGGTGGATCTGGGCCTTGACCGTGCCCAGCGGGGCGTCGACCAGGCGCGCGATCTCCTCGTAGGGCAGCCCGTAGACGTCGCGCAGCAGCAGCGGCTCGACGAACTGCGGGTGGTCGCGCTCCAGCGACTCCATCGCCTCGAGCAGGTCGAGCCGGGTGCCGGCGATCACGCTGGTGGTGCGCGGGTCGGGCTTGTCGAGCGGAGCGGTGTCGCTGGCGATGGCCTGGTTCTTCAGCCGGCGGTACGTGGAGCGGGCCGAGTTGACCGCCACGGCGTGCATCCAGGTGGTGAACCGCCCCCGGCCGTGCCACGAGCCGACCTTGGTGGCGATGTTGATCAGCGCCTCCTGGCACGCGTCCTCCGCGTCCGAGGAGTAGGGCAGCACCCCGCGGCACACGTTGAGCGCGCGCGGCCGTACCGCCCCCAGCAGCGCCTCGAGCGCGTCGCGGTCGCCGGTCTGTGCCCGGCGCGCCAGATCGTCGATCTCGTCCGGCGTGGTCGTGTCCCAGCTCATGCGCTGCCTCTTTCCCCCGTCGGCATGACCATAATGCAGTCGTGTCCATGCCCTCTCGGATCGGTCGGTACGCCGTGCGCCGGCGGATCGGCTCCGGTGGCTTCGCCACCGTGTGGCTGGCCTACGACGAGCAGCTCGACTCGCCGGTCGCGGTGAAGGTGCTCGCCGAGAACTGGACCGAGGACCACCACGTCCGCCAGCGGTTCCTCGAGGAGGGGCGGTTCCTCCGCAAGGTCGAGTCGCCGCACGTGGTCTCCGTCTACGACGCCGGGGAGCTCGACGACGGCCGTCCCTACCTCGTGATGTCGTACGCCGACCAGGGCACGCTCGCCGACCGGCTCGAGATCGACGGGTTGACGCCGCCGCAGGCGCTGGAGGTGGTACGCCAGATCGGGCTCGGGCTGACCGCCCTGCACGAGCGCGGGGTGCTGCACCGGGACGTGAAGCCGGCCAACGTGCTGTTCCGGACCGTCGACTCCCGCCATGGGGAGTCGCCGGTCCGCGCGATGCTGGCCGACCTCGGGCTCGGCAAGGCGCTCGACGTCTCCTCGCGGCTGACGATGATCGCCGGCACCCCGTCGTTCGTGTCCCCCGAGCAGGCCCAGGGCGAACCGCTCGACGCGCGGGCGGACCAGTACGCGCTCGGGGCGCTCACCCACCTGCTGCTGGCCGGGGAGCCGGCGTTCCGGCACGCGTCGCTGTCCGCGGCGTCCACGCCCGGGCCGCCCCCGGCGCTGTCGCGGCCCGGCCGCGCGTTCCCCAACGCCGTCGACTCCGTCGTCCGGCGGGCGCTCGATCCCGACCGCGAGCAGCGCTGGCCCGACATCGCGTCGTACGTCGACGCGCTCGACGACTCGCTCGGTGAGCACGCCGACGGCTCGATGCCCGAGCCGTGGCTGCCGATCGACCCGAACCTGACCCAGCCCGGCCCGCGGCCGACGGCGCTGCCCGCCGACGATCCGCTGCCCGACCCGGCGCCGCCACGGTCGAGCACGCGCCGCCGCGTGCTGCTCGGCGTCGCGGCGGTGCTCGCCCTGGTGGCCGGGGCGGCCGCGGGCTCCCTCGCCCACGGGCAGCAGGACCGTGGGATCGAGGTGTCCGACGCGACCGGCTCGCTGTCGGTGACGGTCCCGGCGTCGTGGACGACGCACACCCGGACGAGTCAGTGGACGCCGCCCGACCAGGACGAACCCTTCCCGTCCCTGTCGGCGGGGTCCAGCGCGGGCTGGAACGAGGGCACCGGGCAGGGCGAGGGGATCTTCGTCGGCGTCCTGCCGGCCGACGACCTGCCGGAGCAGCTGCCCGGTCACGCGGCGTGCGAGAACGTGATGGAGCCCTACCCGGACCAGTTCGGCGACGACCCGGTGCTGACCCAGGTCGCGACCGGTTGCCCCGGCGTGATCGTGGAGCGGGTCCGGCAGGTCGCCACCAACCGCTACGTGTGGATCCAGGTCCGCAGCGACGACCGGGCGACCGCCAACGACGTGCTCGACCAGGTCGAGGTGTCGGGCTTCTAGGACCTGCCCGAGCCGGTGCCCGAGGGACGGGACAGGCTGCCGTCGCGCGGCTCGACCGGCGCTTGCCGGTAGACCTCGGTCGCGATCTTCGACACCAGCGCCTCGAGGCCGCGCTCGTCGATCAGCCGGCCCGTCGCCGAGATCTCGAGGTCGATCCCGTTGCCGTCGAAGCTCACCCAGCGCGTCACCTGCAGCTTGCGCCACCCGTCGAGGATGAAGGAGGCGCGCAGCGTGTCCCCCTGCTGGTCCAGGACCTCCAGGTCGGTGAGCCGGGTGTCGAAGTCGAGCGCCGCCGCGCGCTCGGCCACCGCCTGGGCCAGCGAGCGCTGGAGGTCGACGACCTGGACCCGCACGGAGTAGCCGCCGCCGGTCGCCGCCCCGGGGGGCAGCCAGCGGGCCTCGGCGTCGCGCAGGGTGGTCCGCCCCCAGCCGTCCGGCACGGGCAGCACGACGCCACCCCGGCCGGCCATGCCGAGCTTCTCGTCGTGGGTCGCGAAGCCCTCCGCCAGCGGTGGCAGGTCCGCGTCCGGCTTGGTCACCTCGGGTGGCGTGTAGGGGACCGCCGGGTCGGCCGCCGTCAGCGGCGCCGGGGCCGCGCGCGAGAGGCGCGGCTCGGCGCTCCGCTCGGCGTACGCCCAGCCGGCCGCTGCCCCCACCAGGGCGAGCAGCAGCAGCAACCCGAGACCGCGTGCACCCACGGGAGGACACGGTAGCCGCTGTGGAAGGCTGCCCCCATGAGCACCGACCTGCTGTCTCGTCACCGCGACCGGCTGGATGCGGCCGTGGCCGCCTGTGCCTCGCGCGAGTACTACTCCGCCTTCGACGAGTCACCGTCGCCGCGGGTGTACGGCGAGGCGGCGGCCGGCGACGGCAGGGCTGCCTACGAGGCGTGGCTCGACGGCGACTTCCCGCTCGCGACGCCCGGCGCCGACGGCACGGTCGCGACCGAGCGGTCGCCGTTCGGCATCGACCTCGGCGTCCGCTATCCCCGGGTCCGGCCCGACGGCGTCGACGCGCTGCTGGCCGCCGCGACCGCCGGCCGGAAGGCGTGGCGCGATGCCGGACCGGAGGGGCGGACCGGCGTCTGCCTGGAGATCCTCGACCGGCTGCACGGCCGGGTGTTCGAGCTCGCCAACGCGGTCCAGCACACCAGCGGTCAGGCGTTCGTGATGGCGTTCCAGGCCGGGGGAGCCCACGCCCTCGACCGGGCCCTCGAGGCGATCGCCTACGCGTGGACCGAGATGACCCGCACCCCCGCCACCGCTCGCTGGGAGAAGCCGGGCAAGGTGCCGCTGACGATGGAGAAGACGTTCACCGTCGTGCCGCGCGGCGTGGCCCTCGTGATCGGCTGCAACACGTTCCCCACGTGGAACTCCTGGCCCGGGCTGTTCGCCTCGCTCGTGACCGGCAACCCGGTCGTCGTGAAGCCCCACCCGGCCGCCGTGCTGCCGCTCGCGATCACCGTGCAGGCCTGCCAGGAGGTGCTCGCCGAGGCCGGCTTCGACCCGCACGTGGTCACGCTCGCCGCCGAGGACCCGGCGGACCGGCTGGCAGGGGTGCTCGCCGTGCGGCCCGAGGTGAGGCTGATCGACTTCACCGGCGGCAACGCGTTCGGCGACTGGCTGGAGGACAACGCGCGCCAGGCGGTCGTCTTCACCGAGAAGGCCGGCGTCAACACCGTCGTGGTCGACTCCACCGACAGCTTCCGGGCGATGTGCCAGAACCTCGCGTTCTCGTTCGCCCTCTACACCGGCCAGATGTGCACCGCACCCCAGAACGTCTACCTGCCGTCGGCCGGAATCACCACCGACGAGGGCGTCAAGTCGCCGGCAGAGGTGGCCGCGGGGATCGGCGCCTCCCTCGACAAGCTGCTCGGCGAGGACGCCCGCGCGGTCGAGCTGCTCGGTGGTGTCGTCAACCCAGGCGTCCTCGAGCGGCTCGACGCCGCCGGCTCCCACGGCGACGTGCTGGTCGCCTCACGCGCGGTCACCCACCCGTCGTACCCCGACGCCACGGTGCGCACCCCAACCCTGATCGGTCTCTCGGCCTCCGACACCGACGTCTACGAGTCCGAGTGCTTCGGGCCGGTCGCCTACCTGATCCGGACGTCCGGCACCGACGAGTCGATCGACCTCTTCCGCGACACGGTCCAGCGGCACGGCGCGATGACCGCCGCCGTCTACTCCACCTCCGACGACGTCCTCGCCGACGTGCGCGAGGCCGCTCTCGACGCCGGTGTCGCGCTGTCGGAGAACCTGCTCGGCGGCGTCTTCGTCAACCAGTCGGCCGCCTACTCCGACTTCCACGGCACCGGCGCCAACCCGGCCGCGAACGCGTCCTACACCGACGGCGCCTACGTCGCCTCGCGGTTCCGGGTCGTGCAGTCACGCCGTCACGTCTGAGCCTCGGTCCGTGGCGCGCCGGGCTCAGGCGGTCAGCAGGCCGAGCCCGAGCGTCGCGAGGCTGAGGGCGAGCAGGGCCGCCCCGGCGAACACCAGCACGATCAGCTTGGTGGGGCTGGTCCGGCCGGCGCCCAGGGAGGAGAGGAAGAAGCCGCCCGGCATCAGGAGCGCGGCCCCGGCGACGCCGGCGCGGGCGAGCCAGCCGAGCGCGCCGTCGATCCCGGCCGCGTCGGCATAGGGCTGGCAGATCAGCGCCAGCAGCAGCAGCACGCCGGCGTGGGCGTGCCCCGCACGCGCGAACTTCTCCTGGAACGGGGTGACCTCGGCCTTCGCGCGCACGATCGCGAGCAGGTAGAGGCCGCCGGTCTCCACGGTGACCAGCGCGAGCAGCAGCACCCCGGCCAGGGCCTGGGACTCCGACGACAGCATCGGGACCTCCTTCGGATAGCAGACTATCCCCTAGTGGATACCCAACTATCCCTTGTGTCAAGATGGCGGCATGTGGCTGGGCGAGCTCTCCGAGCGCAGCGGGGTCCCGATCCCGACGATCAAGTACTACCGGCGGGAGGGGTTGCTCCCGCCCGGCGACGCGGTGGGCGCCGGCCGCGCCCGGTACGACGAGCGCCACCTCGAACGGCTACGGCTGGTCCGGGCGCTGGTGACCGTCGGTGGGCTGCCGATCCTCCGGGTGCGCGAGGTGCTCGCCGCCGTCGACGACCAGACCCTGACGGTCGCGGCCGCGATGGGCAGCGCGCACCTCCAGCTCTCGGCTCCGGTGGAGCCGACGGCCGGGTCGCTCGCCCGGGTCGCGGCGGTGGCGGAGGAGAGCGGGTGGCGGGCCGACCCCGGCGGGCCGCACGGGCGGGCCGTGGCGGCGGCGCTCGACGCGATGGATGCCGCGGAGTCGCCGATGAGCCAGCCCGTGCTCGCCGTCTACGCGGCCGCCGCGGACGCGGTGGCGCGGGCCGACCTCGAGAGCCTCGCCGCCCTCAGTCGTGAGCGGGCGGTCGAGCGCGCCGTCACCGGCACCGTGCTGGGTGAGTCGGTGCTCCTCGCGCTGCGTCGGCTGGCGCACGAGGAGCACGCCCGCCGCTGACGCTGCGCGCCGCCCCGCGGCCGAGCCCCGGGACCAGGCCGCCTACCGTGACGCCATGACGAGCTTCCTGCTGCGGGACGCCCGGCTGGTCGACCTCGACGGCACCGGGCGGCCGGACCGGCCGGTCGACCTGCGGGTCGTCGACGGCACCGTGGCGGAGGTCGCTGCGGGGCTGGCGCCGGACGGCCTGCCCGAGGTGGCCGCCGACGGCCGCTGGGTGATGCCCGGGCTGTGGGACCAGCACGTCCACCTCACGCAGTGGAGCCTGACCGCGGCCCGGCTCGACCTGGCCGGTGCCCGGTCGGCCGAGCAGGCGGTGGCGGCGGTCCGCGAGCGGCTGGCGGAGTGGCCGGACGCGCCGGTGATCGGCTGGGGGCACCGGCCGACCGACTGGCCGGAGGACCCGCTCGTCTCCACCCTCGACGCGATCGACACCGACCAGCCGGTGGTGCTGATCGCGGGCGACGGCCACCACGGCTGGCTCAACACGGTCGCCTTGATGACGCTGGCGCTGCCGAGCCGCGAGGGCCTGGTCGTCGAGGGGGAGTGGTTCGCGGCGTACGCGCGGCTGGCCACGATGCTCGGCGACGACGGCACCGGACCGGAGGCGGTGCTGCGCACCCAGGAGCAGGCGGCCGCACTGGGCGTCGTGGGCTTGACCGACCTCGAGTTCGCCGGCGGGCCCGACCAGTGGACCGAGCGGTGGGAGGCCGGCGCCGGGCTGCTCCGGGTCCGGGTCGCGACGTACGCCGACGGGTTGGACGACGTCGTCGAGCGCGGCCTCCGCACCGGCGACGTGCTGCCCGGGTGCGACGAGCGGGCGCGGATGGGCCCGCTCAAGATCATCAGCGACGGCTCGCTCAACACCCGCACCGCGTGGTGCTGCGACCCCTACGCCGGACCCGCGCCGCTCGGCTTCCCGCTCGGCCAGCCCAACCAGACACCTGAGGAGCTGCGCCAGCTCCTGCGCCGGGCGACCGCCCACGGGCTCGAGGTCGCCGTCCACGCGATCGGCGACCGGGCGGTGGCCGAGGCGCTCGACGCGATCGCGGAGACCGGTGCGCGTGGCTCGATCGAGCACGCCCAGCTGGTGTGCCGTGACGACGTCCGCCGGATGGCGGAGCTCGGCGTGACCGCGAGCGTGCAGCCGGCTCACCTGGTCGACGACCGCGACGCCACCGATCGGCTGTGGCCCGGTCGCGGTGAGCGGTGCTTCGCGTTCCGTTGGATGCTCGACGACGGCGTCACCCTCGCGCTCGGCTCGGACGCGCCGGTCGCCGCGCTCGACCCGTGGCTGGCGATCGCGGCCGCGGTCCACCGCACCGTGGACGGCCGCGAGCCCTGGTACGCCGCCCAGGCGATCACCCTCCGCGAGGCGCTGGCCGCCTCGACCGACGGGCGCGGCACGGTCGCCGCCGGCCACCCGGCCGACCTGGTGCTGCTCGACCAGGACCCGCTCGGCGAGTGGGACGGGCGGCTCCCGGCGCCGGCCGTGGCGGCCACCTGGATCGCCGGCCGCGCGGCACACGTCGACATGTGACCCGGGGAGGTGGGTACCCCTGAGCATGGGCACGATCCGGGTCGGCGTCTCCGGCTGGAGCTACGACGGGTGGCGCGGCGACTTCTACCCCGCGGACCTCCCGCGGCGGCGGTGGCTGACCCACGTCGCCGAGCGGATGACGTCGGTCGAGCTCAACGGGTCCTTCTACTCGTTGCAGCGGCCGTCGACGTACCGCGCGATCGTCGAGCAGACACCGACGGGCTTCCCGGTCGCGGTCAAGGGCGGCCGCTTCGTCACCCACCTCAAGCGGCTGCGTGACGTCGAGGTGCCGCTCGCCAACTTCTTCGCGTCGGGCGTGCTGCTCCTCGGCGACCGGCTCGGCCCGGTGCTGTGGCAGCTGCCGCGCACCCTGGCGTACGACGCCGCCCTGCTGGAGTCGTTCCTCGCTCAGCTGCCCCGCGACCACCGGGCCGCCGCGGACCTGGCGGCCCGCCACGACGACAAGCTGGCCGAGGACCGGGCGGTCACGGAGGCGACGACGAGCGGTCCGCTGCGGCACGTGCTCGAGCCGCGCCACCCGTCCTTCGGTGACGCCGCGGCGGTGGCGCAGCTGCGACACCACGACGTCGCCCTCGTGCTGTCGGACAGCCCGGGCGCGTGGCCCTGCTTCGACGAGGACACCACCGACCTGCGGTACGTGCGGCTGCACGGCCACACCGACCTGTACACGAGCGGCTACGCCGCTCCCTCGCTGGACCGGTGGGCGGCGCGGCTGCGGGACTGGGCCGCCGCGGGCCGGGACTGCTACGTCTACTTCGACAACGACGCACGGGGCCGCGCGCCGCACGACGCCGTGGCGCTGTCCGACCGGCTGGGCCTGGCGTGAACCCGGCCCGTCAGGCCAGCGCGAGCGTCAGTGCGAGCACCGTCTCGGGGTCGTCGAGCCGGTCGCCGTACAGCTCGCGCAGCTGCCCCATGCGGTAGCGCACGGTCTGCGGGTGCACGAACAGCTCCGCCGCGACGTCCTCGCGCCGGCCCTGGTGGAGCAGCCACGACCGCAGCGTGGCCTCGAGCTTCTCGGCGGTGGCCGGCCGTAGTGACGCCAGCGGCGCCAGTGCCGTCGCGCGCAGGTCGGCCAGCGCCTCCGGGTCGGCGCTGACCACCAGCGAGGCGAGGTGCTGCTCGGTGTCCACGGGCGCGGGAGTGCGGCGCATCGCCAACCCGCGCACGGCGCGGGCGTAGGAGCCGCGGACCTCCTTCCACGGCCGGGCCGGACCGACGACCGCGTGCCGGTCGGCCAGGAGCTTCAGCAGCCGGGTCCGCGACCGGCCGCCCATGTCGGGCACGAGCACCACCGCAAGGCCGTCCGGCAGGCTGTGCTCACTGGCCGTCAGCGCGCGGCCGGAGACCAGTCCGAGCACCGGCCGGACCTGCGCGTCGGGCAGCAGCACCGCGGTCAGCGTCGTGGGCGGGCTCCAGTCGGCCCGCTCGGCGGCCGCGTCGAGCGCGTCGGAGGCCTCGCCGCGCAGCAGCGCGCCGGCCAGCCGGTCGAGGTAGCGCTCGCGCACCCGCCCGGTCGTCTGCAGCTCGTCGGTGTGGCCGGCGACGGAAGCCGCCGAGAGCTCGTCGATGTAGGCGAACACCAGCTCCGCGAACGACGCGATGGTCCCCGCCGGCACCCCCGCGTCGACCGCGGCGGCCGACAGCTCGCGCCACGCCACCCGGGCCCCGACCCGGTAGGCCGCCAGGAGGGCATCGGCGGACCGGCCCGCGCGCGCCTCGCCGCGGCCGAGCGCGTAGGCGCCCTCCAACGTGGGGGAGAGCGGCGTGCCCGGGTCGCCGGTCCGCCCGGCCACGCGCAGGAAGCCGGCCAGCGCCATCTGCACCGCCTGCTCGATGGTGGCGGCGAGCGCGTCGCCGAGCCCCTCACCGTACGCCGGCACCTCGTCGCGGACCGCGGTGACGGTGTGGCCGGCGACCTCCGGCAGCGTCGCGCGCAGCAGGTCGATCAGCTGGCGATCGAGGGAGTACGCGGCCATCGGCTTCCTTTGTCACAGGCGAACAATCCGGCCCGGGACGACGCCCGCGGACCGCTCGAACTTGATGCTAGCGCCCAAACCCGCCGCCAGTAGCCTCGAGCCGTGCCCGGCTTCGACGTCACCGCCCTCCGGCGGGAGCTGGCCGTCGCCGGCGATCCCGACCGCGCGGTGTCCCAGCAGCGCTACATGAAGTCGGGCCTGCCCTTCCACGGGCTGGCCTCGGCCGACCTGCGGGCGCTGCTGCGCCCGCACCTTGCGGCGTACGACCCCGGGGACCGCGCCGCCTGGGAGACCGACGTCCGCCGGGTGTGGGACGGCGCCACCCACCGTGAGGAGTGGTACGTCGCGCTGGCGCTCGCCCGGCACCGCGCGGCGCGGGCGTGGCAGGACCCGGGGGCGCTGCCGCTCTACCGGCACCTGGTCGTCACCGGCGCCTGGTGGGACGTGGTGGACGAGATCGCGAGCCACCTGGTCGGCGGGGTGCTCGCCGGCCACCGGGCTGCGGCCACGCCGGTGCTGCGCGGCTGGGCCACCGACGAGGACGTGTGGCTGCGGCGGACCGCGGTGTTGAGCCAGCTCCGTCACCGGGCCGACACGGACCTCGACCTGCTCACGCACGCCGTCGACCACAACGCAGCGGACCGCTCGTTCTGGCTCCGCAAGGCGATCGGGTGGGCGCTGCGCGAGCACGCCCGGACCGATCCCGCGTGGGTGCAGGCGTTCGTCGCCGCGCGGGCCGAGACCCTCTCGCCACTGTCGCAACGTGAGGCACTTCGCCACCTCCGTTGACCGGTGCTGTCATCTGCGAACAAAAAGCAGGCGGCGATTCACGTCTGTTGCTCATGTCTTGCGCCCTCAAGTCAGACACACTAGTGACATGACATCCCTGCGGAGCCGCGCGCGCCAGCTCGCCGAGGCGGCCACCACTCCGCTGGTGCCGGCCGACTTCCTGGACCTCTTCGCGCCGCTGCGCGCCGGCGCCGAGCTCCGGGGCCGGGTCGAGCAGGTCCGGGCCGAGACGAAGGACGCGGCGACGCTGGTGATCCGACCCGGCGCCGACTGGGCCGGCCACGTGCCGGGCCAGTACCTCCGGATCGGGATCGACGTCGACGGGGTCCGCCAGTGGCGCGCCTACTCGCTCACCCACGGCCCGCGCCCCGACCGACGGATCTCGATCACCGTCAAGGCGGTCCCCGACGGCCTGGTCAGCCGCCACCTGGTGCACCGGACCCACCCCGGCACGCTGGTCCACCTCGAGCAGGCCGCGGGCGAGTTCGTGCTGCCTCCGGGCGGCGGCAAGTTCCTGTTCGTCACCGCCGGCTCCGGCATCACGCCGGTGATCGGCATGCTGCGCAACCTGTTCCCCTCCACGGACGAGGGCGTGCTGCGTCCGGCCAGGAGCTCGGCGTACGACATCACCGTCGTCCACGTCGCGCCCAGCCACCCCGACTCGATCTTCATCCGCGACCTCGAGGCACTCGACGCGGCCGGCGCGATCCGGCTCGTGAGCCGGTACGACGACGTGCACGGCGTCCTCGACATCGAGGAGCTGCCCGCGATGGTGCCCGACCTCGCCGAGCGCCGGACGTTCGCCTGCGGGCCGGCCGGGCTGCTCGACGCGCTCCAGGAGTTCCACGAGAACAAGGGGCTCCAGCTCTTCACCGAGCACTTCCGTACCGCCCGCGTCGAGCCCGGCGACGGCGGCACGGTCGGCTTCACCGACGGCCGCACCGTCGACGCCGACGGCGCGACCCCGATCCTCGACGCCGCCGAGGCCGCCGGCGTCCTCATGCCGAGCGGCTGCCGGATGGGCATCTGCTACGGCTGCGTGCTGCCGCTGCGCGAAGGCAGCGTCCGCGACCTGCGCAACGGCGAGGTCACCACCGCCGTCCCCGGCGAGAGCGGCGCGATCAAGGTGCAGACCTGCATCAACGCCGCCGCCGGCCCCTGCCACCTCGACCACCACTGACCCCCACCCCAGCGACGACTGACCAACCCGTACCCGGAAGGTTCCCCGTGACCGTCATCCAGAAGAAGGCCGACCACCCGGTCGCCCACCTCACGCCCGAGGACATCGAGCAGATCGGCATCGAGCTCGACGCCATCCGCCAGGAGATCGTCGACAGCCGGGGCGCGTCCGACGCGGCGTACATCCGCCGGGTCATCAAGACCCAGCGCAGCATCGAGCTCGGCAGCCGGGCGGTGCTGCTGTTCAGCGCGTTCCCGCCGGCCTGGCTGCTCGGGACGGCCGGGCTGAGTGTCGCCAAGATCCTCGACAACATGGAGATCGGCCACAACATCCTCCACGGCCAGTGGGACTGGATGCGCGACCCGAAGATCCACTCCACGACCTGGGAGTGGGACCACGCGACGCCGGCCGAGCAGTGGAAGCACAGCCACAACGAGCTGCACCACAACTACACGAACGTGATCGGCAAGGACAACGACCTGGGCTACGGCATCATGCGGGTCGACGAGGACCAGTCCTGGCAGCCGATGCACCTCGGCCAGCCGATCTGGAACTTCTTCAACGCCTGCCTCTTCGAGTACGGCATCGCGGCGTACGACCTCGAGCTCGGGATCGCGCTGAAGAAGAAGGGCGGTCTCAAGGAGCCCAAGTTCCGTCGCGAGGCCAAGAAGGTGATGGCCAAGATCCGCAAGCAGGCGACCAAGGACTACGTCGTCCACCCGCTGCTGTCGGTGCCGACCGGCTCGTTCCTCACCACCCTGGCCGCGAACGTCACCGCCAACATCGTGCGCAACATCTGGGCGCACTCGGTGATCATGTGCGGCCACTTCCCCGAGGGGGTCGAGACGTTCGAGAAGCGCTCGATCGACGGGGAGACCAAGGGCGAGTGGTACGTGCGGCAGATGCTCGGCAGCGCCAACATCTCCGGCTCCAAGGCGATGCACGTGATGACCGGCAACCTGTCGCACCAGATCGAGCACCACCTGTTCCCCGACCTGCCGTCCAACCGCTACTCCGAGATCGCGCCGAAGGTGCAGGCGCTGTTCGAGAAGTACGACCTGTCCTACTGCGCGCGGCCGATCGTCCCGCAGGTCTACTCCGCCTGGCACAAGGTGGTGCGGCTGTCGCTGCCCAACCACTGGTTGGAGACCACCACCCTCAAGAACCTGCCACGCCAGCTCAAGGCCCTCCACCTGATGGCGACCGGCTCGCCCAAGCAGCGCCGCGTCGTCCAGCTGGCGATCACCCGCGAGGCCAAAAAGCTGCGCGAGGCTGCCTGACCGTCCTCGTCGGTAGTCCAGTGACGGACGGCCCCTGAGCTCGCGGTTTCGGGGGCCATCTGTCACTGGACTACCGCGCACACGCACCCCGATTCCGGGCAGACTGGCCGGCATGGCGCTCACCGACTTCCCCCGCCACCCACTCACGTTCGGGCCGAGCCCGGTGCATCCGCTGGAGCGGCTCACAAGCCACCTCGGGGGTGCACAGGTGTGGGCCAAGCGGGAGGACTGCAACTCCGGCCTGGCGTACGGCGGCAACAAGACCCGCAAGCTGGAGTACTTCGTTCCCGAGGCGATTGCCTCGGGAGCGGACACGCTCGTCAGCATCGGCGGCTACCAGTCCAACCACACCCGGCAGGTCGCGGCCGTCGCCGCTCGCCTGGGCATGCGGGCGGTGCTGGTCCAGGAGAAGTGGGTGGAGTGGCCCGACAGCGTGAACGACCGGGTGGGCAACATCCTGCTCAGCCGGATCATGGGCGCCGAGGTGCGACTCGACGAGGCCGGCTTCGACATCGGTTTCCGTGACTCCTGGCGCCAGGCCATCGACGACGTCACCGCGCGCGGCGGCACACCGTACGCGATCCCGGCAGGAGCCTCAGACCACCGGCTCGGCGGCCTCGGGTTCGCCCGCTGGGCGCACGAGGTGGCCGAGCAGGAGGAGGAGCTCGGGGTCTTCTTCGACACCATCGTGGTCTGCACCGTCACCGGGTCCACGCACGCCGGGATGATCGCCGGCTTCGCCGACCTGGAGCGCGCCGGAGGGCGGCCCCGGCGGGTGCTGGGCATCGACGCGTCGGCGACCCTGGACAAGACCCGCGACCAGGTCGCCCGGATCGCCCGGGCCACCGCTGACCTGATCGGGGCCGGCACGCTGCGCGACGACGAGATCACGGTGCTGGAGGGGTGGGCGGGCGACCGCTACGGCATCCCCGTCGAGTCGACGCTGGAGGCGATCCGACTCACCGGCCAGCTCGAGGGCGTGATCATCGACCCGGTCTACGAGGGCAAGTCGATGGCGGGCCTGATCGATCTCGTGACGAGCGGGGAGATCACGTCGGACTCCACGGTGCTCTACGCACACCTGGGCGGTCAGCCGGCGCTCAACGCCTATTCCGCGCTCTTCCCCGCCACCCGTACGGCGGCCGCCCTCCGGTCGCGCTAGACGGCCGGGAGCCGGTCGGCCGGCGTCGGGCGCCAGGCGACCCGGTGGGCCATGCCGACCGCCGCGATCTGCGTCGACACCCCGAGCTTGTGGAGGATCGTGCGGACCTGGGTGCGCACGGTCGCCTCCGACACGACGTCGCGGCCGGCGATCTCGCGGATCGTGTGACCGGCCATCAGCTCGCCGAGCACCGCGCGCTCGCGCGGGCTCAGCAGTGCCAGCCGGCGCCGGTGCTCCTCGTCCTCGACGAGCCGGTCCTGCCACAGCCGGGTGAGTCGCTGGTACTCGGCCGGTCGCAGCACCGTCCCACCCGCCTCCAGCTGTCGCACGACCGTGAGGAGCTCCGCGAGCGGCTGGTGCTTCGACACCACCACCCGGGCCCCCTGCCGCAGGCAGCCGCCCCAGTCGGCGTCGTCCAGGAGGCCGGTGACGACCACGACGGCCGCGCCGGCCCGGGTGAGCGGGCGGATCAGGGCGTGCCCGTCTCCGTACCTCCCGAGGTCGAGGTCGAGCAGCGCGATGTCGGGCCGGAGCCGCAGCGCGGCGGAGAGCACCCGGGCCGGCGCACCACCGGTGTCCTCCAGCGCTAGCCGGTGGACCCGGCGCCCGTCGACCGACAGGGCCAGCCCCACCGCCTCGGAGAAGAGAGCGTGGTCGTCGACGACCAGCACCGACGAGTCAGGCGCCACGGGACTCACCGCGCAGGGCCGAGACGGCGGGCAGCGTGAGCGTCGCGGACGTGCCGCGGCCGGGCGCGCGGGCGACGGTCAGCGTGCCGTCCAGACCGGCCGCGAGCCGGTGGGCGTGGTGGAGGCCGATGCCCTGCCCGGGGGACGCGGCACCGCGACCCCCCCACCGGAAGCCCCGGGCGATCACGGCGTCGTCGATCCCGCGTCCCTCGTCGGACACGGTGACGGTGACGCCCCCGGGGGTCTCCGCCAGCACGACCCGCGCGGTGGCCGTGCCGGAGTGGCGCGCGCAGTTGTCGAGGAGGATGCCGACGACCTCGGCGACCCCGTCGGAGGAGCCGCGGGCCCGCAGGCCCGTGGGCTGCCAGACGATGGTGCGGCCGCGCACCGCGTGTGCCACCAGCAGCGGCGCGAGGGCCTGGTCGAGGTCGACCACGCCGGCCGGCACGACCGGTCGTCCGGCCGAGAGGCGTTGCAGCCGGGCCGACTCCGCTGCCAGCAGCTGCATCATCCGGTCGCGCACCGCGGCGTCGCCGACCTGACCGGACGCGAGCAGCTGTGAGACCGAGGTGATCCCGGCAGCCGCGCTGGCCACCTGGTGGAGCACGGTGCGGTCGTGCCGGACCTCGGCCTCGGCCACCTCCAGCAGCTCCTGCAGCACCTCCAGCCGGGCCGCGCCGGCGAGCGCCCCCTGGAGCAGCCGCCAGGAGGTGGTGCAGAAGACGACGGCGCCCAGCACGTCGGCGACCGCTGCCACCAGGCTGCGGGCGTCGGGCGGCGGCGTCGGGTAGGTGAGCAGGTGGCTCAGCCCGAGCAGCACCCAGACCGCGGCGAGAGCGACGGCGGCCGACCGCGGGGCGTGCACCCGGCGGACGACCAGGGCCGCCCCGGTCAGGTGCACGAGGAGCACGACGAGTCCGAGCAGCGCCGCCTGGTCCCGCAGCTCGGCCGGCAGCGGCGGGACCCAGGTGACGAGCAGCAGCCGGACGGCCGAGACGGCGGCGCCGAGCCCGAGCCCCACGAGCAGCGGGTCACCGAGGCGGCGGAGCCGGTCCCCCCACACGAGCAGCGCGACGAGGAGCGCGGCCACGACGAGCTCCAGCAGCATCAGCCAGGCGGGCCGGGTCTGGGTGGAGCCGGGCAGCGCGAGCCGCAGCACGGCGTACGCCACGCCCTGGCTGGTGCCGAACACGACCGCGGTGGCGAGCCCGGGGGAGACGACGCCCGGCGCGACCCGGGTGTGGACGTACAGCAGCAGCGCGCCCATCAGCAGCGCGGGGTAGGTGATGAGGTCGGTGACCGCGGCCGCGGTGGCGAGGTCATGCGTGCCAGGGGCGATCCAGAGCACCGTCAGGAGCGGCACGAGGGTCCAGGTGATGACCAGACCCGCGCCGACCAGGCTGGTCGGCGTGGTCCACAACACTCGGCTCACCGACACCCCGGGGCCTCCCCGCATCTCGTGCCCGTGGGTCCGGACCCCCGCCAGTGGCGGCGCGGGCCGGGGGGATCAGACCCAGACGCGAGTTTAGTCCCGCGCCCAGGCCCCGGCAATGAGGCTGCTGCGCGCAGGCAGGGGGACCCCCTCCCGGTTGCGGGGACCAGGAGGGGGCCGTTCCAGACCGATCGGCGATCGGTCGCGCCTCTCACCCCAGCGGGAGCCGCTGCTCGCATCGTGCACACGACCGATCGCAGAGGGCATCCTCCAGATGAGGTAGGCGGGAGCCCTCAGGACCCGAGCGGCCCGATCCGGCGGCCCGCCTCGGCCGGTGGGGGCACGCAGGCCCGGCGAGCCCGGGCCTCGACCTCGGTGGGGAAGGGTGCTGAGCCGCCGCCCCGCACGTGGACGCCGAGTACCTCCTCGGTCGCCCGGAGCCGCCCCGTGGCCCACAGCTCGTGCCAGATCCACAGGAGCTTTCCGGTGACACCGATGATGGACGAGCGCACCTCCAGGTCGCTACCCGCCGACACCTCCTCGAGGTACCGGACGTGGGCCTCGACCGTGTAGAGGGAGGCGTCGTGGTCGGAGCGGTACGCCGGGCCGAGCCCGACGGCGTCCATCACCGCGTCCGTCGCGTGCCCGAGCACCAGCACGTAGTACGCCTCGGACAGGTGACCGTTGTAGTCGATCCAGGCGTCCTGGACCGGCTCGCGCCAGACCGAGAACGTCACGCCCGGCCCAGGGCGCGCAGCACCGCGATCACGCCGCGGTCCCGCTCCGCCACGAGCTCGTCGATGGTCCGGCCGTCGGCCTCGCGGTCGCAGCCGGCGACGACGGCGTCGCGCAGCTCGGGGGTGAGCTCGGCGGCCTGCAGCCGGGTCCACGGCGAGAGCAGCGAGGGTCCGAAGTGGTCGAGCATGTGCGCCATGCCGCCCTGCCCTCCCGCCAAATGGAACGTGAGCATCGGCCCGTGGACGGGCCAGCGCAGGCCGGGGCCGTCGGTGATCGACAGGTCGATCTGCTCGACGGTCGCCTCGCCGGCCGCGACCATGTGCAGTGCCTCGCGCCACAGCGCCTCCTGGAGCCGGTTGGCGATGAAGCCGGGCACCTCGTGCTCCATCGTGATCACCGACTTGCCGGCCAGCCGGAAGAACTCGGAGGTCCAGGCGACCACCTCGGGGTCGGTCAGCTTGCCGCCGACGACCTCGACGAGCGGGATGAGGTACGGCGGGTTGAACGGATGGCCGACGACCGTGCGCCCCGGGTGGGCGCAGTCCGTCTGCATCTCGGTCATGCCGTAGCCCGAGGTCGACGACGAGACGACCACCCCCTCCGGGGTGGCGGCGTCGATGTCGGCCAGCAACCGGCGCTTGAGGTCGAGGTCCTCCGGAGCGCTCTCCTGCACGAAGTCGGCCTGCGCGCACGCGACCGCAAGGTCGGGCTCGAAGACCAGGTCGGCCCGGTCGGCGCCGTCGGCCAGGCCGACCTCGGTGAGTGCCGGCCAGGCGCCGTCCACGAGGTGGCGCAGCCGGTGCTCGGCGTCGGCGCCCGGGTCCCACGCCACCACGCCGGTAGCCGCGAGCCAGGAAGTAGGCGACCCAGCCACCTCCGATCACTCCGGTGCCGGCGCAGACGACGGTCCGGACGTCCTGCGGGGTCGGGCGCACGTTACGACCGCGCCTTCAGCTGCAGGATCTCGCGGGCCTGGTCGGGGGTGGCGACCGCCGCCCCCATCGCCTCCACGATGGTGCGGGCCTGCTCGACCAGCTGGGCGTTGGTCGCCTTCACGCCCTTGCGCAGGTACAGGTTGTCCTCCAGCCCCACCCGCACGTGGCCGCCCAGCAGGACCGACTGGGCCACCCACGGCATCTGCATCGAGCCCAGCGCGAACGAGGTCCAGACCGCGCCCTCCGGCACCTGGTGCGACCATGGCAGCGAGCGTCAGCGGGTCGGCCGGGGCGCCGTACGGGATGCCCATGCAGAGCTGGTACATGGCGGGCGCGTCGATCAGGCCCTCGGCCACCAGCTGGTTGGCGAACCACAGGTGGCCGGTGTCGAAGATCTCCATCTCGACCCGGACGCCGAGCTCCTGGATCCGCTTGGCGCCGTCGCGCAGGATGTCGGGGGTGCTGACGTAGACGAGGCTGCCCTCGCCGAAGTTGAGGCTGCCGCAGTCGAGCGTGCAGATGTCGGGCAGCAGCGCCTCGACGTGCGCGAGCCGCTCGACGCCGTTCACGAGGTCGGTGCCCTCGACGAAGCTCGTCGGGTTGCTGCGGGTCGAGCACCAGGTCACCGCCCATGCCCGCGGTCGTGTTGATGACGACGTCGACGTCGGCCGCCCGGATCCGCTCGACCGCCTCGCGGTAGAGCGCCACCTCGCGGGAGCCCTTGCCCGACTCGGGGTCGCGGACGTGCACGTGGACGATGGCGGCGCCCGCCCGGGCCGCGGCGATCCCCGCGTCGGCGATCTGCTCGGGAGTGACCGGCACATGTTCCGAGCGGCCCACGGTGTCGCCGGCTCCGGTCAGTGCGCAGGTGATGATGACGGTGCGGTTCACGGTGTGGACTCTCCTTCGGGATGGGCGGCGGTGCCAGGTCGAGCAGGGCGTGCAGCCCGAGGTAGCTGAGGTCGCGCCAGTGCCGGTCGGCCCACGCGTCGTCGTAGGGCCACCGCGAGGTCTTCACGACGACCGTGCCGGTACGGCGGTCGACGGCGGCGAACTGCCCGCGGCTGCCGTCGGCGGTCAGCGCGGTGACCGTCGGCGTCCAGCGGCCACCAGTGGTAGCCGAAGCCCGCGTGCGCGGTGATCGTGCTGGGCAGGTGACCCGGTGCGAGGAAGGGGTACGACGGCCGCGCCGCCGCGTCGACCCAGGACGCCTCGAGCAGCCGCCGTCCCGCTGCCCTGCCGTCCGCGGCGAGCAGCGCCACCCGCGCCCAGTCACGCGCCGTGGCCGCGACCGCGCCACCGGCCAGCGCGACGCCGTTGCCGTCGACGCCCACGAAGGCCTCGCTCGCGCCGCCCAGGTCGGCCCAGAGCCGCGCCAGGTCGTCGGCGAAGGCGCGGCCCGTCGCCCGCTCGCGCACCCAGTCGAGCACCTGGGAGTCGGCGGTGCAGTAGGCTGAAGCGCGTCCCGGGCGGGACGCCCGGGCGCACCGCACCGAGCAGCGCGCGGGAGTCGCCTCCGTCAGCGAAGCAGGCGAGCAGGCGGGACGCGAGCGAGCCGGGGTCACGGTGGTCCTCGACCCAGTCGACGCCGGAGGTCATGGTGAGGACGTCGACCACGCGGGCTCCCGTCGTACCCGCTGTCGAGCAGCTCGGGCAGGTGCCGGCACACCTGGTCGTGGAGCGCGAGGTCGCCGTCGGTGACCGCCCGGCCCACCAGGTGCGACAGGGCCGACTTCGACATCGACGCGCCGAGGAAGCGGGTGCGGGGTCCGAACCCGGCGGCGTACCACTCGTGGACGATCGTGCCGTGCTCGAGCACGACGAGGGACGTCGACCAGGTCTCCTCGACCCACCCCTGGAGGTCCCACGCGCGGCCGGCGCCGGCGACCTCGACGTCGAGTCGGCCGGCTGGCGGCGGGCAGCGGCGGGCCCGGTGCTCCCGGGACCGCGGCGTGGGCCCACGCCGGGTCGTTCTGGGGATCGGTGAGACGGAGGCCGGTGAGCCGGGACCCCACGGCGGAGGCGGGCACGCGGGGCCTCAGTCGATCCTGGGGCTGTTGGCGAGCAGGTTGCGCGTGTACTCCTCGCGCGGGTGGTCCATGACCTCGACCACGGGCCCGGCCTCGACGACCCGGCCATGCTGGAGGATCTCGACCCGGGCCGCGATCGAGCGCACCAGCGCGAGGTTGTGGGTCACGAACACCATGCTGATGCCGCGCGACTGTCGCAGTCCTTCCAGCAGCTCGACGATCGAGCCCTGGACGGACACGTCGAGGGCAGAGGTGATCTCGTCGCAGATCATCACGTCCGGCTCGGCCGCCAGCGCCCGCGCGATCGCGACCCGCTGGCGCTCCCCGCCGGAGAGGCGGCTCGCCTGGTAGCGCAGCATTCGCGGTCCGAGCGCCACCTGGTCGAGCAGCTCGACCGCCCGCTCGGTGGCCTCCTTGCCGGAGGCGATGCCGAAGAGCTCCATCGGTCGCCTGACGATCTGCTCGATCGTGAGGCGGGGGTTCAACGAGAGGTAGGGGTTCTGGAAGATGTACTGCAGCCGCTTGCGGTTGAGGGCGCTGCGCTGACGGGCACCCTTCGCGAGCTCGTCGCCCTCGAACCGGATGACGCCCGACCAGTCCTTGTGCAGCCCGCCGATCGATCGGGAGATGGTGGTCTTGCCGGAACCGGACTCCCCCACGAGGGCGACCACCTCGGCCTTGGCCAGGTCGAAGCTCACGTCGTGCACGACGTGCTTGCGGCCGTAGAAGACGTCGAGGCCCTCGACCGAGAGGATGACCTCCCGCGCCTTGTCCGGGTCGGCGTCCGGCACGGTGCCGCGGGAGATGTCCCAGGTCCCGATCTCACCCACCCGGATGCAGCGGACGTCGTGCTCCGGCGCGACCGAGTGCAGCGGTGGCACCGCGACGCGGCACTCGTCGATCACGAACGAGCACCTGTCGTTGAAGCGGCAGCCCGACGGGCGGGCACCCGGCGCCGGCGTACGCCCGGGGATGCCGGTGAGGGCACGGGCCTGGCTCAGGTGCGGGATCGAGTCCAGCAGGGCTCGGGTGTAGGGGTGCGAGGGGTTGTCGAAGATCTTGTCCCGCGGCCCGAGCTCCACGATCTGCCCGGCATACATGACGGCGACCCGGTCGGCGATGTTCGCGACGACGGCGAGGTCGTGGGTGACGTACAGCGCGCTGACGCCGTGGCTGCGGCAGAGCTCGGCCATCGTCGTGAGCACCATCGCCTGCGTCGTGACGTCGAGACCGGTCGTGGGCTCGTCGAGCACCAGCACCTTGGGCTTGGGGAGGAACGCCATGGCGAGGGCGACGCGCTGCACCTGCCCACCGGAGAGCTGGTGGGCGTAGCGGCGCAGGAACTCGTCATCGTTGGGCAGGCCCACCTCGGCCAGGCCATCGCGCGCGCCCTGCAGGCGCGACTCCGCCGTCCCGATGCCGCGCAGCTCGAGGAGCTCGACGATCTGCCTGCCGATCCGGATGCTCGGGTTGAGCGCGGAGGCGGGATCCTGCGGGACGTAGGCGATCTCCTCGCCCCGCACCTGCCGCATGTCGCGCCAGTGCATGGTGAGGACGTCGCGATCCTCGAGCAGCACCTTGCCCGACGAGATGATCGCGCCGGCGCGTGAGTAGCCGAGCAGTGAGGTGCCGACGGTCGTCTTGCCCGAACCGGACTCGCCGACCAGGCCGACGACCTCTCCGGGCTTGAGGACCAGGTCGATGTCATCGACGACGTCCACCGGTTTGCCGGTGAGCATCACACCGAGGTCCTCGACAACGAGACCGGCGCCCTGCTTCTCCTTGCCGACGAGGCTCTGGCTGGCGGTCATCAGTTCTCTCCTCGCTGAGCGACCTGCGCGATGCCGTCGGCCATCAGGTTGGTGCCGATGCAGAAGATGGCGATGACCAGCACCGGAGCCAGGACCGACCAGGGCTGTGTGGACAGGCCCAGCTGGTTCTCCCGGATCATCTGACCCCAGTTGGCGGCACCCGGGTTGGCGGAGAACCCGAGGAAGCCGAGGGACCCGACGAAGCCGATCGAGAAGGTGAGTCGCAGCCCGCCCTCGGCCAGCAGCGGCGCGTTCATGTTGGGCAGCACCTCGGCCAGGATGACCCGGCTGCGCTTCTCGCCGAGCGCCTCGGCCGCGATCACGAAGTCGCGGGACACGATGCCGAGCGCCACGCCGCGGGCGAGCCGAGCGACACGCGGGGCGTGCGAGATGCCGACCAGCACGATCAGGATCCACGCCGTTGGTCGTTGCAGGGCGGTGAGCACCAGCAGGGCGAGCAGGATCTGGGGGAACGACAGGATGACGTCGTTGCCACGCATGATGATCTCGTCCCACCAGCCGCCGGCGTACGCCGCGATCACGCCGATCGCGATGCCCAGCACCATGCCGAGCAGCGTGCCGAGGAGGGCGATGACGAGGATCGCCCGGCCGCCGTACAGGACTCGACTGAGCACGTCCGAGCCGAGGTAGTCGGTGCCGAGGGTGCCGTCCTTGCTGAACGGCGGACCGGCCACCTGGGTCTCCCCGTAGGGCGCAAGGTAGGGCCCGATGATCACGAGCAGGACGAGCAGCAGGGTGATCGCACCACCGGCGACGAAGCGCTTCTGTCGCATGGCCTTTCGGAAGGTGGAGGGCTCGGCTGCCTCGATGGGCGGCGGCGGGGTCACCGGCTCTGCACTCATGACGAGATCGCCGTCCTCGCGCGCGGGGTCAACAGGATGGAGAGCAGGTCCGCGATCAGGTTCACGACGACGTAGACGCCGGCGATGATCATGCTCAGCGCCTGCACCATCGCGACGTCGTGGTTGCGGACCGAGTCGACGAGCTGGCGGCCGATCCCGGGATAGGAGAACAGCGTCTCGACGACCACGACACCGCCGGCCAGGAAGGCCAGCTGGAGGGCGATCACCTGGATGCCGGGCACGATCGCGTTGAGCAGCGCGTGCTTGCGCATCACGACCTTCTCGGGGATGCCCTTGAGGCGGGCGAGCTCGACGTAGTCGCTGTCGATCACCTCGAGCAGCGAGGCGCGCACGATCCGGGAGACGTACGGCGCCACCCACAGCACCAGGGTCAGCGTGGGGAGGACCATGCTCTGCGGCTCGTCCCACGGCCTCCCACCCAGCGGGACCAGGGTCACGGCCGGGAGGACCGTGAACACCGTCGTCGCCATCAGCGCGATCAGCAGCACGCCGATCACGAACTCCGGCAGACCGGCCATGGCCAGCAGGACCGTCTGGATCACGGTGTCGGGCCGCTTGCGTCGGTAGTGCACCGAGATCATGGCGACCAGGAACGCCAGCGGGATCATCACCCCCGCCGAGAGCAGCACCAGCACCGCGGAGTTGACCACGCTGGCCGAGATCTGGCTGCCTACGGGCAGCGAGTTGGCGAGGGACACGCCGAGGTCTCCGGTGAGCAGCCCGCCGAGCCAGTCGAAGTACCGCGAGACCAGCGACTGGTCGGTGCCGAGCAGCGCCTCCAGCTCGGCGACGCGGCCGGGGTTGGAGTTGTAGTCGCGGCCGAGGATCGCGCGGACCGGGTCGCCCAGCGCGGCCGTGGCCAGGTAGGTGAGGACCGAGACGAGCCACAGGGTCAGCGCCGCGAGCCCGAGCCGGCGGGCGATCCACAGGGCCCAGGCAGCTGCCCCGTGCTGGCCCTTGGGTGGGGGGACCTCCTCGAGCGGATCTTGCAGGGCTGTCGAAACGTCAGTCATCGCAGGATCCCGGCCGGCCCTACTGGACCGAGACGTGCTGGAACTTGTAGGAGCCGAGTGGCAGGTAGGCGCTCGGCTCGAGACCCTGGACGCCGGAGGCGTAGCCGTCGACCTGCTGACGGAAGCCCCAGATGATCAGGCCGCCCTCGTTGTACTCGATCTCCTGGGCGTCGTGGAGCAGCTCGGTCCGCTTGGCCTCGTCGAGCTCCTTGGCGGCAGCGTTGACGAGGTCGCGGTGCTCCTGGTTGTCCCAGTGCGTCTCGTTGTAGGTGCCGCCCTGGTTCGGCGGGAACGTGCCGACCACGGCCTGCGGGATGTAGTTGCGGGTGTTCCAGAAGTCCTGGGCGAACGCGTAGGACAGGTAGTCGTCGTCGTAGAACGGCGTCTTCTTGGTGACCTTCACGTCGACCCCGGCCGCCTTGGCCTGCTCGGCGAACAGGTTGGCAGCGGCGGGTGCGACCGACCCGATGTCGTCGCCGGTGAAGAGCTCGACCTGCAACCCCTCCTGCCCGGCCTGGGCGAGCAGCGACTTGGCCTGGTCGATGTCCTGCTCGCGCTGGGGCAGGTCGCTGGCGTAGTTGACGTCGAACGGGGCGTACATGTCGTTGCCGAGCGAGCCGTAGCCGCTCAGCGTCTGGTCGATCATCTGCTGCCGGTCGACGATCAGGCGCATCGCCTGCCGCACCCGGACGTCGCTGAACGGCGCGACGTCGACCCGCATCGTGAACGGCACCCAGGCGCCGGTGTCCGACACGAGCACGCCGCCTCCGGCACCCTCGATCGTGTCGATCAGGTTGTAGGGCAGGTTGTCGACGGTCTGGATCTGGCCGGACTGCAGCGCGTTGACCTTGGAGCTGTCGTCGGCGAAGTCCTGGATCTGCAGCTCGTCGACGAACGCGGCGTCGCCCCAGTAGTCGGCGTACTTCGTGAACGTGCTGGTGCGGCCCGGGTCGAACGACTTGTAGGCGAACGCACCGGTGCCGACCGGGTTCGCGATGTCGAAGTCGGTCGGGATGATCCCGAGCGTGTACTCCGCGAGCAGCGTGTCGAGGATGGCGTACGGCGTGTTCAGGACCAGCTCGAGGGTCGTCTCGTCGACCACCTTGGTCGACTGGAAGTCGATGATCTGCGACAGCTGGCCGCCGGCCGACAGCGGCGCCTTGGGGTCGGCCACCCGCTGGATGCTGAACCAGGCGTCCTCGGCCGTCACCGTCTTGCCGTTGTGGAACGTGACGCCCGGGCGCATCTTGATCGTCCAGGTGGTGGCGTCGGCCGAACCCTCGATCGACTCGGCGAGCGCCGGCTCGAGCTCGTAGCTGCTGTTCCAGAAGAGCAGCGGCTCGAAGAGGTTGCTGACCCGGGCGATGTCGGGGTTGGTCACCGGCGCGTGCGGGTCGAGCGTGTCCTTGGCTGCCGCCGCCAGTAGCGCCGTGGATGAGGACGCCGCCGGATCCCTGTGGCCCGCTAGGCCCCGCCGGGCCGCCGCTGTCGCCTCCGCACGCGGCGAGGAAGCTGCTGCCGGCTACGGCAGCGGCGCTGACCCCGGAGTACCGGAGCAGCTGACGTCGAGAGATTTCCCAGTTGCGGCGCGAGTTCTGGATCACTTGGTGACTCCCTGTTGCGCTATGCGAACGTAAGGTGTGACCTGCGCAACATAAAGGGGTCGGTTGTGCTGGTCAATGAGCCGGAGGAAATGGTCACTCGAATGTCACCCTCGCCAGAGCGACCCGGGTCGACCCGGGTCCAGTCCGTGGAACGGGCCGCGGCGCTGCTCCGCGCCGTCGCTGCGGCCACCGGCGCCGCCGGGTCGGCGACCGCGCTGGCCGAGACGGTCGGCCTCAACCGGACGACGACCTGGCGGATCCTCACGACCCTCGAGCAGGAGCGACTGATCGTCCGCGACGACGAGAGCGGCGCCTACACCCTCGGCTTCGGCCTGATCGATCTCGCCGGCCAGGCGGACGGCGCCGCGCTGGTCCGATCGTCGCGGGCCGTGCTGCGCCACCTGGCCGACCACTCCCAGGAGACCGCCTCCCTGGCGGTGATGCGTAGCGGCGTGCTGACCTACGTCGCCGAGGCCACCGCGGGTTCCGTCGTGGCGGCCGCGTGGCAGGGGCGAGGGGTCTCTCTGCACGCCACCTCCACGGGCAAGGCGCTCCTCGCGTACTCCGACCCGGACGACCTGCGCATGCTCCTGAAGCTGCCGCCGCGCGGTGGCCGACTGACCCGGCACACCTCGACGACGATCACGTCGTTCGCGGCGATGGAGAAGGAGCTGGAGCTGACCCGGGAGCGCGGGTACGCCGTGTGCCGCGGTGAGTTCGAGAGCCTGGCGTGGGGGGTGTCGGCGCCGGTGCTCGACGTCTCCGGACGACCGGTCGCGGTCGTCAGCGTGTGGGGGCCGAGCGAACGGCTCACCGATGCCCGGTTCGCACCGCTCGGCGAGCTCACGGTCGCGGCGGCGGCGAAGATCGCCGGGCGCCGCTCGCCCCCGCGGGGCTGAGGCAGTGGGTCAGCGGCGTGCCGCAGGCGCCGGCGCCGTGGAGCCCCGGGTGACGAGAGTCAGCGGCAGCAGCACGGAGCGGGAGCCGCGGTGCGGCTCGGCGATGGCGTCGAGCAGCAACCGGGCCGCCTCCGCGCCGATCTGGTGGTGGGGGATGGCGATCGTCGTGAGCGGCGGCGCGAGCTTGTCCAGGAAGGGCATGTCGTTGAACCCGACGACGCTGATCTCGTCGGGGCACGCGATCGACCGCTCCGCGAACACGTCGTAGCAGCCGAGCGCGATCAGGTCGTTGCCCGCGACCACTGCGGTCAGGTCGGTACCGGCGTCCAGCAGGGCGCGCAGCGCACCGGCACCCGCCTGCTCCGTCCAGTGGTCGCACGTGACGACCAGGGCCGGGTCGGAGTCGAGGTCGCGGTCGCGGACGGCGTTGCGGAAGGCGCGGGAGCGCGCCATGCCCGTCGAGGTGGTGCTCGGCCCGGCGAGGTGGGCGATCCGTCGGTGGCCGAGACCGGCGAGGTGCGCGACCGCCAGCTCGATGCCCGCGGCGTCGTCGGGCGTGATGGAGGGGATGTCGAGGCCCTCGGGTCGTCGGTTCACCATCACCATCGGCACGCCCTCGAGGTGGAGCCGGTCGAGCAGCGGATGCTCGAGCAGCGCGGTGGCGATGATCAGTCCCTCGACCTGCCGGGACCGCAGCAGCTCGATCTGGGCCTGCTCGCGGTGGAGGTCGTTGTCGGTGTTGACGATCAGACCGCTGTAGCCGGCCGGCTCGAGGACGTCCTCGATGCCGCGGACGATGGGCGGGAAGAGCGGGTTCGTGAGGTCGGGGATGACCAGGCCGATCGTGCCCGACTTGGCGGTCTTGAGGCCGCGAGCGATCGGGTTGGGGCGGTAGCCCAGGCCCTCGGCCACCTTGATGACCCGACGCGCGGTGTCGGCGTTCACGAGTCCACGGGTCGCCGGGTTGAGCGCACGGGAGGCGGTCGCGGGATGGACTCCCGCGGCGTCGGCCACGTCCCGGAGCGTGGGCGTCTGCACAGCAGGCATCCTAGGGTTCGGGCCGTTCGTCCGGCCGAAGCCATCGGTTCCGGGTGGCCCAGGCGCCGAGACCGAGAGGTACGGCGAGCGAAGCGTAGCCGCCGTACACCAGCGCGAACCGGCCCGCATCGGCGAGGTCGGCCACCAGGATCGCCCCCACCGCGCTGCCCACGAACAGCGAGCCGGCGAACAGCGACACCACCACTGCCCGGGCCGTGGGAAGCACCTCCGTCGCCCACGTCTGGAGGGAGGAGTGCATCGCCGACCAGGCGATGCCGATCAGGACGGCGACCGCTACCGCGACCGCCGGCCGCTGCGAGACGGCGAGCAGCGCGGTCCCGGTGGTGGCGCACCCGGCTCCGAGCAGGATCAGCCGTGCCGGGTGCCAGGCCAGCGAGAGTCGGCCGACCGAGGACGAGCCGAGCAGCACCGACAGTCCGTAGACGCCGGTGACCGCGCCTGCGAGCGTGGCCGAGGCTCCCGCGCTCTCGACAGCGGTGGGCAGCAGGGTGAGGGCGCCCAGCAGCACCACGCCCTCGACGAAGGCGAACAGCAGCACGAGCAGGGTGACGTTCGAGCGCCTGATCGTGGCGAGCGAGGAGCGGGCGGTGGCGCGCCCTCCGATCCTGGGGGGCTCGGGCAGTCCGGCCAGCGCCACGGAGAGCACGAGCGCGGCCGACCCGGTGAGCACGAAGGCCAGTCGCCACGAGGCGACGTCGGCGAGCAGCCCGGCCCCGGCCGAGGCGACCGCGGTGCCGACCGCGACGCCGACCATCAGGCCGGTGACTGCCTGCTGCCGACGCGACGGAACGACGGTGTCGCCGACGTACACGAGCGTCGAGGGGTACGCCGCGCCGAAGAATCCGCCCGCGAGCCCGCGGGTGATGCCGAGGACCAGCACGGTCGGGCTCAGCGCCGACACCAGGCTCAGCAGGCCCCCGACGGCCAGGCTGAACCGCAGGGTGCGGACCCGGCCGAAGCGGTCCGACGCGAAGCCCCACAGCGGCTGACCGAGGCCGTAGACGAGGAAGTAGGCGCCGGCGGCGGCCACAACCTGCGCGAGCGGGACCTGCAGACTCGTCCCGATCGCCACCAGCATCGGCGGCATCGCGAAGCGGTCGAGCGTGCTGACCAGGGTGGTGACCTGGAGCAGTCGCTGGGGAGCGGGTCGCCCGGTCACCGAGGGACCACGAGGGCGGGGTCGCTCCAGACGCCGTCCAGCACGTCACGACCGTCGACGACCCGCGGCAGCCAGCGCTGCCTCAGGGCGACGAGCGTGCGCAGCGCTGCGGGGTCGACGACACCGTCGGCGACCAGCCCGTCGCGGCCGGCCAGGCCGTCGACGTACCGGCGGGCGAGGGCGGGAGAGAGGTCGAGCCGCCCGGCGGCCGCCGCCACGGCGACCTCCGCGAGCCGTCCCTCGACGATCCCTGCGGACGTGTCGAGCAGCACGGAGGCGAGGTCGTGGCCGACCTCGACGTGCTCGTCGCGGACCACGGCCAGCACCGTCGCGAGGTACGGCGACAGCTCGTCGCCCACCGAGGCGAGCAGCGCGCAACCCGCCGCCTCGGCCGCCAGCTCGTTGCCCGCGCCGAGCATGGTCGCCGCGCACTCGCCGTCGAGCAGTGCCTGCAGCCGCTTCGGCGTGGAGCCGAGCTGCACCACGTCGTACTCCTCGCGGCCGAGGCCGCGGCGCTCCAGCAGCGTGAAGAGAGCGAGCGCGAACCCGGAGCCGGGCACGTCGACGCCCACCGGTGCGCCGCGGAGAGCCTCGACCGACGTGCCGGGGCGGGCCCACACCCCGAGGCCGAGGCCGCGGTCGACCGCGGCGAGCATGCGGGCGTCGACCTGCTGACCCAGCGGGTTGGCTGGGTCGTAGCGGTACGCGAGGACGTTGTCGGGACTCGTCAGGGCGAGGTGGAGCTCGCCGGAGATCAGCGAGCGGAACTGGGCCGGGGACGACGGCACGGGATGTTCGGTGACGTCGAGCCCGGCTGCGGCCAGGGCGCCGGTGCGGCGGGCAACGTCCAGCACGACAGACGGGGTGAAGGAGCCGAGCTTGATCGAGCGGTTCGTCGTCACCATGGCCTCCTGGGTCGGGACCGGCATTGCGTGGGGCGGCGATTAACGGTAGCGGAATCTGCACTCGATTGCAGCACCACTTGCGGACGGCCGATCGCGGACGTGCAGGCGGAGAGTCGTCCGTGATCCGCTCCCTTGACATCCGGCGGATGGCGCGTCAGGCTGCACTCGTTTGCAGCATCGATGCGCGCGCCCGCGTGGCGGAGTGGAGACGGAGGTGATCGGGATGGACGAGCGCGTGGCGTCCGCGATCGCCCATTGGGGCCCGCGGTTCACCACCAACGGGGTGTCCTCGGCCGACTTCACCCGGATCACCGGCGCCATCGAGCACTGGGACGACTGGTGCCGGGCATGGACCGAGGCCGGGGCCGCCCACGAGGAGCTGGGACGAGCGGCACTCGACGAGGGGCGACGTCGCTCCGCAGGCGTGCACCTCTCCCAGGCCGCCGTCTACCACCATTTCGCGAAGTTCGTCTTCGTCGCCGACGTCGAGCAGATGCGGGCCGCCCACGAGCGGGCGGTGGCCTGCCTGGCCGACGCCCTGCCGCACCTCGACCCGCCGGGCCGGAGGGTCGAGGTGCCGTTCGAGGGCCACCGACTGGTCGCGGTGCTGCGGGTGCCGGCCGGGGATGGCCCGCACCCGGTCGTGCTCATGCTGCCGGGGCTCGACTCGACCAAGGAGGAGCTGGGCTCGACCGAGCAGACCTTCCTCGATCGAGGGCTGGCGACCTTCACCCTCGACGGACCGGGCCAGGGCGAGTCGGAGTACGACCTGCCCATCCGCGGCGACTGGGCGCCGGTGGCAGAGGCGGTGTGGGAGGCGCTCGGCAGCCTGTCGGACCTCGACCGTTCGCGGCTCGGCGTCTGGGGGGTCAGCCTCGGCGGCTACTACGCCCCACGGGTGGCGGCCGCCCTCGGTGACCGGGCGTCCGCGGTCGTCGCGCTCGCCGGGCCCTTCAACTTCGGCGAGTACTGGGACGGCCTTCCACAGCTCACCCGTGACACCTTCCGGGTCCGCTCGGGCGCGGCGGACGACGACGACGCACGCCGACGAGCCCTGGAGCTGGACCTGACGTCCACGGCGTCCGATGTGGTCGCCCCGCTCCTGATCGTCTTCGGTCGACTCGACCGGCTCATCCCGTGGGAGAACGCCATCCGGTTGCGCGACGGCGTCGCAGGACCGGTCCAGCTGCTCATGCTGGAAAACGGCAACCACGGTTGCGCCAACGTCGCCGCCCAGCATCGCCCCCTCACGGCCGACTGGGTGGCCGCCCGGCTCGCCGGCGGGCCCGAGCCCGTGATCCCCCACCCCGCCACCGAGAAAGCAGGCTGACGCATGGACACCTCCGACGTTCACACCCCCGGCACCCTCCGGGTCGGGTGGATCGGCGCGGGCCGCATGGGAGCCGCGATGGCGTCCCGGCTCGCGGGAGCCGGCGAGGACGTGACGGTCTGGAACCGGACGCGGTCGAAGGCCGAGGCGCTGGTCGCGCGGGGCTGCTCCGTGGCCGACACGATCGCCGACCTGCGCGGCCACGACATCGTCTTCACCATGGTCTCGACCCCCGCCGACCTCGAGCAGGTGCTCGTCGGCGACGGTGGGTTGCTCGCCGATCCCGACCACGTGCCCGCGGTGGTGGTGGACTGCTCGACCGTCTCGGGCGAGTCGTCTGCCGCGATGCGCTCCGCGTGCGCCGAGCGAGGCGTCGACTTCCTGGCCTCGCCCGTGAGCGGCAACGGCAAGGTGGTCGCCGCGGGCGGCCTGACCCTTGTGGTCTCAGGACCCGAGGAGACCTACCAGCGGGTCGCGCCGCTGCTCGAGCACCTCGGCAAGGGCGCGACGTACGTCGGCGACGGTGAGGCGGCCCGGTTGGCGAAGATCTGCCACAACCTGATGCTCGGGGTCGTCACCCAGTGCCTGGCCGAGATCACCGTGCTCGCCGAGAAGGGCGGGATGCAGCGAGCGCCGTTCCTCGAGTTCCTGAACGCGTCCGTCATGGGATCGGTGTTCACGCGCTACAAGTCGCCGGCCTTCGTGAACCTCGACTTCACCCCCACGTTCACGCCGATCCTGCTGCGCAAGGACTTCGACCTCGGGGCGGCCGCCGCGCACGAGCTGGACGTGCCGATGCCGGTCACGGCGGCGACCGGCGCAGCGGTACAGGCCGCCGTCAGCAGCGGCCGGGTGACCGAGGACTTCGCGATCATGCTCGAGCTCCAGGCGCAGAGCTCGGGCATCACCTTGAAGTCCGAGGACGTGCCCGTCGACGACGGGCTGTCGGCCGCGGACGACGCATGAGCACGACCGGCCCGTCGGGGCGGCTGTCGGCGCCGGGCCACATGGGCGTCGACTACGAGGAGCGGGTCGACTTCGACCGGCTGCGTCACTACCGACTGGGGCGCGCGAAGGCGGCGCTCGAGTCGAGTGATTGCGGCGCGTTCCTGCTGTTCGACTTCTACAACATCCGCTACACCACGCAGACCTGGATCGGAGGGGCACTCGGCGACAAGATGATCCGCTACGCGCTGTTGGCGCGGGGCCAGGAGCCGGTGCTCTGGGACTTCGGGTCGGCGGTCAAGCACCACAAGGTCTACTCGCCGTGGGTGCCGGAGGAGAACTACCGAGCCGGCTTCCTCGGGTTCCGCGGGGCGGTCGCGCCGAGCGTCGGACTGATGGCGGACGCCGTCGCGGAGATCAAGTCGCTGCTCACCGAGGCGGGCGTCGCCGACCTGCCCGTCGGCATGGACATCGTCGAGCCGCCGTTCCTCTTCGAGATGCAGCGTCAGGGGCTGACGGTCGTCGACGCGCAGCAGCTGATGCTCGACGCCCGCTGCATCAAGAGCTCCGACGAGATCGTGCTGCTCAACCAGGCGGCCGCCATGGTCGACGGTGTCTACCAGGACATCGTCGAGGCGCTGAAGCCCGGCGTGCGCGAGAACCAGATCGTGGCGCTGGCCAACCAGCGGCTCTACGAGATGGGGTCCGACCAGGTCGAGGCGATCAACGCGATCTCGGGCGAGCGGTGCAACCCGCACCCGCACAACTTCACCGACCGGCTGATCCGGCCCGGAGACCAGGCGTTCTTCGACATCATCCACTCGTTCAACGGCTATCGGACGTGCTACTACCGCACGTTCACCGTCGGCTCCTCGACGCCGGCCCAGCGCGATGCCTACACGAAGGCGCGCGAGTGGATGGACCGCGGCATCGACGGGATCCGGGCGGGCGTCGGCACCGACGAGGTGGCCGCGCTGCTGCCGGCGGCCGAGGAGTTCGGCTTCGGCAGCGAGATGGAGGCGTTCGGGCTGCAGTTCGCGCACGGCCTCGGACTGGGCCTCCACGAGAGGCCGATCATCTCCCGGCTGAACTCGATGAAGGAGCCGGTCGAGCTCCAGGTCGGGATGGTCTTCGCGCTCGAGACCTACTGCCCGGCGAGCGACGGAGTCTCGGCCGCGCGGATCGAGGAGGAGATCGTCATCACCGAGGACGGACCCCAGGTGCTGACGCTGTTCCCCGCGCAGGAGCTGTTCGTCACCAACAAGTACTGACCCGATCCCGAAAGGCCCCGAACCGTGGCTGACTTCTCGCTCTCGTCCCTCACCGACCTGCCGCTCGACCTGTGGGTGGGCGGCCGGGCCAGCCCGGCCTCCGACGGCGGCCGGTTCGACGTGATCGACCCGGCGACCGGCGGTGTGCTCACGTCGGTTGCCAACGGCACCGTCGAGGATGCGCTCGCCTGCGTCGACGCAGCGGCGGCGGCCGCGCAGCCGTGGGGGGCGACCGCGCCCCGCGAGCGCGCCGAGATCCTGCGCCGCGCGTTCGAGCTGATGACCGCACGTGCCGACGAGATCGCCCACCTGATCTCGCTCGAGAACGGCAAGGCGCTGCCGGACGCACGCGGTGAGACGGCGTACGCCGCCGAGTTCTTCCGCTGGTACGCCGAAGAGGCGGTCCGGGCTTCCGGCTCGGTGATGACCGCGCCGTCGGGTGCCAACCGGATCGTGGTGCTGCAGCAGCCGGTCGGGATCGCGGTGCTCGTCACCCCGTGGAACTTCCCGGCCGCGATGGCGACCCGCAAGATCGGCCCGGCGTTGGCAGCCGGCTGCCCGGTGATCCTGAAGCCGGCGTCCGACACCCCGCTCACCGCGCTGCTGATGGCGCAGATCCTGGCCGACGCCGGCGTGCCCGAGGGTGTCGTCTCGGTCCTGCCGGCCCGCCGGTCGGGCGAGGTCGTGTCGGCGATGCTGCACGACCCACGGGTCCGCAAGCTCTCCTTCACCGGCTCGACCGAGGTGGGCCGGGTCCTGCTGAAGGAGGCGGCCGACCAGGTCGTGAACTGCTCGATGGAGCTCGGCGGCAACGCGCCGTTCCTGGTGTTCGAGGACGCCGACCTCGACGCCGCCGTCGACGGCGCGATGATCGCCAAGATGCGCAACGCCGGCGAGGCGTGCACGGCGGCCAACCGCTTCTACGTGCACGCCGACGTGGCCGACGAGTTCAGCCGCCGGCTCGCCGATCGGATGCGGGCGATGACCGTCGGCCCGGGCACCCACGACGGCACCGAGGTCGGGCCGCTCGTCAACGAGGAGTCGGCTGCGAAGGTCGACGAGCTGGTGCGTGGTGCCGTCGGCGCGGGCGCCACCGTGGTCACGGGTGGGCAGCGGCCGGACCGCGAGGGCTACTACTACGAGCCGACCGTGCTGCTCGACGTACCGCGCGACGCGGACATCCTGGGCGAGGAGATCTTCGGCCCGGTCGCACCGGTGCTGACCTTCACCGACGAGGCCGACGCGATCGCGATGGCCAACGACACCGAGTACGGCCTGGTGTCCTACGTCTACACGCGCGACCTCGCCCGCGGCCTGCGGGTGAGCGAGCGACTCGACGCCGGCATGGTCGGGCTCAACCGCGGCCTGGTCTCCGACCCGGCAGCCCCGTTCGGTGGCACCAAGCAGTCCGGCATCGGCCGCGAGGGCGGGCACGAGGGCATGCTCGACTACTTGGAGAGCAAGTACGTCGCCGTCAGCTGGTGACCGGTAGCGACATGATTCTCACACCACGGTCGGGCTCCGCTACAGCACCGAGAAGCCGTGGTCCCAGATGTCCCTGGGCACCGGTCGGACGCTGGCCATGGCCTTCCATAGGGCGTCCGCGACGGGACCTCAGCATCGTCGGTGGAAGGTGACGGTGTGGTCGGGGTGGTGTCGCAGGTCGTAGCGGGGGTCGTGGGCGAGCCGGTGGTGGCGGGGGCAGAGGAGCCGACCGTTGGCGAGGTCGGTGGTGCCGCCGGTGGACCACGGCTGGTCGTGGGGGGCGTGGCAGAGGCCGGGTGGTAGTCCGCAGCCTTGGGTGGTGCAGCCGCGGTCGCGGGCGACCAGGGCGCGGCGTTGGGGGTGGGTGAAGAGGCGGGCGGTGCGGCCGAGGTCGAGAGCCACGGAGTCGGTGCCGAGGACGGCGGGGACCAGGCCGGCACGGCAGGCTAGGCGGCGGGCCTCGCCGGCGGAGATCCGTTCGCCGGTGGCCAGGGTGGCGGCGCCGAGGCCGGTGGTCAGGGTGTCGTAGTCGAGGGTGACGGTGAGAGAGAGGCCGGTGCCGGCCGAGGTGGGGAGCCGGTCGGTGGGGTAGGACTCGACGTACTCCATCAGTGCCTGGCCCAGCGACTCCCTGGTGATGAGGGGCCGAGGCGGTTCGGGGTGCACCTGGTGCTTGCGGGTGGCGGCGTGGGGAGGCCAGCGCGTGGAGGTGCTCGCGCAGCAGCCGGCCGTGGAGGGTGGGCAGGGTGAACCGGCCGTGGCAGCGGCCGTGGCCGTCGTCGACCAGGGTGAAGGAGGCGGTGGCGGCGGCATTCGCTTCTTCTTGCTCGAGGCGGCGTTGCTCGTGGGTCTCGCCGACCTGCGGTGCGACGACGTCGAGGATGCGTCTGCCGAGGATGCGCAGGGCGTGGGCGTCGTGGTCGGCGGCGTGGTCGAGCAGCACGTCGCGGGCCTTCGCGCGCAGGTCGTCGTCGACCAGGTCGTCCGGGAGGTCGTCGACCGCGCGGGTGATCACGTCGGCCTGGTCGGTGCGCAGCCGTCCGTCGGCCAGGGCAGCGGCGACCGGCTCGTGGAGCGGGGTGCCGAGGCGTTGGGCGAGCCCGAGGGTGCGGCCGGCCTCGCCGCGGGTGACCCGGGTGCGGTGGGCCCACCAGGACGCGGTGTTCCGGGCGCCGATCGGGTCGCCGACCCGACGCCGGTCGGCCTCTATCAGCGTGCGCGCCAGCTGCGCGGTCAACCGTGACGCTGCCTGGGTCAGCGCGTCGACCAGCGCCACCACCTCACCGTCCGACGCCGCGCCGAGCGGGAGGTGACCAACCTCGTCAAGCGCCTGCGCCAGCGTCTCGACCACTGCCGGGACCCGGCTCGCGCAGGGACCGGTGGTCCAGGCGTCGCGGTCGGGATCGTGGTCGTCGCGTCGCATCCGGCACCCCCGCTCACGTGCTTCATCCAGTACCCGAGTCTGGTCGAACCCACCGACCACGACATCTCCTCACGCCGTCCCTGTGGACGAGCGAGCGCGAAGCGGCCCTGTGGGCTGGAAGTGGCCCGAGAATCCGTGGTCGGTCGTGGCTCAGGCGCCGTCGGAGTTCGGGTCGCGCCAGCTCCGCTCGAACGGCAGCCGCCAGGTGAAGGGCGCCACCAGCTGGTGGATCTGGTTCGGCCCCCAGGAGCCCGGTGCATAGGGACGCACCACCGTCGGGTTCTCCAGCAGTGGCGTGGAGACCTCCCAGAGCCGCTCGATGCCCTGCGCCGAGGTGAACAGCGTGTGGTCGCCGCGAGCGGCGTCGTGGATCAGGCGCTCGTACGCCTCGAGCACCGACCCGGCCCAGCCGGTGTCGTGCATCGCGAACTGCATCGACAGCTTGTCGAGCGCCATGCCCGGCCCGGGCCGCTTGCCGTAGAAGGACAGGGACATCCGTGACTGGTCCGCGAGGTCGAACGTCAGGTGGTCGGGGCCGTGGTCGCCGACGCCGGAGCCGGCCGGGAACATCGAGCGCGGCGGCTCCTTGAACGCGATGGAGATGATCCGCGCGCCCTGGGCCATCTCCTTGCCCGTGCGCAGGTAGAACGGGACGCCGGCCCAGCGCCAGTTGTCGATGTAGCACTTGAGCGCGACGAACGTCTCGGTCTCCGAGTCGGGCGCGACCCCGTCGAGCTCGCGGTAGCCGACGTACTGCCCCCGGACGACGTCGTGCGGCTCGATCGGCAGCATCGAGCGGAAGACCTTGTTCTTCTCCTCCGAGATCGCCGCGGGCTCCAGCGCCGTCGGCGGTTCCATGGCGGTGAAGGCGAGGACCTGGAACAGGTGGGTGACGACCATGTCGCGGTAGGCGCCGGTCGCCTCGTAGAAGCTCGCCCGCTGCTCGAGCCCGAGCTGCTCGGGTACGTCGATCTGCACGTGGTCGATGTGGTGGCGGTGCCAGATCGGTTCGAACAGCCCGTTGGCGAAGCGGAACGCGAGGATGTTCTGAGCCGCCTCCTTGCCGAGGAAGTGGTCGATCCGGAAGATCTGCTCCTCCTCGAACACCTCGTGCAGCCGCCGGTTCAGCTCGATCGCCGAGGCGAGGTCGGTGCCGAACGGCTTCTCCATGATGATCCGGCTGCGCTCGACCAGCGCCTGCCTCACCGAGCTGGGCGACGACCGACAGCGCCGCCTTCGGCGGGACGCTGAGGTAGTGGAGTCGGCGCGGGTCGTTGACCCCGTCCCAGTTCGACTCGACCTCCTCGACGGTCCGCCGCAGCCCCGCCGTTCCCTCGGCGCTGGGCGAGAAGTGCAGCAGCGGCGCGAACTCCGGCCACGCCTCCGTGTCCCCGTCGTCCCCGTCGAACTCGTCGACCGCCTCACGCGCGAACTCGCGGAACGACTCTGTCGTGTAGTCGTCCAGCGAGGTGCACACCACCCGCACGTCGCGCAGCAGCCCGGTCTTGAAGAGGTGCAGCAGCCCCGGCAGCAGCTTGCGTCGACTCAGGTCTCCCGTCGCGCCGAAGAGGACGACGGTGGTCGGATGCGCGGAGGCCACGCGGCCAGACTAGGCGCTCACCTGAGGAGCCCGATGACTCCCGGCTCCTGCGGCGGTCCGATGGGGCATGGCTGTGCTCGAGGACGTGCGGTGGCTGGGCGGGGAGCTGGAGCGCTCGTACGAGGTGTTCGTGCGCGGCCGGCTGAAGTTCCGTGTCGGCCAGCTGGTGTACGTCGCCTTCTCGCTCGACGAGAGCCTGATGGGCTTCGCCTTCCTTCGCGAGGAGCGCGCCGCCCTCGTCGAGAGCGACCCGGCCAGGTTCCACCTGCCCTCGGAGTCGGACCTCCGCTTCCACTGGGTGCACGCCACCATGGCCGCCCTCCACCCCACCGAGGCGCGCGAGCTGGTGGTCGACGCCTGGCGGATGGTCGTCCCGCAGAAGCTGTCGCGGGCCTACGACCTCACCCACCCTGACGGCCCCGGCTGAGCGGGCGAGGGCTCGGTCGAAACCGTCGGCTGGCCGCCCGTCAGGTGGCCGCGCGGACCTCACCCGGTCATTGTGGCTTGCCGCGAACGATGTCAGGTGAGGAGTTGTTGTCGGCAGGTCTGGAGGAACCAGGCCTCCCACTCCTCAGGAGTCCAGCCGCGGCGGCCCACGAGGAGGAGCCAGACGTCCGGGTGGTTGAGCGTCCACATCAGGTCGGTTGCGCGCTGGATGTCAAGGTCGGGCCTGAGCGCTCCCATGTCGGCCAGGCTTTCCACGATCGCTCGCTGGTTGGCCCAGAAGTCGGTCTGGATCAGCTCCCACAGGGCGGCGAGGTCCTCATCGACCGGGGCCGCTTCCCGGATGACCTTGAGCAGGGGCCCGATCCGCGACTTGACGACCCGGGAGTTCTCCGCCACCAGGGCGAGCTGGCGCTGTGGGTCGGGCTCGGACAACAGTGCGGTGTACCAGTCGCGCGCCGCGACGGGAGCCTCGTCGAGATCACCCTTGAGGGACAGGTCCCAGACCGCTCTCAGCAAGCTGGCCTTGCTCCCGAACGCGTTGTAGACGGTCTTGAGCGAAACCCGGGCGCGCTGCGCGACCGCCTCCATCGTGGTGGCGGGATAGCCGTGCTCAACGAAGAGACCCCTCGCCGCCTCGGCCACGACCTGACGGCGATGCGCTGTCTGCTGGGCACGCAAGGGCGCGTCGTAGTTTCTGGTGCTCTTGACTTCGGGGGCCACGACCCTACTCTAAGAGGTATTCGTTACATGTGGCATGTAACGACCTTGACGGGAGGTCGAGATGACAACCACGAGCCAACACACGCCCGATGCCGACGAGATCCGCGGCCGCGTCCACCAGCTGTGGGGCGCAGTCGCCGAGTCGTGGGGCGAGCACGCCGACTCCGTCGAGCTGCGAGCGACTGCGATGACGCGCCTGATGATCGAAGCCGTTGCGCCAGTGCCGGGCGAGGAGGTGCTGGAGCTCGCCTGCGGCGCGGGTGGGTTGGGCTTGGCCATCTCCGACCTCGTCGCGCCCGGCGGACGCGTCGTTCTCTCCGATGTGGCCCCGCAGATGGTCGCGATCGCAGCCGCCCGGGCAGCGAGCAGGGTCCGAGGCGGCGAGGAGCCCCACGTCGACGCGCGAGTCCTGGACATGGAACGCCTCGACGTCGCCGACAGCAGCTTCGACATCGTGGTCTGCCGCGAAGGACTCATGTTCGCTCTCGACCCGCTTCGCGCCACCCGCGAGATCGCCCGCGCCCTGCGGCCTGGCGGCCGTGTCGCCGTCGCCGTGTGGGGCCCCCCAGAGCGCAACCCCTGGCTGGGTGTCCTCGCTGACGCACTCTCGGAGCACACCGGTACCCCGATTCCGCCCCTGGGAACACCCGGCCCGTTCTCGCTGGGAACCGACGGGGCTCTCGCGGAAGCGCTCACCGCCGCCGGCCTCGAACACGTCCGCACCACGACCGTGGACCTGCCCACCCACGACCGGTCCTTCGACGACTACTGGCGGGTGCGCACCGACCTGGCCGGGCCCCTCAAGAAGCGGCTGGAAGCCCTTCCCGCCGACGAGCTGGCAGCAGTCAGGGAAGCCGTCCGCACCAGACTGTCGCCGTACCAGACCTCCGAGGGGCTGACGATCCCTGGTCTCGCGTACCTGGGCTCCGCACGACGTGGCTGAACCTCATGATCCCAGGTCTCCGCCGCCCCGCAGTCCGGACGGCCGACTCGACCCGCGATCCGCGCGGTGGCTGGGTGCGTCATGCCACCGCGAGTGACCGTGGCTAGGACGAGATCTCAACCGCAACCTCACCACACCGTTCGGCAGCGACGCGCCATTGCCCACCGGTGAGATCGACCGGCAGAACGACGGAGCCGGCGATGACGACTTCGCCGGGGGAGAGCGAGGCTCCGCAGACGGCGAGAGTGGACGCAGCGCTGGCGAGGATCGTGCCGAGGTCGCCGGTGAGGGCCCAGGGGTCCGATGTGGCCACCACGGTCTCGCCGTCACGCTCGACCGAGACGGTGAGGTCGTCGGGGAGGGTCGTGACCACCGGGCCGAGGAGCACGTGACGGTGGAAGACGTTGCCGGCGAGGACCCGTTCGAGGTCGGTGGGGGTGTGGTCGACGTCCGCGAGCTCGATGGCCACCGACCAGCCGGAGACGGCGGCGAGGGCCTGGGCGGGGGTGGGGGTGGGGCCGGGATCGGAGCCGAGGTGGGCGGCGATCTCGGCCTCGAGCACGGGCCTCGTCCAGGTGGAGATGTCGACGGCCGCGCCGGAGGGGAGGAGGCGGTCGCGTGTCAGGAAGCCGACGAGGGGTCGGTCGGTGCCGAAGGCGGCCATCGACGCTGGGGCGCCGAACGCGAGCTTCCAGCCGAGGTGACGGGCGCCGGCGGCGAGCGCGGCCGCGCGGGTGGCCAGCATCGCCGCCGTACCGGCAGCGATCCGCGGGTCGAGGGCGGACATCAGGCGGGGTCGTCGAACTCGTCGTCCGGGTCGGGCAGCCCGTAGCCCGCGGCGGCGAGGGAGCCGGCGCCGCTCCAGCCCCAGATCAGCAGCACGTCCTCGTCGCCGGTGTTGACGAAGCCGTGGAAGTTGCCGCGCGGCGTGAAGATCACGTCGCCGGCCTGCGAGGGCTCGCGGCCGGTGTTGGTGTGGATCTCGCCGCGGCCCGACATCACCACGAGGAACTCGTCGGCGTCGGTGTGCAGGTGCCGGTCGTGGCGCGCGCCGGGCGGCAGCACGGTGCGGCCGACCGTGAGGTCGTCGGAGCCGCCGCGCTCGGAGTTGATGAGGTACTGCACCTGCATGTCGACCCAGCCCTCCTCCTCGCGCAGGCCCTGCTCGAGGGGGACGTCGTCGACGGTGGTCCGGAACGGTGGCTTGGTGGTCATCCGACCTCCACCCCCGCGGCCCGGCGGTACACGTCGGCGACGCTGATGAGGAAGTCGCGGTCGGCGTGCTCGCTGCTGCGGGCGGCGCTCAGCATCTCGCTGGTGGCCGAGCAGGTCGGCAACATCGCGCCGACCTTGCGGCCGAGCTCCTGGGCGAGGACCAGGTCCTTCTGCTGGAGCTCGACGTCAGCGAAGACGGTGTGGTCGTCGACGAGCAGCGGCGCGCGGTAGCCGATCACCGGCGAGGCGATCACGCTCTTGAGCGCCGCGTCCACGACCGCGGCCCGGTCGACGCCCGCCTTCTCGACCAGCGTCACCGCCTCGGCGAACGCCGTGACCGACACGACGAGCGAGAGGTTGATCGCGATCTTGGTGAGGATCGCGTGCCCGTTCGGGCCGATGTAGGTGACCTTGGGCCCGATCGCGTGGAGCAGCGACTCGACGTGGTCGTACGCCGCCCGCTCGCCGCCCACCATCACCGACATCTGCCCGGCGGCCAGGGTGGCTGGACTCCCCGAGACGGGAGTGTCGAGGTAGCGGGCGCCGGTTGCGGCGACCTCCTCCGACAGTGCCACGCTCCGCTCGGGCGAGATCGTGCTGAGGTCGGACCACACCTGGCCGGCACCGAGCCCGGCCAGCAGCCCGTCGTCACCGCGCGCGGCACCCTCGATGGCGGCGGTGTTCGTCAGCATGGTGAAGACGACCTGGCACTGCTCCGCGACCTCGCGAGGCGTGTCGGCCCAGCCGGCACCGGCAGCGAGCAGGTCGTCGGCCTTGAACCGGGTCCGGTTCCAGACGACCAGCGAGTGTCCGGCGTCCCGCAGGCGCTGGGCGATCCCGCTGCCCATCGCACCGAGGCCGACGAAGCCAACGTGTTCAATCTGATTAAACATGCCGGGAGACTATCTCAGCCGACGCGGTTGAACCAGACCGCTCGGGCAGGTTCCTCGCCCACTGCGTGGAAGCGGTGCGGGGCGTCGGAACCGAAGCTGATCGCGTCTCCGGGCCCGAGCTCGATCGTCTCGCCGGACACCTCGACCGCAAGCCGGCCCGAGAGCAGGAAGCCGTACTCGCGCCCTCGGTGCCGCGCCTGCGGCAGCTCCTCGGGGTCGGCGCCGGGCAGGTAGGTCACGTGGGCGAAGACCACGCCGGCGTCGACCGGGCTGCCGAGCTGCTCCCAGGTCACCCCGCCCGACAGGGCAAGCTCCTCGCGGGCACCCGCCCGTCGCACGACGGGGGCGGTGCCGGGTCCCGGACCGTCCTCGGCCGGGAAGACCGCGTCCATGGAGAGACCGAGCTCGCTCACCAGCGCCCACAAGGTGCCGACCGACGGCCGCGCCCGGCCGGTCTCGATCTGCGACAGCATTCCGGGGGAGACCCCGACCAGCGCGGCCAGCGCCCGCAGCGTCGTACCGCGCGCCTCGCGGGCCTGCCGGATCCGCGCGCCGACGGTGCGCGTGAGCGCGTCCTCGGGGGTCTCGGCGGCCTCGCTCACCCGGTGATCGTAGGCCGCTCGACGACCGGACGTGTCGACAGCCGGTCACAGTGTCGAACGGGTCGGAGGGCGACCACCTACCGGTGGCGGTCGAGGAAGTCGACGATGACAGCGAGGGCCTCGCGCTGGACGTCGTCGACCTGAGGGACGCCGGACTCGTCGGACTCGGGGTAGATGTAGCCGTGGACGTCGTGCGACCACGAGCGCCACTCAGCGTCGTCGCGCTTCTCGGCGAGCAGCTCGTAGGTGAGGCGGAAGATGCCCTGGAGCTCGTCCTGGTCGCGGCCGAGCACCAGCACCGGGATGTCGACGCCGTCGAGCCGTTTCGACACCTCGTCGAGGTCGGTGATCCGGGCGCGGGCGCGCTCGGTGCTGCGGATCTCCATGCTCTCGATGTCGCGCAGCCCGTCGGTGGTGGTGACGGTGTCGACGTCGTCGAGCCGCAGCGTGAGCAGCTCGTGGGAGGCGGGCTCGGCAGCGACGCCGGCGCGGAGCAGGCCGGGGTAGTGGGACAGCAGCTTGAAGAGCATCTCGCCGGCGTGGCTGACGCCGACGTGGAAGAGCCGGTCGCCGTCGATCGCGGGGTGGGTGGCGACGTGGCGCAGCACGGCGACCTCGTCCTCGTACTCCAGCGGTGCCCGGTTCATCAGCCCCATGCCCTGCCGCACCGTGGTCCGCAGCGGGCCTCCGGTCTGGTAGCCGAGCTCGACCTCGGTGCGGTAGTGCGCCCACCCGCAGGCGTAGCCGGCCTCCAGCAGCACGTCGGTCACGTGCCGGAAGCGGTGGGCGCGGTCCTCCACCCAGGCCATCCCGCCGCCGCCGTTGCCGTAGGCGATCAGCACGTAGGGGTGCGGGCCGTCGCCCTCGGGCAGCCGCAGGGAGTACGGCGCGTACAGACCGTCGAGCGTCTCCGCCATCCGGAAGTCCGCCAGCTCGGTCACCGCGTGGAGCCCGCGGCCCAGTAGTCCTCCTTGGCCTTCGTGGCCGCGAGCGCCTCGGCGTTCTCGAACCCGGGCGCCATCGAGGCGGCGGTGCCGGCCATGTACTGGTGGTGGTCGACGTCGAGCAGCCGGATCCAGCTCTGCTGGCCGAACGTCAACGCGATCACGCACCCGAGCTCGACCAGCTCGTCCTCGGAGAAGTGCGCGTGCAACCGCTCCCACAGGCCGTCGCGGTCGTCCTCGTTCCAGGCGATGGCCTGCGCGTAGGCAAGTGCCGCCTTCTGCCGGTCGTCGAACTTCTCGGAAGACTCGAAGTTGAGCAGGTCGTCGTACTGGCCCTCGACGAGCCCCTCGTTGGCGCCGCGCTCGGAGCGCTGGTTGCCGCAGAACTCGCAGGTGACCGTCCGGGAGATGTAGACCCGGCACAGCTCCTTGATCGCGTGGTCGCACACGCCGTTGCGGAACATCTTCTCCCACGGTTCGGCGAAGGCCCAGAACGCCGCCGGCACGTGCGCGCGGATGGCGTTGGTCTCCGGTCGTGGCGTGCCGTGCGCGGCCGCGCGGTCCATCTCGGCCTGCATGCGCTCGTCCATGTCGTCGTAGGCGACGTAGGAGATGCGGGGCTGCTTCATGGTGACTCCTTCTATTGGTCGGACGCTTCGATGGCCCGCACCACCGCGTCGGCGGTGAGCGGGAGGTCACGGACGCGCACCCCGAGCGCGCGGTGGACGGCGTTGGCGATGGCTGCGGACGTGGGGCCCTGGGCCGCCTCGCCGGCACCGGTCGACGGTGCGCTGCTGTCGACGAGGTGGACGGTGACCTCCGGCGCCTCCGAGAACCGCAGCACCGGGTAGGTCTCCCAGTCGGTCCCGAGCAGCCGGCGCCGGTCGAACGGCATCCGCTCCTTCAGGGTCCACGATGTCGCCTGGGTTGCTCCGCCCTCGAGCTGGTTCCGCGCGCCGTCCGGGTTGACCACCCGCCCGACGTCGGCCACCACGACCAGCCGGGTCACGCGCACCTCGCTGGTCATCGTGACGTCGGCGACCACTGCGCAGTAGGTGCCGCGGTCCTTGTAGCGCGCGTAGCCGAGGCCGCGGCCGGTGTCGTCGGGCAGCTCCTCGTCCCAGCCGGCGAGCCGCGCCGCCTCGCAGACGACCTGGACCGCCCGCGGATCGGCGAGGTGATCGAGCCGGAAGGCGACCGGGTCGACACCGGCGACGGTGGCGAGCTCGTCCATGAACGACTCGATCGCGAACACGTTGAGGTGCGCTCCGAGCGCGCGCATCGCCGAGGTGCGGAGGGGTGAGTCGGTCTTGCGGTGACCGACGACGTGCCTCGGCCCGACGCCGTACGCCGGCACCGCGTTGCGGGTCGTGCCGCCACCACCGGCGAGCGGCGGGTCGGTCGGGGGCGGCAGCACCAGCGGGGTCGCGAGGTCCGCGCCTGCGAGCAGGCCGGGGGAGCCGGCGTACCCGGGCCGCGCGGTGTGGCCCTGGCTCCAGACGTCGTAGGACCAGCCCGCGATCCGATCGCCGTCGAGCCGCGCCCGCACGGTCGCGCTCATCGCCGACGCCAACGGCCCCCACGTGAGCTCGTCGGGGCGGGTCCAGCGCACCAGCACCGGCCGGCCGGGCACGGCCCGCGCGAGCAGCACCGCGTCGAAGGCCGCGTCGTCCGCCGCGTTGTGGCCGTAGCAGCCGGCGTTCTCGACGTGCTCGACCACGACCGTCGCGGGGTCGAGGCCGAGCGTCGTCGCGATCGCGCCACGGAGTCCGTGGACGCCCTGGCTGTGGGAGCGGACGTGGACGCCGGCGTCGGTCCACTCGGCGAGCCCGGCGCTCGGCGCGAGCGAGCCGTGGGTCAGGAACGGCCGCGAGTACGACGCCTCGACGACCCCCTCGTCGGTCGGCCCGGGGGCGCCGGCCTCGTCGAGGACCGGGATGTCCTCGTGCGTGCCGTCGCGCAGCCAGCCGGTCAGCTCGGCCGGGTCGGGCAGGAGGTCCTGCTCGTCCCACTCGGCATCGCGGGCGAGCTGCGCGAGCGCCCGGTCGACGTCCGCCTCACGCTCGCCGACGACGCCGAGGAAGGCGCCGTCGCGCACGAGCGTGACGCCCGGCGCCTTCCAGCCCATGGGGACCGATCGCAGCGCGGCGGCCACCGACGGCGGTCGTAGCACCCGGCCGTGGAGCAGGCCGTCCGGTCGCAGGTCGGCGAGGAAGCGCGGCCGTCCGAGAACCTTGTCGGGCAGGTCGAGCCGCGGCGTGCTGCTGCCGACTGTCCTGGCCTGGAGCGGTGCCAGCGGGGTCTGAGCCGCGAGGTCGAGGTCGGCGTCGAGGCCCGCGATCCGCGCGACGTACTCGGCGACGGGCGAGGTCGGGCCGGCCAGTGCCCGGACGACCCCTCCGACGTGGGCCAGCGCCGGTCCGGTCTGGAACACCGACAGGCTGCCCGAGGTCAGGCCCTGGTCGGGCCCCAACGCGGTGTGGGGGGCCACCATCCGGATCCGGTCGAGCGGGAGCCCGAGCGCGTCGGCGGCGAGCTGGGCGAGCGCGGTGGCGATGCCCTGTCCCAGCTCCGCCTTGCCGACCCGCACCTCCACGAGGTCACCGTCCGGTCCGTCGACCACCTGGACCCAGCGGCTCAGCCGCGGGTTGGCAGTGAGGTGCGGCGGTTGGTCGGTCATGGGGCCGCAGTCCGGGCGGCGAGGACCGCGTCGACGATCCGGCGGTGGGTGCCGCAGCGGCACAGGTGGCGGTCCAGTGCCTCGGCCACGCGCGCGGCGTCGGCGTCCGGCTCCTCCTCGAGCAGGGCGGCCGCGCGGACCACGATCCCGGACGTGCAGAAGCCGCACTGGGCCGCCTGTCGGTCGAGGATCGCGCGCTGCACGGGGTGCGGGCCCTCGCTCGACAGCCCCTCGACCGTGGTGACCGAGCGATCCTCCGCCTGCCACACCGGTGTCTGGCACGACGGCACCACGGTCCCGTCGAGGCGCACGGAGCAGGCACCGCACACCCCCTGGCCGCAGCCGAAGCGGGTGCCGACCAGCCCGAGGTCGTCGCGCAGCACGGTCAGCAGCGGCGTGTCGGGGTCGCCACCGACCTCGACCCGCCGTCCGTTGACCTCGAACCCGGTCATCCCATGACCTCCGGGTGGTGCGCCAGCTCGATCCGGGTACGCCGGATGTGACCGCCGAGGAACCGCTCGCCGTCGTCGGCGTCGCGGCGGACGACCGCGTCGAGGATCAGCCGATGCTCGGTGTTCACGACCCACATCCGGCTGCGGCCGCCGAGCTGGACGAAGCTGCGCCGGTAGTGCTGGGTCGAGTTCCAGAGCCGGGTCACGTTCGACATGAGCGGGTCAATGTGACAGCCCGAGTAGGTGAGCATGTGGAACTCGCGGTCGAGGTCGAGGAACTTCTCCAGGTCGTCGTTCGCCTCGATCCGGCACTGCACCTCGTCGAGCTGCTCGTGGTCGGCCTCGGTCAGCTGCGGCAGGCTCTCGGACAGTGCCAGCGGCTCGAGCCGCTCGCGCATCCGGTAGATCACGTCCACCTCGTGGGGCGACAGCCGCGGCACCCGCGCACCCTTGTGGGCCTCATGCTCGGTCAGCCCCTCGGCCTCGAGCATCCGCAGTGCCTCGCGCACCGGCAGGCGGCTCGCGCCCAACCGCTCGGCGACCTCCTCCTGGCGGATCCGGTCGCCCGGCTTCAGCTCACCGCCGAGGATCGCCTCGCGGAGGTACGCCGCGACACGGGTGCTGCCGATGGGGTCGGGGACCTGCTCGCTCATGGCCGTGGGTTCTCCCGATCCCAGCGCTTGCCGCCCGGGTAGGAGACCAGCTCGAACTGCATGCCCCACGGGCTTCGGAAGTAGATCCAGCGGTTTCCCTCGGCCGGACCGCGGCTCGCGGTCGGGCCGTCGAAGACCTCGACGCCCGCTGCGAGGAGATGGGCGACGGCCACCTCGAGGTCGTCGACGTACAGCGCGACGTGGTGTCCGCCGACGTCGCTGTTGCGCGGTATGGCCGCCCGCTGGTCGGGGGAGGAGTAGTGGAAGACCTCGAAGACGGCTTGGTCGCCGCAGCGGAACCAACGGTTCTCGACCATCACCGCGTCGGCGTGGACGGCCAGGTGGGTGGTCATCCAGTCGTCGTCCTCGTCCGGGTGCGAGAACGGCCCGAGCGAGTAGAGGTACTCGCAGCCGAGCACGTCGACCAGGAAGCGGTGGGCCTGCTCGAGGTCGGGGACGGTGAACCCGACGTGGTCGAGCCGGCGCAGTCCGGGCAGCCCCATTTCGTCCTCTCTGACATCTGAACCCGAATCGTGACTCTGGATCCCAAACGCGGAACCTGTCCAGGAAACCACGCTCAGGCAGCGGTGTCCACGGTCGGCGACCTAGATTTTGGATCCAATCGTGTGCCAGAGTGGCCACCGTCACCAAGGAGGAGAATCCCATGCCGCAGCACCGCTCGCTGGAGCCGGCCGCCCCGTGGGTCGAGGTCGTCGCCACCGACGAGGACTGGGACGCCGCGGACCCGACGTTGCTGAGCACGTGCTACGCCCAGCTGGTCTGGATCCGGGCCTTCGAGCAGCTCGTGCTCGACCTCGCCGGGGCGGGACTGATCCACGGCCCCGCCCACTCCAGCATCGGCCAGGAGGGCGGTGCGGTCGGATCGGTGCTCGCCCTCACCAGCGACGACTCGGTCAACGGCTCCCACCGCGGCCACCACCAGTTTCTCGCCAAGGCGCTCCACCACGTCGAGCCCAAGGGCATGGATCCGCTCGCTCCGCCGTCCGACGAGGTTCGGGAGGTGCTGCTCCGCACCCTCGCCGAGATCGCCGGCCTCGACCGCGGCTGGAGCCACGGCCGCGGCGGCTCGATGCATCTGCAGTGGAAGGAGGCAGGCGCGATGGGAACGAACGCCATCGTCGGTGGCGGCGTCCCGCAGGCCGCCGGCTTCGCGTTCGCCCACCAGCGCTCCGGCACCGACGCCGTGTCGGTCACCTACTTCGGCGACGGCGCGGTCAACATCGGGTCGACCCTGGAGACCATGAACCTGGCGGGGGCCTGGGCGCTCCCGGTCTGCTTCTTCATCGAGAACAACCGGTACGCCGTCTCGACCTCGGTCGAGGAGGCCACCGCCGAGCCCCGGCTCTCCGCGCGCGGCATGGGCTTCAACCTCGCCTCGTGGAAGGTCGACGGCCAGGACCCGCTCGCGGTCCACCTCGCGATGTCGGAGGCGGTCGCCCACATGCGCGCCGGCCGCGGTTCGACCGTCGTCGAGGTCGACACCTACCGCTTCTTCCACCAGAACGGCGGCTTCGCCGGCAGCGCCTTCGGTTACCGCGACAAGGAGGAGGAGAAGGCCTGGCGGCAGCGAGACCCGCTCACGATCACTGCCGCACAGCTCGAGCGGCTCGGCCTGCTCCAGGAGGGCGAGGCCCAGCAGGCGCTGACGCAGGCCAAGTCGGTCCTGGACGAGATCGGCGCGACCCTGCTCGAGCCGGTGCCCGACGGCAAGCCCGGCCAGCGCCAGATCCGCGCCGACGAGTGGCCGGAGCCGGCCTGGGTCGACGTCGGGGTCCGCGGCGACCTGTCCGAGCTCGACGACGCCCCGGTCGTCGCGGCTGAGGGCCACGCCGTCCCCGTGCAGGACATGAAGCTGGTCGAGTCGATCGCCGCCGTGCTCGGCCGCCGGATGGAGACCGACCCCGGCGTCGTCGTGATGGGTGAGGACGTCCACCGGCTCAACGGCGGCACCAACGGCGCCACCCGTGGTCTGAGCGAGCGTTTCCCCGACCGGGTGCTCGGCACCCCCATCAGCGAGAACGCCTTCACGGGCCTCGCCTGCGGCATCGCCCTCGACGGCCGCTTCACGCCCGTCGTGGAGTTCATGTATGCCGACTTCATGTGGGTCGCGGCCGACCAGCTCTTCAACCAGATCGCCCGCGCCCGCCACATGTACGGCGGGGAGGGCGCCGTGCCGCTCGTGCTGCGCAGCAAGGTCGCGATGGGCACCGGCTACGGCTCGCAGCACTCGATGGACCCGGCCGGGATCTTCGCGACCTCGGCCGGCTGGCGGATCGTCGCGCCCACCACGCCGTACGACTACGTCGGCCTGATGAACACCGCGCTGCGCTGCCAGGACCCCGTCCTCGTGCTCGAGCACGTCGACCTCTACAACGCCACCGGCCCCGGCCCGGTCGACGACCTCGACTACTGCTTGCCCGTCGGCAAGGCCGCGATCCGCCGCGAGGGCACCGACGTCACCGTCCTCAGCTACCTCGGGATGGTGCCGTTCGTGCTCGAGGCGGTGGAGGAGTTCGGACAGGTCGACGCCGAGGTGATCGACCTGCGCTGGCTCGATCGCGCCAGCATCGACTGGGACACGATCGAGGCCAGCCTCACTAAGACCAACCAGGTGCTGATCGCCGAGCAGGGCGCGGTCGGGACGTCGTACGGCGGCTGGCTCGCCGACGAGATCCACCGGCGCTTCTTCGACCTCCTCGACGCCCCGGTCCGCCGGGTCACCGGGTCGGAGGCATCGCCCAGCATCAGCAAGGTGCTGGAGCGCGCGGCCATCGCCCAGAAGGACGAGGTCATCGCCGAGCTCACCGAGATCGCGAGGTACTGACGTGGCGCGCGTGCTGCGGATGCCCGGTGTCTCGGCCAACGCGACCGAGGCCGTCCTCGCGGAGTGGCTCGTCGCCGAGTCGGCGGAGTTCGGCGCAGCTGACGCGCTGGCCACGGTCGAGACCGACAAGGCACTGGTCGACGTCGAGGCGGACGCCGCCGGCGTGGTGCTCAAGACCCTCGTCGCGCCGGGCTCGCAGGTCGAGGTCGGCGCCCCGATCGCGGTGCTCGGTGCCGTCGGCGAGCAGGTCAACGACCTCGCCGCGCTGCTGAGCGAGCTCGGCGTGACCGAGGAGTCCTCCGCGGTGGTCCCCGTCCGCCGCGTCGTCCCTGACACCGACCCGGGCTCGGGATCCCCCGTGCCCGAGCCCGGGCCGGTCACCACGCCCACCACCGGCGAGTCGAACGGCCGGGTCTTCGCGAGCCCGCTCGCCCGACGGATGGCCCGCGACGCCGGCCTCCGGATCGAGGACATCCCCGGCACCGGACCCCGGCAGCGGGTGCTCCGTCGGGACGTCGAGGGTGCACTCGCGTCCCGGACCCCGGCGACGCCGACCGGCGTCGAGGTGCGGGCCGACCCGCCGGCCCCGAGCCACGACACCCCCTTCGAGGACGTCCCCCATTCCCGGCTCCGACGCGCCGTGGCCGCACGCCTGGTCGAGAGCAAACAGCAGGCGCCCCACTTCTACGTCCGGGCAACGGTCCGGGTGGAGCGGCTGCTCGTGCTGCGGACGGAGCTCAACGAGTCGCTCGCCGCCGAGGCCGGACCCAAGGTGTCGGTCAACGATCTCGTGGTGAAGGCGGTCGCGATCGCCCACCAGCGGGTGCCCGACCTCAACGTCACCTGGACCGACGACGCCGTCCGGCGCTGGCACCGTGCCGACGTCGCCGTCGCGGTCGCCACCGACCGCGGGCTGGTGACGCCGGTGGTGCGCGACGTGGGCGGCCGGTCGGTCACGTCCGTCGCCGCGGCCACCCGTGACCTCGCGGAGCGGGCCCGCGGGGGCCGGCTCCGCCAGGAGGAGGTGGAGGGCGGCTCCATCACGGTGACGAACCTCGGCATGCTCGGCGTGGAGGAGTTCGCGGCGATCATCAACCCGCCGCACGCCGCGATCCTCGCCGTCGGCGCGGTGCGCGACGCCCCGGTCGTCGAGGGGGGCGCCGTGGTGGCCGGCTCTGTGATGTCACTGACCCTGTCGGTCGACCACCGGCCCGTCGACGGCGTGGTCGCCGCCCGCTGGCTGGCCGAGCTGACCGCCCTGTTGGAGCGCCCCGTGCGGCTGCTCGCCTGACGCCGGCGCCCGCAGGGCGCCACCGAGGTCTCGTGGAGGGACACTGATGGAGATGAGCAGGAGATCCGTCCTGGGCAGCGCTGCCGCCGCTGGAACGCTGGCGACCGGGATGGCCACGGCCACCGCGTCCGCCTCGGCCGCTCCGGGTCGCGGCACGCCGCGCCACCGGGAGTACGTCGTGACGGGCGCGCACGTCGTGTCGATGGACCCTGAGGTCGGTGACGTCGAGGACGGCGACATCCACGTCCGCGACGGTCGGATCGTCGCGGTCGGACAGGGGCTGACGGCGCGTGGCCCGAAGATCGACGGTCGCGGCATGATCGCGATGCCCGGCCTGATCGACACCCACTGGCACCTGTGGACCACGTTGTACCGGGCGATGTCGAGCTCGTCACCGGAGACGGCGTACTTCGCGCTCAACGTCGCCAACGGCGTGCGCTGCCTGCCGTCCGACCTCTACCACGGCTCCCGTCTCGCGCTGGTGGACGCCCTCAACACCGGCATCACGACCGTGCACGACTGGTCGCACAACCTGCGCTCGCCCGCGCACGCCGACGCCAACCTTGCAGCCCACCGCGAGATCGGGCTGCGGGGCCGCTTCTCCTACGGCACCCCGCAGGGCTACCCGGGCACGTCCGTGATCGACCTCGACGACATCGCTCGCGTGCAGCGCGAGTGGTTCGACGCGGGGCGGCTGCCGCTCATGCACCTCGGCCTGGCCGGCCGCCCGCCGGGACTGGTGGCCGAAGCCGTCTTCCGGCCGGAGTACGACGCCGCGCAGGAGCTCGGGATCCCGGTGAGCTACCACGCCAACTCGACCCGCGCCCACGGCGCGATCGGGATGATCCGGCAGCTCGGCGAGCAGGGCATGCTGGGACCCGACACCCAGCTCATCCACGCGCTCTACACGACGGAGGCCGAGCGGGCCGCTGTCCGTGAGAGCGGGGCGTCGGTGAGCATCAGCCCGTGGTCCGAGCTCCTGATCGGGTACGGCGTCACGCCGGTGCCGACGATGGAGCAGAGCGGGATGCTGCTGACCCTCTCGGTCGACACCATGTCGCTGGTCGGTTCGGCCGACCTGTGGTCGGTGCTGAGGCTGACGACCGGCCTCTACCGCGGCATCGCGGAGCAGGAGCTCGTCGTCGGCACTCGTCGGGTGCTCGAGATGGCCACCATCGACGCGGCCCGCAGCCTCGGTCTCGGCGAGGTGACGGGTTCGCTGACCCCGGGCAAGCGGGCCGACCTGATCCTGGTGCGACAGCACGACGTGGCGACGGCACCGGTCACCGACGTGCCGAACACGCTGGCGCTCGCCACGGGCGCGGAGAACATCGACACCGTGATCGTGGACGGGACGATCCGCAAGCGCGGCGGCCGGCTGGTCGACGTCGACCCGGCGCGGGTGGTCCGGCAGACGGAGGAGGCACTCGCGGCGCTGCTCGCCCGCTGACGCGGGTACCGGTCAGCCGGGTCCCATCACCTCGAGCGGGTCGCGGCCCAGCGCGGTGAGCACAGTCCTCGCCGCGTTGCGGCCGGGCCGGCCCGACACCGACCCGCCGGGATGGGTCGTCGAGCCGGTGAGGAACAGGCCGCCGAGGTCGGTGTCGTACCGCGGCCACCCCGGGACCACCTCGCCGTCGAGCAGGAACTCGCCGCCGTGGCACGAGCCGCCCACGTTCTGCGGGTTGTGGGCGGCGACGTCGACGGGCGACTCGGTACGCAGCGCGAGGATCTCGGCCGACCCCAGCCCGCGGGCCCGCCTCGACACCAGCTCGATCAGCCGCGCGCCGTACGCCTCCTTGGTGTCGGCCCAGTCGCGGCCGTCGGCTCGCCGCCACGGGGCCATGGTGAGGATCTTGAAGGTACCGCCCGACCCCTCGACCCGGCTCGGGTCGACGACGGTCTGGTTGACCACGAGCAACCACGGGTCGTCGACGTCGACCTCCCCGGCCGCGCAGCGGTCGAGGTGGCGCGCCATGCCGTCGGTGGTCCCGAGCCCGGCCGCGGCACTCGCGATGCCCGCGTCGCCGAAGGCGAGGTCGCCGCTGAGCGCGGCGTGGACGGCGAGCACGCTGAGCCCGGGCCGCCAGGCGTCGCGCGCCGCCAGCAGGTCGGGCGGGGGCGCGCCGCCGACGATCTGATCGGCCACCTGCGCCAGGTGGCCGCCGGCGACCACGGCCCGCGATGCGGTCACCGTCCGCTCGCCCACCCGGACGCCGGTGACCCGTCCGCCGTCGGTGACGTAGCCGCTGACCGGTGATGCGCAGGCGACCTGGCCCCCGTGGGCCTGGAGCACCCGGACCAGCGCCTCGGGCAGCGCCTGGCTGCCGCCGACCGGGGTGCTCCAGCCGAAGTCGAGCCGCCCGACCGCAAGTGACGAGGGCAGGAAGCCGGTGCCGCCGCGGCGCGGGTCCTGGACCGTCGCCATCGCGAGCCACAGCACGAACGACCGCACCACCGGGTGCTCGAAGGTCTCGTGGACGACGTCCCAGGCGCTGCGGGCGCGGAGCGCGACGTACTCGCCCGTGGCGGCGTCCCCTTGCTGAGGGAGCCCGGAGCTCCAGCGGGCGTGGGCGGCCGCCAGCCCACCCTTCCACGCCCCCACCATCGCCTCGAACGCGCGGGCGTCGCGGCTCGACCAGCGGGCGAGCTCGGCCGAGGTGGCCTCGAGGTCGGGCCGCATGACGAGCACATCGCCGTCGGGTTGCGGCATCACGACTGCGGGGTCGGTCGTGAGGTAGCGCAGCCCCTGGTCGGCGAGCAGGCCGAGCTCGTCGTCGCGCACGAGGGGGTTGTTCTGGATGAGCACGTGCGCGCTGCTGCAGGAGTCGTGCGCGTAGCCGGGCAGCGTGAGCTGCTCCGTGCGGGTGTTCCCGCCGATGGTGGCGGCCGCCTCGAGGACGAGCACCTCGAGGCCCGCCCTGGCGAGGTAGGCCGCGGCGACGAGGGAGTTGTGTCCGGCGCCGACGACCACGACCTCCGCGTGGTCGGGCAAGTCCACTCCCGGATCGGTCATGGGTAGCTCCCTTCGGTTGCGGGCCAGGGTGGCAGGGGCAACAACCGATTGCAAGAGTCCGGCCGTGTCAGGGAACGCCAGACCGAAACTCGGGAAGCTCTCCGCAGTCGCGGAACCGGGTAGAAACCGCGCCACGGGGCAGGAAATGCCCGGCTATCCCTTGACACCGTGTGGCGTCCTTCACAACACTGACGGTGCCGCAATCGATTGCGGAATCACTGAGGAGGAAGCATGGCGCAGAATTCCCGACGCCGAGGCCTCGTGGCCGCGGCCCTGACCGGGGTGCTGGCGGTCGGACTGGCCGCCTGCGGGAGCGACGAGGGCGAGGGCGACGCGGGCGACGACCCGATCGTGATCGGCACCTCGCTCCCGCTGACGGGCGAGTTCTCCCAGCCCGGTCAGGCCGCCGAGCAGGGCTACGAGGTGTGGCGCGAGATGGTGAACGCGGAGGGTGGGCTCCTCGGCAGAGATGTCGAGCTGATCGTCAAGGACGACGCGTCCAACCAGAACACCATCGTGAGCGACTACAACGCACTCATCAGCCAGGACGAGGTCGACCTCCTTCTCGGGACCTTCTCCTCGCTGCTGAACCTCCCGGCGTCCGCGGTGGCCGAGCGCAACCAGATGGTGTACGTCGAGCCGGCGGGCGGTTCGCCCGACATGTTCAACCGCGGGTTCGAGTACCTCTTCTTCGCGCAGCAGGCCACCGCCGACAAGCAGGGCAAGGTGTTCGCCGAGTGGGTCGCGGAGCTCCCCGAGGGGGAGAAGCCCGCGACGGCGGCGTACCCGACGCTCGATGACCCGTTCGCGGCTCCGAACGTGGCCGGCATCCGTGCCATGCTCGAGGAGGCCGGGGTCGAGACGGTGTACGAGGAGACCTACGCCATCGACACCAAGAACTTCGACACCATCGTGAGTGCCATGAAGAACGCCGACCCCGACCTGGTGGTCCACGGGGCACAGTTCGAGGACGGCATCGGCATGACCCGCTCGATGCTCAAGGCCGACTTCACGCCCGACATGTTCTTCCAGACCAACGCGCCTTCGTTCGGGAGCCAGTTCACCGACGGCATCGGCGAGGAGAACACCGAGGGCGTGTTCTACGCCGTGAGCCACTCGCCCGACGCCGACACGCCTGGCAACGCCGAGTTCGTGGCCAAGTACGGGGAGATGTTCGGTGAGGGCGAGGTGCCCGAGGACGCTGCCGACGCGTTCGCCGCAGGCGAGGTGCTCCAGGCAGCGGTGGAGGCCGTGGGCAGCATCGACGACCAGCAGGCGCTCGCCGACTGGCTCCACGAGAACGAGGTGGAGACCATCCTCGGCCCGCTCTCGTGGGACGAGACCGGTGCTCCGCAAGGTGAGTTCCTGATCGGACAGTGGCAGAACGGTTCGCCGGAGATCGTCCTTCCTGAGGAGGCAGCCACCGCCGAGGTCAAGCGCGAGTGGGAGCCGGAGCGCGCCGGCTGATGACCCAGTTGCTCCAGACCATCGCCCTCGGCCTGCTGCTGGGCGGCGTCTATGCCCTGGCGGCGAGTGGGTTGACCCTGATCTTCGGGGTCATGAAGGTGATCAACATCGCTCACGGCGCGTTCGTGATCGTGGCCGCCTTCATCACCTACTGGCTGTGGGACACCGTGGGGATCGATCCGCTGCTCGCGATCGTGATCACGACGCCGATCGTGTTCGGACTCGGCTGGGTCACCTACAAGGTGGTGGTCTCGCCGATCCGGACGGCACCGATGGCGTCCACGGTGCTCCTGACGTTCGGGCTCGCGCTCGTGCTCGAAGGGGCGATGGGCGAGATCTGGGGCAACAACTCGACCGCGATCAGGCCGTCGTACGGCGACGAGTCGTTCACCTTCGCCGGGCTGTTCCTGCCCAAGGCGCAGGTGTACGGCGGCCTGGTCGCGGTGCTGGTGCTGGTGCTGCTGTGGCTGGTGCTGAGCAAGTCCTGGCTGGGCCGCGCGATCCGCGCGGCCGCCAGCAACCCGTCGTCCGCCGAGCTGGTGGGCATCAAGGTGGCGTCCGTGGCCGCCCTGGTGTTCGCCCTCGGCATCGCCGCCGCGGGCGCGGCCGGGGCGATCACCGGGATCCTGTACCCGTTCGTCCCCGGGTCCCACTACCAGTGGATCGCCCGGCTGCTTGCCATCGTCGTGCTCGGCGGGCTCGGCAGCCTCAACGGCGCGGTGCTCGGAGCCGTGCTGTTCGGCCTCGCCGAGACCTTCACGTCGGCGTACTGGTCGCCGGCCTGGGCGACGGCCGTTCCCTACGCGGTCGTCTTCGCCGTCCTGCTCGTCCGCCCGCAGGGCCTTATGGGCACCCGACTCCGAGAGGACGCCGTCGCGACATGACGACCCCCACCTCCCCGGCCACAGGCGTGGCCGGCGACGCCGAGGAGCGACCGAGGGGCGGCCCGGACCTGGTGCGATGGACCGGTCGGGCGGTCGCGCTCGCCGCCGTCGTCGCGCTGGTCGTGTTCCCCCTGGCCAGCGACGACCTCTACTACCAGAACATGATCATCCTCTCGCTGGTGTTCGCCGTCGGCGCGAGCGGGCTCAGCATCATCTCCGGCTACGCGGGCTACATCTCGCTGGGCCAGGGCGCCTTCATCGGCCTCGGCGGCTACACCATCGGCGTGATCGCGACCCGGATGCCGGAGTCGAGCCCGTGGCTGTGGGTGCCGGTCGCCGGCGTCGTCACGGCGCTGGTGGCCCTCGTGCTCGGCCTGGTGTCGCTCCGGTCCAGCGGACCCGCGTTCGTGATCATCACGGTGGCCTTCCTCTTCCTGGTGCAGGTGATCGCGGTCAACTGGGCCTCGCTCACGAACGGCACGTCCGGTCTCACCCTCCCTCTGCCCGATTGGGATCCGGATCTCGGGAACCTGCCCTTCTACTACGCCCTGGTGGCGATCCTCGCCCTCCAGATGCTGATGGCCTGGTGGATCCGACGGTCCAAGCTCGGGATGGGACTGATCGCCATCCGCGAGGACGAGAGCAAGGCCGCCACGATCGGGATCAACCTGCCCACCGAGAAGATCATCGCGTTCATGGCCAGCGCGATCTTCGTGGGCATGGCCGGAGCCGTCTACGGCTACTACCTGACGTTCATCGACCCGCGCGGCATGTTCAGCATCCTGCTGAGCGTCCAGCTGGTGCTGTCGATGCTGATCGGCGGCAAGGCCACGTTGTGGGGTCCGGTGGTGGGAGCCTTCCTCGTGGAGTACCTCAATGAGACCGCCAACAACGAGTGGGGCGGGGGCAACGCCCGGTTGTTCCTCTTCGGCGGGCTACTCGTCGCGGTCGTGATCTTCCTGCCGAAGGGAATCCTGCCAGCCATCGAGCAGGGCCTGGAGTGGTTGCGAACCCGTGGCAAGGCGGGCCTCGTCGGTGCGCGGATCGGCACGGGCGGCAGCCTCGCCTCGCTCACCGACCGGATGCACCTGGTCGACCGCGCGGAGCTGCCGGACCGGCCACTGCTGGAGGTCAAGGACCTCACTCGGCACTTCGGTGGGGTCAAGGCCGTGGATGGTGCCTCGTTCGCCGTACCCGAGGGCTCGATCACCGGTCTGATCGGACCCAATGGCTCCGGCAAGACCACGATCTTCAACCTGATCGACGACACGATCCGCGCAGAGTCCGGCGAGATCTGGCTCGACGGCACCCGGATCGACGGGATGTCCTCGTGGAGCCGCGCCCACCGCGGTCTCGGCCGGACGTTCCAGATCACCCGGCTGTTCCGCGAGATGACCGTGCTGGAGAACGTCGTCGCGGTCCAGCGCTCGTTCTCCGTCAGCGGCCTCGGCCGGATCGCCGTGAGCGGGAAGGAGGCGCGGACGGCCGAGGAGCTGCTCGACTTCGTCGGGATGCGCGCCTTCCGCGACCAGCGGGCGCACGCGTTGTCCTACGGTCAGCAGAAGCTGGTCGAGCTCGCGCAGATCCTGATGCTCGACCCGCGACTGATCCTGCTCGACGAGCCCGCGGGTGGCATCAACCCGGTTCTGATCGACCGGATGGGAGAGATGATCCGGGAGCTGAACTCCTACGGGAAGACATTCCTCATCGTCGAACACAACATGCCCTTCGTCCTCGGCCTGTGCGACCCCGTCCACGTGCTCGGTCGCGGCCGCACCATGGCGTCCGGGACCCCGGACGAGATCCAGCGCGACCCGGCGGTGATCGACGCCTACCTGGGCGACGACTTCCTGCTCGAGGAGAAGGGAGCCGACCGGTGACCGACGCTGAGGCGCCGATGCTGCGGATGGAGGGTGTGGTCGCCGGCTACGGCGGTGGCGACGTCCTCCAGGGTGTCGACATCACGGTCCCGGCCGGCTCGGTGGCGTGCATCGTCGGACCCAACGGGGCGGGCAAGTCGACCGTGCTCAAGACCGTCAGCGGCCTGCTCACACCCCGGCTCGGCCAGGTCCACCTGCGCGGCAAGCGGATCGACCAGGACTCCGCCGCATCGATCCTCGGCCAGGGGGTCTCCCAGGTGCCACAGTCCAACGCGCTCTTCCCGTCGATGACAGTGCGCGAGAACGTGTTGCTCGGCGCCTACATCATCCGGCGGGACAAGGCGCTCGTGAAGCAGCGCTACGACGAGGTCGCCGCGCTCTTCCCGATCGTCGCCGATCGCGCCGCGGAGAGTGCCGGGAACCTCTCGGGAGGGCAGCGCCGGATGGTGGAGTTCGCCCGTTCCCTGATGCTCGACCCGGTGCTGCTGCTCCTCGACGAACCCTCCTTGGGGCTGGACCCCAAGGCGCTGCAGGTGCTCTACGACTCGGTGATGGTGCTCAGGGAGAGCGGCAAGACGATCCTGCTGGTGGAGCAGAATGTGCGGTTCGGGATGCGGATGGCCACCCACGGCATCGTGATGGAGAGCGGCAAGGTCGTCACCGAGCGGGACGCCGCCGCGGTGCTCGCCGACCCCGACCTCGCCCAGATGTACTTCGGCGGGACCGTGTCCGAGACGGAGACCGAGGCAGAGACGCCCCTGCCGCCGACCGTCTAACCGCAACCGATGAGGGTCCGGCCGGTCGTCGCCGCGGGCACTCCGTCGGCCTACCTATGCCCGCAGGAACGTCAGCACCGCCAGCACCCGTCGGTGCTCGCGGGTGTCCGGCGCGAGGCCGAGCTTGACGAAGATGCTCGTGACGTAGGACTCGACCGTCTTGGGCGACAGGTGAAGCTCGTCAGCAAGCGCGGTGTTCGACCTGCCCTGTGCCATCAGGCTCAGGACGTCCCGCTCGCGCTTGCTCAGGGACTCCAGGGGGTCCCTCTCCCGGCGGCGGGCGACCAGCTGGGCCACCAGCTCGGGGTCGATCACAGTCGCGCCGCCTGCCACCCGGCGTACGTCGTGGGCGAACGTCTCGAGGTCGGCGACCCGGTCCTTGAGGAGGTACCCGACGGCGCCCTCGAACTCGGTCATCAGCTGCAGCGCGTAGTGCGCCTCGACGTACTGGGACAGCAGCAGCAGGCCCACCGACGGCCACCGCTCCCGGATCTGCTGCGCGGCCTCAATCCCCTCGGTGCCGTGGCCGGGGGGCATGCGGAGGTCGAGGATCGCGACATCGGGGGGATCGTTGCCCACCAGGCGCAGGCTCCCCGCGACGTCGTCGGCGACGCCGAGGACCTCGAACCCGATCGACGCGAGGACCCGGGTGAGGCCCTCGCGAAAGAGCAGGGCGTCGTCGGCCACGATCACGCGCACGGCAGCTCCGCCCACACCGTCGTGCCTCTCGGCCCGCTGTCGACCCGGAGGGAGCCGCCGAGCATCAGCATCCGGTCGGCCAACCCGACGAGTCCCAGCCCGGACGGGTCCGCACCCCCGCGGCCGTCGTCGGACACCCGGACCGTGACCCCGCCCTCAGCCGACGAGAGCTCGACACCCACGGAGGTCGCCTCTGAGTGCTTCGAGGCGTTGGTCAGCGCCTCGGCCACCACGTAGTACGCCGCCTCCTCCACATCGGCGGCAAGTCGGTCGGGCAGCCGGGCCCTGACGGAGACCGGGATCGGGGACCGGTCGGCCAAGCGCTCGACGGCCGGGACCAGGCCCCGGTCGGTCAGGATCGTCGGGTGGATGCCCTGCGCGAGCTCGCGCAGCTCTGCGGTCGCGTCTAGCAGCTCCACCCGGGCCCGGCGTGCCGCCCGGGTCAGGTCCTCGTCGCCCGACGCCTCGGCCAGCTCGACCAGCGACCCCAGGTCCATCCCCAGCGTCACCAGACGCTGCTGGGCTCCGTCGTGCAGGTCGCGCTCCAGCCGGCGGCGAGCGTCGTCCCCCGCCGTGACGATGCGCCGCGCCGAGGCACGGAGGTCGGTCAGCAGCGCCTCGTACGACGACTCGACCATGGCGATCCCGGCCGCCAGCGGCAGGAGCGGGATGAAGAGCAGACCACCGATGGGTGTGTTCCAGACCGCGATACTGAGCACCATGACCACGACGCTTAGGGCCCCGGCGCCGACGAACCACCACAGCTGCCGACTCTGCGCGGCGTCCGCACGCACCATCCGGGAGACCAAGCACGCGGCGAACATCAGCTGGAGGCCGAAGTAGGCGACGTTGCTCGTGACGGTGAAGAAGCCCTGCAGGGCCTCGCCGCCGGGCACGGCGAGGGGATGGTCGACCAGCAGCGCCGTGCGGCCGTACTCGACCGGCCAGAGCGCGGACATCGCCGACAGGACGACCGCGACCGCGGTCGCCGCAATGACGAGCCGCTGCCACCACGGGCCAGGCAGCCGGCCTGAGGGGAACGACATGATCGTCAGCCCCACCAGCACCATGACCAGCGGCAGCGGCCACACCCCGAACCATGCGATCCACTCGGCACCGGGAACGTCGGGCTGGTAGCCCACCTGGCGGCACGTGAACATCGCACCCGACGCCGCGCCACTGAGGAGGAACAGCCGGCCCTCCCGGTGACCGGGCGAGGCCGGGTCGGGGTGGTGGCCGACCACGAAGGCGCCGACCAACGCGAACGAGAAGCCGAGCAGGCCGTTGTGGAGGTTGCCCAGGTGTACGCCGCACAGGAAGCCGAGCGCCACGACGACTGTCACGGAGGCCGCCGTGGGCCAGGCCCACCGGCTGGTCCGCGTCATGGCTGGATGCTTCCACGACCGCGCCGGTGCCCGCAGCGGGTGACGCGTCAACGTCCGCGGCGCAGGAGCACCACGCCCAGAGCCAGCGTCCACCCCGTCAGGAGCGTGCCCGCGACCGGGAGCAGGAGGTCGTCGACGTCGAGGTAGGGCGCCGTCGCCATCGACACCGACCAGCTGAGACCGCCCACCAGGCCGACCATGAGACCCACCCGGCCGAGGAGCCGGCGGCTGAGCCCGCCTGCCACCGCGATGCACGCGATCGCGAGGCCCCACAGCGGGTGGACGAACAGGTGGGTGACGAACATGACCGACGAGAACCAGTTGCTCTCGTCACGCGCCAGGGGCTCCGCCCCGACCTCGCCGAACAGGTAGACCAGCTGACCGACGGCGACGGCCGCGGAGATGAGGGCGCTACACCGGAGCGCCCGGGCGAGACGGCCCGCCGTGCGCGAGAGCCGAGCGAACGCGACGGCGAAGCAGACGAACGCGGCGAGCCCCAGGACCGCGGACGGGATCCAGGTGGAGTCGGTGACCATCATGTGGATCTGCTGCAGCCCGGTCCCTGGTCCCGGCTCCGGGTGCAGCAGTCCCGAGGGCAGGAAGAAGGCGGCACCGGCGACGAGCGCGCTACCGCTGACGAGGTGGCGACGCCGCGGCTGAGCCGGGGTCGCGCTGGTGGTGGTGGCGGTGGAGTTCTGAGTCATGCCTCCACGGTCCCGGTGGCATGGCGCCCGCACCACGGGGCAGACCCTGGGATCGACCAGGGTCAACCCGGTGGCGGACGCAGACCGTCTCTCACTACCAGCCGGTCGAACCCACGCACCACGACGACCCCTCACGAGGGCCTTGCGGGACCACACGCCCCCGCCGAGGTCCTCGTCGTGGCCGAGCGCCCTGTCGACGATGCCGACGCGAAGGCGGCTCGTCGCTCCAAAGCCGAATCCACTGCCGCCGTTGACGAGCACGACAGCCGCCTTCTTCTCGGCGGGGACCATCACCGCGAGGGTCTCGACGCCGGGGCTCAGTCGGCCCTATCCCTGGACGCGCCCGGTCTCGTACGCCCACATCGCGACCTCGACGCGGTTGCGGGCGCCGAGCTTGTTCATCAGCGCGCCGACATGGGTCTTCACCGTGCTCAAGGTGATGTGCAGCTCGTCGGCGATCTCGGCGTTGGTGCGGCCGCGGGCGACGGTGAGGAGCACCTCCTCCTCGCGCTCGGTCAGCGGTTCGATCGGCTGGGTCGGCGGGGACGCTCGCTCCAGGCCGGCCAACGTGGTGAGCAGGCGGCGGGTGATGTCGGGAGAGATGAGCGCGTCGCCGTTCGCGGCCGCCTGGATCGCCTGGACCAGCAGCTCGGGCCCGGCGTCCTTGAGGAGGAAGCCTCGGGCGCCGGCCTTGAGGGCGCCGTGGACGTACTCGTCGAGATCGAAGGTCGTGATGACCACGATGGCCAAGGGGTTCTCGACGCCGGGGCCGGCGAGCTGGCGGGTGGCCTCGACGCCGTCGATGCCGGGCATCCGGATGTCGAAGAGGCAGACGTCGGGACGCAGCTCGCGGGCCACGGCCACCGCCTCGTGACCGTCCGTTGCCTCGCCGACGACCTCGATCCCGGGCTGCGCGTTGAGGATCATGGTGAGCCCGGTGCGGACCAGGAGCTGGTCGTCGGCGACCACCACCCGGATGGTCCCTCGGCTGGTCACTGGGGCACCTCCCGGGGGAGAGTCGCCTCGACGGTCCAGCCGCCGACCGGGTCCGGGCCGGCCTGACAGGCGCCGCCGAGCAGCTTGGCTCGTTCTGCCATGCCGAGCAGGCCGTAGCCCCCGGTGGTCGCGGGCCGGGTTGGCTCCCCGTCGTCGTGCACACGCAACCGTACGACGCCGTCGTCGCCGGTGACCCCCACGGTGACCGCCGTGGCATTCAGCGAGTGCCGGATCGCGTTGGTGACCGACTCCTGACAGATCCGGTAGATCGCCGTCTCCACCGGTTGCGGCAGGCCGGCGAGGTCGCCGCCGCGGTCCACCTGCACCACGGGGCTCATCCGGCTCAGCTCGTCCAGGTCGCTGATGCCCCGCTGCGGTGCGTAGTCGGCCGCCTCGCCGTCGCGGAGCACCCGGACCATGGTGCGCATCTCGTATAAGGTCCGGGACGCCTCCGCCTCGATCACTGCCAGCGCCTCGACCGCCAAGGCGGGGTCGGTGGCCGCCACCGCCCGCCCCGCCTGGGCCTGGATCGCGATGGCCGACACGTGGTGGGCGACGGTGTCGTGCAGCTCGCGGGCGAGCTCGCCGCGCTCGAGCGCCCGGACCTGCTGCACCTCGCGCTGGCGTGCCACCGCGCGGTAGCGCATCGCGGCCCCGAGGGCGAACGCCGCGACCAGCACGATGGTGCCACCGATCACGTCCCCGAGGGTGCCGCTGGTCGCGAGACCCAGGCCGGCCGGGACGGCGACGATCGCCGTGCCGACCAGCGCCTCGGGGCCGGAGGCCCAGCGGTACAAGGCGTACGGCAGCAGCAGGACGCCCGCCATGGAGAAGAGCCCGACCTCGGCGACGTCGTCGAGGATCATCGGGATGTGCAGCACCATGGCGCCGCCGAAGCCGACCGCGGTCGCCAGGAGTGGATGAGTGCGCCGCCAGAGCAGGACCGGGATCACCAGGAGGGCCACCACGGTGGCCAACGGCCGCGCCGGTACGTGCGCGCGGAAGATCGCCTCGCCCGCGGCCGTGACCAGCAGGGCGCCGACCAGGGCCCAGTCCCACCACATCCGCCCCGGCGGGTCCGGGGCACGGGGCTCGGCGAGGATCGAGCGGATGAAGGCGGCTAGCACGTCTCCAGGTTAGGGACCGCTGACGCGCGTCGTACGGGGCACAAGCATGAGTCGCTCCTCGTCCTTTCGGCCGAGGGTTCCCCCACTCCTGCGCCCGATGTACGTCGCTCGCCGCCCGGCCACCGTGAAGGCATGTCGAATCTCCTCTACCGGCTCGGCCGGTCTGCTGCCACCCGGCCCTGGGTCGCCATCGGCGCCTGGGCCGTCCTCGCGCTCATCGTCATCGCCTCCTCCGTTGCCTTCGGGCGCGAGCTCGAGGAGAGCTTCGAGGCACCCGGCCTCGACTCCTACCAAGCGGCGGAGCTGCTCGCCGAGGCCCAGGCTGACGAGGGCGGGATCACCGCCCACGTCGTACTCGAAGCCCCGGACGCTGAGGCGCAGCTGGCGCCGGTGGAGACCGCGCTCGAGGCACTCCCGCACGTGCTCGGGACGACCAGCACCGTCTCGCCGGACGGCGCCATCGCCCTCGTGCGCGTGCAGTACCCCGCGATCGAGCACCTCGATGCCTCGGACCTGGACAACCTCAAGCACACCGTCGCCGACCTGCGTGACGAGTCGCCGCTGACGTTGGAGACCGGAGGCGATCTGTTCTTCGCGTTCGAGGAAGCACCCACCGGGCTCGGCGAGGTCGCGGGGATCGTCGTCGCGATGATCGTCCTGCTGATCGCGTTCGGCTCCTTCGTCGCGATGGGGCTGCCGATCGGGATGGCGCTGTTCGGCCTGGTCATCGGCGTCACCTCGATGAAGCTGGTGACCTATCTGATCGACGTCCCGGCGTGGGCGCCACAGCTTGCCGCCATGGTCGGGCTCGGCGTGGGGATCGACTACGCGCTCTTCCTGGTCACCCGGCACCGCGAGCACCTGGCCCAGGGGATGCCGGTCGCCGAAGCGGCCGGCCGAGCCCTGGCCACAGCAGGGCAGGCGGTGATCTTCGCCGGCGGCACGGTCGTCGTGGCGATCCTCGGGCTGCTCGTCGCGGGGATCCCGTTCGTGACCGGTGGTGGGGTCGCCATCTCAGCGATGGTGCTCGTGATGGTGCTCGCTTCGGTCACCTTGCTGCCGGCATTCCTCGGACTGGCGGGGCACCGGATCAACGGACGCCGGCGACGGGTCGATGAGGGGGCGCACCGGCCGAGCACCGGCTGGTACCGGTGGGGTGCTCACGTGACCCGCAACGCGACGGCGTACCTCGTCGGAGGAGCGATCTTCATGGTCGCCCTGGCCGCACCCGTCCTCGCGCTGAACCTGGGCTTCCCGGACGACGGGACCAAGCCCGAGTCGAGGACCGAACGCCGGGCCTACGACCTGATCGCCGAGGGGTTCGGCCCGGGGCCAATGGGCCGCTGGTGATCGCGGTCGACATCTCCCAGGACGGGTCCGTCGTGGCGCCGCTGGCCGCGGCGATGGCTTCCGACCCGGGCATCACCTCGGTCGGCGACCCGACCATCGACCTCGCCGCAGGCGTGGCGACCCTGGTGGCGCAGCCCACCACGTCGCCTCAGGACGAAGCCACCCGCGCGACCGTCGCGAGGCTCCGCAGCGAGGTCTTCCCGACGGTGCTCGACGGCACCGCGGCGACCGCCCACGTCGGCGGTCAGACTGCCACCTTCGCCGACCTCGGTGACCGAGTGCAGGAGCGGATGCCGCGCTTCGTGGTGGCCGTGCTGCTGCTGTCGTTCCTCTTGCTCACGGTGCTGTTCCGGTCGGTCCTGGTGCCGCTGAAGGCGGTCGTGCTCAACCTGCTGAGCGTCGGGGCGGCGTACGGCGTGCTCGTCATGGTCTTCCAGTGGGGCTGGGCGGCCGGCCTGATCGGCGTGGAGTCGACGGTGCCGATCGTGTCGTTCATCCCGCTGTTCATGTTCGCGATCCTGTTCGGTCTCTCCATGGACTACGAGGTGTTCCTGCTGTCGCGGGTGCGCGAGGAGTACCGCCGCCACGGCGACAACACCCGAGCGGTCATCGCGGGGATCGCCGGCACCGGGCGCACCATCACCGCAGCCGCGCTGATCATGGTGGCGGTCTTCTCGGGCTTCGTCCTGGGCAGTGACCCGGTGGTGAAGATGATGGGAGTGGGACTGGCCACGGCGATCCTCCTCGACGCGACCGTCGTACGTCTGGTGCTCGTCCCGGCCACCATGAAGCTTCTGGGAGACGCGAACTGGTGGCTGCCAGGCTGGCTGGATCGGATCTTGCCGGAGTTGGACTCTGCGTCCGTGGAGGGGCCGGTGGAGGTAGCGGTAGGCCCCGTCTAGGCTGCGCCTCACGACAACACGGCGAAGGCCCGCAGCCGGCGGCACCACCGGGTCACACCACCGCTGGTGGCAGCTGGCCGAACATCATCGCTGCCTCCTCGGGCGTGGCGACCTCGACCATCTGCCCGGTGGCGATCCAGCGCTGAGCCGGCGTGAACTTCTCGAAGCCACGCTCCCCGACGTCCTGCCACTCGGCCTCGGTGAGGTGCCGGTCGACCAGCGGCACGACGCCTGCTCCTCCTCGTCCAGATGGCTTTCGACGAGGAAGTCATCGAGGCGGTCGGCGAGCGCCGAGGACGTCGCCGGCGTCGGACTTGAGCCCACGCCGACGTCGCCGCGCGGACCTCCGCGACCGACACGTCGATCTGCTGGTGCTGTTCCTCCATCCGCTCCACCAGCGGTGCGTCGAGCACCGCGCGGTCGCGCAGCTTGGGCCAGATCAGATCGTCTTCAGTGGTGGTGTAGGTGAAGGCCGTCGAGCAGGAAACCGAGGTGGTCTGCGACGGCGCGCACCTGCACGACCTCGGCCGAACGCACCTCCTGCACCGGCGCCTACACCTCAGCGAACTGGCGTCGAAGGATCCGATGGATGATCGGCATCTCGCGGGCCGCCGGTCCTTCTGGACGGTTCATCGCTCTCGTGGGCCTTCCAGAGGGCGTAACCGAGGGCCGCGAAGAGCAGCATCCAGACCGTGATGGCGAGGCGCGCGAGAACGAACGGTCCCATCAAGGCGGGCATCATCGGCACGAACACGAAGATGCCGGTGACCGACACAACAACCCCTCGCCACCCGGTCCATCGTCCCCGACGGCGGGGCGCAATGCCGGCCACCACCAGACCCACACCAACTGCCACGCTGGACACCCCGTAGAGCACGTCGAGCAGGCCGGTGCCGTCGCCGGGATAGGTCGAGTTGCGTGCCGTGATGGCGATCAGCTCAGTGACCCCGAGCAGCGCCATGCCGAAGACGGCGAGGCCGCTGCCCCAACGTGCGCTGCGGCTCTGGGTCATGACAGCCGGGCTGGCGAGTGCTGCGATGCCGGCGAGCAGACCGAGATGCTGGACGAAGAACCACAGCTGGATGACCGTGAAACCGCCCGCCGTGAGCGGATAGCTGAACCTGTCCTCGGACACCTGGGCGGGGTACACCACCAGGAAGATGCCGCTGACGGCTCCGAGGATGCCGGCCGCCAGACACACCGCACCGGCGCGGCGCACCCAAACGGGAACCATGGTGGCGGGCAACGTGCCCGCTTCGACCTGCGACATCGTGATCGTCCCTCGTGTCTAGAAGCCAACGCTCCGCGTGGAGTGTGCTAGAAATTGTTCAGGTAACCTGAATACTCTTCGGATCTGGAGTTGTCAATTGGCGAAGGACCTGAACACCGTCTCGATGCTGGGCCAGGCCTACAGCCTGTTGGGCTTCCAGATCGTCGACGGCGTGGTCGGTGCCGGATACCCGCAGAAGCCCAAGCACTCCGCCGTCTTCGCCCAGATCTCTCCGGACGGGTCCCGACTCACCGAGCTCGCACGCAAGGCCAACATGACCCCTCAGTCCATGGCCGAGCTCGTCGATGAGCTGGTCGACATGGGGTACGTCGTTCGCCGTCCCGACCCCGGCGACGGCAGGGCCAAGCTGATCGTGCTCACCGAGCGTGGCCGAGGTGCGGTAGCCGCCGGCCGCCAGACGATCGAGGGCCTCGAGGAGCAGGTGACCGCAGTCCTGGGCGAGCGCGGACACCGCGAGCTCCGACGACTGTTGTCGAAGCTGCTCGACGCCACGAATGCGTGAAGCGGAGTCGACCTCCGAATGGCACGGACCAGCCTGCTGTCGACACCGGGAGGTCAGCCGAGCAGCAGGACCAACCCGACGGTTCCCGTATAGAGGTGGGCCCAGAATGGTGGATTGAAGGGCCCCGCGAAATGAGTAGCGACGAATCCCACCGCGAACGCGAGACCCCACGAGATCCCGGCCCAGCCCAGCCACGCCGGCAGGGGGTCAGAGGTCAGGACGGCGATACCCAGGACGGCCGAGCCCACGTAGGCGGTGATCATGTGGACGACGTAGAGCGCTCCGGCCCACTGGTCGTACGCCACGAACCCTTCGGGCACGTGACCGGCGGCTGCCCGCTCGGCGGCCCACGGCACCACGGTGAGCCGGAAGGCCAAAGAGACGATCCAGCAGATCCCGCCTGCCCCGTAGACCGCCGTTGCCATCCCCGCCAGCACCGTCGCGACGGGCTCCGTCAACGCCAACGTGAGGCCCACCAGCCCAGCGGGAGTGACGACGAGCGCCACGATCATCCACGTGTGGATCCAGGCCCTGCGCCGACGGTCCCGATCGATCACGGGCAGCGCCTCCTGCAGCGGCTGCTGGTAGTCCAGGCGCCACGCGACCGCACCGACCAAGAAGATCACCAGTCCGGCGACGAGGACACCACCGATGACGACTGCACCGTCCACCCCGCCATCATGCCCGGACGCTGCCGCCGCGACAGCAGCGAGCAACGGAAGGAAGCTCACCCCGCGGTCGACGCCTCCCACACATCCTCCGCCACCGGCGACCCGAGACCGCGACTGACGTAGCCGACCGCGGTCCCGTCGACCAACGACCACCAGCCCGCGCAGCCGGCTCGCGACCCGCGGCCGCCGTGCAGTCAAGCAGCGCGGCGACTGGGTGGCTCATCCCAGGGCCGCCGACACGACCTCGCGCGCCTCGGTCTGCACCTGGGCCAGGTGGTCGGCACCGCGGAACGACTCGGCGTAGATCTTGTAGACGTCCTCGGTGCCACTGGGCCGGGCCGCGAACCACGCGCTCTCGGTCGTGACCTTGAGACCGCCGATCCGGGCACCGTTGCCGGGCGCCTCGGTCAGCCGGGCTGTGATCGGCTCGCCGGCCAGCTCGGTGGCCGTGACGTCGTCGGGAGACAGGGCGCCGAGCTTGGCCTTCTGAGCCCGGTCGGCGGGCGCGTCGATCCGGGCGTACGCCGGGTCGCCGTGCTCGGCCACCAGCGCCCGGTAGTGCTCGCTCGGGGTCAGGCCGGTGCGCCCGAGGATCTCGGAGGCGAGCAGCGCCAAGATGATCCCGTCCTTGTCGGTGGTCCACGCCGTGCCGTCCATCCGCAGGAACGACGCGCCCGCCGACTCCTCGCCCCCGAAGCCGAACGACCCGTCGATCAGCCCGGGCACGAACCACTTGAAGCCCACCGGCACCTCCACCATCGGCTTCCCGAGGCCCGCGGCCACCCGGTCGATCATCGAGCTGGACACCAGGGTCTTCCCGATCCGGGCGGTGTCGGGCCAGCCGGGGCGCGCGCCGCCGAAGAGATAGCCGATCGCGACCGCGAGGTAGTGGTTGGGGTTCATCAGGCCGCCGTCCGGAGTCACGATCCCGTGCCGGTCGGCGTCCGCGTCGTTGCCGGTCGCGATGGCGTACTCGTCCTTCCGCTGGATCAGCGAGGCCATGGCGTACGGCGACGAGCAGTCCATCCGGATCTTCTCGTCCCAGTCGAGCGTCATGAAGCGCCAGGTCGGGTCCACCTCGGGGTTGACCACGGTCAGGTCGAGGCCGTGCCGCTCGGCGATCGCGCCCCAGTAGTCGACGCTGGCGCCCCCGAGCGGGTCGGCGCCGATCCTCACCCCGGCGTCGCGGACCGCGTCGAGGTCGAGCACCGCCGGCAGGTCGTCGACGTACGCCGCCAGGAAGTCGTAGCGCCCGGCCCCGGACACGTCTGCGACCCGTCTCACGCCGGCGAGACCTGCCCTCATCAGGTCGTTGGCACGCTCGGCGATCACCGACGTGGCGTCGGTGTCGGCCGGCCCGCCGTGTGGCGGGTTGTACTTGAAGCCGCCGTCGCTCGGCGGGTTGTGCGACGGGGTCACCACGATCCCGTCCGCCAGTCCGCTGCCGATCGTGCGGCCGCCGTTCGCCCGAAGGATGGCGTGGGAGACCGCGGGCGTCGGGGTGAACGCGTCGCGGCTGTCCACGCGCACGTCGACGTCGTTGGCCAACAGCACCTCCAACGCCGACACCCAGGCCGGCTCTGACAGCGCGTGGGTGTCACGGCCCACGAACAGCGGACCGTCGTAGCCCTGCTCACGGCGGTAGTCGCAGATCGCCTGCGTGGTGGCGAGGATGTGGTGCTCGTTGAAGGAGGTCTTCAGCGACGTGCCCCGGTGGCCGCTGGTGCCGAACGCCACCTGCTGGTCGGGGTCGTCGGGGTCGGGCACCCGGTCGGCGTACGCCGCGAGCAGCGCGCTGACGTCGACCAGGTCGGAGGGTTCGGCGGGCTGCCCGGCTCGGCTCGTCGCTGACATGTCCCTCATCATGTCGCGATCACCGTCGGCCCACCACGTCCCACCCCACACGCCCCGACCCCGGAGGCGGGCACGGCGCGCTACGGTGCTGGGGATCCCGTTCTCGGCCAGGGAGGTCCCATGAGCAGCGCCCCCACGCAGTCCGGCACCGCGACGGAGGAGTCGCGACCACGCTGGTCGATCATCGGGCCCGGCCTGATCGTCGCCGCGACCGGTGTCGGCGCCGCCGACCTCGTCGCGACGCTGATCGCGGGCAGCAACTACGGCTACGCCCTCTTCTGGGCGGTCGTCGTCGGGTGCGCCATGAAGATCGTGCTCGTCGAGGGAGCGGGCCGCTACTCGCTCGCGACCGGCCGCACGATCTACGAGGGCTGGGCGTCGCTCGGGCGGTGGACCACGGTCTACTTCGCGCCCTACATCGTGCTCTGGGGCTTCGTGTACGGCGCTGCCGCGATGGCCGGCACCGGCCTGCCCCTCCACTCGCTGCTGCCGTTCCTCTCGATCGAGGCGTGGGGGATCCTGTCCGGGCTGATCGGGCTGACGCTCGTCTGGTTCGGCCGCTACAGCCTCTTCGAGAAGGTGTGCGCCCTCTTCGTCGGGATCATGTTCGCGGCGATGGTGACCGCCGCCGCCCTGACGGTGCCCAACCTCGGCGAGCTCGCGACCGGCCTCGCGCCGCAGGTGCCGGACGGCGGGCTCTTCACCACGCTCGCGCTGGCCGGTGGCGTCGGCGGCACGATCACGCTGGCGGCGTACGGCTACTGGGTGCGCGAGAAGGGCTGGACCACCCCGGCCCACATGCGCGTGATGCGGCTCGACAACACCGTCGCGTACGTCGTGACCGGCCTGTTCGTGACCGCCACCCTGATCGTCGGCGCCGAGCTGCTCTACTCGGCCAACATCGCGATCGCCGAGGGCGAGCAGGGGCTGCTCGACCTGGGCACCGTCCTCGAGGACCGCTACGGCGTGGTCGCGGGGAAGATCTTCCTGATCGGCTTCTGGGCCGCGGCGATGTCGTCGCTGGTCGGCGTGTGGAACGGCGTCTCGCTGATGTTCGGCGACTTCGCCGGCAACGTGCGCGGCCTGCCCGAGGACTCGCCCGAGCGCGGCTCGGCCGGGTGGGCCTACAAGGCCTACATCCTCTGGCTGACGTTCCCGCCGATGATCCTCTTCCTGATCGGCGAGCCGTTCTGGCTGATCCTCGCCTACGGTGCGCTCGGCGCCCTGTTCATGCCGTTCCTCGCGATCACCCTGCTCCTGATCCTCAACAGCGACCGGGTGCCGCGCGAGTGGCGCAACAAGCTCGTGTCCAACGTTTCGATGGCCGTCACCGCCCTGGTGTTCCTGGCGCTCATGGTCGACCAGCTCCGCAAGCTGATCCAGGAAGTGTGAGGCGCTCGCTCGGTGGTCACTAGGGTGGCGACGATGAGCGAGACCGCGTTCCGCACCACCGTCGACGGCGACGCCGTCGTGGTGCGCTACCCCGACCCCGCCGGCGATGCGGGGTCGGTTCGCCTCTGGAGCGAGGTCGACCTCGCGGACCCCGCGCTCGGCCCGGTCGACGGCGGCTGGGAGCTGCGGATCCCCGACCTGCCCGTCGACCGGCTGGAGTACCTGCTGGACGTCGACGGCGGTCACCGGCTCGACCCGACGAACCCCCAGACCGTCGACGGGGCGTTCGGCGAGCACTCCTGGGTCGGCCTGCCGGCGTACGCACCGCCGCAGTGGCTCGGAGCGCCGCAGGTGCCGTCCGAGCAGGCCGGGGTCCTCGTCGAGGACACCCCCGCGGGCGACGTGGAGTTGACGGTCTGGGCGCCGGCGGACGCCGACGGTGACGAGCCGCTGCCGCTGCTGCTCGTCCACGACGGACCCGAGATGGCGACGTACGGCGAGCTGCTCACGTACGCCGCAACGGGGATCGCCGCCGGCACCCTGCCGCGGCTGCGGGTCGCGCTGCTCGCGCCCGGTCCGCGCAACGAGCGCTACTCGGCCAACCCGGCCTATGCCGCGGCCCTGACCGACCACGTGCTGCCGGCGCTGCTGGCCGCCTGCCCGAGCGGCCACCGGCCGGTGCTGGTCGGTCAGAGCCTCGGCGGGCTGGCCGCGCTGCACGCGGCGTGGACGAGCCCGGGCACGTTCGCGGGCCTGATGCTCCAGTCCGGGTCGTTCTTCACGCCCGAGCTCGACCCGCAGGAGTCGGACTTCGAGTTCTGGGACGAGGTGACCGGCTTCGTCGCCACCGTGCTCGCGGCGACGCAGGGGGCGCCTGACGCACCGTCGGTCGCGATGACGTGCGGCTCGGCGGAGGAGAACCACGCCAACAACGTGCTGCTCCGCGACCACCTCCGTGAGGTCGGGCTCGACGTCACCTGGGGCGAGGTCCGACAGGCCCACACCTGGACGTGCTGGCGCGACCTGCTCGACCCTCATCTCACAGACCTCCTGCGAAAGGTGTGGACATGAGCGAGCGCGCGACCTGGGAGCTCGACATCCCAGGTTTCGACCGGAGCGGCACCGTGATCCGCTACGGCCACTACGGCCGGCCCGTCGTGGTGTTCCCCAGCGAGCGGGGCCGGGCCTGGGACTACGAGAACAACGGCATGGTGGACGCCGTCGCGGACCTGCTCGAGGCCGGCCGCGTGAAGCTCTACTGCGTCGACTCCGTCGATGACGCCACCTGGTCCGCCGAGGACGTCCCGCTCGAGGAGCGGGCGCGGCGCCACCGCGGCTTCGAGGCCTGGATCACCGATCGCGTCGTCCCGCTCATCGACCACGACTCGCCCGGCCACGGCGACCTCGCCACCACCGGCTGCAGCCTCGGCGCCTACCACGCGCTGCAGCTGGCCCTCACGCGCGCCGACCTCTTCCCGCTCGCGATCTGCCAGTCCGGCAACTACGACCCGTCGGAGTGGAACGCCTGGGGCGACCGCGGCGACGACGCGTTCTTCACGAACCCCACCGACTACGTCCCCCACCTGCACGGTGACCACCTCGACTGGCTCCGCAGCCGGGTGCACGCCGTGCTGGTCGTCGGCCAGGGCTCGTGGGAGACCCACCCGACCGGCTCGCTACCGAGCGCGCGGCGGATGGCGGACCTGCTGGCCGACCAGGGAGTCCCGCACGAGCTCGACGTCTGGGGCCACGACTCGGCGCACGACTGGCCGTGGTGGCAGCTCCAGCTCGCCTACCACCTGCCCCGGTTCTGCTGACGGAAAGGAACGCCATGACCGACCACCTGATCGGGCTGCTGCTCGGCGCGGAGGAGGACTGGCCGCGAGCGTTCGAGTCGATCCTGCGGCGCGTCGGCCCGCTGTCCGTCGGCGGCGGCTCCCACTCGGTCACCAGCGAGCGGCTCAGGATCGAGCCGTTCGACCTCACCGACCCGGTCCGCACCGACCTCGTCATCGACCGGCTCGCGTACTGGTACTACCACCCGCGGGAGTGGCTCAAGAAGGCCGCGTTGGTCAACGGCACGTACCTGCTCAACAGCCCGTTCACGTTCCAGTCGATGGAGAAGCACAGCGCCTACTGCGCCATGCTCCGGCTCGGGCTGAAGGTGCCCGACACGATCCTGGTGCCCTACAAGAACCCGGTCGACAACGTCCGCTGGGCCTACACCTCCGAGAAGTACAATCAGCCGTTCGACCTCGACGCGATCGCCGACGGCCTCGGCTACCCGATGTACATGAAGCCGTTCGACGGCGGTGGCTGGCGCGGGGTGTCCCGCGTCAACGACCGCGGCGACCTCCACCGCGCGTACGACGAGTCCGGCGAGATGCTGATGCACCTCCAGGCCACGGTCGACTACGAGCACTTCGCGCGGGCGCTCTCGATCGGTCCCGAGACGATGGTCATGGACTTCCGGCCGGAGCAGCCGATGCACCAGCGCTACGCAGTCACCCACGACTTCCTCTCGCCGTCGGCCGGCCGCCAGGCCGCGCAGATCAGCCGGATCGTCAACGCCTTCTTCCACTGGGAGTTCAACTCCGCCGAGATGCTGGTGGCCGGCGACGAGGTCTACCCGATCGACTACGCCAACGCCTGCCCCGACGTCGCGGTCACGAGCCTCCACTACTACTTCCCGTGGGCGATCACGGCGCTCGTGCGGTGGTCCGTCTACTGCGTCGTGACCGGCCGGCGCAGCAACGTCGACCTCGAGACGTCCCGCTACTTCGACATCGCCGACTCCGACCGCACCTACGAGGAGAAGCTCGACGCGTACGCCGCGCTGGCCGACGCGCACTTCGAGACCGACCGCTACCGCGAGTGGTGCGACGAGCACCTGCCGCACCTGCCCGAGCAGGTTCACGACTGGGTCACCTCCGACGACTTCGACCGGTTGCTGAGGGACACGGTCGCGGCGACGTACCCGGCGCACGAGCAGGAGCAGTTCCTCGCCCACTTCCGCGGCCTGCTCGGGCTGTGGGCCGAGCAGAACGTCCCGGTCTGACGCGGGGCCGAGCAGTCAGCGACCGCAGCGGTCGACGCGCTCCCACGGCCAGTCGGAGTCGAGCCAGCGTGCGACGCCGTCGGCGAGCGGCCGGTCGAGGGCCGACCTGTCGGCCCGCACCCAGGACTGCACCGTCACGTCCCACTCCTCCGAGGATGAGGGGTACAGGTAGACGCACCCGATGACGTCGTCGTCGACGGGGTCGAGGACGGTGAAGGTGAAGCCGGCCCGTCGGGTGAAGTCGTCGCGGTGGCGGCGGAGATCGTCGAGGTTCTCCTCGAGCGTCATGCCGCCGGCAGGCGGCCACCGGCCGTCGGGATAGCCGGGGGTGGTGCGGATGTGCTCGATGCTCGACGTCCAGGCGGCGTGATCAGCCAGGTTGTGCTCTGGTCCCAGCGGTTCGAGGCGGAACTGGTCGGTGGCGAGCGAGGTCGGCGGCTCGAAGTCGACCGGTACGAACCCCTCCGCCGTCATGACCGGGACCGTACCGGAGCAGCTCAGGTGCCGGCACCCGACTTCCGGTCAGGGGTAGGTCAGCCCCACCGTGCGCTCGCTGAGCTCCCACAGCGCGTGCTGCGCGTGCTCGTCGCGGGCCAGCCTGGTGCACCCCACGAGCCGGGGAGGCCCCCGGAGCTCGCCGGGGCCGCCGGGTCCGCAGTAGCTGCTACCCGGGACGTCCGCGGTCGCCGCCATCAACAGCGGCAGCGCGCCGGCCGCCGCCGGCTGCGAGATCGCCCGGTTGGCGGCGTCGAGGATCGAGGCGACCCCACCCGAGGAGCGGCCGAGCCGGCCGTTCGCGACGAGGTGGGTGCCGGAGTAGCCGGGGTGCGCCGCCATCGCCGCGACCGCCAGCCCGGCGCGTCTCAGCCGGCGGTCGAGCTCGAACGTGAACAGGAGGTTGGCGAGCTTGGTGCGGGAGTACGCCTGCCAGCGGCGGTAGCAGCCGTGCGGTGACCGCGGGTCGTCGAGCGGCGCCCGGCGGGCGTTCTTGTGCATGAGCGACGAGACGGTCACGACCCGCGCGTCCGCCGCCTCGACCAGCTGCGGCAGCAGCAGCCCGGTCAGCAGGAACGGTCCGAAGTGGTTGGTCGCCAGCTGGAGCTCGAGGCCGTCGGCCGTGCGGGAGTGCGGCGTCGCCATCACGCCGGCGTTGTTGAGGAGGACGTGCACCGGCCCCAGGTCCGCGGCCTGGACGGCGGCTCGACGCACGGCGGACAGGTCGGCAAGGTCGACCTCGAGCGTCGTCAGGCGGGCATCCGGCAGGTCCGCGAGGATCGCCGTCTCGGACGCCGCGAGCGACTCGGCGTTGCGGCCGGCGAGCACCACCGTCGCACCCCTCCGGGCCAGCTCGAGGCCCGCGTGGAAGCCGAGCCCGCCGCGGGTGCAGCCGGTGACCACCACGGTGCGGCCGGTCTGGTGGGGCAGGTCGTCGAGGGTCCAGTCCTCGTGGGTCACGGAGTCACCGCGAGGCCGTCGACGACCCGCTGCCCGAGCTCGCGGTCACCGGCCACGTCGACCGCGCCGGCCTCGACGGGGCGCCGGCCGCCCGCGAGCCGGATGAACGTGTCGCGGTCCATCGAGAGCCGGACCGTCGGCGCCTCCGGCTGGTCGTCGAGCCGCACGCCGCGGCCGCGGTCGTCGACGAGGAAGGAGTACGGCGGGTGGCCGGTGATCGCCAGCACGGCCGTCGCGCCAGGTGCGGCGCCGGCCCGCTTCGCGAGCACGAACCCGAGGCTCTCGGCCAGGTAGCCGGCCGTGTGGATGGCGGCCGGGCCGTCGAGGTTGCCGGGTCGACCGACGGCTCGGCGTACGTCCTGCTCGTGCATCCACAGGTCGAGCGGCCGGTTGCGGAGCAGCGTCTCCGTCGACCAGCCGATCAGGCCGAACACCCCGGGCGCGGGCAGGTCCGGGTCGGTCGGCGGGTCGGCCAGCAGCGCCGTGTGGCGGGTCGTCGCCGAGGAGCGCAGCTCGGTGATGAGCTCGTCGGGGGAGCGGTCGCGCCGCGCGACCACCCCCTGCTCGGTGAACTGGCCGAGGAGCCCCTTCACGTGCGGCGGCTGCCCGATCTCGACCTCGTCGTGCCCGGTCCCGGCGAGCAGCGCCTCGAGGTGGGCGCTGTGGGCGGCCACGGCGTGCACGTCCCAGCCCGCGAGGTCGGTGGGCGCCGACCAGTCGCCGGGCGCGAGGGTCTCGAGGAGCGTGGAGAGGTCGTCGACCGCTCGCCACCAGATCTCGACGTACCGGACGAGGGAATCCGTCATGGGGGGCAGCGTACGGGCGGTCGCGGAATCCCTGTCGGGGGCCGGCAAGCCCTACCGTGGGGTGATGAACGACGAGGCGACCGAGTCCCCGGCCGTGACGTTCGCCGACCTCGGGCTCGGCGCGGCGGTCCTGAAGTCCCTGCGTGAGGTGGGGTACGAGAGCCCCTCCACGATCCAGGCCCAGACGATCCCGCCGCTGCTCGCCGGCCACGACCTCGTCGGGCTGGCGCAGACCGGCACCGGCAAGACCGCGGCGTTCGCGCTGCCCATCCTCGAGCGGCTCGACCTCGGCCAGAAGAGCCCGCAGGCGCTGGTGCTCGCGCCCACCCGTGAGCTGGCGCTCCAGGTGTGCGAGGCCTTCGAGCGGTACGCCGCCCACCTGCGCGGGGTCCACGTGCTGCCGGTCTACGGCGGGCAGGGGTACGGCGTGCAGCTGTCGGCGCTGAGACGCGGGGTGCACGTCGTGGTCGGCACGCCCGGCCGGATCATGGACCACCTCGACAAGGGCACGCTCGACCTCACCGAGCTGCGCTACCTCGTGCTCGACGAGGCCGACGAGATGCTCAACATGGGGTTCGCCGACGACGTCGAGCGGATCCTGGCCGACACCCCCGACACCAAGCAGGTGGCGCTGTTCTCCGCCACGATGCCTCCCACGATCCGCCGGCTGGCCTCGCAGTACCTCACCGATCCGGTCGAGATCAAGGTCATGGGCAAGACCGCGACGTCGGCCAACACGACCCAGCGCTACCTGATCGTCTCCTACCCGCAGAAGGTCGACGCGCTGACCCGGATCCTCGAGGTGGAGAACTTCGAGGGGATGATCGTCTTCGTCCGCACCAAGAACGAGACCGAGACACTCGCCGAGAAGCTGCGGGCCCGCGGGTTCTCCGCCCAGGCCATCAACGGCGACGTGCCGCAGCAGGTGCGCGAGCGCACGGTCGCGCAGCTGAAGGCCGCCAAGCTCGACATCCTGGTCGCCACCGACGTCGCCGCACGCGGTCTCGACGTCGACCGGATCAGCCACGTCGTCAACTACGACATCCCCACCGACACCGAGTCCTACGTGCACCGGATCGGGCGCACCGGCCGGGCCGGACGCGCGGGCGACGCGATCTCCTTCGTCACACCCCGGGAGCGCTACCTCCTCAAGCACATCGAGAAGGCGACCCGACAGCCCCTGACGCAGATGCAGCTGCCGACGGTCGACGACGTGAACAGCACCCGGCTGGCGCGGTTCGACGACCAGATCACCGCCGCGCTCGGCTCGGCGCAGGTCGGCTTCTTCCGTGACGTCGTGAGCCACTACGTCAACGAGCACGACGTGCCCGAGGTCGACGTCGCCGCGGCGCTGGCGGTGGTGCTCCAGGGCGACACGCCGCTGCTGCTCGAGGAGCAGCCGCAGCGGCCGGTCCGCGACCGGGAGTCCAAGCCTCGCAAGGAGCGCTCGGGCGGCTCGTCCGGCCGCCGTGCCCCGAGTGGCCCGATGGCGACGTACCGGATCTCCGTCGGCAAGCGGCAGAAGGTCGAGCCACGGCAGATCGTCGGCGCGATCGCCAACGAGGGCGGTCTCGACCGCAGCGACTTCGGCGCCATCCTGATCCGGCCCGACCACTCGCTGGTCGAGCTGCCCGCCACCTTGTCCGACCAGGCGTGGACGGCGCTGCGGCAGACGCGCATCAGCGGGAAGCTGATCGAGCTGACGCGTGACCAGGGCCCGCCGGCCAAGCGCTCCAAGCCGCACGGCAGGCACCGCGACTGACGATCGTCAGCGAAGCCGAGCGAGCACCGCCTCGAGCTCGGTGAGTGCGGCGGCCTCCTCCGGGGAGAGCGTCGCGAGGTCGGTCGTGGCGAGCCGTCGGTAGACGGCGGCCATCCCCGCGAAGAGCTCACCCGAGGCGCCCGCGGCCTGCTGGGTCGCCGCGATCTGCTCCATCTCGCCGACGAACCGGGCCGCCTTGCTCGTCGCGACCGCGATCCGGCGTCCGGCGCGCGCGACCTCATCGGCGTGCTCCTCGTGGAGGTCGTCGAGCACCACGTCCAGCACCCCGAGCGCGTGAGCCGTCTGGAGCGCCTGCGCCCACACGGCCGTCGTCCCCTTGTAGACCGACGCCGTGCACATCTTCACGGCCGAGGCGGTGCCGACCTCGTCGCCGACGACGCGCGTGCGCAGCCCGTCGGCGGGCAGATCGGCCAGCACGTCGGCCCGCTTCCCGCTCAGGTACAGCAGGGTGTCGCCGCCGGGCCGCGGCGGTCCGCCGCTGATCGAGCCGTCGACGAGGTCGAAGCCACCGCCCTCCGCGCGCTGCTGCAGGTCGGTCATGGTGACGGGCGACACCGCGTTGAGGTCCGCCAGCACCGGCCGGTGCGTGCCCGCTGCCACCACCACGTCGACCAGCGCCGCGGCTGCGGACGCGGGCGGGCAGACGGTGACGACGACGTCCGACTCCGCCACGACGTCCCTCATGGCCGGGAGCAGCTCCAGCCCGCGTGCGAGTCGGCGGGTCCGCTCCGACCGGCCCTCGACCGTGGCCACCACTCGGGCGCCGCCGGCCGCCCACGCCCGGGCGAGGGCGCTTCCCATCGCGCCCGGCGACACGATCCCGATCGTGACCAACAGTCCTCCCGCGTCCGTCCTGCCCCGAACCTACTGGGCGAGTCTGGCGGTTCCTGGGGGAAGTTTCGGCCAGTAGGTGCTGGTTTCCCCGCTTGTGCGGGGAAACCGCCACCCCGCCCGCTCACCCCAGCGCCAGCTTCACCGCGATCGCCAGCATGGTCAGCCCGATCAGGACGTCGAGCACCTGCCAGGCGCGGGGACTGGCGAGCAGGTGCGAGACCCGGCGCGCGCCGTAGCCGAGGCCGGAGAACCACAGCAGGCTGGACACTGCAGCGCCGACCGCGAACCACCAGCGCCCGTCCTCGCCGCGCTGTTGCGCGAGCGAGCCGAGGAGCAGCACGGTGTCGAGGTACACGTGGGGGTTGAGCCAGGTGAGTGCCACCGCCGTCACCACCGCCGTACGCCGCGAGCCGACGCCCCGCTCGGCGGCCCGCAGCGCGTCGGGCCGGCGGGCGCGGAGCAGCGACGCCACGCCGTACCAGGTGAGGAACACGACGCCCAGCCACCGCACCACGGTGATCGCCTCCGGTGCCTGTTCCACGACGGAGCCGATCCCGGCGACGCCCGCGGCGACCAGCACGAGGTCGGAGACCGCACAGATCGCGACCACAGCGCCGACGTGCTGCTGCAGGAGCCCCTGCCGCAGCACGAACGCGTTCTGCGCACCGATCGCGATGATCAGCGTGAGGCCGGTCAGGAGGCCGGTGGCCGAGTCGAGGAGCACCGGCCCAGGCTAGGAGGCGTTGACCGGGTGGGCTCAGCCCTGGCGACGCTCCTCGATGTGGGTGGTCTTCGAACGCTGCTGGTTCATCACCAGCGCGAGCACCAGGCCCAGTGCACCGACGATGACGCAGATCCACCCGATCGTGTCGGCGTTGACGACCTCGGTGATCGAGTCGGGCAGCGAGATCGCGTCGAGGACGAGGATCAGGCCGATGACGAGCAGCAGGATGCCAACACCGATTCCCATGGGAGCCTCCAGTCGAGGGGGAGAGTGGGGCCAGCCTAGCGAAGCCGGCGCCCGGTGTTACGCCCGGCGCGCACGCAAGTCAAGCCTTGTAAGGCGGGCCGAGGCGGGATAGATAAGGGGCAGTCGCGCGCGAAGCCGCCGGACAGGGCGTTGCCCTGACTCGAGCCCCATCGGGGGGTGCTCCGGGCCGGACGCGGGTGGCGGTGGATGTGCATCGGGCGCATCCACCCGAAGGGAGATCCCTCGTGAGAACAGCAACTCCTCAGAAGGCAGCGCTCGCCGCTGCCGCGGCGCTCGGCACGGCCCTGACCGTGATGATGGCGCCGACCAGCTCGGCCGGTGTGCCGGACCCCACCCCCGGTGACCGGGAGAGCCAGCGCGCGGTCAGCCGCGCCGACGCCGCGGTCGACCGGGCAGACCGCGCCGCCGGCGTGGCGCGCGACGTCGGTGCCCGGCAGACCGCCGGGACCTGGTACGACTCCCGCCACGGTCGGATGGTCGTGAACGTGACCACCGCCGCCGCCGCCCGCCAGGTCCGCGCCGACGGCCTGGCTGCCCGCCGGGTCGAGCACAGCACCGCCGCGCTCCGCGCCGTGACCCGGTCGCTCGGGGACCGCGTCTCCACCGCGGGCACCGCCTGGGCCGTCGATCCGACCAGCAACGAGGTCGTCGTGACGCTCGACTCCACGGTGGGCCACCGGGCGAGCGCGCGTATCAGCCGGATCGTCCGGTCGTTCGGCGACAAGGCGAGCGTGGAGCGGATCGAGGGCACGCTCGAGCCGACGCTCTCCGGCGGCCACGCCATCTACGGCGGCGGCGCCCGGTGCTCGCTCGGGTTCAACGTCCGCTCCGGCAGCACCTACTACTTCCTCACCGCCGGTCACTGCACCAACCTGGCCAGCACCTGGTACTCGAACTCGGGCCAGACCTCGCAGCTCGGCACCCGCGCGGGCACGAGCTTCCCGGGCAACGACTACGGGATCGTGCGCTACACCGCGACCGCCGGGTCGGGCAACGTCTACCTCTACAACGGCTCGTACCGGGACATCACCGGGGCCGGCAACGCCTACGTGGGTCAGTCCGTCACTCGCAGCGGCAGCACCACCGGCGTCCACGGCGGCACCGTCCAGGCGTTGAACGCCACCGTCAACTACGCCGAGGGCACGGTCTCCGGCCTGATCCGCACCAACGTGTGCGCCGAGGGTGGCGACAGCGGCGGCTCGCTGTTCGCCGGGTCGACCGCGCTCGGTCTCACCTCCGGTGGCAGCGGCGACTGCACGTGGGGTGGCACGACGTACTTCCAGCCCGTCACCGAGGCGCTGAGCGTCTACGGCGTGAGCGTCTACTGAGGACCGGTCGCGCCTGAAGCAGGAACGGCGCCGCACGGGTCACCCCGTGCGGCGCCGTTGCTCGTGGCGAGCCCGCTTCAGAACGCCCGCTTCAGAACGCCTGCGTCAGAACGCCGCCTCGTCGAGGTCCATCAGGGCAAGGTCGATGCCCTCGGCGATCCGGCGCTCGGCGCTGACCCTGGGCAGGTTGTGCTGGGCGAAGAACTGCGCGCCGGCGACCTTGCCCTCGTAGAACCGCTGGTCCTTCTCCGACACGTCGCCCGACAGCTTCTTCAGTGCGACCTCGGCCTGGCGCAGCAGCAGCCACGCGCAGACGACGTCACCGAGCACCATGAGGAGCCGGCTCGTGTTGAGCCCGACCTTGTAGATGTTGCGGACGTCGCCACCCTCGGCCGAGGCGTCGGCCGACATCAGGTCGTTGATCATGTGGCCGACCACCGCGTTGGCGTCCTCGAGCGCGGTGGCGAGCAGCGCCCGCTCCGACTTGAGGCGGCCGTTCCCGGCCTCGCTCGCGAGGAACGTCTCGATCTCCTTCGCGAGGTGTCCGAGCGCGCGCCCCTGGTCCTTCACGATCTTGCGGAAGAAGAAGTCCTGTCCCTGGATCGCGGTGGTGCCCTCGTAGAGGGTGTCGATCTTCGCGTCCCGGACGTACTGCTCGATGGGGTACTCGGTCAGGAACCCCGACCCGCCCAGCGTCTGCAGCGACTCGGTGCCGAGCAGCACCCACGAGCGCTCGGAGCCGTAGCCCTTCACGATCGGGAGCAGCAGGTCGTTGACCGCCATGGCGAGGTCGTCGCGCTCGCCGCGGTGCTCGGCCACCTGGACCCGGTCCTGCCAGGTCGCGGTGTAGAGCACCAGTGCGCGCATCGCCTCGGCGAACGACTTCTGCGTCATCAGCGAGCGGCGGACGTCGGGGTGGTGGGTGATGGTGACGCGCGGCGCCGTCTTGTCGGCGGCCTGCGTGAGGTCCGGCCCCTGCTGCCGGGTCTTGGCGTAGTCGAGCGCGTTGAGGTACCCGGTCGACAACGTGGCGATCGCCTTGGTGCCCACCATCATCCGGGCGTTCTCGATGACCTGGAACATCTGCGCGATGCCGTCGTGCACCTCGCCGAGCAGCCACCCCTTGGCCGGCTCGCCGCCGCCGACGGACGGGTCACCGTAGGTCAGCTCGCAGGTGTTGGACACCTTGATGCCCATCTTGTGCTCGACGTTGGTCACGTAGACGCCGTTGCGCTCGCCGGTGAGCTCACCGGTCTCGTGGTCGAAGTGGTGCTTGGGCACGATGAAGAGGGACAGGCCCTTGGTGCCGGGGCCGCCGGCGCCCTCGACCCCGACGGGTCGGGCCAGCGTCAGGTGCACGATGTTGTCGGACAGCTGGCTCTCGGCGCTGGTGATGAAGCGCTTGACGCCCTCGATGTTCCAGGAGCCGTCCTCGTTGGGCGTGGCCTTCGTGCGGCCCGCGCCCACGTCGGAGCCGGCGTCGGGCTCGGTCAGCACCATGGTGGTGTTCCAGCCGTTGTCGACCATCAGCTGCGCGATCCGCTTGTCGCGTTCGTTGCCGTTGCGGTGGACGATGCTCGCGAACGACGGGCCGGCGGCGTACATCCACACGGGTGCGTTGGCGCCGAGCACCATCTCGCCGATCGCCCAGTTGAGGGACGACGGGGCCGGTGTGCCGCCGAGGTCCTCCGCGATCTGCAGCCGCCAGTACTCCGCGTCCATCCACGCGTGGTAGCTGGCGGCGAAGGACTCCGGCACGGGGGCGGTGTGGGTCTGGGGGTCGAACACCGGCGGGTTGCGGTCGCTGTCCTCGTACGACGCCGCGAGGTCCTCCCGAGCGAGCCGGTCGACCTCGGCCAGGATCGCCCGGGCGGTCTCGGAGTCGATCTCCGCGAACGGGCCTTCGCCGAGGACCTCGTCACGGCCGAGCACCTCGAAGAGGTTGAACTCGATGTCGCGGAGGTTGGTCTTGTAGTGGCTCACGGCTTCCACCTGTTCGTCTCGTCGCTGACGTTCTTACTCGTCGGTAACAAGAGTATCGCCCGGGGTCCTTGGGTTCGCAAGGGATCCCCGGAACCGGCCGCGTGGCGTGTGACGCAGGCCACCGGATGGCCGGCCACACGCCGCGTCGACCGAGTCGAGCGAGTCGGTCGAGTCGGTCTGACAGACTGACCTCGTGCGAGTTTCCGCCAAGTCCGACTACGCGCTCCGAGCCCTGATCGAGATCGCGCGGACGACCGAGCGGTCGGCCATCAGTGCCGAGGAGCTCGGGCGCCGCCAGGACATCCCGCACGGCTTCCTGCAGGCGATCCTGGCCGACCTGCGTCGCGCGGGCGTGGTGATCTCGCAGCGCGGCCAGTCGGGTGGCTGGCGGCTGGCGCGGCCGGCGTCCGACGTGTCGGTGGCCGACGTGATCCGGGCGGTCGACGGACCGCTGGTGTCGGTCTACGGCCTGCGGCCCGAGGCCGTGGAGTACAACGACGAGGCGTCGGTGCTCCAGCACGTGTGGATCGCGGCCCGCCGGTCGCTGCGCGACGTCTTCGAGCACGTGACGATCGAGCACCTCGCGTCCCAGGAGCTCCCGCGCGAGGTCAGCTCGCGGACCGCCGACGAGGACGCCTGGCAGCCCCACTGACGGTCCTGCCCCACTGACGGTCCTGATCAGGGCAGGTCGAGCCACTCGACGAGCGGTCGGATGCTCCGCCAGTCCTCGCGGACCCGCTCGAGCAGGCCCGGGCCGATGGCGTCGGCCTCGAAGCCGTAGCTGCGGCCGGCCATCAGCTGCTTGTAGCGCAGCAGCCCGATCCGCGGATGGTCGGCGGCGTACCCGCGCGGGCTCGTCTTCAGCTGCTCGCCGCTGATCTCGAAGCCGCGCTTCTCCAGGCGTGCCAGCAGCCGCTCGAGCTGCCGTCCGGTGCGGTCGTCGTCGATCGCCTCCCGGATCCCGGCGAGCCGTTCGCCGGGGTGGTAGCAGCCGGCCCCGACCCGGGTGCCGCGCGCGGAGATCTCGACGTACCAGCCGGTCGACGGGCCGGCCGCGACGAACGCGCCCTGGTGCGTCTTGTACGGCGTCTTGTCCTTCGCGAACCGGACGTCCCGGTGCGGCCGGAACACCTTCGCGGTCCCGAACTCCGGCTCCAGCGCGGCCACCAGCGCCTGCATCGGCGCCCGGACGTCGTCGTCGTAGGTGCTCCGGTGCTCGTCCCAGTACGCCTTGGTGTTCTCGACCTCGAGGTCGTCGTAGAAGTCCAGCGCGCGGACGGGGAAGCCGGTGAACTCGCTCACGGCACCACGGTACGAGGCGTGACCGACTCGGTCTCGACACGCCCTCGCCTGGTGGCTCGACCGGCGGGTGCGGGGATGGAGCGGATGACGAGACTCGAACTCGCGACATCGACCTTGGGAAGGTCGCGCTCTACCAACTGAGCTACATCCGCGTGCCGCACCGGGTGGGTGCTGCGAGGGGATCGTACCCGACCTGATCCCGGGCGCTCGGCTGCCGGGTAGGTTACGTGCGTGCTGCTGAGCGACCGCGACATCCTCGCCGAGATCGACGCCGGGCGGATCACGATGGAGCCGTGGGATCCGGCCATGCTGCAGCCGTCCTCCATCGACGTGCGGCTCGACCGGTTCTTCCGGGTCTTCGAGAACCACCGCTACCCGCACATCGACCCGGCGGCCGACCAGTCCGACCTGACCCGGATGGTGGAGCCGGAGGGCGAGGAGCCGTTCATCCTGCACCCGGGCGAGTTCGTGCTGGGGTCGACGTACGAGGTCGTCAGCCTGCCCGACGACATCGCCGCCCGGGTCGAGGGCAAGTCGTCGCTGGGCCGGCTCGGCCTGCTGACGCACGCGACCGCCGGCTTCGTCGACCCCGGGTTCTCCGGGCACGTCACGCTCGAGCTGGCGAACGTCGCCACCTTGCCCATCAAGCTCTACCCGGGCATGAAGATCGGGCAGTTCTGCTTCTTCCGGCTGTCGTCGCCGTCCGAGCATCCGTACGGCTCCGCGAAGTACGGGTCGCGCTACCAGGGGCAGCGAGGCCCGACCCCGTCGCGCTCGTTCCAGAACTTCCACCGCACCTCGATCTGACGCTCGCCGGGGGCCCGGCGGCCCGGGCTCACACGCGGTCGTCGTCGCGCGTGACGGGGGGCCAGGAGGTGGCCCCCAGCTCGCGCGACACGTTGCGGGCGCACTCGCGCAGCAGGGTCAGCACCGAGGCGTCCACGGGCTGCTGGTCGGCCGGGAAGACCACGGCGACGGCGGCCACCGCCTCGCCGTCCCGGTCGGCGATCGCGGCCGCCACGGAGGCCTCGCCCAGCACCGCCTCCTCGTTCTCCAGGGCGTGCCCGGTCCGGGCCACGTCGTCGAGGGAGCGAGCGAGCTCGGCCGGGTCGACCACGGTGTCGCCGGTGAGGCTGCGCAACGGCCCGGCGAGCACTCGCTCGCGGAACGCCGGGCGATGGGCGAGCAGCACCTTCCCCAACGCGGACGCGTGGGCCGGGATCGTCAGCCCGGTCTCGGGCATCTGACGGCTCCCGTCGGGGCGCGGCTCGTGGTGGATCACGATGACCTCGTCGAAGAACTCGGCGCCGAGCCGGACCGCCAGCCCGGTGCGCTCGCTGAGGTCGGTCGTCCAGCGCATCGCCCGGGCGCGCACGTCGAGGGTGTCGAGGTAGACGTTGGAGAGCTGGAGCAGCGTCGGCCCGAGCATGTAGCGCTGGCCGTGCGGCTCCTGGACGACGAGCCCGTGGACCTGCAACGACTTCACGATCCCGTGCACCGTCGACGGGGGCAGCGCGAGCCGGGCGCCCAGCTCGCTCACCCCGAGGTGCCGAGACCCCTGCAGCGCGCGCAGGATCTGCGCCGCGCGGTCGATCGCCTGGATCACCGGGTCTCCTCTCCGTCCGGCGTCAGTATGCACGTTCCAGCAACCTTTTCGGATAGACCCTTGACGGCGGGGCCATGTCTGAGCATTATTCGACAATGCCGAATGTAATTCACATCACACGAAAGGTCATCTCGTGATGGACGACAACACTGCGTGGCAGAAGCTGGCCGCCGAGTTCCTCGGAACTGCCTTCCTCGTCTTCGTCGGCGTCGGCTCGGTGCCCGCTCTGCTGATCGTGAACGAGGCCAACGGCTCGACGTTCAGCGGCTCGGACCTGGGGATCATCTCCCTCGCGTTCGCGTCGATCGTGATCGTGACGGTCTACGTCTTCGGTTACATCTCGGGAAACCACATCAACCCCGCGGTCACCTTCGGGCTGGCCGCCACCGGGAAGTTCCCCTGGCGGGACGTGCCCAGCTACGTCGCCGCCCAGGTGGCCGGCGCGGTGCTGGGCGCGTTCCTCATCGCCGGCGTCCTCGGCAGCAAGGCGAGCGACGTCGGGCTCGGCGTCGCGTCGTACGCCGACAGCGTGCCGGTCACGCAGGCGTTCCTCGCCGAGTTCGTCGGCACGTTCCTGCTGGTCTTCGCGGTCTTCGGGGTCATCTACCGCAAGGCGGCACCCGGCTGGGCCGGCCTCGCGATCGGCATGGTCGTGTTCGCCGCGATCATCCCGGTCGCGCCGACGACCGGTGCCTCCATCAACCCCGCCCGGACGAGCGGCCCCATGGTCGTGCAGCAGATCCTCGGCGGGGACGTCAGCTGGTCCCAGTGGCCGGTGTACGTCGCGGCCGAGCTGCTCGCGGGTGTCCTGGCGGCCCTCGCGTTCGGCATCATCGCTCACACCCAGGTGGACCGGGCCGCCGTGTCCGACGCCCCCACGACTGCGGAGGTCTGAACCATGAAGAAGCTGATCAACGCCCCGGCCGACGTCCTGGCCGACGCCCTGCGCGGCATCGAGGCGGCCGACCCCGACCTGCGGGTCGACCACCAGCACCGGGTCATCTACCGGGCCCGGCCCAAGGAGTCAGGCAAGGTCGCGCTGGTCTCCGGCGGCGGCTCCGGTCACGAGCCGCTGCACGGCGGCTTCGTCGGCACCGGCATGCTCGACGCTGCGTGCGCCGGCGAGGTGTTCACCTCGCCCACTCCGGACCAGGTGGTCGCGGCGACGGTCGACGTCGATCGTGGAGCCGGCGTGCTCCACATCGTGAAGAACTACACCGGCGACGTCATGAACTTCGAGATGGCGGGCGAGCTGGCGGGCGCGAGCTCGGGCACCCGGGTCGAGACCGTCGTCGTCGACGACGACGTGGCGGTCCAGGACTCGACGTGGACCGCCGGACGTCGGGGCGTCGGCCTGACGGTGCTGCTGGAGAAGATCGTCGGCGCCGCGGCCGAGGAGGGCCAGGACCTCGACGCGGTGCTCGCCCTCGCGCGACGGGTGAACGGGTCGGGCCGGTCCATGGGCATGGCGCTGACCAGCTGCACCGTGCCCGCGGCGGGCAAGCCGACGTTCGACCTGCCCGACGACGAGATGGAGATGGGCGTCGGGATCCACGGCGAGCCCGGACGTCACCGGGTCCCGCTGGGAACGGCCGCCGAGGTGGCCGAGCAGCTCGTCGAGCCGGTCCTCAACGACCTCGACTTCACCGGCTCACCGAGCATCGTGATGCTCAACGGGATGGGCGGCACGCCGCAGATCGAGCTGTACCTCCTGTACGGCGAGGTGGCGACCCTGCTCGAGAAGGCCGGTGTCGCTCCGGCGCGGGTGCTGGTGGGCAACTACATCACCTCGCTCGACATGGCCGGCGCCTCCGTGACGGTGCTCAAGGCCGACGACGAGCTGCTCCGGCTGTGGGATGCTCCTGTCCTGACCGCGGGGCTGCGATGGGGGGTCTGACCGTGACCGATGCCGTCACGCTGGACGACCTGCTCTCCTGGCTGGGCTCGTTCACCGACGCCGTCCACGAGCACCTGGGTTACCTCACCGAGCTCGACTCGGCGATCGGCGACGCCGACCACGGCGCCAACCTGACCCGCGGGATGGACGCGGTGATGACGGCCGTCGCCGGGCCCGACGCGGAGCGGCCGGACGACGCGGGCTCGCTGCTCACGAAGGTCGGGATGACCCTCGTGACGTCGGTCGGCGGCGCCAGCGGTCCGCTCTACGGCACGTTCTTCCTCCGGCTCGGCACCGCTGCCGGTGACGTGCGCGAGCTGGACGGACCGGCGCTGCTGCAGGCGCTGCAGGCCGGCCTTGAGGGGATCGTGACCCGGGGCCGGGCCGAGCCGGGCGACAAGACGATGTACGACGCGCTCGCGCCGGCGGTCGCGGCACTGGCGGCGGGGCTCGAGGCGGGTGAGTCGCTCGTCACCTCGGTCCGGCGGGCGGCGACGGCGGCGGCCGAGGGTCGCGACGCGACGTCCGACATGCTGGCGCTCAAGGGCCGGGCCAGCTATCTCGGCGAGCGCAGCGTGGGCCACATCGACCCCGGGTCCGCGTCGGCGGCGCTGCTGCTGTCGGCGCTCGCCCGACGCGGTGGGTTGAGGCCGGCCATGATCGGGATCGTCGTGGTGTCTCACAGCCCTGCCCTGGCGCGGGCAGCGGTGGAACTGGCGCAGCAGATGGTCACCGGCGTCGGCCCGGTCATCGAGATCGCGGCCGGTGCCGACGGGCGGCTCGGCACCGACGCCACCGATGTGGCCGGGGCCATCGAACGAGCAGCGTCGCCGGACGGCGTCCTGGTGCTGATGGACCTCGGGTCGGCCGTGCTCAGCGCCGAGCTCGCGCTGGAGCTCACGCCCGCGGCCGGCGAGGTCCGGCTCTGCCCGGCGCCGCTGGTGGAGGGTCTGGTGGCGGCGGTCGTGCGGGCGGCAGGCGGCGCCGCGCTCGACGTGGTGGCGCGGGAGGCCGAGGCGGCGCTGCTGCCGAAGACGACGGCGCTCGCGTCGTACGCCGGGCGGCCGTGCTGCCGGCGGCAGGCGGCAACCGACCCGGGCGGCTGCGTCACGGCGCGCGACCAGCCTGGTCAACAAGGACGGGCTGCACGCCCGCCCCGCGGCGCAGATCGCCGAGGCGGTCGGAGCGCTGGCGGCCGAGGTCACCGTCGGCTGCGAGGATCGCAGCGCCGACGCTGCGAGCTCGCTGGAGCTGATGGCACTGCGCGCCGGCCGGGGCATGGAGCTGCGGGTCTCGGCCACCGGGCCCGACGCCGAGCCGGCGGTGCGGGCCGTGGTCGACCTGGTCCAGGCCGGGCTTCGGGGAGCTCCAGGCCTCCTGAGACGGCGCAGCACATGAAGCACCCCTCCTGCCGCGACGACGTACCGCGGCAGGAGGGGTCTGGGGAGCGTCAGTGGTCGAGACGCTCGGCGGCGTGCCGCAGGGCGGCGGCCATCCGGGTGCGGGTCCGGGTGCGCGGGCGCGGACCCGGCACCGGGCGCCGACTGCGGTCCTCGAGGTCCTGCCGACGGGTGACCTCGGCGGCCTCGGTGAAGTAGGTGCTCATGGTGGTCCTCCTCTCAGGGGCTCGTGGTCAGCGCGCGCTCAGGACGACGTCACCACTGACGGTGGTCGCACGCAGCTCGAGGTGGTCGCCGTCGCCGGACGGTTCGCCCGAGCCCTCGACGTGGTTGTGGATCCGGCCCGAGACGGTCGAGATGTCGGTCCAGACGGGGACCCCGGCGGGGATCCCGACGTGGATCGAGCCGGACGCGCCCTTGGCGCTCAGCTTGCCGCGGCGGGCGGTGTCGATCTGCAGGTCGCCGCTGCCGGTGACCAGCGAGAGGTCGCTGTCGGCCTCGACGACCCGGACGTCGCCCGAGCCGGTCTTCACGACCGCCGGGCCGTGGGCGGCGCCGAGCTGGACGTCGCCGGACCCGGTCGAGATCGCGGCGCCGGCACGGACCGCGTTGACGCGGACGTCGCCGCTGCCGCACTTCACGCGCAGCTCGGAGCGGGACTCCTCGACCTCGACGTCGCCTGAGCCGGTCTCGACACTGGCCGGACCGCCGAGCGTGTCGAGGCGGACGTCGCCGGAGCCGGTCTTCACGCGGCTGGAGCCGATCTCGCCGACGACGCCGAGGTCGGCGCTGCCGGTCCGGACGGCGAGGTCGCTGCCGGCAGGGACGTGATCGTCGCGAACAGGGCGTCGTCGTCGGAGGAGAAGAAGCCGGTCTTGCGGCGGGGCGCGACGACCCGCAGGTCGCGGCCGTCGAGCTCCACGACGACCTCGTCGGCGTGTCGGCCGGTCAGCTCGACCCGGCTCTCGCCGGTGTCGGTGGCCGTGACGTCGACCTGGCCGGCTCCGATCTCGACGTACAGGGCGACGGGCTCGGGGGTGGTGAAGTGGTAGTCGGTCATGGGTGCCTCCAGGGTGTGCTGGGCCAGGGGCCGGCCCGGTGCCGGTCCCGCGTGGGTGTGGGTCGTCGGGTGGGTGAGGTGTCAGAGCCAGCCGGTCATCCGGCGGTTGCCCTTGTCCTTCCGGAACGGGTCGAACCCGCCGAAGGGCAGGCTCGAGAGGTCGAGGTCGACCTCGATGGCTGCGTCGCTGGTCGCGGCGCGCACCACCTTGACCAACCAGGTGTTGAGGCTGTCGCCGGCCCGGGCGGCCCGCTCCTCGGCACGGTTCTTCACCGACTCCGGGATCCGGAGCGTGATCCGGGCCAGCCCGCCCTCGTCGGTCTCCTCGGGGGTCGGCGGCGCGGGCGGGGCGGGCGGGGCTGGAGCGGCCCCGGCCTGCACCACGAAGTCGAGCTCGCGGCCGGACAGCCGGACGTCGACGCTGCCGCTGGGCAGCTCGGCGGTGATCTCGGCCGCGGCCTGGGAGATCGCCTCCATCAGGGCCAGGCGGGCGGCGGGGTCGAGGGCGAGCACGAGCCGTTCGGCGGCCTGCCGTGCATCGTCGCCCCCCGCGTCCGCGGCCGCGACGAGGTCCCGACGCAGACCCTCGACGTACGGTGTGATGTCCATGCGCATCACTATGACGTCATCATGACGTCATGTCAAGGGCGTGATGACATCGATTTGCCGTCCAGACGACCGCGCATGGCGTCACCTGACAGTGGGTACGGCGGCCGCTACGGTGAGTCGGACGCGACTCGACCTCGGGAGGAGCTCGTATGTCAGCGCACGTGACGGTGATGGCGCAGACCCTGATCGACGCTGACGTCGTCGACTACGCGATCCTGGCGATCTACTTCGGCTTCGTGCTCGGGATCGGACTCCTCGCGAGACGCCACGTCTCCGACTCCGTCGACTTCTTCCTGAGCGGGCGGTCGCTGCCGGCCTGGGTCACCGGTCTCGCGTTCATCTCCGCCAACCTCGGCGCGGTCGAGATCATGGGCATGTCCGCGTCGGGCGCCGAGTTCGGACTGCCGACGGTGCACTACTTCTGGGTCGGTGCGATCCCGGCGATGCTGTTCCTCGGCGTCGTGATGATGCCCTTCTACTACGGCTCCAAGGTGCGCTCGGTCCCCGAGTTCATGCTGCGGCGCTTCGGACCCGGCGCCCACCTCGTCAACTCGATCTCCTTCGCGCTCGCCCAGCTGCTGATCGCGGGGGTGAACCTCTACCTGCTGTCGACGATCGTGCAGGCGCTGCTCGGCTGGCCGCGCTGGACGGCGCTCTTCGTCGCCGCGCTGGTCGTGCTCTTCTACATCACGCTCGGCGGTCTCTCGGCGGCCATCTACAACGAGGTGCTCCAGTTCTTCGTGATCGTGGCCGCGCTGCTGCCGCTCACGCTGATCGGCCTCCACAAGGTCGGCGGCTGGGACGGACTGACCGCCAAGATCACCGAGGCCGCCGACAACGGTGCCGGGCCACCGGCCGAGCAGCAGCTCGAGTCGTGGCCGGGGCAGGCGCTCTCGGGTTTCGACTCACCCATCCTGTCGGTGATCGGCATCGTCTTCGGCCTCGGGTTCGTGCTCTCGTTCGGCTACTGGACCACCAACTTCGTCGAGGTCCAGCGAGCCATGGCCTCCGACTCGATCAGCTCCGCGCGCCGGACGCCGGTGATCGGGGCGTTCCCCAAGATGTTCGTCCCGTTCATCACGATCGTGCCCGGCATGATCGCGGCGGTGCTCGTGGTCGACCTCGCCGACTTCAAGGCAGGAGGGACGCCGAGCGTCGACGGTGTCGGGGCGGTCGACTACAACGACTCACTCCTGCTGCTGATGCGCGACGTCCTCCCCAACGGTCTGCTCGGGCTCGCGATCACCGGCCTGCTCGCGGCGTTCATGGCAGGCATGGCCGCCAACGTCTCGGCGTTCAACACCGTCTTCAGCTACGACCTGTGGCAGGACTACGTCGTCAAGGACCGCGAGGACGACTACTACCTCAAGGTCGGTCGGGTCGCGACCGTGGCGGCGACCCTGATCGCGATCTTCACCGCGTCGATCGCCGGCAGCTTCTCGAACGTCATGGACTACCTCCAGACACTGTTCGGGTTCTTCAACGCACCACTCTTCGCGACGTTCATCCTCGGGATGTTCTGGAAGCGGATGACGCCGACCGCCGGCTGGATGGGTCTGGTCGCCGGCACCTTGTCGGCGGTGCTCGTCGCGTTCCTGAGCGAGGACGCGTTCGGCAACCTCAGCATCGGCTTGATCCCGGTCGACGGGCAGGGGGCCGCGTTCCTGGCGGCGTCGGCCGCGTTCGTCGTCGACATCGTCGTCAGCGTCGTGGCGTCGTCGGTCACGACGCCCAAGCCGGCCGACCAGCTGGTCGGCCTGGTCTACTCCGAGACGCCCGCGGACGTGCGCACCGACCCCGACGAGGCCTCGGCTCCGTGGTACCGCAGGACGGTCCCCCTAGCCGGAGTGGCGCTGGTGATGGTCATCATTCTGAACGTGCTGTTCTGAGGAGGCTGACGACATGGCTGACAAGTCGGGCAAGAAGACCGCAGGTGCGTTCGACGTGCGCAACGTCATCGGGTTGCTGCTGACGGCGTACGGCGTGATCCTGACCGCGATGGGGCTGTTCGCCGATGCCGACGAGGACCGGACCGGTGGGGTCAACGCCAACCTGTACGCCGGGATCGCGCTGCTGGTGGTGGGTGGCTTCTTCCTCGCTGGATGCGGCTCCGGCCGATCGTCGTCCCGGACGACGTCGACCGTGACGAGGTGAAGCCTCCACGGTCACTGACCCGCGAGGCTCGGTGACCCGCGGGGTCACAGGTCGAAGAGCGAGCCCGTCTCGTCGATGTCGACGTCGGTCTTCGGCTGGTGACCTCGACCCGCGGAGGTCGGTGGGGCCGTCGGCTCGGCCTCGGTCGGCTCGGGCTCGGGCACGTCGAAGAGGGAGCCGCCCTGCGGCGGGTCGGTGGGGGGCGTGGGCGTCGTCGGTGCCGGGGTTTCGTGGCTCGTCGCTGGCGCTCCTCGCTCCTCAACCTCCGGAGTGACGTCGAAGAGGGAGCCACCGGTGCTGGGCTTGGTCTCGGGGGGCGCCGGCGTGGACGGTGCTGGTTCCTCCGGAGTGACGTCGAAGAGGGAGCCGCCGGTGCTGGGCTCCGGCTGGGCCGGCGTGGACGGTGCTGGTTCCTCCGGAGTGACGTCGAAGAGGGAGCCGCCGGTGCTGGGCTCCGGCTGGGCCGGCGTGGTCGGTGCTGGTTCCTCTGGTGTGACGTCGAAGAGGGAGCCACCGGTGCAGGGCTCCGGCTGGGGGGACGCGGACGGTGTTGCTTCTTCTGGAGCGACGTCGAAGAGGGAGCCACCGGTGCTGGGCTCCGGCTCGGCCGGCGCGGACGGTGTTGGTTCTTCCGGTGTGACGTCGAAGAGGGAGGAGCCGCCGCTGGCCTTGGCCGCCGGGCCGGCATCCGCCGTCTCGGTGATGGTGCCCTCGGTCTGGGTGGCGTCGCCGGGCTCGGGCTCCGCCTTGGTGGCCACGTCCTCGGGGGCCTCCTCCTTCGTGAGGGTCGCCGTGGCGGCACCAGCGGCCGGGGCCGAGGCGCCGGTCGTGACCGCACGCGTGGCGGCCACACCCTTCACGGAGGCGAGCAGCATCTGCGCGACGTCGAGCACCTCGACCTCCGCGCGGGCGTCACCGGAGTCCTGCAGCGCGGCGAGCCCGTCGGAGAGCATCACCCGGCAGAACGGGCAGCCGACGGCGATCTGGTCGGCACCGGTGCCGACCGCCTCGGTCGTGCGGTTCAGGTTGATCCGCTCGCCGATCGTCTCCTCCATCCACATCCGGGCACCGCCGGCCCCGCAGCAGAAGGATCGCTCGGAGTTGCGCTCCATCTCGACGAACTCGGCACCGGGGAGCACCTGGAGCAGCTCGCGGGGCGGCGAGTAGACCTGGTTGTGACGCCCGATGTAGCACGGGTCGTGGTAGGTGATCGACCGCTTGGCGGTGCCCGCCCCGTCCGGCACGGGCGTCAGCCGGCCCTCGCGGACGAGCCGGTTGAGCAGCTGGGTGTGGTGGACCACCTCCAGCTCGATGCCGAACTCCTGGTACTCGTTCTTCAGGGTGTTGAAGCAGTGCGCGCAGGTGGAGACGACCTGCTTGACCTTGAACTCCTTGAACGTCTCGACGTTCTGCTGCGCGAGGCCCTGGAAGACGAACTCGTTCCCGGCCCGCCGCGCGGAGTCGCCGGTGCACGTCTCGCCCTTGCCGAGCACGCCGAAGGAGACGCCCGCCAGGTTCAGCAGCTCGGCCACGGCCCGGGTGGTCTTCTTGGCGCGGTCCTCGTAGGCGCCGGCGCAGCCGACCCAGAACAGCCAGTCGACCGACTCGAGCGACTCGAGGTCCTCGCCGACGACCGGCACGTCGAAGTCGAGACCCTGGGCCCAGTCCATCCGCATGTTGGGGGACAGGTTCCACGGGTTGCCCTTGGACTCCATGCCCTTGAACAGCTGGTTCAGCTCGGCGGGGAAGTTGTTCTCGACCAGCACCTGGTAGCGGCGCATGTCGACGATGTGGTCGACGTGCTCGATGTCGACCGGGCACTGCTCGACGCAGGCGCCGCAGGTCACGCACGACCAGAGCACGTCGGGGTCGATGATCCCGCCGCCGGTCGGCTCCCACGCCTCGCCCTCGGTGGCGCCGACCAGGGCGCGCTCGACCTCGGCCGCGAGCTCGGGGTCGTCCTCGAGCAGCTTCTCCCGCTTGGCCTCGTCGGCCTGGAGGTAGGACCCGATGTGGAACGCGTGGTCCCGCAGGTTCATGATCAGCATCTTCGGCGAGAGCGGCTTCTCGGTGTTCCACGCCGGGCACTGGCTCTGGCAGCGGCCGCACTCGGTGCAGGTCGCGAAGTCGAGCATCCCCTTCCACGAGAAGTCCTCGATCGAGCCGATGCCCAGGGTGGTGTCGTCGTCCATCTCCTCGAGGTCGTCGAGGGTGACCGGCTTGCCGCCCGACGTAAGGGGCTTGGCGGCGCCGAGCGCCCGCGGCTGGCGCTTGAACAGCACGTTCAGCGGCGCCACGAAGATGTGGAGGTGCTTGCTGTTGAGCACGATCACCAGGAACACCAGCATCACACCGATGTGGAGCAGCAGCCCGATCCCCTCGAGCACGTGCACGGCGTCCTCGGAGAGCCCGTCGAGAGGCATTGCCGAGGGCGACCGAGAGGAAGGCGCCGCTGTCGTAGGGCAGGTTGCCGGCCGCGGACGCCGCGCCGCGGAACAGGAACATCGTCCAGATGACGTTGAAGATCATGAAGAGCACGAGCCACGCGCCACCGAGGTGCGAGCCCGCGAAGCGTGACTTCCGGCCGAGCCTCTCGGGGGCGTTCTTGAGCCGGATCTGGGCGAAGACGCCCAGGCTGACCACTGCGAGCACCGCGATCAGGTCCTGCAGGAAGCCCAGCAGCTCCCAGTGCCCGACCAGCGGGATCGCGAAGTTCTCCGAGACGAGCAGCACGCCGTACGCCTCGACATAGACGCTGCCGAGGATCACGAAGGCCCAGAACACGAAGAAGTGGGCGGCGCCCGGCACCGTCCACTTGAGCAGCCGCTGCTGCGCGAAGACCTCGACGAGCTGGTTCTTGACGGCCCGGCCGAGCCGGCCCGTGACGCCCTTCATCCGGCCGGGGTCGGGCTGGCCGCTCCGGATCAGGCGGATCAGCCACACCACCCGGCGTGCCGCGATCGGCAGCGCGATCACGTTGATCAGCAGGCCGAGAGCAAGGACCCAGGTCACGACGTCTCCTCGTGGCTTCGGTGGTGCGTCGCGCCGAGACTACGGCGACCCGGGGGTCGCGGTCAGCGGGCGAGCCGTGTGAATCAGGTTACCTGGGGGTAGCGGCGGGTCAGCCCCAGGCCATTCCGCCGCGTCAGGACACCCGGCCGCCGATCCGGGTGGTCAGCGCAGCCGCGGCCTGGCGGGTGGCCTCGGCGAGCTGACCCCGCGCGGCGTCGTCCGAGCCCTGGAACGTGATCGCGACGGCGGCGACCGGGTGCGCTCGGTGGTCGAGCACGGCGGAGGCGACGCTCGCGAAACCCGGCGTGACCTCCCCGTCCTCGGTCGCGTAGCCGCGGGCGCGGGTGTCCGAGAGCAGCGTCCGCAGCGCTGACGGGGTGGCCGGGCCGGTCCCGTGGCGCAGGGTGAACGTCGCGCTGTCGGGGTAGAGGGCCCGGACCTGTGCGGGCGGCAGGGCGGCCAGGATCGCGCGGCCGCTGGCCGTGAGGTGGGCCGGCAGCCGCACGCCCACGTCCGTGACCAGGCTGGGGCGACCGGGCGCGCGCTCCTCCAGCACGTAGAGGACGTCGCGCCCGTGCAGCACCGTGAAGTGGGCGCTGTGGTGCGTCGCGTCGACCACCGCGGCCAGCAGCCGGCGGGCGACTCGCTGCAGCGGCTCGTGGCGGGAGTACCCGCTGCCCACCTCGAACGCCGCCACCCCGAGGGCGAACCGGTGCTCGTCCTCGAGGTGGTCGACGAAGCCCTCGTCGGCCATGGCCTGGAGCAGGTGGTACGCCGTGCTCCTCGGCAGGTCGCAGGCCTGCCGGATCCGGTCGAGAGGCACCGGCTCCGGCTGGCTCGCCAGGAACTTGAGGACGCGCAGGCATCGGGTCGCCGCGGGCACCTGGCTCATGACGTGACTCTAGGTGCCGGTGACCGCGGCGACGTCGGGCGGGCGATCAGCGACCGGGTCTCACCCGGCGGGATGCGGCAGCGTCAGGCGCGGTGCGTGCCGGGGGGCTCGTCGTCGGGAGCGGTGTCGGGGTCGGGGGCGGGGTCCGCGGGTGGGTGCTGCTCCGCGACCGGTGCCGACCGCTCCGCCGGCTCGGTCGGGGCCTCCGGCTGGTACTCCTCGGACCGGTGGTCGACATCCGGGTCGAGCCGGTCGGCCTCGCGCACCCGGTCCTCGACCGTGGCCTCGTCCATCGCCGCTCCGTGCTCGGCCTGCGTGGCCCTGGCCTGCGCCGCCTCTGCCTCGGCACGGGCCTGCTGTGCCTGGGCTTGTGACGCGGTCAGCCCGGAGGCCCCGGCGGCGGCGTCCTCGCGCAGCTGCTCGGCTTCGTGACGGCGGTGCTCCACCGTCGCGCTACGACGCTTGCTGGCCATCATCGCAACGCCGATCAGCGCCCCGACGACCACGATCGCCACCAGCACCCAGATGATCTGTTCGCTCGACATGTCGACAACGTAGGCCGGTCGCGGCGGTCCACCCTCACCCGCAGGGGTGGCAGGCGACGTGGGTCAGCCCGTGACCGCGCGCCGGCGCGACGTCGGCCCTTCGGTCTCGGATCCGAGATAGTGCGGGGACGACGGGACTGGCGCCAGCGTCGACCCGGTTCTTGGATGGGGGCATGACCAGCACCCTCGCGCCGCCGGCCGGCGGCACCGTCCAGGTCGGGACCGGCCCGGTCTCGTTCGCCGACGTCGTCGCGGTCGCTCGCCACGGTGCGCCGGTCTCGCTGACCGGTGAGGCGGAGACCGCGATCGAACGGTCGCGCGCGGTCGTCGACGCGCTCGCCGGCGAGGAGACGCCGACGTACGGCATCTCGACCGGGTTCGGTGCGCTGGCCACCCGGCACATCGCGCCCGAGCTGCGTGCCCAGCTCCAGCGGTCGCTGGTCCGGTCGCACGCGGCGGGGTCGGGGCCCGAGGTCGAGCGCGAGGTGGTGCGCGCACTGATGCTGCTGCGGCTCTCGACGCTGGCGACCGGCCACACCGGGATCCGGCTCGACACCGCCCGCCTGATCGCGGGGCTGCTGACGCACGGCATCACGCCGGTCGTGCACGAGTACGGCTCGCTGGGCTGCTCCGGCGACCTGGCGCCGCTGTCCCACTGCGCCCTCGCGTTGCTGGGCGAGGGTGAGGTGCGCAGTGCCGACGGGACCCTGCGGCCGGCCGCGGAGGCGCTCGCCGCCGCGGGCCTGGCCCCCGTGGAGCTGGCCGCGAAGGAGGGCCTCGCGCTCATCAACGGCACCGACGGGATGCTCGGGATGCTGGTGCTGGCGCTCACCGACCTGCGGCGGCTGCTCGGGGTCGCGGACGTCGCCGCGGCGATGTCGGTCGAGGGGCAGCTCGGCACCGACCGGGTGTTCGCACCCGAGCTGCAGGCGCTGCGGCCGCACCCCGGCCAGGCGGTGTCCGCCGCCAACCTCACGGCGCTGCTGGCCGGCTCCGGGGTCGTCGCGTCCCACCGCGGACCCGACTGCAACCGGGTCCAGGACGCCTACTCGCTGCGCTGCTCGCCGCAGGTCCACGGCGCCGCCCGCGACACCGTGGCGTACGCCGCCGAGGTGGCGTCGCGCGAGCTTGCCAGCGCCGTCGACAACCCGGTGGTGCTGCCGGAGGCGGGACGGGTGGAGTCGAACGGAAACTTCCACGGCGCGCCGGTGGGGTACGTGCTCGACTTCCTCGCGATCGCGGCCGCGGACGTTGCCTCGATCAGCGAGCGACGTACGGACCGCTTCCTCGACAAGTCCCGCAGCCACGGGCTGCCGCCGTTCCTCGCCGACGACCCGGGCGTCGACAGCGGCCACATGATCGCGCAGTACACCCAGGCAGCCATCGTGTCGGAGCTCAAGCGGCTCGCGGTGCCGGCGAGCGTCGACTCGATCCCCTCCAGCGCGATGCAGGAGGACCACGTCTCCATGGGCTGGTCCGCCGCCCGCAAGCTGCGCCGCGCGGTCGACGGGCTGACCCGGGTGCTCGCGATCGAGGTGCTGACCGCCGCCCGCGCCCTCGACCTGCGCCGCCCCCTCACCCCGTCGCCCGCGACCGGTGCTGTCGTAGGCCTGCTGCGCCGGTCCGGGGTCGAGGGCCCCGGCCCCGACCGCCACCTGTCGCCGGAGATCGAGACCTGTGTCGGGCTCGTGCACTCCGGGGCCGTCCTCGATGCCGTCCAGTCCGTGATCGGAGAGCTCTCATGAACGACTCGACCAACCCCCGCCTGCCCATCCACGCCGCGCGCGGAACCGAGCTGACCGCGCGCTCGTGGCAGACCGAGGCACCGCTGCGGATGCTCATGAACAACCTCGACCCGGCGAACGCCGAACGGCCCGAGGACCTCGTCGTCTACGGCGGCACCGGCAAGGCGGCCCGCAGCTGGGAGGCGTACGACGCGCTGGTCCGCACCCTCCGCACGCTGGGCGACGACGAGACCATGCTCGTGCAGTCGGGCAAGCCGGTGGGTGTCATGAGGACCCACGAGTGGGCGCCACGGGTGCTGATCGCCAACTCCAACCTGGTCGGCGACTGGGCGAACTGGGAGGAGTTCCGGCGGCTCGAGGACCTCGGCCTCACGATGTACGGCCAGATGACGGCCGGGTCGTGGATCTACATCGGCACCCAGGGCATCCTGCAGGGCACGTACGAGACGTTCGCCGCCGTCGCCGAGAAGCGGTTCGGCGGCACCCTCGCCGGCACGATCACCCTCACCGCCGGGCTCGGCGGGATGGGCGGCGCGCAGCCGCTCGCGGTGACCATGAACGACGGCGTGGCGCTCTGCATCGAGTGCGACCAGTCCCGGATCGACCGCCGGCTCGAGACCCGCTACCTCGACGTGCAGGCCCGCGACCTCGACCACGCCCTCGAGCTCGCGGTGGAGGCCCGGGACGCCCGGCGCCCGCTGTCGATCGGGGTGCTCGGCAACGCCGCCGACCTGCTGCCGGCCCTGCTCGAGCGGGACGCACCGATCGACGTCGTGACCGACCAGACCTCCGCCCACGACCCGCTGGCCTACCTGCCCACCGGGGTGCCGTTCGGCGAGTGGCACGAACGGCGCGAGGCCGACCCGGGCGGTTTCACCAAGGAGGCGCAGGCCTCGATGGCCGCCCACGTGCGGGCGATGGTCGAGTTCCAGGACCGGGGCGCCGAGGTGTTCGACTACGGCAACTCGATCCGGGACGAGGCCCGCAAGGGCGGCTACGACCGGGCCTTCGAGTTCCCGGGCTTCGTCCCGGCGTACATCCGGCCGCTCTTCTGCGAGGGCAAGGGCCCGTTCCGGTGGGCGGCGCTCTCGGGCGACCCGGCAGACATCGCCGCGACCGACCGCGCCATCCTCGAGCTCTTCCCCGAGGACGAGAAGCTGCGCAGGTGGATCACCATGGCCGCCGAGCGGGTGGAGTTCCAGGGGCTGCCGGCGCGGATCTGCTGGCTCGGGTACGGCGAGCGCCACCGGGCCGGCCTGCGCTTCAACGAGATGGTCGCCTCGGGCGAGCTGAGCGCGCCGGTCGTCATCGGCCGCGACCACCTCGACTGCGGCTCCGTCGCCTCGCCGTACCGCGAGACGGAGGCGATGCTCGACGGGTCCGACGCGATCGCCGACTGGGCGCTCCTCAACGCCTTGGTCAACACCGCGTCCGGCGCGACCTGGGTGTCGTTCCACCACGGCGGCGGCGTCGGCATCGGCCGGTCGCTGCACGCCGGGCAGGTGTGCGTCGCCGACGGCACCGACCTCGCGGCCGCAGAAGATCGAGCGGGTGCTCACCAACGACCCCGGGATGGGCGTGATCCGCCACGTCGACGCCGGCTACGACCGGGCGGTCGAGGTGGCCGAGGAGCGAGACGTCCGGGTGCCCGATGGCGGAGTGAGGCTCGGCGGGGGAATCACGGGACATCCGCGAAGGCCGATGGCACAGTGACCCCGGTGACCGATGAGACCGCCCAGCCGCCAGCCCGCACCCGGGTCATCCTGACCGACATCAGCTCCCGTGCCTGGGAGCACCCGGCCGACCGGGGTGCGCTGGTGGCGCTGCGCAAGCTCAAGGGCTTCGACGCGGTGCTCAAGGCGGTGTCGGGACTGTTCCGGGAGCCGGCGGTGCGGCTGCTCCACCTCGGGACGGCGATCCGGGTCGACGAGCGCCAGTTCCCGACGCTGCACTTCCTGCTGCAGGACGTGGGCCGGGTGCTCGACGTGGCCGAGCTGCCCGAGGTGTTCGTGACCTCCAACCCGGTCCCGGGGGCGCGTCACCATCGGCATGAGCAAGCCGTTCATCGTCATCAACTCCGGGCTCGTCGACCTGCTCGACGAGGACGAGCTGCGGTTCGTGGTGGGTCACGAGCTCGGCCACGCGGTCAGCGGTCACGCGCTCTACCAGACGCTGCTGCAGCGGCTGCTCAACCTGACGGGCGTGCTGTACGCCGTCCCGCTCGGCGGGCTCGGGGTGCGCGCGATCATCGCCGCGCTGTACGAGTGGTCGCGCAAGGCCGAGCTGTCGGCCGACCGGGCCGGGCTGCTGGCGACCCAGGACCCCGCCACGGCGTTCCGGGTGCACATGAAGCTGGCCAGCGGCGGCCACCTCGACGACCTCGACGCGACGTCCTTCTTCGCGCAGGGCCGGGAGTACCTCGAGTCCAACGACCTGCGCGACTCCGTGCTCAAGCTGCTGCTGGTCGAGCGGGCGAGCCACCCGTTCGCCGTGGTGCGGGCCGCCGAGCTCCGGCAGTGGGTCGACTCGGGCGAGTACACCCGGTACCTCACCGGCAGCTACCCGCGCCGCGACGACGACGCGGACGCCAAGGTCACCGACGCCGCGCGGGAGGCGGCCGACGGCTACTCGGCCGCGTTCGCGCAGTCGCAGGACACGCTGGGCAAGCTCGTCCACGACATGGCGGGCGCGGCAGGCAGCTTCAAGATCTGGCTCGACGAGAAGCTGCGCCGCGGCGAGACCCCCTGACCTGGGGCCGCGCGCCGTGTCGTGTGACCCGCTCGGCCTCAGGGGGCGGTCGCCGGCCCGGGGACGGTGACGTCGGGGACCTCGGGCTCGCCGGCGGCCGGGCCGAGGCCGTTGACGGTCGGGGTCACCAGTCGCTCGACCCGGAGCGCCAGCAGGATCATCGCGATGCAGCCGGCGGCGATGGTGGCGATGAACGCGGTGTCGTGGCCACGGTCGAGCATCACGCCCGCCACGACCGGTCCGGCGATCGTGCCTCCCTGGAACGCGCCGGCGTTGACCGCGTTGTAGCGGCCACGCAGGTGGTCGGGGGCGAGGTCGTTGGTGATCGCCGGGATGGTGGGCTGGAACATCGTCTCGCCGAGCGCGAACAGGCTGTGGAACAGGAGCACGCCGGCGACGGCCGCCGCCGAGCCGGGCACCAGCCCGGTGAGACCGAGCACGACCCAGGACGCCGACCAGAGCAGGGACATCACGACGAGCACGCGGGTGCGTCGCCGGCCGGTGATGAACCGCAGGACCAGGAACTGCAGGCCGACGATGACGGCCGTGTTGACCGCGAACGCGAACCCGATGACGTCGGTCGACACCTCGCTGACCTGCCGGGCGAAGGCCGGGAAGCCCGCCTCCATCTGGCCGTAGCCCACGAACGTGCCGAGGAACGTGAGGCCGGTCATCCAGAGCACGACCGGCTGTCGGATGATCATGAGGTAGGCGCCGCGGCCGGCGTCGTCGTCCTCGCTCGTGGACGCCGTGCCGCGGTCGGCCACGTGACGCAGCGGCCCGAGGAGCAGCGCGATCGGGACCAGCATGCTCGCGCCGTCGGCCAGGAAGATGACGGTGAAGGTCATCGGGTCGGACACGTCGGTGTAGAGCCCGCCGATCACGCCCCCGACCCCGATCCCGAGGTTGACCAGCGCGAAGTTGACCCCGAAGTACTGCTGTCGCGTCGCGCCGGTCGTGACGGCGGCGATGAGCGCGTTGAACGCCGGCCACGAGACCCCGAAGTTGAAGCCGAGCAGCAGGAACGAGAGCGCCACGACCGCCGGGGTCGTGGCGAACGCGAGGATGACGCACCCGACCAGCTGGGCGGTCGTGCCCATCAGCAGCATCCGCCGGGCGCCGATCCGGTCGGTGAGGGCGCCGCCCGGGCCGGTCACCAGCAGGGCGACGACGGCGATGAACGCCATCAGGGTGCCGGCGAGGTCGAGCGAGATGCCGCGTACCTCGTGGAGGTAGATGACGGTGAAGGGCAGCGTCAGGCCGCGGCCGAGGGTCTGGATCGCGACCGTCGAGAGCAGCCAGCGGCCGGCGGGCGACAGGTCGCGCCAGAACGCCCGCAGGCTCGGGCGGTCCTCGGTCGCGCGGCTGCTCACCGGTCCATGGTGTCGGTCACCACCGACAGCCCGCACGCGAGTTTCGGACGCGGTCGACCGAAACCCTTCAGGTCTGGACCACCTGTGCCTACAGTCGCCCTGGGCACTGAGGGCGCGCGCTCGGTGCGTCCGCGACGGTGGCCTTGACCTTTGGGGGAGCTTCATGAAGATCCGAACCTTGCTCACGGCGGTGGTGGCCACGGGCGCCGCCGTCCTGGCGTCCGGCGTGCCGGCCAGCAGTGCCGGCACGGACGTGCTGATGATCCCGCAGGACGTCGTCGCCAGCGACACCCGCGACGGCGGCCACTACGAGGTCAAGGACGACGGTGGCCTGCACATCTGGACCGACAGCAACACCTCGGTCGACAAGGTCGCGCTGTACTTCGACGGCGGCGCGGCGGCACTCGGCAGCATCGGTGAGCCGACGCTCGCGGTCAGCACGATCTCGGGCACGATCCCGCCGGGCTTCCAGCTCGGCGTGGACTTCGACGGGGTCGTCGGCGACGGGAACGAGGGCGTGGACGGCATCCTGGTCGGTGAGCCGACCGCCTACGGCACGAACTGGTGGCTCAGCAACGGCTCCGAGCCGTTCGTGAAGGTCGGCGCCCCGAACACCGGTGGCGGCAACGGGAGCGCGTGGTTCGGCACGCTCGACGAGTGGGCGGGCGCGTTCCCCTCGGCGACCGTGGTCACGTTCGGCTTCTCCCTCGGGTCGGGGGTGCAGGGTGACCACGTCATCGACTCGATGAGCTACGCCGGCACCACCTACACGTTCGGCGAGACGGTCCGGCTCGGCTCCAAGGAGGACTGCAAGAAGGGCGGTTGGGCCACGAGCACCGACCCGGTGTTCAAGAACCAGGGCGAGTGCGTGAGCTCGTTCGTCCGTCAGAACGGCTGAACCGCCTCGGCTGACCGCGCCGTGGGTCGGCGCGGTCAGCCGTCACGGCCGGAGCGGGCCGCGGCCACCGCGGCGGGGACCTGGCGGAGCAGGTAGGCCACCACGCCACCCAGCTCGTACGCCGAGACCGGCTCGGTCGCCAGCGCGATCCGGTGGAACGTGTCGATCTGGAAGGCCAGGTCGGCGACCTGCACGAGCGCGGTCGCGCGCTCGAGGTCCGCGTCGGGGAACGCGTCGCGCCACGGCCGGAGGTACGCCGCGAACAGCCCGCTCTCCGACGGCTTGCGCTTGTCGAAGTGGGCGAGGTGGTAGCCGTCGAGCAGCGGGTGGCTCACGCAGCAGTCGGTGAGGTCGAACACCCGCAGCGCCTCGCCGTCGAACGCCACGTTGCCCGGGTGCAGGTCGCCGTGGCTCAGGGTGTCCGGCAGCCCGCAGTCCCACAGCTCGCGCACGAGCCTCCCCACGTCGTCGAGCACGTCCTCGAGGGCGGCCCGCTCCTCCGGCGTCAGGTCGGCCAGCTCCGGAGTCTCCGCGACCGCCCGCCGGAAGCCGCCCTCGGTGGCGTCCGCGTCGCGGACCGGCGCACCGGCCTCGACCAGCTCGTCCACGACGTCGAGGGCCGCCACCTGCACCGCGCCCCACCGCCGAGCGACCGCGGCGTCGGCGCCGGGCGCCCGGTCGGACTCGCCCGCTCCCGGCATCGGCTCCATCAGCAGCCAGCCGCGGTCGACGTCGACGGCGACCAGCGACGGGACGTCGTCGGGGAAGTGGCGCGCCAGCACGCGGTGGAGCCCGGCCTCGCCGCGGAACATGTCGGAGGACGCCTTGAACCAGACGTCGCCGACCTGCGTGGGCACCCGGAGCACGCCCGAGATGCTCCACACCCGGCTGACCCGCATCACGCCGGTACGTCGCCGGCCCGACGCGGCCAGGTGCTCGTCGACCCAGGCCTCCACCTCGTCGTACCAGCCCGGACGGAACCACGGCGGTCGCAACGGGTGGGGCTCCGTGGCGAGTTCGTCGGTCGTCCGCACGAGCAGCTCGGTCGCCGGGCCGTCGGGGAGCGAGGCGGGCTCGACCCAGGAGCCCTCCGGGACCGGGAGCGCGCGGCACCCGACGACGTCGAGGTAGCGGTCCTTCTCCACCCGCAGCACGGGTGCCAGGTAGACGTCGGCGCCGACCAGGTCGAGGGCGCGGGTGAAGCGGTGGTCCTCGTGCTCGGCGACGTCCTCGTCGACCTCGAGCTCGGGCAGCAGCCCGTCGACGGCGAGCACGCGCCCCTCGTGGAGTAGCGCGACCTGGGCGACCGAGGACATGGCGCGATGGTGGCAGAGCTGTGACGGCAGCGCTCGCGATATTCCGTCGTCGCCGGGTCCGAGGACCTGGTCCTCCGGACGCCGCGCTCGACGGACGAGTCGCTGGTTGCCCTACCGGTCAGGAACCGAGGTCGGCGATCGCCTCGTGGAGGCGCAGCGTCCGCTCGGCCGACTCGACGTGGAGGTGCTCGACCATCCGGCCCCGGTAGGTCACGACGCCGGAGGACCGGTTCGCCCAGGCCTCGAGCACCCCGCGCGCGTCCTCGACCGCCTGCTCGGAGGGAGCGAACGCCTCGTTGGCGCCCGCGATCTGCCCCGGGTGGATCAGGGTCTTGCCGTCGAACCCCAGCTCGCGGCCCTGGCGGCACTCGGCCGCGAACCCGGCCTCGTCCGTCACGTCGTTGTAGACCCCGTCGAGGATCGACGTGCCCGTGGCCCGCGCCGCCAGCAGCGCCAGGCCCAACCCGGCCAGCAGCGGCTGCCGGCCGGGCACGTGCTCGGCGGACAGCTCCTTGGCGAGGTCGTTGCTGCCCATGACCAGGACCGTCAGCCGCTCGGACGCGCCGGCGATGTCCTCCGCGTGCAACATCGCGGACGGGGTCTCGAGCATCGCCCACAACGCGGTGCGCTCGGGGGCACCGTGGCCCGCCATGGCCTCGACCAGGGCCAGCACCGCGTCCGCGCTGTTCACCTTGGGGACCACGATCGCGTCCGGCCCGGCCGCGCAGGCAGCGGCGAGGTCGTCGACGTGCCACTCGGTATCCGCGCCGTTGACCCGGATCGTGACCTCGCGAGCGCCGTACTCGCCCGAGGCGGCCGCCGCGCAGGCCGCGTCGCGGGCGGCGGGCTTGTCGTCGGGAGCGACGGCGTCCTCGAGGTCGAGGATCAGCCCGTCGCACGGCAGCGTCTTCGCCTTCTCCAGCGCGCGGGCGTTGGAGGACGGCATGTAGAGCACGCTGCGGCGGGGCCGGACGTCATTCACCGTCGACCGCCGCGTACTGCCGCGCGAGCTCCGGGTCGACCGCCGCCAGCTGCTCGGCCAGCTCGACCATGACCAGGCACTGCTTGAGGGAGGCGTCGTCCTCCATCTTGCCGTCGAGCATCACCGCGCCGGTGCCGTCACCCATGGCGGCGACGACCCGGCGGGCGTGGGCGATGTCCTCGACGCTGGGGCTGAAGACGCGGTGCGCGATCGCGATCTGCTTGGGGTGCAGGCTCCACGCGCCGACGCAGCCGAGCAGGAACGCGTTGCGGAACTGGTCCTCGCAGGCGACCTCGTCGGCGATGTCTCCGAACGGCCCGTAGTAGGGGTAGATCCCGTGCATCGCGCAGGCGTCGACCATCCGCGCGATCGTGTAGTGCCAGAGGTCCTGCTGGAACACCCGCCGCTGCAGGTCGGGCTGCTGCGGGTCGGGGTCCTGCCGGACGAGGTAGCCGGGGTGGCCGCCGCCGACCCGGGTCGTCTTCATCCGGCGGTCGGCGGCGAGGTCGGCCGGACCGAGCGAGAGTCCCTGCATCCGCGGGCTGGCGCCGCAGATCTCCTCGACGTTGGCCACGCCACGGGCCGTCTCCAGGATCGCATGCACCAGGATCGGCCGGTCGAGCCCGGCCTTCGCCTCGAGCTGCGCGAGCAGCCGGTCGACGTAGTGGATGTCCTCCGCACCCTGCACCTTCGGCACCATGACCACGTCGAGCCGGTCGCCGACCTCGCCGACCAGGGTGGTCAGGTCGTCGAGCACCCACGGGCTGTCGAGCGCGTTGACCCGGGTCCAGAGCTGGGTCGGCCCGAAGTCGGTGGCGCGGGCGATGGAGACGAGCCCGGCCCGAGCCGCCTCCTTGTGGTCGGCCTTGACGGCGTCCTCGAGGTTGCCCAGCAGGACGTCGACCTTGCCCACCAGGTCCGGGACCTTCGAGGCCATCTTCTCGTTGCTCGGGTCGAAGAAGTGGATCGCCCGGCTGGGCCGGGCGGGCACCTCCCGCACCGGCTCGGGCGCTCCGACGGCGAGCGGGCGGAAGAAGTCCTTTGCGGGACGTGACGGGGACATGAGGCGGAACCTACCGCCGCCGCGGGCCGCTCCGGTATGACGATCTTCACGCCCGGGCGGGGGGCTTCGGTCAGCGGCCGAACCACCGGCGGCGGGATCGCCTCGGCTCGGACCCGCGTGGCGCGTCGGACCCGGCGTGCCGTCGGGTGCGACGCTCCCGCCAGCGCTCGACCTCGGCGTCGACGTCGCGGGTCGGCGTGATGACCGGCGGTCCGCCCTCGAGCTGGCGGCGGGCGTGGACCACACGGCGGTTGAAGTCGTCGAGCTCGCGGCGTACCTCCCGCTCGGAGGTCAGCCGGTCGAGCAGGTCGTTGAGCTCGAGGTCGTCCTTGCGCAGCTGGAGCGCGGCAGACAGGACGCCGGTGATCCGCTCGCGCTCGACGAGCTGCTTGACCCACCAGTCCGGGTCGTGCTGGCTGCCGAGGTTCTGGATCGGCTTGCCGGCACCGGGGAGGTCGTCGAACTCCCCGCGCTCCATCGCCTGCCGGATCTGCAGGTCGACCCAGGTCTGCTGCTGCTCGATCCGCCGGGCCGCGGCAGCCCGGCCGGTGCGGCGGTCCCGCTCCGGCGTACGGTCGGCCTTCTCCGCCATGCCCCTCAGTCTACAAACCCACCTCCCGCGCGAATCGTGGGTGATTCGGGTCGAGTCGTGCCTGAATCGGCTCGAGTCGTGCCTGAATCGTGTCGATTCCTGGAACCAGGCACGACTCGGCCGGATTTCCTCACGACTCGGGCGGATTTACCCACGACTCGGGGTGGGACCAGCCGCCGCGGTGGACGAGCTCGTCGAGCGGCACCCGCCGCCGGGTACTCGTCGAGCCGGCGGGCCCCGCGTCGTCGGCGAGGTGGCCGATCGTGATCGCGCCGATCGGGTCGTGGGTGTCGGGGATGGCCAGCTCGCGCCGGACGTCGTCGAGCCGGTCGACCGGGATGCCGAAGAACAGCGCCCCGAGTCCCTCGTCGACCACGGTCTGGAGGATCAGCAGGCTCGCCATGGCCGTGTCCAAGTGCCAGTAGGGCACCGGCCAGCGGCGGTCGTCGCGGTCGGCCCAGCCCTTGTCGGGCTCGGCGTAGCGGTCGAGGTAGGCGGCCTTGCTGGAGCAGGGGACGACGACCACCGGCGCTCGCAGCATGCCGGTCAGCCAGCGGTCGGGCGCCGCGAGCTGCTCGGGCGGGGTGGCCGACTCCCAGTAGCGACGTACGTCGCCGGGCGTGTCGAGCAGCACGAACGCCCAGCCCTGGCTGAAGCCCGCGCTCGGGGCCCGGGTCGCGTTGCGCAGCGCGCGCTCCACGATCGCGGGGTCGACCGGCCGCTCGGCGTAGTTGCGGATCATGCGGCGGCGGTCGACGACCTGCTGGAACTCCATGCCGCGCAGCCTCGCACGTCTCGGATCCCAGACCGGCGGGCCGGGACGGCGCTTGCCGGGGTCGCCGGAGACCGCTGGACTGTGGCCATGACGTTCGAGGAGATGTGGGCCGACCTGGCGCCGGTCGGCCGCTCCTCCGACTCCGGGGGCTACTTCCGGCAACCCTGGGCAGGAGCCGAGACCGAGCTGCGGGCCTGGTTCGCCGCCGCCGCGGCCGATCGCGGCCTGCGGCTCGAGAGCGACCCGCTCGGCAATCAGGTCGCCTGGTGGGACGTCGGGTCCGGACCCGCCGTGCTCACCGGCTCGCACCTCGACAGCGTCCTCGACGGCGGGGCGTACGACGGGCCGCTCGGCGTGGTCTCCGGGCTGGCCGCGATCGACGAGCTCAGGGCGCGCGGTGTCGTGCCGAGCCGGCCGGTCGGCGTGTCGGTGTTCGTGGAGGAGGAGGGGTCGCGGTTCGGCCTGGCCTGCCTCGGGTCGCGGGTCGCGACGGGCTCGCTCGACTGGTCGCGCGCACAGGAGCTGCGTGACCGGGACGGGGTGTTCCTGCCCGACGCGCTGGCCGCCGCCGGGCTCGGCGCCGGCGTACCCGGTCCGTGGTCAGCGCTGGCGGACGTCGGCTGCTTCGTCGAGCTGCACGTCGAGCAGGGCCGCGACCTGGTCGACCGGGGCGCGGCGGTCGGCGTCGGGAGCGGGATCTGGCCGCACGGTCGGTACCGGTTCGACTTCACCGGCGAGGCCAACCACGCCGGCACGACCCGGATGGCGGACCGGCACGACCCGATGCTGACCTATGCGATGACCGCGCTGGCCGCCAACAAGCAGGCGCGGCTCGCCGACGCGCGCGCGACGTTCGGCCGCGTGCAGGTGGCCCCCAACGGCACGAACGCGGTGCCGTCCGCCGTCACCGCCTGGCTCGACGCGCGAGCCGGGACCGCGGACGGGCTGGAGGCGCTGGTGGCGGCGGTGAGCCGGCAGGCGACCGACCGGGCCGAGCGGGACGGGACGTCGGTCGCCGTGGCCGCGGAGTCGGTGTCGGGACCGGTGTCGTTCGACCACGACCTGGCGGCCCGGCTCGCCACCGGCCACGCGGGCGGCGACTGGCCGGTGATCCCGACCGCGGCCGGCCACGACGCGGGCATCCTCGCCGCGGCCGGCATCCCGACCGCGATGCTGTTCGTGCGGAACCCGACCGGGATCTCGCACTCGCCCGCCGAGGAGGCGTCGACGGCCGACTGTCTCGTCGGCGTCTCCGCGCTGGCCGACACGCTCGAGCGGCTCACGTCGTGAGCTCGGCGTACCTCCTCGAGCGGGCATGGGTCGACGGCGCCGTCCGCAACGACGTGCTGGTGGAGATCGACGGCGGCCGGTTCACGTCGGTCACGGCCGCGCTGGCTCTCGACGGCGGTGACGCCGACACCGCGGCCCGCGTCCCCGGCCTCACGCTCCCCGGGTTCGCCAACACCCACAGCCACGCGTTCCACCGCGCGCTGCGCGGGCGCACCCAGCGCGAGCGAGGGACGTTCTGGACCTGGCGGGAGCGGATGTACGCCGTGGCGCAGCGGCTCGACCCGGACGCCTACTACGCGCTCGCCCGCGCGACCTACCGCGAGATGGTCGCCGCCGGGATGACGAGCGTCGGGGAGTTCCACTACCTCCACCACCAGCCTGACGGGACGCGCTACGCCGATCCCAACGCCATGTCGCACGCGCTGGTCGCGGCGGCGCAGGAGGCGGGGATCCGGCTCACGCTGCTCGACACGTGCTACCTCTCGGCCGGGTTCGGCGAACCGCCCCAAGGCGTGCAGCGCCGGTTCAGCGACGGCGACGTGACGGCCTGGGCCGAGCGCGCGTCGGCGCGCAGCGCCACCGACGGCACCCGGCTGGGAGCCGCCCTCCACTCGGTGCGCGCCGTACCGGCCGAGGCGATGCCGACGGTCGCGGACTGGTCCGAGGGCCGACCGCTCCACGTCCACGTGTCCGAGCAGGTCGGGGAGAACCAGGCCTGCGTCGCCGCCTACGCGCGCACGCCCGTCGAGGTGCTGCTCGACCACGGCGTGCTCGGTCCTCGCACCACCGCGGTGCATGCCACGCACCTCTCCGAGGACGACGTCGCCCACCTCGCCGGGACGCAGACGTACGCCGGGTTCTGCCCCACGACCGAGCGCGACCTCGGCGACGGCATCGGGCCGTCGACCCGGCTACGCGACGCCGGCGTCCGACTGACCCTCGGCAGCGACAGCCACGCGGTCGTGGACCCGTTCGAGGAGATGCGGGCGCTCGAGCTCGACGAGCGGCTCGCGACCCAGCAGCGAGGCCACTGGCGCGCGGCCGACCTGCTGACGGCCGCGACGTCGGACGGCCACGCCAGCCTGGGCTGGGACGACGCGGGCGCGATCGCCGTCGGCCAGCGGGCCGACCTCGTCACGATCGACACCGGCAGCGCGCGCACGGCGGGGACCGGGGCCGACGAGCACACCGTCGTGTTCGCGGCCACCGCCGCCGACGTCACCCGGGTCGTCGTCGACGGCCGGCTGGTGGTGCGGCAGGGTGATGCCGAGGTCGTCGGCCGCGAGCTCGACATCGCCATCGGGAGGGTCTGGACGTGAGCACCACCGTCATCACCCACATCGGCGAGCTGACGACGCACGCCCACCCGCGGCCGCTCGCCGACGCCGCCGTCGTCCTCGACGGCGGTCACGTGGCCTGGGTCGGCAGCGCGGCCGACGCGCCGGCCGCCGACCAGCAGGTCGACGCGGGCGGCCGGGCCGTGATCCCGGGCTTCGTCGACAGCCACAGCCACCTCGTGTTCGCCGGTGACCGGGCACCAGAGTTCGCCGCCAGGATGGCGGGGGAGTCGTACGCCGCTGGCGGGATCCGCACGACCGTCGCCGCCACCCGCGCCGCCTCCGACGAGCAGCTCACCAGCCACGTCGCCCGGCTGGTGGGGGAGATGCGCCGCCAGGGCACCACCACCATCGAGATCAAGAGCGGCTACGGGCTGACCGTCCACGACGAGGCCCGCAGCCTGGCCGTCGCGCGCCAGTTCACCGACGAGACCACCTTCCTCGGCGCCCACGTGGTGCCGGCCGGGGCCGACCCCACGGCGTACGTCGAGCTGGTGACCGGCCCGATGCTCGAGGCCTGCGCGCCGCACGCCCGCTGGGTCGACGTCTTCTGCGAGGACGGCGCGTTCGACGCCGACCAGGCGCGGACGGTCCTCGCGGCAGGCGCCGCCGCCGGGCTGCGCGGTCGCCTCCACGCCAACCAGCTGACCTACGGCGCCGGCGTGCGGCTGGCAGCGGAGCTCGGCCTGACCGCCGTCGACCACTGCACCTACCTCACCGACGACGACGTGGCGGCGCTCGCCGACAGCGGCACCGTGGCGACGCTCCTGCCGGGTGTGGAGTTCTCGACCCGGCAGCCCTACCCGGACGCCCGCCGGCTGCTCGACGCCGGGGTGACGATCGCGCTCGCCAGCGACTGCAACCCCGGGTCGTGCTTCACCAGCTCCGTGCCGTGGTGCATCGCGCTCGCCGTCCGGGAGCTGGGGATGACGCCGGCCGAGGCCGTGTGGTCCGCCACGGCCGGCGGCGCGCGAGCCCTCGGTCGTGACGACGTCGGCGTGCTGGTGCCCGGCGCCCGGGCCGACCTCGTGCTGCTCGACGCGCCCTCGGCGGTGCACCTCGCCTACCGGCCCGGCATGCCCCTCGCGGCAGGGGTCTGGAAGGACGGCCGACCGCTCTGAGGTGGTCCGGGGTGCCCCAGATAAGGCACCTGCCCGATGTGCGGGCCTACCTCAGACGCGCACTCTCGACTCGTCAGCGAAACCCGAAGAGCAAGACGAGGAGCACGAGATGTTCGAGATCGACTACACCTACCTGGACTACGAGCTGGCCTACCGCGCCGAGCGGATGCGTGGCGAGCGCCCCGACGAGCACCACCAGGGGCACCGCACCACGCGGCCCGTCCGGTGGCGCCGGACCGGCCGGAACCTGAGTCGCCCCGCCGCCTGATGTCGGCGTCAACCGCCATGATGGACGTCGTGGCGACCCAGACCAGCAAGACCCTCGTCGGTCGTGACACCGAGCTGAAGGACCTCGAGTCCTGGCTCCGTGACGCGGCCGACGAGGGTCAACCCATCTCCGGGGTGCTGCTCGGCGGTGACGCGGGCGTGGGCAAGACGCGGCTGCTCACCGAGGTCCGCGACCGGCTGGCCGCAGACGGCTGGCGGGTCCTGGCGGGCCACTGCCTCGACCTGGGCGACACCGGTCTCCCCTACCTCCCGTTCTCCGAGATCCTCGGCCGGCTCGACGCCGAGCTCCCCGACGTGGTCGCCGCCGTCGCCGGCCACCACCCGACCCTCACCCGGCTGCAGCCCGGCCGCCGCACCCTCGCCGTCGAGGGCGGCGACGGCGCCTCGATCGACCGTTCCGCCCTCTTCGACGCCGTCCGCGCGCTCTTCGAGGAGGCCTCCCGCGACGCTCCGCTGCTCGTCGTGGTCGAGGACTCCCACTGGGCCGACCAGTCGACCCGCGACCTCCTCAGCTTCCTCTTCACCCGTGACTTCACCGGCCCGGTGGCGCTCGTCGTCAGCTACCGCGCCGACGACCTCCACCGCCGCCACCCGCTGCGTCGCCACCTCGCCGAGTGGACCCGGATCCCCGGGGTGCGGCGCCTCGCCCTGGGCAAGCTGGCCGACGATGCCGTCCAGGCCCTGATCGCCGAGCTGGTTCCCGGCGGCCTGTCCATGGCCGAGACCGTCGACATCGTCGACCGGGCGGAGGGCAACGCGTTCTTCGTCGAGGAGCTGACGAGCGCGGCTGCCGGCCCGGGCCGGTGGGTCCCCGCCGAGCTCGCCGACGTGCTCCTCGTCCGGCTCGACCGGCTCGACGACGCCGCCCGGCAGGTGGTCCGGGCCGCCAGCGTGGCCGGCCGCAAGGTGTCCCACGATCTGCTCGCCGCCGCGTCGGGGCTCGACGCGCTCGCGCTCGAGGACGGCCTGCGGCAGGCAGCTGAGATGAACGTGCTCGTGCCCAGCGGCGAGCGCTACGCGTTCCGGCACGCGCTGCTCGGCGAGGCGGTCTACGACGACCTGCTCCCGGGCGAACGGGTCCGGCTCCACGACCGGTTCGCGGCGGCGCTGCGCGACGGCGCGGTCACCGGCACCGCCGCCGAGCTCGCGCGTCACTCCCGGCTGGCCAACGACCTCGGCACCGCCGTCCACGCCAGCATCCGGGCCGGTCACGACGCGCTCGCCGTGGGGGGTCCCGACGAGGCCGTCCACCACTACGAGCAGGCGCTCCAGCTGCTCACCGACCCACGGCGTCCGCCCGATCTCGACGTCGACCGGTCCGCGCTCGCCGTCCACCTCGCCGACGCGCTCTCCGCCTCCGGGCGCCCGCAGCGCGCCGCCGCCCTCCTCGGCGAGGAGCTCGGGGCGCTGCCTGCCGATGCTCCCACCGCGGGGCGCGCCCGGATGCTCGCCGCCCACGCGTTCCTGCTGATGATCACCGAGACCGAGGCCGACCCGCTGGAGATCTCCACCGAGGCGTTCCGGTTGGCGCCGACCGACGAGAGCGTGCTCCGGGCCAAGGTGCTGAGCACCCACGCCCGGATCCTCACCGCCTGCGGGCGCGGGGAGGAGGCGCAGCCGGTGGCGCTCGAGGCGCTCGCGCTCGCCGAGCGGCTGCAGGCGTCTGCCCTGGTCGCCGACCTCCTGGTCACCCTCAGCCAGGCGCGCCACACCGGTCCGCACGCCGGGCTCCGGGAGGCGCTGGGCGAAGCGATCCTCCGCTCGCGCGAGGCCGGCGCCGTCGACGCGGAGCTGCGCGGTCACTTCATGCTCGGCCGCTCCTACGAGGACATGGGCGACTGGCCCCAGGCCGAGGCCGCGTTCCGGGCGGGCGTCGCGCTCGCCGACGAGGTCGGGCTGCCGTTCGCGCCCTACGGCTTCGAGGCCCGCTGGCACCTGATGTTCCAGTACACCGTCCGGGGCCTCTGGGACGGCGCCCTCGACCTCGCAGCCAGGGCCGGCTCCCCGCCCGTCATCCAGCAGGCCGTGCTCGACATCTTCGTCCTCTTCATCGCCCAGGCCCGGGGGGAGTCCGTGGCCGACCGGCTGAGCGTGCTCCGGCCGCTGTGGGCGGAGGAGGGGCTGATCCCGATCCACTCCAGCACGATGGAGATGACCGAGGCCGCTCGAGCCGGCGACTCGGCCGCCGTGCTGAGCGCCTACCGCGACGCCGTGGACGTGCTCAGCCGGCTGTGGCAGCCGTGGTTCCCGGCCCGGATCCGGATGGCGGCGGTCGCACTCGGATCCCTGGCCGACCTGCTGCCCGAGGTGCCCGCGGCCGAGCGGCCCGCGCTGGTCGAGCGCGCGGGGGAGCTGCTGAGCGACGGGCGGGTCGTGCTCGAGCGCTACGCCCACCAGGCCGGGCTGTGGGGGCCCGAGGGCGCGGCGTGGGTCGCGCGGCTGGAGGCCGAGGCGCTCCGCCTCCGCTGGCTCGCGGGCGACCCGCCGGCCGACGACGCCCTGGTCGCGGCCTGGCGCGATGCAGAGTCTCGCTTCGATCGGTTCGGCGACGTCTACCAGCTCGCCGTGGTCCGGGTCGGGCTCGCCGCGATCCTGCGGGCCACCGGAGATGCCGCCGGTGCCCGCGAGGTCGGCGATCGCGCTCGCGAGGCCGCGCACGCGCTCGGCGCCCAACCGCTCGTCGACCAGCTGACGGCGCTGGGCTCGCGCCCACCGCGACGGTCGGCGGGCAGCGACCGGCTCACCGGCCGGGAGTCCGAGATCCTCGCGCTGGTGGCCGAGGGACGCAGCAACGGCGAGATCGGCAAGCAGCTGTTCATCAGCACCAAGACGGTCTCGGTCCACGTCTCCAACATCCTGGCCAAGCTCGGGGCCGCCGGCCGCACCGAGGCGGCTGCGATCGCCCGCCGCCGCGGGTTGCTGGGCTGAGGGGTTCACCCCTGCGGTGGGTGCGACCGCCGCACGGCGACCGCTAGGTTCGGCGTACGGGCGGACCGGCCGCCCGACACGTTGCAGGAGGCGCACATGTCGAACAGCCCCGACGAACCCCTCTCCGACGCCGACCTGACCACCGGCGACACCCCGACCGCGTCGTCGACGCCCTCGGACGCCGACGGCACCGACGCCGACGGCACCGACGCCGACGGCACGGATGGGGACGCGACCGACTCGACCGACGGTGACAGCACCGACGCGGACGGCACCGACGGCGGCGACGCGGACGCGACCGACGGCTAGGACAGCTCGCTGAGCGCGCTCGACCTCCTCAGCGGCGACGCCCAGACCTTCCTCGCGAAGGTCTGGGCGACCCGCGTCCACCTGCACCAGGCCGATCCCGACCGGCTGGTCGGGCTGCTGTCGTTCGACGACGTCGACCACCTCCTGACCGAGACCGCGATCCGCGCGCCGGCCGTCCGGGTGGCCCAGGACGGCTCGGTGCTGCCGGAGTCGCGGTTCACCCGGTCGGGGGCGACGGTCGCGGGCACGCCGCTCACCGGCCTGGTCGACGCCCGGCGGGTCCTGCAGCTGTTCGACGACGGTGCGACGGTCGTGCTCCAGGGGCTGCACCGCTACTGGCCGCCGCTGCGCGCGCTGGTCGCCGACCTCGAGCTGGAGCTCGGCCACCCGTGCCAGGCCAACGCCTACCTCACCCCGCCCGGTTCGCAGGGGTTCGCGGTGCACTCCGACAGCCACGACGTGTTCGTCTTCCAGACCCACGGACACAAGCAGTGGGAGATCCACACCGATGGACGGGTCGACGACGTGCTCCTGGAGCCCGGGCTGTCGATGTACCTGCCGACCGGCACCCCGCACGCGGCGCGAGCCCAGGACGCCGTGTCGCTCCACGTGACGCTCGGCATCAACCAGGTCACCTGGCGTTCGCTCGTCGAGCAGACCGTGTCCGCGGTGCTCGCGGACGTCCCCGACACCCACCTGCCGGCCGGGTATCGTCGACGCGCCGGCCGAGCTGGCCGCGGGGCTGCGCGCCCGGCTCGACGACGTGGCCGAGGCGGTTCGTCGGATCGACGCCGAGGCCGCCGCTGCCGACCGCGTCCAACGCTTCCTGACCACACGCAGCGCCCGGCTCCGCGGTGGGCTGCGCGACGTGGTCGCCGTCCGTGACCTGGCCGACGACACCCGGCTCGGCCGGCGCGCGGGCACTCCGTGCGTGCTGGTCGACCACGCCGGCGGGATCCGGCTGCTGCTGGGCGACCGCACGCTCGACGTACCGGCGCGGCTGCGGGCGGCCCTCGAGCAGGTCCGGGCCGCCGACGTGCTCACCCCGGCCGACCTCGCCGACCACCTCGACCCCGAGAGTCGGCTCGTGCTCTGCCGCCGACTGGTGCGGGAGGGCCTGCTCGAGGTCGTGGAGTGAGCGACCGGTTCCGCTGCGCCGTCGCCAGCGGGCTCCGCGGCGACGCCCTCGCCGGCACGGCGTCGACGGTGCGTGCCTTCCTGCTGGTCGAGTTCTCCGGCGCCTGGGGCGCCGACGCGCTGCGCGACGCCCGGCTCCACGTCGCCACCAAGCGGGTGCTGCGCTCGGCCGCCTCCCACGGGGTCCGGGTCAACCTGATCCGACGGCACCGGCCCGCGGCCCGGGAGCCCGGCACCCGGGTCTTCGCGGCGTACGCCGGGTCGGGCGGACCGTGGCTCGAGACGGCCGTGCTCGCGTCTCCCGACGAGGTCGCCGACCTCGATCTCGCGGCCCTCGGGGCGGGCCGGCCGACCGGACTGCTGCCGAGCACCGAGCCGGTCTTCGGGGTGTGCACCCACGGCCGGCATGACGCCTGCTGTGCCGAGCTGGGCCGGCCCATCGCCAACGCTCTCCACGAGGCGCAGCCCGATCCGACCTGGGAGATCTCGCACATCGGCGGCGACCGGTTCGCCGGCAACCTGCTGGTGCTTCCGCACGGCCTCTACTACGGCCGGCTGGACCCGCTGACGGCGATCGCGGTCGCCGCCGGCCACCGCGCCGGCCACCTCGACCTCGACCACCTCCGCGGCCGCTCGTCGTACCCGATGGCGGTCCAGGCGGCCGAGATCGCGCTGCGGCGGCAGCTGGGCGAGACCCGGGTCGACGCGGTCCGCCTGGTAGGGCGGCGCCGGGACGGCGACACCTGGGACGTTCGGTTCGAGGTCGGCGTGGAGCCGTGGCAGGTCGTGGTCCGCACCACCGTCGACGACCCGGACCGACACCGCCTCACGTGCACCGCGGAGAGCGTCAGCGGGATCCCGCGCCACCACGTGCTCGCCCTCCGGCGGCCTCCCTCCTGACAGATCGGGCGCACCCGGCGGCGGGCTCGCGGATCCGGCTCACCGCCCGCCGACCTCGCGCTCGTCGCCACCGGGCCGCACGATCTGCGCGTCGTAGGTCGCGCCGACGATCTCCGCTTCGAGCGGGTCGGGCCCGCGGACGGTTGGAGGCGCCCGTCGCGGCGCGGCCGTGCCCGGGGGCGCTGCACTCGACGCCGGGCCCACCTGTGAGGGCGGTTCCGGCAGCCCGGCCTGCACGGGTGTCCCGACCGACCCGCGCCGCTGCTGGAAGTCCGCGGCGGCCGTGCGCCAGCCGGCCTGTGCCCGCTCCTCCCTCCGGTCGGCCCGTCGCCGGGCCTCCGCGGCCGCGTCGGCCGGCAGCCCCTCGGCGAGCGCGCGGAGCTCGGCCACGTCGGCCAGCTCCCGGCCCAGGGCAGCGAGAGCGCCGGCGAGCAGCGCGACGTCGGACGCGAGCCCCGCCACCCCGGCCGCGGAGTGGGACGCATGGACCCGGTAGGCCTCGCCGGAGACGCCTCCGAAGTCACCGGCCGAGGTCTGCACCTGTTCGGTGAGCGTGTCGTGCACCTGGAGCAGCCGCCACGTGAGCTCCGTGAGGTCGCCGGCCGCCGCGGCGCAGGCGGCCGCCGAGGTCACCACAGTGCCCGCCGCAGCAGGTCGAGGACCGAGCGCACCTCGGCGTCCGCGTCGGTGACCTCGTCGACGACCCGCGCCAGCCCGGCGGCGAGGGCGCGCAGGTCGGTGGTCACGGATCCGGCCGCCTCGACCACCCGGCCGAACGCCTCGCGGGTGAGCGCCGCGGTGGCGCCGGTGTCGGGTGGGTGGAGCGGCACGGCGGTCACGGCCCGCTCGTGGCGGAGCAGGTCTCGCCGGGCGGCGAGGAGGGCGTCGGGCCGCAGGGTGAGCGTGGTGACCATGCCACGAGTCTCGCCCCGCCCCGCGGCCCCGCGGCGGGGCCGGCCGGCCTGCTGTGGACGGGGGTGCGCGGACGTTGCCGGTGGACGGACGGCGGCGCCGCGATTTGATCCTCAGGGTCCACCCGCGACAATGGGGCCGTGGCCGACCGTCTCGAGGACCCCCAGGAGCACCCCGTCGCGTACGGGTTGCTCGCGCTGATCGGCGTCGGCGTCGTGGTCGGCCTCATCCTGGGCCTGGGTGCGCTGGCGGGCGCGCGTGTGGTGGGGGTCGGAGACGAGAGCTCCACCTCGAGCAGCGGGGGCCAGGCCTCGATGTACCTCCCGAAGCCGGAGCGGACGAAGGGCCCGCAGGGTCCCGAGATCACGCTGCGCCCCGGGCAGGAGCAGCCGCCGGCGTCGGAGCCGGACCAGGCCGAGACGTCGAAGGCGCCGGCGAAGGCGATCTCGCTCTCCTCCGCGCAGACCGAGGTCTCGCCGATGGGGCAGATCGACCTGACCGGCACCTACCCCGGCGGCGAGGGCGCGATCCTCCAGGTGCAGCGGTTCGAGAACGGCTCGTGGCAGGACTTCCCGGCCTCGCCGGTCTCGGTCAGCGACCAGACGTTCAGCACCTACGTCCAGACCGGCGTGCCCGGCCTCCAGCGCTTCCGGGTCGTCGACACCGGCACGGGCAAGCCGTCCAACGAGGTCCGGGTCACCGTCAACGGCTGACGCCGTCGTCGGTCCGCGACGCCGTACGTCGCCGCTCGAGCCGGGCGGTCCAGTAGCCGACCCAGCCGCTGCCCAGCAGCCCGAGCACGCCGATCACCACGCACGCGGTCGCGAGCGGAGCCACCGCGGCCACCGCCCCGACCAGCAGCGGCCCGCCGCTGTTGCCGACGTCGCCGCACAGCCGCCAGGCCCCGAGGTACTGGGACCTGCCGCGGGTGGGGGCGGTGTCCGCCCCGAGCGTCATCACGATCCCCGAGCCGAGCCCGTTGCCGGCCGCGATCAGGATCATCACCGCCGCGACCCCCACCGGCCCCGACGTGAGCGGCAGCAGCAGCGCGGCGATCGCGACCGACAGCACGACCGGGACGGCGACGACCGTGCGGCCGTGCCGGTCCATGACCCAGCCGCCGGGGTAGAAGAACGCGATGTCGACCAGCGCGGCCAGCGCGAAGATCAGCGAGGTCGTCGACGCCGTGATCCCGATCGACTCCGCCCACAGCGGGAGCAACCCGTTGCGGACCGACCGGGAGGCCCCGATGACGACGACCGCGATGCCGACCGTCAGCAGGATCCGACGGTGGGCGACCAGCACCGACCACACCGACGGGTGGCCCTCGGCGCGCTGCTCGGCACGGTTCTCCGACCCGAGGTCCGGCACCACGGTGGCCAGCGCGCTGGCGGCGAGCGAGAGGCCCAGCGCGAACCAGAACACCGCCGGCAGCCCCCAGACGTGGATCAGCGCGGCACCGACCAGCGGTCCGACGAACACCCCGATCCGGTAGGTCCCCCCGAGCACCGACAGGGCTCGAGCGCGGTACGGCGGCGGGACCGCGTCGATCATGAAGCCCTGCCGCGAGATGAGGAAGCTCGTCCATGCCATGCCGCTGAGCACGACCGCGGCGCCCAGGCCCACGACCGAGTCGGTCAGGGCGGCGGCCCCCATTGCGACCGCGTCGACGACGCCCGCCACCTGCAGCGCCCGCTTCTCCCCGATCCGCGCGATCACCACCCCCGCAGGCAGGGAGGTGATCAGCATCCCGACGCCGAGCAGGCCGACGACGAGAGCGGCCGTGCCCACGTCCGCCCCGAGGTCGCGAGCCCGCAGCGCGAGCACCGGCAGGACCGCCCCGTGGCCGGTGGAGATGACCACGCTCGGGCCGTACGCCGCGACGGCGATGTCGCGCAGGCGGAAGCCGTCGGCGGGTCGCGTCACCCGTCCCATTCTCCGCGCCGCCGAGTCCGCTCGGTCCTCCCGGTCCGACCGTCGAGCCCGCCGGGCTGCTGGGTCACGCCCCGCTCAGGCGGGAATCCAGTCGAACGTGTCAGGGTGCGCCCCGGTGCGCCCGTCCTCGCCCCGGTCGAGCCCGTCGATCGCGGCGAGCTGGTCGACGGTGAGCTCGAAGTCGAAGAGGTCGGCGTTCTCCCGCATCCGCTCCGGGCGGGTGGTCTTGGGGAACACGACGTGCCCGTGCTGGAGGTGCCAGCGCAGCACCACCTGGGCGGGCGTCCGGCCGGTGGCCGTCGCGATCTCGCCGATCGTCTCGTCTTCCGCGACCGCGCCCTTCGCGATCGGTGCCCACGCCTCGGTCACGACCCCGTGCCGCTGGTTCGCGGACCGGACCCGGTCGTTGCGGAAGAAGGGGTGGCACTCGACCTGGTTCACGACGGGCACGACGCCGGTCTCGTCGACGATCCGGTCGAGGTGGTCGGGCTGGAAGTTGGAGACGCCGATCGACGTCGCGCGGCCGTCGGCGGTCAGCTCCATGAGGGTCCGCCACGTGGAGACGAAGTCGCCGTCGTACCGGGTCGGCAGCGGCCAGTGGATGAGGAAGAGGTCGACCCGGTCGAGCCCGAGCCGGGCGAGCGACTCGTCGAACGCGCGGCGGGCGTCGTCGGGCCGGTGGTAGCCGTTGTTGAGCTTGGTCGTCACGTAGAGCTCGTCGCGGGGTACGTCGGACGCGGCGATGGCCTGGCCGACGGCGGCCTCGTTGCCGTACATCTGAGCCGTGTCGAGGTGCCGGTACCCCGCCTCGAGCGCCGCGGTGACGACGCCGGCGGTCTCGTCGGGCGGTACCTGGAACACGCCGAGCCCCAGCTGGGGGATGGAGGTGCCGTCGTGGAGCTCGATGCGGGGGATCCGAGAAGTCGTCATGCCAGGTGTGACACCGGGCGGGCACCAGGTATTCCGTGACCCCGGGAACAAGCCGCGACCGGGCTTCGTTATCCTGGCACACATAAGTTGAGCCGACAGCGCTCAACTACCCCTGACAGCCGGGACGACCCGTCCCGGAGCGCAACCGGAAGGAACACCATCATGGCTCGTGCGGTCGGCATCGACCTCGGGACGACCAACTCCGTCGTCGCGGTGCTCGAAGGTGGCGAACCCACCGTCATCGCCAACGCGGAAGGAGCGCGCACCACCCCCTCGGTGGTCGCGTTCTCGAAGTCCGGCGAGGTGCTCGTCGGCGAGGTGGCCAAGCGGCAGGCGGTGACGAACGTCGACCGCACCATCCGCTCCGTCAAGCGCCACATGGGCACCGACTGGGACGTCAAGATCGACGACAAGACGTTCACGCCCCAGCAGATCAGTGCCTTCGTGCTCCAGAAGCTGAAGCGGGACGCCGAGGCCTACCTCGGTGAGACCGTCACCGACGCGGTGATCACCGTGCCGGCGTATTTCTCCGACGCGCAGCGGCAGGCGACCAAGGAGGCCGGCGAGATCGCGGGTCTCACCGTCTCGCGGATCGTCAACGAGCCGACCGCCGCCGCGCTCGCCTACGGGCTCGACAAGGGCGACGACCAGACCATCCTGGTGTTCGACCTCGGCGGCGGGACGTTCGACGTGTCGCTGCTCGAGATCGGCGAGGGCGTGGTCGAGGTCAAGGCGACGTCCGGCGACAACCACCTCGGTGGCGACGACTGGGACGCCCGCGTCGTCGACTGGATGGTCAACAAGTTCAAGATGGGCAACGGCGTCGACCTGAGCCAGGACAAGATCGCCAAGCAGCGCCTCCAGGAGGCCGCCGAGAAGGCGAAGATCGAGCTGTCCAGCTCCAGCGAGACCACGATCCACCTGCCCTACATCACCCACGGGGAGTCGGGCCCGCTGCACTTCGAGGAGAAGCTGACGCGCGCCGAGTTCCAGAAGATGACGTCCGACCTGCTCGACCGCACCAAGGCGCCGTTCCAGTCGGTGCTCAAGGACGGCGGCGTCGCCATCGCCAACATCGACCACGTCGTGCTGGTCGGCGGCTCCACCCGGATGCCGGCCGTCACCGAGGTCGTCAAGGAGCTGCTCGGCGGCAAGGAGCCCAACAAGGGCGTCAACCCCGACGAGGTCGTCGCGGTCGGCGCCGCGCTCCAGGCCGGAGTCCTCAAGGGCGAGGTCAAGGACGTGCTGCTGCTCGACGTGACCCCGCTGTCGCTGGGCATCGAGACCAAGGGTGGGGTGATGACCACGCTGATCGAGCGCAACACCACGATCCCGACGAAGCGGTCGGAGATCTTCACCACCGCCGACGACAACCAGCCGTCGGTGGAGATCAAGGTCGCCCAGGGCGAGCGCCAGATGTGGGCGCAGAACCAGCCCCTCGGCAACTTCGAGCTGACCGGCCTACCGCCCGCGCCGCGCGGCGTGCCGAAGATCGAGGTGACGTTCGACATCGACGCCAACGGCATCGTGAACGTCTCCGCCAAGGACCAGGCGTCCGGCCGCGAGCAGAAGATGACGATCTCCGGCGGCTCGGCCCTCTCCAAGGACGAGATCGACCGGATGGTCAAGGAGGCGGAGCAGTACGCCGAGGAGGACGCCCAGCGCCGCGAGGCCGTCGAGAGCCGCAACCAGGCCGACTCGCTCGTCTACTCCACCGAGAAGTTCCTCGAGGAGAACGACGAGAAGATCCCCGACGACGTGAAGTCCGAGGTGCGGGCCGACGTCGACGCGCTCAAGTCGACGCTCGAGAACGCGGACGCCTCCGCCGACGAGATCACCGCCGGCGTGACCAAGCTCGGTGAGTCCAGCCAGAAGATGGGCGCCGCGATGTACGCCGCCGCCGAGGCCGACCAGGCCGCCGCAGGTGGCACCACCGAGGCGACCGGCGAGGCCGACGACGACGTGGTCGACGCGGAGATCGTGGACGAGCCGGCCGGCGACGCTGCCGACACGGGCAGCGACGGCAGCACCGACGACGGCACCTCGGAGGATGAGTCCCGGTGACCCACCGCGCCGAAGGCGATCCGGTCGGGCCTCCGGGCCCGGTCGGCTCCGCCGACGACATCAGCGGCGTCGACAACTGGGTCGAGGAGGGCGGGCCGCTCGAGCCGGTCGACCTCGAGGAGGTCGAGGCCGCGGAGGCGGCGGAGGCGGCGGAGGCGGCGGAGGCGGCGGAGGCTGCGGAGACGGCCGAGACTACCGAGTCCGAGGTGCCGACGGCTCCGGACGTCGCGGTCCAGCTCGAGGAGCGCACGGCCGACCTGCAGCGGCTGCAGGCGGAGTTCCTCAACTACAAGCGGCGGGTGGAGCGCGACCGCTCGTTGACCGAGCAGAACGCGACGTACCGCGTGCTGGTGCCGATCATCGACGTCCTCGACACCGTCGACCGGGCGCGGGAGCACGGGGATCTCGACGACGGCTTCCAGACCGTGGCCGACCAGCTGGAACGGGTCGTGACGGGGCTCGGGCTCACGAAGTTCGGCACGCCGGGCGAGCCGTTCGACCCGAACCTCCACGAGGCCCTCTCCCACATCGGGGAGGATCCCGACGTGGAGGTCACCACCTGCAAGGTGGTCGCCAAGGCCGGCTACCGGATCGGCGACCGGGTGGTGCGCGCCGCGCAGGTGCTCGTGGTCGACCCGGCCTCCTGAGCGCGGCCGCCACGAGGACGAGAGGGGGTGAGCACGTGAGCACCAGTGACGGCGGGGTCCGCGCGGACTGGGCGACCAAGGACTTCTACCAGGTCCTCGGCGTGGCCAAGGACGCCAGTGCCGACGACATCAAGAAGGCCTACCGGAAGCTCGCGCGCGCCAACCACCCCGACTCCAACCCCGGCAACCAGGCCAAGCACGACCGGTTCAAGGAGGTCGCCGAGGCCTACGACGTGATCGGCGACGCCGACAAGCGGGCCAAGTACGACGAGGTGCGCACGGCGTACTCCTCGGGAGGCTTCGGCTTCCCGCAGGGCGGCGCCGGCGGCGGCTTCGACGTGGGCGACCTGTTCGGTGACCGGGTGCGATCGGGCGGGATCGGCGACATGTTCGGCGACCTGTTCGGCACCCGGGCCCGGCCCACCCAGCCGCAGCGGCCGCACCGCGGCGCCGACGTCGAGACCACCGCGACGATCGGGTTCACCGACGCGGTCGACGGCGTCACGATCTCGCTCCGGCTGACCTCCGACGCCCCGTGCCCGACCTGCTCCGGCACCGGCGGCAAGCCCGGAACCCGACCCCACATCTGCACCGAGTGTGAGGGCGCCGGGTTCGTGGTCGTCTCGACCGGCGGCGCGTTCGCGATGAACGAGACCTGCCCGGCGTGCGGCGGCCGCCAGCTCGTGTACGACGAGGCGTGCCCCACCTGCCACGGGTCGGGCCGGGGCTCGTCCGCGCGGTCCATCCAGGCCCGGATCCCGGCCGGGGTGCGGGACGGCCAGCGGATCCGGGTCAAGGGCAAGGGGGCGGCCGGCTCGAACGGCGGTCCGCCGGGCGACCTGTTCGTGACCGTGAAGGTCAAGCCGCACGCCGTCTTCGGTCGCACCGGGGACAACCTGACCCTCGACGTCCCGGTCTCGTTCGACGAGGCAGCCCTCGGCGCGGAGATCCGGATCCCGACCCTCGGCGGCCCGCCGGTCACGCTCAAGATCCCGCCCGGGACGCCGAACGGGCGGACGTTCCGGGTCCGCGGCAAGGGAGCGACCCGGCGCGACGGCACGAAGGGCGACCTGCTCGCCACGGTGCAGGTGCAGGTGCCCGGCGCCCTCGACCCCGCCGCCCGCGACGCCGTCGAGGCCTACCGCGCGGCCACCGCCGGCAGGCCGCTGCGGGCCAACCTCTTCCCGGACGGTGGGTCGTGAGCGCCTTCGAGGCGCCCGGCCCCGAGGCCGCCGTCTACGTCATCAGCGTCGCCGCCGAGCTCTCCGGTCTCCACCCGCAGACCCTCAGGGCCTACGAGCGGATGGGGCTCATCACGCCCGGCCGGACCGTCGGCGGCGGCCGCCGCTACTCCCACCGCGACATCGAGCGGCTCCGCTCGATCGCCGACCTGACGGCGTCCGGCGTCGGCGTCGAAGGTGTCCGCCGGCTGCTGGAGCTGGAGAACCGGAACGCGGCGCTGCACGCCCGCAACGCGGACCTGGTCGCGGAGCTCGAGGCCACCCGGGAGGCGCTCCGGCAAGCGCTGGCGTCGCGTCCCGCGCCCGACCGGCTGCCGGCCGTCCGCGCCCCCGAGGTCGGCCAGTCCGTGGTCGTCTGGCGCCGGCGCCCCTGACCGTCGCGCCGGGATGGTGCGTGGTGTTCGGGAGGGCGGCTAACGGTGCCTCCGCTGCGCTCCACACCCGTTGCAACGGGGGTGGAGCGCATCGCCTGCACCGTTAGCCAGCCCAGTGACTCGGCCGCCGCAGATGGGACGGGACGGTCGTCGTGTCGTCCCCGCGGGTCGCGTTGAGCTGGGACTGGCTAAGGAACCAGCCGTCGGCGAGTCGGGTGCCGCGTACGTCGGCGTCGCGGACGTCGGCGCCCAGCAGGTCGGCCCGCGCCAGGTCGGCCCCGCGCAGGTCGGCCCGGATCAGCAGCGCGCCGCGCAGGTCGGCCCGGACCAGGTCCTCGTCACGCAGGTCGCTGCCCGCCAGGTCCGGCGGCATCGGTCGCGCGGGACCGTGCAACCGCGCGGAACCGTCGCGCAGCACCTGGCTCACCCGCGACCGGATCCGGTCCAGGTCGGCGGTGAGGATCGTCTCCGGCTGGGCGTGGGTCAGCGCCAGCAGCTCGCCGCGCTCCTCGCGGGCGGCCGGGGTGGGGGAGCGGCGCAGCAGCTCGCCGACGTGGGCGAGCATCTCGTGCAGCTGCCGCATCACCGACAGCACGGCCGCCATCTCGCCCAGGTTCTCGTTGACCCGCCACGACTCGCCGCCGTAGGTCACCTGCGACACCTGCTGGCCGGCTCCGAAGCAGTCGAACGTGGCACAACCCGACCAGCCGGTCTCGCGCAGCGAGTCGTGGATCCCGCAGCGGTCGTGCTGGTCGAGGTGGGCGCACGCCGTACCGCTGTCCTTGTCGGTGCCGAACCCACCGTCACGCCGGAACGGCAGGAGCACGCAGCACAGCCCGAAGCAGCGGCTGCAGTCGGCAGCGAGCAGGGGCAGTTCACGCTGGCGCACCACCCCATCGTCGCACTCTCGTGAGCCTCGACGGAGCCGAGTCGCGCCGGGCGGGTCGGCCCGGCGCTGGCCGGCGGGCTAGGGGTACTCGCTGTTGAGCGGGTAGGGCCGGACCACCTTGACCGCCCCGGCGTGCGCGACCTTCTCCAGGTGGATGTTCACGCTGCGGGGCGAGACGCCCTTCTCGATGAACGCGACGGCGCCGGCCTCCATGGCGGCCTCGACCATCCGGGTCGCCCCGATCGCGGACACGACGACGAAGCGGCACGCCCAGTGGGCCTCGCGCAGCGCGGGCAGCAGCTCGAGGCCGCCGATGTCGGGCATGTGGAGGTCGACCAGCACCAGGTCGGGCTCGCCCTCGCGGACCGCCTGGATGCCCGAGGGGCCGTCGCCACCTTCGCCGACGACCTCGAAGCCACCGACCTCGAGGCCCATCCGCATGAAGTCTCGGGCGTCGGGGTCGTCGTCGATGATCACGACCTTGAGGCCGTCGCCGATCGACGCCGACTGCGGGGCGCGCTGCATCTGCTCGACCTCGGCCTCGGCCTCGACGTCAGCCTCGACCTCGCCTTCGGACCCGTGCTTGCCGAAGATCCTGCCCAGCCCCATGTGCCGTCACCTTCTCTTCCACCCGTGTGTTCGCGCTGATCCTAGACCGCGCGGGACATTTTGGGCACGAATCAGACTTGAGTGGAACAGACTCAACTCTGGGAGCGTTGTGATGCATGGGGCCCGAGAAGGGGACACGATGTCCGTGGGCCGCAGACAGAGAGTGACCAGGAGGGGACCGTGAGCCAGTTCGGAGCCGAGAGGTTCACCACGCGCAGTCGGGAGGCGATCGAGGCGGCGCAGCTGTCCGCGACGACCGCGGGCAACACTGCGACCGAGCCGGTCCACCTGCTCGCAGCGCTGCTGCGCGAGGAGGACGGGACCGCGCGCGCCCTGGTGGGCAAGGCGGGCGTCGACGGCGCGACGCTGACTCGCGCGCGGCGGAGCAGGTCCGTGACGCGCTGCCCGCGCGCCAGCGGCAGCACGGTCCAGCAGCCGGCCGCGTCCGCGGCCCTGACGCGGGTGCTCGCGTCCGCGCTCGATCTCGCCTCGTCGATGAAGGACGAGTACGTCGCGACCGAGCACCTGCTGATCGCCCTCGCCACGGTGGAGTCGGCGGCGCAGGACGTGCTGACCGCGGCCGGCCTTCCGCCGACGGGCTGCGCGACGAGCTGACGGCCGTCCGCGGCAACCGCCGCGTCACCAGCCAGGACGCCGAGTCGACGTACGAGGCGCTGGAGAAGTACAGCGTCGACCTGACCGACGCCGCCCGCGACGGCCGGCTCGACCCGGTGATCGGCCGCGACGCCGAGATCCGCCGCGTCGTGCAGGTGCTGTCGCGGCGTACCAAGAACAACCCGGTGCTGATCGGGGAGCCCGGCGTGGGCAAGACCGCTGTCGTCGAGGGGCTCGCGCAGCGGGTGGTCGCCGGCGACGTCCCCGACTCACTCAAGGGCCGCCGCGTCCTCAGCCTCGACCTGGCCGCGATGGTCGCCGGCGCGAAGTACCGCGGCGAGTTCGAGGAACGGCTCAAGGCCGTGCTCGAGGAGGTCAAGGACGCCGGCGGGCAGGTCATCACGTTCATCGACGAGCTCCACACGGTGGTCGGCGCCGGCGCCGGCGGCGACTCCGCGATGGACGCCGGCAACATGCTCAAGCCGATGCTCGCGCGCGGCGAGCTCCACATGATCGGCGCGACCACGCTCGACGAGTACCGCGAGCGGATCGAGAAGGACCCCGCCCTCGAGCGGCGGTTCCAGCAGGTCTTCGTGGGAGAGCCGTCCGTCGAGGACACGATCCAGATCCTGCGCGGCATCCAGGAGAAGTACGAGGCGCACCACGGGGTCCGGATCACCGATGCCGCCCTGGTCGCCGCCGCCACCCTCAGCGACCGCTACATCACCGGCCGCCAGCTGCCCGACAAGGCGATCGACCTGATCGACGAGGCGTCGTCCCGGCTCCGGATGGAGCACGAGTCGAGCCCCGAGGAGATCGATGAGCTTCGGCGTCGGGTCGAGCGGCTGAAGATGGAGGAGTTCGCGCTCGAGAAGGAGACCGACGACGCCTCGCAGGAGCGGATCGAGGCGCTGCGCCAGGAGCTGGCCGACCAGGAGGAGACCCTGCGCGGGCTCGAGGCCCGGTGGGAGCGTGAGAAGGACCAGCTCCAGGGGGAGGGCGAGCTGCGCCGCCAGCTCGACGCCCTACGGATCGAGGCGGACAAGCACCTGCGTGAGGGCGACCTCGAGCAGGCCAGCGAGATCCGGTACGGACGGATCCCCGCGCTGGAGCAGCAGATCGCGGACGTCGAGCGGGCCGAGCAGGCCGACCTCGACCCGCTCGTCGGCGAGGAGGTCGGGCCTGCCCAGATCGCCGACGTCGTCGAGGCGTGGACCGGGATCCCCACCGGCCGGCTGCTCCAGGGCGAGACCGCCAAGCTGCTCGAGATGGAGGCGGTGCTGGGGGAGCGGCTGATCGGACAGCGCGCCGCCGTCACGGCCGTGAGCGACGCCGTGCGGCGGTCCCGCGCCGGCATCTCCGACCCGAACCGCCCGACCGGCTCGTTCCTGTTCCTCGGCCCGACCGGCACCGGCAAGACCGAGCTCGCCAAGGCGCTGGCCGACTTCCTGTTCGACGACGACCGCGCGATCGTCCGGATCGACATGAGCGAGTACTCCGAGAAGCACTCGGTCGCCCGGCTCGTGGGCGCGCCCCCGGGCTACGTCGGGTACGACGAGGGCGGCCAGCTCACCGAGGCGGTCCGCCGCCGCCCGTACTCCGTGGTGCTGCTCGACGAGGTCGAGAAGGCGCACCCCGAGGTGTTCGACATCCTGCTGCAGGTGCTCGACGACGGTCGGCTCACCGACGGGCAGGGCCGCACCGTCGACTTCCGCAACACGCTGCTGATCCTGACCAGCAACCTCGGGTCGCACTACCTGGTCGACCCGACGCTCGAGCACGACAAGGTGCGCGACTCGGTCATGGCCGCGGTGCGTGCCGCGTTCAAGCCGGAGTTCCTCAACCGGCTCGACGAGGTCGTGCTGTTCGACGCGCTCAGCAAGGACGACCTGACCCACATCGTGGAGCTGCAGCTGGGCCTGCTGGAGCAGCGGCTGGCGGTACGCCGGATCTCGATCGCGGTCACGGACGCGGCGAAGCGGTGGCTGGCCGACACCGGCTACGACCCCGCGTACGGCGCCCGGCCGCTGCGCCGGCTGATCCAGTCGGCCATCGGCGACCCGCTGGCGCGGCTGCTGATCTCGGGCGAGGTCGCCGACGGCGGGTCGGTCACGGTCGACACCGGCGGCGAGGGGCTCGTCCTCCGCTGACTCAGCCCGGCAGCACCTTGCCCGGGTTCATCAGCCCGTCGGGGTCGAACGCGCGCTTCACCGCCCGCATCAGGTCGTTCTCGACCTCGTCCCGGTACGACGCGGCGGCGTCGCGCTTCAGGGTGCCCAGGCCGTGCTCGGCGCTGATGCTGCCGTGCCGGGCGGCCACCGCGTCGTACACGATCCGGGTCAGCTCCGGGCCGCGCCTGACGAACGAGTCGTCGGCGGCACCCCCCGCCGGGGCGCTGAGGTTGTAGTGCAGGTTGCCGTCGCCGACGTGCCCGTAGGTGACGAGCCGGACCCCCGGCACCAGGACGTCGAGCCGCGGCGCCACCTCGTCGACGAAGTCGGCCAGGGCGCCGATCGGCAGGGTCACGTCGTGCTTGAGCCCCGGCCCGGCGTACCTCTGGGCCTCGGAGACGCCCTCGCGCAGCTGCCACAGCGCCGACCGCTGCGCCGGGCTGCCGGCGACCGCAGCGTCGGACACGAGCCCGCGCTCGACCCCTTCCGCGAGCGTCTCCTCGAGCACCTCGTCCAGGCCGCGTTGCACCTCGGCCGCTCCGAGCTCGACCAGCCCGTACCAGGGCTGGGCGGCGGGAAACGGGTCGCGGGTCCCTGGCAGGTGCTCCAGCACCAGCTCGAGCCCCTGTCGCGACACCAGCTCCCACGTCGAGAGATGGGTCCCGGCGCGCTCGCGCAGCACGCCGAGCATCGACACCGCGGCGCCGACCGACGGCAGCGCGAGCCACGCGGTCGCCCGTCGGGGCGTCGCCGGTAGGAGTCGCAGCACCGCCGCCGTGACGATCCCGAGCGTGCCCTCGGACCCGACGAAGAGCTGCTTGAGGTCGTAGCCGGTGTTGTCCTTCCGCACGCCCCGCAACCCGTTCCACACCCGACCGTCGGGCAGCACCACCTCGAGGCCGAGCACGAGGTCGCGCATCATCCCGTAGCGCAGGACCGCGGTGCCGCCGGCGTTCGTGGCGACGTTGCCCCCGACCGTGCAGCTGCCCTCCGAGCCGAGCGAGAGCGGGAAGAGCCGACCCGCGTCGGCCGCGACCCGCTGCGCGTCGGCGAGCACCACGCCGGACTCCACGGTCATCGTGTCGGCCACCGGGTCGACGTCGCGCACCGCCCGCATCCGGGACAGCGACAGGACGAGCTGGTCGCCGGACGGGTCGGGGACCGCGCCGCCGGCCAGCCCGGTGTTGCCGCCCTGGGGCACGAGGGCCACGCCGGCGTCGCGACACAGCCGGACGGCCGCCGCCACGTCCTCCGTGCTCGCGGGTCGCAGCACGGCTGAAGCGCTGCCACGGTGGGTGCCGGTCCAGTCCTCGACGTACGACGCCAGGTCGGCCGGGTCCGACAGCACCCCGGCCGGGCCGAGCGCGGCGCGGAGCCGTTCGAGCAGCGCGTCAGATATCGCCATGGCGACATCCTCGCTGACGGTGCGCCGCCGCGCGGACGCGACCTGTCACCATCGGAGGCGTGAGCTCGTCCCCTCCCGCGTCCCCCAGGACCCGGACCCGCCGGGCGGGCTCGATGCCCGTGCTGGACCTCGCCATGTCGATCGGTGAGCGGCTCCTGGTCTCGGGGATGTCTGCCAACGACGTCGTCGTGCAGATGCTGCGCGTGACCCGGGCGTACGGACTGTCGAGCGTCCACGTCGACCTGACCTACACCTCGATCGGCGTCACCCACCACCGCGGACCCACGCGCCGGCCGCTGTCGATGGTGCGGATCGTGCAGCCGGTGGTGGTCGACTACTCCAAGGCGCGCGAGATCTCCCGGCTGCTGACCCGGGTCGAGGCCGGACTGGGGATCGTGGAGGCGCGGGCCGCCTACGACGAGATCTTCTGGGCGCCGCCGCCGTACGCGCGCTGGATCGCGCTGCTCGGCAGTGGCGGGATCGCCGCCGGGGTGTCGCTCACGTTCTCCGCATCGTGGCTGCTGGCGTTGATCTCCTTCGCCGCCGGCACGGGTGCCGAGTCGCTGCTCCGGTGGCTGCACGCACGCCGGGTGCCGCCGTTCTTCGCGCAGGCCACGGTCGCCGGCGGGATGACGATGGTGGCTGCCGGCGTGCACCAGCTGGGACGCCGTGGGGTCCCGCTGTTCGAGGACATGGACCCGACGCTGATCGTCGTCGGCGGCATCGTGATGCTGCTCGCCGGGGTGATGATCGTCGGCGCCGTCCAGGACGCGATCGACCAGTTCTACGTCACCGCCTCGGCCCGGCTGCTCGAGGTGGTGATGCGCACGGGCGGGATCGTCGCCGGGATCCTGATGGCCGTACGGGTCCTGGACGTCTGGGACGTGTCGTTCCTCGTCGTCAACCAGACCGGGCTCGGCGGCGTCGCTGTGGGCGCAGTTCGTCGGCGCCGGACTGATCTCGCTCTCGTTCGCCGTCTACTGCTTCGCGGACGTCGCCACGGCCGTCCTGACGGCGCTGGTCGGGCTGCTCGGCTACGCGGTGTACGCCGCACTGGTCGACGCGGGCACCAGCGAGGTCGTGTCCAACACCACCGCCGCGCTCGCCGTGGGCGGTCTCGCGACCCTGCTGGTCCGGGGCACCGACGCGCCCGGGTTCGGGATGGAGAGCGGGGCGCTGCTGCCGCTGGTGCCCGGCCTCGCCCTGCTCAACGGGCTGCTGAAGATGACCGGCGGCGACCCGGCGAACCCGGCGATCGTCGCCGGGGGTCGGTCGCTGTTCCTCGCGCTTCGTCGTCGCGCTCGGCATCGCCGCGGGCGCCACCCTCGGGACCTACCTCGGCCGACCGGTCAACGACCAGCTGCGACGGCTGCGGCGCCGGGTGAGGACCGTCGCGAGCTCGAGCTACCGGCCCCTGGCCTAGCGGCCGAGCACGTCGCGCTCGCCGGGGTCGCGCGCGGGATCGGCGGCGGGCAGGGCGTCGAGCGCCCACTCGGAGCGCTTCCACTGCGGCACCGGCGTGACGCAGTCCGCCCGCGGGACGAACCGCGACCGTTGCTGGAGCGTGTAGCGGTGGACGTAGCGCGGACAGTTCGGGTAGACCGCCCGCGCCCGAACCCGCACCACGAACTGGGCCTCGGGGTACTCGCTCCGCAGGGGGTCGTCGAGGTCGATGCTCGCCGTTCCCTCCAGCCGCATCCGGTGGCCGCGCTCGAGGTCGATGAACAGCATCCCGACGTGCGGGTTGACCAGCACGTTGCCGGTGGACAGGTACATGCCGTTCCCGTCGTAGCCGGGGAACGCCAGCGTGTGTGGGTCGAGCACGCGCACGAAGCCGGGGTCGCCGCCCTTGTAGGAGCTGGTCGGTCGCCCCTCGGCGTCGGCCGTCGCCAGGAAGAACATGTCGCGTGCCTCGATGAACGCCCGGTCGTCCTCGCTGATCGTGTCGCTGACGAGCAGGTCGTCGATCCGGTCGGCCAGCGCTCGGGTGTCGAACCGGTCCTGCAGGGACCGGCTGCCGTCGTGATAGGCGGTCGCCATGGGTGCCAGTGTGGACCCGCGCGACCGGCGCCGTCGAGCGGCAAGCGGGGCCGACGCCAATCACCAGTTTTGACGATGGCACCGAGCCCGCCGCGGTGCCACCGTGGGCGGGTGACACCCGCGGACTTCTTGGACGACGCGATCGGGCGCGCCGCTCTCGCCGAGCACGTCGGCAAGTCGGGTGCTGCCCTCGAGCGGGTCACGCTCGGCGACGGGCGCACGGTGGTCGTCAAGCGTGTGACCCCCGAGACGGACCTGACGCTGTCGATGTTCGGCGGGACGGTCTCCCAGGAGTACCTGCTGTGGCGGTCGGGTGCTCTGGATCGGCTGCCCGACGGCGTCGGGCACGTCATCCTCGACGCGTGGACCGAGGGCGAGGACACGACCGTCATCGTGATGCGTGACCTCGGCGACGCGGTGCTCGGCTGGGACGACCGGCTCGACGCCGCGGCCTGCCGGATGGTGCTGGCCCGGGTCGCGGCGATGCACCGGGCGTTCCTCGGAGACCCGCCGACCGCGGTCCTGCCGCTGCGGCCCGTGCTCGAGCTCTTCGCTCCGGCCCGGATCGCCGAGCCGGCCCGCGAGGGTCACGGTCTGCTCGCGGCCGCGCTGCGCGGCTGGGAGTACTTCGGCGACCCGGCGATCGTGCCGCCAGACGTGTCCGACGCGGTGTTCGCGGTGCACGCCGACTCCCGGCCGCTGGTGGCCGCCCTGGGTGCCGGTCCGGTCACGCTGGCGCACGGCGACCTGGCCACGGTCAACCTCGCCCTCGAGGGCGATCGGCTGATCCTGCTCGACTGGGCGATGCCGGTCGCGGCGCCGGGCGCGTTCGATGTCGCCCGCCTCCTGGTCGGCTGCGCGCACGTGATCGACCTCGACCCGGACGAGGTCGTCGGGGTGTACGGCGAGGCCGCCGGACCGGCGTACGACGACGGGTCGATGCAGCTCTCCCTGCTCTCCGCGCTGTGCTGGCTGGGCTGGAACAAGGCCCTGGACGCGGTGGAGAGCCCGGAGGAGTCGGTGCGTGAGCGGGAGCGCGCCAGCCTCGCGTGGTGGGCCGCCCGGGCCCGGACGACGATCGAGAGAGGAGTGTGGTGATGGATCTGGAGACCCTGTACCGCCGTACCGTCGAGAGCTGGACCGCTCGGGTCGAGGCCGTCGGCCCCGACCAGTGGGATGCCCCCACCCCGTGCGAGGAGTGGGACGTGCGCACCCTGGTCAACCACGTGGTCGGCGAGGACGTGTGGACGGAGCCGCTGATGCGCGGGTCGACCATCGAGGAGGTCGGCGACCGGTTCGACGGCGACCTGCTTGGCGAGGACCCCCGGTCGGCGGCCCGGGACGCGGCGGCCGAGGCGGTCCGGGCCGTGGCGCAGACGCTGCCGACCCAGGGCCAGGTTCACCTGTCCTACGGCGACGAGGACATGGCGGAGTACGTCTCCCAGCTGGCCGCCGACCACCTGATCCACGGGTGGGACCTGGCGGCGGCGACCGGTGGCGACGTCGACCTCGACGAGGAGCTGGTGGCCGGCGTGGCGGCGTGGTTCGCCGAGCGCGAGGAGATGTATCGCGAGGCCGGGGCGATCGGCCCGCGGGTGGCCGGTGGCGGCGACCCACGGTCGGACCTGCTCGCCGGCTTCGGGCGCGACGTGGGCTGGACGCCGCCCGACTGAGCTGCGGGCGGGGCGCGTCGGCACCACCCGGCACCGATCCCGGAAGATGTCCTGCATGACGCCCTCCGCCCACTCGATCATCGCCGGCGCCGACGCCGAGACCCCGTCGGTCTCGGCCGCCACGACCGCGGCCGCCGAGGCGTTCGGCGCCTACCGCGCGACCACGCCGGAGCAGCGTGGCGCCTTCCTCGACTCGGTCGCGTCCGAGATCGAGGACGATCGCGACGCCGTCGTGGCGGCGGCGGTCGTCGAGACCCGGCTGCCCGACGCGCGGATCTCCGGCGAGGTCGGCCGCACGACGGGCCAGCTGCGGTTGTTCGCCGACGTCGTACGGCGCGGCGACCACCTTGGCGTCCGGCTGGACCCGGCGCTGCCCGACCGCACCCCGCTACCGCGGCCCGACCTCCGGCAGCGGATGGTGCCGCTCGGTCCGGTGGCGGTCTTCGGCGCCAGCAACTTCCCGCTCGCCTTCTCCACCGCCGGAGGCGACACCGCGTCCGCCCTCGCCGCCGGGTGCCCGGTCGTGGTCAAGGGTCACCCCGCCCACCCGCGCACCGGCGAGCTCGTCGCCCGCGCCGTCACCCGGGCGGTCGCCGCGCACGACCTGCCGGCAGGGGTCTTCTCGTTCCTGCTGGCCCCCGAGGGGCAGAGCGGCATCGAGCTCGGCCAGGAGCTGGTGCGCGACCCACGGATCGCAGCGGTCGGCTTCACCGGCTCCCGCAGTGGCGGGCTCGCCCTGGTCGCGGCCGCGGCCGCGCGGCCCGTCCCGATCCCCGTGTACGCCGAGATGTCGTCGATCAACCCGGTCGTGGTCCTCCCCGGCGCTCTCGCTGGCGGTGACGTGGGTGCGCTCGCGTCGGCGTACGTCGGCTCCCTCACGCTCGGCGCCGGCCAGTTCTGCACCAAACCGGGGTTGCTGTTCCTGCCGGCCGGCCCCGACGGCGACACGTTCCTCGCGGCCGCCGGCGCCGTGGTCGGCGGCGCGACCGGCCAGCCGATGCTGACCAGCGGCATCGCCGACGCCTACGAGCGAGGCGCCGCCGCACTCCGTGGCGCCGACCGGGTCGCCGTGGTCGCGCAAGGTGGGCCCGGCGGCGACCGGGCGCCCGCACCCCAGGTGGTCGAGGCGGCGGGCCTCGACGGCGTGACCGACGAGGTGTTCGGAGCGTCCGGCGTCGTGGTCCGGTACGCCGACGTCGAGGCGCTGGTCCCGCAGCTGGAGCAGCTCGAGGGCCAGCTGACGGCCACCGTCCACGCCACCGACGCCGACGCGGCGGCAGCCCGCCGGCTGCTGCCGGTGCTGGAGGCGAAGGCGGGCCGGATCCTCTTCAACGGCTGGCCCACCGGCGTCGAGGTGGGGCACGCCATGGTCCACGGGGGGCCGTTCCCCGCGACGTCCGACCCGCGCACCACCTCGGTCGGCTCGCTGGCGATCGAGCGGTTCCAGCGGCCTGTCTGCTACCAGGACGTACCGGCCGACGTGCTGCCCGACGCCGTCCGCGACGACAACCCCTGGGGCCTCGTCCGCAGGCTCGACGGCGAGCTCCGCGCGCCGTGACCCCCACCGATGCCGCGTGGGTGCCGCCGGCCCGCCGCTCAGGGTCCGCGTGATGCAATTGGCCGCGTGAGCGAGACCTCGGCCCGGCCGCCCCACACCACCATGGCGGCCGGCTTCGTCGTCGGCGGGTCGGCGGCCATCGTGGTGTCGATCGCCGGCCAGCTCAGCGGACTCCACTCGCTGGAGACCCAGGAGCAGATCCGGGCGTTCCTCAGCGAGCCGCCCGGGAGGAGCCTCGGGATCGGGCTGGAGGGGGCGCTCCAGCTGTTGCGGGTCGTGCTGATGGTCGTCGCCGGCTGCTGCACCGCCGCCGTCGTGCTCGGGATCGAGGTGCTGCGGCGCAACCGCGGAGCCCGGCTCGGGCTGTCGCTGCTCGCCGCACCCATCTTCCTCGGCGGTTTCGTGGCCGGAGGCTTCATCACCGCGCTGGTCACCGCGTCGATCGTGCTCCTGTGGGTCGGGCCGTCCGCCGCGTGGCTGCACGACGGCCGGCCGACCTCGAACCGCGGCTTCCTGGACCGGCCACGGCCCGGGGGCGGCGACGGCCCGCCCGAGCCGCCGCGGCCGGCGGCAGCAGCCTCCTCGTCCCACCAGCCGCCGCCGTCCCCCCAGGCCCGTCAGCTGTTCGTGGACCAGCCGCCGGTGGCCGGGCGCCCGCACCGGCCGGACGCGGTCGTCTGGGCATGCGTCCTGGTCTGGGCGTTCTGCGGGCTCGCCGTCGTCGTGATGAGCGCCAGCGTGGCCCTGCTCGCCGGCAACCCGGACGTCGTCCTCGACCAGCTGCAGCGGCAGGACGAGGACCTGGCGGGCCGCGACACCGACCTGCTGGTGCGGGTGACGTACGTGACGGCGGCCGTGGTCGGCCTATGGTCCCTCGTGGCGGCCCTCCTGGCCGCGTTGGCGTTCCGCCGCGGAGCGGGCGGCCGGATCGGGGTCCTCGTCTCGTCCGGGGTGGCCGGGGTGGTCTGCCTGGTCGGGGTCTTCAGCTCTGTGCTGCTGCTGGTGCCCGCGGCCGCGGCCCTGACCACGGTGGCGCTCCTCAGCCGTCCGGAGGTCCGGGCCTGGTACGCCCACCGGTGAGCTGCGCATGATCCAATGCAGCCATGAGTGACACGACGGGGAACGATCCCCAGGACGACCGGCCGGCCCCGGGCGACGACCAGCCGCCGACCTACCCGGCGCCTCAGACTCCCTACGGACAGCCGCAGCAGCCGTTCGGCGCACCCCCGGCCAGCCCGTCGCCGTACGGCCAGCCCCAGCAGCACGCAGCAGCAGCCGCCGACGTACTCCCAGCAGTACGGCCAGCAGCCCTACGGCCAGCCGGCGTACCCCCAGCAGGGGTACGGCCAACCGTCGTACGGCGGCTACGGCCAGCCGCCGAGCGACCGGCGCCCGGCCACCGTGACCGCCGCGGCCGTCATCACGCTCGTGATGAGCGGCCTGGTGCTGGTGCTGTTCGCGCTCGGCTTCGTGGCGCTCGCCGTGGCGCGCGCCGACGTGGTCGACCAGCTGCGCGACACGGGCGGACTGGGTGACATCGACCCGAACGACATCATCTCGGTGCTCTACGTCGTGTTCGCGGCGTTCATCATCTGGTGCGCGCTCGCGATGGTGCTCGCCGGGTTCGCGCTGCGGCGCTCGAACGGCGCCCGGATCGGGCTCGTCGTGAGCTCGGCCCTGGCGGGCGTGCTCTCCCTGCTCGCGATCACCTCGGGGCTGTCGGTCGTCTCGCTCGTGGCCTGCGTCGCGGTGATCGTCTGCCTGTTCACCGGTGGTGCCGGTCAGTGGTTCTCCACCAGGAACGGCGGCGACCCGGGACGCACCGGGCTCGCCCCGCCGGTCGCCTGAGTCACTTCTCGAGGGCGGCCTCGCGCAGTCGGCGCAGGCCGTCCTCGATCACGTCCGGCTCCTTGCAGAACGCCCAGCGCACCAGGTGCCGGCCGGCCTCGACGTCGTCGTGGAACGCCTGGGCGGGGATCGCGACGACGCCCGCGCGCTCCGGGAGCGCCTCGCAGAACTCCAGGCCGTCGGCCCAGCCGAGCCGGCCGACGTCCGTCAACGCGAAGTAGGTGCCTTCGGGGACCCGTGGCGCCAGCCCGATCTCGGCGAGGCCGTCGCACAGCAGGTCGCGGCGCTTGCCGAGGTCGGCCGCGAGCTGCCGCGGGAACTCGGCCTCGTGCTCCAGCGCGTGGGCCACGGCGTGCTGGAACGGCGTGCCCGAGCTGAAGCTCAGCCACTGCTTGGCGGCCAGCAGCGCTGCCACCAGCGGCGCCGGTCCGGTCGCCCACCCGACCTTCCAGCCGGTGACGGAGTAGGACTTGCCGGCGCTCGAGAGGGTCAGGGTCCGCTCGGCCATGCCCGGCAGGGTGGCGATCGGCACGTGGGCGTGGTCGTCGAACACGAGGTGCTCGTAGACCTCGTCGGTGATGACCACCAGGTCGCGGTCGATCGCCACGTCGGCCACGGCCTGCAGCTCGTCGCGCGTGAGCACGGTGCCGGTCGGGTTGTGCGGGCTGTTGAGCAGCACGAACCGGGTCCGGTCGGTCACCGCCACCCGCAGCGCGTCGGCGTCGAGCCGGAAGTCCGGCGCGCGCAGGGTCACCGGGCGGCGGACGGCGCCGGCCACCTGCAGCATGGCGACGTACGAGTCGTAGTAGGGCTCCAGCACCACGACCTCGTCGCCGGGGTCGACGAGCCCGAGCAGGGCCGCAGCGACCGCCTCGGTGCAGCCGGTGGTCACGCACACCTCGGTGTCCGGGTCGAGCTCGATCCCGTAGTGCCGCCGCTGGTGGTCGGCGATCGCGGTCCGCAACGGGGGGACGCCGATCCCGGGTGCGTACTGGTTCGCGCCGTCCGCGATCGCGGCGCGCGCCGCCTCGATCAGCCCCGGCGGCCCGTGCACGTCGGGGAAGCCCTGCCCGAGGTTGACCGACCCGGTCCGCACCGCCAGCGCCGACATCGTGCTGAAGATCGTCGGCGCGATCCCGTGGAGCCGTTGCGCAACCATGCCGTCGACCCTAGCGAGGGCGGGTGATCGGGCACGACGGCCCGAGCCCCATGGACGCCCGTGTCAGCGCAGCGTGTGGCCGCTCGCGCGCAGATTCTCGCAGGCCTCGACGACCCGGGCGGCCATCCCGGCCTCGGCCGCCTTGCCCCACGCGCGCGGGTCGTACGCCTTCTTGTTGCCGACCTCGCCGTCGACCTTGAGGACGCCGTCGTAGTTGCCGAACATGTGGGAGACGACCGGCCGCGTGAACGCGTACTGGGTGTCGGTGTCGACGTTCATCTTCACGACGCCGAAGTCGACCGCGGCGCTGATCTCCTCGGCGGTCGAGCCGGAGCCGCCGTGGAAGACCAGGTCGAAGGGGCGGGCGTCGTCCAGCCCGAGCTCCGAGGCGGCCGCCGCCTGGGCCTCGCGGAGGATCTCCGGGCGGAGCTTCACGTTGCCCGGCTTGTAGACGCCGTGCACGTTGCCGAACGTGAGCGCGGTCAGGTAGCGGCCCCGCTCGCCGGAGCCGAGGGCCTTGACGGTCGCGATCGCGTCCTCGGGGGTCGTGTAGAGCTGGTCGTTGATCTCGTTGGCGACGCCGTCCTCCTCGCCGCCGACCACCCCCACCTCGATCTCGAGGATGATGTGGGCCGCGTGGCACTTGGCGAGCAGCTCCTCGGCGATCTGGAGGTTCTCGTCGAGGGGGACGGCGGAGCCGTCCCACATGTGCGACTGGAACAGCGGCGCCTCGCCGCGCGCGACCCGCTCGGCGGAGAGGTCGACAAGTGGCCGGACGAAGCCGTCGAGCTTGTCCTGGGGGCAGTGGTCGGTGTGCAGCGCGATGTTGACGGGGTAGTTCTTCGCGACCTCGGCGGCGTACGCCGCGAACGCGACGGACCCGGTGACCATGTTCTTGACCTGCGGGCCGGAGAGGTACTCGGCGCCGCCGGTCGAGACCTGGACGATCCCGTCGGACTCGGCGTCTGCGAAGCCCTGGAGGGCCGCGTTGAGGGTCTGGGACGAGGAGACGTTGATGGCCGGGAACGCGAACGACTGCTGCTTCGCGGCGTCCAGCATCTCGGCGTACTTCTCTGGGGTGGCGATCGGCATGGCACAGACCCTAGTCGCTACTCCCCGGTCGCTTCCGGGGCCGCCGTCGGTGGCCGCATGGTGGACTGACAACCGATCCGGCGTCCCGCCCGTAAGGAGGGGTATGGACCTTCGTGACGAGCTCGAGCACGCTATCGGCCACGGCCCCGCCCTCCCGCTGCCCGAGGAGCGGCTGCGCGCCGGGCGCGCCGCGCTGCGGCGCCGCAGGCTCGCGGTGGGCGTCGGGGCGCTGGCCGTGGCCTCGGCGCTGGTCGCACCGTTCGCCGCGAGCGGCGGCATCGGCAGCCAGGGCGTCGACCCGGCATCGCCCGGCTCCGGCCCCACCGCGCCGTCCGACGTGCCCCCGAACCTCGAGGCCGGCCGCCTCACGCCCGACCCGGACCGTCCGGCGTACACGGCGCAGACCTATCCGTGGCGCCGGGACACGGTCGCGGCCATCGACTTCGGCGGGACCGAGCCGCTGATCCGGCCCGGGGCCACCGTGCTCCAGCGTCGCGACGACCTGTTCCCGGGTTCCGACAGCCACTCCACGGCGCTGGTGATCCGGTTCGAGGGGCAGCGCTACTGGGTGGCCATGGACTGGACCGAGGCCGGTGGCACCATCGGACAGGACGAGGCCGGCGCGACGTTCGACGCCTTCGACGAGTTCGTCGCCGACTTCGTCACCGGCGGTCCGACGACGCAGGGTCCGCCGGTCGGTCCCGGGGTGGACCCCGACGAGGAGCTCGAGGTCGTGGTCGTCGACGGCGTCCCCCAGCTGGCGTCCGGCCCGCCGGGGAGCCTCGTGATCGGACCGGTCGTACGCGCCGACGAGCGGGCCTACGGCCTCGAGGTCCGGCTCGAGGGCGAGCGGTCGTTCGTGCTGCTGCTGCGCGCCGAGGGCGGCGGCTGGCGGGTGCACCGGGTGGTCACGCCGGCACCGGACGAGGACCTCGCGACCTGGCTGCGCGATGCCGGCTGGCTGCCCACGGGGGAGGCGTCCTGAACCCCACCGAGGAGGCGGCGTACGTCGAGTTCGTGGCCGGGCGGCAGGCCCGGCTGCGCCGGGTGGCCTACGCCGTGTGCGGTGACTGGGACCGCGCGGAGGACCTGCTGCAGACCGCTCTCACCAAGCTGTACGTGGCGTGGCCGCGGGTGTGCCGCGACGGTCGCGAGGATGCCTACGTCCGGCAGATCATCGTCCGCGCCAACCTCGACGAGGTGCGCCGGCCCTGGTGGCGTCGCGAGCGGCCGGGCCTGGACGGGTTCGACCCACCGGCAACCCAGGCGGATCTCGACGCGCGCCAGGACCTCTTCGCCGCGCTGCAGGCGCTGCCACCGATGCAACGCAGCGTCGTGGTGCTCCGCTACTGGCTGGGGCTGTCGGTCGCCGAGACCGCGGCCGACCTCCGGATCGGCGAGGGGACGGTCAAGAGCCACGCGCACCGGGGCCTCGAGCGGCTGCGTTCGGAATTCGTGACGCTGGACCCGTGACCTCTCCGGATCTCGGACGTTGATCGGTGGACAGGCTCGGGGGAGACCGGGGCCTGGGTCCGGGGCCAGCACCCCGGACCCAGGCGTTCCCCGTCAGGGACCGCCCCGCCAGGCGTCCTCGCCGGCCAGGTCGGCGTACTCCCGGATCCAGGCGTGCATCGCGATCGCCCCCGCGGCGCTGGCGTTGATCGAGCGGGTCGAGCCGAACTGCGCGATCGACAACGTGCCGTCGCACGCCGCCCGCGCCGCCTCCGAGAGGCCCGGCCCCTCCTGCCCGAACAGGAAGCAGACCCGCCGCGGCAGGGACCTGGTCTCCAGGTGGTCGGAGCCCGGGAGGTTGTCGATGCCGAGCAGCGTCAGGTCGCGCGCGTGGAGGTAGTCCGCGAGGTCGACGACTGTCTCGTGGTGGCGCAGGTGCTGGTAGCGATCGGTGACCATCGCGCCGCGGCGGTTCCACCGGCGGTTGCCGACGATGTGGACCTCGGCCGCGAGGAACGCGTTCGCCGTCCGCACGATCGTCCCGATGTTGAAGTCGTGCCGCCAGTTCTCGATCGCGACGTGGAAGTCGTGCCGCCGGGTGTCGAGGTCGGCGCGGATCGCGTCGAGGGTCCAGTAGCGGTAGCGGTCGACGACGTTGCGCCGGTCTCCCTCCCGCAGCAGGTCCGGGTCGTAGTGCTCGCCCTCGGGCCAGGGCCCCTCCCACGGGCCGAGCCCGATCTCGTCGGGGCCGTAGGGCATCGGGTCGTACGGCGCGCGCTCCGCGCCCGTGCCGAGGGGCCCGTCCGCCGAGGGCCCGTCCGCCGAGGGCCCGTCCATCAGAAGGCGGACACGGACGAGGGCGCCCGCTGCGGCCGGCTGAGGACGCGGACGACCGCGGCCTGGCCGTGCCGGTCGACGGCCACGTCGGACAGCAGCCCCACGACCAGCCGGACCGCCTGGTCGGGGAACACCGGGGTCTCGACGCCGACGCTCGCCGCGAGGTCGTCGGCGTGGACGACCGTCTCCATCAACCGGGTGACGGCGAAGTCGTGCGCGGTGAGCGACCAGCCCTGCCACGGGATCAGGACGGAGTCGTGGTCGTCGACGGCCGCGAGGGCGGCGGGCAGCGCGGCGAGGGCCGCGCGAACCTGGTCGGCGTGGGCGTCCGGACCGCCCGCGGCCGCCCCGTCGGCGTCGACCCTGATGCCGACGTTGTCCTCGTCGTCGAGCCCGGTGTTGGCCCACGCCGCCCGCCGGTAGTGCTCGAGCACGGTGATCGGTTCGGAGTCGTCCGGCGGCTCGGCGTACCGCCCGACGAGGGTGTCGACCTGGCCGGTGAGGTGGTGCGCGAGCCCGCCCACGGTCATGCCGGCGCAGGCGCTCTCGTCGGCCCACCGGGCGCGGACCGGGTCGCTGAGCGCGAGCTCCGCGCTGACGTGGGCGGTTGCGAGCACGGCGTCGGTGAGCGAGAGCGGCACGGGCCGAGGCTACCGCCGTCCGGGTAAGGTCAGCCCGTGACGGAGTTGCTCCAGCCGCTGCTGCTCGGCATGGACTGGATGGATCCCAACTGGCTGCTCGAGCACTTCGGCCAGGAGATGTTCTGGCTCAGCCTCGTCATCATCTTCATCGAGTGCGGGCTGTTCTTCCCGTTCCTCCCGGGCGACACGCTGCTGTTCGCGATGGGGCTGTTCATCGCCTCGGAGCGGATCGACGTCTTCCCCGGACCAGCCGGGGTCGAGCTGACGGCCGCGCTGCTGCTCTTCGTGGTGGCCGGCTTCCTCGGCAACGTCACCGGGTACGAGATCGGGCGAGCGCTGGGGCCTCCGCTGTACGAGCGCGAAGGACGGATCCTCAAGCGGAAGTACTTCGACCAGACGTCAGCGTTCTTCGACAAGCACGGCAACAAGGCGCTGGTGATCGGTCGCTTCGTGCCCTTCGTCCGGACCTACGTCACCGTCGTCGCGGGCGTGACCCGGATGGGCCGCACCCGCTTCTTCCTGTGGAGCGCCGTCGGCGCGGTGCTGTGGGTCCTCACGATCACGCTGCTCGGGTTCTTCCTGGGCTCTGCCTTCCCGAGCCTCGGCGAGAACATCGACAAGGCGATCATCGTGATCCTGGCGTTCTCGGTCGTGCCGATCGTCTACGAGTGGTGGAAGCACCGGCGCCTACAGAGCCTCGACCCCACGGCCTGACCGTCAGCCGCGGACGGCGTCCAGCTCCGCCTTCGTCAGCACCGCGCGGACGTCGAGCGCGACGTCGGCCAACGGGGTCTCGCCGGCCGGGCTGCGATCGATCGCACACAGCACGTGCTCGACCGTGGCGCCGCGCTCGCGCAGCTGCCGCGTGGCGTCGCGGACCGCGCCGCCGGTGGTGATCACGTCCTCGACCAGCGTCACCCGACGACCGGCGACGTCCGGGCCCTCCGCGAGCTTGCAGGTGCCGTAGGTCTTGGCCTCCTTGCGCACGAACAGCGCGGGCAGCCCGGTCTCGGCGCTGAGCACTGCCACGATCGGGATGCCGCCCATCTCGAGCCCGCCGAGCAGCTCGGTCCCCTCGGGGACCAGGTCCTGCAGCTGCGCCACGACCCGGCGCAGCAGCGCGGGCTGGGCCTCGAAGAGGTACTTGTCGAAGTACTCGTGCGACACGGTCCCGGACCGCAGCGTGAACTCGCCGGTGAGGCGGCAGCAGGCGTCGATGTCGCGGGCCAGGTCGGGGTCCGGTGCGGGCATGGCGCCGACCCTACTGATGGGCCCGGGTGGGAGGCTTGCGGGCATGAGTCACATGGACCTGATGGCCGGACCTCCGCCGACCCACCTGCCCGAGGACCCGGCGGCCACCGAGCTGGCCGAGGGCGGCGCGCCCGCCGCCGTCGTACGCCGCCACCCGGCGTCGCCGATCGCCTGGGCCGCCCTCGCGGCCCTGGCCGCCGAGGAGGGCGCCGACGACGTGACCGTCTACGCCTACTCCCGCGTCGGCTACCACCGCTCCCTCGACCTGCTGCGCCGCAACGGCTGGAAGGGCCACGGCCCCGTCCCCTGGTCCCACGAACCCAACCGCGGCTTCCTGCGCTCCCTCGCCCTCCTCGCCCTCTCCGCGAAGGCCATCGGCGAGACCGAGGAGTGGGAGCGCTGCGCCACCTTCCTCCGCGACTCCTCCCCCGAAGCGGCGGTCGAGCTCCTGCCGGGGTGACTCCGGCCCCCCTTGTGTGGCTAACGGTGCCGGAGGTGCGCTTCCACCCCTCTGCAACGGGTGGGTAGCGCACATCCGGCACCGTTAGCCGACGAGATCGGAAGCCGCCTCGGATCCACAGCGGACCGGCATCGCCCGCCTCTCCACAGCGTCGACGGCACGCACGGCAGGACCCGCCACGCGCGGCGAGAGTTCGGTCATGGAGTCACGACTGATCGCCTGCCTGGCCCAGGGTCACGGCCTGGCGACCTCGGCAGCCCTGCGTCGCGCGGGCTTCAGCAGCCGCCAGATCTCGGGCTGGGTGCGCACCGGCGTCCTCGTCCCCGTCCGTCGAGGCGTCTACACCTCGGCGGAGCTCTGGGACTCGTGGGACGAGTACGTCGCCAGGCCGCTCGCCCGGATCCGAGCCGCCGCGACGACCATCGAGATCCCGTTCGCGTTCAGCCACGACTCCGCGGCCATCGTCCACGGGCTACCGCTGCTGCGCCCCCAGGACGCGGCCGTCCACCTCACGCGCGGGGACATGCGCGCCACCCGCGTGAAGGGTGGCATCCACCACCACGGTGCGCGGTTCGACGCGTCGCGGGTGCAGTCGGTCGGCGACCTCGACGTACTGGATCCGGCGAGGACGGTCGTGGACCTGGCGCGTGAGCACGGCTACCGCGCCGGCCTGGTCGCGGCCGACGGAGCGATGCAGCTCGGCATCGGCCGTGGGCAGCTGAGACGGGCGGCCCGCGAGATGTCGGGCTGGCCCTTCAGCCTGACGGTGTCGGCTGTCGTCGAGGACGCGGACCCGGGCGCCGAGAGTGTCATCGAGACGTTGGGTCGGGAGCTGTTGATGGAAGCCGGACTCAGGAACATCGAGACGCAGTTCCCGGTCGCCGTACCGGGAGGAGTGGCCTGGTGCGATCTCCGGGTCGGCTGCCACGTCGTCGAGTGCGACGGTCGGTCCAAGTCCCGCCCGGTCGCGGACGGCGGCCTCGCGGATCGCGAGCTCGAGCGGGTCCTGTGGGACGAGCGCCGACGTCAGCGCGAGGTCTGCTCGGTCGGACTCGGCATGTCGCGGCTCGTCTGGACCGACCTGTGGGGCGAGGCCCGCGAGCGAGCGAAGGAGCGGGTGCTGCGCGAGGAGGAGGTCACGAGGCGCAGGTTCGGCGACACCCTGCCGTCGGACCTCGAGGAGTTCGCGCGGCGGATGCGCGGCCGGCGCTACCGCGTCGCCGGGTGACGGCCGGACGGCCGGTCTCGCCGGCTAACGGTGCGGAATGTGCGCTCCACACCCGTTGCAACGGGTGGGAAGCGACCTCACGGCACCGTTAGCCACCAACGAACACGGCAGGACTCACCCGCCGAGCAGCGACCGCACGCGCTCGGCACCGAGGGCCATGATCAGGGTCGGCAGCCGCGGACCGCGCTCGGCATCGACCAGCAGGTGGTAGAGCAGCCCGAAGAACGCCTTCTGGTCCGCCTTCACCTCGTCGGTCGGCGGGTCGTCGAGGGCGAGGCCGCGGGCGAGCTTGGGGACGCCGTAGACGAGGGCGGTGACCGAGTCGAGGTCGAGGTCGGTCTCGGGCAGCCCGGTGAGCAGCAGCCGCAGCCACTCCGACTCCTGCGGGCCGAGGGCCGACAGCGCAGCCACGTCGGGCGTGGTACGGACCGTGGTCCGGTCGGACTCGGGCACGAACTCCGCCGTCCACTGCATCGCCTTCGCGAGCCGGGGCTGGAGGTCGTCGACCGAGTCGTGGGGGTGCCCGACCTCGGAGACGATCCGGCTGATCTGGTCGGCCGACCCCGCGGTCACGTCGGCCACCGACGACAGCACCCGGAACGGCACGGTCACCGGGGACGTCGGGAGCCGGCCCGCGCTGGCGGTCGACGACGCCCGCTCGTGGGCGAGGACGGCGCCGTCGCGCTTGCCCGACCGGGCCTTGCGGCCGAGCGCGTCCCACTCGTCGTACAGCCGCACGACCTCGGGGCCGAAGTCGATGTCGAAGGCCTGGCGTGGGTTGCGGCGGACGTAGAGCCACCGCAGGATCGGCGCCTCCAGCACCCGCAGCGCGTCGGCGGCGGTCGGCGCCCCGCCCGCGGACGACGACATCTTCTGGGTGCCGGCGAACCCGACGAACCCGTAGCCGAACCAGCCCGGTCGCGGCATCCCGAACACCGACTCGACCAGCTCGTGGCCGACCGTGAATGACGACCCCGGCGTGGCGTGGTCCATCCCGGCCGGCTCGAAGTCGACGTGCTCGAAGGCCCACCGCATCGGCCAGTCGACCTTCCAGACCAGCTTGCCCTCATCCTGCGTGGTGAGGTTGGTGACACCGCTGAAGCCGCAGGACGAGCAGGTGTAGGCGAGGTCGGTCGTGTCATCGTCGTACGACGAGGGGGCGGTCGTGTCGCGGCCGCACTGCCGGCAGTAGGCCTTGAAGGGGAACCGGGCGAGGTCGTCGACGGAGGACGCGTCGTCGACGTCGACCTGCTTGGTGCGGTGCTGTGCCAGCACCTCCTCGATGGCGTCGCGGCGCGCGACCGACGCCAGGATCTGCTCCCGGTAGACCCCGGCCCGGTAGCGCTCCGTCTGCGACACCTCCTCCATGTCGACCCCGAGCTCGTGGAGCGCGGTCCGCAGCGGCTCCTTGAAGTGCTCGGCCCACGACGGGTGGCAGTCCCACGGGTCGGGGACGGCGCTCAGCGGCCGGCCGATGTGGTCGGCCCACGAGGCGTCGACGCCCGCCGGGACCTTGCGGAACCGGTCGTAGTCGTCCCACACGTGCAGGTGCCGGACCGGTACGCCGCGGCGGCTCAGCTCGTCAGCGACGAAGTGGACGGTGAGGAACTCCCGGAGGTTGCCGAGGTGCACCGGGCCCGACGGAGAGGCGCCCGACGAGCAGGTGACGGTCTCGCCCTCGCGGGCGTGCCGGAGCGCGTCGTCGGCGGCCCGGGTCACCCAGTCGGTCGGGGGACCCTGCTGACCTCGTGCCATGTCGGCTGCTCCTGGCGCTCGGATCCGGATCGGCGCGGTCACGCTACCGGAGGGCGGGACGCCGAAAGGCGCCGGACTCCAGGAGTCCGGCGCCTTGCGACGTTCGCTGCTCGACCTATCCCCCGCGAGTGGTCGAGGCTGTGACCGCTCGGGCCACGCGACAGTGCCCTGGATTCTTCCACTGACAGGACCGTGCCACCGGAGCGCAACTGCCGCTGTCACTATCATGCCACGATGCGCGCCCAACCTCCCTCGGTCATCTCCGCCCTCGGCTTCAGCAAGCGCGTCGAACGCGACTACCACCGGCTCCTGGCCCAGTCCGGTCGCGAGCTGCTCTCGGTCGCGGACGCCCTGTCCCGCACCCCGGACCAGCTGCTCCGCGACGTCGCGCCGCTGGTCGAGGTCGGGATCGTGCGGATCGAGGAGTCCCGGGTCCACGTCGCGACGCCGCCGGAGTCGGTCGCGCTGCTGCTCCGCGAGACGGCGAGCGACGCGGCCCTGGCCGCCACCCGGCTGCAGGACGTCGCCCGGGCGGTCCCGCACCTCGCCGCCCCGGCCGCGCGGCCGAAGCCGGGGGAGGTGCTCGACGTCCAGCCCCTCGACGGCGAGGTCAGCGCCGGCGGCAACCCGGTCCCCCTCCTGCACGCCCTCATCACCGAGAGCGCCGGGGACCTCTGCTGGCTGCGGCCCGACGACTTCGGAGTCAAGCGCGAGGCGGCGATGGCGGCGGTCGTCGGGCAGGTGGTGGAGCAGGGCCGGTCCTCCCGGGCCATCTACCCGGCCCGGGCCTGGACCGAGAACCGCGACACGCTCGAGCTGCGGGCCTCGGTCGGCGAGCACGTCCGCCTGCTTCCGGAGCTGCCGACCCGGATGTTCATCATCGGCACGACCCACGCGGTGCTCCCCGAGCCCTTGGGCTTCGTCGACGAGCCGCGCTCCCTGGTGCGCCAACCGGGCCTGGTGCAGGCGCTGATCCACTGGTTCGAGGCGTTGTGGGAGCGCGCCAGCCCGCTGCCCGAGGAGGGCCGGCCCCGCGACCCCCGGTCGGAGGTCCACCGGTTCCTGCTGGCACAGCTCGCCCAGGGGGCCAAGGACGAGCAGATCGCCCGCACGCTCGGGCTCAGCCTGCGGACCGTCCGCCGTCGGATCGCCGGGCTGATGTCCGAGCTCGGTGCCGACTCCCGGTTCCAGGCGGGCGTCGAGGCGTCCCGCCGCGGCTGGCTGTGAGTGGGCTCAGGGCAGGACGTCTCAGGGCAGGACCATGGAGTACGCCGCCGGCACGACGTGCCAGCTGCGCCGGCGCTCCGGGCCGCTGATCTCGCCGTCGGCCGAGCAGTAGAACTCGTCGCCCGAGACCGTGACGCGTGAGGCCCGGAGGTAGGTCACGTCGTCCCGCTCGTGGTGCTTCCCACGGGACAGCTGCACGGCGTACCCGAACTTCGCGAGCGGCCCGACCGAGCGGGAGATCATGACGTCGACCCGACCGCTCTCGGGGTCGGCCTCCGGCGTGAGCTCGGTCCCGCCGCCGACGCTGGTGCCGTTGCCGACGGCCACCATCAGCACCGGCTCGTCGAGGTCGACCACCACCTCGCCGTCCACCTCGACCCGCAGCCGGATCTCGGGCGGCTGGAAGGCGGCGAGCAGTGCGCCGATGGGGTAGCCGAGCTTGCCGAGGTTGGCCCTGCCGACCCCGACCGAGCCGAGCCGGTTCTTCCAGCGGTGACCGCGGCGGCTGGCCTGGGCGCCGGCGCCGACGTGCACGTTGTTGACGACGATCCCGCCGAGCTCGTCGACGAGGAGGTCGACCGGCCGGATCTCGCCGTCGAGGAGCAGCGCGGCCGCCTCCTCGGGGTCGAGCGGGATGTCCATGCAGCGCGCGAAGTCGTTGCCGGTGCCGAGCGGGATCAGTCCCAGCACGCTCTCGGCGAGGTCGTGGCGACGGTGGAGGGCGGACACCACCGCGTGCAGGCTTCCGTCGCCGCCGGCGACGACGATCCGTCGGGTCCCGGCGCGGTGCAGGACGCCGTCGAGCTCTCCGGGGTTGGACGTGGCGACCACCTCGACCGAGCTGTGCTCGCTCAGGACGGCGACGGCCTGCTCCAGCGACTCCTGGTCAGCGGTACCGGCGCCCTCGTTGGTGATGACCAGGAACGACTCCACGGCGGCGACCCTAGCCCGTCGGCCGGCCTTTGGTAGCCTTCGGTCGCAAGAGCCCCGAACCGGTTGTTGCCGTCCGGGGCTCTCGCGTTGCCAGGACTCCCGACCCCCGACGCGGAAAGAGGCCAGTGATGCCGGCCATCATCGTCCTCGGCGCCCAGTGGGGCGACGAAGGCAAGGGCAAGGCGACCGATCTCCTCGCCACGACCGACACCATCGACTTCGTGGTGCGGACGAGCGGGGGCCACAACGCCGGTCACACGATCGTCGTCAACGGCGAGAAGTACGCCACCCACCTGCTGCCGTCGGGCATCCTCACACCGGGGGCCACGTCGGTCATCGGCAACGGCGTGGTGGTCTCGCCCGAGGCGCTGTTCGGTGAGATCGACGGCCTGCTCGCCCGCGGCGTCGACGGTGTCGAGGACCGGCTCGTCCTGTCGGCCAACGCCCACGTCATCGCGCCGTACCACGTGACCGTCGACAAGGTGACCGAGCGCTTCCTCGGCAAGAACAAGATCGGCACCACCGGCCGCGGGATCGGGCCGACGTACGCCGACAAGGTCAACCGGCTGGGGATCAGGATCGCCGACCTGTTCGACGAGGCGTTGCTGAGCGACAAGGTCGAGGGCGCGCTCGACGTCAAGAACCACCTGCTCGCCAAGGTCTACAACCGGCGGGCGGTCGACCGCGACGCCGTGGTCGAGGAGCTCGTGTCGTACGCCGACCGGCTGCGACCGATGGTGCGCGACACCACGCTGCTGCTCAACGACGCCCTCGACGAGGGACTCACGGTGCTGTTCGAGGGCGCGCAGGCCACGATGCTGGACGTCGACCACGGCACCTACCCGTTCGTCACGTCGTCGTCGCCGGTCGCCGGCGGCGTGTGCACCGGCTCCGGGGTCGGCCCGACCCGGATCGACCGGGTGATCGGCGTGATCAAGGCCTACACGACCCGGGTCGGCTCCGGGCCCTTCCCCACCGAGCTGTTCGACGCCGACGGCGAGAAGCTCTGGAAGGTCGGCGGCGAGGTCGGCGTCTCGACCGGCCGCGACCGCCGCTGCGGCTGGTACGACGCCGTGATCGCGCGCTACGCCACCCGGGTCAACGGGCTCACCGACCTGTTCCTCACCAAGCTCGACGTGCTCTCGAGCTGGGAACGGGTGCCGGTCTGCGTGGCCTACGACGTCGACGGGGTCCGCCACGACGAGATGCCGATGACCCAGAGCGAGTTCCTCCGTGCGACCCCCATCTACGAGTACCTCGACGGCTGGTGGGAGGACGTCTCGGGCTGCCGCTCCTTCGACGACCTGCCCCGCAACGCCCAGCGGTACGTCGAGGCGCTCGAGCGGATGTCCGGGACCCGGATCTGGGGCGTCGGCGTCGGCCCGGGCCGCGAGCAGACGATCGTCGTCCACGACGACTGACGGTCGCTGACACCCACGGACCCGCAGTCCTAGAGTCCGCAGCATGGACCCCAGCGAGGCGATCAGTCGCCTGCGGGCGGCGTTCGGCGGGCCGGACGGCCATCGGACCCTGCACGCGAAGGGTCGGTTCTACACCGGCACGTTCACGGCGACTCCCGAGGCCGCGGCGCTGTGCCGGGCCGGTCACCTCGACGGGACGCGGCGGCCGGTGCTGCTGCGGTGGTCGAGCGGCTCGGGCAACGCGCGCTCCAAGGACCCCTCGCCCGACATCCGCGGGATGGCGGTGAAGCTCGCCGGCGACGACGGACGGCCGTTCGACCTGCTGGGGCAGACCGCGACCTCGTTCCCGACGCAGGACCCAGGGGAGTTCGTGCGGATCGCCGAGGCGTCCAGGAGGCCGCGGACGCTCCCGCTGTTCCTGCTGCGCCACCCGCGGCTGGTGCCGGCCATCGTCAGCGGGCTGAGAGGGGTCGCGTCGCACCACAGCTTCGCGGAGGCCGCGTTCTTCCCGCTCCACGCCTACGGCTGGCTGGACGGCGACGGACGGCGGACCTGGGTGCGCTACGAGCTGCGGCCCACCGCGACCGAGGGGGACCGGCTCTCCGAGACGTTCACCGGCCGCGACCGGCTCGCCGAGGAGATGGCGGCCCGGCTGGCGACCGGGCCGGTCGTGCACGAGGTATGGGTCCAGGTGGCCGAGGAGCGGCACGACCCCGACGACGTCACGACGGCGTGGCGGGGCGCCCGCACCCTGCTCGCCGGACGGCTCGAGGTCACGGCCGAGGTCGAGGACCCCGAGGCCGGTGGCTCCCCGACCGTGTTCGACCCGACCCGCACCGTCGACGGCATCGAGCTGCCGGACGACCCGATCCTGCTGTACCGCCGCAGCGCCTACACCGAGTCGGTCGGTCGGCGGACGTAGGGACCGCCGCTAGCATCGTCGCCCGTGAGGACCCTCGTGATCGGCACCGGCGGACGCGAGCACGCGCTCGTCCGCGCGCTCGCCCGCGACCCGGGGGCCACCGAGGTCCACGTGGCACCGGGCAATCCCGGCATGCTGGCCGCCGCCACGCGCCACGACGTCGACCCCCTGGACGGCGCCGACGTGGCCGCCCTGGCCGAGCGGCTGGCGGTCGACCTGGTCGTCGTGGGCCCCGAGGCTCCGCTCGTGGCCGGCGTCGCCGATGCCGTGCGGGCGCGCGGCATCGCCTGCTTCGGACCGAGCCGGGAGGCCGCCCGGCTCGAGGGGTCCAAGGCGTTCGCGAAGGACGTGATGGCAACGGCCGGCGTGCCCACCGCTCGCGCGTTCGTGTGCACGAACGAGGCCGAGGCGGCGGCCGCCCTCGACGAGCTCGGGGCGCCGTACGTCGTGAAGGACGACGGTCTCGCGGCCGGCAAGGGCGTCGTGGTGACCGAGGACCGTGCGGCCGCGCTGCGGCACGCCGTCTCGTGCGACCGGGTCGTGGTCGAGGAGTTCCTCGACGGACCCGAGGTGTCGCTGTTCGCGATCACCGACGGGGCGACCGTCTACCCGCTCCAGCCCGCGCAGGACTTCAAGCGGATCTTCGACGGCGACGCCGGCCCCAACACCGGCGGGATGGGCGCCTACACGCCGCTGGCCTGGACGCCCGGCGGCTTCGTCGACGACGTGCTGCGCGAGGTGCTCCAGCCCACGGTCGACGAGCTCGCCCGCCGCGGCACCCCGTTCGCCGGGCTGCTCTACGCCGGCCTCGCGCTCACGTCCCGGGGGGTCCGGGTCGTCGAGTTCAACGCCCGGTTCGGCGACCCCGAGACCCAGCCGCTGCTCGCCCTGCTGACCTCGCCGCTGTCGCCGCTGCTGTACGCCGCGGCGACCGGCACCCTCGGCGACGTACCGCCGCCGGAGTTCCGCGACGGCGCCGCGGTCGGCGTGGTCCTCGCCAGCAAGGGCTACCCCGAGACCTCGTCGAGCGGCGACGTCATCACCGGGATCGAGGCGGCGGAGGACGTCGACGGCGTCCACGTCATCCACGCCGGGACCGCCCTGGCCGGCGACGACCTGGTGACCGCCGGCGGCCGGGTGCTCGCGGTCGTCGGCACCGGTGCCGACGTCGACACCGCCCGGGCTGCGGCGTACGCGGGGGTGGCGCGGATCCGGTTCGACGGCGCCCAGCACCGGACGGACATCGCCGCCGGTGCCTAGGCTCATGGGAGAATCGCCGGCGTGACCGTCCCCAACGTCCTCGCTGGCCGCTACGCGGGGGCCGACCTGGTCGAGATCTGGTCGCCGGAGCACAAGATCGTCCTGGAGCGGCAGCTGTGGGTCGCGGTGCTGAGGGCCCAGCGCGACCTCGGCGTCGACGTGCCCCCCGGCGTGGTCGAGGCCTACGAGAACGTCGTCGGCAAGGTCGACCTCGACTCGATCGCCGCCCGGGAGCGGGTGACGCGCCACGACGTGAAGGCGCGGATCGAGGAGTTCAGTGCGCTCGCCGGTCACGAGCACGTCCACAAGGGGATGACGAGCCGCGACCTGACCGAGAACGTCGAGCAGCTCCAGGTCCGCCAGTCGCTGAGCCTGCTGCGCGACCGCGCGGTCGCCACCCTGGCCCGGCTGGCGCGGCTGGCGGCCGAGCACGAGACGACCGTCCTGGCGGGCCGGTCCCACAACGTCGCCGCCCAGGCGACCACGCTCGGGAAGCGGTTCGCCACGGTGGCCGACGAGCTGCTGGTCGCCGTCGAGCGGCTCGAGGAGCTGCTCGCCCGCTACCCGCTGCGCGGCATCAAGGGCCCGATGGGCACCTCCCAGGACATGCTCGACCTGCTCGACGGCGACGCCGACCGGCTCGCCGAGCTCGAGCGGCGGGTCGCCGGCCACCTCGGGTTCGAGCGCGTGCTGACGAGCGTCGGCCAGGTCTACCCGCGCAGCCTCGACTTCGACGTGCTGTCGGCGGTGGTCCAGCTGGTGGCCGCGCCGTCCAACCTGGCCACCACGATCCGGCTGATGGCCGGTCACGAGCTCGTCACCGAGGGCTTCGCCGAGGGCCAGGTCGGCTCGAGCGCGATGCCGCACAAGATGAACACGCGCTCCTGCGAGCGGGTCAACGGTCTCGCCGTCGTGACGCGGGGCTACCTCTCGATGGTCGGCGAGCTTGCCGGCGACCAGTGGAACGAGGGCGACGTCTCCTGCTCGGTGGTCCGCCGGGTCGCGCTGCCCGACGCGTTCTTCGCGGCCGACGGGCTGTTCCAGACCTTCCTCACGGTGCTCGACGAGTTCGGCGCCTTCCCGGCCGTGATCCAGCGCGAGCTCGACCGCTACCTCCCGTTCCTGGCCACCACCAAGGTGCTGATGGCCGCCGTCCGCCGTGGCGTCGGTCGCGAGGTCGGCCACGAGGCCATCAAGCAGGCCGCCGTCGGCACCGCTCTCGCGATGCGCGAGGGCCAGGCCGCCAACGACGTGTTCGACCGGCTCGCCGCCGACGACCGGCTCGGGCCTGACCCGGGCCGACCTCGACGGGCTGGTGGCCGACCCGATCTCGTTCACCGGAGCGGCCGTCGCCCAGACCCAGGCGGTCGTGCGGCTCGTGGAGCAGGTCGTGGCCCGGCACCCGGCCGCTGCGGCGTACTCGCCCGGCGCCATCCTCTGAGCCCGGCACCGGCCGGCCCTAGGATCGCGGCGTGACCGGCGACCTCCAGCACCTCCACTCCGGCAAGGTGCGCGACCTGTACGCGCTGCCGGACGGCCGACTGCTCATGGTCGCCAGCGACCGGATCAGCGCGTTCGACCACATCCTCGACACCGAGATCCCCGACAAGGGCGAGATCCTCACCCGGATGTCGCTGTGGTGGTTCGACCGGCTGGCCGACCTCGTCCCGCACCACGTGGTGTCCACCGAGGTGCCGGAGCAGTACCGGGGCCGGGCCGTGGTGTGCGAGCGGCTGGACATGTACCCCGTCGAGTGCGTGGCCCGCGGCTACCTGACCGGGTCGGGGCTCCTCGACTACGAGCGCACCGGCGAGGTCTGCGGGATCGCGCTGCCGGACGGCCTCACCGACGGCGACCGGCTGCCGGAGCCGATCTTCACCCCGGCGACCAAGGCCGACCTCGGCGAGCACGACGAGAACGTGGCGTACGACGCGGTCGTGGAGACGGTCGGCGCGGACGTCGCCGCTGAGCTGCGGCGGCTGACCCTCGAGGTCTACGCGCGGGCCGAGGGGATCGCCCGCGACCGCGGCATCATCCTGGCCGACACCAAGCTCGAGCTCGGCCACCGCGCCGACGGCACGCTCGTCCTGGCCGACGAGGTCCTCACCCCGGACTCGTCCCGCTTCTGGCCGGCGGCGGAGTGGCAGCCGGGTCGGGCCCAGCCGTCGTACGACAAGCAGATCGTGCGCAACTGGCTGCTCTCGCCGGAGTCCGGCTGGGACCGCGCGTCGGGCGAGCCGCCGCCACCGCTGCCGCCCGAGGTCGTCGACCGGACCCGGCGCCGCTACGTGGAGGCCTACGAGCTCCTGACCGGGGAGGCGTTCTGACCACCGTCGAGTTCGAGGCCACGGCCGACCTCCCCCACGCCCCGGAGCAGGTCTTCCGCTACCTCGCGGACCCGCGCAACCGCCCGGAGTGGCAGGCGTCGCTGCTCTCGGTGACGCTGCACGACCGCGGCGAGCCGCGGGTCGGGATGACCTGGCGCGACAACACGATGACCGGAGTCCGGCCCACGATGGAGATCACCGAGCTGACCCCGTTCAAGGTCTTCTCCGAGGTCGGCCGCTGGCGGGGGATCGAGGCCACCCTGACGCTGCGGCTGACCCGGACCACCGAGGGCTGCCGGGTGCTCGCCACGGGCAGCGTCAGCGGGTCGGGACCGTGGCGGCTGCCGGCGAAGGCGGCCGGCCGGCTGGCCGGGCCGGCGATCCGGCACGACCTCGTGCGCGCGGGCGAGATCCTCACCCGCGGCCGGATCGCCCGCTGACGACGACGGGCCGCCCTGTCGCCCTCGCCGGCGGGCCTCGCCTAGGGTCGAGTCATGCTGAACCTCGCGTCCCTCCTCGAGAACTCCGCCGAGCAGTACGGCGACCGCGAGGCGGTCGTCCTCGGCGACCGGCGGCTGACCTACGCCCAGGTCGACGGCGCGGCCAACCAGGTCGCGAACCTGCTGGTGTCGCGGGGGATCGAGCCCGGCGACAAGGTCGCGCTGAGCTGCCCGAACCTGCCCTACTTCCCGATCGTCTACTACGGGATCCTGAAGGCGGGCGCGACCGTGGTGCCGCTCAACGTGCTCCTCAAGGGCCGCGAGGTCGCCTACCACCTGGCGGACTCCGACGCCGTCGCGTACTTCTGCTTCGAGGGCACCGCCGAGCTCCCGATCGGCGAGGCCGGCTACGAGGGCTTCAGCCGGACCGAGGGCTGCGAGCACTTCTTCGTCATCACCGTCGACCCGGCCGCGGAGTCGCCCATCGAGGGCACCGAGACGCTCGGCCAGGGCCTCGGCGGACAGCCGCCGACGTTCGACACGGTGGCGACCGACGACGACGACACCGCGGTCATCCTCTATACCTCGGGCACCACCGGGCAGCCCAAGGGTGCCGAGCTGATGCACCGCAACATGCACTCCAACGCCCTCACCGGCGCCGACCTCTTCGGCGCCGACGCGGCGAGCCCCGACACCTACCTGTGCGTGCTGCCGCTGTTCCACTCCTTCGGCCAGACCGTGATCATGAACGGCGGCTTCGCGTTCGGTGGCACGGTCGTGATGCTGCCGCGGTTCGAGGCCGAGCCGGCGCTGAAGACGATGGCCAAGGAGCAGGTCACGTTCTTCGCCGGCGTCCCGACGATGTACTGGGGGCTGCTCGGCGCGCTCGAGTCCAGCGGGGTCGACGTGAAGGAGCTGGCCGCGCACCTGCGGGTCTCGGTCGCCGGCGGGGCCGCGCTGCCGGTCGAGGTCCACAAGGACTTCGAGAAGCGCTTCGGCGTCACGATCCTCGAGGGCTACGGCCTGTCGGAGACGTCGCCGGTCGCCAGCTTCTCGCCGCTCGGCCAGCAGGTGCGGGTCGGCTCGATCGGCACTCCGATCCCGGGCGTGGAGATGAAGCTGATCGACGACGACTGGTCGGAGGTCGACGACGACCCCGACGCCGTCGGCGAGATCGCGATCAAGGGCCCCAACGTCATGAAGGGCTACCACGGCCGGCCGGACGCGACCGCCGAGGCGATCCGAGACGGCTGGTTCCGGTCGGGCGACCTCGGCAAGCGGGACGCCGACGGCTGGTACTACATCGTCGACCGCTCCAAGGACATGATCATCAGGGGCGGCTTCAACGTGTACCCGCGTGAGATCGAGGAGGTGCTCCTGGAGCACCCGGCGGTGTCGCTCGCGGCCGTGATCGGCGTCCCGCACGAGAGCCACGGCGAGGAGATCAAGGCCGTCGTGATCAAGGAGCAGGGCCACGACGACGTGTCCGAGGAGGACCTGGTCGCCTGGGCCAAGGAGCAGCTCGCGGCGTACAAGTACCCGCGCGTGGTGGAGTTCGTCGACGCGCTGCCGATGACGGCGACCGGCAAGATCCTCAAGCGCGAGCTGTCCTGATGGGTCGGGTGATCGGGCTCGGTCTTGCCGTGCTGCTCGTGCTCGTCGGCGGGCTGTGGACCTTCCAGGGACTCGGGTACGTCGAGGGCAGCTCGATGACCGGCTCCGACACGTGGGCGATCATCGGCCCGATCGTGGCCGGCCTCGGGGTGGCGCTGGTGATCGTGGTCCTGCAACGCCGCCGTGACTGACCCGCGTGGCCACCGGCGGACGGTGCGGGTCGCGGCCCTAGACTCGGGCCACGTCCCGTCCCCCGCTCAGGAGAACCACCGTGGCCCGTGTCGTCGTCGACGTCATGCCCAAGCCCGAGATCCTCGACCCGCAGGGCAAGGCGGTGCTCGGAGCCCTGCCACGGCTGGGCTTCTCGGGCGTGACCGACGTCCGCCAGGGCAAGCGGTTCGAGCTCGAGGTCGACGGTGAGGTGACTGACGAGGTGCTGGCGTCCGTCGAGCAGATGGCCGAGACGCTGCTGTCCAACCCGGTGATCGAGAACTTCGAGGTCAGGGTGGAGGACGCGTGAAGGTCGGGGTCGTCACCTTCCCCGGCTCGCTCGACGACGCCGACGCACGGCGCGCGGTCCGGATCGGCGGTCACGAGGCGGTCGCGCTGTGGCACGGCGACCACGACCTGCGCGGTGTCGACGCCGTCGTCCTCCCGGGCGGCTTCTCCTACGGCGACTACCTGCGGTGCGGTGCGATCAGCCGGTTCGCGCCGGTGATGACCGAGGTGGTCGCGGCGGCCCGCGAAGCGGCCTGCCCGTCCTCGGGATCTGCAACGGGTTCCAGGTCCTCTGCGAGTCCCACCTGCTGCCGGGCGCCCTGATCCGCAACGACCACCGCAAGTTCGTCTGCCGCGACCAGCGGCTGCGGGTCGAGAACGTCGCGACCGCGTGGACCTCGGCGTACGAGCCGGGTGCCGAGATCACGGTCGTGCTCAAGAACGGCGAGGGCGGGTACGTCGCCGACGAGGCGACGCTCGACCGGCTCGAGGGCGAGGGCCGGGTCGTGGTGCGCTACCTCGACGACAACCCGAACGGCTCGCTGCGCGACATCGCGGGCATCACGAACGAGACCGGGACCGTGGTCGGCCTGATGCCCCACCCGGAGCACGCGGTGGAGGAGCTGACCGGTTCGGGCACCGACGGCCTCGGCTTCTTCACGTCCCTGGCGGCCCGCGCGTTCGCCTAGACCGGCTCGGTCAGCGCCGGCCGGCGCGCAGCGCCCTCCACGACCGGCCGGTGATGATCCCGGAGTCGTGGTGTCCGACGTCGGACTGCCAGTCCGCCACGGCTCTCGCCGTGCCCCGGGTGTAGCGCCCGGTGATCTTGATCGACAAGGTGGCGCTCGCGGCCTTGAGGGCCCGCTGCACCCGCCGCACGTCCTCGCCGGCCGAGCCGAACTTCAGGACCGGTGAGGTGCCGTCGGCGAGCAGGCTCATCCAGTGGACCCGGGTCCACGTGCTCCCTGCGGCGAAGCCGTGGTCGGTCTGCCACCGCCCGGCCGCCGCGGCCGTCCGCTGGTTGTAGACGCCGTTCAGCCGGCCGCCGTACTCGCCCTTCTCCTTCAGGAGGCACTGCAGCGCCCTGACCAGGCCTGCCTCGGTGGTCCCCGGGGAGAGCACCTTGTACGTCGGGTGGTTGACGTCGACACCGTTGCAGTGGGCCACGGGCGGCGCGACGGAGCCCTTGCCGAGGTCCAGCCAGTTGCGGTCGATGTTGATGGTGACGCCGCCCCAGGTCTCGTTGTGCCCGCCCTGGTACTGCTTCATCCGGCGACCGGGCAGCCAGCCGTCGTTGCGGATGTAGTCGGTGCTGGTGTTGGCGGCGCCGTCCCACCGGGCGATCCAGATCCGGTCCGGCAGCACGACCTCGTCGGGCCGGTGGACGCGGGCGTCGTCGAGCATCTTGATGCCGGAGCCGGCGCTGGAGTAGACGCCGGAGACGTAGCCGAACGCGTGGAGCTTGGTAGTCCAGGCCGACAGGAAGGCCAGGGCCGACTCGCGGCAGTGCCGTCGGGTCACGTCGAAGCCCTCCAGGTCGTACCAGAGGGTGCTCCGCGCGATGATCCCCAGGTCCTTCGCGGCCGCGACCGCCCGGGTGGCCTCGACCCGGGCCTGGCGGCGGGCCTTGCGGTACGTCCCGCTGTCGCCCGGTGCCGGGTTGATCGAGGCGTCGTCGCCGTACCGCGGGAAGCTGGGGTGGCAGGACGCCTGCGGGCCGAGCGTGATCGGGAGCAGCCGCCAGCCCTTGCGCAGCTGGGTCGAGACCCAGCGCGGCGTGAGGTTCGGCTGCGTGCGGCACCCGCGGCTGTCGCCGGAGATGTAGATGCCGACGGCGAGGAACGGTGACGTGCGCAGCCAGGTGTTCATCGCCTTCTGGCTGGGCCCGACGCACTGGTCGAACCCGTAGCCGGTGAAGTTCCCAGGAGTCGCCACGTTGTCCGCGTCCGCGCGCACCGGCAGGGCGAGCGCGACCGCGGCCAGCAGCCAGGCCAGGACTCTGGCCGTGGTTCGGGGGATGGCGCGGTACATGACGACTCCTGGGGAAGGGGGTAGCGGCACCATAACCTCACCAGTCACACCTGCAACATGCGTTCCGGACAACTACAGACCTGTAGTTCGTGGCGCGCGCCGCGGGTGCTCGCGAGGTGCCGGCGGGGAAGGATGGTGGTCATGACCCGACACCGCCGTCCGTGGCCCGCGACCGCTGGTCTGCTCGTCATCGGCTGGCTGGTCCTCGCCGGCGTCGTCGCCGGCTGGGGCTGGCTGCTGACCCGGCAGCTCGAGGGGTCGGTCGGCGCGGTCGACGACGACCTCGCCCGCTGGCTGGCCGAGGAGCGGACCGCGTCGCTGACCGACGCGGCCGAGCTCGCGTCGTACATCGGCGAGACGGTCGTGGGTGCGGCGGTGCTCGCGCTCGCGGCCGTGGTCGTCGCCGCCGGCCGACGGACCTGGCTGCCCCTGGTCTTCGTCGTCCTCGTGGAGGCCGGGCTCGGCGGCATCTACTGGTGCGGCACCCAGCTCGACCCGCGGCAGCGGCCACCGGTCGAAGGTCCTCGACCGCGGGACTGGTGCCCGACCACAGCTTCCCGTCGGGACACACCGCGACCGCGATGGCGATCTTCCTGGGGGTGGCGTTCCTGCTCTGGACCTACACCCGGATCGGGCGCGGCTGGCCGCTGCTGCTCGCCCTGGTGCCGCTCGCGTGCCTGTCGGCCCGGCTCTACCAGGGTGCCCACCACCTGACCGACGTCCTGACGAGCGTGATCTACGCCGCCGTCTGGATCACGGTGGTGGCCCGGCTGGTCCTGGGCCGTGAGTCACCCCCGGTAGATTGACGCCGTGCTGGACACCGTCGTCGCCGCCGCCCAGGACTCCGACCTCGAGCAGCCGTGGGCGGAGCTCGGCCTCAAGGCCGACGAGTACCAGCGGATCCGCGAGATCCTGGGTCGCCGCCCCACGAGCAGCGAGCTGGCGATGTACTCCGTCATGTGGAGCGAGCACTGCTCCTACAAGTCCAGCAAGGTGCATCTCCAGCAGTTCGGCGAGATCCCGCAGGAGACGCCGGTCGGCACGATGCTGGCCGGCATCGGCGAGAACGCCGGTGTGATCGACATCGGCCAGGGCTACGCGGTCACGTTCAAGATCGAGAGCCACAACCACCCGTCGTACGTCGAGCCCTACCAGGGGGCCGCCACCGGGGTCGGCGGGATCGTGCGTGACATCCTCGCCATGGGGGCCCGCCCGGTCGCGGTGATGGACCCGCTCCGGTTCGGCCCGCTCGACGCCGACGACACGCACCGGGTCCTGCCGGGGATCGTGGCCGGGGTCGGCGGCTACGGCAACTGTCTGGGGCTGCCCAACATCGGCGGTGAGGCCGTCTTCGACCCCACGTACCTCGGCAACCCGCTGGTCAACGCGTTGTGCGTGGGGGTGCTCCGTCACGAGGACCTCCACCTCGCCAAGGCGTCCGGCGTCGGCAACCGGGTGCTGCTGTACGGCGCCCGGACCGGGGGTGACGGCATCGGCGGAGTGAGCGTGCTCGCCAGCGAGACGTTCGACGAGGGTGGCCCCGCGAAGCGGCCCAGCGTGCAGGTCGGCGACCCGTTCATGGAGAAGCTGCTCATCGAGTGCACCCTCGAGCTGTTCGCGGCCGGCATCGTCACGGGCATCCAGGACCTCGGCGGCGCCGGGCTGTCGTGCGCGACGTCCGAGCTCGCCAGTGCCGGAGACGGCGGGATGCACGTCGAGCTCGACCGGGTGCCGCTGCGCGACTCGACGCTGGCGCCCGAGGAGATCCTCATGAGCGAGTCGCAGGAGCGGATGATGGCGGTCGTGGCGCCCGGCGACGTGGCAGCGTTCCTGGAGATCTGCGCGAAGTGGGAGGTCGAGGCCACCGACATCGGCGAGGTCACAGACACCGGGCGGCTGCGGATCGACTGGCACGGCGAGCAGGTGGTCGACGTCCCGCCCCGCTCCGTCGCCCACGACGGCCCGACCTACCAGCGGCCGTTCGCCCGGCCGCAGTCGCAGGACGCGCTCCAGGCCGCGACGGCCGAGGCGCTGCCGCGACCCGAGACCGGCGACGAGCTCCGCGAGACCCTGCTGCGGCTCGCCGGCTCCCCCAACCTCTGCGACAAGTCGTGGATCACCGACCAGTACGACCGCTACGTCCGCGGCAACACCGTGCTCGCCCAGCCCAGTGACAGCGGCATGGTGCGGGTCGACGAGGAGACCAACCTCGGGGTCGCCCTCGCCACCGACTGCAACGGCCGGTTCGCCGCGCTCGACCCCTACGCCGGCGCGCAGCTCGCGCTCGCCGAGGCGTTCCGCAACGTGGCGACCGGGGGAGCCCGGCCACTGGCCGTCAGCGACTGCCTCAACTTCGGGTCGCCGGAGGACCCGGGCGTGATGTGGCAGTTCGCCGAGGCGTGCCGGGGCCTCAAGGACGCCTGCGTCCAGCTGGGCATCCCGGTCACGGGCGGCAACGTCAGCCTCTACAACCAGACGGGGGAGACCGCGGTCCTTCCCACCCCGGTGGTCGCGGTGCTCGGGGTCATCGAGGACGTCACGCGTCGCACGCCGAGCGGCTTCCTCGACGCCGGCCACGACGTCGTGCTGCTGGGGGAGACCCGCGAGGAGCTGTCGGGCTCGGAGTGGGCGCACGTCGTGCACGGCCACCTCGGCGGCCGCCCGCCCGCGGTCGACCTGATCGCGGAGTACCAGCTCGCGACGCTCCTGATCGACGCCGGCCGTGCCGGGTTGCTCGGCTCCGCGCACGACCTGGCCGACGGCGGGCTGGCCCAGGCGCTCGTCGAGGCGACCCTGTACGAGGGCGTCGGTGCCACCGTGCGGATCGACGGCGACCCGTTCGTCGCGCTGTTCTCGGAGTCCGCCGCGCGCGCCGTCGTCAGCGTGCCGGCCGGCGAGGTCTCCCAGCTGCTCACGATGGCCGAGGCGCTCGGCGTGCCCGCGACCACGATCGGCCGCACCGGCGGCGACACGCTCGAGGTCGAGGGCTGGTTCGACGTACCGCTCGACGAGCTGCGGGGGGCGTGGACCGCCACCCTGCCCGCGCTCTTCGGCTGAGAAGTCAGGACTCCCCGGTCGGCCTGCACCCAGGAGGAGCCCGTGCCACCACCGAGAACCCGGACGATCCGCTACGGCGACGACCCCAGTCAGCTCGGCGAGCTGAGCCTGCCCGACGGCACTCCGCGCGGCGTCGTGGTCGTGATCCACGGGGGGTTCTGGAAGTCCGCGTACGACCTGTCGCTCGGCCGACCGCTGGCGGAGAGCCTGGTCGCGGAGGGCTGGGCCGCGTGGAACCTGGAGTACCGCCGGGTGGGTCCGGCGGACCGGGGAGGAGGCGGGGGCATGCCCGCGACCTTCGACGACGTGGCTGCCGGGATCGACGCGCTGGCCGGCGTCGACGACCTCCCGACCTCGACCGTGCTCACCCTCGGCCACTCGGCCGGCGGTCACCTGGCCACGTGGGCCGCGGGCCGGGTCGACCCCGTGGTGCCCGTGACCGGGGTCGTGTCGCAGGCCGGCGTGCTCGACCTGGTGCGCGCCCACGAGCTGGACCTCGGCGCCGGTGCCGTCCAGGCGCTGCTGGGCCACCCACCGGGCCGTGCCGACGCGGCCTACGACCCCCTCCGGCGGCTGCCGCTCGGCGCCCCGGTCCGGTGCGTGCACGGGTCGGGCGACGAGATCGTCCCGCTCGAGCTCTCCGAGCGGTACGTCGCGGCGGCCTCAGACGCCGGTGGTGACGCCGCGCTCACGGTCGTCGACGGCGACCACTTCGTCGTCATCGATCCCGGGTCGGACGCCTGGCAGCGGACGCTCGGGCTGCTCGACGACCTCGCCTGAGGCGTCCAGCACCGGCCAGTCGCGGGGCCGCGGGACCGACCGGACCTCGGGGGTCAGGGTCGGGATCAGCGCCGTCAGCGCGGCGGCGACGAGCAGCACGACGGTCGCGGTCGCGGCGCCGTACGTCTCCAGCAGCCAGCCCCCGAGGAGCGGCGCGAACGGGATCGTCGTGAAGCCGAGGAACTGCGACGACGACGCGATCCGCCCCTGGAGCTCGTCGGGCGTGATGGCGACCCGGTAGGACTGGCCGCCGGCGTTGCCGGCCGGGTTGAGCAGCAGCCCGACGAACAGCAGGGAGCCGACCAGCCACGGCGAGGACCAGAAGATCAGCGGCACCAGCAACGGCACCCAGACCCACGCCACCGACATGGTGAGGTGGCCGGTGCGCATCCGGTCGATCACGAACGGCGCGATCAGCGCGCCCACGATGCCGCCGGCCCCCGCGAGGGCCTCGACGACGCCGATCGTGGTCGACGGCACACCGGCCTGCACGAGCCGCACGACCGCGACGAAGAAGACCGCGTTCACGACCAGGTTGCACGCCGCCGAGAACGCCGCCGTCGCCCGGAAGTAGGGCCGGGCGAGCAGGTAGCGCAGACCCTCGCCCAGCTCGCGGACCGGCGTGCTGCGCGGCCGGTCGACGGGGGAGAGGTCGGCCGTCACCCGCGACACGGTGGCGAGCGAGACCGCGAAGGTGACCGCGTCGACCAGGAACGGCAGCGGGCGCGCGACGGCGTACAGGACCCCGCCGAGGGGTCCGCCCAGCAGCGCGGCGAGGTGGTGGCGGGCCTGGTTCTGGCTGATCGCGGTCGGCAGCTCCTCGCGCGTGACCACGCTGCGCACCGCCGACATCTCGGTCGGCATGTAGAACCCGGCCACGACGCCGGTGCCGAGCGCGACGACCACGAGATGGGGCAGCGTGATCCCGGCGGCGAACCCGGCGACGGCCAGCGAGCCCGAGAGCACCAGCCCGGCGGCGCTGGCGGCCAGCAGCACCCGGCGCCGGTCCAGCTGGTCGGCGACGACGCCCGCGGGGAGCAGGGCCAGCGCGATCCCCAGCGTGTACGCCGCGACGGGGAGCGCCGCGAGCAGCGCCGACCCGGTCAGCGCGTAGCCGATCAGCGGGAAGACGAAGAGGCTCGCGGTGGTGCCGAGCTGGCTGACGGCCTCGCCGACCCAGAGCCGGCTGAAGTCGCGGTTGCGGGCGAGCGTCCGGAAGCTGGTCATGGCCCGACGATAGATGCGCAACATCACTTGCGCAAGTAGTAGTGCGCAATTAGTGGTGCGGATACCATGACGCCATGTCCCGACCCGTCCACGACCCGATCGTGCTGCGCGCGATCGCCCATCCGGTGCGCAACCGGATCCTCGGCGAGCTCAGCGCCCAAGGGGCGCTGCGCGCTGCCGACCTGTCCCAGGAGCTGGGGATCCCTGCCAACCAGGCGTCGTTCCACCTCCGGCAGCTGGCCAAGTACGGGCTCGTGGAGGAGGCCGTGGGCGAGGGCCGCGACCGGCGCGACCGCGTGTGGCGGCTGGTCGACGAGGAGGGCCTCAACCTCGACCTCGGCGAGCTGGAGAAGCAGCCGGGCGGACCTGCCGCCGCGGCGGTGTTCCGGGCGCAGGCCGGGGCCTGGGCGCACACGCTGGTCGACGCTGCGTACGCCGGCTCGACGGCGCCCGGCCACCACCGCTCGATCACCGACCAGACACTTCGGCTGACGCTGGCCGAGGCGCGCGAGATGGCGGCCGAGGTCAGCGAGGTGGTCCGGCAGTGGGGCGACCGCACGCGGGGCCGCGACCCGGAGCGGCAGACCTACTCCTTCCTCTCCATCGTGCAGCCGCTGCCCGAGAACGCGCCGGACTAGCAGCAGGTCCTAGAGTCGGTGCCATGCCAGCCCGGTTGCGTGTCGCCGAGCCGGAGGAGGTCTCGGTGGCCCTCGCACGCCGTGCCCCGGCCGACGACAAGCTGCTCACGAAGCACTTCCTCGCCCTGCTCGCCGAGCGGGCGCCGGGCCGCTCCGTCGAGGTCCGGGTCCCGCCGTACGCCGCGGTGCAGGCGATCCCCGGCGTCCGACACACCCGCGGCACCCCGCCCGCCGTCGTCGAGACCGACGTCGAGACCTGGCTGGCGCTGGCGACCGGTGCGCTGACGTGGGACGCCGCCGTCTCCGCCGGCCGGGTCGTCGCCTCGGGGGAGCGAGCCGAGCTGACGCCGTACCTCCCGCTGGTGGGGGACGCGTGATCGCGTCGCTGCCGACCGAGGAGCTGCGCGAGGCCGTCGGGGACGTCCCCGGCGTCGAGACGGTGCTGTGGGACGGGGTGGCCGACCCGGACCCGCGGATCGAGGTGTGCGTGCCCGACTACCGCACCACGCTCCGGACCCTGCGGCGCCTGAGCGAGGTGCCGGCGGTGAGGGTCGTGCAGACCCAGCTCGCGGGGTACGACGGACAGCTCGAGATGCTGCCCGACGGGGTGACGCTCTGCAACGCGGCCGGGGTCCACGACGACGCGACCGCCGAGCACGCCGTCGGGCTGGTCTTGGCCAGCCTGCGCGGCATCGTAGAGGCGGTGCGGGCGCACGGCAGCTGGACGTCGTTGCAGGAGGGCCGGCGGTCCCTGGCCGACTCGCGGGTGATGATCCTCGGCTACGGGTCGATCGGCCGGTCGCTGGCCGAGCGGCTGCTGGCCCACCGGGCGGTCGTGACGGCGGTCGCGTCCCGACCCCGGTCCGACGACCTGGTGGGCGCGGTGCACGGGGCGGACGAGCTCCCGGCGCTGCTGGGCGACCAGCACGTCGTGGTGCTGCTGCTGCCGCTGAGCGAGGCCACCCGCGGCTTCGCCGGACCGGCGCTCCTGGCGGCGTTGCCCGACGGTGCGCTGGTGGTGAACGTCGCTCGCGGCGGAGTGCTCGACACCGAGGCCGTGCTCGCCGAGGCCGGTCGGCTGCGGTTCGCGCTCGACGTCACCGACCCCGAGCCGCTCCCGGACGGACATCCTCTCTGGGACGCGCCCGGCGTGCTGATCACCCCGCACGTGGCGGGCGGCACCACCGCCATGCTGCCCCGGATGGCCGCCCTGGTCCGTGACCAGCTGTCGGCGTACGTCGCCGGCCAACCGCTGCGGAACGTGATCCGCGCCGGCTCCGTGCTTGGGTAACGGTGCCTGAGGTGCGCTCCCACCCCCGTGCAACGGGGTGGAAGCGCGCCCAGGGGACCGTTAGCCGGCCCGGCCGGGTGCTCTTACTAGGGTTAGCGGCATGACACGCGACGAGCTGCGCGCCCGGGTGGCCGAGGTGCTGCCGGGGATCCGCGCCGATCTGGAGGACCTGGTCCGGATCGAGTCGGTGAGCGCCGACCCGGCGCGCGCCGCGGAGGTGCAGCGCAGCGCCGAGGCGGTCCGGGCGCTGTTCGCCGCGGAGGGCTGTGAGACGGAGATCGTGTCGGCGGACGGCGGCGCCCCCGCCGTGATCGCCCACAAGCCCGGCCCGGAGGGCGCACCGACGGTGCTGCTCTACGCCCACCACGACGTCCAGCCCGAGAACGACCACGCCGAGTGGGACTCCCCGCCGTTCGAGCCGACCGAGCGCGGCGACCGGCTCTACGCCCGCGGCGCCGCCGACGACAAGGCCGGCATCGCGGCCCACCTCGCCGCGCTGCGGATCTTCGGCGACGACCTCCCGGTCGGCGTCACGCTGTTCGTCGAGGGTGAGGAGGAGGTGGGCTCGGACACGCTGCCGGCGCTGCTCCATGCGCACCAGGACCGGCTCGCGGCCGACGTCATCGTGATCGCCGACTCCGGCAACTGGGACATCGGCGAGCCCGCGCTGACGACCAGCCTGCGTGGCCTGGTGCGCGCCGACGTCGAGGTGCGGACGCTGACCCACGCGGTCCACTCCGGCCTGTGGGGTGGGCTGGTCCCCGACGCGCTGATCGCGCTGAGCCGCCTGATCGCCACGTTGCACGACGACGCCGGCAACGTGGCCGTCGAGGGGCTGCACCACGGGCCGGCCGCCGACGTGGAGTACCCCGAGTCGCGGCTGCGGGCCGAGTCCGGCGCGACCGCCCAGGTCCAGTGGATCGGAGACGGCTCGGTCGTCGCGCGGCTCTGGACCCGGCCGTCGCTGAGCATCACCGGGCTCGACGCCCCGCAGGTCGACGGCGCGAGCAACACGCTGGTGCCGGTCGCACGCGCCAAGATCTCGATGCGGATCGCCCCCGGCGACACCACGGCGAACGCCACCGAGTGCCTGCGCCGCCACCTCGAGCAGCACGTCCCGTGGGGTGCCGAGCTCGGCTTCACGGTCGTCGACACCGGTGAGGCGACCCAGATCGACGCCACCGGTCCGGCGTACGACGCGGCGCGGCGGGCGTTCGCCGAGGCCTGGGACGGCACCGAGCCGGTCGACATGGGCGTGGGCGGCTCGATCCCCTTCATCGCCGAGTTCCTGGAGACGTTCCCGCAGGCGAGCGTGCTGGTCACCGGGGTCGAGGACCCCGACACCCGGGCACACGGCGCCAACGAGGGACTGCACCTCGCAGAGTTCGCGCGGGTCGTGCTGGCCGAGGCGCTCCTGCTCGACGGGCTCGGCGCCTCCTCGTAGCTCTCAGGCGCTGGTGGGGAGGGTGACCCGGAACGTGCTGCCCACCCCGAGCTCGGACGTCACCGCGATGTCGCCGCCGTGGCGCTCGACGATCCGCTTCACGATCGCCAGCCCCAGGCCGGAGCCTGGCTGCTGAGCGGCCTCCGGGTTCGACGACCGGAAGAACTCGTCGAACAGCTGGGCCTGGTCGGCAGGGGAGATGCCGTAGCCCTCGTCCGCCACCTCGATCGCGACGTGGTCGTCGCCCCCGCGCAGCCGGATGTCGACGCGACGGCCCTCGGGGGTGTACTTCACGGCGTTGCTCACCAGGTTGGTCACGAGGCGGTCGATCTCCACCGCATCGCCCCAGGCCGTGACCGGCTCGGAGGGTACGTCGGTGGCGACGACCAGGTCCTTCTGGCGGGCCGTCACCGCCACCAGGTCGGTGACCTCGTCGACGATCCGCCGCACGTCGACCTCGGCGGCGATCATCCGCTGGTGCGGGTCGCCCACCTTCGACAGCAGCAGCAGGTCCTCGACGACCCGGGTCAGGCGGGCCGTGCCGCGGCCCATGGCCTCGACCGCGCTGCGCGAGCCGGCGTCCAGCGAGCTGGTCGAGTCGAGGATCTCGAGATACCCGGAGATCGCCGTGAGCGGGTTCTTCAGCTCGTGGGACACGGTCGCGATCAGCTGGCTCTTGTAGGTGTCGAGCGCCTGGAGCTCCACGACGAGCTGGTGCTCGCGCTGGAACGTGCGCGCGTTGAGGATCACCCGGCCGAGGTCGTGGCCGATGTCGAGCGCCGCCCGCCGGTCGAGCTCGGTCCACGACTCGCTGCCTGAGCGGGTCAGGACCAGGTTCCCCAGGCACTCGGCGCCCGCCCCGAGCGGCACGAACAGCAGGGAGCCGATCCCGAGCGAGTGCAGGAACGCGACGATCCGCTCGTTCTCCTCCTGCGAGATCCCCGGCGGGATGGGGTGGCGGACGCCGACGACCTGCACCACCTGGTGGGCCCAGCAGTAGCGGGCGGAGCGCTCGGCGAGGTCGACGAAGCCCTCGGGCAGCTGCACCTCGACGCCGATCGCGGAGTGGATCGCCCCGCTGCCGCGACCGTCCTCGTCGAAGGTCTGGATCCAGGTCCCGCGCGACCGGAAGCCCTCGGCCAGGCTGGGCTGCAGGTCGGCGAGGACCTCCCCCAGGTCCTGTTGGGCACTGGCGTTGCGCACGATGGTGCGCGCGGTGTCGGCCATCCGGACCTGGTCGGTGAGCTCTTCACGCTCCAGGGTCGTGACCACCGCGCGCCCAGCCAGGGACGCGAAGCGCTCCAGCAGGTCGCGCTGCTCGACGGCGGGCCGGCGTCCGTTGTCGGGCAGGTCGATCGCCAGCGTGCCGCGGAGCACGCCGTGGTCGTCGTGGAGCAGGGCGACGAGCAGGTCGAGCGGGTGCCAGGCGTCGGGGGCGTCGATCGGCTCGAACTCGGGGACGACCCACCCGTAGGAGTTCTCGACGTCCTCGGTCTCCAGCAGCTCGTGGGGGAGGAACCGGAACTGGCCCCACACCTCAGCCTTCTCGAGCTCCATGAGGAGGCTCGCCAGCGGCGTACGTCGGCCGACGATGATCTCGCCGGTCTCGTCGTCGCCCGCGTCGGCGATGACCTCGAGCTCCTGGCTGCCGTCGGGCGCCTGGCGGACCACGCTGATGGTCGCCAGCCGGAAGCCGACGATCTCGATCACGCCCTCGGCGATCAGCTGCAAGGCGTCGCGGAACACCTCGTCCGACCGGCTACCGGGCAGGTCTGCCGAGCTCGCGTCCTCCTGGCGCACGTGACTCCCCACTGTCGGTCTCCCCTGCGGAATGGTACGGAACGGACCGCCGTCATGTCCCCGACCTGCGGTAAGTCGCGCCGAAGCGGGATCTGGCCCACGCCTTTGTAGACTCGGGGCGTGCTCCGAGCCAGCTGGTCAAGTCCGGGCGACGGCCGACTCACCGACGCGCTCGACCCCCAGGACCAGGGCCCCCAGGACGCCTGCGGCGTTTTCGGGGTCTGGGCGCCGGGCGAGGACGTCGCCAAGCTCACCTACTTCGGCCTCTACGCGCTGCAGCACCGTGGCCAGGAGTCTGCGGGGATCGCCGTCAGCAACGGGCGCCAGATCCTGGTCTACAAGGACATGGGCCTGGTGTCGCAGGTGTTCGACGAGACGACGCTCGCCTCGCTCAAGGGCCACCTCGCGGTCGGTCACTGCCGCTACTCCACCACCGGCTCCAGCGTCTGGGAGAACGCCCAGCCGACGTTCCGGCCCACGGCCGACGGCTCGATCGCGCTGGGCCACAACGGCAACCTGATCAACACCGCCGAGCTGATGTCGCAGGTGGCGGCGCTGCCGAGCGCCAGCGACGAGCTCGACATCCACGCCCGCGCGCTCGAGGCGTCCACCAACGACACCGGGCTGGTCACGGCGCTGCTCGCCTACCACCCCGACGCCTCGCTCGAGCAGCGCGCGCTCGAGGTGCTGCCGACCGTGCAGGGCGCCTTCTGCTTCGTCTGGATGAACGAGAACACGCTGTACGCCGCCCGCGACCCCCAGGGCATCCGGCCGCTCGTGCTGGGCCGGCTGGAGCGTGGCTGGGTCGTGGCCTCCGAGAGCGCCGCGCTCGCGACGGTCGGCGCCAGCGTCGTCCGCGAGGTCGAGCCCGGCGAGCTCCTCGTCATCGACGAGAACGGGCTGCGCAGCCACACGTTCGCCGAGCCCGAGCCGAAGGGCTGCGTGTTCGAGTACGTCTACCTCGCCCGCCCCGACGCCACCATCAGCGGTCGCAGCGTCCACGAGGCCCGGGTCGAGATGGGCCGACGGCTGGCACGCGAGTTCCCCGTCGACGCCGACCTCGTGATGCCGGTGCCCGAGTCGGGCACGCCCGCCGCGGCTGGGTACGCCGAGGAGAGCGGCATCCCGTTCGGCCAGGGCTTCGTCAAGAACGCCTACGTCGGGCGCACCTTCATCCAGCCCAGCCAGAGCCTGCGCCAGCTCGGCATCCGGCTCAAGCTCAACGCGCTCGAGCACATGATCCGCGGCCGGAAGATCGTGGTCGTCGATGACTCCATCGTCCGCGGCAACACCCAGCGCGCCCAGGTGCGGATGCTCCGCGAGGCCGGCGCCCTCGAGGTCCACGTCCGGATCTCGAGCCCGCCGGTGCAGTGGCCGTGCTTCTACGGAATCGACTTCGCGACCCGCGCCGAGCTGATCGCCAACGGGCTCGACGTCGACGAGATCGCTGCCAGCATCGGCGCCGACAGCCTGGGCTACATCTCGCTGGAGGGCATGGTCGAGGCGACCGGGCAGTCCGACTCGCGCCTCTGCACGGCCTGCTTCACCGGCAGCTACCCGATCCCGCTGCCCGACGAGGCCCTGCTCGGCAAGCACCTGCTGGAGGCCTCGCTCGCCAGCGAGGCGCTCCCCGTCCTCAACAACCCCTGATCCGAACCCCTGATCCCGGAGGTCCCGTGACCGAGAACGCCTACGCCGCCGCCGGCGTCTCGATCGAGGCCGGCGACAAGGCGGTCGAGCTGATGAGGGGGTGGGTCGAGAAGGCGCGCCGGCCCGAGATGGTCGGCGGGATCGGCGGCTTCGCCGGCCTGTTCGACGCCTCGGCCCTCAAGTCCTACGAGCGGCCGCTCCTCGCGACGTCGGCCGACGGCGTTGGCACCAAGGTCGCGATCGCCCAGGCGATGGACAAGCACGACACGATCGGGTTCGACCTCGTCGGCATGCTGGTCGACGACCTCGTCGTCTGCGGCGCGGAGCCGCTGTTCCTCACCGACTACATCGCCACCGGCCGGGTGGTGCCGGAGCGGATCGCCGCGATCGTCAAGGGGATCGCCGAGGCGTGCGTCGAGGCCGGCTGCGCGCTGATCGGCGGAGAGACCGCCGAGCACCCGGGGCTGCTCGAGCCCGACGAGTACGACGTGGCCGGCTCGACCACCGGCGTCGTTGAGGCCGACCGGCTGCTGGGCCCGGGGCGGGTGCGGCCCGGCGACGCGGTGGTCCTCATGGAGTCGAGCGGTCTCCACTCCAACGGCTACTCGTTGGTCCGCCACGTGCTCCTCCAGCAGGCCGGCTGGGAGCTCGACCGGCACGTCGACGAGCTCGGTCGGGCCCTGGGCGAGGAGCTGCTCGAGCCGACCCGGATCTACGCCAAGGCCTGCCTCGCGCTGGCCGGTCAGGGCGGCACCCACGCGATGTCCCACGTCACCGGGGGCGGGCTGGCCGCGAACCTCGCCCGCGTGCTGCCAGTCGAGCTCGACGTCGCGATCGAGCGCGGCACCTGGGTGCTGCCACCGGTGTTCGACCTGGTCCGCCGGGTCGGCGACGTACCGCTGGCCGACCTCGAGCAGACGCTCAACTGCGGGGTGGGCATGGTCGCGCTGACCGACCCCGACGCCGCCGAGGCGGCGGTGCGGGTGCTCGGCGAGCACGGCGTGCGGGCCTGGGTGGCCGGCGTGGTGACCGGGGACGGCTCCGGTACTGTCTCGCTGACCGGCTCGTACGCCGGCGCCTAGCTGGGATGCCCAGGCACGCCCCGCCGAGCTTCGCGCCCATTTGCCGGAGTGGGTGTGCGGGAACAGCCGGGCAACAGGTAGCGTTGGCACCACGAGAAACCAGACCGATCAGACCGGGGAGCGACCGCCAGGTCATGCCCGGCCCAGTGTGCGAGGGGGTCGACCCTATGGGGCGCGGCCGAGCGAAGGCGAAGCAGACCAAGGTGGCGCGCGAGCTGAAGTACCGCTCTCACGAGACGGACTTCAGTGCGTTGGCCCGTGAGCTGCACGGCGAGAACGACGACGGGCCTGTGGTTGCCGAGGCGCCGCCACCGGTGGACGACGACGTCGAGGACGTCGACGAGTGGTCGGAGTACGCCTCCGACCGCGATCGGGACTGACCTCCCCACCCGCGCGATCGGGCCGCACCGGCCCGGTCGCGGCTGCGTGACGCCCGGGGGGCCGCGCTCGTGCCTCGCGCGCCGCTGCTCAGTGAACGTAGACGGAGCGGAGCCGACCGACGTCGCGCATCCGCTGCTCGGCCAACCGGTCGGCCGCCACCGCCGGCGGGACCTGCTCGGCGCGCGCCAGCTCGAACACCGACCGGGTCGTCTCGAAGATGCCGGTCGCGCGCTGCTGGGCCCGCTCGAACGAGAACCCCTGGAGCTCGTCGGCCACCTGGATCAGCCCGCCGGAGTTCACGCAGTAGTCGGGGGCGTAGAGGATCCCGTGCTCCTCGAGCACCTTCTCGATCCCCGGGTGCGCGAGCTGGTTGTTGGCGGCGCCACAGACGACCTTCGCCGAGAGGGTCTCGACGACCCCGTCCGTGAGCGCGCCGCCCAGCGCGCACGGCGCGTAGACGTCGAGGTCGGAGCCCACCAGGGCGTCGGTGTCGGCGACGACCGTGACCTGCGGGAACTCGCCGAGCACGCGCTCGACCGACGGCGGGTGCGGGTCGGTCACCACGACGCTCGCGCCGTCCTCGATCAGGTGCCGGACAAGGTGGTGACCCACCTTGCCCACCCCGGCGACGCCCACGGTCCGGCCGCCCAGCGTCGGTTCGCCCCACACGACCTCCGCGGCGGCCCGCATCCCCTGGAACACGCCGTACGCCGTGAGCACCGAGCTGTCGCCGGCGCCGCCGTGCGCGACGGTGCGCCCGGTCACGAAGTCGCACTCGCGCGCCACGTGGTCCATGTCCTCGCTGTAGGTGCCCACGTCGCACGCGGTGTAGTAGCGGCCGTTCAGCGACTGCACGAAGCGGCCGTAGGCCCGCAGCAGGGCCTCGGACTTCAGCGTGGCGGGGTCGCCGATGATGACGGCCTTGCCGCCGCCGAGGTCGAGGCCGGCCAACGCGGCCTTGTAGGACATGCCGCGCGAGAGGTTGAGGACGTCGCGCACCGCGTCATCGGTCGAGGAGTAGGGGTAGAAGCGGGTGCCGCCGAGGGCGGGGCCGAGGGCGGTCGAGTGGATCGCGATGACGGCACGGAGACCGCTGGCCGGGTCGTTCGCGAAGACGACCTGCTCGTGCTCGGCGCCGAGCTCGAAGACGTCGACCGGGGTGCTGGGCATCGGGGTGACCCGCTTTCTGTCTGCTGCCACGAGGGTGGTGGCGGTGGTGCGGCCGCAGGGGTGGCGCGGACGCTCCGGTCCAGCGTAGTTGCGAGGCTCGGTTACCCAGAAGTACGCACGGCGCGCTCGCGTTCGAGCGCCCCGACCGCCCGACCCACCTCCTCCTCGAGCGCGAGGTAGGCCGCGGTCGAGCCGTCGAGCCGGCCCTCGCGGCCCTGCTCCTCCAGCACCAGCGCGGCCGCGCCGACGCGGGGGAGGCCGAGGTTCAAGGCACTGCCCTTGAGCTTGTGGGCGGTCGCCATCAGCTGCTCGGCGTCCTTGGCGGCGACCGCCGCGCCGATCGCGGTCAGGTGGTCCTCCGCGTGGGCGATGAAGTTGCCCGAGCTGCGTTGGAACAGGCTCAGCCCCTCCTTGACCATCTCGTGCAGCATCTCGATCCGCTCGACGTCCACGGTGTCGTCGGGGACGCCGTTGTCCGTCGGGTCGGGACCGGCACCGTTGGGCTCCGCGGCGGGCTCCGCCACCGGACCGAGGTCGTCCGTCGTCCAGTGCCGCATCACCCGCTGCAACCGGGCTGAGTCGACCGGCTTGGTCAGGAAGTCGTCCATCCCCGCCTCGAGGCAGCGCTCGCGCTCGCCCTGCAGCGCGGAGGCGGTCATGGCGATGATCGGCACCCGGGCGCCGGCCCGCTCCTGCGCGCGGATCGCGCGGGTCGCGGTGAAGCCGTCCATGCGGGGCATCCGGCAGTCCATGAGCACCGCGGCGTAGCCGTGGTCACCAGCCGTCGCGGCCACCGCCGCCAGCCCGTCCTCGGCCACGTCGGCGGCGTAGCCGGCGCTCTCGAGCAGGCCGACCGCGACCATCTGGTTCACCTGGTTGTCCTCGACGACCAGGATCCGCTGCAGCGGCGCGTCGGCCGGCCGGACCCGTTCGGAGGGGCCCTCCTCCCCGCGTGCGTCACCCGTGGCGGCACCGAACGGGGAGGTGAACCAGAAACGCGACCCGACCCCGAGCTCGCTCTTGAGCCCGAGCTCCCCACCGAGCGCGTCGACGAGCTGGCGGGCGATCGTGAGCCCGAGCCCGGTCCCGCCGTGGCGGCGGGTGGTCGAGGGGTCGGCCTGCGTGAAGGCGTCGAAGAGCCGCACCTGCGCCTCGGCGGCGATGCCGGTGCCGGTGTCCTCGACGACGGTCTCGAGAACGCTGCCGTCGGCGTCCTCCCGGGCGACGGTCACCGACACGGTCACGGTCCCGGTGTCGGTGAACTTCACGGCGTTGGAGCCGAGGTTGGACAGCACCTGGGCCCAGCGGCCGGCGTCGCCGCGGACGTAGGTCGGGACGTCGTCCGCGACGCTGACCCGGAGGTCCAGCCCCTTGTCCCCCGCCTGGCCGCGGAGCAGGTGGATGGTCTGCTCGACGACCGGCCGGACCTCGAAGTCCACGAGCTCGAGCTCGAGCTTGCCCGCCTCGATCTTGGAGAGGTCGAGGATGTCGTTGATGATCCCCCGGAGCGTGGCACCGGCCCCGTGCAGCGCCTCGGCCAGCCGCCGCTGCGGGTCGTCCAGATCGGTCCGGAGCAGCAGGTCGGTAAGCCCGATGACGCCGTTCATCGGGGTCCGGATCTCGTGGCTCATGGTCGCGAGGAACTCCGACTTCAGGCGTGAGGCCTCCATCGCCTGGTCGCGGGCCTCGGCGAGCTCGGCCGCGCTCCGCTCGCGCTCGGCGACCCGGCCGAGCTGCGCCGCGATCTGCTCGATCAGGTCCCTCGAGGTGGCGCCGGGCGGCACCTCCTCCGCGACCAGCTCCACCACGCAGGCGACCCCCTCGCCGTGCAGGATCGGGAAGGCCACCAGGCTGTGGGTCGTCTCGTGGCCGGGCGCCGGGACGTGCTCGAGCGCCTCGGTCTCCCACGAGCGTGCGGCCAGCTCCGCGTCCGGCTGGGCCTGCCACGGCAGGTCGGGGTCGGCCAGCACCAGCGGCACCAGCGCCCCGTCGGACTCGTCGCGGACGAAGACGGCCGTCGGCTCCCACCCGGGCGTCCCGGTGAGGCTCTGGGCGGCGCGGGCGAGGGTCTCCACCAGGCTCGTGGACTGGTTCGCGGCCTCGGCCACCTTCCGGAGCAGGGCAAGCCGCCGGTTGTACTCCGCGATCTCGATGTCGGCCATCACTCGCGCGGTGATGTCCTGGTCGACCCCGGTCAGCCGGATCGGCGTACCTGAGTCGTCGCGCTCCACCTGGCCCAGGCACCGGAACCAGCGCTCCTCGCCGTCCGGCCGCACTACCCGGGCCTGCCAGGTGAAGGAGTCGTCGCCTGCGAAGCACGCCTCGAGCGCCGACCGCACCTGGTGGCGGTCCTCGGGGTGGATCCGCTGCAGGAACGCGTCGAAGTCGCCCGCGAACTGCTCGGGGTCGATCCCGTACAGGGAGAAGAGCTCGTCGGACCACACGCTCTCGTCGCGCACGATGTCCCACTCCCAGCTGCCCATCTTCGCGATGTGCTGCGCGGTGGCGAGCTGCTTCTCCCGGTGCGCGAGCTGGCCGATGAGACCGTGCGCCTCGGTGTAGTCGGAGTACTGGTGCAGGAACCCCAGGAACGTGCCGTCGGTGTCGTGGACCGGCCGGAAGCTCATCAGTACCCAGACCGGTGTCCCGTCGGGCTTGATGTACTTCGTCTCCTTGTCGAAGTGGCCCGGGTGGCCGGCGCGCGCTTCTGCCAGGTGGCGGGCGAACTCGAGCTTCCCCTGCTCGTCGTGCACGTCGAAGGCGGAGAGGCCCTCCATCTGCTCGGGCGTGCGCCCCAGCAGCTCGGCCATCCGTGGGTTGTAGAGCAGCGTCCGGCCCTCGTCGTCGAGCAGCCACAGGCCGTCGGCGCTGGCCTCGACCAGCGTCCGGTACAGCTCGGCATCGACACTCATGGGGGGCTCCTCGACAGGGGTACGCACCATCATCGCCGGTCGCGGGCAGTTTTGCGTGAGATTCGGGCCGGTCCGGCCACGGAATGAGCCGAAACGAGCACGGCACGGACCCGCCCCAGGCCTCCCGTAACGGTTCCCGGACGTCGGTCACCGACCGTACGGTGGTGGGGACGCCACGAGGGAGCGCGACTGCGATGGGCCGTCATCGAGGTACGTCGGTACTCGCCTGGTCGCTGCTCGCCCTGTGGGCAGCGATCGCGGTGGTCACCGCCGTCGTCGGGCGCGGGCAGCCGAGCAACCGTGACTACTACTTCCCGCTCATGCTCGCCGGGTATGCCGTCGCAGGGACCCTCGTCGCCAGGCGGCATCCGCAGAACGCCGTCGGGTGGCTGCTCCTCGGGGTCGCGCTGACCGCCAGCGCGATGGTCGCCGGCGACACCTACGTGATCCCGCAGTCCCACCCGGGATACGTCGGCGTGGCCTGGGTCGCCGGCTGGCTCTTCAACCTCTGGTTCGCCCTGGTCGTGGCGTTCTTGCCGCTGGTGTTCCCGACCGGCAGGCTGCTGTCCCCTCGGTGGCGCGTCGTGTTGTGGTTCGAGACGGCCACCCTCGTCGCGGGGATCCTCCTGGTGGGCCTCAGGCCGGGTGAGCTGGCCGTGACGGGGACAGTGGAGAACCCGTGGGGGCTCCACGGCACCGCGGGTGCCGTGCTCGAGACGCTCCAGCCCTGGGTGCTGGCCGCGAGCGTGCTCGGAGTGCTGCTCTCGTGCCTCTCCCTCGTCCTGCGGTTCCGCCGGTCGAGAGGTGCGGAGCGCCAACAGCTGAAGTGGTTCTCGTTCGCGGGCCTCCTGGTCGTGGGCGGTCTGGCCCTGTCCGGGGCCGCGGCGATGGTGCCGGGGCGTTGGAGCGACGCCCTCAACGACTTCGGATGGGGGGTCTTCCTGTTCAGCGCCATCCTCGGCATCCCGCTCGCCATGGGGATCGCGATCCTGCGACACCGGCTCTACGACATCGACGTCGTCATCAACCGCACCCTGGTCTACGTGACCCTGACGGCGGCGCTGGCCTCGGCGTACGTTGGCTCGATCCTGCTGCTGCGGCTCGTGCTGAGTCCGGTCGCGGGCACGTCCGACCTGGCCGTCGCAGGCTCGACGCTGATGGTGGCCGCGCTCTTCCGCCCCGCGCGGTCCGGGATCCAGGCTGTTGTGGACCGCAGGTTCTACCGGCGCAGGTACGACGCCGCGAGCACCATGGAGGAGTTTTCCGCGCGGTTGCGCGACGAGCTCGACCTCGACGCGGTCGGCACCGATCTCTGCACGATCGCCGACGCCAGCGTCCAGCCTGCCCACGTCTCGCTGTGGCTCCGGGAGCCGGCGATCGCCACGGAACCGCGCGGGGTCTGACGACGTCAGACCCGCATGACCTGGGTCCGGATCACGCTCACCGCGCTGGTGCTCGGCACCGGACTGGCGCTGCTCGGGACCGCGCCCGCCTTCGCCTGCAGCTGCGCCGCCCAGTCGGTCGCCCGGCACGTCGACGACGCCGACGTCGTGTTCGCCGGCACCCTGACCGACGCCGACGTCCCGCGCTCCGTCTTCGACGGCGAGAACGCCACCTACACGTTCGAGGTCGACGCGGTGTACGCCGGCGACCCGGCGGCGGTCACGCACATCTCGACCGCGTCGAGCGGGTCGGCGTGCGGACTGGAGGGCCTCACGGTAGGGGAGCGGTACGTGGTGTTCGCCCACGCCGCCGGTGACCGGCTCAGCGCGAACCTCTGCGGTGGCACCGGCCCCGCCACCCCGCAGCTGGAGGGGACCCTCGGCGACGCCCTCGGCGCGCCGGTCCGGCCGGACCTCACCGGCAGCCAGGGCGCCGGCCCGCCGCCGCCGCTCCCCTCGATGGTCACGCCGTGGGCGTGGCTGGCCGGGCTCGCGGCCGTGGTCGGGCCCCTGTGGTGGCTGCTGGCCCGTCGTAGCGCCGGCTGAGCCCGGGAACGACGAAGGCCGCACCGGTCCGGTGCGGCCCTCGCGAGGTGTGGCCAGGGGCGGGGTCGAACCGCCGACCTATCGATTTTCAGTCGATCGCTCGTACCAACTGAGCTACCTGGCCCCGTCGTTCCCAGAGCGAGGGGAACCATACCGGAGGGCGCGGAGGCCGACGAAAACGGGCGCGGCCGATTGCCGGCGTCCGAGCCGCCGCGCCTATGCTGGGCCAGCAGTCCGGCCCCCATCGTCTAGCGGCCCAGGACCCCGCCCTTTCACGGCGGTAGCGCCGGTTCGAATCCGGTTGGGGGTACCAGCCGGAGGCGTCTCCCCTCGATTGTGAGGGCGTGGCGCGGATGGGTTAGAGTTCCGAGCGCTTCGTGCAGCAGCCGTGCGCGAGCACCACCAGGCCCCGTAGCGCAGTTGGTTAGCGCGCCGCCCTGTCACGGCGGAGGCCGCGGGTTCGAGTCCCGTCGGGGTCGCCAGCCACGCCCCGGAACCGATGGTTCCGGGGCGTCCGTGCGCCCGGGGGCCGTGGGCGCCGTCCTACGCTGGCCGGATGCCGGTGGAGATGGAGCGGGTCGCGTTCGAGCGGCTGGTCGACGCCGCCCTCGACTCGATCCCCGACGAGATCGCTCGGCTCATCCGCAACGTCGCGGTGATCGTCGAGGACGAGGCACCGGCCGACGACCCGGATCTGCTCGGTCTCTACGACGGCGTCGCGCTCACCGAGCGGTACGGCGAGCCCGGGGTGGAGCTGCCCGACCGGATCTTCGTGTACCGGCTGCCGCTGCTCGACTTCTGCGACGACGAGGCGCAGCTCGCGGACGAGGTCCGGATCACCGTGGTCCACGAGGTGGCCCACCACTTCGGGATCGACGACGCCCGGCTCGACGAGCTCGGCTACGCCTGAGCGCGGTAGGCGGGCGGCGCCGACCACGGCTGCGGGGCGCGGCCGGCGAGCTGGTGGACGAACTCGCTGAGGAACCAGGTCTGGAACGTCCGCTGGTCGGGGGTGCGCGCGACCGACAGCAGCCGCTCGCGGGCGGCGAACTCGTCGGCGAAGTCGAGCAGCTCGACCAGGCTGCCCATGGCCTCCACGGAGTCGGGGTCGAGGTGGACGACCAGGTCGATCGTGCCCTGCCGTGGTGGGTGGCCGGTGCCGTCGACCTCCATGCCGTCGACGAGCTGCCGGTGCATCGTGCCGAAGTGGTCGGAGAGCGTCTTCGCCAGCGGGTAGTGCTCCTCGTGGGCGAGCGCCAGCAGCCGCACCTCGCGGCGCAGCTCGAGGTAGTGGCGCTGAAACTCCGCGAGCCACTCCAGTGGGACGCCGAGCAGGTGGAAGGCGTGCTGCTCGTGGCGGTCGACCGGGTCGGGCACCGGTGGCAGCCCGGTGACCTGCCCGCGCGAGCCGTCGTCGCCGATCTCGACGGCGGGGGTGAACCAGACGACCTTGCCGGCCGGCTCGATCTCCGCGCCCCACGCCTCGGCGCAGCGCGCCACGATGTCGAGCCCCCGACCGAACGTCATCAGGCCCAGGTCGTCGTCGAAGTCGTCGAGCGCACCGTCCAGCCCGAGATCCGGCGCACCGGACGTGGCGGGGAGCACGGGCGGCTCGGTCGACTGGTCGTGGACCTCGACCCGCGGGTGCTCCGTCGTGCCGCCCAGCCGGACGCTGACGGGCGGCTCGCCGTGGAGCAGCGCGTTCGTGACCAGCTCGGAGACGCCGAGCTCCGCCGTCTCGGTGAGATCGCGCCGCCCGAGCGCACCGATGGCGTCGACGACCCACCGGCGAGCCTGCTGCACCCCGCGCGGGCCCGGACCCAGCGCGAGCGCGGGCCTGTGACGCGACACCCTGAACCCCATGTTCTGTCGTGAACGCACTGGACGGTGGTGACCTTCCCCGCGGGGAGGTCACTGAAACCTTTCCACCTTCAACTTCTCCTGTGGGGATTTCGGGCGCGTCGGGTGTGACCGAGCAGACGTGGCTCGGATTCGTGGGTGGCGGTCGGACGGAGGACAATGGAGGCATGGAGATGCAGCAGGAGACGACCCACCGCCACCGCGTCGTGGTCGTCGGCTCCGGCTTCGGCGGGCTCTTCGGGACAAAGGCGCTGCGCCGGGCCGACGTCGACGTCACCCTGATCGCGAAGACCACCCACCACCTGTTCCAGCCGCTGCTCTACCAGGTCGCGACCGGCATCCTCTCCGAGGGCGAGATCGCCCCGCCGACCCGGGAGGTGCTGAGCAGGCAGCGCAACGTGCAGGTGCTCCTGGGCGAGGTCACCGAGATCGACCTCCAGCGCCAGCAGGTCACGTCCGTGGTCCTCGGCCGTCCCACCACGACGACGTACGACTCGCTGATCGTGGCGGCCGGTGCGGCCCAGTCCTACTTCGGCAACGACCAGTTCGCCGAGTACGCCCCGGGCATGAAGAGCATCGACGACGCGCTCGAGCTGCGCGGCCGGATCTTCGGTGCCTTCGAGATGGCCGAGCTCGGCGCGAGCCGCGGCGACAACGTGGACCACCACCTGACGTTCGTGGTCGTGGGAGCCGGGCCGACCGGAGTGGAGATGGCCGGTCAGATCGCCGAGCTCTCACGCCGTACCCTCCGCAAGGACTTCCGCGCGATCCAGACCCACACCGCGCGGGTGATCCTGATCGACGCCGCCCCGCAGGTGCTGCCCCCCTTCGGCGCCAAGCTCGGCGCCTCGACCAAGCGCGAGCTGGAGAAGCTCGGCGTCGAGGTAGTGCTCGGCGCGATGGTCACCGACGTCGACGAGCGCGGGATCGAGCTGAAGCACAAGGACGGCAGGACCGAGTCCATCTCGGCCGTGACCAAGATCTGGGCCGCGGGCGTGCAGGCGAACCCGCTCGGCCGGACCCTGTCCGACCAGACCGGCGCGCCGCTGGACCGGGCGGGCCGGATCGCCGTCAACCCAGACCTGACACTGCCCGGCCACCCCGAGGTGTTCGTGGTCGGCGACATGATCGCCCTCGACAACCTGCCGGGTGTCGCCCAGGTCGCCATCCAGGGCGCGAAGTACGCCGCGAAGGAGATCGACGGCCGGCTCCGCGGCAAGGCGCCGCAGCCGCCGTTCAAGTACTTCGACAAGGGCTCGATGGCGATCATCAGCCGCTTCAACGCGGTGGCGATGATCGGCAAGCTGCGCATCAAGGGCGTGGTCGCGTGGCTGATGTGGCTGGGTCTCCACCTGATCTACATCACCGGCTTCAAGAACCGGATCACCGCCCTCCTGCACTGGGCCGTCTCGTTCCTCGGCCGCGGCCGGTCCGAGCGGACCACGACCGAGCAGCAGATCTTCGCCCGCTCCGCCCTGGCCCGGCTCCGGCACGGCGCCGCCGACCTGGTCTCCGAGCCCGGTGCCTACGACGCCGCGCGCGAGATGATCGAGGAGACCCGTCGCGCGGAGCTGGAGGCGCGGGCGGCCGAGGAGGCTCGGCTCACTGACACCGGAGTCCGCGGCGTCCCGGCCGAGCAACGTTGACCGATGACCGAGCTGGCGCGGCCCGACCTGCGCTTCCACGCCTCGTGGGCGGCGGCCGTCCGGGAGTTCGAGGCGGCCGGCGACGTGATGCACGGCGCAGGTCTGTGGCAGTTCGACACCAGCGACCTCGGCCCCGCTGCCCTGGCCACGGAGATCGACCGGCTGCTCGCCGAGGGCGACCCGGCCACCGTGCTCCCCGAGGACCGGGTGCACTCCTCGTACTACTGGATCGTTGACGCCGACGAGTTCGTGGGCTATCTCGCGGTCCGGCACGCCCTCACGCCGTTCCTCCTCGAGCAGGGCGGCCACATCGGCTACAGCGTCCGACCGGGCCGCCGGCGCGAGGGTCACGCAACGCGCGCCCTCGGGCTGGCCCTCCTCGAGGCCAGCGGCCTCGGCCTCGCCCGGGCCCTGGTCACCTGCGACCACGACAACCTCGCGTCCCGGCTGACCATCGAGCACGCCGGGGGTGCGTTCGAGGACCGGCGCGGCGACAAGCTCCGCTACTGGTTCGACCTCACCGGCTGACCGGCCCGGGAGCCATCTCGTGCGCCGCGAGCCACGCCTCGCGGTAGTCCAACCAGCTCTCCAGCAGGTCGAGGCCCGACGGGCACGGCTCCTGAGCGGCTGTCATGCCTGGTCAACGCCCGGGGCCGGGTCTCGTTATGCCCGTACGGACCACCGCAACCGGACCACAACCGCACGCAGCCGCCTCCACAACCGCCCCGCGTTCTGCTCCTCCCATCGCCGGGAACGGCCCGGTCAGGCACAGGAGCCCATCATGCAGATCACGTCAGCAGCCCGCAGTATCACGACCATCACCGCGTCTTTCGTCCTGGGCGCCAGCCTCCTCGGCTGCGCCGGAGCCGCAGCCGAGCAGGCGCCGTCCGAGCGCATCGTTCAGCGGGGCGTGGACGACCCGGTGGGCGACGCTGAGATGTACGTCGGCGACCCGTGGGAAAAGCGGTTCCGGGACCAGTTCTGGAGCTCGCAGCACATCCACGACTCGTGGAACCGTTGCCACCTGGGGGAGAACGCACCTCGGCCTCGCGGTTGCGACGGGACGTCGCTCACCCCTCGTCACTGAGGTCGCAGACCCGGTAGTACGGCGTGCCCGGCAGGTACCTGTCCCACTCGGCGTGAGTCAGGTCCCTGCCGGCGATAGTGCAGGCCAGGGCCAACCATCGCGCGGGATCGAGCGGGTAGACATGCCCCGGACCGTCATCGTTGAGCACGACGACCTCGTCCTCGGGTGCGGGCAGCAGGAACGACTGGCCCTCGTCAGTGGTGCTCGCCGCGGGAAGCGGGCTGGCTCGCACCAGGTCTCGCCGCACGTCGTACAGAGAGAGCATCTCGTCCCGACCGGTGGAGACGACCGTCGAGCTGTCCGGCAGCCACTCGACGTCGTTGACGTGGCCGGCGTGCGTCATAGCCGTCTCGTGGACCGGACGCCAGGAATGGGTGTCGACCACGTCGACACCACCGCCGGACCGGCCGGCCGCCAGGTAGCGGCCGTCCGGTGAGAACGACAGGTCGAAAACGTCGCCACCCTCCCCGAGGTCCACGGTGCGCACGTGGCGGAGGTCGCTGTCGTAGAGGTCGATCGCTCCGGCGTAGTTGACGCCCACGGCCAGGGTCCTCCGGTCCGGGGCCCACTCGAACACCTGAGCCGACCCGCCGCGGGGCTGGAAGCGGCGGACGACATGCCAGGTGTCGGTGTCGACCACGAGCACCTCGCCGATGCCGTTCCCCTCGGTGCCGAGCAGGAGCATCGATCCGTCGCTGCTCCAGCCCGCGCTCCACACGAAGATCGCCCCGCCGAGGGGGAGCTGCAACCGGGCGATCCGGCGCCGTGTCCTGGTGTCGAGCACGGTCACCGCCTGCCCGGAGGTCACCGCCACGGAGCGTCGGTCCGGGCTGACCGCGACCGACGAACCGAAGAGGGCGTGGATGGTGCGGCCGACGGGCACCTGGTCCACCACGCGTCCGTCGCGCGGGTCGAGGAAGACTGCGGCGACGCCTTGCGTGCTGGGACCGCTGAGTCCTCCCAACGGCCCCACCTTCGACGATGACCCGCGCGTGCGCGCCGGCGCCACCACGAGCCGCCCGGGATCGAGGACCTGGATCCGGTTGGACACCCAGCGGTCGCCCAGCCCGGGGTACGTCGCGCCGAACCCGGTCTTCGCGGTCAGGTCCCATGTGATGAGCTGCCCGTCCCGCGAGGCCGTCAGGAGGGACCGGCCGTCCGGTGCCACTTCCACCTGCTCCGCCGCTCCGGCGTGGCCGACCAGGGACTCCCCGAGCGACCAGTCGCCGGTCCGGGCGTCGACCGACCACAGCTCCACCTGGCCACCTTCACCCAGCGTGACGGCCGCCCGCCTGCCGTGCAGCACCATCGCGTCCAGCACGGGAGCCCGGTGCACGTCCAGCACCTGCGCGGCACGGCCGCGGGAGTCGTAGCGCGTGACCGCCCCGTCCGACCAGAACTGGAGCGCGCCCGTCGGGGTCGCGACGAACTCGAGGCTGGTGGCTGCCCGACGGTCGAGTCGGAGCCGGACCGGACGCCCCTCGCCCACGGGCATCCAGTAGGCGCGACTATGGTCTCGGACCAGGGCGACCACCGCAGTGGCGTCGCGTGTGAAGGCCGCCTCGAAGAAGGCGAGCCGACCGTGGCCCCCGGACGTCCCGAAGCGCTTCACCGTGGTGACCCTCCCCGTGGCTGGGTCGAGTCGCTGCAGCAGGCCTCGATGGCCGACCCGCGGCCCCACCCACTCGCTGACGACCATCATCAGTCGACCGTCGTCGGTGTACCCGACGCCGCCCGGATAGAAGCGATCCAGCCTTCTACCGCCGTGCGGTGCGGGGAGGCGCTCCCCGCCAATCGTGTACGCCCGCAACGTCGGGATGTTCTCGGGCATGATCACGTCGACGCCGACGATGATGTCACCGTCGGGCGACACCGCGAGGTCCGTAGGCCCCCAACCGGCGGCAGTCTGGCGCAGCGATGCCGAGGAGCCCGGGCGCCACGTCATCACCCGGGGGGACCCTCCGCCGACGGAGAGCGCCATCGTCCGGCCGTCTGCGCTCAGCGCGGTCTCGACGAGGCCCTCGGACGACATCTGGTACACCCCCGTGGCCCGGCGGTGCTCGACCAGGGCTCTCAGCAGGCTGTCCTGAGTCGCTGGGGTGTCGGCCGTCTGCAGGGCTGCGGCGGCGAGCAGCAGCGACAGGTCCATGGAGCGCGCGGCGGAAGACAGTGCGGCTAGCCGATTGGCGTCCGCCACGGTCTCCGCCGCACTGGCCTGCCTCGCCCGGTCGGTCGCCGTCCGTTGGAAGCCGACGGCAACGGCGGCAGAGACCAGGGCCACGACCAGCATTCCAGCCAGGACGACAGCGAGTCGGCGGGTCCGCCGACGGCCGGCCGACTCCGCCTCGGCGCGGGCCTCGGCCGCCGCCAGCTCCGCCTCCGCCTGGCTGAGACCGGCCGCCACGAACTCGCGTTCGAGCTCGGTCGGTCCGGAGTCCGGATCTTCGGCCCACTCGGACGCGGCCTCCAGCCGGGTCCCGCGGTAGAGCTCGTCGGCCGGTCGCCCGTGGTCCGCCCACTCGAGCGCCGCCGGGGCGAGATGACGACGAACGGCCCGCCCGACGGCGTCCTGCGCAAGCCAGCCCGCGAGCCGGGGCCACGCGCCGAGCAGCGCCTCGTGAGTGACCTCGAGGTGGTCGCCGTCGCGGGCGAGCAGTCGGCGCGCCACCAGCGTCTCGATCACGGGGTCGGTGAGCGCAGCATCGGCGCCGACCACGGCCAGCTCGGCCGACGGGAGCCGGCGGGCCCGCAGTGTCCCCTGCTCGTCCTGCTCAGCCAGCCGCACGAGGATCCGTCGGGCGAGCTCCTGTCCCGCCTCCGGCAGGGAGGAGAAGGCGGTCTCGGCGGACCGTGCCACCGCACCCGCCACACCACCGGTCGCGAGGTAGCCCGCGAGCGTCAGGGTCGAGTCGCGTCGCCGCTCCCACGTCTCGGCCAGCGCCGTCGAGAGGAGCGGCAGCGCGCCCGAGCGCCCGAGCACGTCGCGCACCGCCACGTCGGTCAGGTCCTCCTCGACGCGCAGCCCGGCCTCCCGCGCCGGCTCCTCGACGACCTGCCGCAGCTCGGTCTCCGTCATCGGGGGCACCATCACAAGTCCGCCGTGGAGGTGGTGCGCGACGTCGGGCTGCTCCGCCAGTCGGCCCACGTGGTCCCCTCGGACGACGAGGACGCACCGGGCCACGACGTTGTCCGCCAGCAGTCCGAGCACGGTGTCGACGAACGCTGCGCGCTCACCGGGTGCGACGTCCGCGGCCCACAGCTGTTCGAGCTGGTCGCAGACGAGCATCACGGGCGCGCTCGGTGGGTCCTCGCCGGTCAGGGGCGAGAGGGTGTCGACCGGGCGCCGGTCTGGCACCACGACGACCGGCTGCCATGCCGTGCTGCCGGGGAGCTCGCCCGACGCAAGGGCGGGCAGCAGCCCGGCTCGCACGACGGACGACTTGCCGGCACCACTGGAGCCGGACAGCACGATCAGCCGGCGGTCGACGAGGCTGCTGACCAACGTGCGGACCAGGCGGTCGCGGCCGCGGAAGACGGCGGCGTCGTCGAGCTCGTAGCGGGCGAGGCCCTTGTACGGACACCCGCTGACCTTCGCCACCCGGGCCAGGCCCTCTGGCGGAGCGGGCGGTGCGGTCACGAGATCGAGGTCCGGTTCCTGGGCCAGGATCGCCTGCTCGAGCTGACGGAGCCGGGTACCGGGCTCGACGCCGAGCTGGTCGTCCAGCACCCGGCGCGCGTTTCGGAGCGACTCGAGCGCGTCCCCCTGGCGTCCGGCGCGGTACAGGGCCAGCGCGTGCAGTGCCCACCACCCCTCCTGGAGCGGGTGCTCCTGGGTGAGCCGCCCGAGCTCCGGCACCGCCGCGACATGCCGGCCGAGCGCGAGCTCGGCCTCCCAGAACGCCTCCAGCACGTGGGCCCGGATCTCCTTGAGCCGCTCCCGCTCACCGTCGAGATCGGCCGCATCGGGCCAGTCGGCGTAGGGGCGTCCGCGCCAGAGGGCGAGCGCCTCGCGGAGCAGGTCGGCCGCCCCGCCGGCGTCCCCGGCGGACAGCATCGCCCGGCCGCGAGCAGCCAGGTCCGCGAACGCGGTCGCGTCCAGCCGATCGCGCTCGATGGCGAGCGCGTAACCGTCGTGGCGACGTACGACGTACCGACCCGACGAGCCGGGGGGACGGTCGGGCTCCAGCGCCGTACGCAACCGCACGACGTGGGCCTGCAAGGACTTGCGTCCGGTGCGCGGCGGTGCCCCGTCCCAGAGCACCTCGAGGAGCCGGTCAACCGTCACCACGGCTGGGAACGCAGCGGCCAGCACGGCCAGCAGATGGCGTTCTTTCGCGCCGGGCACGTTCAGGACCCGGTCATCGTCCCCCCGCACCTCCAGTGGGCCGAGAACAGCACACTGCACTTCGTCAGAGTAGGCCTGGGCCTGACGGGGGGATAGATCTGTGACCTGGCTTCCTCAGCCGCACGACGGCTCGGTAGCACCGAGGGAACCTGGACGGGCAGCTTTCCCCCAGCGTCCACCTGCTGGATGCGCTGGGCTGGTCGCCAGGCCCGGGGGTCGGTCGGCGTCGCTGAACCAGGCGCGAGCGGGTACAGGGGGTCATGAGCGTCTTCAGGTCCGGCACCCGCGCCGCCTCGTCCGCAGGTGGCCAGGTGCTCCGAGCAGCAACCCGGCTGGTGACCTCGCGGCCTGCGGCCAAGCCCCTGCACCCGCGAGGGTCTGTCGTGACCGGGGCTCTACGCCGGTTCGGCAGCGAGCCAGGCACTGGCGCCGCGTGGTTGGACGACGCGGGTGAAGACACGGTCCTGGTGCGGCAGTCCCGGGCGATAGGACTGCCCCCTTCCCTGCCTGACATCTTCGGCCTTGCCGTGCGGGTGCCCACCCCCGACGGCCGGCACGGCGACCTCCTCTTCGCCTCGACGGGGCTCGGACGGTTCACGCGCTACCTACTGACCGCTTCGCGGTCGCCTCTCGGCCGACCCCTCACGACGTTGCTGCCCTACCGGACCCCGACCGGACCGGTCCTGCTGGCCGCGGCGTTTCGCGACGAGGCCACCGTCGCCTTGGCCTGGGCCGTGGGGTCCGGTGCCTGGCACCCGTTCGCCGAGCTGGCGCTCCAGGACGCCCCGCCCGACGAGGCTGACGTCCCTGTGTCGTTCGACCCGGTCCGCAACACGCTTCCCGGCCTCGAGAACTACGAGTGGGTCCGCCGTCTCCGAGAGCCCTCCTACACGACCGCGCGCGCCTCCCGCAGCTTCTGACTCGGTCCGCGGTCTCGCCGGAGCCCGACACGTGTGATCTCTTGGTCCGGTCCGAGGAGTTACCGGTGATGATCACGTAGAACCGCCGCCTGGGAGCGGTGCCAGAGGTCACGGTGCCGTCACTGTTACGGGGGCTCACCGGCTGGCATCTTCATCCTGCCCCTCGCCCAGCGGCGCGGCGCAAGACCGTGCGCTGGCGGGCACGCTCCCGGCTGTAGGTCGTGCCGCGGGGCGGTGCTGTGTTTGCTGAGGTCAGTAGTCGAACCGGGACGCCAGACGGATGACTGCCATGTGTAGGCCCTGTGGGACTCGAACCCACAACCAACGGATTAAAAGTCCGGAGCTCTGCCAATTGAGCTAAGGGCCCAGGGCCCGGGACCTGCGCGCGCGGTGTCACACCGTCACGCTCGTGCCTGGGTGTTCGTTTGACCTGGGAGTCGAGTCTAGGGCTCTTCTGCCGGGCGGCGGCGAGCGGATACGTCGGAGCTCAGCTCATCCGGAACACCCCGGATCCGGATCGGCTGCTCACCGACCGGAAGGCTCCGTCGGCACCTCGACCGGATCGAGCCGGGCTGCGGACTGCTGGGCAAGCCAGGTGTCGAACGAGGTGGGTGCGAGGTGGGCGTCGGACGACGGCAGCAGCACGTCCCCGGCCACCTCAGGGCCGAAGATCCCGGTGTGCCAGCTGGGGACCAGCCGCAGCGGTCGGCCCCGGGCGGCCAGGGTCCGACGAGCCATGTCGACCAGGTCCGCTGGTTCCGGCCCCGCCACGTCGACGTGGCGACCGCGGGGTTCGGACGTGGCAACGGCCGCCAGGACTTCTGCCACGTCGACCGGCGCCACCGGCTGGATGAGCAGCGGCGGGATCTGCGCGACCCCGTCATGCTCGGTCCAGGACGCGACCATCTCCGCGAAGTCGTGGAACTGCGTGGCCGGCACGATGGTGTACGGAACGTCGCCATCTGCAACTGCGGCCTCCTGTGCCCGCTTGCCCTCGTAGTGCGCGTTTCCCTCAACTCTCCACAGCCCGGCGATCGACAGCACCACGTGGTGGTTCACGCCTGCGGACGCTTCGGCCGCCAGCAACTGCCGCGTCGACTGGGAGAAGAAGTTCACGGTGGTGTCGGGATTCGTGGCCGACGAGTTGGTCACGTCGACCACCACCTGTGCCCCGTTGAGGGCGGTGGCCACCCCTTCGCCCGACAGCACGTCGACGCCGTGGGCCCGACTGATGGGGACCACGGTGTGATCGCGGTCCTCGAGGACACGGTGGACGAGACGCCCGATGCGGCCCGTGGCTCCGACGACGGCTACTCGCATGACTCCTCCATTATTGTAGATTTAAACGGTCCATAATATCCACAGTAGGCTACGGTCGACAACATGAAGCTGCCGGAGAGCACCGAATGGGTGCTGCACTGCGTCACGGCGCTGGCCCAGGTTCCGGATGAGGCGATCAGCGCCGCCCAGCTGGCCGAGCACTTCGCGCTGCCCGCGCCCTATCTCTCCAAGCAGCTGGCGCTACTGGTGCGGGCAGGCATCTTGACCGGTACCACCGGACCGCGGGGAGGCTTCCGGCTGTCGCGTTCCACGTCGAGCCTGACCCTGCTGGAGGTGGTGGAGGCTGTCGACGGGTCGGGGGAGCCCTATACGTGCCGCGAGATTCGGCAGCAGGGTCGCGGCGCCGCGCCACCCGAGGAGTGCGAGGGGCGGTGCGTCCTCGCGCAGAAGATGCGGGAAGCCCACCTGGCCTGGCGGGGGAGCCTGCAGGCGGTGACGGTCTCGGCACTCGTCGCGGGTCTCCCCGCGAGCGTGGTGGAGCGCACGCAGGCATCGCTCTCGCGCGGTCGTCGCTGACGCTCGCCCGCAGCCGTGAGATCGGGCCTCGTGTCGAGCGTCTGTCGGCGGTGGCGTCCGCCGGGCCCGGACGTCAGAGCCCGAGGTCGATCGACCAGGCCTTCAGGAGCCGGGTGAGTGACACGAGGTCATCCTTGCCGAAGGCAGCGAGAAGTCGCGCCTCGTTGGCGAGGTGCGCGGGGAATGCGGTGTCGATCAGGCTCGTGCCCTCCGCCGTGAGCGCGACGAGGCGGCCGCGACCGTCGCTGTCACGGCGGGTCCTCGTGACCCAGCCGTTGGCGACGCAACGGTCGACCCGCTTGGTGATCGCACCCGAGGTGACCATGGTCTGCTGGGCGAGCTCGGTCGGGTTCAGGGCATACGGGGCGCCCTGACGGCGGAGGGTCGCCAGGATGTCGAACTCGCCTTCACCAAGACCGTGCTCTGCGTAGATGGCCACGAGCTCGTCGGTGAGCCGGAGCGCGATCCGATGCACCCGACCGATGACGGCCTGGGGCCAGGGGTCCAGGTCAGGGCGCTCTCGCGCCCATTGGGCCATCACGTGCTCGACGTGGTCATCCACCGTGGGAATGTATCTGATCTGGAAACTATTATGGTTTCCATGGAAGGCAACGGAAGGATCATCGCCGCAGCAGCCATAGCGCCGATCGTCTGGGGCAGCGGGTACTACGTCACTCAGGCCTTCCTCCCACCAGACCGACCGCTCTTCGGGGCCGCTGTGCGCGCTCTGCCGTTCGGGCTGCTGCTCCTCGCTCTCCGACCCGGGAAGCTGCCGGGTGGGTGGTGGCGGCGTACGGCTGCACTGGGCCTGCTCAACTTCTCGGCGTTCTTCGTGCTGGTGTTCGTGGCCGCCTACCGGCTCCCCAGTGGTGTCGCGGCGACGTTGACCGCGACCGCACCGCTGGCGGTGATGCTCCTTGCCTGGGTCCTGGTACGGGAGCGGGCTACAACGGCGTCCGTCGTCGCAGCGATCGTGGGCATCACCGGCGTCGGCGTTCTGGTCCTGCGTGGCGGTGTGTCGCTCGACCCGTGGGGAGTCGCGGCCGCGCTGAGCGCCGTCGGCTGCTCATCGCTCGGCTTCGTCCTGGTCAAGGCCTGGCGGCCGCCGATCGACCTGGTCACCTTCACGGCCTGGCAGCTGGTGTTCGGCGGTCTGGCGCTGGCCCCGCTCGCCATCCTGGTCGAAGGCGCTCCGCCCGTGCTGGACGCACGATCCGTCGGCGGTTTCGCCTTCATCGGTCTGCTCGGCACCGTCGTCGCCTACGTCGTCTGGTTCCGGGGGCTGAGGGTGGCGCCCGCCGCCGCGGTCTCTCTCGTCGGGCTCCTGAACCCGGTTGCGGGCGTCGTGGTGGGGGCGACGCTCGCCCACGAACCCTTCACGCCGCAGCAGATCCTCGGGATGATCCTCGTGCTGGGTGGAGTCCTGTTCGGCCAGCCTGCCATGAGCGGCTGGCTGGTCCGGGCGATCCGACGCCGAGCTCGACTTGCACCCAGGCTGCGGCCCGCGCACCGGCCGGCCGAGTGGTCACCAGCGGGGTCGTCGGCGACGAGGCCGCTGAGACCTTGGCGCAGGCATACAAGGCCCTCGACCCCACTCGGGTCAAGCTCCTGTCGATGATCGCTGCGGCGCCGGCGGGGGGACCCTGCGTCTGCGACATGACCGAGCCCGTGCCTGGCGGGTCCGGCGGGCGCTCGACGGTGGCCGGACTACCATGGAGGCATGATCGGATTCCTCGTCGCCGGGCTCGTGATCGGCGCACTCGCTCGTCTCATCAAGCCCGGCAAGCAGTCGCTGGGCATCCTCGCCACGCTGGGCCTCGGTCTGGTGGGCTCGCTCATCGGAGGGCTGATCGCCCAGGCGTTCGGGACCGGAAGCATCTGGGAGCTGAACGTCATCGGCTTCGTGCTGGCCGTGGTAGCCGCCGTGCTCCTCATCGGCGTCGCCGAGCAGGTCGCGGGCAAGAAGACCACGGCCTGATCCGGCGTCACCCTCAGGCGGCGCGGTCGAGTCGCAGCCGGGCCACCAGCCGGCGCAGCGCAGAGTCCGGCTCGCTCGGACGGCGGATCGGCAGCAGGTGCGTCTTCCCCTCGCGCTCGGCGATCAGCCGGATCGCGTCGGTGTCGTAGGCCTCCGCCAGTCGCTCCGCCCGCTCGAGGTCGTCGGACGCGACCGCGGCGTTGACCGCCCGGACGTAGGAGGCGTGCAGGTCGTCGAGCTCGTCGATCAGGCGCATGCCTCCAGTGTGCGGCACGGATTGGATCGATCCAATATCGACGCGGTGTGACCCGCGTCCCGTCGAGGCGGCGCCCGCCCGGCCGCACGAGGCGGACCGGGCGGGCGGTCGGCTGAGTCGTTAGTACGACGCGACGTTGAGCAGCTTCTCCTGGGTGTTGTCCGGGTCGTCGCCGTCGTTCCAGGCGGTCGTGCCGGACGCGATCAGCGCACTCTTGACCTGGGTCGGAGTAGCGGACGGGTGGGTGGCGGCGTACAGGGCGGCACCGCCCGCCACGTGCGGCGAGGCCATCGAGGTTCCCGACAGCGTGGCGTAGCCACCGTTCATCGAGGTGCTGTCGATGCAGACGCCGGGGGCGATCAGGTCGACGTCGGCGCCGTAGTTGGAGAACGACGCGAACGTGTCGTCCTCGTCGGCGCGGCACGTCGACGCGGCGCCGCCACCGGGCTGACCGTTGAAGTCGGCCAGCGCGCTGACCGTCACGACCTCGTCGTACGCCGCCGGCGTCGAGGTGGCCGCGTCAGCCGAGTCGTTGCCCGCCGCGACGACGAACGTGATGCCACCTGCCACCGCGTCGCAGATCGCGGCGTGCATGGCGTCGTCGTTGGTCGCGCCGCAGTCGCCGTCGTCCGCGCCGCCCCCGCCGAGGCTCATGTTGGCGACCTCGATCTCGTCGGCGTGCGCGGCGACGTAGTCGATCCCACAGATCACGTCGGAGTTCAGCCCGGTACCCAGGGCGCTGAGCACCTTGACCGGCCAGATCCGCGCGCCGGGAGCGACTCCGACCACGCCGGTGGTGTTGTCGAGGGCACCGATCGTGCCGGCGACGTGGGACCCGTGCCCGTGGTCGTCGTCCGCCGACAGGCCGAAGAGCGAGCAGTTCCGGGCACCGGCCCGGTACACGTTGAGGTCGGGGTGGTCGAGGTCGACGCCGGTGTCGATCACGGCCACGTCCACGTCGACCCGCTGGTCGCTGCCGTTGATCGACGCGGTCGGGCTGAGGTCGGCGTCGGCGCGATCGATCCCGGTCGGCGTGGACTGGGCGGCGGTCGTGACCGGAGCGTCGACCTGGACCCAGGCGACGCCGGGCAGGGCCTCGATGAGCGACGCCGTCTGCGGGGTCATGGCTGCGGAGTAGCCCTGCAGGGCGGTCGTGAAGACGTGACCGAGCTCGAGCCCGAACCGGTCCGCGTGGACCGCTGACACGGTCCGCGCCAGCGCACCGTCCTCGAGCACGACGATGTAGTCGCCGTTCGTCGAGGCCGGGGTCGGGGCAGGTGCGGCGCTGGTGGCCGCCGTACTGCCGAGGGTGAGTGCGGCCGCGGTAGCGGCCGCAGTCGTGAGGGCCATGAGGCGTGAACGCATCGGAGTCCTTCTGTCGGGGTGTGCCGCCCGAGTGGCGACCTGACAGGGGACCAACGGCCACACCTCGCGCAAGGTCACGGCGGGTCACCTGCAGGTCTGTGCATTGCAGGCTTCTGCAGTCACCAGGAGCGTGAACTCGGCGGCGACAGGTGCTTCCGTTCGCGAGGCCGATTGATACTCTCAGCGGTGCAACAGGTGCAAGTTCCAGCAGGTCTGACGCCCGCGGAGTTTGTGATCCAACGGCGTTTCTTCGGGTGTGTCTGCCAGTCACGCAAGTCGGAGCGACGTGTCACCGCATCTGCTGCGGGCCGTCGAAGTGGCGGCTCTCGCCCCGATGAAGGAGTAAAGAGCAGATGGCTCAGGGCACCGTGAAGTGGTTCAACGCCGAGAAGGGCTTCGGCTTCATCGCACAGGAGGACGGCGGCGACGACGTCTTCGTGCACTACTCGGCGATCCAGAGCCAGGGCTACAAGTCCCTGGACGAGAACCAGAAGGTGGAGTTCGACGTCACGCAGAGCCCGAAGGGCCCGCAGGCGGAGAACGTCCGTCCCCTCTGATCAGCACCTGATCACAGGACCCCAGTGAGGTCCCACCCGCTCTCGGGTGGGGCCTCACGCCGTTCCGATCCACATTCGAGGAAAAGTTTTCGCAATTCCAGGTTTGCCCCCACCGGGAGTTGGGCATGGTTGCACTCGGGATTCTGTTCACGACGGGGGCGGGAGGGGCTGTACACGGTGCACGACCAGTTCGACGTGACGCTCGAAGACTCCGACCTCCTGGGTGAGGTGGAGCTCACCACCAACCTCATCATCGCCGCCAGCGAGGCCGACGAGCACCTCGACCAGGCCGAGATCGACCGGATCCTCGGCGTCGCGCCGGCGCGACTCGACGAGGCCTGAGCCTCCGGCCGCCCTGGCGCCCTGGCCGACCCTCAGCAGGTCGCGAACAGCACCGGCCCGCTCGTGAGGTCCGACAGCAGGTACTGACCCTGCCGCGGTCGCAGCACCATCGTCACCACGCCGTCCTCGGCGCTCACCCGCCCGAGCCGGAACCGGTCGGTGAAGTCGCCGCCCTGACCCGGGGCCGGGCCCGACGCGAGCCTGGCCCGTGAGTCGGCGTTCGCGCGCGCCTGGTCGTCGCTCTCGAACGACATCGCCACCCGTACGTCGAGCGACGGCTCGACCGCCATCGCGAACCCGGTCAGCGGGTTGACCTCACCGGCGGCCGCGATCAGCTCGCGGGCCTGGTCCTGGTCGGCCGGGTCGGCGCTGCCCATCGCGAGCGCGCTGCAGGCCAGCGGCCCGTCGTACACCGCCGCCGCGAGCGGTGCAGCCCGCGGCGCCGACCGCCTCGATCGACCGGCTCCAGGCCGGAGGCCGCGTCGGCGTCACCGGTCACGGTCCGCATCGCCTGCTCGGCGTACGCCTCGGTGTCGGACCCGAGCACCAGCCGCTGGTCGGCGTCGACCGCGAGGAACTGCAAGCTCCGGCGTGAGCGTCCCGATGCCGGCCAGCAGGTCGGTGCCGCCGAGCCACACCCCGGTGTCCTCCTCGGGACGCTGGTAGCCGAGGTCGGCGAGCCGCTCCTCGAGGGCCGCGACGTCCGTGTCGTCCGAGCAGACGCATGAGCACGGCCGCACCGGCGTCGGACTGGCTCAGCAGCTCCCAGTCGAGGGTGGCGGGGGAGAAGCCGTACTGCTCGTGCATCGTCTCGGTGGACGCCAGCAGCGCTGACATCGGCGACAGGTCGGCGTCGAAGGCGTCGGCGAGGAAGTCCGCGACCTCGTCGCGGGACGAGTCTGCGTCGAGGCCCGCGCGCAGCGCTCGGCGGACGCCCTGCCAGTCGGTGTAGCGTCAGTCGCTGGGCGTCGGCCGGCGCCAAGCGAGACCGCCTGCTCGAAGTGGGTGGACCGCGACGACTGCCACCAGCGGACGCCGACCAGCACCGCCACGACGAGCAGGAGGGCAGCGACGCCCGCGGCCGTCCACTTGCGCACGCGGGCCTCCAGATCAGCTCGGGGTGGTGTGAGACTAACGCCATGCCGCAGCGCACTGACGTCGTCGCAGCCGGCGTCGTGGCCTTCGGTCCGGGCCGACGAGTGCTGCTCGTGCACCGGCCGGCGTACGACGACTGGTCGTTCCCCAAGGGCAAGCTCGACCCGGGCGAGCACGCGGCGGTGGCCGCCGTGCGCGAGGTCGCCGAGGAGACCGGGGTGCACGTCCGGCTGGGCCGGCCGCTCGGGTCGCAGCGCTACCCCGTGGCCGGACGCGGGAAGACGGTGCACTACTGGGTCGGCTGGCCGGTGGGCGACCACGACGTGTCGGGCTACCTCGTCAACGACGAGATCGACGAGGTCGTGTGGGTGGCGACCGACGAGGCCGGGGAGTGGCTGACCTACGAGCGCGACCGGGAGACGCTCGCCGAGGCGACCCGCGCCCGCAAGAAGACCCGGGCGCTGGTGACGCTCCGCCACGGCAAGGCCAGGTCCCGCAAGAGCTGGAGCGCCAAGCGGCCGGACACCGAGCGGCCGCTCGTCTCGCTCGGGCACCACCAGGCCCAGCGGCTGGTCGCCCTGCTCGCGGCGTACGACGTGACGCGGCTCGCCAGCTCACTCGAGCGTGCGCTGCGTGCAGACCCTCCAGCCGTACGCCGACAGCACCGGCTGGGAGCTCGGGCTCGACGTGGGCCTCAGCGAGGAGGAGGCCGAGCCGCACGTCGGTCCGCACGGCGGTGGCGGACCTGCTCGACACGTCCCGCAGCTCGGTCCTGTGCACGCACCGACCGGTGCTCCCGCACGTGTTCGAGGCGCTCGGCGTGGACGAGGAGAAGCTCGACCCGGCGCCCTCTTCATCGCCCACCACCGCCACGGCCGGGTCGTCGCGACCGAGGTCCACGCCCGTCCCTGAACCGGCTCGGGCCAGCCTCGATCCACGACGCCGGCCGTCGCAGGCCGGTCGACCGACGTCATCTCGCCCGACCGCGTTCACGCTGCGTTCACCGACGCCCCCGGGTCCGGACACCTGCGCTCCCTACGTTCGCTGTGTCATGCACACAGACATCAGGAGATACGAAGTGAAGCGCACTTCCATCCGCTGGGCAGTCGTGCCCGGCATCGCGGCCCTGGCGCTGGTCCTCAGCGCCTGCGGCGGCCAGAGCAGTGCCGGCACCGGTGCCGAGGGTGTCAGCGGCTCCGTGGCGGTCGACGGGTCGTCCACCGTCTTCCCGCTCAGCGACGCGGCCGCGGAGCTCCTCAGCGGCGAGAACCCCGACATCAAGGTCACGGTCGGCGAGGCCGGCACCGGCGGCGGGTTCGAGGTGTTCTGCCAGGAGCAGACCGACGTCTCCGACGCCTCCCGCCCGATCGAGGAGGACGAGGTCGCGGCGTGCGAGGAGGCCGGCGTCGAGTACACCGAGCTCCAGGTCGCCACGGACGCCCTCACCGTCGTCGTCCACCCCGACCTCGCGGTCGACTGCCTGACCGTCGACCAGCTGATCGAGCTGTGGGGCCCCGGCTCCACCGTGACCAACTGGCAGGACCTCGACCCCGAGCTTCCCCGACCAGGAGATCTCGCTGTTCGGTCCCGGCACCGACTCCGGCACCTACGACTACATGGCCGCCGACGTGATCGGCGACGAGTCCGAGTCCACGCGTGACGACTACGAGGCCTCGGAGGACGACAACGTCCTGGTCCAGGGCGTCGCGGGGACCGAGGGCGCCACGGGGTACTTCGGCTACACGTACTACGAGGAGAACCAGGAGAGCCTCAAGGCGGTCGCGATCGACAGCGGCGACGGCTGCGTCGCGCCCTCCGCCGAGACCGCCGCCGACGGCACCTACACCCCGCTCTCGCGGCCGCTGTTCATCTACGTCAACAACGCCAAGTACAACGAGAACGAGGCCACCGCGGCGTACGTCGACTTCTACGTCGAGAACCTGGCCGAGCTGGCGGAGGCGACCCAGTTCATCCCGCTGAACGACGACCAGTACGCCGAGACGCAGTCCGCGCTCGACGGCATCGCAGGCTGACGACGGACGACCAGCCGGAAAGACTCTCGATGTCCACCACCACCGGTGCTGCAGGCTCGCCCTCCGGGGCGGGCCTGCAGCCCTCCGCTCCCTCGTTGAAGGGGCGATCGCGTCCCGGCGAGTCGGTGATCAGGGCCGCGCTCTTCGTGGCCGCGATGATCTCGATCGTCACCACCATCGGGATCGTCGTCACGCTGATCGGGCCGAGCTCGACTTCTTCGGTGAGGCGTCGGTCGATCCAGTTCCTCACCGGGACCGAGTGGGCCCCGCGACGGGGTGAGTTCGGCGCGCTGCCGCTCGTGAAGGCGACGTTCCTGATCACGTTGATCGCGTTGCTCGTCGCAGTGCCGGTCGGCCTCGGCGCGGCGATGTACCTCTCGGAGTACGCCTCGCCCCGGGTCCGGAAGATCTTCAAGCCGGTCCTCGAGCTGCTCGCCGGCGTCCCGTCGGTCGTCTACGGGTTCTTCGCCCTGGCCGTCGTGACGCCGTGGCTGCTGCAGGACCTGCTGTCGTTCGAGGTCGGCTTCACCAACGCGCTGGCGGCGGGCCTCGTGCTCGGCGTGATGATCGTGCCGACGGTGGCGTCGCTGTCGGAGGACGCCATGAGCGCGGTGCCGCTGGCGCTGCGGCAGGGCTCGCTGGCCATGGGCGCCAACAAGATGCAGACCACCCTGCGCGTGGTGTTCCCGGCGGCGCTCTCGGGCATCGCCGCCGCGATCGTGCTGGGACTGTCCCGCGCGGTCGGCGAGACGATGATCGTCACGCTGGCGTCGGGGTCGTTGCCCAACATGAGCGCGGATCCGCGTGACGGCATGCAGGCCATGACCGGCTACATGGCGACCACGGCCGGGCGGCGAGAACCCGGTCGGGTCGCTGGAGTACAACACGCTCTTCGCGATCGGCCTGCTGCTGTTCGCGATCACCCTCGTCATCAACATGATCAGCATCAGCCTGGTCCGACGCTTCCGGCAGGAGTACTGATGGCCAGCACAGCGGTGACCACCGCTCGCGAGACGACCGTCGCGATCGCGACCGGCACGGAGCCGCGACCGGAGCCCCGGGTCGCTGGCGTTCCTGATGGCCCTGTGGGGCGTCGCTGTTCTTCGGGGTGATGGTGCTGCTGGTGCTGATCGTCTCGACGGCGCTCGACGGCGCGGACCGCCTGGACGGCGCCCTGTTCACGAACTACCTCTCGTCGCTGGAGATGGGCACGAGCGGCTTCCGCGCCGGCATCCTCGGCTCGATGTGGCTGATGCTCGGCACCTCGCTGCTCGCCGTGCCGCTGGGCATCGCCTCGGCGCTCTACCTCGAGGAGTTCGCCGACCGCGACCGCTGGTACAACCGGCTGATCGAGCTCAACCTGCAGAACCTGGCGGCCGTCCCGGCCGTCGTCTACGGGCTGCTGGCCGTGGCCGCGATGTCGGTCCTGGGGTTCCAGGACAGCGGGATCGTCCTCGGCGGGTCGATCGCGCTGGCGCTGCTGATCCTGCCGGTCGTCATCATCACCACCCGCGAGGCCGTGCGGGCCGTGCCGCGCGAGATCCGAGACGGGTCGTTGGCCCTCGGTGCCACGGTCTGGCAGACGACCTGGCGTCAGACCCTGCCCTCGGCGATCCCGGGCATCGCGACGGGCACGATCCTGGGCCTCTCGCGCGCCATCGGCGAGGCGGCCCCGCTGCTGCTGGTCGGGGTCGCGGTGGGCATCCGGTTCGACCCGAACGGCTTCCTCAGCGCCTTCACCGCGCTGCCGATGCAGATCTTCAACCAGACGTCGCGGCCGCAGGAGGAGCTCCAGACCGCCGCGGCCGCCGCGATCATCGTGCTGCTGGTGATGATCCTCGGCATGAACGCGCTCGCCATCTTCATCCGAAACAAGTTCCAGAGGAGCTGGTGAGCATGGCCACGCATCCCCACACGTTCTCGACCCGGGAGGACCGGACCATGACCACCACCCTTGACGTCGATGCCACGGCGGACGCCGAGCGCAACGCCGGCTCCCTCGCCGACGTCCACGGAGACGTGGAGCGACAGCTCCCCGACGCCCCGCCCGACCCGGTGATGGAGGCCTTCGGGCTGAACGTCTTCTACGGCGACTTCCACGCGGTCCACGACGTGAACCTCTCGTTCGGCAAGAACGAGATCACCGCGCTGATCGGCCCGTCCGGCTGTGGCAAGTCGACCGTGCTCCGCTGCCTCAACCGGATGAACGACCTCGTCCCGAGTGCCCGGGTGGAGGGCGACATCCTCTACCACGGCCAGAACATCTACGCGAAGGGCGTGGACCCGATCGCGGTCCGCACCCATGTCGGGATGGTGTTCCAGAAGCCGAACCCGTTCCCGAAGTCGATCTACGACAACATCGCGTACGGCCCCCGGGTGATCGGGATGAAGGTCGACGACATGGACGACGTCGTCGAGGAGGCGCTGCGCGGCGCCGCCCTGTGGGACGAGGTGAAGGACAAGCTCAAGCAGTCGGCGTACGGGCTCTCCGGCGGTCAGCAGCAGCGGCTCTGCATCGCGCGCACGATCGCCACCCGGCCCGACGTGATTCTGATGGACGAGCCGTGCTCGGCGCTCGACCCGATCGCCACCTCGCGGATCGAGGACCTGATGGTCGGGCTGCGCGAGGAGTTCACGATCATCATCGTGACCCACAACATGCAGCAGGCCGCTCGCGTCTCCGACCGCACCGCGTTCTTCACCGCCCGCCCCGACGAGACCACCGGCAACCGCACCGGGCTGCTCGTCGAGTACGACCTCACGAGCCGGATCTTCACCAACCCGCACGACCCGCGGACCGAGGGCTACATCTCCGGCCGGTTCGGCTGAGGTTGCCGGGTGCCGACCTCAGGCGGTCGGACGGCCAGGCGTCCGCAGGACATCGGTCAGGGGATGACCTCGATCAGCAGGTGACTGATGCCGTAGCAGATCGCGGCGGCGGAGCCGGCCGCCGGGAAGGTCAGCACCCAGGCGGTGAGGATCGAGCGGGCCACGCCCCAGCGGACGGCCGAGACCCGCTTGGTGGCGCCGACGCCCATCACGGCGGAGGTGATGGTGTGGGTGGTGGAGATCGGAGCCTCGAAGGCGTACGCCGTGGTGTAGAGCACCGACGCGGCGACCGCCTCGGCGGAGAAGCCGCGGGCGGGGTCGAGGTGGATGATCCGGCGCCCGAGGGTCCGCATGATCCGCCAGCCGCCGGAGTAGGTGCCGAGCGAGATCGCGGCGGCCGCGGCGAAGATCACCCAGAGCGGCAGCGGGTCGTCGGCGTCGACGTAGCTGCCGGTGAGCAGGGCCAGGAAGATCACACCCATCGTCTTCTGGGCGTCCTGGAGGCCGTGGCCGAGGGCCATGCCGGCGGCCGACACGGTCTGGGCGATCTTGAACCCGCGGTGCGCCTTGGAGGGGTTGGCGTTCCGGAACATCCACATGATGGCGAGCATCAGCGCGAAGCCGAGCGTGAACGCCACCAGGGGTGACACGAACATCGGGATGACGACCTTCTTGAGGACGATGTCCCAGTTCGCGGTGACACCCGCGGCGACCGCCGAGCCGACCAGTCCACCGATCAGCGCGTGGGAGGACGACGACGGCAGGCCGTAGTACCACGTGATGAGGTTCCAGATGATCGCCCCGAGGAGGCCGGACATCACGATCACCAGACCGTGCGACCCCGACGGTGGACTGATCGTGTCGCTGACCGTGCTGGCGACCTCCTGGCCCAGGAAGGCGCCCACGAAGTTCATCACCGCCGCCATCGCCAGGGCGATCCGCGGGGTCAGTGCCCCGGTCGACACCGAGGTGGCGATGGCGTTGGCCGCATCGTGGAAGCCGTTGGTGTAGTCGAACACCAGGGCGACCACGACCACCGCGACGATGATCGCGATCTCCATGGACGTCAGGACTCCTTGACGGCGATCTGCTCGACGATGTTGGCGACCTTCTCGAACGCGTCGATGGCGCCCTCCAGCGAGGTCACGATGTCCTTGAGCTTGAGCACCTCGAGCGCCTCGTAGCCACCGCTGAACAGGTTGGCGAGGGTACGGCGGTAGGACTTGTCGCCGGCGTTCTCGAGCCGGTTGATCTCGATCCAGTACTCCTCGAGGTCCTTCATCGCCTGCAGCCGTGGCATCGCGTCGTTGGTGATCTCGGCGCACCGCTGGATGACCTCGACGAGCGTGGACAGCTCGGAGGGCAGCTCCTGCACCTCGTAGAGCAGGACCAGGTCGACGACCTCGTCCATCATGTCCATCACGTCGTCGAGCCCGGAGGCCAGGGCGTAGATGTCCTCGCGGTCGAACGGCGTGACGAACGTGCTGTTCACCCGCCGGACGATGTGGTGGGTGGTCTCGTCAGCCGCGTGCTCGGCCTCCCGCATCCGGCGGGCGACGTCGCTGCGGTCGCTCCCCGTGGCGAGCATCTCGGCGAGCAGCTCGGCACCCACCGTGAGGTGGCCGGCGGCTTCGGAGAAGAGGTCGTAGAACGAGGCGTCAACAGGACGGAACTTCAGACGCACAGTGAACTCCTGGGATGGCGGAGCAGAACGTGCCACAGACTAGGGGGTGGTTCGCCGCCGCGCACAAGTCAGGGTCCACCTCAGGGGGTGCTACGCCGCCGCCGCTGCCGCTCGATCAGCCGCTCCTGCGCGTGGATCTCGCCGTCGTTGAGCCGCCAGGTGCCGTCGGGCTGCAGCAGCCAGGCCGAGGTCTCGTCGTCGAACACCAGGTCGAGCAGGGCGCCGACCTCGGTCACGTTGTCGGCGTCCGGGAGCCGGACCAGCACCTCCACGCGCCGGTCGAGGTTGCGGTGCATCAGGTCGGCCGACCCGATCCAGGCGGCCGGCTCGCCGCCGTTCTCGAACCAGTAGACGCGGCTGTGCTCGAGGAACCGCCCGAGGATCGACCGCACCGAGATCTGCTCCGAGAGCCCGGGCACGCCCGGCCGCAGCGCGCTGATGCCGCGGATCAGGGCCTCGACCCGCACCCCCTCGCACGACGCGAGGTAGAGCGCGTCGATCAGGTCCTCGTCGACGATCGAGTTCGCCTTCAGCCGGATCCCGGCCGGACGTCCGGCCCGCGCGTGCTGGATCTCGCCGTGGATCCGCTCGACCAGTCCCGCGCGCAGCGTGTCCGGCGCGACCAGCAGCTCGACGTACGACGCCTTGCGGGAGAAGCCGGAGAGGTTGTTGAACAGGTGGGCGACGTCGTCGCCGATCGCCTCGTCGGTGGTGATGAGGCCGAGGTCCTCGTAGGTCCGCGCGGTCTTCGAGTTGTAGTTGCCGGTGCCGATGTGGACGTAGCGCCGGATGCCCTCGGGCTCGTCGCGCACCACCATGGCCAGCTTGCAGTGCGTCTTGAGGCCGACCTGGCCGTAGACGACGTGGCAGCCGGCCTGCTCCAGCTTCCGCGCCCAGCGGATGTTGGCCTGCTCGTCGAACCGGGCCTTGATCTCGACGATCACCAGCACCTGCTTCCCCGACTCGGCCGCGTCGACGAGGGCGTCGATGACGGGGGAGTCGCCGGACGTGCGGTAGAGCGTCTGCTTGATCGCCAGCACGTGCGGGTCGGCGGCCGCCTGCTCGATGAAGCGCTGGACACTCGTGGCGAACGAGTCGTACGGGTGGTGCAGGAGCACGTCGTGCCGCTGGGTCGCCTTGAAGACGTCGACCGGCGCGGCCGACTCGACCTCGGCGAGGTGGTCGTGCGTGCTCGGGATGAACGCGGGGTACTTCAGCTCCTCCCGCTGGAGGTCCGCGATGTCGTGCAGGCCGGTGAGGTCGAGGGGGCCGGGCAGCCGGAACACCTCGTCCTCGGAGATGCCGAGCTCGGACACGAGCAGCTCGAGCACGGCCGGGGTGATCGACTCCTCGACCTCCAGCCGCACCGGGGGCCCGAACCGGCGCCGCAGCAGCTCCTTCTCCAGCGCGGCCAGCAGGTTCTCGGCGTCGTCCTCCTCGACCTCGACGTCCTCGTTGCGGGTCACCCGGAACGTGTGGACCTGGAGCACCTCCATCCCGGGGAACAGCCGCCGCAGGTGCTCGCCGATCACGTCTTCCAGCGGCACGAACCGGTCGTTGCCGAGCGGCACGAACCGGTGGAAGCTCGGCGGCACCTTCACCCGGGCGAAGTGCTCCTTGCCGCTCTTCGGGTTGCGGACCAGCACCGCCAGGTTGAGCGACAGCCCCGAGATGTAGGGGAAGGGGTGGGCCGGGTCGACCGCCAGCGGCGTGAGCACCGGGAAGATCCGCTCCTTGAAGAGCCGCTTGCAGTGCTTCTGCTCGTCCTTGTCGAGGTCCTCCCACCGCACCACCTGGATGCCGTGGTCGAGCAGCGCCGGGATGATCTCGTCGGCGAAGGCGGCCGCGTGCCGACGGGTGAGCTGGTGGGTCTCGGCCCAGATGGACTCGAGCACCTCGCGCGGCAGCAGGCCGGACGCCGCCTTCAGTGCGACCCCCGCAGCGATCCGGCGCTTGAGGCCGGCCACCCGGACCATGAAGAACTCGTCGAGGTTGCTGGCGAAGATCGCGAGGAAGCGGGTGCGCTCGAGCAGCGGGACCCGGGGGTCCTCGGCCAGCTCGAGGACCCGCTGGTTGAAGTGCAGCCACGACACCTCGCGGTCGAGGAACCGGTCCTCGTGCTTGGCGATCGCCTCCAGGGCCGCGGTGTCGGGCGCGTACGGCGCTGGCGCACCGTCCTCGCCGGCCTTGTCGCCCGCGGGAGCCGCCGGCTCGCGGTCCAGGGTCGTCACCCCGTCAGTGTGGCACCGCGAGGTGAACGGCGGGTGTCGTCCGGGTCTTCTCCGGGTCGACTGCCGCTCGGACGCGCGCCGGCTACGGCCTCAGGGTGACTCGACGATCAGGGTGACCGGTCCGTCGCCCACGCTGGTGACCCTCATGTCGGCGCCGAAGACACCGCGCTCGACGCGGACCCCGTCGCGGACCAGGGCGTCGCACACGGCGTCGTACGCCGGTTCGCTGACCGGTTGCGGGGCCGCCGCGAGCCAGGTGGGTCGGCGGCCCTTGCGCCCGTCGCCGTACAGCGTGAACTGGCTGACCACGAGCACTGGGGCTCCGGCGTCCGCCACCGACTGCTCGTGGCGGAGCAGCCGCAGGTCCCGGATCTTGCCCGCCGTCCAGGTGATCTCGTCGGGGCCGTCGTCGTGGGTGACGCCGAGGTAGACGAGCAGCCCCGGCTCGTCGATGGCGCCGACGACCCGGTCGCCGACCGTGACCGAGGCGGAGAGCACCCGCTGGATCACCGCACGCATGGGACTAGTGTCCCAGCCGTGAACGCGAACACCGTCCCCGCCGACCGCCTGCTCGTCACCGTCGCCCCGACGGGTGCGGAGACCGCCAAGGAGGCGTGTCCGCAGCTGCCGACGACGCCGGAGGAGATCGCCGAGACGGCCGCCGCGTGCGAGGCGGCCGGCGCGGCGATGATCCACATCCACGTCCGGGACGCACACCACCGGCCGACCCTGGACCTGGGGCTGCTGCGCGAGTGGGTCGCCGCCGTCCGCGCCTCGTCGTCCCTGGTCGTGCAGCTGTCGACCGGCGGCTCGGTGCACGACCCCCTCGACCAGCGGCTGCGGGTGCTCGACGCCGAGCCGGACTCGTGCTCGCTCACGATGGGCACCACCAACTTCGGCGACGACGTCTTCTCGAACCCGTGGCCGTTCGTGTGCGAGCTCTACCAGCTGAGCCAGGAGCGCGAGGTCGTGCCCGAGTTCGAGCTGTTCGACCTTGGCCAGGTGCACGCGCTGTCGCGGCTGCTGGACAGGTTCGGCCTCCCGTACGGCGGCCGCGTGCACTGCGATCTCGTGATGGGTGTCCCCGGCGGGATGAACGGCACCACCGACGCGCTGGTCGCCGCCGTGCGCGACCTGCCGGCCGCGACGACCAGCTGGTCGGCCACCGGCATCGGCCGCTCCACGCTGGCCGTCGCCCTCGCGTCGCTGTCGAAGGGCGGTCACCTCCGGGTCGGCATGGAGGACGTGCTCACCCTGGCGAAGGGCGTCCCCGTCGAGCACAACAGCCAGCTCGTCGAGCGGGTGGTGGCGCTCGGCCGGCTCGTGCAGCGGACGCCCATGTCGACCGACGAGGCCCGCACCTTCCTCGGCGTACGCCCGAATCGTGGGTAAATCGGGCCGAATCGTGCCCGAATCACGCCGATTCGTGGAGGAATCCGGCCGAGTCGTGGACTGATCTGGAACGAGGCACGACTCGACCCGAACCAGGCACGACTCGCGCGGATTTACCCACGATTCGCGCTCAGTAGACGAGGGCCCGGGCGCCGTCGGCGAGGACCTCCTCCGCGAACCCGGCCGCACCGGCGATCCGGATGTCCGCGACGACGTCGTCCTCGCCGATCTGCCGTCGCGCCGCGCACTGCGTGCACAGCGTGACCCGGCCGCCGGCGATCACGGCGTCGCGCAGGTCGGCCAGTGGCGTCGCCAGCGGCAGCGAGAACCCCTCGGCCCGGCCCGGTACGGCGAACCACGCCGCCTCCCCGGTCAGCCAGAGGCTCACGTCGGCACCGGACGCGACCGCCGCCGCCGCGACCGTGAACGCCTGGTTGCAGCGCTCCGGATCGTCCGCGCCGCACGTCACCTTGACCACCAGAGTCCTCGCCATGGACCCACCCTAGACTCGACGCATGCCGTTCGAGATCCCCGAGAACATCCACCCCAGCTGTGCCCGGCTGGCCTGGCTGGTCGGGACGTGGGCGGGCAACGGCCACGGCGAGTACCCCACGATCGAGCCCTTCCAGTTCGGGCAGGAGGTGATCTTCCAGCAGGACGGCCGGCCGTTCATCCACTACTTCAGCCGCGCCTGGATCACCGACGCCGACGGCACGGTCATCCGGCCGGCGGCGCAGGAGACAGGCTTCATCCGGCCGCAGGAGGACGGCACGATCGAGCTGGTCCTCAGCCACAACACCGGCTTCGTGGAGATCTGGCACGGCGAGCTGCACGCGGAGCAGCCGCGGTTCGAGATCGCCACCGACGCGGTCGCCCGCACCGCCACCGCCAAGGAGTACGTCGGCGGCCGGCGGCTCTACGGGTACGTCGACGGCGACCTGATGTACGCCTACGACATGGCAGCGATGGGGCAGCCGCTGCAGCCCCACACCCATGCCCAGCTGGTGAGGCAGTGACCGACCGTGACCGCGGACGACTGGCGCACGCAGCTCCGTGAGCGGGGCTACCGGCTCACGCCGCAGCGGGAGCTGATCCTGGCCGCGGTGGAGCGGCTCGGACACGCCACGCCCGACGAGGTGCTGGCGGCCGTCCGGGAGCAGTCCTCGGCCGTCAACGTCTCCACCGTCTACCGCACCCTCGAGGTCCTCGAGGAGCTCGGTCTCGTCCGGCACGCGCACCTGTCCGACCGCTCGCCGACCTACCACTCGGTGACCGACCACGAGCACTTCCACCTGGTCTGCCGGAATTGTCGGGCCGTGATCTCGGTTGACCCTGATGTGCTCACCCCGCTGCAGGAGAAGCTCGCCGCCGACCACGGCTTCGACGTCGACGTCGGCCACCTGACCGTGTTCGGGCGGTGCTCGGCATGCCGGTGACCAGCCCGTTGCTCGACCTGCCCGGCGCCGTCGCCGCCGAGGGGGTCGACGCCGGCGTCGCCGGCCACTACGGCTCGTTCAACCGCGAGCAGCGCACCCTCGTGGGCGGGGAGGGCTTCGTCGATCTGTCGCACCGCGACGTCCTGCGCATCGCCGGCCCCGACCGCCTCACCTGGCTCCACTCGCTCACGACCCAGCACCTCACCGATCTCGCGCCGGGGGAGTGGACCGAGGCGCTGGTCCTCAGCCCGCAGGGCCACGTCGAGCACGCGTTCGCCGGTGTCGACGACGGCGAGGCGTTCACCGCCCACACCGAGCCCGGCGCGGGGACGCCGCTGCTGGAGTTCCTCCAGCGGATGGTCTTCATGACGCGGGTCGAGCTCAGCGACGCGACCGGCGACCTCGCCGTCGCCTGGCGGCCCAAGGGCTACGACCTGGTGCCGCGCGACCAGCTGAGGGTGTACGCCGAGGCGGCCGGCCCGGCCTGCGGGCTGTGGGCGTTCGAGGCGCTCCGGATCGCGCGCGGCGAGCCGCGCCTCGGGCTCGACACCGACCACCGCACCATCCCCAACGAGGCGGGCTGGATCCCCTCCGCCGTGCACCTCGACAAGGGGTGCTACCGCGGCCAGGAGACGGTCGCCCGGGTCCACACCCTCGGCCGGCCACCGCGTCGGCTCACGCTGTTGCACCTCGACGGCTCCGAGAACCGGCTCCCCGAGCGCGGCTCCGACCTCGTGCTCGACGGCAAGGTCGTCGGGCGGGTGGGCTCGAGTGCCCGCCACCACGAGCTCGGGCCGATCGCGCTGTCCCTCGTCAAGCGCAATGTCGGGCTCGACGCCGTGCTGCACGCCGACGGGCTGGTCGCCTCGCAGGAGGTCGTCGTCGATCCCGAGGTCGGCCTTCACGTCCGACCCAAGCTGCGCTGAGGCTCTAGCCGGAGGTCGGACCGACCCGGCGGTGGTACATCACGTGGGTGTCGCGCTCGTCGTGGGTGAACCCGAGGCCGCGGTAGAGCGCGATCGCGGGCAGGTTGTCCGCCTCGACGTACAGCTCGACCTCGGAGACGCCGCGGCCTGCGAGGTGCGACAGCCCGGCGCGGGTCAGCGCCCGCCCGAGACCGAGCCCCTGCGCGGTCGGGTCGACCCCCACGACGTATACCTCGCCGAGGGCGGCCGAGTGCTGCTTGGTCCAGTGGAAGCCGAGCATCCGGCCCCCGTCGATCGCGACCAGCAGGCCCGCGGGGTCGAACCAGGGCTCGCCCATCCGCTCGGCAAGGTCGCTGGCGGACATCGCCCCCTGCTCGGGGTGCTGCGCGAACGACGCGGCGTTGACGCGGAGCAGCTCGCTCTGGTCGCCGGGGCGGTAGCCGCGGATCACGACCCCCTCGGGCAGGGACACCTCGCCGATCGGCTCGTCGGCCGGCCGGCGCATGACCCACAGCTCGCGCGCCCGGTCGAAGTCGTGCCGCGCCGCCAGCCGGGCCGCCGCCGGGTGGTCGGCGTGCGACCACGCCCGCAGCCCGCCGTCGTACGCCGCGAGCGCCTCGGCCAGAAGCGACTCGCCCACGCCCTGCCGACGGGCCCGCGGCCGGACCGCGAGCGACAGGTCGCCGCCCATGACCAGCGCGAAGCCGTGGTCGTTCGCCCACGAGGTCACGTCGTCGGAGCGGTTGCGCAGCGTCAGCCAGGTCGCCTCGTCGATCGGCGCCGCACCGTCGGCTGCCTCCGCGTCCGCGGCGACGTCCGCGATCAGCCTGAGTCGTTCGGCGTCCACAAGGGCGAGGGTACGTCCCTCACGCCTCCTGCGAGTCGCGCACCTGCTCGGACTGCTCCTGTGCAGGGAGCACGAACCGGTAGCCGACGTTGCGCACCGTGCCGATCAGGGTCTCGTGCTCCGGGCCGAGCTTCGCCCGCAGCCGGCGGACGTGGACGTCGACGGTGCGGGTGCCCCCGAAGTAGTCGTAGCCCCACACCTCCTGCAGCAGCTGCTGCCGGCTGAACACCCGGCCGGGGTGCTGGGCGAGGTACTTGAGGAGCTCGAACTCCTTGAACGTCAGGTCGAGCACCCGGCGCCCGAGCTTCGCCGTGTACGTCGCCTCGTCGACGACGACCTCGCCGGACCGGATCACGTGGGCGTCGGGGTCGTCGGCCTCCCGCTCGGCGCGCAGCCGGCCGGCCGCGAGCTTCAGCCGCGCCTCGAGCTCGGCCGGCCCGATCGAGTGGAGGACGACGTCGTCCATGCCCCAGTCGTGGCTGACCGCCGCCAGGCCGCCCTCGGTGAGCACCAGCAGGACCGGGACCCGGACCCCGGTGGTGCGGATCAGGCGGCACAGGTCACGAGCGTGGGCGAGGTCCTGGCGCCCGTCCACCAGCAGCAGGTCGGAGTCGGGGGCGTCGAGGAGCGCGCTGCCCTCGGCGGGCAGGATCCGCACCTGGTGGGCGAGCAGCGCGAGGCTCGGCAGCACCTCCGCGGACGACTGGAGCGCGCTCGTGAGGAGCAGCACCTGGCTCATCCCGACCTCCGTCGTCCGACCGGCGGGCCCGGCTGGCCCGATAGGCAAGGATAGAGCGCGATGAGCACGCCACCGATCACCGTCCGCTACTGGGCCGCCGCTCGCGCCGCCGCCGGGACCGACCGCGACGAGCTCGCGGTGGACGGCCCGGTGACCCTGGCCGAGGTCGTACGGCGAGCCGTGGCCGCCCACCCCGAGGGCAGGCTCGCCGGGGTGCTCGAGGTGTGCTCGGTGCTCGTGGGCGACCGCCCCGTGAAGACCCAGGACCCCGTCACGGTCGAGGTCGCGCCGGGCGACTCGGTGGAGTTCCTGCCGCCGTTCGCCGGCGGCTGAGGAGCGGGGCCGCCCCACCCCCGTGGAAGCGACCCCGCGTTCGTCGGCCTCAGGCCTCGATGGCCGTGGGCTCGTCGTGTGAGCCCGCGATCTCGATCTTGCGCGGCTTGGCCTTCTCGGCGACCGGCACGACCAGGCGCAGCACGCCCGCGTCGTAGCTCGCCTCGATCTGGTCGAGGTCGAGGTTGTCGCCCAGCACCAGCTGGCGGCTGAACATGCCACGCGGCCGCTCGGTGGCGAGCATCTCCCAGTCGCCGTTGCGGGCGACCCGCTCGGCCCGCACGGTGAGCACGTTGCGCTCGACGTCGAGGTCGATGCTGTCGCGGCTCACGCCCGGCAGGTCGAACTCGAGCACGAACCGGTCACCCTCGCGCCAGGCGTCCATCGGCATGACCGCGGGACGGTTCGTGGTGCCGAGCAGCTGGTTGGTCAGGCGGTCGAACTCGCGGAACGGGTCCGTCGTACGAAGCAACATCACAAGTCCTCCTCAGGTCTGTCGTGGTGCGTGACAACTTGCATTGACTGTTATAGATTCTCTGCCAGGTGGATTTCAAGTCGTTGCACCAGAAATTTTGGGAGGTGAGGGACGGTGGCCGGTCCGCACGGCGTGTTCGCGATCTCGGTGGTGGCTGAGATGGTCGCGATGCCCGCCCAGAACCTGCGGGTCTACGAGCGGCACGGCCTCCTCGCTCCCGAACGGACGTCGGGGGGCACCCGGCGCTACAGCCGCGCCGACGTCGAACGCCTCCGCCGGATCCGTGACCTCCTGGCCGACGGGCTGAACCTCGCCGGCATCGGTCACGTGCTGCGGCTGGAGGCCGAGGTGGAACGGCTCCGCGAGGAATGCGACCGGCTGCGACGGCGTTGAGCCGAGCGTGACGACCGGCGGCTGGATCCTGGTGGCGAGCGTGCTGCTCGTGATCGGCTTCGGCGTCCACCGGGTGGCCTCCGACGGCCGCTTCCGGGGCACACGCCACGTCGCAGGAGCCGACGAGCCGCAACCGTCGACCACCGACACGCTCGTCGAGCCGCTGGTCGCGCGCGACCAGCTCGGTGAGCGGGCGACGCTGCTCCAGTTCTCGAGCGCGTTCTGCGCGCCGTGCCGGGCCACCCGGCGGGTGCTGGCCGACATCGCGACGGCCGTCCCCGGCGTCGCGCACGTCGAGCTGGACGCGGAACACCACCTCGACCTGGTCCGCCGGGTCGGGGTGACCCGCACGCCCACCACCCTGGTGCTCGATCCGGGCGGCCGCGAGGTCACCCGGGCCGCCGGCGCCCCGCGCAAGGAGCAGGTGCTCGCCGCGCTCGCGGGGATGGAGGGATGATGTCCGCATCGTGGATGCGCGTCTCATTCAATGGGATGATCGTTACCGATCCGGCGGGATCGCGCCCTACTGTTCCCCGTATGAGCTCGACCATGCTGACCAAGCGCCGCGCAGTAGACCACTGCCTCGTGCGCTCGGCCATGTGTCGCCTGTCCTAGGGCACGCCCCTCTCGCCGACGTCGCTTTGTCTAGTCGATCACTCGACTAACGTCGCGGGTGTGCCCCGTCCCGAACCCGTCGGACCCCAGGACAGGACTCCATGCCCATGTTGATCGACCCCCGCGGCGCCCGCGTCGCCGCCGCCCTCACCAGCGTCGTGCTGGTCCTGGTGCTGCTGACGGCACCCGGCGCAGGCGCGACCGTCCTGCTCGCCGCCCAGACGGCGGTGTTCGCGGTCGGTGCCGCGGCCGGGGTGCAGCGCACGCCGTACGCGTGGCTGTTCCGCACCGTCGTCCGGCCCCGCCTGGGTCGGCCGCGCGAGCTCGAGGACGCCGCACCGCCGCGCTTCGCCCAGGCCGTCGGCCTCGGCTTCGCCCTCACCGGCCTGCTCGCGCTGCTGGCAGGCCTCACGACCCTCGGTCTGGTCGCTGTCGGCTTCGCGCTGGTGGCGGCGCTCCTCAACGCGGCGCTCGGCCTGTGCCTGGGCTGCGAGGTCTACCTCCTCGCGCGCCGCCTCACCACCTCCACCACGGCGGCCCGCCCGGCCGCGACCAACTGAAAGGCACCACCACATGAGCCGCGAGACCGCACTCGTCACCGCCGACTGGGTCGAGCAGAACCTCGACAACGACCAGATCGTCCTCGTCGAGGTCGACGAGGACACCACCGCCTACGACAAGGGCCACATCAGGGGAGCCATCAAGCTCGACTGGACGACCGACCTGCAGGACCAGGTCCGTCGGGACTTCGTGGACAAGCAGCAGTTCGAGGCGCTGCTCTCCGAGCGGGGGGTGGGCAATGACCACACGGTCGTCCTCTATGGCGGCAACAACAACTGGTTCGCGGCGTACGCGTACTGGTACTTCAAGCTCTACGGCCACCAGGACGTGAAGCTGCTCGACGGCGGCCGCAAGAAGTGGGAGCTCGACTCCCGCGAGCTGACCGAGGAGCTGCCGAGCCGGGCTTCCACGCAGTACACCGCCCAGGAGCAGGACCACTCGCTGCGCGCCTTCCGCGACGAGGTCGTCGCTGCGATCGGCACGCAGAACCTGGTCGACGTCCGCAGCCCCGACGAGTACGCCGGTCGGCTGCTCGCCCCGGCCCACCTCCCGCAGGAGCAGGCGCAGCGGGCGGGCCACATCCCCACCGCCGCGAGCGTGCCGTGGAGCAAGGCCGCCAACGACGACGGCACGTTCAAGTCCGACGACGAGCTGACCCAGATCTACACCGAGGCCGGGGTCGACTGGGACAAGGACACGATCGCGTACTGCCGGATCGGCGAGCGCTCGAGCCACACCTGGTTCGTCCTCAAGGAGCTGCTCGGCCAGCAGCACGTGAAGAACTACGACGGCTCCTGGACCGAGTACGGCTCGCTCGTGGGCGTGCCCGTCGCGCTCGGCGACGAGAGGGGTGAGGCCTGATGGCGTGCGGAGCGGTGGTGGGCGGCCGGTCCCTCGACGGGGTCGACGTCACCAGGGAGGCGATCATCCAGGGCCAGGTCACGCGCTCCGGGGAGCCGGTCGGGAACGCGTACGTGCGCCTGCTCGACAGCACCGGCGAGTTCACCGCCGAGGTGCCGACCGACGACGCCGGCCAGTTCCGGTTCTTCGCCGGCGACGGCCGCTGGACGCTGCGCACGCTGGCACCGAAGGCCGACGCCACGGACCGCCAGGTCGTGGCCCAGGTGGGCGCGATCGCCGAGGTGGCGATCTCGGTCTGACGCCGCGAACCCTTCCGGGGAAGAGCGAACGGCCGCAGCCCTCAGGACTGCGGCCGTTCGGCTGTCCGGGGTCGACCGAGGTCAGTCGCCGGAGTTGATCATGCCTGCGCCGACGGTGATGCCGGTCGCCTCGTCGATCAGGATGAACGAGCCGGTGGACCGGTTCTTGGAGTAGGGGTCGCACAGCAGCGGCACCGTGGTGCGCAGCTGGACGCGGCCGATCTCGTTGAGCCCCAGCTCCTTGGTGTCCTGGTCGCGGTGGAGCGTGTTGACGTCGAGCCGGTACTGGATGTCCTTGACCATCGCGCGACCGGTGCGGGTCGTGTGCTTGATCGCCAGCTTCTGGCGCGGCTGCAGCGGCGTGTTGGTCATCCAGCACACCATCGCGTCGATGTCCTGGCTCGGCCTCGGGGCGTTCTTCACGCGGGCGATCATGTCGCCGCGGGACACGTCGACGTCGTCCTCGAGGTGGACGGTCACGCTCATCGGCGGGAACGCCTCGGAGATCTCCTGGTCGAACAGGTCGATCCTGGAGATCGTCGACGTCATGCCCGAGGGAAGGACGACCACCTCGTCACCGGGCTTGAGGATGCCGCCGGCCACCTGACCGGCGTACCCGCGGTAGTCGTGGTACTGGTCGGACTTCGGCCGGACGACGTACTGGACCGGGAACCGGACGTCGACCAGGTCGCGGTCGGACGCGACGTGGATGTGCTCGAGGTGGTGCATCAGCGTCGAGCCGGAGTACCACGGCATCTCCTCGCTGCGGGTCACCACGTTGTCGCCCTTGAGGGCCGAGATGGGGATGACCTCGAGGTCCGGGATGGCGAGCTTGGTCGCGAACTGCGTGAACTCCTGGTGGATCCGGTCGTAGACCTCCTGGGAGTAGTCGACGAGGTCCATCTTGTTCACGGCGAGCACGAGGTGCGGCACCCGCAGCAGCGACAGGATCACCGCGTGGCGGCGCGACTGCTCGGTCAGGCCCTGGCGCGCGTCGACCAGCACCAGGCCGAGGTCGGCGGTCGAGGCGCCGGTGACCATGTTGCGCGTGTACTGAACGTGGCCCGGGGTGTCCGCGATGATGAACTTGCGGGTCGGCGTCGCGAAGTAGCGGTAGGCGACGTCGATCGTGATGCCCTGCTCGCGCTCGGAGCGCAGGCCGTCGGTCAGCAGGGCGAGGTCGGTGTAGTCGTACCCCTTCGCCTGCGACGACGACTCCACGGCCTCGAGCTGGTCCTCGAAGATCGCCTTCGAGTCGAGCAGCAGGCGCCCGATCAGGGTCGACTTGCCGTCGTCCACGGATCCGGCGGTCGCGAACCGGAGCAGGTCCATCTCGCGCTTCTCGGTGGGGTCACTCATCAGAAGTAGCCTTCCTTCTTCCGGTCCTCCATGGCTGCCTCGGAGAACCGGTCGTCACCGCGGGTCGCGCCGCGCTCGGTCACGCGGGCGATCGCGATCTCGTCGATGATCTTCTCGATCGTGTCGGCCTCGGACTCCACGCAGCCGGTGAGCGTCAGGTCACCCACGGTGCGGAAGCGCACCGTGCGCTCCTCGACGGTCTCGTTGCCCTTGGTCGGGTTGAACTCGCTCTCCGACAGCAGCATGCCGTCGCGCAGGAACACGCGGCGCTGGTGGGAGAAGTAGATGGTCGGGATCTCGATCTGCTCGCGACCGAGGTAGTGCCAGATGTCCAGCTCGGTCCAGTTCGAGAGCGGGAAGATCCGCATGTGCTCGCCCTCGTGAAGCCGGCCGTTGTAGAGGCTCCACAGCTCCGGCCGCTGCATCTTCGGGTCCCACTGGCCGAACTCGTCGCGGTGGGAGTAGACGCGCTCCTTGGCGCGGGCCTTCTCCTCGTCGCGGCGGCCGCCTCCGAAGGCGGCGGTGTAGCCCTCCTCCTCCAGCGCGTGGAGCAGCGTGCCGATCTGCAGCCGGTTGCGGGACGTCTTGCCGTCGTCGACGACCACGCCGTCGGCGATCGCCTGCTCGACGGACGCGACCTTGAGCTTCACGCCCAGCCGGTTGACCCAGGAGTCGCGGCAGGCGAGCACCTCGGGGAAGTCGTACCCGGTGTCCACCTGCAGCACGGGGAACGGGATCTTGGCCGGGAAGAACGCCTTCTCGGCCAGGCGCAGCATCACGATCGAGTCCTTGCCGCCCGAGAACATCAGGACGGGCTTCTCGAACTCCGCGGCCACCTCTCGGAAGATGTGGATCGACTCCGCTTCCAGCTGGTCGAGCTGGCTCAGCTGGTAGTCGGCATGGGTCGGCGGTGCAGTCATGTGGTGGCGGAACCTCTCCTCGGGGTAAGCGGCTTCATGCTAGCCGGGCACGCCGGGGCCGGCGGAATCGTCGTCCGGGCGCGGACGACGCGCCCGCCTCCGCCCGGTCCGGTCAGTCCGGCTGTCCGGGCGGGCCCTCAGGGGCCGGGTCGCTGTGCTTCATCCCGACGATGCCGGGTTGGTAGGACGGATCCTCGAGCTCGGCCACGGTCGGGGAGCCGAACATCGGCATGCCCTGCGTGCGGCGGATGACGCCCCAGACCAGCGGGACCAGGACCACCATCACCAGCCCCACGCCGGCGACCAGCAGCGGGTGGGTCTCGTCCTCGCCGGCGCCGAGGGGCGCCCAGCCTGCCTTGTCGAGGAGCGCGACCCCGGACATCGTCAGCACCACCACGATGCCGCGGCGGATGTAGGACTGCGGCACGCGCGGCGCGATCTTGGCGCCGATCATGGTGCCCGGCAGCGAGCCGATGATGAGCGGGATCGAGCAGCCCCCAGTCGAGGCCGTGGATGGCGATGTTGGAGATCGCGGCCGCGAGCACGAGCGGCACCGCCTGCACCAGGTCGGTGCCCACCAGCTTCGCGGCCGACAGCCCGGGGTAGAGCATCAGCAGCGCGATCATGATGACCGAGCCGGAGCCGACGCTGGTGATGCCCACGAGCAGCCCGCCGAGGGCACCGACCAGGACGGTCGGCACGATCCGGATCGCGGGGTCGCTGATGTCGGAGGTCTCCCCGAGCCGCACCCGACGCAGGTTGATCCAGAGCCGCAGCGCGTAGGTGAGCGCGGCGAAGAGCAGCGCGAAGCCGATGCAGAGCTTGAGGACTCGGTCGAGCTGGTCCTTGTCCGAGGTGAGGCTGGAGACGAGGTAGGGCCCGAGGAGGGCCATCGGCACCGACCCGATGATCAGCCACTTGGCCAACGAGAGGTTCGGCGTGCCCTCCCGGTGGTGTACGACGGCACCGCCGGACTTGTAGACGGCAGCGGCGGTGAGGTCGGCGGTGATGACCGCGGTGGTCTCGCCCACGCCCAGGAAGATCAGCGCGGGCGTCATCAGCGCGCCGCCGCCCATGCCGGTCATGCCGACCACGATCCCGACGAAGAACCCGGCGGCGATGACGGCGAAGAACGTCGTGGTGATGACGTCGCCCATGGCAGGACCTCCCTTAGACCCGTTGCCCGCCGAACTCTACTGAACTACCTGAGATTGCGGGAATCATCGGTCCGACTCATGGCGAGACGTCGCGAGCAGCCCGGCGTCCCGCAGCGCGGCGGTGACGTCGCCGAGCGCGTCCTCGATGGTGCGGCCGGTCGTGTCGACCCGCACCGCCGCGTCGTCCGGCTCCTCGTACGGCGAGGAGATGCCGGTGAACTCGGGAATCTCGCCACGGCGGGCCCTGGCGTAGAGGCCCTTGCGGTCGCGCCGCTCGCACTCCTCGAGCGGGGTCGCGACGTGGACCAGGAAGAACGCGCCCCCGGCGTCCTCGACGAGCTGCCGGACCTGCTGACGGGTCTCGGCGAACGGCGCGATCGGGCTGCAGACCGCGAGCCCGCGGTGTCGCGAGATCTCGGCGGCCACCCAGCCGATGCGGCGGATGTTGGTCTCCCGGTCGGCCTTGGAGAACGTCAGCCCGGCCGACAGGTGCCGGCGGACCACGTCGCCGTCGAGGCTGGTGACGGTGCGCGCGGTCTGCTCGTGGATCCGGTCGACGAGCGCCTGGGCCAGGGTCGACTTCCCGCTGCCGGACAGCCCCGTGAAGAACAGCACGAGTCCCTGCTCGCCCGACTCCGGCCGGCCGGCCTCCACGATGGCGGCGATGTCGTCGGGGTAGCCCGGGTCCTCGCCGTCGCCGGGCTCGGTGAGCGCGTGCACCGGGTCCCCGCCGGCGTACGTCGCCACGACCCGGACCCCGAGCGCGTGGTCGGCCTCGGGGTCGCCGTGCGCCGCGAGCGGCACGGCGACGACCTCGCCGCCGAGCCGGGCGGCCGCGACCAGTGACGCGCGGATCAGTGCCACCGCACCGAGCGCGGGGGTGCCGTGCCCGACGAGCGCGAGCAGCACGATCCGGCCGCCGAGCCCCGCCAGCTCCTCGAGCTGGTCGTCGGTGAGGGCGTCGTCGGTGGGCACGAAGGTCGCCCCGGCGTACCGCTCCCGGACGGCGGCCGGCGGGAGGTACAGGCGGCGGAACGCGCCGTACTGGGGGTGTGCGAGCGTCTCGACCTCGCCCGACCCGGTGGTCACCCGCGCCAGGGGAAGCCCCTCGGGGTCGACGAGCTCCACGACGGGGGCCTGCGCCAGCTCGGGCGGCAGCGTGAGCGTGACCGGGCTGCCCGGCTCCCCGAAGCGGGTCGTCGGCGCCAACGCCCCGGTGGTCAGCAGCTCGAGGTCGTCGAGCTCGCGCGGCGTGGGGCAGTGCTGGGGGACGGGCGCATCGGGCACGGCGACATCCTGCCACCGGGCCGTCGCGGTGCCGCTGGTTAGGGTGCGTGCTGTGTCAGACGAGGCCGTGCCCGACCAGCACGCACGCTCCGCGACGCGTCCGTGGGGCGCCTGGCGGGTGCTCGACGTGGGCGACGGCTACAAGCTGAAGCGGATCGAGGTGCGGGCCGGCCACCGGCTCTCGTACCAGACCCACGCCCACCGCTCCGAGCACTGGCTGGTCGTCTCGGGCACCGCCACCTGCGTGATCGACGGGGAGGCGGTGGTCGTCGGGCCCGGCGAGCACGTCGACGTCCACCAGGGGGTGCCGCACCGGATCGCCAACGAGGGCGACGAGCTGTTGGTGATCCTGGAGACCCAGCTCGGCGACTACACCGAGGAGGACGACATCGTGCGGCTCGAGGACGACTACGCCAGGTGCCCCGAGTGACCGGGCCGGTCGCCGTCGCCGAGATCGTGCGCTCGGGCTTCGTCGAGGGCCACCACTACGGCTCGCTGGTCGCGCTGGACGCGACCGGTGAGGTCGCCTGGTCGGTCGGCGACGTCACCTCGCCCGTGCTGCCGCGGTCGTGCAACAAGCCGGTGCAGGCGCTCGGCATGCTGCGGCTCGGCCTCGAGCTCGAGCCGGAGCTGCTCGCGCTGGCCTGCGCGTCCCACTCGGGCGAGGAGTTCCACGTCGAGGGCGTCCGCCGGATCCTGGCCGACGCCGGGCTCGACGAGGCGGCGCTGCAGACGCCGCCGGACTACCCGTTGGACGATGCCGCGCGGGAGCGGGTCATCCGGGCCGGCGGCGAGAAGGCGGCGGTCCTCATGAACTGCTCCGGCAAGCACGCCGCGATGCTCGCCACCTGCGTCGGCCGCGGCTGGGACGTCGCCGACTACCGCAGCGCCGACCACCCGCTCCAGGTCGGGATCCGTGACGTCTTCGAGGAGCTCGACCGGCGAACCGGCCGTGGTCGTCGCGGTCGACGGGTGCGGCGCCCCGCTGCTGTCGACCTCGCTCGTCGGGCTGGCGCGCGCGTTCGCCCGGCTCGCGCGCGGCCTCGACGGGCAGGACCGGCCCGACCCGCTCGCGGCCCGGGTGGGCGACGCGATCCGGTCGCACCCGGCGTACGTCTCCGGCAGCGAGCGCGACGAGCGGGCACTGCTCACGGCGCTGCCCGGTGCGATCGGGAAGGCTGGCGCCGAGTCGTGCTACGCCGTGGCGCTGCCCGACGGTCGGGCGTTCGCCCTCAAGACCGACGACGGGGCCCCGCGGGTGCGCCCGGTGCTGATGGCCGCCGCCCTCGAGCGCAGCGGCGTCCTCGACGAGCCGGGCGTGGACGCCGACGCCGTCCGCCGGACCGGCCACGTGCCGCTGCTCGGCGGCGGCCGGCCCGTGGGCGAGATCCGCGCGACCTTCTGACCCCAGCCACTGCGTCGGTCTCGACCCGCCCTCGCCTGGCGGCTCGGGCGGCTCGACCAGCAGGAGCGGGAGTCGACTGTGAAGGACCTCACGCTTGCTGAGTTTGCATTTTGCTAGCAACGGCTAGCACAGTGGAGGCATGGCCAAGAGCAAGGTCGGGAAGACCGTCGGGTCTCTCGGCGAGTACCTCAGGGAGCAGCGACTCGCGTCGCGGCTCTCCCTGCGGCAGCTGGCCGAGCAGGCCGGGGTCTCCAACCCGTACCTGAGCCAGATCGAACGCGGTCTGCGCAAGCCCTCGGCCGAGGTCCTGCAGCAGATCGCGAAGGCGCTGCGGATCTCCGCGGAACAGCTCTACCTCCGGGCCGGCCTGGTCAGCCCGGAGCACGTGCCGGGCGCACCGGAACGCTCGGTGGAGCTCGCCGTCCTGAACGATCCCCACCTGAGCGAGCGGCAGAAGCAGACCCTGCTCGACGTCTACGCGTCGTTCCGCTCGCTCAGCACCACCACCACGAAGGAGTGAGCCGCATGGCCACGTTCGACAACCTCAAGACCGACCTCAAGGTCGCCGCGAAGCCGCTGTACGCCGGCGTCGGTGCCACCGACCTCGCCGTGGAGCTCGTCCGCGACTACGTCACCGAGGCGCAGAAGCGCTTCGCCGACGCCCAGAAGCGCGTGACGGACCTCGACCTCGAGCCGACCGCGCTGCGCGACCAGGCGACCACCGTCGTCACCGCGCGCGTCGACGCCCTGGAAGGCGAAGGAGGGCGCGTCGCGACGAGCCGCAGACCGACGCCCGGGCCAAGTCGCTCCCGGCCAAGCTGCAGGCGTTCCTCGACGAGAACGTCTCCACCGTCGGCAGCGCCTACGACGACCTGATCGCCCGCGGCGAGGTCCTGGTGACCCGGATCCGCAAGCAGGAGTCCACCCAGGCCACCGACCGCTGCCGCCAGGACGACGACGGCGAAGGCCAAGACCACGAAGACCCAGGCCACCAAGGCCACGAAGTCGACGGGCAAGGCCACCACCAAGAAGGCGACCACCACGGCCAAGAAGAAGAGCACCGCTCCCAAGAGCAGCGCGAAGGCCACCGCGACCACGGCGAAGAAGACCGCGGCCTCCGCCGGCGGAGCCGTCACCGACGCCGCGGCGAAGGTCGGCGACTGACCGACGCGTTCGACGCGAGACCCCCGGGTGAGCCCCGGGGGTCTCGGCGTCCTCTGGGCTCCGGCCGGCCGGGTGCGCGCCCTCCAGTACCGTGGACGCCGTGAACAACGTGATCGGCATCGAGGGCTGGATCCTGCTCGCCGTCACGCTCGCGCTGCTCGCGATCAAGATCTTCGCCCTCGTGACCTCGCTCGGCTTCAGCCCGCAGCACTACCAGGCGGCCGACAAGCTGACCAAGCAGGCCTGGGTCGCGATCCTCGGGCTCGGCGTGCTCGCCAACGTGCTGTTCCTGACCAACCCGATCGGGTTGCTGAACATCGCCTTCACGATCGCCACGTTCGTCTACCTCGCCGACGTCCGCCCGGCCCTCAAGGGACTGCACCAGCGCTGACGACCGGCACTCACTGTCCCTTCGCGGCGTACCCCTGCTCGGTCGCGGCCTTGTGCGGGCGCCACCAGTCCTCGTGCTCGCGGTACCACTCGATGGTGCGGGCGAGCCCGTCCTCGAAGCTCTCGTACGTCGGGCGCCACCCGAGCTCCCGCCGCAGCTTGCCGGCCTCGATGGCGTAGCGGAGGTCGTGGCCGGCCCGGTCGGTCACGTGGTCGAAGTCGTCCTCCGCGCGGCCCATCAGCCGCAGGATCAGCCGCACCACCTCGAGGTTGCTCCGCTCGCCCTCGGCCCCGATCAGGTACGTCTCCCCGGTCCGGCCCCGCTCGAGGATGGTGCGGACGGCGGAGCTGTGGTCGTCGACGTGGATCCAGTCGCGGACGTTGGCGCCGGTGCCGTAGAGCTTCGGGCGACCGCCGTCGAGCACGTTGGTGACCTGGCGCGGGATGAACTTCTCGATGTGCTGCCAGGGGCCGTAGTTGTTGGAGCAGTTCGAGATCGTGGCCGTCACCCCGAAGCTCCGCACCCAGGCGCGGACCAGGTGGTCGGAGCCGGCCTTGGACGCGGAGTACGGGCTGCTCGGCTGGTACGGCGTGTCCTCGGTGAACTTCTCGGGGTCGTCGAGCTCGAGGTCGCCGTAGACCTCGTCGGTGGAGACGTGGTGGAGCCGGGCGCCGGACCGGCGCACCGCCTCGAGGATCGTGAACGTCCCGACCAGGTTGGTCTGGACGAAGGGCGCAGGGTCGCGCAGCGAGTTGTCGTTGTGCGACTCGGCGGCGAAGTGGACGACCGTGTCGTGCTCCGCCACCAGCGGGCCGACCGTCGCCGCGTCGGCGACGTCGCCGACGACCAGCCGACACCGGTCCGACGGGAGCTCGGCGAGCGCCTCCTCGTTGGCGGCGTACGTGAGCTTGTCGAGCACCGTGACGGACGCGTCGGTGTGGGCGATCAGGTGGTGGACGAAGTTGGCGCCGATGAAGCCGGCACCGCCGGTGACGAGTACGTGCTGCACGCGCTGCAGTGTAGGTCGACCGCGGTCTGCGAGGATCGGGCCCATGCGCGGCATCATCTTGGCGGGCGGGACCGGCTCGCGGCTCCACCCGATCACGCGGGCGGTCAGCAAGCAGCTCGTCCCCGTCTACGACAAGCCGATGATCTACTACCCGCTCTCCACGCTGATGCTCGCGGGTATCCGCGACATCCTCGTGATCACGACCCCGCACGAGTCCGAGCAGTTCCGACGGCTGCTCGGCGACGGCTCGGCGCTCGGGCTCTCGATCGAGTACGCCGTGCAGCCGAAGCCGGAGGGCCTGGCGCAGGCGTTCGTCATCGGCGAGGAGCACATCGCGGGCGAGCGGGTGGCGCTGATCCTCGGCGACAACGTCTTCTACGGGGTCGGCCTCGGCCAGCACCTGCGGCGCTTCCGCGAGGTCGACGGCGCGGCGGTGTTCGGCTACCGGGTCTCCGACCCGTCGTCGTACGGCGTCGTGGAGTTCGACGAGGCCGGCACCGCGATCTCGCTGGAGGAGAAGCCCGAGCAGCCGCGGAGCAAGTACGCCGTGCCGGGGCTCTACTTCTACGGCACCGACGTCGTCGAGCGGGCCAAGGCGCTGACGCCGTCGGCGCGCGGCGAGCTCGAGATCACCGACCTCAACCAGACCTACCTCGCCGAGGGCCGGCTCCAGGTCGAGGTGCTGCCCCGCGGCGCCGCCTGGCTCGACACCGGCACGTTCGACGACCTCAACGACGCCAGCGACTTCGTGCGCACGGTCGAGAGCCGCCAGGGGCTCAAGATCGGCTGCCCGGAGGAGGTCGCGTGGCGGATGGGGTTCATCGACGACGAGCAGCTCATCGGCGATCGCCGGGGAGCTCGAGAAGAGCGGGTACGGCGACTACCTGATGCGGCTGCTCACCGACTGAGCTCGGCGTCGACCAGTCGCGCCACGAGCTCGTCGAAGCCCACCGTGGGCGACCAGCCGAGCTCCTGCGCGGGCCTTGGTCGCGTCACCCACGAGCTCGGCCGCGTCGGCAGGCCGGACGAGCGCGGGGTCGACCTCCACCCGGTGCTCCCAGTCGACGATGCCGGCGCGGCCGAAGGCCGCGTCGACGAAGTCGCGGACGGAGTGGCCGGTGCCGGTCGCTATGACGTAGTCGTCGGGCCGATCCGCCCGGGCGGCCCGCACCATCGCGTCGACGTAGTCGGGCGCCCAGCCCCAGTCGCGGCGGGCGTCGAGGTTGCCGAGCAGCCAGCCGGTCGGCCTCGCCCCGCGCGACGGCGGCGGCGGTCGCGGCGATCTTGCGGGTGACGAACGTCGGCGGCCGCCGAGGCGACTCGTGGTTGTAGAGGATCACGGCGGCGGCGTGCAGGCCGCGGTGCCGGTAGACGCCGCACATCAGGTGCGCGAACGCCTTCGCGGCGCCGTACGGGTTGACCGGCCGCACCGGCGTCGACTCGTCCTGCGGGGAGCAGCCAGGCTGTCCGAAGATCTCGGCGCTCGAGGCCTGCAGCACCCGGACCTGCCGCCCGCGCCGCTCCTGGAGCCGGTACGCCGTGTCGAGCAGCGCCACCGCCGCGCCCCCGTTCACGGCGGCCGTCAGGTCCGGCTCCTCCCACGACCGTGCCACCGAGCTCACGCGCGGCCAGGTTGTAGATCTCGTCCGGCGCCAGGTCCAGCACCAGCCGGCGGACCTCGTCGGTCCGGGTCAGGTCGCCGACGTGCAGCTCGACGCCGGGCACGTCGGGCAGCGGCTCCGCCTCGTGGGCCAGTGCGTGCACGTCGACGCCGTCGGCCACGAGCCGCTCGGCGAGGTAGCCGCCGTCCTGCCCGCCGATCCCGGTGACGAACGCCCGGGCCACGTCACCAGCCCTGCCGGGTCGCCACGAGGTCGGCCTCGACCATCATCGAGACCAGCTCGGGGAACGACACCTTCGGCTTCCAGCCGAGCACCTCGCGCGCCTTGCCGGCGTCGCCGACCAGCTCGTCGACCTCGGCCGGCCGGACGAAGCGCGGGTCCTGCCGGACGAGGGGCGTCCAGTCGTCGATGCCGACGTGGGCGAAGGCAAGGTCGAGCAGGTCGCGGATCGAGTGCGTCTCACCCGTCGCGACGACGTAGTCGTCGGCCTCGGGCTGCTGGAGCATCAGCCACATCGCCTCGACGTAGTCGCCGGCGTAGCCCCAGTCTCGACGCGCGTCGAGGTTGCCGAGCGTCACGTGGTCGGCGAGCCCAAGTGCGATCCGCGCCACCGCCCGACTCACCTTGCGGGTCACGAACTCGTGGCCGCGCCGCGGCGACTCGTGGTTGAAGAGGATCCCCGAGCTGGCGTGCATCCCGTAGGACTCGCGGTAGTTGATCGTCATGTGGTGGCCGAAAACCTTGCTCACGCCGTACGGCGAGCGCGGCCACAGCAGGGTCCGCTCGTGCTGCGGCGACTCCTGCACCTTGCCGAACATCTCCGAGCTCGACGCCTGGTAGAACCTGACCCGGCCGGGGTCGTCGCCCGTGTGCAGCCGCAGCGCCTCGAGCAGGTTCAGCACGCCCTTGCCGGTCACGTCGGTGGTGAGCGCGGCGTTCTCCCACGAGTAGGCGACGTACGAGATCGCGCCGAGGTTGTAGACCTCGTCGGGGGCGGACTCGCGCAGCGCCCGGATCAGGCTCGACATGTCGGTGAGGTCACCGGTGTGGAGCCGTACGTCGGGCACCAGGTCGGCCACCAGGTCGCGCCGCGGGTTGTTCTGGCCGCGGACCAGCCCGTGCACGTCGTACCCCTTGGCGATGAGGAGCTCGGCGAGGTAGAGCCCGTCCTGCCCGGTGATCCCGGTGATCAGCGCGGTCGGCATGCGCCGATCATGCCAGCGCCCGGTGCGCTCGATACGCTCGCCGGGCATGAAGGTGCTCGTGAGTGGTGGGGCCGGCTACATCGGCTCCGCACACCGTGGTCCGGCTCGTCGAGGCCGGCCACGACGTGGTGATCGTCGACAACTTCAGCAACGCGGTGCCCGCGGTGCTCGGTCGGCTGGAGGCCCTGACGGGGACCAGCCTGCCGATCCACGCGTTCGACCTGCGCGACGTCGACAAGACCGAGCACCTGTTCGCGGTCGAGGCCTTCGACGCGATCATCCACTTCGCCGGGTTCAAGGCGGTCGGCGAGAGCGTCGTCAAGCCGATGGAGTACTACGAGAACAACCTCGGCTCCACCTTCTCCCTGATCCGCGCGATGCAGCGCTACGGCGTCGACAAGCTGGTCTTCTCGTCCAGCGCCACGGTCTACGGCACCGACCAGGCGGGCGCGACCGAGGACCGGCGGACGTTCGCCACCAACCCGTACGGCTGGACGAAGGTGATGCAGGAGCAGATCCTCGGCGACGTGGCGCGAGCCGCGCCCTCGATGCGGGTCGCCCTGCTGCGCTACTTCAACCCGGTCGGCGCGCATCCGTCGGGCACGATCGGCGAGGACCCGTCCGAGGTCCCGAACAACCTGATGCCCTACATCGCCCAGGTGGCCGTCGGGCGCCGCGAGAAGCTCAGCGTCTTCGGCGACGACTACGACACGCCGGACGGCACCGGCGTGCGCGACTACATCCACGTCGAGGATCTCGCCGCGGGGCACGTCGCGGCCCTCCAGGCGCTGACGTCGACCGACGAGCCCGTCAACGTCTGGAACCTCGGGTCGGGCCGCGGCACGAGCGTCCTCGAGCTGCTCCACGCCTTCGAGAAGGCGGTCGGGCGTGAGCTCCCCTACGAGGTGGTCGCCCGGCGCCCGGGCGACGTCGCGACGTCGTACGCCGACCCGTCGAAGGCCAACGCGGAGCTGGGCTGGCGCACCACCAAGTCGGTCGAGGAGATGTGCGCGGACACCTGGCGCTGGCAGTCGCAGAACCCCGAGGGGTACGCGACCGGATGATCCGCGCCACCGCGTTCGTCCTCGGCCTGCTGCTGGTCTCGCCCGCGGTCCCGGCGGCCGCGGAGGACGTCGCCGGCGTCGCGCCGTCGGCGGGCCAGCCGCTGGCCGACGCGGTGGTCGTGGTCGATGCCGGACACCAGCTCGGCAACTACCGCTACCCGCGACGGATCAGCCGGCTGGTGCCCGCCGGTGGGTTCAGGAAGCCGTGCAACACGGTGGGGGCGCGCACCCGGCGCGGCACCTGGGAGGCCACCGTCGTGTGGCGCGTCAGCCGGGTCCTGGTCCGGCGGCTCGAGGCGCAGGGCGCGCGGGTGGTGCTCACGCGGGACAGCAACCGGCGGGACCGCTGGGGACCCTGCGTCGACGCTCGCGGTCGGCGCGGCAACCGGCTCGACGCCGACCTGAAGCTCAGCCTCCACGGCGACGGCGCTGCCTCCTCCGGCCGCGGCTTCCACGTGATCCGCCCCGCCGACCGCCGGCGGTGGACCCGCGACATCTACCGGCCGTCGCGGCGGCTGGCCCGGGTCGTCACGGCATCGCTGGCAGGTCGACACCTCCGCGTGGCCGACTACACCGCCGGTGGGGACGGCGTGGTCGCCCGGGGCGACCTGGCGACGCTCAACCTCTCCGACGTCCCGACCGTGCTGGTCGAGCTGGGCAACCTGCGCAACCGGCGCGACGCCGCCCTGCTGACCTCGCCGTCCGGCCGCGCCCGCTACGCCCGCGGCCTGCTCGACGCCGTCCGGGCGTTCCTGCGGGTGGGCCATGGCTAGGAGCCCACGGGCTGAGGCGGCCGCGGACGGGCGGGCGTCCGCCACTAGGCTCCCGGGCCATGACCGACCTGCCGCCCTTCCCGACCGACCGGATCGTGGCCGTGCTGGGCGGGACCGGTCCGCAGGGGCGCGGTCTCGCGCGCCGCTTCTCGCAGGCGGGCATCCCGGTCGTGCTCGGATCCCGCTCGCCTGAGCGGGCAGCCGAGACCGCGACCGAGCTCGGCGAGGCCACGGGCGGGACCGTGTCGGGCGCCGACAACGCCACCGCCGCGGGGCAGGGGGACGTCGTCGTCGTCGCGGTCCCCTGGGACGGGCACGCGGAGCTGCTGCGTGCCCTGGCTGGCCAGCTCGCCGGCAAGGTGGTCGTCGACTGCGTGAACCCGCTCGGCTTCGACAAGCAGGGCGCCTACCCGCTGGCCGTCGAGGAGGGCTCGGCCGCCCAGCAGGCCGCCGCGCTGCTGCCGGACTCGGCCGTCGTCGGCGCCTTCCACAACGTCAGCGCGGTGCTGCTCGACGACCCGGAGGTCTCCTCGGTCGACACCGACGTGCTGGTGCTCGGCGACGACCGCGACGCGACCGACCTGGTGCAGGCGCTGGCCTCGGCCGTCCCCGGCATGCGCGGCGTGTACGGCGGCCGGCTGCGCAACTGCCACCAGGTCGAGGCGCTGACGGCGAACCTGATCAGCATCAACCGCCGCTACAAGGCGCACTCCGGGATCCGGGTCACCGACCTGTGACCCGGGCCGCACCCGTCGTCGAGATCCGCCCGACGTCACGAGGACGACCTGACCGCGCTCGTCGACGTGCTGGCCGTGCAGCAGCCGACCAGCCGGTACCCGATGCGCTGGCCGCTGCCGTTCCCGATCGAGCAGTTCGTCGTACGGGCCGGAGGAGCTGGCGGCGTGGACCGCGCTCGCCGACGGACGACCGGTGGGCCACGTCGCGGTGCTGGAGGCCGCCGACGAGCTCTTCGGCCCGCACTGGGAGCGCGGCCACGGGCTGCCCGCCGGCCGGCTCGGCGTGATGAGCACGCTCTTCGTCGACCCGACCGTGCGCGGCGCCGGCCTGGGTCGCCGGCTGCACGACGTCGCGGTGGCGTGGCTGCGCGAGCAGGGCCGTGGACCGTGCCTCGACGTGGTGCCGGTGCACGCGGGTGCGCTGCGGCTCTACGAGGCGGCGGGCTGGCGCGAGGTGTGCCGGGTGCGGACGCCGTGGCTGCCGGCCGACCAGCCGGACGTGATCGGCATGGTGCTGCCGCTCACCTGACGTCGAGCATCTCCATCGCCCGCAGCACGGTGCGGACGTGGGGGATCTCGTGGACGCGCAGCAGGTTCACGCGCCCGAGCGTCGCGAAGACCGTGAAGAAGCCCTCCGCCTTGCGGAACTCGTCCTCGAAGATGTCGAGGTTGTGGGGCAGCACGCTCGCGGTCGGGACGCCGAGCCGGCGCAGCCGGAAGTTCTGGGTGACCGTGCGGGTCTGCAGGTTCGCGCGCTCGATGCCGCCGAGGTTGGGGAACGTGAAGCCCATCCCGGGGTCGACCACGATCTTGCTGACGCCGAGCGACCGGGCGTGCTGGATCCGCTCGGCGAAGTGGTCGACGAGGTACGGCGCGAAGTCGTCCTGCTCCGGCAGCTCGTCCTGCTCGCGGACGTTGGCCGAGGTCCCGAAGCACATCAGCACCGACGCGTCGTGCTCGGCGACCGCGCTGAGCATCTCGTCCTCGTCCTCGCGGCCGGTGAGGTTGATCATCCGGGCGCCCGCGTCGAGCACCGCGCGGACGACGGCCGGCCGGTAGGTCTCCACCGACACCGCGGTCTCGCGCGACAGCTCCTCGACGACCGGCAGCAGCTTCTCGAGCTGCTCGTCGGTCTCCACCCGGTCGGCGTCGTCGTTGCTAGCCTCGGCGCCGAGGTCGATGATCCGGGCGCCCTGGGCGGTCTGCACGCGTGCCTTGTGGAGCGCCGCCCCCGTCGAGCCCGCGATGCTCTCGCGGTACGTCGAGTCGCGCGAGAGGTTGACGACGCCCATCAGCAGCGGGAGACCGTCGCCCTCGATCGTCACGTCGCCGGTGACCCGGACCGGAGCCACCGGCCGGGCCAGGTCGTCGGCGTAGGTGTCGTGCAGCGAGGCCAGGTCGGACAGCGTGATCACCCGACGGAGTGTAGGCAGCCCCGCTAACGTCGGCGCATGCGCGTGCTGCTCGGCCCCGACGTACCCCTGCCCGAGCTCTACGCCGTCCCCGAGGAACCGTGGCTGCGGCTCAACATGGTGGCGACCGTCGACGGCGCGGCCACCGGAACCGGTGGCACCAGCCGGTCGATCAACAACGAGCCCGACCAGGTCGTCTTCCGACTGCTCCGCGCGCAGGCCGACGTGATCATGGTCGGGGCCGGGACGCTGCGCGAGGAGGGCTACCGGCCCAACCCGCTTCCGATCGTCGCCGTCAGCCGCAGCGGGTCGGTCCCGCCGACGCTGCGCGACTGCCCGCCGGGACAGGTGCTGCTCGCGACCTGCGAGCGCGCGGAGGGGCTGGCCGAGGCTCGGCGCCTGCTCGGGCCGGAGCACGTGCTGGTCCTCGGCTCGCACCGGATCGACCTGGCCGTGCTGCGCGAGGCGCTCGTCGACCGTGGCTTCCGCCGGATCCTGTCCGAGGGCGGCCCGCACCTGCTGCGCGACCTGCTCGACCAGCGGGTCGCCGACGAGGTCTGCACGACCACGGTGCCGCGGGTCATCGGCGGGCTGCACCCGCGGATCAGCAACGGACCGCCCGTCGACGTACCGCTGCGGCTGCACACGCTGGTCGAGCAGGACGGCACCTTGCTGGCCCGATGGTTCGTCGACCGGTGATGGTCAGCCGTCGACGGCCTCCAGCAGCGCCTTCGTGAACGCCGGCAGGTCCCCGGGGTTGCGGCTGCTGATGAGGTTGCCGTCGACGACGACCTCCTCGTCGACCCACTCCCCGCCGGCGTTGCGGATGTCTGTCTGCAGGCTCGGCCACGAGGTGACCCGCTTGCCCGCCAGGCTGCCCGCCTCGACGAGCGTCCAGGGCGCGTGACAGATCGCCGCCACCGGCTTTCCGGACGCCACGAAGTCGCGCACGAAGGCCACCGCATCGGCGTCCGTGCGCAGCGCGTCGGGGTTGGCCACGCCACCGGGCAGCACGAGGGCGTCGTAGTCGGTCACCGACGCCTCGGCCACGGTCCGGTCGACCGCCTGCGTGTCGGCCTTGTCGAGGTGGTCGAACAGCTGCACCTCACCCGCCTCGGGTGCGAGCAGCTCGGCGGCGTGACCGGCATCGGTCACGGCGTGCCACGGCTCGGTGAGCTCGACCCGCTCGATCCCCTCGGCGGCGGTCAGGAACGCGATCTTCTTGGTCATGGGTTCGACCGTACGAGCCGGGATCGGCTTGCAGGACGCCCGTAGGGGTGATTTCCGGTCCCTCCGGCAACCCTCGGCCCGAGGCTCGGTGCGCTCGCGCGTCAGCCGCCGGGGAGGTGCGTGACGGAGCCGCCACCCTTCGCGAGGTGCCGCGCGATGACCATCCGCTGGATCTGGTTGGTGCCCTCGAAGATCTGCATCACCTTCGCCTCACGCATGTAGCGCTCGACGGGGAAGTCGCGGGTGTAGCCGTAGCCGCCGAAGACCTGGACGGCGTCGGTGGTCACCTTCATCGCCTGGTCGGTCGCGATCAGCTTGGCGATGCTGGCCTCGCGGCTGAAGGGCAGCCCGGCGTCCTTCAGGCGGGCCGCGTGCAGGGTGGTGGCGCGCGCCGACTGGACGGCGGCCTCCATGTCCGCGAGCAGGAACGCGAGCCCCTGGTGCTCGATGATCGGCTTTCCGAACGTCTCCCGCTCCTGGGCGTACGCGACCGCCTGGTCGAGGGCTCCCTGCGCGAGACCCGTGGCCACGGCCGCGATGCCGAGCCGACCGGCGTCGAGGCCGGCGAGCGCGATCCGCAGCCCGTCACCCTCCTCGCCGAGCAGCCGCTCGGCCGGGACCCGGACGTCGTCGAGGCGCATCGTTGCCGTGGCCGACCCGGTCAGCCCCATCTTGCGCTCGGGGGAGTCGGCGGACAGCCCGTCGGTCTCCGCCGGGACCAGGAAGCACGAGACGCCGTCGCGCGCGTCGGAGGTGCGCGCCATCACCTTGTAGAAGTCGGCGTGACCGCCGTGCGTGGTCCATGCCTTGCTGCCCCGGAGGACGTAGTCGTCGCCGTCGCGCGTGGCGGTCGCCCGCATCGCGGCCGGGTCGGAGCCGGCGTGGGCCTCGGAGAGGCAGTAGGCGCCGAGGAGGTCGCCGCCGAGCATGTCCGGCAGCCACTGCTGCTTCTGCTCCTCGGTCCCGCGGGTGACCAGCCCGAAGCAGGACAGCGCGTGCACGGACACGCCCACGCCGACACTCGCCCACACCGCCGCGATCTCCTCCAGCACCTGGAGGTAGACCTGGTACGGCTGGCCGCCGCCGCCGTACTCCTCGGGGTAGGGCAGCCCGAGCACGCCCAGCCCGCCGATCATCCGGAAGACGTCGCGGGGGAACGCGCCGTCGGCCTCCGCGGCGGCGCTGCGGGGGAGCAGCTCGCGGGCCGCGAAGTCTCGCACCAGGCGGACCAGCTCGGTGGACTCCTCGGTCGGCATCACCCGGGTCGCGGGCATCGCTGTCCTCCTCGAGGGAGAGGGGGTGGGTCGGTGGGGTCACAGTAGACGGGCGGGGGCGGCTGGGCGTGCCCGGGTAGGTTCCCCTCGTGAGCGCCACCAGTGCCGATCCGACCCGTGGCTGGGTCCGGGCCGCGGGGGTCGTCGCGGCGTTCGTCGGGCTGCTCTGGGTGATCGAGATCGTGGACGTCGTCGGCGGCGGTGACCTCGACCGGTACGGCATCGAGCCGCGCTCCGAGGACGGCCTCGTCGGCATCGCCCTCGCGCCGCTGCTGCACTCCGGGTGGACGCACCTGGAGGCGAACTCCGTGCCCCTGCTGGTGCTCGGGCTGATCGTGGCGGTCGTCTCCGCCGCCCGGTTCTTCGCGGTGCTCGCCTGGGCCTGGGTGGTGGGGGGCTTCGGGGTGTGGCTGGTCGCGCCCGGCAACACGGTGACCGTCGGCGCGTCGGGCCTGGTGTTCGGGCTGCTGGCCTACCTGCTCGTGGTCGGCTTCCTCGAGCGGCGGGCGGTCGGGATCCTCGTCAGCGTCGGTGTCTTCCTGCTGTACGGCGGCGTGCTGCTCGGGGTGCTGCCCGGCCAGCCCGGGGTGTCCTGGCAGGGGCACCTCTTCGGCGCCGCGGGCGGCGTGCTCGCGGCGTACCACCTGGCGAGCCGGCGGCGTCCACGCGACTGGTGACGCGCCCCGCGAGCCGCCCGCGAGCCACGGCGTCGCGGAATCAAGCGCCGCGCCGTGGTGTTGGGTGGTCGATGACCGCCACCGACCCCGCAGGCACCGTCGCACCGACGCAGGACGACTCGCGCCGGGTGTCCATCCTGCTCGGCGCCCTCTTCGGGCTGGCCGGCATGGGATCGTCCTCGGCAGCCGTCACGCTGCCGCTCCTCGGGCCCGACCTCGGTGTCACCCCCGGCCTGGCGGCCTGGACGATCAGCCTCTACGTGCTGATGCTCGCGGTGACCACCGCGCTGTACGGCCGGATCTCCGACCTGGTCGGGGTCCGCGCACCGCTGCTCGCCGGACTCGTCCTGATGACGGTCGGCGCCCTGGTCGCGGCTCTCGCCCCGACGTACGGCGCCCTGCTCGCCGCGCGCGTCCTGCAGGGTGCCGGCGCGGCGGCCGTGCCCACGCTGGGCGTAGCGATCCTGTCGCAGCGCTACGAGGGCTCGGTCCGCGGCCTCGCGTTCGGACGGCTGGCCGGCACCGCCGCCGCGATCAGCTGCCTCGGGCCGCTCGCTGGCGGCGTTGTCGAGTCGGTGCTCGGCTGGCGTGCGGTGATGGCGCTGCCCATCCTCGGCATCCTCGTCGTCCCGTTCCTGTGGCGGGCGCTGACGGCCGGTGGCAGCGGCGCCCCGCTGGACATCGTCGGTGCGGTGCTGGTCGCCCTGACCGCCGCCGGCATGGTGCTGCTCGTGCAGTCGCCGTCAGCCGGGATCGCGGTGGCTGCGGTGGGGGCCGGGCTCCTCGTGCTCGGCGTCCCCGCGGTCACCGCGTCGATGCGTCGCCGGCCGGGAGGCTTCCTGCCCGTCGAGGTGGTGCGCAACGCCGTGGTGGTGCGCAGCGCGATCGCCGCGGCCGCCGTACCGGCGTCGTGGTTCGCGCTGCTCATCGCGCTGCCCGCCGTGCTGCTGGGCGACGGCTGGGAGGCGTGGGAGGTCGGGCTGGCGATGGTGCCCAGCGCGGTCGTCGCGCTCGGCGTGCCGAGGGTCACCGGACCGCTGCTCGACCGGGTCGGCGCCGCGCGCTCGCTGGCAGTGGCCGGGCTGGTCGCCTCGGGCGCCCTGGTCGTCGCCTCGCTGGGCGCGCACCGGGTGAACGCACCGGTGCTGGTGCTCGCGATCATGCTGGTCACGTTCGCGTTCGGCCTCGGGCAGCCCGCGCTCAGCGCCGCCGTCGGCGATGCCGTCGCGGTCGAGGTCCGCGGCGTCGCACTCGGCATCGCCACGCTGCTGTTCCTGGTGGGCGGCAGCATCGGGTCGGCGGTCGTCGCCGGGCTCGGCGGGGCGCTCGGCATGGGCGGCGCGCTGGCCCTGCTCGCCGTGCTGCCGCTCCTCGGGCTGCTGGTGCTGCGGCCCACCCTGCGCCGTACGCCCGCCTGACCGCGCGGCCGACGAGGTCCTACTGGGCGGCCTTGCGGGCGCGCGCGGCGATCTTGGCGCGCTCGTTCTGGTCGAGGATGAGCTTGCGGATCCGCACCGACTCGGGGGTGACCTCGACGCACTCGTCCTCGCGGCAGAACTCCAGGCACTGCTCCAGCGACAGCCTGCGCGGCGGGACGAGCTTCTCGAAGTTGTCGGAGGTCGCCGACCGGATGTTGGTCTGCTGCTTCTCCTTGGTGATGTTGACGTCCATGTCGTCGGCGCGGGAGTTCTCGCCGACGATCATGCCCTCGTAGACCTCGGTGGTCGGCTCGACGAACATCACTCCCCGCTCCTGCAGGTTCGTCATGGCGTACGCCGTGGCCGCGCCCTTGCGGTCGGCCACCAGCGAGCCGTTGTTGCGCGAGCGGATCTCGCCGGCCCACGGCTCGTAGCCCTCCGAGATGTGGTGGGCGATGCCGGTGCCCCGGGTGTCGGTGAGGAACTCGGTGCGGAAGCCGATCAGGCCGCGGGCCGGGACCAGGAACTCCATCCGCACCCAGCCGGTGCCGTGGTTCGTCATCTGCTCCATCCGGCCCTTCCGGGCGGCGAGCAGCTCGGTGATCGTGCCGAGGTACTCCTCGGGCGCGTCGATCGTCAGCCGCTCCATGGGCTCGTGGACCTTGCCGTCGATCTCCTTCGTGACCACCTGCGGCTTGCCGACGGTCAGCTCGAACCCCTCGCGCCGCATCTGCTCGACCAGGATGGCCAGCGCCAGCTCGCCACGCCCCTGGACCTCCCAGGCGTCGGGTCGCTCGGTCGGCAGGATCCGCAGCGACACGTTGCCGACGAGCTCGGCGTCGAGCCGGTCCTTGACCAGCCGGGCCGTCACCTTGCCGCCCTTCACCCGGCCCACGAGCGGCGAGGTGTTGGTGCCGATCGTCATCGAGATCGCGGGCTCGTCGACGTGGATCAGGGGCAGCGCGACCGGCTCGTCGACGTCGGCCAGTGTCTCGCCGATCGTGATGTCGGGGATGCCGGCGATGGCGACGATGTCGCCCGGGCCCGCGGACTCGCCGGGCTTGCGCTCGAGCCCCTCGGTCACGAGCAGCTCGGTGACGCGGACGTTCTTGACGTCCCCGTTGCGGCGCATCCACGCCACGGTCTGGCCCTTGCGCAGGGTGCCCTGGTGGACGCGGACCAGCGCGAGCCGGCCCAGGAACGGCGAGGCGTCGAGGTTGGTGACGTGGGCCTGGAGCGGCGCGCCCTCGACGTACGTCGGGGCGGGGATCGTGTCGAGGATGGTGCGGAACAGCGGCTCGAGGTCGGGGGAGTCGGGCAGCCCGCCGTTGTCGGGCACCGCCAGCGACGCCCGGCCGGCCTTGGCGGAGGCGTAGACGACCGGGAAGTCGAGCGCGTCCTGGCTGTGGGACTCGTCGAGCAGGTCCATGAACAGCTCGTAGGTCTCGTCGACCACCTCGGCGATCCGGGCGTCGCCGCGGTCGACCTTGTTGACGACGAGGACGACCGGCATGTCGGCGTTGAGCGCTTTGCGCAGCACGAACCGGGTCTGCGGCAGCGGGCCCTCGCTGGCGTCGACCAGCAGCACGATCCCGTCGACCATCGACAGGCCGCGCTCGACCTCGCCGCCGAAGTCGGCGTGGCCGGGGGTGTCGATGATGTTGATCGTCAGGCCCTCGGGCGCGCTGGGTCCGGTGTAGTGAACGGCGGTGTTCTTGGCGAGGATCGTGATCCCCTTCTCGCGCTCCAGGTCGCCGGAGTCCATGACCCGCTCGGCGACACCCTCGGCCTGGTGCGCCGTGAACGCGCCGGCCTGGTGCAGCATCGCGTCGACGAGCGTGGTCTTGCCGTGGTCGACGTGGGCGACGATCGCGACGTTGCGCAGGTCGTTCCTGAGAGTGGGCATGGCGTGCTGCGACCGCTTTCGTGGGAGGTGGGGACCGACGGATCAGTCTACGGAGGCGCGGTCGATCGCCGCGATTCGTCGCCCTAGGCTGTCCGGCATGCGCTCCGCCGTCCCGCCCCCCTCGGCCCGCCCATGACGCTGATCGCGGCCGCCGACGGGTCCGCCCTCGGCAACCCCGGACCGAGCGGGTGGGCGTGGTACGTCGACGACGACTGCTGGGCCAGCGGCGGCTGGGCCCACGGCACCAACAACATGGGCGAGCTCACCGCGGTGCTGGACCTGCTCCAGCAGACCGCAGGCGTCGAGGACGACCTGCACGTGTTCTGCGACTCGACGTACGCCATCAACGCGATCACCAAATGGATGGCCGGGTGGAAGCGGCGGGGCTGGAAGAAGGGCGACGGCAAGCCGGTCGCCAACGTCGAGATCATGAAGGCCCTCGACGAGGCGATGCAGGGTCGCCGGGTGGTCTTCGAGTGGGTCAAGGGGCACGCCGGCCACGTGCTGAACGAGAGGGCCGACGAGCTGGCCAACGCGGCCGCGCGGGCGTTCCAGGAGGGATCGGCACCGGATCCCGGCCCCGGGTTCCGCGGCGAGCGGTCGGCGCACGCGTTCAGCGTCACCGTGGCGCCCGAGGCCGACCCCGACCTGTTCTCACTGGCCGAGGAGCCGGTCGAGACCGACGAGGAGCTCGTCGTACGGCTGGAGCGGGCGCTGCTGACCGACGAGGTGCGCGGCGACCCGGCCGCGGTGGCGGCGCTGCTGCACCCCGCGTGGGAGGAGGTCGGCCGCTCCGGCCGGCGCTGGTCGCGCGAGGAGCTGCTGGCGCGGATCGGGCCGCTCGAGGAGCGGGTCGACCTCGAGGTGCTGTCGGTCGACCGGGTCGGCGAGGCGGTCCTGCTGCTGTGGCGGTCGGTGCGGGCCGGCGGCGACGCCACCCTGCGCAGCTCGCTGTGGGTCCGGTCGGGCGAGCGCTGGCTGCAGCGCTACCACCAGGCCACCCCCGAAGCCTGACGCGCGAATCGTGGGTTGATCGGCCCGAGTCGTGGGGTAATCCTGGCGAGTCGTGGATGAGTTCCGTCAATGTCGAGATTTCGGCACGACTCGACCGGATTCAGGCACGACTCGCGTCGCATGAGGCACGACTCGGTCAGGCGAGGGCGCGGTCGAGGGCGGCGGCGACGTGCAGGGTCGTGCAGGGGTACGCCGGGATGTCGAGGTCGGACTGCCGGATCAGCAGCTCGAGCTCGGTGCAGCCGACGAGGATCCCCTGGGCGCCGTCGTCCCAGAGCTCGTCGATGATTTCGACCACGCGGCGACGGGTCCGGTCCAGGACGTGGCCGTGGACGAGCTCGTCGTAGATCGCGGAGTTGAGGTAGTCGTGGTGGTCGGCCGTGGGGACCACGACCTCGACGCCCTGGTCGGCCATCCGGTCGATGAAGAACCGGTCGGACATCGCGACGGCGGTGCCGATGAAGCCGACCTTCGTCGACTCGGCCGCGCGCACGGCGTCGGCCACCACGTCGGCCAGGTGCAGCAGCGGGATGTCGACGGCCGCGGCGACCTGGTCGGCCACCTTGTGGAACGTGGTGGTGCAGAGCAGCAGGAAGTCGGCACCGGCGCGCTCGACGCCTTGCGCCGCCTCGCCGAGCAGCTGGCCGATCCGGTCCCACCGCTCGGCGTCCTCGAGGGCGGTGAGCTCCGCGAAGTCGACGGTGCTCAGGACCAGCTTCGGCGACGAGAGTCCGCCGAGCCGCTCCTGCATCCCGACGTTGAGGTCGCGGTAGTAGACGAGGCTGGATTCCCAGCTCATGCCGCCGACGAGTCCGATGGTCTGCACGTCCCCGACCCTAGTCGTCCTGCTGGACCCGGTGGACCTTGTGCTGAGCGGCCTGGGCTCGCGGCCGGATCACCAGCTCGTCGACGTTGACGTGGGAGGGCCGCGTGGCGATCCAAGCGATCGCGTCGGCGACGTCCTCGGCGACCAGCGGGTCGGGTACGCCGGCGTAGACGGCGTCCGCCTGGGCGGTGTCGCCCTCGAAGCGGACCAGCGCGAACTCGTCGGTGCGGACCATGCCGGGGGCGATCTCCGAGATCCGGATCGGCTCTCCGTTGAGCTCGAGCCGCAGCGTCTCGGTGAGCACCTGGGTGCCGTGCTTGGCCGCCGTGTAGCCGCCGCCGCCCTCGTAGGCGACCCGGCCAGCGGTCGAGCCGACGTTGACGATCAGGCCGTCGCCGCTCGCTCGGAGCGCCGGCAGCAGCGCCTGGGTGACGTGGAGCGTGCCGAGCACGTTCACGTCGTACATCGCCCGCCACTGCTCCGGGTCGGCCGTCGCGACCGGATCGGCTCCGAACGCGCCACCAGCGTTGTTGACCAGCACGTGCAGCGGCTCGCCGACCGCCTCGGCCAACGCGGCGACCGCGGTCCGGTCGGTGACGTCACACGCGACGGCCGTGCCGCCGATGTCCGCAGCCAGCTGCTCGATCCGGTCGCTGCGGCGCGCGGCGCACCAGACGTGGAAGCCCGCCTCGGCGAGGGCCCGGGCGGTGGCGGCGCCGATGCCGCTGCTCGCTCCGGTGACGACGGCGGTGCGGGGTACGCTCATGGGCGCGATTCTGCCCTTTGGCACAATCGGGCGTCCCACCCGACAGGAGCTGTGCATGAGCCTGCGTGTCGTCGCGCTGGTCACCGGCCTGCTCGGTGGTGGCTGCTGGGTGGCACGGTGGGGGGCGGACCTGGCAGGCAGCCCACCGACGTGGTCCGACACCGCCCACTGGCTCGGCCTGGGCCTCCTCGGCCTGGCTCTGGTCTGCGCCGGCGTCGGCCTCGTCAGCCGGGGTGCGCTCTGGCTGCGTCTGATCGTCGCGGTGGCGCTACCGCTGCTCGTCTGGTCGGTGTACGCCGTGGTGAAGGGCGACGACGACGCCGTCGCGTTCGACGGGGTGCTGGGGGCGGTCGCGATGGTCGGGTCCCTGGCGCTGTTCGTCCTCGCCCGCAGGCACGCCGCGGGCACGGAGCCACCGCCGCGGCGCAGCCACGGCTCCCACGCCCGCTGACCGGCCCGCCGCCGGCCGCCGCACGCCGGGTGGAATGAACGCCGTCCGGGCGTGGTTGTGACCCTTCGGAGCACCGGGTCGGAAGAACCACCGGGTCGAACGGCAGGAGACGGCGTGGACGGGCTGCAGCGGGTGGCGATGATCAGCCTGCACACCTCACCGCTCGACCAGCCGGGCACGGGTGATGCCGGCGGCATGAACGTCTACGTGCTGGAGCTGTCCAAGCGGCTCGCCCGGCGCGGTATCGAGGTCGACATCTTCACGCGGGCCACCACCTCGGAGCTCCCGCAGCTCGCGCCCGCCGGTGACGGGGTCACGGTCCGGCACATCACCGCCGGCCCGTTCGAGGGCCTGAGGAAGAGCGAGCTGCCCGGCCAGCTCTGCGTGTTCGCGCGCGAGGTGCTGCGTGCGGAGGCGTTGCAGCCACTCGGCCACTACGACGCGGTGCACAGCCACTACTGGCTGTCGGGCCAGGTCGGGGCCCTGGCACGCGACCGGTGGGGCGTCCCGCTCGTGCACTCGATGCACACCATGGCCAAGGTCAAGAACGACGCGCTCGCCGAGGGGGACACCCCCGAGCCGGAGGGCCGCATCATCGGCGAGGAGCAGGTGGTCGAGGCCGCCGACATGTTGCTCGCCAACACCGACCTGGAGGCCGCCCAGCTCGTCGAGCTGTACGGCGCCGACCCCGGCCGGGTGGAGGTCGTGCACCCCGGCGTCGACCTGGACGTGTTCCGGCCGCACGACCGGCGCGCCACCCGCCGCGAGCTGGGCCTGCCCGAGGATGCCCACGTCCTGCTGTTCGCGGGCCGGATCCAGCCGTTGAAGGCGCCCGACGTGCTGCTCCGCGCGGTCGCGGAGCTGCTCGCACGTGATCCCGGACTGCGCTCCCGGCTGGTCGTCCCGGTCGTTGGCGGGCCGTCCGGCTCGGGCCTCGACCACCCCGAGTCGCTGGCGGACCTGGCGGGCGCGCTCGGGCTCGACGGCGTCGTGCGGTTCGTGCCGCCGGTGACCCAGCCGGACCTCAGCCGCTGGTGCGCCGCGGCCGACCTGGTCGCCGTGCCGTCCTACAACGAGTCGTTCGGCCTGGTCGCCGTCGAGGCCCAGGCCTGCGGGACGCCGGTCGTCGCCGCGGCCGTCGGCGGGCTCACCACGGTGGTGCGCGACGAGGTCTCCGGCCTGCTGGTCGACGGCCACGACGCCGGCTCCTGGGCGGGCGCGCTGCAGCGCATCATCGACGACGACGCGCTGCGCGACCGGCTGGCCGCCGGCGCCCTCGAGCACGCCGGGTCGTTCTCGTGGGAACGCACCGCGGACGCCACCCTGGACGTCTACCACCGGGCACGCGAGACCATGGCCGCGTGGGTGTGACGGAACGGGCCAGCGCGGCCGCGGTGCTGCGGGAGTACCTCGCGGACGCGGAGCTCGAGCACGAGGAGATCGCCGACGGCGTCTTCACGGTGACCATGCCAGGAGAGCGCAAGCTCCAGGTGCCGGTCCGGCTCGACGTCGGACCGCACGCGCTCGGGGTGCACGCGTTCGTCTGCCGCCGACCGGACGAGGACCACGAGGTGGTCTATCGCTGGCTGCTCCAGCGCAACCTCCGGATGTACGCCGTGGCGTTCGGGATCGACCCGCTCGGGGACATCTACCTCGACGCCCGGCTGCCGCTGGCCATGGTCAGCCCCGACGAGATCGACCGGCTGCTCGGCTCGGTCCTGACCTACGCCGACGAGTCGTTCAACACGATCCTCGAGCTCGGGTTCGGGACCGCCATCCGCAAGGAGTGGGAGTGGCGGGTGTCGCGCGGCGAGTCGACCCGCAACCTCGACGCGTTCCGCGGCTGGCTCGGGGTCACGGACGAGTGACGGCCCGGGCGGGCGGTTCCTGAGGATGGGGTGGCGCCACGACCGGCTCGAGGGGCACGCCCGAGGCCGACTTCGGACGGCGCCGCGCGACCGCCACGCCGACCAGGGCCAGCGCCCCTCCGACGTACGCCATGGACGCCGGTGCCTCGCCGAGGAAGACGAGTCCCATGACGATCGTGATCGGCGGGACGAGGTACGTCGTGACGCCGAGGTTGCTGGCGCTCATGTGGCGCAGCGCGTAGGCGTACGTCGTGAACGCGATCGCGGTCGGGAAGACGCCGAGGTAGACGAGCCACCACACCGAGGTGGCGGGCGCGTCCTGCAGCTCCGACCACAGCGAGCCCGCGAACGGGAGGCACGCGACCATGCCGATCGAGCAGGCGAGCCAGGTGACGTGCAGGCTGCGCAGGCTGGCGACCAGCGGCTTCTGGAGCACCAGGCTCACGGCGTACACGGCCGCGGACACCAGGCACAGCGCGACGCCGATGACGTCGCGGTCGCCGCCCGGCGACGTCGCGACCGCGATCAGCGCCACCCCGCCGAACGCGAGAGCCAGGCCGATCACGAGGGTGCGCGTGAACCGCTCGTCGAGGAAGACCGCCGCGAGCACCGCGATCAGGATCGGCGACACCTGGATGAGCATCGCGGCGGTACCGGCGTCGACCCGCTGCTCGCCCTCGTTGAGGGCGACGTTGTAGACGCCGAACCACAGCACCCCGATCACCGCGATCGAGCGCCACTGGGCGGCGGTCGGGCGGGGTACGCCGCCGGCCAGGGCGGCGATGCCGAGGCAGATCGAGCCGACCACCAGCCGGCCGAGCGAGAGCGGTCCGGGCGAGAACGCGTCTCCGAGATAGCGGATCGCCACGAACGCCGAGGCCCAGAAGACGAGCGTGGTGCCGACGGCGGCCAGCGGCAGCCAGCTGGGCGGGGTCCTGGTCGGGTCGCTCACCGTCACAGCCTAGGAACCACCGCCCACCCCGGTCGCGCGGTTTTCGGACGGGGCACGGCGACATCCCGCCAGTCCGTGGCGCGGCCGGGATCACAGGTCGAGCTTGTACCCGAGCCCGCGCACGGTCACGAGCAGGCGCGGCTCGGAGGGGTTCGGCTCCAGCTTGGCGCGCAGCCGCTTCACGTGGACGTCGAGGGTCTTGGTGTCGCCGACGTAGTCGGACCCCCACACCCGGTCGATCAGCTGACCGCGGGTGAGCACCCGCCCGGCGTTCCGGAGGAACATCTCGAGCAGCTCGAACTCCTTGAGCGGGAGCCGCTGCTGCTCGCCGTTCACGGTCACCACGTGCCGCTCGACGTCCATCCGGACCGGGCCGGCCTCGAGCGCGGCCGGCGCGTGGTCGGGCTCCGCCCCGCGGCGCAGCACGGCCCGGACCCGCGCCACGAGCTCGCGCGGCGAGTAGGGCTTGGTGACGTAGTCGTCGGCGCCGAGCTCCAGGCCGACCACCTTGTCGACCTCGTCGTCCTTGGCCGACACCATGATCACGGGCACGCTCGACGTCGCCCGGATCTGCCGGCAGACCTCGGTGCCGGGGATGCCGGGGAGCATCAGGTCGAGCAGCACGATGTCGGCGCCGTTGCGCTCGAACTCGGTCAGCGCGTCGTGGCCGTTGGTCGCGATCGCGACCTCGAACCCCTCCTTGCGCAGCATGTAGGAGAGCGCATCGCTGTAGCTCTCCTCGTCCTCGACGACGAGTACCCGGGTCACCGGTCTGTCTCCTGCTTCCTGCGGGGCAGGGTGAGGGTGAACGTCGATCCTTGCCCCTCCACGGACCAGACGCTGATGTCGCCGCCGTGGGTGGCCGCGACGTGCTTGACGATCGAGAGCCCGAGGCCGGTGCCGCCGGTGGAGCGGTGCCGGGCCGGGTCGACCCGGTAGAAGCGCTCGAAGATCCGGCCGACCTCGTGCTCGGGGATGCCGATCCCCTGGTCGACCACGGAGATCTCGACGCTCTCGGGCAGGGCCGTGGTCGACACCAGGACCGTCGACCCCTCGCCGGAGTAGGCGATCGCGTTGGCGACCAGGTTGGCGACCGCGGCGGTGATCTGCTCGGCGTTGCCGATGACCTCCAGGCCTGGTGCGCCGCCGCTCACGACCGAGATCCGGGCGGCGTCGGCGTCGATCGCGCTGGTGTCGACGGCGGTCTTGACGACCTCGTCGACCTGGACCGGCAGCGGGGTGTCGATCGGGTCGTCGGCCTGGAGCCGCGACAGCTCGATGATCTGCTGGACCAGCCGGGTGAGCCGCTCGGACTCGGTGATCATCCGGCCGCTGAACCGCTGCACCGCTTCCGGGTCCTCGGCCGCGTCGTGCACCGCCTCGGCGAGCAACCGGATCGCGCCGACCGGCGTCTTCAGCTCGTGGCTCACGTTGGCGACGAAGTCGCGCCGGACCGCCTCGACCTGGCGCTCCCGCGTCCGGTCCTCGACCAGCGCGAGCACCAGCCGCGAGCTGAGCGGGGCCACGCGCGCGGTGACGTGGCGCGGTGACAGGCCGTCGGGCCGGCTCATCAGGAGCTCGGTCTCGCGGATCGTCCCGTCGCGGCGTACCTGCTCGACGAGCGCGGCCAGCTCGGTCGACACCAGCGCGTGGCCCTTCACCAGCCCGAGGGAGTACGCCGGCGCGCTGGCCTTGACGACGACGTCGTCCTCGCCGAGCACGACCGCGCTGCTGCGGAGCACGGAGAGCACGGTGGCGACCCCAGGTGGGAGGACGGGCTCCTCGACCGGCGGCGGGGTGCGCTGGAGCCGGTCGCTCAGGGCCCACGCGAACACGGCCGCCCCGGCGACACCCGCGATGAGCAACGCGGCGAGCAGCGCCTGGGTCGTCCCGTCCACGCTCCCAGGGTACGCAGCCGTTCACCGGGGAATGCGACCAAGGACGGACCGCCGTCGACTGTTCACCGCCCGTTCACGCGTCCGCCCCGTCCTGTCACCTGCCCTGCCTACGGTGTCGGTCATGCGTGAGGCCTTCCATGACCAGCTCGACTCCGTGTTCGAGGATCTCGCCGGCATCTGCCGCAGCGTCGAGACCGCGGTGGCGCTCGCGAGCCAGGCGCTGCTCGAGGGCGACGCCCAGGTGGCCGAGCGCGTGATCAGCTCCGACGCAGACATCGACGCCGCCCGCGAGCGGGTCGAGGAGACCTGCTTCACGCTGCTGTCGCTGCAGCAGCCGGTCGCGGGCGACCTCCGGGTCGTGGTGTCCGCGCTGCGGATGGTGAGCGAGCTGGAGCGGATGGGCGACCTGTCGGTCCACGTCGCGAAGATCGCCCGGCTCCGGGTCCCCGGCCGAGCCGTGCCCGAGCAGGTCCGGCCGACGATGTCGCAGATGGCGGAGGTGGCGCGCGACATGGTCGCCCGGGTCTCGCAGATCATCACGAGCAAGGACGTCGAGGCCGCGATCGCGCTCGGTCGCGACGACGAGGTGATGGACCGGCTGCGCCGCCAGAGCTTCCGCGAGCTGCTGTCCGACGACTGGGCCCACGGGGTCGAGGCGGCGGTCGACCTGGCGCTGCTCGGGCGCTACTACGAGCGGATCGCCGACCACGCGGTGTCGGTCGCCAACCGGATCGTCTTCGTGGTCACCGGCCAGCAGCCGGTCGACGCCTGAGCCTCCCGCGTCCCCGCTCAGCGGCGCAGCAGCAGCGCCGCGTCGCCGAACTCGTGCCAGAGGTAGCCCGCGGCCGTCGCGGCGTCGTACGCCGCCTGGGTGAGGTCGGGTCCGGCGACCGCCTCGACCAGCAGCAGGTGCGAGGCGCCCGGGTCGTGCCACCCGGTGACCAGCCCGTCCACCACCCGCGGCGGGTCCGCCGGCGTCACGACCCGCTCCGTCCACCCCCGTCGGGCGACCACCCGGTCCCCGTCGACGGCCGACTCGAGCGCGCGGGTGACGGTGGTGCCGACCGCGACCACCCGACCGCCGGCCGCGCGGGTCGCGGTCGCGAGCCTGGCGGTCGCGACTGGCACGTCGTACCACTCCGGCTGCGGCGCCTCGCCCGCCTCCTGCGAGGAGAAGCCGGTGTGCAGCGTGATCGGCGCCACCCCGATGCCGCGTGCGACCAGCCCGGTGACGACCTCGTGCGTGAACGGCCGGCCCGCCGACGGCATCTCCGCGCTTCCCGGCTCGGTGCCGAAGACGGACTGGTACGCCGAGAGCGGGAAGCGGCCGTCGAGGTAGCCGTAGCTGATCGGCCGGCCGGTGCGGCGGAGGGCGCCGGCGAGGTCGCCCTCCACCCGGGCCCGCCACAGCCGGTTGCCCGACCCGGTCGGTGAGGAGTCGCCGGCCGGGTAGGGCGCGACCAGCGTCAGCGCGAACGACCCCGCACGGACCCGGTCGCCGGGGGACGCGTCGAGCACGGACCGGGCGGCGTCCGGCGCGGTCCGCAGCTCGACCACGCGGCTGAGGTCGTCCAACCGGGAGCCGGCGTGCAGCACCACCGGGGTGGTCGTGCCGGCATGCTCCCACCGCGCGTCCAGCTGGCCCGCGACGGTCGCCGAGTTGTTGACGACGAGCAGGTCACCCGGCCGCAGGTGGTCGGGCAGGTCGGCGAACCGGGCGTGCCGCACCCCGTCCGGGTCGCCGACCAGCAGGCGCACGTCGTCGCGGCGGAGCCCGCGTGCCTCCGCCGGCGCCGCGGCGAAGGCGGTGGCCGGTGCCGTGAACGTCGTGGTGGGCCGCAGCGTCAGCGTCGTCATGCGGGCACCTCCGCCCGCGCCGGCTCGACGTCCGCGGCCCGGTAGCGGCCCGTGGGAGGTCGCCGCTCGACGAGGGCGAGCAGCCGCGGCGCGACCGTCTCGGGCAACGGCCGGTCGGAGATGTCCTCGCCCGGGAACGCGTCCTGGTGCATCCGGGTCCGCATGTCGCCGGGGTCCACGGCGTACGCCGCGAGGCCGGTCTCGGCGCCGAACGTCTGCACCAGGTGGTCGAGGGCCGCCTTGGCCGCGCCGTACGGCCCCCAGGTCTCGTAGTGCTCGACCGCCGCGTCGGAGGAGATTCCCACCACCACTCCGTCGCGTGCGAGCAACGGCTCGGCGAGCTCGATCATGAGCGCCGCGTTCGCACCGGCGGTGCCGCGGATCGTCTCGCCGAGCTCGGTGGCGGTGAGCTCGCGCAGCGGTCGCATGGGCAACGGCCCGAGCGTGCTCGCGTTCAGCACGAGGAGGTCGAGCCCTCCGGCCGCGTCGACCTCTGCCCGGAGAGCGGACCGGTGGGCCGCGTCGGCGACATCGCCGACGATCGCCCGGACCCGCTCGCGGAAGCGGAGCTCCCCGAGGTTGCCGGTGCAGCCGGTCGGCGCCGCGGGCGTCGGTCACGGCGGTCCACCCTCGCTCGGTCAGGACCCGGACGAGCTCGAGCCCGAGCCCTTCCGAACCGCCCGTGACCAGGGCGACGGGGGTGCGGGAAGAGGTGCCTGGCTTGAGTTCGTTCGTCATGACTGCCATTGTTCAAGTTCAAGTTAACTTGAGTTCAAGGAGGAGTCCGTGGACAAGCACGACCTACTGTCGATGGGGGAGGTCGTCGAGCGCAGCGGTTTCGCCGCCTCGGCACTTCGCTACTACGAGGCCGAGGGACTGGTGCACGCCACCAGGTCGTCGGGCGGACGTCGGATGTTCGAACGGAGCGCGCTTCGGCGGCTGGCCTTCATCCGGGCGGCCGCGAACGTCGGCCTGACGTTGCACGAGATCCGCGAGGAGCTCGACGGGTTGCCGGCGGGGCGCACGCCCACCAAGGCGGACTGGAGCCGGATCAGCCGGCACTGGCGCGGCCGGCTGGACGAGCAGATCGCGGCGCTGGAGGCGCTGCGCGACGGCCTCGACTCCTGCATCGGCTGCGGCTGCCTGTCGCTGCAGCGGTGCACGATCTACAACCCGGGGGACGTGCTGGCGGCCGACGACCGCGCGCCGGGTGCTGCGCCGGCTGCCGCGGCTGCTGCGGCGCCCGCACCCGACGCGCTGAGGACGGTCGGTCAGCGACCCTGGTTGGCGACGGCGGCGGCGGCCGCTTCGGCCGCCTCGGGGTCGAGGTACTCGCCCGCCGCGACCGTCGGCGAGCAACGAGTCGTCGAGCCGGTAGACGAGCGGCATCCCGGTGGGGATGTTGAGGCCGGCGATGTCGTCGTCGCTGATCCCGTCGAGGTGCTTCACGATGCCGCGCAGGCTGTTGCCGTGGGCCGCGACGAGCACGGTCAGACCCGCCTCGAGGTCGGGCACCACCGACGACTCCCAGTGGGGGAGCATCCGGACGATGACGTCCTTGAGGCACTCGGTGCGGGGGAGGTCGTCGCCGAGGTCGGCGTAGCGCGGGTCGCCGGCCTGGGACCACTCGTCGTCGTCGGGCAGCGGCGGCGGCGGTACGTCGAACGAGCGCCGCCAGGTCATGAACTGCTCCTCGCCGTACTCCTCGAGGGTCTGCTTCTTGTCCTTGCCCTGCAGCGCGCCGTAGTGGCGCTCGTTGAGCCGCCAGGAGCGTCGGACGGGGATCCAGTGGCGGTCGGCCGCGTCGAGCGCCAGGTGGGCGGTGCTGATCGCCCGCCGCTGCAGCGAGGTGTGGACGACGTCCGGCAGCAGCCCGGCCTCGCGCAGCTGCTCGCCGCCGCTCACCGCCTCCGCGCGGCCCTTCTCGGTGAGGTCGACGTCGACCCAGCCGGTGAAGAGGTTCTTCGCGTTCCACTCGCTCTCGCCGTGCCGCAGCAGGATCAGCGTGTGGGTCATCAGTGCTCGCCCTCGGGCTCGGCGATCTCGCACTCCCCGCCGGTCCCGTCGAGGCCCTCGAACTCGTGGCAGTTGGACACCACGGGCACGGTCATCTGGACGACCTGCCCGCCGGAGAGCTCGAACGTCATCGGCACCATGCCCCCGGCGCCGAACTCGCCCTCCACGGCGACGCCCTCCTCGCCCTCGGCGCCGAGGTAGACGAGACCGCCCGGATCGACCGTGATCGGGGAGAAGTCGGGGATCTGGGCGGTGTCGACGCCGGGAGTCACCGCCTCGACCGTGGCGTCCTCGGACACGTCGTTGTTGACGAACGTCGCGACGAACGTGCCCGACCCCTCCTCGGCCGACACGATCACCGCGCCGAGCACGTCGATCGACGCATCGCGGTTGTTGGCGCCGGCGGCCGGCGTGTACTCCCGCTGGGTGGCCTTGTCGAAGCCGCACGAGGACAGCGGCGCCGCCAGCAGCAGCGCACCTGCCACCAGCGCCCAGGAGCGTCGGGTCTTCTGCATGGCTCGCATGCTAGCGGCCCGCGCCGCGCTCACTGTCGCAGGCCGACCTGCGATCCTGCGGCCAGCAGGCCCACCAGGACCAGCGTCATCACCACGATCGTCGACCACAACGCCCTGGCCGCGCCGATCCGCAACCCGATCCGCATCGGGAGGTGCCGGACCCCGTGCTGGTGGTCGCGCACCAGGCCCGGGAGCGACACGAGGACGTGGACGCAGACCCCCAGCAGTGCCGCCAGTGCGGTGACGGCGATCTCGGGCGGAGCGGTGCTGCCGTCGCCGGCCCAGCCGCCGTACGCGAGGAACGCCGGGTACAGCGCGTACGCCGTGGCCCACGGCAGCCACGAGAGCCAGCCGTGCCGGAGGACCAGGTTGCCGAGCAACCCGATCGCCACGGACGCCAGGTAGGCGACGCCGGCCCAGAGTCCGTGCGAGACGGCCAACGGCACCAGCACCAGCGCGGCGCACGCGATCGCGAAGCCGACGTCACCGGCGGCCAGCCGGCCGTCGGCGACCGGCTTGTCGCGGCGCTCGTCCTCGACGTCCCGGTGGCGGTCGACAAGGTCGTTGTGCCAGCCGAGGATCGCCTGCCCGACCAGCACCGTGACCAGCACGACACCGACCTCGCGGGTGGCCCGGCCGCTGAGGGCGGCGGCACCGGCGAGGGCCACCGCGCTGACCAGGCCGAGCCTCGGGTGCGACGCCTGCAGGAGCAGCACCGGCGTCCACCGGCGCCACGACCTGAGCCCGCCCGGGGGCGGGTCCGTGCGACCGTCGACGGCCGGGCCGTCCGAGCTGCTGCGGGCCATGCCCGCAGTATCGACCACCGGCGCGCGAGGGGTCACGGACGTCCAGGAAGCCGCGGGCACGCGCGCCCGCTCCACCACACGAGGTGGCGTTCTGTCAAGCCCTCAATGCCGTCCTGACCTGCACAAACGCGTCGGGAGCACAACCGGCGCCGTGTTACGATAGTCCCCTGGAAAGGGGTACTTCACATATGAGTTTCACCGTCGGCGAAACGGTTGTCTATCCGAATCACGGAGCCGCAGTCATCGAGGACATCGAGATGCGGAAGATCAAGGGAGAGGACCGGCAGTACCTCGTTCTGAGGATCGTCGCGCAGCAGGACCTCGTGGTCCGCGTACCTGCGTGCAACCTCGATCTCGTAGGTGTCAGGGACGTCGTCGACAAGGAGGGCCTCGACCGCGTGTTCGACGTCCTCCGGGCCGCCCACGTCGAGGAGCCGACCAACTGGTCGCGCCGCTACAAGGCCAACCTCGAGAAGCTCCACAGCGGCGACGTCATGAAGGTGTCCGAGGTCGTCCGCGACCTGTGGCGCCGGGAGCGCGACCGTGGCCTGTCGGCCGGCGAGAAGCGGATGCTCGCCAAGGCCCGGCAGATCCTGGTCTCGGAGCTGGCGCTGGCCGAGCACACCAACGAGGACAAGGCCGAGGCCATCCTCGACGAGGTGCTGGCGTCCTGAGCCTGGCTCACGCAGCGCACTGAAGCACTGACGACGCGCCCCGGTCCCTCGGACCGGGGCGCGTCGCACGTCCGTGGCCGCTCGCCGCGTGGCGCCCGCGATGCGACGCGAACGAGCCACGACTCGACGCGAACCAGGCACGACTCGTCGCGAATCCAGGCACGACTCGGCGTCACATGGCGGAAACACCGGTACGGCGGCGCGCGAAACGTGCCGGGCCTAGCGTCCACCGGGTGACCTCGGACGCCGCCCAGGACCAGACAGGGTTCCGGCCGGTGTGCCGGGTCGAGGACCTCGAGGTCGCGCGGGGGGCGGCCGCGTTGGTCCACGGCCAGGCAGTCGCACTGTTCAGGACCGCCGACGACCAGGTGCACGCCGTGAGCAACCACGACCCGTTCGAGCACGCGAGCGGACTGGCCAGGGGGATCGTCGGGCGCCGCGGGGACGTGACGTACGTGGCGTCCCCGCGGCACGGTCACGCCTTCGACCTCAGCACCGGCCGCTGCCTCGAGGACCCGGCCGTCGCCGTCTCGGTGTACGACGTGCGGGTGACCGACGGCATGGTCGAGGTCGGCCACCGCCGCCACGGCTGAGCCCGGCGCCGCTCGGTCAGCCGTGCAGCAGGGCGGTCGCGATCGCCGCGATCCCCTCACCGCGGCCGGTCAGGCCCAGCCCGTCGGTGGTCGTGGCGGACACCGACACGGGTGCCCCGACCGCGTCGCCGAGCGCGGCCTCGGCCTCGGCCCGGCGCGGTCCGAGCCGGGGCCGGTTGCCGATCACCTGGACCGCGACGTTGGCGATCTCGTAGCCGGCCTCCCGGACCCGGTGCGCGGTCTCGGTCAGCAGCGCGACCCCCGACGCGCCCGCCCAGCGCGGGTCCGAGGTCCCGAAGTTGCTGCCGAGGTCGCCGAGCCCGGCGGCCGAGAGCAGCGCGTCGCACGCCGCGTGAGCGGCCACGTCGGCGTCGGAGTGGCCGTCGAGGCCCTGTGGCTCGTGCGGCCAGCTGAGCCCCGCGAGGTGCAGGGGTGCGCCGTCGACGAACCGGTGGACATCGGTGCCGATACCGACGCGGGTGGGCGGGCGGGACTCGGTCTGCACGAACTGATCATGCCTGAGGGAGAATGGCGCCATGAGCACGCACCGCTACGCGTGGCCGCTGGCGGGCCTGGTCGCCGGCGCCGCCGGGCTGGCCACCAGCTACGCGACGGCGAACGTGATGTCCGTCCGGACCTCGCCGGTGGTGGCCGTGGCGGAGCTGGTGATCCGGCTGACCCCGGGCGAGGTCGTCGAGCGGGCGATCGGGGTGCTCGGCTTCAACGACAAGCCGGTGCTGGTGGCCGGGATATTGGTGCTGATGGCGCTGCTCCTCGCCTGGGCAGGGCGGCTCGCGGAGCGGCACTGGTGGGCGCCGGTCGTGGTGTTCGGGCTGCTCGCGGCAGTGGGCGTGGCCGCGACCGCGGTCCAGGAGCCGCCGCCGTCGACCACGTCGTACCTCCCCGTGGCGATCGGGTTCATCACCTGGCTGCTCGTGCTCAACGCGTTGACGGGTCGGATCGGCCGGCCGCGGCCGGACCCGGAGGAGGCGGAGCCGGCCGGGTCGCGCCGCGGCTTCCTGCTGGGCGCCGTCGGGGTCGCCGCGGTGTCGCTCGGGCTCGGCGTGCTGGGGCGGGCCTGGGGCGGCAGCCGGCGCCGGGTGGAGGAGAGCCGCCGGCTGCTGCGGCTCACAGGCGTCACGGAGCCGAAGGTGCCGCCCACGACGAGCCTGGGCCTCGACGGCGTCGCGCCGTGGGTGACGTCCCCCGACGACTTCTACCTGATCCACACCGCGATCGCGCTGCCGACGATCGAGCCGGAGGAGTGGCGGCTGCGGATCCACGGCCTGGTGGATCGCGAGGTGACGCTGACCTTCCAGGACCTCCTCGACCGCGAGCGGACCGAGGCCTGGGTGACGCTCAACTGCGTGTCCAACCCGGTCGGCGGCGAGCTGATCGGCAACGCCTGGTGGAGCGGGGTGCGGCTGGCCAGCCTGCTCGGCGAGCTGGGCGTCAGCAACGACGCCGACTGCGTGCTGCAGACGTCCGACGACGGCTGGACCTGCGGTACGCCGCTCACCGCCCTCACCGACAGCCGCGACGCCATGCTGGCGATCGCCATGAACGGCCGCCCGCTGCCGGTCGAGCACGGCTTCCCCGTCCGCACCATCGTCCCTGGCCTCTACGGGTTCGTCTCGGCGTGCAAGTGGGTGGTGGACATCGAGGTCACCCGGTTCGACCGGATCGAGGCCTACTGGACGGGGAAGGGGTGGTCGGAGCAGGCGCCGGTCCGGCTCGCCTCGCGGATCGACGTCCCCCGGTCCGGGACCGAGGTGACGGCCGGCGAGGTCCGGGTCGGCGGGGTCGCCTGGCAGCAGCAGGTCGGGATCCGCGGCGTCGACATCAGCCTGGACGGCGGCGACTTCGAGCCGGCGCTGCTGGGCGAGGCTCCGACCACCGACACCTGGGTGCAGTGGGCGGGCACGATCAGGGTCGCGCCCGGCGACCACGTGCTGCGGGTGCGGGCGACCAGTGCCGACGGCGAGGTCCAGACGTCGTTCGAGCGTGGCGTGGTGCCCGACGGGGCGACCGGGTGGCACGAGGTCGAGTTCAGCGCCACGGGCGACTGAGCGGTCGCCTCAGGCGTCGTCGTGGGTGAGGACGTAGACGACCCCGCCGGACGTCGGGAGCCAGGCGTCCTCGAACTGCCCCCGGTCGTAGGTCCGCCGCACGCCGCTGCGCTGCCGGGCCGCCGGGTCGTTGACCACGACGTCCCCCGACCGCGTGAACCCGGCGATCACGAGCAGGTGGCCGTTGGTCGAGGAGATCGGGGCGCCGTCGAGCTCGCCGCGGCCGAACGAGATCGAGGCGACCAGTGGCGTCCCGTTCGCGACGTACCGCTCCGCCTGCCGCAGGCTGCGCAGCCGCGTGACGTACGCGCGCGCACCCGGACCGAGCCGGCTCGCGGCGTACGCGGTGTTGAACGGCCAGTTCCCGGTGCCGTCGTAGTCCGCGTCGAACGTCATCCGCGCCGCGTGGTCGACCCACGGCTGCGGGTGGCCGTCGGGGACCCAGGCGTACGCCGATCGCGGGGGCAGGGCGTCGTAGTAGCCGAGCACCATCGACAGCGACGTCGGCGAGCACCAGGCCTGGCCGCCGCCGCCCCACGCCGGGTAGTGGCCGGAGTGCACCATCTGGGAGGAGCGGGGGACGTCGAGCACGACGTGGTCGGGTCCGCTCGCGACACCCGGCCGGGAGGTCGCCACCGCGTCGACGTCGGGGAGCCGCGACGCCATCGCGCCGAGCGCCCGCACCGTCGGTCCGGCCTTCCCCGCGCGCATCAGGTTGACCCGCAGCTGCCACGCGCGCACGCCGCCGGGCACCTGCCAGGTGTCGACGGCCACGCCGCCCAGGTCGTCGCCCTGTCCGCCGACGGAGGTACGACGGACGTGCCGGTCACCGGCCGCCCAGCGGCCCAGCGTGTCCCAGCTCGACCGCCTGCCCTGGGCGGTCCGACCGCGCACCTGGACCTCGACCCAGCTGTTGCCGGGCGTGGTCGCCTGCCACGAGGCGATCAGCTCCGTGAGACCGAACCCGGGCCGGTGCCAGGGCGACACCCACCGGCCGACGTCGTACGTGGTGCCGCCGTAGTGCCTGGTCGCGACCGGTCTCCCGATCCGGACCCTGGCCTTGCGCAGCACGGTCCCCACGAACGTCCCGTCGGCCAGGGTCGAGGCCCGCCACTCGGCGTACTGGATCCGGCGTTCCGGCGCGGGCGCGCCGGCGGAGGTCGCGGCCGGCCCCGGGACGACCAGGGCGAGGGCGAGGAGGGGGAGCGCGAGACGACGAGCGAGGCGGGGGAGCACCTGTCGAGGGTACGCCGGCTGTTCACTCCTGTCCCACGAGCCACAGACTCCGCGGATCGGGGGATTCCGGGTCCCGCCCGTAGAATCGCCCGGTGACCCTGCGCCTCTACGACACCGCGACCCGCGACGTCCGCGACTTCGTCCCGCTCGAGGCGGGCACGGCGGGCATCTACGTCTGCGGGCTGACGGTGCAGTCGGAGCCGCACGTGGGTCACGTCCGGTCGGCCGTCAACTTCGACGTGCTGCGGCGCTGGCTGACCCATCAGGGCTACCGGGTCGAGTTCATCCGCAACGTCACCGACATCGACGACAAGATCCTCGCGAAGGCCGCCGAACGGGGCCTGCACTGGTACGAGCTGGCGCAGCAGATGCACCACGAGCTCGACGCGGCGCTCGCCGCGATCAACGTGCAACGGCCCACCTACGAGCCCGGCGCAACCGGCCACGTCCCGGAGATCCTGGAGCTGATCGGCCGGCTGGTCGCCAAGGGCCACGCATACGCCGCCGAGGACGGCTCGGGCGACGTCTACTTCGACGTCCGCTCCTGGCCGGCGTACGGCGAGCTGACCCGGCAGCGGCTCGACGACATGGAGCCGGCGGGCGACGCCGACCCGCGCGGCAAGCGCGACCCGCGCGACTTCGCGCTGTGGAAGGGACACAAGAAGGAGAGCGAGCCGGAGACGGCGGCCTGGCCCTCGCCCTACGGCCCGGGTCGGCCCGGCTGGCACATCGAGTGCTCGGCGATGGCACGCAAGTACCTCGGCGCGGCCTTCGACATCCACGGCGGCGGAGTCGACCTGCGGTTCCCCCACCACGAGAACGAGCAGGCGCAGTCGCGAGCCGCGGGCGACCGGTTCGCGTCGTACTGGCTCCACAACGCGTGGATCACGACCGCCGGCGAGAAGATGAGCAAGTCGCTCGGCAACTCGCTGCTCGTGCCGAACGTGCTGGCGCGGGTGCGCGGGATCGAGCTGCGCTACTACATGGTCAGCGCCCACTACCGGTCCACCGTCGAGTTCTCGTTCGAGGCACTCGACGAGACGGCGGTCTCGTTCCGCCGGCTCGAGGCGTTCCTCCAGCGGGCGGTCGCCCACCTCGGCGACCTGCCCGACCCCGGCATGCCGTGCGCCGAGTTCGTGACGGCCATGGACGACGACCTCGGGACCCCGGCCGCGCTCGCCGCCGTGCACGAGGTGGTCCGGGAGGGCAACAGGTCGCTCACCAGCGGTGACGCCACCGCGCTGCGCGGCGCGGTCGGCTCGGTCCGGGCGATGCTCGCGGTCCTCGGGGTCGACCCCTACGACCCGGCGTGGGACCTCGCCGCGGACGACGGCCGGCTCACGGGCGTCGTCGACGCCTTGGTACGCGGCCTGCTCGAGGAGCGCACCCAGGCCCGCGCCGACCAGGACTGGGCGCGCGCCGACGCGATCCGCGACCGGCTCAAGGGCGCCGGCGTCGAGATCGAGGACACCCCCGACGGCCCCCAGTGGAGCGTGTGAGAGATGCCAGGGAATTCGCAGCGCAAGGGCTCGATCCGCAAGAGCAGCAAGAAGCCGACCGCCGGGTCGGGCGGTCGGGTCCGTCGCGGCCTCGAGGGCAAGGGCCCCACGCCGAAGGCCAAGGACCGCCCGAACCACAAGCTCTACAAGGCGAAGCAGCAGGCCGAGCGGGCGCAGTCGGCGCGGCCCCGTCGGCGGCCGGCCGTGTCCGACGCCGAGTGGGTGGCCGGCCGCAACTCGGTCGTCGAGGCGCTGCGCGCGGGCGTCCCGGTGACGGCCGTGTACGTCGCCGAGGGGGCCGACCGCGACAGTCGGCTGCGCGAGGCGTTCAAGATCGCCGCCGAGCAGGGCACCAGCCTGCTCGAGGTCACGCGCGCCGAGCTCGACCGGCTCACGGGCAACGCCGTCCACCAGGGACTCGCGGCGCGGATCCCGGCCTACGAGTACGCCCACGCCGACGACCTGGTCGGCAGGGCCGCGGCGACGGGCGAGCCCCCGCTGATCGTGGTCCTCGACCAGGTCACCGACCCGCGCAACCTCGGCGCGATCGTCCGCAGCGCGAGCGGCTTCGGCGCGCACGGCGTGGTGATCCCCGAGCGGCGGGCGGCGACGATGACGGCCAGTGCCTGGAAGACAAGCGCCGGCGCCGCGGCTCGGATCCCGGTCGCCCAGACCGTGAACCTGACCCGCCAGCTGAAGGCCTACCAGGAGGCGGGCTGCATGGTCGTCGGCCTGGCCGCCGACGGCGAGCTCTCCCTCACCGAGCTGACCGCACCCGACGGACTCGCCGACGGACCGCTCGTGGTGGTCGTCGGGGCCGAGGGCGGCGGCCTGTCGCGGTTGGTCGCCGAGACGTGCGACCAGCTGGTGTCGATCCCGATGGCGAACGACCTCGAGTCCCTCAACGCCGGCGTGGCCGCGTCGGTGACGCTCTACGCGATCGCGCAGGCCCGGACCGGACGGTGAGGCGCGCCGCCGTCCCGCTCGTCCGTGGCCTCGGCCTGGCCACGGTCGGGGTGCTGGTCGCGGTGGCGTCGGGACTCGGGTTCTTCCTGAACGCCGAGCGGGATGCGGTGGTGGCCGGCCACGACACCGTGATCCGGCCGACCCTCGACGGGCACGTGGTCGTCCACACCGGCCCGGTGCTGCCCGACCTCCGGCTCGAGTCCGGCCGCCGGGTCGGGGTGGACGTCACGCTCGGCAAGACGAACGCCGGCACCCTGGGCGAGCTCGTGGAGCGGTACGCCGTGATCGCCGGCCAGCCCGCGGGCTCGGTCGCCCGCGTCGAGGCGGCGGTGGGTGACATGGCGGTGGACGCGGCCGTCCGCGGCGTCCTCGTCGGCCTCGTGCCGGTCGGGGTCTGGCTGCTGCTCGGACCCGCGCGCCGCGGGGAGGTGTGGCGGGCGGCGCCCAGCCGGCGCGGGCTGGCCGTCGCGGCGGCGGCGACGGTCGCCCTGGTCCTCCTGTGGGACCCGTGGGAGGCCGACGAGGAGTCGATCGGCGAGGACCGGTCGTGGGTGGCGCTCCCGATCTACCTCGGCAACTCCGTCCCGGTGCCGTCGCAGCTCGCCGCGGTCGAGGTCCGCAGCGACCCGGGCGCGTTCGACTCGCGCCGCCTGATCGAGAGCGCCGTGTCGACGTACGAGCGCAGCAAGGAGTTCTACGACGAGGCCGCGGCGGCCGCCGGCGCGCTCGAGCTCCGACAGCCCGAGGAGGGCGAGACGGTCGCGCTGCTCGTCTCCGACCGGCACGACAACATCGGGATGGACCGGGTCGCCCGCGCGATCGGCGACCGGGGCGGCGCCTCGGTGCTGCTGAACGCGGGCGACGACACCTCGACCGGCGAGAAGTGGGAGGCGTTCAGCCTCGACTCCGTGTCCGAGGCCTTCGACGGCTACGACAGGCTCGTCGCGACCGGCAACCACGACGAGGGCGAGTTCGTCGCCGACTACCTCGGCGGGCTCGGCTGGACGGTGCTGGACGGGTCCACGGAGGAGGGTCCCGGCGGCGGCACCCTCGTCGGCGCGCCCGACCCCCGGTCGAGCGGGCTGGGCAGCTGGCGCGACGAGACCGGTCTCAGCTTCTCCGAGGTGGGCGACCGCCTCAGCGACGAGGTGTGTGCCGCCGAGGAGCGGATCAACACGCTGCTCGTCCACGACGTCAACCTGGCCGCCGACGCCCTGGAGCGTGGGTGCGTCGACCTGGTGGTGGGCGGCCACGTGCACGTCAAGATCGGGCCGGAGGAGGTCCGTGCCGTCGGCGGGGCGGTGGGCTACCGCTACACGAACGGCACGACCGGCGGTGCGGCCTACGCGATCGCGATCGGCAGCAAGCCGCGCCGCGACGCCATGGTCTCGCTCATCACCTACCGCGACGGCCTCCCGGTCGCGGTCCAGTCGGTGACGCTGCAGACCAACGGCACGTTCGCGGTCGGCGAGTACGTCACGCTGGAGCCGGGCGTGCCCCCCGTCGTGCCCCCCGTCGTGCCCTGATCCCTACTCCTCCTCGTCGAGTGCCGCCTGCGCCCCCGGTGCGGCCACCGCCTCCTCGGGCTTGGTCGTCAGCACCGTCGCGATGTAGTCGCGGGCGGTGTCGCGGATGCTCACCTCGGTGCCGGACCGCTCGGAGAGGTACCACCGGTGCACGAGGATCTCGTGGAACAGCTCGGCGGGCTCGAGCTTGCCGCGGGCGTCGACCGGCACCATCGCCATCAACGGCTCGTAGACCTCGGTCAGCCAGCGGTTCGCGACCAGCGCCCGGTCCTCGCGGCCGAGGTCCTTCGCCGCCGTGTACGACGCGATGTCGTTGAGCATCCGGCGGGCCTGCGCGTCCTCGGCGTACATCCCGGTGAGTCCCTGGAGCTCGCGGGTGTGGTGGCCGAGCTCGACCACCCGCGGCTGGATCACGACCCGGTCGCCGTCGAAGTCGGTCACGATGTCGAGCTCCTCGACGTCGAAGCCGAGGTCGTTGAGGCGCTCGATCCGCTGTTCGATCCGCCACATCTCCCCGGCCGGGAACTCCTCCTCCCTCGTGAGCTCGCTCCAGAGCGCGTCGTAGCGGGTGCGGATCAGCTCCACCACGTCGGCCGCCTCGACCTGGTCGTCGAGCTGCCCGCTGGCCTGGAGGTCGAGCAGCTCGGCGAAGACGTTCTCGCAGCCGACCGTGAGGTCGTACTCGCGCATCGACCCCGACAGCTGCGGCCGCAGCTCGCCGGTCTCCGCGTCGACGAGGTAGGCCGAGAACCCGCCGGCGCTGCGGCGGAACAGCACGTTGGACAGCGAGACGTCGCCCCAGTAGAACTCCGCGAGGTGGAGCCGGACCAGCAGCACCACGAGGGCGTCGATCAGCGACGGCAGGCTGTCGGCCGACAGCCCGTGGGAGAACAGGCTGCGGTAGGGCAGCGAGAACCGCAGGTGCTCGGTGAGCAGCGCGGCGGGCAGCTCCTCGTCGGCCTCGTCCTCGCGGCCGGTGACCACCGCCTGCGGGACCACCGCAGGCAGCCCCATCCGCTGCAGGTCGCGCAGCAGCCGGTACTCGCGGAACGCGATGTCCTCTTGGGTCTCCTTGACCGCGTAGACCCGGTCGCGAAGCCGCACGATCCGCACGACGTGGCGCGACAGCCCGCGGGGGAGCGGCACGACGTGCTCGTCGTCCCACTCCTCGAGCGGGAGGGCCCACGGCAGCGTCACGATCGCCGGATCGGGCCGGCTTGCGACGATCCTCAGGGCCATCCCCGAAGCCTAGGGCGTGGTGGGCAGGTGCTCCGCGAGTCGCTCGGCGCGGTCGAGGCCCGGGAGGTCCTCGAGCAGGAGCGGGGTGCCGTCCGGCCCGGACAGCGGCACGCGCCAGTTGGGGTACTCCTGGTGGGTGCCGGGCTGGTTCTGCGTCCGGCGGTCGCCCACGAGGTCGGCGAGGGCCACACCCGAGCAGCCGGCTGGGCGCGCGGGCGAGCAGGCGGTGCAGTGCGGCGACGGTCTCCTCCTCGCCGGCACCCTCCGACAGCAGCCCCCGCTCGCGCAGCAGCGACCGGAACGTCTCCTGCTCGTGGGCCGACGCGAGCAGCTCCTGCTCGACCGGCCGCGTCAGCAGCCCCAGCGAGTCGCGCAGCCGGACGTGGTCGCCCGCGAGGTAGCCCGCCGTGGGCGGCAGGTCGTGGGTCGTGACCGAGGCGAGGCACAGCTCGCGCCACGTCTCGGGCGGCCGGGGTGCGCCGTCGTCGCTCTCGAACCACAGGATCGACGTGCCGAGCACGCCGCGGCCGGCGAGGTAGTCGCGCACGAAGGGCTCGACCACGCCGAGGTCCTCGCCGACGACGAACCCGCCCGCCCGCTCGGCCTCGAGCAGCAGGATCGAGACGAGGGCCTCGTGGTCGTAGCGGAGGTAGGCGCCCTCGGCCGGCGCGGCGCCCTCCGGGATGCACCAGAGCCGGAACAGCCCCATGACGTGGTCGATCCGCACGCCGCCCGCGTGCCGCAGCGCAGCCCGCAGCACCGCGCGGTACGGCGCGTAGCCCAGCTCGGCGAGGACGTCGGGCCGCCACGGCGGCTGGGACCAGTCCTGCCCGCGCTGGTTGAACGCGTCGGGTGGCGCGCCCACCGACACACCGCGGGCCAGGGCGGGGCCGAGGGTCCAGACCTCCGCGCCCTCCGGATGGACGCCGACCGCGAGGTCGGTCACCAGCCCGATCGACATGCCCGCGTCGAGCGCCGCCTGCTGGGCGGCGGCGAGCTGCTCGTCGCACAGCCACTGCAGCCAGCCGAAGAACCGCACCCGGTGCGCGAGCCGCTTCGCGAGGGCCGCCACCTCGGGCGAGCCGGGGTCGCGCAGGTCCTCGGGCCAGTCGCCGCCGGCGAGGTGCTCGGCGAGCGCGCACCAGATCGCGAACTGGTGCAGCTCGGGACCCTGGTCCCGGAGGAACCCCTCGAACGCCCGCTCCCGGTCCGGCGTGCGCGGGGCGGCATGGACCAGGTCGAGGGCGGCCAGCTTGGCGGCGTACGACGCCTGCCGGTCGAGCAGCCCCGCCTCGTCGTCGAACGGGCCGGCGGCGTACGCCTCGACCTCGGCGCGCTGCTGCTCCGGCAGCGACGCGAGCTCGGGGACGTCGGTGACGCGCAGGTAGAGCGGGTTCAGGTAGCGCCGCGACGTGGGGAGGTACGGCGAGTCCTCCACCGGCGGCACCGGCTCCGCGGCGTGGAGCGGGTTGACGAGCACGAAGTCGGCGCCCAGGCCCGCGGCCCACCGGGCCTGCGTCGCGAGGTCGGCGAGGTCGCCGACGCCCCACGAGGCACGCGAGCGCACGGAGTACAGCTGGGTCATCACCCCCCACACCTGGTGCGCGAGGTCGTCGGGCAGGTCGATCCGGTCGGGCGCGAGGATCAGCAGCCCTTCCCGGGTCCGCTCGCCGCTGGTGGCGCGCAGCCGGTGGTAGCCGGTCGGCAGGTCGGACGGCAGCACGAACCGGGCCTCGCCCACAAGCCGGCCGTCGACCTCCCGCGGCGGCGTCCAGTGCTCGACCTGGGTCGCGTCCACCACCTCCCCGCCCTCCGTCACGACCTGGAGCGCGAGCGGGTCGCCGTCCGGCACGTGCACGAGCACCTCGACCGGTTGCCCCGCGCGGCCGACCGTGACCGCCGGCAGCGTCCGCCGCCACGGCGCCTCGTCGAGGTCGGCGAGCGCTGCCCGGACCGACTCCTCGGTGCTCGCGTCGATGTCGAGCGCGGCGAGCAGGGCCTGCACGGTGTCGACGGTCACGGGCACGTGGTGGCCCTGCCAGTCCCAGTACTCGCGGGAGACCCCACACCGGTCCGCGAGCTCGGCGAGCGCCGGCCAGTCCTCGACGTGGGCCACGGGGTCACCCTAGGCGGCGACCCGACAGAGCCGGTGACAGGAGTCGAACCCGCGACATTTCCCTTACAAGGGGAACGCTCTACCAACTGAGCTACACCGGCGAGGTGCGGCAATCCTAGGGACCGCCGCGAGCCGTCACCGCACCCGACGTACCTCGAACTCGCACGCCGGCGAGGCGATCGCGTCCTGGGCCGCCACCAGCCGCAGCTCGCGCTCGCCCGAGTCGAGCGTGCTGCCGCAGCACCGCGAAGACGGAGCTGACGGTGCGCGCCAGTGCGACGTCGGCCGACCCGGTGTCGTGCAGGTGCGCGGTGAACAGCGCGGCCGTGATGTCACCGGAACCGTTGGCCTTCATCGGCAGCCGGGGGGTCTCGACCAGCCAGGCGCCGTCGTCGGTGACCGCCATCAGGCCGATCGTGTCGGCGACCGGTCTCGACGCTCGTGACCAGGATCGTTGCGGGTCCCATCGCCCGCGCCAGGTCGGCGCTGGCCAGCACGTCGTCGAGGGAGGACGGCGTCGTGCCGGTGAGGAAGCCGAGCTCGAACTGGTTCGGCGTGATGACGTCGGCGACCGGCACCACCAGCTCCCGGATGATCGGCGGGATCTCCGGGTTCACGAAGCAGCCCGAGGTCGCGTTGCCCATCACCGGGTCGCAGGTGTACGTCGCCGAGGGGTTGGCCGCCTTCACCCGGCGGACCGCGTCGACGACGACGCCGGCGATGGCCGGGCTGCCCTGGTAGCCCGACAGCACTGCGTCGCAGGTCGGGAGCACGCCCCGCTCCTCGATCCCCTGGACGACCGCCGCGACGTCGCCCGGGTCGATCAGCGGGCCGCGCCAGGCGCCGTACCCGGTGTGGTTCGAGAAGTTCACCGTCAGCACCGGCCACACCTCGTGACCGAGCCGCTGCAGCGGGAACACCGCGGCGGAGTTGCCGACGTGGCCGTAGGCGACGTGGGACTGGATCGACAGGATGCGCACCCGACGATCCTGCCGCCGTGCAGGGGTGAGCACAAACCTGGCCGGCCCTCCTAGGGCGGAGCAGGTGTCCCCCCTCGGCTGGATCACCGGCCCGCCCTGGTCGTACGCCGTCGTCGCACTCATGATCACCGGGTCGGCCGTCTTCCCGCCGCTGCCCAGCGAGGCCTCGATGCTCACCGCGCTGTTCCTCGCGATGGAGGGCGAGCTGCTGCTGGCTGGTGGGTGGGCACGCTGGTCGCGATCGCGATCGGGCTGGTGTTCGCCGGTGTCGTCAAGTGGCGCGACGCGCGCCGCAAGCAGGACTGAGGACTCAGGCCACCTGGAGCGACCGCTTCGACAACCCCATCCAGAAGCCGTCGATCACCTGGATCCCCGGCTCCTCCGGGTCGGTGGCAGCGCCCAGCGTCACGAACAGCGGCGTGTAGTGCTCCACCGTGGGGTGCGCGTAGGGCATGCCCGGCGCCCGCGAGCCGTACGCCGCCAGCGCGTCGACGTCACCGCGGGCCAGCGCCTCCCCGGCCCACGCGTCGAAGTCGGACGACCAGCCCGGCACGTCGGCGTCGATCCGGAACTCCTTGAGGAACGGCAGGCCGTGGGTGAGGAAGCCGGAACCGATGATCAGCACCCCTTCGTCGCGCAGCGGCCGCAACCGCTCACCGAGCCGGAGCAGCCGGGCCGGGTCCTGGGTGGGCAGCGACATCTGCAGCACCGGGATGTCGGCGTCCGGGTACATGATCCGCAACGGCACCCACGCCCCGTGGTCGAGACCGCGCGAGGGGTGCTGGTGGACCGGCTCGTCCGCCGGCATCATGGCCGCGATCCGGGTCGCGAGGGCGGTGGCGTCGGGCGTCTCGTAGGTCATCCGGTAGTACTTCGCCTCGAACCCGCCGAAGTCGTAGACCAGCGGGACCTGGCTGGCGCTCAGCATCACCGGCGCCGACTCCCAGTGCGCGCTGACGATGAGGATCGCCTTCGGGCGTGGGAGGTCGGCCGCCCAGCGCGCGAGCTCGCTCGACCACACGGGGTCGTCGAGCAGCGGCGGCGCACCGTGGCCGATGTAGAGGGCGGGCATCCGGGCGGTCATGTCACCTACAATAGTTCAAGATTCAACTTTATTCCCAGTCCGCCGCCCAGTCAACCGGTTCGCCACCCTGCTCCGCCAGCATCCGGTTGACGCGGCTGAACGGCCGGGACCCGAAGAACCCGCGCGAGGCCGACAGCGGCGACGGGTGCACGGACTCGACCCACGGCACCGGGCCGAGCAGCGGCTTCAGCGACTGTGCGTCGCGACCCCAGAGGATGGCGGCGAGCGGACCGCCGCGCGCGGCCAGCGCCCGGATCGCGCACTCGGTGACCTCCTCCCAACCGCGGCCGCGGTGGCTGGCGGACTCGCCGGGTCGGACCGTCAGCACCCGGTTGAGCAGCATCACCCCCTGGTCGGCCCAGGCCGTGAGATCGCCGTGCTTCGGCGGTACGACGCCGAGGTCGTCGCGCAGCTCGACGTAGATGTTGCGCAGGCTGGGCGGCAGCGGCCAGACGTCGCGGGCGACCGCGAAGCTCAGCCCGATCGGGTGCCCCGGTGTCGGGTACGGGTCCTGCCCGACGATCAGCACCCGCACGTCGGCGAGCGGCCGCTGGAACGCCCGCAGCACGTGGCGCCGTCGGGCAGGTAGGAGCGGCCCGCGGCCAGCTCCTCGCGGAGGAAGCGACCCATCGCGGTGACCCGGTCCTCGACCGGTGCCAGCGCCTGCGCCCAGTCGGAGGCCATCAGCTGCCGCTCCACCAGGCCAGCGAGCGTGCTCACGGCTCCGAACGTACCGGGCGGCTGAGGCGGTCGAGGAACGCGACCAGCAGGGCCTCGCGCAAAGCGGGGACGCGGCGTCGAGCATGGCGTTGACGGGCGCCGTCCGGTCGGGGAGGACCAGGCCGCCGTCGGCGGACCCACCCGAGGTTGCGTGGTTCGTCGCTGGCGCTCCTCGCACCTTGACCTCCGACCGGGTGGCCGGTCAGGGGGCGAGGGAGCGGGAGCCGGCGGAGCCGTAGCGTCGCTTCGGGTTCGACCCGATCGTGCCCTGCGACCCCGCACGCGGCCGCCGGGGCGGTGGGGCGGCCGGCCCGTCCTCGTCGGACGTCGACCACTCGTCGAGCCACTCGTCCATCACCGTCCACGTCGAGCCGCGAGCGGCGCGGCCCGTCAGCATCCCGAGGTGGCCACCGGGCACGACCTCGAACCTGACCTCGGGCGACCCGCTGAGCAGTGGCACGACCGCCTTGACGGCGGGGATCGGCGCGATGCCGTCGGTCGCGCCCGCCGAACACGAGCACCGGGACGGACACGTCGGCCAGCCGGATCGTCCGGTCACCGAGCTCCATCTCGCCCTCGACGAGCGCGTTGCCCTTCACGAACCGGTGGTAGAGCTGCCCGAACGTCCGGCCCGGGTAGGCGATCATGTGGTCGGTGAAGCGGTCGACGGCCTCGATCTGCGCGAGGAAGTCGACGTCGTCGAGGTGCTGCGCCAGCGCGATCGGCTTCGTCACGAGCTTCTGGAACGACGAGAGCTGGAACGCCCACTTCACCAGCGGCTTCGGTGCGCCGCCCATCGCCTGGTAGGCCCGGGTGATCGCGCCGCGGCCCTGGGTGCCCCACCCGAGGGGCAGAGTCAGCAGCGGCCGCAACGGAGCCACGAGCGGCACCCGGCTGACGTCGACGGGCGAGCCGACGACGGTGACCGACGCGACGGGCAGGTCCGCGTCGTCGGCCGCGGCCAGCAGCGCGAAGATCCCGCCGAGCGACCAGCCGACCAGGTGCACCGGGCGGCCACCGGCGTGCGCGGAGACCTCGCGCACCGCGGTCGGCACCACCTCGTCCACCCAGTGCTCCATCCCGAGGTTGCGGTCCCTGAACGACACCTCGCCGTACTCCACGAGGTACGTCGGCCGCCCCGCCCCGACGAAGTGCTCGACGAGCGAGCAGCCCCGACGCAGGTCGAAGCACAGGGCGGGCGCCGCGAGCGGCGTCACCAGCAGCACCGGGTCGCCGCTCTCGAGGACCTTCGCGGCCGGCCGGTAGTGGTAGACCTCGCGCAGCGTGCCCTCGTCGATGAGGGTGCGCGGCATCGGGCGCAGGTCGGCGAGACCGCCGTAGAGCACCTTGTGCGCGACGTTGCTGGCTGCGGCGACGACCTGATCGGGCTTGGGGATCAGATCCATGTCCGCGAAACTACCCTGCTCCTCGACACGGCACGGCCCGCAGGACTAGAACCGGTCCATGGGATGGAGGCGGGCGGGTGCGCTCGCGGCAGCGGCCCTCGGGGCGGTCGCCGCGCGCGACCTCACGCAGAAGCAGCACGCGATCCGCCGCAACTTCCCGGTCGTGGGCCACCTGCGCTACCAGCTCGAACGGTTCGGCCCCGAGCTGCGCCAGTACATCGTGACGTCGAACGACGAGGAGCGTCCGTTCAGCCGCGACCAGCGCCGCTGGGTCTACGCCAGCTCGAAGCTGGAGAACAACTACTTCGGGTTCGGCACCGACAACGACTTCGAGAACACGTCCGGGTACGTCGTGATCAAGCACCGGACGTTCCGCGGGCAGGGGGCCGCGACCGGCCAGCACGCCGGCGAGGAGGTCGGGCTCCCCTCGGCCAAGGTCCTCGGCGGGCCGCGTGGCCGGGCCGATGCCTTCCGGCCGCAGTCGGTCGTGAACGTGTCGGGGATGAGCTTCGGCGCGCTGTCGAAGAACGCGATCGAGGCCCTCAACAAGGGTGCCGCGCATGGCCGGCTGCCTCCACAACACGGGTGAGGGTGCGGTGTCGCCGTACCACCGCAACGGCGGCGACCTGGTCTTCCAGATCGGGACGGCGTACTTCGGGTGCCGCGACGACCGAGGGCCGCTTCGACCTCGCGCGACTGCAGGACCTGGTCGCGTCCACGCCGGTCAAGGCGATCGAGATCAAGCTGTCGCAGGGCGCCAAGCCCGGCCTCGGCGGCATGCTGCCGGGTGCGAAGGTCAGCGACGAGATCGCCGAGATCCGCGGCATCCAGGCAGGTGTCGACTGCGCGTCGCCGAGTCGCCACACCGAGTTCTCCGACTGCGACTCGATGCTCGACTTCGTCGAGCGGATCGCCGACGCCACCGGCGTCCCGGTCGGCATCAAGTCGGCGGTCGGCAACCTCGACTTCTGGGACAACCTGGTCGCGCAGATGGCCGGCAGGCAGCGGGGGGTCGACTTCGTCAACATCGACGGCGGCGAGGGCGGCACGGGTGCGGCCCCGATGATCTTCGCCGACAGCGTCGCCTACCCGTTCCGGGTCGGGTTCGCGCACGTCTACAGGAAGTTCTTCGAGGCGGGCCTGACCGACGACGTCACGTTCATCGGCGCCGGCAAGCTCGGGATCCCCGAGCACGCGATCGTCGCGTTCGCGCTGGGCGTCGACCTGGTCAACGTCGGCCGGGAGGCGATGCTCGCCATCGGGTGCATCCAGGCCCAGAAGTGCCACACCGACCACTGCCCGGTCGGGATCGCGACCCAGAACCCCCGGTACGTCCGCGGTCTCGACCCGACCCTCAAGAGCGTCCGCCTGGCCAACTACGTCAAGACCATGCGCCGCGACCTCCTCAAGGTCTCCGAGGCGGTCGGGGTCGACCACCCGGGCCTGATCACGGCCGACGACCTCGACGTGCTCGACGGCCTGCACGGCGGCCGGCCGCTGCGGGAGAGCTACGGCTACCCCGAGGGCTGCGGCCAGGTGGGCCCGGAGCTGGCCGACGAGATCACCCGGATCATGGCGCCCCGCGCGCCCCACGACGGTCAGCCGGTGGCCTGAGGCCGGCTCTCCCGACCACCGAACGTGCGGCCCAGCCACCGCTCCGGGTGGGCGAGCGGCTCGAACCCGTAGCGCGCATACAGCGCGTGCGCGTCCGCCGTGGCCAGGACCGCCCGGCCGACCCCGAGCTCGCCGAGCCGCTCCGTGACGGCGTCGAGCAGGGCGGTCCCCACGCCCCGGCCGCGGTACGACGGCTCGACGTACACGTCGCAGAGCCAGGCGAACGTCGCGCCGTCGGTGACGACCCGGGCGTAGCCGACGAACGCGTCGCCGTCGTGCGCGCCGAAGCTCAGCGAACCCCGCACCGAACGCTCGACCACGGCGCGGGACCGCCCGCGCGCCCAGTACGCGTCCTCGGACAGCCAGCGGTGGAGGGTGTCGAGGTCGAGCCGGTCCGGGTCGGTGGAGATCGTCAGGGTCACGCGTCCCTCAGCCGTCGTGGCCGATCTCGGCCATGCCCTCGAGGAAGCTCGTGGCCCAGGCGGCGACGTCGTGCTTGAGCACGGTCTTGCGCATCGCCTTCATCCGCTTGGTGCGCTCCTTCTCGTCGGCGCGGCAGGCGTCGAGCAGCGCGGACTTCATGCCGTTGATGTCGTAGGGGTTGACCAGCCACGCCTGCCGCAGCTCGTCGGCCGCGCCGGCGAACTCGGACAGCACGAGAGCCCCGTCGTCGTCGTACCGGCACGCGACGTACTCCTTGGCGACCAGGTTCATGCCGTCGCGGAACGGCGTGACGACCATGACGTCCGCGGCGCGGTAGAGCGCGGCCATCTCCTCGCGCGGGTACGACGAGTGCAGGTAGCTGATGGCCGGCCGGCCGATCCGGCCCAGGTCACCGTTCACCCGGCCGACGAGCCGGTCGATGTCGTCGCGCAGGATCCGGTACTGCTCGACCCGCTCGCGCGACGGCGTCGCGACCTGCACGAACACCGCGTCCTCGACGTCGATGTCGCCGTCGGCGATCAGCTCGCTGAACGCGCGCAGCCGCGCGTGGATCCCCTTGGTGTAGTCGAGCCGGTCGACGCCGAGGAACAGCTTGGTGGGGTTGCCGAGGGCGCTCCGGATCTCCTCCGCCCGCTCGGCCACGCTGTCGCGGCGCGCGAGCTCCTCGAAGGACCGGGTGTCGATCGAGATCGGGTAGGCCGCGGCCCGGACCTTGCGCCCGTCGGGCAGGAAGACGACGTCCCGGTGGGTCTTGTGGCCGACCCGCTGCCGCACGAGGCGCACGAAGTTGGCAGCGCCGCCCGACATCTGGAAGCCCACCAGGTCGGCGCCGAGGAGGCCCTCGATGATCTGCCGCCGCCAGGGCAGCTGCGCGAACAGCTCGGCCGGCGGGAACGGGATGTGCAGGTAGAACCCGATCCGCAGGTCGGGACGCAGCTCGCGGAGCAGCCGGGGCACGAGCTGGAGCTGGTAGTCGTGCACCCAGACCGTGGCGCCCTGCTCGGCGATCTCGGCGGCCTTCTCGGTGAACCGGCGGTTGACGTCGACGTAGGTGTCCCACCACTCGCGGTGGAACTCGGGCTTGGCGACGACGTCGTGGTAGATCGGCCACAGGGTGGCGTTCGACATCCCCTCGTAGAACTCCTCGATCTCCCGTGCCGACAGGGTGATCGGGACCAGCGCCAGGCCGTCGTCCTCGAACGGCTCGAGGCCGGTCTCGGTGCCGCCCGGCCAGCCGATCCAGACCCCGTTGCGGTCCCGCATCACCGGGTCCATCGCGGACACGAGGCCGCCGGGCGAGCGTCGCCAGCCGAGGGACCCGTCGGCGAGCTCGACCCGGTCGACCGGCAACCGGTTCGCGACGATGACGAGCTGGTCCGACTGGGTCACTGCTCCACCCTAGGGGTCGGCCGGGCGGCCCGGCTCACCCGTCGGCGCGGCGAGGTCGCCAGCTCCTCCGCGACTCGCGCCCGATCGAATGACATCGTTGTGGTTCGTCGCCTACAGTGGCGTCACGACCTCGGATCGACCCAGGAGACCCACCGCATGGACGCCGCGAACGCACTCCACGGCCACTCGGCCGGCGAGCAGCCGGACCTGAGCGACCGCGACCGCGAGATCCTGGAGTTCGAGCGCCACTGGTGGAAGTACGCCGGCGCCAAGGAGACCGCGGTCCGCGAGAAGTTCGACATGAGCTCGACGCGCTACTACCAGGTGCTCAACGCGCTGATCGACCGCCCCGAGGCGCTGGAAGCCGACCCGCTGCTGGTGCGCCGGCTGCGCCGGCTGCGGGCCGCCCGGCAGCGGCAGCGCTCCGCGCGCCGCCTCGGCTTCGAGGTCTAGGCCGTGCGGACCCGGTCGACGCGGGGCCAGCGCGGCGTCGCCTTCCCCTCACCGGTAGCGCTGCTGAGCGTCATCGCCGTGGCGATGGCCGGCATCGCGTACGTCGCCACCCAGGACCAGCCGCCGACCGAGCGCGAGGTCCGGACCGTCTCCACCCCGTCCGAGCCCGACCCGGTGACCGAGCAGCCGCTGCCCACCGGCAAGCCTCGTCCGATCGAGCCGACGGTGGTCCGCGGCGACGTCTACGTCGAGGTCTACAACAACTCCGGCATCAGCGGCCTCGCCGACCGGTTCGCGGGCGTCGCCACCGACGTCGGCTGGCAGGTCGTGGGCGCCGACAACTGGTACGGCACCATCCCCGCCTCGACGGTCTACTACCCTGCGCGGCTCAAGGCGGCGGCCAGGCTGCTGGCCCTCGACCTCGGGATCCGGCGCACGGTGCCGGCCACCGGCGCCATGCGCCGCGACCGGCTGACCGTCGTCCTCACCACGGACGCCGACTGAGGGCTCCGGCACACCGGGACCCGTCCCGTGGTGGGATGAGGGTATGGAGTTCACCTCCCCGGAGGCCGAGCAGCGCTACGCCGCCCTGGTGACGGCCGCGGCCGGCACCGTGGTGGGGCTCGACTTCGACGGCGTGCTGTCGCCGATCGTCGACGAGCCGTCCGAGGCGCACATCCACCCGGACGCGGCCGAGGTCCTCGTCGACCTGGCGGGCACGGTGCGCGCGGTCGCCGTCATCACCGGCCGCCCAGCCCGGCAGGCGCTGGCGCTGGGCGACCTCGACGAGGTCGGCGCCGAGATCGGGGCGCACGGCAAGGAGCTCTTCGTCTTCGGGCAGTACGGCAACGAGCGCTGGTCCTCGACCCAGCGCCGGGTGATCTCCCCGCGACCACCGCACGGTCTCTCCTCCTTCGAGCGGGAGCTGCCCGCCGTGCTCCGCCGGGCCGATGCCGCCGCGGCGTACGTCGAGGAGAAGGGCCTCGCGGTCGCGGTGCACACCCGTCGGCTGCCCGACCCCGCGGCCGCGCGCGACCGGCTCGTCGAGCCGATGCGCGCGCTGGCCGACCGGCACGGCCTGGTCCTCGAGCCCGGCCGCAACGTGATCGAGGTCCGGTCGCCCGGCATGACCAAGGGTCACGCCGTCCGCGTGCTGGTCGACGAGCTCGACGCCGGGGGGTTCCTCTTCGCGGGCGACGACCTGGGTGATCTCGATGCGTTCGACGCCGTGGACGCGCTGCGCCGCGACGGCCTGGCGACGCTGCTGGTCTGCTCGCTGTCCGAGGAGGAGTCGGCGCTGGCCGCCCGCGCCGACGTGCTGGTCAAGGGTCCCGACGGCGTGCTCGACCTGCTGCGCCGGCTCGCCCGCGACGCCGGGTGACCCCCCGTCGTACCTTCCAGCATCCGGGACGGCCGGACGCATGCTGAGACGACTCCCGTAGAGTCCTGACCAGCTCATCACGAGGGACTGAGGGAACGGCCCGTCGACGTCCCGGCAACCGCCGCAGCCAGCGCCACCATCACCACGGCTGGGGAAACGGTGCCAATTCCGGCCCGGGACGAGAGTCGCCCCGGGGAAGATGAGGAGGAGATCCGTGAGCGCACCAGTGGCCGAGACCGTCGACGTCGGCGAGACAACCACCAAGCCAGCCCTCCGGGAGGGCGCCTTCGGCAACGCCCGGTCCCTGTCGTGCCGCGAGTGCGGCCACCAGGTCGAGCTCGGGCCGTTCTACGCGTGCCCCGAGTGCTTCGGGCCGCTCGAGGTCGCCTATCGCGAGGTGACCGTCACCCGCGAGGAGATCGAGGCCGGGCCGAAGAACATCTGGCGCTACAAGGCGCTGCTGCCGGTGCCCACCGACATCGAGCAGTCCCCGAACACCGAGCCCGGCTTCACCCGGCTGCTCCGAGCCGGCAACCTCGGTCGCGAGCTCGGCCTGGCGGACCTCTGGGTCAAGGACGACTCGACGAACCCGACGAACTCGTTCAAGGACCGCGTGGTCGCCTGCGCGCTGAGCGCGGCCCGCGAGCTGCACGCGAAGGTCTTCGCCTGTCCCAGCACCGGCAACCTCGCGAACGCGGTCGCGGCCGCCGGAGCGCGCGCCGGGATGAAGACCGTCGTGTTCATCCCGGCCGATCTCGAGAGGCCGAAGCAGGTGAACTCGGCGGTCTACACCGACTCGCTGGTCGCAGTGAACGGCTCGTACGACGACGTCAACCGGCTCGCGTCCGAGATCGCGGGTGAGGAGGACGGCTGGGCGTTCGTGAACGTCAACGTCCGCCCCTACTACGCCGAGGGGTCGAAGACGCTCGGCTTCGAGATCGCCGAGCAGCTCGGCTGGCGGTTGCCCGACCAGGTCGTGATCCCGGTCGCCTCCGGCTCCCAGCTCACGAAGGTGCACAAGGCCTTCCAGGAGCTGATCGCGCTCGGGCTCGTCGAGGGGAAGCCCTACCGGGTGTTCGGCGCGCAGGCGCAGGGCTGCTCGCCGGTGTCGACCGCGTTCAAGGCCGGCGTCGACGCGATCCGGCCGGTCCGGCCGGACACGATCGCCAAGAGCCTCGCGATCGGCAACCCGGCCGACGGCATCTACGTGCTCGACATCTGCCGGCGGACCGGCGGCGCCGTCGAGGACGTCACCGACGACGAGGTGCGCGCCGGGATCCTGCTGCTGGCCCGGACCGAGGGGATCTTCACCGAGACCGCCGGCGGCACCACCACGGCGGTGCTCAAGAAGCTGGTGGAGACCGGCCAGCTCGACCCGTCGCTGGAGACTGTCATCATCAACACCGGCATGGGGCTGAAGACGCTCGACGCGGTGGCCGACCAGGTCGGGCCGGCCGCGACGATCGACCCGTCGTACCCCGCGTTCGCCGCCACCGGCATCGCCTGACCCGACGTACAGAGGAGAGCCTGATGAGCGTGTCCGTCCGGATCCCGACGATCCTGCGCACCTACACCGGCGGCGAGTCCGAGGTGGCCGCCGACGGGACCACCCTCGCCGAGGTGCTCGACGACCTCGACGGCAACTTCAGCGGGATCAAGGGCCGGATCGTCGACGAGTCCGGCGAGCTGCGCCGCTTCGTGAACGTGTACGTCGGCAACGACGACGTCCGCTTCCTCGACAACCTCTCCACCCCGACCCCGGAGGGCACCCAGATCTCGGTGATCCCTGCGGTGGCGGGCGGTTCCTAGCGGGGCTGGAGGTCGACGATCGCGGCGTGGCCGCGCGAGTCGATCTTGACGGTCGCGACGGCACCCCTCGCCACCGCCCGCTCGAGCCGTTGGGCGTCCTCCTGCGAGGTGAACCAGCTCTCGATCCCGCACTCGATGGCCCAGTCCCGGTCGGTGCAGGCCAGGTAGGGGCCGTCGTCGGGACGGGTGCGGGTGTACTCGCCGAGCACCCAGAACCCCTCCTCCTCCACGAGCGTGGCGTAGACGTCGCCGCCCCGCCCGTCCTCGAGGCTGGGCGGGTTCGACGTGTCGGGGGTGCGCAGGTCGGGATAGTCCAGGTCGACGTAGGCGCCGCGGAACGGGTCGATCGGGTCGACCGGGGCGACCCGGAGGAGATAGGTCTCCCCGGTGAGCCGGGCCGAGAGCTGGGGCAGGACGGCGAGTGGGACGAGGGCCAGGTTGGCCACGGCCACGAGGGCGATCCGTGTGAGTGTCGAGGTGGTCATCGCGCGTCTCCTTCCAGCGCGGCGGCGAGTCGCCGACGGGCTCGGTCGAACGCGAAGCCGGTGCCCAGGAAGATCAGGCCCAGCACGACGAAGAGCCAGGCGCCCTCGATGATCGGGGCGAAGACCGCGAAGCTCTGGAACGTCGTGAACACGACGAGCGCTCCGGTCGCCAGCGCCGTCAGGCGCCAGCTGTCGTGCCGGGTGCCGAGCAGGGCGACACCGATCGCGACCCCCACGTACACCGTGACGCTGAGCGCGGCGTGTGCCCACTCGACCGGGCCGACCGCGTCGAGGTCGGTGCTGGTCTCCCACGCGGCAAGGGCGACGGCCGCGGCCGCGACCCCGGCGCCGGTGAGCGCCTCGAGACGGTCGGGGACGCCTCGGGCCCGCAGGAGCGCGGCGGCGCTGGTGACGGTGGCGACGACAAGACCGCCGACGAGCCACGGGTTCCACTCGAACCCCTCGAGGGCGACGTAGGGCAGCGCGGCGGCGAACAGCGCGGCCAGCGCGAAGAGCGAGCCGGCCTCGCGCCAGGGGGCGGCGAACCGGTCGATCGCCGGCCCACGCGCGTGCAGCGCCGCTGCGGCGAGCCCGGTCGCGGCCAGGACCACGAGGGCCAGCACCGCCGAGAACCCGGACGGCTGGTCCCAGAGCGCCTGCCAGACGAACCAGGTGCTGCCCGCCGCGATCGCGACCAGCAGCGGTCCGGCGCCGCGCACGACGTACGCATGGACGAGCGCGCCGGCCGCCCACAGCCCGACGAGGCGGGGCTCGTAGGCAGGCACCTGGAGGCTCTGCGCCGCCTGGAAGATGACCGCGCCCAGGGCCAGCGCCGCCAGCAGCCGGACGGCGAAGACCAGGGGCCGCGGGATGCCGGGCTGCCGCGCCTGGCGGGTCGCGAGCAGCTCGCCGGAGGCCAGCAGGGCCAGCCAGATCACGGCCACCGCGACGAACCGGAGGAGCGGTGGGAGCTGCTCGAGGTTGGCGGCGACCAGCCAGATCAGGCCGACCCCGATGAAGAGGGCGCCGAGGGTCAGCAGCAGCCGGCCGACGGAGAACCGCTTCGTCTCGTGGTAGCGGGCGGTGAGGGTGGCGGCCAGTTCGGGGCCGACCAGCCCCTCCTGCTGCCAGGCGTCGAGCTCGGTGCGCAGCCAGGAGAGCTGGGCCGGGCTGGCCGGCCTGAGGGCCGGTCGGGGAAGGGTCGGAGAGGTGCTCATGTCGCCAGCATGGGACCTCGGTGCCGGCCGCGCCTGAGTCGACGTGCTCATCCGCCAAGGCAAAATGCTGGCCAATCCCCCACGGCGGCGGGTGAGGCGTCCCTAACATCGTGGCAACACGGGTGGGCACCCGGCTCCGGCCGGTTCCGTGGACCCTCGGGGGAGGGGCAACAGTGGGCACGACAACGACATACGGGGACAGACAACGCGACGACCGCGGGGCAGCAGCGGTCGAGTTCGCGTTGGTCGTGCCCATCTTGGTGATCCTGCTCCTGGGGATCATCGAGATGAGCTTCCTGATGCGCGACTACGTCTCGATGAGCAGCAGCGTCCGGGCCGGAGCGCGCACCGCCTCCGCCGCCGCGGACGCCGGCCCGGGGACGTGCGAGGCGAGCACCAACCCACCGCCGTGCTCACCCGCCAGCGTGCCGGCGTTCGCGCAGGCCGCCGCGGACACGATCCAGCGCGCCGGGACGGCGATGCCGCGCGAGGACATCGACTGGTTGATGGTCTACGAGGCCGGGACCAACGGGTTCCCCGTGGGCCAGAGCAGCCTGCGCTGCACCAGCAACTGCGTGATCTACGTCTGGGACTCCTCGCTCGACAAGTTCCGGTACTCGTCCGGCTCTTGGGCCTCGGCCTCGGTCAACGCGTGCGTGAACGACGCCTCCCGCCACACGGTCGGAATCGGGCTGCAGGCCAACCACACCTGGCTCACCGGGATGTTCGGCAACGGCATGGCCATGCAGGAGCGCACGGTCATGCAGTTCGAGCCGCTCGAGTCCGACCGGTGCAAGCCCGGCACCCCGAACGCGCACCTGTGAGGGCTGACCGGTGACGAGACGGAACAGACGCCCCCGCAACCAGGCCGGCGCCGCGGCCGTGATCGTTGCTGCCTTCGTGGCGTCGCTGGCGCTGCCCCTGGCCGCCATCTCCGTCGACGTGGCGCGGTGGTACGTCGAGCTGGAACGGGTACAGGCAGCGGCCGACGCCGCCTCGGCTGCCGGCGTGACGTTCCTGCCCGACGACTTCGGGAAGGCCCGGGCGCGCGCGATCGAGATCGCGGAGGACAACGGCTATCCCAACTCGGGAACGTCCAGCGTCCAGGTGAGCGTGGGCGAACGGCCCACCCAGCTGCGGGTGACGGTGAGCTCCAAGGTCGGCAACGGCTTCGGCAGCGCGATCGGCGTGGTCGACACCGTGCTGAGCCGCACGTCGGTGGCCGACTACAACGGGCCGGCGCCGATGGGCAGCCCGTGCAACACCATGGGCAACGAGCCGCCGGGCACGACCACCCGCGGCCCGCAGGCGAGCCAGCTGTTGGTGCCCGCGGGCGCGCAGTGCTCGGCCAACCCGGAGTTCTGGGCCAACATCGGCGGCCCCGACTGGCCGAAGGGCAACGGCGACCAGTTCATGACCCGGACCTGCGCGGCCAGTGTGGACGGCTGCAGCAACGGCAAGAACACCGACTTCGACCCGCAGGGGTACTTCTACCTGGTGCGGGTCGGCGCCGGTGCCGTGGGACGACCGGTGACGATCCAGATCTACGACCCCGCGTTCGTCGCCCAGGGCGACTACTGCGAGCGCGGCCCCAAGGGGAGCGCGGTCGACAACGACGATTGGAACGCCTACGCACGCAACGACGCCCGGACGCGCTACGCGAAGCAGACGCAGTCGACGACGAACCAGTTCTGCACGGGTGACGTCCCGACGACCACGACGCCGACCGTCACCTCGTTCGGGCTGCGCTCTCCCACCGACACCTACGAGCCGCGGCTGGCCGCGCCGGTGTCCTCGTGCGCGCGGCAGTACCGCGGCTGGGGTGAGGACCAGCTCCACAGCCAGTCGCTCAAGGAGGGCCACGTCAACTACGACGCGGAGCTGGCCAAGGTCTTCCACCAGTGGGTCCCGTTCTGCACGTTCACCCCGACCGCGGAGGGCGACTACTACCTCCAGGTGCGCACGAACGTGCAGCTGAGCACGGCCAGCCCCGACGGTGAGGGCGGCTACCGCGGCAACCAGGCGGTGTTCACGCAGACCGGCGACGACCTGAGCGTCGGCGGCGGAGGGGCCAACCGCTTCGCCGTCCGGGCCTACTCCCCGGGCACGCCCCCGGGGTCGCTGTCGGTGGCCGCGTGGGAGCGGATGCCGATCTACGCCAACGCGAGCGGCGCCTCGACGCAGTTCAACCTGGTCCGGGTCATCCCGGCGGCGCAGGGCAAGACCCTGGTCTTCGGGTTCTTCGACGTGGGCGAGGCGGCGACCGGCGGCACGATGCGGGTCATCCCACCGGCCGACTCGACGATGCCGTCGGTGATCACGGGGTGCACGGGATCGGGCAAGGTCACCGGTCCGCTGACCAACTGCCAGATCAGCGGGATCAGCAGCTCCGGGTGGAACGGCCGGAGCCAGCAGATCCGGGTCCCGATCCCGAGCACCTACGACTGCAACGTCGCCTCGCCCGGCGGCTGCTGGTTCCGCGTCGCGGTCGACTTCGGGTCGGCGGCTGCGGTCAACGACTCCACCACGTGGACCGCCAAGATCGAAGGTGAGCCGGTCCGGCTCATCGAATGACGCGCGTGCCGGGCCACGCGTGACTCCGCCCCGGCGCCCACGAGGGTCGCCGGGGCGGAGGTTGGCCCCCGACCGGGTCAGCCCGGCGGGACCGGGCCCCAGGCGGCGGCCCGGCTCGGTGCGAGGGGGAATCGTTTGCACTCGACCACCCCGAGTGCTAAACATGAGGCTGGCACTCGTAGCATGAGAGTGACAACACCGACAGGGTGACGTTGAGGTCCGGGACCGACCGGGGAGCAGGGTTCTCCGGCACGAGCGGGCCGTCCGTCGCGGGCAACCCACCCCGTCGCACACCACGAACTCCCGAAAGGTTTCGCAGGAGTTATGTCGAAGCTGATTGCTTTCAACGAGGAGGCCCGCCGCGGGCTGGAGAAGGGTATGAACACCCTCGCCGACGCGGTCAAGGTCACGCTCGGCCCCAAGGGTCGCAACGTCGTCCTCGAGAAGAAGTGGGGCGCCCCCACCATCACGAACGACGGCGTGTCGATCGCCAAGGAGATCGAGCTCGAGGACCCGTACGAGAAGATCGGGGCCGAGCTCGTCAAGGAGGTCGCCAAGAAGACGGACGACGTCGCCGGTGACGGTACGACGACCGCGACCGTCCTCGCCCAGGCGATGGTCCGCGAGGGCCTGCGCAACGTCGCCGCCGGCGCCAACCCGATGTCGCTCAAGCGCGGCATCGAGGCCGCCGTCGAGGCCGTCGCCGAGCAGCTGCTCGGCATGGCGAAGGACGTCGAGACCAAGGAGCAGATCGCCGCGACCGCGTCGATCTCCGCCGCGGACGCCACGGTCGGCGAGATCATCGCCGAGGCGATGGACAAGGTCGGCAAGGAAGGCGTCATCACGGTCGAGGAGTCGAACACCTTCGGACTCGACCTCGAGCTGACCGAGGGCATGCGGTTCGACAAGGGCTACATCTCGGCGTACTTCGTGACCGACCCCGAGCGCATGGAGACCGTGCTGGAGGACCCCTACGTCCTCATCGCCAACTCCAAGGTCAGCAACGTCAAGGACCTGCTGCCGCTGCTCGAGAAGGTCATGCAGTCCGGCAAGCCGCTGGTCATCATCGCCGAGGACGTCGACGGCGAGGCGCTGTCCACGCTGGTCGTCAACAAGATCCGCGGCACCTTCAAGTCCGTCGCGGTCAAGGCCCCGGGCTTCGGCGACCGTCGCAAGGCCATGCTGCAGGACATCGCGATCCTCACCGGCGGGCAGGTGATCTCCGAGGAGGTCGGCCTGAAGCTGGAGAACGCCGGTGTCGAGCTGCTCGGCCAGGCGCGCAAGGTCGTCATCACCAAGGACGAGACCACCATCGTCGAGGGTGCGGGCGACACCGCCCAGATCGAGGGCCGGGTCAACCAGATCCGGGCCGAGATCGAGAAGAGCGACTCCGACTACGACCGCGAGAAGCTGCAGGAGCGGCTGGCCAAGCTGGCCGGCGGCGTCGCCGTCATCAAGGTCGGCGCGGCCACCGAGGTCGAGCTCAAGGAGCGCAAGCACCGGATCGAGGACGCCGTCCGCAACGCGAAGGCCGCCGTCGAGGAGGGCATCGTCGCCGGTGGTGGCGTGGCGCTGCTCCAGGCCGCCGAGTCCGCCTTCGAGAAGCTGGACCTGTCCGGCGACGAGGCCACCGGTGCCGCCATCGTGCGGTCGGCCACCGAGGCTCCGCTCAAGCAGATCGCGGTCAACGCCGGCCACGAGGGTGGCGTCGTGGTCGAGAAGGTGCGGGGGCTGACCCCGGGCCACGGCCTCAACGCCGCCACGGGCGAGTACGTCGACATGATCGGTGCCGGCATCCTCGACCCCGCGAAGGTCACCCGCTCGGCGCTGCAGAACGCCGCGTCGATCGCCGCGCTGTTCCTCACCACCGAGGCCGTCGTGGCCGACAAGCCGGAGAAGGCCGCCCCGATGGGCGGCGACCCGTCCGGTGGCATGGGCGGCATGGACTTCTGATCCGTCGCTGACACGCACGACAGGGCCCCGACCGTCACGGTCGGGGCCCTGCTGCGTGCCGGTCCACGCGCGGCTGCTCTGGTCGTCGGAGCCGTGTGGCACGGTGGAGTGGTGGGCAGCACGGACAGCGCGGGCGGCACCGGTGACACCGCCGAGCACCCCAACCTGCGTCGTGCCCGGTTCGAGGCGCTGGCCCGTGACCAGCTGGTCGAGCCGCTGCGACAGGTTCCTCACGCGGCGCACGGACCCCGCCACGGCCGACGACGTGCTGTCCGAGACGCTGCTGGTGTGCTGGCGGCGGTTCGACGAGCTGCCCGAGGACGCCGCGCTCCCGTGGGCGTACGCCGCGGCACGCCTCTGCCTGGCCAACGCCGACCGCAGCGCCCGCCGGCAGCTGCGGGTGGCCGCGAAGATCGCCGCCGAGGACCCGCCGCGGGAGGCACCCGACCCGGCCGGCTCCCGCGACGACGTGCTGCACGAGGCACTGGGGCGGCTGGGCGAGGGCGACGCGGAGCTGCTGCGCCTGTGGGCGTGGGAGCAGCTCACGCCCGCGGAGATCGCCACCGTCCTCGACGTGACGCCCAACGCGGTCAGCCTCCGCCTGCTCCGCGCCCGCGAGAGGCTGAAGGGCGAGATCGGAAAGATCGAGGCCGGTGCCGGACATGAGCAGTCGGAAGGAGGGACCCGATGACGGATCACGACGAGCGGGACGAGCTGTACGCCCGGCTGCGTGACGCCGACCCCGCGGCCACCCTCCCGCCCGCAGGGCCCGACCGGGTCGCCCGACTGCTGGAGGACGCCATGAGCCACGACACGATGACCGAGTCGCGCGAGACCGGGACCCGCAGCCGCAGCCCGCTGACCTGGCTGGTGGCGGCGGCCGCCGTGGCGCTGATCGCCGCGGCCGGCGCCTTCGCCCTCCTCCCGCGCGACCCCGATCCGGCGCCGCCTCCGACCGCCGCCGGCCCGACGGTCACCGAGCTGACGATGCCCGGCGCGACCGCCGGCCGGTGCATGGTGCCGAGTGCCGAGACCCTGAGGAACGCGGCGTACGCGTTCGACGGCACGGTCACGGCGATCGAGAACGACACCGCGACCCTCGAGGTCGACCGGTGGTACGCCGGCGACGAGACCGACCAGGTCGTGGTCGACCAGGCGAGCGCCGACCTCGCGTCGCTGATCCTCGCGCCGGTGTTCGAGGAGGGCCAGCGGTTCCTCGTCGCCGGGACCGACGACGGCGACGTGATGGTCTGCGGCTTCAGCGCCACCTACTCCGCCGACCTCGCCGACCTGTACGCCGAGGCCTTCGGCGCGTGACGCCCCACGGGCTGCTGCTCGCGGCCGGCGCCGGCTCCCGGATGGGCGCGCCCAAGGCGCTGGTCGTCGATCCCGGCGGCACGCCGTGGCTGGTCCGCAGCGCGGGCGCCCTGCTCGACGGGGGTTGCGAAGCGGTGACCGTCGTGCTCGGCGCCGCCGCCGACGAGGCGGCGGCACTGCTGCCCGACGGCCCGGTCACGAGCGTCGTGGCCGCCGACTGGACCGAAGGGATGAGCGCCTCGTTGCGCGCCGGGCTCGCGGCCGTCGCCGGGAGCGCTGCCGACGCCGTGGTGATCACGCTCGTCGACCTGCCCGACGTCGGTGCTGACGTGGTGCAGCGGGTGGTCGCCGCCGGCGCCGGTCGCGACACGCTGGCCAGGGCGACGTACGACGGCAGGCCCGGCCACCCGGTGGTGGTGGGCCGTGACCACTGGGCCGCGATGGCGGAGTCGGTCCAGGGCGACGCTGGGGCGCGCGGCTACCTGTCGGACCACGACGTCACGGTGGTCGAGTGCGGCGACCTTGCGACCGGCCGCGACGTCGACCGGCGCGAGTGAGACGAACCGCGCGCCACCACGGTGCTGCGTACGCTCGTCGTATGGATTCCAGTGCCGAGATCGCCTCCCGGCTCGCCGAGACCGGCTACCTCGCCGACGACGAGCTGGCGACCGTCGCGTTCCTCGCCCTGCGGATGCAGCGCCCGCTGCTCGTCGAGGGCGAGCCGGGCACGGGCAAGACCGCCCTCGCGGAGGCGCTCGCGCAAGCGCTGGACCTGCCGCTGATCCGGCTCCAGTGCTACGAGGGGATCGACGCCACCCAGGCGCTCTACGACTGGGACTTCCCGCGCCAGATCCTCCACCTGCGCGCGCTCGAGGCCGTGCCCGGCGAGACGACCGACGTCGAGGAGGCTGAGAAGAGCCTGTACGACGAGCGGTTCCTGCTCGCCCGACCGGTGCTCCAGGCCCTGCAGCAGGCGCCGGCGGTGCTGCTGGTCGACGAGGTCGACCGGGCCGACGACGAGTTCGAGGCGTTCCTGCTCGAGGTGCTCTCGACCTACCAGGTCAGCATCCCCGAGCTCGGCACGGTCGCGGCGGCCGTGCCGCCGATCGTGGTGCTCACGTCCAACCGCACCCGGGAGCTGCACGATGCGCTCAAGCGGCGCTGCCTCTACCACTGGGTCGAGCACCCGGGGCTGGAGCGCGAGCTCGCGATCGTGCGCAGCCGCGCGCCGGAGGTCGCCGAGACGCTCGGCCGGCAGGTGGTCACCGCCGTGCAGCAGCTGCGCGACCGCGACGACCTCCTCAAGCCGCCCGGGGTCGCGGAGACGCTCGACTGGGCCCGGGCGCTCCACCACCTCGGCACCGACGAGCTCGACCTGGAGTCGGCGGCGACGACGCTGGGGGCCCTCGTGAAGTACCGCGAGGACCGCGACCGCGTGAAGCAGGCCCTGGAACGGATGCTTGCGACATGACCGCGACCGTCCGCCCGCCGGAGGCGATCCTGCTCGGCTTCACGCGCGCGCTCCGCTCCGCCGGGGTCGCCGTCACCCAGGACCGTGCCCACGGCTTCCTGGCCGCGACCGCCCTCACCGGCCTCGACGACCGGCGTGGCACCTACTGGGCCGGCCGCGCGACGCTGTGCGCCGCCCCCGACGACCTCCAGCGCTACGACCAGGTCTTCGACGCCTACTTCAACGGGCGCGACGGCCTGCCCCGGCTGCGGCCCGCCAGCCGGTCGCAGCCACCGGCCTCGGTCTTCCCCGAGCAGGAGCCCTCCGGCGGCGACGGCGCGGCCGACGAGGACGCGGTCCGGGCGGCGGCCAGCGCGACCGAGGTGCTCAAGCACCGTGACGTGGCCGGGCTCTCGGCGGCCGAGAGGCAACGGCTCGCCGCGCTGTTCTCCGAGCTCACCTGCCGGCCGCCCCATCGACGGACGGCCCGGCACCGGCGGTGGCACCGCGGCCAGGTCGACGCGCATCGCACCCTGCGTGACAGCCTGCGGCGGATGGGGGAGCCGGCCGACATCGCCTGGCGGCGGCGGAGCACCCGGCCGCGCCGGGTCGTGCTGCTGGTCGACGTGTCCGGCTCGATGAGCGGGTACGCCGACGCGCTGCTGCGGCTGGCCCACCGGTGGACCCAGACCGGCGGCCGGGCGGTCGAGACGTTCACCGTGGGGACCCGGTTGACCCACGTCACCCGCGCGCTGCGGCTGCGCGACCCCGACCGGGCGATCGTCGCCGCCGGCGAGACGGTGCCCGACTGGTCCGGCGGCACCCGGCTCGGCGAGACGCTCCAGATGTTCCTGACCCGCTGGGGACAGCGCGGCCTGGCCCGCGGTGCGGTGGTCGTCGTGTTCAGCGACGGCTGGGAGCGAGGCGACCCCGCGCTGCTCGCGGCCCAGCTCGAGCGGCTGCGGCGGGTCGCCCATCGCGTCATCTGGGTGAACCCCCACCGGGGCAAGGCCGGCTACGAGCCCGTGCAGGCCGGGGTGCTGGCCGTGCTGCCCCACTGCGACGCGTTCGTCGCAGGCCATTCCCTGTCCACCTTCGCGGAGCTGACGGAGCTGGTGTCCCGTGCGTGATGTGCTGCCCGAGCTGCTGACCTGGTGGGAGTCCGGCGAGACGGTCGGTGTCGGCACCGTGGTCGCGACGTTCCAGTCGGCCCCGCGTCCCGCGGGTGCCTCGATGCTGGTCGGCCCCGACGGGTCCGCCGTCGGCTCGGTGTCCGGCGGCTGCGTCGAGGGTGCGGTGTACGAGCTGGCGCAGTCGGTGGTCGAGTCCGGTGCCCCGGTGCTCGAGCGGTACGGCGTGAGCGACGACGACGCGTTCGCCGTCGGCCTCACCTGCGGCGGCATCCTCGACGTGTACGTCGAGAAGGTCAGCCGCGAGACGTTCCCGGAGCTGGGGGAGATCGCCGCCGACGTCGAGGCTGGTCGGCCGGTGGCGCTGGCGACCGTGATCGAGCACCCCGACCCGGAGCGGCGGGGGCGGCGGCTGGTCATCCGGCCCGACGAGGAGACGCTCGGCACGCTCGGGTCACCGCGCGCCGACGACGCCGTGCACGACGACGCCCTCGGGCTGCTGGCCGCCGGGCACAACGCCACCCTCACCTACGGCCCGGACGGCGAGCGGCGCGGCGAGGGCATGCGGGTGTTCGTGTGGGCGTTCGCGCCCAAGCCCCGGATGCTCGTCTTCGGCGCGATCGACTTCGCCGCCGCCGTGGCCCGGGTCGGCAGCTTCCTCGGGTACCACGTGACCGTGTGCGACGCCCGTCCCGTGTTCGCGACCACCAGCCGCTTCCCGGACGCCGACGAGGTCGTCGTGGACTGGCCGCACCGGTTCCTGGCCGCCGAGGTCGAGGCAGGCCGGGTCGACCAGCGGACCGTGATCGCGGTGCTGACCCACGACCCCAAGTTCGACGTCCCGCTGCTCGAGGTCGCGCTGCGGCTGCCGGAGGAGCAGCGGCCGGCGTACGTCGGCGCGATGGGCAGCCGGCGCACCCACGACGACCGGCTGGCCCGGCTGCGCGAGGCGGGCATCACGGACAAGGAGATCGCGGGCATGTCCAGCCCGATCGGGCTGGACCTCGGGGCCCGGACGCCGGAGGAGACCGCGATCAGCATCGCCGCCGAGATCGTCGCCCTGCAGTGGGGAGGGTCGGGCGACCGGCTGGCCGCACGGGAGGGCCGGATCCACCACTGAGCCCGGCCGGGCGCGGGCGGGGTGGCCGACGATTGAGCGGTCACCGTCCCGGGGCTACCGTGGCGGACATCACCACTCATCCGGGGCGGACATGAGCGACACGCGCGACCTGCAGTCTCGACGGCTCGAGGCTGTGCGCGCGTGGACGTCCTTCATCGAGCACGCCGACGGCAGGTCCAGCGTGCGCCCGGAGATCCTGCGCAGCTGGGAGCTGTCCGAGGCGACGGTGACTCCGGACGTCACGCAGGCGCCGCTCGCCGACGAGGACGAGACCGCGGCGTACTTCCAGGGGTCGCCGCTCCAGGTCGCGGTCGAGCGGGTCGAGGACGAGCTGCGCAAGACCGCCGAGGACGGCGACCTGGTGCTGGCCGTCACCGACCCGCAGACCCGCGTGCTGTGGACCTACGGCGGGCGGGTGATGCGCCGGAAGGCGGAGTCGGTCAACTTCGTCCCGGCCGGCCGCTGGGACGAGCCGAGCGTCGGCACCAACGCGCTCGCGATCGCGATGCGGACCGGCGAGGCCGCCATGGTGTTCAGCGCCGAGCACTACGCACCGATCGTCCACAACTGGGTGTGCTGGGCCGCGCCGCTGCACGACCCGGTCTCCGGCGAGCAGATCGGCGTCATCGACCTCTCCACGACCTGGGACCGCACCCACCCGATCGGGCTCGCCACCGCGCGCGTGCTCGCCCGGCTGATCGAGGGCGCGATGCCGCGCTCCCACCAGTGGGGGACCAGCGCGGGGCTGGGGCCGCCCGAACCCGGCCTGAGCCTGTCGCTGCTCGGCACCGCGGAGGCCTGGCTCGATGGCCAGCGGCTGCTGCTCAACCGCCGGCAGACCGAGATCCTCGCCGTCCTGAGCCTGCACCTCGAAGGGCTCTCGCTCGAGCGGCTCCACGCCATGGTCTACGGCGACCAGGCGGTCACGGCCTCGACCCTCAAGGCCGAGGTGTCGCACCTGCGGGCGGCCCTCGGCGGGCAGCTGGCCTCCCGGCCCTACCGGCTGATGATGCCGGTGCGCACCGACGTCGAGGACGTGCTGTCCCTGCTCAGCTCGGGCGATGTGAAGGCCGCGGTCGGCGCCTACGGCGGTGACCTGCTGCCCGGCACCGACGCGCCGGCGCTCGCCGAGCTCGGCGACTACCTCGCCGTGAGCATGCGCGAGGCGCTGCTCGCCGACCCCGACCCGGTGGCCGTGGTGCGCTACGGCGAGCTGGCGCCCTACGACACCGAGGTGGTCGAGCGCTGCCTGGCCGTCCTCGGCGAGCGCGACCACCCCGCCAAGGCGCTGCTCAAGGGAAGACTGGCCGCGGCAGGTCGCTAGCCGTCAGCCGACGAGCCACCAGCCGACGGCGAACGCCGCCGAGCCGAGGGCGAGCGTGGCCAGCACGCCGAGCGCGGCCCGGCGCGGTGCGAGCTGCACGGTCTCCAGCGCGAAGGCGGAGTACGTCGTCAGGGCACCGGCCACCCCCGAGCCGAGCAGCGTGAGCAGCCAACCGGGTGAGCCGGCCGCGACCGCGCCGAGGAGCAGGCTGCCCGCCACGTTGACCAGCAGGGTCGCCCGGGGTCCCGGGGCGACGCGGCCCACCGCGTAGCGGAGCGCGGCGCCGAGCGACCCGCCCACCGCGACCAGGAGCACGCCGGTCATCGCGCACCGTCCAGCCGGCGACCCAGCCGCAGCCCGGCGTACGCGGCGAGGAGGGAGAGCGCGAGCGTTCCCACGACGTACGCCGCCGCCCGGACGCCCTCGCCGGACGCGAGCAGGTCGCGAGACTCGAGCAGGTGGGTCGAGAAGGTCGTGTAGCCGCCCAGCAGCCCGACGCCGAGCAGCAGCCGGAGCCGGGGGTGCCGGACGAACAGCCACCCGGCCAGCACCCCGATGAGGAGGCAGCCGCTGACGTTGGCGGCGAGGGTGCCCCACGGGGCCGGGGCGGCCTCGGCCAGGGACCACCGGGCCAGCGAGCCGGCGGCACCTCCGACGGCCACGAGCACGGCGCCTGCGAGGGGAGCCGGGTCCTGGTCTGCCACCGTCGAAGGCTAGCCAACCGTCGACCAACCTCCCGGTCCTAGCGTGAGCGGCGTCACAGGTCCGCCCACGCTCGAGGAGGAGCCAGTCCATGGCGCGCATCAACCTCACGGTCGACGGAGCACAGGTCTCCGACGACGTCGAACCCCGCATGCTGCTGGTGCAGTACCTGCGCGAGACCCTCGGGAAGACCGGCACCGTCGTCGGCTGCGACACCAGCAACTGCGGCGCGTGCACCGTGCACCTCGACGGCCGCAGCGTGAAGTCGTGCAACGTGCTCGCGGTCCAGGCCGACGGCCACGAGGTCACGACGATCGAGGGCCTCGCCGACGGCGACCGGCTGCACCCGATGCAGGAGGCGTTCCGCGAGTGTCACGGCCTCCAGTGCGGGTTCTGCACGCCCGGCATGATCATGCAGGCGGTGGACCTCCTCAACGACAACCCGAACCCCACCGAGGAGGAGGTGCGGCTCGGGTTCGAGGGCAACCTCTGCCGCTGCACCGGCTACCACAACATCGTGAAGAGCGTGCTCCACGCCGCGACGGGTGCCTCGACCAGCTCGACGACCGAAGGAGTGGGGGCATGACCGCGACCCAGGAGCGCCCGGCAGCCGAGATCGGCCGCGACCGCCGCCGCAAGGAGGACCAGCGCCTCATCACCGGCCGCACCCGCTGGACCGACAACCTCCAGCTCCCCGGGATGCTGCACCTCGCCATGGTGCGGAGCCCGTTCGCCCACGCGAGGATCACCGGCGTCGAGACCGGTGCCGCGAAGGCCGCACCCGGCGTGACGGCCGTCGTCACCGGAGCCGACCTCGCCGACGAACAGGGGAGCATCCCCACGGCCTGGAACATCACGCCGGACCAGAAGTCGCCGCCGCACCCCGCCGTCGCGGTCGACCGGGTGGCGTTCGCCGGGCGAGATCGTCGCCGTGGTCGTCGCCCGCACGGCCGCTGCCGCGCGCGACGCGGCCGAGCTGGTGGACGTCGACTACGACGAGCTGCCGGCGGCGCTGGACCTGAAGGAGGCGGCGCAGGACACCGTGCTCGCCCATCCGGACCTCGGCACGAACGTGTCGGCCTTCTGGCAGTTCGACTCCGCCGACGCCGGGACCGGGGGTGCCGTGGACGAGGCCATCGAGGAGGCCCGCCAGAACGGGATCGTGATCGAGCGCGAGTACCGCCAGCAGCGGCTCATCCCGGCGTTCATGGAGCCGCGCTCCTTCATGTGCGATCCGACCGGCGAGCAGCTGGTGCTGTGGTCCTCGACCCAGATCCCCCACATCACCCGCTTCTTCCTGGCCGCGGTGCTGGGGATCCCGGAGAACAAGATCCGGGTGATCGCCCCGGACGTGGGTGGTGGCTTCGGCGGGAAGCTCCAGTTCGTCCCGGAGGAGATCATCACCCTGCTCCTCGCGCGCCGCACCGGGAAGCCGTGCAAGTACACCGAGACACGATCGGAGTCGCTGGTCGCGGCCCACCACGGACGCGACCAGTGGCAGCGGCTGACCCTCGCGGCGACCAGCGACGGCACGGTCACCGGGCTCAAGGTCGACCTGCTCGCCGATCTCGGCGCGTACGCCGGGACGGTCGGCGGCGGCGTACCGATCCTCGGCGCGTTCATGTTCAACGCGATCTACAAGTTCCCCGCCTACCAGTTCAACTGCACGAACCTCTACACCAACAAGACCCTCACCGACGCCTATCGCGGCGCGGGCCGGCCGGAGGCGACCTACGCGATCGAGCGGCTGATGGACGAGCTGGCGGTCGAGGTCGGCGTCGACCCGATGGCGATCCGCGAGCAGAACTGGATCAAGCACGACGAGTTCCCGTTCACGACCGTCGCCGGCATGGAGTACGACTCCGGGAACTACGAGGCCGCCACCGAGAAGGCCCTGGAGATGTTCGGCTACGACGAGCTGCGGGCCGAGCAGAAGCAGCGACGCGAGTCCGGCGACCGGGTGCAGCTCGGGATCGGGATCTCGACGTTCACCGAGATGTGCGGCCTGGCTCCGAGCCGGGTGCTCGGTGCCCTCAACTACGGCGCGGGCGGCTGGGAGAGTGCCTCGATCCGGCTGAGCGGGACCGGCAAGGTCGAGGTGGTCACCGGCGCCAGCGCTCACGGCCAGGGTCACGAGACGGCGTTCAGCCAGATCGTCGCCGACCGGCTCGGCGTGCCCTTCGAGGACGTCGAGGTGCTCCACGGGGACACTCAGATCTCGACGAAGGGGTACGACACCTACGGATCGCGCTCGCTGGTGGTCGGTGGCGAGGCGCTGGTGCTCGCCGCCGACAAGGTGATCGAGAAGGCGCGACCGATCGCGGCCCACCTGCTCGAGGCCGCGGTCGACGACCTGGAGTTCAGCGGTGGCCGCTTCACCGTCAAGGGCACGGACCAGGGGATGGGGATCGCCGAGATCGCGACCGCGGTGTTCGCGGCGCACAACCTGCCCGACGGGGTCGAGGCGCAGCTCGACTCCGAGGCGACGTTCGACCCGTCGACGTTCTCGTTCCCCCACGGCACGCACCTGTGCGCGATGGAGGTGGACACGGAGACGGGCGAGGTGAAGATGCGCAAGTACGTCGCGTGCGACGACATCGGGAACATCATCAACCCGCTGATCGTCGCGGGCCAGGTGCACGGCGGGCTGGTGCAGGGCATCGCCCAGGCACTCTGGGAGGAGGCGGTGTTCGACGACACCGGGACCCTCGTGTCCGGGTCGTTCGTCGACTACCTGCTGCCGACCGCGGCCGACACCATCAGCTTCGACACCGCCAACACGACCTCGCCGTCGACCACGAACTCGCTCGGCACCAAGGGCGTCGGCGAGGCCGGGTGCATCGCCTCGACGCCGGCGGTCGTCAACGCCGTGGTCGACGCGGTCCGTCACCTCGGCGTCAACGACATCGCGATGCCGTGCACGCCCGAGCGGGTGTGGCGGGCGATCAACCACGGCGGCTCCGGCGGGGCGACCGAGGGTGCGGCGATGCCGCACTTCGACGACGCCGAACCCGGTCGGGACTCCACGGAAGGAGCAGGGGCATGATCCCCGCACAGTTCGACTACGTGGCGCCGACCTCGGTCGAGGACGCGCTCGCGGCACTCGCCGAGCACGGTGACGAGGCGAAGATCCTGGCCGGTGGGCAGAGCCTGCTGCCGGTGCTCCGGATGCGCCTGAACGCGCCCGAGATGGTGATCGACCTCGGCCGGATCGACAGCCTGCGCGGCATCCGGGACGACGGCGACGCCCTCGTGATCGGCGCGATGACGACCCACCACGACGTGCGGACCAGCGACCTGGTGCGCGAGCACGCCCGGCTGATCACCGAGGCCACCACCGAGCTCGCCGACGAGCAGGTGCGCCACCGCGGCACGTTCGGAGGCTCGCTCGCCCACGCCGACCCCGCGGGCGACCTCGGGGCGCCGACGCTGGCGCTCGGCGCGGAGTTCGTGATCGCCGGCAGCGGCGGCACGCGCACGGTCGCGGCGTCCGACTTCTTCGTGGACCTCTTCGAGACCGCGATCGGCGACGACGAGATCCTCACCGAGGTCCGGATCCCCAAGCACACCGGCTGGGGCGCCCACTACGAGAAGTTCGTACGGATCAAGCACCAGTGGCCGATCGTGGCGGTGGCGGCGGCGGTCCGGGTCGACGGTGGCAGCATCGCCGAGGCGCGGATCGGGCTGACGAACATGGGCAACACCCCGCTGCGGGCGACCGCGGTCGAGGAGGCGCTCGCCGGGGCTGACGGCCACCGAGGACGGCGTCCGCGACGCGGCCGCCAAGGCGGCCGACGGCACCAACCCGCCCGCGGACCTGAACGGCGACAGCGACTACCGGCGGCACCTCGCCACGGTGCTGACCCGCCGGGCGGTCCTGAAGGCGGCCACCGGCTGATGGAGCTCGCAGCACCGGTTCACCGTCCCGGCCGACGTCGAGCGGACCTGGGCGCACTTCAACGACATCGAGGGAGTCGCCGGGTGCTTCCCCGGTGCCACGGTGACCGGGGCCGACGCGGAGTCGTTCACGGGCACGGTCAAGGTCAAGCTCGGCCCGATCGCGCTCGTCTACAACGGCTCCGGAACGTTCGTCGAGAAGGACGAGGCCGCGCACCGACTCGTGATCGACGCGAAGGGCAAGGACAAGCGCGGCAACGGCACGGCGGGCGCGATGGTCACGGCCGTCATGTCCGAGGCGGGGCCGGGGTCCACCGAGGTGGCGGTCAGCACGGACCTGTCCATCACCGGCAAGGCCGCCCAGTTCGGCCGGGGCAACGTCATCAAGGACGTCTCCGACAAGCTCCTCGGCCAGTTCGTGTCCTGCCTCGAGCAGCAGCTCGTCGCCCACGGCACCCTCGACGCACCCCCGGGGGAGGAGTCCGCCCCGGCTCCCTCCCCGGGGGATGCCACCACCCCCGCGAGCACGACGTCCGGCGCCCCCGAGCCGGCGGCCGAGCCGGCGGCCTCCAGTGCCGCCGGCAACGCCGCCGACCGCCGGTCCAGCAGCCCGCTGCGTCGCCGCGGCGCCGACAGCGCCCCGAGCATGCCGCCGTCGGTCGGCGCCCCGCCAGTCCGACGACGCCTTCGACGTCGGCGCCACCGTGCTGCCGGTGCTGCTGCGCGCCTACTGGAAGCCCGCGGCCGTCGTGGTGGTCGCGCTGCTCGTGGTGGTCTACCTGCTGGTGCGCGACTGACCGCGCGGAGTTGCGTCGCACGACCCCCGCGGGCGGTCCCTCGCCCGTAGGCTGCCGACCGTGAAGCGACTAGGGGTCGGCCTGCTGGGGCTGGCCATCCTCGGGTTCGCGGTGCTGCTGCCGGCGTGGTTGTTCAACGTCGGGTCCGCAGGTGACGTGGAGGAGACGACCCGGATCAGCAGCTACCGGGCGACGTTCGACGTGGCCGACGACGGCACCATGCGCGTGGTCGAGAACATCGAGCTGAGCGTGTCGACCTTCGACCGGCACGGCATCTTCCGCTTCTTCGACCGGGCCGACCGGAGCGCGCCGCACCTGCGGCGGGAGCCCTACGACATCGAGGTGCTCCGCGCGGGGCAGCCGGAGCCGGTGGAGTACCTCACCGAGGACCAGGGACGGTTCCTCGTCGCGAAGATCGGCGACGCCGACGTCGTGCTGGAGCCGGGGACGCACACCTACCAGATCTCCTACTCCGTCGACGACGTGCTGATCGACGACCCCGGCGGTGACGGGTCCCGGTTCTACTGGCAGGTCGTCCCCGGCGGCTGGGCGCAGGTGATCGACCGGCTCGACATCAGGGTGCGCCTGCCGGCCGCCGCCACCGACGTGCGGTGCGCGATCGGCGCCGGCCGCACCGCAGGGTGCGCGCCCGTGGGGGAGGACACCCGTCGCCTCAGGCTCGACGGGATCGGCATCGGGTCGTTCACGCCGGTCACGATCCAGACCGACCTCGCGACGCCGGTGCCGCCGGTCCGGGGTGAGGAGTACGCCTGGGGTCCGCAGTACGACCCGGTGCTGGCGCCGGTCCCGGTGGTCGTCCTCGTGGTGCTGGCCGCGGTCGGTGCACTGGCGGCCGGCGTCGGGCTGAGCTACCGGGTGTTCGAGCGCACGCCGCCGTTCCCGCTGCAGTTCGCGCCGCCGCCGGGACTGGGGCCGGCACAGGCGGCGTACGTCCTCGACGAGCGTGTGGGGCGCGAGCAGTTCGTGGCCACCGTGCTGCACGCCGCCGAGCAGGGCGCGATCGACGTCCGGCGGTCCGAGAGCGGCTGGACGATCCAGGACCGGGGCGGCTGGGACCGGGTCGACCAGGTCTCGGCGGGGCTCGCGACGCTCACCGGCGGGTCCGGCACGTTCAGCGCGACCACCGGCGGGGTCGACGCCGGCAAGCGGCTGCAGGAGCAGCTGGCGCGGTTCGAGGACGAGACCGCCGCGTGGGCGCGGGGCCAGGGACTCGTGGTGCGCGGCCCGCTCGGCGGCCTCGGCGGGCTGCTCGTGCTGGCGGCGATGGGCGTGGCCGTCGCGATCGGCGTGACCTCGCTGTTCGGGATGTCGCTGCTGGCGATCGTCCCCGGGTTCTTCGCGATCGGTGCCGTCGGGCTCCTGATGCCCGGCGCGGGCACCCTGCGCACCCGGACCGGCCGTGACCTGTGGTCGCGGGTCGGCGGGTTCCGGCGGGTGCTGTCGACGCCCTCGAGCAAGCAGCGGTTCGACTTCTCCGGTCGCCAGGACCTCTACACGGCGTACCTGCCGTGGGCGGTGGCGTTCGGCGTGGCCTCCGCAGTGGGCCGCGAAGTACCGGACCGAGACCGGTACCGAGCCGCCGGTGCCCGCCTACTTCGCCGGTGGGTACGTCGGCACCGACCCGGGCGGCCACGTCACCCGGATGGTCAGTGACTTCTCGTCCACCGTCGACTCCGCCATCGGGTCCTACCAGGCCACCCAGAGCTCCTCCAGCAGCGGTGGAGGCGGCTTCTCCGGCGGCGGAGGCGGTGGTGGCGGCGGCGGTGGCTCGTGGTGAGCCGCGCGTAGGCCACAATGCAGGCACCCGGCGCGGCCGGGACCACCCGAGAGCGAGGGAGACCATGACCACTGCGCTGATCGTCGTCGGCGTCCTGATCGTCGCCGTGCTGCTGTTCGCCGTGGTGGCGTTCAACCGGCTGCGGACCGCCGACATCGCGGCCCAGGAGGCACTCGGGGGGATCGACGTCCAGCTCACGCGCCGGGCCGACCTGATCCCCAACCTCGTCGAGACCGTCAAGGGGTACGCCGCGCACGAGAAGGGCGTCTTCGAGGCGGTGACCGAGGCGCGCGCCGGCGTCCAGGCCGCCGCAGCGGGTGACGACGTCGCGGCCAAGGCAGCAGCGGATGCCCGGCTGCAGGGGGCGCTGGTCAACCTGAACGCGGTGGCCGAGGCCTACCCCGACCTGAAGGCCGACCAGAACTTCCGGGACCTCCAGCGGCAGCTCGCCGAGACCGAGGACCAGGTCTCCTTCGCCCGGCAGTACTACAACGACGCCGTCCGGTCGCTGAACACGCTGGTCGCGACCATCCCGTGGCTGCTGTTCGCGCCGATGGCCGGCGTCCGGGCCCGGGAGTTCTACGACGCCCCCGAGGGTCAGGAGCAGGTGCCCCAGGTCAGGTTCTGACCCACGATCTCTGACCCGCGATCGATTCGTGCCTGATGCGGACCGAGTCGGGGGAAATTCTCACGACTCGACCCGATTCAGGCACGACTCGACCTCAGAAGACGTTGAACGGGCGGAACTGCACCGACACCCGGGGACCGGCGCGCGCGACCTTCGGCACGGCGTGCTCCCAGGTCCGCTGGCACGAGCCGCCCATCACCACCAGGTCGCCGTGGCCCATCTCGACCGAGATCGACTCGCCGCCGCCGCGCGGCCGCAGCGCGAGCCGGCGCGGGTCGCCGACCGAGACGATCGCGACCATCGTGTCGTGGGTGCTGCCGCGCCCGATCGTGTCGCCGTGCCAGGCGACGCTGTCGCGGCCGTCGCGGTAGTAGCAGCAGCCCGCGGTGCGGAAGGGCTCGCCGAGCTCGGGCTGGTAGTGCGCCGACAGCGCCTCGCGCGCCTCGAGCAGCATCGGGTGGGGCAGGTCCTCGTCGATCATGTAGGTGTAGGTCAGCCGGGGGACGTCGACCAGCCGGTCGTACATCTGGCGGCGCTCGGCCCGCCACGGGACGTCGCGCACGAGGGTCGCGAGCACGTCGTCCGCCCGCGGCAGCCACGACCGCTGGACGTCGAGCCAGGCACCCCGGGCGAGCGTGATGCGCTCGGGGCACAGGACGAGGGGCCTCGGTGTCGTCGGCCGCCTCGCGCGGCGAAGAGCGTCGCCTGGAACTGCATGCCGCGAGGATAGCACCGGAATCGAACAGATGTTCGGATTCGGGGCGTCGAGGTTGTCCGAACCGAGGACGAGCGGTCCGTCGCGGGCGTACGCTGCGGCCGTGGACATTGCGCTCGTAGCCGGCTCTGGCGTGCCCAAGCACGTCCAGGTCCGGGAGTACGTGCGGGGCCTGCTGCGCGAGGCGGCCCCGGGCACCGCGGCGCCCTCGGAGCGCGAGCTCGTCCACCAGTTCCACATCGCGCGGATGACCGTCCGGCAGGCGATGGACGCCCTCGTGGCCGAGGGCCTGCTCGAGCGGATCCCCGGGCGGGGCACGTTCGTGGCCCGGCCGCGGCGCGAGGTCGGCCGGCTGCGCAGCTACACCGAGGAGATGGCGGCCCGCGGGCTGCTGGCCGAGTCGCAGACGCTGGTCGCCCGGCGCGAGCAGGCCGGCCCGGGCGTCGCCCGTGCCCTCGGTGTCACCCCGGGTGACGCCGTGATCCGGTGGAAGCGGCTGCGGCGTGCCGACGGCATCCCGATGTGCGTCGAGGACGCCTACCTCAACGAGGTGCTGCTGCCCGGCTTCCTCCAGGCAGGCATGCCCACGAGCCTGTACGACGCGCTCGCCTCGCGTGGCCTGCGACCGACGTGGGCGGAGGACTCGGTGTCGGCCGACGTGGCGAGCGCCCAGGAGGCCGAGCACCTCGAGATCGAGGCCGGCAGCTCCGTGCTGCGGCAGACCCGGAGGGCGCTCAACGAGGAGAAGATCGTCGAGGTGTCGCGCTCGGTCTACCGGGCCGACCGCTTCAGCTGGCGGGTCCAGCTCGGCCAGGGTCACTGAGCCGGCCCAGCCCCGCCACCTCCTGCCCGGACTCCTCGCAGACCCACATCGGGTCGGGGCCGCCGAGGTCCGGCTGGATGTGCAGCGAGTGCTCCGGTGCGTCCCGGCAGGTCTGGCACACGGGCCACCTGAGCCCGGAGTCGAACGCCGCGTCCTGCACGTCCTGGGCGACCAGCCCGGCGACGTACACCTCGCCCTCGGGCCACTGCTCGGCCCACCACCGGCGCGACGCCACGGCGTCCTCCAGTGCCGACACCACCTCCGGCGTCGCCGCGCGTCTGGCCTCGAGATCGGCGAGCACGAGGGCGCGCGCGGCGAGGAACAATCGGTGGTCCACGCTTCCATGGTGCCTCGCCCCTACAGTGACGTCATGGGCAAGGCCGTGCTGGAGGTCGCCGTACGCGCTCCGGGCGACGTCGCCGGGGCCGACGAGGGCGGCGCGGACCGGCTCCACCTGAGCGCCGAGGGCGGGCTGTCGCCGGACCCCGCCACCGTCTCCGCCGTCTGCCGCGAGAGCGACGTGCCGGTGTTCGTGCAGCTGCGCCTCAACGACTCCTGGACCACCACCGGCGGCGAGCTGACCCGGCTGACGGGGCTGGCCGAGGACTACCTGCACTGCGGCGCGGCCGGGGTCTCGTTCGGCTTCCTCGACGCCGACCTCGAGATCGACCGGGAGGTCTGCACCCATGTCGCGGAGTCGCTGCCGGGCGTCCCCTGGACCTTCCACGGCGGCTTCGACGACGCCCTCGAGCCGCTGCGCGCGTGGGCCCGGGTGTCCGACCTCCCGGGCCTGGCCGGGGTCCACTCCGCGGGTTCGCCGCGCGGCCTCGGCGTCGGCTTCGACGACCTGGTCGCGCTCGCGACCCGGTGGCCGAAGATCGCCGAGCGGGTCGTCCCGGCGGGCGGTCTCGCCGGCGAGCACGTGCCGTGGTTCGTCCGGGTCGGCGTCCGCACGTTCCACGTCGGGCCGCAGGTCCGTCCCGGCGGCTCCGAGAGGGCCTACGTCGACGCCGCCCACGTCCGCTCGTGGCGGCTGCTGCTCGACGACGCCGTCACCCGGGCCGAGCACGCCGTGGCCGGATGATCCTGATCGACCCACCGCTGGCGGAGGGCCGCGGCCGGCTGTGGTCCCACCTCGCCAGCGACGTCTCCTACGACGAGCTGCACGGGTTCGCCCGGGGTGCCGGCGTCCCCGAGCGGGGGTTCGACCGCGACCACTACGACGTCCCGTCGGAGTGGTACGACGAGATGGTGGCGCGCGGCGCCGTCCCGGTCTCGTCCCGGGAGCTGGTGAAGCGGCTGGTGGCGGCCGGGCTGCGGCGTCGGAAGCCGGGTCATCTGTCTGGCTAACGGTGCCGGAGGCGCGCTCCCGGCCCCGTGCAACGGGTGGGAAGCGCTGCTCGAGCACCGTTACCCGCGGTTCAGAGCCTCGAGCCGCGCCAGCTCGGCCGCCACGTTCCGGCGGGCCGCCGCCTCCCACAGGTCGAAGCCGCGAGCCGTCTGGAACAGGGCCGGCTTGGCGAGCAGGTCCGCCAGCACGGCCGAGCGGCCGCGGGCGAAGTCGGCATCGGGCACGTGCGCGTACTCCCGGCGTACGTCGCGCGCGTACTCGGCGTACCGGTAGGCGGGCGAGGCCAGGATCGCCAGGTCGGCGTCGCACAGGGCCTGTCCGTCGGGGTCGTCGTCGGCGGGCCGGTGGTCCGCCGTGAGCCGCACCAGCCGGGCAACCTCCGGGCCGAGGCCGCCGGGCAGCACGCGCTCAGCCCAGGCCGCGGACCGCTCCTCGTCGTCGGCCGTCCCGTCGTACACCGCGTCGTGGAACCACGCGGCGAGGACCACGGTCCGGGTCGTGCATGCCAGGTCGTCGAGCCGGTCGAGCACCTCGGCGAGGTGCCGCAGGTCGTGGTAGCTGCGGCCGGGCGAGCCGTACGCCGCCAGCAGCTCGTCGCGGACGTCGAGGTGCGACGCCAACGGCCAGCGGTCCTCGAGCATCAGCCCTCCACGCGGGCCGCCGCCAGCTCACGGGCGGCCGCCCGCCCCGGCGACATCGCCCACCGGATCGTGCCGGTTGCCAGCGAGCCCCCGGCGCGGACGACGGTCCGCTCCGCCACCGGCAGCGACGGCAGGCGCAGCGGCCGCCGGGACCAGCGGGGGAGCAGCCCCACCGCGGCCGCGACCAGGACGCCGTACGCCGGCCGGGCGGCCAGCGGCAGGGGTGGCCGAGCCACGACGTGGCGGACCGCCTCCCGCGCGTGATCGGTCGCCGACAGCTCGGGCCGGTACGCCTCGATCCGGTCGGCCAGCGCCGCCTCGGTCAGCGGCGGGTCCGGGACGCCGAGCTTGCGGGCGATCACGGCCGCCTGGGCGATGTACTCGTCGCGACCGGCGGCGTCGAGGGGGTGGCGGCCGTAGACGGTGTGGGCGCGCAGGAAGCTTTCGACCTCGGCAACGTGGACCCAGCCGAGCAGGTGCGGGTCGGAGGCGGCGTACGGCGTCCCGTCCGGCATGGTGCCGGCGACCCGGTCATGGATGGCGCGCACGACGTCGACCGCGCGCTGGGCGTCGTCCGCGTGGCCGAAGGTGGTCTCGGCGAGGAACCGGCTGGTGCGGGCGAGCCGACCGAGCATGTCGACGCGGTAGTCGGAGTGCTCGGCGACGGCGGTCATGGCGGCCGGGTGGAGCGTCTGGAGCAGCAGCGCCCGCAGCCCGCCGACGAACATCGACGCGTCGCCGTGGACGGCGGTGATCGGCGAGTCGGGCTCGAACCAGCGCGGCCCCGGACGGCCGTGGATCCGCTCCCGGTGCCGTGGTCCGTCGGGACCGGCGGCGACGTGGAAGATCGCGTCGCCGAGTCGCTGCCGCAGTGCCATGGGTCAAGCCTAGGCAGCCGGGCGGAATCCGGCCCTAGGATCGCGGCATGGCCGGAGAGCGTCTGCTCACCCGCGACTTCTGGCTCCTCGGCGTGGCCGACCTCGCGTACTTCACCTCCGTGGGGGTGGCGCTGCTCGCGCTGCCGCTGATGGTGACCGGTCCGATCGGCTCCGACGAGGCCGGTGCCGGTCTTGCGTTCGGCGCGTTCGGCGTCACCGCCCTCGTCTGCCGGCCGTTCGCCGGGCGGCTGTCCGACCGGCACGGCCGTCGGCCGTTGATGATCGGCGGCGCCCTCGGGTGCGGCCTCGGCATGGTGCTGATGCCGTTCGTCGGGTCCCTGGCCCTGGTGGTGGCGCTGCGGCTGCTCCAGGGCGTCGCGGAGGCGGCGTTCTTCGTGGCGAGCTTCGCACTGCTGGCCGACCTCGCGCCGCCGTCCCGGATGGGCGAGGCACTGAGCTACAACTCGCTCGGCCTCTACCTCGGGATCGCGTTCGGGCCGTTGGCCGGCGAGCTGCTCGCGGAGGTGGGCGGCCTCGACCTCGCGTGGTACGGCGCCACCGCGCTTGCTGCGCTGGCCGCGGTCCTGACCCTGGTGCTCACCGAACCGGACCACAGCGACGCGGCCGGTGGCCACGGCCGGCTGATCCACCGCGCGGCCATCCCGATCTCCCTGGGGTTCTTCACGTCCCTCGCGGCCGTCAGCGGCTTCCTGGCGTTCGCGGCGCTGCACTCGCGCGACGTCGGCCTGAGCAACACGTCGTTGGCGCTGCTGACCTACGGCCTCGTGGTGGTGTCCTGCCGGCTCGCGTTCGCCCGGGTGCCCGACCGGCTCCCGTCGCTGCCGCTGGCCGCGGCCTCCCTGCTGGCGATCGGCGTCGGGCTGGCCGTGATGGCGGCGTGGCAGCAGCCGGCCGGCCTGCTGCTCGGGGTGGTCGTCGCCGCCGTCGGGGTGTCCTTCGCGACGCCGGCGTTCTTCTCCGCGATCTTCGCGACCGCGGCGCCATCGGAGCGGGGCGCGGCCGCCGGCACGGCCAGCGCGTTCATCGACCTCGGGCTCGGTGCAGGACCGATCCTGATGGGCCTGGCCGCCGGCGCCCGGGGCATCCCGGCCGCGTTCGGGATCGGCGCCGGGGTCGCGCTGGTGGGGTGTGCATGGGTGGTGCTGCTGCAGCTGCGGTCGGGTCAGTCCTCGCTCGGGACCAGCACCCACAGCGCTGCGTAGACCAGGAACTGCGGTCCGGGCAGCAGGCAGCTGACCACGAAGATCACGCGCATCGTGGTGGGGGTGACGCCGAAGCGGCGGGCGAGGCCGGCGCACACGCCGGCGATCATCCGCCCGCGACGCGGGCGGACCAGGGATCGGGTGGTCATCGTCGTACTCATGTCATCGAGCGTGCCTCGCCACCGGCCGGAAGTCAGCCCCGAGACGGCGATCTCAGGGAGAGGTCAGGGCTCCCGTCAGGCGCAGGGTCCGGTGCGCAGGTCCGCGGCCGGCTGGCACCGGCGGTACTCCCAGGTCGGCTCGGCGCCGGGCACCTGCGACCTGTCCACGAAGATCTCGAGCGGTCCAGTGACGGGTCCGACGGTTCGGCCGGCAGTGAGGTCGCGCTCGGGACCGGCGGCACCTCGACCCCCGGCTCCGCGTCGGCGCCGACGGACCCGAAGGCGCCGAACCCGAGCACCACGAGGAGGAACCAGATCAGCACGGACATGTCGCGAGGGTAGGCCACGCGGACGCCGGCGTCTCCCCATCGCCTCGTGTGCCTGAGGCCACTCCAGGGAGCGGTCTCAGGCACACGAGGCTGTCACAGGTCGACCGCGTCGAGGATCCGGTAGGCGTAGCCCTGCTCGGCGAGGAACCGCTGCCGGTTGGCGGCGAAGTCGGCGTCGACCGTGTCGCGGGAGACGATCGCGTAGAAGCGGGCGGTGCGGCCGTCCTGCTTGGGCCGCAAGAGCCGGCCGAGCCGTTGCGCCTCCTCCTGGCGTGACCCGAACGAGCCGGAGACCTGGATCGCGACGGCCGCCTCGGGCAGGTCGATCGAGAAGTTCGCGACCTTTGAGACGACCAGCAGCGACAGCTCGCCGGTCCGGAACGCCTCGAACAGCCGCTGCCGTTCCTTGACGGGGGTGTCGCCCTTGATGACCGGTGCGTCGAGGTCGGCGCCGATCTCGTCGAGCTGGTCGAGGTACTGCCCGATCACCAGCGTCGGCTCACCGGCGTGCTGGGCCACCAGCTGCTCGGCGACCCGGGTCTTGGCCGGCGTGCAGGCCGCGAGCCGGTAGCGCTCCTCAGGCTCGGCGGTCGCGTACGCGAGCCGCTCCGACTCCGACAGCGTCACGCGGACCTCGACGCAGTCGGCGGGGGCGATCCAGCCCTGCGCCTCGATGTCCTTCCACGGGGCGTCGTACCGCTTCGGCCCGATCAGCGAGAAGACGTCGCCCTCGCGGCCGTCCTCGCGCACCAGCGTCGCGGTCAGCCCGATCCGGCGCCGCGCCTGGAGGTTGGCGGTCATGCGGAAGATCGGCGCGGGCAGCAGGTGCACCTCGTCGTAGACGATCAGGCCCCAGTCGCGCGCGTCGAGCAGCTCGAGGTGGGAGTAGACGCCCTTCCGCCGGGTCGTCATGACCTGGTACGTCGCGATGGTGACCGGCCGGACCTCCTTGACGGAGCCGGAGTACTCGCCGATCTCGTCCGCGGTCAGCGACGTGCGCTTGAGCAGCTCGTCCTTCCACTGCCGGGCCGAGACTGTGTTGGTGACCAGGATCAGGGTCGTCGCCTGGGCGCGGGCCATCGCGGCCGCGCCGACGATCGTCTTGCCGGCTCCGCACGGGAGCACGACGACCCCGGAGCCACCGTGCCAGAACGAGTCGGCGGCGTCACGCTGGTAGTCGCGCAGCGTCCAGCCGTCCTCGGCGAGCGCGATCGCGTGGGCCTCGCCGTCGACGTACCCGGCGTAGTCCTCGGCCGGCCACCCCAGCTTGAGCAGGGCCTGCTTGAGGTTGCCGCGTTCGCTCGGGTGCACCACCACGGTGTCGTCGTCGAGCCGAGCGCCGAGCAGACCGGCGATCTTCTTGGCGCGCAGCACCTCCTCGAGCACCGGCCGGTCGTTGCTGGCGAGCACCAGGCCGTGGGTCGGGTGCTTCTCCAGGCGGAGCCGGCCGTAGCGCGCCATCGTCTCGGCGACGTCGACCAGCAGCGCGTGCGGCACGGCGTACCGGCTGTAGGTGAGCAGCGTGTCGACCACCTGCTCGGCGTCGTGGCCCGCGGCGCGCGCGTTCCACAGGCCCAGCGGTGTGAGCCGGTAGGTGTGGATGTGCTCGGGGCTGCGCTCGAGCTCGGCGAACGGCGCGATCGCCTTCCGGCAGTCGGCAGCCTGGGCGTGGCCGACCTCCAGCAGGAGCGTCTTGTCGCTCTGGACGATCAGGGGTCCGTCGTTCATGACCGGCCCAGCCTACGGATCGGCCGCAACCACCGGCCGCCGAGATGCGTCCACACTGGTGACGACCACACCGGGAGGAACCCACATGGCACGCACACTCATCACCACGGCCGCCGCGATCGTCGCCGGCCTCGCACTGGCGGCGCCGGCACAGGCACAGCTGACCGTCACCCAGGACGCCCGTGGCGACTCGGTCAAGGACGTCGACATGAGGAAGGTGACGGTCGACCACGCGCAGAAGCGGGTGAGGCTCAAGACCAAGATGTACCGCGGCAACGGCCTGCCCGACGAGGTCTGGCACGTCGTCGACACCCGGGGTGACGCGGTACCCGAGTTCATCGTGTTCACGGTCGTCACCAGCGAGGTGACCGACAAGCCGAGCGTCCGGGTTGTCCGGGTCGACGGCTGGCCGCGGCGGAAGAACCCCTACGACCGCCTGCACGACGGCGAGGCCGTGTCGTGCGGGCTCCACCTCGGACGCCGCAAGCCCGCCGAGCGGCTGCTCACCGTGGTCATCGGCCGCGGCTGCCTCCGGACCGACGGGGCGATGCCGCAGCGGCTCCGCGTGAGCTCGTTCGGCACGTTCGAGTGGGGCAGGATCACCGACAAGGTCCCGGCCTGGCGCGAGTACGGGCGCTGGGTCACCGAGGACTGACCGCACTCACCGCGGTGGCGTCGAGGTCGTCGTCGGAGACGACCTCGGCGACCAGCCCGGCGTCCGCGCAGGCCGACACGGTCAGGGCGGCCTGCGACCGACCGGTCTCGAGCAGCAGCCGGCCGCCAGGGGCCAGCCAGTGCCCCGCCCCCGCCGCCACCCGGCGGTGGAGGCCGACGCCGTCGGGTCCGCCGTCGAGCGCGACCCGCGGCTCGTGGTCGCGCGCCTCGCTGGGCATGGTGGCGATCGCGTCGGTCGGGACGTACGGCGCGTTGACCACCAGCACGTCCACCCGCCCGCGCAGCCCGACCGGCAACGCGTCGTACAGGTCGCCCTCGCAGACCCGTTGCGGCACCAGGTTCCTCCGCGCGCACGCCACCGCGACCGGATCGAGGTCGGCCGCCCACACCTCCGCCTCCGGCCGCCGCGCGGCGATCGCGGCCCCGATCGCTCCGGAGCCGCAGCACAGGTCGACCACCAACGCCGGACCGGGGACCGCCGCCGCCACGGCCAGCCGCACCAGGAGCTCGGTACGACGGCGGGGCACGAACACCCCAGGGCCGACGGCCACCCGCAGCCCGGCGAAGGACGCCCACCCCAGCACGTGCTCCAACGGCTCGCCGGCGACCCGGCGCGACACCAGGGTCTCGCGCTCGGACCCGGTCGCTGCCTTCGTCAGGAGCGCGGCCTCGTCCTCGGCGAACACGCAGCCGGCCGCCCGGAGCCGGTCGACGAGCTCAGACAGCCGACTCGGCCTTCTGGCGGGCCCGGTAGGCGGCGACGTTCGCCCGCGAGGAACAGCGGTCGGAGCAGTAGCGACGCGACTGGTTGGGCGAGGTGTCGACGTAGACGTGGTCGCATTTCACCTCCGCGCACACGCCGAGCCGGGTGGGCCCGAGGTCGCACACGAGCGTCGCGAGGCCGAGCAGCGCCTCCCCGATCACCAGCTCCGACACCGTCGCCGAGCGGGTGGCCACGTGGAGGTGGAGGTCTGCGGGGTCGTGGTCGGAGATCATCGGCGTGATCGGGTGCTTCTCCATCAGCGCGTTGAGGCCGGAGATGACGGCGGGGACGTTCTCGGCGCCGGACGCCTCGAACACCGGCCGCAGCTCCTTCTGGAACCGGCGCAGCGCGGCCGCATCGCGGTCGGTGCACTGCGGGTGCAGCCACTGCCGACCGCTGAGGTGGGACACCAGGTCGTCGCGGTCGGCCAGCTCGGTGTTGAGCAGGCTCGCCGACGCCTCGGCATACCGGATGAAGTCCACGTGGCGAGTCTACGGCCGGGCCGAGCGCGCGTCCCCGGCATCGCGCACCGAGGTGATCCGGTGGATCGCGAACGTCCGGGTGTCGTCGCTGCGGGCGTCGTACGCCGTGAGCTGCCCGCCCTCGACCCGCACCGGCTCCACCAGCCGATCGGAGCGGGTGCCGTGGTTGTCGACGTACCCGATGAGGACCGGGCGTCGCGCCTCGACCGCGTCGCGCAGGGCGGCCAGCGAGCCGCTCGGGGTGAGCGTGTCGGCGCCCGTCACGGGCCGCGACGCGGTCACCCGGTCCCCGGCCCGGATCGCCGCCACGACCTGCGCGGCCTGGGCCGCCTCCCGCGCCACGGCGGCGGACGCCGCCCGCCGGCCGCGCGGGCTGCGGGCCCGGATCAGGTCCGGGCGCGCGATCCGGACGGTGCCGTCGGGGGCCTCGACGACCGGCGCGGCACCGAGCTCGCGCAACCGGGGGAGCAGCACGTCGAGCGGGGTGTCGCTCACCAGCACCGTCGGCGCGACCCGGCGCAGGCCGAGCCGACCGGCCCTCGGGTGGTGGAGCAGCTCGGTCAGGACCGTCTCGTCGTCCGCCCGCAGGAACGCCTCGGCGTGGCCGACCCGGATGCTGCCGAACGTCCGCGCGGTGTCGTCGACGAGGTAGCGCAGCGGCTGCGGCACCTCGGTCGCGGACACCTCGTCGAGGAACTCGTGCACCTCCAGGGCCGACCACCCGAGGTCCAGCGCGCGACGCACGGAGCCGGCGGTGAACCGGTAGACGGTGGCGCCGCCGCGCGACTCGACGTCGGCCACGACGTGCAGCCGCCGGGCGACGGCGGTCTCGAGCGGGCCGGGCGCGACGGCCGTCAGGTCGGCCTGGACCACGACCTCGCTGACCGGCCGGGGGAGCAGCGGCGTGACCGCGGCGGCGGCGGCCTCGAGGTCGCCGTCGAGCAGCGGCCGCAGGTACGACGCCGGCCCACCGAGCCCGGTCAGCCCGAGGATCGCGGCCTCCTCCAGCGCCCACGCCGCCTGGTCACCGCGCGCTGCCGGTCGCCGCGGCCGCAGCCAGGCCAGGCGGGCCACCACGGAGGGGACGCCGGTGCCGGTCGCGAGCACCTCGCCCTCGGGCAGGTCGGCCAGCACGGCGAGCACCATCCGTCGGGTCTCCACCGCGATCGGGCTGGTGGAGTCGGGGGCGAGGGCGTTGCGGCCCTTGCCGGCGGTGTCCCGAGACCCGACGAGCCCCGGGACCCGGGGGCTGGCGAGCCAGGCGTGCACCAGGTCCAGCCAGCGCTCGGCGTGGCCGCGGGTGCTCCAGGCGTCGAACGTGTCGGTCGGCACCAGCACCGGCTCGCCCTCGGCGTCGGTGCGGGTCGCCAGCAGCCCGGCCGCGGCGGCCACCTCGACCAGCAGCGCGGCCGCGCGGTCGGTGGTGTGCAGCAGCCCCGCGACCGCCCGGAGGTCTCGTACCCCGAGCCCGCCGCTGCGGAGCTCGGACGGCGGGCTGGTGCCCCACTGGTCCAGCAGCAGCTCGACCCGGTGGACGGCCTCGAACGCCGCTCCGGCCGCGGCCCGGTCGACCAGCGCCGCACCGCGGTCGGTCGTCGCGAGGTCGGGCGGGACGTCCACCGGGTCGCGGGTGGTGCGCCCGCCCCGCAGCGCCACGGCCACGTCGCCCGGCACGACCACGATGCCGCCGCCCCGCGGCACCAGCAGCCCGCGCGCGAGCAGCTCCTCGGCCGGGGTCTCCGCGTCCTCGGGCCTCACGCCGCGGCGGGCCGAGCCGGCGGTCGCCTGCCCGCCGTGGGAGTCCACGTGGTCGAGCATGGTGCGGGCCTGGGCGCTGATCTCTCCCAGCAGGGCGGGCAAATCGGCCGGGTCGGGGCCGTCCTCGGTGCGTGGCCGCACCCCGCTCGCGCCGGGGCTCTGGGGCGTCAGCGCGTCGACGACCCCGGTGAGCGGCCGCGGTCCGCCGGGCGCCTGCCACACGAGACCGAGGTCGAGCAGCCGATCCAGCGCCGCGGCCACGTTCGTCGGCTCGGCGCGCACGAGCGCGGTGAGCTGCTCGCGGGTGGTTTGGCCGGCGACCAGGTGGGCATCAAGAACGGAGAGTTCGAGCATGCTCAGCTGGTCGAGCGCACGGACGACCGACGACCGGGTCGACGCGCGCGAGGCGAGCTGACCGGAGTCGTGAGGGGCGGGCGTGGCGAGGTCCGGACGGTCGCGCAGCAGCCGGGTCAACCGGTCGTCGGGCCATGCCCGCAGCTGTGCCGCGAACGTGCGGTACTCCGCGTCGCCAGCGCCCTCCTTCGCCATCCCGCCAACGCTACTCGGCGTCCGAGCCGCGGCACGCCGTACGCTGCTGCCCGCCCAGGAGGTGGGATGAGGCAGGTGGAGCTCGATCACGGCGCCCGGTCCGACGTCGGGCTGGTCCGGGAGGTCAACGAGGACGCGTTCCTCGCCTCGCCCCCGGTGTTCGTCGTGGCCGACGGCATGGGCGGTCACGACGGCGGAGACGTCGCCAGCCGGATCGTCGTCGAGGAGTTCGCGCGGCTGGCCGACGACGGCTACGACCCCCGTCACGGTGGCGACCTGGTCGCGCGGACGCTGCGGGAGTGCCAGCGCCGGATCGGGGAGTACGGGGAGCAGCAGGTCGCGCAGCGGCCAGCACGCGGGTACGCCGGCACGACCGTGGCGGCGGCGCTGCTGGTCGACGACGGCGGGCCGAGGTGGCTGCTGGTCAACCTCGGCGACTCCCGCATCTACCGCCTCACCGACGACCGGCTCGAGCAGGTGAGCGTGGACCACAGCGTCGTCCAGGAACTGGTGGACGCCGGCACGATCACCACCGAGGACGCCGCGACCCACCCCGAGCGGCACGTGATCACCAAGGCGCTGGGCGGGCCCGACACCGCCGAGGCCGACTACTTCCTGCTGCCGCTGCCGGCCGTCGAGCGGCTGCTGCTGTGCTCCGACGGCGTGAGCGGGATGATCGACGACGACGCCATCGCGGCGGTGCTCCGCGACGCCGAGGACCCTCGCGACGCGGCCGACCAGCTGGTCGAACGCGCCCTCGCCGCAGGGGGTCGCGACAACGCGACCGCGGTCGTGATCGATGTGGTGGGATGGGCCGACGTACCGGACTACGACTCCGACCGCCAGCGCTTGAGCCTCGAACAGAAACTGGGTGCCCTGCCGTGACCGAGACGACCGCGACCCGCAGCTACCGCCCCGGGCAGTGGTTCGGGATCTTCGGGGCGCACGCCACCGTGCTGCTCCCGCCGACCGAGAAGGACCGGGTCGGACGGCTGTGGGCGCTGGTCGACGACGGCGCCGGGTTCGACGTCGTCCTCGACGCGCTCATCTCCCAGGGACTGCGCGACCTGCCCGGGTTCGTGCTGGTGTCGGCCGAGGAGGAGGAGACGAAGGTCGTCATCCGCGGCGAGGCGCGGGCCTGGTTCACCGCCGGTGACGAGACGGTCGAGGTCTCCGGTTCGCAGGCCACGACCTGGGTGGAGCGGTCCGTGGCCGGCGTCGACGCCAGCCGGCTCGTCGTGGGTCCGGCCGAGGCGGACGACCAGCTGCCGCTGCTCCCGATCGTGCAGGGTCTGGTGAGGGTGGGCGAGGTGCTGTCCCCGGCGGCGGAGGTGGCGCCGGAGCCCACGCCCGCGCCGGTCCAGGTGCCCGATGAGGAGCCGCTCCCCGAGCCCGCCCCGGCCGTCGTGGACGACCCTCCCGACACCGCGCCCCAGCCGGCGGTCGCCGCGGTTCCGGCGCCCGACGTGGCCCCGCCGGGACCGATCGGGCCCGAGCCCGACCTGCCGCCGCCGCCCCCGCCGTTCGGCGTCCCGTCCGGCCCGCCGCCCGCCGTACCCGCTGCCGCCGCGCCGCCCGTCGAGCACGACGGCCTCACCCAGGGCGGCCTCACCCAGGACGGCCTCACCCAGGAGGGGCGTCCGAGGAGCCGCCCGCCGGCACCCCCACGCCGCCCCCGTTCGTGACCCGGCCGGTGGCCCGGCTGGTGTTCTCCAGCGGCGACGACGTCGAGGTCGACCGCGCGGTCCTCGTCGGCCGCGCCCCCGAGGCGAGGCGCTTCACGACGGGCGACCAGCCCACGCTGGTCCCGGTGCCGAGCCCGGCCCAGGAGATCTCCTCGACCCACCTCGAGATCCGTCCCGGCTCCGGCGCCGACCACGGCAGCGCCGTCGTGACCGACCTCGGCTCGACCAACGGCACCGTCGTCGTCCAGCCCGGCCTGCCTTCGGAGGACCTGCAGCCGGGGATCGCCCTGCAGCTGGTCCCCGGCGCGATCATCGACCTCGGCGACGGCGTCACGATCCAGGTGATCAATCCCTGATGTCCACCGCAGTCTCGGAGCGGGTCACGTCCTACCCCCCGGCCGGCCTCGACCGCCGCTTCTACGCCTACGCGGTCGACCGGGTGGCGGCCTGGCCGCTGCTGGGCGCGGGCGGGTACGCCGCGTACGTGCTCTTCCTCGACGACGGTGAGGTGCTGCCGGGCGTCGCCCTGGTCGGCGTCGTGCTGGCCGTGGTCGCCGTCGCCTTCGCGGTCGTGCTCGGCACGCTGGGGAGCTCGCCCGGCAAGGCCGCCCTGGGACTCCGCCTCGTGTCCGTCGACGCGGGTCGTCCGATCGGGGTCGGGCCGGCCCTGCTCCGGACGGTGATCGTCGGCGCCGCGGCCCTGCCCACGTTCGGGCTCGGTCTCGCGTCGCTCGCGTGGACGGCGGCCATGGACCGCGGGCGGCAGCGACGCGGCTGGCACGACCACGTCAGCGGGTCCATCGTCGTGGACGTCCGGCCCGTCGCCGAGCCGTCGCTGGAGGTCGCCGAGGCGCCGCGCCAGGTCGTCAACCTCACCGCGATGCGACTCGCCCCCGCGCCGCCGCCGACCCCGGCTCCGATGCCGCCGCCGACCCCGCCTCCCGGGCCGGCGCGCCGGACCGAGCCGCCCACCATCCCGCCGCCCCCCGCGCCCGCGACGGCGGTCGAGCCGGAGGCCGACCGCACCGTGGTGCGCGGCAGCGCGCCCCGCCCGGCGCCGACCGGGGTGTGGCGGGTGACGTTCGACGACGGCCACACCCTCGTCGTCGACGGACTGGCCCTCGTGGGGCGCCGGCCCGAGGGTCGGCCCGGTGAGCCGGTCCGGCACCTGGTGCCCCTCACCTCGTCCGACATGTCGGTGTCCAAGACCCACGCCCAGCTCCAGGTCGCCCCCGATGGCGCGCTGGTCGTCATGGATCGCGGCTCGACCAACGGGTCCGTGCTCGTGAGGTCCGGCGTCGCCCGTGAGCTGCCGCCCGGAAAGCCGACGACGGTGCTGCCGGGTGACGAGGTCCGCTTCGGGGACCGCAGCATGACGGCCGTCCGAGACGCCTAGAGTTGCCGGCGTGGGCGACTCGTTCCTCGACCTCCTGTACGGCGAGGCGCCCCGCTCGGCCTTCGACCGGGTGCTGGCCGAGGCCGCCGCCGGTGGCGCCGGCGAAGGCGAGCTCACCCGGCTGCGCGGCCAGTACGACGTGGCGATGCGGATCCGCGACCTGCTGGCCCGACGGCAGGCACGTGAGGCCGAGCTCCGTGCGCTCTACGAGACCGCGAGCGACCTCACCGCGATCCGCGACGTCGACGCCATCCTGACCGCGATCGTGCGACGGGCCCGGCAGCTCCTCAACGCCGACATGACGTACCTGTCGCTCAACGACGAGCCCGAGGGCGCGTCGTACATGAAGGTCACCGACGGTGCGCTGACCCCCGAGTTCCGCGAGCTGCGGCTGCCGCTGGGCACCGGGCTGCTCGGCCTCGTGGCACAGACGGGTGCGCCGTACTTCACCGAGGACTACCAGTCCGACGAGCGGTTCGTGCACCGCGGCTACATCGACGAGGCGGTCGCGGGGGAGCGGATCCGCGCCATCCTCGGCGTCCCGCTGATCCTCGACGGCCGGGTGATCGGGGCGCTGCTGGCGGTGCACCGGTCGGTGCGACCGTTCCCGCCCGAGGAGGTCAGCCTGCTCACCTCGTTCGCCGCCCATGCCGCGGTGGCGCTGGAGAACGCCCAGCTCTTCGCCGATCTCGACGCCGCCCACCGCACCATGACCGGCCACACCGCGGCCGTCGAGAGTGCCGCGCTCGCCCACGACCGGCTCACCGACCTGCTCGTCGGCGGCGGCGGGATCGACGAGGTCGCGGCGGTCCTGGCGGAGGTGCTCGGCGGCGAGCTCGGGATCGTGGCGCCCGACGACAGCCACCTGGCCGGCGCGACGGTCGTGGGCGACCCGTCCGCGGCCGCTCGCGAGTCTGTCGCCTCCGGCCGCACCGCGCGCGACGGCCAGCGGTACGTCGCGGCCGCCCAGGCCGGCACCGAGCACGTCGCGACGCTGGTGCTCGACGTCGGCGACCGGGAGCTGACCCAGCCGGAGCGGCGGACCCTCGAACGCGGCGCGCTCGTCACCGCGCTGGTCATCCTCATCGCCCGCACCGTCGCCGAGACCGAGGACCGGCTCGGCGGCGAGCTGCTCGCCGACCTGCTGACGGCCGACGTCGACGCCGCGGCGGGACTGCGGGAGCGCGCGCGACGTCGACACGTGTCCCTCGAGCCCCCGCTGGTCGTGGCGGTCGCGGCGATCGACGGCCTCGACCGCTCCCCGGCCCGACGGGCGGTCTCCCGGCTGGCCACCGAGCACCGAGGCCTGGCCGGCGACCACGACGGCCGGGTCGTGCTGCTCGCGCCCGGAGACGACCCGCTCGACGTGGGCCGCGAGCTCGCCGCCGCGGTCGAGGACGCCGGTGGACGTAGCACCGTCGGCGTGGCACCCGGCAGTCCGGACGCCCTCACCCGTGCGTACGCCGAGGCGCGCCGGTGCCTCGACACGCTGCTCACCCTCGGGCGCACCGGCCAGGTCAGCGACCCGGCGGGGCTCGGCCTGACCCGGCTGCTGCTCGGCGAGAACGGTCCCGAGCAGCTCGGCACGTTCGTGTCCGACACGCTCGGACCGGTCCTGGCCTACGACGAGGCCCGCGGCACCAGCCTGGTCGGCACGCTGGAGGCGTGGTTCGCCGCCGGGGGCCGGGCCCGCGAGACCGCCCGGGTGCTGCACGTGCACCCCAACACGGTGGCGCAACGGCTCGACCGGGTCGCCGGGTTGCTGGGCGCCGACTGGCGCGCCCCCGGCCGCGCACTCGACCTGCAGCTGGCGCTCCGGGTGCACCGGCTGCGCGCCTGAGCATGTGGCGCACGCACACTCCACGTCGCTATCAGTGGGCTGCCGCCCATGGTCAGCCGCGCCGCGTGCCTCCTAGCGTCGAGCACGTGCCCGACGTCGCTATTGCCCACCCCGGTGCCCTCGCGGGCCGCCGCGCCGTCGTGACGGGCGGCGCGAGCGGGATCGGCGCCGCGGTCGCCAGCACGCTGGCGGGACGTGGCGCCGACGTGCTGATCCTCGACCGCGACGCGGAGGCGGCCGCCAAGCAGGCCGCCGACCTGGGCGGCGACAGCCGGGCGGTCGACCTCGCGGACCCGGCGGCCGTCGCCGGGCTCGCGCTCGACGCGGACGTGCTCGTCAACGGCGCGGGCGTGCAGCAGGTCGCGCCGATCGAGGACCTCGACCCCGCCCGGTTCGAGCTGATCCACCGGCTGATGCTGCTGGCTCCGTTCCTGCTGACGCAACAGGTGCTCCCGGGCATGTACGCCCGGGGGTGGGGCCGGATCGTCCACATCTCCAGCGTGCACGGTCACCGGGCCTCGCCGTACAAGTCGGCCTACGTCAGTGCCAAGCACGGCCTCGAGGGGTTGTCCAAGGTGATCGCGCTGGAGGGCGCCGACCGCGGCGTCACCAGCAACACGGTGTGCCCCGGCTACGTCCGGACGCCGCTCGTCGAGGGTCAGATCGCCGACCAGGCCGAGGCCCACGGCATCGCGGAGGACGACGTCGTCGGCGACGTGCTGCTGGCCCGGACCGCCCTGAAGCGACTCGTCGAGCCCGACGAGGTCGCCGAGACCGTCGCCTTCCTCTGCAGCCCCGCGGCCACCTCCGTGACCGGTTCGTCCCTCCTCATCGACGGCGGCTGGACCGCCGCCTGACCTGCTCCACCCCCGAAAGGAACCACCATGACCACCCAGTCCCTCCCGGCACGGGACGCCGGACCCGGACAGACATCGATCGTCAAGGTCGTCTTCGCCAGCCTGATCGGCACCGCCGTCGAGTGGTACGACTTCTTCCTCTACGGTTCCGCGGCCGCCCTCGTCTTCGGCGCCCTGTTCTTCCCGGAGTCCGAGCCGGTGACCGGCACCCTGCTGGCCTTCGGCACCTACGCGCTCGGGTTCGTGGCGCGGCCGCTCGGCGGGGTGGTCTTCGGTCACTTCGGCGACCGGGTCGGCCGCAAGAAGATGCTCGTCGTATCGCTGATGATGATGGGCATCGCGACGTTCGCGATCGGGCTGCTGCCGACGTACGCCGCGATCGGGGTGGCCGCCCCGATCCTGCTGCTGGTGTGCCGGCTCGTCCAGGGCTTCGCCGTCGGCGGCGAGTGGGGCGGCGCCGTCCTGATGGTGGCCGAGCACGGCGACGAGAAGAACCGGGGCTTCTGGTCCTCGTGGCCGCAGGCCGGCGTGCCGCTGGGCAACATGCTCGCGACCGGCGTGCTCTTCCTGCTGGCCGCCTTCCAGAGCGACGCCGCGTTCGAGGCCTGGGGTTGGCGGATCCCGTTCCTCCTGTCGGCCGTGCTGGTCCTGATCGGGCTCTTCGTGCGGCTCTCGCTGGAGGAGTCGCCGGTCTACAAGGAGGCCAAGGCCGAGATCGCCGAGAAGCACCACGCCGACTCCCACCTCCCGATCCTGGAGGTCATCCGGACCTACCCCAAGGAGGTCCTGATCGCGATGGGGATGCGGATGGCGGAGAACATCTCCTACTACATCTTCACGGTCATCTCGATTACGTTCGTGACGACCTACCTCGAGGCCGACAAGGATCTGATCCTCAAGATGCTGCTGGTCGGGGCGGGCATGCAGTTCGTGATCATCCCGCTGATCGGTGCGCTCTCCGACCGGATCGGGCGCCGACCCCTCTACCTCGTGGGCGCCGTCGGGGTCGGGGTCTGGACCTTCGTGTTCTTCGGCCTGCTCGAGGACATGACGACCGGCAGCGTCCTGCTGGCGGTCGTGGTCGGCCTGTTCTTCCACTCGCTGATGTACTCGCCGCAGGCCGCGTTCTTCTCCGAGCTGTTCGGCACCTCGGTGCGCTACACCGGGGCCTCGGTCGGCTACCAGCTGGCCTCGATCTTCGCCGGGGCGCTCGCGCCGATCATCGCGCTCGAGCTGCTCGGCGACGACATCGCGAACCCCAACACGTTCGCCGTCGGGTTGTACGTCGCGATCGCCTCTGCCCTCACGGTCACCGCGGTGCTGGTGGCGAAGGAGACGAGGGCGACCTCGCTGCGCCACGACCGCGTCGTGCGCGACGCGCACGCCTGAGTCACCCGAGGTCGGGGACCAGCCCGCTGACCAGGTCGTAGGTGGCCTGGTCGGCGGCGGCCACCAGGCCGGACGGCGGCTCCGACTGCGGCCGGTAGCGCGCACCACCGAGGTCGCCGACGTAGCCGCCGGCCTCGGCCAGGAGCAGCGAGCCGGGCGCGTGGTCCCACGGCTTCGACCGGGAGTAGATCGCGTAGTCGGCCTCGCCCTCGACGAGCTTGGGGTAGTCGACGCCGCAGCAGACCCACGTCAGCTCCAGCGCGGCCAGGGTCCCGAGCGCCCGGCCGATCCACGACCGGCGGGACGTGACTCCGCGGAGCGCCGTGCCGAGAGGTGGGCGGGTCAGCCGCTCGCCGTCCCGCCAGGCGCCGGCACCGCGCTCGGCGACGTACGCCTTCGCGTGCTGCGGCTGCCAGATCCACGAGCGCACCGTCTCGCCGCCGCGGACCTCGGCAACCATCACGGCGTGGTCGGGAGAGCCCTTCACGAAGTTCTTCGTGCCGTCGACGGGATCGATCGTGAAGGCGTGCTCGGCCGCCCGGTACCGCCGGAGCAGGTCGGGGTCGTGGGCGGTCGCCTCCTCGCCGAGCAGCACCGCCCCCGGGTACGCCGAGCCGAGCGCCCGGGTCAGCAGCTGCTCGGCCTCCCGGTCGGCCACCGTGACCAGGTCGCCCGGACCCTTCTCGGACACCTCGCTCGCGGCCAGGTCACGGAACCGCGGCACCACGACCTGGTCGGCCACCTCACGGATCAGGTCGAGCACGGCGTCGGTGTCCACCCCCTCAACCTACTGACCGATAGTCGGTGGGCCCGAACGGGTGAGCGGACGCCCGCAGGGTGGGTAACGGTCTGGTAACGATGCGGCGCGGCTCTTCCCTCCGACGGTCCGGAAGAGGTCCTCTTCGGGAGGTGCTCGGGACCGCGGACTCACCAGACGACGGTGACGAGCCCCTCTCGACGTCACAGGGCCGTCGAGACCTGCAACGGGAGGAACTCTCTTGAGGAAGAACAGGCTCGTCGCGATCGCGACCGCCTCACTCGTCGGGGCAGCGATGCTGCCCCTCACCGCTGGGCAGGTCGGGGCATCCCCCGCCCCTGCCACCGCTCCGGGAGCCGCGCAGGGCGAGCACGCCCCGCGCGGAGACTCCCTGAAGCCCCCCGCCTGGAAGGCGCGCTACGACGCGATCCGCAAGTCGGCGGTCGAGCAGCGTCTCCGCACCGGCGGCACGGGCGCGACGGAGAAGCTGAGCCGCGGGGTCTACGGCAAGGTCGCGACCACGGGCAAGGAGAAGATCTTCGTGGTCCTCGCCGAGTTCGGTGACACGACCCACTCCTCCTACCCGGACGGCGACTCGAACGCCACCACGTTCGACGGGCCGATGCACAACGCGATCCCCGAGCCGAACCGCCGCAAGGACAACTCCACCCTGTGGAAGTCCAACTACAACCGCGGCCACTACGACAACATGTACTTCAACCGGATGCGGAAGTTCTACGAGAACGAGTCCAACGGGAAGTACAGCATCGACGGCACCGTCACCGAGTGGGTGAAGGTCCCCTTCAACGAGGCCCGCTACGGCCGCGACTACTGCGGTGGCGTGGCGTGCAGCAACACCTGGTTCCTGGTCCGTGACGCGCTGGCCTACTGGGTCGACGCGAAGATGGCCGACGACGGCGACAACTGGCCCCTCTGGAAGGTGCGCCGGTACCTCCGGACGTTCGACGAGCTCGACCGCTACGACTTCGACGGCGACGGCAACTTCAAGGAGCCGGACGGCTACATCGACCACTTCCAGATCGTCCACGCCGGCCAGGACGCCGCCGACGGCGACCCGATCTACGGCGACGACGCCATCTGGAGCCACCGCTGGAACGCCCAGATCGAGCCCTTCGGCACCGGACCCGAGGGCGGCGCGCCCATCGGTGGCGTCGAGGTCGGCATGGGTGGCGTCTCCGACGAGGCCGGCGCGAACGTCCAGGTGCCGGACAACCCGACCGGGGTCTGGGTGAACGACTACACCATCCAGCCCGAGAACGGCGGCCTGAGCGTGTTCGCCCACGAGTTCGCCCACGACCTGGAGCTGCCCGACCTCTACGACACCTCCGGCAACACCGGCGGCGCCGAGAACAGCGTCGGCTTCTGGTCCCTGATGTCGCAGTCACGCGGCACCCTGCCGAAGGACGACGGGATCGGCGACCGGCCGATGCCGATGGGTGCCTGGGACAAGTTCCAGCTCGGCTGGCTCGACTACGACGTCTTCCGCTCCGGTGACCGGGGCACGGACCAAGATCCGTCCCGCGCAGTCGGCCGACACGTCGACCACTGCCGAGGCCGCGGTCGTGCTGCTGCCCAACAAGGTGGTCCCGCTCGATCTCGGTGCGCCGTGCGGCACGTGCGGCACGTCGTACTTCTACTCCGACAAGGGCGACAGCCTCAACAACACCATGACGCGGGAGGTCACCGACGGCGGTGCCCTCACCGCCAAGGTGAGGTACGACATCGAGGCCGAGTACGACTACGCGTTCCTGGAGGCCTCCAGCGACGGCGGTGACACCTGGGAGGGCGTCGACACCAGCGAGAACTTCGACGGTGCCGACGAGAGCGGACTCGACCCCGACGACGTCGGGATCAGCGGTTCGACGGAGGGCGAGTGGGTCGACCTGACCGCCGACGTCCCCGCCGGCACCAACGCTCTGCGCTGGCGCTACGCCACCGACGGCGGGGTCGCCCTCGACGGCTTCCAGGTCGACAACATCGTCCTGGCCGGCAACGAGATCGGCACCGCCGAGACGGACGAGGGCTGGGAGTTCGACGGCTTCCGGATCACCACGGGCACCGAGGACATCGAGTACCTCAACGCCTACATGGTCCAGAACCGTCAGTACGTCAACCTGGACCGCACGCTGGACCACCTCTACAACTTCGCCGGCTACGCCAACCGGCCGAACTGGGTGGACTGGTTCCGCAACGACCCGGGCGCGCTGATCAGCTACTGGGACAGCTCGGAGACCGACAACAACGTCGGCGACCACCCGGGAAGCGGTCTGATCCTGCCGGTCGACGCGCATCCCGCGTTCGACCACGCGCCCGACGGCACCCTGCTGCGTCCCCGCATCTCGTCGCGGGACTCGGCGTTCGGGCTCAAGCGGACGAAGACGCAGACGCTCCACTACGGCGGGGTCGAGTACACCCTGCGCGGTCGCCGGGCGAAGCCGCTGTTCGACGACCTGAAGACCTGGTGGTACGGCTCCGACGAGCACTCCACCGGCGAGCACGAGGGCCACTACCAGCCCGGCTGGTACAGCGTCGACGTGCCCAAGACCGGCACCACCATCCAGGTGGTGAAGGTCAACAGGGCCGGAGTCATGACGATCCGCGTCGGCACCTCGGGCTGACAGCCCGCACCGCCCACACGGCCGGGCCCCGGAGATCTCGATCTCCGGGGCCCGGTCCCTGTCTGGGGGGACCTGGCTGGTGGGACCCGTCGACGTGGCCTCGTCGGCGGGGTCAGCGGGTGATCGCGAGCGGCACCCGGACGACGTCGCCGAGGTCGCCGTTCCACACGACGTACCCGTCGTCCAGCCCGCCGACCAGCGAGCCGTCGCCGACGCTGACGCGGTAGGTCGCGGACTCGCCCGGGGCCAGCGTGATCGACGACGGCGACACCGACACGGCGTACCGCTCGATGCCGGTCACCGCCGCCTGCCAGGTGCCGGTCCGGTCACCGAGGTTCGTGACCCGTCGGGTCAGCGTGCTCGTGCCGTGCGCCAGCAGCGACGTGGTGTTGACATCCGGGCGGGCGCCGACGAGCCAGGCGCGGTAGGCGCCGGCCGGTACGTCGTGCACCAGGCGCGTGCGCAGGGCGCGGTCCAGGCGGGGCGTGCCGGCGCCGCTGCGGAGGACCGAGCCGGGGACGGGGGAGGCGGTGCTGGCGAGGGCGGAGCGGACGGCCGCGGCCGGCCAGTCGAAGCGGGACAGGAGGACCGCCGCGGCGCCGCTGGTCCAGGCGGTCGCCGCCGACGTACCGGACGCGAGCGACCAGCGCTGCCCGGCCGACGTCGGGGGCGTCGCGGCGAGCAGCCCGGTGGCCGGCGCGACCAGGTCGGGCTTGACGAAGCTCCCGGCCGGGTCTCCGGCGGACGACCAGCCCGCGACGCGGAGCTTCGGCGAGCGCGACGACGGGTCCGGGCGCAGGGTCACCAGCGGCGTGCGCTCGGCCAGGGCGTGGCGCAACCCGCGCGCGGCGTCGTGTCCGAGGTGCACGGTCGGGACGGCGTGCAGGTCCTGCGCGACGGGGCCGGGGCCGTGGTTGACGAGCACCATGCCGACACCCCCGGCCCGGGCGACCGCGGTGGACTTCTCGATCCGGCCGATCGCACCGCGCACGCAGAGCACGACCCGGTCGGCGACGGCCGCGGCGTCCAGGGCGCCCGGCCGGCAGACCGCGGCGGCCGCGCGATCGACCCCCGGTGCGGGCACGTCGCGGCTGCGCACGATCCGGGCGCGGACCGTGCGGTGTGAGGTCATGGCGCCCGCGACGGCGGTGTCCCCCACCACGACGACGCCCGTTCGGGCCGACTGGCGCAGCCCACCGACGGTCGTGACCCACGGGCTGTCGTGTGCCGCGTACTCGTCGGGGTCGTTGCCCGCGGAGGCCACCACGACGACGCCGGCCTCGGCGGCGCCGAGCAGCGCCCGGTCGACCGGGTCGACGCCGGCGGCGCCGCCCACACCGAGGTTCAGGACGTCGACGCCGTCCGCGGTGGCCCGGTCGATGGCGGCGACCAGGTCGGCCGTGGCGCAGCCGTCGTCGTCGGGGTCCGGGGCGCTCCAGCAGGCCTTGTAGGCCGCCAGCCGGGCCCGCGGGGCCACGCCGCCGAAGGAGGTACGCAGGCCGGGCAGGTCGACGTCGACCTGCGCGTTGCCCACGGCGATCGACGCGAGCGCGGTGCCGTGACCGCGCACGTCGCGGGCCGAGAGCGGCTCGTCGGCCGCGATCGCCTGCTCGCCGTACCCGGCGACGAACCAGGAGGCGGCCACGAGCTTGGCGTTGCAGGTCCGGGGCGACCAGTCCTCCCCGGGCTGGCACGCGCCGGAGAAGTCACGCGGGCGCGGCGCCGGCCCGAGGCCGGGCAGCTCGGCGAACACGGCGCCGTCGGGCGAGACGCCGGTGTCGACGACCCCCACCACCACCCCGCGGCCGCCCCGTCCCGGGAGCGCCGCCGGCGCCGTCGGCGCCGTCGGCGGTGTCGGCGCGGTTGTGGTGGCCGTCAGCCGGCGGACCTCGTTCTCCTGGACGGCGTCGACCCCCGGCTGCCGGCGCAGGGACGACGCCTGGCCAGGTGTGAGGTCGACAGCGAGCCCGCTGAGCGCGGTGGTCCAGCGGTAGACGGGGACGGGCCCTCCCACCGCGTCCAACGCAGCGTCCTGGCGGACCGACAGCACGATGCGGTAGCCCGCAGCCGAGAGCGGGCCGGCGTAGCCGGCCGTGCCGGGCCCCTCGAACGTCACGAGGTAGAGCCGGGAGTCGTCGGTCTGCATCGCCCCGGCGACGTGGGCAGGCGCCACCGTGAGGGCCACCGCCAGCCCCAGGCCGGCGGCCAGGGGCGCGACGAGCCGGCCCCGCGCCACCCCGTCGCTGCGTCGTACCACCGTGCTCTCCTGTCCCTGCTGCCCCGTGCGTCGCCCGAACGACCAGTGTCTCCCACGTGGCAACCCCCGTCGTTCGAATCCCGGATCGGTCGCCGGCGGGCGGCCTGCCTAGGCTGGGCACATGTCCGCGCCGCTGTCGGTCGGGTTCGACCTCGACATGACCCTCATCGACACCGGTCCCGGGTTCGGCGCGACGCTCGCGGCGCTCGGGTCCGAGCTCGGTGTCGAGTTCCCGGTCGCGGACGTCGCCGCCCGGCTCGGGCCGCCCCTCGACCAGCTGATCGGGCCCTACCTGGCCGCCGCCGCCGTCGGGCCGGCGGTCGACCGGTTCCGCGAGCTCTACCCCGCCCACGCGATCGCGCCCACGCACCTGCTCCCCGGCGCGGCCGACGCGCTCGACGCGGTGCGCGCCGCCGGCGGTCGGGTCGTGGTCGTCACCGGGAAGTTCACGCCGAACGCACTGCTGCACCTCGAGCACCTCGACGTCGCCCACGACCGGCTCGCCGGCGAGGTCTGGGGGTCCGGCAAGGGTGAGGTGCTGAGCCGCGAGGGCTGCGCGATCTACGTCGGCGACCACGTCCACGACGTGGCAGGGGCCCGCGCCGCGGGGGCCCTGAGCGTCTCCGTGCTCACCGGCGGCAGCACCCGCGAGGAGCTGGTCGCGGCCGGTACCGACGTGGTGCTCGACGACCTCACGGGATTCGCCGACTGGTTCGCCGACCACCTGCTCGACCTCCGGCTCGCCGCACTCACCGCCGACCTCGAGCGGCGCGGGTCGGTGATGGTCGCCTACAGCGGCGGCGCCGACAGCGCGTTCCTGCTCGCCGCGGCGGTGCGGGCCCTCGGGCCCGGCCGGGTGGTCGCGGCCACCGGCTACTCCGACTCGCTGCCGCAGGCCGAGCGCGACCCGGCGCGCAGCTTCGCCGAGACCCTGGGCGTCACGGTGCTGACCCCGCAGACGCACGAGATGGACCGGGAGGGCTACCGCGCGAACGCCGGCGACCGGTGCTTCTTCTGCAAGGCCGAGCTGCTCGACGTGCTGACGCCGCTGGCTCGCGAGCACGGGCTGGCCCACGTCGCCACCGGCACGAACGCCGACGACGTCGTGGCCCGCTTCCGACCGGGGATCCGCGCGGCCGCCGAGCGCGAGGCGATCACGCCGCTCGCCGACGCCGGGCTCACCAAACGACAGGTCCGGGCGGCCTCACGCCGCTGGGGGCTGCCGACCTGGGACAAGCCCCAGGCGGCCTGCCTGTCGTCGCGGATCGCGTACGGGCTGGAGGTGACCCCCCACCGGCTGGCGCGGGTCGAGCACGCCGAGACCGCGGTCCGAGCCCGGGCCGCCGACCTCGGCGTCCCGGTCACCCAGCTGCGGGTGCGCGACCTCGGCGACCTGGCCTCCCTCGAGCTCGACGCGACGCTGCTGCCGCTGCCGGAGGCAGTGGCCGGGACGCTGCTCGCCGCCGTCCGGTCCGCGGGCTTCGACGAGGCCGCGCTCGACCCCCGCGGCTTCCGTTCCGGCTCGCTCAACGAGCTCCTGTAGCCCGCCCCGGTCCGCCGCGGAATCCCGGTTGGTCCGGCGGCGCGGCGCGACATAGGGTTGGACGTTGCCGCGACGACGCGTCGCGGCACTCGTCATCAGAAGTGGAAGGTCTCAGTCGTGCCCAGCGGCAAGGTGAAGTGGTTCGACCCGGCGAAGGGCTTCGGGTTCCTGTCCCAGGAGGACGGGCCCGACGTCTACGTGCACTCCGACGCGCTCCCGGAGGGCGTCACGACCCTCAAGAACGGTGCCCGCGTCGAGTTCGGCATCGCCCAGGGGCGCCGCGGTGACCAGGCCCTGCAGGTCCGGATCGTCGACGCCCCGCAGTCGGTGCAGCGCAACCAGGCCCACGCGCGCCGCAAGCCGCCCGAGGAGATGGCGACGATCGTCGAGGACACGATCCGGCTGCTCGACGGCGTCGGCGAGACCTACCGCCGCGGCCGGCACCCGGAGTCGAAGACCGCGCGGCCCACCGCCAAGCTGCTGCGGGCGCTGGCCGACGAGCTCGAGCTCTAGGCCCGCACGCCCGTCGCCGTCGTACGCCGTGGCCGGCTGGCGAGCACGAAGCCGGCCCAGGCCGTGAGCACGGCCACGCCCACCCCGAGGCCGAGCCGGGCGGGCTCCAGCGGCAGCGCGATGCCGACGAAGCCGCCGATCACCCAGGCCAGCTGGAGCGTGGTGTCGCTGCGCGCGAACGCGCTCGCCTGCACGCGCGCCGGGACGTCGCGCTGGATGGTCGCGTCGAGGCAGAACTTCGCGAGCGACTGGGCGAGGCCGGCGGTGAGGCCGAGCAGGACCAGCGGCAGCACCCCGTAGAACGCGGTCGCCACGGCGGTGACGGCGGCCACGGTCACCAGCGCCAGCACCACGGTGACCTGGGGGTTGATCCGCTTGAGCCACGACGCGAGCAGGATCCCCAGCGCGTTGCCGGCCCCGGCGGCGCCGATGATCAGCCCGACCAGGATCTCGGCGCGCAGGTCGGTCTCGGGCGGGTTCTCGCGCAGCAGGAACGCCATGAACATGATGAGGAAGCCGCTCAGCCACCGCGGCCCGCAGTTGGCGCGCAGCGCGAAGGCGACCGCCGGTGGGATCCGGAGCTTGGCCCGGCCGCGGCGGCTCACCGAGGCGTCCGAGCCGCGCAGCACCAGGTCGTCCTCGCCCGACCGAGGAGTCGACCTTGTCGGGGAGCCGGATCGCGCAGACGGTCGCGACCACGAACACCGCGAACGCGTAGCGCAGCGACCACTCGGGCCCGATCAGCGACAACAGCCCCGCGATCGGCGCCGAGAGCGCCGCCCCGACGGTGCCGGCCATCGACACCCGGCCGTTGGCCCGCACCAGCGTGAAGTCGCGCGGCAGCAGCCGGGGGACGGCCGCGGCCCGGGTCACGCCGTAGGCCTTCGAGGAGACGAGGACGCCGAGCGCGGCCGCGAACAGCCAGGGCGAGTCGCCGGTCACGGACGTCGCCAGGCCCCAGCACAGGAAGGCGCGCACCGCCATGGTCGCCCCGATCGCCCACCGGCGGCCGTGGGCGAACCGGTCCAGGAACGGGCCGAGCAGCGGTGCCACGATCGCGAACGGCAGCATCGTCAGGCCGAGGAAGAGCGCGACCTGACCGCGCGCCTCGCCCGACGGGACCTGGAAGAACAGGGAGCCGGCGAGCGAGATCGCCACCGCGGAGTCGCCGGCGGTGTTGAAGAAGTGCATCTGGATCAGCCGGGACAGGCCGGACTCGCCGGCGCCCTCGGCCTCCGACGCCCGGCGCGCCGTACGGCCGGCGAAGCCGCCGAACCGCCCGGTCAGGCGGGCCGCGCCGGCGATGCCCCGACCGGTGGCGCGAGCTCCCGCTCCCAGGCCGCGGCCGACGGCGCGGGCCCGCCCCGGCCCGGGACGTGGCGGCTCGGCCCCCGTCCCGACCCGGGGGTCGGCCGCCGTGTCGGCCTCCGGCCCGCGCTCGGTCATGTCTCCCATCCTGCCCAATGGTCCTCACGGGGCGCGCTCCGGCGCCCCGACCTGACAGGGTTCGCTGTGATTTGTCATGATGCGACCGTGACCCCGACCCTGCGCAGCAAGACCGACTCCGTCGCCGCGACGGCGGTCGACGCCGCGCGGGCCGCTCTCGTCGAGGAGGTCGGCGCCGCCGACGTGGGCGATCACCTCGGCCACGCCGCCGAAGGCGACCGCGTCGTCACCCATCTGTTCGCCTGCACCCGCCGCGGGTACGTCGGCTGGCACTGGTCGGTCACGGTGGCGCGGGCGTCGCGCCAGAAGGCCGTCACGGTCGACGAGGTCGTGCTCGTCCCCGGCGCCGAGTCGATCGTGGCGCCGGAGTGGATCCCCTACAAGGAGCGCGTGAAGCCGGGCGACCTGTCGCCGGGCGACCTGCTGCCCGTCGAGGAGGACGACCCGCGGCTGGTGCCGACCTACTCCTTCGGCGACGACCCGCTCGACGCCGACGAGAAAGCCCAGGTCCGCGAGGTCGCCCGCGACCTCGGGCTCGGCCGGGTGCGCACGCTCTCGATGGAGGGCCGCGACCTCGCCGCCGAGCGGTGGTACGACGGCGACGCAGGCCCCGGCTCTCCGCTGGCCCAGTCGGCGCCGGACCTCTGCACCACCTGCGGCTTCCTGCTCCGGCTCTCGGGCCCGATGTCGGAGCTGTTCGGAGTCTGCGCCAACGGCAACGCCAACGACGACGGCCGGGTGGTGTCCCTCGACCACGGGTGCGGCGCGCACTCGGAGGTACAGCTGGCCAAGCGGCACGAGCCGCAGCCGCTGCCGGGCCACGTCTACGACACGTTCGCCTCCGACGAGCTCGAGGCCCTCTGACCGTCGCTCAGCCGGCGGCGAGCACCCACACGGCGTACTCGTCGTCGGGCGGGTGCAGCTCGTAGCTGCCGAACCGGTGGTCCACCCGCAGCCCGCTGGCGGCCGCGTCCGCGACGAACTCCTCGGCCGGGTAGACCCTGCTGCCGGTCCGGTTGCCGTCGAGGTGGAAGCCGACGACCACCCGGCCGCCGGGCGCCAGCAGCTCGCGCAGCCGCCTCAGCACCGCGCGCTCGGTCCCCTCGCCGACGTACACCATCACGTTGCCGACGACCACGATGACGTCGAACCGGTCCAGCTCGGCCGGGTCGAGCGCGAGCGCCTGGTGGGGCAACACCTCGACGTCGGGATACGTGCGCCGGGACTGCTCGCGCAGCGACGGATCGGGTTCGGTCGCCACCACCCGGTGGCCCCGGCGTTGCAGCGCGTCTGACACCCGACCCATGCCGGAGCCCACGTCGAGGACCCGGGCGCCGCGCGGCGCGAGGGCGTCCACGAAGCGGGCCTCGCCCTCGACGTCCTCTCCGCCGGCGACCATCCGGTCGAAGCACTCGCCGTACCCCCGCGTCTCCGCCCCCGCGAGCTCCCACCGCGTCGGTGGCAGCCCGGTCATCGCACGTCTGCGGCGTCGCGCTCGGCGCGGGCCTTGCGGCGCCGGCGGCAGTACTCGAGCCCGAAGAGCCCGAGGCCGCAGCCGGCGAGGCACGTCCACAGCCACCAGAGCCGGCCGTTGTCGTCGAGCTCTCCGTAGAACGGGAGCAGGGCCACGAAGCCGATCAGCCAGACCAGCGAGCCGATCTCGACCGTCCGGACGCCGTCGACGTCGAGCGGCTCGACGTCCGCGACGACGTAGGTGCGGTTGCCGATCTCGTGCCTCATCGGCTGGTCGTCGCGGAGCTCCACGCCCACACGATATCCCGCAGTCCGCGCCGCGCCTCTCCCCGGCGGCGCTCCGTTCTGCCAGACTGCACGCCGTGAGCCTCGACAGCTACTTCCAGATCTCGGGGCGCGGCTCCACCGTCGGTCGCGAGATCCGCGGCGGTGTCGTCACGTTCCTCACGATGGCCTACATCGTGGTCCTGAACCCGATCATCCTGCTCGGCGGTGCCGACATGAACGGGGACGTGCTCGCGGGGGGCGACTTCGCGGCCATCAGCGCGGCGACGGCCCTGGCCGCTGGCGTCCTCACCATCCTGATGGGCGTGGTCGCCAACTTCCCGCTGGCACTCGCCACCGGGCTCGGCCTCAATGCGTTCGTGACGTTCTCCGTCGCCAGCCAGATGACCTGGGCCGACGCGATGGGCCTCGTGGTCATCGAGGGCCTGATCATCCTGGCGCTGGTCCTCACCGGCTTCCGCCAGGCGGTCTTCGACGGCGGTGCCGACGCAGCTGAAGATCGCGATCTCGGTCGGCATCGGCCTGTTCCTCACGATCATCGGTCTGGTCGACGCCGGCTTCGTGCGCCGGACCGGCGCCGGACCGGTGCCGGTGACCCTCGGCCCGAACGGGTTCCTCGAGGGGTGGCCGGTCGCGGTGTTCTGCCTCGGGCTCGTCATCGTCTTCTCGCTGTTCGCCCTCGGGTCCGCGGCGCCATCCTGATCTCGATCGTCGCGATGACGGTGCTCGCCATCGTCGTCGAGGCGGTGGCGGACATCGGTCCGACCTTCACCCCGGAGGGCGTCAACCCGACCGGCTGGGCGCTCAACGTGCCGAGCCTGCCCGATGACGTGGTCGGGGTGCCCGACCTGCAGCTGGTCGGGGAGTTCAACCTGCTCGGCTCGTGGGAGAACGCCGGCGATCGTCGTCGCCGCGCTGCTGGTCTTCACGCTGCTGCTCGCGGACTTCTTCGACACGCTCGGCACGATGACCGCCGTCGGTGCCGAGGCCGGGCTGCTCGACGAAGCGGGGAAACCCGCCCGAACACGCAGCGGATCCTGGTCGTCGACTCCGTCGCCGCCGCTGTCGGAGGCGCGGCCTCGGTCTCGAGCAACACCTCCTACATCGAGTCCGCCTCCGGGGTGGCTGAGGGTGCTCGCACCGGCATGGCCAGCGTCGTCACCGGGTCGCTGTTCCTGTTGACGATGTTCTTCGCCCCGGTCGTGAACGTCATCCCGTCCGAAGCCGCAGTGCCGGCGCTGGTCCTGGTCGGCTTCCTGATGATGCAGCAGGTGAAGGGGATCGACTGGGACGACCTCGAGATCGGCGATCCCGGCGTTCCTCACGATCGTGCTGATGCCGTTCACCTACTCGATCTCGGTCGGTATCGGCGCCGGCTTCATCGCCTTCGTGCTGCTCAAGGTGGTTCGCGGCAAGCCGGCGACGTGCACCCGCTGATGTGGTTCGTCGCGGCGCTGTTCGTCGTCTACTTCGCGATCGACCCGATCACCGGCTGGATCACCTGAGGGCTCGCGTCATGATGTCGGTGACGACGGCGGTCTTGGCGTCGGCGTAGTCCTGCACCCGGTCCCACGCGCGGGTCGCCAGGTCGCGCTTGACGCGCTCGTAGCGATCCCGGTCGTCGGCGTCGGCGCGGAGGTGGTCGCGGAACGCGAGCATCCGGCGTACCTCCTCGCAGTCGGGCCCGAAGACGTGCAGGTTCATCCGGGGTGACCCCTCCCTGAAGAGCCGGTGCTCGTGCCACTCGGGCTCACGCAGGTGGAACGTGTAGCCCGCGGCCTCCAGCGCCGGGGCGTACGCCGCCTCCTCGGTCGGGTCGGGCACGACCAGCAGCACGTCGATCACGTCCTTGGCCGCGAGTCCGGGCACGGACGTCGAGCCGGCGTGGTGCACCTCCACGACGCGCTCGCCGAGCGCCGCCTGGATCCGCTCCTCGTGCCGCCGGTAGCGGGCCGGCCACCCGGCGTCGTACTCGACCAGGACCACCTCGTCGCCGGGGCCGGGGGGCTGCAGGTACTCGACCATGCCCTGATCGTAGGTCCCACCGGAATAGTTAGCACAGGTAATGAGTTACGCTAACGACATGGTTCCCACGGTTGAGAAGACGGTGCGCACCGACGCCGGTCTGGCCTCCGAGCTCCGGCTGTCGGTGATGCGGTTGCGTCGCCGCCTGGCGAGCGAGCGACACCCCGACAACGACCTGAGCCTCACCGCGATGGCAGTGCTCGGGCTCGCTCTACCGCCACGGCGACCTCTCCGTCGGCGAGCTGGCCACGCTCGAGCTCGTCCAGCCGCCGTCGATGACCCGCACCGTCACCTGCCTGGCGGACGCCGGCCACGTCGTCCGCCGCCCCCACGAGACCGACGGCCGACAGGTCGTCGTCTCCCTCACCGACTCCGGCCGGAGCACGCTCCTCGCCGACCGCCGCCGCCGCGACGCGTGGCTGGCCCGGCGGTTGGCCGACCTGACCCCGGCCGAACGCGCCGTCCTCCGCGAGGCGGCCCCGATCCTCGAAAGGCTCTCCACTACTTGAGTCCCACGTTCCGCTCGCTCCGCAACCCCAACTACCGCCGGTACGCCGCTGGCGGCGTCGTCTCCAACACCGGCACCTGGATGCAGCGGGTCGCCCAGGACTGGCTGGTGCTGCAGCTCACCGCCAACTCGGCGGCGGCGCTCGGTATCACGACCGGTCTCCAGTTCCTGCCGTTCCTGCTGCTGTCGCCGTTCGCCGGGCTGGTGGCCGACCGGATCCCCAAGCGCCGGCTGCTCCAGATGACGAACGTCGGCATGGCCGTGCCGCCGCTGCTGCTCGGCATCCTCGCGGTCACCGGTGCCGCCGAGATCTGGCACGTCTACGTGCTGGCGACTGCGCTCGGGCGTCGCCTCCGCGTTCGACGCGCCGGCCCGCCAGAGCTTCGTGTCCGAGATCGTCGACGCCGACGACCTCACCAACGCGGTCGGCCTCAACTCGGCCAGCTTCAACGCCGCGCGCCTCGTCGGCCCCGCCGTGGCCGGCGTGCTGATCGCGGCGCTCGGTGGCGGCGTCGTCGCCACCGGCTGGGTGATCCTGGCCAACGCGCTCAGCTACATCGCGCCGATCCTCACGCTCCGGTCGCTCGACGGCGCGATGCTCGACAGCCCGGAGCCGATGCGGCGCGAGCCCGGCCAGATCAGGGCCGGCGTCCAGCTACGTCCTGGAACGCCCCGACCTGATGCTGATCCTCGCCATCGTGTTCTTCACGGGACGTTCGGCCTCAACTTCCAGATGACGTCCGCGCTGATGGCCACCGAGGTCTTCGGGAAGGGCGCTACCGAGTACGGCCTGCTCGGCACGTTCCTCGCGGTCGGGCTCGCTCACGGGCTCGCTCGTCGCCGCGCGACGGGTCCGGGTCCGGCACCGCCTCGTCGTGGGAGCGGCGCTGGCGTTCGCGGTGGTCGAGATCGCCGCCGGGCTGATGCCGACGTACCTCACGTTCGCGCTGATGACGCCGTTGCTCGGGCTGGCGGCGCTGACGATGATCACCGCAGCCAACACGTTCGTGCAGCTCCACACCGAGCCGGGAATGCGCGGGCGCGTGATGGCGCTGTACATGATGATCTTCATCGGCGGCACGCCCTTGGGCGCGCCTTTCATCGGCTGGATCGGCGAGGTCGCCGGTGCCCGCTGGACGCTGCTCGTCGGTGGGATCGTGACGTTCGTCGGCGTCTGCGCCGCGAGCCTGGTCTACCTGCGGCACCACCATCGCGTCCTCGAGGCGGAGCTGGCGGCCGGAGATGCCGAGCTGGCGACGGCCGCCGCCTGAGTCGCCGTTTTGACCCCCGTCCCCGTGCGCGAGTAACCTCGAACACCGTGTCTGGGACAACCAGACCGTTGCGCGCGCCCGGATTCCGTTCCATCACCCCGCGGCGCTCCTCACAGGCACAGGAACCACAGGCAGGACCCCGTGCCCGGCACCGTGCCGGGCCGTGACAGCAGCGAAGAAAGGGAACCACCCAAGGTGCCCACCATTAACCAGCTGGTCCGCAAGGGCCGCCAGGACAAGGTGTCGAAGAACAAGACGCCTGCCCTGAAGGGATCGCCGCAGCGCCGAGGCGTCTGCACCCGCGTCTACACGACCACCCCGAAGAAGCCGAACTCCGCCCTCCGCAAGGTCGCCCGCGTGCGGCTGTCGAGCGGCGTCGAGGTCACGGCCTACATCCCGGGGGTCGGACACAACCTGCAGGAGCACTCGATCGTGCTCGTCCGCGGCGGCCGAGTGAAGGACCTGCCCGGCGTCCGCTACAAGATCATCCGCGGCACGCTCGACACCCAGGGCGTGAAGAACCGCAAGCAGGCCCGCAGCCGCTACGGCGCGAAGAAGGAGAAGAGCTGATATGCCGCGCAAGGGTCCCGCACCGAAGCGGCCGATCGACGTCGACCCGGTCTTCGGGTCCCAGCTGGTGACCCAGCTGGTCTCCAAGGTGCTCAAGGACGGCAAGAAGCAGGTCGCCCAGCGCATCGTCTACACCGCTCTCGAGGGCTGCCGCGAGAAGACCGGCACCGACCCGGTCGTCACGCTCAAGCGCGCGCTCGACAACGTGAAGCCGGCCATCGAGGTCAAGTCCCGCCGCGTCGGCGGTGCGACCTACCAGGTGCCGATCGAGGTCAAGGGCACGCGCGGCACCACGCTCGCGCTGCGCTGGCTCGTCGGCTACGCCGCCGACCGTCGCGAGAAGACGATGTCCGAGCGCCTCATGAACGAGATCCTCGACGCCTCCAACGGCCTCGGTGCCGCGGTGAAGAAGCGCGAGGACACCCACAAGATGGCCGAGTCCAACAAGGCTTTCGCCCACTACCGCTGGTGACCTTCGGCGGCGGTCGCCCACCCGGCGACCGCCCGCCGACCACCGAACGACGACTTCGAAGGAACGCTGACAACAGTGGCTGTCGAGATCACCACCGACCTCAACAAGGTCCGCAACATCGGCATCATGGCGCACATCGACGCCGGCAAGACCACGACCACCGAGCGCATCCTCTTCTACACCGGCATCTCCTACAAGATCGGTGAGGTCCACGACGGCGCAGCCACGATGGACTGGATGGAGCAGGAGCAGGAGCGCGGCATCACGATCACGTCCGCCGCGACGACCTGCTGGTGGAAGGACCACCAGATCAACATCATCGACACCCCGGGTCACGTCGACTTCACGGCCGAGGTGGAGCGCTCGCTGCGCGTCCTCGACGGTGCGGTCGCGGTGTTCGACGGGGTCGCCGGCGTGGAGCCGCAGACGATGACCGTGTGGCGGCAGGCCAACAAGTACTCCGTGCCCCGGATGTGCTTCGTCAACAAGCTCGACCGCACCGGTGCCGACTTCTTCCGCTGCGTCGACATGATGGTGGACCGCCTCAACTCCACCCCGCTCGTGCTCCAGCTGCCGATCGGCGCCGAGGCCGACTTCCTGGGCGTCATCGACCTGGTCGGCATGCGCGCGCTGACCTGGCGCGGCGAGACGACCATGGGCGAGGACTACGAGGTCGAGGAGATCCCCGCCGAGCTCCAGGCCCAGGCCGACGAGTACCGCGAGAAGCTGCTCGAGACGCTGGCCGAGGCCGACGACGACGTCATGGAGAAGTACCTCGACGGCGAGTCCTTCACGGTCGAGGAGCTCGAGACGGCGATCCGTCGCGCCACGCTGGCCGACAAGCTCAACCCGGTCCTGTGCGGCACGGCGTTCAAGAACAAGGGCGTGCAGCCCCTGCTCGACGCGGTCGTCAAGTTCCTGCCGAGCCCGCTCGACATCGACGCCATCGTCGGCCACAAGCCCAACGACGAAGAGTCCGAGATCACGCGCCAGCCCAACGACGACGAGCCGTTCTCCGGCCTGGCCTACAAGATCGCGTCCGACCCGCACCTCGGGAAGCTGATCTACGTCCGCGTCTACTCCGGCAAGCTGGAGGCCGGCTCGTCGGTCCTGAACTCGGTGACCGGGCGCAAGGAGCGGATCGGCAAGGTCTACCAGATGCACGCCAACAAGCGTGAGGAGATCGCGTCCGTCGGCGCCGGCCAGATCGTGGCCGTGATGGGCCTCAAGGAGACCAAGACCGGCCACACCCTCTGCGACCAGCAGAGCCCGGTGGTGCTGGAGTCGATGACGTTCCCGGCCCCGGTGATCGAGGTCGCGATCGAGCCCAAGACGAAGAGCGACCAGGAGAAGCTGGGCATGGCGATCCAGCGCCTGTCCGATGAGGACCCGACGTTCACGGTCAAGGCCGACGAGGAGACCGGGCAGACGATCATCGCCGGCATGGGCGAGCTCCACCTGGAGATCCTCGTCGACCGGATGAAGCGCGAGTTCCGAGTCGAGGCCACCGTCGGCAAGCCGCAGGTCGCCTACCGCGAGACGCTCCGCAAGGAGGTCACGAAGCACTCCTACACGCACAAGAAGCAGACCGGTGGCTCCGGCCAGTTCGCGAAGGTCGTCGTCTCGCTGGGTCCCAACATCGACCCCGAGACCGGCGCCGGCGCGGGCTACGAGTTCGCCAACAACGTCACCGGCGGCCGGGTTCCGAAGGAGTACATCCCGTCGGTCGACCAGGGCGGTCAGGACGCCATGGAGTTCGGCGTGCTCGCCGGCTACCCCATGGTCGACGTGAAGTTCACGCTCGAGGACGGCGCCTACCACGACGTCGACTCCTCCGAGCTGGCCTTCAAGATCGCGGGCAACCAGGCCTTCAAGGAGGCCGCCCGCATGGCCAAGCCGGTGCTGCTGGAGCCGATGTTCGCCGTCGAGGTGACCACCCCGGAGACGTTCCTCGGCACGGTCATCGGCGACATCAACAGCCGCCGTGGGCAGATCCAGGCCCAGGAGGAGCGTCACGGGGACATGGTCATCAATGCCCTCGTGCCGCTGTCCGAGATGTTCGGGTACGTTGGCGACTTGAGGTCCAAGACCTCCGGTCAGGCGTCGTACTCGATGGAGTTCGACTCGTACGCCGAGGTTCCGACGAACATCGCCGACGAGATCGTCAAGAAGGTCCGCGGCGAGTAACGACGCCCCAGGCCTCGGCCAGCACCACCCAACACGAGTCAAGTACCAACCACACCAGGAGGAGCCCACAGTGGCTAAGGCGAAGTTCGAGCGGACCAAGCCGCACGTCAACATCGGCACGATCGGTCACATCGACCACGGCAAGACCACCTTGACCGCGGCGATCACGAAGGTCCTGCACGACGCATACCCGGACCTGAACCCGTTCACGCCGTTCGACGAGATCGACAAGGCGCCCGAAGAGCGCCAGCGCGGGATCACGATCTCGATCGCGCACGTCGAGTACCAGACCGACGGCCGCCACTACGCGCACGTGGACTGCCCCGGTCACGCCGACTACATCAAGAACATGATCACCGGCGCGGCCCAGATGGACGGCGCGATCCTCGTGGTCGCCGCCACCGACGGTCCGATGCCGCAGACGCGTGAGCACGTGCTGCTCGCCCGCCAGGTCGGCGTGCCGGCCCTGGTCGTGGCGCTCAACAAGTGCGACATGGTCGACGACGAGGAGCTCGTCGAGCTCGTCGAGATGGAGGTGCGCGAGCTCCTCTCCGAGTACGAGTTCCCCGGCGACGACATCCCGGTCGTCAAGGTGGCGGCCTTCCCGGCGCTGAACGGCGACGCGAAGTGGGGCGAAAGCGTCCTCGAGCTCATGAAGGCCGTGGACGAGTACATCCCGACCCCCGAGCGCGACACCGAGAAGCCGTTCCTGATGCCGGTCGAGGACGTCTTCACGATCACCGGTCGTGGCACCGTCGTCACCGGTCGGATCGAGCGCGGCATCGTCAAGGTGAACGAGGAGATCGAGATCCTCGGCATCCGCGAGGGCTCGCAGAAGACCACCGTCACCGGGGTCGAGATGTTCCGCAAGCTGCTCGACGAGGGCCAGGCCGGCGAGAACGTCGGGCTGCTTCTCCGGGGCACGAAGCGTGAGGACGTCGAGCGCGGCATGGTGCTCGCCAAGCCGGGCACCACCACCCCGCACACCAACTTCGAGGCCTCGGTCTACATCCTCTCGAAGGAGGAGGGCGGCCGTCACACGCCGTTCTTCAACAACTACCGTCCGCAGTTCTACTTCCGGACCACGGACGTGACCGGCGTCGTCACCCTGCCCGAGGGCAAGGAGATGGTCATGCCGGGTGACAACACCGAGATGACCGTCGAGCTGATCCAGCCGATCGCCATGGACGAGGGCCTGCGGTTCGCCATCCGTGAGGGTGGCCGGACCGTCGGCGCCGGCCGGGTCACGAAGATCACCAAGTGATCTGGCTCGGTTGACGCCCGGCCGGGTCACCACCACGTGACCCGCTGAGCACCGGTCAGGGCCCCCACGCCGCGAGGCGTGGGGGCCCTGCTGCGTCCCGTCCGGCTGTCGGTGGTCGGCCCTAGCCTCCAGGCATGACTCTGAGACTGGGCATGATCACGATGGACACGACCGATGCCGTGGGGCTGGGGACGTGGTGGGCCGAGCAGACCGGCGCGACCGTGGGCGAGACCAACGACGGGTGGTACGTCATGGTCAGCGGGGGCGGGCTCCCGGGCCTGCTCTCCTTCCAGAAGGTCGACGACCCGACGCCGGGCAAGAACCGGATCCACCTCGACCTCACCGCCGACGACCTCGACGCCGAGGTCGACCGGCTGGTGGGTGCGGGCGCCACGCTGGTCGGACGTCGCGGCGACGAGAACTTCCGCTGGGTCACGCTGGCCGACCCCGACGGCAACGAGTTCTGCGTGGCCGCCACGCAAGAGGCCGCGGGGCTGAGCCCGGCGTCGTGACCGCGATCAGCCGTCGTCGGCGAGTGCGCCGAGGGTGAGCGGGGCGGCGATCGGGCGTTCCGGAAGCGGGGCGCTCGGCAGGCCGCCGGTCCGGGCCGCGACCAGACACGACGTGGCGTAGCCGCAGACCCGGCCCTGGCACCAGCCCATCCCCGTGCGCACGAGCAGCTTGGCCGAGCGGGCGCTGTCGGCGCCGAGCGCGTCCACGGCCGAGCGCAGCGCACCGGCGGTCACCTCCTCGCAGCGGCACACGAGGGTGTCGTCGGTGACCCGGTCGACCCACCCGGGCGGGACCGGGTGCGACCGGTGGAGCGCGGCGGCGAACGCCCGGGCAGCCGAACGTCGGCGGCGGGCCGGGGCCGACGGGACGGCGAGGCCCGCCGCCGCGGCGCCCGCGATCGCGCCCTCGACCACGGCCAGCGCCGCGCCGCCGACCCCGCAGGCCTCGCCGGCCACCCACACGCCCTCGACGGAGGACTGCTGCTCGTCGCCGACGGCGCACACCGGCGACCCGTCGGCGTCCACCCGGGTGGCGCAGCCGAGCGCCAGCGGCAGCTCGAGCTGGGGAGTGAAGCCCCACCCGATCGCGACCAGGTCGGTCGGCACCCGTCGCTCGCTGCCCGCGACCACCCGGCCGTCCGGCCGGAGCCGGCCGACCGTCACGGCCGTCACCGCGTCGTCGCCGTGCGCTGCGACCACGACCGACCGGCGCCGTACCGGGATCCGGTGCCGGGCCAGGGCGCGGGCGAGGCCGAGCCCCAGCGCGACGGTGCCGGGGTTGCGTGCCACGGCCAGCGGGTGCCGGACCCAGCCCGCGCCGGACGCGGCCTCGTGCACGCCGACCACGCGGGCGCCGGCGGCGGCGAGACCGGCCGCGACGGGCAGCAGGAACGGGCCGGTGCCGGCGACCAGCACCCGGGCCCCAGCGGCCACGCCGTGTCCCCTCAGCAGCGCCTGCACCCCGCCGGCGGTCATCACGCCGGGCAGGTCCCAGCCCGGGAACGGCAGCTGCCGGTCGTAGGCGCCGGGAGCGAGCACCAGCCGCCGGGCCGGCAGCGTCGACCGCGCGTCGACCGCCCCCGCCTGCACCACGGTGTGGACGTCGAACCCGTCGGCGGCGGGCGTGATCGCCCAGACCTCGTGCTCGGCGTGCCAGTCGGCGCCCGCAGCCTCACCCACCAGCCGTTCGTACGACGTCGCAGTCGTGCTGGAGGTCGGCGCCGAGCGGGCCGAGGCCGGCGCGGACGGCGTCCGAGGGCTGGCGCCAGTACTGGCCACCCGGTCGCGCCCCGGCGTCGACCACCGCGACCCGGACCCCGGCGCCGACCGCCGCTGCGGCCGCCGCGAGCCCGGCCGGGCCGCCGCCGACCACCAGCACGTCGTACGGCTCAGACCTCGAGGGCGCCATGACCGGTCCCTTCCTGGCTCGTCACCACGGCGCCCGCCCGGGCGGGCACCAGGCAGGCGCGCTGGTTCGGGCGGCCGTCGACCACCACCAGGCAGTCGAAGCAGATGCCGATGCCGCAGAAGAGCCCGCGCGGGCGGCCGCGCCTCGCGGGTCGTCCGCCACGACCGGATGCCGGCCGCCGTGAGGGCCGCGCCGACGCTCTGGCCCTCGACGAAGTCGATCGTCCGGCCGTCGAAGTCGAAGTCGCTCATGTCGGCTCCGGTACGAGTCGGCGCGGGTCGAACGGCGCCGGGTCGAGGAGCGGTGCCGCACCCGGTCACCAGGTCGGCCACCAGCCGGCCGGTCGCCGGTGCCAGCCCGATGCCGGCGCCCTCGTGCCCGCACGCGTGCAGCAGCCCGGGCACCCGCGGGTCCGGGCCGATCACCGGCAGGTGGTCGGGACAGTAGGGCCGGAACCCGGCGTAGGCCCGCAGCAGCCGGACGTCGCGCAGGAACGGGAACAGCCGGACCGCCTGGCGGGCCAGCAGCGCGAGCGCCTCGACGGACAGCGAGGGGTCGAAGCCGACCCGCTCGCGGCTGGCGCCGATCAGCACCGTGCCGGCGCGGGTGCCCTCGACCACGGCGGACGTCTCCAGCCCGTCGTCGTCGGAGGCGACGTTGGTCGACGTAGTCGGCGGAGTAGACCTTGTGGCGCACCACCCGCGGCAGCGGCTCGGTGACGAGCACGAAGCCGCGCCGGGGCAGGATCGGCATCGGTCCGCCGAGCCGCTCGCCGAGCGTCCCGCCCCACGTCCCGGCCGCGTTCACCACCAGCCCGCAGACGTACGTCGCACGGTCGGTGCGCACCGCCACGACCCGCCCGTCGCGACCGTGCGTGGCACCGACGACCTCCTCGCCCGTCACCACGCGGGCGCCGAGCCGCCGAGCCTCGGCCAGGAGCCGGGCGGCGGCCAGCACCGGCTGCACCTGGAGGTCCTGCGGATAGCTGACCCCGCCCGGCAGGTCGGTGGCGAGGTGCGGCTCGTGGTCGGCCAGGCCGTCGCGGCGTCGACCGGCTCGGCGACCACGCCGGCGCCGCGCTGGCCCTCGGCGAAGGCGGAGAGCGAGCCGAGCGCGAGTGCGTCGAGGGCGACGACCAGGCCGCCCTTCTCCTCCAGCTCGAAGCCGGCCGCGCCGTGCTCGGCAGCGAGGTCGAGCCACAGCTGCCGGGAGGCGAGCGCGAGCGCCGAGCTCGGCGCCGGCGCCCTTGTCGGACACCAGGATGTTGCCCTCGCCGCGACTGGTGGTGCCCGCCCCCGGCGTCGCCGCGGTCGAGCACCGTCACCGACAGGCCGGCCCGGGCGGCGTAGTAGGCGCACGCCGACCCGACGATGCCGCCCCCCACGACCACCAGGTCGGTCATGTCACAGCAGGAAGCCCGCGGGGAACGGGTCGGTCGGGTCGAGGAAGTACTGCGCGGTGCCGGTGAGCCAGGCCCGGCCGGTGATCGTCGGCACGACCGCCCGGACCGGGTCGCCGCCGGGGACCTCGATCGTGGTCTCTTCGACGAGCCGTCCGACGAACCGGGTGCCGATGAACGACTCGTTGACGAAGTCGGTGTCGAGCGGCAGCTCGCCGCGGGCGTGCAGCTGCGCCATCCGGGCGCTGGTGCCGGTGCCGCACGGGCTGCGGTCGAACCAGCCCGGGTGGATCGCCATCGCGTGCCGGCTGTGCCGGGCGTCCGAGCCGGGCGCGACGAGCTGCACGTGGTGGCAGCCGCGGATCGAGGCGTCGAGCGGGTGCACCGGCTCGGCCTGCGTCGTTGACGGCGGCCATGATCGCGAGCCCGGCGTCGAGCAGCCGCTGCTTCTCGGCGCGGTCGAACGGCAGCCCGAGCTCGGCGAGCTCCACCATCGCGTAGAAGTTGCCGCCGTACGCGAGGTCGTAGCGGACGTCGCCGAGCCCCGGCACGGACACGCGCGCGTCGAGGGTGTGGGAGTAAGGACGCCACGTTGCGGAACGTCACCGCCGTGGCCGCACCGTCCTCGACCGCGACCTCGGTCACGACCAGCCCGGCCGGGGTGTCGAGCCGGATCGTCGTCACCGGCTCGGTGACCTCGCACCATGCCGGTCTCGACGAGCACGGTGGCGACGCCGATCGTGCCGTGCCCGCACATCGGCAGGCAGCCGGAGACCTCGATGTAGAGCACGCCCCAGTCGGCGTCCGGCCGGGTCGGCGGCTGGAGGATCGCGCCCGACATCGAGGCGTGGCCGCGCGGCTCGAACATCAGCAGCGTGCGCAGGTCGTCCTGGTGGGCCACGAACCAGTCCCGGCGCTCGAGCATGGTCGTCGCCCGGGATGGACGCCGACCCCGCCGGTGATGACGCGGGTCGGCATCCCCTCGGTGTGGGAGTCGACCGCGTGCAGGACCCGTCGGCTGCGCACGGTCAGGCCAGCCCGCCTCGAGCGCCGCCTCGGTGGCGCGCCGGACGGCGAGCTCCTGCTCCGGCGCGAGCGGCTGCGCGCGGCGGCCGGCACGGGCCGCCGTGACCGCCCGACGATGTCCATCGACAGCTTGATCGCCTGCACGAACTCGGTCTTGGAGTCCCAGCGCAGCAGCGGGTGGAGGGTGCGGTAGAGCGGCAGCGCCTGCTCGACGTCGCGGGCCACGGACAGCGTCGAAGAGCTCGACGCGTGGCGCGCGGGAACGCGTTGGTGTAGCCGGCGACCCAGCCCTTCGCGCCGGCGATGCCGACCTCGAGCACCACGTCGTCGCTGCCGATCATCAGGTCGAGCCCGGGCGCGAGCTCGGCGATCTCGTAGGCCCGGCGCACGTCGCCGGTGAACTCCTTCACCCCGACGATGAGGCCCTCGTGGAGCAGCGTGGCCAGCAGCTGCGGCGTGAGGTCGGTCTTGGTGTCGATCGGGTTGTTGTACGCCGTGACGGGCAGCCCGGCCTTGGCGATCTCGCGGAAGTGCTCGACGCACCGCGCGCTCGTCGGCGCGGTAGCTGTTGGCGGGCAGCGCCATCAGCACCTGGGCGCCGGCCTCGGCCGCCTGCTCCGCGAACCGGCGCGACTCGAGCGCGCCGTAGGCGCCGACCCCCGGCATCACGACGAAGCCCGTCGGGGGCGGCGGCCACCGCGGTCTCGACGACCTTCGTCCCGCTCCTCGGGGGTGAGCACCGGGTACTCGCCGAGCGAGCCGTTCGGCACCACGCCGTGGACGCCGTTGTCGGCGAGCCAGCGGACGTGCTCGGCGTAGGCGTCGTGGTCGACCCGGAGGTCGGCGGTGTAGGGGAGGGCGGTGGCGACCAGGACGCCGTGCCACGGTTGGCGGGTCGGGGACATGCGCGCTGCTCCGGTGGGTGGACGAGTGATGGAACCAGTAATATATTACAGATCGCCCACCACGCAACCCCGGCCGAGGGAGCACCCATGACCACGCCGCCGCTGCCGCAGCTGGCCGTCCGCGGCCAGATGCGCCAGGAGATCGCGGACGCGCTCCGGGGCGCCCTGGTCGCCGGCCGGCTGCTGCCGGGGGTCGTCTACTCCGCGCCGACGCTGGCGTCCCAGTTCGGGGTCTCGGTGACCCCCGTGCGAGAGGCGCTGCTCGACCTGGCCGGGGAGGGGCTGGTCGAGGCGGTGCGCAACAAGGGGTTCCGGGTGACCGAGCTCGCGGAGCGAGACCTCGACGAGATCACCTCGTTGCGGGTCCTGATCGAGGTGCCGACCGTGGCGGCCCTGGCCGCCGCGACGGCCGACGACCGGCAGCCGCAGGTCGAGGCGCTGCGACCCCTGGCCCGCGCGATCGTCGAGCACGCGGCGGCCGGCCGCTACGTGGAGTACGTCGAGGCCGACCGGGAGTTCCACCTGGCGCTGCTGACGCTCGCCGGCAACCGGCACCTGGTGGACCTGGTCGGCAACCTGCGGTCCCGGAGCCGGCTGCACGGCCTGGCCGAGCGGACGAACGAGGCCCAGCTGCTCCGGTCGGCGCGCGAGCACGACCGGATCGTCGATCTCGTGCTCGCCGGTGACGCGGCCGCGGCGGAGTCGCTGATGACGAGCCACATCACCGACGTCCGGACCGCTTGGGCCGGGTGAGGGTCAGCCGCCGGTCCCGACCAGGGCGGCCACGGCCTCGGCGAACACCTCGGTGTGGCGGTCGACGTCGGTCTCGCTGTGGTGCGGGCTGAAGAGCGCCATGTTGTGGAACGGCGTCAGCAGCACCCCCCGGTTGAGGCACCACAGGTGCAGGAACCCCTCGAGGTCGTCGTCCACGGCGGCCTCGGCGGCGGCGCCGTCGCGCGGGGGCGGGCAGAACCAGTACTCCGCGCGGCAGCCGAGCTGTTGCACGTGCCACGGCAGGCCGTGCTCGGAGATCACCCCGGCGACGCCGGCGGTGAACCGCTCGGCGAGCGGGATCGCGACCGCGAAGTCCTCATCGCGCAGGCACGTCGACAAGGTCGCCCGGACCGCCGCCAGTGCGAGCGCGTTGCCCGTGAGGGTCCCGCCCACGCCGGAGACGTCGATCTCGTGCTCCAGCACCGGGCCGACCAGCCGGGAGGCGACCTCCTCCGACATGCCGTACGCCGCCACCGGCACGCCGCCACCGATCGGCTTGCCCACGACCAGCAGGTCGGGGTCGAGGCCCCAGGCGACGGTCGCCCCGCCGGGGCCGGCGCACAGCGTGTGGGTCTCGTCGTTGATCAGCAGCACGCCGTGCTTGCGGGTGATCTCGCGGACGGCCTCGAGGTAGCCGGCCTCCGGGAGCACGATCCCGATGTTGGTGAGCGCCGGCTCCATCAGCAGGCAGGCGACGTCGCCCTCCGCCAGCCGCCGGTCGAGGGCGTCGGCGTCGTTGAACGGGATTACGGCGGTCGTCTCCGACACCGCGACCTGCGGGCCCATCGCGCCCGGCCGCGACACGACCCGGTCGCCGTCGAGGACGGCCAGCGTCTCGTCGACGGTGCCGTGGTAGCACCAGTCCATGACCGCGACCCGCGGCCGGCCGGTGAGGAACCGGCAGTAGCGCAGCACGAAGCGGTTGGCGTCGGTCGCCGACATCGCCAGCTGCCAGGACGGCAGCCCGAACCGCCGGGCGAGCTCGGCGCCGACCCAGGCCGCGTCGGGCGACGGGAGCATCGTGGTGATGCCTCGCGAGGCACGGTCGACCAGCGCTTCCGTCACCTGCGGGAGCGCGTGGCCGGTCATGGCGCCGGTGTCGCCGAGGCAGAGGTCGACGTACTCGTGGCCGTCGACGTCGACCAGCCGGGCGCCGGTCGCGCTGTCGACGAACACCGGGAACCGACCCGGCCAGCGGGTCATCCACGGCATCGGCACCCCGGCGAGCAGGTGCCGTCCTGCCTCGGCGGAGAGCTCCGCCGACCTCGGGTGCCGGTCGGCGAAGAGGTCCTCCTCCTGCTGCCGCAGCGCGGTCAGCCGTGCACGGTCGATCATGACGGGACTCTAGGGGCGCGAGGCCTGCGCGCGCATCGCCTGGACCAGCCAGCCGAGGGTGTCGGGCCAGTACGCCGCCAGCGCCGACCAGTGGGTCGCGCCGGGCCGAACCACGAGCTCGGCGCCCGGGATCCGGGCGGCGAACCAGTCGCCGCCGGGGCGGGCCCGGTCGTCCGAGTCTCCGTACCAGAGCCGGGTCGGGCAGCGGACGTCCTCGGCTCGCTCCGGCCACGAGGCGGTCAGGAGTGCCGCGTCACGCAGGTAGCCGTCGGGGTCGGCGAGCGCCTCGCGTACCGATCCGGCGACGAACGCGGAGCCGCTGCTCCGCAGGAGCGCCGCGTCCGGCTCGGGGAGCCCCGCCAGCCAGCGCGCCGCCAGCGCCTCGTCGTCCGGGTCGTCCGGGCGAACGTCCGCCACGAACTCCGCGAACCCTGGCCGGTAGTCCTCCACGAGGTCCTCGACGGCGGTGGTGCCGGTCGCGTCCATCGGCAGGGTCGCGACCACGCCGAGCGCCCCGACCCGAGCCGGGTGTCGGGCGGCGAGCGTCACGGCGTACGCCCCGCCGACCGACATGCCGAGCACCGCGACGCGGTCGAGGCCCAGCTGGTCGAGGACCGCGACGGCGTCGTCGGCCACGCTGGCGTGGCTGCTCCCGTGCCGGGTCGACCGCCCGTACCCCGGCCGGTTGATGGCCAGCAGCCGGACGCCGACCGCACGAGCCGCCGCGTCGCCGGTCATCGCTGCCCAGCGGGTGTCGGGGCAGCCGTGGCTGAACAGCACGACCGGCCCGTCGTCCGCGCCACCGAGCCAGTACTGCGCGACCCGGCCGTCGGGGAGGCTCGTCAGCACCCGCCCAGGCTAGTCCCGGATTCGCCCGCGCGCCGTCCGCCGGGGAGGATGGGGCCGTGACCGAGCCCATCCGACCCGTGCGTCCGCACCAGCGCCTGACCGACGACGGCCGGCGGATGCGCGAGGTGCTCAGCTACTCCCGTCGGGGGGGCCGGTTCACGCCGTCGCAGGCCGCTGCCTGGGAGCGGTACGCCGAGCGGTGGGTCATCCCCGACGACGCCGTCGACGACCCCGGATTCTCGCTGACCCGGTGGTTCGGCCGCGAGGCTCCGCTCATCGTGGAGATCGGACCCGGCGTGGGGGAGGCGACCGGTGTGCTCGCGGCCGCGCGTCCCGACCACGACGTCCTCGCGCTGGAGGTGTGGCGGCCCGGGGTCGCCGCCGCGCTCGCCGAGGTGGCGGTGGCCGGGGCGGACAACGTGCGGTTCTGCGCGGTCGACGCCGGGTGGGTGATGGAGCACCTGGTGGCGCCGGCCTCGCTCGCGGGGCTCTGGACGTTCTTCCCCGACCCGTGGCCCAAGAAGAAGCACCACAAGCGCCGGCTGGTCGGGCCCGAGTTCGGCACGCTCGCCTCGTCGCGGCTCCAGCCCGGGGCGCAGTGGCGGCTCGCCACCGACTGGGCCGACTACGCCGAGCAGATGCAGGACGTGCTGGACGCCGTCCCGCTGCTGGAGGGCGGGCGGGTCCCGAGGTGGGCGGAGCGGCCCGTGACGAAGTTCGAGCGCAAGGGTCTGGCCGTCGGACGCACCATCACCGACCTCTGCTACCGGCGCAGACACGCGGGCTCGGACTCTCCCGCCTGGTACAACGAGCGGGTGCAGCGCAGCCCGGAGGAGGCCGGATGACGTCCACGACGCAGTACGTGACCGACGGGGGGCTCGAGACCGACCTGATCTACCACCACGGGTTCGACCTGCCCGAGTTCGCGTCGTTCCCGCTCCTCGACGACGAGCGCGGCCGCGCGGCCCTGCACTCCTACTACGACGGCTACGCGGCGATCGCAGCCGAGCACGGGGTGGGCCTGCAGCTCGAGACCCCGACCTGGCGGGCGAACCCCGACTGGGGGGCCGCGATCGGCTACGACGCGCCGGGGCTCGCCCGCGCGAACGCCGAGGCCGTGGCGCTCGTGCGAGCGGTCGCCGACCGCTGGTCGGACCGGGTCGCTCACGTCCGCGTCGCCGGCCAGGTCGGCCCCCGGGGCGACGGCTACCGACCGGGTGCCGCGGTCGACCCCGACGAGGCGGCCGGCTACCACCGGCCACAGGTCGAGGCCTTCGCATCGGCCGGCGCCGACCTGGTCTCCGCGCTCACGCTGACCGACGTGGGGGAGGCCATCGGCGTCGTCCGGGCCGCCCGCGGCGCCGGCCTCCCGGTGACGATCGCGTTCACCGTCGAGACCGACGGCCGCCTGCCCGGCGGCACCACGCTCGCGGACGCGATCCACGCCACCGACGCCGCCGCACCGCCCGACGCGTTCATGATCAACTGCGCCCATCCGGACCACGTCACGCGCGGCCTGGACGTCGACGGGCCGTGGGGCCGCGTGATCGGACTGCGGGTCAACGCCTCCGAGCTCAGCCACGAGGAGCTCGACGCGATGACCGAGCTCGACGCGGGCGACCCGCAGGCGTTGGCGAGGGCGCACGCCCGCCTGGAGGAGCGGCTGCCCGCGATCAAGGTGGTCGGTGGCTGTTGCGGCACCGACGCGTCGCACGTCGCCGAGCTGTGGCGTGAGCGGACGTCGCGCGGGCGGCAGGGCTAGGCGGGCTCGGACCGCTCCAGGAGGAGTCCCGCCCGGACCAGGCGAGCCTCGACCCGCTCGCGCTCCTGGTCGCACTCGGGGCCGGGTGGCAGCACCTGGAGCAGGTGCTCGATCTCCAGCATCTCCGCGGCCTCGCCGAGCACGCGGTCGTAGGCCAGCCGGCGGCCCTCGTACTGCGCGAAACGCATGCCCTCACGGTGGTAGCGCTCGGCGAGCCGGCGGGCGTCCGCCGCGACGTCGCGCAGCGGCCGGTGGATCGGCGGCGGGCCGTCCGGTCGCCGCGGCTGCCCGCGCAGGAAGCCGGGGAGCCGGGCGCGCAGGCGGCTGGGCGCACCGACGAGGAGCGCCAGGAGCAGCAACGGCACCAGCGCGAGAGCGACGAACAGGGCGACCGCCCCGATGACCTGCGTCACGCTGCTGCAGGGTACGCCTCGTCCCGCGCGCGGGACACCGCTCCGCCGGGCCCTAGGCTTCCCCCGTGGCACTGACCCAGGCCCAGACCCGCGGCCTCCACCGCGCCTGGTGGGTCGCCGCCGTCACCATGGCCGCGCTCGTCGCGGCCGCCGGCTTCCGCTCCTCGACCGGTGCGCTGCTGGTCCCGCTCGAGGACGAGTTCGGCTGGTCACGTGCGACCACCAGCGGGGCCGTCAGCCTCAACCTCGTGGTCTACGGGCTCGTCGCCCCGTTCGCCGCCGCCCTGATGGAGCGGTTCGGGCTCCGCCGGGTGGTGGTGATCGCGCTGCTCCTCGTGGCGATCGGGTCCGGGCTGACGGTGCTCATGACGAGTCCGTGGCAGCTGTGGCTGCTGTGGGGCTTCGCCGTCGGCGTCGGCACCGGCTCGCTGGCGCTGGTCTTCGGGGCGATCGTCGCCAACCGCTGGTTCGTCCGCCACCGGGGCCTCGTCGTCGGCCTCTTCAGTGCCGCGAGCTCGACCGGCCAGCTCGTCTTCCTGCCCGCGATCGCCGGCCTCGCGGCGGGGCCCGGCTGGCGCTTCGCGGCCACCCTGGTCGCGGGCTTCGCCCTGCTGCTCGTGCCGGTCGTCTGGCTCGTGCTGCGCGACTCTCCGGCCGAGGCCGGCACCACGCCGTACGGCGCCACCGAGCCGGTCGCCGAACCGGAGCCGGACCCCGACCGGCCGGGTCCGGCCCGGCTGGCGATCGTCACGCTGCGCGACAGCGCACGCTCGCGCACCTTCTGGATCCTCTTCGGGACGTTCTGGATCTGCGGCTGGTCCACCAACGGCCTGATCGGCACGCACTTCATCCCGGCCGCCCACGACCACGGCATGCCGGCGACGACCAGCGCGACCCTGCTCGCGCTGATCGGGGTCTTCGACATCGTCGGCACCGTGGCCAGCGGCTGGCTCACCGATCGGGTCGACAGCCGCTACCTGCTCTTCGGCTACTACTTCTTCCGCGGCCTCTCGCTGCTGGCCGTGCCGTGGCTGCTCGCACCGCACGTCCATCCGAGCCTGTTCTTCTTCATCCTCTTCTACGGTCTGGACTGGGTCGCGACGGTGCCGCCCACCGTCGCGCTGTGCCGCCAGCACTTCGGCATCGAGCGCTCCGGGATGGTCTTCGGCTGGGTCTTCGCCGCCCACATGGTCGGTGCCGGGGTGGCGGCCAGCTTCGCCGGCTGGGTCCGCACCGTGCAGGGCGACTACCTCGCGGCGTGGCTCACCGCGGGCGGGCTCTGCCTCGTGGCGGCGGTGGCCTGCCTCCTCATCCCGAGGCGGCCGGTGGTGGCCGAGACCGAGCAGCCGCTGCCGGTCACCGACAGCATGTGACCAGGCGTGACCGGGCGCACCGGACCCGGGTGCGAACCGATTTGGTCCTGACCGGGGCGTCTGCCAAGATGGTCCGGTTGCTTCGGCGGGTTGCCGGGGTGCGCCACACGTTGACTACTGAATCGCGTCTCACGATCGATCCGGTGGTTGCCTGCTGTGACGACACCGCACCGTGAGACCCGATCGGCTCGGCCCAGCGCCGGGCGTCACCACCACCGAACAAGATCCACCAGGTCTTGCGTTGCGCCGAAACCGGGCGACACGCCCGACCTCGGGGGTGGGACGGTGAGGCGGGCAACTGACAGCAGTTCGACCATGCGGCACTGACTTGAGAAGGACGAGAGAGACCTATGGCGGGACAGAAGATCCGCATCAGGCTCAAGGCCTATGACCACGAGGTGATCGACACCTCGGCGCGCAAGATCGTGGACACGGTCACCCGGACGGGTGCCAAGGTCGCCGGCCCCGTGCCGCTGCCGACCGAGAAGAACGTCTACTGCGTCATCCGCTCGCCCCACAAGTACAAGGACTCGCGCGAGCACTTCGAGATGCGCACCCACAAGCGTCTCATCGACATCATCGACCCCACGCCCAAGACCGTCGACTCGCTGATGCGTCTCGACCTGCCTGCCGGCGTCGACATCGAGATCAAGCTCTGAGGATTCTGCGATGACTGCCACTTTCGAACGCGCCGCCAAGGGGCTGCTGGGCACCAAGCTCGGCATGACCCAGCTGTGGGACGAGAACAACCGGATCGTCCCCGTGACCGTGATCGACGCGCGCACCAACGTCGTGACCCAGGTCCGCACCCCCGAGATCGACGGCTACAACGCCGTCCAGGTCGGGTTCGGTGAGATCGAGGGCCGCAAGGTGAACAAGCCCCAGACCGGTCACTTCGATAAGGCCGGGACCACCCCCCGCCGCCACGTCGTGGAGATCCGCACCAGCGAGGCCACGGTCTACACCGTGGGCCAGGAGCTGGGCGCCGACACCTTCGCCGCGGGCGAGGAGATCGACGTCACCGGCACCAGCAAGGGCAAGGGCTTCGCGGGCGTCATGAAGCGACACGGCTTCCACGGCGTCGGCGCCTCCCACGGTGCTCACCGCAACCACCGCAAGCCGGGCTCGATCGGCGCCTGTGCGACCCCCGGTCGCGTCTTCAAGGGCGTCCGGATGGCCGGCCGGATGGGCCGCGACACCGTGACCGTCCAGAACCTCACCGTGCACGCCGTGGACGCCGAGAAGGGCCTGATCCTGGTCAAGGGCGCGATCCCCGGCCCCAAGGGCTCCCTCGTCGTGCTGCGGTCCGCCGCCAAGAGCTCCGCCGGATCTACGGGCAAGGAGGCCTGAGCATGGCTACGAAGACCGTGAAGGTCGACTTCCCCGCCGAGATCTTCGGCGTCGAGGTCAACATCCCGCTGATCCACCAGGTCGTCGTGGCCCAGCAGGCCGCGGCCCGCCAGGGCACGCACTCGACCAAGACCCGCGGCGAGGTCCGCGGCGGTGGCCGCAAGCCCTACAAGCAGAAGGGCACCGGCCGCGCCCGCCAGGGCTCGACCCGCGCGCCGCAGTTCGCGGGCGGTGGCGTCGTGCACGGCCCGCAGCCGCGCAACTACGACCAGCGCACGCCCAAGAAGATGAAGGCCGCCGCGCTGCGCAGCGCGCTGTCCGACCGGGCACGCAACGACCGCATCCACGTCGTCGACTCGCTGCTCGGCGGAGACAAGCCGTCCACCAAGAACGCGCTGGCCTCGCTCGCCGGGCTGTCCGAGCGCGCGAAGTACCTCGTCGTGCTCGAGCGCACCGACTCGCTGACCTGGCTGTCGCTGCGCAACGCGCCCGAGGTGCACATCGTCGCCGTCGACCAGCTCAACACCTACGACGTGCTGGCATCCGACGACGTGGTGTTCACGCGGGGCGCCTACGAGGCGTTCGTCGGCTCGGCCGGCGACGCGACGACGCGCACGGCGACCCTCGTCGAGGCTCCGGCCGCCGACGAGGCCGAGGCCCCGAAGCCCGCGAAGAAGGCGACCGCCAAGAAGGCCGCCCCCGCCAAGGCCGAGGACACCGCCAAGGCCGACGACGCGGCCAAGGTCGAGCTCCCCGAAGGGTGCGAAGGCTCCGCTCAAGAGCGGCGGCGCCCCGAAGGGCTACGAGATCAAGGGCAACGCCGACTCCGGCAAGTACCACGAGCCCGACGGCCAGTGGTACGACCAGACGGACGCCGAGTTCTACTTCAAGACCGCCGAGGACGCCGAGGCCGCGGGCTTCGAGCGTGCCGGTGGCGGCTCCGCCGGGGAGGACGACAAGTGAGCACGCTGCACAAGGACCACCGCGACATCCTGATCGCGCCGGTCGTGTCGGAGAAGAGCTACGGCCTCCTCGACGCCAACAAGTACACGTTCCTGGTGCGTCCGGACGCCAACAAGACCGAGATCAAGATCGCGGTCGAGAAGGTGTTCAACGTCAAGGTCACCTCGGTGAACACGATCAACCGCCAGGGCAAGACCCGTCGGACCCGGTACGGCACCGGCAAGCGCGCGAACACCAAGCGCGCCATCGTCAGCCTCGCTGAGGGCCACCGCATCGACATCTTCGGCGCCTGAGCCGGCGCCTCGAAGGAAGACAGACATGGCTATCCGCAAGTACAAGCCGACCACCCCGGGCCGTCGTGGCTCCTCGGTGGCCGACTTCGTCGAGATCACCCGGACCACGCCCGAGAAGTCGCTGACCCGTCCGCTGCCCAAGAAGGGCGGCCGCAACAACCAGGGCCGGATCACCACCCGGCACCAGGGCGGCGGCCACAAGCGGGCCTACCGGATCATCGACTTCCGTCGCTACGACAAGGACGGCGTCCCCGCGAAGGTCGCGCACATCGAGTACGACCCCAACCGCACCGCGCGGATCGCGCTGCTGCACTACGCCGACGGCGAGAAGCGCTACATCATCGCGCCGAAGGGCCTCGTGCAGGGCATGGCGGTCGAGTCGGGCCCCGGCTCCGACATCAAGGCCGGCAACAACCTGCCGCTGCGCCACATCCCCGTCGGCACGACGATCCACTGCGTCGAGCTGCGGCCCGGCGGCGGTGCCAAGATCGCCCGCTCGGCCGGCAACTCGGCCCAGCTGGTCGCCAAGGAGGGCTCGCGCGCCACGCTGCGGCTGCCGTCCGGCGAGATGCGGTTCGTCGACGTCCGGTGCCGTGCCTCGATCGGCGAGGTCGGCAACGCCGAGCAGTCGAACATCAACTGGGGCAAGGCCGGCCGGATGCGGTGGAAGGGCAAGCGCCCGACCGTCCGCGGTGTCGTCATGAACCCCGTCGACCACCCGCACGGTGGCGGTGAGGGCAAGACGTCCGGTGGCCGCCACCCGGTGTCCCCGTGGGGCAAGCCCGAGGGCCGTACGCGCAAGCGCAAGGCCTCCGACGCCCAGATCATCCGCCGCCGCAAGACCGGCAAGAAGCGCTGAGCAGGAGATAGAGGATGCCTCGCAGCTTGAAGAAGGGCCCGTTCGTCGACGACCACCTCATGAAGAAGGTGGACGCCGAGAACGACAAGGGCACCAAGAACGTGATCAAGACCTGGTCGCGCCGCTCGATGATCGTCCCGGCCATGATCGGCCACACGATCGCGGTGCACGACGGTCGCAAGCACGTCCCGGTCTTCGTGACCGACTCCATGGTCGGTCACAAGCTGGGCGAGTTCGCCCCCACCCGCACCTACCGCGGGCACGTGAAGGACGACCGGAAGGGACGACGTCGATGAGTGTCACCGAGCGCCGGCGCAGCAGCGCCCGCCGCGAGTCTCTGCTGGGCGACCAGCCGGGCGCCTTCGCGGCCGCCCGCTTCGTGCGGATCACCCCGATGAAGGCACGCCGGGTCGTCGACCTGGTGCGCGGCATGCCCGTGGACGAGGCACTGTCCCTGCTGCAGTTCGCGCCGCAGACCGCGTCGGAGACCGTCTACAAGGTGCTCGAGAGCGCCGTCGCGAACGCCGAGACGACCGAGGGGCTCAACCGGGCCGACCTCGTCATCTCTGTCGCGCTGGTCGACGAGGGCCCGACGATGAAGCGCTGGCGGCCGCGTGCCCAGGGCCGCGCCACCCGCATCCTCAAGCGCACGAGCCACATCACGCTGGCGGTCCAGCCGGCCGAGGTCGTGGCTGCTGCCAAGAACATCAAGAAGGGACGGCGTGCCTGATGGGACAGAAGATCAACCCGAACGGCTTCCGCCTCGGCATCTCCACGGACCACAAGTCCCGCTGGTACGCCGACAAGCTCTACAAGGCGTACGTCGGTGAGGACGTCGCGATCCGCAAGCTGCTCTCCAAGGGCATGGAGCGGGCCGGCATCTCCAAGGTGGAGATCGAGCGCACCCGTGACCGGGTCCGGGTCGACATCCACACCGCCCGCCCGGGCATCGTCATCGGTCGCCGTGGCGCCGAGGCCGATCGGATCCGTGGCGAGCTGGAGAAGCTCACGGGCAAGCAGGTGCAGCTGAACATCCTCGAGGTCAAGAACCCGGAGATCGACGCGCAGCTGGTCGCCCAGGGCGTCGCCGAGCAGCTGTCCGGCCGCGTGCAGTTCCGTCGCGCCATGCGCAAGGCGATGCAGACCTCGATGAGGTCCGGCGCCAAGGGCATCCGGATCCAGTGCTCCGGCCGCCTCAACGGTGCCGAGATGTCGCGCACCGAGTTCTACCGCGAGGGCCGCGTCCCGCTGCACACGCTGCGTGCCGACATCGACTACGGCTTCTACGAGGCCCGCACGACCTTCGGCCGGATCGGCGTGAAGGTCTGGATCTACAAGGGCGAGGTCGCCGGCACCCGTGCCGAGCGCCAGGCCCAGGCGGCGGCCCGCGCCGGCGTCCCCGGTCGCGGTGGGCGACCGACGCGTGGCGGCGACCGTCCGAGCCGTGGCTCACGCGGCGACCGGCCGACCCGCTCCGACCGCAGTCCCGAGGCCCCCGCAACCGACGCAGCTCCCGTGGCTCGCGGCGGCTCCCGCCCCTGACGCCGGAACGGAGGCCTGAGCCATGTTGATGCCCCGTCGCGTGAAGCATCGCAAGCAGCACCACCCCAAGCGGACCGGTTCGGCCAAGGGTGGGACCACCCTGGCGTTCGGTGACTTCGGGATCCAGGCGATCGAGGGTCACTACGTGACCAACCGCCAGATCGAGTCCGCCCGTATCGCCATGACCCGCCACATCAAGCGTGGCGGCAAGGTGTGGATCAACATCTACCCCGACCGTCCGCTCACGAAGAAGCCGGCCGAGACCCGCATGGGCTCCGGCAAGGGTTCTCCGGAGTGGTGGATCGCCAACGTCAAGCCCGGCCGCGTCATGTTCGAGCTTTCCGGTGTGTCCGAGGACGTCGCCCGCGAGGCGATGCGCCGTGCGATGCACAAGCTCCCCATGAAGTGCCGGTTCATTTCCCGTGAGGCAGGTGAGTTCTGATGGCGAGCACGCTGAAGGCGCATGAGCTCGACGAGATGACCGACACCGACCTCGAGGCGAAGCTGCGCGAGGCCAAGGAGGAGCTGTTCAACCTCCGCTTCCAGGCGGCCACCGGCCAGCTGGAGAGCCACGGTCGGCTCCGGACCGTCAAGAAGGACATCGCCCGGATCTACACCGTGGTGCGTGAGCGCGAGCTCGGCATCCGCGAGACCCCTGGCAGTGAGAAGGAAGAGGCTTCCGCATGAGTGAGCAGCAGGTGACGCGCAACACGCGCAAGACCCGTGAGGGCCTGATCGTGTCCGACAAGATGGACAAGACCGTGGTCGTCGCCGTCGAGGACCGGGTCAAGCACGCCCTGTACGGCAAGGTCCTTCGCCGGACCTCCAAGCTCAAGGCCCACGACGAGGACAACGAGTGCGGGATGGGCGACCGGGTCCTGATCATGGAGACCCGACCGCTGTCCGCCACCAAGCGCTGGCGCGTCGTCGAGATCCTCGAGCGCGCCAAGTAAGCAGCAGGCGTTCCGCCAGCCCAGACCGCAACAGTTCCCCCAGGCTCGGTGAGCAGCCGAGAACCAGGGTGACAAGGAGAGACAGAAGATGATTCAGCAGGAGTCGCGACTCAAGGTCGCCGACAACACCGGTGCCAAGGAGATCTTGTGCATCCGCGTGCTCGGTGGCTCGGGTCGTCGCTACGCCGGCATCGGCGACGTCATCGTGGCGACCGTCAAGGACGCGATCCCCGGTGGCAACGTGAAGAAGGGCGACGTCGTCAAGGCCGTGATCGTGCGCACCGTCAAGGAACGCCGTCGCGCCGACGGTTCCTACATCCGCTTCGACGAGAACGCCGCCGTGATCCTGAAGTCCGACGGCGAGCCGCGGGGCACCCGCATCTTCGGTCCCGTGGGCCGCGAGCTGCGCGAGAAGAAGTTCATGAAGATCATCTCGCTCGCGCCGGAGGTGCTCTGACGATGGCTAAGCAGGGAAAGAAGACCGTGAACATCAAGAAGGGCGACCAGGTCCGGGTGATCTCGGGCAAGGACAAGGGCGCCGAGGGCAAGGTCATCCGGGTGCTGCGCGAGCAGCAGCGGGTGATCGTCGAGGGAGTCAACCGCGTCAAGCGGCACACCAAGGTCGTCAACCAGGGCGGCCGGGCCGGCACCACCGGCGGGATCATCACCGCCGAGGCGCCGATCCACGTGTCCAACGTGATGCTCATCGAGGGTGACGGCGTCACCCGCGTGGCGTTCCGCCGCGACGAGGTGACCAAGCGTCGCCCCGACGGCTCGACGTACGGCGCGACCCGCAGCGTCCGGGTCTCGCGCAAGACCGGGAAGGAGATCTGACATGAGCGACACGACTGTCGAGACCCCGGCGGCCGAGACCGCCGAGCGGGTCACCCCCCGGCTGAAGACCCGGTACCGCGAGGAGATCCTCCCGGCGCTGCAGTCCGAGTTCGAGATCGCCAACGTCATGCAGGTGCCCGGCCTCGTGAAGATCGTGGTCAACATGGGCGTCGGCGAGGCGGCCCGCGACTCGAAGCTGATCGAGGGCGCCATCAAGGACCTCACCGCGATCACCGGTCAGAAGCCGATGGTGACCAAGGCCCGCAAGTCCATCGCGCAGTTCAAGCTGCGCGAGGGCATGCCGATCGGTGCCCACGTCACGCTCCGCGGCGACCGCATGTGGGAGTTCCTCGACCGGCTGCTGTCCCTGGCGCTGCCCCGCATCCGTGACTTCCGCGGCCTCTCGCCGCAGCAGTTCGACGGCCGCGGCAACTACACGTTCGGACTGACCGAGCAGGTCATGTTCCACGAGATCGACCAGGACCGGATGGACCGCTCCCGGGGCATGGACATCACGGTCGTCACGACCGCCACCAACGACGACGAGGGGCGGGCGCTGCTGAAGCAGCTCGGCTTCCCCTTCGCCGAGCGGTGACAAGGAGAAGCTGAGATGGCGAAGACTGCACTGAGGGTCAAGGCGGCCCGCAAGCCCAAGTTCGCGGTGCGCGGCTACACCCGCTGCCAGCGCTGCGGCCGGCCCAAGGCCGTGTACCGCAAGTTCGGCCTGTGCCGGATCTGCCTGCGTGAGATGGCCCACCGCGGCGAGCTCCCCGGCGTGACCAAGTCCTCCTGGTGAGCACCACCACTAACCGCTGAAGGTCCCGCCGAGCGGGAAACCACAGAAGAGAGAGAACGACCAACCATGACGATGACCGACCCGATCGCAGACATGCTGACCCGTCTGCGCAACGCCAACCAGGCGTTCCACGACGACGTGTCCATGCCCTACAGCAAGCTCAAGCAGGGCGTGGCCGAGATCCTCCAGCAGGAGGGCTACATCAGCTCCTTCGAGGTCACGGACGCCACCGAGGGTCCCGGCAAGACGCTGACGATCACCCTCAAGTACGGCCGCAGCCGGGAGCGTTCGATCGCCGGCGTACGCCGCATCAGCAAGCCGGGCCTGCGCGTCTACGCCAAGAGCACCGGCTTGCCCAAGGTGCTCGGCGGCCTCGGCGTGGCGATCATCTCGACCAGCCAGGGCCTGTTGACCGACCGTCAGGCCAACCAGAAGGGCGTGGGTGGGGAAGTCCTCGCCTACGTCTGGTGACCCCGACTACACGCGTAAGGAGAGAAGAAGCATGTCGCGCATTGGCAAGCTCCCGATCGCGGTGCCGTCGGGTGTCGACGTCGCCATCGACGAGAGCCTCGTGACCGTCAAGGGCCCCAAGGGCACCCTGAGCCACGCGGTCGCCTCCCCGATCACCGTCGAGAAGACCGACGGAATCGTCGAGGTGAAGCGTCCCGACGACGAGCGCATCAGCCGCTCGCTCCACGGCCTCACCCGCACCCTGATCAACAACATGGTCGTGGGCGTGACCGAGGGCTACGAGAAGAAGCTCGAGATCGTGGGCGTGGGCTACCGAGTCCTGTCCAAGGGCCCGACCCAGCTGGAGTTCCAGCTCGGCTACTCCCACACGATCACGTTCAACGCTCCCGAGGGCATCACCTTCACGGTCGAGGGACCGACGAAGCTGGGCGTCCAGGGCATCGACAAGCAGCTGGTCGGCGAGACCGCGGCCAACATCCGCAAGCTGCGCAAGCCCGAGCCCTACAAGGGCAAGGGCGTTCGCTACGCGGGTGAGCACATCCGCCGCAAGGTCGGAAAGGCTGGTAAGTGACATGGCTATCAAGCTGTCGCACCACAAGCACACCGCCGCGCGCACCCGCTCGCGGCTCCGTCGCCAGGTTCGGGGACGCAAGAAGGTCGCCGGCACGGCCGAGCGACCGCGACTGGTCGTGACGCGCACGTCGCGCCACATCACCGTGCAGGTCGTCGACGACCTGGTCGGCAAGACGCTCGCGTCGGCCTCGACCATGGAGGCGGACCTCCGCTCGCTCGACGGCGACAAGACCGCCAAGGCGCGCAAGGTCGGCGAGCTCGTCGCGGAGCGCGCCCAGGCCGGCGGCGTCCGGTCGGTCGTCTTCGACCGGGCCGGCAACAAGTACCACGGCCGGGTCGCGGCCCTGGCCGACGGCGCCCGCGAGGGTGGCCTGACCTTCTGATGGCGGACATGACATTCAAGGGAGTTATCTGATGAGCGGATCCCAGCAGCGCGGTCAGCGCGCCGGTGGCGGCCGCGGTGGCCGCGACGGTCGCGGCGGCCAGCAGGAGAAGAGCCAGTACCTCGAGCGGGTCGTCGCGATCAACCGCGTCGCCAAGGTCGTGAAGGGCGGTCGTCGCTTCAGCTTCACCGCCCTCGTGGTCGTCGGTGACGGCGACGGCATGGTCGGCGTCGGCTACGGCAAGGCCAAGGAGGTCCCGGCGGCGATCGCCAAGGGCGTCGAGGAGGCGAAGAAGAGCTTCTTCCGCGTCCCCCGCATCCAGGGCACCATCCCGCACCCGGTGCAGGGCGAGAAGGCCGCCGGCGTGGTGCTGCTGCGTCCGGCCGCTCCCGGTACCGGTGTGATCGCCGGTGGCCCGGTGCGCGCCGTCCTCGAGTGCGCGGGCATCCACGACGTCCTGAGCAAGTCGCTCGGCTCGTCGAACCAGATCAACATCGTCCACGCGACCGTCGAGGCGCTGCGGATGCTGGAGCAGCCCGAGGCGGTGGCCGCGCGTCGCGGTCGTCGGGTCGAGGACGTCGCCCCAGCCGCGCTGCTGCGGGCCCGCGCCGAGGTGCCCGAGGGCGTCTCGCAGGAGGTGACGGCGTGATGGCACAGCTCAAGGTCCAGCAGAAGAAGTCGACGATCGGCTGCAAGGCGAACCAGCGCGAGACCCTGCGCACGCTCGGCCTGAAGCGGATCGGCGACACCGTGATCAAGGAGGACCGCCCGGAGATCCGCGGCATGGTCCGGACCGTCCGTCACCTGGTGACGGTCGAAGAGGTGGAGTGACCATGACTCTCAAGCTGCATCACCTGCGCCCGGCGCCCGGTGCCAAGACCGCCAAGACCCGTGTGGGTCGCGGTGAAGGTTCCAAGGGCAAGACCGCCGGCCGCGGCACCAAGGGCACCAAGGCCCGCAACCAGGTCCCGGTCGCCTTCGAGGGTGGCCAGATGCCGATCCACATGCGGCTGCCGAAGCTCAAGGGCTTCAAGAACCCGTTCAAGGTGGAGTTCCAGGTCGTCAACCTCGACCGCCTGGGCGAGCTCTTCCCCGACGGTGGCGTCGTGTCGGTCGACGACCTCGTCGCCAAGGGCGCGGTCCGGAAGGGCCAGCCGGTCAAGGTGCTCGGCCAGGGCGACCTCGCCGTCAAGGTCGACGTCACCGCTCACGCCTTCTCGGGCTCCGCCAAGGAGAAGATCGAGGCCGCCGGCGGAACCACGACGACTCTCTGAGTCGTCCCCGATGCACCTGCCGAGGGGCGCGGACCAACCCGTCACGACGGGCCGGCCGCGCCTCGACGCACATCCGGGTGCCTCGGGGCAGCCTGTTAGGCTTCCCCGGGCCTCGCACCGACACCGGTCGAGCCCTGTGACAACGGGGCGAGAGCCGCATCCAGCCAGTGGAAAGAGGAAGTCGTGCTGAGCGCGTTCGCCAATGCATTCCGGACCCCGGACCTGCGGCGGAAGCTGCTGTTCGTCCTGATGATCATCACGATCTTCAGGCTCGGGTCGCAGGTGCCGGCGCCAGGGGTGCACGTCGCCAACGTCCGGCAGTGCCTCGACATCGCCGCGCAGGGTGAGAACGCCGGCCTCTACAGCCTGATCAACCTGTTCTCGGGTGGCGCACTGCTTCAGCTGACGATCTTCGCGCTGGGGATCATGCCCTACATCACGGCCAGCATCATCCTCCAGCTGCTCGTCGTGGTGATCCCGCGGCTCGAGGCGCTGAAGAAGGAGGGCCAGGCCGGCCAGGCGAAGATCACGCAGTACACCCGGATGCTGACGCTCGGCCTCGCGCTGCTGCAGGCGACCGGCATCGTGGCGCTGGCCCGCTCCGGCGACCTGCTCCAGAACTGCTCCCTGCCGCTGCTGCACGACAACGGCACCCAGACGTTCCTCATCATGGTCATCACGATGACCGCCGGCACCGCCGTCATCATGTGGTTCGGCGAGCTGATCACCGAGCACGGCATCGGCAACGGCATGTCGCTGCTGATCTTCACCCAGGTCATCGCGACGTTCCCGGGCTCGATGTGGGCCGTCCGGATCGGTCAGGGCTGGTTCGTCTTCGGCCTCGTCATGGTGATCGGCCTCGTGATCATCGCGGCCGTCATCTTCATCGAGCAGGCCCAGCGGCGGATCCCCGTCCAGTACGCCCGGAGGATGGTCGGCCGCAAGATGTTCGGCGGCTCCTCGACGTACATCCCGCTGAAGGTCAACCAGGCGGGCATCATCCCCGTCATCTTCGCGTCGTCGCTGATGTACCTCCCGGCGATGGCGGTGCAGTTCAACCGCAACAGCGACTCCAGGGTGGTTCAGATCCTCAACGACTACTTCGTGCAGGGCAGCCACCCCGTCTACATGGCCACGTTCTTCGCCCTCATCATCTTCTTCACCTACTTCTACGTGTCGATCACCTTCAACCCGCAGGAGGTGGCCGACAACATGAAGAAGTACGGCGGCTTCATCCCCGGGATCCGGGCGGGCAAGCCGACCGAGGACTACCTGTCCTACGTCCTGTCCCGCATCACGCTGCCGGGCGCGTTGTACCTCGGTCTGATCTCCCTGATCCCGCTGATCGCCCTCGTGCTGATCAACGCCAACCAGAACTTCCCGTTCGGTGGCACGTCCATCCTGATCATGGTGGGCGTGGCCCTCGACACCGTGAAGCAGATCGAGAGCCAGCTCCAGCAGCGCAACTACGAAGGATTCCTGCGCTGAGATGAGACTGATCTTGATGGGCCCCCCGGGGGCAGGGAAGGGCACGCAGGCCTCGTTCATCGCCGAGCACTTCGACATCCCGGCGATCTCCACCGGTGACATCTTCCGCGCGAACGTCTCCCAGGGGACCGAGCTCGGCGTCGAGGCCCAGCGCTTCATGGACGCCGGCGAGTACGTCCCCGACGGGCTCACCAACCGGATGGTGCGCAACCGGATCGACGAGCCAGACGCCGAGCCGGGCTTCCTGCTCGACGGCTACCCACGAACCCTCGCCCAGGTCGAGGAGCTCGACGGGATGATCGCGTTCACCGGCCACAGCCTCGACGCCGCGGTGGTGCTCACCGCCGACCCCGACGAGCTCGTGGCGCGGCTGCTGCAGCGCGCGGAGACCGCGGGCCGGGCCGACGACACCGAGGACGTCATCCGGCGCCGCCAGGAGCTGTACGTCGAGCAGACCGAGCCGCTGATCGAGGTCTACCGCGGTCGCGGCATCCTGGTCGAGGTCGACGGCATGGGCGACGTTGACGAGGTGACGCAGCGGATCTTCACCGCACTCGACGACATCCCGCAGAGCTGACCGATGTCCCTGCGTGACCGCGGCGTGGAGATCAAGACGTCCGACCAGATCGAGAAGATGCGCGCCGCCGGGCTCGTCGTCGGCCGCACCCTGGAGCTGCTCCGCGAGTCCGTGAAGGCCGGGGTCACCACCGGTGAGCTCGACGCGCTCGCCGAGGACCACATCCTCTCGTCGGGCGCCGTCCCCTCGTTCAAGGGCTACAGCTACCCGCCGTTCCCGGCGTCGATCTGCGCCTCCGTCAACGACGAGGTCGTCCACGGCATCCCCGGCGACCGGGTGCTCGAGGACGGCGACGTGATCTCCATCGACTGCGGCGCGATCGTCGACGGCTGGCACGGCGACGCCGCGATCACGGTCGGGGTCGGCGACGTGGCCAGCCGACGTGGCCGAGCTGATGCGGGTGACGGAGGAGTCCCTGTGGCGGGGGATCTCCGCCGCCCGGCTCGGCGGTCGCGTCACCGACATCTCGCACGCCGTCGAGACCTATGTCCGGTCGCAGGCCCACCCGACCGGAGGCGACTACGGCATCCTCGAGGACTACGTCGGCCACGGCATCGGATCGGCCATGCACCAGCCGCCCAACGTGCCCAACTACGGCCGCCCCGGCCGCGGCCCGAAGCTGGTGCGGGGACTGGCGCTCGCGGTCGAGCCGATGCTCACCCTCGGGAGCAACCAGACGACGCTGCTGCCCGACGAGTGGACGGTCGGTACTGTCGACGGGAGCTGGTCGGCACACTACGAGCACACGTTCACCCTGACGCCGGACGGTGCCTGGGTGCTCACGGCACTGGACGGCGGCAAGCGCCGGCTGGCCGAGCTGGGGGTCCCGTTCGGGGGCCACTGACGACCGACACCGAGCACGACGGAGGGACAGCACGTGGACGTAGCACCGTGGGTCTGGTGGGTCACCTTCGCGGTGACCGTTGTGATCTTCACCTTCGACCTGCTGGTGGTGGGCCGGCGGCCGCACGAGCCGAGCATGAAGGAGTGCGCGGCCTACCTGTCGGTGTACGTCGGCCTGGCGCTGGTGTTCGGCGTCGGGGTGCTGGTGACCAGCGGCGGCACGTACGCGGGCGAGTTCTACGCCGGCTGGCTGGTGGAGTACTCCCTGTCGATCGACAACCTCTTCATCTTCATCATCATCATGAGCAAGTTCGCGGTGCCGCGCGAGCTGCAGCAGTACACGCTGATGATCGGCATCGTGATGGCCCTGGTCATGAGGGCGATCTTCATCGCCGTCGGCGCGGCCGCCATCGAGCAGTTCTCGTGGATCTTCTACCTGTTCGGCGCGTTCCTCATCTACACGGCGTGGAAGCTCGCCAAGGAGGGAGCCGAGGACGAGGACGAGTACGAGGAGAACCGGCTCGTGCTGTTCGTGGAGAAGCGCTTCCCGGCCACCAAGGAGTGGCACGGCAGGGCGCTCTTCACGAAGCAGAACGGCGCCCGCCTGATCACGCCGCTGTTCATCGTGATCATCACGCTGGGCACGACCGACCTGCTGTTCGCGCTCGACTCGATCCCGGCGATCTTCGGCATCACCAAGGAGCCCTACCTCGTCCTGACCGCGAACATCTTCGCGCTGATGGGGCTGCGGCAGCTGTACTTCCTGATCGGCGGTCTCCTGGAGCGGCTGGTCTACCTGTCCTACGGCCTGGCGTTCCTGCTCGCGTTCATCGGCGTCAAGCTGATCTTCCACGCCCTGCACGAGAACGAGCTGCCGTTCATCAACGGCGGCGAGCACGTCGACTACGACTGGCTCGAGATCCCGATCTGGCTGTCCCTGACGGTGATCGTCGCGACCCTGGCGGTCACGGCGGTGCTCTCGCTCATGAAGTCCGGCGGCATGAGCCAGCCGCAGCGCGACGCCGCGACCGGCCCGCGTCGCGACTGGGAGGACGACTGACGCGGGAATCCCCGCGCCGTCCGCGACGTTGTCACGGTCGATGACCTCGCTCGCACTCTCCGTCCTGGACCTCGTACCGGTGCGTGACGACCAGACCTCCGGCGACGCCCTCGCGGCGACCCGGTCGCTGGCCGGCGTGGCCGACGGCCTCGGCTTCCGCCGCTACTGGCTCGCGGAGCACCACAACATGCCGGCGGTGGCGGCGACGAACCCGCCGGTGCTGATCGCGATGGTGGCCGCGGCGACCGACCGGATCCGGGTCGGCTCCGGGGGAGTGATGCTGCCCAACCACGCGCCACTCGTGGTGGCCGAGCAGTTCGCGCTCCTCGAGGCGGCCCACCCGGGCCGGATCGACCTCGGGATCGGCCGCGCCCCGGGCACCGACCCGGTGACGTCGTTCGCGCTGCGGATCGGCGCCGGCGGGGTCGACGACGACGCCGTCGCCCGGTTCCCCGAGTACGTCGACCACGTGCTCGCCCTGATGGACGCCGGTGGCGCCCAGCTGTCCGTCGGCGGCCGACGTCACGAGCTGCGCGCGACGCCGAGAGCGACCAGCGTCCCGGTCGCCTGGCTGCTGGGCTCCTCCGACTACTCGGCGCGCCTGGCGGCCGAGCGCGGACTGCCCTACGTCTTCGCCCACCACTTCTCCGGCTCGGGCACGGCCGAGGCGCTCGCGCTCTACCGCAGCGCGTTCCGGCCCTCGGCGTACCTCGACTCCCCGCGGACGTTCCTCACCGTGAACGCCGCGGTGGCACCCACCCAGGAGGAGGCCGATCGGCTGGCGCTGCCCCAGCTGCTGGCGATGGTCGCGCTGCGGACCGGGCAGCCACTGCGCGCGCAGCAGCTCGTGGAGGACGCGGAGAAGCAGGACCCGCCCGAGGCGCACCGCGAGCTGGTCGAGACGATGCGCCGGCGGTGGGTGATCGGCGACGCCCCGACGGCGCGGCAGCGGATCGAGGAGCTCGCGGCCGCGCACGGCGTCGACGAGGTGATGGTGCACCCCGTCGCGGGCGCCTGGACCGGGACCGACCCGAGCCGGTCACCGGCGCGCGAGGAGACGCTCCGGCTGCTCGCCGGCTGAGGTCACTCCACGCACTGCTGGGTCGAGGTCGAGGGCTCCCCCTCCCGGACCAGCTGCACCTGGACGCACACCCGGCCGGCCTCCGCTACCGCGCCGCGCTCTCGCTGCGCACCTTCCGCCTCGGCCGCTGACCGTCCGGAGCCGTGGTGCTCGTCGCCGGACGGGAGTCGTCGGTGGTCCGCAGCTCGACATCGCGGGCGCGGTTGCGGCAGTGTTCTCCTGCGGTACGGGTCGGGTGTCGGCACGTCCTGCGGGAGCCGATCGGCCCCCCGGTCGCAATTAGGGGTTCGCGCTCAGCACCCCGTACACTGGCGTGTCGGCCCAACGTGGGTCGTGTTTCGTGGCGCCTTGCGGCTGCCCGGACACCCGCCGATCCCTCTCGTCGAGAGGCTCGCGCGTGCCCGGGGATGAGGTCCGCGGAACCGCTTGACGAGGTCCACCAGCTGCCCTCGGGGAGCCGGAGGTTCGCGGGCCGACGGTAGACACCAACCAACGGATTGTGGAGGACATGCCGAAGAAAGAAGGCGTGATCGAGATCGAGGGCACCGTCGTGGAGGCCCTCCCCAACGCCATGTTCCGGGTCGAGCTGACCAACGGACACAAGGTGCTCGCCCACATCAGCGGCAAGATGCGCCAGCACTACATCCGGATCCTCCCCGAGGACCGGGTCGTGGTGGAGCTCTCGCCGTACGACCTCACCCGGGGTCGCATCGTCTACCGCTACAAGTAAGCAGAGCCGCCACCGAGCAGAAAGGGCTGACAATGAAGGTCGCCCCCAGCGTGAAGAAGATCTGTGACAAGTGCCAGGTGATCCGTCGCCACGGCCGCGTCATGGTCATCTGCGACAACCCGCGCCACAAGCAGCGCCAAGGCTGACTCGCCTCCACCGTTCCGGTCACCGAGGAGCGAGCGGGGCGAGCGTCTCGAAGGACAACTGAATACCACCACCACGTGATCGCTCAGGCGGGCTCCCGACGGGGGACCGCTGAACCACCTCCGGAGCGGATGGCCGGAGCCCACAGCCGCAGCAGGCCGGGACGCGTCACGACCAGACCACCGTGAAGACGAAGGGACGCCGTCCCTTCAGGAAAGGCCACTCATGGCACGCCTTGTTGGGGTCGACCTGCCGCGCGACAAGCGGATCGAGGTCGCACTCACCTACATCTACGGCATCGGCCGTACCCGCGCCCAGGAACTCCTGGCCGCCACCGGGGTCTCCCCGGACCTGCGCGTCCACCAGCTGGGGGACGAGGAGCTGGTCAGGCTCCGCGACGCGATCGAGAACCTCGAGGTCAAGATCGAGGGTGACCTGCGCCGTGAGGTGCAGGCCGACATCCGTCGGAAGATCGAGATCGGCAGCTACCAGGGTCGCCGCCACCGCCAGGGCCTGCCGGTCCGCGGTCAGCGCACCAAGACCAACGCGCGCACCCGCAAGGGTCCCAAGCGCACCGTCGCCGGCAAGAAGAAGGCCAAGTGACCCGGGCTTCCCGCCGGCGCTGACCTCCCACCACTCGAACGCTTCCCAGCAACCTCAGGAGATACCGAATGCCTCCCAAGAGCCGCACCTCGAAGGTGCGTCGCAAGGAGAAGAAGAACGTCGCTCAGGGCGAAGCCCACATCAAGAGCACGTTCAACAACACCATCGTCACGATCACCGACCCCACCGGCGCGGTGATCTCGTGGGCCTCGGCCGGCACCGTCGGCTTCAAGGGCTCGCGCAAGTCCACCCCGTTCGCCGCGCAGATGGCCGCCGAGGCCGCTGGTCGCCGGGCGATGGAGCACGGGATGAAGAAGATCGACGTCTTCGTCAAGGGTCCGGGCTCGGGCCGCGAGACGGCGATCCGGTCCCTGGGTGCCATCGGCCTCGAGGTCGGCACCATCCAGGACGTCACCCCCACGCCCCACAACGGATGCCGCCCGCCCAAGCGCCGGCGCGTCTGACCCGCCACCAGAGACCCAAGGAGCACTGACCCATGGCCCGCTACATCGGCCCCATGACCAAGAAGTCGCGCCGTCTCGGTGTCGACCTCGTCGGCGGCGACGCCGCCTTCGAGAAGCGTCCGTACGCCCCCGGCCAGCACGGCCGCGGCCGCATCAAGGAGAGCGAGTACCTGCTCCAGCTTCGCGAGAAGCAGAAGGCCCGCTACACCTACGGCGTCCTCGAGAAGCAGTTCGTCCGCTACTACAAGGAAGCCAGCCGCCGCAGCGGCAAGACAGGTGACAACCTGCTCCAGATGCTCGAGTGCCGGCTGGACAACGTCGTCTACCGGGCCGGCTTCGCCCGCACCCGCCGTCACGCCCGCCAGCTGGTCGTCCACGGCCACTTCCTGGTGAACGGCCGCAAGGTCGACATCCCGTCGTTCCAGGTGTCCGCCCACGACGTGATCGACGTGCGCGAGAAGTCGCTCGAGATGACCCCGTTCATCGTCGCCCGTGAGACCCACGGCGAGCGCATCGTCCCCGCCTGGCTCGAGGCGATCCCGACGCGGATGCGGGTCCTGGTCCACCAGGTCCCCGTGCGCGCGCAGATCGACCTCCCGATCCAGGAGCAGCTCATCGTCGAGTACTACTCGAAGAAGTAAGACCCTTTCGGCCCCACCTCGCAGATCTGGGCGACGTCAAATAGCGGTCGCGCCCGGAAAGGAAAGAACACAGTGCTCATCGCACAGCGCCCCACCCTGTCGGAAGAGTCCGTCGACGAGTTCCGCTCGCGGTTCGTGATCGAGCCGCTGGAGCCCGGCTTCGGCTACACCCTGGGCAACTCACTCCGCCGTACCCTCCTGTCGTCGATCCCCGGTGCCTCGGTCACGAGCATCAAGGTCGACAGCGTCCTCCACGAGTTCTCGACCATCGAGGGCGTCAAGGAGGACGTCACCGAGGTCATCCTCAACCTGAAGGGCCTCGTCGTCTCCTCCGAGCACGACGAGCCGGTCACCATGTACCTGCGCAAGTCGGGTGCCGGTGACGTGACCGCCGCCGACATCAACCCGCCGGCCGGCGTCGAGGTCCACAACCCCGACCTGAAGATCGCCACCCTGTCCGACAAGGGCAAGCTGGAGATGGAGCTGGTCGTCGAGCGTGGCCGCGGCTACGTCTCCTCGGTCCAGAACAAGGGTGCCGACAACGAGATCGGCCGGATGCCGGTCGACTCGATCTACAGCCCGGTCCTGAAGGTGACCTACAAGGTCGAGGCCACCCGTGTCGAGCAGCGCACCGACTTCGACAAGCTGGTCATCGACGTCGAGACCAAGCCGTCGATCCGCCCGCGCGACGCGATCGCGTCGGCCGGCAAGACGCTGGTCGAGCTCTTCGGGCTGGCCCGCGAGCTGAACGTCGAGGCCGAGGGCATCGACATCGGCCCGTCGCCGGTCGACGAGCAGCTGGCGGCCGACCTGGCCCTGCCGGTCGAGGAGCTCAACCTGACCGTCCGCTCCTACAACTGCCTCAAGCGCGAGGGCATCCACACCGTGGGTGAGCTCATCAGCCGCTCGGAGCAGGACCTGCTCGACATCCGCAACTTCGGCGCCAAGTCGATCGACGAGGTCAAGGCCAAGCTGGTCGAGATGGGCCTCTCGCTCAAGGACAGCGGCCCGGGCTTCGATCCGCACGCCGCGCTGGCGGCGTACGGCTCGGACGACGACGACGACGCGTTCGTCGAGGACGAGCAGTACTGATCCCCTCTACTCCGGTACCTGACACGGCCGGGGAGAATCGAGAAGACGCATGCCTACTCCCAAGAAGGGTGCCCGCCTCGGCGGAAGCCCGGCCCACCAGCGGCTGATGCTGTCGAACCTGGCGACCCAGCTCTTCGAGCACGGCAAGATCACGACCACCGAGACCCGGGCACGCACGCTGCGCCCGCTCGCGGAGAAGCTGATCACCAAGGCGAAGCGGGGCGACCTGCACAGCCGTCGGCTGGTGCTGCGGACGGTGCGCGACAAGTCCGTCGTGCACACCCTGTTCACCGAGATCGCGCCGTCGTTCTCCGAGCGGCCGGGCGGCTACACCCGGATCACGAAGATCGGTCCGCGCAAGGGCGACAACGCCCCGATGGCGGTCATCGAGCTCGTGACCGAGCCCTACTCGCCCAAGCCGGCGTCGAGCAAGAAGACCACCAAGGCCGCGGCTCCTGCCCCGGCCCCGGTCGAGGAGGCCCCGGTGGAGGAGGCCCCGGTCGAGGAGGCTCCCGCCGAGGACGCTCCGGTCGAGGCGACCGACGAGGCCGAGACCACGGAGGCGCCCGCTGAGGACGCCGACGAGGCTCCTGCCGAGGAGTCCAGCGAGGATTCCACCCAGGAGTCCACCCAGGAGTCCAAGGACGCCTGATCCGCGACCGACGTACGGCCCGCCGCCCGCCCGGGTGGCGGGCCGTCGTCATCCGGCTCAGGTGTCCCGGACCGCGAGCAGGTTGTCGCCGTGGACCGGGTCCGGCTCCACCTGGCCGGTCTCGCGGAACCCGAGCTTCTCCAGGACCCGACGGGAGGCGGCGTTCCAGTCGCGGACCGTCGCCCACAGCCGCGGGTAGCCCGCCTCAGCCGCCCAGGCGACCACGGCCCGGCCCGCCTCGGTGGCGTAGCCACGCCCGTGGGCCGCGCGGAACAGCTCGAAGGCCAGCTCGGGCTCGTCGGGCGACCCGTTGCCGTGCCAGACCAGCCCGCAGTAGCCGATGACCTCGCCGGTGCCCTTCACCTCCACCGTGAGGAGGCCGGGTCGGGGTGCTGCGCGCTCGGCGCCGATCTGCGCCGCGAGGTCCGCCACGGTCGGCCTCCCGTCGGGACCGATCCGGCGGTGGGGCGGCACCCGCGGGTCGCGCTCGGTCCAGAGCCGGCGGTACGTCGCTGCCTCGTCGACCCGGCGACGCCGGAGGAGCAGTCGGTCGGTCTCCACCCTCTCCACCCCGGGGCCCAGCGGCACCCGCCCAGTGTGCCAGCGCCAGCCGCCAGGGGCGCGAGGCACACTGGGGGAGTGAGCGACGAGGCGGAGGTGATCGACGCCGGACCGCCGCGTCGGTCACACCGCCGGGTGGCGGGACTACTCGTCCTGCTGCTGGTCGTGGGACTGGGCGGCTTCGTGCTCGACCTGTCGTGGCGCTCGCGCGGGTCGGAGCGGGTGGCCGCCTGCCGGCAGCAGGGGGCCGCGGCGATCGAGGCGGAGTTCGGCCGGCTCGCTGCCCGGACGGGTACTGTCCGGCCCACGGTGTTCGCGATGCCCGACGGCGCCGTCAAGCAGCAGCTGCTCGGCCTCGTCAGCAAGGCGGTCGCGGGAGCAGACGACCGGCTGCGGGCCGCCGGCGCCCGCTGCGAGCAGGTGGACGTGCTGTGGCACCACGATGACCTCGCCCGGCGACGTGACGACTGCGTCGTCGCCCTCGCGAAGGTGGCGGCCTGGTTCCGCGAGGTCGCCGGGGACGGGGCCCGCGCCTTCGGCGGGGGCGCCGACGGCCGCCGTGGTTGCGCATGACGCGCGCCGAGGCGTGACCGCGCCGGCCAGGGGTGGTGGCACCCCGGCGTGGGCGGCCCCTGCTCCGCCGGTCAGACCGGCCAGGCGGTCTCGAGCAGCCGGGTCGCCTCGGCTCGCGTGAGCCCGAGCCGTCGAGCCGTGGCGGCGTACGTCGTGGCCGCGGCCGCGGCCTGGTCCGAGGCGGCCGCGGCGCCGGTGGCGACGAACGTGCCCCGCCGGCCCTCGGTGACCACCACGCCGTCGGCCTCCAGCTCGCGATAGGCCCGCGCGACGGTGTTGGCTGCCAGCCCCAGCTCGGCGGCGAGGGCCCGCACGGTCGGCAGCCTCGTGCCGGCGGGCAGGTCGCCGCTGGTCGCTCGCCGGGCGACCTGGCTGCGCAGCTGCTCGAACGGCGGCTCCGCGAGCGACGGGTCGGGCGGGTGGATCCGCATGGCGCGGACCTTACCGCTCGCCAGGAGCGGCGCCGATGCGATAGTCATGGCCCATGCCGAAGTCCGCCCTCGTCGTGGGTGAGTCCCTCGTCGACATCGTGCGCGCGGGCGACGGCAGCACGAACGAGTTCGCGGGAGGCAGCGCGGCCAACGTGGCGGTGGCGCTCGCCCGGCTCGGCCGGCCGGTCGAGTTCGCGACGAGCTGGGGCGACGACGACCGCGGCCGCGTGCTCGCCGACCGGCTCGAGCGTGACGGCGTCACCCTCGCGGTCGACCCGCACGCCATCGGCCACACCTCCACGGCGATCGCGACGATCGGGTCCGACGGGCACGCGTCGTACGAGTTCGACCTTTCCTGGCGGCTGAACCCGCTGCGCGACGACATCGACCCGCTGGTCGTGCACACCTGCTCGCTCGGGGCCGTGATCAGCCCCGGCGCCGACTCCGTCCTCGACCTGCTCGGACGGCTGCGGCGCGGGACGACGATCAGCTACGACGTGAACGCCCGGCCCGCGATCACCGGGACCGGTCCCGAGCTCGTGGCGCAGGTCGAGGCCGTCGCCGCGCGCAGCGACCTGGTCAAGGCCTCCGACGAGGACCTCGAGGCGCTCTACCCCGGGAGCGACCCGGTCGCCGGCGCCAAGCGGCTGCTCGGCCTCGGCCCGGCCGTCGTGGTCGTGACGCGCGGTCAGGCCGGCGCCACCTGGGTGGGCGCCCTGCAGGAGGTCGACGTGGCCAGCGTGCCGGTGGTGGTGGCCGACACGATCGGCGCCGGGGACACGTTCTGCGCCGCGATGCTCGATGCGCTCTGGGCTCGCGACCTGCTGGGTCCCGGCGGCCGCGAGGCCCTCGCCGACGCACCGCGTGACGTCGTAGTCGACGTGCTCGCGCACGCCGCCCGGGCCGCGGCGGTGACCGTGGGCCGACCGGGTGCCGACCCGCCGTACCTGCGCGAGCTCGACGGCAGCTCCGCCTAGGCCGACGAGCCCCCCGGGGGCCGCCAGGCGGGGTCGCGGCCGATGAAGCCCATCAGCCGGTCCACGGCCGGGGCGTCGTCGGCCACCGGGACCCGCGGTCCGTACTGGCCGGAGGACCGCAGCAGCTCGTCCATCGGCTCCATCCCGGCGAGCAGCGCGGCACACTCGGCCTCGTCGAGCCCCGGTGGCTGTCCGGTGGCCCGGGCGAGGTCCCAGGAGTGCAGGAAGACGTCGGTCGTGTAGAACCGGTCGATCGCGTCGGCCAGGGGGAGCTCGCCGACGTGGCGGTTGGCGAACATGCGGACGTCGGTCCCGGGGTCGTCGAGGATCGCCTGCACCGCGTCGGCGTGGTGGCGCCACGCGGCCACCGGGTCGTCGGCCGCGGCCGGGCCGCGGGGCAGCTCGACGCCGTCGCCGGCGAGGAAGCCGGGGAGCCACGTGACCAGGTGGTCGACGACGTCCCGAGCCCGCCACCCCGCGACCGGCGCGGGCGCGTCCCAGTCGGCCGCTCCCTGCACCAGGTCGGTGAAGCCGGCGGCGTACTCGCGGTGGCGGTCGGCGGCCTCGGACCGGGTCACGGTCACGTCCTCAGACCACGCCGTCGGCGAGCAGGGCGTCGAGCTTGGCGTAGCCCTCGTGGACGCCGGTGTCCATGCCGCTGCTCAGCATGCCGTCGCGGCCCTCGATCGAGTCGCACAGGGACTGCGCGTGCAGCCGGGTGGTGCCGCCGCCGAGGTCCTCGAACCACAGCGTCTCCAGCGCGATCGCCTCCGGCATGCCCTCCCAGGTGAACGTCTGCACGATCCGGTCGTCGCCGACCTCGGGGAACGTCCCCCGGAAGCCGTGCTCGACGCCGTCGTGCTCGCACACGTAGCGGTAGGAGCCGAGGGTGCGGCAGTCCCACTGGTCGATCCGGGACGTCACGGCGTCCGGGCCGATCCAGCGCACGAAGAGCTCGGGGTCGGTGTGGGCGCGCATCAGCTGCTCCACGGTGGCCCGGAAGTCGCGGGTGATGCGGACGATCGGCAGGTCGGGGACGGCCTCGATGGCGGCCTCGGCGTACCGGGTGGTGGCGTGCGCGGTCTGGTTCATGATGCGGTTCCCTCCTGGGGTCGGTCGTGCTCGTTCTCGTGCTCGTTCTGGTGGCCGTCCAGCTCGGCCAGGACCGCGTCCAGGCGTCGGTAGCGCTCCTCCGCCTGCCTGCGGTAGCGCTCGATCCACGCCGTCATCAGGTCGAACACCTCCGCTTCGAGGTGGACCGGCCGGCGCTGGGCCTCGCGGCTCCGGGTGACGAGGCCGGCCTCCTCCAGCACCTTGAGGTGCTTGGAGACGGCCTGGAGGCTCACGTCGTACGGCGCCGCGATCTCACCCACGGTCGCGTCCTGCTCGGTGAGCCGGGCGACGATGTCGCGCCGGGTCGGGTCGGCGAGGGCGGCGAAGACGCGGGAGAGCGGGTCGGCCATTTCGATCCTTTGTTCAACTCATCGGTTGAATAGAACCGTACGAGCCCGTTCGGCGGTTGTCAACCCTCTGGTTGAGCAACCTCACGCGGGACCGAGCCAGGCGTGGACGAGCGGCACCACGCTGGCGCCCTCACCGCTGGCGGCGGCGACCCGCTTCATCGAGCCCGCCCGGATGTCGCCGACGGCGAACACCCCCGGCACGGTGGTCGCGAGGCTGGCCGGCGGGAGCCCGTCCTGCCACTCCTCGGTCGGCACGTCGCGGCCGGTGAGCACGAAGCCGCGCTCGTCGCGGGCGACGTCGGGGGGCAGCCAGTCGCAGTGCGGCTCGGCGCCGAGGAGCAGGAACAGCCCGCCCACGGGCACGCGCTCGACGGCGCCACGCGACCGGTCGCGGACCTCGACCCACTCCAGCCGCCCGTCCCCGCCGCCGTCGCACACCTCGCTGCTCGCCCGCACCGCCACCCGGGGGTTCCACCCGATCTCGTTGACGAGGTACTGCGACATGGTCTGCTCGAGGCCCGTGCGACGGACCAGGATCGTGACGGACCGGGCGAACCGGGCCAGGTGGATCGCCGCCTGGCCGGCGGAGTTGCCGCCGCCCACGACCACGACGTCCTGCCCCTCCAGCTCCCGGGCGGCGCTCATCGCGCTGCCGTAGAACACGCCCTGGCCGACCAGCCGCTCCAGCGACTCGATGCCGAGCTTGCGGTAGCGGACCCCGGTGGCGACCACGACCGCCCGGGCGTGGACGTCCCCGCCGTCGGTGCGGACGACGTGGTGGTCGCCGTGCTCGCACGGCCCGAAAGACGTCACCTCCCACCCGGTGAAGAACCGGGTGCCGAACCGGATCGCCTGGTTGCGCGCCCGCTGCGCGAGGCGCATCCCGGAGATGCCGCGAGGGAACCCGAGGTAGTTGCGGATCATCGAGCTCGTGCCCGCCTGGCCGCCGATCGCCTCGACCTCGACGACGACCGTGCTGAGCCCCTCCGAGGACCCGTAGACAGCCGCGGCCAGGCCGGCCGGTCCGGCGCCCACGATGCAGAGGTCGACGACCGTGTCGAGGTCGACGTCCTCGGGGCGGCCGTAGATCGCGGCGGCGACCTCGCGCACCGAGGACGGCGCATCGACGTCGCGGTAGGGAGAGTCGACCAGCGGGTACGACGGCTCCCCGACGTACCGCTCGACGATCTCGGTGCCCACCTCCGAGCCCGGGTCGTAGGTGCGGTTCGGCATTCCCATCCGGTCGAGGAACTCCCGGATCGCCAGCGTCAGCGCGATCCCGGGCGGTGAGACCAGCCGGACCGTCGGCACCTCCGGGTCGGCGACCGTCGAGCCCCAGTCGGACAGCAGCTCGGTGATGGCGGTGTGGAACTCCTCGTCGCGGACCCCGCGAGGCATCAGCAGGTAGGCGTCGTACTTGCCCGTGGCGAGACCCACGCGCAGGGAGGGCGCGTCGTCGAGGAACCGGTCCCAGTGGGCGACCACGACCCGCTTCGCGGTCGGCACCAGCTGCCGCCACGTCCCGAACGTCTGGACGGGCGTGGTGTCGCGCAACGCGGAGTCGAGCACCATCAGGGCGAGCGGGACGCCGTCGCCCCGGAGCTGCTCCACGAGCCGGGCGCCCTCGTCGAACGTGGTCGCGGTGTGCAGGTCGTAGTCGCGGGCGTAGCGCCCGAACTCGTCCAGCAGGAAGTCTGCGTGCTCGGTCGAGACCAGCACGAGCGCGGGGTTGGTCACGTGCTGCAGCATGACCGATGGGCGGTCGACCCTAGGATGATCGACCGTGCGACTCCGGATCGACCTGTCCTACGACGGGAGCGACTTCCACGGCTGGGCGACCCAGCCGGGCCTGCGCACCGTGCAGGGCACGCTGGAGGCGGCGCTGGCGACCGTGCTGCGGGTCCCGACCGTCGCGCTGGTGTGCGCGGGACGCACCGACACCGGCGTCCACGCGCGCGGTCAGGTGGTCCATCTCGACCTCCCCGCGGGGTCGGCGTACGACGAGAGGCTGCCGCGGCGTCTCAACGGGATCCTCCCGCCGGATGTCCGGGTGAGGGGGGTGGGCGAGGCTCCCGCGGGCTTCGACGCGCGGTTCTCGGCCTCATGGCGGCGCTACGAGTACCGGGTGGCCGACGGCCCCGCGCTCGCCGACCCGCTGACCCGCGGTCACGTGCTGTGGTGGCCGCGCCCCCTGGACGTCGAGGCGATGGCGTCGGCGTCGACGCCGCTCACCGGTCTCCACGACTTCGCGTCGTTCTGCAAGCAGCGCGAGGGGGCGACGACCGTCCGCACCCTGCTCGACCTCGCGTGGGAGCGGGACGCCGTCGGACTCGTCGTCGCCCGGGTCCGCGCGGACGCGTTCTGCCACCACATGGTCCGCTCGCTGGTCGGCTGCCTGCTCGCCGTGGGGGACGGGCGGCGTCCGGTGACCTGGCCGGCCGAGATCCTCTCAGCGGCCGCGCGGGACCCGGCGGTGGCCGTGGCCGCGGCGCACGGCCTGACGCTCGAGGAGGTCGGCTACCCCGACGACACCGGGCTGGCCGAGCGAGCGGAGCGGTCGCGCGCGAAGCGGGAGGCGTCGTGAGCGACGACCACTACTTCTCCGCCGACCCGTCGGTGGCCTTCGCCCGCGACGAGTTCGAGTGCGAGGTGTGGGGGCACACGCTGCGGCTGACCAGCGGGGCCGGGGTCTTCAGCAAGGGACACCTCGACCACGCGACAGCGGTGCTGTTCCGCGAGACCGAGCCGCCGCCGCAGGGCCAGTTCCTGGACCTCGGGTGCGGCTACGGGCCGATCGGGCTGGCCATCGCGACCGCCGTACCGCTGGCCAACGTGACCGCCACCGACGTCAACCAGCGGGCGCTGCTGCTGGCCAACGAGAACGCCCGGGTCCTCGGCGTGGACGGCCGGTTCGTCGCCTGCACCCCCGAGCAGGTCCCCACCGATGCGACGTACGACGAGATCTGGTCCAACCCGCCGATCCGGATCGGCAAGGAGGCGCTGCACGACCTCCTGCTCGCGTGGCTGCCGCGGCTGCGACCCGAGGGCCGGGCGGTGCTGGTGGTCGGCAAGCACCTCGGCGCCGACTCCCTGCAGCGGTGGCTGACCGACCAGGGCTGGCCGACGACCCGGCTGGCGAGCGCGAAGGGGTTCCGCGTGCTGGAGACCGTCCGCCCGGGTCGGTAGTCCACGGCCGAACGGCCCCTCGGAGACCGCGGTGAGGGCCGTTCGGCCGTGGACTACCCGATCCGCAGCCCCCGACTCACGACGCACCACGCGCTGCCGGACACCGAGAACGGCTCCGGGCCGAGCCTGGCCGCGCACGCCTCACGCACCGCGGCCACCCGCTCCGGCGACTGGGCCGCGACGTAGCCGCCGGCCGGCCCCACGCCGTAGGTGAACGGCTCCCACCAGTCCTCGAACCGGTCGAACTCGATCGTGACCGTCAGCTCGGTGGTGCGCGGACCGGGGAGGCCGGCCTCGGCGAAGAGCTCGGCGAGATGTCCCTCGCGGGTGCCGGCGGCCACCGACTCGTTGACCGCGCCGGGGTCGACGTCGCGGACGCCGTCCCAGAACGGCGAGAGCGGGCTGGTGCCGGCCGCGTGCTGCCACACGGTCGCGGCGACGAACCCGCCCGGGCGCGCCACGCGGGCCATCTCGCGGAGCCCCGCGACCGGGTCGGCCATGAACGGCACCACCAGCGCCGCCAGCGCCGCGTCGAACTCGCCGTCGGCGAACGGGAGCGCCTCGGCCGCCGAGACCTGGGCCGCCACGCCCGGGTGCCGCTGCCGGACGGCCTCCACGAAGGCCGGCATCGGGTCGACCGCGGCGACGTGGTCGGCGCCGACGATCGCGGCGAGCGCGCCGGTCAGGGCACCTGGGCCGCTGCCGACGTCCAGCACCCGCATCCCGGGCGCGATCGCGGCCTCCTGGACGAGCTGTGCTGCGAGCGGGGTGCTGAAGCGGCCCATGAACCGGTCGTAAGCCTCCGCCGAGACCTCGAATCCCATGGCGGCATGGTAGTCCGACAGAATGAGCGCATGGCGAGGTCAGGCGACGGGCTCGCGGCGGTCGTCGACCCCGTGACCGCACTCGGACGCCGTGCCGCCGCCGAGGCGCTCGGCACCGCGTTCCTGGTGGCCGCCGTGATCGGTTCGGGCATCATGGCAACCCGCCTCTCGCCGGGCGACGTCGGGCTGCAGCTGTTGCAGAACAGCCTCGCCACCGGTGCCGCGCTGGTCGCGCTGATCCTGGCGCTGCAGCCCGTGTCGGCGTCGTTCAACCCGGTCGTCACGCTGGTCGAGGCCGCGCTCCGGCTCGTCGCCCCGCGCGAGGCTGCCGCGCTCGTGGGGGCCCAGCTCCTCGGCGGCGTGGGCGGCGCGGTCCTCGCGAACCTGATGTTCGGGCTGGAGGCCGTCACCCCGGCCACCACCGAGCGCTCCGGTGGCGGGCTCTGGCTGGCGGAGGTGGTGGCGACGCTCGGCCTCGTGGTCATGGTCTTCGGGGCGCTGCGATCGGGCCGTCCGGAGTCCGTCGCACTCGCTGTCGGCGGCTACATCGCCGCCGCCTACTGGTTCACGAGCTCGACGAGCTTCGCCAACCCGGCGGTCACGGTCGCGCGCACGCTGTCCGACACCTTCGCGGGGATCGCGCCGTCGGCGGCCCCGATGTTCGTGCTGATGCAGCTCGTGGGCGGCGCGCTCGCCCTCGGGCTGGTCCGGTTCCTGTTCCCGACCCCGGAGCTCCCGACATGACACCCACCGTCCTCTTCGTCTGCGTGCACAACGCCGGCCGCTCACAGATGGCTGCGGGCTGGCTGAGGCACCTCGCCGGTGACCGGGTGGAGGTGCTCTCCGCCGGGTCGCAGCCGGCGTCGGGGATCAACCCGGTCGCCGTCGCGGCCATGGCCGAGGTCGGGATCGACATCGCCGGGCAGCAGCCGAAGGTGCTGACCGACCGGGCGGTGCAGGAGTCCGACGTGGTGGTGACCATGGGGTGCGGTGACGCCTGTCCCTTCTACCCGGGGAAGCGCTACGAGGACTGGGTGCTCGACGACCCCGCCGGGCAGGACCTCGAGGCGGTCCGGCCGATCCGGGACGAGATCCGCGCACGGATCGAGCGCCTGCTGGACGACCTGCTCGGCTGACCGGCCCGGCGCCGTGTCGGCGCCGCGTGACAGGGTGGAGGCATGACGTACGAAGCGGCACCCGACCGGTACGACGGGCTCACCAGCGACGGCGGGATGGACTATCGCTACACGGGTCACAGCGGGCTGAAGCTGCCGGTGCTGTCCCTCGGGCTGTGGCAGAACTTCGGCACCGACCGACCGGAGGAGACGCAGCGCGCCATCCTGCGCCGGGCCTTCGACCGCGGCGTGACCCACATCGACCTCGCCAACAACTACGGTCCGCCTTACGGGCGCGCGGAGGAGAACTTCGGGCGGTACCTCGCCGACGACTTCAAGCCCTACCGCGACGAGCTGATCATCTCCACGAAGGCCGGCTGGGACATGTGGCCAGGTCCCTACGGCCAGGGCGGTGGCTCGCGGAAGTACGTGCTGGCCAGCCTCGACCAGTCGCTCGAGCGGATGGGGCTCGACTACGTCGACATCTTCTACAGCCACCGGTTCGACCCGGAGACGCCGGTCGAGGAGACCGTGATGGCGCTCGACACCGCGGTCCGCTCCGGGCGGGCGCTGTACGCAGGGATCAGCTCCTACTCCGCCGACAAGACACGTGAGGCGGCGACCATTGCGCGGGAGCTCGGCACGCCGCTGCTGATCCACCAGCCGTCCTACTCCATGCTCAACCGCTGGATCGAGGGTGACCTGCTCGACGAGCTGGAGACCCAGGGGATGGGCTGCATCGTCTTCACGGCCTTGGCCCAGGGTCTGCTGACCGACCGCTACCTCGACGGGGTGCCCGCCGACAGCCGCGCGGCCCGCGCCGACTCCACGATCGCCGGGCTGGACGACAGCGTCCTCGAGCGGGTCCGGGCACTCAACGAGATAGCGCAGCGGCGCGGGCAGAAGCTCGCGCAGCTCGCCCTGCAGTGGGCGGTCCGCGACCACCGCGTCACGAGCGCGGTGATCGGGGCGTCGAGCGTGGAGCAGCTCGACACCAACCTCGACGCCGTCGACGGTCCGCCGCTGACCGACGACGAGCTCACGGAGATCGACCAGTACGCCGAGGAGGCCGGCGTGAACCTGTGGGCGAAGCAGACCGAGGACTGACGTCAGGCGGTGCGGCGGATCCGCCCCGCGTAGCGCTCCTCGAGTGCGTGGTTGTGCTCGTCGCCACCGGGCACGTTGGCCGACAGGTAGACCGGCGGGGTCTCGCCCGCGTCGAGCAGCCGCCGCACGACCTCGGCGGTGACGAGCTGCGCCAGCAGCGCAGCGGTGATCGACGACACCGCGCACGCGGACCCGCCGCCGGGCAGCTGCAGCACCGCGTCGCCGTACGGCGCGCCGTTGTCGAGGACCACGTCGGCGTGGTCGACGAGCTTCTCGCCGGACGGGTGGCGGGAGTCGACGCCGTTGGTGTGGGCGACCGACGTGACGGCGATCAGAGGATGGCCGTGCTGCTTGACGATCCGGGCCATCTCGACCACGGAGCCGTTGACTCCCGAGCTCGACGCGATGACGAACACGTCGCGCGGGTCGGGCGCGGCGAGCTCGTAGAGCCGGGCGGCGATCGCCGGGTCGCGCTCGAGGATGCCGCGACCGAGCACCTCGGGCGACTCGCCGCCGTGGACCACGACGTCCCTCAACGAGATCCGGTTGCTGGGCACGAGGCCGCCGGCGCGGCCGGCGAGCTCCATCGCGAGCGCCTCGGAGTGCCCGGACCCGAAGGTCTGGAGCACGCCGCCCTGCCGCACGGAGTCGGCGATCAGGTCGGCCGCCGCGAGCACCGGGCCGTCGGCCTGCTGCGTGACGGCGGTCAGGACGGGGGACAGCGCGTCGAGGTACGACTGCGCGTTGATCGGCTGGTCGGGCACGTGGACACCCCTCCTCGGGTCTTGTAGGAGTATGTCGTGACCGCTTCCTCGCCTGACGCAGGGGCTCTCGCCCTCGGCGGCGATCTCGGCGGGACGTCCACCCGGATCCTGGTCACCGACCTGGCCGGCCGGCCGGTCGGTCGGGGGACGGCGGGCGGCGGCAACCCGACGGCCCACCCGGCGACGGCGCGCGACGCACTGGCCGTTGCGCTGGCCGACGCGCTGCGAGGCGTCGACCCGGCGCGGGTGGGCGCGGGCGTGCTGGGCATGGCCGGGGGCGGGGCGCTGCGCGACCCGCTGGTGCGGACCGCCTACGACGACGCGTGGAGCGCGGCGGGTCTCACGGGCCGTCCCGACGTCCGGTCCGACGTCGAGGTGGCCTTCGCCGCCGGGACCGAGGCCGCCACGGGATCGGTCCTCGTCGCGGGCACAGGCGCGGTCGCCGCCCGGGTCGAGGACGGTCGGCTGGTCGCCACCGCCGGCGGCCACGGCTGGCTGCTCGGCGACGAAGGGTCGGGGTTCTGGCTGGGCCGCGAGGCGGTGCGCGCCACGCTGCACGCGCTGGACGAGGGCCTCCCGCCCGGTCCGCTCGGCGAGGCGGTGCTGGCGACGCTGCCCGGCTCGGGCGACGGACGCTCCGCACTCGTCCGGCAGGCGTACGCGCAGGCGCCGGTCGCCCTCTCGAGCCTGGCGCCGCTCGTCACCGCGGCCCACGACGCCGGCGACCCCGTCGCCCAGCAGATCGTCCTGGCGGGGATCGACCACCTGGTGGCGCTGTTCGGCCGACTGCCGGAGCCGCAGCCGCGCGAGCCCGTGGTGCTCGCCGGCGCGCTGACCGAGCGAGGGACGCCCATCGGCCACGCACTGCGTCGGCACCTGACCGAGCGGCGGCTCGACGTCCTGAGTGCCGCCGAGCCGGTCACCGGCGCTGCCGCGATCGCGCGCCGCTCGCTCGTCGGCCGGGTCCCACGCTGACCGAAACCCGGGTGCGCCAGACCCCACCGACCCGGACAATGAGTGCCATGGGTCACGTGGACGTCGCCGGGGTGCGCTACGAGCTGCCCGACGGCCGGGTGCTGCTCGACGACGTGTCGTTCCGCGTGGGGGACGGAGCGAAGGTCGCGCTGGTCGGCGCCAACGGTGCCGGCAAGACCACGCTCCTGCGCATCATCACCGGTGAGCTCACGCCTCATGCCGGCGTCGTCACCCGCAGCGGTGGGCTCGGCGTGATGCGCCAGATGGTCGCGCACGGGCTCGGCGACGACCCGACGGTGGCCGAGCTGCTGCTCTCGGTGGCACCGTCGCGGATCCGCCGCGCGCACGCCGAGATCGACCGGCTGGAGCGGGCCCTGATGGAGCACGACGACGAGAGGACCCAGCTGGAGTACGCCGCGGCCCTGGCCGAGTACGCCGACGCCGGCGGCTACGACCTCGAGGTCACGTGGGACGTCTGCACGATCGCCGGGCTCGGCGTCCCCTACGACCGCGCGAAGTACCGCGACCTGCGCACTCTCTCGGGCGGCGAGCAGAAGCGGCTGGTGCTCGACTACCTGCTCCGCGGTCCCGACGAGGTGCTGCTGCTCGACGAGCCCGACAACTTCCTCGACGTACCCGGGAAGATCTGGCTGGAGGGTCGGCTGCGCGAGTCCGCCAAGACCGTCCTCTTCATCAGCCACGACCGGGAGCTGCTCGACAACACGGCCACCCGGATCGTCACCGTCGAGCTCGGGCAGGCCGGCAACCTCGTGTGGACCCACCCGGGCGGGTTCGCGAGCTACCACGAGGCCCGCGCGGACCGGTTTCTCCGGTTCGAGATGCAGCGCCGCCGCTGGGACGAGGAGCACGCCAAGATCAAGGCGCTCGTGCTGCGGCTGAAGATCAAGGCCGAGTACAACGACGGCATGGCCTCGCAGTACAAGGCGGCCCAGACCCGCCTGCGCAAGTTCGAGGAGGCCGGACCGCCGACCGAGCAGCCGCGCGAGCAGCAGGTGACGATGCGCCTCAAGGGCGGCCGTACCGGCAAGCGCGCCGTCGTCTGCGAGCGGCTCGAGCTCACCGGCCTGATGCAGCCGTTCGACCTCGAGGTCTGGTACGGCGAGCGGGTGGCCGTGCTCGGGAGCAACGGCTCCGGCAAGTCCCACTTCCTGCGGCTGCTCGCCGCCGGCGGCTCCGACCCAGACAAGGAGCACCAGCCGATCGGTGAGGTGCCGGTCGTGCCGGTCGACCACACCGGCCGGGCCAAGCTCGGCGCCCGCGTGCGTCCCGGCTGGTTCGTGCAGACCCACGAGCACCCCGAGCTGCTGGGACGCACCCTGCTGGACATCCTCCACCGGGGTGACGGCTCGCCCGACGGCCGCACCGGCATGGGGCGCGAGCAGGCCGCCCGCGTCCTCGACCGCTACGAGCTCGCCCACGCCGGCGAGCAGACCTTCGACTCGCTCAGCGGCGGCCAGCAGGCCCGCTTCCAGATCTTGCTGCTCGAGCTCTCCGGCGCCACGCTGCTCCTGCTCGACGAGCCCACCGACAACCTCGACGTCCAGAGCGCCGAGGCGCTGGAGGCCGGCCTGGAGGCGTTCGAGGGCACGGTCGTCGCGGTCACCCACGACCGCTGGTTCGCGCGTGGCTTCGACCGGTTCCTCGTCTACGGCGCCGACGGCTCGGTCTACGAGGCCGACGGCCCCGTCTGGGACGAGGGCCGGGTCGTGCGGGCCCGCTGACGACCGCCTCGCTGCCCCGTCGCGGGGGATCAGCTGGTGGTATCGGCGTCCGACTCGAGCGTCACGGTCGCGGTCTGCTCCTCGCCGTCGCGGGTGAACGTCACCTCGACCTCGTCGCCGGGACGGTAGGACCGGACGGTGGCGATCAGGCTGTCGGAGTCGGTGATGAGGATGCCGTCGACGGCGGTGACCACGTCACCCACCTCGAGACCCGACTCGGACGCGGCGGAGCCTGCGGTGATCTCACGGATCACGGCGCCGTCGGAGACCAGGTCCTCGGTCGTGGCGGCGGTCTGCACGCTGACGCCCATCCGGGCATGGGCGGGGGTCTCGCCGTCGGCCATGTCCTCGACCAGCGGCATGACCTCGTCGATCGGGATCGCGAAGCCGAGGCCGATCGAGCCGGGGGCCGAGCCGCTCAGGGAGGACCCGGACGTCCGGATGGAGGAGTTGATGCCGATGACGTGGCCGTCGAGGTCGACCAGCGGGCCACCGGAGTTGCCGGGGTTGATCGCGGCGTCGGTCTGGATCGCGGGATAGACGGTGGCGTTGCCCTGGGCGTCCGACCCGACGTTCACCGGGCGCTGGAGCGCGCTCACGATGCCGCTGGTGACCGTGGCGTCGAGACCGAACGGCGAGCCGACCGCCACCACCTGCTGGCCGACGTCGACGTTGGCCGACTGGCCGATCGTCGCGGGGGTCAGCCCCGAGACGTCCTCGGCCTGGATGACGGCGGTGTCGGTGAGCGGGTCGGTTCCGAGCACGCGGGCCTCGGCGTGGGTGCCGTCGTCGAAGGAGACGGTCAGCGACCCGCCGCCCTGAGCGGCGACCTCCACCACGTGGTTGTTGGTGAGGATCTGGCCGTCCGAGCTGAGGATGATCCCCGAGCCGGACCCGGACCCGTTCGGACCCGACACGTCGATCTTCACGACCGACGGCAGCACCGCGGCGGCCACCTGCTCGACCGAGCCGTCCGGCGCCGGGGAGTCGCCCGTGTCGACCACCTGGGAGACCTGGGGACCCGGAGTTGCCGCTCCGGTGTCGTCCTGCCAGGTCTCCCAGGCGGCCGCACCGCCCACCCCGGCCGCTCCACCGAGGGCCAGGGAACCCAGGAGGAGGGCGGTGACGGCGCCGGTCCGCCGCCGCGGCTGCGGGTCTGTGGTCGCGGCCGCAGGGGGGTGCCCGTGCTCCGACGGCTCGTCGGGCATCGGCGGAAGGACACGGGTCTCACTCATGCCCCCACCGTGCCGAGCGAGCCTGTGAAGGCCCTGAGAACGGCCTTCAGAAACGATTAGACCTGACGCACCCGGTCCCCGGGACGAACGATGCCGCCGGTCATGACCCGGGCGTTGAGACCGCGGAGCCGCAGCGACCGGCCGACCTCGGAGTTCACGAACGCGACGGCGTCCTCTCCGAACCGGTCGAGGAACTTCCGGCAGCCGTGGTGCGGCTTGGCGGTCACCTCGATCACCACGGTGTCGCCGATGGCCAGCCGGGAGCCGGCGGGCAGGTTCTCGTGCGAGAGGTCGAGGTCGACGTACAGCTGGTCGCCCGCGAGCGCCTGCCCGGCGGGGTCGTCGTCGAGCAGCGCCGCCATCCGAGCGCTCATCACGGTCACCTGCGCGTCGAGGTGGCGACCGGCGGCGATCGCCCGTGGGACGTCGCGCGGCTCAGCCAGTTGTCGCCCACGAGCCCGTCGACCTCGTCGAGCACGCCCTCGTCGAGCAGCTCGCGCTCGCGGGCCGCGGGTCGGCGTACGACGAGCGCGAGCGTGCCGACCTCGGTCGGCGCCTCGCGCAGGTGGTCGAGCCGGGCGGTCAGGTCGGTCGCGGTGACGGTCACCACCTCATTCTGCCGAGCGCCCCATCTGTTGTCGCCCGATATGTGCTCGGACAGAATGCGGCATGACCACCGCCCGGACCGTCCCGGTCACTACCGAGATGGACGGCGACGAGCTGGATGCCGAGGACGCGTGGCACCTGGTCCGTGCCCATGGCCTCCGGCGCATCCTGGTCGAGTCGTTCCTCCGGTTCCGGTACGGCGACGGCTTCACCAACAGTCGCGCGCTCGCGCTCCAGACCTGCCTGGCCGTCGTGCCGTTCATGCTGGCGGTCACCGGCCTGGCCGCGGACCTCGACGAGGAGCGCCCGGCCCGCGTGGTCGCCGCGACCGTCGACGCCGTCTCGCCCGGGGCGCGGGAGCGGGACGCCCTCAGCGAAGCGCTCTCCAGCGGGTCGGAGCGGACCGCGGAGCTGGCGCTGGCCTTCGGGCTGGCGTTCGCCCTGCTGTCGATGACGACCGCGATGGCGCAGGTGGAGCGTGGTGGCAACCGGATCTACGGGATCCGCCGCGACCGGCCGGCGCTCGCCAAGTACGGCCGTGCCGCCATCTACACCGCGGTCCTGGCGGTGCCGCTGGGGCTGGGCTTCCTCCTGCTCGTGGCGGGAGGCGCCTTCGGTGACGCCATGGTCCAGGAGTACGGATGGTCCGACTCGACCAGCACCTGGTGGAACGTGCTCCGCTGGCCCGCCGGTCTCGCGGTCCTGGTCCTGGCGATCGCAGTGCTCTTCGACCACGCCCCCCGCCGGCGACAGCCGGCGCTGTCGTGGCTGGCGCTCGGATCGGCGGTCGCCGTGGTCCTGAGCATGCTGGCCGCCGCGGGGTTCGCGGCGTACGTCTCCGTGAGCGCGTCGTTCTCCAGCACCTACGGCCCACTCGCCGGCGTGTTCGCGTTGCTGCTCTGGAGCCTGCTGTCGTCCATGGGGCTCTTCTACGGGCTGGCCGTCTGCGCGCAGCTCGAGGCGGTGCGGGCTCACGACTCGGCGCCGGTGCTGGACGATCCGGGCCGGCCGGACGAGCGGGTCGTCTGAGTCTGCAACAGGATCACCGCTCGGTGCGTTTGTATGGCGTGGAGGCGATCGCGCTCAGGGACGAGGTGACCATGGTGGCCGCGCCCGACTTCGACGAGTGGGTCGCCGCCCGCGGTCCCGCGCTGCTGCGGCTGGCGCGGGTGCTGACGGGCGACGACGCACAGGCCGAGGACGTCGTGCAGGAGGCGCTCTCGCGGGCGCTTCCGCGCTGGTCGCGGATCTCGGGTCTCTCCGACCCGTACGCGTACGTGCGGCGGATGGTCGTCAACGAACACACGTCGTGGTGGCGGCGGTTCCGCCGCCGTGAGACGCCGGTGCCCGACCCCGTCGGCCACGACGTCGAGGCACCGGCCGCGGGCTCGCACGAGGAGCGCGACCGGATCTGGGCAGCGTGCCGGCGGCTGCCCGAGGCGCAACGGACCGCGGTGGTGCTGCGGTTCTACGAACAGCTGGAGTACGCCGAGATAGCGGAGCTGACCGGTGTGCGTGAGGGCTCGGTACGGTCGCGGGTCTCGCGCGGGTTGGCTGCCTTGAGGGACGACCTGGGGGAGCGCGATGAGTGACCAGTTCGAGGACAAGGTGCGGGCGGCGCTGGCGTCGCACGACCGGGACAGCGACGGCACCGGGGTCGCCGGGCTCGCGGACGGAGCCCGGGCGCGGCTGCGGTCGCGGCGACGTACGACGCTGACGGTCGTGGCCGCCGCGGTCGCGGTGGCGGCCGTGCCCGCCGTGCTGGCGGTGACCGGTCCGTCTCGCGACGCGGCGCCCGCACCGGGCGCGGCCGACCGCGTCGGGGTCTCGCCTCGCCGGACCCACGCAGGACCCCGATCCGGCTCCCACCGGCCAGCGGGTCGAGTCGTGGCGGAACCTCACGGTCACCGTCCCCGACGGCTGGGGGTACGGCGGCGGCACCGACTGGTGCGCCGACGGCGGCCCCGGCCAGCGCCCGGTGGTGGTGCGGCCCGAGAACGCCGTGCGCACCATCGGCTGCACGCCCCAGAACGGCTACGGCCTCTACTTCGGCGACGGCTCGGCCATCAGCTTCGTCCACGACAGCGGACACGTGTGGCAGTACGGCTGGGACTCGCCCGACCAGGTCAAGGTCTATCCCGAGGACGCGTGGCTCGGGTTCTTCCAGGACGGTGACCACTACCTGATGGTCGTCACGCCCGACGAGGCGACGACGCGCGCGGTGCTCGAGTCGGCGCGGGTGGTCCGCGGCCACGACCCGAACGGCTGTGCCGTCCGTGACGGCGCGGACGCCGCGCAGGGCGACGGCGACCGGTGGAGCGTGTGCCGGTACTCCGGCGACGGCTGGCTGGCGCAGAGCGAGCTGCTGACCGTCGACGAGTCGCGGCGCTTCGAGGCTGCGATCGCCGAGGCGCCGCTCGACGCCGGAGAGCGTGGGGCTGCGTGGAACCTGACGAGCCGCTGGGCAAGATCCTGACCGGTAGCGGCGACCTCGGGAGCTCCAGGATCGTGTTCGAGAGCTTTTGCCCGCCGGCGAACGGCGTCTTCCTGTCGGGCGTCGTCCGTGAGCTGACGGCGGAGATCCTGTACTGGGCCCTGTCACCGGGCTGGTCGGGCGGCGTGGACGGCTCGGTGCCGCTGCCGGACCAGCTCCGCCGATGAGTCCGGGCCATATCGCCGGTCTCTCCGTGGCATGAGGCTGCGCGCGTCCGGGACGTCGAGCTGTGCGGGGACGAGACGCCTCGTGTGCCTGAGACCCATCCATAGAACGGTCTCAGGCACACGCCGCGAAGGTCAGGCCCAGCGCTCGCTGGCCGGCACGAAGTCGAGGGTGCGGTCGCCGGTGTAGATCTGCTTCGGGCGGGCGATCTTCTGCTCCTTGTCCTGCACCAGCTCGAGCCACTGCGCGAGCCAGCCGGGGGTGCGTCCGATGGCGAACAGCACGGTGAACATCTCGGGCGGGAACTGGAAGGCCTCGTAGATCAGGCCGGAGTAGAAGTCGACGTTCGGGTAGAGCTTGCGCTGCACGAAGTACTCGTCCTCGAGCGCGATCTTCTCGAGCTCGCGGGCGATCTCGAGCAGCGGGTTGACCCCGGTGACCTCGAAGACGTCGTCGCAGGCCTTCTTGATGATCGTGGCGCGCGGGTCGTAGTTCTTGTAGACCCGGTGGCCGAAGCCCATCAGCCGCTCGTTGCCGTCCTTCACGCCCTTGATGAAGTCGGGGATGTTCTCCTTGCTGCCGATCCGCCGCAGCATCCGCAGCACCGCCTCGTTGGCGCCGCCGTGCAGGGGGCCGTAGAGCGCCGCGACGCCGGCCGCGACCGCGGAGTAGGGGTCGACCTGGCTGGAGCCGACCGAGCGGACGGCGTTGGTCGAGCAGTTCTGCTCGTGGTCGGCGTGCAGGATGAAGAGCACGTCGAGCGCCTTGACCAGCCGCTCGTCGGCCTCGAACCGCCGCTCGCTCATCTTGAAGAGCATCGAGAGGAAGTTCGCCGTGTAGGACAGGTCGTTGTCGGGGTAGATGAACGGCTTGCCCTGAGCGTGGCGGAACGACCAGGCTCCCAGCGTCGGCATCTTGGCGATCATCCGGACGATCTGCATGTGGCGGTTCTCGGCGTCGCCGATGTTCCGGGCGTCGGGGTAGAACGTCGACAGCGCGCCGACCGACGCCATCAGCATGCCCATCGGGTGGGCGTCGTAGCGGAAGCCCTCCATGAACGACTTGACGTTCTCGTGGACGAACGTGTGGTAGGTGATCTCGTGCACCCACGCGTCGTACTCCGCCTTCGACGGGAGCGTGCCGTTGATCAACAGGTAGGCGACCTCGAGGAAGGAGGACTTCTCGGCCAGCTGCTCGATCGGGTAGCCGCGGTACTCGAGGATCCCCTGGTCGCCGTCGATGTAGGTCACGGAGCTGCGGCAGGACGCCGTGTTGACGAAGCCGGGGTCGTAGACGGCCAGGCCCGGCGCCTCGTCCTCCGACTTGATCTGGCCCAGGTCCGCGGCCTTGATGGTGCCGTCGGTGATCGGGACCTCGTACTCCTGTCCGGTGCGGTTGTCGCGGACGGTGAGGGATTCAGTCACCCGCCCAACCTAACCCTGCCCCGGAGACGGTGCGAATCCGAGTCTTGCGGGGCTCTCGCGGTTTTGCTGCGCGGGAGTCGCACCGGGTAACCTGGGTGGTCGCGACTCCTGCCGCGTCCTGACCTCCCACGTGGGTCGGGGTGCAGTCCCGGACTGATGTCTGAGCCGGGCCGTGTTCGTCAGAAGCCGCAGCACCACCGACCGACCGGCGCCCGCCGGCCGGTTCCACGAACGAGAAGGGCACCCACGTGCGCACTTACAGCCCCAAGCCGGGCGACATCAACCGTCAGTGGCTGGTCATCGACGCCACCGACGTGGTGCTGGGCCGGCTCGCGGTCCAGACCGCGAACCTGCTGCGCGGCAAGCACAAGCCGATCTTCGCCCCGCACATGGACACCGGCGACTTCGTCATCATCGTGAACGCCGAGAAGATCGCCCTCACCGGCGACAAGGCCACCAAGAAGCTCTCGTACCGCCACTCCGGCTTCCCGGGCGGCCTCACCGCCACCCCGGTCGGTGAGATCCTCGAGAAGGACGCTCGCAAGGTCGTCGAGAAGGCCGTGTGGGGCATGCTCCCGAAGAACAAGCTCGGTCGCCAGATGATCAAGAAGCTCAAGGTCTACTCCGGCCCGAACCACCCCCACCAGGCCCAGCAGGCCACGCCCTTCGAGATCTCGCAGATCTCCCAGTGATCGACCCAAGGATTCCTGACGTGACTGAGAACGTGACCGAGAACAGCACCACCGAGGTCGAGGAGACCTTCGAGACCGACGAGCAGGGCGTCGCCTACAGCTCCGAGAGCGCCCCGGCCGCCGACGCGCCCGTCGCGTCCGCGATCGCCCCGGCGGCGGCCACCGGCCGGCGCAAGCAGGCCGTGGCCCGCGTCCGGATCGTCCCGGGCTCCGGCGAACTGGACGGTCAACGGCCGAACCCTCGACTCCTACTTCCCGAACAAGCTGCACCAGCAGGTGGTCAACGAGCCGTTCGCGGCCACCCGCCTCGAGGGCCGGTTCGACGTGATCGCCCGGATCCACGGCGGCGGCATCACCGGTCAGGCCGGCGCACTGCGGCTCGGCGTGGCCCGCGCCCTGAACGCGGTCGACGTCGACGCCAACCGCGCGATCCTCAAGAAGGCCGGCCTGCTCACCCGTGACGCCCGCGTCATCGAGCGCAAGAAGGCCGGTCTGAAGAAGGCCCGCAAGGCGCCTCAGTTCAGCAAGCGCTGACGCTCTAGGGTCGTCGCATGGCGCGACTCTTCGGCACGGACGGGGTCCGGGGCCTGGCGAACGGTGATCTCACCGCGGAGCTGGCCCTGGACCTTTCCGTTGCCGCGGCCCACGTGCTCGCCGACCGTGGCGACTTCGAGGGCCACCGGCCGTGCGCGGTCGTCGGCCGCGACACTCGCGTGTCCGGCGAGTTCCTCGAGGCGGCGGTCGTCGCCGGGCTCGCGTCCGCCGGGGTCGACGTGCTGCTGCTGGGCGTGCTGCCGACGCCCGGGGTCGCGTTCCTGACCCACAAGCTCGGCGCCGACCTCGGCGTCATGCTGTCGGCGTCCCACAATCCGATGCCCGACAACGGCATCAAGTTCCTCGCGCGGGGCGGCCTGAAGCTCGACGACGCGGCGGAGCACGCGATCGAGCGACGTCTCCACGAGAGCTGGCAGCGGCCGGTGGGTGCCGGTGTCGGACGGGTGGAGCAGTACGCCGAGGCGCTCGACGACTACGTCGACCACCTGATCATGTCGATCGACCACCCGCTCGTCGGGATCAAGGTCGTGCTCGACTGCGCCGAGGGTGCCGCGTCCGACGCCGGCCCCCGCGCACTCGTCGGTGCCGGTGCCGACGTGAGCGCCATCCACGCGATGCCCGACGGGCTCAACATCAACGACAACTGCGGGTCCACCCACCTCGAGTCGCTGCAGAAGGCGGTGATCCAGGACGGCGCCGACGTCGGGTTCGCCCTCGACGGCGACGCCGACCGCTGCCTCGCGGTCGACCACCAGGGCAACGTCGTCGACGGCGACCAGCTGCTCGCGATCCTCGCGCTGGCGCTGCACGACCACGACCGGCTCGCCAAGGACACGGTCGTCGCCACCGTCATGAGCAACCTGGGCTTCGTCCAGGCGATGCGCGCCGCGGGCATCGGCGTACGCCAGACCAAGGTCGGCGACCGCTACGTGCTCGAGGCGATGAAGGTCTCCGGCTACTCCCTCGGTGGCGAGCAGTCGGGCCACGTGATCATGAGCGACCACGCCACGACCGGCGACGGCATCCTGACCGCGATGGCCGTCCTGGAGCGGATGGCCACGACCGGGCAGTCGATCCAGGAGCTGGCCTCCGTCATGACGAGGCTGCCCCAGGTGCTGCTCAACGTCGACCGGGTCGACAAGGGCCGCGCCGACGACGACGCGGTCGTGGCGGCCGCGGTCGCGGAGGAGGAGGCCGGCCTCGCCGGCACCGGCCGGATCCTGCTGCGGCCCTCCGGCACCGAGCCGATCGTGCGGGTCATGGTCGAGGCGCCGACGGAGCAGCAGGCACGCGAGGTCGCCGAGCGGCTGGCCGGCGTCGTACGCCGGCAGCTGGCACTCTGAGGGCGTTCTCCGAGCCCGCCGGGCTGTGCCAGGCTTGGCGCCCATGAGCATCACGCCGATCCCGTGGTCGGTCCCGATGGGCCCTCGCGACGCCGAGGAGCCGCACCGCGGGGCGACCCCGTTGGAGCTGTTCTTCGACCTGGTCTTCGTGGTCGCGATCGCCGCCGCCGCGGCCGAGCTGCACCACGGCCTGGCCGAGCACCACCTCGACGCGGTCGTCTACTTCGTGCTGGTCTTCGTCGCCATCTGGTGGGCCTGGGTCAACTACACGTGGTTCGCCTCGGCGTACGACTCCGGCGACGTGATCTACCGCCTGCTGTCGCTGGTCATCATGGCCGGGTCGCTGCTGCTGGCCGCCGGCGTGCCCTCTCTCTTCGACGACGGCAGCTCGGTGCTGGTCGTCGCCGGCTACTGCGTGATGCGGCTCGGCATGGTGTCGTTGTGGCTGCGCGCCGCCCACGGCCACCCCGAGGGCCGCCGCGCCGCCCTCACGTACGCCGCCGGGATCACCGCCGTCCAGCTGTACTGGCTCGCCCGGCTCGGGCTCGACGGGCAGGCCGTGCTGCTCGGCACGTTCGTCCTGGGCATGGCCGTCGAGCTCACGGTGCCCTACGTCGCCGAGCGCCACCACCGCACGCCCTACCACCCCGAGCACATCGCCGAGCGGTACGCCCTGTTCACGATCATCGTGCTCGGCGAGGTCGTGCTGTCGTCGGTGATGGCCGTGCAGGGAGCACTCCGGGCAGACGAGTACGTCGACGACCTGGTCCCGCTCGTCATCGGCGGCATGCTCCTCGTGTTCTCCCTGTGGTGGCTGTACTTCAAGCGCGACAACGCGCCGCTGTTCGCGTCCGAGAAGACGGTGTTCCCGACGGCGTACGCGCACGCGTTCGGGTTCGCCTCGGTGGCCGCGGCGGGGGCCGGCCTGGCCGTCGCGGTCGACGTCGTCACCCACCACGGCCACACCACCGAGACGGTCGCCGTCTGGTCGGTCGCGCTGCCCGTCGCGGTGTTCACGCTCGTGCTCGGCGTCGTGCACGCCCTGGCCGGCCACGACCTGCGGCTGGCCCTGCCGGCGGTGACCACGTCGGTCGCCGGGCTCGTGGTGGCCGGCGCGGGCCTCGCGCTCGGGCTGCCTACGGGCGTGGTGGTGCTGCTGATCGGGCTGGTGCTGGCGCTGGCCGTCACGCAGCACGTCGTGTCGACCGCGCGGTCTGCGCCCGACCGGCTCAGAGCTTCCTGAGCCGGACGTAGCGGACCGAGTGGTCGAGGTCCTTGCGCAGCACGAGCGTGGCGCGCGAGCGGGTCGGCAGCACGTTCTGCGTGAGGTTCGGGCCGTTGATGGTGTCCCAGAGCCGGGTGGCGGTGTCGACCGCCTCGTCCTCGCTGAGCGCGGCGTACTGGGCGAAGTAGGACTCCGGGTCGCGGAACGCCGTCTCGCGCAGCCGCTTGAAGCGCTCGACGTACCACTCCCGGATGTGCTCGGTGCGGGCGTCGACGTAGACGGTGAAGTCGAAGAAGTCGCTCAGGGTCAGGCCGGCGCGGCCGTCCTCGCGGACCCGGGCCGGCTGGAGCACGTTGAGGCCCTCGATGATCACGATGTCGGGGCTCTGGATCACCACGTGCTCGTCGGGGACGACGTCGTAGACGAGGTGGGAGTACGTCGGCGCCGCCACCTCGTCCTTGCCGGACTTGATGTCGACCACGAACCGCAGCAGCGCGCGGCGGTCGTAGGACTCCGGGAACCCCTTGCGCTGCAGCAGGCCGCGCCGCTCGAGCTCCGCGTTGGGGTAGAGGAAGCCGTCGGTCGTGACGAGCGCGACGTTCGGGTGCTCGGGCCAGTGGGCGAGCAGCTGCTGCAGGACGCGGGCGGTCGTCGACTTGCCGACCGCGACCGAGCCGGCGAGGCCGATCACGAACGGCGTGCGCGGCGGCTGCGGCAGGTGGAGGAACTCCTCCTGCTCGCGGTGCAGCCGGCCCGCGGCGGCGACGTACATGCTCAGGAGCCGCGAGATCGGCAGGTAGATCTGCTCGACCTCGAGCAGGTCGAGGGCGTCGCCGAGTCCCTGCAGGCTGGTGATCTCGTCGGCCGTCAGGGGACTCTCGGTCTCCTTGCCGAGGGCCGCCCACGCGTCGCGGTCGAGCTCGACGTACGGCGACGGCTCACGGCCCGCGTCCGAGGCGCCGACCGATCCGCCGTTCGGAGACATGCGCGGCATTCTTGCAGCCGGGTCCGCCCTACAGTGGACCCATGTGCGGAATCGTCGGGTACGTCGGCCCTCGGCAGGCGCAGGACGTCGTGATCGAGGGGCTGCGACGCCTGGAGTACCGCGGCTACGACTCCGCCGGGATCGCGCTGGTGACCGACGGCACGATCGCGTCCGACAAGCGCGCCGGGAAGCTGGCGAACCTCGACAAGGCGCTCGCCGACCACCCGCTGCCGCCGGCCACGACCGGGATCGGGCACACCCGCTGGGCGACCCACGGGTCGCCGACCGACCGCAACGCCCACCCGCACCTCGGGCAGGGCGGCCGGGTGGCGCTGGTCCACAACGGCATCATCGAGAACTTCGCGACGCTCCGGGCCGAGCTGGAGGCCGACGGCCACGACCTCGTGTCCGACACCGACACGGAGGTGGCCGCCCACCTGCTGGAGGCGGAGCTCGCCCGCGGCGGTGACCTCACGACCGCGATGCAGGCGACCTGTCGACGGCTCGCCGGGGCGTTCACGCTCGTCGCGGTCGACGCCCAGGACCCGTCCCGGGTGGTCGCGGCGCGCTGCAACTCGCCGCTGGTCGTCGGGATGGGCGACGGCGAGAACTTCCTCGGCTCTGACGTCGCCGCGTTCATCGAGCACACCCGCGAGGCGCTCGAGCTCGGGCAGGACCAGGTGGTGACCATCACCCGCGAGGGCGTCGAGGTCACCGACTTCCACGGCACCCCCGCGGAGGGCCGTCGCTACCACGTCGACTGGGACCTGTCGGCCGCCGAGAAGGACGGCCACGACTGGTTCATGCGCAAGGAGATCTACGAGCAGCCGCAGGCGGTGGCGAACGCGCTGCTCGGTCGGCGTACGGCGTCGGGGGAGCTGCAGCTCGACGAGATGCGGCTCGCCGAGCAGGACCTGCGCGACATCGACAAGATCATCGTGATCGCGTGCGGGACCGCCTTCTACGCCGGGCTGGTCGCGAAGTACGCCATCGAGCACTGGACCCGGATCCCGTGCGAGGTCGAGCTCGCGTCCGAGTTCCGCTACCGCGACCCGATCCTGACCCAGTCGACGCTCGTGGTGGCCATCAGCCAGTCGGGCGAGACCGCGGACACGCTCCAGGCGATCCGGCACGCCCGGCGGCAGCGGTCGCGGGTGCTCGCGGTCTGCAACACGAACGGGTCGACGATCCCGCGCGAGTCCGACGCCGTGATCTACACCAACGCCGGCCCGGAGATCGCGGTCGCGTCGACCAAGGGGTTCATGACCCAGATGGTGGCGTGCTACCTGCTCGGGCTGTACCTCGCGCAGGTCAAGGGCACCCGCTACGGCGACGAGATCACCCAGATCGTCGACGAGCTCGAGCGGATGCCGCAGCTCATCCGCCGGGTGCTCGACCAGGACCAGCGGATCTACGCGCTCGCCCGCGCCCACCGCGACGACAGGTCGGTGCTGTTCGTCGGTCGTCACGCCGGCTACCCGATCGCGCTCGAGGGGGCGCTGAAGCTGAAGGAGCTCGCCTACCTGCACGCCGAGGGGTTCGCCGCCGGCGAGCTGAAGCACGGTCCGATCGCGCTGATCGAGGACGGCGTGCCGGTCCTGTGCGTCGTACCTCCGCGGGGCCGGGACCAGCTCCACGACAAGATGGTGAGCGGCATCCAGGAGATCCGGGCACGGGGTGCCCGCACCATCTGCCTCGCCGAGGAGGGCGACACCACCATCGCGCCGTACGCCGACGAGCTCATCGAGCTGCCGCGGGTACCGGTGCTGCTCCAGCCGATGCTGGCCGTGATCCCGATGCAGCTGTTCGCGTGCGAGCTGGCGACCCTGCTCGGCCACGACGTCGACCAGCCCCGCAACCTCGCCAAGTCCGTCACGGTGGAGTAGCGGGTGGCGGTCATCGGGGTCGGCATCGACGTGGTCGACATCGAGCGGTTCATGGCGTCGCTCGAGCGGACGCCCGGGCTGCGTGAGCGGCTGTTCACGCCCGCCGAGGCGGAGCGACCGCCGGCCTCGCTCGCGGCCCGGTTCGCGGCCAAGGAGGCGATCGCCAAGGCGCTCGGCGCCCCGACCGGCATGGCCTGGCACGACGCCGAGGTCGTCTCGGAGTCCTCCGGCCGGCCGGTGCTGGCGATCCGCGGCTCGGTCCGGGCCCGCGCCGACGAGCTCGGCGTCACCTCGGTGCACCTGTCGCTGTCCCACGACGCCGGGATCGCGTCGGCGGTCGTGGTGCTGGAGGCCTGAGCCGCTCCTCCAGGCGCCTCGTGTGCCTGAGACCGCGCTATGCAGTGTCCTCAGGCACACGAGGCACTCCGAGCGCCAGCAGGTCGCTGACGACCTCGACCGTCTCGTGCCGCAGCTCGTACGCCGAGCAGCGGACGACGGTCCGATCACGAGTGGTCAGCCTCCTCGACCGCTTGAGGTCGGCGTCCCAGTGCTCCACGGCCATGTGGAACGAGCCGTCGACCTCCAGGACCAGGACGGACCCGTCCTCCAGGTCCCACTCGCAGTCGGTCCATCGGCGGCGTCCTCCGCGGTCGCGGCGGCCGCGCTGGCGGCTCGGCTGGACCAGCCGGAAGCCGCGACACATCCTGGCCACGTCGAGCTCGGCCCCGGACTCGGCTCCGCCACCGATGTCCGCGAGGGTCTCGCGGAAGGCAGGCGCTCGCCGTAGTGGCCTGAGCAGGTCGACCCAGGTCAGCAGCGACGGTGCGGAGGTGAGCCGCTGCTGCACGGCCGAGGCCAGCACCGCGTGAGCATCCCGGGGCGGGGCGTCGTAGGCCGCCCAGAGCAGCAACGCCGGCTCCAACCGGCACAGCGGCAGCGCCGAGCCGTCGTCGCGCAGCAGCTCGAAGGGTCGCCGTGACCGGAAGAACCGCACTCCCGGCACCGGCTCGAAGGCGAGCTCGTCGTCGACCAGCACGGTGATGTCCGGCCGCTCCCAGCGCAGCATCCCGTGCACGGTGGCCGCCGTGAGCCCGCCGAGCAGCGATCGAGGCCCGGCGTGGAGCACCGCGAGCCAGAGGCGTTGCTGCGGCGAGAGCAGGCCCGTCGTCGTACTGACCACGCGCGGGGTGCAGACGCACCATCGTTCGGCACGAACCTGGTTCGCGACGTCGTCCCAGTGGATGCCGTGCTCGGTCAGCTGCCGGCGGGCGACCAGGCCCGCCTGGCGCGCCACCAGCTCCTTGATGTCACTCACGCGGTGAACCTTCCCCAGCAGGGCGTCGCCGCCACCGGCCCTCCACAGCCCGGCACGGTCTCGTGTGCCTGACGCCGCTGCATGGAGAGGTCTCAGGCACACGCCGCCGGCTAGGTTGGGCGCATGCGCCACGCGCACACGGTCGAGCAGGTCCGCGCCGCCGAGGAGGCGCTGCTGGCGACGCTGCCCGCGGGGGCGTTGATGCAGCAGGCGGCGACCGGGCTGGCGTACGCCGTGACGGACTGGCTCGGCGGCGCGTACGGCCGGCGGGTGGTGCTGCTCGTCGGGCCGGGCAACAACGGCGGGGACGCGCTGCACGCGGGCGCCGTGCTGGCCCGCCGCGGCGCGTGGGTCGAGGCCTGGCTGCTGGCCGCACGGGTACACGAGGGCGGCCTGGCGGCGTTGCGGGCGGCCGGCGGACGGGTCGGCGAGCCGCGTGACGACGCCCGCCCGGACGTCGCGGTCGACGGGATCGTCGGCATCGGCGGCAGGCCCGGGCTGCGGCCCGACGCGGTCGCCGCGCTCGCCCGGCTGGACGGTGTCCCACTGGTGTCGGTCGACATCCCGAGCGGGGTCGACGTCGACACCGGCGAGCTGGCGGGCCCGCACGTGTGCGCCGCGCTCACGGTGACCTTCGGGACCCACAAGGTCGCTCACCTCGTCGACCCCGCGGCCGCGGCCTGCGGCGTGACCTACCTCGTCGACCTCGGACTCACGCTGCCCGAGCCCCCGGTCGAGGCGCTCCAGCCCGCCGACGTACGGCGGCTGCTGCCGCGTCCGGGCCGCGACGCGCACAAGTACACCCGCGGCGTCGTCGGCGTGCGGGCCGGGTCGGCGACCTACCCCGGCGCCGCCGAGCTCTGCGTCGCCGGGGCGTCCAGCGGGCTCGCCGGCATGGTGCGGTACGTCGGCGCGGCCGCCGACACGGTGCGCGCGGTCCGCCCCGAGGTCGTCGGCGCGGGCCGGGTGCAGGCGTGGGTCGTGGGCTCCGGAGCCGACGCGGACGCGGCCGAGCACCTCGACGCCGCCCTCGCCGACGCGGTCCCGGTGGTGGTCGACGCCGACGCGCTGCAGCACGTCACGGCGCCGCTCACGGTGCCCGCCGTGCTGACGCCGCACGCGGGGGAGCTCGCCGCGCTCACCGGAGCCGACCGGGCGGACATCGAGGCCCGGCCGCTCGCGCACGCCCGGGCCGCGGCCGAGCGCTTCGGGGCGGTCGTGCTGCTCAAGGGCCGGCACACGCTGATCGCGGGCGACGGGGGAGTGCGGGTCACCACGACCGGCGTCCCGTGGCTCGCCACCGCCGGGGCCGGCGACGTACTCGCGGGGCTGATCGGCTCGCTGCTCGCCACCGGCCTCACGCCGTACGACGCCGCGGCGGTCGGCAGCTGGCTGCACGGGGCCGCGGCCACCCTGACCTCGCGCGGCGGGCCGATCACCGCGGGCGACGTGGGGCGCGCACTCCCCGAGACGGTCCGTCAGGTGCTCGCAACCGGGATGGAAGAATCCGGGGAATGACCCGGCCGCGCGCGCAGATCGTCGTCGAGCTGCCCGCGATCCGGCACAACGTGGGCCTGCTCCGCGCCCACACCGGCGTCGACGTGATGACGGTCGTGAAGGCCGACGGCTACGGTCACGGCATGGCGCCCGCCGCCCGGGCCGCGCGCCAGGGCGGCGCCACCTGGCTCGGGGTGGCCACGATCGACGAGGCGCTGGCGCTCCGACGGGCCGGCGACACCGGCCGGATCCTCTGCTGGCTGGGCGTGCCCGGTGAGGACTACGCCGCGGCGGTGGCCGCCGACGTCGACGTCACCGTCTACACCGCGGCCGAGCTCGCGGAGGTGGTCGCGGCGGTCGGGGACCGGCCGGCTCGGGTGCAGGTCAAGGTCGACACCGGCCTCTCCCGGGGCGGCGCGTCCCGCGCCAGCTGGCAGGACCTGTTCGCGCTGGCCGGCGACCACGAGCGGCAGGGCACGATCCGCGTGACAGGGGTCTGGTCGCACTTCGCGTGCAGCGACGAGCCCGACCACCCCGCCAACGACGCCCAGGAGGCGGCGTTCGAGGACGCCCTCGCGCTCGCGGCAGGCGCCGGGCTCGAGCCGGAGGTGCGCCACCTCGCCAACTCCGCCGCGGCGATCCTGCGCCCCAGCGCCCGCTACGACCTGGTCCGGTGCGGCCTCGCGTCGTACGGCCTCGACCCCGCGCCCGGTCACACGCCCGACCTCTCGCAGCCGGACCGGCCGGGGCTCGTCCCGGCGATGCACGTCTCCGCTCGACTCGCGCTCGTGAAGCGGATCGACGCCGGCGACGGCGTCTCCTACGGTCACACGTGGCACGCCGAGCGGCCGACGACGGTGGGCCTGGTGCCGGTCGGGTACGGCGACGGGGTGCCCCGGCACGCCGGCAACCGCGCCGAGACGCTGGTCGGCGACCGCCGGCGACCGATCCGCGGCCGGGTGTGCATGGACCAGCTCGTGGTGGACCTCGGCGACGACCACGCCGACCCCGGCGACGAGGTCGTCCTCTTCGGGACCGGCCTGTTCGGCGAGCCGACCGCCCAGGACTGGGCCGAGTGGTGCGACACGATCAGCTACGAGATCGTCACCCGGATCGGCGGGCGGTTCGAGCGGCGCTACGTCGACGAGAGCGTCCGCGAGGGTCCCCGAGAGTGAGCGTCCGGGGCAGGGCCGTCGGGATCGTCGCGTCCGCGGCGGGGATCGCGGCCGCTGGCACCGCGGTCGGGGTCGCGCGCCGCCGCCAGGTCATCGCCCGCCGCGGCGCGGGCGACGCGACGGACTTCGGCTCGCTCCGGTCACCGGCCGTGACGGTCGTCGCCGACGACGGCGTCCCGCTGCACGTCGAGGTGGACCCGTGCGAGGGGTCGCCGCTGACCGTGGTCTTCGTCCACGGCTACGCCCTCAACCTCGACTGCTGGCACTTCCAGCGCGCCGCCTACCGCGGCCGGGCCCACGCCGTCTACTTCGACCAGCGCAGCCACGGCCGCTCCGGCCGGTCCACCGAGGGTCACGCCACCATCGACCAGCTCGGCCGCGACCTGGCGCGGGTGATCGACGAGGTCGTGCCCGCGGGGCCGGTCGTGCTCGTCGGGCACTCCATGGGCGGGATGAGCATCATCGCCCTGGCCGAGGAGCGCCCGGAGCTGTTCGGCGACCGGGTCGCCGGAGCCGCGCTGATCGCCACCACGGCCGGTGGCCTCGCGCCCCACCGGGTCCTGGTCCCCGCCGTGCCGTCCGGCCTCGGCAGCGCGCTCGCCCTGCGCGCGGTCGCGGTGCTGTCGCGCGGCCACCGGGCCGTCGACGGGGTACGGCGGGTCGGTCGGGCCGTGGCGTCGGTCGCGACGGACGCGTTCGCCTTCGGCGACGACGTCCCGGCGTCGTACGTCGAGTTCGTCGACTCGATGCTGTCGGCCACCCCGTTCGAGGTGATCGCCGACTTCTTCCCGAACTTCTCCGCGCTCGACAAGTTCGAGACCGTGCAGGCGCTGGCGCACGTGCCGGTCTCGATCGTCTGCGGCACCGCCGACAAGCTCACCTCGGTCGGCCACAGTCGCAAGCTGCACGCCACCATCCCGGGGTCACGGCTCCGGGAGCTCGAGGGCGCCGGGCACATGGTGATCCTCGAGCGGCACGAGGAGGTCAACGCCGAGCTCGATCGGCTGTTCACGGCGGCCCGGGACCGGAAGGGGCGCCGATGACCGTCGCCATCGAGCTCATCGGGCCGGCGGACGCGGCCGTGCTGCTCGACACCGTGCGCCCGGCCTTCGCGGCCCGGCCGCCGCTCGACCCGCCCGCGGCGACGCTCACGGAGACGGTCGAGTCGCTCGCCGAGCTGCTCTCGCACCGGGGCGGGCTGCTGGCCAGGCTCGACGGCGAGCCGGTCGGCGGGCTGGTGCTCGACCCGGTCGGCACCACGATGTACGTCCGGCGCTTCGGCGTCCGCCCCGACGTGCAGGGCCACGGCATCGCGGCACGCCTCATCCAGGCGGCCGTCACCGAGGCCGAGGGCTACGACGACCTCACCGTCGTCGCGCGGCTCGAGCTGCCGGAGACGGTCGGCTTCTGGGAGCGTCGCGGTTTCCGGGAGGTACGGCGGGACGAGCCGAACGTCGAGCTGCGCCGGCCCCTCAACACGTTCCTCTTCGACGTCCCGGACGCGGACGCCATGCGCGCGCTCGGTGCGTCGCTGGCCCAGCAGCTGCGGGCCGGCGACCTGGTCGTGCTCAGCGGCGAGCTCGGCGCCGGCAAGACGACGTTCACCCAGGGACTCGGCGCTGGCCTGGAGGTGCGCGGGCCGGTCACGTCCCCGACGTTCGTGATCGCGCGCGTCCACCCGTCCCTGGTCGACGGGCCGGCGCTGGTCCACGTCGACGCCTACCGCCTCGGCGGGATCGACGAGCTCGACGACCTCGACCTCGACACGGCGCTCGACGGCGCGGTCACCGTGGTCGAGTGGGGCGAGGGGATCGCGGAGGGGCTGGCGGAGTCGCGTCTGGAGATCCGCGTGATCCGGGCCCTGGCGCACGCCGACGAGGCCGAGGACCACGACCCGCGCCGGGTGCTCATGGCCCCGGTCGGGCCGCGCTGGTACGAGCTGGAGGTGCCCGCCTCGCGGCGTCCCCCGCTGGCAGCGAAGCCCGGCGAGACGCTGCTGGTCGACTTCTGGACCTGTGCGGAGGACGACCTGCTCGACCTCGACCGCGATGTACCGCTCACCATGTCGATCCTGGTCCCCGAGCACGGCGACCGGGTGCTGCTGGTCCGCAACGTGCGCACCGCCGAGTGGGAGCTGCCGCTGGCGCGGCTCGGGACCGACGAGCCGCCCCGCGAGGCGGTCGTGGAGCAGTTCCGGGCGGTCACCGGCGGTGAGCCCGGGCCGGTGCGGTTCGCCGGTGTGGCGACGATCCAGTACGGCCACCAGCGCCGGATCAAGCGGGTCGCCGTCTACCGGACGACGCTGCCCGGCGCCGCCGACCTGCAGCCGGGCGGCGACGTCGACGGCCTCACCTGGTGGGACCCCGCAGAGGACCACGTGGGACTCTCCGCGATCGACGCCCACCTGGTCCGGGTGCTCCGTGGCACGACGTCGGGCGACCACTAGCCTGACGTCGTGCTGCTCGCCTTCGACACCGCCACGCCGACCGTCACGGTGGCGCTCCACGACGGCACCGACGTCGTGGTCGAGCTCGACAGCGACCAGCCGATGCGCCACGGCGAGCAGCTCGCGCCGCTGATCGACCGCGCCCTCTCCGGCGCCGGTCTCGTGCGGCAGGACCTGACGGCGATCGCGGTCGGGGTCGGCCCCGGTCCGTTCACCGGGCTGCGGGTCGGGCTGGTCACCGCCCGGACGCTCGGCTTCGTGCTCGACCTCCCCGTCTACGGCGTGTGCTCGCTCGACGTGCTCGCGGTCGAGGCGGTCGACACCGGCGCGGTCATCGGGGACTTCGCGGTCGCGACCGACGCCCGTCGCAAGGAGGTCTACCTCGCGACGTACGACGAGGACGGGCAGCGGCTGACCGGCCCGGTCGTCGACCGGCCGGCCGTCCTCGCGGACGACGGGCAGGTCGTGGGCGAGGGCGCGCTGCTCTTCCCCGAGCACTTCCCGACCCCGATCGGGCCGCGCCGCCCGAGCGCCGGCTGGCTGGCGCGGACCGTGGCCGAGGAGCGGGCCGAGCTGTGCGACCCCGAGCCGCTCTACCTGCGCCGACCCGACGCCGTGATGCCCGGGCCGCGCAAGCCGGCGTCGTGATCGAGGGGGCGACCCCCGACGACGTCACCGCGATCGTCCGGCTCGAGGCGGTCTGCCAGGGCGACGACGCGTGGTCGGAGGCGCTGGTCCGCGAGGGAGTCTCGGGCGGGGTCCCGACGGTCCGCCATCTCGTGGCGCGCGACGACGCGGTCGTGGGCTACGTCGTCGCGAGCGCCGCGGGCGACGTCGTCGAGCTGCAACGGATCGGCGTCCGGCCGGACCGCCGGCGTCGGGGCGTCGCCACGGCGCTGCTGGACGCGGTCGTCGCGCTCGCGCGCGACGGGGCGGCGGAGCGTGTGGTGCTGGAGGTGCGCGAGGACAACCCGGGGGCGCTGGCGTTCTACCGCGCGGCCGGGTTCACCGAGCTCGCCCGGCGGCCGGGCTACTACCGGGACGGCACGACTGCGCTCGTGCTCGAGCTGCCGGTGGACACGGCACAATGACGGCCATGACCGATGCCCCGCTCGTCCTCGGCATCGAGACGTCCTGTGACGAGACCGGCGTCGGGATCGTGCGCGGCCACACGCTGCTCGCCGACGCGGTCGCGAGCAGCGTCGACGAGCACGCCCGGTTCGGTGGCGTCGTGCCGGAGGTCGCCAGCCGCGCCCACCTCGAGGCGATGGTGCCCACGATCGAGCGGGCCTGCGAGACCGCCGGCGTCGAGCTGTACGACGTCGACGCCATCGCGGTCACCAGCGGACCCGGTCTCGCCGGCGCGCTGCTGGTCGGCGTCGCGGCGGCCAAGGCGCTCGCGATCGGGCTGGGCAAGCCGCTCTACGGCGTCAACCACCTCGCGGCGCACGTCGCGGTCGACCAGCTCGAGCACGGGGCGCTGCCGGAGCCGTGCCTGGCGATGCTGGTGTCGGGCGGCCACTCCAGCCTGCTGCGGGTCTCCGACGTCACCGGCGACGTCGTGCCGCTCGGCGCGACGATCGACGACGCGGCCGGCGAGGCCTTCGACAAGGTGGCCCGGCTGCTCGGCCTGCCGTTCCCCGGCGGCCCCCACATCGACCGCGTGGCCCGGGAGGGCAGCACCGTCGCGATCGACTTCCCCCGCGGTCTCTCCTCCCGCCGCGACCTCGAGCGGCACCGGTTCGACTTCTCGTTCTCGGGCCTCAAGACGGCGGTCGCGCGTTGGGTCGAGGCGCGCGAGCGCGCGGGGGAGCCGGTCCCAGTGGCCGACGTGGCGGCGTCCTTCCAGGAGGCGGTCTGCGACGTGCTCACCCGCAAGGCGATCGACGCGGCCGTCAGCGAGGGCATCGAGGACCTGCTGATCGGCGGTGGGGTCGCGGCCAACTCGCGGCTGCGGGTGCTGGCCGAGGAGCGTGCCGCCGCCCGAGGGCTGCGGGTGCGGGTGCCGCGGCCCGGGCTGTGCACCGACAACGGCGCGATGGTCGCCGCCCTCGGCGCGGAGCTGGTGGCGAGGAACCGGCCGGCGTCCGCGCTGGACCTGCCTGCCGACTCCTCGTTGCCGGTCACCGAGGTGCTGGTCTGAGACTGCCCCGTCACTGCCCGAACAGGTGCTGCGGCAAGAAGAACTCGATCGACATCGCGGCGTCGCGCACGTCGGAGACCCGGGTCGCCGAGCCGTCCGCCTCGAGCCGCAGGACGGCCTGCTGACCGCCCTGCTCGACGACGGCTAGCACGGTGTCCTCGTCCTCCCAGGCGGCGGCGTGCACCACGGCCGCCTCCGCCCGCCGGCGGCTGCTGACGTACTCGACCACCGGGTCGCCGGTGGCGGCGTCGAGGATCGCGAGCGTCGGCGAGCCGAAGTCGGAGTACGTCGCGTAGCCGATCAGCCACCGGCCGTCGGGGCTGAAGTCGGCCGCCAGCCGGTAGGCGCACGTCTCGAAGACCAGCCGTGGCTGCGCGGTGTCGGTGCGACGGACCTCCGAGCACGTGCTGTCGCCGAGGAACTCGGTCTGGCCGGCGACCAGGCTGCCCGCCTCGGAGACCCCGCCGACGTACTGGTACCCGGCGAGCGGGATGGCGTCGAACTCGCCCTCCGGGGTGGCCTGCCCGTAGGAGTACTCGTCGACGGGGTTCTCGAAGTGGGAGGTCGCCACGGCGTCGTCGGCCAGGAAGCCCTCGACCTGCGTGTCCGGCCGGACCGGGGTGCGGATCTGCTCGCCGCCGTCGGTCGGCGCGTTGACGACCGTCCAGTCGTCGCCGTTCCCGCGAGCCTCGACCCAGGCCACGCGGGTGCCGTCCGCGCTGACGGCGAGCGCCGACCCGGCCAGGACGGCCGAGACCTCCTGGAAGTCGGCGTCGAGCATCACGACCTGCGCGCCGGTGGGCTGGTAGTCCCCGGCGCGGATGCCGACCCAGCCGCCGTCGTACGGCGCGATCTGCACGAAGTCCCCGGGTAGGTCGAACCGGCCGGCCCGGGTCACCAGCTGACTGCCGTCGAGCGTGAGGTAGCCGGTGGTCGGGACGCTGTCCTCCGGGACGTCGAGGGCCAGCGGGAACGTCCCGTCGGGGTTGGGCGTCGGCTCGAGTGCCTCGGTCGGCGACGGCGCCGGCGACGGCCGTGGGGAGCCGCGGTCGTCGAGGACCAGGCTGGCGGGCAGCAGCACGGCCAGGACCGCGACGGCGGCGATCCCGGTGGTCACCGCGGCGCGGCGGCGTCGGATGGCTCGGGCCTTGCCCTGGACGTGGTCGAGGGTGAGGGGCGCGTGGTGCCAGTCGTCGACCTGGGCGTGGAGCTGGCGGGTGAGCTCGGCGGCCAGGCCGTGAGGGGTGTCGTTCATCGGTCCTCCTCCCGGGGGTCCAGGGTCGGGTTCAGGGTCTGGGGTGCGCGGTCGCGCAGCGCGGCGAGCGCGCGGCTGGCCTGCGACTTCACCGTCCCCACGGAGATGCCGAGGGTCTCGGCGGTCTCGGCCTCCGAGAGCTCCTCGTAGTAGCGGAGCACGACCACTGCTCGGGCCCTGGTGGGCAGGGTCTGGACCAGGTCCCACAGCGCGGTGCCGGTGCCGGCGTCGTGGTGGTCGTGGTGAGGCCGGTCGGGGAGCTCGTCGGTGGTCGTCTCGCGGCGCTTCCAGGCGCGGCGCCACAGCGAGTTGTGCTCGTTGACCAGGATCCGGCGGACGTAGCCGTCGAGCGACCCGCGGTCGTTCACCTTGTCCCAGGAGAGGTAGAGCTTGGCGAACGCGGTCTGGACGAGGTCCTCGGCGGTGTGCCGGTCGCCGGTGAGGAGGTAGGCGGTGCGCAGCAGGCTCGGCTGACGGGCGTGCATGTACGACGCGAAGTCCTCGTCACGGGTCGCGGCCCGACTCATCGTCACCCCCGTGGGCGCCAGTGCGTGCATCCGGTGTGCACCTCCATTCCATCGCTCCCAAGACGCGAAATGGCGCAGGCGGGTTGCAATCGGCGCGGCTAGGGTCTGGATGTGAGCATCCCCGTGGAGATCGAGCAGCTGGGCGAGACGCTGGCCGGCCGCGGTCCCGGCTACCTCCTGACCGCCTCCGGCGACGGTCGCGTGAAGGCAGTCACGGTCGAGCCGACCCTGCACGACGGTGTGCTCCGGTGCCCGGCCAGCCGCGGCTCGGCCGCCAACCTGGCCGTCCAACCCGCCGCCACGCTGCTCTTCCCGCCGGTCGAGGAGCGCGGTCACACGCTGCTGGTCGACGGCACCGCGGCCGCCGACGCCGAGGGCATCGCGTTCACCCCGGAGTCCGCTGTCCTCCACCGGCCGGCACCGCATGCAGCCGGGGCGACGACGTCCGAGGGCGACTGCGGCAACGACTGCGTACCGGTCGCGTGACCGCCCGCACCCGCCCGCCGGCCGCGGCGGACGAGTCCACCACGCTGCTGGCGTTCCTCGACTACTTCCGGGCCACGCTGCGGCGGCAGACGGACGGGCTCGACGCGCACCAGCTGGCGACCTCGCTGCCGCCCAGCACCCTCACTCTCGGCGCGCTGCTCAAGCACCTCGCGCACGTCGAGCGGTACTGGGCGACCTTTGTCTTCGAGGGTGAGGAGATGACCGAGCCGTGGGCGTCCGCCGACTGGGACGCCGACCCGGACTGGGAGCTGACGTCCGCCGCCCTCGACCGGCCCGATGAGCTCCGCCGGCTGTACGACGCCGAGATCGCCGCAGCCGACGCGATCTACCGACAGGCGGTCGACGGGGTCGGGCTCGACGCCCTCGCTGTGCGCGAGCGCCACCAGAAGCACTTCAGCCTCCGCTGGATCCTGGTGCACCTCGTGGAGGAGTATGCGCGGCACTGCGGACACGCCGACCTGATCCGCGAGTCGATCGACGGTGCGGTGGACCTGTGATCCCGTTCTGGGTCAGCGGGTTCCTCGACCTGGCGCCAGAGGCTCACGCCGTCGGCCAGGTGTTCTGGCGTGACGTCTCCGGCTGGGAGGTGTCGTCGGCGCGCGGCGACCACGGTGAGTTCGTCACCTTGCTCCCGCCCGACGGCGATGCCCACCTCCGCGTCCAGCGGCTGGGATCCGGTCCCTCGGGGAGGCACCTCGATGTCCACGTGGCCGACCCGCGCGCCGCCGCGGACCGGGCCGTGGCCCTCGGGGCGGTCGAGGTCGCCGACCCGGGACACGTGGTGATGCGCTCACCCGGCGGGTTCCCGTTCTGCTTCGTGGACCACCCGGCCTCGCATCCCGCACCGGCGAGCGTGTGGCCCGGCGGGCACCGCACCCTGGTCGACCAGGTGTGCCTCGACATCCCCGCCGACGTCTTCGACCGCGAGCTGGCGTTCTGGCTGGAGGTCACCGGCCGCGACCCGGTGCCGTCGATCCGGCCGGAGTTCCAGCGACTGCGCCGACCCGCCGACCAGGGGCTCGAGCTGCTCGTGCAGCGGCTCGACGACGAGGGTGGCCCGGTCCGCGCACACCTCGACCTCGGCTGCTCCGACCGGGCGGCGGAGACCGAGCGCCACCTGGCCCTGGGGGCCACGCTCGTTAAGACGTACGACGCGTGGACCGTGCTGGCCGACCCCACCGGCTCGGCGTACTGCATCACGGATCGGGCGCCACGATGACCGACCCGCGGATCCGCCGCGCCACCGACGCCGACTGGCCCGCGATCTGGCCGGTGTTCCAGGAGGTCGTCTCGGCCGGGGAGACCTATGCGTACCCCGAGGACCTGACCTCGGAGCGGGCGCGCGGCCTCTGGCTCGAACCGCCGCCAGGTGAGGCGGTCGTCCTGGAGGAGGGCGGCGAGCTCCTCGGCACCGCGAAGTACGGCCCGAACCGGCCCGGCCGCGGCCGTCACGTCGGCACCGCGTCGTTCATGGTGTCGGCCGCCGCGCGCGGTCACGGCGTCGGCCGGGCGCTCGCCGAGCACGTGGTCGACCGGCTGCGGGAGCAGGGCTACCGGGGCATCCAGTTCAACGCGGTGGTCGAGACCAACACCGCCGCCGTCCGGCTCTGGCAGGCACTGGGATTCGAGGTCGTCGGCACGGTGCCCGGCGCGTTCGACTCGGCGTCGCGCGGGCGGGTCGGCCTGCACGTCATGTACCTCGACCTCGGGTGAGGGTCAGCCGGCGAAGCCCGGCAGGTGCCGTTCCATGATCCCCCGGAACGGCGCCTCGCACTCGAGCTGGCTCAGTACGCCGAGTCCGCCGAGCCAGGTGCGGTGGATCATGAGGTACGACGTGGGCAGGTTCAGCTTGGTGGCGATGGCGAAGGAGGGGCTGCGCGGGTTGTTGATCCGCTCGAACTGCTCGCGCATCCACTCGCGCGTGAACGTGAACGTGTCCGAGCGGGCGGGCTCCACGAACGGCGTGAGGTAGTCGAGGACCTGCTCCGGCTCGACCCGGATCCGGTCCTTGATGAAGCCCTCGGCGCGCAGCCCCTCGGCGAGCTCCTCGGCCCCGTCGTCGAGCGCGAGCCGGATCAGCCGCCCCATCGCGGACGGCAGCCCGCGATCCGGCAGCCGCGCGACGGCCCCGAAGTCGAGCACCCCGATCCGGCCGGGAGCCCCGTCGGGTCCGGGCACGATCCGGAAGTTGCCCGGGTGGGGGTCGGCGTGGAGCATGCCGGTCCGGGTCGGGCCGTCGAAGAGGAACGTCACGAAGATCCGGCCATAGTGGTCGCGCTCCTCCTGGCTGCCGTGCCGGATCACGTGTGCCAGCGAGTGGGGGCTCTCGAGCCACTCGGTGACCAGCACCTGCTCGCCCACCGCGACCACGCCGGGCACGGTGATCTCGGGGTCGCCGGCGAACGCCTCGGCGTACGCCGACTGCGCCTCGGCCTCGAGCCGGTAGTCCAGCTCGTCGGAGGCCCGCGCCTGGATCTCCTCCACGAGCGGCTTGATGTCGAGCCCGGGGAACACCGGTGCGACGCCGCGGGCGACCCTCGCCAGCTGGCGCAGGTCGGACATGAGGGCCTCGCCGGCGCCGGGGTACTGCACCTTGACCGCGACGTCGCGACCGTCGTTCCACCGGGCGCGGTGGACCTGGCCGATGCTGGCGGCGGCGGCCGGGGCACCGTCGAGCCAGGTGATCCGCTCGCGCCAGTCGTCGCCCAGCGAGCGGGCCAGCTGCTCGCGCACGGTCTGGGTCGGCATCGGGGGAGCGGAGTCCTGCAGGGCGGTGAGGTGCTCGCGGTACGGCGCGATCACGTCGTCGGGCAGGGCGGCCTCCAGCACGCTGAGGGCCTGGCCGAACTTCATCGCGCCGCCCTTGAGCTCCCCGAGGGTGCGGAACAGCTGCTCGGCCGTCCGCTGCTGGACCCCGGTCAGCACCACGTCCGCCGGCGTGCCGCCGAGCCGCCGGCCGAGGCCGACCGCCTGCCGCCCGGCGTACCCGAGGGGCAGGGCGGCGAGCCGCGCAGTGCGCGCGGCTGCCTTGCGTGGGAGGTCGATCACGCGTCCAGTCTCCCTGACCCGCGGTGAGAGGATGACGGCGTGCCGGAGTTCCACGTGGTCGACCCCGCGTCCGGGGGTGCCCAGCGGGCCATGGCGGAGTACTTCGCCGAGATCGGAGCCGCCTTCGGCTTCGAGGTCGGGACGGCGCTGGACGACGCCGCGACGGCGTACGCACCGCCGCGCGGCGTCTTCGTGCTGGCGGGTGCCGACGACGCGCCGCTCGCCTGCGGCGCGGTGCAGTTCCTCGACGACGAGCGCGGTGAGATCAAGCGGATGTGGGTCGCGCCCGAGGCGCGCGGCCGGGGCCTCGCGGCGGCGCTGCTCGCCCACCTCGAGGAGCAGATCGTCGCGAGCGGGCGACGGTGTGCGGTGCTGGACACCAACAGCTCCCTGACGACGGCGGTGGGACTCTACGAGTCCCGGGGGTACGAGCGGGTGCCCGACTACAACGGGAACGCCGACGCCGACGTCTGGTTCAGCAAGCCACTGGCGGGTGGCCACCGGACCTGACGCCGGCGTCGGTCGGTTCGGCTGTCCGGGCGGCTCAGTACGCGCCGGCCGGGTCGGCCAGGAACGCCAGGTCGTCCGGCTGGTCGATCCGGTAGCTGCCGCTCGCGTTGCAGTTGTAGTTCTGGCCGAACGACGTCACCGCCACGATGATGTTCTGAGACGCGATCGCCGGGGTGGTGATGTCGAACGTCGGGCCTCCCGAGTCGCCGAAGCAGGTCCCGCCGGTGTTGTGCGAGAACTTCACCGCGATGTCCTTCAGGCCGTAGGCGCCCTTGAAGCTCACGAGCTTGCGGTCGGCCTTGCGGCGGGTGTCTCCGCCGAAGGAGAACTTCGGTCCACTCGCCTCCAGGCCGTAGCCCACCGACTCGAAGAGACCGCGCTGCTTGGCCTTCTTGGTGTAGTAGGTGTCGAGGTAGTCCGGCTCCGGGAGCGCGCCGTACTCCGATCGCTGGATCGGTTCGCTGAGCTTGACCACGCCGAGGTCGTGGAGCAGGAACGCCGCGTCGACGTACTCCGGGTGCGTGAACGTCATCTCCGCCTCGGCCCACTTGGGGCTGGCGTCGAGCGCCGCCGCGTAGGCGTCGTACCGCTCGGGGTTGCGGTCGGGGATGAAGTCGGCGCTGGGCGGCAGGATCGAGTAGTCGGCCGCCCCCTTCACGGTGAACCACACGTCGGTCCCGCCGTGCAGCGGGTCCGGAGGCAGCTCGCCCTCGGTGCCGACGGCGTACGTGCAGTGGCCGGCGGTGACGACCGTGTCGGCGTCGATCAGGGTGCCGGTGCAGTTGAACCAGGCTCCCGGCTCGTCGAAGCGCGGGTCGACCGCGTCCGGCACGTAGAACAGCAGCTGGCCGACGTACGGGTGCTCACCCGCGTCGGGTGCGCCACCGACGATGGCCTGCGCCGGCACGGTCTGGGCGACCAGTGCGGCGCCGCTGACGATGGCGACCAGGCCGCCCATCAACTTCTTCATGAATGCGATTCCCCCCTCGGGATCGTGCGGTCCGATGACCGTAGGCCGGGCCCGCCCCGGATGCCAGCGCCGCCGGGTGACGGTTTGGTAACCGGCCTGGCACGGTCTGGCACGCCGCCCGCCTCGGGCGCGAGACTGGAGGTGCCAGGCTCCCAACCACGACGAGGTGTGACATGGACGCGCAGGCCGACCGGGTCGACGAGTTCCACCGGCTGCACGGCACCGGGTGCTTCGTGATGCCGAACCCCTGGGACGTCGGCAGCGCGCGAGCCCTCGAGCAGCTCGGCTTCCCGGCCCTGGCGACCACCAGTGCCGGGTTCGCCTGGACGCTCGGCCGTCCCGACACGCAGGCCACCCTGCCCGAGGTGCTCGAGCACCTCGCAGACGATCTCCTCGGCCGTCGCCGTCCCGGTCAACGCCGACTTCGAGGGCGGCCACGCGGTCGACCCCGAGGGGGTCGCCGCGAACGTGACGCTCGCCGTCGCGACCGGGATCGCCGGGCTCTCGATCGAGGACTCGTCGGGCGACCCGGGCGACCCGCTGCTCGCGTTCGAGCTGTCCGTCGACCGGGTGCGGGCCGCCAGGCAGGCGATCGACGACAGCGGGACCCGCGTGCTCCTCACCGGCCGTTCCGAGGGCTTCGTCGTCGGACGCCCCGACCTCGCCGAGACGATCCGCCGGCTGCAGGCCTATGCCGAGGCCGGCGCCGACTGCCTCTACGCGCCGCGGCTGGGCACGGTCGAGGAGGCGGTCGCGATCGTCGCCGCCGTCGCCCCGACGCCCGTGAACCTGCTCGTCAACGCCCCGTTCACCACGTCCGCCGAGGCCGCCGCGATCGGCGTACGCCGGATCAGCGTCGGCGGCACCCTCGCGCGCACGGCCTGGGGCGGCTGGCTCACCGCGGCCCGTGAGATCGCCGGGAGCGGGACGTTCACGGCGTTCCAGGACCTGCCGGACGTCGACGGGCTGCTCGGCTGAGTGAGCCTCAGCCCGACCCGGGGATCGGCTTGAACCTGCGGAGCTCCTGCGGCCAGCCGCACCCCTCCGCGACCCGGCCCGTCCAGTACTTCGCGGTCTCCTCGTCCGGCACGTCGATGATCGTCAGGCCGCCGAGGAACTCGGTGTGCTCGACGAAGGGGCCCTCGGTGACGACGATCTCGCCGCTCGTCGCGTCAGCCGCGTGGACCGGACCGTCCTCCTCCTCGAGCCCGCCGGCGAAGACGAGCACGCCCTGCGCCTCCATCTCCCGCATCACCGCCATCGACGGCTCGACGCGGGTGCGCCACCAGTCGTCCGGGTGGTCGCCGACCCACTGCTGGTTGAAGTAGATGAGGTACTGCGCCATCCCTGCTCCCTTGCTCGGACGGACCCGGTGTCCGTCGTCACCCTAGTGACGAGCGAGCAGGCGCCCGATCGACGCCTCAACCGGGGAACTTCACCCCAGTGTTGGCGTGGCAGCGGTAGCCGAACGGGTTCTTGGCGAGGTACTGCTGGTGGGCGTCCTCGGCGTAGAAGTAGGGCGTCTCGGAGGCCGGCCGGATCTCGGTCGTGATGTCGCCGAGCCGGCGGCGGGCCAGCTCGTCGCCGTACACCTTGGTCAGCTCGCGCGCGGTCTGCTCCTGCTCGGGCGTCGTCCAGTAGATCGCGGAGCGGTACTGGGTGCCGACGTCGTTGCCCTGGCGCATGCCCTGGGTGGGGTCGTGAACCTCGAAGAAGCGCTTCACGAGGTCGGCGTAGGAGACGACGGCCGGGTCGAAGACGACTCGGATCGCCTCGGTGTGGCCGGTCCGGCCGCTGCAGACCTCCTCGTACGTCGGGTGCGGGCTGACGCCGCCGGCGTACCCGACCGACGTCGACCAGACGCCCGGCAGCTGCCAGTAGATCTCCTCGGCGCCCCAGAAGCAGCCGAGCCCGAAGATCGCGACCTCGTGGCCCGCGGGCACCTCGTCGCTGACGACCGGGGTCTTCAGCACGACGTGCTCGCCGAGCTGCCAGGGTCGTGTGTCGCGGCCGGCGAGCGCCTGCTCCGGGGTCACCATCTCGGTCTTGCGGCCCAGTCCGAACATCGGGTGCTCCTCCTCGGAGGTTGGTCGGTGTGCCTCCAGCATGTCCAACAACCGGGCGCCACCCAACCTTCCCGGTCTGCCGCGGTGGCTAACGGTGCTCCGGGTGCGCTTCCACCCCGTTGCACGGGGGTGGAAGCGCAGCTCCGGCACCGTTACCCAGGACCGGGGCCGCATGCCCGGCTGAGTAGGGTGCGGACGTGAACCAGGAGCATGCCGACAAGTCGGGGTTCGAGACCCGGGCGATCCACGCGGGCTACGAGCCGGACCCCACGACCGGTGCCGTGATCCCGCCGATCTTCGCGACCTCGACCTACAAGCAAGACGGCGTCGGTGGGCTGCGCGGCGGCTACGAGTACAGCCGCTCGGCCAACCCGACCCGGACCGCCCTCGAGGGCGCGCTGGCGGCGATCGAGGACGGCGAGCGCGGGTTCGCGTTCGCGTCCGGCCTCGCAGCCGAGGACACCCTGGTCCGCGGCCTGTGCGGACCGGGCGACCACGTGGTGCTGCCCGACGACGCGTACGGCGGCACGTTCCGGCTCTTCGACAAGGTCGAGCGGCCCTGGGGACTGGCGCACACGCCGGCCCCGGTGTCGGACGTCGACGCGGTCCGGGCCGCGATCCGGCCGGGCGAGACGAAGCTCGTCTGGGTGGAGACGCCGACGAACCCGCTCCTCAACGTGGCCGACCTCGAGGCGCTCGCCGCGGTGGCCCACGACGCGGGCGCGCTGCTGGTCGTCGACAACACGTTCGCCACGCCGTACCTCCAGCAGCCGCTCACGCTCGGCGCGGACGTCGTCGTGCACTCCACGACCAAGTACGTCGGCGGCCACTCCGACGTCGTCGGCGGGGCGCTGGTCGTGCGCGACCACGAGCTGGCTGAGCGGATCGGCTTCCACCAGAACGCCATCGGCGCGGTCGCCGGTCCCTTCGACTGCTTCCTCACGCACCGCGGCCTCAAGACGCTGGGCGTCCGGATGGACCGCCACTGCGACAACGCCGAGCGGGTCGTCGAGTTCCTCGCCGGGCACGACGCCGTCACGGACGTGATCTACCCCGGCCTGCCCGAGCACCCCGGCCACGCGGTCGCGAGCCGGCAGATGCGGCGGTACGGCGGGATGGTGTCGTTCCGCGTCGCGGGCGGCGAGGCGGAGGCGCTGGCCGTGTGCGACCGGACCCGCGTGTTCATCCTCGGCGAGTCCCTCGGCGGGGTCGAGAGCCTGATCGAGCACCCCGGCCGGATGACCCACGCCAGCGTCTCGGGCACCGACCTGGAGGTCCCGGCGGACCTGGTCCGGCTCAGCGTCGGGATCGAGACCGCCGACGACCTGCTCGCCGACCTCGACCGTGCGCTCGGTGGCTGAGGTCGCCCTCTGCGTCGACTTCGGCTCGACGTTCACGAAGGCGTCGCTGGTCGACCTGACCGAGGGCAGGATCGTCGCCTCGGCGAGCCACCCCACCACCATCGGCACCGACGTCCTCGACGGGTACGCCGCGTGCCGCGACGCGCTGCTGGAGCAGGACGCCCGGGCCGCGACTGCCGAGGTGCTCGCCTGCTCCAGTGCGGGCGGCGGGTTGCGGATCGCGGTGGTCGGCAACGAGGAGCTGGTGACCGCCGAGGCCGGCCGCCGGGTGGCGCTGTCGAGTGGCGGCAAGGTGGTCGGCGTGTTCGGTCGCGGCGACGAGCTGGCCGCCCTCGCCGGGCTCGAGGCCGACGTCGTGCTCCTGACCGGCGGCACCGACGGCGGCAACGCCGAGTCGCTGGTCGAGGGCGCCCGCGACCTGGTGGCGGCCGGCTGGACCGGGCCCGTCGTCGTCGCGGGCAGCGTCGAGGCCCACGGCGAGGTCGCGACCCTCCTGACCGACGGCGGTGCGCCGTCACGTGCTGGCGGACAACGTGGTGCCGCGGATCGGCGTGCTGGCGCCGGAGAGCGCCCGGGCGGCGATCCGCGAGATGTTCCTCGCGCACGTGATCGGCGGCAAGCACCTCAGCGCCAGCGACGCCTTCCGGGCGATGGTCCGCGGCGCCACGCCGGACCTCGTGCTGGCCGGCGTCGAGCTGCTCGCGCGCGGGCTCGGCGAGGACCGGCCCGGAGCCGGGGACGTGGCGGTCGTCGACGTCGGCGGCGCCACGACCGACGTGCACAGCGTGGTCGCGCTCGACCCGGAGGACGCCGGGCTCTCGCGCGAGGTCGTGGCCGTCACCCCGGTCACCCGGACGGTCGAGGGCGACCTCGGCATGCGCTGGTCGGCGCTGTCGACGGTCGAGGCGGCCGGGCTCACCGACCTCGCGGCCGAGGCGAGCCGCCGCAAGGAGCAGCCCGGCTACCTGCCCGAGGACGAGCGGCAGGCGGACATCGACGAGCAGATCGCGCGCGCCGCCGTCGACCTCGCGCTGCGCCGGCACGCCGGCCGCTCGCGGGTGGTGGTCAGCCCCGAGGGCCGGGTGGTCGAGCGGAGCGGGAAGGACCTGCGCGAGGTCGACCTGCTGATCGGCTCGGGCGGCGTGCTGCGCAACGGTCGACCCGGCGTCGCCGCCCGGGTGCTGGCGGGCAGCGTCGGCGCCGACGTGGAGGGCGGCTGGCAGCTGCCGCGCGTCGCCCCGCGTGGTCGTCGACCACGACTACGCACTCTGCGCGATCGGGCTGCTCGCCGTGCCACACCCGGAGGCCGCGTACGAGCTGTCGCAGCGCCTGGCGAGCGCCATCGCGGGCGCGAAGTAGCCTGAGCCCCGTGACGAGCGAGCCGGAGCAGAGCGAGCAGCAGCGGTTCGCCGAGCGGTTCGCCCACCAGTGGGCCATGTCGCGGGCCGAGCGCCGCGCCGAGCCGCCGCCGATCGAGGCCGGCACCACCAACCTGGCCAAGGCGCAGGTGCCCTACGGCGTCGACCTCGCCGCCGCCTGGTCCTGGCGGTTCTTGGTCATCGCCGCCGCCGGCTACCTCGATCCTCTGGCTGCTCGCGTTCTTCGCCGTGATCACGGTCCCGGTCGCGATCGCCCTCCTCATCTCGGCCCTGGTCGGCCCGCTCGTCCGCCGGCTCCACGACCTCGGCGTGCCCCGCGCGCTCGGAGCCGGCCTCGTGGTGCTCGACCGGCATCGCCACGGTGGCGCTGCTCCTGACGTTCGTCGGCGCGCAGGTCGCCAACGGCGCGTCCGACCTGGCGGACTCGGTCGTGCAGGGCATCGAGCAGATCCGGGAGTGGCTGAAGAACGGTCCGCTCAACGCGAGCGACACCCAGATCAACGACGCGCTCGCGGCCATGCAGGACGCGATCACCGACAGCACGGCCGAGGGCGGGGTGCTGTCGCGCACCGCGGAGCTGGGGACGGCCCTCGGGCATGCCGTCGCCGGCTTCTTCATCGTGCTCTTCTCGACGTACTTCTTCCTCGCCGACGGCGGCCGGATCTGGGCCTGGACCGTGCGGCTCGCTCCCCGTGCAGCGCGCCAGCGGATGGACGACAGCGGGTGGGTCGCCTGGAGCAGCCTCACGAAGTTCGTCCGGGCCACGGTGCTGGTGGCGGCGGTCGACGCGATCGGGATCATGCTCGTCGCCGTCGTCCTCGGCGTCCCGTTCGTGCTCGCGATCGGCGTGCTGGTGTTCCTCGGCGCGTTCGTGCCGATGGTGGGAGCGACGGTGGCGGGCTCGGTCGCGGTGCTGGTGGCGCTGGTCGACCAGGGACCGATCACCGCGCTGCTGATGCTCGGCGGCGTCGTCCTGGTGCAGCAGATCGAGGGACACGTGCTGCAGCCGTTCCTGATGGGCCGGTTCGTCTCGCTCCACCCGCTCGGCGTCATCCTCGCGATCGGCTGCGGCGTGCTGGCCGCGGGCATCGTCGGCGCCCTCATCGCGGTCCCGCTGGCCGCCTCGCTCAACGCGGTCGTGCAGCACCTGGCGTCCCACACCGAGGTGGGGTCCGACGACCCCGAGCTGGAGCTGGAGGAGGATCGGGTCGAGGTGGCCGCGGCAGAGGCCGCGCCCGACGAGCCCGGGGAAGGAGAGTCCGGTGACCGACCTGACGCCTGACGACCTCCGGGCCGCCCGTGAGCTCCTCGAAGGGCGTCGCCGTACGGACCCCGATGGAGGAGTCACGGTGGCTCTCCGCGCTCGCGGGCGGGCCGGTCAGCCTCAAGTGCGAGAACCTCCAGCGCACCGGGTCGTTCAAGGCGCGCGGCGCGTTCGTGCGGATGTCACGGCTGTCGGAGGCCGAGCGCGCGAGCGGGGTGGTCGCGGCCTCGGCCGGCAACCACGCGCAGGGCGTCGCGCTGGCCGCGCAGATGCTCGGGATCAAGGCGACCGTCTTCATGCCCGAGGGCGCGCCGATCCCGAAGGAGAAGGCGACCCGCGGGTACGGCGCCGACGTGGTCTTCCACGGCCGCTACCTCGAGCACGCGCTCGCCGCGGCCCGCGAGTTCTCCGACGCGACGGGTGCGGTGCTGATCCACCCGTTCGACCATCTCGACATCGTGGCCGGCCAGGCCAGCTGCGGGCTCGAGATCCTCGAGCAGGCGCCCGACGTGTCCACCGTGGTGGTGCCGACCGGCGGCGGCGGGCTGCTCGCCGGGATCGCGATCGCGATCAAGCAGTCGCGGCCCGACGTCCGGGTCGTCGGCGTGCAGGCCGAGGGCGCGGCGGCGTTCCCGGGCTCGCTGGCCGCGGGAGCCCCGGTGGCGCTGGAGTCGATGCAGACGATGGCCGACGGCATCGCGGTCGGGCTGCCGGGCGACGTGACGTACGCCTTCGTCGAGCAGTACGTCGACGAGATCGTCACCGTGTCCGAGGAGTCGCTGTCACGCGCCCTGGTGGCGCTGCTCGAGCGGGCGAAGATGGTGGTCGAGCCGGCCGGCGCGGCCGCGGTCGCGGCGCTGCTCGACGACCCCACGGCGTTCGGCTGCCCGACGGTGGCCGTGCTCTCGGGCGGCAACATCGACCCGCTGCTGCTCGGGAAGGTGATCCGGCACGGCATGGCCTCCGCCGGCCGCTACCTCTACCTGCGGGTGTGCATCCCCGACGTCCCGGGCGGGCTGGCGCGGCTGATCACCGAGCTCGGCGAGGCCGGCGCCAACATCCTGGAGATCAGCCACGAGCGGATCTCGGCCAACCTCGCGCTCGACGAGGTCGAGGTCCGGATCCAGATGGAGACCCGCGGCGAGCCGCACGCCGAGCAGGTCGTCGCGCGGCTGCGCGAGCGCGGCTACAGCGTCCAGCAGTGACCGGCGCCGGGTCACTCCTCGAACGGGACCGCGTCGACGATCTCGATCTTCAGGGTCTTGCCGTTGGGGGCCTCGAAGTCGATCGTCGAGCCCTTCGGCGGCGCCGAGCATCGCGGCGCCGAGCGGCGCCTGCGGCGACACGACGCGATGTCGTGGTCGTCGTCGATCTCGCGGGCGCCGAGCAGGAACACCTCGTCCTCGTCGTCTCCGACGAAGCGGTAGGTGACGACCTTGCCCGGGGAGACCACCCCGTCGTCGTCGGACACGTCCGTGACGGCCGTGCGCAGCATCTCCTCGAGCTGGAGGATCCGGGCCTCGATCTTGCCCTGCTCGTCCTTGGCGGCGTGGTAGCCGCCGTTCTCCTTCAGGTCACCCTCGTCGCGGGCAGCACTGATCCGCTCGATGACCTCCTGCCGCTGGGGACCGCGCAGGTCCTCGAGCTCCGCCGTGAGGCGGTCGAACGTCGTCGTGGTGAGCCAGACCGAGGTCGGCTGTGCGGACTGCGTCATGGGTGCGTCAACTCCTGCGTGAAACAAAGCAAAACCCGCCGGGCGCTTCCTCAGCGTCGGGATGCCCTGCGGGGTGATCGCTGATCACTTTAGCAACTCGTGCCGCGGACGCAGGTCGAGCGGGGCGTGACCGACCCTCAGCGGGGTCGCGGCTGGTCCGGCGCGGTGCAGCCCAGGAGGGTCACCGACGTCGCGCGCCGCTCGGTCCGCACGGTCACCTCGTTGCGGCCGTCGACCGGCTCGAACGCGATCTCGCCGACCGTGGTGTGGTCGTCCGCGAACGCCCGGATCCGACAGCTCGCGACCACGTCCGCGGCCAGCGAGACGGTGACACGACTGCTGACGCCGACCCGTCGTCGACGACGTCGTACGACGTGAGCTCGGACTCGACCAGCGGGCTCGCGTGGAACACCGCGGTCCACGCCAGCCAGGCCAGGAACACCACGGCCACCGCCGCGACCAGGACGGTCACCACCCGCCGGCGTCCGGGCGACGGGGCGCCGTAGCGCTCGGCCAGGTCCGTCATGGCCCGATCCTCACACCTAAACTCGGGCCATGGAGCAGCGCCCCCGGACCGGCTTCCGGCTGATGCACGTGCACGCCCACCCCGACGACGAGTCGAGCAAGGGCGCGGCCTCGACCGCCCGCTACGTCGCGGAGGGCGTCGACGTCCACGTCGCCACGTGCACCGGTGGCGAGCGCGGCTCGATCCTCAACCCCAAGATGGACCGCCCGGACATCCTCGCGAACATCTCCGAGGTCCGGCGCCAGGAGATGGAGCGGGCGCGCGACATCCTGGGGATACGGCAGGACTGGCTGGGCTTCGTCGACTCCGGCTGGCCCGAGGGCGACCCCAAGCCTCCGTTGCCGGAGGGCTGCTTCGCCCTCGTGCCGGTCGAGGAGGCCGCCGAGCGGCTGGTGCGGCTGATCCGCGACTTCAAGCCACACGTCGTCACGACCTACGACGAGCGCGGCGGCTACCCGCACCCCGACCACATCGCCTGTCACCGGGTGTCGGTGGCCGCCTTCGAGGCGGCGGGGGACCCGGCTCGCTACCCCGACGCGGGGGAGCCGTGGCAGCCCCTGAAGCTGTACTACCACCACTCCTTCAACCGGCCGCGGATGCAGGCGCTCCACGACGCCATGCTGGAGCACGGGCTCGAGTCGCCGTGGGCCGAGCGCCTGGAGGAGTGGAAGCCGGAGCCCGAGTGGGACGCCCGGATCACCACGCGGGTCCCGTGCGGCGAGTACTTCGGGGTGCGCGACCAGGCGCTGCTGGCACACGCGACCCAGATCGATCCCGACGGCCCCTGGTTCGCGATCCCGCGCGAGCTCCAGGAGAAGGTCTGGCCGACGGAGGACTTCGAGCTCGTGGTCTCCCACGTCGAGGCACCGACCCCGGAGGACGACCTGTTCGCGGGCATCCCGGCCCCGGCCTGACCGCGGCCACCTGGGACACTGGGACCATGCTGCTCACCACTGCGCTGGCGTCGGCGCTGGTCCCGCTCTCGGAGGGCCTGATCGAGGGCCCGGAGCCGGAGGACGTGAAGGCGGGGTACGTCGCACTGTTCATCTTCCTGGGGCTTGCGGTCGCCGTCGTGCTCCTCGCGTTCAGCCTCGTGAAGCAGCTGCGGAAGGCGCAGGCGGCCAAGGACGCCGGCGTCTACGGCGACGACCCCGTCGAGCCCGAGGACCGCCGGGACCCCACCGACTGAGATGCGGAGCCCGGGTCCCACGCGCCCCGTCCGCCACTTCCGTATGGTGGTCCGATGCCACGACGACGAGTGACCCCCGCGTCGGCGTCCGCCTCGCTCACCGGGCTCCTGCTGGCCACGACCCTTGGGGTGGCGCCCGCGTCCCCTGCTGACCCGGTCGACGAGGTGCTGCAGGGCGACCGGCAGCGCGTCGACCGGACGTTCTCGGTCGCGACACTCAACGTCCTCGGCAGCCAGCACACCAGGCGCGGTGACAAGAGGCGGACCGTCCGGACCGCCCGGCTGATCCGGCGCCAGGAGCTCAAGGTGATCGCGCTCCAGGAGGTGCAGGACGACCAGCTGCGCCGGCTGAAGGTGCACCTGCCCCGCTACCGCTTCTGGCCCAACGAGAACCTCGGCCCGGGGGGACTGCGGCTGCAGATCGCGTGGCTGCGCCACCGCTTCGACCTGGTCGACACCGGCAGCATCACGACGACGTTCAGCAACCAGCAGCGGCCGGTGCCGTGGGTGCGGCTGCGCGACGAGGCGACCGGCCGCCGGATCTTCGTGATCGACGTCCACAACTCCCCGCTCGACCCAGGAAGCCGACCGCGACTCGGCGACCCGCAGGGAGGTCCGGCTGTTCCGCCGGCTCCGCGAGCGCGGCGGACCGGTCCTGGTCCTCGGCGACGCGAACGAGCGGCGCGAGTGGTTCTGCAGGGTCGCCCGCCGGACCGGCGCGCGGGCCGCGAACGGGGGATCGGTGACCGACGCCGGGTGCACGCCGCCCGACCCGTCGTACGTCGACTGGCTGATGGGTGACGGCCAGCTCGGCTGGCGCGACTACCGGGCGCAGGACGTCACGGTCAGCGACCACCGGCTCCACAGCGCCACGTTCCGGTGGCGCAAGGTCTGAGTGCCTCAGGCGCGGACCAGCCGGACCAGGCAGTCCCACGCGGTGCGGTCGGGCTCGCCGCGGTGCTCGCCCGACGGCGGTACGACGCGGGCCACCCGCTCCGCACGGAGCACCTCGACCTCGAGGTCCTCGACGTCGGCCACCACGTCGGCCGCCGTCATCAGCACGTCCGGGTTTTGCGGCCCGCCGGTGCCCTCCACGAGGTTGCTCGAGTCGTGAGCCACCCACAGCAGGGTCCCGCCGGGCGCGAGCGCCTCGACCGCGCCACGCGCGGCCGCCCGACGCTCCGAAGCCGGCAGCTGGAGGTAGGCGACGACCGCCAGGTCATAGGCCGATCCGGTCCACGCCGTCGCGTCCGCGCACACCCACTCGAGCGACCCGGTGGGCGCGGTCGCGGTGGCGAGCCGCCGGCCCTTGTCGAGCGCGACCTGCGAGAAGTCGACCGCGGTCACCTGCCAACCGCGCCCGGCCAACCAGATCGCGTTGCGGCCCTCGCCGGCGGCGAGGTCGACCGCTCGCCCGGGCGCGAGGTCGGCGCACTCGGCCGCCACGAACTGGTTCGGCTCCGCCGACCACACCAGCTCGGTCGCGGCGTACCGCTCGTCCCAGGCCTCGGAGTTCATGACCCGATTCAAGCACCGCCCGAGGGCGGGCTCCACGCCCACCGGCTCGTCGTAGGCTCTCGGCATGCACCGCAGCCGGATCGGCGTGCTCCTCGTCGACCACCCCGCGGAGTCCTACGACGCAGCCGCGTCCTTCTGGGCCGGGGTCACCGGGTCCGACCGGGGGAGTGCCGACGGGCCGTCGCCGGGGGACCCTTACGAGTCGCTCGTCCCGCTCGGTGGCGGCGAGCTGCTGGAGCTCCAGCGCACCGGAGCCGGCACGCCGGCTCGGGTCCACCTCGACCTCGAGACCGACGACGTCGCCGCCGAGGTCGCCCGCGTGGTCGGGCTCGGCGCGACCGTGCTCGAGCAGCGCGAGGGCTACACGGTCCTGACCGACCCGGGCGGGTTGGTGTTCTGCGTCGTCCCCGTGCAGACCGGCGAGCAGTTCGAGCGCCACGCGACGACCTGGCCGACGACGTGACCGGCCGGCCGGCCGCGGCCCGTCACGTGCGCTCGCTGCGTCGTTCCATGAGCACCGTGTCGCGCCACACGCCGTCGAGCTGCGCGATCCGGCTCCGGACCGCGAGCGTCCGGTAGCCGGCGGAGCGGTGCAGGGCCAGGCTGGCCCGGTTCTCCGGAAAGATCGAGGTCTGCAGGGTCCACAGCCCGGCGGCGTCGGCTGCGTTGACCTGGGTGTGGAGCAGCGCCTTCCCGACGCCGCGGCCCCGAGCGGTCTCGGCGACGTAGACGGTGGTCTCGCCCACGCCGGCGTAGCACTCCCGGGTCGAGACCGGCGTCACGGCGGTCCACCCCACGACGTCGCCGTCGAGGACGGCGACCCAGGCGAGCCCGGGCAACCAGCGGTCGCGCAGCTCTTCCGCGGCGGGGACGCTCGTCTCGAACGTGGCGTTGCGGGTCGCGATGCCCTCGGCGTAGATGGCCCGCACCCGGGCGAGGTCGGCGTCGGCGACGGGGCGGACCGCGACGTCGACGGGCAGGTCCGTGGGGCAGCAGGGCTGTGACGCGAGGGTGCCCATGATGACGTCGGCGGCGTGCGGCAGGCCGGTGCAGCAGGCGGCGTTGACCGAGACCATCGACGCGTTGCCGACCCTGTCGACGACGACGAAGCCGACCTTGCGCAGCAGCTCGACGTGGTGGGAGCAGGTCGACTGGCTGACGCCGAGCCGCTGCGCGAGGTCGCCGACCTTGAGCGCACCGGACGTCGAGGTCGAGAGCACGTGCAGCAGCCGGACCCGGGTCGGGTCGGAGAGCACGGAGAACCACTCGGCGTAGTCCTCCGCCTGCGCCTTCGACAGCGAGCCCGGGTCGGGCTGGATCAGCGGCAGCGTCGACCGGGCTTCGACGGGGGCCGGGACGGTCCGGGTGGCAGGCATGTCCGCAGCATACCTTGTGTTCATCGATGTCCCTCGATACAGTTCTGGACATCTACATCGATCAACATCGATCAACTGGACGGAGACTCTCGTGAACCACCCCGTGGCCATCATCGGCGCCGGTCCCATCGGACTCGCCGCCGCCGCTCATGCCGCCGAGCGCCGACTGGACTTCGTGGTCCTGGAGACCGGGCCCGACGCCGGTGCGGCTGTCGGCGACTGGGCCCACGTCCGGCTGTTCTCCGCGTGGCGCGAGCTGGTCGACCCGGCCGCCCGGCGGCTGCTGGCGGCGACGGGCACCTGGACGGCACCCGAGGATGACGCCTACCCGACCGGCGGCGAGTGGCGTGAGCAGTACCTCCAGCCGCTCGCCGACCTGCTCGCGGCCCACCCCCAGGGGAGCGTCCGCTACGGCGCCGAGGTCGTGGGCGTGGCGCGCGCGAGCCGCGACCTGCTGGTCGATCTCGGCCGTGAGGAGGACCCGTTCGCGGTACACCTCGACACGCAGACGGGTCCGGAGCGGCTCCTGGCGCGGGCCGTGGTCGACGCCTCGGGCACGTGGCGGCAGCCGAACCCGCTCGGCGCGGACGGCTATCCCGCGCTCGGCGAGCGCGAGCACGCCGACCGGATCGCCTACGGCATCCCCGACCTGGCCGACCCCGCGGTCGCGGCGCGCTACGCCGGGAAGCACGTCCTCGTCGCGGGCAAGGGCGCGTCGGCGCAGGGGGTGCTGGTCGGCCTGTCCCGGCTCGCGTCCGAACGACCGGGGACCCGGGTCACCTGGGCTCTACGGCGGCCGGCCGTCGGCGACGCGTTCGGCGGCGGCGACAACGACCAGCTCGTGGAGCGAGGCCGGCTGGGGCAGGCCGCACGTGAGGCAGCCGAGGGCGGCGTCGTCACCACGGTGACGGGGTTCCGCGCGGGCCGGGTCCGGCCGCAGCCGGACGGGCGGCTGACGGTCGTCTCGATGGACGGACGGGAGGTCCGCGACGTCGACGAGGTCGTGGTCGTGACCGGGTTCCGGCCCGACCTCCGGTTCCTGTCGGAGGTCCGGCTCGACCTCGACCCGGCCCTCGGGTCTCCCCGGGTGCTCGCCGACCAGATCCACCCCGACCACCACAGCTGCGGCGACGTCGCCCCGCACGGTCACCGCGAGCTGGCCCAGCCGGAGCCGGGCCTCTACCTCGCGGGGATGAAGTCCTACGGCCGGGCGCCGTCCTTCCTCGCGATGACCGGCTTCGAGCAGGTCCGCTCGGTCCTGGCCGCGCTCGCCGGCGACCTCGAGGCCGCCGACCGGGTCGACCTCGTGCTGCCCGAGTCGGGCGTGTGCAACGGCGCCGGCGCGTTCGACGCGCCCGCGGCCGGCGCGGCGGGCGGCTGCTGCGGCGCGCCGGCGGCGCGCGAGCCCGAGCTCGTCACCCTGGGCACCGCGCCCCGGTGACACTCGGCGTCGGCGCCGGGGGTGCGGTCGCCGTACCCGCGGCGCTCGACGGCCCGGCCCTGCGGCAGGTCGTCACGGTCCTCGGCGTCAGCCAGATCGTGTCGTGGGGCTGCCTCTACTACGGGTTCGCCGCGCTCCAGTCGTCGATCACCGCCGACACGGGGTGGTCCGCGACGGCCGTCACCGGCGCCTTCTCGGCCGCCCAGCTCGTCAGCGCACTGGCCGGGCTCTGGGTCGGCCGACACCTGGACGCGTACGGTCCGCGGGCGGTGATGACGGCCGGGTCGCTGGTCGCGGTGCCGGGGATGCTGGCCGTTGCCGCGGCGCCGTCCCTCCTCGTCTTCTACGTCGGCTGGGTGCTGGTCGGTGCCGCGATGGCGGGGACGCTGTACCCGCCCGCCTTCGCGGCGTTGACCCGCTGGGGTGGCGAGCGCCGGGTACGCGCGCTGACGACCGTCACGCTCGCCGGTGGCCTCGCCAGCACGGTGTTCGCGCCGCTCGCGGCGACCGTCGACGCGGCCTGGGGCTGGCGCACGGCGTACGTCGTGCTGCTGGTCGTGGCCGCCGTCGTGACCGTGCCGCTGCACTGGCGCGGTCTCCGCCGACCGTGGCCGCGGTCCGAGGACCCCACCGGCGCCGCCGCGACCGGCGTGCCGCGCGCACGGGTGGTGTCCTCGCGGCCCTTCGTGATGCTCGCCGCGGCCAACACGCTCGTGGCACTGTCCGTGTTCGCCGTCGTGGTGAACCTCGTCCCGATGCTGCGCGAGCAGGGCATGGACACCCGCGCCGCGGCGGTCGTGCTGGGCCTCGGGGGCGTCGGGCAGGTGCTCGGTCGGGTCGGCTACGCGCGGTTCGCCGCCGCGACGGGGGTCACCACCCGCGGGGTCGTCGTCGTGGGCGCGGTCGCGGTGTTCACCGCGGGCTTCGCCGTCGCGCCGCCGGTGACGGGCGTGGTGGTCGGGCTCGGGATGCTGCTGGGCCTCGCCCGCGGCCTCTACACCCTGGTCCAGGCGACCGCGGTCACGGACCGTTGGGGTCCGTCGTCCTACGGCCGGCTCAACGGCGTGCTGACGGCTCCCGCGCTCGCGGCCGCCGCGCTCGCACCGTTCGCCGGCGCCCTGCTCGCAGCGACCACCGGCTCCTACGCCCGGGCGTTCCTCGTCCTCGCCGTCCTCGCCGCCCTCGGGGCGGTCCTGCTGGGAGCGGCGGGGCCGCCGCGCCGCGAGCGGCCATGACCCGGCTGGGCGCCCCCCGCAGCGCGGTGGCGGCCCTCACCGCCGCGGCCGGGTGCTGGGGCCTCGGCACGGTCGTGTCGAAGCAGGTCGTCGACGACGTCGCCCCCCTGACCCTGCTGCCGGTCCAGCTCGCGACCAGCTGCGCGCTCCTGCTCGTCATCGCCCACGCCCGCCGGGAGCCGTGGGCGTGGACGTCGCCGGTCCGCAGGCTCGCGGTCCTGGGCGTGCTCAACCCCGGCCTCGCCTACGCGCTCGGCCTGGTCGGGCTGACCACGATCACCGCCAGCCTCTACGTCCTGCTGTGGGCCACCGAACCGGTCGGGATCCTGCTGCTGGCGGTGCTGCTCCTCCGCGAGCGCGTCCCGGCCGTGCTCGTGGCCTCGGTCGCGGTCGCCGTCGCCGGCGTGGTGGTGGTCGTCTACGAGCCCGGTGCGGCCGGCGACGCCGTCGGGATCACGCTGACCCTCGTGTCCGTCGGGTGTTGTGCTCTCTACACCGTCCTGACCCGGCGGCTGCTGCTGGACGACTCGTCGCTGACGGTGGTGCTCGTCCAGCAGGGGGCCGCGCTCGCGTTCGCCGTCGTCCTGGCGAGCCTCGTCGAGGTCGGCGGCGGTCAGGGCTGGGACCTCAGCGGACTGGGCGGCGGAGCCTGGCTCGGCGCCGGGGTGTCCGGCGTCCTCTACTACGGGCTCGGGTTCTGGTTCTTCCTGACCGGGCTGCGGCAGGTCACGGCGTCGTTCGCGGCCGTGTTCCTCCCCCTCATCCCGGTCTTCGGCGTGGCGGCCGGTCACCTCGTCGGGGAGCACCTGGACCCCCGGCAGTGGGTCGGTGCCGTGGTCATCGTGGCCGCGACCGTCGCGATCGCGCTCCAGCAGCGTGCGTCCCCCGCGGAGGCGGTACGCCCGTGAAGCGGCGCGGCACCACCTGACACGATGGAGGCACGGACAGTGAGCAGAGGGGGACCGGTGCCCAATCGCCTGGCGAGTGCGACCTCGCCGTACCTGCTCCAGCACGCCGACAACCCGGTCGACTGGTGGGAGTGGGGCGACGACGCGTTCGCCGAGGCCCGCCGCCGGAACGTCCCGGTGCTGCTGAGCATCGGGTACGCCGCGTGCCACTGGTGCCACGTCATGGCGCACGAGTCGTTCGAGGACGAGGCCACGGCGGCGTACCTCAACGAGCACTTCGTGAGCATCAAGGTCGACCGCGAGGAGCGGCCGGACGTCGACGCGATCTACATGAACGCCACCACCGCGATGACCGGCCACGGCGGCTGGCCGATGACCGTCGTCCTCGACCACGACGGCAACCCGTTCTTCGCGGGCACCTACTACCCCGACCAGCCGCGGCACGGGCAGCCGAGCTTCCGGCAGGTCCTGGCCGCGCTCACCGACGCGTGGAGCGGGCAGCCCGACGAGGTCCGCCGGGTGGCGACGAGGCTGCATGACCACCTCGTCTCGTTGACCGGCACCACCGAGGGCGCGGCCGCGCCGATCGGCGCCGAGACGATCGCGGGCGCGGTCGACCTGCTCGCTCGCGAGTACGACGCCCAGCGCGGTGGCTTCGGAGGCGCTCCGAAGTTCCCGCCGTCGATGGTCGTCGAGCTCCTCCTCCGGGTCTCCGCCGACCCCGCCGACCCCGCCGGGCAGATGGCCGGCGGGACGCTCGAGGCGATGGCCCGCGGTGGCCTGCACGACCAGCTCGGCGGCGGCTTCGCGCGCTACAGCGTCGACGCCGACTGGGTCGTGCCGCACTTCGAGAAGATGCTCTACGACAACGCCCTGCTGCTCGGCGTCTACGCGCGCTGGGGCACCGAGGTCGGCGCCCGGGCGGCACAGGGCATCGCCGACTTCCTGCTCGCCGAGCTGCGCACCGCCGAGGGTGGCTTCGCGTCCGCACTCGACGCGGACTCCGAGGGTGCCGAGGGCACCTACTACGTCTGGACCCCGCAGCAGCTCACCGACGTGCTGGGGCCGGAGGACGGACCGTGGGCGGCCTCGCTGCTGGAGGTCACCGACGCCGGCACGTTCGAGCACGGTGCCTCGACGCTCCAGCTGCGCGAGGACCCCGCCGACCTCGACCGGTGGCACGCCGTGCGGCGGGCGTTGAAGGCGGCCCGTGACCGACGGGAGCGGCCGGCCCGCGACGACAAGGTGGTGGCCGCTTGGAACGGCCTCGCGCTCAGTGGTCTCTGCTCGGCCGGCACGCTCCTCGGCCGGCCCGCGTACGTCGAGGCAGCGGTCGCCGCCGGCGACCTGCTCGCCCGCGTGCACCTGGTCGACGGCCGGCTCCGCCGGGTCTCGCGCGACGGGGTGGTGGGCGCTCCGGCCGGGGTGCTCGAGGACTACGGCTGTGTCGCGGCGGGTTTCCTGGACCTGCTCCAGGCCACCGGCGACACCCGGTGGCTCGGACTCGCGGATCAGCTGCTCGAGGTGGCGCTCACCCGGTTCCGGGCCGACGACGGCGGCTTCCACGACACCGCGGACGACGCCGAGGCGCTGGTGGCGCGGCCGCGGGACCCCACCGACAACGCATCGCCGAGCGGTCTGTCGTCGACCGTGCACGCCCTCTCGACGTACGCCGCCCTGACCGGGTCCGGGCGGCACCGCGACGCGGCCGAGCAGGCCCTCGCGACCGTCGCGACGATCGCCGAGCGGGCGCCGCGGTTCGCCGGCTGGTCGCTGGCAGCCGCCCACGCCATGCTCGACGGGCCGGAGGAGATCGCGGTGGTCGGGCCGCCGGGAGAGGATCGCGACGCGCTGGCGCTCGCCGCCCGCCGGCGCCGCGGCGCGGTGGTGGTGGTCGCGGACGGGTCGCGCGAGGACATCCCGCTGCTGGTGGGCAGGTCGGCGGTCGACGGCCGGCCGGCGGCGTACGTGTGCCGGGGGTTCGTGTGCGAGCGCCCGGTCACCGACCCGGCCGCGCTGTAGCTACGCCCGGTCGAGCCCGAGCTCAGCCAGGAGCCGCGAGGCGAACGCGTCCGGTGGCAGGTCGCGCGTCAGCAGGTCGACGCCCGCGCTGAACGCGACGGCGACCAGGACGACGGCGGCCGCCCCGACCACGAGCGAGCGGAGCGCGGGTGGGCTCCCGCCGGACGGTCAGGTCGCCCGCGCGCCGCAGCCAGCCGGCCAGGGTCGCGGCCACGACGGCGGAGACCAGGCTGGCGAACCCGGCGCCGACGATCGTGCCGACGACGCCGAGCCGGGTGCTCAGGGCGGCCGCGGTCGCCGCGGCGACGGAGCCGCCGATCAGCTGGGGGAGGGAGAGGTCGATGGTGCGGGCGGGGGAGGGTCTGGTGTCGTCGTTCATCTCAGGGGTAGGACGAACGACCCGGTCCCGCGGTTGCCGGGTGTGAGCCGACTCACCGCAACGCGTAGGTCGCCAGCGAGATGCCGACGTAGTGGCTGACGAACGCCAGGATCGTGAAGGTGTGGAAGATCTCGTGGAACCCGAACCAGTGCGGCCACGGGTCCGGTCGCTTGAAGCCGTAGACGATGGCGCCGAGCGTGTAGAGCGCGCCGCCGACGATGACGAGCACCAGCACCGCGGTGCCGATGCCGACGCCGAGCCGCTCCGCGCCGGCGGCGAAGTCGTCGATGAAGAACACCGCCGCCCAGCCGAGGCCGAGGTAGATCGGGAGGTACAGCCAGCGGGGCGCGCCGACCCACAGCACCCGGAACCCGACGCCCAGCGCCGCGCCCGCCCACACGGTGCTGAGCAGCACGGTGCGGGTCGTGCCCTCGAGGAGCAGCAGCGCGAACGGCGTGTAGGAGCCGGCGATCAGCAGGAAGATGTTCGCGTGGTCGAACCGCTTGAGGAAGTCGTGCGTCGCCCGGTGACCACCGGCCCCGGTGGTAGACCGCGGACACCGTGAAGAGGAGCAGCGCCGAGCACGGCGTAGATCGCCGAGCCGATCCGGGTGGGCGCGGTCGGCGACAGCGCGATCAGCACGATGCCGGCGGCCAGCGTGAGCGGCGCGTTGACGAGGTGCAGCCAGCCACGGAGCCGCGGCTTGATCTCGTCGGCCAGCTCGGCGAGCTGGTCGAGACCGTGCCGGACGACGTCGTTCATGTCCGGAACGCTACGGGACCAGTGGCTGCCGCGTCCGCCGATCGGGACGGAGGTCACGCGGCTACGATCGAGTGGTGTCGACATGGGGCCGGGCCAAGCAGGCGGTGCGCCGCCGGCTCTACCCGGCCTACGAGGCGCGCGTGGTCAAGGCGACTGCCTCCCGACCAGCTCCCCAAGCACGTCGGGGTCATGCTCGACGGCAACCGACGGTGGGCCAAGGCCGTCGGGCGCGACACCGCCCACGGCCACCGGACGGGCGCGGCGAACATCGAGCCGCTGCTCGACTGGTGCGAGGAGGTGGGTGTCGAGGTCGTGACGTTGTGGCTCCTCTCGACCGACAACCTCAACCGCGGCACCGAGGAGCTCGAGCCGCTGCTCGAGATCATCCAGGAGGCCGTGCTCACCCTCGCCGAGCAGCAGCGCTGGCGGTTGCACCCCGTGGGGGCGCTCGACCTGCTGCCGTCGGCGACGTCCACGACCCTCAAGCAGGCGGCCGACAGCACCCGCGACGTCGACGGGCTGCTGGTCAACATCGCCGTCGGGTACGGCGGCCGGCGCGAGATCGCCGACGCGGTCCGGTCGCTGCTGGTCGAGCACGCCGAGAAGGGCACCAGCCTCGAGGAGCTCGCCCAGGTCCTCGACGTCGAGCACATCGCCGACCACCTCTACACCAAGGGCCAGCCCGACCCCGACCTGGTGATCCGGACCTCCGGCGAGCAACGGCTCGGCGGCTTCCTGCTGTGGCAGAGCGCCCGGTCGGAGTTCTACTTCTGCGAGGCCTACTGGCCCGACTTCCGCCGGGTCGACTTCCTCCGCGCGATCCGGGCCTACGCCCAGCGCGAGCGCCGGTTCGGCAGCTGAGGCGTGCCCGAATCGTGCCTGATTCGGGTCGAGTCGTGGAACTTTCCCACGACTCGACCCGCATCAGGCACGACTCGATCGGTCACCTGACGGTCACCCTGCGTTCGGGCGTGTCGGAGCGGGAACCGGCGGGACCTCCGGCGTACTTTTCCGGTAACGGCGAGTGGGGAAGCTCACCGTGCTGGGAGGCAGAGTTCGTGAGGATTCACGACCGAGGGACGCCGCGGAGCGGCGCGCTCGGGGGCCGGCACTCCGGTCCACCACGCTCTTCCCGGTCCGCGACGCAATGACCGAGGACCGGGCGAGGGGAGTGCGCGCGCCGGTCTGTGAGGGGTGACACCGTGCCGACCACGGCCAAGAAGACCGCCCAGACGTCCAAGGCGCCCGCCTCCCGCAGCATCGCGAAGCAGCCGCGGTCCACGCCGCGCGGCATCCGCACGTTCGTGCTCGACACGAGCGTGCTGCTCGCCGACCCGGCCGCGTTGCGCCGGTTCCAGGAGCACGAGGTGGTGCTGCCGGTGGTGGTGATCACCGAGCTCGAGGGCAAGCGTCACCACCCCGAGCTCGGGTTCTTCGCGCGGTCGGCCCTGCGGCTGCTCGACGAGCTGCGGGTCTCCCACGGCCGGTTGGACGAGGCGGTCCCCGCGGGCCCCGACGGCGGCACGGTCCGGGTCGAGCTGAACCACACCGACCCCCAGTCGCTGCCGTCCGGCTTCCGGCTCGGCGACAACGACACCCGGATCCTCGCCGTGGCGCGCAACCTCGCCAACGAGGGCAACGACGTCACGCTGGTCTCCAAGGACCTCCCGATGCGGATCAAGGCCTCCGCGGTCGGGCTGCAGGCGGAGGAGTACCACGTCGAGGGGATCAGCAGCTCCGACACCGGCTACACCGGGATGGCCGAGCTCGACGTGACCTCGGCCGACCTCGACGAGCTCTACGACGACGGGAGCCTCGAGCTCGCGGCGGCGCGCGACCTGCCCTGCCACACGGGTCTGGTGCTGCTGTCCGACCGCGGTACGGCGCTGGGCCGGATCGGTCCCGACAAGCAGGTCCACCTCGTCCGCGGCGACCGCGAGGCGTTCGGCATCCACGGCCGCTCCGCCGAGCAGCGGATCGCGCTCGAGATGCTGCTCGACCCCGAGGTCGGCATCGTGTCGCTCGGCGGCCGCGCCGGCACCGGCAAGTCGGCGCTCGCGCTGTGCGCCGGGCTCGAGGCCGTGCTGGAGCGCCGGCAGCACCAGAAGGTCGTCGTGTTCCGCCCGCTGTTCGCCGTCGGCGGGCAGGAGCTCGGCTACCTGCCGGGCTCGGAGTCGGAGAAGATGGGCCCCTGGGCGCAGGCGGTGTTCGACACCCTCAGCGCGGTGACGTCCCGAGACGTCATCGACGAGGTGCTCGAGCGCGGGATGCTCGAGGTGCTGCCGCTGACCCACATCCGCGGTCGCTCGCTGCACGACGCGTTCGTGATCGTCGACGAGGCGCAGTCGCTGGAGCGCAACGTGCTGCTCACGGTGCTGTCGCGGATCGGCGCCAACTCCAAGGTCGTCCTCACCCACGACGTCGCCCAGCGCGACAACCTGCGGGTGGGGCGTCACGACGGCGTGGTCGCGGTGGTGGAGAAGCTCAAGGGTCACCCGCTGTTCTCGCACGTCACGCTCACGCGCAGCGAGCGGTCGCCGATCGCGGCGCTGGTGACCGAGATGCTGGAGAACGTCACCCTGTGACGTGACGGCGACCCCGGATCCCGTCATAGATAGGTCACAGATGGTCACGGACGGGACCGGTGTGACGTCTGTGACAGATGTGGATCACATGTGCCTCGATTGGCCCCACTTTTTACTGTCGTTCGGTTTGCATCGCCCCCACTGATCCGCAAGGGTTGCCGTGATCTTTTCGTGATCTTGGCGGCCTGGGCCCCAGATCGAGCTGATCGCCGACCCTGTTCGCTACCCCCGAGCCATCGATTGTGTCCTCCCTGAGATCCTCGCGTCAGAAGCACGTGCCCCAGCACCGCCAGGCCCGCCACCGCGCCGATACCCATCGCGCACCGGGCACCGTGGTGCGGCGTGCCGCTGCGCTCTCGACCGTCGCCGTGGCCGCGACCGGCGTCGCGGTCGCCAACGGCGTCAGCGGCCCGGGGCTGCTGCCCAGCAGCCAGCTGCGGACCTCGGCCGCAGACTCGCTCAGCGAGGCAGAGCTCGAGGACCGCGCGGCCGCGACCCTGTCGCGGTCCGACAGCCGCACCGACACCGACGCGACCAAGGAGCTCGCGCTCGACCAGGACCAGGGCGGTGCCGTCACCCGCACCGAGGACCTCTCGAAGGCCGACCCCCGCGACGTGGCGCTCGCGCTGCTGCCGGAGTTCGGGTTCTCGTCCTCGGAGTTCTCGTGCCTCGACTCGCTGTACGTCAGCGAGAGCAACTGGCGGATCGACGCCGACAACCCGACGTCGTCGGCGTACGGCATCCCGCAGGCGCTCACCTCGATGCACGACCTGCCCGGCGACTACTACACCTCGGCCGAGGCGCAGATCCGCTGGGGCCTCGGCTACATCCAGGACGCCTACGGGACGCCGTGCAGCGCCTGGTCCTTCAAGCAGTCCAACGGCTGGTACTGACGCGGTGGACTTCCGCGCCGACCGCGTCGGCGCGGCGCTCGCGGGACGAACCCGACGGTGCTGCGCCGGCTCCCGACCGGCTTCGCCGTGATCGGCGACGTGCAGCACCTGCCGGGCTACTGCGTCCTCATCACCGACACCCCGGGTGTCGACCAGCTCACCGAGCTCGACCCCGAGCAGCAGCAGGCCTTCCTCGCGGACGCGGCGCTGCTGGCCCGCGCGGTGTCGACGGTCAGCCGCCGCCGCGACCCTCGGTTCCGGCGCATCAACGTCGAGGTGCAGGGCAACACGGACGCCTTCCTCCACGCCCACGTCACCCCGCGCTACGCGTGGGAGCCGGCCGACATCGTCGGGTGGCCGGCCGCGCTGCACCACTGGACCGGCCGGGTGTCCGAGGCGCACCGACTAGGCCCGGAGCACGACGGCCTCCGTGCCGAGCTCACCGAGGAGATCGACGCCGAGCTGGCCCGACGGCCCTGAGGGTCACGCAGTGCTCCGATCGCTCCGGATGGCGTTCGCCGAGGCGCTCACGGCCGGGTCATGGAGGCCACGTCGAGCGCCTCGTCGAGCTGTTCCTCGGTGATCTCGCCGCGCTCGACGTACCCGAGGGCGATCACCGTCTCGCGGATGGTGGCGCCGTCCGCCATCGCGCGCTTGGCGATCGCGGCCGACGCCTCGTACCCGATGATCCGGTTGAGCGGCGTGACGATCGAGGGGGAGGACTCGGCGTAGCCGCGCATCCGCTCGGCGTCGACGGTGATGCCGTCCACGCAGCGCTCGGCCAGCAGCGGCGCCGCGGCGGCCAGCAGCGCACGGACTCCAGGACGTTGCGGGCGATCACGGGCAGCATCACGTTGAGCTCGAAGTTGCCGGCCGCGCCGGCCGTCGTGACGGTGACGTCGTTGCCGATCACCTGCGCGCAGACCATCAAGGTGGCCTCGGGCAGCACCGGGTTCACCTTGCCGGGCATGATGCTCGACCCCGGCTGCAGGTCGGGGAGGTGGATCTCGGCGAGGCCCGTCGTCGGTCCGCTCGACATCCAGCGCAGGTCGTTGCAGATCTTCGTCAGGCCGACCGCGATGGTGCGCAGCACGCCGCTGAGCTCGACGAGCGAGTCGCGGGTGCCCTGCGCCTCGAAGTGGTCGCGGGCCTCGGTGAAGGGCTGGCCGCTGAGCTCGCCGAGCACCTCGATCGCGCGGGCGGCGAACCCGGACGGCGTGTTGATGCCGGTGCCGACGGCGGTCCCGCCGAGGGGCAGCTCACGTACCCGGGGCAGGACGCCGTCGAGCCGTTCGGCCGCCAGCCCCAGGGTCGCGGCGTACCCGCCGAACTCCTGGCCGAGCATCACCGGCGTCGCGTCCATGAGGTGGGTACGGCCGGACTTCACGACGTCGGCGAACTCGTCGGCCTTGGCGGAGAGGCTCGCGCGCAGTCGCTCGAGGGCGGGCCGCAGGTCCTCGACGACGGCCAGCGCGGCGGCGACGTGGATCGCGGTGGGGAACGTGTCGTTGCTCGACTGGCTCGCGTTGACGTGGTCGTTCGGGTGGACGTCGTCACCGGCGAGCGTCGACAGCACCTCGTTCATGTTCATGTTCGAGCTGGTGCCGGAGCCGGTCTGGAAGACGTCGACCGGGAAGTGGTCGCCGTGGTCACCGGCCGCCACCGCCGCGGCCGCCTCCTCGACCGCACGCGCCGTCTCGCCCTCGATCACGCCGAGCTCGCCGTTCGCACGCGCCGCCGCCTGTTTCACCAACGCCAGGGCACGGACCAGGCGCGGCTCGATCGGGGTCCCGCTGATGGGGAAGTTCTCGACCGCCCGCTGGGTCTGGGCCCGCCACAGCGCGTCGGCGGGGACCCGCACCTCGCCCATGGAGTCGTGCTCGATCCGGTAGTCGTCCACCCCAGTCAGGCTACCCGGGGCTCCAGCGTCCCCGTCGCGTCAGGAGGAGACGGCGCGCATCCGGTTGTTGCGCGGCTGGTGCTCGAGCTCGGCGAGCCCGAGATGCTCCAGCACCGGCGGGACGTAGGTTGCGAAGCGGCCCCGGTAGCCCTTCCGGAGGCCGTACCAGCCACCGACCGGGTTGTCCTCGGACCTGGCCCAGGCCTCGACCGTGCCGGGCTTGGCCTCCTTCTGCTCGTCGGCGTTGCCGAGCGGCATCCAGTCACCGTGCTCGGCCAGCATCGAGGTGAGGTCCTCGACGCAGCGCCACCGGTAGCTCAAGGTGGTCGATCCGACCCGGACGACGAGCGCGTCCTTCTCCTCGTCGTGCCAGGCGTCGTACTCCGAGCTGCCCGGCGGCGTGGTCAGGATCCAGGGGTCGTCGGCGGTGCCGCTCCCCTCGACGTGCTCGATCATCTGGTCCCTCTCGGACGTAGCGGTGCTGCTGTGAGTACCTTCCTCCGCCATACATGACACCATCTGTCAGTGATTCGACCAGACCTGCTGGCGGTGAGCGCGCAACGACTGCTCAGCCTGATCTTGCTGCTGCGGAACGGCGGCCGGATGTCGGCCCGACAGCTCGCGGACCGGCTCGAGGTGTCGACGCGCACCGTGCTCCGCGACCTCGATCGGTTGAGCACGTCCGGGGTGCCGGTGTTCGCGGTGCGAGGGCGTCAGGGCGGCTTCGAGCTGATGGACACGTTCGACTACGCGGTGCCGGCCCTGCCGCAGGGGATCCTCGCGCCTGGTGGACGGTTGCGTCGCGTCCGGGTCCGGGTGTCGCCGACGGCGCTGCAGCTCGCGCTCGTCCTCGGCCGGCCCGCGGCGTGGCGTGCTCGACCGGGCGCAGAGCCGCACCCGGAGCGGCCGGATGGGTCGAGGGGTCCTTCCGGTTCCCGTCGTACGAGGCGGCGGCGCAGGAGCTGCTCGCGCTCGGCGCCGACGTCGAGGTGCTCCTGCCGGTCTCGCTGCGTCGGACCATGGCCGACCTCGGACGCCACGTCGTGGAGCTGCATGCTTGACTATTGGTAACGAATGCGTTACCAATAGGGGCATGGACCCGTACGCCGCACTCGCCGACCCGGTCCGCCGTGCGGTGCTCCGGCAGCTGGCCGGCGGTTCGGCACGGGTCGTCGACGTCGCCGCCGAGCACCCCATCAGCCGACCGGCGGTCAGCCGCCACCTGCGGGTCCTCGCCGACGCCGGACTCGTCGCCGCCGACGACCGCGGGCGTGAGCGCCACTACCGGTTCACGCCGGCGGACTCGCACCGGTGACCTCGTCCTGATCGCCGACCTGCGCGGGCCGCCACCCCGTTCTCGGAGCGCGACCTCGACGGGCTCGACCTGGAGGTGCGCCGGACCGTCCGCGACCGCACCGCACCACTCGACACGGAGGAGACCGCATGAGCACGCCGACCGCGACCGGACGCCGCGAGGAGCGGTCCGGGAGGCAGTTCCTCGTGATCGAGCGCCGGTTCGAGGCGCCGATCGACGCCGTGTGGGCGGCGATCACCGAGCCCGAGCGCCTGGCGCGCTGGGTCGGCACCTGGTCCGGCGACCCCGCGTCGGGCGCCGTCGACTTCCAGATGCTCTACGAGGGCGAGGGCGCCGCCGTCGAGGTCTTCACGATCGACGCCTGCCGGCCGCCGACCCGGCTGGAGCTGACCAGCACGGCGCCGTTCGACGGCGAGACCCCGGTCGTGTGGCACCTCGAGCTCGACCTCGTCGAGGCCGGCGGCGTCACCACCCTCACGTTCGCGCAGTCGGTGCCGGAGCCGACGATGGCCGAGAGCGTGGGCCCGGGCTGGGAGTACTACCTCGACCGGTTGGTCGCCGCCGAGACCGACGGCGACCCGGCCGCGGTCGACTTCGACGACTACTACCCGGCGCAGTCGGAGCACTACCGGTCGGAGTTCTCCTGACCGACCCGGCCGACGAGCAGCCAGAACTCCTCGTCACGGTCCTGCAGCCGGACCGGCTGCGCCAGCGCGCTCACGGTGTCGAAGACGTCGCGCATCGCCTGCTGGAGCCGGTGCGCCTCGTCCATCGACCAGATCACGAGCGCGCCACCCGGCCGCAGGATCCGGCGTACCTCGGTCAGGAAGGTGTCCTCGTAGATCCGGGCGTTGCTCTCGTGCACCAGGAAGCTGGGGCCGTTGTCCACGTCCAGCAGCACGAGGTCGTACGTCGCATCGGCCGCCTCGGGAAGCGCCACGGTCACGTCCGCCACGACCGGGTTGGCCCGGGCGTCGGCCAGCATCGTCTGGCCGTGGGGGATCGTGCCGTCACGCATCCAGCCGACCAGCGCCTCCTCGATCTCCACGACGGTGCACCGTTCGACCCGGGGGTCCGCGAGGACCTCGTGCATCGTGAAGCCGAGACCCATCCCGCCCACCAGCACGTCACGCGGCACATCGACGAGCCCGAGCGCCGCGGACGCCAGTGCGCGCTCGCTGGTGTGCTCGGCGTTGTCCATCACGAAGACGCCGTTGGCGCGCAGCTCGAGGATCCCGGGCGCGCCGGGCTCACGTCGCTCCCGCAGCACCAGCTCGCCACGCTCCGACTCCGCCCGCGCGACCTCGACGTACTCCACGGGCCTCACGCTACGGCCAGGGTCGCGCCCACGACCGACCAGGACGCCCCGCGAGTCCACGGGGTGGTCAGAAGTCGAAGACCTCCCCGAGCCAGCCCTCCTTCTTCTTGCGCCGGTACTGCTGCGGCTGCGCGTAGCGCTGCTCCTGCTGCCGACGGCGGTCTTCGCGCTCCTGCTCGTAGGTGCCTGCCGCGGGCGCGGCCGGTGTCGCCTGCGGGGCGGCCCGCTCGATGATCTTGTCGAGCTCGCCGCGGTCGAGCCACACGCCGCGGCACGACGGGCAGTAGTCGATCTCGATCCCGCTGCGCTCCGCCATCACGAGCGTGGTCTGGTCGGTGGGGCACTGCATGGTGTCCTCCTGTCGTCACCTCCGCGAACGACCGGGTGACCGCGACGGTTCCCGCTTGCGGGCGGCGCCCGCCTCCCGGACGGGCTCAGGACCTGACGACGCCCCGCCACGGGGTGCGCGTGGCGGGGCGTCGCAGGGGGCCGGTGCTGAGGGTCAGCCACACCAGGGGTAGACGAACAGGCTGCCGTCTCCCGCCAGGTGATCCCGCAGCACGACCGACAGGGGGAGCGGGTCGGGCACCGCTGCGAGGTCGGTGCCGGTACGCGGCGCGACCCCGAGGACATCGACCGCGAAGGCGAGGGACAGGCCGTCGCGGGCGACGTCGTCGACGAGCCCGGCGTCGTGGAGCGCGGCCATCCCCGCGCGCAGGCAGGACGAGTCGGCCCGGGCGTTGGCCGGGGGAGCGGTGAGCACGGTGCCCGCGACGGCCAGGGCGATGGCTGCGGTGGCGGTCCCGAGACGTATGGCCGTGTGCATCGTCAGTCACTCCTCGTGTCCAATGTCTGTTCAGGGACCACCACACCACAGACGTCGACATGATGTCCAGGGTTTGTCAGAGGTTTGTCCAAGGAAGCGGTAGGGTGTCGGGATGCACACGGTCAAGCGGGCGGCCGAGCTCACGGGGGTCGCACCCGACACGCTGCGCGCGTGGGAGCGCCGCTACGGCGTGGTCGCGCCGCAGCGCTCGGACGGCGGCTACCGCCTCTACGACGACCTGGCCCTGCGCCGTCTGGCGGCGATGAAGGCCCTGGTCGACGCGGGCTGGTCGACCGCGCAGGCGGCCCGCCGGGTGCTGGACGAGAGCGGCGGTGACACCGCCGACCTCGCACCCACCGCGCGGACCGTCGGCGACGTGGACGCGCTGGCGCGGGTCGGTCGCGACCTCGACGGGGTCGCGCTCGAGGCTGCGCTCGACCACGGGTTCGCTGCCGGCAGCTTCGAGCAGGTCGCCGACGGCTGGCTGATGCCGGCGCTCTACCGGCTCGGCTCGGCGTGGCGCACGGGCGAGGTCGGCATCGCCGGGGAGCACTTCGTCAGCGCGGCCGTGCAACGTCGGCTGGCGGCACTGTTCGACGCTGCCTCCCGCGGCGCGACCGGGCCGGTCGCCGTCGTCGGCCTCGCTCGTGGGTCCCGGCACGAGCTCGGCGTGCTGGCCTTCGCGATCGCGCTACGCCGCGCCGGGATCGACGTGGTCTACGTCGGGGGAGACCTCCCACCCGAGGCCTGGGTCGCGACGGTGCAGTCGCGCGGAGCGACGATGGCCGTCCTCGGGGTCCCCGCTGCTGAGGACGTGCCGGCCGTCCGCGAGACCGTGGCTGCGCTCGCCCGCGGTTGCCCCGACGTCCGCGTCAGCGTGGGCGGGGGTCACCAGGACGCCGTGGGCGAGGGCGCGGAGCTGCTCGGCCACCGGCTCGCCGACGCTGCGCGTCGACTCGCCGACGTCACTGCGCCGAACGCACCCTGACCCCCGTCAGCGGCACCGTGACGGTGCCGGACGGGTCGGTGAAGAAGTCGTTCCCCTTGTCGTCGACCACGACGAACGCCGGGAAGTCCTCGACCTCGATCTTCCAGACCGCCTCCATGCCGAGCTCTTCGTACTCGAGCACCGACACCGACCTGATGCAGTCCTGGGCCAGGCGCGCTGCCGGGCCGCCGATCGACCCGAGGTAGAAGCCTCCGTGCGCGGCGCACGCCTCCGTCACGACCTTCGAGCGGTTGCCCTTGGCGAGCATCACCTGCGAGCCGCCCGCTGCCTGGAACTGCTCGACGTAGGAGTCCATCCGGCCGGCCGTGGTCGGCCCGAACGATCCCGACGCCATGCCGTCGGGCGTCTTCGCGGGCCCGGCGTAGTAGACCGGGTGGTCGCGCAGGTACGACGGCATCTCCTCGCCCGCGTCGAGCCGCTCCTTGATCTTGGCGTGCGCGATGTCGCGGGCCACGACCAGCGGGCCGGTGAGGGAGAGCCGGGTCCGCACCGGGTGCTTCGTGAGCTCGGCGAGGATCTCGGCCATCGGCCGGGTGAGGTCGATCGGGACCACCTCGCCGCCCGCGATGTCGTCGGCGGTGCCGGCGTCGGGCATGTATTGGGCCGGGTCGGTCTCGAGCTGCTCGAGGAAGACGCCCTCCGCGGTGATCCTGCCCAGTGCCTGCCGGTCGGCCGAGCACGAGACCGCGATCGCGACCGGGCACGAGGCGCCGTGGCGGGGAAGCCGCACGACCCGCACGTCGTGGCAGAAGTACTTGCCGCCGAACTGGGCGCCGATCCCGAACGCCTGGGTGAGCTCGAAGACCTGCTGCTCCAGCTCGAGGTCGCGGAACCCGTGCGCGCTCGCCGAGCCCACGGTGGGCAGGTGGTCGAGGTAGTGGGCACTGGCGTACTTCGCGGTCTTGAGCGCGTACTCCGCCGACGTGCCCCCGATCACGACCGCCAGGTGGTACGGCGGGCAGGCCGCCGTCCCCAGCGAGCGGAGCTTCTCGTCGAGGAAGGTCAGCATTCGCTGGGGGTTCAGGATCGCCTTCGTCTCCTGGTAGAGGAAGGACTTGTTGGCCGACCCGCCGCCCTTGGCCATGAAGAGGAACCTGTAGGCGGGGTCGGCGTCGGCCGAGCCGGGCGTGGAGTAGAGCTCGATCTGCGCGGGCAGGTTGCTGCCGGTGTTCTGCTCGTCGTACATCGACAGCGGTGCGAGCTGCGAGTAGCGGAGGTTGAGCCTCGTGTACGCGTCGAACACGCCGCGCGAGATCGCCTCCGCGTCGTCGGCGCCGGTCAGCACGCCCTCGGACTTCTTGCCCATGACGATCGCGGTGCCGGTGTCCTGGCACATCGGGAGGACGCCGCCGGCGGAGATGTTGACGTTCTTGAGCAGGTCGAGCGCGACGAACCGGTCGTTGCCGGACGCCTCGGGGTCGTCGATGATCCGCCGCAGCTGCGCGAGGTGCGCCGGCCGCAGGTAGTGGGCGATGTCGTGCATCGCCTCGGCCGTCAGCAGTCGGATCGCCTCGGGGTCGACGGTCAGGAAGCGGCGGCCGCCGGCCTCGAACGTCGACACCCCGTCGGTCGTGAGCCTGCGGTACGGCGTCGTGTCGGGGCCGGTGGGCAGCAGGTCGGAGTAGTGGAACTCGGGCGCGCTCACCCCGGCAGGGTAGTCCCGCCTCGCGCCGACGGCCGCGTGCCGGTGCGGGCCGGTGCCGACTAGGCTTCTCGCCATGGACGAGCCGGGGCGGGAGGTCGAGCGGTCGGGCGACCCGTCGCGGCTGCGCATCTCGGACGCCGACCGCCACAAGGTCGCCGAGCTGCTCCGCGACGCGGCGGGCGAGGGGCGGATCGACCTCGAGGAGCTCGACGAGCGGCTGGAGGCGACGTACGCCGCGAAGACGTACGCCGACCTGGTGCCGATCACGATCGACCTGCCGGCCCATCCGGGAGACCACGCTCCTGTGGCCGCGCGGGAGACCCTGCCCGCGACGGCGGGGACGTTCGACTCGTCCATCTCGATCATGGGCGGCGTGACGCGCAAGGGCGCCTGGCTGGTGCCCGAGCGGCACACCGCCTTCGCGCTGATGGCGGGGGTCGACCTCGACCTGCGCGAGGCGACGTTCGCCGCCAAGGAGACGACCATCTACGCCAACGCGATCATGGCCGGGATCGACATCTACGTCGACGCCCACACCCACGTGATCGTCGAGGGTGTCGGGATCATGGGCGCCTTCGACCACGGACGCGACAAGGTCGAGCCGCAGCTCACCGCCGACTCGCCGGTGGTCAGGGTGAAGGGGATCGCCCTCATGGCGGGCGTGACGGTCACCCGCAAGGGGCCGCCCAAGCCGCCGCGTCGCACGATGCTCGGTCTCTGAGCGGGCCTCTGAGCTGGCCTCAGGGCGGTCCGGTCGTGCTCCGGACGACGAGCTCCGGCTCCAGCACGACGGCGGAGCCGACGCCGTCGCCGCCCTCGCCGCCCACGCCGCGCAGCAACGCCAGCACCATCTCGCCGGCGTGGCGGGCCTGCTCGTCGACCCGCTGCACCACGCTCGTGAGTCCGAAGAGCTCGGCCATCGGGTGGCCGTCGACCCCGATCAGCGACATCTGCTCGGGGATCCGGCCGCCGTGCCGGAGCAGCTGGTGGATCGCTCCGAACGCCACCTCGTCGGAGTAGCAGAAGACGGCCGTCGGCGGGTCGTCGAGGGACGTGAGCAGCGCGATCCCGTCGGCGCCGGCCGTGACCCCGAAGGGCCGGGTGACCACGTAGTCGTCGCGCAGCTCGAGCCCGGCAGCGGTGAGTGCGTCGCGGTAGCCGCGGGAGCGTTCCACGTCGGAGGACCAGCGCGTCCCCTCGGTGTCGCCGGTGCGCAGCATCGCGATCCGGGTGTGGCCCAGCTCGATCAGGTGGCCCACGGCGAGCAGCGCCACCCGGTGGTCGTCGACGCGCACGTGGGGGTAGTCGCGCAGCTGACCACCGGCCACCATCACCTGGACCCCGAGGAGCTCCAGGCGGCGCTCCTCCTCGGCGAGGACCGGCAGCGCGATCAGCACGCGCGTCGACCTTGCGACGCGCCGGCAGGTCGTGGAAGAAGCGGCTGCGCTGCGCCTCGCCGTCCACCTGGTAGACGAGCACGTCGAGGTCGGCCGCGCGCAGCACCTTCTCGACGCCCGCCAGCATCGCGGAGTAGAACCACACGTCGATCTTCGGCACCACCACGGCCACCCGGCCGGTCTCCTTGCGTGAGAGTCGCGACGCCTCGGGCGAGACGACGTAGGCGAGCTCGTCGGCGATCGCGCGGACCCGCTCGCGCGTGCGGGGGTCGACGCCCGGGACGTCGCGGAGCGCCCGCGAGACGGTGGCGATCGAGACGCCGGCGCGGGCCGCGACATCGGTCATGTTGACCATTCCCGCGCGGCCCGTGGGGGGCTGCTCCACCCTGCTCGGCACACGCTCACCGTAATCGATATGGAAACGTTTGCGTAGGGACTCTTGACGCGACATGTGATCCCCGACACGATCGTGCAAACGTTTGCGCGACCCCGGGCCCGGGAACGGCTTCGCGGATCCGACCTGTACAAACGGTGGCGATGTGGTTAGACACGGGTGTGCACCTGTGACGTGCCTCACGCCACGTGAACGAACCTGACAACGCGCCTCGGCGCCCCGTGAACACGAGGAGATCAGATGAGTACGAGCAAGAGGCGCCGGTGGACGACGGCAGCGCTGTCCGCCACGGTCGCTCTGACGCTGACGGGATGCCTCGCCGGCGGCGGTGAGGAAGAGGGCGACAGCGAGAACGAGGTCCTTGTGTGGGCCAGCATGGACCCGCCCGTCATCGAGGGTCTCCAGGCCGCGCTCGACGCGCGGGCTGAGGGCGAGGGCATCACCGTCAAGATCGAGGCGGTCGAGGACATCAACTCCTTGATCATGCAGCGCATCCAGGCCGGTACCACTCCCGACATCGCGATGATCCCGCAGCCGGGCGTCGTCCGCGACGTGGTCGCCCGCGCCGAGACGACGGTCCCGCTCGACGACGTGCTCGACACGGCGGCGCTGGAGGAGACGATGACCCCCGGCACGCTCGACGTCGGCGCCGTGGACGGCACGCCGTACGGACTGTTGGTGAGCATGAACGTGAAGTCGCTCATCTTCTACAACAAGCCCGCGTGGGAGAAGGCCGGCTACCCGACCCCCGAGACCATCGAGGAGCTCAACGCGCTCACCGAGGAGATCAAGGCCGACGGCAACACCCCCTGGTGCATGGGGATCGAGGACGGCGGTGGCACCGGCTGGGCCGCCACCGACTGGGTCGAGGACCTCGTGATGCGCTACGGCGGCGCCGACGAGTACAACGCCTGGGTCGCCCACGAGACCCCGTTCGACTCCGAGGTCGTCCGGGAAGCATTGGCGGAGTTCGAGGAGCTGCTGTTCACCGAGGGGAACACGCTGGGTGGTCGCGAGGCGATCGCCAGCACCAACTTCGGCAACGCCGCCAACCCGATGTTCAAGGCCGAGCCCGACTGCTGGATGTACAAGCAGGGCTCGTTCATGACCGGCTTCTTCCAGGAGAGCGCCGGCGTCGAGGACCTCGACGCGGAGGTCGGCGTGTTCGGCTTCCCGCTCGTCGAAGGCGGCGAGAACCCCGTCCTCGGTGGCGGCGACATGGCCGTGATGATGACGGACGACGAGGCGACGGCACAGGTCATGGAGTGGCTGGCCGAGCCCGACATCGGCAACGAGGCTGCCCCCAACAGCTCGTTCATCTCGCCCGCACACGACGTTCGACACCTCGCTCTACCCGACGGACCTGACCCGGCAGATGGCCGACGTGGCCTACAGCTCCACCGCGTTCCTGTTCGACGGGTCGGACCAGATGCCGGGTGAGGTCGGCGCCGGGTCGTTCTGGAAGGAGATGACTGCCTGGATCTCGGGTCAGACGGATCTCGACACCGCCCTGCAGAACATCGACGAGAGCTGGCCCTCCAGCTGAGCTGCCAGAAGGGGTCGGCGCGCCGCACGTGCGCCGACCCCTCGGCTGGTGACTCGATCGCCGAGACGGCCCCTGATCGACCCGGCCCGACGGGAAAGGAATCCCCTCCATGACGATCAAGCTGCTGAACGCGTTGCTCACCGTGGTGTACGGCGTCGGCGCGGCGCTGATTCTCTACTGGGCGCTCGACAAGCTGGCGGAGATCCTGCCCGACAAGGTCGAGGCCCGCGTCAAGCCGTACTTCTACATCCTCCCGGCCTACTTCGCCATCTCCGTGTACCTGCTCTACCCGGCGATCCAGACCGTGATCAACAGCTTCCAGGACCGGGCGTCGGAGGAGTGGGTCGGCCTCCAGAACTACACGGACCTGCTGTCGTCGTCGAACTTCCGGGACACCCTGTTCAACACCTTCTTGTGGATTCTGATCGTGCCGGCCGCGACGGTCGTGATCGGTCTGGCCGTGGCGACGCTGGCCGACCGGCTCAAGCCGAGCACCGAGAAGCTGGCGAAGACCATCATCTTCCTGCCGATGGCCATCGCCCTGGTGGGCGCCGCGGTGATCTGGGATCTCGTCTACGCGGTGCGGCCGAAGGGCCAGGCTCAGACCGGATTGCAGAACGCGATCGTCACCGCCCTCGGCTTCGACCCGATCAACTGGCTGCAGGAGAGCACCGTCCACCTGAACAGCCTGCTCCTGATGCTGGTGCTGCTGTGGGCCCAGGTCGGCTTCGCGATGGTGCTGCTCTCCTCCGCCGTCAAGGGCGTCCCCGTCGACACCCTCGAAGCCGCCCGGATCGACGGTGCGACCGAGGGGAAGATCTTCTTCCAGGTGGTGGTCCCGCAGATCAAGGGCACCATCATCACGGTCTTCATCACCGTGCTCATCTCGGTCATGAAGATCTTCGACATCGTCTTCGTGATGACGAGAGGCAACTTCAACACGAACGTGCTGGGCAACGAGTTCTTCACCCAGCTCAACACCAACTTCAACAACGGGGCGGCGGCCGCCGTCGTCGTGATGCTGATGGTGGCTGTGATCCCGGTGATGTTCTACCAGGTGAAGCACTTCAAGGCCGAGGAGGCCAACGCATGACGCAGCAGCCGAGCACCGCTGTGGCCGCGGCCACGCCCGACGCCGAGACGCGTAAGAAGCGGAAGTCACCGACCCACTTCGACTCCAACCCCGCCAAGGCCGGCTGGGCCACCAAGCTGGTGCTCGTCCTGCTCTGCTTCCTCTGGCTGGTCCCGCTGTTCGGGACCTTCATCACCTCGTTCCGGACGGTGCAGGCCGCCGACTCCTCGGGGTGGTGGACCTTCCTGGGCTCGCTGGACGCGCTCACCCTCGACAACTACCGACGGGCGTTACAGGGCTCCGACATGGGTCCGGGACTGATCAACAGCTTCGCCATCACGCTCCCGGCCACGTTCATCCCGCTGCTGGTCGCCGCGTTCGCGGCGTACGCCTTCACCTTCATGGAGTTCCCGGGGCGCGACTTCCTGTTCCTGGCGATCGTCAGCCTCCTCGTCGTGCCCAACTACGTGGCCTTCGTCCCGATGCTGAAGATCTACGACACCCTCGATCTCAACGGCACCTTCCCGGCGGTCTGGCTCGCGCACATCGGCTTCGGCATGTCGCTGGCGATCTACATCCTGCGCAACTACATGGCGACGCTCCCGGGCACCGTCATCGAGTCGGCGAAGATCGACGGTGCGAGCCACTTCCAGACCTTCTGGCGGCTGGTGCTGCCCATGTCGGTGCCGGCGATCGCGGGATTCGCGATCTTCCAGTTCCTGTGGGTCTGGAACGACCTGCTGGTGGCGCTGATGTTCATCGGGCCTGGAGAGAACGCGCCGGTGACGCAGAAGCTGAGCGAGCTGAAGGGCCAGTTCGGCCAGGGCGCGAACCTGACGACCGCGGGGGCCTTCATTACGATGGTCGTGCCGGTCGCGGTGTTCCTGTTCCTGCAGCGGTTCTTCGTCCGCGGCCTGACCGCGGGTGCCGTGAAGGGCTGAGCGAGTTCGTCGAGCCGGTGACCTGGTCACCCGTTCACCTGACACAGGAGGGCGTGAGCTTCGTGCTCACGCCCTCCGCTCGTGGCGAGCCCGTCGTCCAGCACTGGGGCGAGGCGCTCGGCGAGCTGAGCGAGGCCGAGCTCCTCGCGCTGGCCGAGGTCCGCGCTGCGGGGACGCCCCACAGCGCGCTGGACGAGCCGCGGGTCACCGGGCTGGTCCCGCTGTCGTCGTCCGGCTTCACGGGGACCCCGCTGCTCGAGCTCGGCCGACCGGGCGTCGTGGCGCCGGTCCGGCTCTCCGGCTGGCACTGCGTCGCCTCGGACGACGGGGTCGAGCTCACGGCCGGCGACCCCACCCTCGCCGCCGAGGTCCGGGTCGAGCTCGAGCTGACCCTCGAGGGGCTCGTGCGCTCACGCGCCACCGTCACCAACGCAGGGGCCGACGACCTCCAGGTGGCCGCCGTCCGTGGCGCCCTGCCGGTGCCTCACGAGGCCGGCGAGCTGCTCGACCTGACCGGGCGGTGGATCGGCGAGCGGGTGCCGCAGCGGCTGCCGTGGCGCCAGGGCACGTGGCTGCGGACCGGCCGGCACGGCCGCACCGGTCACGACGCGACCCTCCTGCTGTGCGCGGGCACCCCGGCGTTCGGCTTCCGCTCGGGACAGGTGTGGGCGGTCCACGTCGCCTGGAGCGGTGACCATGCGACGTACGCCGAGCGGACGGCCGAGGGCGAGGCGCTGCTCGGCGGGGGCGAGCAGCTGGCGACGGGCGAGGTCGTGCTCGCGGCGGGGGAGACCTACACGTCCCCGTGGCTGGTCGGCGCCTGGTCCGGCTCCGGCCTCGACGGGATCTCGGAGCGGCTACACGGGTTCGTCCGCCGCACCACGCCCCGGCCGACCCGCAAGGTGCTGGTCAACACGTGGGAGGCGGTCTACTTCGACCACGACCTCGAGCGGCTGACCGAGCTGGCGGAGGCGGCCGCCGAGGTGGGGGCGGAACGGTTCGTCCTCGACGACGGGTGGTTCCGCGGCCGGCGTGACGACCGCCGCGGGCTGGGCGACTGGACGGTCGACCGGGAGCGGTGGCCCGACGGCCTGCACCCCCTGATCGAGCGGGTCCACGCCCTCGGCCTCGACTTCGGGCTGTGGGTCGAGCCCGAGATGGTCAGCGCCGACTCGGACCTGGCGCGGGCGCACCCCGACTGGGTGTTGCAGGCACACGACGAGCTGCCGGGGTCGTGGCGCCACCAGCAGGTGCTCGACCTGTCCGTGCCCGAGGCGTTCGAGCACGTGCGGGCCGCGCTGCTGGCTCTGCTCGACGAGTACGACATCGCCTACCTCAAGTGGGACCACAACCGCGACCTGGTCGACGTGCCGGGCAGCCGCGCGCAGACCCTGGCGTTCTACCGGCTGCTCGACGCGCTGCGGGAGGCCCGGCCGCGACTCGAGATCGAGTCGTGCGCGTCGGGCGGCGGCCGGGTCGACCTCGGCGTCCTCGCCCGCACCGACCGGGTGTGGCCGAGCGACACCATCGACGCCGTGGAGCGGCAGCGGATCCAGCGCTGGACCACGCTGCTCGTGCCGCCGGAGATGACCGGCGCCCACCTCGGCGGCCCGACCGCCCACACCACGGGGCGCACCCACCGGCTCGAGCTCCGGGCGGCCACCGCGCTGCTCGCCCACTTCGGCATCGAGTGGGACCTGCGCACCCTCTCGGCGATCGAGCGGGCCCAGGTCCGGGCGTGGGTCGAGCTCCACCGACGGCTGCGCGAGGTCGTCGCGACCGGCCGGCTCGTGCGCAGCGACCACCCCGACCCTGCCGCGGTCGTGACGGGGGTGGTGTCGCCCGACCGCACGGAGGGTTGGTACGTCGTGGCGCTCACCGGCCTCTCAGCGACCCAGCACCTGGCACCCGTACGGCTCGAGGGGCTCGACCCGGTGCGTCGCTACCGGCTCTCCGACGAGACCCCGACCCACGGCCAGCACGGCCTCGACCTCACGGCGCGGAGCCTGGCAGGGGTGCTGCCCGGCGACGTCCTGGGCAAGGTCGGGGTGCGGCTGGGCGTCACCGCACCGGAGACCGCCCGCGTGCTGCACGTCCGCGCCGAGGGCCGAGGTCCGGGCGGCGCGTGAGACGCGCGGTGGCGGCACGACCGTCCGCCTCACTAGTGTGACGGCTGTCACTTCACTACGGATCGTCCGGCACGTACCTGCCGGTGAAGGGAGCGGGTCGACATGGCCACAGTGACGTTCGAGAACGCACAGCGCTGGTATCCCGGGGCGGACAAGCCCGCGGTGCCAGGCATCAGCCTGGAGATCGGCGACGGGGAGTTCATGGTCCTCGTCGGGCCGTCCGGGTGCGGCAAGTCCACCACCCTCCGCATGCTCGCGGGGCTGGAGGAGTGCAACGACGGCAAGATCTTCATCGGCGACCGGGACGTCACCAACGTCCCGCCCAAGGACCGGGACATCGCGATGGTGTTCCAGAACTACGCGCTCTACCCGCACATGACGGTGGCGGACAACATGGCGTTCGCCCTGAAGATGGCGAAGGTCCCCGAGGCCGAGCGCAAGGAGCGGGTGGCCGAGGCGGCCAAGATCCTCCAGCTGGAGGACTACCTCGAGCGCAAGCCGAAGGCGCTCTCCGGTGGGCAACGGCAGCGCGTCGCCATGGGCCGCGCGATCGTGCGTCAGCCGCAGGTGTTCTGCATGGACGAGCCGCTGTCGAACCTCGACGCCAAGATGCGGGTGGCGACCCGCACCGACATCGCGAAGCTGCAGGCCGACCTGGGGGTCACCACCGTCTACGTCACCCACGACCAGGTCGAGGCGATGACGATGGGCGACCGGGTGGCCGTCATGAAGGACGGGTACCTCCAGCAGGTCGACACCCCGCTGAACCTCTACGACAAGCCGGTCAACCTGTTCGTCGCCGGCTTCATCGGCTCGCCACAGATGAACCTCATCAAGGCGAAGGCCAAGGACGGTCAGGCGCAGATCGGGAAGTACCTCGTGCCGGTCGACCCGACCGCCTCAGAGCAGCTCGGCCCGCAGCACAACGACATCACCGTCGGCGTCCGGCCGGAGGCGTGGCGACTCGTCTCCGAGAGCGACGGCGGGCTGCCCGTCAACGTGACGGTCGTCGAGGAGCTCGGTGCCGACGGCTTCGTCTACGGCACGTCCGACGTCGAGGGCACGCCGTCCAACGTGATCGTGCGGGTGTCCTCCGCGCGCGACTCGGTGCACAAGGGCGACACGATCTACGTGACGACCGACCCGGAGAGCGTGCACGTCTTCGACAACGAGACGGGCGAGCGGCTCTCCGACTGATCAGGTCCGTCGTGTGCCCCGACCTTGTGCTGCGGCGCAGGTCGGGGCACACGCACGTTCAGGAGCCCCGCTGGATGGTGCGGTCGATCCCGTCGACGACGGTGTCGTAGAGCTCCCGGGGGAGGTCGTGCCCCATGCCGTCGACGACCAGCAGCTCGCAGCCGTTGAGCGCGCGAGCGGTCGCCCGGCCCCCCGACACGTGCACCATCCTGTCCGCGGAGCCGTGGACGACCAAGGCCGGCATCGAGAGCCCGCGCAGCCGCGGGCCGCGGTTCTTCTCAGTCAGAATGGCCAGCATCTGCCGCATCGACCCGCTCGCCGAGATGCCGCGGTCGAACGTCTCGCGGGCGTGGACGAGGGTCTCCTCGCGCGGCTGGGGGAACGCCGGTGACCCGATGAGCTCCCAGAGCCGGGCGGAGCGAGCGGCGTACGTCTCCCGGTCGTTGCCACGCCGGGCGAGCAGCATCGGCAGCAGCCGCGGGTGCTGCCACCCGACCGAGCGCTTGCCGGTGGTGGACATGATGCTGGTGAGCGAACGCACCCGCTGCGGGTGGGCGATCGCCATCCGCTGCGCGATCATGCCGCCCATCGAGATCCCCACGACGTGGGCGGCGTCGAGGCCGAGGTGGTCGAGCAGCCCGAAGGCGTCGTCGGCCATGTCGCCGAGGGTGTACGGCGGGCGGACCGGCCGACCCGCGAACGCCCGCAGCAGGGCGTCGGCACGGACCCGCTCCCGGACCCGGCTGGAGCGTCCGGTGTCGCGGTTGTCGTAGCGGACGACGTAGCGCCCGCGCGCGGCCAGGCGACGGCAGAAGTCCTCGTCCCACCAGGTCATGGGGCCGCTGAGTCCCATGACGAGCAGCACGGGCTCGTCAGCCGGGTCGCCGAAGGTCTGGTAGCACAGCTCGATCGCGGGACTCACCGGCGCGAACAGCTCGTCGGAGGCGGGGATCTCGGCTTCGGGCTGGGTGGAGCTGGCCATGGGACCAGTCAACAACACCGTCGTGGTCGAGCTGCCGATCGGGTCGAAATGCTCCGGTGCCGGCTGACCTCGTCCTACGCTCGACGGCGTGGCACCCACGCTGGGCACGTTCCTGCTCCCGGAGGGTTTCGAGCGTCCCGGACTGGTCGCCGTGCTCCGCGAGCGCAGCGTCGTCGGGGAGGCCGGCCGGCACGTGGTCTGGGCGACGGGCGACCGGCGTCGCTCGACGGCGTCGTACGCCGGTCGGGCGGAGTCGTTCCGGGAGCCGGTCGTGCTGGTGCCGGGGTTCCTCGCCGGCGACCTGACCCTCCGGCTGATGGCGCAGGCGTTGCGGCGGCGCGGGCACCGCACCTACCGCTCCCTGATCCATGCCAACGTCGGCTGCACGGTCGCGGCTGCCGCCCAGCTCGAGGCCCGGCTGGAGGCGATCGCACTGCGCCGGGGCTCGCGGGTGCAGGTCGTCGGCCACAGCCTGGGCGGGATGATCGCGCGTGGGCTGGCGGTCCGCCGGCCCGACCTGGTGGCGGGGATCGTGACGATGGGCAGCCCCGTGCTGGCGCCGGCCGCCCACCACGCGACCCTCGCGCGCAGCGTCGACGTGCTCGTGCGGCTGAGCCGGGCGGGCGTCCCGGGCCTGATGTCCGCGGAGTGCGTGGCGGGCGACTGCGCCCGGGAGAGCTTCGAGGAGAGTCGCCGCCCGCTGCCGGACGGGGTGTCGTTCACCGCGCTCTTCTCGCGCCGCGACGGCATCGTCGACTGGCGGGCGTGCGTGGACCCGGCGGCGGAGCCTGTGGAGGTGCAGGCCTCGCACGTGGGCATGGCGGTGGACCCGCGGGTCGTGGAGCAGGTGGCGGCGGCGCTGGCGCGCCACCGCGATGCGTCAGTGCTCGAAGTCGATCGCGGCGAAAGTGCGTAGCTTGCTCAACCGGTGCTCGGAGGTGATCGACCGGATCGTGCCGCTGCGCGCTCGCATCACCAGGGAGTCGGTGGTGCAGCCTCCGGCGCGGTAGCGGACGCCGCGCATCAGCTCGCCGTCGGTGATGCCGGTGGCCACGAAGAACGCGTCGTCGCCGGAGACGAGCTGCTCGGTGCTGAGCACGTGGTCGGGGTCGAGGTCGTGTCCGGCGTCGAGCGCCTTCTGGCGCTCCTCGTCGTCGCGCGGCCACAGCTGGCCCTGGATCACCCCGCCCGTGCACTTCATGGCGCAGGCGGCGATGATCCCCTGCGGGGTCCCGCCGATGCCCAGCAGCAGGTCGACGCCGGTGTTGGGACGGGCGGCCATGATCGCGCCGGCCACGTCGCCGTCGACGATGAACTTGATCCGGGCGCCGGTCTTGCGGATCTCGTCGACCAGGTCGCTGTGGCGGGGCCGGTCGAGCAGCACCACCGTGACGTCCTCGGGCTCCGAGCCCTTGGCCTTGGCGACCCGGCGGATGTTCTCGGCGACGGGATCGCGGATGTCGACGACGTCGGCCGCCTCGGGCCCGGTGATGAGCTTCTTCATGTAGAAGACGGCCGACGGGTCGTACATGGCGCCGCGGGGGGCCACGGCGAGCACGGCGATCGCGTTGTTCATGCCCTTCGCGGTCAAGGTCGTGCCGTCGATCGGGTCGACGGCGACGTCGCACTCGGGCCCGGTCCCGTCTCCGACCTTCTCGCCGTTGTAGAGCATCGGCGCCTGGTCCTTCTCGCCCTCGCCGATCACGACGACGCCGTCCATGCCGATGGTGGAGATCATCACGCGCATCGCGTTGACGGCGACCTCGTCGGCGCCGTTCTTGTCGCCCCGGCCGACCCACCGCCCGGCTGCCATGGCCGCCGCCTCCGTCACGCGGACCAGCTCCATCGCGAGGTTCCGGTCGACCTTGCCGGCGTTCAGGGTGAGCTGCTCGTCCGTCATGGCGCGACTGTACCGGGCGGGTCGGGGTCGATCGCATAGCGCCGGACGGCCGTCTCCTTGACCGACAACCACACCTCGCGACCCGGCACCAGCCCCAGCTCGGCCGCGGCCGCGGGCGTCACGTCGGCGATCAGGTCAGGGGTCGCGTGGACCAGCACCCGGACCGCGTCGCCGTGCGGCGACACGTCCGCCACGGCCCCGCGCCAGCGCAGCCGCGGCGATCCCACGGGCTCGTCGAGGGACAGCGCGACGGCCTCGGGGGTGAAGGCTGTGAGAGTGTGCTCGTCCCGAACGACGTTGAGACCGACCAGGCGCGCCACGTGCTCGGTCCGCGGGCGCTGCGACACCTCGCTCGGCGTCCCGAGCTGCGCGACCTCGCCACCGTCGAGGACCAGCACCTGGTCGGCGATCGTCAGCGCGTCGAGGGCATGGTGGGTGACCAGCAGCGTGACGCCGTCGTACGCCGCGAGGTGGCGGCCGAGCTCGATCCGCAGCGCCATCGCGACCTTGACGTCGAGGCCGGTGAACGGCTCGTCGAGGAGCAGCAGCCGCGGGTCGGTGACCAGGGCGCGGGCGATGGACACCCGCTGCGCCTGGCCCCCGGAGAGCTGCCGTGGCCGGCGGTCGGACAGCTCGCCGATCCCGAACCGGTCGAGCCACTCCTGGGCGCGGGCGTCGGCCTCGGCCCGGGCCGTGCCGCGGGCGCGGGAGCCGAAGGCGACGTTGGCGAGGGCCGTGAGGTGGGGGAACAGCTTCTGACCCTGGAAGACCATGCCGACCCCCCGCTCCCGCGCGGGCAGGTCGAGGAGGTCGACGCCACCGAGCCCGGGCGTACCCGGGACCGGGACGAGCCCGGCCACGGCACGGACCAGCGAGGACTTCCCGGCGCCGTTGGGGCCGATCACGGCGCAGACCGAGCCGGGCTCGACGCTGAACGCCGCGCGGACCCGGTCGGACCGTCAGGTCTGCCTCGAGGCCGGTTGTCCGCCCACGGGGTCCCCAGCCAGCGGTCGCGCAGGGCCAGCAGCACCCCGACGGACACCAGCAGCATCACCAGGCTCAGCGCGAGGGCGGCGTCCTGGTCGGACTGCCGGGTGACGTAGATCAGGGTGGGCATCGTCTGCGTGGTCCCGGGGTAGTTGCCGTTGAAGGTGATGGTCGCCCCGAACTCGCCGAGCGAGCGGGCCCAGCCGAGCACCATGCCGGCGACGATGCCGGGCATGGCCAGCGGCACGGTGACGCGGCGGAAGGTGGTCCAGCGGGAGGCGCCGAGGGTCGCGGCGGCGGCGTCGTACTCCGGGTCCGCCGACCGAAGCGCGCCCTCGATCGCGATCACGACGAAGGGCATCGAGACGAACACGTGCGCCAGCACGACGCCCCAGGCGGTGAAGGGGAAGCCGAAGCCCGTCAGGTCGAGCAGCGGCTCGCCGAGGACGCCGGACCGCCCGAAGGCCGTGCGCAGTGCCACGCCCGCGACCACCGGCGGCAGCACCAGCGGGACCGTCACCAAGGCCCGGACGACCCCGCGCCCGCGGAAGTCCACGCGGGCCAGCAGCCAGGCCAGGGGCAGCCCCATCACCAGGCACACCAGCATCGCGACGGTGGAGGTGAGCAGCGAGAGCCACAGCGCCTCGCGCAGCGGTTCGGAGGGCAGCTGCGTGGGCAGCCCCGGCCACGGGGTGGCGGCGACCATGGCGACCAGCGGCACCACCAGCAGCAGTCGTCGCCAGCCCGGCCGGCACCAGCAGCAGGGCCGGCGGTCGGCCCAAGGGGTCCCGCCTCCGGACCCCGGCCACGGGGGAGAGCCCTGCCGGGGTCACGGGAGGGAGAATCCGGCGTCGGTCAGCGCCTGCCGACCCGCCTCGGAGGTGACCAGGTCGACCCACGCCTGCGCGAGGTCCGCGTCCTCGCTCTGCTGCAGCGGCGCCACGACGTACGACGTCAGCTGCTCCCCGGCCCCCGGGATCTCGACGGTGGCCACCTGGTCGCCGGCGGCGACCGCGTCGCTCGCGTAGACGAGCCCCGCCTCGGCCTCGCCGGAGACCACCTTGTCGAGCGTCGCGCGAACGTCGTCCTCCAGGCTCGCCGGCTCGGCGGTGACTCCGTCAGCCTCCAGCACCGCCCGGGCCACCCGGCCGCACGGGACCGCGTCGGCGCACCGCACCCAGGTCGCCCCCTCGAGGTCGGCGGGCACCTCGATGCCGGCGGGGTTGTCCGGCGGGGTGACGATCACCAGCTCGTTGGTCGCGAAGGTCGTGACGTCGCCGGCACCCCGGCGTCCTCGGCGACCTGCATCGAGGCCTCGTCGGCCGTCGCCAGCACGTCGCCGGGCGCTCCGTCGGCCGCTTGCGCGGCCAGGTCGGTGCTCGACCCGAAGGAGAAGGTCACGTCGACGTCGCTCTCGCTCTCGAGCTGTTCGGCGAGCTCTTCGTAGACGTCGGTGAGGGAGGCAGCGGCGAGCACGGTCAGCTCCCCGCCGTCACCGTCGTCCCCGTCGTCGCCGCCCCCGCAGGCGGCCAGCGGAACGAGGAGCAGAGGATCAGAGCGAGGACGATCTGCGTCGGGGCCGGCATCAGGGCCGCTCGACGACGACGTTGGTGGACTTCACCGACACGATGGCCCGTACCCCGGGCTCGAGCCCCAGCTCGGTGGCCGCCTCGGCGCTCATCAGCGACACCATCCGGTAGGGACCGCAGATCAGGTCGACCTGGGCCATGACCGTGTCGCGGGTGACCTTGGTGACGATCCCGGTGAGCCGGTTGCGGGCGCTGACGGCGCTCGCCCGGGTGCGGTCCCGGTCGGGGTGGTCGGCGAGCTCCTCGGCCAGCCGGGCGAGGTCGGCACCGCCGACGGTGGTCCGCCCGCCGCCCTCTCGGTCGGTGTCGGCCGCGATCCGGCCCCCGTCGATCCAGCGACGCATGGTGTCGTCGCTGATGCCGAGGAGCTCGGCGGCTTCCGCGATCCGGTACGTCATCACGCGACCATTGTTCCGCGGATGCGGCTGCATTGCCAATCTGTATCCGAATCTGCGGAGTTCGTGCCCGGGGTCGGCCCACCGCCAACCGGGGCTGGCAGCCGGGGCAGTGCCCCACCTGTGAGAATGGCGAGGTGAGCGAGCAGCCCGGTCGGTACCAGCGCTCGCCCGCCGGGATGATCGGGGCGATGCTGGTCCTGCTGCTCGTCATCGGCGCCTTCATCGGCTTCCGCGCCCTCAACCGTGACGAGCTGGAGGTCGAGCCTGAGGCCGTCGACTACGTCTCCGCCGTCGAGGCGGCGCAGTCCAGCGACTGGGAGGTGGCCTACCCGGCGTCGCTGCCCGCGCGCTGGCGCGCGACGAGCATCGACGCCGCGGCCGGCGTCGACTGGGGGATCGGGTTCCTCACGCCCGACGGCTACGCCGGTCTCCGGCAGTCCGAGGACTCGCTCCCGGACCCTGCTGACGACGTACGTCGACGAGGACACCACCTCCCGCGGTGGAGCCCGGGGGAGATCTGGGCGGGCGCTGGGAGGCGTTCTCGGACGCCGGGGGCGACCTGGCGTACGCCTCCGAGGTCGACGGCCAGACGCTGCTGGTGTGGGGCTCGGCGCCGGAGTCGGAGCTGCTGGAGGACTCGTCGAGCGGCTCACGACCGAGCCGGTGGAGCGCTGAGGTCAGTCGTCGTCGCGCGCCAGCGCGCTCTCGAGGCGTTGCCGCGCGCCGTCGAGCCACTGCTGGCACACGGTGGCGAGGTGCTCGCCGCGCTCCCAGAGCGACAGCGACTCCTCGAGGGTCGTGCCGCCGGCCTCGAGCCGCTGCACCACCTCGACCAGCTCCTCGCGGGCCTGCTCGTAGGGGATCCGTCGGTCGCCGTCGGCGGTCACGGTCGGCTTCTCGTCGGTCACGACGCCCCTCGGCTCGGGTTCCGGTGGTGGTGGCGAGCACCCGGCCGTCGACGACGCGGATGCTGACGGCCTGCCCGGCCTCGACGTCGTCGACCGACGCCACGACGTGGCCGGCGTCGTCCTGCAGCACGGCGTAGCCCACGGCGCAGCGTCTCCAGCGGCGACAGCGCCCGGACCCGGGCGCGCTGGTGGTCGAGGTTGTCGGCGGCACGGTCGAGCCCGTGGCCGAGGGCGCGGCGGGCCCGGCGGCGCAGGTCGTCGACCTCGGCCCGCCGCTCGTCGACGAGGCCGCGCGGGTCGGCGAGCGCGGGACGCGACCGGAGCGCGTCGCAGCGCGGCCTGCTCGCGGGCGATCGATGGGTCACGGCGCCCACGCAGCCGGTCGCGGGCGGCTGCCACCCGCGGAGCTCCTCCGCGACGTCGGGGACGACCCGCTTGGCGGCGTCGGTCGGGGTGGAGGCGCGGACGTCGGCGACCAGGTCGAGCAGCGGGGTGTCGGGTTCGTGGCCGATGGCGGAGACCACCGGGGTGCGGACGGCGTGGACCGCCCGGAGCAGGCCCTCGTCGGAGAACGGCAGAAGGTCCTCGACCGACCCACCGCCGCGCGCGACCACGATCACGTCGACGGCCGGGTCGCGGTCGAGCGCGTTCGCACGCGCCTCGACCACCTCCGAGCGCCGAGCGCTGGCCCTGCATCGCGGCGTACGCCGTCTCGAACCGGACCGCCGGCCACCGCCGGCGCGCGTTGTCGAGCACGTCACGCTCCGCGGCGGAGCCGGGAGCGGTGACCAGCCCGACGCAGCCGGGCAGGAACGGCAGCCGCCGCTTGCGGGCGGGGTCGAACAGCCCCTCGGCGGCGAGCAGCTGGCGACGCCGCTCGAGCCGGGCGAGCAGCTCGCCGAGGCCCACCATCCGGATGTCGGAGGCAGCCAGCGAGAGGCTGCCGTTGCCGGCGTAGAACGTCGGGCGGGCCCGGATCACGATGCTGGCTGCCCTCGACCAGCGGCGGGTTGAGCGGAGTCGAACAGGGTGCGGGCGCACGTGACCGCGACGGACACCTCGGCGACCGGGTCACGCAGCGTGAGGAACACGGTGCCGAGGCCGGGCCGTCGGGTGAACTGGGTCACCTGGCCCTCGACCCACATCGCGCCGAGCTGGCCGATCCACTGCGACAGCGCGTTGGAGATCGCGCGCACCGGGGCGGGCGCCTCGGCGGTCGTGTCGCGCAGGGAGGGCACGGCGGCGAGCCTAGTGCCCGCCGCCGACGCGCCGCCGACCATGCGGATCTGCCCGCCCGTCCGTAGACTCGCGACCATGACGACCGACCTCGCCATCCCGCGCGTGCTGAGCCCGGACGAGCGGGCCGTGCTGCTCGCCGCACCGCGCGGCTACTGCGCCGGCGTGGACCGCGCGGTGGTGACCGTGGAGCAGGCGCTCGACCTGTACGGCGCACCCGTCTACGTCCGCAAGCAGATCGTCCACAACAAGCACGTCGTGTCCGACCTGGAGTCGCGCGGCGCGATCTTCGTCGAGGAGCTCGACGAGGTGCCGACCGGCGCGACCGTGGTGTTCTCCGCCCACGGCGTGTCGCCGGAGGTCCACCGGCAGGCGGGTGAGCGCGAGCTGAAGACGATCGACGCGACCTGCCCGCTCGTGACGAAGGTGCACCACGAGGCGAAGCGGTTCGCGGGCGAGGACTACGACATCCTGCTGATCGGCCACGAGGGTCACGAGGAGGTCGAGGGCACCGCCGGCGAGGCGCCCGACCACATCCAGCTCGTGCAGAGCCCCGACGACGTGGCCGGGATCGAGGTGCGCGACCCCGAGAAGGTCGCGTGGCTGACCCAGACCACGCTGAGCGTCGACGAGACGATGGCGACGGTGGCCGCGATCCGGGAGCGGTTCCCCGCGCTGCTCGACCCGCCGAGCGACGACATCTGCTACGCGACCCAGAACCGGCAGCTCGCGATCAAGGAGATCGCCCGCGACGCCGACCTGGTGATCGTGGTCGGGTCGGGCAACTCGTCCAACTCGGTCCGCCTGGTCGAGGTCGCGCTCGAGGCGGGCGCCCGCTCGGCGTACCGGGTCGACGACGCCGGCGAGATCGACGAGGCCTGGCTCGACGGGGTCAGCACCGTCAGCGTCACGAGCGGGGCCAGCGTGCCCGAGGAGCTGGTCGACGGGGTGCTGTCGTTCCTCGCCGAGCACGGCTACCCCGACGCCCAGGCCGTGCACTCGGCCGAGGAGTCGCTGATCTTCGCGCTCCCCAAGGAGCTCCGCCGCGACCTGAAGGCCGCCGCCCAGGCAGGCGGGAAACTAGGTTGGCCCGCTACCTCGACGTCCACCCGGTCAACCCGCAACCGCGGGTGGTGACCCAGATCGTCGAGGCGTTGCGCGAGGACGCGCTGATCGCGTACCCCACGGACTCCGGCTACGCCCTCGGCTGCCAGCTCGGCAACCGCGACGGCCGCGACCGGATCCTGGGGATCCGGCAGCTCGACGACCGCCACCACTTCACGCTGATGTGCAAGGACTTCGCCCAGCTCGGGCAGTTCGTCCACATCGACAACTCGGCGTTCCGGGCGATCAAGTCGGCCACGCCCGGCCCCTACACGTTCATCCTGCCCGCGACCGGCGAGGTGCCGCGCCGGCTGATGCACCCCAAGAAGCGGACCGTGGGGGTACGGATCCCCGACCACGTCGTGGTCTGCGCCCTGCTCGAGGAGCTGGGCGAGCCGATCCTGACGAGCACCCTGATCCTGCCGGGCGAGGACGAGGCGCGCACCCTCGGCTGGGAGATCAAGGAGGAGCTCGACCACCAGGTCGACGTCGTGGTCGAGGCCGGCGAGACCAGCGGCGAGCCGACGACGGTCGTGGACTGGTCGGAGGGCTATCCGGAGATCGTCCGGGTGGGCGCGGGGGACGCCGACCGGTTCGTGGCCTGACCGTCGAACCGGTGCCGGATCGCCAGCACGGCCAGGCACAGCACGTAGCCGGTCACCAGGGCGCCGCTGTGGTGGGCCAGGCCGGTGACCACCGACTGCACGAGGCCGTCGCGGGGGTGGCCGAGCACCTCGGGCCGTCCGAGCTCCACCAGCAGCAGCACGCCGAGCATCAGCAACGGCGGCAGCACGCCGACCGTGAACGAGTCGCGGGGCCGGACCCGCAGCGCGAGCAGCACGCAGAGCGCGACGAAGCAGAGGTCGAACAGCAGGCCGAGGTCACCTCCGAGCGCGACGTCGAGCACGACGGCCGTCAGCGCGACGGCGACGCCGAGCGCGACCATCTGCCGACCGGGCTCGTGACCCTGTTCCCACAGGGTGCGTCCGGCCTGCTCCGACCTAGCGGGCACGGGTCCACGGTAGGAGGACGTCGTCGTCGTCGGTGGGCGGCGCGCCGAGCGACCGCACCCCGGCCTCGACCTGCCGCGGCGCCTCCAGGTCGGCGTCGGTGACCGCGAGGTCACGGAACCGGCGCGCCGAGACCAGCACCCGCGACTCGAGGCTGCCGACCGCGCTGTTGTAGTGGCCCACCGCTGCGGTCAGCGAGCGGCCGACGCCGTCGAGGTGGCCCGACAGGGTCGCCAGCCGGTCGTGGAGGTCGCGGCCCAGCCGGTGGATCTCGCCGGCCTGGTCGGCCAGCGCCTCGTGGCGCCAGCCGTGCGCGACGGTGCGGAGCAGCGCGATCAGCGTGGTCGGCGACGCGAGCACGACCTGCCGCTCGGCGGCGTACTCGATCAGGTCGCGGTCGGTCTCGAGCGCGACCGCGAGGCAGGACTCGGCCGGGACGAAGAGCACGACGAACTCGGGCGTCTCGGGGAGCGCCCGCCAGTAGGCCTTGGAGCTGAGCCCGTCGACGTGCTGGCGCAGCTGCCGTGCGTGGCGGGCCAGGGCGTCGTCACGGCGGGCGGCGGTCGTCGGTCGTGGTGGCGTCGAGGTAGGCGTCGAGCGGCACCTTGGCGTCGACCACCACCTGCCGGCCGCCCACGAGGTGGACGACCAGGTCGGGGCGGAGCGACCCGTCGGCCACCCGGAGCTGCTCGGTGAAGTCGCAGCGGTCGACGAGCCCGGCCAGCTCCACGGCGCGGCGCAGGTGGAGCTCGCCCCACCTGCCGCGCACCTGCGGCCGGCGCAGCGCGGTGGTCAGGCCGCGGGTCTCCTGCTGCAGGTCGGTCAGGTGGCGCCGGAACTCGCCCTGCCACGACGCGCGCCCGCGGTCGATCTCGATCAGCTGGTCGCTGAGCCGGTCGAGGCCCTGCATCACCTCGGCCTGGTCGACCAGGCCGGCGGCGGCCGCGGGGCGGGAGCGGGCGCCGAACCAGCCCAGGGCGGCGCCGACCGCCCCGCCGACCAGCAGCCCGGCGAGCAGCACCGCGATCGTCGTCCAGGTGTCCATGTGACCGAGGGTGCACGAGGGCACTGACAACCGGGCTCGTCGCCGGCGCTCCTCACACCTCGACCTCCGGCACGATCGGGCGTCAGCGGGCGATGGAGCCCGCAGCGACAGACCGGCGACCCCCGGCGGGAGCGCGCGTCGCGGCACCGGGCTGCTGGCGGTGGGGTCGGTCGTGAGCGGGGTGCTCGCCTACGTCTTCTTCGCGCTGGTCACCCGCGCTCTCGGCGCGGAGACGGCCGCACCGGTGGCGGTCCTGTGGGCGTGGTGGAGCTTCGCGGCCGCGGCCTTCACGTTCCCGGTCCAGCACTGGATCGCCCGGACGGCCGCGACGGCCGCCGGCGAGGCCGCCGTACGTCGCGGGCTGCCGCGCGTGGCCGGCCTGGTGGCCGGGGTCTCGGTCGTCGCCGGTGCGGTCGCCTGGCTCGCGCGCGACCGGCTGTTCGGCCCCGACGGCACCTGGTTCCCGCTGCTCGTCGTCGCGGTCGGGATCTGCTCCGGGGCGCTCGGGCTGGCCCGCGGGACCCTCAGCGGCCGCCACCGGTTCGGTGCCGTCGGGGTCGGACTCGTGCTCGAGAACGGGCTGCGGTGCGTGGTCGCGGCGGTCCTGATGGGCACCGGCAACGAGCACCCCGCGGCTACGGCCTCGCCCTCCTGGCCGGGTACGCCGCGATCGGGCTGCGGCCGTCGGCGCTCGTCCCGCGCACGACCGGCAGCGGCGAGCACGGCGACCCGCTCGGGTTCGTCTCGGGCGCCTCGGCCGGACAGCTGCTCGCGCAGGTCACGCTCACCGGTGGACCGGTGCTGCTGGCCGCGGTCGGCGGCGCCCCCGCCGAGGTGACGGCGCTGTTCGCCGCCCTGGCGCTGTTCCGGGCGCCGTACACCCTCGCGATCGGGCTGGTCGCCCCCCTGACGGGGCGGCTCACGCGGCTCGTCGAGGACGGTCGGACCGACGTGCTGCGGCGGCTCCGGGAGGCGCTCGCCGCCGGCACCCTCCTCACCGCGCTGATCGGTGGGCTGCTGCGCTGCGTGGCTCGGCGACGCTGTGCTCGAGCTGGTCTTCGGCGAGGGGGTGCGGCTCGGCGCGAGTCTCACGGCGGTCGTCGCGGTCGGGTCGGTCTTCGCACTGGCCAACCTGATCCTCACGCTCGGCCTGCTGGCGCGCGGCCGCCCGGGCCTGAGCGCGCGGCTGTGGCTCGCCGCGGCGCCCCTCGGTCTCCTGACGATGGTCGCCCTGCCGGGCGCCGACGTCACCCGCACCTGCTGGGCGTTCCTGGTCGTCGAGGCGGCGGCGTGGCTGGGCTTCGTGCTGGCCGAGTGGCGGGTGGACCGCGCCCGTTGAGGGGCGGTGACGCCGGTCCGGCAACCTGCCCGCAGGCTCCGTCAGGCGTCCTACCGGTACGCACCTCGCCCCTGGTGGTCGACGTCGACGGCAGCGCGGACTGACCCCTACGCTCCGGCCATGACGGAGTACCAGGTCACCCAGTGGCGCGAGCTCCCCTCGATGGTCGTGGCGCGGTCCGGTGACGACACCGTGAAGGCCGAGCTCGCACCCCGGTTCCAGGAGGCGATCGACGAGGCCGCCTGCGGCTGGACGACACCGGGGCCGACGAGTACCTCCTGGGATGGGACCGGTCACCCTGGACCGACGCCGTCGGTACGCCGACCGAGGTGCTCGACCGGGTCGTGGCCGAGCTCACGCCGCGGGGCCGGATGACGCGACTCGCCAGCTACCTCCGGGGGCTGAGCCGCTACGCCGGACCCACCGAGGCTCGACCTACGGCGGTGGAGCAGCAGGACCACGTCGACGGGCCGTGAGAGGCGAACCCAGGAGGGCGGGCATGACCGGCCGCCGCGAACCGGGTCGCCGTCGGACCGGCCGCGCAGGTGGCCCCCGCCCGACGCCGGCCCAGCCGACCCACGTCGGCAGGTCGTCCGAGACGGGCACGACCTCCCGGCGACGGCCGCCGCGCGTACGCCGTGAGACACGTGCAGGCAGTACAGCGCTCCGGTCCACGGACGCGAGCGACGAAGCCGCCAGGCAGGTCGCCGCCGCGACGGTATCCTGGGACGGGAGCGGCACCACCGAGGCGGAACGCCAGCGAGGCCGACCGGAGACGCCGCCGGCCACGTCGACCGCGGCCGACCAGGCAGATTCCGAGCCCGGCGACGAGGACGCCCCGACCAGTCCAGAGCCCTCCACCCGGACCTCGTGCCAGACCGGCGACGAGCAGATACTCCGCGGAGCCCGCCGTGGCTAGGCGTGCCGGACGGCCGCCACCAGCGTCTCGGCGACCCGCTCGACCTCCGACGCCGACAGGGTGTTGAAGAACGGCAGCCGCACCAGCCGCGCTGCTCACGTCGCTCGACACCGGGCAGTCGGTCGGCCGTGCCGCGAACCGACGGCCCCCGACCGAGTCGTGCAGCGGCACGTAGTGGAACGTGGTCGCGACGCCCTGCTCGCGCATCGACGCCATCACACGCGGCCGCATGTCCGCGTCGGGCAGCAGCACGTGGAACAGGTGGTAGGCGGGGTCGCAGCCCTCGGGCACGACCGGGAGCCGGAGGCCGAGCTCCTCGGCGGGCCCGGCCAGCGCCTCGACGTACCCCTCGTAGACGCCGCGGCGCCTGGCCTGGATCGACTCCGCCGCCTCCAGCTGCCCGAGGAGGTACGCCGCGAGGGCGTCGGAGAGACCGAAGGACGACCCGGTGTCGCGCCAGGAGTACTTGTCGACCTGGCCGAGGAAGAACGCCTGCCGGTCGGTGCCCTTGTCGTAGAGGACCCGGGCCCGGTCGATGTCGGCGCGGTCGTTGAGCAACAGCGCGCCGCCCTCGCCGCAGACGAAGTTCTTGGTCTCGTGGAAGGACAGGCTGGCGAACCGGCCGAGGCTGCCGAGCGGCTCGCCCTGGTAGCCGCCGAACAGCCCGTGGGCGGCGTCCTCGACGACGACGACGTCGGGGCGGCCGGCCAGCGCCAGGCGCACCCCGGCCATGTCGCAGGCGACTCCGGCGTAGTGGACCACCACGACGGCCCGCACGCTGTCGTCGAGCAGCGTCGCGAGGTGCGCGGGGTCGATCCCGAGGGTGTCGGGCTCGATGTCGCAGAAGAGGATCTTCGCGCCCTGGCGGGCGAACGCGAGCGCGCTGCTCGTGAACGTGAACGAGGGCACGACCACCGTGTCGTCCGGCCCGAGGTCCAGCAGCATCGCGCTCAGCTCCAGCGCGGCGGTGCACGACGTCGTGAGCAGCACCTCCTCGGCGCCGGTGGCCTCCTGGAGGAGCGCCCCGGCGCGCTTCGAGAACGGGCCGCCGGACGACGTGTGGCCGCCGGCCATCGACCCGGCGACGTACTCCAGCTCCCGGCCGGCCAGCTCGGGGACGTTGAACGGGATGTCGGACACTCAGTCCTCCTCGCGGGCGGGGGTGGGCGCGGCGCGCCACGGCAGGGTGCGGCCGAGCAGCTCGGCCAGGGCGGCGTCGCTGGCGCGGTAGTGGTCCCGCAGCTCGGCATCCAGCTCCTCGTCCAGCGGCTCGGGCGTGGCGCTGGACGCGTTGACTGGGTCGTCGCCCAGCTCCGGCCGGAAGGTGTCGTCCACGCCGAGCCAGCGGTAGAGCTCGGCGGTGACGCGGGGGTCGGTCAGCAGCTCCTCGAGGAACTGCACGCGGACGTCGAAGCGGTCGACCCAGCGGGCCAGGTCGTCGACGTAGCGACCGCGTGCGACGTAGGCGAACGGCGAGACCGACGACCCCGAGCGGTCCCAGTCCTGACCACCCGCCAGGTCCGCCCGCAGCGCCTCGGCCAGGGACCGGCGCTCGACGCCGTGGTCGCGGCTGAAGCTCCAGTTCGACACCGCCCGCGCGACGGGGTCGCGCAGCTGGACCAGGATCTGCGGGTCGCCGAGCGTGGCCGCCACCCGGTCGGGGACCTCGGGCACCTCGAGGTACGACGTGCTCTTCTCTCCCAGCACCTCGGCGTCCCCCGCGTGGCCGAAGTAGTCCTCGACGTACGTCGCGACGTCGACCGGCTCCGGCCGCAGGAACACCTTCGGCTCGGGTCTCGTCGGGCGGGCCATCGCGACCTCCGGGTGCGCGGCCAGCGCGTCGTGCAGGAACGTGGTGCCACAGCGCTGGGCGCCGACGACGAGCAGGTGACGCCTCACCGGCCGACCCGCTGGACGACGTGGAACGGCTCCTGGGTGCTGACGGTCTGCAGGGTCCGCACGACGTACTCACCGATCATCGAGATCAGCGCGATGATGAAGCCGGAGAACAGCGCGACCAGCACCATCGTCGACGTCCAGCCGGGGACGACCGAGTCGCGCACCAGCCCGCGCACGACCAGGAACCCGCCCAGCAGGAAGCTCAGGCCGGAGATCGCGAACCCCAGCGTCGCGGCGGCCCGCAGCGGCCACGAGCTGTAGCTGAAGAGGATCGTCAGGACCAGCCGCATGATCCGCACCAGGCTGTAGGTGCTCTTCCCGATCGGCCGCGGGTCGTGGCGCACCATCACGTTGGCGCGGTCGCCGGAGAACAGCAGCGCCTGCCCCGTGATGTAGGGGTAGGTGGTGCGGGAGGCGACGATCCGGGCGACCACGTCGCGGCGCAGGATCCGGAAGTTCGAGACGACGAGGTCGGCGGGCTTGCCGAAGATCCGGTTGTTCATGACGCCGATCAGCCGGCTGCCGAGGCGGCGGATGCCGCCGGCCGCCTTCTGCTCGAACTGGCCGAACACCACCTCGTGACCGGCCATGATCGCATCGATCAGGACCAGGGCCTGGTCGGGCGGGTTCTGCAGGTCGTCGTCCATGGTGATGACGTAGTCACCGCTGGCCTCGGTGAAGCCGGCCAGGTTGGCGTAGTGCTGGCCGTAGTTGCGCATCAGGTTCAAGGCGACGACGTGCGGCAGCCGTGCCGCGCGCTCGGAGATCACCTCCCAGCTCTGGTCGGAGCTGCCGTCGTTGACCAGGATCAGCTCGTAGCGCAGCCCGGCCTCGGTGAACGTCTCGACGACCCGGTCGATGGTGTCGCCGACGATCGGCTGGCTGTTGAAGACCGGGATCACGATCGAGTAGGTGAAGCTCGTCCGGTCGAGCGGCTCGGTCATGCCGCGATCGTGTCACAGCGCGGGGCCGGCCTCACATCGGTGGCGGCCCGGCCGCGACGATCTCCTCCAGCTCTGCGAGCCGCTCCGCCCCCAGGGAGCGGTGGGCGTACCACGTGACCAGCTGGCTGGTCCCCAGCTCGACGTACTCGGCGTCGAGGGAGGGCGTCGCCCAGGGGTACCAGGTCGGGTGGTCCATGGTGACGAACGTCGGCTCGTCCTCGGCGATCCGCGCCCCGATGGCGGCCAGCCCGCCGGGGCGCTCCGCGTCGAGGTACTCCTGGAGCCCGGCGATGAACATCTGGTCGCGGATCGGGTTGCGCAGGTTCCCGAGCACGAGGGGCTGCGGGGCGCCGATCGACTGCACGGTCGCGCCGGGGCCGGCGACCGCGAGGAGGTCCTCGGTGACGTCGCGCAGCGGCTCGAGGTTGTCCTGGGCGGTGACCGCGGAGGTGACTCCGGACGCCACGAGCCCCACGACGGCGTACGTCGCGACCGTCGGGACGACCGCGGGCGCCGGCAACCGCCGGGCGACCACCAGCACGAGCCCGCCCAGCCCCGCGGCGGCCATCGGGAAGACGAACACCGCGTCCGCCCAGCCGTTGAAGACCCGGAAGCACCACAGGATGCTGGCGAAGGTCGCGACGCCGAACGCGACCACGGCCACCGGTGCCGCCGCGCTCCGGTCGAGCCCGCGCAGCCACAGCGCGCCGAGCAGCATCGAGGCGAGCAGCCCGGCGAGCAGCACCCAGAGGGACCAGCCGAAGGCGTCGACGATCTCCTGGAGCTCGTTGCCGAGGAAGCCGAGCAGACCCGACTGCCGGGTGTACTCGGCGTTGATCAGGTAGAACCCGTCGAGGAACTCGCGGAAGGCGCCGACCGCGGCGAAGTACGCACACATCAGGGCCGTGGGGATGATTCCCCCCACGACGAACCTGGCGAGGGCGCCCAGCAGCGCGCGACGCGGCAGGGCGAGCGTCGCGGCCAGGGTCATGACCGCACCGGCCACGAAGACCGGCTGCCAGGTGAGGGTGGCCAGGGCGACGGTGACGCCGGCCCACAGCCATCGTCGGTGGACGACCGCCAGCATGGTGAGGACGACGAAGAGCATCATCGTCGTCTTCTCGCGCGGGCCGCCGGTCGCGTAGATGACGAAGCCCTGGAGGAGGAGGAGCGTGGTCGCGGTCGCGGCGCCTGCGAGCCGCGACTCGAACGCGTCCCGCCCCACGACGTACATCAGCCAGACCGCGGCGACCGAGAGCAGCATCATCAGCGCGCGCTGGGTGAGGAGGTCGTCGGTGCCGACGACCCGGGCGACCGCGGCGCCGATCCCGGGAACGATGTGGGCGAGCGGCCCGGCCCGGTTCAGGACACTGACGTACGGCGGCTCGCCCTCGGCGAACTGCTGCCCGCTGTAGGCGTAGAGGGCGAGGTCACGGGTCAGGGTGCCCCCGAAGCCGTGCAGCAGGAAGACCACGGTCCCCGCCAGGGCGAACAGGGGTCCCCACGGGTCGAGTCGGCGCACGAGGCCGCAGCCTAGATCACCCGTTCGGGTAGTCCGGAGCCGCTCCCTTCCACACCCCGTCCTCGCACGTCACAGATCCGTCCCAATGCAGACCTTTTCCGCGCCCGGGGGTTGCCGCGAGCCGGTTTCGACGCATATAGAGGGGGTAACGGTCCAGGTTTGTCGGGGGGGACCGGGTTCGCCATGTCATACCAGGGGAAACGACATGTCCTTTGTCTCGCGCCGCATCCTGCGCGCACCACTCGTCGGAGCCACGCTCGTGGCGGTCGCCGCGGCGGCGGCCGGACTCGCACCGGCCTCGGCCGACACCGCTCAGCCGACGGTGGTGTCGGCCAACCCGGCCAACTCCACGCCGTCGCTGGTCGCGGTCGACGGTCAGCCGAAGCCGATCGTCGACGCCATCGCGGTCGCCGGCAACACCGTGGCAGCCGGTGGCCGCTTCACCCGGTTGGCCCAGGGCGGCACCACCTACCACCGCACGAACCTCGTGCTGTTCGACGCCGACGACGGCCAAGTCCGGGGGCAGGCGCTGAACCCGAACGGCCGGATCTGGGCGGCGGCCGCCAGCGGCGGCTGGCTCTACGTCGGCGGGCAGTTCACGACCATCGGTGGCGTGCCCAAGCGCAGCATCGCGCGGATCAACGCCTCGACCGGGGTGGTCGACCGGGGCTTCACGTCGGCCGTCCGCGGCCGGGTGAACGTGCTGGTGGTCGCCAACGGGCGGCTCTACGCCGGCGGCAGCTTCGGCGCCAAGGTCGCGGCGCTGAACCTCGAGACGGGCGCCAACACCGGCACCTTCAACCTCGCGATCACCGACCAGCTCCCGAACTCGTGGGGCAACGTGACGATCCTGGGCATGGCCATCAACCCGGCCGGGACCAGGCTGGTCGCCACCGGCAACTTCCGGCAGGTCGCCGGCCAGGCCCGGAGCCGGCTGTTCGTCGCGAACATCTCCGGGGCCCGGGCGACTCTCGACCCGTGGTACTACCCGCGGTTCGCGAGCGCGTGCAGCTCGACCCACCCGCGCCGGATCGCCTACCTGCAGGGGGTCGACTTCTCGCCGTCGGGCAGCCACTTCTCGGTGGCCGCGACCGGCCAGATCCCCCGGTCGGGCGACCGGTTCGAGACCGTCTGCGACGGTGTCGGCCGGTTCGCGATGAACGACGACTCCGAGCCGCAGTGGATCAACTACACCGGTGGTGACAGCGTCTGGGCGGTCTCCGACACGGGTTCGGCCGTCTACGCGCAGGGTCACTTCCAGTGGCTGGACAACCCGTTCGGGTTCGCCAGCCGGGACGGCGGCGGCGCCGCGCGACGGCTCGGCATCGGCGCGATCCACCCGACCACCGGTGACGCACTGCCGTGGTCCCCGCGCAAGCCGGCGTCCATCGGCGGCCGGGCCCTGGTCGCGACGAAAGCCGGGCTCTGGGTGGGCAGCGACAGCAAGCGCTTCGGTGGGGAAGCCCGGCGGGGCATCGCGTTCGCACCGTTGCCCTGAGCGCGGTCGGACACACGACGGACACGATTCAGCCACGGCTCGCGAACTTCCGCCGCGTTCGCCTGCAGCTCACCATCAGGGCGGCTAGACACGGAAGCGTCCGGGCCGGACAGCAGGGCGGCCCGTTCCAGGTGTCGTCATGCAACAGGGGGGAAACGACATGTCGTTGGGAACGCTCCGCATCCTGCGGAGCCCAGTGGTAGCAGCCGGCGTGCTGGCGTTGGCCGTGACGGCCGTCGCGATGACACCGGCGTCCGCGGACACTCCGCACCCGTCGGTGGTCTCCGACAACCCGGTGAACTACACGCCGGCTCTGGTCCACGTCGACGGGGAGGCCAAACCGATCGCCGACGCGATCGCGGTCTCGGGCAACACCGTCGCGGTGGGCGGGCGCTTCACGACGCTGACCCAGGACGGCACGACGTACACGCGTCGCAACCTGGTCCTCTTCGACGCCGACGACGGTGACGTGCGGCTGCCGCTCGACGCGAACAACCGGGTCTGGGCCGCGGTCGCCAGCGGCGGCTGGATCTACGTCGGCGGACAGTTCACGTCCATCGGTGGGGTGCCCACGCGCAGCATCGCCCGCATCAACGCCACCACGGGGCTGGTCGACCCGGGCTTCCGGTCGGCCGTCCGCGGCCGGGTGAACGTGCTGGTGGTCGCCAACGGCCGGCTCTACGCCGGCGGCAGCTTCGGCGCCAAGGTCGCGGCGCTCAACCTCGAGACGGGCGCCAACACCGGCACCTTCAACCTCCCGATCACCGACCAGCTCCCGAACTCGTGGGGCAACGTCACGATCCTCGGCATGGCCATCAACCCGCAGGGGACGAAGCTGGTCGCGACCGGCAACTTCATGCACGTGGACGGACAGGCGCGGAGCAGGCTGTTCGTCGCGGACATCTCCGGCGCGCAGGCGGCCCTCGACCCGTGGTACTACCCGCGGTTCGCGAGCGCGTGCAGCTCGACCCACCCGCGCCGGATCGCTTACCTGCAGGGGGTCGACTTCTCGCCGTCGGGCACCCACTTCTCGGTGGCCGCGACCGGTCAGATCTCTCGGTCGGGCGACCGGTTCAGGACCGTCTGCGACGGTGTCGGCCGGTTCGCGTTGAGCGATCCGACCCAGCCGCAGTGGATCAACTACACCGGTGGTGACAGCGTCTGGGCGGTCTCCGACACCGGGTCGGCCGTCTACGCGCAGGGCCACTTCCAGTGGCTGGACAACCCGTTCGGGTTCGCCAGCCGCGACGGCGGCGGAGCGGCTCGGAGGCTCGGCATCGGGGCGATCGACCCGGTCACCGGACGCGCGCTGCCGTGGGCGCCGGAGAAGCGGGCGCAGATCGGCGGCCGCGCCCTGGTGGCGACCAGCGCCGGCTTGTGGGTCGGCAGCGACAGCGGCGACTTCAACGGCGAGCCCCGCAGCGGCATCGCGTTCGCGCCGCTGCCCTGACGGGCAGCGGTCAGCGGTCGCTGAGGTCGACGACGACGGGGGCGTGGTCGGAAGCGCCCGCCCCCGCTCGCTCGTCGCGGTCGATGAACGCACCCGGTGACCCGGTCGGCGAAGCCGGGTGAGCCCAGGACGAAGTCGATCCGCATGCCGCGGTTCCGCTCGAAGCGCTGCCGGTAGTAGTCCCAGTACGTGTAGACGTCGGGTCCGGGTGCGTGCGGGCGTACGACGTCGACGTACCCGTCCTCGAGGAAGCCGGCGAACGCCGCCCGCTCGGGTGGGGTGACGTGGGTGTCCTTGGCGAACGCGGCCATGTCGAAGACGTCCTCGTCCTGCGGCGCGATGTTCCAGTCGCCGACGAGGGCGGTGGGGACGCCGGTCCAGTCGCGCGCCGCGTCCCGCAGTCGCGCCAGCCAGTCGAGCTTGTAGACGTAGTGCGGGTCGTCGGGCTTGCGGCCGTTGGGGACGTACAGCGACCACACCCGGACCCCGCCGCACGTGGCGCCGATCGCCCGCGCCTCGGCCTCGGTCGGGTCGCCCCAGCCGGGCATCGCCGGGAAGCCGACCTGGACGTCGTCGAGACCCACCCGGCTGACGACCGCGACGCCGTTCCACTGGTTGTAGCCGGCGGAGGCGACGTCGTAGCCCATCGCCTGGAGTCCCATCAGGGGCAGCTGGTCCTCGCGGGCCTTGGTCTCCTGGAGGGCGAGCACGTCGACGTCGTGGCGCTCGAGGAAGGCCTCGACCCGGTCGATGCGGGAGCGGAGCGAGTTGACGTTCCAGGTGGCGAGTCGCACGGGTCGACCCTACGGTCCGTCCTCGTCGTGCTCGGCCCGAGCGCGACGCGCCGCCCACACGTCCTCGCGGATCGCCCGCACCGTGCCGGCGTCGAGGTCCGCGCGCACGTAGGTCCGCCACTCCTGGTGTCCGCCGAGGCGGGCGGGGCCGCTGACCTTGACGTAGGTGTCCAGCAGGGGGTCCACGAACGCACGAGGGTTCCGTGTGGACATGAACACCACGTCCGGCTGCTCGGTCAGGAGCCAGGCGACGTAGCCGTTGAGGCCTCCGGCCCATTGCGCCGCCACGTAGTCACGCATCCCGTGGTCGAAGAGCACGAACCTGCTGATGCTCGTGCTCCGGGTCAGCACCAGGGGCTGGGTGGCCTCGAAGCTGAACACCGTGGCGTCGTCGGGGAGGTGGCGCATCACGCCCTCGGCGAGCGCGCGCTGGTCGACCAGCTCGGTCGAGTGCCGGCTGCTGGTGTGGTCGAACGTCAGGCCGGCACAGATCGCGACCCAACCCACGACCGCTCCGACGAGGAGCCGCCCGGGGACGGTCGTGCGGGCGCGCCCGACGCGATGTGCCAGCGCCCCGATCCCGCCCCCGAGGCCCAGCGCTGCCAGGGGGTAGAGGGCGAGGCCGTCCGGGGCCTGGTTGAAGGCGAACCCGCACCACGTCAGGGTGCTGGCGGTCGCCAGCGCCAGGGCCGCCAGGTCCGACGCCCGCCGGGGTGCCGTGCGCCGGACCCAGAAGGCACCCACGCCGAGGCCGAGGGACACCAGACACCCGACCACCACGGTCACGGTGGTCCAGCCCAGGCCCTGGTACACGGCGTCGAGGACCCCTCCCGGTCTCTGGAAGGCCCCGGTCTGGTGGGTGTAGGTCGCGTTGATGGTCCAGTAGCCCTCGACGAACGCGTCGAGGGCGCCCATCAGCCAGAAGCCGACCACGGTCAGGCCCAGCGTGGCCAGCCCACCGCCGGCGTACCACGCCGCGGCGTTCGCCCGGGCACGGAGGCCGCCGGGCCGGGTCGCTGCCAGCAACAGCGCCGCCGGCGCGAGGGTGAACAGGACCGGCTGCCACGTGAGCGTCGCCACTGCCGTCGCCACGCCGGCCCACAGCCAGCGGCGCCGGACGAGGAGCAGCACCGTGACCAGCAGCGCGATCATCATGGGCAGCTTCGCCTCAGGCCCACCGGTGGCCGAGACCGCCAGCACCTGGATGCTGATGAGGGCAGCGGCGGCGGTCACGCCTGCGAGCCGGGACCCGAACACCGTGCGGGCGATCAGGTACACGAGGGCCGGCGCGGTGACCGCCAGCCCGAGGTACATCAGCTTCGCGCCCATCACGTCTCCGGCGCCGACGAGGCGACCGAGCTGGACGCCGAGCGCCGGCAGGAGGTGTGAGAACGGGCCGCTCCGGTTCAGCACGCCGACGTACGGCGGCTCACCGGATGCGACCTGCTGGCCGGCGTACAGGTACAGCGCGGGGTCCCTCGTGAGGGGGGTGTGCAGGCCGCGGGCTCCCCAGACGACGATCGCGGTGAGGACCAGGGCCGCCGGCAGCGGGTCGGCCCTCCGCAGCCATGACGTTGCCGCGCCCACCGCGTTCACGCGCCGAGGGTCGCACACGGGTCCGGTCCGGTGCGGCAGGCGAGGCGAGTCCCGGCTCGCCCGGGTTGCCTCATTTCTGTGCAACGCAGATTTCTGAGCGAACCGAAACCTGGCCGTGCGTCCGGATACCGGGTTTCACTGCGAAGCGTTCCTGTACACCCCGACGAAGGATGTTCGATGACTTCACGCAAGCTCCGCACCCTCTCCGCGATCACCGTCGCGACGGGTGCGTTGACGCTGTCGATGCTGCCCGCGACCGCGGCCACGCAGTACGGCGACGTCCCGACCTACCAGGAGTTCCGCGCCACCACGCTCGTGGACACGGACTCGCAGTACGTCGTGAACGGCGACGAGCCGGTGGCGACCGACGGCAAGCTGCGCCAGTTCTACGACGACATGGTCGGCGACAAGCACACCGGCAAGCAGCTCGAGGGCGGCCTCATCGTCAACCGGGTCAACGGCCAGGACGACAAGTGGAGCGCCTCGCAGGCGCTCAATCTCACCTACTGCGTGAGCACCAAGTTCGGCACCGACCACTCCCGCATGGTGACGGCCATGGCCAGTGGCGCCGGACAGTGGGAGGCGGCCTCCTCGAAGGTCAACTTCGTCTACGTGCCCGCCCAGAACTCGAGCTGCACCACACGCAACAACAGCGTGCTGTTCTCGGTGGAGCCGGTGAACACGAGCTCGTACATCGCCCGCGCGTTCTTCCCGAGCAGCCCCAAGCGTTCGCGCAACGTCCTCGTCGACGACTCGATCTGGTCGTCCGGCTCGTGGACGCCGTCCAACATCGTGGCGCACGAGCTCGGCCACACGCTCGGCTTCCGGCACGAGCACACCCGGCCCGAGTCCGGCACCTGCTTCGAGGACAACAACTGGCGCCCGCTGACGCCGTACGACTCGGCGTCGATCATGCACTACCCCCAGTGCAACGGATCCTCCAGCGACCTGAGCATGACCAACCAGGACCGCGCGGGCATCGTCGCCCTCTACGGCTCCTGATCGAGATCCACTGATTGGGAGTGCCGCGGGCGGCGGACCTAGACTCGCCGCCCGTGGCCCTCACCATCGGCATCGTCGGACTCCCCAACGCGGGGAAGTCCACCCTCTTCAACGCCCTCACCAAGAACGACGTGCTCGCCGCGAACTACCCGTTCGCGACGATCGAGCCGAACGTCGGCGTGGTCGGCGTCCCCGACGATCGCCTCCCGCAGCTCGCGGAGCTGTTCGGGTCCGCCCGGGTGCTGCCCGCCACGGTCGAGTTCGTGGACATCGCGGGCATCGTCCGCGGGGCCAGCGAGGGCGAGGGACTGGGCAACAAGTTCCTCTCCCACATCCGGGAGTCGGCCGCGATCTGCCAGGTCACCCGGGTATTCCGGGACGAGGACGTCACCCACGTCGACGGCAAGGTCGATCCCGCCAGCGACATCTCGACCATCCAGACCGAGCTGATCCTCGCCGACCTCCAGACGGTCGAGAAGGCGATCCCGCGGCTCGAGAAGGAGGCCAAGGGTCGCAAGGACCTCGGCCCGGTGGTCGCGGCCACCAAAGAGGCGCTCGCCGCGCTGGAGGCCGGCACCCCGATCATCCAGACCTCGATCGACCGTGCCGCGCTGCGCGAGCTGATGCTGCTGACCGCGAAGCCGTACCTCTACGTGTTCAACTGCGACGCCGACGAGCTCGCCGACGAGGACCTCAAGGAGCGGATGCGCGACCTCGTCGCGCCCGCCGAGGCGATCTTCCTCGATGCCAAGTTCGAGTCCGAGCTGGTCGAGCTGGACGACGACGACGAGGCGCGGGAGATGCTCGCGGAGATGGGCGTCGAGGAGCCAGGCCTCGACCAGCTGGCGCGGGTCGGCTTCGACACCCTCGGCCTGCAGACCTACCTCACCGCCGGCCCGAAGGAGTCGCGGGCCTGGACGGTCCGCCAGGGCGCCACCGCCCCCGAGGCGGCCGGCGTCATCCACACGGACTTCCAGAAGGGCTTCATCAAGGCCGAGATCGTCTCCTTCGACGACCTGGTCGCTGCCGGCTCCATGCAGAAGGCCAAGGAGGCCGGCCGGGTCCGGATGGAGGGCAAGGACTACGTCATGCAGGACGGCGACGTGGTGGAGTTCCGCTTCAACGTGCGCTTCAACGTGTGAGCTGTCTTGGGACGGCTGGTCCTTCTCGTGAGTCGGTCCGTCACTCTGACCAGTGCGGATGGCCCGAATTGACTAGGCGTGATGGTCGGTGAGGACCCATGTGTGCTCGCGGCCTCGCTTCTTCCCAGATTCGGCTGCCGACTCCTCGAGAGCAACCTACGGTGGCTCCTTCGGGAGAACGGGGACGGAACATGATGCTGGGCAGAGCCTGTCGGCTAACTGGGCAGCGACGGCGTTACGCGGTGCTGGCGGTGGCGCCACTCGTGGTGGCGGCGACGGCGGCCATCGGCAGCGGTGCCGGTCCGACATCGGCCGCCGCGGTGCTGGGTCAGGAGCGTGCGACGGTGCCCGTCGAGGTGTTCCTCGACGAGGGTTGGGGTGACGACTCGACCCACGAGGACGAGAAGGCGTCTAAGGAGACGGGGCGCTGGAAGGCGAAGGACGACCTGGGGTCCCTCTTTAACGCCCACAAGTGGTACGGGGTCCACAAGGCGTGGGGCAAGTCTGACCACCACAAGCAGAAGGTGACGGGGCGCGGCGTCGACGTTGCCCTCATCGACACCGGGGTAGCGCCGGTCGCAGGCCTGACTGGTCCCGAGAAGGTGGTGAACGGACCGGACCTGTCCTTCGAGAGCCAGAACGACAACACGCGCTACCTCGATGGTTACGGGCACGGCACGCACATGGCGGGCATCATCGCCGGCCGCGACACGGACGTAGAGAGGGGCAAGGAGGACGACGATGAGGCGTTCGTCGGCATGGCACCCGACGCGCGAATCGTCAACCTCAAGGTGGCGACGGCCGACGGTGGAGCCGACGTCAGCCAGGTCATCGCAGCGATCGACTGGGTCGTGCAACACCGCCAGGAGGGGGGCCTGAACATCCGGGTCATCAACCTCTCCTACGGAACTCACTCGTCGCAGCCCTACACCGTCGATCCGTTGGCCTTCGCCGTAGAGAATGCCTGGCGCAAGGGGATCGTGGTGGTGGCTGCTGCGGGGAACGACGGTGCCGGCCACCAGCTGACCATGCCGGCAGCGGACCCGCATGTCCTGGCGGTGGGCGCAGTCGACCACGCCGGAACGTCCGCGCGAGGCGACGACGTCACCGGATCCTTCACCAACTCAGGGACGCCGGAACGTCGGCCGGATCTCCTGGCGCCGGGCAAGTCGGTCGTGTCGTTGCGTACGCCGGGCTCCTACTCCGACCGTGCTCATCCTGAGGGTCTGGTGAACGGCGACGAGACTGACCGGTTCTTCCGCGGCAGCGGGACGTCACAGGCGACCGCGACGGTGAGCGGCGCCGCTGCCCTTCTCCTGCAGCAGCGCCCCGAGCTCACGCCGGACCAGGTCAAGTACCTCCTGACGTCGACCGCCGACACCCTCAAGGAGGGGGGCCCCTCGCAGGGTGCCGGCGTGCTCGACGTTGACGACGCTCTCAAGGCCAAGACTCCCGCCGCGTCTGACGCAGTCCAGTCCTGGCCGTCCTCGACCGGCACGGGCAGCCTCGAGGCATCACGTGGTGGCAGCCACGTCGTGGACCCACTGGACGGGACCGTGCTCACAGGAGAGGTCGACGCCATGGGCGCGCGCTGGGTCGCTCGTTCCTGGCGCGACCTGACGACGGCAGACCGCGCGTGGAGCGAGGGCGCATGGAACGGGCGCAGGTGGACCGGCTCGGGATGGACCGGCGAGTCGTGGACCGCCCGCTCCTGGCGCGAAGCCACGTGGAGCGGCGCTTCCTGGACCGGCGGTGACTGGTCTGCCCGGAGCTGGCGGGGCGACCAGTGGACAGCCGACGGGTGGTCGAGCATCACGATGTCCGCACGCAGCTGGTCAGAGGTGGCGTGGAACTCACGATCGTGGCGTGACTACTGGGGGAACGCCAGTCCTGTCTGGTGAGCAGTGCGGGTTCGCTAGGCGTCACGCGCGGTCGGCACCCTGGAGTCCGCTCCACCCTCCGCGACTGTGTGGGCCCGAGCTCTGCCGCACCAGGGTTACTGGCGGTCGAATACTCGGCCCAGGTCGACCGGCCTCACCTCTCGACGTCCACACGCCAGCGGATATCAGCGTCGGCGCCGGTGGGGACGTACGAGCACCTGAGGCCGGTCTTGATGGACCGGTCCAGATGCGCAGCGAGCAGCGGGGTGATGCCGTCCAGACGCTGGATGGCGTCGCGGATGCGTGCACTGACGGCCTTGCGTGCCCGTTCAGCAGGGTCATGGGGAGCGGTGCGGATCCTGCCGCCGAGGCCGGTGGTCCGCCGGAGCTCGGTCAGGAGCTGGTGGCGCTCCTCGGCCAGTCGATCGATCGACGCGAGGTCGCTCCCGCTCGTGGCGTGGTCGATCTCGGCCTGCAGCTCGTCGAGCCGCTCTCGATAGGCCCGGAGTGCCTCGATGTCGATCAGCTCATCCGACCTGCCGCTCGCACCGGCGAATGAGCCACCCATGAGACGCAGAGCCGACAGGTCCTGGCCCTGGTGCCGCACGAGGGTCGCGATGTCAGCCAGTCCCTTGACGTGCGGCAGGCTGCCCTTCTCCTCCCCGAACGTCACCGTCCAGATCTTCTCGGCGCGGCTGATGGAGGCTGTGAGGGGTTCCGGGTAGGACCGCGCCTGGGCACCTGTCGCCTGCGAGCGACCCACTGCGCCCAGTGCCAGCTCGCCCTGCCTGACCCAGACTGCGGCACCGATGCGGCGAGAGGTCGCGATGGACCGTTGGAGCATCGTGACGGCGAGATCGCGGTCACCGAGCTCGGCGGCCAGGATGCCTGCCGCATGGGCGAAAGGTCCTGCGAACGCGACCACGGCGCCGTTCACCCCACAGCTGTCAGTCAATTGTGAGATGTCATCGAGCAGCAGCGCACACAACGTGGTGTCGTGGAGAGCCGTCACGGCGACCGCCAGGTCTGTCACGAGGACCGAGCGCAGGTAGGAGCCCTCGTTGCGCCACCCTCCCGCCTCGGAGAGCATGGCGACCTCGCGGGCAGCGGCCTCCAGCTCACCTGCGGCAGCCAGGGCGCCCGCTGCCACGGCGTGCGCCACGACTGGGGCGCCGGTCCACCAGCGAACCGCGTCGGCAGCGAGGGTGGCGAGCTCCTCAGGCTCGTTGCGGACCCGAGCGAGGGCGACCCGCTGCGACATGAGCACGTTGCCCGTGTCCGGCTCGTGGATCTTCTCGCCCAGGGCGGCGGCTGAGTACATCAGGGATTCAGCTTGTCCGGCGTCCCCCTCGAGCAGTGCGAGCGCTGCCCGACGAGTCTGGACCAGGTACCGGTGGCGGGGCTCGTTGCGGCCTTCCAGGAGCCCGAACCACCGATCGAGCACAGGGCGAAAGCCTGGCGATCCGGATTCCAGCAGGCCGTTGGCCTCCAACAGCAAGCCTTCGGCCAGCCGCTCCGTGTCTCCCAGCCTGCTTCCGATAGCGGCGATCTCCTGACCGAGACGGCTGCGGGCCGTCCCGGTCCCCGGGCCCCACAGCGCGTCGTGCCTGGCAAGGAGGCACGACGCGAGCGTCCCGTCGTCGTCGGACTGTCGTGCCAGGATTAACGCCTCCTCGCTGAGCGGACCGGCTCTGCGGCGGTCCTCAGGGACCGAGTGCTGGAGCTCACGGGCCAGGGCAGCCGTGACCCTGGCCTGGCGTGCCACGTCGGTGCCGGTGATCGCGGCCAACGCGGATTCGAGCTGGCGCACGATCTCGCCGCGGGGAGTGGCGAACTTGGCGCCGAGTTGCTGGACAGCAAGTGCCACGTCTGCCTCCTGCTGCGGGCAGGCCGCTGCGGCGGCCGCCTCGGCGAGGAGGTCGCGGGCGACCCCGGGCTCACCGGAACGCGCTTCGCTGTCGGCTTCCTCGAGGAGGATCCGCACCAGCAGGTCGGGCTCGATCGTCCAACCCACGTCGGCAACAGCGACACGCGCGCGGCGCAGATGCGCTGCCGACTCACGGAAGGCGGCTCTGCGGCGCTCGTCCCGGGCGGCTTCTCGCGCCCAGTGGATCGCCTTCGCCGGATCGGTGGCGGTCACGGCTTGGGCGAAATGTCGGGCCAGGTCCCCAGGTGGGACCCGCACCCGGCGGCGGTCTCGGTCTTCGAGGGCCTCGGCCACGCGTCCGTGCAACCGGGCCCGCTCGGTCAGGGTCAGTTGCGTGTAGAGGGTCTCGCGGAAGAGGTCGTGGGTGAACCAGAGCTCTTCGTCGGGTCCCGCCCTGATCACGCCCGCCTCCCGCGCGGCGTCCAGGCTGCTCAGGACCGTTGCCGCCGTGGCGCCCACGACGAGGGCCAGGACATCGGGCAGCAACCGGTTGCCCAACACGCTGGCGGCAGCGAGGATGCGCCGACTCTGTACGGGCAGTGACTCGAGGCGTCGGCTGACGGCGCCGGTCACGGCTGTCGGCAACGGCCCCCGAGTTCCAGCGCCGGACAGCCTCGCGAGCTCACGGACGAACAGGGGATGGCCTCCGGTTCGGCGGTGCAGGTCTGGGGCTAGTGTCTGCGCGAGCACCGGCCCGCAGATCGTTGCGGCGAGCTCCTCGACGGCATCGAGCGGCAGTCCCTCGAGGTGGATGTGGTCGGTGTGCGATGCCAGGGTCGCCAGTCTCGACCTTCTCCCGGGATCGAGCTCGTCGTGACGGTATGCCCCGATGATCAGAAGCCGGGCGTCGACGGGTGCGGCCACGAGGTGCTCCAGCAGGTCGAGAGTCGAGCTGTCGGCCCACTGCAGATCGTCGAGCACGATCGCGACGTGCTGGTGGGCGCTCACGCTCTCGAGCCAGCCGACTGCCGCGTCGAGCAGCAGGAATCGCTGACTGTCGGGGTCATCGGTCACCTCCGGAGCCTGGCCGAGCTCGCGGATCAGGGCCGCGAGTCGGCCCCGGTCACCACCGCCGGCCGCGACGGCTGCCTCCCTGCCGATGGCGCGGGCCACGTCATCGAGTGCCTGCATCCAGGGCCAGAACCCGGGGGCACCCGCGCTCTGCCAACAGGTGCCCCAGCCGATCAGGGTCGAGCCGTCGGCCGTGTCGAAGGCCGCGCGGATCAGCGACGTCTTGCCCATCCCGGCCTCGCCACTGACGAGGGCGGCCGTACGACGGCCCTGCGCTGAGGCGAGTGCCAGCCGCTCGAGGCGCTCCCGTGCCTCCACTCGGCCGATGATCGTCGCCTCGCCTGGTCGCGCCATCACGTCCTTCCCGGAGCCCGGCAAATCGCCAGACGGAATCTGGCGGAAACCGTCGATCTCTGGCGTCTCAAGGATGACACCACCGAGCCGCCCAGAGGAGCAGCTGATGACATTCGACGCGATTCACTACAAGACCACCACGCGCCAGCAGTGGGAGGACTACGCGGCGGGCTGGAGCGCCTGGGCACCCCTCCTCGAGACGTGGCTCGGCCCTGCCACCGAGCGGATGCTCGACCTGGCCCAGATCCGGGTGGGAGACCGGGTCCTGGACGTGGCAGCCGGTGCCGGGGGCCAGGGCATCGCCGCCGCGCAGCGGGTCGGTCCCACCGGGACGGTTCTGGCCACCGACCTGTCCCCGACGATCCTCGACCACGCGACGTGGGCAGCCAAGGAGGCAGGGGTCGACAACCTCTCGACCCTCGAGCTGGACGGCGAGCGCCTACACGAGCTCGGGTCCGGCAGCTTCGACGCCGCGATCTCCCGAGTAGGACTCATCTACTTCCCGGACCGGCAACGGGCCTTGGCCGGCATTCACCATGCCGTGCGTCCGGGCGGACGCTTCGCGACCGTGACCTACTCCGCCGCCGCAGCAAACGGCTTCTTCTCCGTCCCGGTCTCGATCGTGCGGGAACGCGCCCAGCTCGCCGCACCCGCACCGGGGCAACCCGGCCCGTTCAGCCTGGCCGACCCGGACGTGCTCGCCCGGGAGCTCGCGGACGCCGGTTTCGGCGACATCGAGGTGGAGCTGGTCAGTGCGCCGGTCCGGCTCTCCTCGGCGGCAGAGTGCGCCCGCTTCGAGCGGGAGTCCTTTGGCGCCCTCCACCAGATGATGGGGGCCCTGACACCGGCTGAGCAGGACCTGGTCTGGACCGAGATCGAGCACGCCCTCGAGCGCTACGACACCGAGGATGGGTTCGTCGGACCGTGCGAGCTCGTCGTCGCGGGGGCGACCAGGTGAGTGCGCGCGGAGCGTTCACGGTGGCAGCGGTCCAGGGCACGCCCGCCTACCTCGACCGCGCCGCGACCGTGGACATCGTGGTGGAGCACGTCCACCGGGCCGGCATCGACGGCGCCGACCTCGTCGTGTTCTCCGAGTCCTTCGTGCCCGGATACCCCGACTGGGTCTGGCGCCGCAGGCCGTGGGACGACGACGAGTGGTACGCCCGGTTCGAGGACCAGGCCGTCGAGATCCCAGGTCTCGCACTGGACAAGGTGTGCGCCGCCGCCGACGCCGCCGCGACCTGGGTCGCTCTCGGGATCACCGAGCGAGGCTCCTCCGGCACGCTCTACAACGCCGTCGTCTACATCGACAGCAGCGGACGGATCGCGGGGCTGCACCGCAAGCTGGTGGTCACCGGCGGCGAACGCCTCGTCTGGGGAAACGGGCGGGGACCCATGCTCACCGTGGTCGACATCGGCGGTGTGAGAGTGGGCTCCCTGATCTGCTGGGAGAACTACATGCCGCTCGCCAGGATGGCTCTCTACGAGCAGGGGATCGACGTACTGCTGGCCCCCACCTGGGACAACAGCCCGGAGTGGGTGCCGACCCTTCGCCACATCGCTAAGGAGGGGCGCGTGTTCGTCGTCGGTGTCACCGCCTATCTGCTGGCCGGCGACGTGCCTCGCGACCTGCCCGACGCTTACGAGCTCTACGGCGACCCTGACCACCACCTGTCCCGGGGCAACACGACCATCGTGGCCCCCGGCGGGGAGGTCCTCCAAGGCCCTCTCGTCGGAGAGCGGGGCACCCTCACCGCTGTCCTCGACCTGGACCGGATCGCCGCCGGTCGACGCGCTTTCGACCCGATCGGCCACTACGCCCGGCCCGATGTCCTTGCCCTTGTCACCCATATGATTGGAGAAGAGTCATGAGTTCCTTTCCCGGCATCGGCCACGTCGCCCTGACCGTTCGGTCACTGGCCGTGAGTCGCCCGTGGTACCAACGGCTGATCGGGGCCGAGCCGGTGCTCGACGAACCCGCCGGCGGTTTCCATCACACCGTCTTCATGATCGGAGGCACGTTGATCGGCCTCCACGAGCATCCGGCCACCGAGTCGTCCGACACCTTCACCGAGTTCCGCCTCGGGCTCGACCACGTGGCCTTCGCGTGTGCCGATCGGGCCGAGCTCACGGCGTGGCAGCGACGACTCGACGCCCTCGACATCGCACACGGCGGCATCGTGGAAGCCTCGTACGGCTCGGGGCTCAGCTTCAGGGACCCCGACGGGATCGCCCTCGAGTTCTTCGCCGCGCCTGAGTAGTGCGCCGCAACGCTGCGCTGCGTAGCTGGCACCTGATTGAACAGCCATTCAAGCAGTGGCAGGCTGCTCTCCATGTCCCTCGATGCCAGCCTCGATGCCCAGGCCATCAACGCCGCCACCGCCCGGGTCGCTGCCGCTACGCAGTCGTCGGGTGACCTGCCGAGCCGGGCGCAGTACGTCGTCGTGGGCGGCGGCGTGGTCGGGACGTCGATCGCCTACCACCTGGCCCTGCTGGGTGCGACGGACGTCGTGCTGCTGGAGCGCCGGCAGCTCACCTCGGGCACGACGTGGCACGCGGCCGGCGAGGTGGTCTCCGGCGGGACGACCGAGGACGCGCTCTGGATGGCTCGCTACTCGGCCGAGCTCTACGCCCGGCTGGAGGAGGAGACGGGGCTGTCGACCGGGTTCCGGCGGTGCGGCTACCTCCAGCTCGCGACGACGGCGCGGGCCGACGAGAGCTTCCGCCGGGAGACGGCGTACATGCGTTCGGTGGGGATGACCAAGGACGTGCTGTCACCGCGCGAGGTCGCCGACCTGGTCCCGATGATGCGGACCGACGACGTCATCCACGGCTTCTGGACGCCCGACGAGGGGCGCGCCAACCCGGTCGACGTGACCATGTCGATGGCCAAGGGTGCACGGCAGCGCGGCGTGCGGATCTTTGAGAACACCGAGGTCACCGACTTCTTGCTCGAGCGCGGCCGGGTGGTCGGCGTCCGCACCGAGCGCGGCGACCTCGAGTGCGAGAAGGTCGTGCTCGCCTCGGGGCTCTGGGGCCGCGAGCTGGCGGCCAAGGCCGGAGTCACCGTGCCGCTCCAGGCCGCGGAGCACTACTACCTGCTCACCGAGCCCATCCCCGGGGTCACACCGGAGTCGGTGCCCGTCATCGAGGACGGCGAGGCCTACGGCTACTACCGCGAGGAGGGCGGCGGCCTGCTGGTCGGCATGTTCGAGCCGATCGGCAAGGCCTGGGCCCTGGACGGGACCCCGCGCGACAGCGCGTTCGCCGTGCTGCCCCCCGACTGGGAGCGGCTGGCGCCGTTCCTCGAGGTCGCGATGCGACGCTTCCCGGCACTCGAGGACGCGGGGATCCGCACCCTCTTCTGCGGACCGGAGAGCTTCACCGACGACCTGTCGCCGATGCTGGGGGAGTCGCCCGAGGTGGACAACCTGTACGTCGCCTGCGGCCTCAACTCGGTCGGCATCCTCTCCGGCGGCGGCCTCGGCCACGTCATGGCGCAGTGGCTGATCGAGGAGCACCCGCCGCTGGACGTCACCTCGGTCGGGGTCGACCGCGCGCACGAGTTCCAGGCGACCCGGCGGTTCCGCGAGGAGCGGACCGTGGAGCGGCTGGGCTTCCTGCTGAACGACCTCGCCTGGCCCAACGCGCAGCCGCGGCTCGGCCGCCACGTCCGCCGCTCGCCGTACCACCCCCAGCACCTCGCCGACGGCGCCCACCTCGTCGCGACCAGCGGGTGGGAGTACCCGGACTACTTCGCCGGGCCGGGCGTCACCCCGACCGTCGAGTGGGGGTTCGAGCGGGGCGAGGCGTTCGAGCGGACCCGCGAGGAGCACCTCCACGCGCGCGAGCACCTCGCGGTCTTCGACCTGTCGCTCATGTCGCACCACCTCGTGCAGGGGCCGCACGCGATGACCGTGCTCAACCGGGTGTGCGCCAACGACGTCGACACCGTCGTCGGCCGGGTCGTCTACACCCAGTGGCTCGACGACCACGGCGGGATCATCGCCGACGTCACCGTCACCCGGCTGGGCGCCGACAGCTACGTGGTGGTCAGCGGCGACAACATCCACCGACGGGTGCCGGCTTGGATCCGGCGCCAGACCCGGGACGGCGAGCTCGCCGTCGTCACGGACGTGACGAGCGGCCACGCCCTGTTGTCGGTGCAGGGCCCGCGGTCGCGCGAGCTGCTGCAGCGGCTGAGCCCCGACGACTGGTCCGACGCCGGCTTCCCGTACCTGACCGCGCAGAAGGTGGAGGTCGGCTACACCCCGCTCTGGGCGCTGCGCGTGACGTACGTCGGGGAGCTGGGCTGGGACCTGCTGGTGCCGACGGAGTTCGGCGCGACCCTCTACGAGCAGCTGCGCGAGGCCGGCGCCGACCTGGGGTTCCGGCCCACCGGGCTCGGGGCGCTGGAGACGATGCGGCTCGAGAAGGCCTTCCGCGACATGGGCCACGACATCGACTCGAGCGACACCCCGCTGGAGGCCGGGCTCGGCTTCGCCGTCGCCTGGGACAAGCCGGGCGGCTTCGTCGGCCGGGAGGCGCTGCTCAGGCAGCGCGAGTCGGGACCGCTGACGAGCCGGCTCGTCAACGTGCTGCTCAGCGCGCCTGACCTCGACCTGTACGGCGACGAGCCGGTCTACTGGGACGGCGACCCGGTCGGCCACGTCCGCAGCGGCGGCTTCGGCCACTCGCTCGGCGCGTCGTGCGGGATCGCAGGCATCAGCCGTGAGACGGGCCTCACCGCCGCCGACCTGGCAACCGGCTCCTTCGAGATCGACGTCGCCGGCACCCGGGTCCCCGCGCAGGTATCGCTCAAGCCGTTCTTCGACCCGCAGCGGGAACGCATCCTGCGCTGAGTCCTACGCGAGGCTCCGGGCGATCTCGGACTGCCGGACCAAGATCGCGGCCTCGTCCAGCTTCTTGCGACGCAGCCAGGTGGTGACCTCGGTGTTGCACTTGCTGGCGTTGCAGGAGCCGCACGCCGGGACCACGTTGGTCAGCGTGTAGCGGCCACCGCGCGAGATCGGCAGCAGGCAGTCCTTCTGGAGCGGTCGGTCGGCCGCCCCGCAGTAGGCGCACCCACCCCAGGCGTCCCGGAGTGCGGCCCACTGGCCGTCGGTCAGGTCGTGCTCGACCGCGGCCATTCGGGTCTTGCGGCGCCGCGCGTAGCGCGCGGCCGGACTGCGGGTGGGCACCCGCCGAGGGTACGGCGGGGAGGCGCCCGGTTCGGGGAGCCGAGCCCCCGGGCCGGGTCAGCTCTGCCAGGGAAGCTCGGACGGTTGGCTCCAGCGACCGGCTGGGTGGCCGTCAACGAGGCCGCGGGGTGCCTGGATCCTCGCGGGGAGGTAGCACGCCAGCGTGCCCCCGGGCTTCGGTGCGTAGAGATAGGTGTAGAACGTGAAGGACGTGACCCGGTCGCCGACCGGGTTCGTGCCGGGGGGCAGCCGCTCGTGCCAGACGTGCCGTTCGAGCGTCGTCCCCGGCCTCAGCTCCATCTCGTCGGCACTGGAGCCGCCCCAGGCCAGGCTGCCTCGACCGGGGTCGAGCTCCATCGCCCCCGCCGTGCCGCCGTAGAGGGAGTGCACGGTCCGGTTCGCGAGGGTCAGGTGCAGACCGATCGCCGTTCCGCTGGCCACCGGGGTGGCCGTGATCCGGTAGGTCAGGCCGAGGCGTGGGAGCAGCGGGTCGCACCGCTGGGCGACTTGGGCCTCGTACCTCGCCCGCCGCTCGGCCCGACGGGCCTCGCGCTCGGCTCGCTCATCGGCGCTCGGGCCGGACGGTGCCTCCGGTGACGACCTCCGGCTGTCGGCCTCCGAGGGGAACGCGCTGGGCGTGACCGCGCCCCGGTCGAGGGTGTCGCCGGCAGGGCCGCACCCGACGGCGAGGCCCACCAGACCGAGGAGCAGGGCTGCGGTGCCGAGGCGCATGCCTCAGTCTGCCGCTCACCCGGGGCCACGGGGAAGAGCCGTCAGTGCGCGCCCGCGACGTTGAGGCCGACGACCCCGGCGACGATCAGGCCGAGCGAGGCTGCCTTCAGCCATCCCATCTGCTCGCCGAGGAAGGCGAACCCGATGAGGGCGACGACGGCGGTGCCGACGCCGGACCAGACGGCGTACGCGATCGAGATCGGCATGGTACGGACCACGAGGGCCAGCAGCCAGATCGAGATGCCGTAGCCGCCCATGACCACCACCGTCCAGAACGGATCGGTGAGGCCCTCGGCGCGGGGGAGCAGGGCGGTCGCGGCGACCTCGATCCCGATCGCGGCGGCCAGCAGGCTGACGGCGACGTACATGACTTCCTCTCTCGTGTAGCGGGCGCTACGCACCTAACTGTAGCACTCGCTACAATGGGGTGGTGAATCGCCGGGAGCAGCTGCTCGACCAGGTGACGGACCACGTCCTGGAGCACGGTCTGATCGGTCTCACGCTGAGGCCGCTGGCGGCCGCGATCGGCACCAGCGACCGGATGCTGATCTACCACTTCGGCAACCGGGACGCACTGGTCTCGGCCGTGGTCGCCCGCTCGACGCTGCGGGCGACGGCCGCGGTGGACAGACTCCCCGCGGCGCCCTCGGTACGGTCGGCGGTCAACCGGCTGTGGGTCTCCTACCAGTCCCACCCGCTGCGGGCGCTGCTCACGCTCTACTGCCAGGCCGCCGCCAGCGGCCTGATCGGGGAGGAGCCCTACCTCTCGGACGCCCGCGCGAGCAACGAGCAGTGGGCGGCGGCTCTCAGCGACTACCTCGTGCGCAGCGGCGCGCCGGTCCGACGCGTGGCGCGGATCGTCACGCTCGTCGACTCGGCCCTCTACGGCTTCCACCTCGACCTCACGACCGACCGGCCCGACGAGCTGGCCCGGGGCGTGGACGACCTGGCGGCGGCCGCGCAGGCGCTGGCGACCTAACGTCCTGGCGGACCCGGGTCAGTCGAACCAGGCGCGGCGCATCGAGAAGATCCAGCGCCGCCGCGGGTGCTCCGAGACCGACCAGAGCCGGTCGGTGGACGGCCAGTAGCTGAGGTCCTCCGGCCCCATCGGCACCGCCATCCGCCGGCGCCGCAGGTGGCCCGGCTCCCCGACGTACACGTCACCCGGCCACCACGCACCGCGCGACACGGTCACGTGGTGCCGCCCGCGGGCGACCACCGCCCCCTGCATCTGCACGACCCCGCCGTCGTCGAGCGCCACGGGGGTGGCCGCACCGTCGTCACCCGCGACGAGCAGCCCGGACTCGACGTCCAGGTCGAACCGTGCCAGCCGGGTCGACGCGGTGCCGCGGCCGTACTCACCGGTGATGAGCGAGTGCGGCCGTCGCCCACGGTCCAGCGACAGGAACGAGTAGCGCAGCCCGGCATGACCGTTCGGCGTCCGGGCACGGTAGGTGAACCGGACCGGCAGCAGCCAGTCGTGGCCGTACGCCGCGGGCACGCTCCCCGCCCGCACCAGGTCGTCGAGCCGGCAGCTGACCACGCCGCGCGAGGTGGCCGCCACGTGCAGGAAGTCGCCCGACCACACCAGCCCGCCGGCGTGCACCGTGAGCGGCCGCCACGAGACCCCACCGTCATCGTCGACCGTCGGCACGACGAGCAGCACGTGCTCGTAGCGCAGCGTGTCCAGGTCGAGGAATGTCACCCGGGAGCCGTGCGACCTGCCCTCGACGGGGTGCGAGTACCACGAGACCACCAGCAGCCGGCGGCCCGCGACCACCTCGGTCCGGTCCGCGTCCGCGGAGGTCGAGATGCCCTGGGGCCACCACTGCCGGTCGCGGTTGTCGGGCGCGGCCCACGTGTAGGCCTCGTCGACGGCCCGGCCGAGGAGCCGGCCGGTCGCGGCCCGGCGCGCCTGGTGGGGGAGCGCGGCGAGCAGGTCCGCGAACGGCGCGCGGCCGCCGGCCGCGGCCGCGAGGGCGTCGATCTCGCGGACGTTCTCATCGGTCCGGGTGAGGTGCACGCCCCGCTCGGTCATGCCCGCACCGTAGCGACCGGTCCCGTGGTGGGATAGCCGACGTGTCGGAGCGCCAGCAGGTCGTCGGGGCCGCGATCGTGCGCGACGGCCGGGTGCTCGCCGCCCGACGTACGGCGCCCGCCGCCGCGGCCGGTCGATGGGAGTTCCCGGGCGGCAAGGTCGAGCCCGGCGAGGCGCCGGAGGGCGCGCTGGTGCGCGAGGTGGCCGAGGAGCTCGGCTGCCGGGTCGAGGTGACCGGCTGGCTGCCCGGCACCGTGCCGATCGGCGACGGGCACGAGCTCGTGGTCGCGGTCGCCCGGCTCCGCGAGGGTGAGCCCGCCCCCGTCGAGCACGACGCGACCTGCTGGCTGGCCGCGGCGGACCTCAGCGATGTCGACTGGCTGGAGCCGGACCGGCCCTTCCTGCCGTCGTTGCGGGCGCACCTCGAGGCAGGATGAGCGTCGTGCGAGGCATCTTCTTCGACGAGGACGACGCCCGGGCCGCCGCCGCGAGCCTTCGGACCGACGGCTTCGAGGCGACGGTCCGCCGCGAGCGGCTCGCCGGTGAGGACGACGACGAGGACCACCCGTGGGCGGTCGTGACGGACGCGCCGGAGGCCGCCCTGGAGCTGCTGGTGGAGCGCCACGACGGCTGGCTCGACGGCCGGCTCGACGGCTCGTCCGACGCGGACGAGGCGGCCACCGAGCCGCGGCCGCCGCCGCTCGGTCTCCCGACCTCGCCGCGACGTCGTCACCGGTCTCCGCAAGACTGAGCCCATGTCCGAGACGTTCGAGCAGCGGATGCTGCTGGTCCACGCCCACCCCGACGACGAGACCATCAACAACGGCGCCACGATGGCCGCCTATGTCGCGGCCGGGCGCGGCGTCACGCTGGTGACCTGTACCGCCGGGGAGATGGGGGAGGTGCTGGTCCCCGACCTGGCCCACCTCGCCTACGACGAGAAGGGCGGGCTGGGCGACCACCGCCGCGCGGAGCTCGCCGAGGCGATGTCGATCCTGGGGGTCACCGACCAGCGCTGGCTCGGTGGCTTCGGCGCCTTCCACGACTCCGGGATGGCCTGGCACGAGGACGGCCACGCGGTGCCCGCCGAGTTCGTGCCCGACAACGCCTTCTGGAACGCCGACCTCACCGAGGCCGCCGACCACCTGGTGCGGGTGATCCGCGAGGTCCGGCCGCAGGTGCTGGTCACCTACGACCAGTTCGGTGGGTACGGGCACCCCGACCACATCCAGGCCCACCGGGTCGCGACGTACGCCGCCGACCTGGCCGGCGTCGAGTCCTACCGCCTCGAGCTGGGCGAGCCGTGGGAGATCGCCAAGGTCTACTGGTGCGCGATGTCCGAGAGCCGGATGCGCCAGAGCCTGCGGCAGCTGCGCGACGCGGGCGATACCGAGACCTTCGAGGGGATGGACCCCGACGGCGACCTGCCGCCGTTCATCACCCCCGACGAGCTGATCTCGAGCCGGGTCGAGGGCGGCGAGTTCGTGGCCCGGAAGATGGCGGCGCTCGCGGCCCACCAGACGCAGGTGGAGTCCGACGGGCCGTTCTTCAGCGGCGGCGAGAGCGGGCACGCCCTCTGGAGCGAGGAGCACTACCGGATCGTCCGCGGTCGGGCGGTCCGCGGGCCCGACGGCTACGAGACCGACCTGTTCGCGGGGCTGTGACCACGCTGCTGCGGTGCGCCGTGGCACTCGTGCTCCTGGCCGTCGGAGGCGCCACCGCGGTCGCCGCGGTGGCGGTCCACGAGCTCTGGTGGGGACTGCCCGTGACCGCCGCCGCCGTCGTCGCCGGCCTGCTGGCCGTGGGCCGGGGTTGGTCGACCCGGCTGCCGCTCTCCCTCGGGTTCGTGGCCGGGGTGGCCTGGTTCGTGCGGACCAGGCCGGAGGGCGACTACGCCATCGCCTCGAGCGTCCGCGGCTACCTGCTCCTGCTGCTGGCGTTCCTGGTGCTGGCCGTGGCGATCGGCACCCTGCCCCGCCCACGCAGTGGCGCGGTGCGGGAGCCGTCGTGACCGCCCGCCTACTATGGCGCGCGTGACGGATCCCGGACGTGAGAAGGCAGGCGGCCGCGTCGTCCTGCTCGTGGTGCTGGGACTCGCGCTGCTCGTCGGTGGTGGCTACGCCGCGGCCTACGTCGGCGCGGGCGACCGGGTGCCGCGCGGCACCACGGTGGCCGGCGTGGACGTCGGAGGACAGACCCCCGAGCAGGCGGTCCGCACCCTCGAGGAGGGTCTCGCCGACCGGGTCGACGAGCCGATCTCGGTCGTGGTCGACGGGGAGTCGCTGACCGTCAGCCCCGCCGAGGCGGGGCTCGAGGTCGACTACGAGGCGTCCATCGACGCGGCCGGGGGCGGCCAGTCGTGGGACCCGGCGCGCCTGTGGAACTACTACACCGACGGCGACGACCTGCCGCCGGTGCTGGACGTCGACGACGCGGCCATGACGGCGGCGATCGAGACGCTGACGGCCGACGCCGGCACCCCCGCCCGCAACGGCCGGGTCCGCTTCCGAGGGGGCCGGCTGGAGGTCACCCAGCCACAGACCGGCCAGGAGCTCGACCCCGACGCGGCCCGCGACGCGATCGAGACGGCGTACCTCTCCGACGGTCCGGACGTGGAGCTGTCGCTGACCACCACCCAGCCCGACATCGACGAGGCCGACGTGCAGGAGGCGGTGGCCGAGTTCGGCAACCCGGCCCTCTCCGGTCCCGTCACGCTGCTCTTCGGCGACTCCGAGGTGACGCTCGCGCCGCGGGTGTACGCCGGGGCGCTGCGGCTGCGCCCGCAGGACGGCGAGCTGGTGCCCGGTCTCGCCCGGAAGGCCCTGACGCGGCTGCTCGACTCGCGGATCAGCAGCGGCGACCCGGTCGACGCCACGGTGCGGATCGTGAACGGCGCCCCGCGCGTGGTGCCGGCCAAGCCGGGCGTGACCTACCGGCCGGCCGACGTGGAGCGGACGTTCCTCGAGCTCGTGGTGCGGCCCGACGGCGAGCGTGAGGAGCGGATCAAGGCGGTCGCAGCCCAGGCCGACTTCACGACCGCCGACGCCCGGGCGCTGAAGATCACCGAGCGGGTCTCCACGTTCACGACCTACTACCCCCACGCCGACTACCGCAACGTCAACATCGGCCGGGCGGCCGAGCTCGTCGACGGCACGCTCCTCGAGCCCGGCGAGGTCTTCTCGCTCAACGGGGTCGTGGGGGAGCGGACCGTCGAGAACGGCTTCACCGAGGGCTACGTCATCTCCAACGGGATCCTCGTGCAGGATCTCGGCGGCGGGGTCTCGCAGATGGCGACCACCACGTTCAACGCCATGTTCTTCGCGGGCCTCGAGGACGTCGAGCACAAGCCCCACTCGTTCTACATCGACCGCTACCCGGTCGGCCGCGAGGCGACGGTGGCGTGGGGCTCGGTCGACCTGCGCTTCCGCAACGACACCCCGTACGGCGTGCTGGTGACCGCCGACGTCACCCCCAGCACCGTGTCGACGTCCGGGGTGGTGACGGTGAGCATGTGGTCGACGAAGACCTGGGACATCACCACGTCGACGTCCGACCGCTACAACTTCACGACGGCGCAGACGCGACGGGTCGACACCCTGCAGTGCCACCCCAACGACGGGTACGGCGGGTTCGACGTCGACGTCTACCGCTACTTCCGGGAGCCGGGCTCCTCCGAGCTGGTCCGCACCGAGAAGTTCCACACGACCTACATCCCGAGCGACACCGTGATCTGCACCAACCCCAACGCCACCGACGGCTGAGGCGGGGCTCGGCCGCCGGCCCGGGCACGACACAATGCCCGCATGACCGGACAGCTGGAGGGGAAGACCGCCGTCGTCACCGGCGCGGGCCGCGGGATCGGGCTGGCCATCGCCCGGCGCTTCGCCCGTGAGGGTGCCCGGGTGGCACTGGCGGACCGCGACGCCGAGGCCGTCGAGCGCGGCGCGGCGCGGATCGTCGAGGACGGGGGTACGGCGCTGGCGGTCCCCACCGACGTCGGGGACCCGGCGGCCGTGGACCGGCTCTTCGAGGTCACCCTCGCCGAGCTCGGGCCGGTCGCCGCGCTCGTCAACAACGCGGCCATCACCGACGACGTGCGTCATGTGTTCGACGGCGACCAGGAATGGTGGGACCGCTACCTGCGGGTCAACCTCACGGGTCAGTACCTCTGTCTCGACCGGGCCGCCCGGATCATGGCCCGCCACGGCGGCGGTGCGATCGTCAACGTGAGCAGCGGCGCGGCCACCGCGTCCCACCGCGGCATGCTCGCCTACGACGCCGCCAAGGGGGGCGTGGAGGCGATGACGCGGGCCGCCGCCCTGGAGCTCGCGCCGTACGGCATCCGGGTCAACACGCTGGTGCCCGGGTTGATCGCGACCGACCCCTCCGAACCGGAGTGGTCGCTCAGACGACGCGACGAGACCGTGCCGCTGGGCCGCGGCGGCCGGGCGGACGACCTCGCCGGACCGGCGCTCTTCCTCGTGTCCGACGACGCGGCGTACGTCACCGGCACCAAGGTGGTCGTCGACGGCGGGGTGCTGGCCAACCAGCGCAGCCCGCAGGTCGACACGTTCCCGGTCGACGGCTTCCCGTCAGTGGAGTCGCTCGACTCCTGACGCGCGCAGGGCCGCGTGCACCCGACGGACCAGCTCGGTCCGGGCGGTTGCCTCGCGACGGGCCGCCGCGACCGCCTCCGTGGTGGTGCACGGCCGGAACCTGATCCGGTCGCCCGGTCGCGCCTGCGCGAGCCGGTCGGTGGCCACCGTCGTGGCGACGCCGAGGACCGGGTAGCCGGCCGTCACCAGTCGGCCGCGCAGCAGCACCAGCAGCCCGTCGGTCGGCGGCACCTCGACCGCCCCGACGGGCACACCGCGCGAGATCATCTCCGCCCGGCCGCGGCGAGCCGGCGCCGCACCGAGCAGCCGCAGGCCGACGTAGTCGGAGTCACGGCCGACCTCGAGCTCGCCGAGCGTCTGCCAGGCGTCCGGGGCGAACTCGCCGGCCTCGGGGCCGGGCGTCACGGCGACCTCCCACGCGTGGCCCGGTGCCGGGTGGTCGACCGGGAAGCGGAACACCGGGATCACCGTGTGGGGGTGGGTGAGGCCGGCGAACCGGGTGCGGACCACGAGCCGGTCGCCGGTCTCGAGCCGGGTGCCGACGCCGAGGAGCGGGTCCGGCGCCACGCTGCCGAGGGTGCGGTCGGCGTCGAGGGCGCCGCCCACGGCGACGTAGGTGCGCCAGCCGCGGTCGGGCGGCTCGACGACCACCCGGCGGTCGGCCGGCACCACCAGCGTCTGCCACGCCGGCTGCGGCTGGCCGGCGACGCTCACCCGGTCGGCGGCGCCCGTGACGGCGACGAGGGCCGGCCGGTCGAGCGTGAACGACCAACCGGTCGCGGTGGTCTCGAACAGGGGCGAGCCGGGATCGTTGCCGACGAGGGCCGAGGCGATCATCGCGGCGTGGCGGTCACCGGCGCCGTTGAGTCCGACCCCGAACCGGCTGAAACCCGGCCGGCCGAGGTCCTGCACGGTGGTCAGGCCCGGGTCGGCGACGTGCAGCGTGGTGACGTCAGGGCCGCTCATGCGGGACCGTCGGGCTCGAGCCGGCCGGCGTGCTCGTCCCACGCGTCGGCCCCGATCGGCACGAAGCGCACCCGGTCGCCCGGTCGGTACGGCACGAGGTCGGGGTCGGCGAGGTCGAACAGGGTCGCCGGCGTGCGGCCGAGGAGCCGCCAGCCGCCGGGGGAGGGGACCGGGTAGATCATCGACTGGCGTCCGCTCACGGCGACCGACCCGGGCGGGATCCTGGTCCGCGGGGAGCGCATCCGCGGCACCTCCCCCGGAAGCGCAGGTACGTCGACGAAGAGCGCGGCGACCGGCGAGCCGACGAACCGCAGCACCCACGGGCCGCCCGAGTGCAGCGCCACCAGCTCGTCCGTGGTCAGGCCGAGCTCGCCGGCGACGTCCGCCAGGTCGGGCCCGGCGTCACCGCCGTAGAGCACCGGAACGGAGAACGACCGCGGGGTCCGGTCCGGTGGAGACCGGTCGAGCCGCGAGCGCAGCGCGGCCTCGACGGCGGCGTGGTCGGTGCGCACCGGGTCGAACACGACGAACGCGTGCCGGAAGCTGGCCACCACGTCGACGACCCCGTCGGGCAGGTCGTCGGCCAGCGAGGCGACGAGTCCCTGGGCGGTGGCCCACGCCTGGTCGTGGTCGCCCTCCGGCTCCACGAGCAGCCCGGCGTCGCCGTACTCGCGGATCACCGTCACGCTCGCGCCTCGAGGACCTCCGCGAGCGGGGCGATGGTGATGCCGGCCTCCTCCAGGGCCCGGCGGACGTGCTGGGCGGCGGTGACGGACTCCTCGTTGTCGCCGTGCAGCAGCACGGTGTCGAAGTCAATGTCGATGGTGGCGCCCGTGCGGGTCCGCACGGTGCCGGTCTCGACCATCTGGCGGGCCCGGTCGGCGATCTGCTCCACGTCGTGGAACACCGCGTCCGGCCGTTGCCGCGACACCAGGGTGCCGTCGTCCTCGTAGGCCCGGTCGGGGAACGCCATCAGCCCGACCCGCAGGCCCCGGTCGCGGGCGAGCCGCTCCAGCGCGCCGGAGTAGGTGACCACGATCAGCGTGTCGTCGACGTCCGCGATCGCCTCGAGCACCGGCGCGGCGTATGCCTCGTCCTCGACCACCAGGTTGCCGAGCCGCCCGTGCGGGCTGACGTGCTGCACCGGGACGCCGGCGGCGCGGGCGAAGCCGCCCAGGGCGCCGAGCTGGTAGACGACGTCGCCGTAGAGCTCGTCGTGGGACATCTGCATCGTGCGCCGGCCGAAGCCGACCCGGTCGGGGAACGACGGGTGCGCGCCGACCGCCACCCCGTGCTCGCGGCACCGTGCCACCGTCCGCCGCATGATCTGGGGGTCGCCGGCGTGGAACCCGCACGCGACGTTGGCGGAGCTCAACGACGGCAGCAGCCGCGCGTCGTCACCCATGCGCCAGGACCCGTAGCCCTCGCCGAGGTCGGCGGAGAGGTCGATCAGACGGCTCATGGGTCCACTGTCTCAGCCCGGCGTGAGGTACCGGTAGGAGTGGTGCGGCGCGAAGCCCATCGGCTCGTACAGCCGCCGGGCGGCCGCGTTGTCGCCGAGCACCTGGAGGTACGCCGTGCTCGCGCCCTGGGCCGTCCCCCACTCGACCAGGGCCGCCATCACGGCCAGGGCCAGCCGCCGGCCCCGGTGGGCGGGGTCGACCTCGATGCCGCGGAACCCGACCCAGTCGTCGGCGTACCCCGCGTAGCCGACGGCGACGTCGTCGAGGACCGCTCGCACCACGCCCGGACCGGCAGGCTCCACGACCGCCGGGGGCAGGTCGGACGGCAGGCCGCGCGCGACCCGTGCCGCCGACGCGAGCATGAACACGGTGTCCGCCTCGTGGCCCTCGGTGACCCAGCCCCGCCCGCGGAACAGCGCGTCCTCCGGGGAGTCGGGCAGCACGTTGGCCACCGGCCGCTCGTAGTGGGCCACGACCCGCTCGTAGGCGTCGGAGACGCCGGCCGGGCCGAAAGCCATCACGGAGTTGGCCCGCCGCGCGGTCGAGGTCGCCGAGTCGCGGAGCAGCCAGTGCCCGAGCGGCTCGGTGACGATGTCGGGCCACAGCGCCATGGCGCGCAGCTGGCACTCGCGCGGGTCGACCCGGAAGCGGGGGGACGGGCGCGGCGGGACCGGCTTGCCCGACACGATCAGCGTGAGCGGGATGTTGACGGCCGGGCCGGTCTCGGGCTGGACGACGCACTCGCCGTCCGACCAGCGCAGGCAGGTGCCGAGCACGTCCGTCATCGCCGGTCCACCGCTCGGCCCCGTCTCGCCGGGCAGCAACCGTCGCACGACGACCCGGCGCCCCACGACGTGAGGACCGAGGCCGTGTCCTGCGGGGTGGCCTTCCGGGGCACTGTGCACGCCGGGATACTAGGCTGACTCTCGTAACTGGCCCCGCCCCGTCCAGGAGGAACTGGTGACCTACGTCATCGCCCAGCCGTGCGTCGACCTCAAGGACCGCGCCTGCGTCGACGAGTGCCCGGTCGACTGCATCTACGAGGGCAAGCGGATGCTCTACATCCACCCGGACGAGTGCGTCGACTGTGGCGCCTGCGAGCCGGTCTGCCCGGTCGAGGCGATCTTCTACGAGGACGACACCCCGGAGGAGTGGAAGGGCTACTACGACGCCAACGTGCACTTCTTCGACGACCTCGGCTCGCCCGGCGGCGCGGCGAAGATGGGCGTGATCGACCACGACCACGAGCTCGTTGCGGTGCTGCCGCCGCAAGAACACGACGAGTGACGCGAGTCTCGGCGCGACTGCCGGACTTCCCCTGGGACCAGCTGGCGGCGTACGCCGAGACGGCCCGCTCGCACCCTGACGGCCTCGTCGACCTGTCGATCGGGACGCCGGTCGACCCGACCCCCGCCGTGATCCAGGACGCGCTGCGGGCCGCCGCCGACTCGCCCGGGTACCCCACGACCCAGGGCCTCGCGGAGACCCGGCAGGCGGCGGTCGACTGGCTCGCACGCCGGCACGGGGTCTCCGGGCTCGGGATCGACGGCGTGCTGCCGGTGATCGGCTCCAAGGAGCTGATCGCCTCCCTGCCCGGCCATCTCGGGCTGGGTGCCGGCGACGTGGTGGGCTACCCGGAGCTCGCCTACCCGACGTACGAGGTGGGGGCGGCGCTGTGCGGCGCCCGCGGCTTCGCGACCGACTCGCTGACCGCCTTCGGTCCCGAGCGGCCCGCGCTGCTGTGGCTCAACAGCCCGTCGAACCCCACCGGCCGGGTGCTCCCGGTCGAGCACCTGCGCAAGGTCGTCGAGTGGTGCCGCGAGGGCGGCACCCTGCTGGTGTCCGACGAGTGCTACCTCGAGTGCGTCTGGGACCCGGCGACGCCGGCGGTGTCGGTGCTGCACCCGGACGTCAGCGGCAGCTCGCACGACGGCGTGCTGGCCGTCCACTCGCTGTCCAAGCGGTCGAACCTGGCCGGCTACCGGTGCGGCTTCGTCGCCGGCGACCCGGCCGTGCTGGCCGAGCTGCTCGCGGTCCGCAAGAACCTCGGCCTGATGCAGCCCGGCCCGCAGCAGCGGGCGATGACCGCCGCGCTCGCCGACGACGCGCACGCGGCGGCCCAGCACGCGACGTACGCCCGTCGCCGGACGGTGCTCCGCGACGCGCTGGCGGCCGCGGGGTTCCGGGTCGACCACTCGGAGGCCTCGCTCTACCTGTGGGCCACGCGTGAGGAGGACTGCTGGGACACCGTCGCGTGGTTCGCCGAGCGGGGCGTGCTGGTCGCGCCGGGAGCGTTCTACGGCGCGGCGGGGTCACGGCACGTCCGGGTCGCGTTCACGGCGACCGACGAGCGGGTCGACGAGGTGCCGGGCCGCCTGGTCTGAGCGTGCGACCAGGGCCGGCCCGGGGGGCGGGCCGGCCCGAGGCCGTGGGGGGTGGGGGGTGCCGAGCGGGGGGCGCTCAGCGGGCGACGAGCAGCGGCACGTGGGACACCACGGGGGAGTCGTCGCGCTCGTCGTCGTCCTGGGTGTCGTAGGGGGTGTCGTCCTGGGTGTCGTGCTGGGTGTCGGACTTCTCGTCGGCGTCCCACCACGCGGCCTCCGCCACCGGCTCGTCGGACTGCCAGGAGGGGCGCTGGGCGCTGACCTGGACCGCGGAGACATCGGTGAGCCGGACCACGTGGTGGCTGGAGTCGGGTCCGGACAGGATCACGCCGTGGCCGTCGACCTCGCTCACGGCACCCTCGATCCAGTGCCCGGAGACGAGGACCCGGACCTCGACCCCGTGGTCGCGGGCGCGTCCCAACGCCGTTCCGATGGTGTACACAGTCGACTGCATCAGTTCTGGTCCCCTCAGGTCAGGTGCCCGGCCCGCCCACGGACCGGGCACAACCCACCGTAGGGACGTGGCGCGCCGTTGTCCGGGGGTTCCGGCAGGTCTGGCCGGACGGGCGTCGGGTCATAGTCCGATCGGGTGGGGACCCCTGCTCATTCGAAGACGTCGACGTGCACGTGGTCACGGTGCTCCAGGATCGGCGGCCGTCTCGGCGTCGCGGCCGGACGTGTCGGGCGCGTAGCGGCGCCACCCGGAACCGGACCGCGGCCCGGACGTCCAGATCCGGCCGTCGAAGATCACGGTCTGCACGTGCAGGCGGGCAGCGTGTGCCACGAGGTACTGGGCGATCGCCCAGCCGCGGTCCTGGTTGGCCTCGCTCACGGGTCGCACGAACACGTCGATCGCCCGGCCCTCGTAGTGGGCGGACCCCTCGCGGTGCCCGTCGCGGACGCCTTGGGGCGCGAAGCCCCCGAGCGACTGCGGGCCGAACGCCGCCTCGAGGTCGGTCCGGACCCCGACCGCCCGCGCGGTCAGGCCGGCGGCGTCCAGGTCCGTGGCCGCCCGGCCCGGGCTGTCGGACACGGTGCAGTGGAACGCGCGCCACGTCTCGCCGGTGAGCGCGCTGGCGAGCACCCGCGCGTCAGCCTCGTGGTCGGCGTACGCCTCGGGGAAGGCGGAGCGCTGCACCTCCTGGGCGGCGACCGTGATCTCCATCGAGGCGTAGCCGTCGACCCGCTCGAGGGCGTCGTAGAAGGCGTTGATCGAGTACTCCGGGTCGAGCACCTGGCGGCGGGTGCCCCAGCCCTGCGACGGTCGCTGCTGGAAGAGGCCGAGGGAGTCGCGGTCGCCGTACTCGATGTTGGTGAGCTTCGACTCCTGGTACGCCGTGGCGAGCGCGATCGTCGCCGCCCGGGCGGGCATGCCGCGGCGGATCGCGATCGCGGAGATCAGGGCAGCGTTCTCGGCCTGCTCCGGCGCGAGCTCCACGCTGCGGCCCTGCACGGTCGCGGTGCAGCTGTCGGCCCGCAGCAGCGGCGCGACGGTGCCGTCCACGAGCCGCCACGCGACGATCCCCGCGGCGACGACGGCGATGACGGCGCCGACGACCCAGACCCTTCTCAACTCGGCTCGCTAGTTGGCGTGGAGGGCCGCGTTGAGGGCGATGCCCTCGCGCTGCCAGGGCACGGCCTCGACCGCGCCGCTCACCGAGTTGCGGCGGAACAGCACGTTGCTCGCCCCCGACAGGGTGGCGGCCTTGACGACCTTCGGCTTGCTGTCGATGTCGAGGATGGTGACCTTGGTGCCGGCGGTGACGTAGCAGCCGGCCTCGACGACGCAGTCGTCGCCGAGCGAGATCCCGATCCCGGCGTTCGCGCCGAGCAGGCAGCGCTCGCCGACCGAGACGACCTGGGTGCCTCCGCCCGAGAGGGTGCCCATGATCGACGCGCCGCCGCCGACGTCGGAACCGTCTCCGACGACGACGCCCGCCGAGACCCGGCCCTCGACCATCGAGGCGCCGAGCGTGCCGGCGTTGTAGTTGACGAACCCCTCGTGCATGACCGTGGTGCCCTCGGCCAGGTGGGCGCCGAGCCGGACCCGGTCGGCGTCCGCGATCCGGACGCCGGTCGGGACGACGTAGTCGGTCATCCGCGGAAACTTGTCGACCCCGAAGACCTGCACCGGACCGTGCTCGCGCAGCCGGAGCCGGGTGGTCTCGAAGTCGTCGACCGGGCAGGGGCCCGCACTCGTCCAGACGACGTTGCTGAGGACGCCGAAGATGCCGTCCAGGTTCTGGCCGTGCGGCCTCACGAGCCGGTGGGACAGCAGGTGCAGCCGCAGGTAGGCGTCGGCCGGTCCGGCCGGCGGCTCGGACAGGTCGATCGCTCGACCGTGACGACCTCCATTCGCACGCGGCGGCCCGGGTGGTCGCCCGCCTGGTCGAGCCAGGTCGCGCGGCGGCTGGTCGTCGTCCGGACGCGTCCCGAGCGCGGGCGTGGGGAACCACGCGTCGAGCACGGTGCCCTCGGACGCGCCGCTCGTGACGACGGTGGCGAGGCCGTGGCCCCAGGCGGCGGTCGGTGTGTCGGTCACGGAGCCAGCCTACGGAGCCGGCCCACCAAGCCGGTCCGCGGAGCCGACCTCAGGCCTCGAACACCCCGGTGATCCAGCCGAGCATGTCGAGCGTCTGGTCGTTCCAGTAGACCCAGGTGTGGCCGCCCGTGCCCTGCACCCAGGGGTCGGGGGCCACCGGCGCCTGCTCGGCGAGCGCGACGGAGGCGTCGGTGTAGGGGTCGTCGGTGGCGCACCACAGCCCCCACGGCGTGGTCTCCAGGACGCCGAGGTCGTCGAACGCCGGGTCGTCCGGGGGCCATCGCCGGGCTGTAGAGCGCCAGCGCCTCGGCCCACTCGGGCTCCGCCTGGAGGAACCGCAGCGCGCCGTACCCGCCACGGGACCAGCCCCACAGGGCGCGCCGCTCGGCGTCGTACCCGCGGTCGTCGAGCCACCCCGGCAGCTCGTCGCGCAGCATCGCCTGCGGGTCCGTCCCGCCGCTCGGCACCCAGCCGTCCGGACCGTCGTCCGTCGCGACCAGCACGAACGGCGGCGCGCCCGCCTCCACGGCCGCCGTCACGAACCGGGGCAGCCCGAAGTCGGGGAGCGCGCCCGCCGACTGCGACGCGCCGTGCAGCGCGACCACCACCGGCAGCCCCGTGCCGGTGCCGTGGCCGTGCGGTACCGACGGTCAGCAGGTCGATCGCGCCGAGGTGCCGGGAGGTCATCTGCTCGACCCGGACCTCGCCCTCGGCGGCATCCGGCACGAAGAAGTCCTGACCCATCCCCATCAGGCCCTTCACCCGGCGCGGAACCACAGCGAACGCCGCCGCTCCCACCGCGCCGACGCCTGCGGCGCCCACGAGCATGCCCCGCCGTGAGATCACGCCGCCACCCTAGGTGAGCGGGCTTCGGCGGGCGCGTTCGCGGCGGAGGGCGCTAGCGTCACCTCGTGATCACGCTCGCCCTTGCCGCTGACATGGCGGCCGCTGCCCTCGAGAAGGCGGCCTCCCTGGGTGCCCTCGTCTCGGTCGCCGTCGTCGACGCCGGTGGCCACCTGGTGCTCTTCGAGCGCATGGACGGCGCCGAGATCGCCGGGCCGACCCTCGCGACCGACAAGGCCTTCACGGCCGTCGCCCACCGGGTCGCCACCGCCGAGCTCGGGCCTCTCACCGTCGACGGTGGATCGCTCCAGGGCATGCACGCCAACGGTGGCGGCCGGTACGTCGTCTTCGCCGGCGGCCTCCCCTGCTGGGAGGGCTCAGGCGACGCTGCCCGGGTCGTCGGGGCCATCGGCGTCAGTGGCGGCTCGGCCGAGGAGGATGCGGCCATCGCCGAGGCCGGGCTGGCCGAGCACACTGCGGCGCGTCCGTGACGCCCGGTTTCCTCACGACGACCCACTGAGAATCGGTCGCCCCCGCGGAGCCTGGGTCTAGGCTCCCGATCCATGGGAGAGGAGCACGTCGGGCGGATCCGGTTCATGGACCAGCAGCGGGTCAACCTCGACGGGTTCGCCCACGAGGACGCGGGACTGGGTCTCATCGCCATGAACGCCCCCGACGACCCGCAGCCGTCGATCCGGATCGAGGACGGCCGGGTCGTCGAGATGGACGGCACCGCCGAGGCCGACTTCGACTCGCTCGACGCCTACATCGCGGCTCACGGCATCGACGTACGGGTGGCGGAGGAGGCGATGGCCCTCGATGACGTCGAGCTCGCGCGCCGGTTCGTCGACCCGGCGGTGCCCCGGGCGGAGATCGTCCGGCTGGTCGACGGCACGACGCCGGCCAAGCTCGCCCGCGTGGTCGCCCTGCTCCGTCCGGCCGAGCTGACCCTGGCCATGACGAAGCTGCGCGCGCGGCGGACCCCTTCCAACCAGGCACACGTCACCAATCGACTCGACGACCCCTTGCTGCTGGCCGCCGACGCCGCCACCGCCGCCGCCTTCGGCTTCCGTGAGATCGAGACGACGGTGCCGGTGCTCGCGGACGCGCCGTCCAACGCCGTCGCGGTCACCATCGGCTCGTGCGTCGGAGCCGCGGGGATCCTCGTGCAGTGCTCGGTGGAGGAGGCGATGGAGCTGGAGATGGGCATCCGCGGCCTCGTGTCCTACGCCGAGACGGTCAGCCTCTACGGCACCGAGGACGTGTTCGTCGACGGCGACGACACCCCCTACAGCAAGGCGATCCTGGCCGCCGGCTACGCCAGCCGTGGGGTCAAGATGCGGGTGAGCTCGGGCGCCGGCGCCGAGGTGCTCATGGGCGGGGCCGCCCACCGCTCGATGCTCTACCTCGAGTCCCGCTGCGTGTCGCTCGCTCGTGCGCTCGGCGTACAGGGCGTGCAGAACGGCGGCATCGACGGGGCGAGCGTCGCCGCTGCCGTGCCGCGCGGGGTCCGGGAGCTGATGGCCGAGAACGTGATGGTGATGGCGCGCAACCTCGAAGCCTGCACCGGCAACGACGCCCTGATGAGCGAGTCCGACGTCCGGCGCACCTCTCGCACGTTGCCGATCCTGCTGGCCGGCAGCGACTACGTGTGCAGCGGGTTCGGCAGCATCCAGCGCTACGACAACATGTTCGGCCCGTCGCAGTGGAACGCGGAGGACATCGACGACTGGCTCGCGATGCAGCGCGACTGGGGCGTCGACGGGGGCCTGCGCACCGCTGACCCCGACGAGGTGGGGCGGCTGCGGCGCGAGGCGGCGGAGGCGTGCCGGGACGTCTACCGCTACCTCGGCCTGGCCGACTTCGACGACGACCACGTGGAGCGCGCCGTGGACGCGGTCGGCTCCAAGGACCTCGGCGACCCCGACCCGATGGTCGTGCTCAACGCCGCCCAGACGGTGCGCAGCTCCGGGCTCGGCTCGCTCGAGGTGGCGAGGGCGCTGCAGGAGTGCGGGTACGACGAAGCCGCGATCCGGGTGCTGCAGATGCTCGAGGCGCGGGTGCATGGCGACCACCTCCAGACGGCCGCGATCTTCGACGAGCAGATGAATGTGCTGAGCCTGGTCACCAACCCCAACGACTACGCAGGCCCGGGCACCGGCTACGAGCCCTCACCGGAGCGTCAGCGCGAGATCGACATGGTCCGCCAGGCCAAGGGTGTCGAGGACCTGCGCCACGACCAGGCCGGGTTCGCGACCGACGCGTTCAAGCCCGCCGGGGTGGCCGAGCAGGGGAACGACCCACGCGAGGTGGTCATCGGCGTCTCGCCCGGCGTCGGCCGCAACGTGTGGCGCACCCTCTCCGGGCTGACCGTCGTGGAGGTCCTCGACGAGCTGCTCGCCGGTCTGGAGGAGGAGGGTTGCACGGCCCGCATCGTGCGCGTGAACCGGACTCTGGACCTCGGCATGGTCGGGCTGAGCGCCGCTCGCTTGGCCGGCTCGGGCATCGGGATCGGCCTGCAGGGCAAGGGCACCGCGCTCATCCACCGCCGCGACCTCCCGCCCCTGGCGAACCTCGAGCTGTACTCGATGGCGCCCATCGTGACCCGCGACCTCTACCGGCTGCTCGGCACCAACGCCGGCCGGCACGCGAAGGGCGCCACTCCCGTGCCGGCGAGGAATCCCTACACGGACGAGGCGATCGAGGCGCGGTACCACACGAGCGTGATCGCGCTGGTCGCGCTGGAACGTGAGCACGTCACCCGGGGCGGCACCCCGGAGGAGCTGGAGGTGGTCCGGTGACCCGCGCCTTCTCCGGCCGCGACGCGGCCGAGCTCACTCCCGACCGGCTGGCCGCCGACGAGCTCGACGCCGACGACGTCCGCATCCATCCGGACACCCTGGAGGCGCAGGCCCAGGTGGCCGAGGCCCACCACAATCCTCAGCTCGCCGCGAACCTCCGGCGAGCCGCCGAGCTCGCGCTACTGCCGGAGGACGAGGTGATGGCGTTGTACGAGTCGCTGCGCCCGCACCGGTCCACCGCCGAGGAGCTCGCCGCGCTCGCGATCACCTTGGAGTCGACGCCGGCCCCGCTGACGGCAGACCTGGTCCGTGAAGCGGCGGTGGTCTACGAGCGGCGCGGCCTGCTCAGGTGAGCCGGGACCACCGCCTGACCGAGGTCGTCGCGGCCATCGACGTCGGCAACGCGACGACGGAGGTCCTCCTCGGCCGCGTCGTCGGGGACCGGGTCGACGTGCTGGCGGCAGGACGCCGACCCACCCGGCGCACCAAGGGGTCGGCGGAGTCGCTCACCGGTGCCGCCGCGCTGGTGCGCCGGCTCGAGCGCACGCACGACCTGAGGGTCTCCGGAGCGCTCGCGGTGCCGCTCCGGCCGGTGCTGAGCAGCCGGGCGGCGGTGCCACTGCCCGGTCCCGACACCGGTCGGCTCCGGGTCGTCGGCCACGGTCCCCGCACAGTCGGGGCCCCCGGGTTCGGCGCCGGACCGCCCGTCCTGCTCGACGGTGCGACGCCCCCGACCGGCCCGTACGTCGTCGTCGTCCCAGCCCGGATCGGGTACGCCGAGGCAGTCGGGCTCCTGGCGGAGCGGGTGGCCCAGGGGGACGTGTCGGCGGTGCTGCTCGAGGCCGACGAGGCCGTGCTGGTGGCGAACCGCCTCCCCGACGGTCCCGACGGCGCCGTCCCCGTGCTCGACGAGGTGCCCGCCGACGCGGTGCTCTCCGCCGCCCGGGTGGCGGTCGAGGTCGCGTCATCTGGTCGGCCGCTGCATCGACTGACCGACCCGCTCCGGCTGGCCGAGGCGCTGGACCTCGACCGGGCGCACGCCGAGGTCGCCGCGCTCGTGGCCGCGGAGCTCTACGACGCGTCGCACGGCGTGGTCCTGCTCGGCGACCACGGTCCGCTGGGAGACGAGCCCGCCGGCTGGGCGTCGTTCGCGGGGGAGGGCAGGGTGCCGCTCGCCGAAGCACACGCCGAGGTCCGACGACGCGGTCCGGGTGTCGTCGACGGGTACGCGCTGCCACCCGAGGAGGTGGCCGTCGACGTCGACGACCTCTGGACGGTGGATCTCTCCGAGGTCGGGGGACGCGTCCGCGCTCGGACGGGGTCGGCGGGCACCACGTCCCTCGGCGTCGCCGGCCTCACGGCCGCGAGCGCGCTGGTCGACCCGGCCGACGTCCTCGCGGCCGCGCTGGACGTCCCGGTGCGCGTCGTCGGCACCGAGGCCGAGGCCGCCCGACGCGGCGCGCTCTCCACGCCGCGCGTGCCGGAAGACGCCGTCGTCGTCGACCTCGGCGGCGGCACGATCGACGTCGTCACCGAGCAGCACACGGTGGTCGCCGCCGGCGCGGGCGACCTGCTCACCCTGTGCGTCGCGGAGCTCGCCGGCACCACCGCGGCCGCGGCCGAGTGGGTGAAGCGGGGCCCGAGCCGGCGAGCCGAGGCTCCTCAGGTGGTGCTGGACGAGGACGGCCGCCGTACCTTCCTGGACGCGCCGCTGCCCTCCGACGCCCTCGGCTCGCTCGTCGTGGAGGGCCCCGCAGGCTGGCTGGCGTTCGGCGCCGACCTCGCGCCGTCCGAGTGGCGGGCGCTGCGCCTGGACCTGAAGGTCGACCTCGTCGGCGGCAACATCACCCGCGCGCTGCGCAGCCTCGACCAGGACCTCGGCCGGCACGATCCTCCTCGTCGGCGGACCGGCCGCGGACGAGGAGGTCCTCGCCGCGGTCGCCGGCGCCCTGCCGCGCGGGCGCCGCCGTCGCGCGGGGCAACGTGGGCGGCGGCTTCGCTCATCGCTACGCGGTGGCGCACGGATTGCTCGCTGCGACCCCCTGACCTAGCAGGCGAAGCGGTCGAGGAACGCGTCCACCAGGTCGTGCGCCGCGCGCCGTGACCGGTCCTGTGCTTCCCTGGCCCGGGCCACGAGGTCCTCGCGGGTCGAGCCGGCGCGGTGACGAGGCGGGGGTAGCGGGACGCCCAGTCGTCGAGCGTCTCGGGAAGCACCTCGGGGTGGAACTGAACGCCCAGCACCCGGTCGGTGACGAAGGCTTGGATGCCGCAGCCGTTGCGGGCCACGACCGACGATCCGGGCGGCGGGTCGATGACGTCGAGGTGGAACTCCCACCAGGGCCCGGACGGAACGAGGCTGCTCGTCGACCGTCTCCACCTCGACCAGTCCGATCTCCGGCTCCGGTGCGTGCGACACACGACCACCGAGTGCCGTGACGCGGTCACTTGCGCGCCGTAGCAGAGCCCGAGCACCGGCACCCCGGCCCGGACGGCTCGCGCACGAGCGCGCACTCCGCGTCGAGCACCTCCGGCGCGACCGGCTCCGCCGCAGACCACTCCGACCCGAGGAGCAGGAGCACCGAGGCGTCATCCAGGACCAGCTCGTCCTCCTCGCGGAGCCGGCGTGGTGAGCGTGAAGCCCCGTTCCACGAGGCGCTCGCCGACGTAGCCGGCGTCCGCGTCGACGCGGTTGGCCACGACGAGGACAGTGGTAGCCCGGTCACAGGGCCATCCGGGTCCGCAGCTCGACGAGCCGGCCCGAGGCGGTCTCCCCCTCGACCGGCGGCGGGGTGCGGACCGTGATCATCGTGCGGTCGGCGCGGAACAGGTCGTGCGACGACTCGAAGGGGACCCCGTCACGGTCCCGCGTCACGCGGGTGATCGACAGCAGCGGCGCTCCGATCTCGGTCGCGAGGATCGCCGCCTCGTCGGCCGACGCGGCCGCGACCTCGATGTGCTCCTCGGCTTCACCGGGGAGCGTGGCGTAGTGCTTCTCGAGCAGGTCGTAGAGCGACTCGCCCAGCGGCATCTCCAGCAACCGCGGGAACCGCTCTGCCGGGAACCGCGCGTGCTCCAGCGAGATCGGGATCCCGTCGGCCAGGCGGATGCGCACCACGTCGACGACGTAGGCCTCCGACGCCAGGTCCAGCGCCGCGCGCGTCGCCTCGTCGGCCGCCACGATGCCGGTGCGGACCACCCGCGAGCCGGAGGTCATCCCCTGCGACCGAAGCAGGGCGGGCACGCCAACGACCCGAGACAGGTCACGCTCGACCTTGCGGCCGCTGACGAACGTCCCGCCGCCGCGCCCCGGCACTCGTCGTACCGCACCGGCCGTCTCGAGCGCCGCGAGCGCCTGTCGCACCGTGGAGCGGCTCACCCCCAGCTCGGTCGCCAGGTCGCGCTCCGCGCCGAGTCGCGCGCCCGGGCGCAACTGGCCGTTGTTGATCTGCTCCTGCAGCCGGGCCAGCACCCCGGTCGCCGCCGGACCGATCGCGCGAGCGTCCCCGGGCAATCAGCCCTCCATCGCAGCCATGGCCTCGGGGGACTCCGGCAGCACCTGTCCGCCGTCGACCACCATGGACTGCCCGGTCACGTAGGACGCCTCGTCGCTGGCGAAGAACAGCGCGGCGTAGCCGATGTCCTCGACCGTGCCCAGCCGCCGCTGCGGGATCGCCGCCTCCATGCCGCGAATGTAGTCCTCGCCGAGCTCGTCGAGCCCCTCGGTCGCGATGTTGCCCGGCAGCACGGCGTTGACCGTGATGTTCCTCGGTGCCAGCTCGATCGCGGCGGTCCGGAGGAAGCCCAGCTGGGCCGCCTTGGTGGCGCCGTAGTGCGACCAGCCCGGGAAGCCGGTGATCGGACCGGTGATCGACGAGGTCAGGATGACCCGACCGCGGCCGCTGGCCTCGAGGGCCGACAGGCAGGCCTGCACCGTGAAGATGTTGCCCTTGACGTTGGTGGCGAAGATCGCGTCGAAGTCCGCCTCGGTCATGTCGCCGAGCTTCGTGTCGGGGAAGACGCCCGCGTTGGCACACAGCACGTCGATGCCGCCGAACGCTGCGACCGTCTCCTCCGCGATCCGCTGGCAGTCCTCGACCTTCGCCACGTCGGCGATCACCGTCGCCACCTCGCACGCCTCGTGCTCGCGCGCCAGCTCGTCGGCAGCGGCCGCGAGTGTCGTCTCGTCGCGGGCGGCGATCATGAGGCGCGCGCCCTGGCGGGCGAACACCCGGGCGATGCCCTTGCCGATCCCCTTGCTGCCACCGGTCACGATGACCGAGCGCCCCTCCAGTGATGTGAACATCAGTCCTCCTGTCGTCTCGCAACAACTCAGCCGAACCGGCCGAGGTAGTCCTCCGCGAGCTCACAGCTCGTCGCCGTGAACTCCTCTCCCATGTCCTGCGCGAGGTCGGTGCCCGCGTGCGAACCGATCCACGCCACGAGCAGCAGCCGCCTCATCATCACGAACGTGGGGATCTCGGCCTCGTCCTCGGCCGACAGGTCGCGCACCGACCGGTAGCCGCGGGTCCACGCGTCGGCGAGCTCGGGCACCCGCGGGTCGTGCTCGAAGAAGCTGACCGCGGTGCCGAAGTCGTAGAGGTACCAGCCCCACCCGCAGTCGTCGAAGTCGATGACGGCGACGTCGCCGTCGTGCTCGAGCAGGTTCGCGAGCCGCAGGTCGGCGTGGATGAGGCCGTAGCGGTCCGGGCCGGAGCCGAAGCGGTCGAGCCGCGTGCTGCGAGCGCGGCAGCGAGTCGTCCGAGCATCTCGCGCTCGGCCGGGCCGACGGCCATACCGTCCTGCCACCGGCCCCACCGCGCGACCTCCCCGAACGCGCCGTCGTAGTCCCACGCGAAGCGCCGGAAGCCCTGCGGGGCGCTGCCACCGCTGCACGTGGCCGTGCATGCGCGCGGTGATGGCGCCGAGCATCTCGAACGACGCGGGCAGGTCGGGACCGTCCTCCTGGGGCTCGGTGCCCGGGAGGAACTCGAAGTGCACGACGAGGCGTGGGTCGCGACGGCCCTCCTCCGACAGCGCGAGCACCCGGTCGCCGGACAGGGACGGGATCACGTGCGGGGTGGCCACGTCGGCGTCCTCGCGCAGCGCCTCCAGCCAGTCCAGCTCCGAGGCGATCTCGGCGCCGTCGTGGTAGCCGTGCCGGTGCACGCGCAGGATCGTGCGCACTGCCCGTGTCGGGGTCGTCGACGGCGAAGGTCGCGTTCTCGCTGACGTTGATCAGGGTGAGGGCGCTGGCCGGGGAGAGGCCGTACTCCTCCAGGGCACGTGTCGTCACCGGCCGCAGCCGTTCGGCCACCTCGGTGTCCGACGCCTCGGACAGGTCGTGCAGTCCCTCCGACCGGCTCACGCCTCTCTCCCGTCCACCGCCTCGAGCACGCGGGTGATCTCGTCACGCGCGCGGACGACGGAGGCGGTCGGGCCGCTCATGTAGACCCGCCCTGCTGCCCCGATCATGCTCACGTCCACGAGCGTCACGTCCGGCGCGACCTTCTCGGCGGCGTTCGCCGCGACGGTCGCGAACAGCGCGGGCGTCATCTCGTACACGAGAAGAGTCTCTCCTGGCATCACCATCGACGCCTGCCGCGAGCGGTTGAGCAGCACGGCGTGCTGGTCGGTGAGGTCCTCGATCACGTCGTGGAACAGCACCTGGGGTCGCAGCTGGTCCGCCGCCGAGACGCCGAGCCCCTCGAGGATCGCCTCGCCCGCCTTCTCGACCTCGCCGAGGGACGAGGCGTGCACCTCGAGCACGCCGAACTGGCGCTCGACGTACAGGATCCCCGGCTCTACCGCAGGCACGGCCCGCACCGCGAGGTCGAGCACCCGCTCGATCGCGAGCGCCGGCGCGACCTCGACGATGAGGGCGTGCTGCCCCGCGAACGGCGGGTAGCCGCGTCCGCGGGTGGGCGTGCCCATGTACGCGGCGAACTGTGACTGCAGGTCCTCGAGGAGCAGGTAGACCCGGAGGTCGGTCACGACCCGGAGGTGTCGAAGTGCTGTCCGAGATCGGCGTGCGGTCGCGGGATCACGTGCACCGACACGAGCTCGCCGACCTGTCCGGCGGTCTCGGCGCCGGCCTCGCTGGCCGCCTTCACGGCGCCGACGTCCCCCACGATGGTCACCGCTACGAGGCCGTCCCCGACCTCGGTGCGGGCCACGATGGTGACGTTGGCCGCCTTGACCATGGCGTCGGCCGCGGCGAGCGCCGCGACGTACCCCTTGGTCTCGATCATCCCGATGGCTTCGTTCGCCATGTCTGTCCCTTTCTCTTGGAGCCTGCGGGCAGGCTCACGTCTCGTCGATGGAACCGATCACCAGTGCGTCCAGCGGCGGGTGGGGGTCGGGGAAGTACGCCGCGGCGACCGACCCGGTCGCCACGAGCACCCGTTCCCCCACGCCGCTGCCGAGCACGTCGAAGGCGACGAGGTGTGCTCCACCCTCGTCCACCTCGACCTCGAGGAAGGCCCCGTTGGGGAGCCCCTCGACCTTCTTCGTCGACCACACCTTGCCGACCACCGTCGCCTTGAGCATCAGTGCTCCTTCTCGATCTCGACACCCAGCACGCGGGCCCGGTCGCGGGCCAGCGGTGTCAGTACGGCGCGGGGCCCCAGCACCAGCCGAGACCCCGCCTTCGCGGCCCTGGCCACCGCACGCTCGGTCACGGCACCCCGCTCGATCCGCGTCGCCGGGTCCTGCCCGGACTCGGCCCGCGGCGCGTCCACGCCCTCGGCGAGCGTGAAGTCCGTGGCGACCCTCCCCGAGGGCTGCGCGGCGCTCGGGGTCCTCGCAGAGCCGGGCGACGCGACGGACCAACGCGTCCAGCTCCGCATCGGTCGTCACCGAGACCGGGGTGACCGAGCCGGCGGACGAGCCGGCGGGCAGGCCGTCGGGCAGCACCTCGCGGATCACCGCCCGGACGGCGGCGCGGAGCTCGTCCGTGCTCCACTCCAGGCTGCTCCCGCCGACGCCGCTCATGCCCGCCCCAACGCCATCTCGGCAGCCTCGGCGGCAGCGCGGACGTCGGCCTCGTCGCCGGTGAGGTAGACACGTCCGGTCGCGCCGATCATCCGGTAGTCGACGACCTTCACCCGGGCGGCCTTCTCGGCCTCGTTGGCCGCGAGGATCGCGTACGACGCCGGCTGCATCTCCATGACGAACAGCGACTCGCCCGGCAGCGCCATCGAGCCGAGCTTCGAGCGGTTGATGAGGAACGCGTGCTGGGCGTCGATGCGGGAGACCACCTTGGAGGCGAGGATCCGCGGTCGGCGTCGCGTCGGACGCCTTCGCGTCGAGCGCCCAGAGCACGGCGGTGGCCGCGGCCCGCACCGCCTCGGTGTCGCGGGAGTGGATCTCGAGGTAGCCGAACTGCCGCTCCACCACGAGGATCCCGGCCTGCACCTCGGTGTTCTTCAGCGCGACGTCCGTGAGCGGCTCGATGTCGAGCCCGGGAGCCACCTCGATGATCTGCGCGGCCATGTCGGCGCGCGGCAGGCTGCCGCGGATCCAGGTGCCCAGGTAGCACATGGTCTGCGGCTGCAGCTGGTCCAGGAAGATGAACGACCGCAGTTCGGCGGTGTCGGACACGGGTCAGCCCCTCACGATGGAGTTGAGCTCTTCGATGATCAGCCGGCGGAGCTCCTCCCGGAGCTCGCTCGGCTCGTGCCCGGTCTCGGCGGTCACGGCACGCTCGATGGGCACGGGCGCGGGGGCGTCCGCGTCGTTGCTGGCGCGAGGGTACGGCGGTGTCGCGGCCGCCGGGACCAGCCACGGGTCCAGGCCGTGGTAGTCCGGGAACACCTCGCGGACGTCGCGGTTGTAGGCGATCCGCGCCTGGTTGACCAGGTGTCGGGGCTCGAGGTTCTCGCCGAGGCTGGACCGTCCGGTGAACCCGGTGCCGATCGTCATGGAGGGCGCCAGGTTGGTGTCGAAGCCGGCACTACCGGTCGACCCGCCCGCGTTGACGGTGACCCGCAGCACGTCCACCGCGGCGGCGTACTGCATCACCACCTCGGGGTCTGTGCTGTGCACGACCGCGGAGTGGCCCGCCCCGCCGATGCGGAGCACCGCCGCAGCCGTCCGGATGCCGCGGTGCGCGGTGGGCACGCGGACGACCCCGAGCACCGGGCAGAGCTTCTCGTGGGCCAGCGGCTCCTCGTCGACGACGAGGTCGAACGGTGCCACGAGGATCCTGGTGCGGGGCGGCACCCGCACCCCGGCGCGCGCTGCGATCTCGGTGGCCGGTTTGCCCACCAGTCCCGTGTCGAAGCGACCGTTCGGGAAGACGGTGTCGCGCACCTGGTCGCGGTCCGTGTCGTCGAGCACGTGCGCCCCGTGCCGACCGAGCTCGCGCAGGAACCGGTCCGCCACGGCCTCCTCGACGACCAGCACGCTCTCGTTGGTGCACAGGATCGAGTTGTCGAAGGACTTGCTGTCCACGAGCCGCTTCGCGGCCCGGGCCAGGTCGGCGGACGCGTCGACCAGCACCGGCACGTTGCCGGGGCCCACCCCGATCGCGGGATTGCCCGAGGAGTAGGCGGCCCGCACCATCGCGACCCCGCCCGTCGCGAGGATCACGTCGGTGCGCTCGTCCGACATCAGCGCCTCGACGAGGGGGATCGACGGCTCCTCGACGACCTGCACCACGCCGTCGGGCGCACCGGCGGCGACCGCTGCCTCGGCGAGGACGCGCGCCGCGTCTGTACAGCTCTCCTTGGCGAACGGGTGCGGGCTGACCACGACGGCGTTACGGGTCATGAGCGCGAGCAGCACCTTGAAGTAGACGGTCGAGACCGGGTTCGTGCTCGGCGTCAGGGCGAGCACCACGCCGGCTGGGCGCGGCACCTCGACGATGCGGCGCTCGGCGTCGATGCGCGGCGTGACGAAGTCGTCGTCTCGGTAGGCATCGACGATGCCTCGCGAGCACAGCCGGTTCTTCACGACCTTGTCGGCGACGACGCCGAAGCCGGTCTCCCGGACCGCCCACTCGGCGTACTTCTCGGCGTGCCGTTCGGCCACGTCCGCCACCGCCTCGACGATCCGCTGTGTCGTGGCCCGGTCGAACGTGGCGAAGGACCGTGCGGCCCACCGGGCGCGCTCGAGCATCTGCTGGGCCCGCGGCACCCCGTGGACCTGTGGCGCGAGACCGGCCAGCTCGGTGTAGGAGGAGGCGCTCATGCGGGGATCCGCCTCCGGTCGGCGCCGCGGACCTCGTCCCAGGCGCGGCGGATCGCGACCTCGGTCCGGTCCAGCAGCTCTTCGCACAGCGCCGGCTGCAGCAGGATGCCGGGCTTGAACTGGAGCACCCGGGGGTCGAGCGTGGAGAAGATCGCCCAGACGCCGTTCTCGTAGAGGTGGCGCATCACGAACTTCGCACCCTGGGGGTGCGCGAACTCCAGGCCGAGCACCACGCCGTTCTGCCGGATCCCGACGAACCAGTCGGGCAGCTCCTCCTGGATCTCCCGCAGCCCGCGTCCCACGAGGTCGCTGATGTAGTGCACCATCGCGCGGGTCTCGGGGCGGTTGCTGATCTCCAGTGCCTTGAGCGCCGCGATGCACCCGAGCTCGGCGCCGCCGAACGTGGAGATGTGCCCGAAGCCGTCCTCGGTCAGCCATCCGGCGGCGTGCTCGGCGAGCAGCACAGCGGAGATGGGGTACATCCCGCCGGAGAGCCCCTTGCCAGTGACGAGGATGTCCGGCGTGATGCCGTGCTTGGTGATGCCCCACAGCTCGCCGGTGCGCATCAGGCCGGTCTGGACCTCGTCGGCGATGTAGAGGGTGCCCGTCCGCTCGCACATCGCCTTGACCGACTCGAGGTAGCCAGGCTCGGGCAGCGGGAAGCCGTACGTCGCGGGGATCGTCTCCATGATCACCGCCGCGACGTCCTTCCCGGACAGCGCCTGTTCCATCGCGCCCAGGTCGTTGAACGGCACCTGCGCGAACTCGTCGGGCCGGTCGGCGAGGAAGAGCTTGCTGAACCGGTCGTCACCGGTGGCCACGGCCAGCCCGGTGTGCCCGTGATAGGCCTTCTCGATCGAGACGATCGCCCGCCGACCGGTGGTGTGCCGTGCGGTCTTGAGCGCGATGTCGATCGCCTCCCCGCCACCGCTGCCGTAGACGACCTTGGTCAGTCCCTCGGGCGCCGTGCGCACCAGAGCCTCGGCAAGCGCGGTCCGGGTGAGGGCCGGGAAGTGGTGGTTGCCGATGTCGAAGTGCGCCATCGCGCCGGCGACGGCCGCGGTGACCTCGGGGTTGCGGTGGCCGAGGCTGTAGGTGCCGCCGTTGAGGTGGACGTCGAGCAGCCGCTTGCCGTCCATGTCGTAGATGAAGTAGTCCTCGCGCCGATCGATGACGAGGGGGACGCCGCTCTCGACCCAGAAGTCGGTCTTGCCCGGGTTCCAGTAGGTCTTGGCCTTCTCGAGCATCTCGTCCTTGGACTCGAACGAGAACTCCCCGTAGTCGTGGGTCATCAAGCCCCCACCTCCGGAGGTCGAGCGGCCCGCGAGCGGTTCAGGACTGACACCTCCGCTGTCTCTGCAACGGTCTGAAATGACCAGACCGAATGACGAATCGGTATGCCAAACGGTTGTAGCAGGTCCGCAACGGTGTCGTCAATGGGGTGCTGCAGTTGGGAGTTCATGGACCAGATCAGGTGCCCAAGATGCTTGCCTCGGAGCGTCCAGGGCTGTCAACATGCCGCGTGGGGGTGGTCTGGGTCACACCGAGGGGTCCAGGCCGGCGGGTGCCGGAAATGGTTCGCTCCTGCGGGGGCTTCGCGGTTTCCGGTTCGTTCTGCTCCGTCATCCGACGGGGAGCGAGTCGAAGGGAAACCTGACGTGACTATCAGCGACAAGGCGCCAGCGGCCGAGCCCGGCTCGGGACACAGGCATCCGCACGCACTGAAGGCCGGCGCGATCGGCCTGTTCGGCGTGCTCTTCATCGCCGTCGCGAACGCCGCGCCGATCACGGCGATGACGGGCAACAGCCCGATCGCGATCGGCTACGGCAACGGCATCGGGGCACCCGCCGGGTTCCTCGTGGCGACGATCGTGCTCACACTGTTCGCGATCGGTTTCGTGGAGATGGCGAAGCACATCACGACCGCCGGCGCGTTCTACGGGTTCATCACGCACGGTCTCGGCCAGGTCTGGGGCATGGCGACCGGCGCCCTCGCGACGGCGGCGTACGTCGTGTTCGAGGGCTCCCTGATCGGGATCTTCGCCTACTTCTCGAACTTCGGCCTCGACCGGTGGTTCGGCGTAGACGCGAACTGGCTGCTGCTCGGCCTCGTCGGGATCGTGGTCGTGGGGCTCTTCGGGTACTTCGACATCAGCATCGCCGCGCTCGTGCTCGGCGTGACCCTGGTCGCCGAGGTGCTGCTGCTCGGGGCACTGGCGTTCGCGGTGCTCTTCTCCGGCGGCGGCCCCGACGGCCTGGTGCCCGAGGCGGTCAACCCGCTCAACGCGTTCAAGTCGCTGGAGGCGGGCGGTGGCCTCGGCCTCGAGGGCATCGCGGCCGGCAGCGCCGCGATCGGCCTGTTCTTCGCGTTCTGGTCGTGGGTCGGCTTCGAGACGACCGCGGCCTACGGCGAGGAGTCGCGCGACCCGAAGCGCATCGTCCCCCGCGCCACGATCCTCGCCGTCGTCGGCCTGGGCACCTTCTACACGTTCTGCTCCTGGATGATGATCGCCGGCAACGGCAAGGAGACCGCGATCTCGCTGAGCGCAGCCGGCGACCTGAACCTCTGGGTGGGTCTGGCGGAGGACAAGCTCGGCGGATCCTTCATCGGCGACATCTACGTCTTCCTCATCATCATGGGCTCCTTCGCCTGCGCCCTGGCGTTCCACACCGCAGCCAGCCGCTACATCTACGCGATCGGGCGCGAGCTGCCGTTCACCTCGAACAGCCTGGGACGCACCCACGAGACGCACGGCACGCCGCACGTCGCGTCGATGGTGCAGAGCGGCATCACGCTGGTGCTGACCCTGTGCTTCTACTTCCTCGGCACCGAGGGCAAGGACACCCTGATGGGGGCCTACATCTACCAGTACGGCCTGCTGGCGATCCTCGGCACGATGATGATCCTCATCGTGCAGGCGATCTGCTCCTTCGCGGTGATCTGGTACTTCCACGTGAAGAAGGAGCACCCGGGCAACGGCATCACCACCGGCGTGATCCCGTTCCTCGGTGGGGTGGGCATGCTCTTCGTGGTCTACCTGCTCATCGACAACCTCGAGTTCGCGGGCGGCCTCGCCGCGGAGTCGCCGTTCTTCAAGGCGATCCCGTGGATCGTCGTGGGTGTCTTCGTCGTCGGTCTCGCTTACGCGTTGATCCTGCGTGCCACCAACCCGGAGCTCTACAACCGGGTCGGTCGGACCGTGATGGAGGAGGCGCAGGAGCGCGACCGCGCCGAGGGTCACTGAGCACACCCTGCTGTGACCGACGAGATCCGCTTCGAGCCGGACGCCACCGGGGACCCGACCCGACTGGCCTACACCTTCGGTGGTGTGGAACCCCTGGTGAGCGTCCGGCCCGGGACGGTGGTGTCCACCTGGACCCTCGACTGCTTCGCGGGCCGGGTCACCTCGACCTCGGACCGTGTCTCCGAGGTGTGCGACCCGGCGTACCTGAACCCCCAGACCGGGCCCTTCTACGTCGAGGGGGCGGAGCCAGGCGACACCCTCGTCGTGCACTTCCGCAGCATCAGGCCGCGCTCGGTCGACGGCGTCACCCGCGGTGTGAGCACGACCGTGCCCCTCTTCGGGTCGCTGACCGCGACGTCCTTGACGGCGATGCTCCACGAGCCGCTGCCCGAGCTGACGTGGATCTACGAGATCGACAACGCCGCCGGCCTGGTGCGGTACGACGCCCGTGACTCCTCGGTCCAGGTCGACCTCCCGCTCGACCCGATGCACGGGACCGTCGGCGTCGCGCCACCGTTGAGCGAGGTCCGCTCGTCGCTGACGCCGGGCAGCTGGGGCGGCAACATGGACACCCCGGAGATGCGGTCCGGCACCACCTGCTACCTCGGTGTCAACGTCGAGGGTGCCCTGTTCAGCCTGGGTGACGGCCACGCCCGGCAGGGTGAGGGTGAGACGTGCGGCGTCGCCGTCGAGTGCCCCATGGACACGGTCCTCGTCCTCGACCTGGTCAAGGGCACGCCGACGCCCTGGCCGCGCCTCGAGGACGACACGTTCATCATGACCGTCGGCTCGTCCCGGCCTCTCGAAGACGCCTTCCGGATCGCCCACACCGAGATGGTCCGCTGGATCGAGGAGCTCACCGGTCTCAGCGCCATGGACGCCTACCAGCTCGTCTCCCAGACCGCCCTCACCCCGGTGGCGAACGTCGTCGACACGAACTACTCCGTCGTGTGCAAGGTGGCCAAGGCGCACCTCCCCGGCAGTCCCGTGGTCATGGCCGGGGCTCGGGACCGCTGCCGCTGACGAGGCGTCTGCGAGCGCCTTCAAGACCGGACGCCACGAACTCATCGCCGCCGCCGGTCAGTCCGTGATGGACCTCCCACCACGGGCCGAGGGTGTTCCAGTCGCGGCCGCGGGCCAGCTCGTCGGGTGTCGCGCCGTACGACGCGACAAGCGAGTCCGCGAACGGCGCCGGCGTCCGGTTGACGAGCCACGCGAGGTCCAGCGCCTGGTCGCCGAGCGCCACGTCGGTCCAGTCGATGACGCCGGTGACCCGGCCACCGGTGACGAGCAGGTGCTCGGGTCCGAGGTCGCCGTGCCGCAGCACGGTCCGGTGGGTCGCCTCGCGGCAGCGGCGAGCCACCGCCTCGGCGGTCGGACGCAGCTCGGCCGGGAGGCGCGGCAGCACCATCGCGGTCATCTCGTCCATGGCCGAGAGCCGGTCGGCGTCGCGCGCGATGCCGATACCGGCCCAGGCGTCGGGCGGTGTGTCGTGGAGCGCCCGCAGGAAGGCGCCGACCCGTGCGCCGTCGTCGGCGGTGAGGCGCGCCGGCTCGATCGGTGTTCCGGGCACCAGCCGGTGGCGGGCCCGGGGAGGGTCGGTGTCGAGCAGCGTGGGGACCGGGACGGCGAGGGGCAGCCGACCGGCCAGCAGCGGCATCAGCCGGGCCTCGGTCTCGAGCGAGCGAGCCACCTCGGGACGCCGGGCGGTCCGGTCGAGCCAGGTGCCCTCGACCACCTCCGCGTGGCTGTCCCAGCCCTGCACCGCGACCGGGATCCGGTCGGTCAGTCGTTCGCGGAGCCAGTCGCCGAGGAGCCCGGCGGTGTCGGGGACGAACGCGTCCGCTTCGTCCAGGGCCGCGACGAGCCGGTCGAGCGTCCACCAGTCGCCGGCGGCCACCTCCTCCGGCTGCCAGGTGATCGGTCCGTCGTACGTCGTCGTGAAGCAGTGGCCCCAGTAGTCGGTGTGGTCGTCGGTGTAGCGGGCCACGCGGATCGGTTCCAGGATCACACCGGTGACGCCGAGCTCCTCGGCCAGCTCGCGGACGGCGCCGTCGTGGGGGTCCTCCCCGGCGCCGACGACGCCGCCGGCGGCGAAGTCGTACCGGCCGGGGTAGACGTCCTTGGTGTCGGTCCGCCGGTGCACGTACACCCGGCCCATCCGGTCGCGGACCACGACCGCGGTCGCCGCGTGGGTCAGGTTCTCGGCGCGCATCCGGGCGCGGTCGGTCGTGCCCGCAGGCTCACCCGCCGCGTCGTAGAGCTGGACCAGCTCGACCGACGGCAACCCGGGGATGCACATGTCCGCCACGGTAGGCCGACCCGGCGCCGGGCCGCTTCTCGATTACTGACCGGTGCGTCCGTCGAGGCACTCGCGCAGCAGGTCCGCGTGGCCGCAGTGGCGGGCGTACTCCTCGATCATGTGGGCGAGCACGCTGCGCAGCTCGAGCTCCTCGCCGTCGAGGTCGCCGGTGACGCTCAGGTCGTCGTGGGCGGCCACCCACTCCTCGGCGTACGCGACCTCGCGCGCCAGCGCCGCGAACGCCTCGTCCACGCACTCCTGGGTCGGCTCGATGTCGGTGAAGTCGGCGTCCCGGTTCTCCGACTTCCCCCACAGCCGGGGCAGCTCGAGGTGGCGGTCCATCACGCGCCGGAACCAGCTCTGCTCGACCGCCGCCAGGTGCCGCACCAGACCCAGCAGCGTGAGGTTCGACGGCGGCACGCTCGCAGTCGCCAGCTGCTCGGGCGTCAGCCCCTCGCACTTCATCACCAGCGTCCTGCGGTAGAAGTCGAGGTAGTCCAGCAGGGTGTCCCGCTCCCCGGTCGTCGGCTCCTGCTTCCGCGGGTCGTCCTCCGGCTCCACCCACATGTCGGGGTACTTCCGCTGCGTCTCTTCGGTCACGTTCCGGAACGGTAGTCCAGTGGCAGATGGCCCTGACACGGGCTCTGTCAGGGGCCGTCTCCCACTGGACTACCGCACCCCGGTGGGACCTTGTGGAGGACGGCGTTGCCGGTCCTTCAACCCGACGACGATGGGTCGATGTTTCGACCTCCTCCGTTCCATGAGTCGCGGCCGCGACAGGTGGCTCCGGTGCGGGTGGATCCCACAGGGGTCTGCGGACCCACACGCAAGCAGGCGCGGGGTCGGCGGTGGCGCACCAGCTCACACGGCTTCTTCGTGCCGGCGGACGTCGACGCCGAGGACCCCTGTCAGCGTGCCGTCGAGGCGAGTGCGCTGCTCCTGCCGGGGGAGGGTGTGACCGGGTGGGCCGCACTCGCGTGGGAGGGAGGTCGTTGGTTCGGGGGTGTGGCTCCGGACGGGTCGGCCCTTCCGGTTGCGATCGTGGCGGCCCGACATGTCGTAGGCCAGCCCGGCATCACCGTCAGCCAGGAGTTCCTACGTCCAGGGCACGTGATCTCCGTCGACGGGCTCGCCGTGACTGTGCCCCCCAGATCGGTCTGCTACGAGGCCCGCCATGCGGACACCCTCGAGGACGCGGTGGTGGCCATCGACATGGCGGCGTACTCGGACCTGGTCTCGATCGACGAGGTCTGGCGCCACAACCTCACGCTGTGGACCTGGACCGGCGTGCCCCAGTCGCGCAAGGCGATCGGCTTGGCCGACGAGAACAGCTGGTCGCCGCAGGAGTCCCGCATGCGGTGCGTGTGGGTGGCGAGGGCGGGCCGACCGCGGCCGTTGTCGAACGTGCCGATCTTCGACCGGTGGGGGAGGCACGTCGCGACGCCCGACCTGCTCGATCCCGCCGCCGGCATCGTCGGAGAGTACGACGGCGCCCTGCATCTCGTGGGTGCGCAGCGGGCACGAGACATCCGGCGCGAAGCCGAGCTCCGCGCGCTCGGACTCGAGTACGTGACCATGCTCGCCGCTGACCGGGCGGACGGGTTCCGGTCGTTCCTCCGCAGGCTGGATGAGGCCTACTGCCGGGCGAAGTACGCACCGGAGAACGCCCGGGACTGGACACTGCGGACGCCTCGATGGTGGGTGGACACCTCCACCGTCGATGCCCGCCGTGCGTTGTCACCCGAGCTGAGAAGGCGTTTGTTGCGACACCGCGGCGCCGCTTGATGGTCCCGAGCGTGGTAGTCCAGCGAAGGGTGGCCCTGGGAACCGGCTCCGAAGGGGCCATCTGTCACTGGACTACCGACATGGCGGCCAACCCGACACGCAGCCGGATCGGATTGGCGAGGGTCCCGTGCCGCGCCGTACGCTGGCACCACAGGCGCTCGAGCCGTCATCAGCGGCGAGCCTCCGGAAGAACCGGCCACCCGACCCGGGGTGGACCTCAGTAGAACCGGACGGGTAGGCCCGTCACAGCCCGCAACGAGCGGTCGGCGTCGATCTGGCGCCGGCAAGCGAGGTGGTACCGCGGCGTCAGTCGTCCTCGTGGGTTGTCGACAGCTCCACCCGACGAACGACGTACCGCAGGAGAACCACATGTCCTACCCCAAGGTCGCGACCGGCCAGTCCGGCGAGCACCACCACGTCCCGTCGAGCGCCAACTTCCCGGCGATCGAGGAGCGGGTGCTGGCCTACTGGAAGGCCGACGGCACCTTCGAGGCGAGCGTCGAGCAGCGCGACGCCGGGACGGACGGCGACAACGAGTACGTCTTCTACGACGGCCCGCCGTTCGCGAACGGGCTCCCGCACTACGGCCATCTGCTCACCGGCTACGTCAAGGACCTGATCCCCCGCTACCGGACCATGCGCGGCAGCCGGGTCGAGCGCCGTTTCGGCTGGGACACCCACGGCCTGCCGGCCGAGCTGGAGGCGATGCGCCTCAAGGGCATCAAGACGACCGAGGAGATCCACGAGCTCGGGATCGAGGAGTTCAACGACCTGTGCCGGTCCAGCGTGCTCACCTACACCTCGGAGTGGCGCGACTACGTCACGCGGCAGGCGCGCTGGGTCGACTTCGACCACGACTACAAGACGCTCGACCTCGACTACATGGAGTCGGTGATCTGGGCGTTCAAGCGGCTGCACGAGAAGGGGCTCGCCTACGAGGGCTTCCGGGTGCTGCCGTACTGCTGGAACGACGAGACGCCGCTCTCGGCGCACGAGCTGCGGATGGACGAGGATGTCTACCAGGACCGCCAGGACCCCGCCGTCACGGTCGGCTGCCGGCTCGAGAGCGGCGAGATCGCGCTGGTCTGGACGACGACGCCGTGGACCCTGCCCAGCAACCTGCTGATCATGGTCGGCGAGGACATCGACTACGTCGTGGTCGAGTCGGACCTGCCCACGGGCACCACCGAGCGCTACCTCCTCGGGGAGGAGCGCCTGCCGGCGTACCGCCGCGAGCTCGGCGAGGACGCGCCGGTCCTCGAGCGGCTGAAGGGGCGTGATCTGCTCGGGCGCGCCTACACGCCGCCGTTCACCTACTTCGAGGGCCATCCTCATGCCCACCGGGTCGTCGAGGCGCCGTTCGTCACCACCGTCGACGGCACCGGGCTGGTCCACAGCGCCGGTGCGTTCGGCGAGGAGGACAAGGCGATCACCGACCGCGAGGGCATCGAGCTGATCGTCGCCGTCGCCAAGGACGGCCGCTTCACGCCCCCGATCGACGAGTACGCCGGGATGCACGTGTTCGACGCGAACATCCCGATCGTGGAGCACCTCAAGAACCGCACCCGCGGCGACGGTGAGGTCGGCGCGGTCACCCCCGGCACGGTGCTGCTGCGGCGCGAGTCCTACCTGCACTCCTACCCGCACTGCTGGCGGTGCCGCGAGCCGCTGATCTACATGGCGGTCTCGTCGTGGTTCGTCAGCACCACGAAGATCCGCGACCGGATGCTCGAGATCAACCAGCAGATCCGCTGGGTGCCCGACCACGTCAAGGACGGCCAGTTCGGCAAGTGGCTGGAGAACACCCGCGACTGGTCGATCAGCCGCAACCGGTTCTGGGGGAGCCCGATCCCGGTCTGGCGCTCCGACGACCCCGCCCACCCGCGGATCGACGTCTACGGGTCGCTCGACGAGCTCGAGCGCGACTTCGGCGTGCGCCCCGACAACCTGCACCGGCCGTTCATCGACCGGCTGACACGCCCCAACCCCGACGACCCCACCGGGAAGTCGACGATGCGACGCGTCACCGACGTCTTCGACTGCTGGTTCGAGTCGGGGTCGATGCCGTTCGCCCAGGTTCACTACCCGTTCGAGAACGCCGACTGGTTCGAGGACCACTACCCCGGCGACTTCATCGTCGAGTACATCGGACAGACGCGTGGCTGGTTCTACACGATGCATGTGCTGGCGACCGCGCTGTTCGACAAGCCGGCCTTCTCGACCTGCGTCAGCCACGGCGTCGTGCTCGGCTCCGACGGCAACAAGATGTCGAAGAGCCTGCGCAACTACCCGAACGTCTACGAGGTGTTCGACCGCGACGGTGCCGACGCGATGCGCTGGTTCCTGATGTCGAGCCCGATCCTGCGCGGCGGGAACCTGATCGTCACCGAGCGCGGCATCCGCGAGTCGGTCAGGCAGGTGCTGATCCCGCTGTGGAACACGTGGTACTTCTTCGCGCTCTACGCCAACGCGGCCAACGGCGGCGGGGGGTACGACGCCTCGGCCCGGGCTGCCTCGGAGCACCCGATGGACCGCTACGTGCTGGCGAAGCTGCGGCAGTACGTCGAGACGATGACCGACCAGCTCGACAACTACGAGGTGGCGAACGCCTGTGACTCGACCCGCAGCTTCCTCGAGGTGCTCACCAACTGGTACGTCCGCCGGTCGCGCGAACGGTTCTGGGGCGAGAACCCCGAGGCGTTCGACACCCTCTACACGGTGCTCGAGAGCGTCTGCCGGGCCGCGGCGCCGCTGCTGCCGCTCACGACCGAGGAGGTGTGGCGCGGGCTCACCGGCGAACGGTCGGTCCACCTCACCGACTGGCCCGACGCGTCGTCCCTGCCCGCCGACGATGCACTGGTCGAGGCGATGGACGTCGTCCGCGACGTCGCCTCCGCGGGGCTGGCCCTCCGCAAGGCCCACCAGCTGCGCACCCGGTTGCCGCTGGCGTCGCTGGCGCTGGTCGTCGACGACACCTCGTCGCTGGCGGGCTTCGAGCCGATCCTCGCCGACGAGCTCAACGTCAAGCAGGTGCGGCTGGTCGCGGCCGGCTCCGAGGAGGCGGCCGCGTACGCCGTGGAGCAGCGACTGACGGTGAACGCCCGGGCCGCCGGCCCGCGGCTGGGCCGCGACGTCCAGACCGTCATCCGGGGCGCCAAGGCCGGCGACTGGTCGGTGGCCGACGACGGCTCCGTGACGTGCGCCGGGTTCGCCCTCGCCGACGGCGAGTACGCGCTCGAGACCGTGGCCGGCGCCGACACTGCCGACGCGGCGACCGCGGTGCTGCCGCGCGGCGGCTTCGTGGTGCTCGACACCGCGACGACGCCGGAGCTCGAGGCCGAGGGAGTCGCGCGCGACCTGGTGCGCTCGGTGCAGCAGGCCCGCCGGGACGCCGAGCTGGACGTGTCCGATCGGATCGCGCTGACCGTCTCGGCGCCGGCCGAGGTGCTGGCGGCCGCCCGCACCCACGAGGCGCTGCTGGCGCGCGAGACGCTCGCCGACGCGGTGTCGTTCGAGGACGCAACGGAGACCTCGGTGGCGGTGGCCCGGCGCTGACCGGCGGCGTGGGTCAGTGTCGTGCCGCCGGCCGACCCCAGCCGACGGTCGCCCGGACCGCGTCAGGGGCGACGTCGAGCAGCTGGGCGTCGGGCAGCGCACCCAGCGCGTCGTTCACGGCCGAGAACGCCAGCCGCGCGGCGACGTACGCCGTGATGCCGAAGATCTGCCGGTCGGTGTACCCCGCGTCACGCAGGGCCTGGACGTCGTCGGGGGTGGTGCCGTTCGGGTCCCGGGCTACCGCCCGCGCCCAGCGGGCCAGGGCCCGCTCCGTCGCGTCGAGGCCGGCGTCGTCCCCGACCAGCACCGCCGCCGCCGTGTCGTCGCCGACCTCGCTCGCCAGCCGGGTGCCCCACGCCAGCGAGCAGTAGGAGTCGCCCGCGGTCGAGGCGGCCGCGCTCACGAGCACGCCCTTCTGGCGGAACGTCAGGTCGCCCACCTCGGTGCCCGCCCCCATCATCGCCACGATCCCGTCGAAGACCGGCGGCGCATGTGCCCACAGCCTGGTCAGGTTCATGACGTAGCCGTCGCCGCCGAGGTCGCCGGCGTACATCGCCTGCGCCTGCTCCGTCGGCTCGGGCTCCGCGAGGAACGTGTGCGTCTCGCCCATGGTCTCTCCACCTCTCTGCCGGAAGCGTAGGGCTCAACGTCGTACCTGACACGACCGGCGCGGGCGGCTGGTTGGATGGGGCCATGACGCCCCTCGACCTCTCCGCCGACGCCGTCACGCTCACCGAGCAGCTGGTCAACATCGAGTCGGTCAGCCGCAACGAGCGGGTGATCGCCGACGCGGTCGAGTCCGCGCTGCGCACCCTGCCGCACCTCACGGTGACCCGTCGGGGCCACACCGTGGTCGCCCGCACCGAGCTCGGGCACGACGAGCGGGTCGTGATCGCCGGCCACCTCGACACGGTGCCCCTCAACGACAACCTGCCCGCGCGCCGCGAGGGCGAGCTCCTCCACGGCCTGGGGACCTGCGACATGAAGGGCGGCGACGCGGTGATCCTGCGGCTCGCGGCGACCGTCCCCGCGCCCAACCGCGACGTCACCTACATCCTCTACGAGGCCGAGGAGATCGAGGACGAGTTCAACGGTCTCAACCTGCTGGGCCGGAGCGACCCGGACCTGATGGCCGCGGACTTCGCGATCCTGATGGAGCCGTCGGGGGCGATCGTCGAGGCGGGCTGCCAGGGCACGATGCGGGTCGACGTCCGGACGACGGGGGAGCGCGCCCACTCCGCACGGAGCTGGAAGGGCGTCAACGCGATCCACGGGGCGGCGGACGTGCTCGCCCGGCTCAACGCGTTCGAGGCGCGGATGCCGGTGATCGACGGCCTGGAGTACCACGAGGGGCTCAACGCCGTGTTCATCAGCGGCGGTGTCGCCGGCAACGTGCTTCCCGACGAGTGCATCGTGTCGGTCAACTACCGGTTCGCGCCCGACCGTTCCGAGGCCGAGGCCGAGCAGTTCCTGCGGGCGTTCTTCGACGGGTACGACGTGACACTCCGTGACAGCGCCCCGGGTGCCCTGCCTGGGCTGGGCCTGCCGGCGGCCCGGGCGTTCGTGGACGCCGTCGGCGGGGACGCGGTGCGGCCGAAGTTCGGCTGGACCGACGTGTCCCGGTTCAGCGCCCTCGGCGTACCCGCGGTCAACTTCGGGCCCGGTGACCCGATGCTCGCCCACAAGCAGGAGGAGCACGTCCCGGTGGCCCACATCGAGCACTGCGAGCGGCAGCTGCGCCGCTGGCTGGGAGGCACGTCGTGAGGAGCAAGTTCAAGGGACCGGTGACCCTGCGCCGCAAGGCTGTCGACGAGGGCACCACCGACCAGCGGCTGCTCGACTCCCGCGGTCCGAGCGACTGGGTCCACGCCGATCCCTGGCGGGTGTTGCGGATCCAGGCCGAGTTCATCGAGGGCTTCGGGGCGCTGGCGGAGCTCGGACCGGCGATCGGGGTCTTCGGTTCTGCCCGGACCCGGTCCGACCACCCCTCCTACGCCAAGGGCGAGCAGGTCGGCCGGGCGCTGGTCGAGGCCGGCTTCGGCGTCATCACGGGCGGGGGTCCGGGGGCCATGGAGGCGGCCAACAAGGGCGCCAGCGAGGCCGGCGGGGTGTCGGTCGGGCTGGGGATCGAGCTGCCCTTCGAGGCCGGCCTCAACGACTACGTCGACATCGGCATCAACTTCCGCTACTTCTTCGCCCGCAAGACGATGTTCGTGAAGTACGCGCAGGGCTTCATCGTGCTCCCGGGCGGGCTCGGCACGTTCGACGAGCTCTTCGAGGCGCTCACGCTGGTGCAGACCCAGAAGGTCACGTCGTTCCCGGTTGTGCTGATGGGCGTCGACTACTGGCAGGGCCTGCTCGACTGGCTGCGCGGCACCGTGCTCGCCGAGGGCAACATCAACGAGACCGACCTCGACCTGCTGGTCCTGACCGACGACGTCGACGAGGCCGTCAGCCTGATGGTCGCCGCCCGCGAGGGCCGGCTCCCGACCCCGCCGCCGCGCCGGGCCGAGTGAGGTCGCGATGACCTGGGTGTTCGCCATCCTGCTGGTCCTGGTGCTCGGTGCCGTCGCCGTGGTGGCCGCCGGTCGCGGCACACCGCTGTCTGAGGCCTACGACGACCGGCCCGACGCCGTCGTGCCGGCCGACCGGCCGCTGGCGGGCGATGACCTTCGCCGGGTCCGGTTCTCGCTGGCGTTCCGCGGCTACCGGATGTCGGAGGTCGACGCGCTGCTCGACCGCCTCGCCGCCGAGCGTGACGAGGACGCCCGCCCGCCACGCCCCGAGGGTCGTGGCGGGTCGGAGTCCGACTGAGGCAGACTTCCCCCGTGTCCGTCGAGGTGATCGTCTACGTCCTCACCGCCCTCGCGGCGGTCGTGGTGGTCCTCACCCGGCTGCGGCTCGGCAGGTCCGAGGGTGGCGCCGGACGGGTCAACGTCGGCACCGCGCTGCTCAACGTCCACACGTTCGGCGGCGTGCTCGCGCTGGCGGTGTGGGTGACCTACCTGGTGTCGAGCGAGGACGCCGCGCTGGGCGGCGAGCTGGCCGGCATCATCGCGCTCGCCCTGTGGTGGGTCGTGACGCTCGCCGGACTGCTGATCCTGGTCCGGTGGCTGCCCACCCGGGGCCGGCACGCGACCAAGGCCGTCGAGGACACCTGGTCGGAGGGGCCCGGCCTGTCGGTCCTCGCCCACGTCGGCCTGCTCGTCGGCGTCCTCGTGTTCACCTACGCCTACGCCAACTCGCACGTGTGACGCCCCGCCTGCCCGCCCTCGTGCTGCTGGCCGCCGCACTGGTGGCGCCGGTCGCGCCCGCCGTGGCCGCGCCCGACGACGCGGTGCTGTCCAGGCGCAAGCTGGGCGAGTCCGTGCAGGGGCGCTCGATCATGGCCTACCGGCTCGGTGACAAGGCGGACTTCCGGGTGGTCCTGATCGCGACCATGCACGGCGACGAGGCGCGGCCCCGGCGGATCCTGCTGTCGCTCAAGAACGGCGCCTCGATCAGCGGCGTCGACCTCTGGGTCGTCCCAACCTACAACCCGGACGGGCTGGCGGCCGGCACCCGCAAGAACGCCCACGGCGTCGACCTGAACCGCAACTACCCGTACCGGTGGGCCGAGCTCGACGGGAGCTACGAGAGCGGCCCGGCGCCGAAGTCCGAGCCGGAGACGCGGGCGATGATCCGGTTCCTCAAGGACGTCCGGCCCCACCGGATCCTCAGCTTCCACCAGCCGCTCCACGGTGTGGACCTCGACACGAAGAACAAGCGGTTCGCGCGCAAGGTCGCGCGCACCCTGCGGCTGCCGAAGAAGGCCTTCACGTGCGGTGGCGTCTGCCACGGCACGATGACGTCCTGGTACAACCACAAGTTCTCCGGCGCAGCCCTGACGGTCGAGTACGGCGCCGACCCGAGCGCCCGGATGATGCGGGTCGTCGCCCCGGCCCGGGTGCTCGAGATCTTCGGCGCACTCCGGGCCCGCTTCGTCTAGGTGTGGCTCACCGGCCCTCGAACGCGGGCTTCTGCTTGGCGAGGAACGCGGCGACCGCGGCGGCGTGGTCCTCGGTCGCGCCGGTCTCCGTCATCATCCGGCTCTCGAACGCGAGGGCGTCCTCGAACGAGTGACCGGCGGCGTACGCCACCGACCGGCGCATCGCGCCGAGCGCGACGGTCGGTCCGGCCGCGAGCCGGGCAGCGACCTCGGCCACCACGCCGGGGAGGTCGTCGGCCGGGACGACCTCGGTGGCCAGCCCGAGCTCGAGCGACTCGGCGGCCGACAGGGTGCGCGGGAAGTACAGCAGCTCGATGGCCTTCGCCCGCCCGACGAGCCGCTGGAGGTGGTAGCTCGCGCCGGTGTCGCACGAGAGCGCCACGTTCGCGAACGCCAGGTTGTAGCCGGCACCGTCAGCCAGGTAGCGCAGGTCGCAGGCGAACGCGAGGCTGGCTCCCGCTCCCGGCGGCGACGCCGTTGACGGCGGCCACGACCGGCTTGGCCATGGTCGCGAGGACCGTGACGATCGGGTTGTAGTGCGCGTCGACGGTGTCGAACAGCGCGTCGTTCGCGCCGCTCTCGAGCAGCTGGATGTGCTCCTTGAGGTCCTGCCCGACGCAGAACGCGCGGCCGCTGCCGGTGAGGACGACGCACCGCGCGGCCGGGTCGTCGGCGACCGCGCGGACAGTCTCGAGCAGCGCCTCCTTGGTCGCCACGTCGAGGCTGTTCATGGCCTCGGGCCGGTTCAGCGTGATCGTGGCGACGCCCTCGGTCAGGTCGAGCAGCACGGGTGCGGTCATGGGCGCAGTCTGCCGGACCGCTGCACGCGGTCCGGCACGTCAGTCCGGCACGTCGTCCAGGCTCGGTCCAGGCACATCAGTCCAGGCACATCAGTCCAGGCACGTGGCGAGGAACCGGTCGGACGCCGGCTTGAGCCGGCGCGCCTCGCTGGTGAACAGCTCGGCGGCTCGGCGGCCGGGCCAGTCGGTCGGCAGCAGCTCGTCGGGCAGCCCGGGGTCCGTGAAGAGGAACTTGCGCCACTCGTGGACGAGCTGGAAGCGCGCCGCGAAGGCACCCTCGTCGGAGGCGTCGGGCGCGACGGCGCCGAGCAGCGCGTCGGCGTCCTCGATGAAGCGCACGTACGCCGAGGCGAGCCCCTCCAGGTCCCAGGCGTCGAGCGGGCTGGGCTCGATCCGCTCCGACCACACGAGCCGGGCGGTCGTGCCCGCCCGCGCCAGCACCTCGCCGAGCTCGGTCCGCGCGAACGGGCTCACCCACGTGTGCGGGGTGAGCTCGGCGTACCCGATGAACGCGAGGTCGGCCCGCAGCCGGGTGCGGTCGGGCCGCCGGCCGTTGGGCGGCTCCACGAGGGCGAGGTGCCAGCGGCCGTCCCAGGTGCGCTCGACCCGCCGGTAGACGCGGGCGCCGACGTCGTCGAGCCAGCGGATGGTGCGCTCGGTGGCGCGGTAGCCACGACCGGCGGGCAGCCGGACCGGCTCCAGCCAGCCCTCCGACACCATCCGCGAGATCGCCGTCCGGACCGCGGGCGCCTGGATGCCGACCGGGGCGAGCAGCCGCACCAGCCCGGCGACCGGTGCCTGGCTCCCCCGACCGCGGAGGTGGTCGCCGTAGACGTCGAACAACGCGGACCGCGCGTGCATGGGGTCGAGTGTGCCAGCCCGGGCACGGGCTGACTGGCGGGCCTGTGGCCCGGATCACCCGGCCATGGGGGATAATGGTGCGGCATACGACACGCCCGGGTCCTGATCCGGGCGCGTCCTTCGGAGCAACGTACGAGGAAGAGGTGCGCGGATGGCGGCGATGAAGCCCCGGACGGGCGACGGACCGCTGGAGGTCACCAAGGAGGGCCGCGGTCTCGTGATGCGCGTCCCGCTCGAGGGTGGCGGCCGGCTGGTCGTGGAGCTGAACGTCGACGAGGCCACCGCGTTGCGCCAGGCGCTCGAGGGCGTCACCACCTGATCTCGTGACCACCGCGACCGACACCCTTCCCGCCCAGGTCTCCCCACCGCAGTTCGCGCTCAGCCCGCTGCGCCCGCACGCCGTGTCCGGCGTGGAGGTGGCCGCCGTGCCCGTGCTGCCCGCGACCGACAGTGGCTCGCTGGCGCTGGGGCCCGGCGGCGTCGAGCTCGCCGAGGCGCTCGGCCTCGACCTGCTCGACGTCCTCGACGGGCTGCAGGCGACCGGCAAGGCCGGCGAGGTCACCCCGGTCCCGGTGCCCCTGGGGATCGCCGCGAACCCGTCCCTGCGGCTCGTGCTGCTCGTCGGGGTCGGCGACACGTCCTCCGAGAGCCTGCGCCGAGCGGGCGCCGCCCTGGCGCGTGAGGTCCGCGACCGTACGGCGCTGGCCACCTCGGTCGCCGCCGCGGCCGGCGACGAGGAGCTCACGGCGTTCGTGGTCGGGCTGGCGCTCGGGTCGTTCGGCTTCACCTTGCGCTCCGACGGTCCCGAGCACACGCCAGTCGCCCGGGTGGTGCTGGCGGCCACCGACGACGACGAGGCCACGTCGACCGCGGTGCGTCGCGGGATCGCGTTCGGCGGCGCCGGCTGGCGTGCCCGCATGCTCGCGACCGTCCCGTCCAACATCAAGAACCCGCCGTGGCTGGCCGAGCAGGCCGAGGAGGTCGCGGCGGAGTCCGGCCTCAAGGTCACCGTCTGGGACGAGAAGCGGCTGGCCAAGGACGGCTTCGGCGGCATCCTCGGCGTCGGGCAGGCCTCGGCCACCCCGCCGCGGCTGATCCGGCTCGACTACGTCCCGCGCGGCGGCCGGAAGGCGCCGCTCGTGGTGCTGGTCGGCAAGGGGATCACGTTCGACACCGGTGGGCTGTCCATCAAGTCCGCCGAGGGCATGGTCACCATGAAGCGCGACATGACCGGCGGCGCCGTCGTGATGTCGGTGCTCGCGGCGCTCCGCGGCCTCGACTGCCCACTGCGCGTGACCGGCCTCGTCGCCGCCGCCGAGAACGCGGTCGGCGGCAACGCGCTGCGGCCCGGTGACGTGCTGCGCCACTACGGCGGCCGGACGTCGGAGGTCACCAACACCGACGCCGAGGGCCGGCTGGTGCTCGCCGACGGCCTGGCCTACGCCGTGGCGCAGCTCGACCCCGACGTCGTCGTCGACGTCGCGACCCTGACCGGCACGGTCCGGGTGGCGCTGGGCGAGCGGCTGGGCGGGCTGTTCGCCACCGACGAGGCGCTGGCGGCCGCCCTCCGCGAGGCTGGAGAGGCCTCCGGTGAGCGGCTCTGGCGCCTACCGCTGGTCGACGACTACGAGCAGCACATCAGCTCCACCATCGCCGACGCCAACAACGGCCCCAAGCACGCGGGCGCCATCTCTGCGGCCCTGTTCCTGCGTCACTTCGTGGGCGACGTGCCCTGGGCCCACCTCGACCTGGCGTCGGTCGGCGACTCGCCCGACGAGCATCACGAGTGGACCACCGGTCCGACCGGGTTCGGCTCCCGGGTGCTGCTGAGCTGGTTGACCGGGTCCGACCCGTTGCGCGGGATCGGCTGAGACGACGCGCGCGGGCTACTCCCCGGGCTCGGGGGTCCAGACCTTCTTGGCCGCCAGCAGGCCGTCGCCCACCGGCAGCAGCACCGAGACGAGGTCGTCGTCGTCGGCCACCCGCTTGCCGAGCTCGCGGATCGCCACGGTGTCGTCGTCGCGCTGGGACGGGTCGGCGACCCGGTCGTGCCAGAGCGCGTTGTCGAACGCCACGACCCCGCCCGGGCGCAGCAGCCGCAGCGACTCGGTGAGGTAGGCGTCGTACTCGGCCTTGTCGCCGTCGCAGAAGACGAGGTCGTAGTGACCGTCGGTCAGGCGTGGGAGGACGTCAAGGGCCGCGCCCGAGATGGTGCGGGCGCGCTGCGGCGGGACGCCGGCCTCGGCGAAGGACTCCTTCGCGAGCCGCTGGTGCTCGGCCTCGATGTCGACCGTGGTCAGCACCCCGTCGGACCGCATGCCACGCAGCAGCCACACCCCGGAGACGCCCGTGCCGGTGCCGATCTCCACCACGGCCCGGGCCTCGAGCACCGACGCGAGGAAGCGCAGGGCCGCCCCGCCACCGGCGCCGATCGGCGTCACCCCGACCTCCTCCGCCCGGGCGCGCGCGTTGGCGAGGACCTCGTCCTCGGCCACGAACGACTCGGCGTGGGACCAGCTCGAGGGCTTCGGCGAGGTGGTGATGGTGGCCTCCTGGGTCGGGCCGCGGAGCGGTCTGGCGGTGGGTGCCCCACCCGTCCGGCAGGGCGGTTCGACCCTACCGCGTGTGATCGGGAACACGGCGGCGCCGGCGGTCGTTGTGGCAGCAGAGAGCGGCCTCACAGGTTCCTCTCAGCACGACGCCCTACCGTGAGAGAGGACGACCGCTGAAACCCTGGAAGCCGAGCCCACCGGCCGAGCACGAGGAGGGGGCGATGACGACCAACGAGGTCCCCACCTGGGACGAGATCGTCGAGCGCCACTCCGACCGGGTCTACCGGCTCGCCTACCGGTTGACGGGCAACCGGCACGACGCCGAGGACCTCACGCAGGAGGTCTTCGTCCGGGTCTTCCGCAGTCTCCACACCTACACGCCGGGAACGTTCGAGGGCTGGCTGCACCGGATCACCACCAACCTCTTCCTCGACCAGGCCCGCCGCAAGCAGCGGATCCGGTTCGACGCCCTGTCCGACGAGCGCGCGAGCACCCTGCGGAGCGCCGGACCCGCGCCCGACCTCGCCCTGGCCGACCAGCTGTTCGACGACGACGTCGAGCGCGCGCTCGCGGCGCTGCCGCCCGACTTCCGCGCGGCGGTCGTGCTCTGCGACGTCGAGGGCCTCTCGTACGACGAGATCGCCGACATCCTGGGCGCGAAGCTCGGGACCGTGCGCTCCCGGATCCACCGGGGCCGGGCGATGCTGCGGCGGGCGCTGGCCCACCGCGAGCCCGAGCCCGGTCGGGTGCGCTACTCGGGCCCGGTCATGGCACCCGAGGGCGCGTCGTGATCGGACACCTCGGACCCCGCGTCAGTGCCCTGCTCGACGGTCAGCTGCCGGCCGACGAGGCCGAGCGGGCCTGGGCCCACGTGCACGCCTGCCACGCCTGCCGCGACGCCGTGGAGCGGGAGGGCTGGGTCAAGACCCGGCTAGCGGGGCTGTCCGCCGACGTCGACCGGGCGCCTGCCCACCTCAAGGGCTCGCTCCTGTGCCCGTCGCCGTTCGCGACCGCCGTGCCGGACGGCCAGCGGTCGCGCCGGGCGGGGATGATCGCCCTCGGCGGCTCCGCCGCCGGTGTCGCCGTCCTCGGCGTCCTCGTGCTCGGCATCACCGCCAGCACCCCGGCCCCCGAGCGCCGCGCCCCGGTCACGAACTTCGGCGGAACCGACGCGCCCCGGCAGCTGCCCGCGCGGGTGCCCGGTTCGATCCTCGAGCGGAGCACGACCACCCCCTCCCGCTAGGCATGGTTGGTGCCTCGGGGGAGAATGACCCGGTGACCGACGACGACGCACGCCCGGACGAGGTGTCGGGCGCGCGAGCGGACGAGGGCACCGAGCCGACCCAGCCGATCCGTCCCGCGGCCGGGGCCTCGTGGCAGCCGCCCCCGTCGGCCAGCCGGTCGACCACGCCCTCCTCGACCACGCCCCCCTCGACCACTCCGGCAGCCACCACGCCGTACCCGTTCGCGCCGCCGCGCGACTACCCGGCGCCGTACCCGCCTGCCCAGCAGCACCGCGGCCGGGTCTCCGGGTGGCTGTGGCCGGCCGTCGCCGGGCTCGCGCTCCTGGTCGGTCTCGTCGGCGGTGCCGTCGGTGGCGCCGTGCTCGACTCGATCGCGGATCGTCAGCGCCCCGGCGCCGTCTCCGACGGGCTCGACGGCGTCGACCTCGAGACCAAGGTGCCGCTCCAGGGCAACAACCGGTCCGTGGTCCGGGTGGCCGACCAGCTGCTGCCGAGCACGGTGCAGATCGTGGCCGAGTTCGAGGGCGAGGAGGGCGGTGCCACCGGGAGTGGCTTCGTGCTCGACCGGCAGGGCCACGTCGTCACCAACAACCACGTCGTCGCGTCCGCGGCCGAGAGCGAGGGCCCGATCGAGATCGTCGACCAGGACGGCAACCGGTACGTCGCGGAGGTGGTCGGCCGCAGCCCCGTCTACGACCTCGCCGTGCTCTACTCCGCAGACGCCGCGGGCCTGCCCCCGGCCTCCCTCGGGTCCAGCCGCCGGCTGAGCGTCGGCGAGCCGGTCGTCGCGTTCGGCTCGCCCCTCGGGCTGAGCTCCACCGTCACGTCGGGCATCGTCAGTGCCCTCAACCGGCCGGTGACCACGGGCGAGTCCGGCTCCGACGCGTCGTACATCAACGCGGTGCAGACCGACGCCGCCATCAACCCCGGCAACTCCGGCGGCCCTCTGGTCAACCTGCGCGGCCAAGTGGTCGGGGTCAACAGCGCCATCGCCACGACGGGCGGCGGGTTCGGCGGCGACAGGTCCGGCAACATCGGCGTCGGCTTCGCGATCCCGATCGAGCAGGTCCGGATCACGGCCGACCAGATCCTGCGCACGGGGGAGTCCCGTTACCCGGTGATCGGTGCGAAGGTGCAGACCGGCGGCACGGGCGACAGCCGCGGCGCGCGGATCGACCAGGTGCTGCCCGACACCCCGGCCTCCGACAGCGGGCTGCTCGAGGGCGACGTCGTCGTCGAGGTCAACGGCCAGCGGGTCGTCGACGGGATCTCGCTGATCGTCGCGATCCGGACCTACCGGCCCGGCGAGACGATCGAGTTCACCCTGCTCCGTGACGGCGACGAGCAGATCGTCGAGATCACCCTCGACGCAGAAGTCGGCTGACCGCGCGAATCGTGGGTAGATCCGGCCGAGTCGTGGGTGAATCCGGCCGAGTCGTGGGTGAATCCGGCCGAGTCGTGCATGGTGGCTCGATTCGATCCGAATCAGGCACGACTCGATCCGAATCAGGCACGACTCGGGCTAGCGGTCGTCGGCCTCGGACTCGACGAACGGGTGCTGGTCGACGTAGTCGCGGGTCTCGTCGTACATCCTCGTGATGTAGGCCTCGAGCTGCTCGCGCTCGACCCGCCACTGGCCGCGGCCACCGATCTTGATCGCCGGCAGGTCACCGCGGCGCACCAGCGCGTAGACCTGCGCGCTCGAGGTGTTGAGGACCTCGGCCACGTCGGCCAGGGTCAGGAAACGGGGCATGCCGGACATGGCGTCATCGTCCCATCCCGCGCCGCAGGCGGCGTGCGTCGACCCGCGTGCCTGTGGAGGAGCGACTTCCCGCCCGCGCCGCGCGGGGTCATGATGTCCCGGTGACGAGTCTCGGGGACACTTCACCGTCAGCCGTGCCACCTGCCGCTGCCCGCGCCACCAGGCCAGGCTGGCGCGACCCTCGGCTCTGGATCGGGGTCGCGATCGTCGCGGTCTCGGTGGTGGCGGGAGCCCGGCTGCTCGGCGCGGCCGACGAGTCGGTGACGGTCTGGGCCGCCGCCGACGACCTCGCCGCCGGTGCCGCGGTCACCGCCGACGACCTGGAGCCGCGACAGGTGCGGTTCGTCGACCCGTCCGACCTCGACCGGTACGTCCGGGCCGACCAGGCACTCCCGGCCGACGCCCGGCTCGTGCGCGGCGTCGGCGAGGGCGAGCTGGTGCCGCGCGCGGCGGTGGGGACGGCGGACGCGTCGGACGTGCTCCAGCTGCCCGTCGCGGTCGACCTGGTGCCCGACACGGTCGGCTCCGGCTCTGTCGTCAGCGTCTACGTCCGCGACACGGCCCGCTGCCCCGACTGCGCCGGCGCCGCGCTGGAGTCGGTCACCGTGCTCGACGCACCGGCCGCCGACGAGCTCACCGGCGTCCGGCAGCTCGTGCTCGCCGTGGAGCAGGGGGACGCCGACCGCTGGTTCGAGCTGCTGGCCACGCTCGAGACGCCGGTCGTCACCGTGGTGGGGAGCTGACCGTGGTCGTCGTCCTGGTGCTGGCCGCCGGTGCGGCCTGGGAGTCGCCCGCGCTGACCGGGCTCGCCGACCGCGCCGACGTCGTCGTCCTCAAGCGCTGCGTCGACGTCGGCGACCTGCTCGCGACGGCCGCCGCCGGCCAGGCCGACGTGGCAGTGGTGTCGCTCGACGCGCCGGGCCTCGACCGTGATGCCGTCGACCATCTCCGCGGCCACGGCGTCCGGCCGGTGGCGATCCTCCCCTCCGGCCCCGACCTCGACGCGGCCGCGCTGCGGGCGACCCGGATCGGCGTGCGCGCGGTCGTCACCGCGGACGGGCTGCCGGAGCTCGGTGACGTCGTGGTCGCGGGCGACGAGCCGGAGCCGACCGTGGCACGCGCGACGGAGCACCCGGCTCCGGAGGCCGCGCAGCCCGGCAGGGTGACGGCGGTCTGGGGGCCGGCCGGCGCGCCGGGACGTACGACGCTGGCGGTCGGCCTGGCCGCCGAGCTCGGCCGCACCCGCCGCACCATCCTGGTCGACGCCGATCCCTATGGCGGCGCGGTCGCCCAGCAGCTGGGGATCGTCGACGAGGTGTCCGGCGTGCTGGCGGCGACCCGTCTCGCGGCGACCGGCCAGCTCCCGGAGCGGTTCGGCTCGGTGCAGCGCTCGCTCGACCACCGGCTCAGTGTCGTGACGGGCCTGCCGCGCGCCGACCGCTGGGTCGAGGTCAGGGCCGGTGTCGTCGAGCACCTCCTCGAGGTCGCACGAGGCCACGGTCACGTCGTGGTCGACACCGGGTTCAGCCTCGAGCACGACCCGGCGTCCGACTCCGGCCGGGCCGGGCGTAACACCATGACCCTGGCCGCGCTCGACGTCGCCGACCATGTCGTGGTGGTGGGCAGCGCCGACCCCGTGGGGCTGTCCCGGCTGGCGCGCGGCCTGGTTGAGCTGGCGGAGACGACCGGCCGCACCGACACCCACGCCGTGGTGAACCGGATGCGGCCGACGCTCGGCTGGGCCGAGGCGGACATCATCGGCATGCTGCGCGGCGTCGCCGACGTGGCGGCGCTGCACTTCCTGCCCGACGACCGGGCCGCGGTCGACCGCGCCCTGGTGGCGGGCCGTTCGCTCGCGGAGATCGGCGACTCGGCCGTCGGCCGCGCCGTGGCCGGCGTGGCGGCGACCCTGCTCCCGCGGCCGGCTCAGGCGGCGAACAACAGGTAGAGCCCGCCCACGGTGAACGACACCATCGCCAGCAGCATGGGCAGCTGACCGGTGACCTGGTGCCGCTTCGGCAGCACCTGGATGGCCCGGTCGTGCGCCGCGACCACCGCGAGCACGTGGCCGCTCACGACCGCGAGCACCTTCACCGAGCTGAGCAGGGTCTGGTGGTAGGCGAACCAGCTGAACCGCTCGAGGTTGCCGGTGCCGAGCAGGTTGGACCCGTCGCTCAGCGGGTCGCTCGCGAGGATCACGGTGTCCCACCCGACCTCGACGAGGTAGTTCAGGTAGTGGGCGACGATGTAGCCGACGATGATCGGCACGATCGAGTGCGCGAAGAGCGCGGGCAGCTCGGCTCTCCGGGCGTGCTCGCCCACCCCGGTGGCGACGCTGCCGATCGTGAGGATCAGGGCGACGCCGACGCAGAACGTGATGAGGGCCAGGTTGTTCATGGTCTGCACCGACAGCGCCGCACCGTCGCTGAAGCGGATCCACACGAGCGAGCTGCGGAACGAGTCGAACGCCGTGCTGCCGAGCAGCACCCCCACGACCGCGACCAGGCCGGGCTCGGGGCGGGTCGTGGCGAGGTGGGAGAGCGGGCTGCGGACGAGCAGCTGCCCGTCCTGAGGAGGGCGCCCCGCGCCCGTCTCGAAGGGCCCGTCGCGGCGCGCCCAGACCGAGAGCTTCGCGCACAGCGAGGAGTAGACCTCGAACGGGTCGGCCTTCTCGTAGAACGTGCTGCCGAACAGCGCGCCGCCCATGAGCATCAGAGCCAGGTACACCGCGACCCACAGCCGCACCGGGCCGAGCTCGGTGGAGAACGGGTAGACGAGCTCCATCCACACGAACGCGAAGAGGCCGAGCGCCGCGGGCCAGTGGCCCAGTCGGGCCGGGTACTCGTACAGCCCGCGGTCCGGGTCGTTGCCCGACACCCTGGCGAACAGCGCGTTGATGGTGCGCACCGGGCTGATCGCGCGCCACACCGGCCCGAGCAGGACCGAGGCCGGGACCAGCCCGACCCACCACCACACGTAGAACATCCCGAACGCCGGGTTGGTGAGCAGATTCTGGCCGAAGACCGCCGCCAGCCCGAACCAGGCGAGGCCGGCCATGCCGAGCACGCGGAGCGCCATCCGGTACGCCGGGTGGTCGACGAGCCGCTGCAGGACGGCCGGCGCGGGGCGGCCGCCGACGGCCGGGTCGAACCGCGGCGTACGCCAGGCGAGCGCGAGGACGGTGAAGGAGACGACCAGCGCCGCCACCGCGCCGGCGATGGCGAGCTGGGGTGGGACGGGCAGGTCAGCCGGTCCGCCCAGGCCATGGGCGAACGTCAGCCAGTCGTCCACGTCAGCGGACTTCGAGCTGCAGCACGAGCGCCTCCGGCTCGTGCCGCTCCACCTCGACGACGCCGGGCCGGTCGATCGTCAGGGGGACTCGCGTGGTGCCGGCGCCGTACGCCAGGGTCTGCTCCGGCGCGGAGTGCACGTGCAGCTCGCCCGGCTGGTCGGACGTGACCACCAGCACGACCTCCTCGCCGACCTCGAGCCGGACCCGCTCGACCGGGGGCGCCTGGTCGCCCTCGAACTCGATCTCGATCTCCCGCACCTCGGGCTCCGGCGGCTCGGACGTCTCGTCCGGGGTCTCGTCCGGGGACTCCTCCGGCGTGCTCGACGTCGTCGGTTCCGTGGGCTGCTCGGTCGGGGGCTCCTCGGAGCCGCAGCCGACCAGGGTCGCGGCGAGGGTCAGGGCACTCGCCAGCAGGGCGATGCGTCGCACGTCGGGTCCTCTCGATCTCGGGACAACTCGGGACGGGCCGTCGGTCGCGGACCCGTCCTCTGCCAGAATCCCACGTGGGGCAACCCGGAACCGTGAAGGGGGTCGGCATGAGCGAGCGGCTGAGACCGCGCGACCTGGCCATCCTCGCGCTGGAGTCGCCCACGACCCCGATGCACAACGCGACGGTCGAGATCTTCGACCCCGGGGACTCCGGCTTCGACCACGACCGGCTGGTCGACCTGATCGACGACCGGATCTCGTTCGTCCCGCGCTACCGGCAACGGCTCCAGCCGGTGCCCGGGCGGCTGGCGAACCCGCTGTGGCTGGACGACCCGCAGTTCGACCTCGCCTACCACGTACGCCGCTCGGCACTGCCGCGCCCGGGAACGATGGATCAGCTGCGCGAGCTGGTCGCCCGGATCGTCTCCCGCCCGCTCGACCGCGACCGGCCGCTCTGGGAGGTCTACCTCGTCGAGGGCCTGGCGGACGGCCGGATCGCGGTGCTGTCGAAGTCGCACCTCGCCATGGTCGACGGGGTCGCGACCGTCGACCTCGGGCAGGTGCTGCTCGACACGAGCCCGGACGTCAAGTCGCTCGGCGGCGACGAGTGGCGGCCGGGCCGGCGTCCGTCACCGCTCGGGCTGGTCGCCGGGGCGGTCGGCGACGCCACCCACCAGCCACGGGTCGTGCTCGACACCGTCCGCAGCAACGCCGCCGCGGCGTGGCGCACGGCCGGCGCGGTCGCCGACCGGGCGGGCCGGGCGGCCGAGGCCCTCGCCAACCGGCGCCCGGTGCCCGAGAGCCCGCTCACCGGTGAGCTGTCCCAGCAGCGACGGGTGGTCACCGTGCGCACCGACCTTGCCGACTACCGCACCGTCCGCGAGGCGCACGGTGGCACGGTCAACGACGTGGTCCTCGCGACCGTCACCGGCGCGCTGCGGGCCTGGCTGATGACCCGGGCCGAGTCCCTGGGCGGGCTCCGCCGGATCCGCGCCGTCGTGCCCGTGTCGGTGATCGACGAGGAGCTCGAGGCGACGTCGCTCGGCAGCCAGATCGCGGCCCACTGGGTGGAGCTGCCCGGTGGGGGAGGCCTCGGCCGTGGTCCGCCTGCACCAGGTGTCGTACTCGTTCCAGGCCCACAAGGAGACCGGCCGCGGGGTCGCGGCCAACCGGCTCGCCGGGATCGCCGGGTTCGCCCCGGCCACGTTCCACGCGATCGGCTCGCGGGTCGCCGCCGAGGAGCTGCGCCGGGGCTCGCAGCTCAACGTCATCAACGTCCCCGGCCCGCAGTCGCCGCTCCACGCCGCGGGCGCCCGGATGGTCGAGACCTACCCGGTCCACCCGCTGCTGCCCGGCCATGCGCTGGCGATCGGGGTCACGTCGTACGACGGCGGCGTCTACTACGGCATCACCGCCGACCGCGACCTGCTGCCCGATGCCGACGTGCTCGGGCAGTGCCTGGCAGAGGCGCTCGACGAGCTGGTCGACACCGCGTCGGGCACCCGGCCGAAGGTGCCGCGGGGTCGTCGCAAGCCGTCGAAGAGGTCCTGACCGTGCGTTGCTACGTCCCCGCCACCGTCGACCTGCTGCGGCGGCTCGTCGAGGGCGGCACCCTGCCCCACGACGTCGAACGGATCGAGGCCGCGAGCGACGACGAGGAGTCGGAGTACGACGCGCTGATGGACGCTGCCGCCGCCGCGGCAGCCCTGTTGGACGGCCCGGGACGTCGGGTGGTCGTCGTGGCTGAGGTCGACTCCGCCACCGCGCCGATCTCGTTGGGCGACGTCGCCGCCGTGCACTGCGACGTGCAGGACCGCCCCGCCGACGCCGACCCCGACGACGACCTGGCGTGGTTCGCGACCCAGGAGATCCCCGCTCTGGTGTGACGGTCGCTGGCGACTAGGGTCGCCCCATGGACGCCATCACCACCCCGCCGGCTCCCGTCAACGAGCCGAACCTCACCTACGCGCCCGGCACCCCCGAGCGGGATGCCCTCGTGACCGAGCTGGAGCGCCAGGAGCGCCGCCAGCCCACCCTCCGTGCCTACGTCAACGGCCGGCGCCGCAGCGGCGGTGGCGCGGAGATGACGGTCGTGCAGCCCCACGACCACCAGCACGTGCTGGCGACGTTCAAGAACTCCACCACGAAGGACGCCGAGGCCGCGGTGAAGGCGGCGCTGGACGCGGCGCCCGCCTGGCGCGCGATGCCGTTCGACGAGCGGTGCGCGATCCTGCTCAAGGCGGCCGACCTGCTGGCCGGCCCGTGGCGGCAGCGGATCAACGCCGCGACCATGCTCGGCCAGTCGAAGACCGCCTTCCAGGCCGAGATCGACGCCGCCTGCGAGCTGATCGACTTCTGGCGCTTCAACGTGCACTACGCCCGGCAGATCCTCACCGAGCAGCCGATCGCCAACAGCCCCGGCATCTGGAACCGGACCGACCACCGGCCGCTCGAGGGCTTCGTCTACGCGATCACGCCGTTCAACTTCACTGCCATCGCCGGCAACCTGCCCACGGCCCCGGCGCTGATGGGCAACACCGTGGTCTGGAAGCCGTCCCCGACCCAGCAGCTGGCCGCGTCGCTGACGATGGACCTGTTGGAGGAGGCCGGGATGCCGCCCGGCGTCATCAACATGCTGCCCGGCGACGGGCTCGACGTGTCCAAGGTCGCGCTGACCCACCCCGACCTCGCCGGGATCCACTTCACCGGCTCGACGCCCACGTTCCAGCACCTGTGGCGCACCGTCGGCGAGAACATCGGCGGCTACCGGTCCTACCCGCGGATCGTGGGTGAGACCGGCGGCAAGGACTTCGTGGTCGCCCACCCCAGCGCCGACCCCGACGTGCTGCGGGTCGCCCTCATCCGGGGTGCTTTCGAGTTCCAGGGCCAGAAGTGCTCCGCGGCCTCGCGGGCGTACGTCGCCAAGTCCGTCTGGGCGCGGATGAAGGACCAGTTCCTCCACGACACCGAGAACCTCACCATGGGTGACGTCACGGACTTCTCCAACTTCATGGGCGCCGTGATCGACGACCGGGCGTTCGCCAAGCACAAGAAGGCGCTCGCCCGGGTGTCGCGCAACAAGCACCTGACGACGGTGGCCGGCGGTACCTGCGACGACTCGGTCGGCTACTTCGTCCGTCCGACCGTCGTGCAGTCGACCGACCCGACCGACCAGATGTTCTCCGACGAGTACTTCGGCCCGATCCTGGCCGTCCACGTCTACGACGACGCCCGGTACGACCGGGTCCTCGCGCAGATGGAGTCGTTCGCGCCGTACGCGCTGACCGGGGCGATCATCGCCCAGGACCGCCGCGCGATCGCCGACGCCCGTCGAGACCTGCGCTTCGCGGCCGGCAACTTCTACATCAACGACAAGCCGACGGGCGCGGTCGTGGGACAGCAGCCGTTCGGCGGCGCCCGGGCCTCCGGCACGAACGACAAGGCCGGCGCGGCCGTGAACCTGCTCCGCTGGACCAGCCCGCGCTCCATCAAGGAGACGTTCGTGCCCCCGACGGACCACCGCTACCCCTACATGGGCTGATGACTGAGGCAGCGTCGGGGGTGCTGGTGGTGCTCCAGCACCTCGGAGCGCTGCATCCCGCGGAGACGGTGCTGACCTTCGTGCTGGCGTTCGTTCCGTTCGTGCTGCTCGCCGTCGTCATCGTGGTACGCCGTCGCCAGGACGCCCGGGAGGACGACGCCGGCCCCGCCTGATTCGTCTGTTCCTGTCTCGACCAGTCAGTTCGGAAACCTGCTGATGAAGGTGGTCGAGCCGCCCGAGCCGCTAGGCGAGGGCGTGTCGAGACCGACGCGGTCGCGAGTGCGGGGGTTCGGTCTCAGGGCCCGGCCAGCCACTCGCGTCCGACGGTGTTCTCGGCCCGCAGGGCCTTGAGCAGCAGGTCGGCGATCAGGCCCTCGAGCTTGCCTCCGACCAGCGGGATCGAGACCTTGACCGTCAGGTCGACGGTCTCGGTGGTGGTGCCGCCCGACTCGGCCAGGGTCGCGGTGCCCTTCATGCTGCCCGGCTTGCCGGGGATGGTGACCTCGATCCGGCCGCGCTCGGGCGACGTCCAGGTCTCCTCCTGGACGATCTGGATCTCGTCGCCGACGAACGTGGTCGCGAACGACGGGATGCCGTGGGCCGCCTGCACCTGGTCGATCCGGACCCGCATGCCGGCGCCGTCCGGCTCGACCGTGACCGTCGAGCGGAGCACGCCCTGGTGCTCGCACACCCGCTCGCGGAACTCCGGGTCGCGGAGCATCGCCGCGACGTCGGCCAGCGGCGCGTCGTAGGTCAGCTCGTGCCGGATCTGCTTGGACATCAGCATCGCCCCTCTCGCCGAGCGGGCTGCCGTCCGGCGACCCGTCATGCTGCCGCACATCATGACACCAGGACCGGTCTCGCCCGCGGGATCGGATTGCCGCCACCCGCGTTGATGGGGCCCGGTCCGGAGTCCTAGTGTCGGGGTCGTGGCCACCACGCTCGACGACGAGAAGTCCGCCCGGCTCACCGAGGCAGCCCAGCAGCACGACGGCCACGTGGGCGCCGCGTCGCTGGTCCGCGCCTACTACCGCAACGTCGCGGCCGAGGACGTCTGCGAGCGCGGACCCCACGACCTGTACGGCGCCCTCGCCTCCCACCTCGAGCTGGCACGCGTCCGGCCGCAGGGCACGGCACGGGTCCGGGTGGTGACGCCCGACGGCGACGAGGGCTGGTCGGCCGGCGGTCACAGCACGGTCCAGGTCGTGACCGACGACATGCCGTTCCTCGTCGACTCGCTGACGATGGAGCTCGCCAACCAGGACCGCGACGTCCGGGTGGTGATCCACCCGCAGATGGACGTCGAGCGCGACATCACCGGCGAGCTCGGCCGCGTCTCGGGCGTCGAGGACGGTTCGGTGGCCGCACCCGAGGGCGCGATCCGCGAGTCGTGGATGCAGATCGAGATCACCCGGGTCAGCGACGAGGAGGACGCCGCCGCGCTCGAGGAGGCGCTGCAGCGGGTGCTCTCCGACGTCCGCGAGGCGGTCGAGGACTGGCCCAAGATGCACGCGCAGGTGCTCGCCATCGTCGACGAGCTCGACGAGCAGGACCTGCCGCTGCCCGGACGCCGAGGTCTCACAGGGCCGCGACCTGCTGCGGTGGCTCGCGGAGGACCACTTCACGTTCCTCGGCTACCGCGAGTACCGGCTCGAGACCGAGGGCGACGACGACGTGCTGCGGGCGATGCCCGGCACCGGGCTCGGCATCCTGCGGTTCGACCAGGACATGTCGTCGTCCTTCGGCAAGCTGCCGGCGGCCGTCAAGGCGAAGGCGCGCGAGAAGACGCTGCTCGTGCTCGCGAAGGCGAACTCCCGGGCGACCGTGCACCGACCGGCGTACCTCGACTACGTCGGCATCAAGACGTTCGACCGAGGCCGGCGAGGTCGTCGGGGAGCGCCGGTTCCTCGGCCTCTTCTCGAGCGCCGCCTACACCGAGTCGGTGACGCGGATCCCGCTGCTGCGCGAGACCGCCCGCGAGGTGCTCAAGCGTGCCGGGTTCGACCCGCGCAGCCACGCCGGCAAGGCCCTGATGGACACGCTCGAGAACTTCCCGCGCGACGAGCTGTTCCACACCCCGTTCGAGGAGCTCGCCCCGACGGCGGTCGCGGTGATGCACGCCCGCGAGCGCCGGCAGGTCAAGATCTTCATCCGCAAGGACACCTACGGGCGCTACGTCACCGCCCTCGTCTACCTGCCCGCGCGACCGCTACAACACCGCGGTCCGGGAGCGGTTCGCCCGGATCCTCCAGGAGGAGCTCGGCGGCGACTCGGTCGAGTTCTCGGTGCGACTGGGGGAGTCGGCGACCGCCAACGTCCACTTCGTGGTGCACCCGCCGAAGGGCGGGACCATCCGTGAGGTCGACACGACCGAGCTCGAGCGCCGGCTGGCCGAGGCGTCACGGTCGTGGCGCGACGACTTCGTGTCGGCGGCGATGGCCGAGTACGGCGCCGAGCACGGATCGCGGCTCGCGCGCACCTACGGCGACTCGTTCCCCGAGGCGTTCAAGGAGGACTTCACGCCGGCGATCGGCGCCGCCGACCTCGGCATCCTCGACCGGCTCGGCGACGAGGGCATCGACCTGCGGCTCTACGGCCCGACGGCGCGGCCCACGGCGAGGGTCGGCTCAAGGTGTTCCGGACGGGCGCCCCGCTCTCCTTGTCGCAGGTGCTGCCGATGCTGTCGTCGATGGGGGTGGAGGTCGTCGACGAGCGACCGTACGAGCTGACCGGGCTCGACCACCCGGCGTACATCTACGAGTTCGGGCTGCGCTACGACCGGCCCTCCGACCACGACTCGCCGGAGCGGTTCCAGGAGGCGCTGCGGGCGGTCTGGGACGGCTACAACGAGATCGACGGCTTCAACCGGCTGGTGCTCGACGCCGGTCTGACGTGGCGCCAGGCCACGGTGCTGCGGGCGTACGCGAAGTACATGCGCCAGGGCAACAGCCCGTTCGCCCAGGACTACATCGAGGGCGCTCTCGTCGGGAACGTCGACATCACGCGACTGCTGGTGCAGCTGTTCGGGGCGCGGTTCGCGCCGGGCCGCGACCACCTCGCGGCCGACGCCGAGGCGCGGGTCGCGAAGGTCGGCGACCTGGAGGACCGGCTGGCGCGGGCCCTGGACGACGTCGTCAGTCTCGACCACGACCGGATCCTGCGGTCCTACCTCACCCACATCCGGGCGACGCTGCGCACCAACTACTTCCAGCCGGACGACCGACGGCGGCCCGAAGACCTACATCTCGTTCAAGCTGGAGCCCTCGGCGATCCCCGACCTGCCCGAGCCCCGGCCGTCGTTCGAGATCTTCGTCTACTCGCCGCGGGTCGAGGGCGTGCACCTGCGGTTCGGCGCGGTCGCCCGCGGTGGCCTGCGCTGGTCCGACCGACGCGACGACTTCCGGACCGAGGTGCTCGGGCTCGTGAAGGCGCAGATGGTCAAGAACACCGTGATCGTCCCCGTGGGCGCGAAGGGCGGCTTCTTCTGCAAGCAGCTGCCCGACCCCGGCGACCGCGACGCGTGGCTGGCCGAGGGCATCTCCTGCTACAAGACGTTCATCTCCGGCCTGCTCGACATCACCGACAACCTGGTCGAGGGCGAGAACGTTCCGCCGCGCGACGTCGTGCGCCACGACGACGACGACAGCTACCTGGTCGTGGCCGCCGACAAGGGGACCGCGACGTTCTCCGACATCGCGAACGGGGTGGCCAAGGACTACGGCTTCTGGCTCGGCGACGCGTTCGCGTCCGGCGGCTCCGTCGGCTACGACCACAAGGCGATGGGGATCACCGCCCGGGGCGCGTGGGTGTCGGTCCAGCGGCACTTCCGCGAGCGGGGGATCGACTGCCAGACCGAGGACTTCACGGCCGTGGGCATCGGCGACATGTCCGGTGACGTGTTCGGCAACGGGATGCTGTGCTCGGAGCACATCCGGCTGGTGGCCGCGTTCGACCACCGCGACATCTTCCTCGACCCGAACCCCGACGCGGCGTCGTCGTACGTCGAGCGGAAGCGGCTGTTCGAGCTGCCCCGCTCGAGCTGGCAGGACTACGACGCGTCCCTGATCTCGGAGGGCGGCGGCGTCTTCCCCCGCTCCATGAAGTCGATCCCGCTCAGCGCCGCCGCGCGCGAGGCGCTCGGTCTCGACGAGGGCGTCTCCGCGCTGACCCCGGCCGAGCTGATGAAGGCGATCCTCCAGGCGCCGGTCGACCTGCTGTGGAACGGCGGCATCGGCACCTACGTGAAGGCGGCCGAGGAGACCCACGCCGACGCCGGCGACAAGGCGAACGACGCGATCCGCATCAACGGCCGCGACCTGCGCGCGCAGTGCGTCGGCGAGGGCGGCAACCTCGGGCTCACCCAGCTCGGCCGGATCGAGTACGCCGAGCGCGAGGGCCGCATCAACACCGACTTCATCGACAACTCCGCCGGCGTCGACACCTCCGACCACGAGGTCAACATCAAGATCCTGCTCGACCGGGTGGTCCGCGACGGCGACCTGACCGAGGAGCGTCGCAACTCGTTGCTGGCCGAGATGACCGACGAGGTCGCCGTCCTGGTGCTGCGCGACAACTACGAGCAGAACCTCGCGCTGGCCAACGCGGTCGCCCACGCGCCGTCCCTGCTGCACGTCCACGAGGACTGGATGAAGAAGCTCGAGCGGATGGGGGTGCTCAACCGCGACCTCGAGGCGCTGCCGACGTCGCGACAGGTGCGTCGCCGGCTCGAGCGCGGCGGCCAGCTGACCGTGCCGGAGCTGTGCGTCCTGATGTCGTGGACGAAGATCGTGCTCGCCGACGAGCTGCTCGCGTCCGACCTGCCCGACGACCCCTACCTCGACGTCGACCTGCGCGCGTACTTCCCGCAGGCGATGCAGGAGGGCTTCCTCCGGCAGATCCGCGAGCACCCGCTGCGCCGCGAGATCATCGTGACGCAGGTGGTCAACGACCTCGTCAACGGCGCCGGCATGACGTTCGTCCCGCGACTGTCCGGCGAGACGGGCGCGACCGCGGCGGAGCTGACCCGTGCCAACTTCGTGGCCCGCGAGATCTTCGGCTCGCTGGAGCTGCGCCACGAGCTGCGGACGTGGGACAACCAGCTGGACGCCCAGGTGCAGACCCGGATGCGGATCCAGATGCGGACGCTGGTCGAACGGGCGTCGCGGTGGCTCGTCACCAACCGGCGGCAGCCGCTGGACAGCCAGGCGACCGTCGAGCACTTCCACGAGCCGGTCGCGGCGCTGATGGCGCAGCTGCCCCACCTGATGACCGGACGCGAGCGGGAGGACCTCGAGGGACGGCGCGACGCGCTGGTCGAGCGGGGCGTTCCCGACGACCTCGCCACGCGCGTGGCGGTGCTCGACCCGGCCTACAGCCTGCTCGGCGTCGTCGACAACGCGCTGCGCGCCGGCCTCGACCCCGCCGACGTCGCCCGGGTCCACTTCGCGCTCGGCGAGCGGCTCGGCCTGCCCCTGCTGGTCCGCCGGATCTTCGCGCTGCCGCGCGAGGACCGCTGGCAGACGATGGCCCGCGCGGCGCTGCGCGACGACCTGTACGCCGTCCACACCCAGCTCACCGCGCAGGTGCTGGAGGAGACGTCGTCGGACGAGCCGGCCGCGGCCCGGATCGCGAGCTGGGAGGAGACCGAGCAGCTGGCCGTCTCGCGCTCGACCGCGACCCTGGAGGAGATCTGTCGCGACGAGACGGCCGACCTCGCGCGGATGTCGGTCGGGCTGCGGGTCGTGCGCACCCTGCTGGGATAGGGCGCACGGGATGAGGATCTTCACGGTGAGCTTCGCCTCTGTGTACCCGCTCTACGTGGCGAAGGTGGAGAAGAAGGGACGCACCAAGGCCGAGCTCGACCAGGCGATCGAGTGGCTCACCGGCTTCGACGAGGCGGCGCTGAGCCGCCACCTGGCGGCCGGCACCACCTTCGCGGAGTTCTTCGCCGATGCCCGCCTCAACCCAGGGGCGTCGTCGATCACCGGCACGGTGTGCGGGGTGCGCGTCGAGGACGTCGACGACCCGTTGCTGCAGAAGATCCGCTACCTCGACAAGCTGGTCGACGAGCTGGCCAGGGGCTGGTCGATGGAGAAGGTCCTGCGCGGTAGCGCGGCGCCGTCGAGTTAGGGTCGCCTCATGGGAGCCATCGAGGTCACCGACCTCGCCATGGCGTACGGGGAGCTCAGGGCAGTCGACGGGGTGAGCTTCGAGGTGGCCGAGGGCGAGTTCTTCGGGATCCTCGGGCCGAACGGTGCGGGCAAGACCACCACCCTGGAGATGGTCGAAGGTCTCCGGAAGCCGGACGCGGGGTCCATCACGGTGCTGGGGGAGTCCCCCTGGCCGCGCAACGCCGGGCTGCTGCCGCGGATCGGCGTCCAGCTGCAGGCGTCGTCGTTCTTCGAGCGCCTGACCACCCGCGAGCAGATCCACACCTTCGCCTCGCTGTACGGCGTGCCGACGGCCCGGGGCGACGAGTGGCTCGAGCGCGTGGGGCTGGTCGACAAGGCCGACACCCGGGTCGAGGACCTCTCGGGCGGCCAGTCGCAGCGGCTGTCGATCGCGTGCGCGCTGGTCCACGACCCGGACCTGCTGTTCCTCGACGAGCCGACCGCGTCGCTCGACCCGCAGGCGCGGCGCAACCTCTGGGACCTGCTCGCGGGCCTCAACGACAGCGGCCGCACGGTCGTGCTCACGACGCACTACATGGACGAGGCCGAGGTGCTGTGCGACCGGGTCGCGATCATGGACCGGGGCCGGATCCTCGAGCTCGACACCCCCCGGCAGCTGGTGAAGGGGCTCGCCGCGCCGACCCGCATCGTCACCGCCGACGGCGAGACCATCGAGACCCACGAGCCCGACGTGGTCATCGGCCGGCTCGCCGAGGAGCAGAAGCTCGACGGCGTCTCGGTCCGCACCGGCACCCTGGAGGACGTGTTCCTCCACCTGACCGGACGGGAGTACCGCGCATGACGGCGTTCCGCGCCCTCTCCTTCGCGATCCTGCGAGGCTTCCTGCGCGACAAGGCGTCGGTGTTCTTCGCGATCATCTTCCCGCTGATGTTCCTGGTGCTGTTCGGCGGCATCTTCGCCGACCAGACCCAGGCGAAGGTCGACCTGGTCCAGGTCGGCGACGTCGCGCTGTTCGACGAGATGCCTGGGCCGGCTCGCGAGGCCTTCGACGCGACGTTCTCGGTGGAGCAGCGCTCCGACCTCGACGCCGCGGTCGCGGAGGTGCAGGACGGCGACGCCGACGTGGCCGTGGAGATGCGCGACGGCGAGCTGGTCGCGCACTTCACGAAGACCGACCAGGTGAAGGCCGCCATCGTGCAGGGGGCGCTGCGCGCCTTCGTCGACGGTGCCAACGTCGCCGCGACCGGGCAGCCGCCGGCGTACTCCCTCACCACCGAGGCGGTCGAGGACGACAGCCTCACGACCATCCAGTTCGTGACGCCCGGCCTGCTCGGCTGGGCGATCGCGATGAGCGCCGCCTTCGGGGCCGCGGCGACGATCCAGGGCTGGCGGCAGAGCAAGCTGCTGCGGCGGCTGCAGCTCGCACCGGTGTCGACCCGCACCGTGGTCGGCGCCCGGGTCGCGGTGACGGTGGCGATCGCGCTGGTGCAGATGGCGATCTTCCTCGGGCTCGGTGCGGCCGCGTTCGACCTGCGGCTGAGCGGGTTCTGGTGGGCGTCGATCCCGCTCCTCGTGGTCGGGACGCTGTGCTTCATGGCGGTCGGGCTGTTCGCCGGCGCCGTGACGACCACGGTCGAGGGCGCCGTCAACATGGCGAACTTCCTGGTGCTGCCGATGGCGTTCCTCGGTGGTTCGTTCTTCCCGCTCGACGCCGCGCCGGCCTGGCTGCGGACGGTGGCGAACCTGCTGCCGCTCCACTGGCTCAACGAGGGGATGCTCGACCTTCTCGTCCGCGGCGAGGGACCCGCCGCGATGCTGGCCCCGATGGGACTCCTCGCCGGGTTCGCGCTGGTGCTGACGCTGCTCTCCGCGCGGCTGTTCCGCTGGGAGACCAGCTAGCCGGCCCTGGTCACCCGGCATGATGGCCCGATGACCGGACCACTCTCCGACATCGTCGTCGTCGACCTGTCGCGTGCCCTGGCCGGGCCGCACGCGACCCAGATGCTCGGCGACCTCGGCGCCCGGGTGATCAAGGTCGAGGCGCCCGGCCACGGCGACGACACCCGCGGCTGGGGCCCGCCGTTCGTCGGCGAGCCACGCCAGTCGACGTACTTCCTGTCCACCAACCGCAACAAGGAGTCGATCGCGCTCGACCTCAAGGACGCCTCGGAGGGAGGCGACCGCGACCTGCTGCTGCGGCTCGTCGACCGGGCCGACGTGCTCGTGGAGAACTTCCGCACCGGCGTCCTCGAGCGGCTCGGGCTCGGCATCGAGTCGCTGCTCGAGCGCAACCCGCGGCTGGTCGTGCTGTCCATCACCGGCTTCGGCCACGACGGTCCCGAGGGCGGCCGGGCCGGCTACGACCAGATCGCGCAGGGCGAGGCGGGCCTGATGTCGCTGACCGGCGCCGGGCCCGACGACCCCCAGCGCGTGGGTGTCCCGATCGCCGACCTGCTCTCCGGCATGTACGGCGCCTACGGCGTGCTCGCCGCCCTCCATGAGCGCGAGCGGACCGGGCGCGGCCAGGTGGTGCGCACCTCGCTGCTCGCCGCGGTCGTCGGGGTGCACGCGTTCCAGGGCACCCGCTGGACGGTCGCCGGCCAGGTCGGGCGCGGGCAGGGCAACCACCACCCGTCGATCGCGCCCTACGGCCTGTTCCACTGCCGCGACGGCGCGGTCCAGATCGCCGTCGGCAGCGAGGGGCTGTGGCGCCGGCTGTGCGCCGGCTTCGGGATCGACCCCGAGGCCGACGGGCTGGCCACCAACTCCGACCGGGTCGCCGGGCACGAGCGACTCGTCGCCACGGTGGAGGCGGCCTTCGCGGACCAGGACGCCGAGCCGCTGCTCGCGCGGCTCGCCGAGCTCGGGTGTCCCGGCGGGCAAGGTGCGCTCGCTCGACGAGGTCTACACGTGGGACCAGGTGGCGAGCCAGGGGCTGCTCATCGACGTCGATCACCCACAGCTCGGCCCGCTGACGCTGCCGGGCCCGCCGCTGCGGTTCTTCGACGCCGGGGGCAGCGAGACCACCCGCCGCGACCACGGCGCGCCGCCGCTGCTCGACCAGCACGCCGACGACCTACGGGCGTGGCTGGAGGAGGAGTGAGCCAGGGCGGGGCGCGGCGCTGGACCGCGCACGAGCTGCTCGACCTGGTGCTCGACCCGGGCACGTTCGAGTCGTGGGACGAGCCGATCGACCTCGCGGCGCCGGAGGGGGGTACGACGCCGGCTACCGAGCCGAGCTGGAGGCCGCGGCCGCGAAGGCGGGCACCGACGAGTCGGTGCTGACCGGTCGCGGCCTCGTCCGCGGCCGGCCGGTGTGCGTCGTCGCCAACGAGTTCGGGTTCCTCGCCGGCTCGATCGGCCGAGCCGCGGCCGACCGGATCACCTCCGCCGTCCAGCGGGCGACCCGGGAGCGGCTGCCGGTGCTCGCGAGCACCGCGTCCGGCGGCACCCGGATGCAGGAGGGCACGCCGGCGTTCGTGCGGATGATCGAGATCTCCCGGGCGCTGATGGCGCACCGGCTCGCCGGGCTGCCCTACCTCGTGCACCTGCGGCACCCCACGACCGGCGGGGTCTACGCGTCGTGGGGCTCGTTGGGCCACGTGACCGTCGCGGAGCCCGGCGCGCTGGTGGGGTTCCTCGGGCCGAAGGTCTACGAGGCACTCCACGGCCGGCCGTTCCGGCCGGGCGTGCAGACGGCCGAGAACCTCGCGGCGACCGGCGTGATCGACGGCGTGGTCGCCTCCGACGAGCTGCCGGCGCTCGTCGACCTGGCGCTCGCGGTGCTGGTCGACCCGCCCGGACCGGGCGTGCTGCCCCGGCGTACCGACACCCGTGACGTGGGGGAGACCTCCGCCTGGGACTCGATCGAGGAGACCCGGCGCCCGGGCCGGGCGGGCGTCCGCGAGCTGCTGGCGTACGGCGCGACCGGGACCCTGCAGCTGCGCGGCACCGACGAGGGCGAGCGTGACTCGACCCTGCTGGTGGCGCTGACCCGGCTCGACGGGCAGCCGTGCGTCGTGGTCGGCCAGGACCGGAGCCGGCAGACGCCGAGCCACGCGATGGGTCCCGGGCGCGCTGCGCGAGGCCCGCCGCGGGATGCGGCTGGCCCAGGAGCTGCGGCTGCCGCTGGTCGCCGTCATCGACACCCCGGGCGCCGAGCTGTCGCCGCGGGCCGAGGAGCGCGCGATCGCGGGCGAGATCGCTCGCTGCCTGGCTCGGCTGTCGTCGCTGACCGTGCCGACCGTGTCGGTGATCCTCGGTCAGGGCTGCGGCGGTGGCGCGCTCGCGCTGCTGCCCGCCCGGACGGTGGTCGCGACCGAGAACGCGTGGCTGTCGCCGCTGCCGCCCGAGGGCGCGAGCGTGATCGTGCTACGGCGACCCGTCGCACGCGCCCGAGATGGCGGCGCGGCAACGGGTCCGGGCCGCGGACCTGCTGGCCGACGGCATCGTGCAGCACGTGGTTCCCGAGGTCGCGGGCGAGTCGGCCCAGGACCTGGCCGTCGCGGTCGCGGCCGAGTGTGGTGCGCAGCTGCGCCGGCTCACCGCCGCCGACGTCTGAGGACGCCGTCGCGGCGGTCGGCCGCGAGCGCGGCGCGCGCCGCGTTGGCCCCGGGCGCACCGTGCACCCCGCCGCCGGGGTGGGCCGAGGCGCCGGCGAGGAACAGGCCGCGGACCGGCGTCCCCGCGCGGCCGAGTCCGGGCACCGGCCGGAAGACCAGCGCCTGCTGCAGCTGCGCGGTGCCGGCGTTGACCGCACCGCCGACCAGGTTGGCGTTGCGCCGCTCGAGCCCGACCGGCGAGAGCACCCGGCGGGCGAGCACGCGTGACCCGAAGCCGGGGGCGAAGCGCTCGATCCGCGCCTGCATCCGGTCCGCGAAGCGCTCGGCGTCGCCGGCCTCCCACTCACCGGTGAGGCCGTCGGGCCCGGCATCGCCACGGACCTGCTGCGGGACGTGCGTGTAGGCCCACAGCGACTCGGTCCCGGCCGGCGACCGGGTCGGGTCGGTGGTCGTCATCTGCCCAGCGAGCAGGAACGGGTGTGACGGGATCCGGCCGGCCGAGATCTGGGCCGACGTGACGCTGAGCTCGTCGACGGAGTCGCAGACGTGGACGCACCCCGGCGCGAGCTCGGGGGCGGGGTCCCACGGCACCGGCCCCGACAGCGCCCAGTCGACCTTGACGGTCCCGGGGTCCCACGTGAAGTGCTCGATGCCGCGGCGGGTGCGGGTCGGCAGGTGCCGGGCGTCCACCAGCCCGCCGTACAGCCGAGGCGCCGCGACGTCGGCCAGCACCGCCCGGCCGGCGACGATCCGCTCGCCGGCGGCGGTCCGGACGGCGACCGCCCGGCCGGACACGACCTCGATCGAGGCCACCTCGACCCCGGTCCGGACCTCGCCGCCGCGCTCCGCGAGCCGACGCAGCAGGGCGTCGACGAGGGCACCGGCCCCGCCCTCCGGCGCGGGGAACCCGACGGTCTGCCCGAGCATCGTCATGATCAGGCCGAAGATGCCGGAGCCGGCGCCCTCGGGCGAGAAGTCGGCGTGGCCCGCGTTGCCCGCCAGGAGCAGCCGTGGCCCCTCGCCGCCGAAGCGCTCCTCGCCGAGCCCGCGCACCCCGGAGAGCAGGGTGCGGGCGGTCGCGAGGCCCGGTTCGCGCGCCAGCCGGGCGAGCAGCGGGACGCCGTGCCGGAGCGGCGGGAACGGCGACAGCAGCGCCCCCATCAGGTGCGGACCGACGTCGTCCCACCGACGGACCAGGTCGAGCCACGCGGCGCCGTCGCCGGCGTGGGCGCGGTCGAACCGGTCGGCGGTGGCGTCCCGGTCACGGGTCAGCAGCGCCCACGAGCCGTCCGGCAGCGGGTTGCCGAGCACGGCCGGCGCGTGCCGCCACCGCAGCCCGTACCGCCCGAGGTCGAGCGACTTCAGGGGCGGCGACGCGGCCGCGAAGGGGTAGAACGCGCTGAAGGTGTCGTGGCGGAAGCCGTCGGCGACCTCCTCGTCGGTGCGGACGGCACCGCCCGGGGTGGGTTGCTGCTCCAGCACGACCACCGACCAGCCGGCGTCGGCGACCAGGTTGGCCGCGACCAGCCCGTTGACGCCGGCCCCGACGACGACCGCGTCGGGTCCGTCCCCGCGAGGTCCGCTCACTCGCTGCGCCTCCGGCGGGCCCAGCCGCGGACGGCGCGGAACGGGGCGCCCAGGGTGTAGCCCGTGGACCAGATGACCGACGACTGGAAGACGTTGGTCCACCGCGACCACTGCCGCTTCTTGTCCACGCACACGACGACGGTCTCGACCTCGGTGTGGACGTCGAAGTGGCGGGCCATCCGGGTCAGGGTATCGACCCAGAACTGGTTCTCCTGGCTGTGACCGCCGAGCGCCAGCCCCAGCTCGCAGATCGGGTCGGCCGCGCGCATCAGCAGCTGCACCTGGGCGACGGTCGCGCCGTCGCGCTCGGTGGCGCTGAACGTGATCCAGCCCGCGAACACGTGCCCCTCCGGCGTCATCAACGTGAATGACTCCTCGTCGGAGTAGAGCACCATCACGCCGGTCGACAGCTTGAGGCCGCCCGGGAGGGGCGCGTTGATGAGCGCCACCTCGCCCGGCTCGATCCCGGTCAGCGGTGCGTAGAACCGGTGCCCGTCGGGCCAGAACGAGTTGAAGTTCTGCCGCCAGGTGCTCACCAGCGCGGCGGGCGCCACGACGTCGAGCGGTAGCAGGGCCTGGTAGGTCTTCTGCCACATCTTCCCGAAGCCCTGGATCGGTCCGACCAGCCGCTTGCCCGAGACCCGGTTGACGGCCTCGTCGGGCATGTCCGAGACGTCGAGCCGGGACACCGTCTTCGCCCAGTTCGTGGCGTCGCGGGCCGCGGCCTGCTCCTCGTTGAGCTCGCTCATGGTCCTTCCCCTCCGGTGTCTAGTCCGCGCCGGCCGCGCCGAGGGCGGCCTGCTCCGAGTCGTGGATGCTGACGGCCTCGTCGAGGCGGGTCAGCTCGAAGATCTGCCGGTAGTGGTCGGACAGCCCGTAGGCCAGCAGCTGCTGCGAGCGCCGGTTGGCGCGCACCAGCAGCGTGACCAGCAGCCCGATCCCGCCACTGTTCATGTACTCGAGCCCGGCGAAGTTCAGCACGATCGCCGACACGTCGCCGGCGTCGTTGTACGCCGTCATGAGGACGTCCTCCGACGCCGCCGTGACGTCTCCCTTGATGTCCACCACACTCGCCCGCCCGTGCCGGCGTACGTCGAAGGTGGCTGTCGCCTCGGTCATTCGGTGCTCCTTTCCGCGCCCCCGACAGCGCTGTCCTCATCGGTGGTGATGGCGAGGTAGTCCGCCAGCCGTGTGATCTCGAAGATCTCCTGGTAGTGCTGGGTCAGCCCGTAGGCCCGCAGCGGGATCCCGGCGGCCCGGGCCCGGGCGAGCACGCCAACGATCAGGGCGATGCCGGTCGAGTTGATGTAGCCCGCCCTGCTGAAGTTCAGGACGACGGCAGCGGGCTGCTCGCGCACGGCCTCCTCCCACGCCCGGTTCAGCGCGGCTTCCGCGCCGCGGTTGACGTCGCCCGTCAGGTCGACGACGACGACGTCGCCGCGTCGGCGGACGGCACTGGTCAGCTCACTGGTCGTCATGGTCGGCTCCCTCCTCGGGTCCGGGGTCAACGGGGGTCTGGTTCGCGGTGGGCTCCTCGAGGAACATCACGAGCTCCAGCGTGTGGTCGGTTCCGTCGACGTGCTCCTCGGCGTCGTCGACCATGTTCTTGATCAGGAACAGTCCCCAGCCGCGCGGCGACTGGAGTCCCGGCGAGCTTGGCGTCGATGTCGGGCTGCTCCGGCGCGTGCGCCGGCCGGCCGCCGCCCTGGTCGACGATCTGGACCACGACCCGGTCGTGGTGGGTCAGCACGCGCACCGTGACGGGCCGGTCGGCGTCGTACCGGTTGCCGTGCTCCATCGCGTTCATGGTCGCCTCGCCGACCGCGGTCTCGAGCCGGCGCAACCGCTCGGGCTCGAGGCCGAGCTCGCCGACGATGCTGCTGACCCGGGCCAGCGCGAGTCGCTCGTTGCCCTCGGCGCTGGGCACCTCGAACTCCACCTGCTGCGCGGTCGCGCCGCCCGGGGCTCCCCCGTCACCCCGGGCGGCGCGGGCGAGCGTCACCATCGTGATGTCGTCCTCCTGGTCGGCGTCCGGCCCGGTGTGCTCCCGCAGGTCCGTCAGCACCCGGTCGATCAGCTCGCCGCCGCCGGGGTAGGTCGCGACGGCCTCCATCAGCCGCGGGAAGCCGAACATCTTCCCGGCCGGGCTGTGCGCCTCGACCACGCCGTCGGAGTGGAGCAGCATCGACTGGCCCGGGCAGCAGCACGGTCTCGTTCTCCTCGTAGGCCATCCCGGTCATCAGCCCGAGCGGCATGCCCGCGGGCGCGCAGCTCGAGCGAGCCCTCGGCCGTCTTGACGTAGGGCAGGTCGTGGCCGGCGTTCGCGAACCGGAACCGGCCGGTGCGCGGGCTCGAGCACGCCGTACAGGCAGGTGACGAACATCTTCTCGGGCATGTCGGGCACCAGGTGCTCGTTGACGGCCTCGAGCACGGCGCCCGGCTCGACCAGCCGCTGCGCCGACGCGCGCAGCACGCTGCGGGTCGCGGCCATCACCAGCGCGGCCGGGACGCCCTTGTCGGTCACGTCGCCGACGACGAAGCCGACCCGGTCACCTGGCAGCGGGATCACGTCGTAGAAGTCGCCGCCGACCTCGCGCGCCGGCCGGTAGTACGCCGACACCTGCCAGCCGGGCAGCTCCGGGAGCTGCTTGGGCAGGAAGTTCTGCTGGATCAGCCGGGCGACCTCGAGCTCCTGCTCGAAGCGCTGCCGGGTGGCGGCCTCCGCCTGCTGCTCGCGCACCAGCTGGCCGACCCGCAGCGCCGGCGCGGCCTGGGCGGCGAGGTTCTCCAGCAGCTTGCGGTCGTCGCTGGAGTACTCCTGCTCGGAGCGCCGCGGCCCGAGGTTGAGGACGCCGATCAGCTCGCCCTGGCTGACGAGCGGGACGGCCAGCTTGACCCCCGCCTCGCGCAGCGCGAGCGAGGGCGGGCGAGTCGAGCTCGAGGGTGGTGACGTCGACCGCGCCGGCCGCGCTCTGCAGGTAGGCGAGCAGCGGGTCGTTGGGGGCGATGTCGACCGGCGCGACGTCCTCGCCGGGAGCCGCGGCCAGGTCGATCGTCTCGACCTCGGCACGGTCCTGGCCCGCCGAGCGGCGGAGGAGCCGTCGGCGGAGGGAGCCGGTGAGTGTCGTCATGGTGAGTCCTTTCTAGGGCCCGTGCGTCCCGGAACCGTTACGGACCGCAGCCACAGGCTCGCGTCCGGTCGGCTGCACGGTGTCGCCGGCGGTCCGCACCAGGTCGGTGCCGATCGCGTCGAGGTCGATCTGCTGGCGCAGCCGGGTGCTGAAGTCGGCCACGGTCCGGGCGGCGTCGTACCGGTGCCGGTAGAAGCGGCGGTCGACGGCGGCCTGGATCCGGCGCCGGGCCGGGCCGAAGAGCGCCGCCACCGCCAGCGTGGACGCGGCCACCGCGAGGTCGGACCGCTCGGTCAGCGGCCGGAGCAGCAGCTGGAGCAGCAGCACCGACCCCAGGTAGGTGGCGACCAGCGTCGCCGTCAGCGAGCCGTAGACCAGGGCACGGTTGACCACGACGTCGATGTCGTAGAGGCCGGTAGCGCAGGACGGCGACGCCGATCGCCAGCGGCAGCAGCGCCCACGATCAGCGAACGACAGCTGGTTGAAGACGAGCCAGCCACCCGGGGCTCGGTCTCCTCGGGGTAGGGCACCGACGACGGCAGGATCTTGAGCGAGGAAGGCCGCGCCCACGACTGCCGCCGCCGTGGTCGAGCCACTTCAGCTGCTGTCGCTCGATCCCGCGCGAGCGACGGAAGCGCACCACCAGCGACCAGGCGCTCGACGACGATGCACAACGTCAGCGCCAGCAGCAGCGCCGGCCAGCGACCACGTCGAGCGCCGGGTCGCAGCGCCGTCCACGCCGAAGCGGGTTCTCGCTCCCCGACCAGCGGGTCCGTCCATCAGCTCGCCCGGCGATAGCAGGAGCGGTCGACGTCAGCAGGACGATGACGCCCCCGCTGAGCCGCGCCAACGGTCGCCATCGCGGCTCGGGAGCCGGCCGTCCGGGAACAGCAGCAGCAGGAAGGTGCCGTCACGCCGAGCGCGGGCGCCCAGATCCCGTTGCTGAGGGTGCCGCCGACCGCCGCCAGGGGGAGCGACCCCGGCTCGAGCACGAGCCCGTACGTCGGCGTAGGCGTCGCCGGCACCCCCGACCGCCCACACGTCGCCGACGGCGAGGAGCAGCCACCCGACACTGTTGCGAGGCTGCCGCCGCAGCACCAGCAGCCCAGCAGAGGGGAAGCGGCCAGCACCACGCAGGAAGGAGATGTCCCCTGGGCCACCTCGGACAGGGTGACCTCGACTCCCTGGGCCGCCGCGATCGCAACCCGCGGCCAGGATCGCTGCGACGAAGAACCACCAGCCGGCCCAGGCGAGGCGGCGGAGCTGCCGGTCCGTCAGGCGGCTCATGGCCGGCTCCGGGCACCGGGCAGCCAGACGGTCGCGTGGGTCGGCTGGACGGTCTCGTGCACCGCGGCGACCAGGTCGGCGCCGACGGCGTCGACGTCCACCTGGTGTCGCAGTCGGCCGGCGAACGCCTCCAGCGTGCGAGACCCGCGTCGTAGCGGCGGCGGTAGAAGCGGCGGTCGACGATGCTCTGGATCCGGCCGCCGGGCCGGCCGGAACAGTGCCGGCGACGGCCAGCGTCGACACCGCGACCGCCAGGTCGGAGTCGCTCGGTCAGCGGACGCAGCACCTGCTGCAGCAGCAGCACCGACCCGAGGTAGACCCCCGCCAGAGTCGCGGTGAGCGTGCCGTAGACCAGGGCCCGGTTGATGACGAGGTCGATGTCGAACAGCCGGTAGCGCAGGATGGCGGCGCCGATCGCGAGCGGCAGCAGGAGGAAGGACGAGAGCGACGCCTCCTGCAGACGCTGCACCGCGACGGGCGGGACGTCGAGGGTGCCGCCCGCAGCGAGCTCGGCCGCGAGCGTGGCCGCCAGGGTGAGGGCGAAGAGCACCGCGACGATGCCACCGGCCGTCGCGAGCCAGCTTGATCTGCGCCCGCTCCACGCCGCTGGAGCGCCGGAACCGGACCGCCAGCGACCGGCCGCGGCGAGGATGCACAACGGGATCGCCGGCACGCCGACGCCCGACAGCACCGCGGCCGGGATCTCGAGCGAGTCGAGCCGCCATCGGGCTCTCGAGTCCCGGGACCGGCGCCTCCTCCAGCGGCCCCGGTGTCAGCACGATGCCGACCGGCGCCACGACGCCGCCGGCGACGCCGGCGACCCACGCGACGATCCGCCAGCGGGGTCCGGGCAGCCGCCCGTCGGGGAACAGCAGGACGAGGTAGACGCCCATCAGCAGGATCCCCCAGGTCCAGGTCCCCTCGTTGATCGCCGCCGCGATGTCGGGTCCGGGCAGTGACCCGGGGTCGACGACCAGCCCCTAGTGGGCGTACGACGCGAGCAGGCTCGGCACGCTCCAGGAGAGCCCGACGCCCTGGAGGAGCCAGCCGATCCGGTTGCGCGGCTGCCGCACGAGCACCGCCAGCCCGACGAGCGGGAACGTGAGCACCACGACCACGAACGCGTACTCGCCGACGTCGGCTGCTGCCCCACGAGCTGGAGTAGTCGGCGCGGCCGAGGCCCGCGACCACCACGTTGACGACGCCCGAGACCGCGGTGACCCACCACGCGACCCAGGCGAGCCGGCGCAGCGCCGCGGTCCGACCAGCCGCTCACGACGGACGCCCCGAGTCGGGCAGCCAGACGCTCACGTGGCTCGGGCGCATCGTCCGGTGCACCATCGCGCGCAGGTCGCCCGACATCGCCTCGACGTCCAGCTCGTCGCGCACCCGGACGGCGAACTCCTCGAGGGTGAGCTGGGCGTCGTACCGGGGCCGGAAGAACCGGCGGTCCACCACGCCGCTGGAACCGCGCCCGCAGCGGCCGGAAGAGGGCCGCCACCCCCAGCGTGGAGCCCGCGACGGCCAGGTCCGACCGGCCGGTCAGGGGGCTGAGCGACACCCGCAGCAGCAGCACCGAGCCGAGGTACGCCGCGACCAGGGTCGTGGTCAGCGCCGCGTAGACGACCGTCCGCTTGATGACCAGGTCGATGTCGTAGAGGCGGTAGCGCAGGATCGAGATCGCGACGCCGACGGGCAGCCCCAGGAACGCGCCCGTGCCGGCCACCAGGCTGACCGCGGTCCGGTACGGCTCCGGGACGTTCGAGCAGGTTCACGACCGCGTTGGTCACCACGAACGTCGGGATCAGCAGTGCGAAGTAGGCGAACCACTTGAGCTGCTGGCGTTCGGCGTACGACGCGACCTGCCAGCGGCGCACGAGCGACGCGAAGCCCACGACCGCCGAGATCACGAAGACGACCCCGGCGGTGTTGCTCAGCCACGGGTAGTAGCGGGGATCCAGGCCGACCGGGTTGACGAGGGTGCTCTGGCTCATCACCCCCGGCGCCGTCGCGTCGCTCAGCAGGATGCCCGCCGAGGCGACTGCCGCGAGCACGAGCGCCGGTCGCCACCGCCGCGACACGAGCCGGCCGTCGGGGAACAGGAGCGGGAGCAGGGTCGTCACGACGCCGAGCGCGGGCACGTAGAGCCAGGTCTGGAGCCAGGAGGCCGCGGGGCCGAACGGCAGTTCGCCGTCGCGGACGACGAGTGCGAGGTACTGGTAGCGCTCGGTGAACAGGTAGACCGCCACGAAGACGCCGACCACCGCGAACAGCCACGAGACGGCGTTGCGAGGTTGCGCGCCGACGAGCACCAGCCCGACCGTCGAGAACGTCAGCGCCTGCGCTGTCAGCAGCAGGAAGAACGGCCAGCCCTGCCCGCGTTCGTCCGGCAGCGAGGCCGGCATCATCGTCGCGAGAGCGAGCAGCAGCACCGTCACAGCCAGCAGTACCCACCGCACGTGCCGGGCGCTCATCGGGCCGACTCCCGCAGCCAGAGCGAGACCCGCGGTCGGGTGCACGGTGTCGAGCACCACGGTGCGCAGGTCGCGCTGCAGTGACTCGAGGTCGAGCTCGTCGCGCAGGTGGGTGGCGAACGCGTCGAGGGTGCGGACCGCGTCGTAGCGGGCGCGGTAGAAGCGGCGGTCGACGAGCGGACTGGATCCGGGTCCGCAGCGGGCGGAACAGCGCGGCGACCGCCAGGGTCGACGCCGCGACCGCCAGGTCGGAGCCGCTGGTGAGCGGGTCGAGCGTGAAGCGCAGCACCAGCACCGAGGCGAGGTACGACGCGGCGAGCGTGACCGTGAGGGTCACGTAGACCAACGTCCGGTTGATGACCACGTCGATGTCGTAGAGCCGGTAGCGCAGGATCGCGGTGCCGACCGCGAGCGGGACCACGATCAGGCACGCGCACCAGCCCGAGCTCGGCGAGCCGAGGCCACCGGCACCGCCGGTCGAGGAGCAGTCGCGACGAGGCCCACCGACGAGGTAGAGGGGGAGCGGGGCTCGCGGACCACATCAGCCACTTGAGCTGCAGCCGCTCGACGCCTCGGGCCCGCCGCAGCGCAGCACGGCGACCGACCAAGCGCCGAGCACCAGCTGCGAGCACGCCGATCACGAAGCCCGGCGGTGGAGATCGCTCGCCGGCCGCGCGCGGCAGCAGACCGAGCGGGTTCGCGACCGCGGGGCGCGGGGAGTTCGTGAGCGCGCCCTCCGCGAGCGCCGAGCCCCGGCCAGGACGCGCCGACCGCAGGACGAGCGAGCCCCAGCGCCACCGCGCCGTGCCAGCGCGGGCCGACGGGCGTCCGTCGGGAACAGCAGGAACAGCAGCGCCGGGACGCCGAGCAGCGGCGGGCGACCAGCTCCACGAGGTGACCCACGCGGCGGCCAACGCCGGTCGCGGGCCCTCGGCCGGTGCCGACGGTCCAGCGTGAGCGCGGCGTAGCCGTAGGTGACCGACGTCAGGCCCTGGAACAGCCCGGCTGCCGAAGAGCAGCCAGCCCACCGGGTTGGCGGGGGAGCCGGGTCGCGACCAGCCCGCCGACCGCGAGGTAGACGACGCCATCACCGTGAAGGCCGCTGAGTCACCACGGGCGACTCGTCCGGACGCACCGGTCGGACAGCCCGAGCAGCACCTCGCCGAGGGCGTAGAGGCAGCCGAGCGAGGCAGCGACCAGCGCCCACGTCGTGCGTCGACTGCGCGGCCCCATGCGCGAACATGCCCCCTCTCCGGCAGACGTTTCTACCGCAGCCTGAGCACGCCGCGTCCGCGAATCGTTACGATCGGCCGGGCGAGGGTGGGGGTGGTGACGGTGGTCCAGCGGGTGGAGGTGCGCCTGCTCGGTCCGCCGCGCGTGCTGCGCGGCGGCGACCTGGTCGGGTTCGACACCCGCAAGGCCACCGCGCTGCTCGCCCACCTGGCGCTCAGCGGCCGGCCCCGGCCGCGCGACGCGCTCGCAGACCTGCTCTGGCCGGACGCCGACGTGGAGCGGGCGCGCGGCGCCCTGCGCCGGACGCTCTCGACGCTCCGCGCCGGCATCGGTGCCGAGCACGTCGAGGCGACCCGCGACCACGTCCGGCTGGTGCGGGGTGGCGGGCTGCAGGTCGATGTGGACGAGTTCCGGCGGCTCCGCGAGGCGGGCGACCTCGCAGCCGCCGCCGAGGTCTACCGCGGCGACCTGCTGGAGGGCTTCGTGGTCCGCGACGCCCCCGGCTTCGAGGACTGGTCCGGCGCCGAGGCCGAGGCGTTGCGTCGCGAGCTGATGGCGACGCTGGCCGCGCTTGCCGTCCGGCAGGAGGGGGCGGGCGACCTGCCGGCGGCGACGGCGTCCGTCCGCCGGTGGCTCGACCTCGACCCGCTGCACGAGCCGGCGCACCAGGCGCTGATCCGGCTGCTCGCCACCGGCGGCGACCGCGCGGGCGCGCTGGCGCAGTACCGGGAGTGCGTCCGCACGCTCTCCCGCGAGCTCGGGGTGCCGCCGCTGAGCGAGACGTCCCGGCTGTACGACGAGATCAACCGCGGCACGTTCGAGGTGGCCGTGCCCGAGCCGGTGCCGCTCGAGCCCGTGCCGCCCGAGCCCGCTGCCGACGCCGGCACGCCGACCCTGGTGGGACGCACCGCCGAGCTCCGGCAGCTGCGGGAGGCCTACGACGGGGTCGGCTGCGAGCGCCCGGGTGGTGCTGGTCGAGGGCGAGGCCGGCATCGGCAAGACCCGGCTCGTGGAGGAGCTGCTCACGACCCTGGCCGGACGACGTCCCCTCCCTCGTGACGCGCGCCTACGAGGACGAGGAGGGGCTCGCCTACGGGCCCGGTCGTCGAGACGCTGCGGGCCCGGCTGCGGCGCGACACCGACTGGGTCGCGGCCCTCGACCCGGCGACGGTCGCCGAGGTCGCGCGACTGGTCCCGGAGATCCAGGGGGGCCGCACCGACGTACCGCCGCTCGGCCTCCGGGCCGGCAGCCGAGTCGCGGTTCCTCGCCGCCGTGTGGGACACGCTGCTCGCCGCGCTCGCCGGCGCTCGCCCCGGCGTCTGGGTGGTGGACGACGTGCAGTGGGCCGACGAGGCGACCCGCGGGCTGCTCGCCTACGGGCTGCGACGGCTCGACGGTCACGCGGTGCTGGTGCTGCTGCTGCGGAGGACGCCGCCCGAGGCCGCCGAGCTCCGCCCGATCGTCGCGGCGGCCCGCGCCGGTGGTGCGGTCACGATGGGGCTCGACCGGCTGGGCGAGGAGGACGTCGCCGAGCTCGTCGAGCAGCTGCAGCCGGCCGAGGCGTCCCCCGACGTGGGCCGGCTCTGGCGGACGACCGAGGGGGTGCCGCTGCTGCTGGTGGAGTACCTCCGCTCGCCGTACGACGAGGGCGCGGTCCCCGCGGGTGCCCGGGCGATGCTCACGGCCCGGCTCGACCCGGTCAGCGAGACCGGCCGGCAGCTGCTGTCGGCGGCAGCGGTGCTGGGTCGCTCCTTCGACGTCGACACGGTGCGCGAGGTCAGCGGCCGCACCGACGAGGAGACGGTCGGCGCGCTCGAGGAGCTCGTGCGCCAGGGCCTGCTGCGGGAGCGGGAGACCGACTACGACTTCGCCCACGACCTGGTGCGCGGCGTGGTGCTCGACGAGACCAGCCTCGCCCGTCGGCGGCTGCTGCACGCGCGCGCCGCAGCGGTGCCGGGCAGCCCCGCGGCCGTCGTCGCCCGGCACCTCCAGCAGGCCGGGCAGGACGAGGCGGCGGCGCGGGCGCGGCTGCGAGCAGCCGACGAGGCCTCGCTCGGTGTTCGCGCACGCCGAGGCCGCCGAGCACCTCCGCGCCGCACTCGCGCTCGGGCATCCGGACCGGGCGCCGGTGCTGCTCGCGCTCGGCGAGGTGCAGACCGTCCAGGGTGAGTACGCCGACGCGCTCGTCAGCCTCGAGACCGCCGCGGCCGCGTCGGCCCCCGACGACCTGCCCGAGGTCGAGCACCGGCTGGGGCGGCTGCAGCACCGGCGTGGTGACTACGCGCTGGCCCGGGCCCACCTCGAGGCGGCGCTGGCCGGCCTCCCCGACGACCGGGTCGCGGCCCGGGCGGCGGTCACGGCCGACCTCGCCCTGGCGGCGTACTCGCTGGGCGAGCCCGACCGTGCCCAGGAGCTGGCGTCCGGCGCCGGTCAGCTGGCCGAGCGGGCCGACGACGTCCGCTCGCAGTGCCAGGCGCACAACCTGCTCGGGATCCTGGCGACGTCGGCGGGCGACACCGAGACGGCGCTCGCCGAGCTGCACCGCGGGCTGGCGCTCGCCGAGCAGGCCGACGACGTCGAGCTGCGGGTCGCGGCGCTCAACAACCTGGCGCTGGCGCTGTCGGCGGCGGGCGAGCCCGAGCAGGCGATCGAGCCCGCCGGCGCCGCCCTCGAGCTCTGCGCGGTGGCCGGCGACCGGCACCGCGAGGCCGCCTTGCACAACAACCTGGCCGACCTGATGCACGCGACCGGGCGGCACGAGGAGGCCATGGCCCACCTGAAGGCGGCGGTCGAGATCTTCGCGGCCGTCGGGACCGAGACCGAGCCTCGCCCGGAGATCTGGAAGCTGGTGCGGTGGTGACGGCCGCCGCGACCGAGCGGTGGCTCGGTCGCGGCGGCTGACGACCTCGGTCAGACGATCTCGGGCACCTCGTCGGGAGCGGCCTCCGGCAGGGCCGCAGCCGCCAGCGCGGCGACCGCCATCAGGACGGCGACCGCGACCAGCACGACCTGGAACGCCGGTCCGAACAGCTCGGCGGGAACGCCGACCGCTGCCGCGAGACCACCTCGAAGAACAGCGTGCCGAGCAGCGCGATCCCGATCGCGTTGGCGAGCTGGGTGGTGGTGTTGAACAGCCCGGACGCCGACCCCGCCTGCTCCACCGGCACCTCCGCGATCGTGAACATCCCGATCGGCGCGACCATCAGGCCGAACCCGGCACCGGTCACGATCAGCCCCGGCACGAAGACCCAGAACGTGGTGTCGGCCGACGCGACGTGCACCGCCATCGCCTGGATCGCGACGCCCGGCCGCGAGCACGCCCGCGCCGTACTGGAGGACCTTGCGACCGATCTTCGGGGCCAGCACCGTCACGCCGAACCCGGCGAACGCCGCGGTCGTGAACGCGAAGGGGACGCCGACCAGCCCGGCCTTGAGCACCGACCAGCCGAGGCCGGCCTGGAAGTAGACGGTCTGCGCCAGGAAGTACGCCGACATCGAGACGAACAGCACCATCAGCACCGTGCTGCCGCCCGCGAAGGCGCGACCGCGGTAGAGGCTCAGCACGACCAGCGGCTCGCGGCCCGACCGCTCGGCCCGGTGCTGCGCCCGACCGAACCGGACCAGCACCGCCGCACCCGGCCACCATCAGCGCGAAGCCCCACGCTGGCCAGCCCTGCTCACGGCCCATCGTCAGCGGGTAGAGCACGGCCAGCAGCCCACCGCCGAGGGTGAGCACGCCGACCGGGTCGAGGTTGGGCCGGCGGTCCGAGCGGGACTCGGGGATGAACCGCAGCGCCGCCGCCAGCGCCAGCACGCCGACCGGGACGTTGATCAGGAAGACCGGGCGCCACGCCGTACCGGCGATGTCGGCGCTGGTGAGGATCGCGCCCAGCACGGGGCCGAGCACGGTCGCGAGCCCGGCGAGCGCGCTGAACGCGCCCATCGCCTTGGCCCGCTCCTCGGGCGGGTAGAGCACCTGGATGCTCGACATGACCTGCGGGATCATCGCCGCGGCCGCGAACCCCTGGAGCGCGCGGAACGCGACCAGCGAGCCGGCGTCGGGAGCGAGCCCGCACGCGGCCGACATGGCGGTGAAGCCGATCAGGCCGACCACGAACAGCCGCTTGCGGCCGAACGCGTCGCCGAGCCGCGAGCCGGTCACCAGCGCGACCGCGAACGCGAGCGGGTAGGCCGCGATCATCCACTGCAGCTGGGACGGGCTGGCGCCGAGGTCGGCCTCGATCGTCGGCAGCGCGACGTTGACGATGCTGACGTCGATCAGCTCCATGGTCGAGGCGAGCAGCAGGCTGATCAGGGCCGCCGTACGGCCGGGATGGGCCTGCTGTCGGGTCGCTTCTCCGGTCTGGACGTGGGGACGGGTGGTGGTGGTTTCCATGGCTCCGACGCTAGTGATCCATCCGGTCACTTTCTGACCGCTATATGAGAAACTCTGGGGGACATGGCGAACACGAGCTCCCGCACCCTGCGCCTGCTGTCGCTGCTCCAGACCCATCGGTTCTGGCCCGGTGGCGAGCTGGCCGAGCGGCTGGAGGTCTCCGAGCGCACGCTGCGCCGCGACATCGAGCGGCTGCGCGACCTCGGCTACCCGGTCCACTCCGCCCGGGGGGTCGAGGGCGGCTACCAGCTGGCGCAGGGCGGGTCGATGCCGCCGCTGGTCGTCGACGAGGACGAGGCGATCGCGATGGTCGTCGCTCTCGGCGGTACGGCGAGCGCGCTGTCCGGCGGGCTCGGCGAGGCGTCCCTCTCGGCGCTGTCCAAGGTGGTCCAGGTGCTGCCCGACCGGCTGCGCCGCCGGGCCGAGGCGCTCCGCGCGGCGACCGTCGACGCGCCGTTCCCGCAGGCACCGGAGGTCGACGCCGGCGTGCTCGCCGTGGTCGCCCAGGCGATCCGCGACCACGAGCGGCTGCGCTACGCCTACACCGCCCGCGGCGGCCGCGCACCCGGCGAGCAGGTGCGGCGACACGTCGAGCCCCACCAGCTCGTGACCGTGGGCCGCAGGTGGTACCTGCTCGGCTACGACCTCGACCGCCAGGACTGGCGCTCGTTCCGGCTCGACCGGCTACGCGACCCGGAGGGCACCCGCGCCGTCTTCCGGCCGCGCGACATCCCGGGCGGCGACGCCGCGGCGTACGTCCGGCGGGGTCTCGGGGCCGGCGAGCGAGACCCTCCACCTGACCGTGCTTGTCGAGGCGCCGCGGCGGCACGTCGAGCGGCGGATCGGCCCCTGGGCCACGATCGTCGACGACGGCGAGACCGACGGCAGCCCCTGGGTCCGGCTCGCGATCGAGGCCAACGACCCGCACTGGGCGGCCTTCGGTCTCGCGCACCTCGCGGCCCCGGTCACCCTCGAGTCCGCCCCCCAGGCCGTGGTCGACACCCTCCGCGAGTGGTCCGCCCGCTTGGCCGACGCAGCGTCCTCCGCTCCGCCAGGACCGGTAGTCCACGGCCAAGTGGGCCCCACGCGGCTCGTCCCGGGGGCCATTCCTCCGTGGACTAGCCAACGCGTGCGGTCAGCTGGCCTTCTTCTTGGCAGCCTTCTTCGCGGTCTTCTTGGCCGGCTTCTTCTTCTCCGGCTCCGACTCGTCGGACTCGCCGCGGGCGGTCTTGGCGGCCTCGACCGACTTCTGCAAGCGCGGCCAGCAGGTCGACGACCTCGCCGGAGGACTTGGTCGACGTCGGCGTCTTCTTGATCTCGCCGCCCTCGATCTTGGCCTTGACGAGCGCCTGCACGGCCTCGGCGTAGTCGTCCTCGAAGTCGGACACGTCGAAGTCGCCGGCCAGCGTGTCCACCAGCATGTGGGCCATCTTGACCTCGGCGTCCTTGACCTCGCCGGAGTCGATCGAGAAGTCCGGGGTCCGGATCTCGTCGGGCCACATCATCGTCTGGAGGACGATCACGTCGTCCTTCACGCGGAGGACGGCGATCGTGGTCCGCTGCCGCAGCGCGACGGTGACGACGGCCATCCGGTCGGCGTCGAGCAGTGCCTGCCGCAGCAGCGCGTAGGGCTTGGCGCCGGTCTTCTCCGGCTCCAGGTAGTAGGACTTCTCGAGCAGCATCGGGTCGATCTGGTCGCTCGGGACGAACTTCTCGACGGCGATCTCGCGCGACGACGTGACCGGCAGGTCGGCCATGTCGTCGTCGGTGAGGATCACCATCTCGCCGTCCTCGGTCTCGTACCCCTTGGCGATGTCGGCGTAGGCGATCTCCTCGCCGTCGATCGAGCAGACGCGCTGGTACTTGATGCGGCCGCCGTCCTTGGCGTGCACCTGTCGGAAGGACACGTCGTGGGACTCGGTGGCCGAGTAGAGCTTCACGGGGACGTTGACGAGCCCGAACGAGACCGAGCCCTTCCAGATCGCACGCATGGGACGAGGGTAGCCCCCTGGCCTGCGGTGATGCCGGGCCTAGGCTGGCGCCATGTACCTCGAGAACCTGGTCTTCGACGCCGTCGACCCGGGCCGGCTGGGCCGGTTCTGGGAGGCCGCGCTCGGCACCGAGCAGCTCACCGACACCGCCGAGGGCTACGAGACGCGGCTGGCGATCGCCGGCGGTCCGGTGCTCGACCTGTGCTTCCAGCGGGTCCCCGAGCCGCCGTCCGAGCCGCTGCGGCTGCACCTCGACCTCTACGGCGACGCCGGACGCGACGACGTGGTCGAGCGGCTGCTCGGGCTCGGCGCGACCCACCTCGACGTCGGGCAGGGCGACGTGCCGTGGGTGGTGCTCGCCGACCCGGAGGGCAACCCGTTCTGCGTGATGGAGCACCGCCCGTCGTACGTCGACACCGGCCCGATCGCGGCGCTGCCGCTCGACAGCGCCGACCCGGATCGCGACGCCGACTTCTGGGCGTGGCTGACCGGCTGGGTGGACGTCGACGCCGACGCGCCCCGCACCCTGCGACACCCCTCGCTGACCGGCCCGCTGCTCGAGCTGTGCCCCGAGCCGGCCCCGAAGGGCGAGGCCAAGAACCGGCTGCACCTCGACGTCCGGCTCGAGGCCGGCGACGACCCGGACGCCCTCGCAGCCGGGATCGCCGAGCGTGGCGGTCGCGAGGTGTTCCACCCCGAGTGGGGCGACCTGCCGTGGCGGTTCTACGTCGATCCGTCGGGCAACGAGGTCTGCGCGCTGCCCGCGCGTGGCTGAGACACTGCGGGCGTGACCGCGCTCCGCCCGATGCTCGCCACCAAGGGCGACCACGTGCCCGCCGGGGCCGACTGGGTGCACGAGGTCAAGTGGGACGGCGTCCGGATCCTGCTCGACGTCACCGACGGCGTGGCCCGCGCCCACAGCCGCAACGGCAACGTCGTGACCCCCGCCTGGCCGGAGCTCACCCAGCTGCCCGACGGCGTCACCGACCTCCTGCTCGATGGCGAGATGATCGCGCTGAACGAGCGCGGCACCCCGGACTTCCGGGTCCTCCAGCACCGGATGCACGTCCGCAACCAGGCCGAGGTCGCCAAGCTCGTCACCCGGATCCCGGCGACGTTCATGGCGTTCGACGTGCTGCGGATCGACGGCCGCGACGTGACGGGGCTGCCGCTGACCGAGCGCCGGGGGCTCCTGGAGGAGCTCGACTTGAGCGGCTCGCCGTGGCAGGTCCCCACGGCGTACGACGACGGGCTGATGCTCCACCAGGCGACCCTCGACCAGGGGCTGGAGGGCATCGTCAGCAAGCGGCGCACGTCGCGCTACGTGATGGACCGCCGCAGCAAGGACTGGCTGAAGTTCGCGCACCGTCACCGCGGCTCGTTCGTGGTCGGCGGGTGGCGGCCGCAGGTCGGCACCCCCGGCCGGCTCGCCGCACTGCTGGTGGGGGAGCCGACGCCGGACGGGCTGATGTACCGCGGCCGGGTCGGCAGCGGCATCGCCGGCGCCACCTCCCGCATGCTCCAGGAGCTGCTGGAGCCGCTCCACACCGCCACGAGCCCGTTCGACGACGAGGTGCCGCGGGTCGACGCCCAGGGCACCACGTGGGTCGAGCCGGTCGTGGTGGTGGACATCGACACCCACGGGCTGGGGTACGAGCGGCTGCGACAGCCGTCCTACCGCGGCGTCCGCAACGACCTGACCCCGGAGGACCTGACATGAGGACCGGCCTGACTGACCGTGCTGACCGCGCTGACCGTGGGGGTGGTGCTGGTCGGACCGGCGCCGTCCGCCGGGGCGGCGCCCGCCGACGTCACGCTCGACGGCGTGACCGTCCACCTGCGGAAGGGCACGACCCAGGTGGTGACCGTCAACCGCACGAAGGGCTACCACGCGCGGGTCACGCTCTGGCGCCGCGAGGACGGGCAGTGGGAGAAGCGGCTGCGTGCCCACGACGGACGGATCGGCTACAACGGGCTCGTGCGGCCGCGCAAGCGCGTGCAGGGCTCGGGCAAGACACCGCTCGGCACGTTCCGGTTGCCGTGGGCGTTCGGGATGCACGCCCAGCGCGACGCCTGGGACCCCAGCTACCGCAAGGTGCGCCGGGGCGACTACTGGGTGCTCGACAACCAGTCCGACCACTACAACCGCTACCGCAACAAGCGGCAGGGCGGCTTCCGCTGGTGGCTCGGCTCGTCCGACGACGACGCCTCGGAGCGGCTCAAGGACTACCCGCGCCAGTACGAGTGGGCGGTGGTCACGAGCTTCAACGACCAGCAGGTCGAAGCACCGCGGCGGCGCGATCTTCCTCCACGTCAACGGCAGCGGTGCCACCGCCGGCTGCGTGCAGCGCCCCGCGGTGGTGGATGAAGCGGCTGATGCCGCGCCTCGACCAGGGCCGCAAGCCGCTGATCGCGATCGGGAGCTGATCGGTGACCGACATCCGGGTGGACGTCGAGGGGCGGACGCTGTCGCTCAGCAACCTCGACAAGGTGCTCTACCCGCGCACCGGCACCACCAAGGGCGAGGTGCTCGACTACTACGCCCGGATCGCGCCGGTGATGCTCCCGCACCTCAAGGACCGGGCGGTGACGCGGGTCCGGTGGCCGCACGGCGTCGAGCGCAGCAGCTTCTTCGAGAAGAACGCGCCCCAGGGCACCCCCTCGTGGGTGCGGACGGCGAGGGTGCCGACCACCGGCTCGCGCGGCGACTCGCGGCACGGCGACCACCTCGAGTTCCCGATCGTCGACGACCTCGCGACGCTCACCTGGCTGGCCAACCTGGCCGCGCTCGAGCTGCACGTGCACCAGTGGACGGTGGGGAGGAACGGGCAGCCGCGCAACCCGAACCGGCTCGTGATCGACCTCGACCCCGGCGACGGCGCCGGCCTCCACGAGTGCGCCGCGGTCGCGCTGCTGGTGCGCGACAAGCTGGCCGAGCGGGATCTCGAGGCCTGGGCGGTCACCAGCGGCAGCAAGGGCCTGCACCTGTACGCCGGGCTGCCCGGCAGGCTCAACCCCGACGACACGACCGGGCTGGCGAAGGCGATCGCCGAGGAGCTGCAGAAGGAGCACCCGAAGCAGGTCACCGCGACCATGACCAAGGCCAAGCGCTCCGGGAAGGTCTTCCTCGACTGGTCGCAGAACGCCGGCTCGAAGACCACGCTCTCGCCGTACTCCCTGCGCGGCCGGGACCAGCCGTACGTCGCGGCGCCGCTGTCGTGGGACGAGGTGGAGGCCGGCGCCGAGGACCCGGTGGAGCTGGTGCAGCTGCGTTTCCAGGAGGTCCTGGAGCGGGTCGCGGACGACGGCGATCTGCTCGCCGGCCTGGCCTGAGACGGTCCTGAACGGCGGATCAGTCACTGTTACCGGACTGTGGTCACGCCGTACCCCCGACGAGGGAGCGACGTGACTTCGTCGGCCGTAACTTACGGATCAGGATCACTGCAGTGCACTCGCTGGGGGGTGGGTGCGCAGGGTCTGGTGGTTGACCTCGGCGAGGGGGCGAGGTCAACGATCGCACAGCTGATGGTGGGGTGGTTCGACTGCTCGGGGAAGAGCGGACCGGACCACCCACCATTGCATTTACCGGATAGCGGACATCACCCACGAGGGTGACCTCGACATCGGCGAAGTGCATTCGCCTGAGACGTGTCACGTCTCTCCCCCTATGCTCGTCCTCATGACGCGAGTGCTCGTAGTAGAGGACGAGGAGGACATTGCCTTCCCCCTTGTCCGGACGCTGGAGCGTGAGGGCTACGAGGTCGTGCGCGTCGAGAGCGGGTCCACAGCCCTGAAGTACGCCGCCGAGAACATCGTGCAGGTGATGATCCTCGACCTGGGGCTCCCCGACATGGACGGCCTCGAGGTGTGCCAGAAGGCGCGTGCCGCCGGCTACACCGGGGCGATCCTGATCGTCACCGCGCGGGCCGGCGAGCTCGACCGGGTGGTGGGCCTCGACTACGGCGCCGACGACTACCTCTCCAAGCCGTTCGGCCTGGCCGAGCTGCAGGCCCGGGTGCGGGCGCTGCTCCGCCGGACCGGCCAGCTCCGCTCCTCCGACCCCGAGCCGGAGGCCCGCGACGACCAGCTGCGGATCGACCAGGGCGCCCGTCGGGTGTTCTACGGCGACTTCGAGGTGCAGCTGACCGGCAAGGAGTACGACGTGCTCGACCTGCTGGTGGCCCACCGCGGCAACGTCGTCGCGCGCGACCGGCTGATGGCCGACGTGTGGGACGAGAACTGGTACGGCTCGACCAAGACGCTCGACGTCACGATCGGCCGGCTGCGGCAGAAGCTGGAGCGCGCCGACGTGGGTGAGCGGATCGTCGCGGTCCGCGGCGTCGGCTTCCGGCTCGAGAGCCCCGCCGACGTCTGAGGGCCCGCAAGGGGTCGACGGCGGCGGGGGCTCCCCCGATCGACCAGTCTTCGTCCGTTCACCGGACAGCAGGTCCGGGCCGTGGTGGGGTGACGCCCGTGATGACCCCCCCAAGTTCCGTCCTGCGCCTCGTCGCGCTCGCCACCGTCTCCCTCGGGCTGCTGATCCCGTCGCCGGCCAACGCCGCCGCCGACCGGCCCGCGGTGAAGCTCTCGTCCGTCTCCGCCTCCTCGCACGCGGCCGACGACGGCGTCGTCGTGTCGGCGTCGTTCGCCGTGGAGAACCGCAGCGGCGTGCGGCAGGCTGCCCGCAAGGCCCACGTCACCCTCGTGGACGTCGACCGCGAGCGCGGTACGACGCGGGCCTACCGGCTCGCGACCGTCAGGACCCCGGCCCTGGCACCGGGCGCCAGCCGGACCCTGCACGTGACCGCGGACGCACCGCGCGCCACGACCAGTGGCCGCTACCAGGTGCGGGTCTGCTTCACACGGCCCACGGGCAACGGCCCCTGCGCGATCAGCCCGCGCCGCTCCGTCCGGGTCGGTCGCGCCGTCCTCGCCACCGACACCACTGATCTCACCTTCTCCCAGCCCACCCTCGACGCCTCGTCGGAGCCCCAGGACCTGGTGGTCAGTAACGAGGGACGGTCGCGGACCAACGGCGTACGCCTCGTCCTCAGCGGTTCGGACGTCGACGCCTTCACCGTCGACCGGGGCACGTGCACCACCTGGCTGGCGCCGGGCGAGTCCTGCACCGTCCAGGTGACCTTCGACCCAGCAGCCGGTGCGTCCAGCACGCCCACCGCGACGCTGCTGGTCGGCGGCGGTGGGCGGGGCGGCTCCGTGGACGTCGCTCTGAGCGGGTCGGTCACAGGAGAGGTCCACATCACCATGGAGCCTGCCGCTTGGGACTACGGATCGGTCCCCGTCGGGGGCTACGCGACCCACACCTTCCTGCTGGTGAACCACAGCGATACCGACGACACGTTCGCCGATGGCAACCTCGAGTCGTTCGAGGACTTCGGGTTCGACTACGTCGAGGGTGAGAACAGCTGCCTCAGCTTCGTCATCCTGGCGCAGGGGTCGTGCAGCTTCAGTGTCGGGTTCCAGCCGAAGTCGGCCGGTTCGCTGGGCACGACCGTCACGTTCACCGGGACGTGGGGCAGCGTCAGCAGCGTGCTGTCGGGCACGGGCGTCATCGAGCCCGTTCCGACACTGGCCCGGCGTCCGGCCCCGTCCCGCCTGGGCTTCGGAGCCTCCTGACCTCCTGATCCGTCGCGGCGTGTGCCTGAGACCCCTGCATCCATCGGTCTCGGGCACACGCCGCGTTTCCTCGTCCTCCACAGGTCTGGTTCCGGGGGTGGAGTCCGCAGGTAAAGCCGCATAGGTTTTCTCACATCCAGCGGAGCTGACACCGGCTGAACCTCACTCGGGACGGGGACCGGCATGTCGATCACCGACGCGCACGTCGCGCTCGTCGAGAGCCTCGACGCGCGGGTCCGCGACCACGTACGCCGCGAGGGGGTCGACCCGCAGCGCGACGCCGGCCTCGTCCGTCGGATCGCCGAGGGCGTGGTGCGCGAGCACGACCACCACTCGCTCACTGGGGCGGTCGCGCCCGTGTCGGACGTCGACTCGGTGGTCGGGGAGCTGGTCGCCCGGGTCTCCGGCTTCGGACCGCTGCAGCCGTTCCTCGACGACCCGACCGTGGAGGAGATCTGGATCAACGACCCCAGCCGCGTCTTCGTCGCCCGCAACGGTCGTCACGAGCTGACGAACCTGATGCTCAGCACGGCGCAGGTGCAGGAGCTCGTCGAACGGATGCTGAAGTCGAGCGGCCGCCGGGTCGACATCTCGCGTCCGTTCGTCGACGCGATGCTGCCGGACGGACACCGGCTGCACGTCGTGCTCGAGGGCATCAGCCGCGGCTTCTCCGCGGTCAACGTCCGCAAGTTCGTGCTCCGCGCCGCGAGCCTGTCCGGTCTCGTCGAGCTCGGGAGCCTGACGCCGCGCGCGGCGTCCTTCCTCGAGGCCTCGGTCCGCGCCGGGCTCAACCTCCTCGTGACCGGATCGACCCAGAGCGGGAAGACGACGTTCCTCAACTGCCTCGCCGCGGCCATCCCCGGCGGCGAGCGCGTCGTGACCGTCGAGGAGGTCTTCGAGCTGCGGTTCCCCCACCCCGACTGGGTGCCGATGCAGACCCGGCAGTCCGGGCTGGAGGGCACGGGCGAGATCACGCTGCGCGACCTGGTGAAGGAGAGCCTGCGGATGCGGCCGAGCCGGCTGCTCGTCGGGGAGGTTCGCGCGGAGGAGTGCCTGGACCTGCTGCTCGCACTCAACGCGGGTCTACCCGGGATGTGCACGATCCACGCCAACTCGGCGCGCGAGGCGCTGGTGAAGATGTGCACCCTGCCGTTGCTGGCAGGGGAGAACATCTCCGCCCGGTTCGTGGTGCCCACAGTGGCTGCCAGTGTCGACCTGGTCGTCCACCTCGGTCTCGATCCGCGGGGCAGGCGGCACGTCCAGGAGATCGTTGCGGTGCCAGGCCGGGTGGAGGCCGACGTCATCGAGACCGAGGCGGTCTTCGAGCACCTCGGTGGCGAGCTGCGGCGCGGGCCGGGGCTGCCGCCTCGGCGCGACCGCTTCGAGCGGCTGGGGATCGACGTCGCCGACCTGCTGGGCGACGGCTGATGGGTGCCTTGGTCGGGCTGGGCGTCGGGGTCGGGCTGCTGCTCGCGTGGTCGGCGTTCGCGCTGCCTCCGGCCGAGCGGGTCGCGCGGCCGAGCCGGCTCCGCCGTACCCTCGCCGAGGCCGGACTGGCCCACGTCGGCAGCGCGACGCTCGTCGCGATGTGCCTGCTGCTCGGGATCGGGACGGGCGTGGTGGTCCAGCTCGTCACGGCCACGCCGCCGGTCGCGCTGTGCTTCGCGGTCATCGGCGGCTCCGCACCGCTCGCGCTGGTCCGCTCGCGGGCGCGGCGTCGCGCCCGGGAGTTCGCCCAGGTCTGGCCCGAGGCGGTCGACAACCTCGCCAGCGCCGTCCGCGCCGGGCTGTCGCTGCCGGAGGCGCTCGGCAACCTGGGCGTCCGCGGACCGGAGCCGCTGCGGCCGGCGTTCGACGCGTTCGCGAACGACTACCAGCTCTCGGGCCGGTTCGGCGACTCGCTCGACCGGCTCAAGGAGCGGCTCTCCGACCCCGTCGGCGACCGGGTCGTCGAGGGCTTGCGGGTGGCCCGCGAGGTCGGCGGCGGCGAGCTCGGGCGGTTGCTGCGCAATCTCTCCGGCTACCTCCGCGACGAGGCCCGCACCCGTTCGGAGATGGAGGCCCGGCAGGCCTGGACCGTCAACGGCGCGCGGCTCGCGGTCGCCGCTCCCTGGATCGTGCTGCTCCTCATGACCGGACAGCACGAGGTCATCCGGCGCTACGACACCGGTGGCGGCGTGGTGGTGCTCGCCACCGGCGCAGCGGCGTGTGTCGTCGCCTACCGGCTGATGATGCGCATCGGCCGGCTCCCGGTGGAGCGGCGGATCCTGTCGTGAGTCTCCAGTGGTGGGGAGGACTGCTCGGCCTGACCGCCGCGGGCGGGCTGCTGCTGGTGTGGGCACGCGCGGCGGCGATCCACCGGCCGCAGCTCTCGCTGCGCGTCCTGCCCTACCTCCGCGACCTTCCAGCCTTCGCCCGGACGCCGGGCATCGCCTCGGGACCGGTGGCCACCGGCGTCTGGGCCCCGGTCATGTTCCCCCTGGCGCGCGTCGTCGAGCGGGTGCTCGGCGGCGCCGAGTCCGTCCGCCGGCGGCTCGAGCGAGCCGCCATCGACCAGACCGTCCACGAGTTCCGGGTCCGACAGGTCGTGTGGGGAGTGATCGGCTTCGCGGTCGCTGCGGCCTACGTCGTGGCCCGGTCGGTCTCCGGCGGCGCCGAACCGGTCTCGTCCGGGCTGCTCTGCCTGGTCGGCTTCGCGCTCGGCGTCATCGGTCGCGACTACCACCTGAGTAGCCAGGTGCGTGACCGCGAACGCCGGATCCTGCTCGAGTTCCCTGCTGTCGCCGAGCTCCTGGCCCTGGCCGTGGCTGCGGGCGAGGGCCCGGTCGCCGCCCTCGACCGGGTCGTACGTCGAAGCGGCGGCGAGCTCTCCCGCGACCTCGCCCGCGTGCTGGCCGACGTCCGCACCGGTCAGCCGGTCGGCGACGCGTTCGACCAGTGGGCGCTGCGCTCCGGCCAGCCGCTCGTCGCCCGGTTCGCGCAGGGCATCGCGGTCGCCGTCGAGCGCGGCACGCCGCTCGCCGACGTCCTCCACGCACAGGCGGCCGACGTCCGGGAGGCCGGTCGCCGCGAGCTGATCGAGGTCGCGGCCCGCAAGGAGGTCGTGATGATGGTGCCTGTCGTGTTCCTGATCCTCCCGGTGACCGTGTTCTTCGCGTTCTGGCCCGGCCTCGTCGGGCTGTCGCTCACAAGCCCCTGAACCCATCCCTGACCTCGGAGAGAAGGAGTCGACGACATGGACCGGATGAGCTGGTGGATGACCCGCTGCTACGTGGCCCTCACCCTGCCGCGGGAGCGGGACGACCGCGGTGACGTGCCCGGGTGGGTGCTGATCACGGTGATGACCGCGGGGCTGGTCGCGATCATCTACGGGGTCGCGAAGGGCGAGCTGCGCGAGCTCGTGCGGGACGCGTTGCGCAAGGTCAGCTGACCCGTGCGCGACCGCGGCCACCGGTCGTCGCGCGGGTCCGCGGTCGTGGACTTCGTGCTCGTGCTGGTAGTGCTGATCCCGCTGTTCCTCGGCATCCTGCAGGTCGGGCTGGTGATGCTGGTGCGCAACACCCTGGCGAACGCCGCCGCCGAGGGTGCCCGCCACGCCGCCTCGCTCGACCACGACCTGGCCGCCGGCGAGCAGCGCACCCGTGAGCAGGTCCGCGGCGCCGTGGCGGGCCGGTTCGCGCAGCACGTCGACGCCCGGCTGGTCAGCGTCGACGGCCGACCCACCGTGGCGGTCGTCGTCCGGGCGACCGTCCCGGCGCTGGGCCTCGGTGGGCCGGGAGTCTCGGTCGAGGTCGTGGGCCACGCCGTCGAGGAGACACCGTGAGGCGCCTGCGCCGCGACGAGGGCTCGGCGGTGGTCGAGATCGTGTGGCTAGGGCTGCTGCTGCTCGTCCCGCTCCTGTGGATCGTGCTCTCGGTGTTCGAGGTGCAGCGCGGGGCGTTCGCGGTGACGTCCGCCGCGCGGTCGGCGGCCCGCGCCTACGCACTCGCCGACACCGACGTGGCGGGACGGGAGCAGGCCCGGGCGGCCATCCGCCAGGCGCTCGTCGACCAGGGTGGCGACGACCAGGACTTCCGGTTCAGCGTCAGCTGCGACGGCGGCTGCCACCGGGCCGGCTCGGTGGTCACGGTCCGGGTCTGGCACGGCGTCGACCTGCCACTGCTGCCCGGGCTGCTCGGCGGTGACGCGCCCAGCTTCCGGCTCGACTCGACCCACACCGTCCCGATCGGACAGTTCCGGGACACCGGATGAGGCGCGACGACAGGGGCCAGACCACGCTGCTCATCGTCGGACTGGCGGTCGTGCTGCTGATGGCGATCGCCGCGGTCGTCGACGTGACCGCGGCGTACCTCCAGCGGCAGGCGCTGCTGACCGTCGCCGACGGTGCCGCGCTCGCCGGCGCCGACGCCGGCTCGGCCGACGAGGACGAGCTGTACGACGGCCTTGGCAGCGACGCCCGTCTCGAGCAGCGACGGGCGGCCGCGCACGCCGCGGTCGCCGACTTCCTGCGGGACGAGCGGCGCCCACGGCGAGTACCCCGGCCTGATGTTCGGGGTCCGGATCGACCCCTCGCGCGACGCCGTGGTGGTCACGCTGCGCGCGCCGCTCGACCTGCCGCTGACGGCCCCGGGCATACCCGAGCATGCCTCGATCTCCGCGAGCGGCGCCGCGACTGTCGTCCTCGACCAGTAGGTGGTTCGTCTACGCCGCCGCCGGCCCGCGCGTGACAATGGTTCTACCGAGAGGGCCGCCAGGCCGTCCGGAAGCGGGGGGAGTCGTTCGTGGCGGGACACGCGCGGCTCCGGCTCGCCCTCGCGCTCGGGTGCTGGGCCCTCCTGATCGGGTGCGCGTCGGGCACCGACGACACGCCAGGACCTGTAGCTCCGGGCACCACCGGCGCGGTCGACCTGGCCGACCGGCCGTTTCGGCTGCAGGTGCCGGCGACGTACGACGGGACCCCGACCGCGCTCGTCGTGGCGCTGCACGGCTGGGGCGGTGACGGCGACCGGGTGGCCGACCAGCTCGGGCTCGCGGCGGCGTCCGAGGAGCACGGCTTCCTGCTCGCGCTGCCGGAGGGCACCGCCGACTCGATGGGCCGGCAGTTCTGGAACGCGACCGACGCCTGCTGCAACGCCGACGGCCGGGACGTCGACGACTCTGCCTACGTGAGCAGGCTGATCGACGAGGTGGGGGAGCAGTACGCCGTGGACCCCGGCCGGGTCTTCGCGGTCGGCGTCTCCAACGGCGGGTTCCTGGCGCACCGGCTGGCGTGCGACCACGCCGACCAGCTGGCCGCCGTCGTCTCGTTCGCCGGCGCCCGGGCGGGCGACCCCGCGGCGTGCGCTCCCAGCCGGGGGGTCAGCGTCCTCGAGGTCCACGGCACCGCCGACGAGACGATCCGCTTCGGCGGCGGCTCGATCATCAGCGGCGCGACGTACCCCTCGGCGGTGGAGACCGTGACCGGGTGGGCGGCGCTCGACCACTGCGACCGCGGCGGCGAGCCCGGCGATCCGATCGACGCCGACCCGGCGCTTCCTGGCGCCGAGACGGCCCGGACGTCGTGGGCGGTCGGCTGCGACGGCGGCTCCGAGGTCGCCCTGTGGGCAGTCGCCGGCGGCGGCCACGCGCCGCCGTCCGGCGACGCGTTCAGCGATGCCGTCGTCGCCTGGCTCGACGCGCACGCGCGCATCGCCTGAGTGGCCGTGCCATCCTGCTGCGATGAGCCAGGACCCGGTCGAGACCAACCCCGAGCAGTACCGCGTGATCTTCGAGAACGACCGGGTCCGCGTCCTGGAGTACCGCGACATCCCCGGGACCAGGACGCAGGCGCACGCCCACCCCGACAGCGTGATGTACACGCTGTCCACCTTCCGGCGGCGCCTCCACGCCGGCGGCGAGCAGCGCGACGTCGAGCTGACCGCCGGCGAGGTCCGGTGGTTGGCTGCCCAGGAGCACGCGGGGGAGAACATCGGGGACACCGACACCCACGCGATCTTCGTCGAGCTCAAGGAACCAGCGGGCGCGGAGCCCGGCGCACCGACGCTCGGCCCGTCCGACTAGAGGTACGGGCTGGCGGGACGCGAGGGGGCCGACGTACCGTCTGGACGACCTCCCGCCGCCCCCTGAACAGGAGATCACCGTGAGCTCCCGGACCATCCCCGCCGTCCTGCTGCTGACCCTGCTCGCCACCCTGCTGCCTGCCGCCGCGACGCACGCGCAGGTCGAGGAGGGGGTCACGCAGACCGTCGCCAGGTACCAGAAGCAGGCGCGCGCGGCGACCAACAACAAGCGCGAGGCTCACGACCTCGTGCGGCTGCGGCAGGGGAAGTGCGTGCAGCGGTTCGCGGTCAGGCAGGCCCGGCGGATGGCCAACCAGGACCGGATGTTCCACCAGGACCTCGGCCGGGTCCTGAACCGCTGCGGCCTGACCGGTGCCGGAGAGAACGTCGCCTACGGCTACCCGACCGGCCGCCAGGTCGTCCGGGCGTGGATGCGGTCGAAGGGCCACCGCGCCAACATCCTCGAGCCCAGCTTCCGGATCCTCGGGATGGCGATGCGGCGCTCCGACAGCGGCACGCCGTACGCCGCGCAGGTCTTCGGCCACCGATAGGGGCGGGCCGGCGGTCCGGCGGTAACGTGGCGTCTTGTGGCGGGACCCGACTTCGACTCCGAGATCAAGCAGCTCCGGGCGACCATGAAGACCATCGGCCAGGTGCTCGACCTTGACGACATGCGCGCCGAGATCGCGGACCTCGGCGAGCAGGTCGCCGCCCCCGACCTGTGGGACGACCAGGAGAACGCGACCCGCGTGACCGGCCGGCTCTCGCTGCTGCAGGGTGACCTCGACCGGTTCACCGCTCTCGCGGGCCGGATCGACGACCTCGAGCTGATGGTGGAGCTCGGCCGCGACGAGAACGACGCCGAGACCCTGACCGAGGCCGAGCGCGAGCTCGGCCGGATCAAGAAGTCGGTCGAGAGCCTGGAGATCCGCACCCTGCTCAGCGGCGAGTTCGACGCCCGCGAGGCCCTCATCACGATCCGGTCCGGCGCGGGCGGGGTCGATGCGGCCGACTTCGCCGAGATGCTGATGCGGATGTACACGCGCTGGGCCGAGCAGCACAAGTACACCGTCGAGGTCTTCGACACGTCGTACGCCGAGGAGGCGGGCCTGAAGTCCGCGACGTTCGCGATCCACGCGCCCTACGCCTACGGCACCCTGTCCGTGGAGGCCGGCACCCACCGACTGGTCCGGATCAGCCCGTTCGACAACCAGGGCCGGCGCCAGACGTCGTTCGCCGCCGTCGAGGTGGTCCCGGTGCTGGAGCAGACCGACGAGATCGAGGTCCCCGACGAGGAGATCCGGGTCGACGTCTACCGGTCGGGCGGCCCCGGCGGCCAGTCCGTCAACACGACGGACTCGGCGGTCCGGCTGACCCACATCCCGACCGGCCTGGTCGTCTCGTGCCAGAACGAGAAGTCGCAGCTGCAGAACAAGGCCAGCGCGATGGTGGTCCTCAAGGCCAAGCTGCTCGCGCTGAAGAAGGCGGAGGAGAAGGCCCAGCTCGACGAGATGCGTGGCGACGTCGCCGCCTCGTGGGGCGACCAGATGCGCAACTACGTCCTCAACCCGTACCAGATCGTGAAGGACCTCCGCACCGGCTACGAGACGGGCAACCCGTCGGCGGTCTTCGACGGCGAGCTCGACGACTTCCTCGAGGCCGGGATCCGGTGGCGAGCCGGCGCGGACAAGGTGGCCGCGGACGCCTGACCTCCCCTAGGGTCGAGAGACGCCCACACCCGGAGGTCTCGTGGATCCGACACCCATCGCACCGGCCTATGGCGCCGGTGTCCTGCTCGCCATCGCCGCCGTCGCCGTGCTGGTGCTGCTGTTCCTGATCATCAAGTTGAAGGTGCACGCCTTCATCGCGCTGGTGGTCGTCAGCCTGCTGACCGCGATCGCGACCCAGATCCCACTCGCTGACGTCGCCTTCGTCAGTACCTACTTCTTCGGCAAGACCCTCGGCGCGGTCGCGCTGCTCGTCGGGCTCGGCGCGATGATCGGCCGGCTGCTGGAGGTCACCGGCGGTGCCCAGGTGCTCGCGGACACCCTGATCAACACGTTCGGCGAGAAGCGGGCGCCGTTCGCGCTCGGCGTCGCCGCGCTCCTCTTCGGGTTCCCGATCTTCTTCGACGCCGGCCTCGTGGTGTTCCTGCCGATCATCTTCTCGGTCGCCCGACGGTTCGGCGGCTCGGTGCTGATCTACGCGCTGCCCGCGGCCGGCGCGTTCGCCGCGATGCACGCGATCGTGCCGCCGCACCCCGGCCCGGTCACCGCGGCCACCGAGCTCGAGGCAAGCATCGGCCTGACCCTGCTGATCGGTGCGCCGGTGGCCGTCGCGGCCTGGTACGTCGGCGTCTACACCTTCACCCGCGTGTACGGCGGCAAGGTGTTCGTGCCGATCGACGACTCGCTCCTCACGGGACGGAAGGTCGACGATCCGGAAGAGGCGCCGGACGCGGCCCCGCCCGGGTTCGGCTCTGGTGCTGCTCGTGCTGCTGCTCCCGCTGGTGCTCATCGGGATCAACACGATCCTCAGCACCCTTCTCACGTCCGGCTCGATCGGTGAGTCGACCGTCGTCGACGCGGGGGTCTTCATCGGCCAGACGCCGGTCGCGCTGCTGATCACGCTGCTCTTCGCGACGTACTCGCTCGGGACCAGGAACCGGTCCGCCGCGAACGTCGAGACGATCCTCAACGACGCGCTCGGCCCGATCTGCGCGATCATCCTGATCACCGGCGCGGGCGGCATGTTCGGGGGCGTGCTCCGACACAGCGGGATCGGCACCGCCCTCTCAGACGCGCTGGCCGACCTCGGGCTGCCGCTGATCGTCTCGGCGTTCGTGATCGCCACGCTGCTGCGGGTCGCGCAGGGCTCGGCCACGGTGGCGCTGACGACGACGGCCGGGCTCCTCAGCACCGCCGCCGCGGCCGCCGACCTCTCGTCGGTCGACCTGGTGTGCCTGGTGCTCGCGATCGCGGCCGGCGCGACGGTGCTCTCCCACGTCAACGACTCCGGCTTCTGGCTCGTCAGCCGGTTCTTCGGGATGGACGTGAAGACCACGCTGCGCACCTGGACGGTCATGGAGACCACGCTCGGACTGTCGATCTTCGCGATCGCCCTGGTGCTCTGGTACGTCGTGCCGTGACCGGTCCCGACCGCGCGGTCCCGCACCTGGTGTTCATGGGGGTGTCGGGCTCGGGCAAGACCACGGCGGCCCGCGCGGTCAACGAGCGGCTGGACTGGGAGTTCGCCGAGGGCGACGACTTCCACTCGCCCGAGAGCGTCGAGAAGATGGCCGCCGGCCATCCGCTCAGCGACGCCGACCGGATGCCGTGGCTCGGCCGGCTCGCGGCGTGGGCGCGCGAGCACGACCGCGCCGGGCGGCCCACGATCACGAGCTGCTCAGCACTGCGCCGGCCCTACCGCGACGTGCTCCGCACCGGCGGCGAGCTCACCAGCTTCGTGCACCTCGTGGGCGACAAGGGCCTGCTCCTCGAACGGATGACGGCCCGCGAGCACTTCATGCCGCCGTCGCTCCTCGAGTCCCAGCTCGCCACGCTCGAGCCGCTGGCCGACGACGAGGCTGGGATCACGGTCGACGTCGACCAGTCGCCTGCCGCCATCGCCGACGAGGTGCTCGAGCGCCTCGGCCTCGCCTAGGAGCCGGTGGCCTCCAGCACCTCCACGCACCAGGCGCTGGCGCGGGTCGGCAGGCTCGCGGGGTCGCCCGGCGCCTCCAACGAGCAGACGACCCACGCGTCGCCGAACAGGCCGCGGTAGGCGAGCTCGGTGGTGGCGTCCTCGCCGACGCAGCGGGTGGCGACGCTCGGTCGACCGAAGCCCTGCGCGGCGAACGTCGAGCAGCCGGTCCCGACCGACGCTCGTGCGAGGGAGCGGGCCTGTCGCGGCGACACCGGCGGCACGAAGAGGTACGCCGTGGCGACCGACCCGTCCTCGCCCGTCCACCGGCAGCCGAACTCGTGCACCCGGTCTCGGCTGCCGTCCGGGCAGTCGCACCCGGTCGCCGCTCTCCCACCGCTCGCCGTCCTCGGGCACCGCGCCGAGCGCGTGCTCCACCCCGGTGGGGGACACCCGATCGCAGAACGGCCCTCGCACGACCGCCGCCTCGCTCGCGTCGTACGACGTGAGCGTGGTCGGCTCGGCGTCCGGCTCCGGCTCGGGGGAGCCCTCGACCAGGCTGCACCCGCCCAGCAGCACGGGCACCAACGCCGCTGCTGCCGCCCACCGCATCCCGCAACTCTAGGTCTCGAGCGGCACGCCCGGGTCGGCGCCGTTTGGGGGGCCGCTGGCGCGCTGGACTACCCTCGACCCGGTGATCCGCTTCGACAAGGTCGTCAAGACCTACCCCGGCCAGGGCACTTCCGCCCTCGACCACGTGACCGTCGACGTCGAGAAGGGCGAGTTCGTCTTCCTCGTCGGCGCCTCCGGCTCGGGCAAGTCGACCTTCCTCCGCCTCGTGCTGCGCGAGTCGCGGCCGACCTCCGGCCGCGTGTACGTCGCCGGCAAGGAGATCAACCGGCTCGCGGGCTGGAAGGTGCCGCGGCTGCGGCGCCAGATCGGCACCGTGTTCCAGGACTTCCGGCTGCTCCAGAACAAGAACGTGACCGAGAACGTCGCGTTCGCCCTCCAGGTGATCGGCCGGTCCGCCGCCGAGATCCGCACCCTCGTGCCCGAGACCCTCGAGCTGGTCGGCCTCGACGGCAAGGGTGAGCGGATGCCCGACGAGCTCTCCGGTGGTGAGCAGCAGCGGGTCGCCGTGGCCCGCGCGTTCGTCAACCGCCCGATGATCCTGATCGCCGACGAGCCCACCGGAAACCTCGACCCCGCGACGTCGGTCGGCATCATGAAGCTGCTCGACCGGATCAACCGGACGGGCACCACCGTCGTGATGGCCACCCACGACTCCGGCATCGTCGACCAGATGCGCAAGCGCGTGATCGAGCTGGAGGGCGGTCGCGTCGTGCGTGACCAGGCGCAGGGCGTCTACGGCTTCCAGCACTGACCACCCGGCACCAGAAGAGAGCGAGACCTCCTCCCCGATGCAGCTGCGTTACGTCTTCTCCGAGCTCGGACAGGGCCTCCGACGGAACCTGTCCATGCACGTCGCGGTGATCCTCACCCTCTTCGTGTCGCTCACCCTGGTCGGTCTCGGCGTCCTGCTCAACCAGCAGGCGATCCGCGCCGGCGACCAGTGGGGCAACGAGCTCCAGATCACCGTGTTCCTCTGTCGCGACGGCGACGAGAACCCGGCCTGCCCCACCGAGGTCACGACCGCACAGCAGCAGGCCGTCGAGGACGTGCTCGACCGCAACGCCGAGGTCTCGAGCTGGTACGTCGAGTCCAAGGAGGAGGCGTTCGAGAAGGTCAAGGAGCTGTTCGGCGCCGAGCGCTTCGAGGGCCGCAACGCCGCCGCGACCGCCGACGACATGGCCGTGTCGCTGTGGATCACGCTGGAGGACCCCGACGAGTTCGAGGGCGTCACCAGCGAGGTCCGCACCATGCCCGGGGTGAGCTCCGTCCGCGACCAGCGGGCGGTGGTCGGCCCGATCCTCCGTGGGATCGAGGCGATGCAGTGGGGTGCCCTCGCGACGGCGGCGTTCCTGGTGATCGCCGCGCTGCTGCTGGTCGCCAACACCATCCGGCTGGCCGCTCTCGCCCGCCGCAAGGAGATCGGCATCATGCGGCTGGTGGGTGCCTCCACCCTCTACATCGCGCTGCCGTTCCTGCTGGAGGCGGTGGTCACGGCGTTGATCGGCGTGGCCCTGGCCGGCGGCGCCATGGCAGCCGCGATGTGGTTCGGGGTCCACCGACGGCTGGAGGACTTCGTGGGCTTCATCCCGTGGGTCGGCCGGGAGGAGTTCCTGTACGCCCTGGCGGTCGTCGGCATCCTCGGCCCGGTGCTGACCCTGCTCCCGACACTCGTGCTGACACGCAAATACCTCAAAGTCTGACCTCGCTCGGTTACGTTCGATGCGTTCACTTCCCCGAACATCGAAGGCAGACCGGTGCGCTTCTTCCCCCGTACCGCACGCCGCCGCCTGGCCGCGGCAGGCGTCGCGAGCATGTTGGCGATCGGCGCGGTCAGCATCCCCCTGGCCCACGCTGACGACCTCAAGGACAAGCGGCAGAAGGTCGAGCGGCAGATCAAGCACGCCGACCACGCGCTGGAGGAGTCCAGCGACCGCCTGAACCGCGCGTTCGCCCGGCTCCAGGCGGCGCAGGCCCAGCTGTCCGAGGCCAAGCGCGAGCTGCGCGACACCCGCCTCCGGCTGTTCGACGCCCGCGCGCGCGACCGCGAGATGCAGGCGAAGCTGCTGCTCGCCCAGGAGCGGCTCGACCGTGCCCAGGCCGACCTCGAGGCCGGCCGGGCCGACCTGTCCGACCAGCGCGACGCCGTGACCGACATGATCACCTCGATCTACCAGGAGGGCGACCCGGAGCTGCGGGCGTTCTCCTCGATGCTCACCGCGCAGAGCTCCGCCGACCTGACTTGGACCCAGGAGGGCCAGCAGGTGATGGTGGGCCGCGAGACCCGGGAGTACGACGAGCTGCGGGCCGCCGAGGTGCTGCTGCAGGTCCGGCAGGGCCAGCTCGAGGACGCCGAGGCCGCGGTCGAGCTGGCGCGCGAGGCGGCCGCGGAGCACCTGCTCGTGATGGAGGACCTCACTGCCGAGGCGCGCACCGCGCGCGAGCGGGTGCAGGAGGTCGTCGGGGAACGGTCCGACGCCAAGCGGATGGCGTTCCGTGCCAAGCGCCAGGACCGGGCCGAGCTGCGCGAGCTGCGTGAGGAGGAGAAGCGGATCACGCGGCTGATCGCGATCCAGGCGGCGAGGGCGAACCGTCCGAACATCAGCACCAACGCCGGCGGCTTCCTCGACTGGCCGATGGTGGGCGGGTACGTCACCTCGCCCTACGGCTATCGGACGCACCCGATCTACGGCTACTACGCGCTTCACAACGGGACCGACTTCGGGGGCGGCTGCGGCGTCCGGCTGCCGGCGGCCGCGGGTGGCCGCGTGGTGTCGACGTACTACTCATCGACGTACGGCAACCGCGTCATCATCTACGTCGGCCGCGTCAACGGGAAGAACCTCACGATCATCTACAACCACCTGTCCTCGGACACCGTGAGCCCGGGCCAGCGAGTCTCGCGCGGCCAGACCGTCGGCTACTCCGGGAGCACCGGCTGGTCGACCGCGTGCCACCTGCACTTCACGGTGATGGTGGACGGGGCGACCGTGGACCCCATGAACTGGCTCTGAGGCTGGGGTCGCCTGCGAAGATGGTGGGATGGCCAGGGAGCAGGGGCGCAAGGTCGTCGCGCAGAACAAGAAGGCGCGCCACGACTACCACATCGACGACACCTTCGAGGCCGGGCTGGTCCTGGTCGGCACCGAGGTGAAGTCGCTGCGCGAGGGGCGGGCCTCCCTCGCCGACGGCTTCGCCGAGATCGACCGCGGTGAGGCCTGGCTGCTCAACGTGCACATCCCCGAGTACACCCAGGGGACCTGGACCAACCACAGCGCCCGCCGCAAGCGCAAGCTGCTCCTGCACCGCTCCGAGATCGACAAGATCGACCGGAAGGTGTCCGAGAAGGGCTTCACGCTCGTCCCCCTGGCGCTCTACTTCAAGGACGGCCGCGCCAAGGTCGAGATCGGCGTGGCCCGCGGCAAGAAGGCCTACGACAAGCGCCACGCGATCGCCGAGCGGACCGCCAACCGGGAGAAGGAGCAGGCGCTCGGACGCCACCTCAAGGGCATCCCGGACTAGGCGGCCGCGAACCGAGGACCGGCTGTTCCCCCGGTGTGGGTGGCCCGTGGGGGACACCGACGAGACTGTCTCTAGAAGGTCTAGACGGGGGAGCACGGATGCGGATCACGCGCGCGACGCTGCGGTGTGCGGCGGGACTACTGACGCTGGCGCTGCCGGTCGTGGCGCTGGTGGCCCCCCAGGCGCAGGCGAACGACGGCACCAACCACTGCACCGCCATCGCCCACCGCGGCCTCTACCAGGGCACCGAGAACCAGGCGGCGGGTGTCGACGGCAATGCCCCCTACGGGTTCGTCGAGATCGACGTCAACGTCACCAAGGACGGCCAGCTTGCCGCGATCCACGACGCGACCCTCGGTCGGCTCACGGGCGGCGCGTCGACGGCGTTCGTGAACCAGCTGACCTACGAGGAGATCCTGGCACTGCCGTACCTCTACGGCGACCACATCTACCTGACCACCGAGCTGATCGCCCGGGCCGCGGAGCTCAACGTCCCGATCATGGTCACGATCAACAAGTGGGGCAGGATCAAGAGCGCCGGCTATGCCGCCCAGACCCTCGACACGCTGTACGCCGCGGCCCAGGCTCATCCGCGACCGGAGGTCGTCTACTTCGGCGGCGCGATCGCGCAGGACGAGATGCGGCTGCGGCACCCGGACGCCTCGACGTTCTGGCGCTACCCCAAGGCCTGGTCCGCCAGCCGGATCCAGACGAACGTGGCTGCCGAGGGCGTGGACCTCGTCGCGCTGCCGCGCTCCCACTGGAAGCCCCTGACCGTCAGCGCCGTGCGCGCCCTCGGCGCGGTCGTGGCGACCGTACAGGTCAACACGGCCGACGTCGCTCGGATCGCGCAGGCAGCCGGGATCGACCTCATCCAGGGCGACGACCCGTCGGTCATCGCCACCCAGTGGTGCCGCTGACCCCCTGCGCGGCGGAATGAATGGAGACCTGGTCGGCGTTGCCACGTACAGTGGGAACGTTGACAACTCCAGAGGGGCTGATCGGTTTCGACTTGGGACGTTAGTTCCAGGAGAAGCGGGTCGAGAAGCCAGCGTCATCTCGTAAACGATCGCTGGAAACCTATAGTTGCCGACTCCAATCGCAACGACTTCGCTCTCGCCGCCTGAGCGGTGATCGAAGGGTCTGACCGGGCACCCGTCCTCGTCCCGGACCCAGGCCTCATCTAGAGGACTTGCTGCTCATCTCCTGTCAGGAGGGGTGAGCGGGACTCTTTCCTGACTGAGCCCGTCGGCGAGGTGTCAGTGCCAGCGCCGGGGCTGAGAAAAGCGATGTCACTGACTGCACCCGGAGAAGACCTGGTTCGACGCTCGAGGACGCGGGTTCGATTCCCGCCAGCTCCACGACGCACCCATGTACGGCCCGCGGCCGAGCGCACCCGCTCGGCCTCGGGCCGTTTCGTGTGCCCGGGGCGACCCTGTCCAGGACCCGCAACCCGGGATTACCCTCCGGGGAACGCCACCCACCTGACGGCACCCGGGGGGCAGGGTCGTCACGACACCTAGGAGATCCGGTGCTCTTCCACGTCACGCAGGTCCACACGCCCGACCAGTGCCCTCGCGACGAGGGCGGCTCCAACTCCCTGTTCGACGACACCGTGCCCGGGGTCCGGCTCGTCGGACGCTACGGCGCCAACGCCCAGCACACCCTGTTCCTCGTGGTCGAGGCCGACGACGTCGACGCCCTGCACCGGTTCCTCTGGCCGGGTTTCCGGCGGTGCTCCAGCACCATCACGCCCGTGAGCGAGGTTCCCGTCCCCAAGGAGTGACCGGCCCGGGGGGTTACACTCGCACCAGCCTCCCAGGACCCCGGTGGCGTTCCGCCATCCGGATGGAGTTGGGATGTCCCTTGTCAACGAACCCGTGACAGCCGCACGCCAGGGCTATGCCGAGCTGGCAGCCGAGGTGCGCGAGCTCGGCCTGCTGCGGCGGCGGCCGGGCTACTACGCGATGACCACCACGACGCACCTGCTGGCCCTCGGCCTGCTCGTGACCGCGATGATCCTGGTGCGCGAGTCGTGGTGGCTGATGATCGCCGCCGTAGGTATGGCGGTCGTGTTCGCCCAGCTCGGGTTCCTCGGCCACGACGCCGGTCACCGCCAGGTCGCGCGCCGGGCGCGCACCAGCCGGCTGCTCGGCTTCGTCTTCGCCAACCTGTTGACCGGCCTCAGTCACGGGTGGTGGGTGGACAAGCACAACGCCCACCACGCCCACCCGAACGAGGTCGGGTCCGACCCCGACGTCCACCCGGGCATCTTCGTCTTCGACCCCGACAGCGCGTCCACGCGACGCGGAGCCGCCGGCTGGTTCACCCGGCACCAGGCGTGGCTGTTCTTCCCGCTGCTGCTGCTCGAGGCGATCAACCTCCACGTGACCAGTGTCCGGGCGGTGCTGCGGCCGGGGCTGCGCCACCGGGGGACCGAGGCGGTCCTGCTCGCCGTCCACTTCGTCGCCTACGCCGTGCTCGTCGTCACCACGATGACGTGGCTGCAGGCGCTCGTCTTCGTCGCCGTCCACCAGGGTCTGCTCGGGCTCTACCTCGGGTGCGCGTTCGCGCCCAACCACAAGGGCATGGCTCTGCCGACGCCCGAGGAGGCGGCCGACCCGCTGCTCCGGCAGGTGCTGACGTCCCGCAACGTCCGGGGCGGACCGGTGACCGACCTGGTGCTGGGGGGCCTCAACTACCAGATCGAGCACCACCTGTTCCCGAGCATGCCTCGGCCCAACCTCCGGGTGGCGCAGCCGGTCGTGCGTCGCTTCTGCGAGGCGAACGGGGTGACCTACACGGAGACCTCGGCGCTCGCGTCCTACCGCGAGGCGCTGCGACACCTCGACGAGGTCGGCGACCAGGTAGCGGTCACCCGCGCGGGCTGACCGGAGGGCAGCCCGCCTGAGGCACAATCGTGGCCATGTCTCTCGGGCGCCTCGCAGCGCTGGTCCTCGTCGGCGTGCTCGCGCTGGGCTCGCCGTCGGCGCACGCCGTGGGCGCGTCGCCGACCGTCCTCACGATCGACTCGGCCCCGCGGTACGCCCACATCGACACCGCGCTCGTGGTCACGCTCTCCGAGCAGGGCGGCGGGTCGCCGGTGGCCGACGCCGCCGTGGCCGTGGAGCGCCGGGTCGACGGCGCGTGGTCCGAGGTGGCAGTGGTCACCACCGACAAGGACGGCCGGGCCACGCTGCACCAGGCGCTGGCGCGCGACGCCGACGACAACGTGTTCCGCGCGACGTTCGACGGCGACGAGCTGCACGACGCCGCGAGCAGCGGCGCCTACCGGGCACCGCTCCGCCGACGGCAGACCGTGGTGTCCGTCGGCGGGCCGAAGCGGGTGGTCGACGAGCAGTCCGTGGCGGTGCGGGTCCGGTGGCGCACCCGCAGCGGGCTGCCGGTGCCGGGCCGAGTCCGGCTGTGGCGCCGCAACGGCGGCGACGACTGGCGGGTCTTCCGCCGGGTCCGTACGGGTAGCGACGGCCGGGCGCTCGTGCACGTCACGCCGCGCGAGGACACCCGCTGGCGGGCGACCGCGCCCCGGCTCGACTGGGCCACCGGCGACCGCAGCCGCGTGCACCGGGTCGACAACCTGCCTCCCGGCTCGCGGGTGCGCCTGCCCGCGGGCGCACCGCGGCCGCGGGTGGACCTGCCGCGCCAGGACCGGGCCACCGGGGCCGGCGCCGACGCCTCGGTGTCGCGGATCCCCGACCGGGTCTGGCGGCAGATGACCGGCCGGTCGTGGCACGCCGGCTGTCCCGTCGGGCGCTCCGGGCTGCGGCTGCTGCGCATCAACTACTGGGGGTACGACGGCTACCGCTACCGCGGCGAGCTGGTCGCCCGCACGGACGCGGTCGACAACATGCGCGGCGCGCTGGAGGCGCTCTACGCACGGAAGCTGCCTGTCCGCTCGATGTACCGGGTCGACCGGTTCGGGTGGTCGCGCCGGCTCCAGGGGGCCGACGACTACAGCTCCATGGCGGCCGGGAACACCTCGGCTTTCAACTGCCGCGACGTCGTCGGCCGACCCGGTGTGCGGTCGCCGCACTCCTGGGGGCGATCGCTCGACCTGAACACCTGGGAGAACCCGTACCGCTCGTCTCACGGCTGGGTGCCGAACTCCTGGTGGCCGAGCCGCTCGCACGCCCGCGTGGCCTGGCGGTCACGGGAGCACGCCGTCGTGCAGGTGATGCTGGCGCACGGCTTCCGCTGGACCTACGGCACCGGCGACTCGCAGCACTTCGACGTCCCCGCCGGCAGCAGCCGGGTGATCGCGCCGCGGGCGTGCGGCGACGACGTCTGTCACTAGTCTTCGAGTCTCGGACGCGAGGAGGTCAGGGTGGACTGTGTGTTCTGCGCGATCGTCGCCGGTGACGTCGACGCCCACGTCGCCCACCAGGACGATGCCTTCGTCGTCTTCCTCGATACCCGACCGGTGTTCAAGGGCCATGTGCTGCTGGTGCCGCGCGAGCACGTGGAGACGCTCCCGGACCTCCCCGCCGGGCTGCGGGACGGGTTCCTCGCGCTCGCCCAGCGGCTCGCGACCGCCATGAAGGACGCGCTGGGTGCGCAGGGAAGCTTCGTCGCGATCAACAACACCGTGAGCCAGTCGGTGCCGCACCTGCACCTGCACGTGGTGCCACGGACCAAGGGCGACGGGCTCCGCGGCTTCTTCTGGCCCCGCACGACGTACGCCGACGCCGCGGAGGCCGCCGACGTCGCGGCCCGGATCCGGTCGTCCCTGCACCAGTCCTGACGATCTGTGCCTAGGGTGGGCGCATGTCTCGGAACCGCCGACCTCGGCAGCTCGTGGCCCCGCTGCTCCTCGCCGTCCTCCTCGCCCTCACCGGGTGCGGGTCGGCCGAGCCGTCGACGGGCGGGTCGGGAGCCAGCGCGGGCAGCGAGTCCGGGGACACGGTGTCGGCCCTCGGCATCTCGTTCGAGGCTCCCGGGGGCTGGGACTCGCTCGACCCCGACGAGGCCGACATCCCGGACGCCGAGGCCGACGACCTCGCCGAGGGGCTGGGCCTGACCCGCGAGCAGTTCGAGCAGAGGATCCGCGACGTCGACCTCTTCCTCGTCGACGGTGCGGGCCCGGAGCAGGGATTCCTGTCCAACATCAACGTGCTCGGCCAGACCGGCGCGCTGCCGGACGATGCCGAGCTCGAGAGCCAGTTCGCCGCGATCGGCGCGGAGGTCCTCGAGGTCACCCACGAGGACACGCCGGTCGGCGACGCCGCGATCGTGCGGTACTCGCTGTCCGTGGGCGACCGCACGATCGAGGGCGTGTCCTACCTGCTGACCCGCGACGAGGAGGTCGTCACGGTCACCGTCAGCACCCGCGACCGCGCCGAGACCGACGACATCTCCGCCACGATCCTCGACACCCTGGCCGGGGCCTCCTGACCTCCGCCACGACGCGCGGCGGCCGAACCGGTCCTGACCCCCACGCGCCGTACGTCCGGCGGCGTTCTAGAGTTGCCGGTCGGTACGTGCACCACCTCGAACGTCAGGAGTGACCACCATGGGCCGATTCGACGGACGCGTCGCCGTCATCACCGGCGCCGCACGCGGCATCGGGTACGGCATCGCGCAGCGGTTCGCCCACGAGGGGGCGCGCGTCGCGGTCATCGACCTCGACGAGTCGGCCGCGAAGAAGGCGGCGGCCGCCCTGCCGGGCGCCGACCACCCCAAGACGAGCCACCTCGGTATCGGCTGCGACGTCAGCGAGACCGACAGCGTGCAGAGCGCCGTCGACCGGGTCGTCGCCGAGCTCGGCGCGATCCACATCCTGGTCAACAACGCCGGGATCACGCGCGACAACCTGCTCTTCAAGATGACCGACGACGACTGGGACCTCGTCGTCGGTGTGCACCTGCGCGGGGCCTTCCTCATGACGCGCGCCGCCCAGAAGCACTTCGTAGCGCAGAAGTACGGCAAGATCCTCAACCTCTCGAGCGTGTCCGCGCTCGGCAACCGCGGCCAGGCCAACTACTCGGCGGCGAAGATGGGCATCCAGGGACTGACCAGGACGCTCGGCATCGAGCTCGGGCCCTTCGGCATCAACGCCAACGCGGTCGCGCCCGGCTTCATCGCCACCGACATGACCGACGCCACGGCGGCCCGGCTCGGCATCCCGGTCGAGGAGTTCCGCAAGCTGAACGCCGAGTCGAACCCGGTCCGTCGGGTCGGCTTCCCCGAGGACATCGCGGCGGCCGCCGCCTTCCTGTGCAGTGACGAGGCGTCGTACATCACCGGCCAGACCCTGTACGTCGACGGCGGCGCGCGGCTCGACTGAGCTGCGCCGGCTCGCCCGCGAAATCTCGTGCGGCTCAGTGGACTTTGGTCGGGCGCGCCTTCCCCACCCGTCGCTGGCCACCACGGACACTTGACCCGCATCCCGGAACCACCGATCGGAGCTGTCATGCGCCTCCTCCGCGCACACCGCATGCTGACCACCACGGCTACCCTCCTCGCCGCCACCCTGGTGCTGGCCGCCTGCGGCAGTGACGAGGAGTCACCGACCGACGAGGGCCCCGAGGCCCAGCAGATCGCCGGCGGTTCGACCCTCGAGCAGACCTGGCCGCTGACCGGCCTCGACGTCGAGGGCGACGACAGCTCGGCCCAAACCCACCCGGTCATGGTGACGAAGATCGACAACACCGACTCGAGCGCCCCGCAGCGAGGGCTGGGCTCGGCTGACCTGGTCGTGGAGGAGCTCGTCGAGGGCGGCATGACCCGGCTGGCGGTGTTCTTCTACTCCGACATCCCCGGCGAGGTCGGCCCGGTCAGGTCGATGCGCGCCAGCGACATCGGCATCGTCTCGCCGGTCGACGCGCGGGTCGTGACCAGCGGCGCCGCCCCGGTCACGATCAACCGGATCAGCGACGCCGGGATCAAGTTCTACGGCGAGGGTGCGCCCGGGTTCGCGCGGGCGAGTGACCGCACCGCGCCGTACAACCTGATGGCCGACCTCTCGGCCCTGGTCGACACGTTCAAGGGCGAGTCCGAGGCGCGGCCCGACGACTACCTGCCGTGGGGCGACGCCAAGGACCTGCCAAGGGGCAAGAAGGCGACCACGGTCGCCGCCGACTTCGGCAACCACGTCACCAACTGGACGTTCGCGGACGGCGGCTACGTCAACCAGAACACCTACGCCGCCGAGGGCGACGAGTTCCCGGCCGACACCGTGCTGGTGCTGCGGGTCGAGGTCGGCGACGCCGGCTACCGCGACCCGGCCGGCAACCCGGTGCCGGAGACCAAGCTGGAGGGGGAGGGCAAGGCGTTCCTGTTCCACGACGGCCGGGTCGTGACCGCCACGTGGAGCAAGCGGGGCCTCGACCAGCCGCTGTCCCTCGCGACGAAGAAGGGCACGCTGGAGGTGCCGGCCGGTCACGTGTGGCTGGAGCTGGTGCCGGCCGCCGGCGGCAACGTCACCTTCCGGTGAGGCGGCGCCTCAGTCGGACCCGACGCGGGGCAGCTCGACGCCGGTGTCGGCGAGGGTCTGGATCCCGGCGAGGATGAACGTGATCGCGGTCTCGACCCGTGCCGCGGCCGCGATCGGGTCCTCGCTGGTCGAGACCGACTCGCCGGCCGACGACATCGCACCGAAGAAGATCCGCGTGAACGTCTCGGTCATCTCCTCGTCGAGCTGCCAGGGGCCGGCCTCGAGCACCGAGCCGACGATGTCGAGGACGTTGGCGAACGTCGACCGCTCCTCCTGCTCGCGGAAGCGCGCGTAGCCGAGCACGGCCGGCCCCTCGAGGATCACGATCCGGCGGTAGGCCGGCTGCTGCACGACCTTCGAGGAACGCCCGCAGTCCCGCGAGCGCCTTCTCCCAGGGGTCGGCGTGCCCCTGCAGCGCGTCGTGGATCGCGCTCGCCGCGCGTGCCTCGACCCGCTCGAACACCGCCTCGAACAGGGCCTGCTTGCCGCTGAAGTGGTGGTAGAGGGCGCCCTTGGTGACCTCGGCCCCGGCGACGATGGCGTCGAGGGAGGTCGCGGCGTAGCCGTGCTCGGTGAAGAGCTCCTCGCCCAGGTCGATCAGGGCGAGGCGGGTCGCGGCGGAGTACTGCTGTCGTCGCGTGGGGACCCGGGGGACCAGCTTGGAGACGGCAGCCTTGCTCATTCGGCCGAGTCTAGGACGCGCCGGCCGCCGGGGGTGAGCCACGTCACCCCGGCCCGTTTTGCGTACTCTCGGTATGACACCGTACTGTGGGTACGTACCAACGGTATGTGAGTCACTCGACCGAAGGAGCAGCCCATGACCTGGCACGCCTTCCGCAGTCGCGGCGAGACCCTCCGCGACGTGACCGCCGTCGCCGACGACCGCCGGGACGGAGCGCTGCCCTGGGACGTCGCGGGCGTGCCCACCGCCTTCGCCGACGAGCTCGACCTGCTCGGCGCGCTGCAGCTGCGCTGGCACACCCGGCTGGCCGGGCGGATCGAACGGGAGCTGATGAGCCAGCCGCTCGACCTGGAGCAGGCCGTGGTCAGCGCGTGGCGCGTGACGGCCGGCGAGCTGCCCGGCATCCGGGCGGTGGTGGACCGGCACCGCGAGGAGCCGCTCGACCAGGCGATGGCCGCCGCCATGGCCACCGCGACCGCCAAGGAGCACGAGCTGCTGGCCGTGATGGCCGGCCGGGCGACGCTGGACGACCCTCGAGCCGCCCGGGTGGGTGCCGAGATCGAGGCACGCGCTCGCGGCCGCGTGGTCCTCGCCGCCTGATCGCGGGCGGCCGCCTGACGGACGCGGCGCCGTCGGCCATGATGGGGCGGTGGGAGACGCGACGCCGCCGCAGCCGGGGATGCTGCTCGTGGCCACGCCGCAGCTGCTTGACCCGAACTTCGCCGACACGGTGGTGCTGCTGCTCGACGTCGACGAGGGCGGTGCCCTTGGCGTCGTCCTCAACCGGCCCACCCCGGTCTCGGTCGCCGAGGTGCTGTCCGACTGGAGCGAGGTGGTGGCGCAGCCGGAGGTGCTCTTCCAGGGCGGCCCGGTCAGCACCGAGGGCGCGCTGGCGGTCGGCTGGCTGCGCGACGGCGACGACGTCCCGGTCGGCTTCCGCGAGGTCTCCGGCGCCCTCGGCGTGGTCGACCTCGACACCCCCGTCGAGCTGATCGACGGCTCGCTGTCCGGGATGCGGATCTTCGCCGGGTACGCCGGCTGGGGTGCGGCCCAGCTGAGCGGCGAGATCGAAGAGGGCAGCTGGTACGTCGTCCCGGCGCAGCCGCCGGACGTGTTCCGGGAGGACCCCAAGGACCTGTGGCGCGACGTCCTGCGCCGCCAGCCCGGCGAGCTCGCCTGGCACTCGACGCGGCCCGTCGATCCCGACCTGAACTAGATCGTCAACTAGGATCCGGTCACCATGAGCTTCCTCGGATTCGGTCGCGGCACCGACACGATCGAGGACCGCCGTACGGTCCCCACCGACGAGGGCGACCACGAGCGGTTCTCCCACTACGTCGACAAGCACAAGCTCACCGAGGCGATGGTCATGGGCACCCCGGTGGTCGCGCTCTGCGGCAAGGTCTGGGTGCCGAGCCGGGCGCCGGAGAAGTTCCCGGTGTGCCCGTCGTGCCAGGAGATCTGGGACCAGATGAAGCCGGGTGGCGGCGGCTCCGGAGACGGGGACGGGGACTCCGCCCAGTGACGGGACGGCTGGAGCCCGTCCCCCTCTCACCAGCCTGGCCCGACCGCGCGGCCTGGGGGACGGCCCCGTCGCTGCGGGCCTGGCAGACGGCGGCGATGCACGACTACGCCGAGCGGGCGCCGCGCGACTACCTCGCGGTGGCGACGCCGGGGGCCGGCAAGACGACGTTCGCGCTGTCGGTCGCCGCCGACCTGATCGGCCGCCGGGTCGTCGACCGGATCGTCGTGGTCGCACCGACCGAGCACCTCAAGAGCCAGTGGGCCGAGGCCGCCGCCCGCGCCGGCATCCCGCTCGACCCGGCCTACCGAGCCGGGCAGGGGAAGACCTCGCCGGACTTCGTCGGCATCGCGGTCACCTACGCCGGCGTCGCGGTCAATCCGCTCGCACTGCGGATCCGGACCGAGCGCTTCAAGACCCTCGTGATCCTCGACGAGATCCACCACGCCGGCGACGCGCGGTCGTGGGGTGAGGGCGTCCGGGAGGCGTTCGAGCCGGCGACCCGGCGGCTCGCGCTGACCGGCACCCCGTTCCGCTCGGACGTCAACCCGATCCCGTTCGTGTCCTACGCCCCGGGTGATGACGGCATCCCACGCAGCGTCGCCGACTTCACCTACGGCTACGCCCACGCGCTGGCCGACCACGTCGTCCGGCCGGTGCTGTTCCTGGCCTACTCCGGCGAGATGCAGTGGCGGACCCGGGCCGGTGACGAGGTGTCGGCGCGACTCGGCGAGCACCTCACCAAGGACCTCGGCTCGCAGGCGCTGCGCACCGCCCTCGACCCGGAGGGCTCGTGGATCCCGGCCGTCCTCGCGGCGGCGGACCGCCGGCTGTCCGAGGTGCGCCGGCACGTGCCCGACGCCGGCGGCCTGGTGATCGCCACCGACCAGGACTCCGCCCGCGCCTATGCCGCGCTGCTCGCGACGATCGCGGGGGAGAAGCCGACCCTGGTGCTGTCGGACGAGAAGGCCGCGTCCAGGCGGATCGCCGAGTTCGGCGAGAACGACCGGCGCTGGATGGTCGCGGTCCGGATGGTGTCGGAGGGCGTCGACGTCCCCCGGCTGGCCGTGGGTGTCTACGCGACCACGACCGGCACCCCGCTGTTCTTCGCCCAGGCGGTCGGCCGGTTCGTCCGGGCCCGGGCTCGCGGCGAGACCGCGTCCATCTTCCTGCCGTCGGCACCGGCCCTGCTCGGCTTCGCCGCCGAGCTGGAAGCGCAGCGCGACCACGTGCTCGGTCGCGTCATCACGAACGAGGACGACATCTTCGCCGCCGAGCGCGACCTGCTGGCGGCCGCCGCGGCGGGGGAGGGCGCCTCCGACGAGCTCGCCGTCCCCGGCTACCTGGCGCTCGGGTCGGAGGCGCGGTTCGACCACGTGCTCTACGACGGCTCGTCGTTCGGCCACGCGGGGGACGTGCACGTCGGGTCGGAGGAGGAGATGGACTTCCTCGGGATCCCCGGCCTGCTCGAGGCCGACCAGGTACGGGAGCTGTTGCACCACCGGCAGAAGGAGCGGGCCAGCCGGCGATCGGCGGCCGAGCCCGACACCGTCGAGCAGGTCTCGACCCACGAGCAGCTCGCGGTGCTGCGCCGCGAGCTCAACGGACTGGTGGCCGCGTGGCACCACCGGACCGGCCAGGCGCACGGTCAGACGCACGCGGCGCTGCGCAAGGACTGCGGCGGCCCGGCCGCCGCGATCGCGAACGCCGACCAGCTGCCGGAGCCGGATCGACCGGATCCGCGAGTGGGCCGCGCGCGGACGCGACGCTCGCTGAACGCGGCCCGGGCCTCCCGGTCGACCTCGCTAGAGTCACGCCATGGCGGCCGAGACGTCCCAGACGCTGGACCGCGGGATCCGGGTGCTGATGGCGCTCGCGGGCGCTCCGCACGGGCTCACGGTCACGGCGCTGGCCGAGACCCTGGGGATCAACCGGACGGTCGTCTACCGGCTCGTCAGCACGCTCGAGCAGCATGCCCTGGTCCGGCCGCGACGGCCAGGGCCGGCTGCACGTCGGGCTCGGCGTGCTGCACGTCGCCACGGCGGTGCAACCGGTCGTCCGGGACGTCGCGATCCCGGTGCTGCGGCGGCTGGCCGAGCAGGTCGGCTGCACCGCCCACCTCACGGTCGCCGAGGGCGACGAGGCGCTGGCGCTGGCGGTGATCGAGCCGTCCTGGACCGACTTCCACGTCAGCTACCGGGTCGGCGCTCGGCACCCGCTCCACCGCGGCGCCGCCGGCAAGGCGATCCTGCTGCTGCGCGACGACGCCACCACGCCGTACGTCGCGACCGCCGGTGAGCTCGAGGCCGGGGCCCGTGGCCTGGCCGCGCCCGTGCGCGGGGTCGAGGGGCTCGAGGCCAGCGTCGGCATCGTGACCCTCGTCGACCTCGACGAGGGCGAGCTCGGGCCGGTCGTGGTCGCCGCCGCCGACGAGCTGGCCGCCCAGCTGCGCTGACCGTCAGCCGGCGAACGCCCGAGCGCCGCGACTCGGCCGTGGCACGACCGGCACGGGGGTCGTCGAGCACGTGCCCGGCGCCGCAGGTGACGCTGACCTCGACCGGCTGCCGCAGTCGCGGTGGGCGAACTCGACCGGCGGGCCCTCGGGGCCGGCGAGGTAGCGGTCGCCCCACTGGCTGACGGCGACCATCACGGGGTAGAGGTCGAAGCCCATGGTGGTCAGCCGGTACTCGTGCCGGGTGCGTTGACCCTCCGGCCGGTAGGGCTCCTTGCGCAGGATGCCCTCGTCGACGAGCCGTGCGAGCCGGTCGGTCAGCACCTGCCGGGGGATCCCGGTGTGGGCTGCGCATGTCGTCGAAGCGGCGCACCCCGTTGAAGACCTCGCGCAGCACGACGAACGTCCAGCGCTCGCCGAGGATCGCCATCGCCCGGCCGACCGTGCAGTTGTCGGTCGAGTAGGCGAGGGCGGGCGGAGGGTGCGGTCATGCGCCCATGCTAGGTCTTGTTGACAGACCCAGCAAGGACTGCGCGATGCTCGGTCCATGACGCAGACCCAGCCGGACCTCGCCACCCTCGACGGCATGGAGCAGCTGCGGCTGATCTTCGACGGCGACCTGCCGCCGCCCGCCGATCGCCGAGACGCTCGGGCTGGTGGACTTCGGCGGCGAGCGCGGTGCGATCTCGGTCGGGCTCGACCCCGAGCACCGTCACTACAACCCGCTGGGCACGGTCCACGGCGGCGTGCTCGCCACGATGCTCGACACCGCCGCCGCCTGCTCGGTGCACTCGACGCTGGAGCCGGGGGAGCGCTACACCTCGCTCGACCTGACCGTGAAGTTCCTGCGGCCGGTGACCGTCGAGTCCGGTCGCCTGCGCGCCGTCGGCAAGGTCGTCCAGCGCGGCCGTCGAACGTCGCTCGCGGAGGCGCAGGTCTTCGACGCCGCCGACCGGCTGGTCGCCCACGCGACGTCCACCTGCATGGTGTTCCCGCTCGTCGGCTAGCGAACGGCCCCGAGCGCGACGGCCGCCCGCGCCAGCGGCAGCACCCGGTGCGGGATCTGGTCGGCCAGCGCGATCACGGTCGTCGACCGCTCGATCCCGGGGTCGGCCAGCACCTGGTCGATCACCCGCTGGAGGTCGGCGTTGGACCGCGCGACGACCCGCGCCCACATGTCACCGGCGCCGGTGATCGTGAACGCCTCGAGCACCTCGGGGATCGCGGCGAGGTGGGTGGCGACCGCGTCGTGGCCGGAGCCCTGCCGGATCTCCAGGGTCAGGAACGCCGTCACCGGGAAGCCGAGCGCCTCGGGCGAGAGGTTGGGCCCCCAGTCGGTCACGACCCCGGTCGCCACCAGCTTGTCGAGCCGCGCCTGCGCCGTCCCGCGCGCGACGCCGAGCCGGCGCGACGCCTCCAGCACGCCGATCCGGGGCTGCTGCCTGAACAGATCGAGCATTCTGACGTCGAGTGTGTCCATGACCGGCTCCTGAGTGGACAATCTGCACAGTGTTTCGACGTACTGTTGCACAGATTGCCTCAGGTGGGCAGGCTGGCACCATGACCGACTCCACGCTGACCGTCCTCACCCACGAAGAAGAGCAGGCGGGTCTCACCCTCGACCAGCTCAAGCAGCTGGTCGGTCTCGTCGAGTACGACGCCAGCCGCGACCCGTTCCCGGTGACCGCGATGGACTGCGTCGGCTTCGTGGTGGGCAACGCGACCCAGACCGCGAACTTCTACCAGCTCGCGTTCGGCATGGAGCTGGAGGCCTACCGCGGTCCCGAGACCGGCACCCGCGACTCGCAAGTCCTACGTGCTGCGCTCCGGCTCGGCCCGCTTCGTCTTCACCGGCGGCGTCACCCCCGACAGCCCCGCCCTCGACCACCACCGCGCCCACGGCGACGGCGTCGTCGATCTCGCGCTGGAGGTGCCCGACGTCGACCGGTGCATCGAGCACGCCCGCGCGTGCGGCGCCACCATCCTGGACGAGCCGCACGACGTGTCCGACGAGCACGGCACCGTCCGCACGGCTGCCATCGCGACGTACGGCGAGACCCGCCACACCCTCGTCGACCGGTCCCGCTACGACGGCCCCTACCTGCCGGGCTACGTCGCCGCCACCACCACCGTGACGCGGCGCGAGGGCCACCCGAAGCGGCTGTTCCAGGCGGTCGACCACTGTGTCGGCAACGTCGAGCTGGGCCGGATGGACGAGTGGGTCGAGTTCTACAACAAGGTCCTGGGCTTCACGAACATGGCCGAGTTCATCGGCGACGACATCGCCACCGACTACTCCGCCCTGATGTCGAAGGTGGTCGCGAGCGGCAACCACCGGGTGAAGTTCCCCCTGAACGAGCCGGCGATCGCCAAGAAGAAGTCGCAGATCGACGAGTACCTCGAGTTCTACGACGGCGCGGGCTGCCAGCACATCGCCCTCGCGACCGGCGACATCCTGCGCACCGTCGACATCCTGCGCGAGCACGGGATCCAGTTCCTCGACACGCCCGACTCCTACTACGACGACCCCGAGCTGCGCGCGCGGATCGGCGAGGTGCGGGTGCCGATCGAGGAGCTGAAGAAGCGGCGGATCCTCGTCGACCGCGACGAGGACGGCTACCTGCTGCAGATCTTCACCAAGCCGATGGGGGACCGGCCGACGGTGTTCTACGAGTTCATCGAGCGGCACGGCTCGCTCGGCTTCGGCAAGGGCAACTTCAGGGCGCTGTTCGAGGCCATCGAGCGCGAGCAGGACCTGCGCGGCAACCTCTGACCGTCAACCGAGCCTCGGGCCGGCCGGCCCGAGGCTGTCGAAAGAGCCGGCGGCTACGCCCCGAGGGGCGCGCCGTCGCAGCAGTTGGCCTTCATGTGGCAGTGGGGGCAGAGCCACCGGGTGGCGATCGGGTCGAACTCCCGCCCACAGAAGTCGCACGGCATGACCCGCACGGTACGCCGTGGACGACCCGACGCCCGGCAGGCGCGGCGGTCGGCCCGTCGGAACCCGGCGGACCGCTACCCCGTCTGGGCGATGCCCCGGGCCGGTCGCGCGGCCTAGCGTCGAGAGGACCGCACAACGTCGAAGAAGGGAGCGGTCATGAAGTACGTCGTGTCATGGGTACCGAGGTCGAACTCCACCGAGGAGTCCGTCGCCCGGTCGTTGCAGGTGTTCGGCAAGTGGACGCCGACAGCCACGTTCACCGGGTTCTACGGCCGGGTCGACGGACAGGGCGGGTTCGCGGTGATCGAGGCTGACGACCCGAAGCTGATCGCCACCGACGTCGCACCGTTCGTGACGTGGTTCGAGTTCGAGGTCCACCCGGTCCTCGACATCACCGAGACAGCCATGATCGATGCCGAGGCGGTGGAGTTCCTCGCGTCCGTGACCTGAGCCGCACGTCACGAGCGCTTCGGAGGCGGCGCCGTCGGGCAGGATGGCGCCATGCCGACGTACATCGCGTTCCTGCGGGCGATCAACCTGGGACCGACGCGCAAGTTCCCCAAGGCCGACATCGTCACCGCGGTCGAGGCCGCCGGCGGCACGGACGTCGCGACGTACATCAACACCGGCAACGTCCGGTTCACCACGACCCTGCGCTCCCGCGCGAAGGTCGAGGCCGCCCTGGAGAAGGCGTTCGAGGCGGACCGCGGCTTCCCGGTGCCGACGGTCGTCTTCACGCCGCAGGAGATCTGCGCGATCGCCGACGACGCGGACGAGCTCGCCCGCGGCCGCGAGGAGGGGCAGCGGCACTACGTCTCGCTGCTCAAGGCGACCCCCACGGCCGCCGGCACGAAGACGGTCGAGTCGGCCGGCGACGACGGCGAGCGCGCGGTCGTGCGCGGCCGCGCCGTCCACCTGATGCTCGGCGGGAGCTACCACGAGGCCGGCCTGGGGAACGCCGAGGTCGAGAAGGCGCTCGGCGTCGCGACCAACCGCAACATCACGGTGATCCGTGCGATCGCCGAGAAGTGGTGCGACTGGCGGTCGTGATCACGGACGTGCCGTCAGCGGCTCGGTGGATCCTCGCCGTTCGAGGTTCCGGACCGCGGGCGAGGCGAGCGTCAGCAGGCACACCCCGGCGTAGACGACGCCACTGGCCACCAGGACGGGACGCAGGCCCAGCCACTCGCTCAGCGGTCCCGCCAGCAGCTGACCGACGGGGATCGCGACGTAGGAGCCGAGGGCGTCGTACGAGTAGGCCCGCGACAGCATCTCCTCCGGCACGTGTTCTTGCATCGCCAGGTTCCAGCCGACGCCGAAGACCTCGATCCCGGCCCCGGCGACGAACATCGCCCCGACCAGCGGCACGAGGACCGGGTCGAGCCCCAGCAGCAGCAGCGGGACCGCGAAGAGCGCGCAGCCGAGCATGCCGGCCCGCAGCGGGAACCGGAGTGACACCCGCAGCAGGACGACCGTGATCGCGAGCATCCCCGCCGCCTGCGCCGAGAGCACGTAGCCCCACCCGGCGATGCCGATCGTGTCCTTCGCGACCGGCGGACCCAGCGTGTGCCAGATGCCGGCCATGATCACGTTCAGCAGACCGAACGCGAGCACGACCACCCACAGCCAGGTCGTCGTCCGGAAGTACGTCCAGCCCTCGCGCAGGTCGCCCACGATCCCGCGGGTCGCGGCCGACATCCGCTGGGGGACGCGGACCGGCAGGAACAGCAGCATCGACGCCAGCCAGGTCACGGCGTCGATGCCGAGTGCCCACCCGGGACCGACCCCGACCACGAGGAGCGCTGCGGTCGTGGGTCCCACGACGACCAGCGCGCCCCGCACCATGGACAACAGCACGTTCGCGGACTGGAGCTGGGAGCGCGGCACCAGCTGCGGGACCATGCCCTGCATCGCCGGGAAGGACGCCGCCGACGCCGTGCCGTTGACCGCCTCGATCACGACGAGGTGCCACAGCTCGGCCTGGCCGGTGATCACCAGCCACGCCGCCACGCCCTGCGACACCGCGGCCACCAGGTTGGACACCTGGATCACCCGCCACCGTCCGAGCCGGTCCGCCAGCACGCCGCCGAGGAGGAAGAAGAGCACCATCGGGATGCTCCGCGCCGCCAGCACCTGCCCGAGCGCCGAGGCGCTGTCCTCGATCGCCAGCACCGCGAAGGCGAGCGCGATCGGCGCCATCGTCGAGCCCCAGAGGTTCACGGCCCGGGAGGCGAAGAAGAAGCGGAAGCGCCGGTCGGACAGGGGCGCGACGGAGTCGCGCCAGGTCACGACGGGTGCTCCCCGCCGTCGGCGTGCATCTCGAAAAACGCGATCGTGAGGGCCACCGGGGAGGTGCCCTCGGTGCGAGGCGGGCGGGCCGAGTCGTGGAGCCGACCCGACGCCTCGTGGAGCGAGTACCGGACCGCGTCGAGGTCGGCGTCGGTCACCCACAGCTCGGCGTCGGTGAAGAGCGCCCGCCGCCCGGGCACGGCCAGCCGGACCCGGCGCACGAGCTCCTCGGCCAGGACGCGGGCGCCCGCCTCGCGGTCGGCGCTCGACACCCGGCCCTCGCGCGGGGGCTGCCGCCACGGGTGTCGGTAGCGCTTGGCGACCCCGCCGCGGATCCGCTCCTCGGAGGCGAGCTCGAGCTGGCCGGCGTCGAGGAGCACGCGCAGGTGGTAGGACGCGTTCGCATGGGTGACGTCGAGCTCGCGAGCGACCTCGGCGGCGCTGAGCTGGGTGCCCGTGAGCAGTGACAGGATCCGCAGCCGCAGCGGGTGGGCGATCGCCCGCAGGGACTGGGTCGCGTCGTCCGACATCTCACCCTCCAATGGTCCTTGGGGAGTATGGCGCGGAGGTCGGAAACTGTCAAACAGTTGTTGGGGAGTGCCCGCTCACGACCGGCACGGAGGCGTCCAGATCAGCCGCGACCGACCCCGGCCTCGCGCAGCTCGGCCAGCGCGGCCTCGCTGGACGCCTCGGCGACTCCGGCGACCAGGTCCTCCAGCACCCGGGTCGTGAACCCTTCCCGCACGGCGTCGAGCGCGGTGGCCCGGACGCAGTAGTCGGTGGCGATCCCGCACACGTCGACGTCTGTCACCCCGTGGGTGCGCAGCCAGTCGGCGAGGCCCACCTGCCCGGTCGTCCGGCCCTCGAACCCGGAGTACGCCGCCCGGTGCTCGCCCTTCAGGAAGATCGCGTCGAACGGCTGCGGGTCGAGGTTGGGGTGGAACGCCTCGCCGTCGGTGCCGACCTTGCAGTGCACCGGCCAGCTGTGCTTGAAGTCCGGCTCGCGCGACCAGTGGTCGCCCGGGTCGACGTGGTGGTCCTTCGTCGCGACGACGTGGGCGTAGTCGGGCGCGTCCGGGTCGCGGGTGGTCCAGTGGTGGAGCAGCTCGGCGATGTCGCTCGCCACCCGGGCCCCGCCCGCCACCGGCAGCGAGCCGCCCTCACAGAAGTCGTTCTGCACGTCGACGACGATCAGGGCTCGCTTCCTGCTCCTCGTCATGGCGACGAGACTAGTCAGCCCGGGCCGCGCGCGGCAGCCAGGCGATCACGTCGGGGATGACGGCGTCCCACAGCCCCCACTCGTGGTCGCCGGGACGGAAGTCGGTGGTGACGTCGATGCCGCGGGCGGCGGCCTGCTCGGCCAGCCGCTGGTTCGGGCCCAGCAGCCGGTCCTCGTCGGTCCCGCAGCCGAGGTAGAGCGGCGGCACCAGGCTCGCGTCCGCCTGCTCCAGCAGGTGGTCCAGCTTCGCCTCTTCCGGGACGCTGCCGCCGAAGACGGCATCCACCAGGTCGGCCCGCTCCGGGCGGTGCTCGAGCTGCGCGAGGTCGACCGCGCCCGACAGGCTTGCCACTCCCGCATACCGCTCCGGGAAGGTGAAGCCGAGCTTGAGGGCGCCGTACCCGCCCATCGACAGCCCGGCCACGTAGGTGTCCTCCGGGCGCGCGGAGACCCGGAAGAACTCGGCGACGCGCAGCGGCAGCTCCTCGGAGATCCACGTCCAGTACCGGTAGCCGCGGACCTCGTCGGCGTAGAAGCTGCGTCCGGCCGCCGGCATCACCACGGCCAGCCCGGCGGCGCGCGCGTGGCGCTCGATGCTGGTGTACCGGAGCCAGGCCGTGTGGTCGTCCGAGAGACCGTGGAGCAGGTGGAGCACCGGCCAGCCGTGCTCGGGGACGACGATCGGCTCGACGCCGATCTGTCCCTTGGCGGCCTGGGGGAGCACCACGGTCAGCGAGGTCCCCATGCCGAGGGACTCCGAGAACAGGTCGACGGTGAGCAGCGCCATCCTGCGAGCCTAGACGGCCTCACCGCGAGGCACGTCGGGCGTGGGCGACCTGCTTGGCGCGGTTGCCGCACACGGCCATCTGGCACCAGCGGCGGCGACCGGAGGAGTTGAGGAACAGCCAGCCGCAGTCGGGACCGGGACACGCGTCGATCCGCGGTCGGTCGACGAGCAGCCCGCCGGCCGCGACCAGGAAGGAGTCGAGGGGATCGTCCAGCGTGGGCTCCCCGGGGAACGACCATCCGGGCTGCTCGCCGAGGTCGAGCCGCTGGCGACCGCGAGCGTCGGACACGGCGGCGGCGACCCGTCGCGCGGCTGCGCGCGAGCCTCCGCCGAGCAGCACGCCGTGGAGGTCGCCGCGCAGCCGTCGAGCCCGGCCGAGGGCGGTGGCGGCGCTCCCCGGCTCGCGGGCGGCACGGCGGCGCAACCGGCTCGCGGACCGCTCGGGCAGGAGACCGTTGGCGCCGGCCAGCACCACCAGGTGGTCGAGGCTCCTCAGGTACTCCTGCCGCTCCTCGTCGTACCGCATCTGCCAGCCGGAGCGGGTGTTGACGAGCTCCAGCGCGGGATGCCCTGCCAGCTGGGCCGGCAGGACCAGGCCGTCGATCGTCGTCCACCAGCTCACGGCAACCTCCTCCTTGACACGTGCACTCTAACCTGTTGGAGTGAATAACCGGTTATTAGCCATTAACGGTTAGGACGTGAAATGTCTCGCACATCACTGGTCGCCGCTGCTGCTGCCCTCTCCGCCGTGGCAGCGCTCGCGCCCTCAGAGGCCTCGCCCCCTGCGGACCGAGAGGACTGGGCGCCCGTCACCGAGGCGTGGCAGCCGTACCCCGAGAGCGAGCTGTCCCTGCCCGCCGACCGCTATTGCGGCAACTTCGACGTGCGCTCCACCCCGGTGTTCTCCGACGTGAGCTCGCGCGTCCTGTCCCGGTGGGACTCCGGAGGAGCCCGGGTCACGATCTACAGCGGCCCCTTGCAGGTCGAGGCGACGAACACCACCTCGGGTCAGAGCGTGGAGCTCGACCTCTCGGGCTTCGCTCGCACGAGGCAGCGGCCCGACGGCACCCTCGCCCGCTACGAGGCCCTTGGGCCCGTCGGCTTCGGCTGGCCCACCGGCTCGGTGGGGCTGCCCCAGGGCTACTACGTGTTCGACGGCCGCCACGTCGTCCGCTTCCCGCGCGACGCGGCCCGACGGCTCGTCGTCGACCAGGGCACCGAGGCCGACGTCTGCGCGATGCTGGACTGAGCCACCGTCGCACCGGTCAGAGGAAGACGGTGTCGATGACCGGTTCGCCGCGACTGAGCTGTTGGGCGGGTGCTGGCAGCTCGGCACGGGCGGCGGTGTGGCGTTCCCGCGCCGCCGCCAGCGGTTCGCGACTCACGATCTCACCGTCGGCGACCAGCCGCACCAGCAGCGCGCGGTCGTCGCCGTCGTCGACGGGCGGGGTGCCGATCCCGACCAGCTCCGCCTCGGCGGTCCCGGCCGTGCTCCGCCGCCGCAGTGCGTACTTGCGCCCGCCGACCGAGATCTTGTCGGTGCTCTTCTTCGCGACCGCGACCAGCTCGCCGCCCTCCCCCTCGCGAGCCACCAGCTTGTAGACGAAGCCGCACGTGGGGTGGCCGCTGCCCGTCACGAGCTGGGTGCCGACGCCGTACACGTCGACCGGGGCGGAGGCGAGCGCCGCGATGGCGTACTCGTCGAGGTCGCTCGTGACGACGATCCGGGTGCCGGTCGCGCCGAGCCGGTCGAGCTGCGCGCGGACCTGGACCGCGAGCTCCCCGAGGTCGCCGCTGTCGAGTCGAACGGCCCCGAGGCCGGTGCCGGCCACCTCCACCCCCAGCCGGACCGCCTCGGCGACGTCGTAGGTGTCGACCAGCAGCGTCGTGCCGGTGCCGAGCGAGTCGACCTGCACGCGGAACGCCTGCTCCTCGGTGTCGTGCAGGAGCGTGAAGGAGTGCGCCGACGTCCCGGCGGTCGGCACGCCGTAGCGATCACGCGCGGCGAGGTTCGAGGACGACGCGAAGCCGGCGACGTACGCCGCGCGGGCGGCCGCGACCGCCGCCTCCTCGTGGGTGCGCCGAGAGCCCATCTCGATGCACGTCCGCCCGCCCGCGGCCATCGTCATCCGGGAGGCAGCCGAGGCGATCGCCGAGTCGTGGTTGTAGATCGAGAGCAGCAACGTCTCGAGCAGCACGGCCTCGGCGAACGTGGCCTCCACCACGAGCAGCGGGGAGTACGGGAAGTAGGCCTCGCCCTCGGCGTACCCCCAGATGTCGCCCGTGAACCGGTAGTCCGCCAGCCACGCCAGCGTGGCCTCGTCGACGACCCGGCCCTCGTCGAGCACGCCCAGCACCTCGTGGTCGAAGCGGAACCCCTCGATCGCGTCCAGCGCGCGTCCGACGCCCGCCACGACGCCGTACCGACGGCCCTCCGGAAGGCGTCGCGGGAACAGCTCGAAGACCGACCGGCGGAGCGCCGTCCCGCCGGCCAGCGCCGCCTGCAGCATCGTCAGCTCGTAGTGGTCGGTCAGCAGCGCCGTCGACCCGGGCGCACGATCTGTCACGGGGGTCACTGTGCCACCATGGGTTTTGTGTCTGCTGCCAGCCCGGTCGAGGTCGAGCCGACCCAGACTCCCGACGAGATCACGCTCGTGGCGCGGCCCTGGATCACCATCGTCTGGAACGACCCGGTGAACCTGATGTCCTACGTGACCTACGTCTTCCAGACGTACTTCGGCTACGACAAGGCCAAGGCGGAGCAGCTCATGATGGAGGTCCACACCGACGGCAGGTCGGCCGTCAGCAGCGGCAGCCGCGAGGAGATGGAGCGCGACGTGCAGGCCATGCACGAGTACGGCCTCTGGGCGACCATGGAGAGGCAGGAGTGAGCCGCCCGTGAACGGCTTCGCGCACCACCGGCGCAGCGGTCACGTGATCGCCACGTTCTCCGGCCTCGAGGCCGACCTGCTGCGCTCGCTCGCGGCCCAGCTCGTCGAGCTGCTGCGCAACGAGGAGGCGGTGCCGCGCACCGGGATGGACTCCTTCGAGGCGATGCTCGACTTCAGCGGGCCGACGGCCGCACCGGACGACCCGGTGCTGGCCCGGCTCTTCCCCACGGCGTACCCGCACGACGACGAGGCGGCGGCCGAGTTCCGGCGCTTCACGGAGGGCGGGCTGCGCGACGGGAAGGCGGCCGGCGCCGCGACTCTCATCGACACCCTCGAGGAGGCCGGGCTCCCGTCCGAGCTGAGCGAGGACGGCCTGATGATCGACGTCGAGATGGACCGCCCCACCGCTGAGACGTGGCTGCGGACGTTCACCGACCTGCGGCTGGCGCTCGCCACGCGGCTCGAGGTCGAGGAGGACGACGACGACCGCTGGCTGGCGATGTCGGACGACGACCCGCGCGGGCAGGCGCACGACATCTACCAGTGGGTCGGGTACCTCCAGGAGACCCTGGTCGACGCCTTGACGGACGCCGGCCGGCGAGGCAGATGACACCGATCCCCGAGTTCGTCAGCGACTTGCGTCGCCACGTGGGCCGGGGCCACCTGTGGCTGCCGGGCATCACGGCGGTGGTCCGGCGCGGCGACGAGGTGTTGCTCGTCCGGCGGTCCGACAACGGGGAGTGGGCGCCGATCGGCGGCATCGTCGAACCGCGGGAGGAGGCCGCGGCCTGCGCCGTCCGCGAGGTGCGCGAGGAGACCGGCGTCGAGGTGTCCGTCGACCGGTTGGCGTCGACCTCGGTGATGCGTGACGTCCGCCACGCCAACGGCGACCTGGCGTCCTACCTCGACCTGACCTTCGCGTGCACCTGGCGCTCTGGCGAGCCGCGGGTGGCCGACGACGAGAGCACCGACGTCGGCTGGTTCACTGCCGGGGCGCTGCCGCCGATGCGGGCCGTCCTGCGGGAGCGGATCGAGGCGGCCGTCTCCGACGAGACCGCCGCCCGCTTCGGCGTGTGACTGCGGCCCACATGGTGGGCGAGGTGGGGTCGAAGGAGGTTGCTGCCTACCCTGGACGACGTGCTGACCCTCGACCGCGCGACGTACGACGCCATCGTCGCGCACGCCAAGCGGGACCATCCCGTCGAGGCGTGCGGCGTGGTGGCGGGTCCCGCGGGCAGCGACCGACCCGAGCGGTACATCGAGATGGTCAACGCCGCCGGCAGCCCGACGTTCTACGAGTTCGACTCGACCGACCTGCTGCGCCTCTACCGCGAGATGGACGATCGCGACGAGGAGCCGGTGGTGATCTACCACTCGCACACGGCGACCGAGGCCTACCCGAGCCGCACCGACATCGGGCTCGCGATGGAGCCGAACGCCCACTACGTGCTGGTGAGCACGCGGGAGCACGGGAATAACGACGGCCCGGTGGAGTTTCGGTCCTACAGGGTCGTCGACGGCGAGGTGACCGAGGAAGAGGTTTCCGTCGTGCCGGCCCCGAGCCCCACCCGCTGAGCAACCCCCCGCGCCGACAAGGAGTTCACCATGGCCATCGAGGTCCGGATCCCGACCATCCTGCGCCCCTACACCGGGGGTGAGAAGGCCGTGTCCGGTGCCGGCGACAGCCTGGCCGAGCTGATCGACCACCTCGAGGCGCACCACCCTGGCCTCAAGGAGCGACTGCTCGACACGAAGGACGAGGGCTCCGACCTGCGCCGCTTCGTGAACGTCTACGTCAACGACGAGGACGTGCGCTTCCTGGGTGGCCTCGAGGCCGAGCTGAGCGACGGCGACCAGGTCGTCGTGCTCCCGGCCGTCGCGGGCGGCTAGGCCACCCGATGGCCCGGTACGACGACCTCCTCGCCAGTGTCGGGAACACCCCGCTGGTGGGGCTGCCGCGGCTGTCACCTGGCCCCGACGTCCGGCTCTGGGCCAAGCTCGAGGACCGCAACCCGACCGGCTCGATCAAGGACCGCCCGGCCCTGAAGATGATCGAGCTCGCCGAGAAGGACGGGCTGATCCGGCCCGGTTCCACGCTGCTCGAGCCGACCAGCGGCAACACCGGAATCTCGCTGGCGATGGCGGCCCGGCTCAAGGGCTACCGGCTCGTCTGCGTTATGCCCGAGAACACGTCCGAGGAGCGCCGCCAGCTACTCACCATGTGGGGCGCCGATATCGTGCCCAGCCCGGCCGCCGGCGGGTCCAACGAGGCGGTGCGGGTCGCCCGCGCGATGGCCGACGAGCATCCCGACTGGGTGATGCTCTACCAGTACGGCAACGACGGCAACGCGCTCGCGCACGAGGAGGGGACCGGACCCGAGCTGCTCGCGGACCTCCCCGACATCACCCACTTCGTCGGCGGGCTCGGCACCACGGGGACCCTGATGGGCGTCTCCCGCTTCTTCCGCCACAGCAAGCCCGGAGTCCGGATCGTCGCCGCGGAGCCGCGCTACGGCGAGCTGGTCTACGGGCTGCGCAACCTGGACGAGGGGTTCGTGCCCGAGCTGTACGACGAAACGCTGATCGACGCTCGCTTCTCGGTCGGACCGCGCGACGCCGTCCGGCGGGTGCGCGAGCTGCTCGACCTGGAGGGGATCTTCGCCGGCATCTCCACGGGCGCGATCCTGCACGCCGCGCTCGCGCAGGCGGCCAAAGCCGTGAAGGCGGGCGAGCGCGCCGACATCGCGTTCGTCGTCTGCGACGGCGGCTGGAAGTACCTCTCGACCGGTGCCTACGAGGGCACCCTCGACGAGGCCGAGGACCGGCTCGAGGGCCAGCTCTGGGCGTAGGGTCGCGGGCATGCCTCGCTCCCTGACCACACGCGTGGCCGCGGTCGCCGTCGCCCTGGTCGCAGCCCTCCTGCCCGGCGCGTCCTCGGCGGGCAGCCCGCCCGTCAACGACGATCCGCCTGCCGTCACCGGCGACCCGGTCTACCGGGAGCCGCTGGTGGCCTTCCGAGGCGCCTGGACGGCCGACAGCGACCTCACGTTCGACTTCCAGTGGACCCGGGGCGGGGCGCCGATCGACGGCGCGACCGCCAAGCGCTACCGGCCGCGGCTCGCCGACATCGGCCGCCGGCTGCGCGTCCGGGTGACGGCGACCGACGAGGTGGGGGCGTCGACGACGGCGACCAGTGACCCGGTGGAGGTGCGCCGGGCCGTGTTCGCGCCCGGCGAGCGGCCGTCGGTGAGCGGGATGAAGCGCTACACGCACGTGCTGGAGGCCGCCCCCGGGACCTGGTCGCCGCGGCCCGGCACGCTCACCTACCGCTGGTTCCGCGATGGCACCCGGATCCGGGGCGCGAAGCAGCGTCGCTACCGGCTCCAGGCCGCTGACGTCGGGCACCACGTCCGGGTCGTGGTGACGGCCCGCCGGGAGGGCTACCGCCGCGACCGGGCCTCGTCCCGACGTACCCGTTCGGTGATGCACCGGGTCGCGCTGAAGAGGACCGCGACGTACCGGATCGAGACCCGCGGCACGATCAGCGCGAGCCTGAAGGTGTTCCGGCGGCAGGTGGCCCAGACGTTCGCCGACCCGCGCGGCTGGCGGTCCGCCGGCGTCGGCTTCCGTCGCGTGACGAGGGGCGGCGACTTCACGGTGGTGCTGGCCGAGGCGAGCACCGTCCCCTCCTTCTCGCCGGTGTGCAGCGCTCAGTGGAGCTGCCGGGTCGGGCGCTACGTCATCATCAACCAGCTCCGCTGGCGGCACGCGAGCCCGTCGTGGAACCAGGCGCGCAAGTCGTTGCGCGGCTACCGGCACATGGTCGTGAACCACGAGACGGGCCACTGGCTCGGGCACGGTCACCTCGGCTGCGGCGGTGCCGGTCGGCTTGCGCCGGTGATGATGCAGCAGTCCAAGGGCCTCGACGGCTGCCGGCACAACCCCTGGCCGCTGTCGTCCGAGCTCTGGTACGGCTAGCCCGGCCGCCTCGGCCTCGACACGCTCGCTGCGCTCGCGGGTTCCGTTGGTCGAGCCGGGCGGAGCGCTAGCGGAGCCTGTGTCGAGACCGGGACTTCCAGAGGTGCGACTGTTTCGGTCTCGACGCGCTCGCTGCGCTCGCGGCTCGACCAGCAGGAGGGACCGAGCTGTGCCCCTGGGTTTCGTTGGTCGAGCCGGGCGGAGCGCTAGCGGAGCCCGTGTCGAGACCGGGACTTCCGGAGGCGCGACTGTTTCGGTCTCGACGCGCCCTCGCCTGGCGGCTCGGGCGGCTCGACCATCGGTACTGGGGGAGCGCTAGCGGAGCCCCGTGTTGAGACCGGGACATCCGGAGGGGCGACTGTTTCGGTCTCGACGCGCTCGCTGCGCTCGCGGCTCGACCGGCAGGAGGGACCGAGCTGTGCCCCTGGGTTCCGTTGGTCGAGCCGGGCGGAGCGCTAGCGGAGCCCGTGTCGAGACCGGGACTTCCGGAGGTGTGGCTGTTTCGGTCTCGACGCGCTCGCTGCGCTCGCGGCTCGACCGGCAGGAGGGACCGAGCTGTGTCCCCGGATTCCGTTGGTCGAGCCGAGGTACGGGGTCGGTCAGCGGACGTCGAGCGACTGGTCGGCGTTGAACCGGCTGCCGGGGACCGCCCGCAGGCCCAGCAGGTCGGTCGCGAGGTTCGCGGCGTCGCCGTTGCGGACCGGTGGCCGCCCTTGACCGTAGCGGGTGCGGTACCTGCGCGGGTTGCGGTAGTCGCGCCGGTTGAGCGCGTAGAGGTTGGCGCCCGCCTGGACGCCCGCACCCCAGACGACGAACGGGATCCTGAAGTTCACGAAGGCGGTGGCGTCGCTGTGGCTGCCGCCGGAGCCGCCGTGGTCGGCGGTGACGATCACCGTCACGTGACGACGTAGCCGGGGGCGCGCTTCGATCGCGGCGACGAGCCGGCCCAGCAGCCGGTCCGCCTCCTTCACGGCCGCGAGGTGCTCCGGGCTGAGGAAACCGTCGGCGTGGCCGGTGTCGTCCGGCCCAGAGAGGTGCACGAACGTGAGCGCCCGCCGGTGCCGCACCAGGTCACGTCGCGCCATCCGCACGAGCACCCGGTTGTCGCCCTTGAGCACGAACCGGTCGATCGCCGCGGGCCACGACCGCTTGAACAGCCGCAGCTTCGACTTGGAGACGAACAGGCCGGTGTCGCGGACCCGCGAGCCGACGACGGAGAACACAGAGCTCACGCGGTGACTGGCCGCCTCGCTGACGGTCGCCGGATGCTTCCGGTCGTCGTTCCAGTCGACGCCGTGTCCATGGTGATCGGCGTCGACCCGGCGACCGGTGACCATCGTCGTGTGGTTGGGCAGCGTCAGGGTCAGCTCGCGCACCGTCCGGGCGTTCAGGGTCCACGCGCCCTCCCTCATCAGCCGGTGCAGGGTGGGAGTGCGCCCTGGCCCGGCCAGGTTGATCGCCCTCGACCCGACCGAGTCGAGCGTGACGATCAGGACCTTCGTGGTGCGCCGCGCACGCTGCGGATCGTCCGGAGCGGTGGTGGCTGGCTGGGCGCCGTGGGTGAGGGCCACCGGCTGGGCGAGAGGAAGCGCAGGAGGGACGGCCAGCAGCAGGGACACCAGGGCGAGTCGTCGCACCGCAACCACGCTACCGGACATCGGTCGCGTCGGCGTGCCTCCGAGGCCCCGGGCCCGTAGCCTTGGTCGCTGTGCCAGCAGGTGACCCCGATGCTCCCATCGGCATCTTCGACTCCGGCTTCGGTGGGCTCACCGTGGCCCGCTCCGTCATCGACCAGCTGCCACACGAATCGGTCGTCTACCTCGGCGACACCGCCCGGCAGCCGTACGGCCCCCTGCCGATCGCGGACGTGCGCGAGTACGCGCTCGAGTGCCTGGACCACCTCGTCGACCGGGGCGTCAAGACGCTGGTGATCGCGTGCAACTCCGCCTCGGCCGCGGTGCTGCGCGATGCGCGGGAGCGGTACGACGTACCGGTGGTCGAGGTGATCCTGCCGGCCACCCGTCGCGCGGTCGCCGCCACGCGCTCGGGCCGGATCGGCGTGATCTGCACCCGGGCCACCGCCGAGTCCCGGGCGTACGACGACGCCTTCGCGGCCGCGCCCCACGTCGACCTGCTCACCCGTGCCTGCCCGCGCTTCGTCGACTTCGTCGAGGCCGGGACCACCAGTGGCCGACGAGCTGCTCGCCGCGGCCCACGAGTACCTCGACCCGCTGGTCGAGGCCCGGGTCGACACGCTCGTGCTGGGCTGCACCCACTACCCGTTGCTCACCGGGATCATCTCCCACGTGGTGGGGGTGGACGTGACGCTGGTGTCCAGCGCCGAGGCCTGCGCCCAGGACGTCTACGAACGGCTGCTCGAGACCGGTCTGATGCGGACCGGTGGCGAGCCGACGTACGACTTCCTGACGACCGGTTCCCCGGCCGACTTCGCCACCGTGGGTCGCCGGTTCCTCGGGCCGGAGATGGTCGCCGCGTCGCAGTTCGCGGGCGGCCTCGCATGAGGCTGACGATTGTGGGCTGCTCCGGCTCCTACCCCGGGCCGGACTCGGCGGCCAGCTGCTACCTCGTCGAGGCCGTCCACGGCGACCGCACCTGGCGGATCCTGCTCGACCTCGGCTCCGGTGCGCTCGGGACGCTGCAGCGGTACGCCGACCCGCTGACCGTCGACGCCGTCTTCCTCAGCCATCTCCACGCCGACCACTGCCTCGACCTGTCGGGCTACTACGTGCTGCGGCGCTTCCACCCGAGCGGCCACCAGCCGCTGATCCCCGTGTGGGGACCGGCGGGCACCGCCGACCGGATGGCGCGCGCCTACGACCTGCCGCTGGACCCGGGGATGAGCGAGGAGTTCGACTTCCGCACCTACGACGGCGCGGTCGAGCTCGGCCCGTTCGTCGTCGAGCCGGTCCGGGTCGCCCATCCGGTCCCTGCCTACGGGCTGCGGATCGCGGCCGACGGTGTGACCCTGGCCTACTCCGGGGACACCGGGCCGTGCGACGGACTCGACGAGGTCGCGCGCGACGCGGACCTGCTGCTGGCCGAGGCGTCCTTCCGGACCGGCGACGACAATCCCCCGAACCTCCACCTCACCGGCGCCGACTGTGGCGAGACCGCCACCCGCGCCGGCGCCCGGCGGCTGCTGCTCACGCACGTGCCGCCCTGGCACGAGGCCGAGGACTCGCTGGCCGAGGCGCGTTCGACGTACGACGGCCCGATCGCGCTCGCGCGCACCGGCGACGTCCACGTGGTCTGAGGGGTCACTCCAGCTCCGCGTCGTGGACGACGATCGCGATCTGCACGCGGTTGGTGACCTGCAGCTTGTCGAAGAGCCGCGACACGTGCGCCTTCACCGTGGGGACCGACAGGTGCAGCCGCCGCGCGATCTCGGCGTTGCTGTGGCCGCGGCCGACCTCGACGGCGACGTCGTGCTCGCGGCCGGTCAGGGTGCCGAGCGCCGCCCGGGCGACGCCGGTCCGGTCGTCGGTGGACGACTCGCGGAGCCGGCCGAGGACGGCGCGGGTGGCGCTCGGTGACAGCATCGGCTCACCGTCGGCCACGGCGAGGATCGCGGCGACGATCTCCGGCGGCGGGGTGTCCTTGAGGAGGAAGCCGTCGGCACCGGCGGCGAGCGCCTGCAGCACGTGCTCGTCGGCGTCGAACGTGGTCAGCACGATCACCTGCGGCGCGCCGGCCTCGTCCTTGAGCGCGCGGGTCGCGTCCACGCCGTCGAGCACCGGCATCCGGATGTCCATCAGCACCACGTCCGAACGCAGCTCGCGCCACGCCCTCAGCCCGGCCGCGCCGTCGGCAGCCTCGCCGACGACCGAGAGCCCGGCGTCGCCGCCCAGCATCAGGGTCAGCGCCGACCGCACCAGCGGGTCGTCGTCGACGACCAGCACCGTCGTCACCTCTGCCACGGCAGCCATCCTCGCAGCACGAACCTGCCGTCCTCCTGGGCGTGCTCGAGCCGGCCGCCGCCGAGCGCGGCCCGCTCCGAGAGGCCGATCAGCCCGACCCCGGCCCCCGGGACGCGACTGCCGAAGCCCATCGGGTTGGCGAGCAGCAGGCCCACGCCCTCGCCCGGCCCGCCCGACACCTCCACGGTGAGCAGCGCGCCGGGGGCGTGCTTGCGGGCGTTCGTGATCCCCTCCTGCACGATCCGGTAGATCGTGCGGCCCACCGTCGGGGGGAGCGCGTCGGCGTCGTCGAGCCGGTCGTGCCAGGCGACGTTCATGCCGGCCGCCTGCGCCTCGGCGACCAGCGCCGGCACGTCGGCGTACGTCGGCTGCGGCTGCTCGCGCCCGGCTGCGCCGTCGTCGCGGAGCACACCCAGCACCTCGCGCAGGTCGGTGAGCGCGGCGTTGGCGGTTGCCTGGATGTCGGCGCTGCCCTGGCGCATCGCGTCGGCATCGAGGTCGGTGCGGTAGGCGAGCGCTCCCGCGTGCATCGAGATCTGCGAGATCCGGTGGGCGAGCACGTCATGCATCTCCCGGGCGATCCGCTGCCGCTCGGTCGCCTGCGCCTCCCGCGCTCGCAGCTCCTGCTCCGCCTCGGCCCGCTCCGCGCGCATCCGCAGCTGCCACGACCACTGGCGGCGCGACCCGATGTAGCTGCCCCAGCCCATGATCGCGCCGGTGATGACTACGTTGAACGTGAAGCTCAGCCAGAACGGGTCGTCGCTGCCGCCGGGCGTGAGGTCGACGTACCCCTGGGAGGCGACGATCCCGACGATGCTCACGACCACGATGTGGTCGAGCCGCTGCCGGGTCGCCAGCGACACCGACGCGAGCGTCGCCGGCCCGGCCGCGACGCCCGACACCAGCGTCAACGCGCTGGCGAGCACGGCGACCGCGAGCGGGTGGCGCCGGCGCAGCAGCACCAGCCCGAACGCCCCGATGCCGACCAGCAGGTCCAGCCACCACCACCAGCGGTGGTCCTCCCACTGGCCCCGGAACGCCTCCGCCCACACGAACCCCGAGATGACGGCGCACACCGCGAACCGCCACACATGACCCCACCGGGTCAGCCGAGGCTGGTAGTCCTCCGCGCTGGGCCGCTCCACCTCGTCAGGCTAGGCCCGTGGTGCGGCCGCCGGCAGGCGCCCCGGGTGTTCGATCACCCCCTACTTTGGTCTGCCCAGGTCGAGCCCTCGGGCCGATCCCGGGCCCGGTCACGGCCGGTTGGATGGAGGGCATGATCGAAGTGACCGGCTTGACCAAGTCGTACGGCGGGTTCCTCGCCGTCGACGACATCTCGTTCCGGTGCCAGCCCGGCCGGGTGACCGGCTTCCTCGGGCCCAACGGCGCGGGCAAGACGACGACGATGCGGATCATGGTCGGGCTGACCCCCGCCACCCGCGGCGACATCCGGATCGGGGGCCACCGCTACCAGGACATCCCCAACCCGGGCACGCACGTCGGCGTCCTGCTCGACGCGTCCGCCCAGCACGCGGGCCGCACGGGCCGCGAGGTGCTGATGGTCGGCGCCAAGACCATGGGCCTGCCGCAGTCGCGCGTCGACGAGATGCTCGAGCTGGTCTCGCTCTCGGCGACCGAGGCCAAGCGACGGCTCCGCAACTACTCGCTCGGCATGCGGCAGCGGCTCGGCATCGCGCACGCGCTGCTCGGCGACCCGTCGGTCCTGGTCCTCGACGAGCCCGCGAACGGTCTCGACCCGGCCGGCATCCGCTGGATGCGCGACCTGCTCAAGCACTACGCCGACCGCGGCGGGACGGTGCTGCTGTCGAGCCACCTGCTCAACGAGGTCGAGCTGATCGCCGACGAGATGATCCTGATCGGTCGCGGAAAGATCGTGGCCCAGGGCAACAAGCGGACGCTGCTGGCCGAGCGCAACACGGGCACGGTCGTCACCGCCGTCGACAACGCGGCGCTCTCGACCGCGCTCGCCGGCGCCGGGCTGCAGGCCCACGAGCACGGTGACGGGCTGCGGGTCGAGGCTCAGCCGCTGCAGGTGGGGCAGGTGGCCGCCGACCAGCGACTGGTGCTCACCGAGCTGCGGCCGGCCGAGGGCGGGCTCGAGAACCTCTTCCTGGAGCTCACCTCCGACAGCCAGCGTGACGACCTCACCGAGCCGATCGAACCGCAGGGAGCCTCCGCATGACCGACATGACCCTCGACATCTCCCAGACCCGGCCGGTCCCGTTCGGGCGGCTGACGGCGGTGGAGATCCGCAAGATGGCCGACACCCGGGCCGGCGTCTGGCTGCTCGGCCTGACCGTCTTCGTCACCGCGGCGTTCATGATCATCTTCTTCCTCGTCGCCGACTCCGACGAGCGGATCTTCGGGAACTTCATCGGCATCGCCGCGACGCCCCAGGGCTTCGTGCTGCCCGTGCTGGGCATCCTGCTGATCACCAGCGAGTGGGGGCAGCGGACGGCGATGGTGACGTTCGCCCTCGAGCCGTCGCGGACCAAGGTGATCGCCGCCAAGGTCGTCGCGGCCCTCATCCTGGGGTTGGGCGCGTTCGTCGCCGCGATCGCCCTCGGGTCGCTCGGCACGCTGCTCGGCGGCGCCGACGGCGGCTTCGACAACCTGAGGCTCACGACGTTCCTGCTGTTCCTGGGCCTCCAGATCCTCAGTGTCCTGCAGGGCCTGGCCTACGGGCTGATCTTCCTCAACACCCCGGCCGCGATCGTGACGTTCTTCGTGCTGCCGATCGCGTCGTCGATCGTCTTCTCGGTCGTCCCCGCCTTGCAGGACAGCGCACCGTGGGTCGACCTGGGGACGGCGCAGCAGCCGCTCTTCGAGCTCGGCACCGGCGGTGAGCTCACCGGCGACCAGCTCGCGCACCTGGGGACGACGTCCCTGATCTGGATCATCCTGCCGTTCCTCATCGGACTCGCGCGGGTGATGCGCGCCGAGCTCGAAGTAGCCGGCGTCCCGGAGCCGCGGGTCGGGCCTCCCTCGGGGGAGAGGCCCGGCCCGCCTCGGCGTCGGCGGCCTCCCCTAGGGTCGTCGCCATGACAGCGACACGCGCCGACGGCCGCGCCGACGACCAGCTCCGACCGATCGCGATCACGCGGCACTGGCTCGACCACGCCGCCGGCTCGGTGCTCGTCGAGTTCGGCCGCACCCGGGTGCTCTGCGCGGCGTCCGCCTCCGAGGGCGTGCCGCGGTGGCGGAAGGGCTCCGGCCTCGGCTGGGTCACGGCCGAGTACGCCATGCTCCCGGCGTCCACCAACACCCGCTCCGACCGCGAGTCCGTGCGCGGCAGGATCGGCGGCCGCACCCACGAGATCTCGCGCCTGATCGGCCGCTCCCTGCGCGCCGTCATCGACTACCAGGCGCTCGGCGAGAACACCATCGTCCTCGACTGCGACGTGCTCCAGGCCGACGGCGGCACCCGCACCGCCGCGATCACCGGCGCGTACGTCGCGCTCGCCGACGCCGTGGCCCACCTCAAGGGCGCCGGCGCGCTGAAGGGGGAGCCGCTGACCGGCTCGGTCGCCGCGGTCAGCGTCGGGATCATCGACGGGGTGCCGCGGCTCGACCTGCCCTACGAGGAGGACGTCCGGGCCGAGACCGACATGAACGTCGTGATGACGGGTGCCGGCAGCTACGTCGAGGTCCAGGGCACCGCCGAGGGCGCCGCCTTCGACCGCAGCGAGCTCGACGCCCTGCTGACGCTGGCCGAGCGCGGCTGCGCCGACCTGACCCGGCTCCAGCAGGGGGCGCTGGCGGGGTGACCGCGCCGACCGAGCCGATCGAGATCTTCCTGGCGTCGCGCAACGCGAAGAAGCTCGCGGAGATGCAGCGCATCCTCGGGGCCTACCTGTCCCACCTCCGGGTTCGCGGCCTCGACGACGTGGCGGCCTACGACGAGCCAGTGGAGGACCAGCCGACGTTCGAGGGCAACGCGCTGCTGAAGGCCCGGGCGGGGCTGGCGGCGACCGGCCTGCCGTCGCTGGCCGACGACAGCGGGCTCTGCGTCGACGCGCTCAACGGCATGCCCGGGGTGCTGTCCGCGCGCTGGTCGGGGCTGCCGAAGTCCGACGACCGCAACAACGAGCTGCTCCTCCAGCAGCTGGCCGACGTCCCCGACGACCGGCGAGCGGCCCACTTCGAGAGCGCCGTGGCGTTCTGCCACCCCGACGGCACCGAGCTGGTCGTCGCGGGCCGGATGCCGGGCCGGATCATCCGCGAGCAGCGCGGCGACAACGGGTTCGGCTACGACGTCGTGTTCGTCGCCGACGAGACCGACCCTCCCGAGCGGACCACGGCCGAGCTCCCGTCCGACGAGAAGGACGCGATCTCCCACCGCGGTCACGCGCTGCGCGAGATCGCGCCCCTGGTGGCGGCCGCGCTGGCCTGACCCGGACTCAGGTGGTCGGCGCGGGTTCCCGGGCCGCGACCCGACGACTCACAAACGCGCCCCACAGGGCTGCGAGCGTGAACATCAGCAGCGAGTAGACCGCGGCCGGGACCGAGATCTCGGTGCTGTCGAGCACCTCGACGGCGACGAAGATGGCCAGCGTCCCGTTGTGGACCCCGATCTCCATCGAGGACGCGATCGCCTGTGCCTCCACGACGCCGGCCGCCTTCGGTATCAGGTAGCCCGCGACGAGGCTCGCGACGCAGAAACCGCTGAGGAACGTCACGCCGCCGACGCAGTGGCGGGGCCGCCGTCGTCTCTGCCGACGTCGACCGTCAGTGGCGCACCCACCGCCGGCGCCGCCAGCTGGCAGGCCAGGGCGACCACGGCCGGCTTCGGGTGCTGGGCGATCCTCCGGAAGTCCCCCGACGGTCAGGCCGAGCCCGAACATGATGATCGCCAGCGCCACCGGCAGCCCCACGGTGGTCAGCGCGGAATCCATGACCGGACTGTCGTGGTGGGTGCGCCCGGCGAGAGTCGAACTCGCACTGGCCAGGACCTAAACCTGGTGCCTCTGCCGGTTGGGCTACGGGCGCGCGGACCCAAGTCTGCCGTCACCCGACGCGTCACTCGAGGCCGAGGTCCCGGCGCAGCTTGGCGACGTGGCCGGTGGCCTTGACGTTGTACTGGGCCAGCTCGAGCCGGCCGTCCGCGTCGACGACGAACGTCGAACGGAGCACGCCCTCGACGAGCTTGCCGTAGAGCTTCTTCTCGCCGTACGCGCCGTAGGCCCGGTGGACGGCGAGCTCCGGGTCCGACAGCAGCGTGATCGAGAGCCCGTCCCGCTCCCGGAACCTCGCGAGCTTGGCGGGCGCGTCCTTGCTGACGCCCAGCACCTCGTAGCCGGCACCGCGCAGCGAGTCGAGCGAGTCGCTGAAGTCGCACGCCTGCTTGGTGCAGCCCGACGTCATCGCCGCCGGGTAGAAGTACACGATCACCTTGCGGCCGCGCAGGTCCGACAACGTGACCGTCTCGTCGGTGTCCGTGGGCAGGGTGAAGTCGGGGGCGGGGTCCCCGGTGGCCAGCCGCTCGCTCATGGTGGGCGCTCCAGTCCGGTCGGGTCGTTGTTGCAAATGATGTGCAACAACGTACGCTGTCGATCATGCACGTCCCCGACGGGTTCCTCGACGCCCCCACCTCGGTGCTCACCGGGGTGGTCGCTGCGGCCGGGGTGGCCGTGGCGCTGCGGGGGGCCCGTCGTGAACTGGACGACCGTACCGCCCCCATGGCGGGCCTGGTCGCGGCGTTCGTCTTCGCCGCACAGATGCTCAACTTCCCGGTCGGAGCCGGCACGAGCGGTCACCTGCTGGGCGGCGCGCTGGCGGCCGTCCTCGTGGGTCCGTTCACTGCTGCCCTGTGCCTCGCGGTCGTGCTGCTCGTGCAAGGACTCCTCTTCGCGGACGGTGGGATCACCGCGCTCGGCACGAACGTGACGCTCTTCTCCGTCGTCGCGGTCGGCGCCGGCTGGCTGGTGTTCCGCGCGCTCCAGACCGTGCTGCCCGCGCGCCTGTCGCTGGTCCCGGTCGCCGCCGCGGTGGCCGCGCTCGTGTCGGTCCCGGTGACCGCGCTAGCGTTCGTGGGTCTCTTCGCGGTGGGCGGTCAGGCGCCGGTCTCGCTCGACGCCGTCGTCACCGCGATGCTCGGCTGGCACGTGCTGATCGGGATCGGGGAGGCGCTGATCACCGGCGTCGTGGTCAGCAGCGTGATCGCGGCTCGGCCCGACCTCGTGCGCGGCGCCCGGCGGGTGCTGACCACACGGCAGCTGGAGGTCCGGGGCGGGGAGGTCGTGGCATGAGGACCCGGACGTTCGTCGTCGTCGCGCTCCTGACGGCGCTGGTGCTCGCCGGCGTCGCGAGCTTCTACGCCTCGAGCCACCCCGACGGCCTCGAGCACGTCGCCGAGCAGACCGGTTTCCTCGACAGCGCCGACGACTCCGCCGCCGCTGACGGTCCGCTGGCCGACTACACGGTCACAGGTGTCGAGAGCCCCCGGCTCGCGGGTGGGCTGGCCGGCGTGGTCGGCGTCCTCGTCACCCTCGGCCTGGCAGGTGGGGTCACGTACGCCGTACGCCGCCGTCAGCACGACGACGCGCAGCCGCCGACGTCGGAACGGGCCTGATGGGCGCGGGCCACGGGCACCGGCTGCACTACCACGGTCACTCGCCGGTCCACCGTGCCGAACCGCACCTGAAGATCCTGGCCCTGCTGGGCTTCGTGCTGGTCGTCGTGGCCACGCCGCGTGAGTGGTACGTCGCCTACCCCGGCTACCTCGCGGTCCTGCTGGGGGTGATCGCGCTCAGCCGGGTCCCCTTCGGCTACGTCCTGCCGCGGCTCGTCGTCGAGCTGCCGTTCGTCGTGTTCGCCCTCCTCGTGCCGTTCATCGCGCACGGGCCGCAGGTCGACGTGCTCGGCATCGGTCTGAGCGAGCCCGGTCTGCTGGCGGCCTGGGGCATGCTCGCCAAGGGGACGCTGGGCGTCCTCGGGTCCCTCACCCTCGCGGCGACCACCGAGCCCGACGACCTGCTGCGCGGCCTCCAGCGGCTGCGACTGCCCGACCTGCTGGTGCAGATCATGGGCTTCATGATCCGCTACCTCGACGTGGTCACCGGTGAGCTGCGGAGGATGCTCACGGCGATGCGGTCGCGCGGGTCCGACCCACGCTCCCCGCGTCACTGGCCCGCCCTGGCCAAGGCGCTCGGCGCGCTGTTCGTCCGCTCCTACGAGCGCGGCGAGCGCGTGCACCTCGCGATGCTGTCGCGCGGCTACACCGGGAAGCTGCCGTCGTGAGCCACCCGACCCTCGACGTCCGCGGGCTCGCGTACGCCTACCCCGACGGCCACCAGGCGCTCTTCGGCGTCGACCTCCACGTCCACCCGGGGGAGCGGGTCGCGCTGCTCGGGCCGAACGGGGCCGGCAAGACCACCCTGGTGCTGCACCTCAACGGCATCCTCACCGCGGGCGCGGGCTCGGTCTCCGTCAACGGGCTGCCGGTGGCCAAGGAACACCTGCAGGAGATCCGGCGCCGCGTGGGCGTGGTCTTCCAGGACCCCGACGACCAGCTGTTCCTGGGCACGGTCCGGCAGGACGTCGCCTTCGGCCCGGCCAACCTCGGCCTGAGGGGCGAGGCGCTGGAGCGCCGGGTCATGGCGGCGCTCGACCGGGTCGGCATGGCGGACTTCGCCGACCGGCCCCCGCACCACCTGTCCTTCGGCCAGCGCCGCCGCGTGGCGGTCGCGACCGTGCTCGCCATGGAGCCGGAGATCCTGGTGCTCGACGAGCCCTCGTCCAACCTCGACCCCGCGTCGCGCCGCGAGCTGGCCGAGATCCTGCGGTCCCTCGACGTCACCGTCCTCATGGTCACCCACGACCTGCCCTACGCGTTCGAGCTGTGCCCGCGGTCCGTGGTGCTCTCCGACGGTGTCGTCGTGGCCGACGGGCCGACGTACGACGTGCTCACCGACGACGCGCTGATGCGGGCCCATCGCCTGGAGCTGCCCTTCGGCTTCGACCCGCGACGGATGGGGGTCGAGACCGGCGACCGGGCTACGCGCGGCATCGACGGCTCGGATAGCCTGCCCGGGTGAGCAACCACGTGACGTCCCTCGAGCGCGACATCGAGGAGACCCGGGAGCGCCTCGCCCACACGATCGACGAGCTGCTGCACCGCGCGCACCCGAAGACGATCGTGTCCCGCGAGGTGACCACGATCAAGGCGCACTTCGTCGACGCCCGGACCGGCTCGCCGCGCACCGACAACATCCTGAAGCTGGCGGGCGGGGTGGTCGGCGCGGTCGCGCTGTTCGTGCTGATCCGGAAGGTCGCGAGCTGAAGGGCGAGCCGAAGCCCGTCGGGACCCCCGACAAGGCGCCGATCAAGATGCTGCACGACCGGATCCTGGTCGAGGTGGACCGGGAGTCGGGCGAACGTCGGTCGAGCGGCGGCATCGTGATCCCCGCGACGGCCGCCATGGGCGCACGCCGGCTCGCGTGGTCGCGGGTGATCGCGGTCGGACCGCACGCCCGCAGCATCGAGCGCGGCGACCGGGTGCTGTTCGACCCCGAGGACAAGGCCGAGGTCGAGGTGCAGGGCGAGACCTACATGGTGATGCGCGAGCGCGACGTGCACGCCGTCGCCGCCGACCGGCTCGGCGACGAGGCCACCGGCCTCTACCTCTGACGCCGAGAGCTGCCTCTGGACGGGTCACCACCCGGACCGCGACACTGGCGGTCCGGTGACAGGAGATCCGCCATGAGTACCGACACCCGCCCCGTCGCAGGCACGACCGAGGACCAGCCGCCCAGCCGTTGGGGCGGACCGCCGGCGCGCTGGCCGGTGTTCCTCGCGTCGATCGGCGGCATCTCGGCGATGACCCTCTGGGCGATCGTCGCGCCCGAGAACGCCGAGAGCGTGATCTTCAAGGTGGTCGACAAGGTCACCACGGGCTTCGGCTGGTTCTACATCGTGCTGGCGACGGTCGTGTTCGGCTTCGTGATCTTCCTCGGCGTCTCGCGGTACGGCCGGATCCGGCTCGGACCCGACCACTCCCGGCCCGAGTTCTCGACCTTCGCCTGGGCGTCGATGCTGTTCGCCGCCGGGATCGGCACCGACGTGATGTTCTTCTCCGTCGTCGAGCCCGTGACCCAGTACGTCGCCCCACCGGTCGGCGAGCCCGAGACCGTGTTCGCGGCTCGCGAGGCGACGGTCTGGACGTTGTTCCACTACGGGGTCACCGGCTGGGCGATGTATGCCCTGATGGGCCTGGCGCTGGCCTACTTCGCCTACCGGCTCAACCTGCCGCTCGCCGTACGGTCGGCGCTCTACCCGATCTTCGGCAAGCGGGTCGACGGTGCGCTCGGCCACGCGGTCGACACGGCCGCGGTGCTGGGCACCGTGTTCGGCGTCGCCACCAGCCTCGGGATCGGCGTGGTCTTCCTCAACGTCGGCCTCAACGTCCTGTTCGACGTCGGGATCGGCACCGGCGCCCAGATCGGGCTGGCGCTCCTGGCCGTCACGATCGCGGCGATCTCGGCCACGACCGGCGTCGACAAGGGGATCCGGATCCTGTCGCAGCTCAACGTGCTGCTGGCCCTCGGCCTCGCCGCCTGGGTCCTCGTCACCGGCAAGACGACGTTCATCGTCAACGCGGTCGTCCTCAACATCGGCGACTTCGCACGCACGTTCCCGGCCAAGACGATGGAGACGTTCGCCTTCGTCGACAACTCCGAGTGGATGTCGCTGTGGACGTTGTTCTTCTGGGCCTGGTGGATTGCCTGGGCGTCCTTCGTCGGGCTGTTCCTGGCCCGGATCTCGCGCGGCCGGACCATCCGCCAGTTCGTGCTCGGCACGATGGTGATCCCGTTCTGCTACATCGTCATGTGGATCTCGATCTTCGGGAACGCCGCGATCGACCGGGTCCGCGGCGGCGACGAGGCGTTCGCGGCCGCCGCCCAGGAGTACGACGGGCGAGGCTTCTTCATGCTGCTCGAGCAGTACCCCGCCACCCAGCTGATCGTCCTGCTCGCCACGGCCGTGGGGCTGCTGTTCTACGTCACCTCGGCCGACTCCGGGGCGCTGGTGATGGCCAACCTGTGCTCGCGGTTGCGCACCGTCCAGGACGACGCGGCGCCGTGGATGCGGATCCTGTGGGCCGCGGTCACCGGTCTACTCACCGTCGCCATGCTGGTCGTGGGAGGCATCCTCGCGCTCCAGTACGCCACGATCATCTTCGCGGTGCCGTTCGCGATCGTGCTCGTGCTGGTGATGATCGGCTTGTACCGCGCCCTGCGGGTGGAGGGTCGGCGCGTCGACTCCGGCGAGCACCACCTCCCGGCCTTGCTCTCCGCCCGGGGCGGTCCGGACGCCTGGCGCGGGCGCTTGGCGCGGGCGATCTTCTTCGCCTCACCCGCTGACGCCTCGGAGCACCTGTCCTCGGTCGTCGAGCCCGCGCTGGCCGAGGTGGCCACCGCGCTCACCGAGCGCGGCGTCGCCGCCGAGGTCGCCGCCGGCGACGCGGACGGCCGTCCGTGGGTCGAGCTCCGCACTCCCGCCGACGAGCACCCGTTCGTCTACCGGGTCGAGGTCACGGAGTCAGCGGTGCCGGCGTACGGCGGACGGATGGTCGGTGACCGGGACCGGTATGCGCGGCTCGAGGTCCACCTCGACGGCGGCGGCCAGGACTACGACGTCATGGGCTACACGAGCACGCAGGTCATCCACGACTGCCTCGACCAGTACGAACGACACCTGGAGTTCCTGCGACTGGCCTGACCGACCTAGTCACAGCACGGCGTCGAGGAACCGCCGGGTCTCGGCCTGCTGGGCGTCGCCGAAGATCTGCTGTGGGGTGCCCTCCTCCAGGATGAGGCCCTCGTGGAAGAACGCCATCCGGTGGGCGACCTCCCGGGCGAAGCCCATCTCGTGCGTCACCACGAGCATCGGCATGTGCATCTCCGTCGCCAGCCGCTTCATGACGGTGAGCACCTCGCTGATCAGCTCGGGGTCCAGGGCCGAGGTCGGCTCGTCGAAGAGCATCACCTCGGGTTGCATGGCGAGCGCGCGGGCGATGGCGACCCGCTGCTGCTGGCCGCCGGACAGGCGGATCGGGTGCTGATCGGCCTTGTCGCCGAGGCCGACCTGGTCGAGCAGGTCCCGCGCCCGTCGTTCGACCGACGCGCGGTCGTTGCGGCCGCGGAGGTCCTCGGACCCGTCGACGGGCGCCGAGAGCAGCGTGCGCTCGCCCTTGCCGAGCGCCAGTGGGCCCGCCATGACGTTCTCGAGCGCGGTGAGGTGCGGGAAGAGGTGGAACTGCTGGAACACCATCCCGGCGTGCAGCCTGACGCGGCGGATCTGCTGGCGCTTCCGTCGGGTGCGGAACCCGCCCGTCAGCCGCTCGCCGGCGATCTCGACGGTGCCCGAGGTGCGGGTCCTCGAGGAAGTTGACGCAGCGTAGGAGCGTGGACTTGCCCGAGCCGGACCGGCCGAAGATCACGATCACCTCACCGCGGTGCAGCTCCAGGTCGATCCCGCGCAGCACCTCGTGCCGGCCGTAGGTCTTGGTGAGACCGGAGACCCGGACCAGGACGTCGTCGCCGGTCACGCCGTACCCCCTCCGTGCTCGTGCGTCGGCCCGGTCACCCGCACCGGGCCGGCATCGCGCACGTACCCGGTCGACAACCTGGCCTCGAGCCGGCTCTGCAGCATCGTGAACAACGCGGTGAGGATCCAGTAGAAGACCGCCACCAGCACGTACGCCTCGAGGTTCTTGAAGTCCGCCTTGCCTACGAGCTGGCTGCGCCGGAACATCTCGGCACTCGCCGCGGCCACCCCGAGGAACGACACGAGTGCGGTGTCCTTCATCATCGCGATGAACTCGTTGCCGGTCGGCGGGATGATCACGCGCATCGCCTGCGGCAGCACCACGCGGCGCATCTTGGCGACGTACGTCATCCCCAGGGCGTCGGCGGCCTCGCCCTGACCGTGGCTCACCGACTGGATGCCGGCGCGGAAGATCTCGGTCATGTAGGCGCCGTAGTTGAGGCCGAGCGCGATGGTGCCGGCGGTCGCCGCCTCGAGGATCAGCCGCTGCTCGACGTTGGTGCCGAGTGCGGGGTACCGATCCACCAGGTTGCTCGCGATCTGCGGAAGCGCCAGGTAGATCAGGAACATCTGGACGATCAGCGGCGTGCCGCGGAAGAAGGAGACGTAGAAGCCGGAGACGCCGTAGAGGATCGGGTTGCTCGAGAGCCGGGCCAGGGCGCCCAGGGTTGCGAGCACGGTGGCGATGACGATCCCGCCCAACGCCATCAGCAGGGTGTACCTCATGCCGGCGAGGATGAAGCCGGCGTTCTCCCGCATCCACGCGGTGTCGTAGTCGGCGAGGTAGAAGAGCGCGCCGACCAGGCCGAACAGGGCCACCCACACCGCGGCGACCTTGACGCGGAACGGGATCCGCGCGGACGCGAGGGCGAGGCGCTCCTGCACCCCGCCCTCGGTCGAGCTCGACTGCTGGACCGTGAGGTCGAGCCCGTCGAACCACTCCTCGGAGAACTCGGTGAGGGTGCCGTCCTCGTGCATGTCCGCGACGATCTGGTCGGTCGCCTCGACCAGGCTGGCCGGGTCGAGATCGGAGCTCTTGTCGATCGCGACGCTGAGCGGCTCGTAGAACAGCGGCTCGCCGACCACCTTCACGGGGTTCCCCTCGGCGACGTAGCCCTGGGCCACCGTCGACGAGGTGATGGCGGCGTCGAGCCGGGTGCCGTCACCCAGCGCGAGGTCCTGGAGCGCGGTCGTGTCGGTGTCGTAGCCCTTGATCGTGGCGTCGTCGATGACGAAGTCGAACGTGAACCCTGCGATGTCGAGCGACTTGTCGAGGTACTGCTCGTAGGTGCAGCCCGCGCAGACGCCGACGTTCGCGCCGTCGAGGTCGGAGCTGAGGTCGCTGACCGAGGTGTTGTCCTCGTGCACCATCGCCACCGCCGGCGTGAAGTAGTAGGGCTCGGTGAAGTCGAGCACCTCCTGCCGGTCGTTCGTGGGAGTCATGGAGCCGACGCTGACGTCCCACCGGCCGTTCCAGCTGCCCGCGGTGATGACGTCCCAGGACGGCGTCTCCCAGGCGACGTCGACGCCGAGCCGGGTCGCGATCTCGGTGGCGACGTCGATGTCGAACCCGACGTACTTGTCCTCCTTGGGGAGGTACTTCGACTGCGGCGGGTACGCCGCGTCGGTCGAGACGGTCAGGACGCCCCGGTCGCAGATCTGCGCCAGTAGGTCGTCCGCAGCCTCGGTCGTCTCGCACACCGTCCCCTCGGCATCGGGAGGCTCGTTGCCCGAGCCGCCGGGCGAGCTCGGCTCCGCGTCACCGCAGGAAGCGATGAGGAAGACCGGGACGGTCATGATCGCGAGCAGTCTGCGCATGGCGCTCCTTGTTCCGGAGGATGATCCGAGACGAGGATCAGATTCGCATGTCGGACCTGCAATGTGAACCGTTGCGCTGGGGTGTCGGGGCGATCAACCGGCCGGCCGGCATCGCCCGGCACCCCACGGCGTCACCGGTAGGCCCGACCGAGCGGGGTAGTTCCGGCGGCCCGCGCGGCCCGCTTGCTCACCGTCGTCATCGCCACCAGCTCCTCGCGACCGCCGCCGCCGGAGACACCGAGCACAAGGATCGGGCCGATGCCGGGGGCGTAGAGCTTGTACTCCAGCGCGTCGGGCTTGATCGTGATCGTGTCCTTCGTGAGCACCACGTCCTCGAAGTGGCCCGCCGGCACGTCGGCCATCTCGGTCGTGCTCAGGATCTCTGCGTTGTCCTCCGCCTCGCCGGCGTAGTACTCCTGCCGGTAGGCGAGCCCGTCCGCAGGGTCCGCCGGCAGGAGGATGCCCGGCAGCGCGCCGTCCACGCCCGCCTCGAAGGATCCCTCGCGGCTGGCGACCTTGCCGCCCTCGAACTCGGCGGTGTCCTCGCCGAGGTACCAGATCGTGCCCGTGTCGTCCTGTGCGTACCAGTCGAAGGTGTCCTCGACCAGCGCGCCGTCCTCTGTGACGGTGTCGCGCACCACCCGGGCGGTGACGCCGTTCGCGATCTGCCTCGTCCTCGTGCTGACGGTGACCATCACCGCGACGACGTGTCCCTCCTCGTCGACCTCCCGATAGGTCCAGCGGGTCCCCGGCCGCATCGGCCAGTACTCATGCGTGATGTCGGTGGTGAAGTCGGCCGGGTCGAGCTCCACCGGGTCGCTACCGGTGGGCAGAGCAGTCGCGCTGCCCGGGGCCGGGCTCGCCTTGGGGGCAACGGCCTGGCACCCGGACAGCGCGAGTGCGGCCGCGACGACCATCGTGGAGGTTGCGGCCGCACGCATGGGTCAGTCCCCGGGCTCGGACTCGTCGTCTGGCCCGGACTCGTCGTCTGGCTCGGACTCGTCGTCGGGCCCGGAGTCGTCGTCTGGCCCGGACTGGTCGTCGGGCTCGGACTCGTCGTCGGACCGGGACTCGTCGTCGCTCTCGCTGTCGACGACCTGGAAGTTCTGGTCGAGCTGGACGTCGACCTGGCTGCCGTCCTCGAGGGTCACCTCGACCTCGTAGTAGCTCTCCTCGTCCTCGACCTCGGTCGCGGTGACCGTGCCGCCGCCGGTCTCGGCGAGCGCCGCCTGCTCCGCCTGCCGCAGCGCGTCGCCCTCGATCGGTCGCTCTGAGGCGTCGTCGTCCGTGCCGACAGCGATCGCGGCACCGGTGCCGCCGGCCGCGATCAGTCCGACGCTGCCGACGATCGCGGCCTTCTGCTTCCTCGTGAGCCGTGCCATGGTGCGTCCTCTCGGGTCGGTTCGCGTGCCGCGACCCTAGGCGCCCAAGATGAGTCGCAGATGAGTGATCGACTCTCATCCGTGGCTCATCCGGATCCCTACGATGAGGGGATGCGCGTGCTGGTCGTCGAGGACGAGCCGAAGATGGTCCGGCTGCTGCGGCGGGGCCTCACGGAGCACGGGCACGTCGTGGCTGTGGTCGAGTCCGGCAACGACGGCGTCGCGTGGGCGACGACCTCAGAGTTCGACGTGATCGTGCTCGACCTGATGCTCCCGGACCTCGATGGCTTCGACGTCTGTCGCCGGCTCCGCCGTGGTGGGGTGTGGACCCCGGTCCTCATGCTCACCGCGCGCAACGCGGTCGCCGACCGGATCGAGGGGCTCGACGCCGGGGCCGACGACTACCTCCCGAAGCCCTTCGCCTTCGACGAGCTCCTGGCCCGGCTCCGGGCGCTGGTACGTCGGGGGCCGCATCCACGCCCGACGGTGCTGACCGTCGGGGACCTGCACCTGGACCCGTCGACGCTGGAGGTGCGACGCGGCGACGTCCCCGTCGAGCTGTCGGCCAAGGAGCTGGCGGTGCTCGAGGTCTTCATGCGGCGTCCCGGGCAGGTGCTGTCGCGGGGCCAGATCGTCGAGCTCGCCTGGGACGTGGCCTACGACCACGGCTCCAACGTCGTCGACGTCTACGTCCGGTACCTCCGCGAGAAGCTCGACCGGCCGTTCGGCCGGCGGAGCCTGGAAACGGTTCGCGGCCTCGGCTACCGACTCCGGGTCGACCCGCCATGACGCACGGCCGACTGCCGCTCCGGGTGCGCGTGGCGGCTGCGTTCGCGCTGGCGACGGCCGTTGCGCTGGGCGGCCTCGGCGTGTTCCTGCACGTGCGAGTCTCGTCGACCTTGGAGGACCAGGTGGTCGAGGGGGTCGCGGCGCGGCTCGACGCGCTGCAGCGGCTGCCGCCTGACGCCCGGACGGCGGCGATCGAGGACCTGACGGGCGCGGCGTTCGCCCAGTTGCTCGATCGCGACGGCGCCGTGGTCACGTCCTCGCCGGAGGTCCGAGATGCGCTGCTCCCGCCCGGTCGGCTGCCGGCTCCCGGCGTCACGACACAGTTGGAGGCGGAGCTCGTCCTCACGACGGAGAGAGAGCCCGAGCCCGCCGTGATGCTCGCCGTCGGCGAGCCGGACCAGGTCCTGGTCGTCGGCACCTCGGCCGAGAACGTGGAGGACGCACTGGACGGCCTGCGGACCCAGCTGCTGGTCGGAGGCCCGCTTGCGTTGCTCGTCGCGACCCTGCTCGGGTACGTCGTCGCCGCGAGTGCGGTGCGGCCGATGGAGCGGATGCGGGCCCGGGCGGCCACCATCTCGGCCGCCAGCTCCGGCGACCGGCTGCCCCTCCCCGACGTGCGCGACGAGGTCCACCGCCTGGGCACGACCCTCAACGACATGCTCGACCGGCTCGACGCCGGCCTGCGCCGCGAGCGGCAGTTCGTGGCCGAGGCCAGCCACGAGCTGCGGACGCCCCTGACCGTGCTGCGCACCGAGCTCGACCTGCTCGCGTCGCGCGAACGGTCACCGGCGGAGATCCGGACAGCGCTCACCTCGATGGGAGAGGAGGTGGACCGGCTCGGTCTGCTCGTGGACCACCTGCTGCTGCTGGCGACGTCCGACGACGCCCGGCTGCGGCTCGACCGCACCACCTTCGACGTCATCACCTTGCTGGGCGAGGTGGCCGACCGGTTCGCGACGGCCGCCGACGGTCGGGACGTCGTCGTCCATCCCGGGGCGCCGATCGAGGTGACGGCCGACCGCCGACGGCTCGACCAGGTGCTGAGCAACCTGGTCGACAACGCGCTCCGCCACGGCGAGGGAGTGGTGACGCTGACCGCGGCGCGCGCGGAGTCCGTCGTGGCGCTCACCGTCACCGACCAGGGAGGAGTCGCCCTCGACGCCGAGCTGTTCGAGCGCTTCCGCCAGGGGCCCGGCTCGCGCGCGGGAGGCCGCGGCCTGGGCCTCGCGCTCGTGAGCACGATCATGGGCGAGCACGGCGGCTCGGTCGCAGCCGCGGCCGTCGACGGCCTCACCCAGGTCCGGATCGAGCTCCCCGCGCCGGACTAGTGGGAGATGTCCGTGATGTGCTCGCACGACACGAGCCGGTCGGCGGGGTCCGGCTCGCCCCAGTACCCGACCGTGTCCTCGCCGGCGCCACAGCGGATCACGTCGCGTTCTCCGTCGGTGTTCCAGTGGATCGCGGAGTCGTCGCCAGGTCCGAGCCAGACGACGTCCCGGCCCGGACCGCCGTCGAAGAAGTGATCATCGCCGAGGCCGCCGTACAGCACGTCGTCGCCCCGGTTGCCGAGCAGGTGGTCGGTCTGCGGGCCCCCGGTGAGCTCGTCGTCGCCCTTGCCTCCCACCAGGGTGTCCACGTTTCGACCGCCGGTCACCGTGTCGTTCCCGGGTCCGGCCCACACCTTGTCCCGCCCGGCCCGCACGTCGATCGTGTCGTCGCCGGCGAGGGCCCGGACCACGTCGCGCTCGGGCGTTCCGGTGAGGGTGTCGTTCCCGGACGTGCCCCGGATCGCGTCCGCTGCTGGAGCAGCGGTGACCGGCAGGGCGAGCCCGCCCCCCAGGAACGCGACCAGTGCGAAGCAGGTGGCGAGGGACGTGCGGCGTGTGGTGTCCATGTGTGGGTTCCCCTGTCGTTCCGAGACTGCTGTCACCGAGGAGACGTCGGCAGCGGCCGAAAAGTTGTGTGCGGCTACTCGCAGGCCGTGCCGTCTCCGTCGCCGTCGAGCCCGTGGGGATCGGTGCCGGTCACGCTCACCGGCCCGTTGACGTCGGCGCAGTCGACGTCGGGCGGGTAGACGGGGACGCAGGGGACGTAGCCAGGGGCGCAGCCACCGTGCTGGCCGGTGCCGGCGAACCCGACCGGACGGGCCGGGCACACCGGCTTGCTGCCGCGGTCCGCGGCGACGTACCTCGGCTCGCGGGGGTGGAAGCCGTAGCCGTCGCGCGAGTCGTAGCGCGCGACCGCGAGCCCCCGCCGGAGGAGGGCGAGACCTGCGTCGAGACCGTCGACGTCGACGTACCGGAGCAGTCGGGCGTACTGGTCGCGGTCCTCGTCCGAACGCACCAGCTCGACGTGGCGGCCGAGGACGAGAGCGCTGAGCGCGTCGGCAGCCTTCTCGTACCCGCACTCGCCGCGCTCGGGCGTGTCGATGCCGACGAGGCGGACCCGCTCGCCGTTGCCGAGGTCCACGGTGTCGCCGTCGATGACCTCGGTCACCACCCAGGTGCGGGGTGACCGATCCGGGGCGTCTCGCGGCCGGCTCGGCTGCTCCGGCTCGTCCTCGGGCTGCGCCCGGTCGGTCTTGGCCCCGGTGCGGGGACCCGACGCGTCCCCGACCTGAGGGTCCGTGCGCTGGTCGGCGCGTGGTCGCTCCTCGCTCTCGGACGGCGACGCGATCAGCCACACGACGAGGGCGGCGGCGACCACCCACATCCAGCGTGGCTTGCGGTTCACGGCAGGGCTCCAGCGGCTCGGGTCTCCTGCAGGCTAGGTGACGTCGCGCGCCGGCGAGGTGGAATCGCCGACGTTGCCGTCAGCGCTGGAGGTCGCGCAGGATCCGCTGGCTCGCCAACCGCCCGGGTGAGCCGATGACGCAGCCGCCCGGGTGGGTTCCCGAGCCGCACTGGTAGTAGCCGTCGATCGGCGTCGCGTAGCGGCTCCAGCCCGGGGCGGGCCGGAAGAAGTACATCTGCGGGGCGAGGAACTCGCCGGCGAAGATGTTGCCCTCGGTCAGGCCGGTGTGGCGCTCGATGTCGACCGGCGTCACGACCTCGCGGTGCAGCACGAGCTCGCCGAAGCCGGGGAAGTGGTCCTCCAGCACGGCCTGCGCCTTGTCGCCGAAGTTCTCGCGCTCGGTCTCCCAGTCGCTGCCGCGGAGCTCGTACGGCGCGTACTGCACGAAGCACGACATGACGTGCTTGCCCGGCGGGGCCATGTCGGGGTCGACGACCGACTGGATGGCCGCGTCGATGAAGGGCCGTTCGGAGTACCAGCCGTACTTCGCGGCGTCGAACGCCTTCTCGACGTACTCGATCGTCGGTCCGATGTTGAGGAAGCCCCCGTAGTGGTCGACGGTGTCGGGCAGCGCCGGGAAAACGGGCAGGCCGTCGAGGGCGAAGTTGACCTTGGCTGAGACGCCTCGGAACTTCATCCGCTCGACGTTGTCGACCAGGTCGGCGGGCAGCGTGCGCGGGTCGACGAGGTCGAGGAAGGTGCGGCGGGGGTCGAGCGCCGAGACCACGACGGGGGCCCGGAGCTCGGTGCCGTCCTCGAGCGCGACGCCGACCGCCCGGCCGTCCTGCTGGAGGACGGCGGTCACCGGCGACTCCAGCCGGATCTCGGCGCCGAACGACTCGGCCGCCCGCGCCAGCACCTGCGTGAAGCCGCCGTTGCCGCCCTTGTGGAACGCCCACGAGCCGAGGTGGCCGTCGTGCTCGCCCATCTTGTGGAACAGCAGCACCAGCCCGGAGCCGGGTGACATCGGCCCGACCTTCGAGCCGATGATGGACGAGGAGGCGTGGAAGCCCTTGACCGCCTCGTGCTCGAAGTAGTCGTCGAGCCAGTCGGAGGCGCTGCCGGTGAGCAGCCGGACCGTGTCGTGCATGACCTGACGGTCCACGCCACCAAGGTGGTCGAGCAGCCACTTCACGTCGGCCTGGTCCTCCGGGTCCTTGCCGAAGACGTCGGGCGGGGCGGTGTCGAACAGCGGCCGGATCGCCTGACAGACCCGGTCGAGGTCGTGGTGGTAGCGGTCGTAGGCGTCCGCGTCGTGCGGCGAGTGACGGCGGATCTCCTGCAGGTTCTGCCCGTGGTCGTCGCCGAGCAGCAGGTAGTCGCCGTCACCGGTCGGGTGGAACGACGACGGCATCATCAACGGCAGGAACCCGTGCTCGACGAGGTTCAGCTCGTGGATGATGTCGGGCCGCAGGAGACTGAGGGCGTAGGAGAACGTCGTGAACGAGAAGCCGGGCACGAGCTCCTCGGTGATCGCCGCGCCGCCGACGAGGTGCCGACGCTCGAGCACCAGCGTGCGGAGCCCGGACTTCGCCAGGTAGGCGGCGTTCGTGAGGCCGTTGTGGCCGCCGCCGACGACGATCGCGTCCCAGTGTCGATCGGAGGTGGGGGTGCTCATGACTCTCCTGTCCGCGCGGTCTTGCGGGGCGGGTCGTAGTGGGCCGTCCTGGTGGTGGTGGCGGCGACGGTCGTGGTGCGGTGGAGCAGCGAGATCTCCAGCCGTACGTCGGCGCCGGGCCGGTCCTTCGAGGGGGCCAGCGCGGGGCGGACCCGGGCCAGCCCGATGTGCTTCTGGAGCACCGGGCTGTACATGAAGCTGGTCGCGTGGCCGACCAGCTCGCTCCCGGACGCGTCGTACAGCATCGACTCGTAGGGGAGCGGGTGCTCGTCCTTGGGCGGGAGGAGCCCGACGTCGCGGTGCAGGTGGTCCCAGTCGTGCCAGTCGACGACGATCCCGACGCTGGCCCATCGGCTGGTGCCCTCGACCAGCTCGCGACGGATCGCTTCCCCGCCGACGAACGCTCGGTCGCCGTCGCGGACCCCGCGCAGCATCCAGCCGAGGCCGAGCTCCTTGGGCGTCACCCGCTGCTGGTCGGTGAAGGCGGTGCGTGAGCTCTCCCACTCGATGTCGACGAGGGGGAGGCCGGCCTCGATCCGGAGCATCATCAGCGCCTCCTCGCCGAACGGCCGCAGGCCGTGGCCCTCGCCGGCGGCGAGCACCGCGTCGAGCACGTCGACCGCCCGGTCGGTGGGGACGGTGAGCTCGTAGCCGAGGTCGCCGGTGTAGCCGGTCCGGCTCAGGGTCACCTCGGTGTCGGCGATCTTCACCTGGGCGTGGGAAAAGAAGCCGAGGTCGTGGACCTCCTCGGCCAGCGTGGCCAGCACCCGCGCGCTGCGCGGACCCTGGACCGCCAGGATCCCGTAGTCGTCGGACACGTCCTCGATCTCCACCCGCAGCCGGCGGCCGCCTCGGCCGGCGTGGTCACGGAACCAGCCGAGGTTCGGCCGGGCGGCCGTGAGCAGGAAGTCGTCGTCGGCGTGGCGGAACACCACGCCGTCCTCCATCACGAAGCCGCGGTCGTCGCACCACAGCGTGTAGTGGGCCTGACCGGGCCGGCAGGTGCGGATGTCACGCGTGAGGACGGCGGCCAGCAGTCGCTCGGCGTCGGGTCCGGTGATCCGGTACTTGAACAGCGGCGAGGTGTCGAACACCCCGACGCTGTTGCGGACGGCGAAGTACTCGTGCTTCGGGGCGTGGGTGTAGCGCAGCGCCGACAGGTGGGCCTGCCAGTGGGTGTAGAGCCCCTGCGTGTTGAGGGCGCTCAGCCGCTCGTGGAACGGGGTGGTCTTGTACACGCGTACAACATGGCATTTGCGGTCGGCTTCGGCAATACGTTTCACTCCGGCTGTGCCCCGCCGGATGAGCAACGAGGACCGGCGCCGCGTCATGGTCGACGCGGCGCTCGCCGTCATGCTCCGCAAGGGCATCACGGCGACCACCGCGCGGGACGTCGCCGCGGAGATGGACTCGTCGCCCGGTCTGATCCACCACTACTTCGAGTCGATGGACGACCTGGTCGTCGCCGCCTTCGAGGAGGTCGCGGCACGCGGGATCGAGGCCACCCGGGACGCGGTGGCCGCGAAGTCCGACCACGTGGTGATGCTGGCCGAGTTCTTCCGTTCCTACTCCCGCGACGACCGCGACTGGGCGTTCCAGCTGTGGCTGGACGCATGGGCCGACGCGAACCGGAGTCCCGCCCTGCAGGCCGCCTCCCGCCGGCTCAACGAGGAGTGGCAGCAGCTGCTCGCGTCGCTGATCGCGGACGGGGTGGCGGCAGGGGCGTTCGCCTGCCCCGACGTACCTGGGGCGGCGTGGCGGATCCTGTCCATGCTCGACGGCCTCACCCTCCAGGCGGTCGCGCACGGCGCGCCGTTCGACCGTACCTGGGTCCTGCCTTGGTCCGCCGGCGTCGCCGAGAAGGAGCTGGGGCTGGCTCCCGGATCACTCGGACTGGGCTGACCCTTGTCGGGAAGATCCAGGGACTTCGTGTCGACCATCGACACGAGGCGCGCCGCCACCCCCTAAGGTTCGATCCGGATGGAGTCGAGGAGGGCCTGCAGCTCGTCGAGATCCTGAGGCGCTGACCGGGCGGATCGGCCCGACGCGATCACCAGTCGGGTCCCGGCGACGTCGAGGATCCAGAACTCCTCGCGGTAGCCAGGCCCGGTGTAGCCGTAGAAGGCGTCCCCTGGTTCAGTTGTGTCGACGGCGCCGACCCAGCTCTTGAGGTTCCCGTCGGTGCATCCGGCGAAACGAGTGTCCTCTGCCTCTCCCTGGATCGGCAGCTTCGGCACGGTCCACTCCAGATGCTTCCCGTCGTATCCATGGAAGGTGACGTCCTCCGGCGGCGACGTCACTCGGAAGGGGGGTAGCGTCTCCAACGCCGTGGCAAGGTCGTCGACGCTCGGGCCGACCGTTGGATCGGCCCACGCGTGGTCGCGGCATCCGTGCCGCACGAGGTTCGCGACAGTGGTGATGCTCACAGCGACGTGCGACGGGCGACCCGGGCAGCCCTGCGACGTGCATGCCGGTGCCGGCTTGGCGAACTTGGCAGCGCCGATCCACTGCGACCAGCCCTCTGCCGGAACCTCGTACACCACCCGCACGGGGGTGTCGGGGTCGAGATCAGGGTCGATCACGTAGGTGCCGGGCAGGAGCCGAGCGAAGGGCTCGAGCTCCATCACGTCGTGGATCGTCGAGAGGGCACTCGGCTCGCTGTCCATCGGTGGAGTCGACGCGCTCGGGGCGGTCGTCTGCGCTCTCGAGCAACAACAACCCATCACTGCGACCAGAAGAAGTAGCCCGAGCCGTGGACCGTGGCGAAGGCTCATCACGCCGCCCTTCCAACGTTCCCGGTGTCGTTGATCGTTGGCACGGTTCAACCGATCCTTTCCAGAGCGTCGGCGACGATCTCGTCGGCCCCGACCCGGACCCGCTGCCAGGAGCCGCCACCGTCGAGGCTGACATGGACGAAACTGACGTTGCCGGGGTCGGACTGCTCCGCGAGCGCCATGCTCCCCGGCCGCAGCCATCCGGGTGGAAAGTCGTCGGCCGCGATGCCATAGGTGAAGTCCAGGCTGTCCGAGCAGTCGAGCCGATCCTCGTCGAACGCTCCACGGGTCGCCCAGAAGACCCGGCAGTCGTCGGTCACGCCCCACAGGAACTCATCCGCGTTCGGTCCCCAGTAGCGCACGTCCTCCGGCACAGCGAGGGGCCGGAGGGTCCCGGCGCGGTCGTCGACGAGGTACGGCTCCTCCGAGCCGGCGAGGATCGAGTTGTAGCTGTCGATGACAATCACGCCGGGTGCAGGGACGGGCGGAGCTGGGTCGTCGAGCAGTCGGAGCTCCACGGCGGTACCGTCGGCATCCAGCAGGCGAAAGCGCACCGGCCCGGGTGGTGTGCCGTACTCGGCGTCCTGTACGAGCACCGAGTCCTCGTCGAACGCCCTCACCCAGGGCTGGGGCGTGAAGTGGAAGTCGAAAACCGCGGACCGTCCGGCCTGACCCACCTCCAGTGCGACGTGCAGGTCCTCGGGTGGACCGTCCAGGTAGTCGCAGCTGGGTCCGTCGCAGACCTGGTACAGCAGTGTCGTGAGTCCGGACGCCGTGGTGGCGATGGCGCCCTGAGGGTCTCCGAGCGAGCCCTCGGCGCGGATGCGGTCGGGCGTCCACTGCTCACCTTTCGAGGGCGGTGAGGCGGGCTCCTGAATGCCCAGCGGGTCGGACAGTGAGACCTGCACGATCCCGAGCGTCAAGACGAGAGCTGCGGCGGCCGCCGCGACCGACACCATCCGGCGTCGACGAACCAGCCGCTCCCCGCGGAGCGCATCCAGCCGTGGCGCCGTTGCCGGGGCCTGGATGTGGTCGTGAAGGTCGACGAGCCGGGTGATGATGTCGTTCTCGGTCATCGCTCGTCTCCTTGCATGGAACATCTTCCGAACTGAGGTGCGAGGCTGCGCCGCAGCGTTCCGAGGGCGTCGCTGGTCTGGCTCTTGACAGTGCCCGGGCTGATGCCGAGGTCGGCCGCGGTCTCCTCGACCGAGCGGTCCCAGATGTGGCGCAGGACGACCACCTTCCGCTGCCCCAGTGGCAGCTTCCGGATCGCTGACCAGATCGCATCGGCGTCCTCCGGAGCCAGTCCCGGCTCGAGGGGGAGATCGGCCGGCATCGCTGCTGCCTCCCGGCGCCACGGCCGTCGGCGGTCGCTGTAGTGGCTGTTGACGAGGATCCGACGGACGTACCCCTCGACGTTGTCGGCGCGGGCCACCCGGGGCCAGTTGGCATATAGCCGCGCGAGGGTGTCCTGGACGACGTCCTCGGCCCGGTGCGGGTCACCGCACAACAGACACGCGGTGCGGAACAGCTGGGCGCGCCGAGCGGACACGTAGGCGCTGAAGGCTGGATCGCGGTCCATCGGACCCCCTCTCGCGCCCCTGACGCACGTACGTGCCCGCCAGGTTGGGTCCGCTACCACATCTACCGAAGCTCGTGAAGAGTCTGGCACGATCCGCGCGCACCGTGGCAGACGACGAAGGCCAGGACGCGGAATGCGCCCTGGCCCTCGAGGTGGTACGCCATCAGGGACTCGAACCCCGAACCCGCTGATTAAGAGTCAGCTGCTCTGCCAATTGAGCTAATGGCGCGTGCTGTGGAGCGAGGTCGACTTTACCAGCGGGCCAGTGGGCCGAGAAAGTCGACGGGACGGGCCTGACGGGCACCGGTCATCGAGAGGCGAGGACGGCCTTGGCGGCGTTGTGACCGGCGACACCCGAGACGCCGCCGCCGCGCCGGGCGCCGGACCCGCAGACGAGCACGGAGCCGAGGACGGTCTGCACGCCCCACTGCTGCGCGGGCGTGTCGAGCCGGGCCCGGTTCGACGCCCACGGCCACTCGAGGTCGCCGTGGAACAGGTGGCCGCCGGGCATCGCCAGCTCCGCCTCCGCCTCCTGCGGGATCGTCGCCACCACGCAGGGCCGACCGTCGGCGTCGGTGGCGAGGCAGGAGGCGATCGGCTCGGCGAGCAGCTCGTCGATCGCCTTGATGGCCCGGTCGACCGCCTCGGCCTTGGTCGTTTCGCGGTCGGACTCGAACAGCGACGCCGGCGTGTGGCTGCCGAGGAAGGTCAGCGCGTGCATGCCGTCGGGGGAGTCGCTCAGCAGCCGGGGGTCCGCGAGCGACGGGCAGTCGAGCCGGCCGGGGACGGTCGAGGGGAGCCGGCCGTCGGCCGCGTCGGCGTAGGCCGCCTCCAGCCGTGCGAGGTCCGAGGCGACCGGCAGGGCGCCCGCGAACGCGACCCGCGGGTCGACGCCCGACCGCAGCCGGGGGAGCCGGTCGAGCAGGAGGTTCACGACGAGCTGGGAGCCCTCGGGCTTCGTCTCGGCGTCCTCGCTGTCGCCCATCAGGATCCGCTGCACCCATGGCGCGACGTCTCCGAGCACGTGGTGAGAACGGACGGTGTGCGTCTCGTGGTGGCGGTGCCAGGTGACCTCCGCGCCCTCGTCGTCGCCACGGATGGCCGACGCGCCCGCGCCGGTGACGATCGCCGCGCCCGCGTCGGATGCGGCGCGGGCCAGGGCCCCGGCCAGTGCGCAGGGCCCGCCCACCGGGAGCCGCCAGCCGTCCGGCCCTCGGCCGAGCTGGTGGTAGAGGAAGCTGCGGTTCTGCGCCAGCGACGGGTCGTGCAGCGACGCGAACGTGCCGATCACGGCCTCGCTCGCCGCTCTGCCGCGGACGCCGTCGTCGGTGAAGCGCCGCTCGAGGGCGGCGCCGAGCGGCCGCGACACGAGGTCGTGCCAGATCTCCTCGGGTGCCTGCTCGCGGATCGCGCGCTCGGTGGGCAACGGCTCCAGGAGCGACGCGGCCACGACGCCGGACAGGGCGTCGACGTCGGCGCGGAAGCTCCGCCAGGCCTCGGCGTCCGCGTCGGGCGGGACCGGCGCGCTCGGCTGGGCGCGGAGCTCGAGGTCGAGCTCGAGGTCGGCGACGATCGACCCGGGGATCAGCGAGGCCAGGGAGGAGTACCGGGCCAGTCGTGCTCCGTGGCCCGGGAACGAGTCGATCGACGCAGCGGCGCCGCCGACGTGGTCGAGGCGCTCGAGCACCAGCACGGAGAGCCCCGCCCTTGCCAGATAGGCGGCGGCAACCAGGCCGTTGTGCCCACCTCCCACCACGGTCACGTCATACGCTGTCTGCTCGGAGCTCACCGCTCCAACCTAATGGTCCCCCAGCGCCGCCATGCGCGTCCGTGGCGAGGTTCCCGGTCCGGGTCCAGCTCGCGCACGAGCGGAATATGCAAGATTCAACTAAGGTTGTCATCGGTGAGTCCTGAGGAGGTCCTCCGATGCCCGCTATCACCGTCGACGACCTGACCGTGCTGGAGCGCCTGACGGCGCCCGGGCTCGGCGACCAGCCGCGTCCCGTCTGGCAGGTGACGACCGCGCCCGAGGGCTACGAGGGCGAGGGGTTCCCCGTCCGCCGGGCGTTCGCCGGGATCGACCTGGCCCATCTCGACCCGTTCATCATGATGGACCAGATGGGCGAGGTGGACTACGCGCCGGGCGAGCCCAAGGGCACTCCGTGGCACCCGCACCGCGGCTTCGAGACGGTCACCTACATCATCGACGGGGTCTTCGACCACCAGGACTCCCACGGCGGCGGCGGCTCGATCACCAACGGCGACACCCAGTGGATGACGGCCGGGTCGGGGCTGCTCCACATCGAGACCCCGCCGGAGTGGCTCGTCCAGCAGGGCGGCCTCTTCCACGGCATCCAGCTCTGGGTGAACCTGCCGCGCAGCGCGAAGCTCAACGACCCGAAGTACCAGGACATCGGTTCCGGTGAGGTGCGGCTCGTGACCTCGGCCGACGGCGGCGCGCTCGTCCGGGTCATCGCGGGCTCCGTCGGCGGGTACGCCGGACCGGGCTCCACGTTCACCGACATGACCCTGCTCCACGCGACCGTGGAGCCCGGCGCCCGACTCGACCTGCCGTGGGACCAGGACTACAACGCGCTCGGCTACGTGCTCAACGGCGCCGGCACGGTGGGGACCGACCAGCAGCCCATCCACCAGGGGCAGGCAGCCGTCTTCGGCGCCGGCGACTACGTCACGCTGACCGCGGCTCCTCGCCAGGAGAGCCGCTCGCCCAAGCTCGACGTGATCGTCCTCGGCGGCCGGCCGATCCGCGAGCCGCTGGCCTGGGCCGGCCCGTTCGTGATGAACACCAAGGCCGAGGTGATGCAGGCCTACGAGGACTTCCAGCGCGGCCACTTCGGGCACATCCCCGCCTGAGGAGCCGGGAACCCTCCACAGCGGACCTCTGGGCCGCACTGTCCACAGTTGCGTCTGGATGTCGTGGCTGGTGTGGGTGGTGGTGCGTTGGCTGGATGCATGACCGCAGCAGCTCTCTCTTCGCACCCGGTGTCGGCCGTGGTGGCGTCGGTGCGGGCCGAGCTGGCTGCGGTGGTGGGGACGCCGGTGTGGTCGATGCCGCCTGAGGAGCTCGGGTCGACGTTGGTGGAGGTGACGCGGCTGCATGCGCAGGTGGCGCAGCTGCAGCTGCGGTTGTTGGCCCAGGCCGAACGCGTGGGTGTGGGGCAGGAGGTGGGTGCGACGTCGGCGGCGAACTGGCTGGCGCACCGGACCCGCACCACTCGCCCGGCCGTCCACCGTGCCGTGCGGCTCGCCGAGGGGTTGGAGGCACACCCGGCCGTCGACACCGCCCTGGCCGCCGCGGAGGTGACGGTGGACCAGGCGCAGGTGGTCGTGGAGGCGGTCGAGGACCTGCCCACCGACCTCGTCGCGCCGGACCTGGTGGCGGAGGCCGAGGCGTTCTTGCTGGCCGAGGCCCGCCACCACGACGCGAAGGCCCTGCGCGTGTTGGGGCGGCGGTTGCTGGAGGTCCTCGACCCGGCCGCCGCCGACGCCGAGGAGGCGCGCCGCCTGGCGGCCGAGGAGGCTGACGCCCGAGCCGCCGCGTCGTTCACGATGGCCGACGACGGCCACGGCCGGTGCCACGGCAGGTTCACCCTCCCCGCCCTGCACGGCTCGATCCTGCGCAAGCACCTGCTCGCCCTCGCGGCACCGCAACGCCACCCCGACCTGCACGCGGCGACGCTGTCGCGGCACCGGCTGGGTCAGGCCTTCATGGAGTACCTCGAGACCAGGCCCGAGGACACCGTCCCCCACACCGGCGGTCTGGCCGCCACCGTGGTGGTGACCATGACCCACGAGTCCCTCCTCGACGGACTCCGGGCGGCGGGGCTGTGTGACGGCACCCGGATCTCCGCGGGCGAGGCCCGCCGGCTGGCCTGTGGCGCCGGGATCGTCCCGGTCGTGCTCGGCGGAGCCTCCGAACCCCTCGACGTCGGCCGCCGACGACGGTTCCACACCAAAGCCCAACGGATCGCCCTGACCATCCGCGACGGCGGCTGCACCACCACCGGCTGCGACCGACCCGCCTCGATGTGCCACGCCCACCACGACACCCCCTGGTCCCAGGGCGGCCCCACCACCGTCGCCGACGGCCGACTCCTGTGCCAACGCCACCACACCCTCGCCCACGACCACCGCTACCAAGCCACGACCGGCCCCACCGGCACGATCACCTTCACCAGACGCACGTGAGCATGTAGTGCCGACGACAACCGGGCCGGTCGGACCTGGCGGGGATCGCGCCGGACTGCGGGAGGATGTCGGCGTGGACCGCACCGGCGTGGAGCAGTGGGTGGAGCGCTACGAACGACTCTGGCGCACCGCGGGCACCGACCAGCTGTCGGGCCTGTTCCACCCGGACGCGACCTACCTCGCCTCCCCGTGGGAGGAGCAGGTGTCCGGCCTCGCCGCCATCGAGGCGTTCTGGGAGGCCGAGCGCGCCGGCGCCGACGAGGTCTTCACGATGTCCAGCGAGGTGGTGGCTGTCGACGGCGACACGGCCGTCGTGCGGGTCTCCGTCGACTACGCCGACCCGGCAGTCGGACGCTGGCGCGATCTGTGGGTGCTGCGGTTCGCAGCCGACGGCCGCTGCGCGGCGTTCGAGGAGTGGCCGTTCGCACCTCGCTGAGGTGCCGGGCGTGACAGGACCGGCCCCTCATCCGCCGTACGACGGGGTCAGGGGCCGGTCCGACTGGGGTGAGCGACGGGGCTTGAACCCGCGACCCTCGCGACCACAACGCGATGCTCTACCAGCTGAGCTACGCCCACCATGCAAGACCCCGGCGAGGGCCGGGGACCGGGAAAGAGTGTAGCCCTAGGGCGCGCCGGTCCCCGCATCGGGAGCGGGCGGTTCGCCGAGCCCGGTGAGCGCTCCGCCGTGGCGGGCTGCGATCTCCCGTGCGGTGTCGGTGTCGGGGCCTGGAGAGGCCACGAAGACGGCCTCGCGGTAGTAGCGCAGCTCCTCGATGCTCTCCTGGATGTCGGCCAGCGCGCGGTGGTTGCCTCGCTTGGCGGGCGACTGGAAGTAGGCCCGCGGGAACCAGCGGCGCGAGAGCTCCTTGATCGAGGAGACGTCGACGATCCGGTAGTGCAGGAAGGACTCCAGCTCGGGCATGTCGCGGGCCAGGAACGTCCGGTCGGTCGCGACGGAGTTGCCAGCCAGCGGCGGCCGGCTCTGCGAGCCGCAGTTCTCCTTGATGTAGGCGAGCACCTGCGCCTCCGCCTCGGCCAACGTGATCCCGCCCTCGAGCTCGTCGAGCAGGCCGGACTTCTCGTGCATCGACCGCACGAACGGGGTCATCTGCTCCAGCGCCTCCGCAGGCGGCTTGACGATCAGGTCGATGCCCTCGCCGAGCACGTTCAGCTCGAAGTCGGTCACGAGCGCGGCCACCTCGATGAGGGCGTCGGCGACGTAGTCGAGGCCCGTCATCTCGCAGTCGATCCAGACGAGTCGGTCGTTCACGAGGGATCACCCTAGTCGCCTGCGGCCCGGCCGGGCCGGTGGCTGCCCCGGGTGCGACCATGGCGCCCGTGCAGATCGAACGCGTCCAGCGCTGGGTCATGTCGTCGCTGGCCCTGACGACGGCGCTGATCTTCGCCGGTGGCCTGGTCGTCCTCGCTGGGACCGCGGACCGTGCCGGCGCCCAGCCCGGCCTGCTGGTGATCGCGGGGCTGGTCGGGCTGATGGCGATGGTGGGCGTGCGTGCCCTCAACGAGGTCCGCTGGTGGTCGCCGTGGTTGCTGGTCGGGCTGCTGCCGGCCGCCGTCGGTTGGTACGTCCTGTACGTGCGCTGACAGACTCGGCGGGTGACCCTCGCTGACTTCATCGCCGGCCTGCCGAAGGCCGAGCTCCACGTGCACCACGTCGGTTCGGCCTCGCCCCGGATCGTCGCCGAGCTGGCCGCCCGCCACCCGGGCGTCGTCCCGGCCGACCCGGAGCAGCTGCGGTCCTTCTTCGAGTTCCGGGACTTCGCGCACTTCGTCGAGGTGTACCTCTCCGTGGTCGACCTGATCCGCACTCCCGAGGACGTGCGGATGCTCACCTACGAGGTGGCCCGCGAGATGGTCGGGCAGCAGCTCCGGTACGCCGAGCTGACCTGCACGCCCTACACGTCCGTCGTCCGGGGCATCCCGATCGAGGCCTACACCGAGGCGATCGAGGACGCGCGGATCGCCGCGGAGCGGGACTTCGGGCTGGTGCTCCGCTGGATCTACGACATCCCCGGGGAGTCCGGGCTGCCGGCGGCCGACGCGACCCTCTCCTACGCCCTCGACCACGCACCCGACGCGCTGGTCGGCTTCGGACTCGGCGGACCGGAGATCGGCGTGCCGCGGCCGCAGTTCGAGCCGCACTTCGCGGCCGCCCGGGCGGCCGGCCTGCACAGCGTCCCGCACGCCGGCGAGACCACCGGCGCCCAGACCGTCTGGGACGCCGTCACGCTCCTCGGCGCCGAGCGGATCGGCCACGGCGTCAGCGCCGCGGCGGATCCGGAGCTGCTGGCCCACCTGGCCCGCCACGGCATCCCGCTCGAGGTGTGCCCGACGTCGAACGTCGCCACCCGGGCGGTCGAGTCCCTCGACGCGCACCCGCTCCGGGCGTTCGTCGAGGCCGGCGTGCTCGTCACGATCAACTCCGACGACCCGCCGATGTTCGGCACCGACCTCAACACGGAGTACGGCGTGGCGGCCGAGCTGCTCGACCTCGACGAGGCCGGGGTCGTCCGGCTCGCGCAGGCAGCGGTCGTCGCGTCGTTCGCGCCCGACGACGTGAAGCGTGGGCTGCTGGCGGAGATCGAGGCCTACGCCGGCTGACCCGCAGACGATTCAGGCCCCGCAATCTCATACATTGCGGGGCCGCCTCCTTTGTATCCCTTTGGACTCGGTTTGCTCCGGATTTGCCGGGTGTGTCGCCCGACCCCCCGGTGTGTCGTAGGTTTCGTGCATGGCCCCTGTCCGGATCGCCGTCGTCAACGACTACGAGATCGTCGTCGCCGGCGTCGCCGCCCTGCTCCAGGCGTTCTCGGAGCGGGTGGAGGTCGTCGAGCTCGACGCGAACACCCAGGTCGTGAGCGACGTCGACGTCGTCCTCTACGACACGTTCGGGCAGGTGCAGGGCGACGGGATCGACCTCGAGGACCTGGTGCACGGCAGCGGCGCCAAGGTCGTGATCTTCAGCTGGAACCTGCAGCCGGGCCTCGTCGACGCGGCAATCGCCCGGGGCGCCCGCGGCTACCTGTCGAAGGCGCTGAGCGGCGAGGACCTCGTCAAGGGCATCGAGAACGTCCACCGCGGGGAGGTCGTGACCGAGCTCCGGGCGCTCGACGAGAGTCGGCCCGACCGTGGTGCGTGGCCCGGGAAGGAGCACGGCCTCACCCAGCGGGAGGCCGAGGTGCTGGCGCTGATCACCCAAGGCCTCACCAACCAGGAGATCGCCGACCGCGCCTACATCTCGATCAACTCGGTCAAGACCTACATCAGGACTGCCTACCGAAAGATCGGCGTGACCCGCCGCTCGCAGGCGGTGAGCTGGGGGATGCGGCACGGGTTCACCCCGGACCACCTGCGCGTCCTCGAGGCCGCCGACTGACGGTGGCCGGGCGGCGGGGGACACGGATGCGGGGCTCGAGGACTGCCGGGTGACCGGCGCCTCCACCGGCGCGCTCGCGCTCCGCCGAGCCCGGACCCACCCGGCCCCGGTCGCGGCCGTGCTGGTCAACGTCCTCATCGTGTGCACGCTCGTCGCCGGGCTCGGCGCGAGCCTCTCGCTGCTCCAGCAGGAGGCGCTGGGCACGGCGCTGCTCGCCGAGCCGGCCGACCGCTCGACCGTTGCGGCCTTCTCGCCGTACGACGGCGACGACCCGTTCACCCAGCGGGAGCTCGTCGGTGCCGCGCTTGCGCCGGTGACAGCGGTCGCCGGAGGCGACACGGTGCTGGTGACCGAGTCCGGGAGCTACGACCTGGTGGCCCCCGACCGACCCACCTGGACCTTCGCGGCGGTGACCGGAGCGGACGCGCAGCTCGACCTCGGCGGCGCCGACCCACCCGGTGCGGGCTCGGGCGGCACGGTCGAGGTGGCGGCGCCGGCCGGGTCGGACCTCGCGGTCGGTGACCGGATCGAGCTCGTCGGTCGGGCCGACGACCGCCCGGTCGAGGCCGCGGTGGTGGCCCTCTGGACCCCGGAGCCGGCCGCCGAGCGCTGGCTCGCCGACCTCGGTGGCGACGTGCTGCTGGTGCATCCGGAGGAGTTCCCCGCGCTGGCGAGCTCGAGTGCGTCGTCGCGCTGGCGGGCCGTGCCCGACCTCGACCGGCTCGCGCCGCAGGAGCTCGACGACCTGAGCCGGGCGGTCGCCGCCGCCGAGGCGGAGCTCGTCGCCGTCGGCGAGACGCTCGCGGCCACCGTGCAGTCCGACACCGAGCTCGGAGCGGTGCTGGGCGCGCGAGCCCGCGAGCTCGTGGTGCTGCGAGCGTTGTTGCTGGTGCCGGCCGCCCTGCTGCTGCTGCTCGGTGCCGCGTCGCTCTTCCTCGTGGCCGGCGGCCTCGCCGACTCGCGCCGCGAGGACGAGTCGTTGCTGCGCTCGCGCGGGGCGGGATACCGCCAGCTGGTGGCCCCGACCCTGCTGGAGACGCTCGTGCTCTGCGCCGCGGCGGCGGCCGTCGCACCGCTGCTGGCCCGGGTCGTGATCAGGATCGGCGACGTCCGGCCACCGCTGACAGGCGCCGCCTGGGTCGCCAGCGGGCTGGCGGCGCTGGTCTGCGCGGTCGCCCTGGTCATCCCCGTGGTGCTCGGCGCCGTGTCGGGCGACCGCGGTCAGCAGCTCAGCGCCGAACGGCAACGGCGCCGGGGCGTGACGTCGTTGCTCGCGGGCGTGCTGTTCGTCGCGGTGCTGGGCGGACTCGCGGTGGCTCAGCTGCGGGGCTTCGGCGACACCGTCGGGGGCGCGACGACGTCGAGCCGGTCGGTCGACCCGATGGTGGTGTCGTCGCCCGCGCTGCTCCTGCTCGCGCTCGCCGTCGTGGTCGCGCTCCTGCTCCTGCCCCCGGTGTTCGGCCTGGTCGCGCGGACGCTCGGCAGGCAGGGGGTGTCGCTCGCGCTGGGCACCCGGTTCGCGGCCCGGGCGACGCGGCAGGTGGTGCCGCTGGCGCTCGTCGTGATCCTGGCTGCGGGCACGCTGTCGTTCGCCGCGATCCAGTTCGCCAGCAGTGCCGCCGCGCGCGACGCGCGGGCCGACTTCGAGGCCGGGGCCGACGTTCGCGTGCGGCCTCCGGTCGACGTGCTCCGCGGCAGCGCCGCGCAGGAGCAGGCCCGGCTCGCCGACGTGCCCGGGGTCGAGGGCGTGCAGGGTGTCCGCCGGGGCTCGACGTTCGTCGACGACCTAGGCGCCGAGGTGCTCGTGGCCGACCTCGACGCCGACCTGGCGGCCGACGTGCTGCCGGCGGAGGCGCGCGGCCCTGACGTCTGGGGTGGGCTGGTGGCCCGGCCGTGGCAGGGCCCGGATCTCGGCGTAACGCTGTCAGACGGCGCGGCCAGGCTCGTCGCGACCAGCCCGGACGTCGACCTGGAGAGCGTCGACGCGATGTTCGTGGACGTGGACGGCGAGGTGCTCACGATCCCCGGCCGTGGCACCGGTCGCCGGGTCGCGATCGAGCTGGCGGGTGCGCTGCCGCCCGACGCCAGGCTCGTCGGCCTGCGGATGGGCGCCGAGGTCGCGGTGGGCAACCAGCCCTCCATCGGCCTGCGCGTGACGGTGCGCGTGGACGGTGAGGAGGTCGCGACGCAGGGTCGGCTCTCCAACCCCGGGAACGGGTCCTGGCTGATGTTCGGCGACGTGCCCGAGCTGCCCGCCGCCGTGCCGGTCCTGCTGACCGACGACCTGGCTGCCGGGGCGTCACTCGCGGTGGGCGACACCGTCGAGCTGTCCGTGCTCGGGCTGTCGACCCCGTTGCGCGTGGTCGGCACCGTGCCGTACCTGCGGACGATCGGCTCATCGTCCGGCAGCGGTCTGCTGCTCGACGCGGGCAGCGTTCTCCCGACGCTGCTGGCCGGTGGGATCGCCGAGGCGCCCGACGAGTGGTGGCTGACCGTCGACGCCGGCCGCGAGCCGGCCGTCGCGGCCGCCCTCCTGGAGCGGCCGGAGCTGGCAGCCGGGGTGACGACCCGCGAGGACGTCGAGCGGCGGCTCGACGACGACCCCAGCACCGGGGGTGCGGCCCTGGGCCGGGTGCTGGTGCTCACCGCCGTCGGTTGCCTGCTCGTCGGCTGCCTCCTGCTGCTCTCGGTCGTGCTGCTCCGGCGGCGGGAGCGAGCGGCGCAGGACCGGGTCCTGGTCGTCGTCGGCGCGCCCGGCCGCGACCTGGTCGGCGTGCTCGGCGTGGAGTACCTCATCACCACCGGTGCCGGAGCGATCGCCGGTGGCGTGCTGGGGGCGGTCGTGGCTGGCGTGACCCTCCAGTCCATGACCCTCGGGCCCGACGGGCGGCTGCTCGTGCCGGCCCCCGAGCTCGTCGTCAGGTGGCCGCTGCTGCTGCTCGGGCTGGCCGTGCTGGTCGCCGTACCCCTGCTCGCGATGCTCGCCCTGCGGCGCCTCGACCACGGCCGCGAGGCGACCGCCGACGCAGGGAGGGCCCGATGACGCGACTGCTGCCCCGTCCCACCGTCGCCGACCGCGGCTTCGCCGCCCTGCTGGCTCTGCTGTGCGTCGGGATCGTCGGCGCAGCGGCCGGCAGCAGCCTGTGGCTGCGGGAGACGTCCGACGACCTGACCCGGCGCGTCTTCGCCGAGGCGAGCCATCCCGCGACCCAGCTGCAGGTCTACTACTCGACGGTCTTCGAGAACGGCGTCCCGGAAGACGCCGCCGAGCAGGTCGACGACGCGGTCGCGCCCTCCCTCGACGCGCTGTACGCCGAGCCGCGGCACTCGGTCCTGACGCGCGAGGTGGCCCCGGCCACCCTGCCGCGCCGGTCGGGCGAGCCTGCCTTCGTCTCCGTCGCCTCGATGCCCGACCTCGAGAGCCGGGTCGAGCTCGTCGACGGGCGCCTGCCCGAGCCCGGCGACCCGGCGGTGGCGCTGCCTCCGGAGGTGGCCGCGGAGTACGAGGGGCCGTCGACGACCGCGGCCGTCGAGGTGATCCTCCAGGAGGACGCCGCGGCCGAGATGGACCTGCCGGTCGGCACCTGGTACGAGCAGAGCAGCACCCGCTACCGCCCCGACCAGGCGCGCCCGGTGCTGGTGCGGGTGGTCGGGACCTACCGGGCCGCCGAGCCCTACCCGAGCCCGCTCGACGACGTGCCGAACGCGCGGCAGCCCGCGATCTCGGTCCAGCCGGAGTTCAACCTGGTGCGGGCCACCGCGCTCGCGGCCGACGAGGAGACGGTGCTGCGTTCCTCGTGGGTGGAGCGACCCGACGTGCTGTTCACGTTCGACCCGTTGGGCACGCCGACCTCGGCGCAGTCCGAGGCACTGGTGGCCGAGGCTCGCGCCCTGACGCTCCAGGCGTGGCCGCCGGTGCTCGACGCCAACGACGCGGGCGCCGCGACCGGGGTCGGTGAGATCGCGTCCCGGGTCACGGAGTACCGGACCACCAGCGACGGGGTGGCGATGCTGGCACTGACCGCGGTCGCCGGCGCGGCGCTGGTCGTGCTGCTCGCCGCGGCGGTGGTGCTGGCCGGCCGCCGGGAGGCGCTGACCGGCGTGGTGCGCGCTCGCGGGGCGTCGTACCCCTGGCTGCTCGCGCAGCGAGGCGGCGAGGCGCTGCTGATCGCAGCGCCCGGTGTGGTCGTGGCGGTCGGACTGCTCGCCGTGCTGGCGGGCGGCGTGCCCGCGACCGCCGACCTGGTCGTGGCGGTCGGGGCCGGCCTGGTCTGCGCCGGCCTGGTGACGGCCGCCCAGACGGTGCCGCGCGGGATCGGCGGCGACCGCTTCCAGGGCGTGGTCCGAGACGCGGTGCAGCTGGTGCTCGTGGCCCTGGCGGTGGCCGTGACCGCGGTGGTGCTGCGGCGGGAAGCGCTCGACCCGCTCGACCCGGTGACGCTCGTGATGGCACCGCTGGTCGGCGCCGCCGGCGGGGTGCTCGTGATGCGGCTGCTCCAGGTCGTGCTCGGCGTGCTCCGACGAGCCACCCGTCGCAGCCGGCCGGTGTCGCCCGTGGTCGGGCTCAGCCAGGCCGCGTCGATGGGCCAGCAGGTCGTCGTCGCGTGCGTCGCGATCGTGCTCGCCGTGTCGTCGGCCGTGCTCGGGGTGTCGGTCGGCGACACCCTTCGCAGCAACGCCGAGCGCACCGGGTGGGAGCAGGTCGGGGCTGACACGCTCGTCGTCGCCGACGGGCTCAACGACGACATCGTCGACCAGGTCGCGGCCCTCCCCGGGGTCGAGTCGGTCGCGGCGGTCTTCAGCGCGGACAGCGTCTCCGTCGACACCCGGACCGGGATCGAGGGGGTGCGGGTCATCGGCGTCGATCCCGAGGCCCTGGCCGCGGCCGGCGCCGGAGGTCCGCTGCAGGTGGAGGTCCCGCACTCGGGCGGTGGAGAGCTGCGCGCCGTCGCGTCCCCCGACCTGGTCCTGGACGGCGAGCGTGCCGAGCTCCGGTACGCGCAGTCGGTCGTGCCGCTCGCGGTGACCGGGCGGGTGCCTCGGATCCCCGGTGTCACCCAGGGGGAGTCGTTCATCGCGGTCGACCTCGCGAGCCTCGCCGCCGCGGTCGACCGCACGCTCGCCGTCTACGGCACGCTGCTGATCTCCGGGGACGTCGACGTCGAGGCGGTCGCGGCCATCGTCCGCGAGCGTGCCCCCGACGCCGTCGTCCGGTCGCGCGAGCGGGTCGTCGACACCCAGCTCGAGCAGCCGGTGGTGGAGCGCACGATCCGCGTGCTGGTGGCGGTGACGGCCGTCGCCGGTCTGGTGGCGGTCTTCGCCGCCGTACTGGTGGTCGCGCTCGGTGCGCCGACCCGGCGGCGGACGTCCACGCTGCTGCGGACGATCGGTGCCGGGCCTAGCCAGGTGCGGCGTTCGGCCGTGCTGGGACTGGTGCCCGTCATCGCGGCAGCCTGCCTCGCCGCGGCTGCCTGTGGCGTGGTGCTGACGCTGGTGGCGGGTCGGGGGCTCGACCTCGCGTCGCTGACCGAGACCCTGGACACGCTGCCGGTCCGGCCCACGCTGGTGACCGGCGGCGTGGTCGCGGCCGGGCTCGGGGGACTGGTGGTGCTGGCGGCCGGGGTCGCCGGCCGTCGTACGTCGCGGGGCGAGATCGTCCTCGACGACCTGGAGAGGGAACGCAGATGACGACAACGGCGGTGGACCGCACGCAGATCCTGTGCGAGGGACTGGTCCGGATCTACAAGCGCAAGGGGGTCGAGGTGGTCGCGCTGCAGGGGCTGGACCTTCACGTGGGCAGCGGGGAGCTGGTGGCGATCGTCGGCGCCTCCGGCAGCGGCAAGTCGACCCTCCTCAACATCCTCTCCGGGCTCGACAGCCCGAGCGCCGGGCGGGCGGTGGTCGCGGGCCACGACCTGCTGTCGATGGGCCGGTCCGAGCGACGCCAGTACCGGCTGCAGACGTGCGGCTTCGTCTGGCAGCGCTCGGGCGACAACCTCGTGCCCTACCTGTCGGCGGCGGAGAACGTCGACCTCCCGCAGCGGCTCGCCGGCAGCGGCGGGACCGAGCGGCGGGAGCGCAGCGAGCACCTGCTCGAGCAGCTCGGGATCGCCGAGACGGCGTCGCGCCGGCCGTCGGCGCTCTCCGGCGGTCAGCAGCAGCGGCTCGCGGTCGCGGTCGCGCTGGCCAACGAGCCGCAGGTGTTGTTCTGCGACGAGCCGACCGGCGAGCTCGACACCGCCGAGTCGCACGAGGTGTACGGCGCCCTCCAGCAGGTCAACGAGGAGAACGGCACCACCGTCGTGGTGGTGACCCACGACCCGGCGGTGACCGCGGAGGTGCGCCGGACGGTCGCCATCCGCGACGGCCGCACGGCGTCCGAGACGTTGCGGCGTACGCCGGGAGCCGACGGGGACCACATCGTCGCGGAGGAGTTCGCGGTGCTCGACCGGGCGGGCCGGCTCCAGCTGCCTGCGGACTTCGTGGCTGCGCTCGGCCTGCGCCACCGGGTGCGGCTGGAGCTCGCCGACGACCACATCCAGATCTGGCCGGAGGAACCCGCCCCCCGGGTGGGGGAGGAGACGTGACGATGATCAAGGTGCGGGACCTGCACAAGACCTACCGGCAGGGTGGCGCCGACGTCCACGCCTTGCGCGGGGTCGACCTCGACGTGCAGGCCGGTCAGATGATGGCGCTCACGGGTCGCTCGGGCGCCGGCAAGTCGACCCTCCTGAACCTGGTCTCGGGGCTGCTCCGGGCCGACTCGGGCTCGATCGAGGTCGACGGCCTCGACGTGGCCGGGGCGGGCGAGCAGGACCTGACCAGGCTGCGCCGCGACACCGTCGGAGTCATCTACCAGGACTTCGCGCTGCTCCCGCTCCTCACCGCCGAGGAGAACGTCGGGCTGCCGCTCCGGATCGCCCGGGTGGACCCCAAGCGCAGGGACGCCGTCGTGGCCGAGCTGCTGGAGCGGGTCGGGCTCTCGGGCCACGCCCGGCAGCGGCCCGACGAGCTGTCCGGCGGTCAACAGCAGCGGGTGGCGATCGCGCGTGCCCTGGCCAACAAGCCGACGGTGCTGCTCGCCGACGAGCCCACGGGCCAGCTCGACTCCGAGACCGGCGCTGCGGTGATGCAGCTGCTGCAGCAGCTGGTGGCGGAGGAGGGCACCACCGCGATCGTCGCGACCCACGACCCGACGGTCGAGGCGGTCGCCGATGTCTCGCTGCACCTCGTCGACGGCCGGCTCGACGGCGTGGCGGCGACCTAGTCGTCGGCCGACAGCCGCAGTGGTCGTGTGGCCGGCCCTTCCAGGACCGAGCCGTCCGCGGCGAAGCGTGAGCCGTGCAGCGGGCAGTCCCACGTGTCCTCCGCGTCGTTGTGACGCAGCACGCCGCCGAGGTGCGTGCACAGGGGTCGGCTCCCCAGGCCGGGGAGGGCCCGGCACGCAGCAAGCCCGACCCGGCCGTTGAGCCCGGCGAGCCGCGCCGCCTCCCCCGGACCCGTGATCCGGTGCCGGAGCGGGCCCAGCCAGGCCGGAGGGGACCCGGTCAGGATCTCCGTGGTGATCGCCAGGGCGGCGGCCACCGCGTTGGTCATGCCCCACTTGTCGAAGCCGGTCGCGACGTGGACGCGCCCGCGTCCACGCGGCAGCGGGCCGATGTAGGGGACGCCGTCCGGCGCACCGTAGTCCTGTGCCGACCAGGCATGGGTCTCGACCGCCGTCGGGTAGTACGCCCGCACCCACTCGCGGAGGTCGTCGAGCCGTCGCTCCTCCGACGCGGTCCGGCCGACGACGTGGCTCGAGCCGCCGGCCATCAGCAGCGTCTGCCCGTCGTGCTCGACGCCTCGGAGCGACCGACCCGGCGACCCGGCTGACAGGAGCATCTCGTGAGGCGAGGCCGCGCCCCGCGCGACCAGGACGTACGAGCGCTGGGGCTCGACCTTGGCGAAGACGAGCCCGCGGTCGAGGATCGGGGTGCCGGTGGCGAGCACGACGGCGCTCGCGCGCAGCGTCCGGTCGTCGTCGAGCGTGACCTCGCGGCCGTCCCACGACACCGACACCACCCGGCGGCCCTCGTGCAGCAGTCCACCGTGCTGCCGCAGCTGGTCGGCCAGGGCGGCGACCACGTCGAGGGGGTCGAGCTGGGCCTGGTCGTCGAGCACGGTGCCACCGACGTGCGGGACCGGCACGTCGAACCGCTGCTCCCACCGCACCGGGAGACCCGCGGCGAGGGCGGCCTCGTGCTCGGCACGGGCGGCGTCCTCCTCGTCGGGAGTCGCGGCGTAGGTCACCGCCGCTCGTCGCTGGACGGCGACGTCGTGGTCCTCGCAGAAGCGCAGCAGCCAGGCCTGCCCCTCGCGGTTGCCCTCGACGTACGCCGAGACGAGCCGCCGCGTGTGGTGCCGGCCCATCCGCGACAGCTTGGTCCCCTGCAGCAGCGAGACCTTCGCGGTCGTGTGCCCGGTGGTCACCGCTCCGCGCTCGCGGGCCTCCACGACCACGACGCGACGCCCGGCGCGGGCGAGCAGCAGGCCGGTCGTGAGCCCGGTGAGCCCGGCCCCGACGACGACGTCGTCGAACGTGTCACCCGCGCCGTCGAGGTCGGTGTGACGGTGGAACGGGTCGCGGTCGTGCCAGAGGCTGGACGTCATGTCCCGCCGTACCCGCGACGGGCCGCGGCACGCATCGCGCACCCAGCGAGGTGAGGAGACATCACGCCGGCATGCGGTACACAGAGGCATGACCGCCGATCTCGTGTACGTCGTCGCGGGCGAGCGCCCTCCTCGTCGCCATCGTCGTGCCGGAGCTGTTCGGCCGGTGGGCAATCTCGACCCCGATGGTGCTGGTCGGGATCGGCCTCGTGATCGGGCTGACCCCGCTCCCGGACGGGCTCCCGTTCGACCCGCACGAGAACCGCGTGGCCATCGAGCACGTCACGGAGCTCACGGTCCTGGTGGCCCTCATGGGGGTCGGGCTGGCGCTCGACCGGCCGCTCGACCCGCGCCGCCGGTCGACGTGGCGCGCGTGGTCGCCGACCTGGCGGTTGCTCGCCGTCACCATGCCGCTGTGCATCGCGGCCACGGCCGTCCTGGGCTGGTGGGCGGGCCTGGCCCCCGCCGCGGCGCTGCTGCTCGGTGCGGTGCTGGCCCCCACCGACCCGGTGCTCGCGTCCGACGTGCAGGTGGCGGGTCCGCAGACCGGTGACAGCGAGGTCGAGGAGACCGACGAGGTCCGGTTCGCCCTGACGTCCGAGGCCGGACTGAACGACGGGCTCGCGTTTCCCTTCGTGTACGCCGCGATCCTGCTCGCCACCGCCGGGTCGGCGTCCGAGTGGTGGTACGAGTGGGTGGGCCTGTACCTCGTCGGCAAGGTCGTCGTCGGCATCGTCGTCGGGGTCGGCGCCGGCTGGCTGCTCTCCCGGCTGGCGTTCCGGTCCCGCAGTCGGGCGCTGCGCGTGGCCGAGCGCGGTGAGTCGCTGCTCGCCGTGGCGGCCCTGGTCACGTCGTACGGCCTCGGGGAGGTGCTCGGCGGCTACGGCTTCCTCTCGGTGTTCGCGTGCGCGATGACGTTCCGGTCGGCCGAGCGCAGCCACGACTACCACGCCGCCATGCACGAGGTCGTCGAGCGGCTCGAGCGGCTCCTCACGCTGTTCGTCCTGCTCGCGCTCGGGATCGCACTGAGCCGGGGGCTGCTCGACGCGCTCGACTGGCGTGGCGTAGCGGTCGGGGCCTCGCTCCTGCTGGTCATCCGGCCGTTGACGGGATGGCTCGCCCTCGCAGTCGGCGCTCGGCCCGAGGCGGACGTCGGAGGGCTGGCCGGACGGGAGCGCTGGGCGATCGCGTTCTTCGGCGTCCGCGGAGTCGGGTCGATCTACTACCTCGCGTACGCCACGGGCCACGTCGCCCCGGACCGGGTCGATTGGCTCTGGTCGACCGTGGCCTTCACGGTCGTCGCGTCGGTGCTGCTGCACGGGGTGCTGGCCACGCCGGCGATGACCCTTCTCGCGCGGCGAGCCGAGCCGACGGGCAGACCCGCCGACGCGTGAGACGGGCGGACGCGTGAGACCGGCCGGCAGTGGGTACAGCCGCCACGTCAGGCGCACGATCGAGGAGGTCACCATGCCGAAGAAGTCTGCGAACGTGAAGAACGAGGACCAGTACGAGGCCCTGAAGGACAAGGGGATGTCGAAGCAGCGCGCCGCGAAGATCGCCAACTCGCCAGGGGCGTCGAAGCGTGGCGGCGAGCAGAGCGGCAGCGGTGGCGACTCCTCGCAGGGCGGCACGACCGCGCAGAAGAAGAAGGCGGGTCGCAAGGGCGGGAAGGCGTCGCACTCCTGATGAGGTTCGGCTACTTCCTGTCGTGTGAGGAGTACACCCCGGCCGAGCTGGTGGAGCAGGCGGTCGCCGCCGAGGAGGCAGGCTTCGACGCGCTCTGGATCAGCGACCACTTCCATCCCTGGAACGACGAGCAGGGGCAGAGCCCGTTCGTGTGGGGTGTCATCGGCGCCCTGTCGCAAGCGTGCTCGCTGCCGGTGACCACGGCCGTGACGTGCCCGACCGTGCGGATGCACCCGGCGGTGGTGGCGCACGCGGCAGCGACCGCCGCCGTGCAGCTCGACGGCCGCTTCGTCCTGGGCGTGGGGTCCGGCGAGGCGCTGAACGAGCACGTGCTCGGCGACGTCTGGCCCTCGGCCGACACGCGGCTCGAGATGCTGGAGGAGGCCGTCGACCTGATGCGCGAGCTGTGGACCGGGGAGTTCGTGACCCGGTCGGGGCGGCACTACTCGGTCGACACCGCGCGGATCTACACGCTGCCGGAACAGCCGCCGCCGGTCTACGTGTCCGGCTTCGGGCCGAAGGCGACGTCACTCGCCGCGAAGATCGGCGACGGCTACATCTCGACCAAGACCGACGCCGACCTCCTGCAGCAGTTCACGCGCGAGTCGGGCGGCAAGCCGACGATGGCCGGCACCAAGGTCGCGTACGCCCCCACCGAGGACGAGGGAGTCGACCTCGCCCACCGGATCTGGGCGAACGCCGGGCTGCCGGGCGAGCTGGCGCAGGTGCTCCCGTCCCCGCGCCACTTCGAGCAGGCCTCGCAGCTCGTCACGCGGGAGATGACGGCAGACAGCGCACCGGCCGGCCCGGATCCCCAGGTGCACCTCGACTCCGTGCGGGAGTACGTCGACCTCGGCTACGACGAGGTCTACGTCGCCAATATGGGCCCGCACTACCGGGACATGATCCGGATGTTCGGCGAGCACGTCCTCCCCGAGCTGCGCACGCACCAGGACTGAAGGGCGGGCACGCTCCCGGTCTGCTGGCTCACCCCGTGACCCTCGGTGCGCCACCGAGGATCTCCCTCACGGCCTGCGAGCGCGGCGCCGTACCCAGCAACGTGGCCATGACGAACTCGGTGGCATAGCGCTCGAAGCGGCCGCCGCGACGGAGCATCGCGTGACGGCCGCCCGGGATGGCGATGTACCCCACCTGGTTCGTGGAGGCGACCCTCCGGGCGAGTGATGCGGACCGCTCCGCCGGGGCGACTCGGTCGTCGAGACCGTGCACCACCAGCACCCGCCGCCCGCACGCATCCACCCGATCGCTGGGGTGGACCCACGGGTTGAGCGCGACGACGCTCCGGACCAGCGGCTGGTCGGCGGCCAGCAGAGCCGCGCGTCCGCCCAACGAGTGACCGAGCAGCGCCATCGGCAGGTCGCCGTGGCGTGCCCGCACCTCGCCCAGTGCCCACGCCACGTCCATCACCGGGGTGTGGTGCGCGTCCCAGCCCCGGTGTGAGTTCAGCAGCCGGAGCACGATCAGCCGGCCGGCACCGGCCCTGGCCACCCGGAGGGCCACCGGGATCATCCGGAGCACGGACAGCTGTGCGGGGCTGACCGCGAGCCCGGGGGACCTGGCTGCCCCTCCGTGGAGGACGAGGACCACGCCCGTGGCGCGTGCCGGGACCCGCGTGCTGATGAGGCGGGCCGCGCTCATCGGACCAGGTGCGTTGCGACGCTCGCGCCAGCCTGCATGATCGCTCCTCCTCGACGACGACGGGCCGCCTCCGTACCCAGGCTTCGGTGAGGCACGCCCGCGGGTATCACCCGTCGCTGATCCCGTTCCTTGAGGGCGAACCCCGAGAGGAGCGTGGCGGAGATGCCCGTCGACTACTACGTGGCGTGGTGGAACGTCGAGAACCTGTTCGACGAGGAGCACGCCCCGCTCGAGCGCCGTACCGACAAGGTCTTCCGGGCCATCCGGAACGACATCGCGGGCTGGACCCCGGAGCTGCGTGACCGCAAGGTCGGCCAGCTCGCGACGGTCATCGCCCAGATGAACGGTGGTGCTGGCCCCGACCTGCTCGGGATCTGCGAGGTGGAGAACCGGTTCGTCGTCGACCTGCTGGTCGCCGAGCTGGCAGCGCGGCTGCCCGGACGCAGCTACGGCGTGGCCCACTCCGACACCGCCGACGCCCGCGGCATCGACGTGGCCTTCCTCTACGACGACACCCGGTTCCAGGTCCCACCCGGCGAGACGTTCTTCCACGTCGTGATGCGGCGCAATGCGACCCGCGAGATCGTGCAGGTCAACTTCCGCACCGTCCACGGCGGCCGGACCTGGGCGGTGCTCGGCAACCACTGGCCGTCCCGCAGCGGCGGGCAGCTCGAGTCGGCCGGGTACCGCCACATCGCGGGCGAGACCCTGGGCTACTTCCACCAGCGAGTCCTGGAGGTCCACGGCCCGGCGACCCCGGTGCTCGCCATGGGCGACTTCAACGACGAGCCGTTCGACCCGTCGATCGTCGTCCATGCGCTGGGGGTCCGGCAGCGGACCCGGATGCTCAACGCCGAGACGCCGCTGCTGTGGAACCTGATGTGGTCGGCGGCCGGCGGCCGTGGCGGACAGCCCGACGGCACGTTCTACTTCAACAACCAGCCCAACGTGCTCGACCAGTTCCTCGTGAACCGAAACCTGGCCGAGGACTCGTCGCCGATCCGCGCGCACGCCGACACGGTCGAGATCCTGCGCTTCCCAGGAACGTCGGACGACGGCGACTACCCCCGTCCGATCCCCTTCGGGGGGATGGGTGGGCCGGTGTCGGTCGACGGGTTCTCCGACCACTTCCCGATCGGGATGGCGATCACCGAGGCCGACTAGCTCCCGGGCCGCCGCCCGGGTCGCGGAGCTGGGCCGGGTGTAGCGTCGATGACACGTGCTCCGTCAGGATCGCGTGCGTCGTGAGCGGTGGCCCCGCTGAGGCGCCGGTGGCGCGCCTGGAGGGGGTGCCGCGTGGCCCCATCCCACGTACCGCCCGGCTCGGACCCGCATGATCGCGCCCGGAGGTTCCTGGCCGCGGCCGCAGGCGCCGACGAGCACCTGGCCGCAGGGCTGGCCCTGATGCCGCGGATGTGCCGTGCGGCCACCCAGGCGTTGTCGCTCTCCGGGTCCGCCGTCCACCTGGTCGGACGCGACGGCGCGTCGGGCGTGGCGGGCAGCAGCGACGACTGCAGCTCGTCGATCGCGGACCTCTCGTTCACCACCGGGGACGGGCCCGGACTGGACGCGTACCGGTTGCGCCGGCCGGTCCTGGTCGCGGACCTCGCGCGCGAGACCAGGCGCTGGCCGGGATTCGTGCACGCGGCCGCCGACGCCGGGATCGGCGCGGTGTACTGCTTCCCGCTCCAGGTCGGCGGCATCTCGCTCGGCGTCCTGGACCTGTACGCCGACGCGCCGCGGGTGCTCGGCCAGGACGAGGTGGCGGTGGCGCTGGCCTTCAGCCACCTGGCGGTGCTGACGGTCCTGGGGGACCACTCCATCGACGGCGAGGACGACGGCGAGTGGGAGCCGGTGCTCGACCACCGCGCCGAGATCCACCAGGCCCAAGGCATGGTGATGGTCGACCTGGGCGTCGACCTGGCCGAGGCGCTGCTGAGGATGCGGGCGCACGCCTTCCAACGTGGCCTGCCCCTCATCCAGCTCGCCAAGGCGATCATCGCCGGCGTGGTCCTCCCCTCCGCGGCTGGCGAGGAGCGACCCTGACGGCGGGCGGCGGCCCTAGGATGCGAGAAAGGACGAGGGGATGGACATGCACATGGAGATCGAGCAGCTCGCCGACGTGTTCGTCGAGGTGGCGGACACGCTGGTCGCCGACTTCGACGTCATCGAGTTCCTCCACTCCGTCGCCCGGCATGCCACCACGATCGGCGGCGCCACGGCAGCCGGCCTGATGCTCAGCGGGCAGGACGGGACGCTGCACCACATCGGCGCCTCGAGCGAGGACGCGCGGCTCCTCGAGCTGTTCCAGATCCAGAACGACGAGGGCCCCTGCCTTATCTCCTACCAGACCGGCCAGCAGGTGTCCGTCCCCGACCTGTCGGAGGGGAGGGGCCGCTGGCCGCGGTTCGCGGACCGGGCCGTGGCTGCCGGTTTCGCGAGCGTGTACGCGTTTCCCATGCGGCTGCGCGACCAGGTCATCGGCGCCCTGAACGTCTTCCAGACCGAGCGACGCGACCTCGACGTCGGCGAGGCGCGTCTGCTGCAGGCGCTCGCCGACCTCGCCACGATCTCGCTGATCCAGGAGCAGGCGATCATCCGGGCCGACGTGCTCACCGAGCAGCTCCAGGCCGCGCTCAACAGCCGGATCGTGATCGAGCAGGCGAAGGGTGCCGTGGCGCGCACCTTCGGGATCGGCGTCGACGAGGCGTTCGGGATGCTGCGCGGTCACGCCCGGACCTCGCGCCGGCGGCTCACCGATGTCGCGCACGAGGTCGTCACCTCGCCCGAGGGCCCGCGGCTGTTGCGGCCACCGGCGACCTCCTGACCGAGTGCCCCCGGGAGGATTCGAACCTCCGACCCGCGGATTAGAAGGCCGCTGCTCTATCCAGCTGAGCTACGGGGGCGGGACGTGCGTAGTTCCCTGAGGAAAACCCACGCCGAGCCGGAGTCTAGTGGCCCGTGGGTGCGGTCCTCGGGCGCGCCAGCCTCCGCAAGTGTTGGCGTCGGCACGGTCTTGCGGGCCGTCGGGAGGCGTCGCGAACCATGTCCCATTGCGCCCGACAGCCCCGGCACCTCAGCCCAAGTCCGCTCCTCGCCTGAGCCACCTGACCACAGGAGATTGCGGCGAGGGCGAGCCCGAGGACGATGGCGTCACTCCCGAGCCAGTGCGACCCCGACAACGCAAAGGCTGCCGCTTGCCCGAGGCGGCGTAGGACCGTTCTAGGTACGAGTTTCGACGGTGCCCACGGTAACGGGCATACGGTGCCGTCGTTCGAGATCGGTTCCCATTGACCTTGGTCTGAAGGACTCTCCGATCATGCCCTGCGATCCGCGCAGTCGAACGGGCGCCATGCCGATGCCTGCCTATGCCATCAACGCGGCCTCTTGGTCCGCGTGAGCGCGTGGACGCAGGTCAGCGCGGCCTTGGTATCTACCATCCCGAGCCCAGAGTGGATGTCGAAGCCGGGGGCCATCATGTCGACCGCCGTCGAGAGCAGGCACTGCTTCGTCTGGGCCGGTGTTGCGTTCGGGTTCGCCTGAAGCATCAGCGCCAGGACTCCAGAGATGTGGGGCGACGACATCGACGTGCCGGAGATGCAGAAGTAGCCCGGCTGCTGCGTCTCGGCACACTCGGTCAGCGGGGCGAGCACGGACGGGGACAAAGCGGCCATGATCGCGTCACCGGGCGCCACGACGTCGACCTGTGGGCCGGTGCCGTCGGCCGCGCCTCGGCTGGAGAAGTCTGTGATCTGCTGCCCGGTCTCGCACTGCGAGTCCACGGACTTGCAGGCCGCACCGACGATGACCGCTCCGTTGGCGGGGTCGTGGTAGCCACCGATCGTGCCCGGCTCGGGGCCGGCGTTGCCGGCCGAGAATACGACATGCACGCCGCTGTCCACGACCGACCTGATCATCTGCGACATCGCGTCGAAGTCGGTCGGCTCGCCACAGTCGAGACCGAGGCAGTTGGGCTCGGTCGGGAGCAGGCCCCAGGAGTTCTGGGTGATGTCGATGCCGTATTCCTTGCGGTGTCGGATCGTCCAGTCGAATGCCGCTAGAGCGGCCTCTTCCCAGTCCAGATCGTCGACGATGCCGAAACCGGGCGTCGCCACACGCATCGAGATCAGGGAGACGCCGGGAGCGACACCGGCGAGGTCGGGCCCGCCCTGCGACTCCGACATGCTGCCGTCGCCACCCACCGTGCTCGCGACGTGGGTGCCGTGGCCGATCTCGTCCTGGAGCGCCAGCGCGCCGGTCGATTCGGCATACGCATCCCATTGAGCGGCCGAGAAGCCCGCCTGCTGGGCGGCCTCGGCATAGGAGAAGTTGAGTCCCTTGACCACCCGGTCACCGAAGTCCGGGTGACCGGCGAAGATGCCGGAGTCGAGGACGGCCACGGTTACGCCCTCACCGGACACGCCCGGTCGGGTCCCCGTGACCCGCTTTCCGCCGACCCGAGTGGTGTACGTAGCGGGCTGATCGACGCCGATGGCGTTGATCTGCTTCTTCGAGGCGTAGAGGTGTGACACCAACTGGCGCTGCGGCTCCACGGCGATGACGCCCGGGACGCTGCTGAGCAGGTCGACGATCGGAAGGTCCGCCGTCACCGCTACTGCTCCGATGGACGGCAGCTCGATCGCCCGAGCCACGCCGAGGTTCCGCAATGCGACGAGGGTGCCCGTCGGGACCACGCCGTCGGCGAAGGCCAGGATGACCTTTCCGCGGCCTGCCTCGTCCGTCGGCACCGACGGTTCGGTGATCGCTGCCAGCTCGGGGCTCGCTCCGGCGGACACCGGCCCGATGAGCGCAGCGGCAGCGGTCGAGAGAACAGCGGCGAGCGCCGCGAGACGCCGAGTGGGTCGAAGCATGGTGAACCTCCGTAGCGGGTTGTTGGAGGTCCAACGACGCGCGCGCCCGATGGTTATCGTGTAGCCGGTGTGGCGCTCGGCTCTGCACCTGCTGCGCTGTTCGCCAAAGGCAGGCTCCGCCTTCATGCAAACCTGAGGGCGCGTCTTTTCGCCGCTTGGGACGTGAAGTCCGCCGACAGACCTGGCCAGTCGCGTGACGTGCCAGGCCCTGCGCCATCAGTGATCTCCCGTCACGGGATCTGCCGCAATGAACTCTGCGGTCAGCCGCCGGGTCGACGACAGCCCACGTCCGAGGTAAAGCCCTCAACGGTGTCAGTCCGATGTGACCTGCCGCGCACCTTCTGCTGGACCGAAGAACACCAGGACCGATAGGTCCTCGGTGATGTCGTGAAACCGATGAACCTCATGCGCGGCCACGAAGAAGATCGAGCCGGCGGCGACCGCGATCGTCTCGCCGGCGCTTGTGAACTTCGCACGGCCAGCCATGACGACGTAGAGCTCGTCCTCTGTATGCGGCTCTTGCAGGTCTTCGGCGCCGGCGCCCAGCGAGTAGGTGCCCAGACTGAGGTCGGGTCGACGTAGGTGCTCGACGTATCCCGTCCCGCCGGCGTCGAGCCGACCAAAGACGCCTGCGTCCTGGAAACTCTCCACAACTGGGAGGCTAGCGCCGCCGAGAACTTGTCCACCCTTCCAAGAGCGGTACAGGGCCGCCGCGATCCGACGGTGCGTCCTTCCGCCGCCAATCGGAGCGGGTGGCCTGCACGCCCGGCGCCGAATTTGGGGAAGTGTGCGACATCTGCTCAGCCGTCTGAGCGAGAGCGGTTGGAGGCAGCGCGACGCTGAAGGAGGTTGCGCTCGCTGGCGTTCCCGGCGCGCTTCGCGGCTTCGGTGAAGGCCCCGGTGGCCTCGTCGTAGCGTCCTGCCCGCTGGAGCAGGTCACCGCGCACGCTCGCCACGAGCGGCGAGCGGCCGAGGGCGTTCGAGTCGACGGCATCGAGCACGGCAAGGCCGGCGTCGGGTCCGAAGGCGCGGCCGTGCGCCACCGCCCGGTTGACCTCGACCACGGGTCCGGGTGCCACGTCGGCCAGGACGTCGTACAGACTGGCGATCCGGCGCCAGTCGGTGTCCTCCGCTCGCTCGGCGAGGGGGTGCTGCGCGGCGATGGAGGCCTGCAGGAAGTAGCGGCCCACCGGCACCCCCCGGCCGGCGAGCTGCTCGGCCCGGCCCAGCGCGGCGAGGCCGCGGCGGACCAGCAGCTGGTCCCAGCGGCTCCGGTCCTGGTCCTCCAGCAGCACCGGCCTGCCCGCATCGTCCAACCGCGCCGGCATCCGGGACCCCTGGATCTCCAGCAGTGCCTGCAGGCCCAGCACCTCCGGCTCGTCGGGCGCGAGCGCGGCGAGCATGCGCGCGAGCCGGATCGCTTCGGTCGCGAGCTCCGGGCGCATCCAGTCCTCGCCGACGGTGGCGGTGTAGCCCTCGTTGAAGATCAGGTAGACCACGGCCATCACGTCGTCGAGGCGGCGCACCCGCTCCTCGCCCGTGGGGAGCTCGAACGTGGCGCGCGTCGTCGCCAGGGTCTTCTTGGCCCGCGAGATCCGTTGCCCCATCGTGGCCTCGGTCGCCAGGAAGCCGCGGGCGATCTCGGCGGTGGTGAGGCCGCCGACCAGGCGCAGCGTGAGCGCGGCCCGCGACTCCGGCGTCAGCGAGGGGTGGCACGTCAGGAACATCAGCCGGAGGACGTCGTCCTCGATGTGGTTGACCAGGTCGTCGAGGTCGGGCACGGGTCCCTCCTCCCCGGCGGCGTGCTGCAGCTGCGTGACCTTGCGGTCGTGACGGTCGCTCCGACGGAAGTGGTCGATGCCACGCCGCTTCGCGATCGTCATCAGCCAGGCTCCCGGGTTGTCCGGTACGCCGGTCGCCGGCCACTGCTCGAGCGCGGCGACCAGCGCATCCTGCGCGAGGTCCTCTGCGAGCGCCACGTCGCGGGTCATCCGGGTCAGGGCGCCGACGAGGCGGGCCGACTCGGCCCGCCAGGCGGCGACGACTGCCTCGTCCGTGGTGGGTGCCGGCACGGGGCCAGCGTAGTGACCCAGCGTCAGACGCCGGACTCCTCCGGAGCCTCGGAGATCTGGCGCAGGGTGGCGACCACGGTGGCCTCGGGCCAGTGCTCGGCGTGCAGCGCGGCGAACTCCTGCTGGTCGGCGACCGCCTCCTCAAGGGTGGGGTACTCCAGGATCGACCAGCCGCCCACGACCTCCTTCGCCTCGGCGTACGGCCCGTCGACGCGGCTGACCTCGCCCTTGCGGACGACGAAGTTCACGGCGTCCTCGGTTCCGTAGAGCCCGCCGCCGTCGAGGAAGATCCCCTTCCCTGCGCGCTCGCCGATGTAGGAGTCCATCGCCTCGAAGAGCGACTGCGGCGGCATGCCAATGTTCTCTTCCATCCTCACGAATCCCATGAAACGCGGCATATCGATCACTTCTCCTGGTTGCTGGTTGACTACTTCTCGCACGTGCGTCGACCGGGCGGGGGGCACTTCGACATCGGTCACCGAAGAAGATGTGATCACACGACCCGAACGGCGCCCTCGGTGCACACCATCCTGCCGGTCGACGCTGGGGTCGGCCTTCCCCCGCATGCGCTCCAGCGAGTCCGCCGCCCACGCTGAGGTGCTTCTTTCCACCGCGAGTGTCTTACTCGAGGTTTCGGGTCCGCAACGGCCCATGCTTTGGGATAGTGCGGCGCGCAGCATGACGACCAGTTGATTCCTCAGGCCCCAGCACGGGGGCACGGGTCCGGCGGGGCCAGTGTTGCGTACAGGCCCGAGATCTCCTGAGACGACGCAACCATTCGTAGGGGTCACCGCGTCCTGGAGTCATGGGGGAGACACCGGGTCGCGGGGGATCGGCGACGAGACGGAGCCGGGGTGGGTGGATCGCCGCCGCGATCGGGCTGCTGCTGACCGGCTGCGCGGCGGCTGCGCCGGTGCCGACCGCCGTGGTCGCCGAGGAACCGGCGTCCGCGCCGGTCCCGGTGTACGACCGGGCTCCCGATCGGGCCGCACGCGCGATCACGCTCGCCTTCGCCGGTGACGTCCACTTCGAGCTGCAGGTGGCCGACCTGCTCCAGGACCGGGGGTCCCGGCTCGGCCCCGCCGGCCGAGCCCTCGCCACCGCCGACCTCGCGATGGTCAACCTGGAGACCGCGATCACCGAGCGCGGCGTACCGGACCCCAAGGAGCTGGAGGACGCGTGGAACCGCTACTGGTTCCGCGCACCCGCGTCCGCCCTCGACTTCCTGGCCCGGTCCGGCGTGGACGTCGTCAGCGTGGCCAACAACCACGGCGCGGACTACGGTCCGGTCGGGCTGCAGGACACGCTGCGGGCCAAGCGGCGTGGCCCGCTCGCCGTGGTGGGCGTGGGTCGCAACCGGCGCGAGGCCTTCACGCCGTACGACGTGACGGTCAAGGGTGTCGACCTCGCCGTCCTCGCCGCGGACGCCTCGCCGCGTGAGGGGATGAGCAGCGGGTGGTCGGCCGGCCCCGACAGCCCCGGCCTCGCGGCCGCCCACGAGCCGCGGCCCGACCCACCTGCTGCGTGCGGTCTCGGCCGCCGACGACGACGCCGACGTGGTCGTGGTCTACCTGCACTGGGGCGAGGAGCTGCGTTCGTGCCCGACGCCGGGGCAGCGCTCACTGGCCCGCCGCCCTGGTCGCCGCGGGCGCCGACGTCATCGTGGGGAGCCACGCACACGTCCTGCTCGGCGCCGGCCGGCTGGGCGGCGGCTACGTGAGCTACGGGCTCGGAAACTTCGTCTGGTACCACACCGGCCAGCCCGAGACGGGGGTGCTGCGGCTGCGGATCAAGGACGGCGAGGTGGTGTCGGACGAGCTGGTCCCGGCCAGGATCGGGACCTGGGGCGCGCCACGACCGCTGACCGGGACCGACCGCGCCCGGGCGATCGACGACTGGCGCTCGCTCCGCGGCTGCACCGGCCTCGCGCGATGACCCGGCGATCGGCCGCAACTTCTCGCAGGGTTGCCACGTCATGGTCTTGCAGGGAGCATCAACGGGTCGAAGGAGGCGGGTGGTGGGTCGCACGGGGGTCAGGAGCGTGGTCGCCGTGCTCGGCGCCGCCCTGACACTGACCGCCTGCACGCAGGCCGTCGAGCCGCCCTCGCCGCCGTCCGGTGACGAGCCCTCGGAGTCCGAGACCACGGGAGCGTCGTCGCCGACGCGCGACCGGGGCGCCGTGACCCTTGCCTTCGCGGGCGATGCCCACTTCGAGTTCCACCTGACGCGGCTGTTCCGCAACCCCGACGCCGGGCTCGGCCCGATCGACGACGTGCTGTCCGACGCCGACGTGACCGTGGTGAACCTCGAGACGGCCATCACGACCCGGGGCGAGCCGGAGCCCAAGGAGCTCGAGGTCCCCGACAACCGCTACTACTTCCGGACCTCGCCCGCCGCGCTCGACGTGCTGGCCGCCGCCGGCGTGGACGCGGTCACGATGGCCAACAACCACGGGGCCGACTACGGCGCGCAGGGGATGCGCGACACGCTGCGCGCCAAGGAGCAGAGCCCCATCGCGGTGATCGGCGTCGGCCGCAACCGGCGCGAGGCGTTCGCGCCGTACCGCGTTACCGTGCGCGGCACCGAGATCGCGGTGGTCGCCGCCGACGCCTCGCCGCGCGAGGGCGCGAGCACCCTCTGGGGCGCCACCCCCGACGAGCCCGGGGTCGCCGCCGCGCGCGAGCCGCGTCCCGAGGTGCTGCTCGACCAGGTTCGCCGGCTGGCGCGGTCGGCGGACGTGGTGGTGGTCTACCTGCACTGGGGCCGCGAGTACGACGCGTGCCCGACGCCGGACCAGCAGGTCACCGCCCAGGCGCTGTCGCAGGCCGGCGCCGACGTGATCGTCGGGAGCCACGCGCACCGCCTCCTCGGGTCCGGGTGGCAGCCGGACGGCAGCTACGTGAACTACGGCCTCGGCAACTTCGTCTGGTACCACGACCTCGCGCCGGAGACCGGCGTGCTCACGCTGCGGGTGGAGGACGGGAAGGTGGTGTCCGACGAGTGGACGCCCGCCCTGATCCAGCCCGACGGCCGGCCGACGCCGCTGGCCGGGTCGGCCGCCGAGCGCGCCCGGTGCCCAGTGGCGAGCCACCCGTGCCTGTGCCGACGTGGCACCGGCGCCCGGTGACCGACCGGTCCGCTTCCGGTCGTCGGTCCGGCCCGTCGACGCCGACCTGAGGAGCGGATGGCGTCCAGCCACCGCGATCGGTGCCCGCTCGACTGGGACGACCTGCGCTACCTGCGGCTGAGCCACGTGGGATTCGACGGCCGGGCGCACACGGGCGAGCTGGTCGTGGCCGCGTCGCAGGCCGACACCGTCGTGCGGCGTCTTCCGCGACCTGTTCCGGGCCGGCTACCCGATCCGCCGGATGCGCCTCGTCAGTGACTACGGCGGGAACGACGACCGCTCGATGGCCGCCAACAACACCTCGGCGTACAACTGCCGGCCGGTGGCGGGGACGACCCGCTGGTCCGACCACGCCTACGGCACCGCGATCGACATCAACCCCGTGCAGAACCCCTACCTCCGGGCAGGGCGCGCCGGTCCAGCCGCCCGCCGGACGTCCGTTCGCCGACGTCGACCGCTCGGTCGTCGCCGAGCCGCCGTGGGGGGTGATCCACGACGGCGACGTCGTCGTGCGGACCTTCAACGAGGCCGGCTGGGCCTGGGGCGGCTTCTGGGCCGAACCGGACTACCAGCACTTCACCGCCGGCTGACCCGGGTCAACCGCGCTGGGCGGCCATCCACTCCTCGACGTCCGCGCTGGTGCGGGGGAGCGAGGCGGACAGGTTCCGGTAGCCGTCGGCCGTCACGAGGACGTCGTCCTCGATCCGGATCCCGATGCCGCGCAGCTCCTCGGGGACGAGCAGGTCGTCCTCCTGGAAGTAGAGGCCGGGCTCGACGGTGAGCACCATGCCCTCGGCCAGCGCCGCGTCGCGGTAGGCCGCGTCGGAGGCGCGACCGCAGTCGTGCACGTCGAGGCCGAGCATGTGGCTGGTGCCGTGGAGCGTCCAGCGGGCGTACACCTTCGAGTCGGGGTCGAGGGCCTCCTCGGCGGAGACGGGCAGCAGTCCCATCCCCTCGAGGCCGTGCGCCAGCACGTGCATGGCGGCCTCGTGGGCGGCCATGAACGCCGCGCCCGGCCTCACGGCCGTGATCCCGGCCTCCTGCGCGGCGTACACGAGGTCGTAGAGCTCCCGCTGCAGGGACGTGAAGCGGCCGTCGACGGGGAGCGTGCGGGTGACGTCGGCGGTGTAGAGGTTGCGGTTCTCGACGCCCATGTCGAGGAGCACGAGCTCGCCCGGCGTGATCGGGCCGGAGTTGTCGATCCAGTGGAGCGTCGTCGCGTGCTTGCCGCCGCCCACGATCGAGTCGTAGCCGATGTCGTTGCCCATCGCCCGGGCACGTCGGAAGAACGTGCCCTCGATCCACCGCTCGCCGAACTCGATCACCCGGTCCCACTCGGCGGCGGAGTCGGCGAACCCGAGGGTCGTGATGTCGCAGGCCTCCTGCAGCTCGCCGACCTCCCACTCGTCCTTGACGAGGCGCTGCTCGGACGCGACCCGCGCGAGCTCGTCGTCGGTCGTGACGTCGCGGACCTTGCGCTCGTCGTCGAACGCCGGCAGGTCGTCGATGTGCTTGACCTCGAGGCCCAGCGAGTCGGAGATCTCCTTGAGCGACGGCCGACGGCCGGCCCACAGCTCGCCGTACTGCCGGTCGCGGAAGAACTCGTCGGAGTCGCGGTCCGAGCGGGGGCGCGCGTAGAGGACGTGCTCGTCGTCCTCGATCACGAGCACGGCGTCGCTGGTCTGGTTGCCGCTGTAGTAGGTGTGCGCGGTGTCCGAGCGGAACCGGTAGTCGGTGTCGTTGGAGCGCACCTTGTAGGTGCCGGCCGGGATCACGAGCCGCTCGCCCGGGAACGCCTCCGCCAGCGCCGTACGGCGAGCCGCGGCCCAGTCGGCGATCGGGTGCCTCGGCAGGTCGAGCTCACGGTCGCCCCACCCCTGGCGCATGAACTTCTGCCACGCCTCGGGGACCTTGGGGTCGTGCGACTCGGTGTTCGGCTGCTGTCCGGTCTGGCGGTGTCCTCACTCACACGGGCACTCTACGCCGGGGCGTCGGCGGCTGCACCGGTTGGAGGCGGAGGGACAAGTAGGCTGCGGCGCATGCCTGGAGCGGTTCGCGAGAACGTGGCGTTCACGGTCCTCGTGACCGTGCTCGTCGTGCTCGGCGCGCTGCCGATCCTCTTCCTGATCGCGGCGTCCGGCGCCCCCTCGTCGCTGCTGCTGGCGACGGTCCTCGCGGCCGTTCCGGTCGGTCCGCTGGTCGCCTGCTACCTGTGGCTCGACCGCTACGAGCCCGAGCCGAAACGGCTGCTCGCCTACGGCCTGTTGTGGGGCGGGTTCGTCGCCACCGCGGCCGCGTTGCTGGTGCAGGGCCTCGGCGGGACTCGTGGTCGGCTTCAGCGACCGCGAGTCGCTGGCCGTGGTCGCGCCCGTCAGCGAGGAGCTCGCCAAGGGGCTGTTCCTGCTGCTGCTCCTGTGGTGGCGACGGCACGAGCTCGACGGCATCCTCGACGGCATCGTCTACGCAGGCATGGTCGGCATCGGCTTCGCCTTCGTCGAGAACATCTTCTACCTCGCCTCGGCCTACAACGGCACCGACGGGATGGGGCCGGGCGGGACGTCAGCGCTCACCGGGCGTCTTCGTGCTGCGCTGCCTGATCAGCCCGTTCGCCCACCCGCTGTTCACGACGTTCATCGGGATCGGCGTCGGGATCGCCGTCGGCTCTCGCCGGCCCGCCGTGCGGTTCCTCGCGCCCCTGCTGGGGTACGGGCTCGCCGTGATCGCTCACGGCCTCTGGAACGCGTCCACGCTCTACGGCATCTCCGGCTTCGCCGGGGTCTACCTCGTGCTGATGGCGCCGGCCTTCCTCGCGCTGCTCGGACTGGCCGTGTGGGCCCGCCGGTCCGAGAAGCGGATGCTGACCGCGTCGCTCGCGGACGCCGCCCAGCGCGGGCTCATCCCGGCGACCGACATCCCCTGGCTGGTCGACCTGCGGGCTCGACGTACCTGCCGCCACCACGCGCAGGAGTACGGCGGGACCGACGGCTCACCGTGCGATGACCGACTACCAGCAGGCGGCGATCGAGCTCGGCTTCCTGCACTACCGCTACCTGCGCGGGACACCGCCGCCCGACTTCGCCGCCCGCGGCCAGGAGTACGTCGCGCGGATCGCCGCCGCCCGGCCGTACGTCGCCTTCCCCGGACAGGTGGTCCCGACCCGATGACCGACCAGCTGGTCACGGCACTCGTGCAGCTCCACGGCGGGCTGCGAGACCTCCACCTTCCGCTCGCGCTGCCGCGACTCGGACGAGGAGCGCACGATCCTGGCCGAGATGGTCGACCAGCTCGAGGACTACGTCATCCCGCGCGTCCTCAGCGCCGACGCGCCGCTGCTCGCCGTCGTCGGCGGGTCCACGGGGGCCGGCAAGTCGACGCTGGTGAACTCGCTGGTCGGCCGGCGGGTCACCGAGCCCGGGCTGCTGCGGCCGACCACCCGCTCGCCCGTGCTGGTGCACAACCCCGCCGACGCCGACTGGTTCCGACAGGACCAGGTGCTGCCCGACCTCGAGCGGATGGACCGGCCGACCACCGACCCCGGGGCGCTCCAGCTCGTCGCGACCGACGCGGTGCCGGCCGGGCTGGCGATCGTCGACGCACCCGACATCGACTCGGTCGAGGCGCAGAACCGCACCCTCGCGGGCCAGCTCCTGGCCGCGGCCGACCTGTGGCTGTTCGTGACGTCGGCCGCGCGCTACGCCGACCAGGTCCCGTGGGACTTCCTCCGCCGTGCGGCCGAGCGCTCGGCCGCGGTCGCGATCGTGCTCGACCGCACCCCCCTCGAGGCCGTCGAGACGGTCGCGGCGCACCTCGCGCGGATGCTGGCCAGCCGCGGCCTCAAGGACTCGCCGCTGTTCATCGTGACCGAGCGGCCGGTCGACGACGCAGGGGCTGCTGCCACCGGAGGCGGTCGCCGACGTCAAGCGCTGGCTCGACGCGCTCGCCCAGGACGCCGACGCCCGCGCGCTCGTGGTCCGCCAGACGCTGGAGGGAGCAGTCCGCGACCTGGTGCTCCGCACGCACGTGGTCGCCGACGCCGCGGGCGAGCAGGTCAGGGCCGAGCACCGGCTGCGGCTCGACGCCGAGGCGGCGTACGACGACGCGGTGGCCCGGGTCGCCGAGGCGAGCGCCGACGGCACGCTGCTGCGCGGCGAGGTGCTGGCCCGGTGGCAGGAGTTCGTCGGGACCGGCGAGCTGCTGCGGACGCTCGAGACGCGGGTCGGCTGGCTGCGCGACAAGCTCGTCAACGCGCTCAAGGGCAAGCCGCAGCAGGCCGAACGGGTCACCGTCGCGGTCGAGTCGGGACTGGAGACGCTGCTCCTCGAGCACGCCGAGGCCGCCGCCGAGCGCGCCGAGGCGTCGTGGCAGACGATGGCGCCGGGCCAGGCCCTGCTCGCCGACGCCGGCGAGGACCTCGGCCGCGCGTCGCGCGACTTCCGTCGTCGCGCCGAGCGAGCCGTGCGCGACTGGCAGCAGGACGTGCTCGAGATGGTCCGCACCGAGGGCGCCGACAAGCGCGGCACGGCGCGGTTCCTGGCGTACGGCGTGAACGGGCTGGGCGTCGCGCTGATGATCGTCGTCTTCGTGCACACCGGTGGGGCGCTGGTCGGCGCCGAGGCCGGGGTCGCCGGCGGCACGGCCGTGCTCGGCCAGAAGCTGCTGGAGGCGGTCTTCGGCGACCAGGCCGTGCGCACCCTGGCCGAGCGCGCCCGGCGCGACCTCGCCCAGCGCACCGAGGAGCTGTTCGCCACCGAGCGCGCCCGCTACACCGACCTGCTCGACTCCTGCAGGTCGACGCCGAGGCACCCGACCGACTCCGCACCGCCGCCCGCAAGGTCGACGACCTCCGGGCAGGCGGGCTGCAGGTGACGCCATGACGTCGCTCCTCGACGGGGCCAAGGCGTTCCTGACGCGTGGCTCCGACGACATCGGCACGCGGCTCGCCGGCCTCGAGACCGCCGTCGTGGCCGCTCGCGGCCGGCTCGACGACGACCTGGTCGACGACGCGGCCGGCGTGGTCGACCGCGCCGCGGCCCGGCTGCGGCTCTCGGCCGACCACACGGTGGTGGCGATCGCCGGTGCCACCGGGTCGGGCAAGTCCTCGACGTTCAACTGCCCTGGTCGGCCTCGACCTGGCGGCGGTCGGCGTACGCCGGCCCACGACCTCGTGGGCGAGCGCCTGCGTCTGGGGCCGGGACGGCGCCGACGACGTGCTCGACTGGCTCGAGATCCCCGAGCGGCACCGGGTCGTCCGCGACTCGATGCTCGACTCGGGCAAGCGCGAGGACAAGCAGCTGGCCGGCGTGGTCCTGCTCGACCTGCCCGACCACGACTCGACCGAGGTCTCGCACCACCTCGAGGTCGACCGGCTCGTCCGGCTCGCCGACCTGCTGGTCTGGGTCCTCGACCCGCAGAAGTACGCCGACGCGGCGATCCACGACCGCTACCTCGCCCCGCTGGCCGGCCACCGCGAGGTGACCGTGGTCGTGCTCAACCACATCGACACCGTGCCGGAGCCGCGCCGTGACGCGATGGTCGCCGACGTACGACGACTGCTCGACCAGGACGGTCTCGCGGGGGTGCCGATCTTCGCGATCAGCGCTCGCGACGGCACCGGGACCGACGCGCTGCGGCGCGAGATCGCCGACCGGGTGGCGGCCAAGCAGGCGACCCGGCAGCGGATGGAGCGCCGACGTGCGCGCGGCGGCGGCGCGCCTCGACGCGGCGACCGGACGGGCGACGACCGACTCGCTGCCGAAGGGTCGGTTCGCGGCGCTGGAGGACGCGTTCGCGGACGCGGCCGGCGTGCCCACCGTCGTGGCCGCGGTGGTCGAGTCGACCCGGGTGCGGGCCAACCGCGCCACCGGCTGGCCGGTCACGTCGTGGCTCTCGCGGCTGCGGCCCGACCCGCTGAAGCGGCTCCACCTCGACCTCGGCGCCGCCGGGCAAGCAGCTCACCGGCCGGTCGCGGACCTCGGTGCCCGAGCCGACGCCGGTGCAGCGGGCCAGGGTCGACACCGAGGTGCGGGCGCTGTCCGACGAGATCTCGGCCGGCCTGGCCGCGCCGTGGGCGCGCGCCGTGCGGCGGGCGTCGACCGCCCGGCTCGACGACCTCGGCGACCGGCTCGACGCCGCGCTCGGCGCCACCGACCTCGGCGTCGCCCGGCTGCCGATCTGGGCCGGCGCGGTGCGGCTGCTGCAGTGGCTGCTGATCCTGACCGCGCTCGTCGGCGGGGTCTGGCTCGCGTCGCTCGCGGTGATGGGCTACCTGCAGCTGCCCCAGCCCGACACCCCGCGGTGGCAGGGGATCCCGTGGCCGACCCTGATGCTGCTCGGCGGGGTGGCGCTCGGCGTCCTGCTCGCGCTGGGCTGCCGGGTGCTGGTGCGCCTGACCGCGCGCTCGCGCGGTCGGACCGCCCACCGGAGGCTCACGGACGCGATCGCGGGCGTCGCGCGGGAGCTCGTGGTCGAGCCCGTCGAGGCGGAGCTCGCCGCCTACCGGACCGTGCGCTCCGGCCTCGACCGCGCCCTCGTAGCCCTGGCGGGCCGCGACCCGTCCACACGACCCGGCCGCGCGCGGCTCTCCCCAGGCCGCGGCGCCGCGGCGCTCGTCCGTGTCGGTCGCGGCCCGGAGGCTGCTGGACGCGCGGTCACCCGACCGCGCCGACGCGAAGGAGACAGCGATGAACGAATCCATGGTCACGTTCCAGGGCTGGCTGGGCGGCGACGTCCGCACCCGCAGCGCCGGAGGAGCGGTGGTGGCGTGGTTCCGCGTGGCCAGCACCCCGCGACGCTTCAACCGCTCGACCCAGGCGTGGTCCGACGGCCCGACCCAGTGGTACACCGTGAACGCCTGGCGGGCGCTCGGCGAGCACTGCGCGGCCTCGCTCCGTCGGGGCGACCCGGTCGTCGTGCACGGCCGGCTGAGCCACAGCACCTGGGTCAACGCCGAGGGCGTGGAGGTGACCTCGCTCGAGGTCGACGCGAGCTTCGTCGGCCACGACCTCAACCGCGGCCGGTCGGCCTTCACCAAGACCGCGCGGCGGCCCGAGGCGGCGACCGCTGCCGACGACGCCGAGCAGGTCACGCGGGGCGTCCAGCGAGGTGCCGGAGGCCGACGCGGCCGCCTGACCGGCCGGGGCTCGCCCGCGAATCGGAGGCTCGCCGGGCCGCCGGTAGGCTCCGGGATCATGGCTGAATATGTCTTCACCTTGCGCAACGTGCGCAAGGCCCACGGCGACAAGGTCGTCCTCGACAACGTCACCCTCTCGTTCCTCCACGGCGCCAAGATCGGCGTCGTCGGGCCCAACGGCACCGGCAAGTCGTCCCTGCTCAAGATCATGGCGGGGCTCGACCACGCCAACAACGGCGACGCGATCATCGACCCCGACGCCACGGTCGGCATGCTCCAGCAGGAGCCGCCGCTGACCGAGGGCAAGACGGTCCAGGAGAACGTCGAGGAGGCGGTCGGCGAGATCAAGCGCAAGCTCGACCGCTTCAACGAGGTCTCCGAGGCGCTCGGCGACCCCGACGCCGACTACGACGCGCTGCTCGGCGAGATGGGCGACCTCCAGACCGACCTCGACCACGCCGGCGCGTGGGACCTCGACAGCCGGCTCGACCAGGCCATGGACGCGCTGCGCTGCCCGCCGCCCGAGGCGCTGGTCGACACGCTGTCCGGTGGTGAGCGCCGCCGGGTCGCGCTGTGCAAGCTGCTGCTCCAGCAGCCCGACCTGCTGCTGCTCGACGAGCCCACCAACCACCTCGACGCCGAGTCGGTGCAGTGGCTGGAGAGCCACCTCGCGTCGTACCCCGGCTGCGTCCTGGCCGTCACCCACGACCGGTACTTCCTCGACAACGTCGCCCAGTGGATCCTCGAGCTCGACCGTGGCAAGACCCACCCCTACGAGGGCAACTACTCCACCTACCTCGAGACCAAGAAGGACCGGCTCAAGATCGAGGGGCAGAAGGACGCCAAGCGCGCCAAGATGCTGGAGCGCGAGCTCGAGTGGGTGCGCTCCAACGCCAAGGCCCGCCAGACCAAGAGCAAGTCCCGGCTGGCGCGCTACGAGGAGATGGCGGCCGAGGCCGACCGGATGCGCAAGATCGACACCTCCGAGATCAACATCCCGGCCGGCCCCCGGCTCGGTGACGTGGTGCTCGAGGCACGCGACCTCACGAAGGGCTTCGACGACCGCACGCTGATCCACGACCTGTCGTTCACGCTGCCGCGGGCCGGCATCGTCGGCGTGATCGGCCCCAACGGCGTCGGCAAGACCACGCTGTTCCGGATGATCACCGGCAGCGAGAAGCCCGACGACGGAGAGCTGACGGTCGGCCAGACGGTGAAGATCTCCTACGTCGACCAGAGCCGCGGCGGCATCGACCCCAACAAGAACGTCTGGGAGGTCGTGTCCGACGGACTCGACTTCATCAAGGTCGCGAACTTCGAGATGAACTCCCGGGCCTACGTCGCGTCGTTCGGCTTCAAGGGTCCCGACCAGCAGAAGAAGGCCGGGCGTGCTCTCCGGCGGCGAGCGCAACCGGCTCAACCTCGCGCTCACGCTGAAGATGGGCGGCAACCTGCTGCTGCTCGACGAGCCGACCAACGACCTCGACGTCGAGACCTTGTCGTCCCTCGAGGACGCGCTGCTCGACTTCCCGGGCTGTGCCGTGGTCACGTCCCACGACCGGTGGTTCCTCGACCGGATCGCCACCCACATCCTGGCGTGGGAGGGCGACGACGAGGACCCGTCGCGCTGGTTCTGGTTCGAGGGCAACTACGCCGCCTACGAGGAGAACAAGGTGGAGCGGCTCGGCGCCGAGGCGGCCCGCCCGCACCGGGTCACCCACCGTCGCCTCACCCGCGACTGACCGACCCGGCCCCGCCTCCCAGAAGCGTCCGTGTTCTCGACCTAGGCTCGGTCGCGTGAGCCGACGATGAGCAAGATGGACGAGCTGCGCGCGATGCGTGAGCAGCGCTACGCGCAACGCACGGCGACCACTGCTACCACGCGCCACCGCGCCCACGCCCCGGCCCGGCCCGCTGCCAGCGCTCCCGCGGCGCCCGGCCCGAACCCGAGGCTGCCGGTGACGCGCTCTGCGGCCACCGGTCCATGAACGGGCGCACCTGCACCCGCGACCAGGGGCACTCGGCCACGAGCCACCGCTACTCCTGAGCTCACGCACCGTCCGGTGTCTCGAGGCCCGGTGGTCGTGCCTGGGCTGGCGAGTGCACCCCCCGCCGAAGCGCGGTGCGCGGCGAAGCCGAAGCCATCTACCGGGCGGTTGACCACACTTGCACGTCGCTGCAACGGCGTGCCAGAGGGGTCAACGACGTGGTAGTCGCGAGTAGCGACGGGCAGCTCAGTGCTCGGGCCGGATCTCCATCTCCGGGTGCGCTGCCACGAGGCTGTCGGCGACCGCGTCGAAGACCCGGCCGACCGCGGCCAGGTCGTCGGCGTCGACCAGGTCGACCAGGTTCGCGCGCACGCCCCGCACGTGAGTGGGCGCCATCGCGACCAGCAGGTCCCAGCCGCGGTCGGTCATCGCGCACACGACGCCGCGGCCGTCGTCGGGTGACTTGATCCGCTCGACCAGCTGGGACTTCTCGAGCCGTCCCACCGTGTGCGTCACCCGGCTCCGGCTGTGGGCCATCGAGTCGGCGAGCTGCGCCATCCGCATCCGCCGGCCCTCGCGCTCCGAGAGCCGCACCAGGATCTCGTACTCCGCGAGGGAGATGCCGTGCTCGCGGCTCAGGTCGTTGTCGAGCCGGTCGAACAGCAGCGTCGTCCCCATGACGAGAGCGCGCCAGTGCCGTTGCTGGGCCTCGTCCAGCCAGTGGACCCCCGAGTCACTCATGGCGCGAACCTTAGCCTCACCGAGGCGGGATGGCGGTCAGAGTCGCTCGAGGATCAGGGCCATGCCCTGGCCGCCGCCGACGCACATCGTGATCAGTCCGGTGGTCTTGTCGTGCCAGTCGAGGCTGTTCAGCATGGTGTTCTGGAGCCGCGCGCCGGTCATGCCGAACGGGTGGCCGACCGCGATCGAGCCGCCGTTGACGTTGAGCCGGTCCAGGTCGATGCCGAGGTCCTGGTACGACGGCACGACCTGCGCCGCGAACGCCTCGTTGATCTCGACCAGGTCGATGTCGCCGATGCTCATCCCGGCGTGCGCCAGCGCCCGCTTGGTGGCCTCGACCGGACCGAGGCCCATGATCTCGGGGGACAGGCCGCTGACCCCGGTGGCGACGATCCGGGCGAGCGGCCGCACCCCGAGCTCGGCCGCCTTCGTGTCGGACATGATCACGACCGCGGCGGCGCCGTCGTTGAGCGGGCAGCAGTTGCCGGCGGTGACCACGCCGTCGGGCCGGAAGACCGGCTTGAGCTCGGACGCGGCCTCGATCGTGACCCCGGCCCGGGGGCCGTCGTCGGCCGAGACCTCCGTCCCGTCAGGCGTCGTGACCGGGGTGATCTCGCGCGCCCAGAACCCGTCGGCGATCGCCTTCTCGGCGAGGTTCTGGGACCGGACCCCGAACTCGTCGAGCTCCTTCCGAGTCAGGCCGCGCAGCCGGGCGACATTCTCGGCAGTCTGGCCCATGGCGATGTAGATGTCCGGGACGGCGCCGTCCTCGCGCGGGTCGTGCCAGTCCTGGCCTCCCTCGGCGGTGGTCGCCGTCCGCGCGACGGCGTCGGCGAACCGCGGGTTCTGCGTGTCGGGCCAGTGGTCGGACGTGCCCTTGGCGAACCGCGACACCGTCTCGACGCCGGCCGAGACGAAGACGTCGCCCTCCCCGGCCTTGATCGCGTGGAACGCCATCCGCGTGGTCTGGACGGAGGAGGCGCAGTAGCGGGTGATGGTCGCGGCCGGGACGTCGTCCATGCCGTTGATGATGTTGACGACCCGACCCATGTTGAAGCCGGACTCGCCACCGGGCAGGCCGCAACCGAGGTAGAGGTCGTCGACGGCCGAGCGGTCGAGCTCGGGGACCTGGTCGAGCGCGGCGCCCACGATGGTCGCCGCGAGCTCGTCGGGCCGCAGGTCCTTGAGCGAGCCCTTGTTCGCCCGGCCGATGGGCGAACGGGCGGCGGACACGATCACGGCCTCGGGCATGGGGGCTCCGATCAGTGGAGAGGAGTGGACGCAGCGTCCTCGCCACCCTAGTCCGGGGGATCTCTGACAGCATCGTGGCGTGCGCCACGTCTTCGAGTGCCCCATGCGCTGGGCCGACATGGACCTGCTCGGGCACGTCAACAACGTGGTGTACGTCGACTACCTGCAGGAGGCCCGGGTCGACCTGCTGCGCCACCACGGCCCGACCGCGACTGCCGAGGGCGGCCTCGTCGAGGGTGTCGTGGTCGTCCGCCACGAGGTCCAGTTCCTGGCGCCACTGACGTTCCGGTTCCGGCCGGTGAGCATCGAGGTCTGGGTGACCGAGGTCCGGGCCGCGTCGTTCACGATGGCCTACGAGGTGTTCCACGAGACCGACGAGGGGCGCACCGTCTATGCCCGGGCGAGCACCGTGCTCACGCCGTACGTGTTCGCCGCCGAACGTCCCCGTCGACTCACGCCCGAGGAGAAGCAGGCGCTCGCGCCGTACGTCGAACCGCCGGAGCGGCGCGCTGCCCGCGCTCCCCACGAGCCGCCGGCCGAGCCGGTCCGCGAGCAGGTCGGCCACTACCCCGTCCACGTCCGGTTCTCCGACGTCGACGTCTACGGCCACGTCAACAACGTGAAGTACTTCGAGTACTTCATGGAGGCCCGGATCCTGATGACCGCCCGGCTATGGAAGGACGTGCCCGACGGGATCCCGGAACCCGTGGTCGTCGTGGCGCAGACGGACGTCGACTACCGGGTGCCGATCCTCTTCCGCCAGGAGCCGTACGACGTCTGGTCGCGAGTCACCCACGTCGGGACGACGTCGATGACGATCGAGTCGGAGATCTGCGACGGGGACCTGGTGCTCTCGCGAGCCCGGGTCGTGATGGTGTTCTTCGACCCCGCCAGCGGCCGGCCGACCCCGCCACCCGCGGCGTACCACGAGCGACTGATGGCGGCTACTCGAACGAGGTGACCATGAACTGTCAGCGCCAGGTCTCTGACCTGCGACGGAGCCAATGAGTTGGCAACCCTGCGCGTGGTTTCTCGTTGGTCGGCTACATCACAGCTACATGCGGCTGACTTCTCGAGCCCCTCTCGACTGCGCCGGTGTCTGCGGCGGGCGCTTAGCGGCGAATAGTGAAGCGGTCGACAAGCCTGCCGGACTGGTCGATGGCTCGACCGATGAGCTGGTGCTTGTACACGAGCAGTTCCAGGTAGTGCAGGACCGACGCGCTCACTGCGGTGAAGTCCTCCGCTCCGGTTGGCCGCAGCTTCGCGCCGCCGCCCGAGACGACGTAGGTCACGCCGTCCAGGGGTAGCGAGCGCTGGTAGTCATGGTCGTGACCAGCCAGCACCAGCGGGACGTCGTACTGGGTGAACAGCGGCACCCAGTTCTCCTGGACCTCGGCGGTGGAGCCGTGATGCCCGGCGGAGTACGCCGGGTGGTGCATCGCGGTGATCGTCCAGGTGCCCGGTGGTTGGGGCAGGGCGAGAACGTGCTCGAGCCAGCGCCGCTGCGCGGGGTCCTCGGCGCGCTCGGAGTCCAGGGCGACGATTCGAACCGGCCCGATCTGATCCACGTACCACGACCCGTCCCGGCCCAGCTCGGCCAGGATCTCGGTCTGGTCACCGCTCTTGTAGTCGTGGTTGCCGAGCACCGGCACGAGCTCCGTGCCCTGCGCCGTCAGCTGCGCGAAGGGCTCGGTGACCGCGGTGTCGACCTCGTCCACGTCGCCGTCCTCGTACACGAGGTCGCCGAGGAGCACGAGCGCGTCGTACGGCGCCTGGACCCGTGCCTGGTCAAGCATCGCGTCGACGGTGGCTGCCTGGGCCGCGTCACCGGTCCCGGTGTCCCCGGCGACAGCGAGGCGGACCAGCGGAACATCTCTGAGACGGGGCACTTGCTCGCCCGCGACCGGCGAGGGAACGGACTCCTCGGGATCCCAAAGGCCAGATGCGTAAGCAGCCCCGGCCCCCGCTAGGAGCGCCAGCAGTACGACCCCGGCGACCCGTGCTCGTGGTGTGGTCACAGCCTCACTGTGCCGGGCATGCCGCCCCTACGTCGACTCATTGCCTCCGCCTGGGCCGCTGGGCCGACTGTCCCAGCGTCGAGGTCCAACGCGGCCGCACCTGACACCCGGGCGAACTCCGCTCCCGGCATCAGACCGAGGCGGGCTCGGGAGGACGATGCATGTGGCCAGGATGCTGTGGCGCTGGTCGTCAGAGTGCACGCTCATGCCGATGTGCGGGTGGCCGTCGTCAAACTTTTCTCATTGCGCGCGCGATGCGTTCGGCTTGGTCACGAGGCACAGAGTCCGCGATACAGACCGCGGAACGAAGTCCGTGTCAAAGCGAACGCCGAGGACCTGTTGGGCCGAGTACGCCGCCGAAGGTCGCAAACGGCCACCCGATGCGGGTCGTTGGGGAAGACGGATCCCGGTGGCTCGGCGGGTCATCGCCGTGAGCGTCGTGACGAGGTCCGCGCTCGGCGTGACGCGCCGTTCCCGACCTGGTCGCCCCGCGGTCGGTGTAGTCGTACGCGGTGTAGGTCACTCCATCGTAAGCGAATCTGCGGAGTGCAGTCGAGGGCGGCCGATTGCTCTGGGGCGTCGGCGTCCCCCGCGCATCCCGCCAACAAGAAGGCCAGCACCACCGCCGCGGGAGTGCTCCTCCAGCGACATGGCAACAGTCTGCTCCCGCCTTCGGTCACGTTGGTGGGACGTGAACACGCGACCTAAGGTTCCGCGGCTACAACTGACGATCGCACGCTCATGCCGCTGAGCGGTCAGGCCGATGAGCGTGCGTCAGCCCATCCGGTCGCGCCGCAGTGTTTCGTCGATCTGCGCATCGCTTGCGCCCCGCTCCCACGAGCGCAGTTCCACGAGCCCGATGGGGCCAAGCAGAGCCACCGGGTCCTCGGCCCCGTACTCCTCCTGGCCGCGCCGGGCGTAGACGCTCTCGCCTTTGACCTCGACGACGAACCCCAGCGACTCCACCGCCAAGACAGCCGGAACGACGCGACGTCGCCCCGACGCGCGCCGTCGGGGCGAGGACCCGCTACTCGGCGTTCGCGAGTGCCTTGACCTCATCGCGGGCGGCGACGACGGCGGCCTGCTGGCGTACGACGACCTCGCGGAAGCCGGCGCTGAGGTTCATGGCCAGGGCGTCCTCGTACTCTGAGACCGCGTGGTCCTCGCCGGTCGCGGCGGCCTTGAGCACGGCGTCGGCGTCGTCGCCGGTGAGAGCGTCCTTCAGCGAGATCCAGCCCCGATGCAGGGACGCTGCGACCGTGCCGCTCTGGTCGACGTCCTCTCCGTACTCGTGCCCGAGGTCGACGATCTCGCGCCGAAATCCTTCGCGCTGCTCGGAAAGGCGTTGCAGGGTGGTGGCCCACTCGGGGCGGTCCCCGTCGCGAAGCTTCTCGGCCGCGGCGGCAAAGCCCCGCTCGCCGTCTTTCAGCGTCTCGACCAGTTCCTTGGCTGCCTTGGCGTCATCGGACATGCTGCGCTCCTTTGTGAGGTATGTCGTCCTACCCTCGCTGACTTGCTTCCTCGACGGATCACCCGTGGGGAGGGTCGAACGCCTCGTGCAGTAGGCGCTGCTGCGCTTCGACCATCGCTGACGTCACGGCGGTTTGCGAGAGTCCGTAGGTGCGTCGGTCCGCCGCAAACCGGACGCCCTGCAACGCACTCTCATGCCGTGAGCGGACGGCAGGACCCTGCCCCCGCTGAAATCACCCTTTTGGTGCCGTCACGTCCTGGCCGAGTCCTCGTTGACACAGATACGGGAGGTTGGCCCGTCCTCGATATCCAGGGGTTACCGAGGGCGGCCACCTCCCGCCCATCGGGCACATACTGGGCGTGTGGATCAGCGCGTGGTCGTGTTTTTAGGGCTTCGACTGTCCAAGCGTCGAAGTGCAGCGAGGCGGCGCCTGGCACCCCGGCGAACTCCACCCGGCACCACTACGCAGGCGTCCTGCTCGACGCGGGCGGGTCGCTCAGCGGTGAGCGAAGGTCATCGGAGGGTGACGCGGCCCCGCATTCACGCTCCGACCTGCGGTGACCCGGCTACTCGAACGAGTTGACCATGAACTGGGCCGCGTGCGTGACGTAGTCCCAGAACCGTGCGTCCTGCTCCGGCGTCAGCTCCACGGAGTCCAGCCCCTCGCGGAAGTGCACCAGCCAGCGCTCCTTGGCCAACGGCGTCACCGCGAACGGCGCGTGCCGCATCCGCAGCCGCGGGTGGCCGCGGGTGTCGGAGTACGTCGTGGGTCCGCCCCAGTACTGCACGAGGAACAGCAGGAACCGCTGCTCGGCCGGGCCGAGGTCCTCCTCGGGGTAGAGCGGCCGCAGCACCTCGTCGGTCGCCACCCCCGCGTAGAAGCGGTGCACGATCTGGCGGAAGGTCTCGAAGCCGCCGATCTCGTCGTAGAACGTGGTGGTCACGCCGGCGGCTCCTCGGCGCGGGCCGGCCCCGGCCTCGGACCCGGCTCGGACGCCGGGTCGTCGCGGTGCCACACCACCCGCTGCGGGAACGGGATCTCGATGCCCTCGAAGTCGAAGCGGGACTTGATCCGCTGCCGCATCTCGCGGGCGACGGCCCACTGCTCGAGCGGAGCGGTCTTGAGGGCCACCCGGACCACGACGCCGTCGATGCCGAGCTCCTGGACACCCCACACGGAGGGCTCCTCGATGATGACGCCCTTGTACTCCTCGTCGTCCCACAGGTCGTGCGCGACGTCCTCGAGCACGCGCCGCACCCGGGCGAGGTCCTCGTGGTAGGCGACCGAGACGTCCAGCACGGTCCGGGCCCAGTTCTGGCTCATGTTGCCCACGCGGGTGATCTCGCCGTTGCGGACGTACCAGACAGTGCCGTTGACGTCGCGCAGTCGGGTGACGCGCAGGCTCACCGCCTCGACCGTCCCGATCGCCTCGCCGAGATCGATCTCGTCGCCCACGCCGTACTGGTCCTCGAAGATCATGAACACGCCGGACAGGAAGTCGCTGACCAGGCTCTGCGCGCCGAAGCCCAGGGCGATACCGAGGATCCCGGCGCTGGCGATGATCGGTCCGACGTTGACCCCGAGCCTCGCTCAGCATCATGGTCGCCACGACGGCGACCAGCACGCCGGTGATGATGCTCTTCAGGAGCGAGCCCATCGTCTTGGCGCGCTGCACCCGCCGGGTCGCGACCGCCAGGTCGTGCGGGCTGCTGGCCGCGCTTGCCCGCGCCGAGCGAGCCCAGCGACAGCCGGGAGACCCGTGCGGGGAGCACGCCGGTCTCGGCCCGGTTCACGAGCCGGTCCACCAGCCGGTGCAGGAGCCACCGGACGACCAGGCCGAGCAGGAGCAACGCCACGAGGGCCAGCGGCGTGCCGATCAGGACGTCGGCGAACCAGGCGGCCCGCTCGCTGCCGGTCGCGTCCAGCACGGTGTTGCAGACCATCTCGTCGGTCGTACAGGGGTCGGCCGTGTCGAGTTGGAACATGGCGCCAGTATGTCGGCCGGAGACCAACCGCCGGACGGCCGGGGGCTTCGTTATCCTGCTTCCGTGACCACCTCGCAGATCCGGACGCTCACCCGTCGCACCGCGGTCGTGCTCGCCGCCGCGCTGCTCCCGCTGTTCGCGGCCGGGCCCGCCGGCGCCGAGATCCCGGAGGGGTGGAGCAACCCCGAGCCGGTCTCCCTGCTGTCCGTGCTCGTGGTGATCGCGGCGATCCCGCTGGGGATCGCGCTGCTCATCACGCTGGGGGTCTACGGCCCCGCGCTGGCGCGCGGGGAGCACGTGGCGCCCGGCTCCGACACGCCCGACCAGTGGTTCGGCGGCCCGCGCCAGCCCGCCGAGCTCGAGGCGGGCGGCGACGCCCGGACCGAGGCGCCGAGCACCACCGGGGGCGGCAGTGGCACCTGGTGACTTCTCCGACGGCGACCGGTACGCGATCGACAAGGCGATCCGTGCGGCCGAGCAGTCGTCGCGCTACGAGTTCTCCGTCTTCGTGGGCCAGGCCCGCGGTGACGCCCGGCCCTTCGCGGAGCGCCTCCACAGTGCCTCCGTCGCACCCGCCCGCAGCGTGCTGGTGCTGGTCGACCCGGGAGCGCGCCTGATCGAGGTCGTGACGGGCGAGGCCGTACGCCGCACGCTGACCGACGCCGAGGTCGACCACGCCATCGTCCAGATGCGGTCGGCGTTCGCCGAGCAGGACCTGGTCGGCGGCCTCACCCGCGGTATCGCCCAGCTCGCGGAGCACGCCCGGGCCTGAGCACGCGGGCCCCAGCACGCCGGCCTCAGCACGCCGGCCTCAGCGCGCCTGCTTGGGCGCGGGGTCAGTCGCGCGCGTCCCGCTCCTGCGCCGCCAGCGCCCGGACCACGTCGGCCCGACCCTCGGTCACGTAGCGCTTCGCGCCGGGACCGGCCGTGGTCGACGCCAGCCACTCGTCGACGCGCGTCAGCAGCTCGGGCGACCCGAGCGGCTTCGGGAAGAGGAACTCCACGGCGACCGACGCCTTGTGGGGTCCGAGGACGTCCCACAGGGTCTCGGCGGCCGCGAGGTACTGCTCGACGTACGGCTCGAGCACCTCGTCCTGCTCGGGCCGCATGAACGACAGCACGATCGACCGGGACGTCTCGTTGGGCGTCTCCGGGTCGAGGACCGCCTGCCAGGCGGCCGCCTTGGCCTCCGCCACCGGGCGGGCGGCCCGGGCGGCGGCGGCGTGCTCGCGGCCCGAGATCGTGTTGTCCCGGGCGAGCTCGGCGTCGATCGGGGCGTCGTCGAAGCGGCCGGCGCGGGCCAGTCCGGTGACGAGCACCCAGCGCAGGTCCTGGTCGACGTCGAGACCCTCGATCGTGAGCGAGCCGTCGAGCAGCGCCTCGATGCTCGTCGAGCACCTCGGCACTGCGGGCCGTGGCGGCGAGGTGCCGGGCGAACGTCAGCTGGTGGTCGCCGCCGGGCTCGGCCGCGTGGAGCAGCGTGCGCAGACCCTGCTCCCAGGCGCCCTTGACGGCGTCACGGTTGGCGGGCGCGCTGTAGGAGTTCGCGGCGAGGGCGGCGAACCGGGGGAGCGCGGCGAGGCCCCACGCGTCGGTCTCGGTGCCGAGGTTGCGCAGCACGAGGGCGACGAAGTCGCTGGCCCGCATCTCGGCGTCGCGCGTCATGTCCCACGCGGCACCCCAGCAGAGGGCCCGAGCGAGCGAGTCGTCCAGCCGGCCGAGGCTCTCGACGGCGGTCGTGAGCGACCGCTCGTCCAGCCGGATCTTGGCGTAGGTGAGGTCGTCGTCGTTGAGGAGCAGCAGGTCGGGCTGCCGGGTGCCGACGAGCTCGGGGACCTCCGTCAGGTCCCCCCGGACGTCGATCTCGAGCCGCTCGCGACGGATCAGCGCCCCGTCCACCTGGTCGTAAAGGCCGATCCCGATCCGGTGCCGACGCAGGGTCGGCCAGTCCGGGTGGGCGACCTGGCGCACGGCGAACGACGTGTAGCTGCCGTCCTCCGCGAGCCCGAACTCGGGCGACAGCGTGTTGACGCCGGCCGTCTGCAGCCACTCGTGCGCCCAGGAGTCGAGCTCGCGGCCCGAGGCCTTCTCCAGGGCGGACAGCAGGTCGCTGAACTCGCTGTTGGAGAACGCGAAGTCCTGGAAGTACTGCCGCAGCCCGTCGAGGAACGGCTGCAGGCCGACCCACGCCACCAGCTGCTTGAGCACCGCCGCGCCCTTGGCGTAGGTGATCATGTCGAAGTTGACCTCGACCGCGTGAAGGTCGACGTTGTCGGCCGCGATCGGGTGGGTGCTCGGCATCTGGTCCTGGCGGTAGCCGGTCTGCTTGCGGGCGTTGGTGAAGCCGGTCCACGCGTCGGTGAACTCGGTCGCCTCGACCTCGGCGTGATAGCACGCCCACTCGGCGAACGACTCGTTGAGCCAGAGGTCGTCCCACCACTTCATGGTGACGAGGTCGCCGAACCACATGTGGGCCATCTCGTGGAGGATCACCGAGCTGCGGAACTCGTAGAACGCCTTGTCCTGCCGGCTCGTCGGGAGGTACTCGTCGCGCAGCGTCACGCAGCCGGCGTTCTCCATCGCGCCCATGTTGTACTCCGGCACGTACAGCTGGTCGTACTTGTGGAACGGGTAGGGGTAGCCGAACTCGCGCTCGAAGAACTCGAAGCCCTGCCGGGTCGTCTTCACGAGGTCGTCGACGTCGAGGTGCTCGACGAGCGACTGGCGGCAGTAGTGGCCGAGCGGGATGGTGCCGTGCGCGCCCTCGTAGGTGTGGTGAACCGAGTGGTACTCGCCCGCCACGACCGCGGTGATGTACGTCGACATCCGCTCGGTCTCGGGGAAGAGCCACACGGCACGACCCTCCTCGAGCTGCTTGGGCTCGGGAGTCGGCGCGTTGGACACGACCTTCCAGTGGTCGGGCGCGGTCACCTGGAACGTGAAGCGGCTCTTGAGGTCGGGCTGCTCAAACGTCGCGTAGACCCGGCGGGCGTCGGGGACCTCGAACTGCGTGTAGGTGTAGACGCGGTCGTCGGCCGGGTCGACGAAGCGGTGCAGCCCCTCGCCGCTGTGGCTGTAGGTGCAGTCGGCGACCACGACGAGCTCGTTGTCGGCGGCCAGGCTGGTCAGCTCGATCCGGTGGTCGACGTACACCGCCTCGGGGTCGAGCGACTCGCCGTTGAGGGTGATCGAGTGGACCGTGGCGCCCACGAGGTCGACGAAGGTCGCGCTTCCCGGCTCGCGGCAGGTGAAGCGGATCGTGGTCGTGGAGCCGAAGGTCGTGGTGCTCGTCGTGAGGTCGAGGTCCACGGTGTAGGAGGCGACGTCGAGCAGCGCGGATCGCGTCGCGGCCTCGTCCCTCGTCAGGTTCGTTCCGGGCATGACGGGCATCCTCTCACCGGGACGTCCGGCGGAGGAATCGGGACGACCCAGGCCTGCCGACTCAGGGCTGGGGGAGCGAGACGACCGAGTCGGCGAGCAGCTCGGGGCCTCGCCACTGCTGACCGGTGCCGACGTCCCAGGCCAGCGTCGCCAGCGGATCGCCTCCGTCCCCGGGCATCGCGATCAGCGCCACTCCCGGGTCGATCCAGCCGATCACCCGGCCGCCGCCGCCGTTGCTGGCGACCCCTTTGACCGGCAGCATCGAGACCACCTCGCCCGCCCGGTCAAGGGCGATGAAGCCGCTGCGGTCCCAGGCCCGGTCGGAGAACCGGGCCGTCTGCTCCCGGCGGGCGACCACGAGATCGCCGTGGGCCGTCTGCTCGTTGAGCACGCCCAGCAGGTCGGTGGAGATGTCGAGCGGCGTCCGCTCGCCGGTGGGGGAGATGCGCTCCCATGTGTGTCCTGTGGACACGCTCCAGTGGTTGGCGAGCACGGTCCCGTCACCGAGCACCGCAGCGTGCTCGGGATCGAAGGGGACCCGGCTCACTTCGCCGTCCGCCAGGTCGATCCGCCAACCGTCGGGGTAGGTGAACGTGTCGTCGTCCCCAGTGGCCCAGTAGCCCCGTGACATCAGCACCGACTCGCCGTCCGCTGACCAGAACGAGTAGCGGCCCGCCCAGCTCTCGCCGAGTCCGGTCACGTCGTACGTGTTGGTGCCGGCCGTCGTGAGGTCGACCACCACGACACGGTCGGCCAGGCCGAGCGCCAGCCGGGTGCCGTCGGGGGACAGCGACCCACGGTGCAGCCCCAGCAGCCCGCCGTCGCCGCCGTCGAGGTCGTAGCCCGAGAGGTCGAGCCACCGCCAGCGGCCGTCGTCACCGATCACGACGACGTTCGCCTCACCGCCGCCGAGGTCGTACTGGAGGGCGGTCGTGGCCCGGTTCACCGGGTCGTCCGCGAGCGGCTCCGGTCGCTGCGGTGAGAGCCAGTACCCCAGGTCGCGCGGGTACGGCGGGAGGTCGGCCCAGTCCGTCGGGTCGGACATCGGGACCAGGTCGTCCTGGCTGACGACGCCGACAGTCGCGGTGTCGTCCACGGCGGGGTCGGGCGCCGACGTGCCCGGACCTGGTCCGGGGACCGGTGCGACGTCAGACCCGCCACCGAGACCGGCGATGCCCGCCGAGACGGCGGCCACCACCAGCGACCGCAGCGGCAGCCGCGCCGGCGAGGGTCGCCGACGAACGCCGACGGCGACGCCGACCGTGGTCCCACGCGGCCGTCGGGTCCAGCCGCGACTCGAGGTCTCCGGTGGCGTCGTGCATCACCCGGGACAGGGTGGGCTGGGTCATCGCGATGTCTCCTTTCCGACGAGGCCGCGCAGGTCGGGATGGTCCCGGAGCCGGCTCAGGGCGGCGTGCGCCTGGCTCTTCACGGTGCCGACGGACACACCAAGCACCTCGGCCGCCTGCCGCTCGGTCAGGTCGTCGAAGTAGCGCAGCACGACGACAGCGCGCTGTCCCCTGGGCAGCGTGGCCAGCGCCGCCAGGACCACGTGACGCGCCTCGGCGTCCCGGCCGGCCTCGGCCCGGTCGCGAGCCACCTCGCCAGGCGCCCCTCCGGGGGTCTCGCGACGACGGCGCCACCACGACGCGTGGTCGCGGAAGACGATCCGTCGGGCATAGGCGGTCGGGTGCTCGTTGCGCAGCCGCTCCCAACGCGCCGCCACCTTGACCGCGGCTTCCTGCACCAGGTCCTCCGCCAGCCCGGGGTCGCCGGTCAGCAGGGTCGCCGAGCGCAGCAGTCCCGTGCGCTGTCCCAGGAGCCAGTGCGTGAAGTCCTCGGGGGCGGGCACGTCACCTCCTGGTAGGGCGGTCTCGTCGTCCGCGCTCCCACTATGAACGACTGGCGAGGCCGAAAAGGTTGGGACCCCCTGAGGCGGATGGGACGCATGAGAATTTTGGTGAAACTGTGGCGCGCCTGCTTGACATGAGGTTCACTACCGTTCCGTGACGTCCACCCCCCGTTCGTACCTGCGCGCCCTGGTGGCGACGGCGGCGCTGTCGCTGCTCGCGGGAGTGCTGGGGGTCGCGGCGCCGGCCGAGGCGACGTCCCGCTACCTGTGCACCGGCTACGTCGCGTGCCAGGACGCGGGCTACTCGCACTTCGGCTACAAGCGGGCGGGCAGCAAGATGTGGTGGCGCATGTACAGCGGCCACAACTGCACGAACTACGTGGCCTACCGGCTCGTCAAGGGCGGCATGTCGCCGGAGCGGCCCTGGGACAGCACCGGCATGGCCTACAACTGGGGCCGCGCCAACCGGTCGATCACCGACGACACCCCGATGGTCGGCTCCGTCGCCTGGTGGGACGCCGGCGACAGCGTCGGCTCCAGCGGGCACGTGGCGTACGTGCAGCAGGTGCTGTCCCGTCGCAGGATCGTCATCTCCGAGGACAGCTGGAGCGGCGACTTCCACTGGCGGGTCGTCCGCAAGCGCGGTGGCGGCTGGCCGACCGGCTTCGTCCACTTCAACGACCGTGCGGTACGCCCGGTGGAGCAGCCTTCGATCGCCGCCGCGCCGGCGGTGGGTGCGCCACTGACGGTCGACGTGGGCCGGTGGAAGCCCGACCCGACCCTCGAGGTCCAGTGGCGCAGCGGCGGCGAGCCGATCCCCGGCGCGACCGGGCAGAGCTTCACGCCCACCCCGGAGCAGCTCCGTACCCGGCTGTCGGTGCGGGTCTCGGCGTCGGCCCGCGGCTACCTGCCCGGCAAGGCCGTCACGGCCCGGACCGCGCGGGTCTCGCGCGGCACGATGGCCGCGACGTCCACGCCGACGATCTCCGGGACGCCGCGGGTGGGCGAGCAGCTGGTCGTCTCGGGCGGCGCCGGCTCGCCCGCGCCGGAGTCGCGCGAGGTGCGCTGGTACGCCGACGGCGATCGGATCAGCGACGCCGGCGGCGCCAGGCTCACCCTGACCCCGGGCCTGCTGGACCGCCGGATCTCGGCCACCGTGGTGCTGCGGCGCGAGGCCTACCACGCGCTACGCCTCGAGACCGGGCGGACCCGCGCCGTCGCGCCGGGCCACCTCGAGATCTCCGACCCGTTCACGCTCAGCGGACGCACCCGGTACGGCCGGCTGCTGACCGTGCTGCCCGGGACGGTCACGCCCGCCGACGCCACTGCCCGCTACACCTGGCTGCGCGACGGTTCCCCGATCGCCGGCGCCCGCGGTGCGACGTACCGGCTCGGTGCCGACGACGTCGGCCACGAGGTCTCGGTCCGCGTCGACCTGCGCCGTGAGGGCTACCGCGACGAGGTCGTCGACCTGCCTGCGTCCGGGACCGTCACGACCAGGCCCCGGCTCGAGCTCACCGCGACCGGTCGGGTCCGGCGGGCGATCGTGCAGCTCGACGTCACCGCGCCCGGTGTCGCGCACCCGCGGGGCCGGGTCGTGGTGCGGGTCGCCGGTCGCGAGATCGACGGCGTGGTGGAGGACGGCCGGCTGCGGCTCGTGGTGCGGGGGCTGGACCCCGGCCGCTACCGGGTCCGGGTTGCCTACCTCGGCACGAACCGGATCGAGGCCGCCAGCGTCGCCGACCGGGTGCGGGTCCGCCGGGGCTGACCGACCGTTTCGGCCATCAGGTTGAATGGTCAACATGACCCCCACCCCCAAGAACGCCGACTTCTGGTTCGACCCCGCCTGCCCCTTCGCCTGGATCACCTCGCGGTGGATCCTTGAGGTGGCCGAGGTGCGCGACATCGCGGTGACGTGGCACGTCATGAGCCTCGCCTACCTGAACCAGGACAAGGAGGGCCTGTCCGACTCCTACCGCGAGGCCCTGAGCACCGCATGGCAACCGGTGCGGGTCCTGATGGCGGTCGAGCAGCACCACGGCAAGGAGGCGCTGCTCCCGCTCTACACGGCGCTGGGCACCCGCCGCTTCAACGGCGGCGAGGACTACACGCGCGCGACGATCGAGGCCGCGCTGGCCGACGCGGGGCTGCCCACAGGGCTCGCGGACGCGATGGACGACGACACCTTCGACGACGCCGTCAAGAAGTCGCACCACCACGGCATGGACCAGGTCGGCGACGACGTCGGCACGCCCACGATCGCCTTCGAGGGCACCGCGTTCTTCGGCCCGGTGCTGAGCTCGATCCCTCGCGGGGAGCAGGCCGGTCAGCTCTGGGACGGCGCCATCGCGATGGCGCAGGTGCCGTACTTCTACGAGCTGAAGCGGTCGCGGACCCGCGAGCTCGACTTCGCCTGACCGGCTCGCCGACGACCCCGTCGCCGACTCGACACTGTGGCGGATGTGACGCATGATGCTGGAGCATGCTTCCCTCCTCGGCCGGTCACCGCTGCGCCGCTGCCCTCCTCGCAGCGGCGCTGGTCCCGCCTCTCCTGGTGGCAGTGACACCGTCGGCAGCCGGTACGCCGGCCGCCGACGACCGTGTGGTCCGGCTCGCCGCCGACCCGGGCTCACCGGTCCGGTCCGCCGAGACCGGGCTGTCCGTCGGCGTCACCCGGCTGCGCACGTCGACGTACTCCCTCGTGGCCGCGACCTGGCACGGCCGCTCGCCCGTGGTCAGCGTCCGCACCACGGCCGGTGGTAACTGGCGGCGCCTGACCCCGCTGGGCGACGGACCCGACAGCGGCGCTGGCGAGGGCGTGCCCGGGATCTCCGGCACCGACCTGCTGTGGACCGGGCCCCGGACCGGGGTCGACGTGCGGGTCCGCGGCAGCGGCTTCACCGACCTGGAGCTGGTGCTGATCGACCCGGGCTCGCTGCCGAGCGACTCCGCGCGCTGCGCCACCCTCGTCCCCCCCGCGAGTGCGGGCCGAGCGACCGGACTCAGCCCCGCAGCCGCCGCTGCGGACCCGGAAGGACTGGGGTGCCGACAACTCGTGGCGCAACGGCTCGCCCGTCTACATGAAGCGACTCAAGCAGGTGCACGTGCACCACACGGCCACCGGCAACCGGTACTCCCGGTCGGATGTGCCGGGGATCATCCGCGGCATGTACCGCTACCACACCAAGACCCTGGGCTGGTTCGACCTCGCCTACAACTTCCTGGTCGACCGGTTCGGCCGGGCGTGGGTCGGCCGTTCCGGAGGGCCGCGGCGCCTGGTGCGCGGCGCCCACACCCTCGGCTTCAACCACGTGTCGGTCGGGATCGCGATGATCGGCAACCTCGATGGCCGCAAGCCGTGGTCCGACGCGGTCACGACGCTGCAGCGGCTCGCGGCCTGGAAGCTCGACGCCCACGACCGGCGGGCGAGGGGGAAGGTCTGGGTCCGCTCCACGGGCAGCGACAACTACCGCGACGGCCAGATGGTGCAGCTGCCCGCGATCGACGGTCACCGCGACACCAACGACACCGCCTGCCCGGGCCAGCAGGCTCTACGACCGGCTCCCCGGCGTCCGGCGCGCCGCCCAGGCCCGGATGAACGCCTTCTCGCCGTCCGAGTGAGGGCGGCGGCCACCCTCGCGTCCAGCCCGCGCACTGCGGTGTCGGCCCTCAGCCACGCACTCCTAGGATTCAGCGCATGAGCCATGTCCTGTCCGCCGTCGCCTGGCCGTACGCCAACGGCCCGCGACACATCGGTCACGTCGCCGGTTTCGGCGTGCCCTCCGACGTCTTCAGCCGCTACATGCGGATGGCCGGGCACGACGTCCTGATGGTGAGCGGCACGGACGAGCACGGCACGCCGATCCTGGTGGCCGCCGACCAGGAGGGGGTCACCGCCCGCGACCTGGCCGACAAGAACAACGCAGTCATCGTGCAGGACCTCGTCGACCTCGGCCTGTCCTACGACCTCTTCACCCGCACCACCACCGGTAACCACTACCGGGTGGTCCAGGAGCTGTTCAGCACCTGCCTGAGCAACGGCTACATGGTCGAGCGGACGACCCAGGCCGCGATCAGCCCCTCGACCGGGCGCACGCTGCCCGACCGTTACATCGAGGGCACCTGCCCGATCTGCAGGTACCCCGACGCCCGCGGCGACCAGTGCGACAACTGCGGCAACCAGCTCGACCCGACGGACCTGATCGAGCCACGGTCCAAGATCAACGGCGAGACCCCGACGTTCGTCGACACCCAGCACTTCTTCCTCGACCTGCCCGCCCTCGCGACGTCGCTCGGCGAGTGGCTCGAGGAGCGCGACGCGTCCGGCACCTGGCGCCCCAACGTGATCAAGTTCTCGCGCAACCTGGTCGACGACCTCCGGCCGCGCGCGATGAGCCGCGACATCGACTGGGGCATCCCGGTGCCCGGCTGGGAGGACCAGCCGACGAAGCGGCTCTACGTGTGGTTCGACGCGGTCGTCGGCTACCTGTCGGCGTCGGTCGAGTGGGCCCGCCGGCTCGGGCAGCCCGACCGGTGGCGCGACTGGTGGAACCCTGCGCCCGACGGGGAGGAGGCGTTGTCCTACTACTTCATGGGCAAGGACAACATCGTCTTCCACAGCGTGATCTGGCCGGCCGAGCTGCTCGCGTACGCCGGGAAGGGCGACCTCGGAGGCCGGCCGGGTGAGTACGGCGAGCTGAACCTGCCGACCGAGGTGGTGTCGAGCGAGTACCTCACGATGGGCGACCAGCAGTTCTCCACCAGCCGCGGCCACGTGGTGTACGTCGGCGACTTCCTCGCCCGCTACGGACCGGACGCCTTGCGCTACTACATCTGCGCCGCCGGCCCCGAGACCTCCGACGCCGCGTTCACCTGGGCCGACTTCGTGACCCGCAACAACTCCGAGCTGGTCGCCGGGTGGGGCAACCTGGTCAACCGCACCGCGACGATGATCGCGAAGAGCTTCGGCGAGATCCCGCCGTGCCACGACCTGGAGCCCGTCGACGAGGCGGTGCTGGCCGCGGTCCGCCGCGGTTTCGAGGCGGTCGGGGACCACCTGGGCCACCACAAGCTGCGCGCCGGGATCGCGGAGGCGATGCGCGTGGTCGGCGAGGTGAACAAGTACCTCACGGCGACCGAGCCCTACAAGATGAAGGACGACGCGCAACGAGACCGGCTGGCCACGGTGCTGCACGTCGCGGCGCAGTGCGTCAGCGACTGCAACCTCCTGCTCGCGCCATTCCTGCCGCACGCGTCCAACCGGGTGCACCGGACCCTCGGCGGCACCGGCGACCTGATGCCGATGCCCGTCGTCGAGCAGGTCGAGGAGCTCGACCCCGGCCACGGCGCCGGTCTCTCCTGGTACCCCGTGATCACCGGTGACTACTCCACGACGCCGGTCTGGGAGTCGACGCCCGTCCCGGTCGGTGCCCCGGTCGGGAAGCCGACCCCGGTCTTCACCAAGCTCGACCCGAGCGTGGTCGACGACGAGCTCGCCCGGCTCGGCTGAGGACCGTGCCCGTCCCACCCACCTTCGCCACCGAGCAGGAGCTCGCGGGGATCGAGGCGGACCGGGCGGCGGGGCACGCCGAGGCCGCCACCGAGCCGAAGCCCGCGGTCGCACAGGTCGAGGACGTCGACGCCGGGGGCGTCCCTGCACGGCTGTACGTGCCGGAATCGCCCTCCGGAGCGCTGCTGTACCTGCACGGGGGCGGGTTCGCGCTCGGCGACCTGGTCACCCACGACGGCATCGCGCGCCGGCTCGCCGACCGGACCGGCTGGGCGGTGCTGCTGCCCGACTACCGGCGCTCGCCCGAGCACCCGTGGCCGGCGGCCGCCGAGGACGCGGCCGCCGCGGCCGACTGGCTGGCCGGCACCGGCTTCGACCGGCTCGCGGTGCTCGGTGACTCGGCCGGCTCGGCGCTCGCGATCGGCGAGGCGCTGCGCCACCCCGAGCGCTACGTCGCGCAGGTGCAGGTCTACCCGTTCGTCGACCCGTCGGGTGCGTCGTACGACGCGACGCTGACCGGCGCCGATCTCCCGATCGAACGGTGCCGGCTGTTCTGGCGCCTCTACCTGCAGGGTGCCGACGGCGCCGACGACCCCGCGCTGCACGTGCTCGACCGTGGCGACCTGAGGGGGCAGCCGCCGGCCCTGGTGCAGCTCGCCGAGCTCGACGTGCTCACCCCGACCGGCCGGCGGTACGCCGAGCGGCTGGCCGCGGCCGGAGTGCCCACGCGGGTCGAGGTGTTTCCGGGCGTCCAGCACGGGTTCTGGCGGCGCACCGACAACGACCAGGCCGGCCCGGCGCTCGACGGGGTGGCCGGCTTCCTGGAGGGTCGCGCCTGATCGGCCACGAGCACCCGCACCACCCAGCGAGATCCGCCCATCAGGAGAGCCGCCCAGCAGAACAGCCGCAGGTCAGAACCCGCTGGCGGGAGCCGGTGCGAGGTCCTCACGGAACGCCCGCCACAGCTCGCCGAGCGCGCCCGGTCGGCGCTCGGCGAGCACCCCGGCACGCTGCTGGGCCAGCAGGTTCGTGCCGCCCAGGTACGCCGAGCCGAGCACCGCGACCGGAAGGTCGAGGTCGGCTTCGGCGTCGGTGCGCGTGGCCGAGCCCTCGCCGCCGCGCGTCACGATCCGCCAGCGGCCCGCCTGCCACGGCGCGTACGGGTCGGCCACGTCCACGACCACGTCGCAGTCGTCGGCGTACGACCGCAGCGGCAGGGCGGCCGGCAGGTCCACCGGTCGCAGCCACAGGTTGTCGTGGGTCTGGACGTCGCTCGCCGAACGGGTCTCGATCCAGTGCCAGATCGGGTCGTCCACGCCGATCTGCGGCACCGTGACGGTGCCCATCAGGTCGAAGTCGACCAGCCGCCGGAGCAGCGCCAGCCGGGTCGCGGGGTCGCCGATCAGGGCGAAGACCTCGAGCTTCCCCGACGGGTTGCCCTGCTCCCACTTGTGCTCGCGGCGGAACGCGGTGATCCCGACGTCCACGCCGTCGCGCTGCGCGAACAGGAAGCGCATCGGCTCCTTGTCGCGGAAGGCCTCGGGCTGCCGCTGGTGGTGGGCGAGGCCGGCGTAGAACGAGTGCGCGCCCACGACCATCCCGGGGACCCGGGCTGCCACGTCGGTCTCGCAGGCGAGCAACCGCTCGGCGATCCCGTCGTCGGTCACGCTCGCGAACCGGGTCGTGAGCCGTTGCGCCTCCTCGTCGAGACCGGGCGCCGTCAGCTTCGTGCCGCGGCCCAGGGACAGCGAGAACGTCTGGGTCGACACGCCCCACCCGTGCCGGCCGTAGATCGCACCCTCGCTCGCGTGCAACCCGGACAGCGCGACCCCTTCGCGGTGGGTTTGCTCGACGTGGTGCCGCAGCATCGCGGTCAGCACCCCGCGGCGGCGGTGGTCCGGGTGCACGCCGACCCAGGTGAGACCGGCCATCGGCACCAGGGTGGCGCCGTCACCCGCCGGCACGGCGAGCTGCATCGGGCGGACGCCGTAGATGCCGGCGTACGACCCCGGGTGGGCGCCCTCGACGTCGGCGGCGAACCGCTGGTCGACCGGCACGCCGACCAGCTCCTCGGCGGCCGGCAGCCTGGACGGCTCGTCGAACCAGACGATGTTGTCGGTCTCGAGGAACCGCTCGGCGTCGGTGGCGCGGTCGACATGGATCGGGGACTCCGGCATGACCCCAGCGTGCCGCGCACCGCACCAGGCTGCCACCGGATATCGCTGGATAGGCTCACCTCGTGACCGCCGACATGTACGTGCCCACGTTCTACGTGCAGCAGAAGTTCGCGATGACGACCAACCGCTACGCGCTGTACGCCGCCAACCCGGACGGCAGCTTCGGCGCCCTGATGGGCGTGGCGCAGCAGAAGCGGATGGCCTTCAAGGAGCAGGTCACGTTCTACAGCGACGAGTCGAAGACCCGGCCGGTGTTCGGGTTCAAGGCCCGCGCCAGGCTCGACCTGAACTCCGGCTACGACATCACCGACGAGACCGGCCAGCAGATCGGCTTCTTCCGCAAGGACTTCGGTGCCAGCCTGCTGCGCTCGACGTTCCACATCGAGGGCCCCGGCTACACCGGCACCGGCCGGGAGCGGTCGCAGCTGGTCGCGATCGTCCGCCGCTTCACCGACATCCCGTTCCTGCCCATCCACTTCGACTACGTCGACTCGGCCGGCGCTCCGCTGCTGGGGGTCGAGCGGCAGGCCTCGGTGCGCGACAAGTACACCGTGCACGTCCCCGACCCGCGGGTGGACTTCCGGGTCGCCGCGGCGGTCGCGGTCGCCATGGACGCACTGATGGGGCGGTGAGCGACGTGTCCGACCAGCCGGTCCGGGTGCACCTGGGCTCCGACCACGCCGGGCTCGACCTCAAGGACCACCTGCTCGCGTGGCTGACGGAGCAGGGCTACGAGGTCGTCGACCACGGCCCGTTCGTCTACGACGCCCTCGACGACTATCCCTGCTTCTGCCTGCGCGCGGCCGAGGGGGTCGCCGACGACCGGGAGGCCGGCCGCGAGTCGTACGGCGTCGTCATCGGCGGCTCGGGCAACGGCGAGCAGATGTCGGCCAACAAGGTCGACGGCATCCGGTGTGCGCTGGCGTGGTCGGAGGAGACCGCCCGGCTCGCCCGCGAGCACAACGACGCCAACGTCGTCTCGGTCGGGGGCCGGCTGCACCCGCTCGAGGACATGACCCGCTTCGTCGAGGTCTTCCTCACCACGCCGTTCAGCGAGGACGAGCGCCACGTCCGGCGGATCGGCCAGCTGGCGACGTACGAGACCGGGGGAGGGCTGCCGCCGCTGCCGGCGTCCGCGCTCGGCGGGCCCGATGCCTGAGGGTCACACCCTCCACCGCCTCGCCATCGCGCTGACCGACGCCTTCGCCGGCAGCCGGGTCAGGGTCAGCAGCCCGCAGGGGCGGTTCGCCGCCGACGCCGCGACCCTCGACGGGGCCACGCTCGTCGGCGCCGAGTCGACCGGCAAGCACCTGTTCGTCGAGTTCGACGGAGCGCGGTTCGTGAACGTCCACCTCGGACTGATCGGCAGCTTCGACGTCCACGTCGGGGTCGCCGGCCCGCCGGTGGGACAGGTCCGGCTGCGGATCATGAACGCGACCGCCTACGCCGACCTCCGGGGCGCGATCGTGTGCGAGCTGGTCGGGCCGCAACGCCGGGCCCAGGTGCTCGCCGGGCTCGGTCCGGACCCGCTGCGACCCGACGCCGACCCCGAGCGCGCCTGGCAGCGGATCCGCCGGAGCGGCCGGCCGATCGGTGACCTGCTGCTCGACCAGTCGGTCGTCGCCGGGGTCGGGAACGTCTACCGGGCCGAGGTGCTGTTCCGCCAGCGGATCCACCCGCTCCGCCCCGGGAGCACGCTGCGGGTGGGTCAGTGGCGGGCGATCTGGGACGACCTGGTGGCGCTGATGGCCGAGGGGGTGCGGCTCGGGCGGATCGACACGGTCCGCCCGGAGCACACGCCCGAGGCGATGGGACGCCCCGCACGCAGCGACGACCACGGCGGCGAGGTCTACGTCTACCGCCGGACCGGTCAGCCGTGCCTGGTGTGCGAGCGGCCGGTCCGGACCGAGGTGCTCGCGGGGCGCAACAGCTTCTGGTGTTCGCGATGTCAGCCCCGGTTCCGCTCGCGCGCCGTACAGTGACCGCCCATGAGCCGCCAGTCGGGCGGGGTGGTGGGTCGAGCGACCACTGCCCTGCGCATCAACACGCCGTCGGACACTCGGGTCCTGTGGCTCCTGGTCGTGCTGTCCATCGGTCTCTCGGTGTTGATCTGGACGTGGCCCGACCGCACACCGCTGTCGTCGCTGTTCCTGCCGCTGCTGCTCGGCAGCCTGATCCTCGGGCCGCGCCACCTCCCGTGGTTCGTGGTCTTCGTGCTCGTGCTGGTCGTGGTGGTGCTGACGCAGCAGGAGACCAACCCGCGCACGACCGCCTCGGTCGTGGTGCTGTTCCTGGCCGGGCTGATCATCCTGGTGATGTCGTTCCGCCGGACCCGGCTCGGGGTCGCCGGCGCCCAGGGCGAGTCGATGCTGGTCGACCTGCGTGACCGGATCCAGAGCCAGAGCTACATCCCACCCCTGCCGGCCGGGTTCCACGCCGAGAGCGCGCTCCGCTCGGCCGGCGGCACGCCGTTCGCCGGCGACTTCGTGGTCGCCGTACGGCGACCCGAGTCGGCCCGGCTCGAGGTCGCCGTCGTCGACGTGTCCGGCAAGGGCGAGGACGCCGGCACCCGTGCCCTGCTGCTCGCGGGCGCGCTGGGCGGCCTGATCGGGGCGCTGCCCTCGGCCGACTTCCTGCCCGCGGCCAACGAGTACCTGCTCCGCCAGGACTGGGACGAGGGTTTCGCCACCGCCGTGCACGTCTCGCTCGACCTCGGGTCCGGCCGGTTCGAGGTCCGCAACGCCGGGCACCCGTCGGCCGCACACCGGGTCGCGGGGTCGGGCCGCTGGGTGCTGCGGTCGGAGCCGGGTCCCGCGCTGGGGCTCCTCGACGGCGTCGGACTTCCCGGTCGTGTCGGGGGAGCTGCGGGCGGGCGACGCGCTGATGCTCTACACCGACGGGATGGTCGAGACCCGCGACAAGGACATCGCGCTCGGCGTCGACCGGATGCTGGGACAGAGCGACCAGCTTCTCCGCGGCTCCTTCGAGGGCGGTGCGGAGCGGCTGATCAGGTCGCTCGGGTCCAAGAACGACGACCGCGCCCTGGTGCTGCTCTACCGCACCTGAGCCGCGGGGAGCGGTCGTGGGCACGGGGTCGCCGGTTGGGTCGGGTCACGGCCTGTGTGGCACGATGACCAGCGCACAAATCGCTGAGGCGGAGTGAGCGCGCGGATGTAGCTCAATGGTAGAGCCCCAGTCTTCCAAACTGGCTACGCGGGTTCGATTCCCGTCATCCGCTCCAAGGGGTCTGCGGGCTCGCCCGACGGCGTGCTCCCGGCTCCTTGGCGGGGCGTAGCGTAGTGGCTAGCGCGCCTGCTTTGGGAGCAGGAGACCGCAGGTTCGAGTCCTGTCGCCCCGACTGATGTGATGTCCCACCGAGTCACTGCCCGCGAAACACCCAGACCTGCACCAGAACCTGCACCGGAACACGCAAGGAGACCACCTGTGAAGAGCGCCGTCGAGACCTTGAGCCCGACCCGGGCCAAGCTGACCGTCGAGGTGCCCTTCGAGGAGCTCAAGCCGAGCCTCGACGCGGCCTACAAGGCGATCGCCCAGCAGATCAACGTCCCCGGCTTCCGCCGCGGCAAGGTCCCGCCGACCGTGATCGACCGGCAGGTCGGGCGCGCGGCCGTCCTCGACCAGGCGGTCAACGAGCTGCTGCCGAAGGCCTACGTCGAGGCACTGCAGGAGAACTCGCTGGAGCCGCTCGCGCAGCCCGAGATCGAGGTCACCAAGCTCGACGACAACGACGTCCTGGAGTTCACCGCCGAGGTGGACGTCAAGCCGGACTTCACGGTCCCCGCCTACGACGGCATCGTCGCCGAGGTCGAGGACATCGAGATCAGCGACGACGACGTCGAGGAGCAGGTGCAGGCGCTGCGCGAGCGCTTCGCCACCCTGGTCGACGTCGACCGCCCTGCCGCCGACGGCGACTTCGTCGTGCTCGACCTGCGGGCCACCCAGGACGGCGAGCCGGTCGAGGGCGCAGAGGTCGCCGGCATGAGCTACCAGGTCGGCCGTGGCGGCATGCTCGACGGCCTCGACGAGGCGCTCGCCGGGATGTCCGCCGGTGAGGACAAGGTCTTCACCTCGCAGCTGGTGGGTGGCGACCTCGTGGGCGAGGACGTCGAGGTCGCGGTGTCGGTCTCGAAGGTCCAGCAGCAGGAGCTGCCGGAGTTCGACGACGACTTCGCGCAGCTCGCCAGCGAGTTCGACACCTCCGAGGAGCTGCACGCCGACGTCCGCGAGCGGCTGGGCCGCGGCAAGCGCCTCGAGCAGGCCGCCGCCGCCCGGGACGCCGTCCTGGAGGCCCTGCTGGAGAAGGTCGAGGTGCCGCTCCCGGAGACCCTGGTCGCCGACGAGCTGAACTCCCGCCGGTCCAGCGTGGAGCAGCAGCTCGCCTACGCGGGGCTGACGATGGAGAAGTACCTCGAGGACGAGCAGCAGACCCAGGAGGAGTTCGAGGCCGACCTCGAGCGCCGGGTCCGCGACGCGATCACCGCGCAGTTCCTGCTCGACGCCGTCGCCAAGCAGGAGGAGCTCGGGGTCGACCAGAACGAGCTCTCCCAGCACCTGGTGCGCCGGGCCCAGCAGTCCGGGCAGGACCCGCAGGAGTTCGCCAACCACATGTTCGAGCACAACCACGTGCCCGAGCTCGTGCAGGAGATCCTGCGCGGGAAGGCGCTCGCCGCGATCGTCGAGACCGCGGTCGTCACCGACGCCTCGGGGGCCACGGTCGAGCTGAAGAACCTGCAGCCCGACGGCACGATCGGCGAGCCCGTCGCGGAGCCCGCTGATGAGACCGCTGACGACACGGGCCGGGACAACTGAGTGCACGGTAGGTCACCCGCCTCGCTAGCCTGAGGCGATGAACCGCACCACTCCCGGCGTGCTCGACGCGGCGGCGCTGCTGACCGAGGTCGCCGACGAGCTGGTGGTGCGGACCGTGCGCGACACCCACGTGGCCTGGCTCGACCGGGTTCACGGCGTCCTTCGCCGGCCGACCGGCACCGGCCGCGGCTCCGGTGAGCGGCTCCACCGCGGCGTCGCCGCCGGGGTGTACGGCGGGCTGGGGCTCGGCCTGCGCACCGTGTCGCGTGGCCTCGGGCTGGCGGCCGACCGCGGACTCGGTCCGGCCTGGGACGCCGACCCCCGCAGCCGGTTCGTGACTGCGACCGTCAACGGCCTGATCGGCGACCGGCTCGAGCGGGAGCGGCCGCGGCTCGCGATCCCGATGGCGGTCCGGACCGGGGGTGGCGACGTCCCCCTCAGCGGGCCCGACCTCGCGGCGGCGTTCCCTGCGGCCACCGGCCGGCGTCGTCGTCCTGCTGCACGGGCTCTGCGAGGACGAGACGGCCTGGTGCCGTCACCGGGACCGTCGGGGCACCACCTACGGGGAGACGCTGGCACGGCAGGGCTGGACCCCGGTCCTGCTGCGTGCCAACACGGGGCTGCCGTTGCGGGAGAACGGCACGGCGCTGGCCGCCCTGCTCCGCGATCTCGTCGACGCCTGGCCGGTCCCCGTCGAGCGGATCGCACTGGTGGGTCACTCGCTCGGTGGCCTGGTGCTGCGCGCGGCGTCCGCCGCGGTCGACGGTCAGGGTGCCGGTTGGACCGGCCTCGTCTCGGACGTCGTGACCCTGGGCACCCCCCACCTCGGAGCCCCGCTCGCCCGCGGGGTCGGGACCGGCAGCGCCTGGCTGGCCCGGTTCCCCGAGTCCGCGGCCTTCGGGCGGATCCTCGACTGGCGGTCGCAGGGAGTCCACGACCTGGTCGAGGGGCTGGCGGAGGACGTGCCGCCGCTCCCGCGCGCCCGGTACCGGCTGGTCGCGGCGACCCTGACCCGCTCCGCCCGCCACCCGCTCAGCGCTTTCGCCGGAGACCTGCTGGTGCGGCCGCCCTCGGCGTACGGCCGCTCCCCGGGTCGGGCGCTCTTCCCCGATGCGGACGTGCTGCACCTTCCGCGCGCCCATCACTTCGACCTGCTCAACGATGCCCGGGTCGAGGAGGCGCTCGTCCACTGGTTGGCCTGATGTCCGCTGTGCGCGAACAGGGGTGCCGATCCCGTGGAACTGTCCACCCTTCCGGCTAGGGTCGCAGACGTGAACCAGAACCCCAGCGCCTCGCTCTCCTCGGAGGTCTCCCCGCAGGCCAACGGCGCCGGCACCTCGACGTACGGGCTCGACGACCACATCTACCAGCGGCTGCTGCGTGAGCGGATCGTCTTCCTCGGGTCCGAGGTCCGCGACCAGAACGCCAACGCGATCTGCGCCCAGCTGCTCCTGCTGTCGGCGGAGGACCCCGAGGCGGACATCTTCCTGCACATCAACTCACCCGGTGGGTCCGTCGACGCCGGCATGGCGATCTACGACACCATGAACTACATCCCCAACGACGTCGCCACCGTCGGCATGGGCCTCGCGGCCTCGATGGGGCAGTTCCTGCTCTGCGCCGGCACGGCGGGCAAGCGGTACGCCCTCCCGCACGCGCGGATCATGATGCACCAGCCCTCCTCGGGCATGGGCGGTTCCGCCTCCGACATCAAGATCCAGGCCCAGCAGTCCCTGCACATCAAGCAGGTGCTGCTCGAGCTGATCGCCCAGCACACCGGCCAGGACCTCGAGCAGGTCGTGACCGACGCCGACCGCGACCGGTGGTTCACGGCCGACCAGGCCAAGGACTACGGCCTCGTCGACCAGGTGATCACCAGTGCCCGGGAAGCCGCCGACGACGGCCGCCCCGCGCGGCAGAAGGACTGACCGCCATGAACGACACCAGCCCCGACCTCAGCCCGTCGATGAACTACTACATCCCCCAGTGGGAGGAGCGGACGTCCTACGGCTTCCGCCGCATCGACCCCTACGCCAAGCTGTTCGAGGACCGCATCATCTACCTCGGCACGCCGATCTCCGACGACGTGGCCAACGCCGTCATCGCCCAGCTGCTGTGCCTGCAGTCGATGAACCCCGACCAGGACATCAGCATCTACATCAACAGCCCCGGTGGCTCGTTCACCGCGCTGACGGCGATCTACGACACCATGCGCTTCATCAAGCCCGACGTGCAGACCGTGTGCATCGGCCAGGCCGCGTCGGCGGCCGCGGTCCTGCTCGCAGCCGGCACCGCCGGCAAGCGGCTGGCGCTGCCCAACAGCCGGATCCTGATCCACCAGCCCTACACCGAGGGCACGTTCGGCCAGACCTCCGACATCGAGATCCAGGCCAACGAGATCCTCCGGATGCGCGAGCTGCTGGAGAAGATGATCGCCGAGCACACCGGCAAGGACGTCGACCAGGTCAGCGCCGACATCGAGCGCGACAAGATCCTGACCGCCGAGGGTGCGGTCGAGTACGGCCTGATCGACGCCGTGCTCGAGTCGCTGAAGACGGCCCCGGCCCTGGCATGACGCGACACGAGTTCCTCGTGGCACCCACGCTGCGTGGGCGCCACGGGGTACCGTCGTCTGGCCGCCTCCCCGAGCGCGGCACGCAGTTGGAGAGATCCGGCGTTCCCCGTGTCGCCGGACCGACCGGAGGGTGAACGTCTGTGGCACGCATCGGTGACGGTGGCGACCTGCTGAAGTGTTCCTTCTGCGGGAAGAGCCAGAAGCAGGTCAAGAAGCTGATCGCCGGCCCCGGCGTCTACATCTGCGACGAGTGCATCGACCTCTGCAACGAGATCATCGAGGAGGAGCTCAACGAGGGCGCCGAGGTCAGCCTCGAAGAGCTGCCCAAGCCGCGCGAGATCTTCGACTTCCTCAACTCCTACGTCATCGGCCAGGAGCAGGCGAAGAAGTCGCTCGCGGTCGCGGTCTACAACCACTACAAGCGGGTCCAGGCCGGGTTGCAGCCGCTCGTCGGCAAGCACGCCAAGGACGAGGCGGTCGAGGTCGCGAAGTCCAACATCCTGGTCGTCGGTCCCACCGGCTGCGGCAAGACCTACCTGGCCCAGACGCTGGCCCGGATGCTGAACGTGCCGTTCGCGATTGCCGACGCCACCGCGCTGACCGAGGCCGGCTACGTCGGCGAGGACGTCGAGAACATCCTCCTCAAGCTGATCCAGGCGGCCGACTACGACGTCAAGAAGGCCGAGACCGGCATCATCTACATCGACGAGATCGACAAGGTGGCCCGGAAGGCGGAGAACCCCTCGATCACGCGCGACGTGTCGGGCGAGGGCGTGCAGCAGGCGCTGCTCAAGATCATCGAGGGGACCTCGGCCTCCGTGCCGCCGCAGGGTGGGCGCAAGCACCCGCACCAGGAGTTCATCCAGATCGACACCACGAACATCCTGTTCATCGTGGGCGGCGCTTTCGCCGGACTCGAGCAGATCATCGAGCAGCGGGTCGGCAAGAAGACGCTCGGCTTCACCGCCGAGGTCCGCGGCCAGGCCGAGCGCGACTCCGACGACCTGCTCGCGCAGGTGCGTCCCGAGGACCTGACGAAGTTCGGACTGATCCCCGAGTTCATCGGCCGACTGCCGCTGATCGCGAGCGTCAACAAGCTCGACCAGGAAGCACTGGTCCAGATCCTCACCGAGCCGCGCAACGCGCTCGTGAAGCAGTACCAGAAGCTCTTCGAGCTCGACGGGGTGGAGCTGGAGTTCACCGAGGACGCGATCCTGGCGATCGCCGACCAGGCGCTCGAGCGCGGCACCGGGGCGCGCGGACTGCGGGCGATCATCGAGGAAGTGCTCCTCCACGTCATGTACGACGTCCCGTCGCGCGCCGACGTGGGCCGGGTCATCGTCAACGGCGAGGTCGTGACCGACGAGGTGGCGCCCACGTTGGTGCCGCGCGAGTCCGAGGCGAAGAAGAAGAAGTCGGCCTGATTCTCCGTCGGAGGCCCGCCATGACCAGTCCGGCGGGTCGCGACGTAGTCACTTCGGGTCATTTCGGTCCTCGACCCTTGGTGGGGTGACCACCGCCCCTCAGACTGGGATCTGTCTCGGAAGGATCCCCCCATGCGCAACGACCACCGTCGCCCCCTCGTGGCCTATGGCTTCGTGTCGCTGGCGTGCGCGCTGGTCGTGACGCAGCCGTCGATGACGTCGCTGACGGGCGGGATCCCGGGACGGGACCCGGTCGTGACGCTGCTCACCGACACCGGCTTCGACACGGTCCTCGGACTGCCGACCATCCACGCCCTGCGCGCGGCGGTGGGCGAGCTCCCCGATGACGACTTCACGCCCGGGTTCGACCCGCTCGACGCGCTCGGCGCCAGCCCCAGCGGCCCGGCCGTCGCGGTGGTGGATGCGCCGGTCCCGCAGGCCGGGCCGTCCTCGGGCACCGCTCTCAGCGCCGCTCTCATCGGCCCCGGCGACGGCGGCACTCCCGGGCCCGGCACGCCGGACGGAGGCGACGCGGGGGTGCCGGACGACGGCGGCCTCTTCGGTACGCCGGGCTCCGACACCCCGCGGGGCAGCAAGGGCAACGGAGCCGACGACGACGGCCCGAAGCCGCACCAGTTCGGTGCCGGCCACGGCCACCCCTACGCCACCGCCCAGCCGTCCGGACCTGGTGCCGCCCGCGGTGGTCAGGATGACGGCAAGCCGGGTCCGAAGGACAAGGGCGACAAGCCGGGCAAGGGCCCGAAGGACAAGGGCGACAAGCCGGGCAAGGGCCCGAAGGACAAGGGCGACAAGCCGGGCAAGGGCCCGAAGGACAAGGGCCGCCAGCACCACCACTGAGCGCTCCGGGCCGCCTGCGTGCGGCGCCGACCCTGGTGCCACCTAGTCACTTCGGGTCATTTCGTCGTCCCGCTCTTGGAGCAGACGCCTACCAACCCCCACACTGAGACTCTTCTCGGTAGAAGGGCCCCCTGATGCGCAACGACCACCGCCGCCCGCTCGTGGCCTACGGCCTCGTGTCGGTCTCGTGCGCCCTGGTCCTGGTCCAGCCATCGCTCAGCATGGTCGGCAGCGCGGACGGCTCCGGCCCCTCGGTACGGATCCTCGTGGAGAGCGGCGTCCGGAGTCTGCTCCCGGGGGTCCAGCTCGGCGAGGCGCCGACGGACGTCGACGACGTACCGGACGGCGTGGTGGTCGCCGACGGTCCGACCATCGGCACGGACGGTGGCCCGGGATCGAGTGCCTTCGTGGACATCGCGGCCGAGACCACCACGGACAGCGACGCCGGTCGCCCCGACGTGCAGCCCGACGGCCCGCTCGACGCTGGCCTGACGGTGGACGGGACCAACGGCTCCGAGCAGCCTCCCGGCGGTGACGGTGACGGTGACGGCGACGGCGACGGTGACGGTTCCGGAGCGGACGCCGGCAGTGGCAGCGGCCTCGACGACGACCCGGACTGGACGCCCGGTGGCGGCGGCGGCCTCGTCTTCGTGCCCAGCGACGGCGGCCTGTTCAGCCCGCCCTCCGACGGCCCCGGAGGCGGTGACGGCGACGGTGACGGCGACGGCGACGGCGACGGCGACGGCGAGGCCCAGGGAGACGGCGACGGTGCTGCCGAGGGCGACGACGACTGTGCGGGCGAGGACGACGGGGCGCTTCCGCACCAGTTCGGTCAGGACCCCGAGGACGGGCACCCCTACGACACGGCCGAGCCGCCCGGCGACGGTGACGGCAATGGCGACGGGGACGGCACCGGCGACGGGGACGGCACCGGCGACGGGGACGGCACCGGTGAGGGCGATGGCACTCCCGTTGAGGAGCCGGCCGACCCGGACGCGGGAGAGGAGCAGGTCGACCCGGAGGAGCCGACCGAGCCCACCGAGCCGACCGAGGTGGTCGAGCCGGAGGAGCCGACCGAGCCGACCGAGGTGGTCGAGCCGGAGGAGCCGACCGAGCCGACCGAGGTGGTCGAGCCGGAGGAGCCGACCGACGTGGTCGAGGTGGACGTCGAGGAAGAGGATCGGGACTGTGACGCGTCATCCCGGTCCGAGCGCTGAGGCCGTCCGGAGGTCCTCAACCGTCCGGCCGCGTCACTCCGCCGGCGCCAGCTCCGTCTCCACGCCGATCTCGACGGCGCTCTCGACCGCGGTGAACAGCAGTGGACCGGTGATCTTCCCGGACGCCCGCAGGTCGTCCGCGGCCCGCTCGACGAGCGCCACCTGCTCGGCCGGGCCGGAGATCTCGACCCGTGCCAGGGGCGCCTTCATGGAGACCTTGGCCTGGGACTTCGCGCCGCGGATGCCGATCAGGGCGGCCGCGACCGCGTCGAGCAGGGCCGGCGCCGCCGCCGCGGCTGCGCCGAGGTCGGTGGACGCGGGCCAGGGGGCTCGGTGGATCGAGCCTTCCTGCCACCACGACCAGACCTCCTCGGTCACGTAGGGGAGGAACGGCGCGAGCAGCCGCAGCTGCACGTCGAGCGCGATCGCCAGGGCGGCCCGCGCCGAGGCCGTCGTGGGTGCGGCGGGATCGCCGTACGCGCGCTCCTTGACGAGCTCGAGGTAGTCGTCGCAGAACTCCCAGAAGAACTTCTCGGTGACCTCCAGGGCCGTGGAGTAGTCGTAGGCCTCGAACGCGTCGGTGGCCTTGCGGACCACCTCGTCGAGCCGTCCCAGCAGGGCGCAGTCGACCGGCGCGCTGACCGCGGCGGGGTTGAGCTCGGAGGCGCCCATGCCGAGCACGAACTTCGACGCGTTGAGCACCTTCATGGCCAGCCGCCGGCCGACCTTCATCTGGCTCTCGTCGAACGGGGAGTCCATGCCCGGCCGGACCGTCGCGGCCCGCCAGCGGACGGCGTCGGCGCCGTACGTGTCGAGGATCTCGGTGGGGACCACGACGTTGCCCTTGGACTTCGACATCTTCTTGCGGTCGGGGTCGAGGATCCAGCCGGACAGCATCGCATGGGTCCACGGGGTCCGGTGGTGCTCGAAGTGCGCGCGGACGACGCGGGAGAACAACCAGGTCCGGATGATCTCGTGGGCCTGGGTGCACAGGTCCATCGGGAAGACCCGGTCGAACAGGTCGTCGTCGACGCTCCAGCCGCCGGCGATCTGCGGGGTGAGCGAGGACGTCGCCCAGGTGTCCATCACGTCGGGGTCGCCGACGAACCCGCCGGGCTTGCCGCGCTGGGCCTCGTCGTACCCGCGGGGCGCGTCGGTCGACGGGTCGATCGGCAGCTCCGCCTCGGAGGGCAGCAGCGGGTGCTCGTGGTCGGGCTCGCCCTCGTCGTCGAGGGGGTACCAGGCCGGGAACGGGATGCCGAAGAACCGCTGCCGCGAGATCAGCCAGTCACCGGTGAGCCCGCCGACCCAGTTGTCGTAGCGCACCTTCATGTGCGCGGGCAGCCAGGTGATGTCGGAGCCGTGCTCGAGCATCTCGGTGCGCAGGCCGGCGTCGCGGCCGCCGTTGCGGATGTACCACTGCCGGGTGGCCACGATCTCGAGCGGCTTGTCGCCGCGCTCGTAGAAGTTGGCCATCCGGGTGGTGGGCGTGGGCTCGCCGTCGAGGTCTCCGGTCTCGCGCAGCAGCGTGACCATCTCCTCGCGGGCGGAGAAGACCGTCTTGCCCGCCAGCCGCTCGTACGCCGCGGAGGCGGTCTCCGAGGAGAGCCACTCGGGCGTCTCGCGGGTCAGCCGGCCGTCACGGCCGATCACGGTGCGGACCGGCAGCTGCAGCTCGCGCCACCACACCACGTCGGTGAGGTCGCCGAACGTGCAGCACATGACCAGGCCCGAGCCCTTGTCCATCTCCGCGGCGGGGTGGGCCACGACCGGGATCTCGACCCCGAACACCGGGGAGGTGGCGGTGCCGCCCACCAGGTCGCGGTATCGCTCGTCGTCGGGGTGGGCGATCAGCGCGACGACCGAGGGGATGAGCTCGGGCCGCGTGGTCTCGACGTGGACGCGGCTGCCGTCGGGGAGGTGGTAGCCGACCTTGTGGTAGGCGCCGGGGTACTCGCGGGGCTCGATCTCGGCCTGCGCGACGGCGGTGCGGTCGGTGACATCCCAGACGGTCGGCGCCTCGGCGAGGTAGGCCTCACCGCGCGCGAAGTTGCGGAGGAACGCCCGCTGGCTGATCTCGCGCGCCCGCGCGCCCGCGGTCGTGTAGGTCTGCGCCCAGTCGACCGAGAGACCGAGGGTGCGCCACAGGGACTCGAAGACCTGCTCGTCCTCCTCGACGAGCTGCTCGCAGAGCGCGACGAAGCTCGGCCGGTCGATCGGCACCTGCCGCTTCGGGTCGGGCTTCTCCGGCGGCGTGAAGTCGGGGTCGTGGGGGAGCGAGGGGTCGCAGCGGACGCCGTAGTAGTGCTGCACCCGCCGCTCGGTCGGCAGCCCGTTGTCGTCCCAGCCCATCGGGTAGAAGACGGACTTGCCCCGCATCCGCTGGAAGCGGGCGATCAGGTCGGTGTGGGTGTAGGAGAAGACGTGGCCGACGTGCAGCGACCCGCTCACGGTCGGCGGGGGAGTGTCGATCGAGTAGACGTTCTCCCGCGGCTGGGAGCGGTCGAACCGGTAGGTGTCGTCGGCCTTCCACCGCGCCGCCCACTTCTCCTCCAGCCCCTCCAGGGCAGGCTTGTGCGGTACGACGACGGCCCGGGCGTCCTGGGCCGGTGTCGTGGGCGTTGCCTGCTCCTGGGTTTCGGTCATGACACGAAATCCTAGTTGCGCGGGGTGCGAAGCCCCGAATCGGTTTGCGCTGCTTGACGGAGGGGCACCGGATCGTGTGTCACCTCGACCGGCTGCTCACCGACCGCGAGATGACGCTGACCGAGCTCTCGCAGCGGGTGGGGATCACGATCGTCAACCTGTCGGTCCTCAAGAACGACCGGGCCCGCTCCGTCCGCTTCTCGACCCTCACCGCGATCTGCGACGCGCTCGGGTGCCAGGTCGGTGACGTGCTCTCCGTCGAGGAAATCGGGTGAGCCTTCGGCCACCTGCGGCTACCGTCCGGGCATGACGGGCCTGGTGATCCACGACGACCCCCGGGCGTTCCTGCGCGAGGCTAATGACCACCTGCGGCTCGATCCGGTGGTCAACACGGTGGTGGCGTCGGTGGCGGAGCGGGCCGCCCGCGAGGACGCGGCCGGGATCGCTCCGGAGGGGCCCTACCGCTGGTGGGCGGTGGCGCGGGACGACACCGGCGCCGTGGTCGGGACCGCGATGCGGGCCGCGCCGTTCGCGCCGTACCCGCTGTTCGTGCTGCCGATGCCGGACGACGCCGCGGTGGGGCTGGCTCGGCTCCTCCACGAGCGCGGCGAGGCGGCCGTGGGCATCAACGGGGCGCTGCCCGCCGCGCGTCGGTGCGCCGCGGAGCTCGCCCGGCTGACGGGTGGGACGGTCGAGGTCGCGCAGCACACCCGGCTGCACCGGCTCGACGAGCTCGTACCGCCCCGCCCCACCGTCGGCCGGCTCGCCGCAGCCGCCCCGGACGACGTCGGGCTCGCGCTGCAGTGGTTCGAGGCGTTCGCCCGCGACGCCGACGAGCAGGCCGGCCGCGAGCCCGGCTCGATGCACGAGATGGCCGAGACCGAGGACACGATGCTGCGCCGGATCGCCGAGGGGAGGGTCTGGCTGTGGCTCGACCCCACGGGTGCGCCCGTGCACCTGACCGCCGTGAACTCGCCGGCGTTCGGCGCCGCCCGGATCGGACCCGTCTACACACCGCGCGAGCACCGCGGCCGCGGCTATGCAGGCGCCACCGTGGCGGCCCTGTCGCGGCGGCTGCTCGCCGAGGGCGCGGTCCCCTGCCTGTACACCGACCAGGCCAACCCGACGTCGAACGCGCTGTACGCCGCGCTCGGCTACCGACCGGTGGTGGACATGGCGAACCTGCTGGTGCTCTGAGCGCACCCTAGACTCGGGGGACGATGAACGAACTGCCTGTCGCCCGCCTCGCCGAGACCGTCGCGGAGGCCGAGGACGCGCTGCTCTCGCGGTGGCCCGAGACCCGGCTCGAGCCCTCGCTGGACCGGATCCTCGCGTTCACCGGGCTGCTGGGCGACCCGCAGCGCGGGTACCCGGTGATCCACCTGACCGGCACCAACGGCAAGACCTCCACCTCGCGGATGATCGACACCCTGCTGCGCGCACTGGAGCTGCGGACCGGCCGCTTCACGAGCCCGCACGTCGAGCGGATGAGCGAGCGGATCTGCATCGACGGCAGCCCGCTCACCGACGAGGAGTTCGTACGGGCGTTCAACGACATCGCGCCGTACACGCATCTGGTCGACGCGGCGGAGCCCTACCCGATGTCGTTCTTCGAGACCGTCGTCGGCATGGCGTACGCCGCGTTCGCCGACGCCCCGGTTGACGTCGCCGTGGTCGAAGTCGGGATGGGCGGGCTGTGGGACGCGACCAACGTGGCCGACGGGCAGGTCGCGGTGGTGCTCCCGGTGTCGGTCGACCACGCGAAGTACCTCGGCGACAGCCCGGCCCGGATCGCCCACGAGAAGGCCGGGATCATCAAGCCGGGAGCCACCGCGGTGCTGACCGAGCAGCTTCCCGAGGTCGCCGCGGTGCTGCTGGCGCGGTGCGCGGAGGTCGGTGCGACGGTGGTCCGTGAGGGACTGGAGTTCGGGGTCGTCTCACGGGTGCCCGCGGTCGGCGGTCAGGTCGTGAGCCTGCAGGGCCTCCGCGCCCGGTACGACGACGTCTTCCTGCCGCTGTACGGCGCCCACCAGGCCCAGAACGCCGCCGCCGCGCTGGCGGCGGTCGAGGCGTTCGCCGGCGACCGGGCGCTCGACGCGGACCTGGTCGCCGCGGCCTTCGCCAGGGTCAGCTCTCCCGGTCGCCTCGAGGTGATCCGCCGCAGCCCCACGATCGTGCTCGACGCCGCCCACAACCCGCACGGCGCCGAGGCGACGGCCGCCGCGCTCGAGGACTCGTTCGTCTTCGACCCGCTGGTCGGCGTCCTGGGCGTGATGAGCGACAAGGACGCCGACGGGGTGCTGGCCGCCTTCGAGCCGCACCTCGCGCACGTGGTCTGCACCCAGAACGCCACCGAGCGGGCGATGCCGGCCGACGCGCTGGCCGCGGCAGCCCGCGAGATCTACGGCGACGACCGGGTCACGGTCGTGCCCCGGCTCGCCGACGCCATCGACGCGGCCACCGCGCTGGCCGAGGCGGGGTCCGCCTCGGGCTCGATCGGCTCCGGCGCGGTGCTGGTCACCGGCTCGGTGGTCACGGTCGGCGAGGCCCGGACGATGCTCAAGGGCCGCGGATGAGCGGCGCGGAGCAGGCCCCGCCGCGCTCGCCCCGCCGGGGCATGTGTGCCGCGGTGCTCGCCCTGGAGGGGATCGTGCTGGGGCTGACCACCCCGGTGATGGTGACGCTCGGCGACGTCCCCCTCGGGACCGCCCTCGCGATCGGGCTCGGCCTCGCCGCGGCGTGCCTGGTGCTGGCCGGGTCGCTCCGCTCCGAGGCGGCCTACGGCGTGGGCTGGGTCGTGCAGGTCGCGGCGGTGGCCCTCGGCTTCGTGGTGCCGGCGATGTTCTTCCTCGGCGCGGTCTTCGGACTGCTCTGGGGCAGCGCCTACCTCCTCGGCAAGAAGATCGAGCGCGAGCGGGCGGCGGCGTATGCCCAGCACGATCCGATCGACGGCGCCTAGCGCGTCGGTCACGACGGCGGGCTCGCCCGCCGGCCCTCGGCCCGCAGCGCCGGCAGGTACAGCAGTGCGCCGAGCACGCTGACCGCCCCCGCCGTCACCATCGCCACCTGCGTGGAGGTGGCCTCCGCGAGCAGTCCGAGCGGCGGTGACACGACCGCGAACGTCACGAAGAACACCATGGAGTTCATCGACAGCACGGTCGCCCGGTTGCGGGCCCGCGCCTCACGGTGCAGCAGGGTCTGGTGCATCGGCCCGCCCGTGCCGTGGAGCGCGTAGGTGAAGAGGTACGCCGCGATCAGTGCTGCCGGACCGGCGACCAGGCCCATCGTGACCGCGCCCAGCCCGTTGAGGACGCGGGCGAGGATGGCGGTGCGGGCGACGCCGACCCGGGCGCTGGCGAGCCCGGCCAGGGCCGAGCCGAGCGCGAACCCGCCCCAGCCGACCGCCGCCACCGGTCCCATCAGCGCTCCGGCGCGCTCCTCTCCGCCGACCAGCTCGGCCAGCCGCACCGGCTGGAAGATCTCGAACACCACGAGGCCGATCGTCATGAAGACCTCGGCCAGCACCACCGTCAGCAGCACCCGGTTGCGCCGCAGCAGCCCGAGCCCCTCGCGGATCACCACCGGGGTCTCCCGGGCCGAGGCCAGGGCCCGGCGACGCGTGGTCGCGCCCCCCGGGCGCGCAGGCTCGTCCATGAACACCACCACGGCCACCAGGTGGACGACGTTGAGCCCGGCCCAGCACAGCAGCGGCAGGAGCAGGGCGGAGTGCCCCGGCAACGGGTCCCAGAGGATGAGGCCGCCGGAGATCACCGCGCCCAGCGCGATCGACCCGCCCGCGAGGGCGCCCTGCGTGGCGAGCGCCCGGTCGACGTCCACGCCGGGCGTGGTGGCGTGCACGGTGTCGACGTACCACGCCTCGAGGGGCCCGGAGTCCAGCGCGCGGAACACGCCCTGGAGCCCGGCGGCGACGGCGAACGTCCAGAACGAGTCGGCCAGGATGAGGGCGGCGCTCGCGGCGAGGTTGACCGCCGCGGCGGTGACCAGTAGCGGGCGGCGTCCGAACGCGTCGGCGAAGCCGCTGGTCGGGAGCTCGAGCAGGAACACCACGATGCCCTGGACGGCGAACGCGAGCAGCGCCTGGGAGATCGTCAGCCCGCGCTCGAGGAACCACAGCGTGATCACGCCGACGACCAGGCCGGACGGGAAGCACCGGGTGAAGGTGAGCAGGAGGAAGGCGCGCCGGACCGCGGTCGGAGCCAGGACGTCGGCCACTTCCCCTCCCGAGACGGTGGACCTGTCCCGGGCACCCTAAGCGGTGGACGGCCTCCGCGCGCCCCGCTCTCCCCAGGTCAGGGGCCGGGCACCAGCACCTCGCCGGCAGCCACCCGCTCCCGCTCCGCCCGCAGCGCGGGCAGGTAGAGCAGCGCGCCGAGCACACTGAACGCGCCGGCCGTGACCATCGCCGTCTGCGTGGAGACAACGTCGGCGAGGACGCCCAGCAGCGGCGCCGCGACGGAGAACGCGGCGAAGCCGACCATCGAGTTCATCGACAGCACGGTCGCCCGGTTGCGAGCGACCGGCCTCGCGGTGCAGGAGGCTCGCGTGCATCGGGCCACCGGTGCCGTGGAGCGCGTAGGTGAAGAGGTACGCCGCGATCAGGGCCGACCGGACCGGCGACCAGGCCCATCACGACCGCGCCCGAGCCCGTTGAGGACGCGCGAGAGGATCGCCGTCCGGGTGACGCCGATCCGGCGGCTGGCGAGCCCGGCCAGCGCCGAGCCGAGGGCGAACACGCCCCAGCCGACCGCCGCGACCGGACCCATCAGCGCACCGGCCTGCTCCTCGCCGCCCGACCAGCTCCGCCAGCCGGATCGGCTGGAACGTCTCGAAGACGACCATCGCGGTCGACCAGAAGATCTCGACCAGCACCAGCCCGCGCAGCACCCGGTTGCTGCCGCAGCAGCCCGAGGCCTTCGCGGATCGACGACCGGCGCCTCGCGCACCGAGTGCGCCGGCCCGCCGGGCGCCGGTCGCGTCGAGGTGGGTGCGCGGCTCCCGCATCAGCAGCACCACGATGGCCACGCAGGTGCACCACGTTCAGCACCGCCCAGACCAGCAGCGGCAGCAGCAGCGCCGAGTCGCCGGGGAGCGGGTCCCACGCGATCAGGCCGCCGGAGAGCACCGCCCCGACGGCGATGGAGCCGCCGAGCACGGTGCTCTGGGCCGCCAGCGTCCGGTCGACGTCGGCGCCGGGCTCGGTGACGTGGACGGTGTCGACGTACCAGGCCTCGAGCGGACCGGAGTCGAGCGCGCGGAAGACGCCGATCAGGGCGGCGGCGAGCGGCGAACGTCCAGAAGGAGTCGGCGATGATGACGACCACCGCGGCGACGACGTTGACGACCGCGGAGACGATGTAGACCGGCCGACGACCGAACGCGTCGGCGAAGCCGCTGGTGGGCAGCTCGAGCGCGAACACCACGAAGCCCATGAAGGAGAAGGCGAGCAGCGCCTCGGAGATGGTCGAGGCCCTGCTCGAGCGGCCACAGGGTCATCACTCCGACGATCAGCCCGACCGGGAACCAACGCGTGAAGGTCAGGGTGAGGAACACCCGCCGCGCGGCGGTGGGGGAGAGGACCTCCTTCATGACCGGCTCCTCCTCGCGGCCGGTCGTCGACCGGGCAGCAGGATCGTCCAGATCATGACGTCGGCGCCTCGGGCTCGCCGCGGCCGGCGTCTCGGTACTTCTGGACGACCTGGTGGATCTCCTCGCGCAGCGCCCTCGCCTGCGCCGGCGTCACGTGCACGCCGTCGTCGCCGTAGCCGAGGGCGTCGCGCCACGCGCGGGGCCAGGCGCGCTCGGCCGCGAACCAGCGGTCGGCCCAGCGCTCGAGCTCGGTGAAGTAGTGGCGGCTCAGCCACGACAGGGACGCCTCGGCGTCGTCGTCGCCCGGCGAAGTCGCTCGGCGTCCACTCGTGCCCGCGGCTGGCGGCCTCCCACACGCGTCGCTTGCCCTCGCCGGTCCCGGTGTCGCCGACCAGGCCGACGGACTCGAGCTTGCGCAGGTGGTAGCTCGTGGCGCCGGTGTTGGTGGCGAGGCGGTCGGCGAGCTCGGTGGCGGTGGCGGCACCGTGCAGCCGCAGCTCCGAGAGCAGGCGCGAGCGCAGCGGGTGGGCGAGCACGCGGAGCGCGGTCGCGTCGAGGTGGATGACGATGTCGGTCACGTCGTACACACTAACTATGCACAAGTACTATGCACAAGTCGTGTGCACGAGGCTGCGCACGAGCTGGGCGCGGACGCTCGCTAGGCTCCGCCGCATGGCTCTGGAGCGCACCCTGGTCCTCGTCAAGCCCGACGGCGTCCGTCGCGGACTCAGCGGCGAGGTGATTCGCCGGATCGAGGCCAAGGGCTACACCCTGGCCCGCCTCGAGCTGCCGGACGGCGACGCCCGAGCTGCTCGCCGGCCACTACGCCGAGCACCAGGGCAAGCCGTTCTACGAGCCGCTGGTCGAGTTCATGCTGTCGGGTCCGGTGGTCGCGATGGTGGTCGAGGGCCAGCGCTGCATCGAGGGCTTCCGGGCCCTCGCCGGCGCCACCGACCCCACCGCTGCCCTGCCCGGCACGATCCGGGGCGACCTCGGCCGCGACTGGGGCCTCGCGGTGCAGCAGAACCTGGTGCACGGCTCCGACTCGCCCGAGTCGGCCGAGCGCGAGATCGGGCTGTGGTACCCCGGCCTGTGACACTCCGCGTCAGCCTGAGCCACGGCCGCACCACCCGCACCACCTGCCCCGCGTGTCCTCCCGGGTTGCGGTGCCGCGCGAACCTACGCTCGGCGCAGGTGCCTCGGCCACGCCGGTAGGTCGTCGTACCGACCTTCCCCGGGTACGACGAGCGAGCGTGAGGCACTCCGCATGGCGAACAGCTTCATCGGCCGTGACATGGCCGTGGACCTCGGCACCGCGAACACGCTCGTCTACGTCCGCGGCAAGGGCGTGCTGCTCGACGAGCCCAGCGTCGTCGCGCTGAACGACGCCACCGGCGAGATCCTGGCGGTCGGCCACGAGGCGAAGCGGATGATCGGTCGCACCCCTGACAACATCACGGCCATCAGGCCTCTCAAGGACGGCGTGATCGCCGACTTCGAGGCCACCGAGCAGATGCTCCGCTACTTCATCCGGCAGGTGCACCGCCGCCGCTACTTCGCCAAGCCGCGGATGGTCGTGTGCGTCCCCAGCGGGATCACCGCCGTCGAGCAACGGGCGGTGAAGGAGGCGGGCTACCAGGCGGGAGCGCGTCGGGTCTACATCGTCGAGGAGCCGATGGCCGCCGCGATCGGCGCCGGGCTGCCCGTCCACGAGGCCACCGGCAACATGGTCGTCGACGTCGGAGGGGGGACGACCGAGGTCGCCGTCATCAGCCTCGGCGGGATCGTCACCAGCCTCTCCATCCGCACCGCCGGAGACGACCTCGACCAGGCGATCGTCGCGTGGATGAAGAAGGAGTACTCCCTCATGCTCGGCGACCGGACCGCCGAGGAGGTCAAGATGACCCTCGGGTCGGCGTTCCCGCTGCCCGACGAGCCGGAGGCGGAGATCCGCGGCCGCGACATGGTGTCCGGCCTGCCGCGCAACGTCGTGGTGTCGAGCGCCGAGATCCGGCAGGCGCTGGAGGAGCCGCTCCACGCGATCGTCGACGCGGTGCGCGCCACCCTCGACCAGACGCCGCCGGAGCTGGCCGGCGACATCATGGACCGCGGGATCGTGCTGACCGGCGGCGGGGCGCTGCTCCGCGGCCTCGACGAGCGGCTGCGCCACGAGACCGGCATGCCGGTGCACGTCGCGGAGGACCCGCTCGTCAGCGTCGCGCTCGGAGCGGGCAAGTGCGTGGAGGAGTTCGAGGCGCTGCAGCAGGTCCTGGTCTCCGAGCGTCGGAGGTACTGATGCGGCTCGACGGGGGCCTCACGCGCAGCCCGCGAGCGCCGCTGGCGCACGCTGCAGGACCTCGACGAGCCGCGCCGGCCGTCGCGGGCGCTGCTGGTCGCGCTGGTGCTGGCGAGCGTCTCGCTGATCACGCTCGACTCCCAGGGCGGGCCCGACTCCCCGGTGGAGCCGGTGCGGCGCGCGGTCGGCGAGGTCTTCGGCCCCCTCGAGTCCGGCACCGCGGCGGTGGTCCGGCCGATCGCGGCGATCCCCGACTGGTTCCGCTCCCACGACTCGCTCCGAGCCGAGCTGAGCGCGCTCGAGGCCGAGAACGCCGGACTCCGCTCGGAGGTCGCCTCGTCCGGCTTCGACCGCAACCGGCTGGCCGAGTACGACGGCCTCACGGCGGCCGCCACCGAGCTCGGCTACGCCCTGGTCCCGGCGAGGGTCGTCGCGCTCGGGCCGTCGCAGGCGTTCAGCCGGACCGTCACGATCGACGCCGGCTCGGAGGCGGGCCTCCGGCCCGACCAGACGGTGCTCAACAACGACGGCCTGGTCGGTCGGGTGCTGCGCACGACGGCGACCACCGCGACGGTGCTGCTCATCATCGACACCGGCTCCACCGTGGGCGGCCGGGTCGGCGGCTCCATGGAGATGGGCTTCCTCGAGGGCCGTGGCGACGTGGGCGACAGCGGGCTGCTCGACCTCGAGCTCGTCGACCAGGCCGAGGTGCCGGCCAAGCACGACGTCGTCGTCACCTGGGGGAGCAACGGCGGCGCGCCGTACGTCCCCGGGGTGCCGGTGGGCCGGGTCACCAGCGTCTTCTCCAGCCTCCGCGAGACCTCCCAGCGGGCCGTGATCGAGCCGTTCGTCGACTTCGGCGCGCTCGACCTGGTCGGGGTGGTCGTGCCGTCCGGCACCGCCAGTGACCGGGCCCTGATCGAGGTCGACGGGAGTCTGAGATGAGCCTCGCCCGCGCGCTGACGGCGCTCGCCGCCGTCGTGGCCGCGCTCGTGCTCCAGGTGACGGTCTTCCCGCACGTCGCCTGGGACGGCATCGTGCCCAACCTGGTGCTGCTCGTCGTGGTGGCCGCGGCCCTGACCCGAGGACCGCAGTTCGCGGCGGTCCTGGGCTTCGTGGCCGGCGTCTCGCTCGACCTCGCCCCGCCGGCCGACCACGTTGCGGGCCGGTGGGCCCTCGCGCTGGTGATCGTCGGCTACCTCGCCGGCCGGGTGCGCCAGGACCAGAAGCCGACCACGACGCACGGTCGTCCTCACGGTCGCGGGTGCGTCCTTCATCGGTTCGTCGGTCTTCGCGCTGTCCGGGATGCTGCTCGGCGAGGGCGGGTCGGGGGTGGGCGGCGTCCTGGCGGTGGTGCTCGTGGCGGTGGTCTGGGACGTGCTGCTCACGCCGTTCGTGCTGCCCGCCTTGATGGGGATGTTCCGGCGGCTCGAGCCCGACCGGGTCGCTGCCTGATGGCCGCCGTCGACAGCCGCAGCCGGCTGCGGCTTGTCGTCATCCAGGCATTGGTGTTCTCGCTCTTCGCGACGCTCTTCGTGCGGCTCTACTACCTCCAGGTCGTCACCGGTGACGAGTACCACGCGCAGGCGGCCAACCAGTCCGTCCGCGAGATCGTCGTCCAGCCGCAGCGCGGCCTGATCGTCGACGCGCAGGGGCGGCCGCTGGTCGCCAACCGCACGTCGTGGGTGGTCTCGCTCGACCGCACCCTGCTCGGCCAGCTCAGCGCCGCGGCAGCAGCGGGTGCTGCTCGGCCGGCTCGGCGACGCCGTCGGCCAGCCGCTGGCCCGGGTCCGGCGGCAGCTGGTCACCTGCGGCGAGGAGGGCAGCGTGCCGGGAGTGTGCTGGAACGGCTCGCCGTACCAGCCGGTGCCGATCGCGCAGGACGTCCGGCAGCAGGTGGCGCTGCGGATCCTCGAGCAGCCGGAGGACTACCCGGCCGTCATCGCCGAGCAGCAGAGCGTGCGCGCCTACCCGGAACCGTTCGGCATCAACCTGGCGCACGTGCTCGGCTACCTGAGCCCGATCACCGAGGCCGAGTACGACCAGGCCCAGGAGGACGGCGACCGGTCGGTCAACGGTGCCTCGGCGGTCGGTCGGGCGGGCGTCGAGAAGGAGTACGACGAGTGGCTGCGCGGCATGCCGGGCTACCGCCGGGTGGCGGTCGACTCGATGGGCCGGGTGCTCGGCGAGGAGGACGCGATCCCCGGCCAGCCCGGCGACACGCTCGTCACCTCGATCGACGCCCAGGTGCAGAGCGTCGTGGAGAAGCAGCTCGCGAAGACCATCGCCACCGCGCGGAGGACGTTCGACGACGTCAGCGGCCGCAACTACGCGGCCGACTCGGGCGCCGTCGTCGTGATGGAGGTCGACACGGGCCGGATCGTCGCGATGGCCAGCCAGCCGACGTACGACCCCGGCGTGTGGGTCGGTGGCATCAGCAAGAAGCAGCTCGCGCGGCTGTACTCCGAGGCGGCGGGCACGCCGCTGCTCGGCCGCGCGACCCAGGGGCAGTTCGCTCCCGGCTCGACGTGGAAGCCGTTCATGACGGCCGGCGCGCTGACCCACGGCTTCACGCCGGAGACCCGGCTCGACTGCTCGTCCGGGTTGCAGGTCGGCAACCGGGTGTTCCAGAACTACGAGTCGCGGCCCTACGGGCTGATCGGCTTCGACCGGGCGCTCGAGGTCTCCTGCAACACGTTCTTCTACCGGGTCGGCTACCACTTCTGGCAGAAGCTCGGCTCGGACGTCGACGACGTCAGGGCGAAGGACCCGCTGGTGCAGGAGGCGATGACGTTCGGGTTCGGCGGAGAGACCGGCATCGACCTCCCGGGAGAAGCCTCCGGCCGGATCGCCGACCGGCGCTGGAAGCGGCAGTACTGGAAGCAGATGAAGGGCTACTACTGCGGGATCGCTGCCAAGCCGCAGGACGCCGGGACCAGCGACTTCGTCTACCGGTTCGCCGGTGAGTTCTGTGTCGAGGGGTTCGCCTACCGCGCGGGGGACGCCGTCAACTTCGCGATCGGCCAGGGCGACACGATCGTCACGCCGCTCCAGCTCGCTCGCGCCTACGCGGCGCTCGCGAACGGCGGGAAGCTGTACGCGCCCCGGATCGCGAAGGCGATCGTCAGTCCCGACGGCACCGTGCTCAAGCGGTTCCGTCCCAGGAAGGTGGGCGACGTCGGCCTGCCCGACTCGGTCCTCTCCTACATCGACACCGCCCTCAAGGGGGTCGCCCTGCGCGGCACCATGAGCTGGCGGCTGCTCGAGTTCCCGCTGGAGCAGGTGCAGATCCGCGCCAAGACCGGCTCCGCCGAGGTCTACGGCAAGCAGTCGACGTCGTGGGTCGCCTCCTACACCGACGACTACGCCGTGGTCATGATGGTCAGCCAGGGCGGCACCGGCTCCGGGACGTCGGGTCCGGCGATCCGCGCGATCTACGAGGCGCTCTACGGCGTCAGGGGCATGGACGTCACCCCGAGCCGGGCGGCCATCCCGGGCGTCGTCGCGCCCGCGACGCTGCCGTCGTTCCGCCGCGACGGGTCGATCCTCCCGCCGCGCGCGAGGCGCTCCCGATGAACGCCCGGACCGGCCGGCACAGCCCGGCGCTGAGGGTGCCGGGGCTCGACTGGGTGCTGATGGCGGCCGTCGCCGGGCTGCTGGTCCTCGGCACGCTGCTCGTCTGGTCCGCCACCAGCACGCGCGTCGACCTGACCGGCGGCGACACCACGGCGTACCTCCGCAAGCAGCTGGTCAACATCGCGATCGGCCTGGTGCTGATGGTGATGGTGCTCGCGACCGACCACCGCTGGGTGCGGATCCTCGCGCCGCTCGCGTACCTCGTGTCGCTCTTGGGGCTCGTGATGGTGCTGACCTCCGGCGTGACCGTCAACGGCTCGCGGTCCTGGATCCAGCTGGGCGGGATGTCGATCCAGCCGGCCGAGCTCGCCAAGCTCGCGGTGGTCATCGGCATGGCTCTCGTCGTCGCCGAGCGTGCCGAGGTGCGGCGTACCCGCGCCGTCGGGCTCCTGGACGTCGTGCTGATGCTGCTGATCGCCGGCCTGCCGGCGGTGCTGATCCTGCTGCAGCCCGACCTCGGCACGATGCTCGTGCTGTCGGCCACCGTCTTCGGGGTGCTCGCCGCCTCGGGCGCTCCCCGTCGGTGGCTCGCGCTGCTCGCCGGCGGCGGCGTCACGGCGGCGGTCGCCGCGGTGGCGGCCGGGATGCTGAAGGACTACCAGGTCGATCGCTTCCTCGCCTTCACGAACCCCGACCTCGACCCGCGCGGCGCCGGCTACAACACCGAGCAGGCCCGGATCGCAGTCGGCAACGGCGGGCTGTTCGGCGAGGGGCTCTTCCAGGGCTCGCAGACCCGCTCGGGGTTCGTGCCCGAGCAGCACACCGACTTCGTCTTCACCGTCGCCGGCGAGGAGCTCGGCCTGCTCGGCGCCGGGTTGCTGATCGCGCTGCTGGCCGTCGTGATCTGGCGGGCGCTGGTGATCGCGGGTCGCGCCGACGACGTCTTCGGCCGGGTCGCCGCGGCCGGCATCGCGTGCTGGCTGGGCTTCCAGGCGTTCCAGAACATCGGCATGTGCCTCGGCATCATGCCGGTCACCGGCGTCCCGTTGCCGTTGGTGTCCTACGGCGGCAGCTCGATGTTCGCCACCCTGCTCGCCGTCGGCCTGCTGCAGAACATCCACCTGCGCTCGTCCGTCAGCCCCGCCGCCCGCTACCCCGTCCCCACGAGGGTCCTCGTCCGCCGCTGACCGACCGTGCCGGAGGTCGTCGTCCGGAGGTCGAGGTGCGGTGGGAGGGTGAGGTGCTCGGAGCGTCAGCGACGAGCCACGAGACCTCCACAGCGCACCTCCAGAACCCGCCGTCCACAGGTGCGCGTGGACGGGGCCGGTGGTGTCGGGGGTGGTGGGTTGGCTTGGGGTCATGACCACAGCCCCGCTCTCCTTCTCGCACCCGGTGTCCGCGGTGGTGGTCTCGGTGCGCGCCGAGCTGGGGTCGGTGACCGGTACGCCGGTGTGGTCGATGTCGTCCGAGGAGCTCGGGTCGACGCTGGTGGAGGTCACCCGGCTGCTGGCGCAGGTCGCCCAGCTGCAGCTGCGGCTCTTGGCCCAGGCCGAACGGGTCGAGGTGGGGGTGTCGGTGGGGGCGACGTCGGCGGCGAACTGGCTCGCGCACGAGACCCGGACCACCCGCCCGGCGGTGCACCGCGCGGCCCGTCTCGCGACAGCCCTGGAGGGGCATCCGGACGTCGACGCCGCGCTCGCCACAGCGGAGCTGACGGTGGATCAGGCGCAGGTGATCGTGGACGCGGTCGACGACCTCCCCACCGACCTGGTCGACCTGGTCGACCCGGACGTGGTCGCGAAGGCCGAGACGTTCCTCCTCGACCAGGCACGTGACCACGACGCCCGAGCGCTACGGATCCTGGGGCGCCGGTTGCTGGAGGTCCTCGACCCGGATGCCGCGGACGCCGAGGAAGCCCGAAGGCTCGAAGCCGAGGAAGCAGACGCGCGGGCGGCGGCGTCGTTCACGATGGCCGACGACGGCCACGGCTCCTGTCACGGCAGGTTCACCATCCCCTCCCTGCACGGCTCGATCCTCCGCAAGCACCTGCTCGCCCTCACCACACCCCAACGCCACCCGGAGGTGCCGTCGGCGACGCCGAGTCGGCACCGGCTGGGCCTAGCGTTCTGCGAGTACCTCGAAACCAGGCCCGAGACCGGCACCCCGAGTGCCGGCGGGCTCGCCGCGACCGTGGTGGTCACCATGACCCACGACTCCCTCATGGGAGACCTGAAGGCCGCCGGGCTCTGCGACGGCACCCGGATCTCCGCTGGCGAAGCCCGCCGGCTCGCCTGCACCGCCGGGATCATCCCGGTCGTCCTCGGCGGCCCCTCCGAACCCCTCGACGTCGGCCGCCGCCGCCGCTTCCACACCAAAGCCCAACGCACCGCCATGACCGTGCGCGACCAGGGCTGCACCACCGTCGGCTGCGACCGACCACCCTCGATGTGCCACGCCCACCACGACACACCCTGGTCCAAAGAAGGCCACACCACCCTCACCCACGGCCGCCTCCTGTGCCAACGCCACCACACCCTCGCCCACGACCCCCGCTACCAACAGACGCCGGCCCCGGGCCGGAAGATCGTCTTCACCAGACGCACGTGAGTCGCACGCCGCGACACCAGCGGGCCGTGAGGTGTGACACTGCGATCGTGGACCCCATGCCCGGCCGGCCCCGCTGCCTCCGTGAACCGGCTGTCCGGGGTCGGTACCCCGCTCCTCGCCGCCGTCCAGGAGATTGCCCGGAACTGCGCCGCCACCGTCGATCTGAGCGCACTCCGCTCGTCACACCTATGTCAGACCACCGAGGAGAGGAGTCGGCGTGACCGACTACGTCGTCATGTTCCCAGCCGATGACGAGCCGGGGTGGGAGGCCGGAACGGAGGCCGAGCACCAGGCCGTCTACGACGCGGACCACGAGTTCGTCCAGCTGCTGAAGGCGAGCGGCGGCTCGGTCACGGGCGGCGCCGAGCTCGCCCACAGCAGCAAGGCGCGGACCCTCACGCGCGGCTCGTCGTCGCGCGTCCTCGTCACCGAGGGCCCCTTCGCGGAGACCGCCGAGCAGCTGTCCGGCTTCTACCTCGTCACCTGCACCGACTACGACGCGCTCGTGGAAGCCGCGCAGGTCCTCACCCGGGCTCACCCGGTGGTGGAGATCCGGCCCGTCGAGGGGTCCTGACCCCGCACCCACACGGCCGCCGGCCGGCCCAACGACGTGGGATCGGCTCGCAGGTCGCCGTCGGTGACCAGCAGGTCGGCGGCGAGCCCCGGGGCGAGCCGGCCGGTGACGTTCTCGAGGCCGAGCACCCGGGCGGCGTACGACGTCGCGGTGGCGAGCGCCTCCTCCAGGGAGTAGCCGGAGTCGGTCAGCTGGAGCACGGCGAGCCAGGCGATGCCGTGGTCCTTGGAGGGCGCGACTCCGGCGTCGGTGCCGGTCACGACGGCGACGCCGTGCTCACGGACCCGCCGGACCTGTTCCTCGCGTCCGCGCTGGTGGCCGTCCTCGGGGAGTCCGAGCGTCTTGATGAGGTTCTGGACGACGGGCGGCAGGGTCTCGAACGGCGGGAGCCTGGTGATGTCCGTGCCCAGCGTGGAGCACACGACGACGCCCGCAGCGGCCACCCGGGCGAGGAGCTCGTCGGACGTCGTCATGCCCGCGTCGGTCAGGCAGGTGAAGTGCTCGATCCCGTCGACGCCGGCGTCCAGCGCGTGGTGGACGCCGGCCAGCGAGTGCGCGTGGGCGACGATCCGCAACCCGGCGTCGTGCGCCGCCCGGACGGCGGTCGCCAGCTCCTGCGGACTGAACTGGACCCCCATGATGTCGGAGCCGGGGGTGAGCATGCCGCCGCTCGCCATCACCTTCACGACGTCGACGCCGCGCTCGGCCCGCTCGGCGACGGCGGCGACGACGGCCTCGGTCCCGACGACGGCACCGCCCAGGAAGTGGCAGTGCCCGTCCGGCACGGTCAGCGGCGGCCCCGCGCACTGCACGCGCGGGCGACCGGGACGCTGCGCGTCGCGCGCCGTGAGAGTCCGGAAGCCGACGTCGCCGAGGTCGCGCACGGTCGTCACGCCGGCACGCGCCTGGCGCAGCAGCGTCTGGTCGATGACGGCGTCCAGGTCGTCGTCGGACAGCTCGGGCGCGCGCTCCAGGCCACCCATCGACCCGTCGGCCACCAGGTGCACGTGGGTGTCGATCAGACCGGGCAGCACGGTCCCGTCGTACGTCGTGACCTCACAGCCCGCCGGGGGCTCGTGGCGCGGCCCCTCGACGCCCACCACCCGGTCGCCCTCGACGAGCACGGTGGCACCCTCGTCGAGGAACCGGAGTCCGTCGTAGGCCGTCGCCGCCCGGATCGCGAACATGGCTCACTGTGCACCCGCGCCGACGCGGTGCGCCACCGGTCAGGGCGAGATCGTGAGGAAGACGTAGGCCGCCAGGATCGACAGGTGCAGCCCGCCGGCGAGGGGCTTGGCGCGGCCCGGGACGACGGTCAGCACGCCGACGATGCCCGACAGGAACAGCAGCACCATCTCGGTGTTGCCGAGCCCGAGCTCCAGCGGTCCGTCGAGCCAGATCGAGGCGACCGCAAGCGTCGGGATCGTGAGCCCGATCGAGGCCATCGCCGAGCCGTAGGCGAGGTTGAGGCTGATCTGCATCCGGCGCCGGGCCGCCGCCCGGACCGCGGAGATCGACTCCGGCAGGAGCACGAGCAGCGCGATCACCACTCCCACGAACGCGTGGGGGAAGCCGAGCCCGGCCACGGCCCGCTCGATCGCGGGCGACTCGACCTTGGCCAGGCCGACGACCGACACGAGGGCGACCACGAGCAAGCCGAGGCTGAGGAGGGCGGCGCGGAACGGCGGGGGGTCGGCATGGCCGTCCTCGTCGGCGTCCGGGGCCGTGCCGCCGTCCTCGACGGGCAGGAAGAAGTCGCGGTGCTGCACGGTCTGGGTGAAGACGAACAGCGCGTAGATCGCGAGCGAGGCGATCGCTGCGAAGACCAGCTGGCCGCCGGTGAACTCCGGGCCGGGCTGGGAGGTGGTGAAGACGGGCAGCACGAGGGTGAGCGTCGCCAGCGTCATCACGGTCGCCAGCGCCGAGCCGGCACCCTCGGGGTTGAAGACGGCGAGCCGGTCGCGCAGCGCGCTCACGACGATGGACAGCCCGACGATGCCGTTCACCGAGATCATCACGGCCGCGAACACGGTGTCGCGTGCGAGCCCCGCGGTGTCCTGGTCGGCGGTGACCATCAACGTGACGATCAGCGCGACCTCGATCACCGTCACCGCCACGGCGAGCACCAGCGATCCGTAGGGCTCCCCGACCCGGTGGGCCACGACCTCCGCGTGGTGGACCGCCGCCAGCACCGCACCGATCAACAGCACCGCCACGAGCGCGAGCACGACGTCCCCGGGCTTGCGGCCCCACGTCGCGACCAGGGCGACCAGGGCCGCGACGGGGAGCACGACCGTCCACGCGAACGTGCCGTGGGTCGCCTCGCCGCTCATGTCCTGGACCCTAGGGGGCCGGGTGAAGGTCAGGCGGCCGGGAGCGTGAAGCTGAACGTCGCGCCCCGGTCGGGGTTGTTGCTGGCCCAGATGCTGCCGCCGTGACGGTTCACGATCCGACGGCAGAGCGAGAGGCCGAGTCCGGTGCCGGTGAACGCGTCGGCGTGCGCCTCGGCCCGGTGGAACTCCTCGAAGACGAGGTCCTCCTCGCCGTCGGGCAGCCCGACGCCGCAGTCGCTCACCTCGACCCGGACGAACCCGTCCTCGGTGTCGGGCGCGGACCGGATGGTGACGTGCGGGCGCTGGCCGCTGGGCGTGTACTTCACCGCGTTGCCGATCAGGTTGGCGAGGAGCTGCTTGGTGAGCACCCGGTCGGCCTCGACCTCGTGATCGACCTCCACCTCGAAGGCAGGCGCGTGATCACCCGCCGAGGCGCCGTACGGCGCCACGATCTCCTCCAGCAGCGCCTCGAGCCGGACCCGCGTGGTCGCGAGCAGGCCGTCGCGCTGCACGGTGTAGGCGAGCCAGTCGTCGATCACCTGGCCCATCCGGGCGCTGCTCACCTGGGCACGCTGGTTGAACACCGACGCGCCGGCGACGTCGCCGTCCTGCAGGGAGTCCTGGATCAGCTCCAGCCACCCGCTCAGGCTCGTCAGCGGACTGCGCAGGTCGTGGGCGACCACGCCGGCGAAGCCGGTGAGCTCGCTGAGCCGCTCGCGCTGTGTCGTCACGTCGGAGAACAGCATCATGAACTTGCCCGACTCTCCCTGCAGCGGCCACGCGCCGATCTCCAGGATCCGGTCGGCGCCCTCGTTCTTGACGTGCAGCTGCCGGACGGCGGGGTTCTGCGGTCCCGGGAGGTCGGCGTCGGTCGCGGGCGTCCCGTCGAGCAGGCGCAGGCCGAGGTACCCGACCCAGTCCAGGTCCTCGCCGAGCGGGATCCGCTTGCCGACCAGCCGCCGCGCCGCCTCGTTGTGGAACACCACCCGGCGGCCGTGCTCCATCACCAGCAGTCCGTCGGTCATCGTCTCGTAGACCCGCTCGAGCATCGCGGTCTGCTCCTCGGCGGCGGCCCGCTCGTCGAAGGCGGCGGCGCGCTCGTCCTGGAGCTGCTGGGCGGCGTTGACGCGCTGTGCCTGGAGCAGGGCGAGGTGGATGGTGATGAACGTCGAGGCGGTGATCAGCAGGTCGATCATGATCGAGCCAGGCAGGAAGCCGTCGTACCCGAACTGGTTGATCGGGTGGAGCGTGGCCAGCGCACTGATCAGGGCGATGAACAGGGCGAAGACCGAGGCGCCGCGCGGCGTGAGGATCGACCCGGCGACCAGAGCGGGCAGCAGGAGGAACCAGGTGAGCGGGAGCTCCGGATCGAGGTAGGTCACCCAGATACAGGCGACGCCCATCGGCACCAGGATCGCCACCGCCCAGCGCGGAGCCCGGTTGTCGACGAACGGCCCGTCGGCGTAGAAGGCGCTCAGGAACGTCACGCCGCCGACGTAGGCGTAGACGGTCCCGCGGATGATCCACCAGAGCGTGAGCCGGTCGACCTCGCCGACCTCGAGGTTGGGCATGCCGCCGGACAGCGCCACGACCGTGCACGCGACCAGCGCCGTGGCGAGGAGGGCGAGGTTGGACGCGGCATTGGTGGGGGCCCACCCGCGGCCGCGCTGGAACCAGGAGTAGAGCGCGAGCATGAGGATCGCGCCCACCACGTTGGCGGCACCCATCCAGAGCGCGTCGACCGGCTCCCAGCCGAGGACCAGGGCCACGCCGACGAAGACCAACACCTGTGCGGCGACGTGCCAGACGAGGTCGGCCGTGGGCCGGCTCCTGCCGTCCCAGACGGTTGCGAGCCAGATGAAGGCCGCGGCGAGCGTCGGCCACATCTCCGTCGGCGTGTCGGGCGGCGGGATCTCGGCCAGGGCCAGCGGTGTGGAGACAAGCGTCAGCACGACCACGAGCGCCAAGCGCCGCGCGGCGATGCTGGTCCCCTCAGCGTTGGCCACGATCTCACCCTCCGAACGTACGGATGGTAGGTCCTCCCGGCGGGACTCCGCAGGCGTTGTCGGCAAGAGGTCCAGACGGTGCGGGGCCCTCGCGGGACGGTCCGCAGCCCGCTCCGGGTGCGCCCCCACGGTATGCCGACCGCGGAATGTGCCGCTCTCTGGTGCCCGTCGTACCCTGGACGGCGTCCCCGGCCACGATTTCATGAGGAGTGCTGTGTCCGTCGCGTCGGTGTTCCCGCGGCTCGAGCCCAAGCTGCCGTCGGTGCAGAAGCCGATCCAGTACGTCGGGGGCGAGCTCAACTCCACCCTCAAGGACTGGGACTCCGTCGCCGTGCGCTGGGCGCTGATGTACCCGGACGCCTACGAGGTCGGGCTGCCCAACCAGGGCGTCGCGATCCTCTACGAGGTGCTCAACGAGCGCGACTGGATCCTCGCCGAGCGCACCTACTCCGTCTGGCCGGACCTCGAGGCGGTGATGCGCGCGGGCGACGACGCGGGGCCGATCCCGCAGTTCACGGTCGACAGCCACCGGCCGGTGCGGGCGTTCGACGTCCTCGGAGTCTCGTTCTCTACCGAGCTCGGCTACACCAACCTGCTGACCGCGCTCGACCTCGCCGGCATCCCGCTCCACGCGTCCGACCGCGGCGAGGACGACCCGCTCGTCATCGCAGGTGGGCACGCGGCGTTCAACCCGGAGCCGGTGGCCGACTTCCTCGACGCGGCCGTGCTCGGTGACGGGGAGGAGGTCGTGCTCGCGATCTCCGACGTGATCCGCGAGTGGAAGAGCGAGGGCCGCCCGGGCGGCCGCGAGGAGCTGCTGCGACGGCTGGCCGTAGGAGGCTCGGTCTACGTGCCGGCCTTCTACGACGTGACCTACCGGGCCGACGGGGTGATCGAGGCGGTCGTGCCGAACCGGCCCGGGATCCCGCACCGGGTCCGCAAGCACACGTTGATGGACCTCGACGCGTGGCCCTACCCCGCCAAGCCGCTCGTGCCGCTCGCCGAGACCGTGCACGAGCGCTACAGCGTCGAGATCTTCCGCGGCTGCACCCGGGGCTGCCGGTTCTGCCAGGCGGGGATGATCACCCGGCCGGTGCGCGAGCGGTCCATCACCACGATCGGCGCGATGGTCGAGAACGGCATCCGGCAGTCCGGTTTCGAGGAGGTCGGGCTGCTCTCGCTGTCGAGCGCCGACCACACCGAGATCGGCGATGTCGCGACCGGGCTGGCCGACCGCTACGAGGGGACCAACGTCTCGCTCTCGCTGCCCTCGACCCGGGTCGACGCCTTCAACATCACGCTGGCCAACGAGTTCTCCCGCAACGGCCGCCGGTCGGGCCTCACGTTCGCGCCCGAGGGCGGCTCCGAGCGGATGCGCAAGGTGATCAACAAGGCCGTGACCGAGGAGGACCTGATCCGGACCGTCGCCACGGCGTACTCCCACGGCTGGCGCCAGGTGAAGCTCTACTTCATGTGCGGCCTGCCCACCGAGACCGACGACGACGTGCTCGAGATCGCCGAGCTCGCGAAGAAGGTGATCGCGAAGGGCCGTGAGGTGTCGGGTCGCAACGACATCCGCTGCACGGTCTCGATCGGCGGCTTCGTGCCCAAGCCGCACACGCCCTTCCAGTGGGCCTCCCAGCTCGACCACGAGACGACCGACGAGCGGCTGCGCCTGCTGCGCGAGACGGTGCGCTCCGACAAGCGGTACGGCCGCGCGATCGGCTTCCGCTACCACGACGGGAAGCCGGGGATCATCGAGGGACTGCTGTCGCGCGGTGACCGGCGAGTCGGGCGGATCATCGAGCAGGTGTGGCGCGACGGCGGCCGGTTCGACGGCTGGAGCGAGCACTTCTCCTACGACCGGTGGGCCCTGAGCGCGTCCGAGGCGCTGGCCGGCACCGGCGTGGACCTCGACTGGTACACCGTGCGCGAGCGCGAGTACGACGAGGTGCTGCCCTGGGACCACCTCGACTCCGGGCTCGACAAGGACTGGCTGTGGTCCGACTGGGAGGACTCCCTCGCCGCGGCCGACGACCCCGACGGGGTCCAGGACGTCGAGGACTGCCGCTGGACGCCGTGCTACGACTGCGGCGTCTGCCCGGAGATGGACACCGAGATCCAGATCGGCCCCACGGGGCAGGTGTTGCTCCCGCTGTCAGTGGTCTAACGGGCCCTGACCTGCGGAAACGTCTGCTATCTCCGGGCGACCGGATTGCTCACCCGTGGGTCTGCCCGTGTCGCCTTTCCAAGCACGCGACGGGACCGGACGAATGTCGCGCCGGCGCGGGAACCAACGGCCTCGCGCTGCCCTCGACTACCTGTTCGCCGAGGACTGGCGCCCCCCGAACGTCGGCTTGCTTCTTCACCAGCAGCGGGCCGCATTCGCGGAGACCAACGCTATTGAGCTCAGAGACGCGGGGCTCCTCAGACCGCTTGACGAAGCCGGGCAACCAACTGTCGCGAGGGACTACTGGGCGAAGGGGCTAGTCCGGAACCACGTCTCGAAGCCTTTGACCAACGTCGGAGCTCCTTCGATGGCAAGCCGCTTCTGCTTGACGGCCGCAGGGATGGTGGTCTTGCGAAGGTGGACGTCGATCAGGGTGCGGCTGTCAGTCCGGCAGATCAGGTCCTCCTCGTATCCGGAAGGCCGACTGCAAAGCTCAGGCCGGGGTCGGCGGAGCACCAGGTAGTGGTCCTGCCGTGGCGGGTCGCTTACGTGGAAGCGGACCACCGTGGTCCCTGCCGGGATGGCGTCCACGTCGACCAACTTGAGGGTGGCGAAGAGCGCATATGCCGGACTGAGATGACGTGGTTCGATCTCCATCCATCGGACTCCCCACTGACCCATGGCATCTAGGACGGGACCTAAAGCGACGCCCATCTCCGTGAGCTCGTAGTACGACCCGCGTCCGTGCTCCTTGGCGGTGCGGATGAGAACACCGTGTCGCTCGAGTGTCTCCAGCCGCTTGGTAAGGAGCGCCGTGGGAATCCCGGGAGCGCCCTGGCGGATCTCGCCGAAGGTCCGGCAACCGTTCAGGAGGTTGCGAACGATGATCGGCGTCCAGCGCTCGGCCAGCAGCTCGGAGCTCCGGGCGATGGGACAGAACTGGCCGTAGTCAGCCACGGGCACACTCTCGACGTCTCTCGGCCACCACGCAACTTCATTTTGTGATCTTGATCGGGGTCCGTCGCGGCAACACCCTTGAGTCTGTTCGCGAGACAGGAAGTGGTGATTCCCGATGATGCCTCCGGGCAGTTCATACAGTGTGCTTCCCGGCGAGGGCCGCAGTGTCGACCTAGGCGTGGTGGCCATGCGGGTGCTCGCCGCCGGCGAGGTCACCGGCGGCGCGTTCACCCTCGCGGAGTTCTACGGCACCGGCGATGGCGCATGGACCGTCCCCCATCTCCACCGAGGATTCGAGGAGTCGTTCTTCGTGCTGGACGGTCAGTTCACCTTCAGCGTTGGTTCTTCGTCGATCGAGGCAACATCCGGCAGGTACATCCTGGTCCCCCGAGACACCGCCCATACCATCGCCGCCGCGGAGGGCGGGGGGCGCTTCCTCGCCCTCATGGTGCCAGGCGGGCTTGAAGAGATGTTCTTCGAGCTCGCCACGCTCCCAGCCAACGCAATTCGCGACCCGGTCGCCCGCGCCGCCATCGCCAGCCGATACGACTCGATCCCGGTCTCGCCCTCGGACGGCACACCCGCCCGCTCATCGCCGTGAGCGGACGGCTCGCGGTGGGCGTCATCACATCTCAACGCATGGGGATGCTGGCCTGACCACGGGCGCTCCTGTTCGACCTCGCTCTACCCCGCAGTGGTCTGCCCGGAGATGGACACCGAGATCCAGATCGGCCCCACGGGCCGGAAGCTGCTCCCGCTCTCTGTCGTCTGACGCGCGACGGCACTCAGCCGCACTCGCGGGGCAGCAGGTCGTACGTCGTGCGCACCGCCCGGTGGTCGCTGACCAGGCTGATCAGGACCCGCGACCGCACCGGCACGAAGGAAGCGTCGGCGAGCACGTAGTCGATCCGGCGGCGGGGCCGGGCCGCCGGGACGGTCAGGCCGTCGCCGCGGCCGGCCACCGGCCAGCCGTCCACCAGGCCGGAGCGTCGGAGCGCCTGGGTCGCGGGCATCCCGGGCTCGGCGTTGAGGTCGCCACCGAGCAGCACCGGCCGCGGAGACCGGCGGACCGCGGCCGCGACCGCCCGCGCCTGCGCCCGCCGGAGCCCGGGGGAGACGTGGTCGAGGTGGGTCACGAAGACGTCGACCGACTGCCCGCCGACGTCGACGGTGGCCCGAACCAGCCCGCGGCGGTAGGCCCCGCGGGCGCCCGGCAGGGCAGCCTGCGCGACGTCCGCGACCGGCCAGCGCGACAGGATCGCGTTGCCGGTGCTGCCCGGTCGGAACCGCCGGGTCGGCCCGTAGACCGCGTCGAACCCGAGCCGCCCCGCGAGCCGCTGCGCCTGGTCGACACCTCCCGTGCGGTCCCGGCCGCGGTCGACCTCCTGGAGCAGCACCAGGTCGGCGTCCCAGGCCCGGAGCTCGATCGCGACCCGGCCGAGCGCCGGGTCGCCGGCCGGCGTGCGTCCGCCGTGGAGGTTGAGGCTGAGCGCCCTGACCCGGACCGGGTCGCCGGTCGCGCAGGGGGAGGGTGTCGGGCCGGGACCGGTCGGCTCTGGCGACGAGGTGTCGGCGGTCGGGCTGGTGGTGGGCCGGGTCGACGGGCCCGGTCCGGCCGCCCCCGGGCCGGCCGGGTCCCCGGCCAGCCGGACCGCGATCACGCCGGCAGCCACGGCCAGGACGAGCAGCACGGCCACGCCGCCGGCGACCCGGGTGGTCACCGCACGGCCGCCCGGTCGGGGAGCTGGTCCTCCACGTAGCGCGGCTTGCCGACGTACGCCGAGAGCAGCGCCATCGGGACGACCAGCGCGATCATCAGCGCCAACGGGACGGTCCAGCCGCCGGTGGCCTCGTAGAGCAGGCCGACGGTGAACGGACCGACCGCGGCCAGCAGGTAGCCGGCGGACTGGGTGGCTCCGGACAGCGCGGCCGTGCCGGCCGGCGTTCGGGCCCGCAGCCCGATCAGGGTCAGCACGAGCGGGAAGATGACGCAGCCGACGCCGACCAGCAGCGCCCAGAGCACGGCCAGCGACCGCGGCGCCACGATCAACCCGGCGTAGGCGACGGGGTAGCAGGCGATGACGCCCCACAGCAGCGTGCGGTGGTCCTCGCGTCGGCCCGCGAGGGTCGGCAGCCACAGCGACAGCGGGATGCTGACGCTCGCCACCACCCCGACGAGGACCCCGGCCATCGCGGGCGAGAAGCCCGCGTCCCGCCAGAGCTGGGCGAACCAGCCGAAGGCGACGTAGGCGTGCATCGACTGGAAGCCGAACAGCAGGGCCATCGCGATACCCAGCCGGGTCCGCATCACGTCGGAGACGCGCACGGTCCGGGACGCGTCAGCGGGGTGCCGGTCGTGCAGCACGAGACGCAGCCACGGCAGCGCCGCGACCAGCGCCAGCAGCGCCCAGACGCCGAGCCCCACCCGCCAGCCGTCGTCGCCCGCCGCCTCGGAGACGGGGACGGTGAGCGTCAGCGCCCCGGTCAGCCCGATCGCCAGGGCCGACGTGTAGAGGGCGGTGATGAAGCCGATCCGGTCGGGGAAGTGGAGCTTCACCAGCGACGGCAGCAGCACGTTGGCGGTCGCCATCCCCGCCAGCCCCAGCATCGACAGCGCGAGGAACGGGAGCTCGTGGTCGACGGTGACCCGCGCCGCCAGGCCGATCGCGACCGCCACCAGGGACAGCAGCGTGGTGCGGTGGATGCCCACGGTGCGGGTGAGCCACGGCGCCACGGCGCCGAACGACGCGAACGCGAGCACCGGCAGCGAGGTCAGCAGTCCCGCCTCGGCCGACGACATCGAGAGCCCGTCGGTGACCTCGGCCAGCACCGGGCCGACGCTGACAGCCGCGGGCCGCAGGTTGGTCGACAGCAGGACGAGCCCCAGCAGGACCAGCCAGCGCGAGGCGGTGGCGGAGGAGGGCTGACGCATGGTTCCGGCAGGATAGGCCGGGTGCGGCACGTCCCTGACATCGAGAGGCGGAACCGGCTCGTGCGCCGCCACGCGCTGGCCGCCGACCACCGGGTGACCGACCCGGTCGCCGCCGCCGAGGCCGTCGTGTGCCTGCACGCCACGGAGCCGGCCTCGGTCCACCTCGCGGTGGCGGCGCGGTCGCGAGGGCGTCTCGGCGGCCGACGTCGAGGCGGCGTTGTACGACGAGCGCAGCCTGGTCAAGCAGCTCGCGATGCGGCGCACCCTGTTCGCGTTCCCGCGCGACCTGCTGCCCGCCGTGTGGGGCAGCGCGTCGGCCCGGGTGGCGGAGATCGAGCGGAAGAAGATCGGCAAGGACGTCGTGGCGGGAGGCGTCACCGCCGACGGGGACGCGTGGCTGGCGGAGGCGCGCGCCGAGGTGCTCGCGCTGCTGGACGGCTCCGACGGCCTCCCGGCGCGCACCATCCGCGACCGGGTCCCGCTGCTGGACGTGAAGGTCTCCTCCTCACCGTCCAGCGAGCGCTGGGGAGCGCCGTTCCCCGTGGCGCCGCGGGTCCTGACGTGGCTCGGCGCCCGAGCCGAGATCGTGCGCGGCCGCAACGGCGGTCACTGGCGCACACCGCGCCCGCAGTGGACGACCATGCCGGGCTGGCTCGGCGCGCCGCCGGCCGCCTGGTCGGAGCAGGCGGGCTACGCCGAGCTCGTCCGCCGCTGGCTGGCTCGGTTCGGCCCCGGGACGGAGGCCGACCTGGCCTGGTGGCTGGGCTCGACGAAGGCCGCCGTACGCCGGGCGCTGGCAGACCTGGAGGCCGTGGAGGTGTCGCTGGACGGCGGTGGCACGGGCTGGCTGCTGCCCGACGACGTCGAGCCGGAGCCCGCGGTCGCGCCGGCGGCCGCGCTGCTCCCGGTGCTCGACCCCACCACGATGGGTTGGAAGGAGCGCGACTTCTACCTCGACCCGGCCGACAAGCCGTACCACTACGACACGGCCGGCAACGGCGGCACGACCGCGTGGTGGGAGGGGCGAATCGTGGGCTGCTGGGTGCAGGCCGACGACGGGCGGGTGGAGGTCGTGCTGCGCCGAGACCCGGGTCCGGTCGGCCGCCGGGCGCTGGACGTCGAGGCCGACCGGCTCACCGCCTGGCTCGACGGGCAGGTCATCAGCAGCATCTACAAGTCGCAGCTGATGAAGGGCCTGCCGCTGCCCTGAGCAGTTCTGCAGGTTTGTGCAGTGCACAAACCTGACGCGGACGAAGGCTCGCTGCCGCACAGGGGCGTCGCTAGTTTCCGGGCACGCCCGGCGACCGCTGGGCGGTGATGAATCTCTCGGGAGGGACACCCATGTCCTGTCACACCACCCGGTCGCGTCGTCGCGGCCTGGCCGCCACCGCGGCCGCCGTCCTCACCCTCGGCATGCTCACCACGGCAGCCGGGTCCGCCGAAGCCGCACCCGCGCCCGACCGCAAGGCGCCCCTGCTCGGCACCAGCAAGGCCTACGCCATCGACGGCCGCTACATCGTCGTCCTCGAGGGCCGCGCCACCCGCAGCGACGGCACCGATGCCGTCCGGACAGCCAGGGCCAAGGGCGCGTCCGACGTCGACCGCTACGCCACGCGTCGTCGAGGGCTTCTCGGCACGGTCTGAGCGACTCGGCCGTCGCCGCGCTGCGCGAGGACCCGGACGTCGCCTACATCGAGGCCGACCAGCGGATCTCGATCGACGCCACCCAGTCGCCCGCCACCTGGGGACTCGACCGGATCGACCAGCGCAACCTCCCGCTCAACAACGCCTACACCTACACCCCGACCGGCGCCGGCGTGACCGCCTACATCATCGACACCGGCGTGCTCGGCACCCACAGCGAGTTCAGCGGCCGGATGGCCGCGGGCTACACGGCCATCAACGACGGCCGCGGCACCACCGACTGCAACGGCCACGGCACCCACGTCGCCGGCACGGTCGGCGGCACGACGTACGGCGTCGCGAAGCAGGTGACCATCAAGCCGGTCCGCGTGCTCGACTGCAACGGCAGCGGCACCACCTCCGGCGTCATCGCCGGCGTCGACTGGGTCACCTGCAACCACGCCGCGGGCAGCCCGGCCGTCGCGAACATGAGCCTGGGCGGCGGCGTCTCCAGCGCGCTCGACACCGCGGTGAACAACTCGATCGCGGACGGCGTCACCTACGCGGTGGCCGCGGGCAACGAGAACACCAACGCCTGCAACGGCTCGCCCTCGCGGGTCGCGTCGGCGCTGACCGTGGGCTCGACCACCAGCACGGACGCTCGTTCGAGCTTCTCCAACTACGGCAGCTGCCTCGACCTGTTCGCCCCGGGCTCGAGCATCACCTCGGCCTGGTACACCGGCACCTCGGCGACGAACACCATCTCGGGTACGTCGATGGCGACGCCGCACGTCGCGGGCGTGGCCGCGCTCTACCTGCAGGGCAGCCCGAGCGCGTCCCCGGCCACCGTGTCGAACGCGATCACCAGCACCGCCACGACCGGCGTCGTGACCGGCGCCCAGACCGGGTCCCCGAACCGGCTGCTCTACTCGCCGCTCACCGGCGGAACGACGCCGCCGCCCACCGGTGGCAACCTGCTCCAGAACCCGGGCTTCGAGTCGGGGGCGACCTCGTGGAGCGCGACGAGCGGCGTGATCACGAACGCGTCGGGCGCACCGGCACGGTCCGGCTCCTGGAAGGCGTGGCTGAACGGCTACGGCCGGACGACCACCGACACGCTGTCGCAGAACGTGACCATCGCTGCCGGCAAGCAGGCCACGCTGTCGTTCCACCTGTACGTGAGCAGCGCCGAGACGACCACCTCGACGGCCTACGACCGGCTGCAGGTGCAGGTCGTGTCCGGCGGCTCGACCACCACGCTGGGCGACGTACTCGAACCTCGACAAGGGGACGTCGTACGTGCAGCGCAGCTTCAACCTCTCGGCGTACGCCGGACAGACCGTCACGGTCCGGTTCGTCGGCACCGAGGACTCCAGCCTGGCGACCAGCTTCGTCATCGACGACACGGCGGTGACGACGAGCTGACCACGGCTGATCACCGGTACTCGCGGTGATCCACCACGGGGGAAGGCGCGCCCGGACCACTCACCCGGTCCGGGCGCGTCGCCCTGCCCTCAGGCTCGGGCAGGGGCCGCACCTAGGCTGTGCGGTGCGTGAGCAGCCCGAGCAGCAGGCCCCGCCCGTCCAGCGGCTGCGCGTGCGGTACGCCAAGCGCGGCCGGCTCCGGTTCACGTCGCACCGCGACTTCTCCCGGGCGTTCGAGCGGGCGCTGATCAGGTCCCGGCTGCCGATGGCGTACTCGTCCGGGTTCCACCCCCACCCCCGCATCTCGTACGCCGGGGCCGCTCCGACCGGCTCCGCGAGCGAGGCGGAGTACCTCGAGATCGGGCTCGCGGAGCGGCTCGACCCTGCGGCGGTGCACGCGTCGCTGAGCGAGGCGCTGCCCGACGGGCTCGACGTCGTGCGGGTCGCGGAGTCGCCCGGTGGGGCGCTCGCCGACCTGCTGACCGACAGCCGCTGGCGGCTCGACACCACGGCCGCGGCCCGACGAGCTCGCGGCCGCGGTCCGCACCTTCCTGGCCACCGAGTCGGTGCTCGTGGAGCGGATGACCAAGAAGGGGCTGCGCGAGTTCGACTGCCGGGAGGCGGTCGCAGCGCTCGAGCCCGACGGGAGCTCGCTGCTCCTGCTGCTCCACCACACGGTGCCCGCGGTGCGGCCCGACGACGTCCTGACGGGGCTGCACGGCCTCACCGGCCTCGTGGCCGGTGAGGCGCCGCTCCTGACGAGGCTCGAGCAGGGTCGGCTCGACCCCGAGACCGGCCGGCTGCTGGACCCGCTCGGCTGAGCGCCGCGCCGGGCATCGGAGCGATAGCCACCGACGTGTGCGATACTCGGTCTCGGTCGGTGCATGCCGACCCGACGACGTTCTCGCCGGTCCCCCAGCTCCACTGATGGGGTCCGTCCGGCACGACGAGCGCCCGTCGTCGCCAGACCGCGACGCGGCTAGGCCGGAATGGGTGACAGACCTCCGGTCGCGACGAGCCCGCTGACCGCGGCAGGCAGGCGGCAGGCACGAGTCGACGCACCCGCGGAGGGTCTCGTCGCCACACGAAGGCTTTGCGTCGTGGACTCTGTCCACTCGGGCCCCACGGCGCCGACCGTCCGGCGTACGTCACGGCGTACGACGGGCAGAGGGAGCAGTTGATGCTCGAGGACACCCCGGGCTCCGAGCCCACCACCGACCCCGCCGCCGGGAGCCCGACGGCCGACGTGCCGGCCGAGAAGACGGCCGCAAGAAGCGGCGCGAAGAAGTCGGCCGCCAAGAAGGCACCGGCCAAGAAGGCCCCGCCAAGAAGGCACCGGCCAAGAAGGCCGCCCGCCAAGAAGGCACCGGCGAAGAAGGCGGCCGCGGCAACGGCGGCCGAGCCCGCTCCGAGGCCCCCAGCGACCCGTCGGCCACGAAGACTCCCGCCAGGAAGGCTGCGGCCACGAAGGCGCCGGCGACGAAGGCCGCGGCCACGACGGCGGCCGCCGAGCCCGCCGACGGGGACGCGACCGGCACCGTTCCCTTGTTCCAGGCGCCTGACGCGGCAGCCGCGCCGGCCCGCAGGCGGCCGTCGAAGAAGACGGCACCCAAGGCCGAGCCGACGCCCGACGCCGCGTCCGAGCCGCCGGCGCCGGCGAGACCGCTGCCCGCGACGACGCCGAGACCGGCGACCCCGACAGTGACGAGGGCGGCGAGGGCGGCGCCCGCCGTCGCCGTCGGCGCGGCGGTCGTCGTCGCCGGAAGCCCGGTGGCGAAGGCGACGGCTCGGGCGACGGCCAGGGCGACGCCGACGGGTCGGCCGACGACGGTGCCGACCAGGACTCGCGACCCACCGCGGCGAAGAAGCAGGGCCAGGGCGGGGGGGTCAGGGCCGCCAGCAGGGTCGACCCGACGCCGACGAGGGCGACGCGGACGGCGACTCGTCGACGACCCGGCGCCGGCGTCGGCGTCGACGCGCGGGGGAGGACGGTCCCGACGGTGACGACGACCCGCAGAACACCGTCACCAAGGTCCGCAAGACCCGATCGCCCGAGGACGGGATCACCGCGCTCTCCGGCTCCACCCGCCTGGAGGCGAAGAAGCAGCGACGCCGCGAGGGCCGCGAGGCGGGTCGCCGGCGCGCCCCGATCGTCAGCGAGGCCGAGTTCCTCGCCCGGCGCGAGTCCGTCGACCGCGTCATGGCGATCCGGCAGCGCGACGACCTCACGCAGATCGCGGTGCTCGAGGACAAGGTCCTGGTGGAGCACTACGTCGCTCGCGAGTCGCAGACGTCGCTGATCGGCAACGTCTACCTCGGCCGGGTGCAGAACGTGCTGCCCTCCATGGAGGCGGCGTTCATCGACATCGGCAAGGGCCGCAACGCCGTGCTGTACGCCGGCGAGGTGAACTGGTCGTCGCTCGGCCACAAGGACGGCCAGCCGCGCAAGATCGAGTCGGTGCTCTCCTCGGGCCAGTCGGTGCTGGTGCAGGTCACCAAGGACCCCGTCGGCCACAAGGGCGCCCGCCTGACCAGCCAGGTCAGCCTGGCGGGCCGGTTCCTCGTCTACGTCCCCGACGACACCAACAGCGGCATCTCCCGCAAGCTGCCCGACACCGAGCGGTCGCGGCTCAAGGCGCTGCTGAAGGAGATCGTCCCCGACGGCGCCGGCGTCATCGTGCGCACCGCCGCCGAGGGTGCCAGCGAGGAGGAGCTGACGCGCGACGTCGAGCGGCTCACCGCCCGTTGGGACGACATCGAGAAGAAGGCCAAGGGGAGCGCGCCGCAGCTGCTCTACGGCGAGCCCGATCTGATGCTCAAGGTCGTCCGCGACCTCTTCACCGAGGACTTCGCGAAGCTCGTGGTGCAGGGCGGTGACGCCTACGACACCGTGCACGACTACGTGACCCACGTGGCGCCCGACCTGATCGAGCGTCTGGAGCAGCACGACCCGACGAAGGCCGACCTGTTCACGACGTACCGGATCGAGGAGCAGATCCACAAGGGACTCGACCGCAAGGTCTGGCTGCCCTCGGGCGGCTCGCTCATCATCGACCGCACCGAGGCGATGACGGTCGTCGACGTCAACACCGGCAAGTTCACCGGCTCCGGCGGCAACCTCGAGGAGACGGTCACCAAGAACAACCTCGAGGCGGCCGAGGAGATGGTCCGCCAGCTCCGGCTGCGCGACATCGGCGGCATCATCGTCATCGACTTCATCGACATGGTGCTCGAGTCCAACCGCGACCTCGTGCTGCGGCGGCTCGTCGAGTGCCTCGGCCGCGACCGGACCCGCCACCAGGTCGCCGAGGTCACCTCGCTGGGCCTGGTGCAGATGACGCGCAAGCGGATCGGCACCGGGCTGCTCGAGGCGTTCTCCGAACCGTGCGAGCACTGCGGCGGCCGCGGCCTGATCGTCGCCGACGCGCCGATCGAGCCGAAGAAGGAGACCGAGGCCCGTCGCTCGCGTCGCTCGCGCGGCGGCAAGGGTCAGGGCGACGACGCGGACTCCGACGGTGGGTCGAACAGCCGCGGGAACGGTGGCTCGAAGGGCAGGACCGGGACGTCGCGCAGCACGTCGCCGTCCCCCAAGGACGTGGCCGCGATGGCCCGCGCCCACCAGGACGACGACGCCGACCCGACGGACGACGTCGAGCCGATGGAACCGGTGGAGCCGATCGAGCCGGTGGAGCCGATCGAGCCGGTGGAGCCGGACGAGCAGTCGGCGCCCGACCAGGCAGCCGACGAGCCCGCCTCCGAAGAATCCGGCCCCGAAGAATCCGGCCCCGAGGAGACCGGCCCCGAGGAGACCGCCGCCGAGGAGACCGCCGCCGAGGAGACCGCCGCCGAGGAGACCGCTGCCGACCAGCTGGACGAGCAGCCCCGCGAGCCGGTCTCGACCGCCCCCCAGGTGGTCACCCGGACCCGTCGTCGCAGCGCCAGCCGACCGGCCGGGCCGCCCAGCAGCGCCCCGGTCGCGGTGCCGGCGATGCCGGAGGCCGAGGCGCCCGGCGTCGTGGGTCAGCCCGCTGCCGACGGTTCCGTGGAACCGGGCACGTCCGACACCGAGCTGGACGGCCGGCCGGCCGTCGAGCACGTCCCCGTGAAGAAGCGGGGCTCGCGCAAGCGCTGAGCCCCGCCCCTCGGGTCTGGTTCAGGCCGCCAGGCCGGTCAGGCGGTCGGGCGCCCCGTGAGCCAGGCGGTCGACTCCTTCTGCCAGAGGAAGTACAGCGTGGCGGCGATCAGCACGAGCTGGACGACGGTCAGCAGCATCGAGATCGCGGGTTGGTCCCCGCCCAGCCCGAGGATGCCGAGGATGCCGAAGATCGCGGCCAGCACGGTGTAGACGATCCGGGCCCAGCTCTTGCCCTTGCCGAGGAAGACCGCGAGCAGGGCGTAGATCCCGACGCCGATGACCAGGATGACCAGCAGCACCACCACGATCCCGGTGCGGGCCGAGCTCTCGCTGAGCGTGCCCGTGGTGTCTCCCTCGAGCGCGGTGTCGACCGCCTCGTCGAGGTTGACGAAGGACAGGATCGTGGTGATCACGGAGAGCGCGACGGCCACCCAGATCAGGTTGATCGCCATGGCGATCGAGCGCGGTCGCTCGCCGAGCGGTGCGGGGCCCGGCGGCGGCTCCGGTGGGCCGGCGGGATACTGCGGATAGTTCGTCATCGTGGCGGCTCCCTGAGATCGGTGGTCAGCGCTCACGCTAGCGGGTGGGCGCGGTCGGCACGGCCCGACGCGGCGGGTCTCCTCGACCCGCTCGCGTTTTGCCGGGGAGGGGCTGCGTCCGTACTATTGACCGTCGGTGCGCTTTCTCGCGTGCCCCTCTGCACGGCATCCCGATCTCCGACCGGGTCGTGGCGTGCCGCAGACCGGCCAGACGTGAAGCAGACGTGAAGCAGACATGAAGGAGACCGCGGTGTACGCGATCGTGCGCGCAGGCGCCATCCAGCAGAAGGTCGCCGTCGGCGACGTCCTCGAGATCGACAAGGTCTCGACGGCCGTCGGCGAGACGCTGACCCTGCCGGTGCTGATGACCGTGGACGGCGACACGGTCACGACCGACGCCGCGAAGCTCGACAAGGCCTCCGTCACGGTCGAGGTGCTCGGCGCCACCAAGGGCCCGAAGATCGTGATCCAGAAGTACAAGAACAAGACCGGCTACAAGAAGCGCCAGGGTCACCGCCAGAAGTACACCCAGGTCAAGGTCACCGACATCTCCCTCTGAGGGTCTCGACAGAGCTCGCTGTTCGAACGAAGGAAAGTAGACATGGCACACAAGAAGGGCGCGGCCTCGACCAAGAACGGTCGGGACTCCAACTCCCAGCGCCTCGGCGTCAAGCGTTTCGGCGGCCAGGCCGTCAACGCGGGCGAGATCCTCGTCCGGCAGCGCGGCACCCACTTCCACCCAGGCTCCGGCGTGGGCCGCGGCGGCGACGACACCCTGTTCGCGCTGGTCGCGGGCGCGGTCGAGTTCGGCACCCGCCGGGGTCGCCGGGTCGTCAACGTCGTCCCGGGTGAGTGACTGACGCTCACCGCAGCATCGTGACCGAAGGGCGTCCCGGACCGGGGCGCCCTTTGTCGTTCGTACGGCAGCTCCACCCCCGAATGTCCCTCTGAAAGGCTCCCGATGGCCATCCCCAGCTTCGTCGACCGGGTGACGCTCCACGTCGCCGCGGGCCGCGGTGGGAACGGTGTGGCCTCGGTGCACCGCGAGAAGTTCAAGCCGCTCGGTGGCCCCGACGGTGGCAACGGCGGTCCCGGCGGGTCGGTGATCCTGCGGGTCGACCCCGACGTCACCACGCTCCTGGACTACCACCACAGCCCGAAGCGCCGCGCCGAGCACGGCGGCCACGGTGCCGGTGCCCACCGCAACGGCGGCCACGGCGGCGACCTCGTGCTCCCGGTCCCCGACGGCACGGTCGTGGCCGACCCCCAGGGCAGGGTGCTGGCCGACCTGGTCGGCCCGGGCACCGAGCTGGTCGTCGCCCAGGGCGGCCGCGGTGGGCTCGGCAACGCCGCCCTCGCGTCGTCGAAGCGGAAGGCCCCGGGGTTCGCGCTCCTCGGCGAGCCCGGCGACGAGCTCGAGATCGTGCTCGAGCTCAAGGTCGTCGCGGACGTCGGGCTGGTCGGTTACCCGAGCGCCGGCAAGTCCAGCCTGATCGCCGCCATGTCCCGGGCCCGCCCCAAGATCGCCGACTACCCGTTCACCACGCTCGTCCCTAACCTCGGCGTGGTCACGGCCGGCGACACGACGTTCACCGTCGCCGACGTACCCGGCCTGATCGAGGGCGCCAGCGAAGGCCGCGGCCTCGGGCACGACTTCCTCCGCCACATCGAGCGCTGCGCCGCGCTCGTCCACGTCGTCGACACCGCGACCATGGAGCCGGGCCGCAACCCGCTCGACGACCTCGACGTGATCGAGAACGAGCTGAGCCGGTACGGCGGGCTCGAGGACCGGCCGCGGCTGGTCGCACTCAACAAGATCGACGTCCCCGACGGGCGCGACCTCGCCGACATCGTGCTGGAGGACCTCGAGGCGCGCGGGTTGCGCGTGCTGCCGGTCTCCGCGGCGTCGGGAGAGGGGATGCGCGAGCTGAGCTTCGCCATGGCTGGCATCGTCGAGGCCGCACGTGCCGCGAAGCCGACCGTCGAGGCGACCCGGATCGTGCTGCGGCCGCCGGGCGTCGACGGTGCCGAAGACTTCACGGTCAAGGAGACCGGCGAGGGCTGGCGGGTCCGGGGCGAGAAGCCCGAACGCTGGGTCCGGCAGACGGACTTCAGCAACGACGAGGCGGTCGGCTTCCTCGCCGACCGGCTCAACCGGCTGGGCGTCGAGCAGCGACTGGTGGCCCTCGGTGCGGTCGAGGGCGACACGGTGCTGATCGGCCACCCGGACGACGCGGTCGTCTTCGACTTCAAGCCCGGCCTCGACGCCGGGGCGGAGAACCTCGCCCGACGTGGTGAGGACTCCCGGTTCGACGAGTCGCGTCCGGCCGCCCGCCGCCGACGTGACATCCAGGAGCGGATGGCCGACCGCGGCGAGGGCGAGACCCGCGCCGACGTCGCCCGCCGGCTTCGCCAGGCGGAAGGCGGGGGACCGGCACGCTCCGGCCCCACGGCGTACGAGATCGGCGGGCAGGACGACCCCGACCGGGTGGACGAGCCGTGACCCGGCCCGCCGTCACGAACGCCCGCCGGGTGGTCGTGAAGGTCGGGTCGTCCTCGTTGACGACCGCCGCGGGCGGCATCGACCCGGAGCGGGTACGGCGCCTGGTCGACGTGCTCGCGGCGACCCGGGACCGCGGGGTCGAGGTCGTGCTCGTCTCGTCCGGCGCCATCGCCGCCGGGCTGTCCCCGCTGGGTCTCGCGGCCCGACCGCGGGGGCTCGCCGCCCAGCAGGCCGCGGCCTCGGTCGGCCAGGGGCTGCTGGTGCACCGATACACCGAGGAGCTCGCCCGGCACGGTCTCACGACCGGGCAGGTGCTGCTCACCGTCGACGACGTCACCCGACGCTCGCACTACCGCAACGCCTACCAGACGTTCGCGAAGCTGCTCGAGCTCGGCGTGCTGCCGATCGTCAACGAGAACGACACGGTCGCCACCAGCGAGATCCGGTTCGGCGACAACGACCGGCTGGCCGCCCTGGTCGCCCACCTCGTGCACGCAGACCTGCTGGTGCTGCTGAGCGACGTCGACGGGCTCTACGACGGCGACCCGAGCCGGCCGGGTACCACGCTGGTCGCCGAGGTGGCCGCGGACGACGACCTGTCCGAGGTGCGGATCGGCCGCACCGGCGCCGCCGGGCTCGGCAGCGGCGGCATGCAGACCAAGGTCGAGGCGGCCCGGATCGCGGGCGGTGCCGGGATCCCGGTCGTCCTCACCGCGGCCGACCGGGCCGCGGGCGCGCTGTCCGGTGAGCCGGTGGGCACCCTGTTCCACCCCACAGGCAAGCGGCGCCCGACCCGGCTGCTGTGGCTGGCCCACGCGACCGAGCCGCAGGGCAGCCTGGTGCTCGACGACGGCGCGGTGCGGGCAGTCACCGAGCGCCGTGCCTCGCTGCTGGCCGCCGGGGTCACCGGGGTGACCGGCGCGTTCGTCGCCGGCGACCCGGTCGACCTCACCGACCCGGCCGGTCGGCCGGTCGCTCGCGGCCTGGTGAACTTCGACGCCGAGGAGATCCCGGCCCTGCTGGGCCGCACCAGCCACGACCTCAAGCGCGAGCTGGGCGCGGCCTACGAGCGTGAGGTCGTCCACCGCGACGACCTGGTCCTGCTCTGACATCCTGATCCCATGGCGTACGACGAGGAGCTGGCCGACCGGCTGCGCGCTGCCCTGGAGGGGCAGGACGGGCTGGACGAGAAGAAGATGTTCGGGGGGCTGGCGTTCCTGGTCGGCGGTCACATGGCGGTGGCCGCGAGCGGGCAGGGCGGGCTGATGGTCCGCTGCGACCCCGACCGCACCGCCGAGCTGCTCGCCGAGCCGGGCGTGACCCCGTTCGAGATGCGCGGCGGTGGCATGCGGGGCTGGCTGCGGGTCGAGACCGCGGCCGTGGCCGGCGACGCCGACCTCGGCCGATGGGTCGAGCTCGGCGTGGGGTACGTCGAGACGCTGCCGCCGAAGTAGCACGCGGTCGGGCGCCGGGTGCCCGGTGGGCGTCGCGGTTGGGTGTGCCTCTGGCCGGAGCCGTAGGCTGGAGAGACCATGACCGAGCCGGGGACCGTCTACCTCGATCACGCTGCCACCACGCCCATGCTGCCGGTGGCCGTCGAGGCGATGACCGCACACCTCGGCGACGTCGGGAACGCGAGCTCGCTGCACGCCAGCGGCCGCCGTGCCCGCCGGGTCGTGGAGGAGTCGCGCGAGACGATCGCGCGGGCCCTCGGGTGCCGTCCGGGCGAGGTGGTCTTCACGTCCGGGGGCACCGAGGCCGACAACCTCGCGGTCAAGGGCATCTACTGGTCGCGCCGCGACACCGACCCCCGCCGACGGCGGGTGCTCTCCTCCGCGGTCGAGCACCACGCCGTGCTCGACCCGCTCGACTGGCTGGCCGAGCACGAGGCCGCCGAGGTCGAGCTGCTGCCGGTCGACGAGCGCGGCCGGCTGCGCGTCGAGGCACTGCGCGAGAGCATCGAGCGCGACCCGACGTCGGTCGCCCTGATCTCGGTGATGTGGGCCAACAACGAGGTCGGCACGCTCCAGCCGATCGGCGAGGTGGTCGAGCTCGCGGCGGCGTACGAGATCCCCGTCCACACCGACGCCGTGCAGGCGGTCGGCTCGGTGCCCGTCGACTTCGCGGCGAGCGGAGTGGACGCCCTGACACTGACCGGCCACAAGCTCGGGGGCCCCTACGGCGTCGGCGCGCTGGTGGCACGACGCGAGCTGTCCGTGACGCCTCTCGGGCACGGGGGAGGCCAGGAGCGCGATATCCGCAGCGGCACCCTGGACACACCGGGCATCGCGGCGTTCGCCGCGGCCGTCGAGGCCGCGGTCAAGGCGCAGCCGGAGCACGCCGAGCGGATGCAGGAGCTGCGCGACGACCTGGTGCGGCGGGTGATCGAGGCCGTGCCCGAGGCCCACCTGCACGGTCCCCAGCTCGACCGGGCGGCGACGGACCGGCTGCCGGGCAACGCCCACCTCGGGTTCCCCGGCTGCGAGGGCGACTCGCTGCTGATGCTGCTCGACGCGCACGGGATCGAGTGCTCGACCGGCTCGGCCTGCTCGGCGGGGGTCCCGCAGCCGTCCCACGTGCTGCTCGCCATGGGCTGCGACGCCGAGCAGTCGCGCCACTCCCTGCGGTTCTCGGTCGGTCACACGTCGACGGCGGCGGACGTCGACGCCGTCGTGGCGGCGATCGTCCCGGTCGTGGAGCGCGCACGGGCGGCGAGGCGCTGACGTCATGAGGAGCTCCACGTGAGGCTGGTCGCTGCCATGTCAGGCGGCGTCGACTCCGCGGTCGCCGCCGCCCGGGCCGCCGAGGCCGGGCACGACGTCACGGGCATCCACCTCGCGCTGTCGCGGAACCCGGCGTCCTACCGCTCCGGCGCCCGCGGCTGCTGCACGATCGAGGACAGCAACGACGCCCGGCGTGCGGCCGACGTGATCGGCATCCCCTTCTACGTCTGGGACCTCTCCGAGCGCTTCCACGAGGACGTGGTCGAGGACTTCATGGACGAGTACGCCGCCGGGCGGACCCCCAACCCCTGCCTGCGCTGCAACGAGAAGATCAAGTTCGCGGCCGTCCTCGACCGGGCGCTGGCGCTCGGGTTCGACGCCGTCGCCACCGGGCACTACGCGCAGCTGCGGCCGGGGGCCGACGGGCTGGTCGAGCTGCACCGGGCCAACGACCACGGCAAGGACCAGTCCTACGTGCTCGGTGTGCTCGACCAGCGGCAGCTCCGCCACTCGCTCTTCCCGCTCGGCGACTCCACCAAGCCGGCGGTGCGCGAGGAGGCCGCCCGCCGTGGACTGCTGGTGGCCGACAAGCCCGACAGCCACGACATCTGCTTCGTGGCGAACGGCGACAACGCCGGCTGGCTCGCCGAGAAGCTCGGCGACCGGGCGCCCCACCACGGCGGGGCGATCGTCGACTCCGCGTCGGGCGAGGTGCTGGGCCGTCACGAGGGCAGCTACGGGTTCACGATCGGCCAGCGCCGCGGGCTGCGGATCGGCCGGCCCGCCCCGGACGGGAAGCCGCGGTACGTGCTCGACATCGAGCCGGTCTCCGGCACGGTCACCGTCGGACCACGCGCGAGGCGCTCGCGGTCGACCGCATCACCGGGTCCGACCCGCGCTGGTGCGGCGCCGTCCCGACCGTCGCTGGCCGGCACGGTCCAGCTGCGCGCGCACGGTGACGAGCACCGCGCCACCGTCAGGGTGGCCGACGGTGAGGTCGCGATCGAGCTGCTCGACCCGGCGTACGGCATCGCCCCCGGCCAGGCGGCCGTGATCTACGACGGCACCCGTGTGGTCGGCTCCGCCACGATCCGCGCGACCGCCCGCGTCGGCGCGACCGCATGACCCCCGCATGAGCCCCGCATGAGCCCCGCGTGAGCACCGCCACCGGCATCGGGTCGCACCCGGGTGACGACGACGCGTCGTACGCCGAGGCGGTCCGGGTCGTGCTCGGCGAGCTGGCCGACCCCGCGGGCCTGCCGTACGTCCCGGAGCTCCCCGGCCGGGGTCCCGCGACCACCCTGACCGGCCGGGCGGTGGCAGTCGCCACCGACCTGGCGTTCGACCTCCAGCCCGCCGGCTGGCGGCTGACCGGGTCGGAGGGGCTCGACCAGCGCCGCGCGCGCAGCCGGCTGGCCCAGGACCTCGACCAGGTCGAGGAGCAGGCGCAGGGCCTCTCCGGCGCGTTCAAGACGCAGGTCGTCGGACCCTGGACGCTCGCGGCCACGGTCGAGCGCCCCCGCGGCGACCTGACGCTGGCCGACCCGGGTGCTCGCCGCGAGCTCGCGCAGGCGCTCGCCGAGGGCGTCCGCCGCCACGTCGCCGACCTGCGGCGCCGCATCCCCGGTGTCGACCGCTGGGTGGTGCAGCTGGACGAACCGGCGCTGCCGGCGGTGCTGAGCGGGTCGATCCCGACGTCCTCCGGCTTCGGCCGACACCGGGCGGTGCACCCGCCGGAGGCGAGCGCGGCGCTGGCATGGGTGGTCGACGCGATCCGCGACGCCGGGGCCGAGCCGTGGGTGCACGCGTGCGCGTCCGGCACCCCGCTCGACCTGCTGCGCGGCACCCGCGCGGGCGGGCTCGCGGTCGACCTCGACCAGGTGGACGCGCCTGGCCACGACCAGCTCGCCGAGGCTCTCGAGGCGGGGGAGACCGTCGTGCTCGGCGTCGTCCCCACGACGACGGTGACCGAGGAGAAGCCGGTCGCCGAGCGGGTCGAGCGGTGGCTGGACATGCTCGGGCTGCAGCCGACGCCGGGCCTGGTGATCAGCCCGGCGTGCGGTCTCGCCGGCGCCGAGCCCGCCTGGGCGCGGCAGGCCCTGGCGGTCTCGCTGCGCGTCGCCCAGGGCCTCGGCTAGGTGCGACCTCTCCGTCAGCCGACGTGGACGCCCTCCGGCGCCTCGTCGGTCGCCAGCTCGGTGTGCTTGACGTCGAGCAGCAGCCACACGAGCACGGACGCGCCGACCATCATCAGGCTGCCCACGAGGAACGCCATCGTGGCGCCCTCGGTGAAGGACCCGAGGCCCGCGAGCTGGCCGACCAGCTGCTGGAACTCACCCGGCGAGACCGACTGGTCCAGGCCCGCGGCCCGGGCCGCCTGGGCCACGCCGGGCGCGAGCTCGTCGGCGCGGCGCTGGCTGAAGTGGAGCGCGACCGTGCTGAGCGTCGCGAGGCCGAGCGCGCCGCCGACCTGCTGCATGGTGTTGAGGACGCCGGACCCGATGCCGGAGTCCTCGCGCCGCAACCGGTGAACGGCGACCAGCGTCAGCGGCACGAAGTTCAGCCCCATCCCGAAGGCCATCAGCACGACGAACGGCAGGATCTGGGTCCAGTAGTTGATGTCGGCGCCGAGGGCCAGGCCCTGCCCGCCCATGCTCGTGGGGAGCGTGGCCAGCAGCGAGGCGCCGTCCTCGGGCACCGTCAGCCGGTGGAACCCGTAGAGGGCCGCGGCCGACAGCAGCGTGCCGACGCCCGAGAGGAAGCGCGGGTCCACCCGGCCGATCAGCCTGGAGGCCGCGGTGGCCGAGATGATCATCGCGACCGAGAACGGCAGGAACGCGAGGCCGGTCTTGAGCGGGGAGTAGCCCGATGACGAGCTGGACGGTCAGGCTGAGGAAGAAGAACATCGCGAACATCGCGGCCGGGGCGATCATCATCACCGCGAACGCGACCGCCCGGTTCCGCGACCTGCAGGATGCGGAACGGCAGCAGCGGGTGCTCCACGCGCGACTCGAGCAGCAGGAAGACGCCCGACCAGGGCGGCGCCGACCACCAGGCTGGTGACGGTCCACTGGTCGCTCCAGCCGTAGCGGTCGTCGCCGGCGCGGGAGAGGCCGTAGACGATGGCGAGCAGGCCGCCGGTGGCGGTGATGGCGCCCGGGACGTCGAGCTGACCGTCGTGGCGGTCGGACTCGGCGAACACGCGGGGCGCGAAGAACGCCGCGGCGAGCCCGATCGGGACGACGATCAGGAACGTGTAGCGCCAGCCGGCGATGCCCAGCGGGGCGTCGAGGCCGGTGAGCCAGCCGCCGAGGACGAGCCCGACCGCGGCACCGACGCCGGCCATGGAGGCGAACACGGCGAAGGCGCGGTTGCGCTCCCTGCCGGCCGGGAACGTGGTGGTGATGAGGGCCAGCGCGGCGGGCGAGGCCATGGCGGCGCCGAGGCCCTGCAGGCCACGGGCGCCGAGCAGCACCGCCTCGTTCTGGGCGCGACACCACCGACGAGGGACGCGGCGGCGAAGACCAGGACGCCGATCATGAAGACCCGGCGGCGGCCGTAGAGGTCGGCGAGCCGGCCGCCGAGCAGCAGGAAGCCGCCGAACGTCAGGGCGTAGCCGGTGACGATCCAGGACAGGTTGGCCTGGTCGATGTCGAGGTCGGTGCCGATGTAGGGGAGCGCGATGTTGGCGATGGTGCTGTCGAGCACCACCATCAGCTGTGCCAGGGAGAGCAGCACGAGCGCCCAGGTGAGGCGGCGGTGCTCGGCCGGAGTGACCTCCGGCGCGGGGATGGTCGTGTCGGTCATGGGATTCCTCGGGATCGGGTGGGTGGCGGACGGGTCAGGGTCGGGCGCAGGCGGGCAGGATGATCTGGTCGATCACCCGCGCGACCAGCTCGGGAGTGGCCTCGTCGCCCAGGAGGAAGACGCGGTGCAGCACGACGCCCGGAAGGGCGGGGGTGATCAGGTCGAGGTCGACGTCCTCGCGGACCTCGCCCCGGGACCTGGCCCGCTCGAAGACCAGGCGGGTCGCGGCCTGCTTGGGGCCGAGGAACTCGCGCCGGTACGTCGCCGCGAAGTCGGCGTCGCGCGCCATCGCCGTGACGACGGCGGCCTGGACGGCCAGCGCGCGGGGGTCGTTGAGGCCTCCCATGCCGCTGTGCATCGCGAGCAGGTCGCCGCGCAGCGAGCCGGTGTCGGGCGGCTGCGGGTGCTCCTTGTGGGAGCACACGGCCTCGACCACGAGCTCCGGCTTGGAGCTCCAGCGGCGGTAGAGCGTCGCCTTGGAGGCCTTCGCCTCGGTGGCCACGGCGTCCATCGTCAGCCGGTCGTAGCCGGTCTCGGCCAGCACCGTGAGCGTGGCGTCGAGGATCTCGCGCTCGCGGTCGCCTTCGACGCGGGGCCGCGCGGCGGACTCGGGGACCATCATCCGGGCTTCTCCTGGATAGAACGAAACTGTTTCGTTCCGATACGATAGAACGAAACAGTTTCGTTTCGCAAGTGCCCGGCGGACCGTCGGAAGCCGAGGACGCGCGCCCGCCGTCAGTCGCGCCAGCAGCTCCAGGGACCGGGGAGGGCGAGGTCGTTCCAGGCGCCGACCCGGCGCAGCAGGTAGTGGCCGACCCGGCCCATGTCGACGAAGGAGGCGTCGGCGCCGGCCCGGCGGGCCCGCTCGACGTACGCGCGGGTGGCGCGGGCGGAGGTGATCCGGTCGCGGCGGCCGTGGGCGGCGACCAGCCGCTTGCCCGCGAGCGCGGCCACCGGCTCGTCGCCGGGCAACCACGGCGCCAGTGCGACCACGCCGCGGACCTGCTCGTCGTCGGCGACGTGGACCGAGGTGCGCGCCCCCATCGAGTGGCCGAGCAGCGCCACCGGCAGCGACCCCAGCTCCGCGCGCACCTGGTCCAGCGCCCAACGGGCGTCCGCGACCGGTCCGGCGCCGCCGTTCCAGCCGCGGTGCCGGTAGCGCAGCAGCCAGACCGCGACGCCGGCGGCTTCCGCCTCGGCTCGAGATCGCCCGGGCCATCGCCGCCGAACGGCGCCAGGAGGCGCTGCGGTCGTCGACGACGTCGTCGCCGCGGTCCTTGCCGCCGTGCAGCATCAGGACGACTCCGGTGGGCACGCGACGGCGCGGCGTACTGCGTCACGGTCGGGCCGACCACGTCGGCGGGTGCCTCCACGGGTGCCTCCACCGCTCTCTCCACGGGGGTTGTTCGGAGTGGCCAGCCTGTCAGATGGGTCGGGCAGGATAGGCACCATGAGCACCGTCCCCGAGGCCGCGCCGGCGGAGGCGCGCGAGGAGCACCAGGAGCTGAGCGAGCAGGTCGAGGAGGCGCGCTGGCGCTACTTCGTGCTCGACGACCCCGCGCTCTCCGACGCCGACTACGACGTCCGGCTGCGCCGGCTCCAGGAGCTCGAGGAGCAGTTCCCCGAGCTCCGCACCCCCGACTCGCCGACCCAGAAGGTCGGGGGAGCGGTGTCCACCGAGTTCACCGCCGTCGACCACCTGCGGCCGATGGAGAGTCTCGACAACGCGTTCTCGTACGACGAGCTGGAGACCTGGCACGCCCGGCTGGGACGTGACGGCGTGGAGTCGCCCGACCTGCTCTGCGAGCTGAAGGTCGACGGCCTCGCCATCAACCTGCTCTACGAGGGTGGCCGCTTGGTGCGGGCGCTGACCCGGGGCGACGGCCGGACCGGCGAGGACGTCACGCCCAACGTGAAGACGATCGACTCGGTGCCCCACCGGCTGGCGGCCAGCGACGACTACCCCGTCCCCGGTCGGCTGGAGGTGCGGGGCGAGGTGTTCCTGCCGCGCGAGGCGTTCGAGCGGCTCAACGAGCAGATGACCGACGCCGGCAGGCCGGTCTTCGCCAACCCGCGCAACGCCGCCGCCGGGTCGCTGCGCCAGAAGGACCCGCGGGTCACCGCGACCCGCGCGCTCGGGATGGTGTGCCACGGGATCGGCGCCCGCGAGGGCTTCGAGCCGAAGGCCCAGTCCCACGCCTACGCCGCGCTGGCCGCCTGGGGGCTGCCGACGTCCGACCAGGTCCAGGTGCTGCCGACGCTGAAGGCCGTCGAGGGCTACATCGAGCGCGCCGGCGACCAGCGGCACACGATCGTCCCCTACGAGATCGACGGCGTCGTGGTGAAGGTCGACGACGTCGCGCTGCAGCGTCGGCTGGGCTCGACCAGCCGGGCGCCGCGGTGGGCGATCGCGTTCAAGTACCCGCCCGAGGAGGTCAACGCCAGGCTGCTCTCGATCGAGGTCAACACCGGCCGCACCGGCCGGGTGACGCCGTTCGGGGTGATGGAGCCGACCAGGGTCGCCGGGTCCACCGTCGAGCGCGCGACGTTGCACAACGCCCACGAGGTCAAGCGCAAGGACGTCCGGCCGGGCGACACCGTCGTGCTGCGCAAGGCGGGCGACGTGATCCCCGAGATCGTCGGGCCGGTGCTGCCGCTGCGCCCGCAGGGGCTCGCCGAGTGGGTGATGCCCACCGAGTGCCCGTCGTGCGGGACGACCCTGGCCCAGCAGAAGGAGGGCGACAAGGACCTGCGCTGTCCCAACCACCACCGGTGTCCGGCCCAGCTGCTCGACCGGGTGTTCCACGTGGCCGGGCGCGGAGCGTTCGACATCGAGGGGCTCGGCTCCGAGGCTGCGTTCGCGATGCTCGAGGCCAAGGTGATCGACGACGAGGGCGACGTCTTCGACCTCGACGAGGAGCAAGCTGCTGCGCACCGAGCTGTTCACCCGCGCGGCGAAGAAGGACGAGGCCGACCGAGCCACCGACGGCCGGGTGCTCTCGGCCAACGGGGAGCGGCTGCTCGCCAACCTCGACCGCGCGAAGGACGTCCCGCTGTGGCGGGTGATCGTGGCGCTGTCGATCCGCCACGTCGGACCGACCGCCGCGCGGGCGCTCGCGACCCAGTTCGGGTCGTTGGCCGCCGTGCGCGACGCCGACGAGGCGACCCTCGCCGACACCGAGGGCGTCGGCCCGACCATCGCGGCCGCGGTGCGCGAGTGGTTCGACGGACCCGAGTCCGACTGGCACGTCGCGATCGTCGAGAAGTGGGAGCGGGCGGGCGTGACGATGGCCGACGCCCGCGACGAGTCGACGCCGCGGACGCTCGAGGGCCTCACCGTGGTCGTGACCGGCTCGCTGGTCGACTTCAGCCGCGACTCGGCCAAGGAGGCGATCCTCGCCCGCGGCGGCAAGGCCTCCGGATCGGTCTCCAAGAAGACCGACTACGTCGTGGTCGGTGAGAGCGCCGGGTCCAAGGCCGAGAAGGCCGAGCAGCTCGGCGTCCCGATCCTCGACGAGGCCGGCTTCGTGCAGCTGCTCGAGGGTGGTCCGTCAGCCCTCTGACGACGCCGGCTCGACGATCGTGGCCGACGCCCGCAGGTCACGGAATCATCACCGGCAGGTGCCCCGCCTCGCCCATGACCGGCGCCGGGGCCGCGCCCACACGAGGTCGGCTCGGCAAAGACGTCATCTCGTGCGGTTCGGTTGGGTCGGTCGCGTCAGGTTCCTTCGGCGGTGCCGAACAGCCCGGTCGCGGTGAGGATCCTCCAGACCTCCCGGCGCCGGCTGATGGCGTAGGTCGCGGTCACGTGGTGGTCGTCGCGCCAGACGACCTCGTCGCCGACCACCGGCAGGCAGACCGGGGCGTCCGGGCAGAAGGCCGGGTTGAGGTCGAGCACGTCGACCCTCGGGGAGCGGGTCGCCTCGGTCTGCGCGAACCCGTCGCTCTCCGTCCCGCCCACCGGCACCGGGACCACGCAGTCGTTCGGGTCGGGCGACGTGGTGAGGCAGTCGGCGGGGTCGAACGTCTCGGGCATCACGATCCGGTTGACGATCAGGGTGCGGGGCACCAGGCGCTCGAGCTTGTGAAGGGTGTCGCGCGACGCCTGGAGCGTCATCCGGTCGAGCGGCTGCTGCTCGCCGTCGCGGCGGCGTACGGCGTCGCCCCACTCCGCCTCGTCGTCGCGCGGGCGCACCATCAGCACGACGACGTCCGGGTCGAGGGCCGGCAGCGCCTCGTCGTACCAGCCGACACGAGCGGCCTCGCAGTTCTCCTGGCCCTCCTCGGAGAGCTTGGTGTTGTAGAGGTCCTCCTGCCACATGCACCCCGGGACGACGTTGAGCGACAGCGTGAGGTCGTGCTCCTCGGCGAGGGTCTCGAACATCGGCACCAGCGACTGCGCCTGGCTGTCGCCGACCAGCAGCACGTGCGGGCCCGAGCCCTCGCGGACGACACACCCCTCGGGGTTGTCGGCGCGGCACCAGCCCGTCGCTCCGTGATCGGCGACCACGGCCTCCCAGTCGACGTCGTCCGGGAGCGACAGCGGCCCCTGGGTGGGCACGTGGTCGGGCCGCTCGCCGCCGTCGGCGGTGAGCGCCGGTCGGCGGTCGAGGTTCAGCAGGCCGGGCACGGCGGTGACCGCGACCAGGGCGCTGACCGCCACGCCCGCCACGGCCGGCGTCCAGCGGAGCCGGTCGAGGAATGACGCGGTCCGGATCGGCTTCTCCAGCACCTCGTAGGAGAGGGCGGCGAGCCCGGTGCTCAGTGCGACGGTCAGCACCGCGATGACGCGCGGACTGGTCGCGAGCACCGCCTGCAGGGCCAGGATGACCGGCCAGTGCCACAGGTAGGTGCCGTAGGAGATCTTGCCCAGGAACACGAGCACCGGCTGCGCGAGGGCGCGGGCGACCAGGCTCCGATCGGCGACCGAGACGGCCGCGATCACGGTGACGGCGGCCAGCGTGGCCGCGAGACCGCGCCACGAGGGGGCGACGTCGAGGATCCCGCTGCTCAGGAAGAGGAAGCCGGCCAGCCCCGCCACGGCCGCGACCGCCCACCGGCGTCCGCCCCCGCGGGGGAGCCGGTGCACCACGAGCGCGAGCACCGCGCCGGCGAGCGGCTGGTAGATCCGGGCGTCAGTGCCGTAGTAGGCGTGGGTCGGGTCGGCCTGGGACCAGTAGACCTGCGCGGCGACCGAGGCGAGCAGGAGCACGCCGAGGACGCGGACGGTCCACCGACGCCCGGCCTTCGTCAGCACCAGCAACAGGACCGGGAACGCGACGTAGAACTGCTCCTCGATCGACAGCGACCAGAAGTGGAGGAACGGGCTGCGGTCCACCTCCGTCGCGAAGTAGTCGCCCGACTCGCCCAGGAAGTGCCAGTTCGCGAACCACAGCAGCGCGCTCTGGGCGTCGTTCGACGATCTCCACCCGGTCCGTGACCGGGCTGATCAGCACGAAGACGGCACAGGTCGCCACGATCGCCACGACCGCGGCGGGCAGGAGGCGACGGACCCGCCGGGCGTAGAACATGCCGACCCTGAGGGTGCCGGTCCTGTCGATCTCCGAGAGCAGCACGCTCGTGACGAGGAAGCCGGAGAGCACGAAGAACAGGTCGACGCCGACGAACCCGCCGAGCGCCCACGGATGGCCGGTGTGGAAGAGCAGGACGGCGTAGACGGCCACGGTCCGGAGCCCGTCGAGGGCAGGGCGGTAGGACCAGGACACCCCGTGAGGATAGGTGGCCCCAGGGCCTGATCGGGCATCCGCGTGGGGCCACCTAGGATGACGGCCATGCCCGACACCCCACCCACGGCCGGGGGAGCCAGCATCAGCCGCGAGCAGGTCGCGCACCTGGCGGACCTGGCCCGGATCGACCTCTCGGACGACGAGCTCGACCACCTCGCACCCCAGCTGAGCGTGATCCTCGAGTCGATCGCCTCGATCCAGGGGGTGGCCGGTGACAACGTCCCGCCGACGTCGCACCCCGTGCCCCTGACCAACGTGTTCCGCGACGACGTGGTCGTCCCCGGCCTGACGCCGGAGGAGGCCCTCAGTGGCGCTCCCGAGGCGGAGCAGCAGCGGTTCTCCGTCCCGCGCATCCTGGGGGAGGAGCAGTGACCCACGGCTCGCGCACACGACGGCGGCCTGGCTCGCCGACGAGCTGGAGGCCGGGCGGATCACGTCGGTCGAGGTCACGCAGCGCCACCTCGACCGGATCGCTGAGGTCGACGGGCGGGTCCACGCGTTCCTCCACGTGGACGCTGAGGGTGCCCTGGGGCAGGCGGCCGACTCCGACGCGCGGCGATCCGCCGGCGAGCCGCGGTCGGCGCTCGACGGCGTCCCGATCGCGGTGAAGGACGTGCTGGCGACGCGGGGCCTGCCGACCACCTGCGGGTCGAGGATCCTGGAGGGCTGGGTCCCGCCGTACGACGCGACCGTCGTCCGCCGGCTCCGCGAGGCCGGGCTGCCGATCCTCGGCAAGACCAACATGGACGAGTTCGCGATGGGCTCGTCGACCGAGCACTCGGCCTATCGGCCCCACACGCAACCCGTGGGACCTCGACCGGATCCCCGGCGGGTCCGGCGGTGGCTCCGCGGCGGCGGTGGCGTCCTTCGAGGCGCCGCTCGCGATCGGCACGGACACCGGCGGCTCGATCCGCCAGCCGGGTGCCGTCACCGGCACGGTCGGCGTCAAGCCGACGTACGGCGGGGTATCGCGCTACGGGCTCGTCGCGCTCGCCAACTCGCTCGACCAGGCCGGGCCGGTCACGCGGACCGTGCTGGACGCCGCGCTGCTCCACGAGGTGATCGGCGGTCACGACCCGCTCGACTCCACGAGCATCGACCAGCCCGTCCCGGCGCTGGTCGACGCGGTACGCCAGGGTGCGACCGGCGACCTGACCGGCGTCCGGATCGGGGTCGTCACCGAGCTCGGCGGCGACGGCTACCAGGCCGGCGTGCTCACGCGCTTCCAGGAGTCGGTCGACCTGATGGTGAAGGCCGGCGCCGAGGTGGTCGAGGTGTCGTGCCCGAGCTTCGTGCACGCGCTGGCGACCTACTACCTGATCCTGCCGGCCGAGGCGTCCAGCAACCTGGCCAAGTTCGACGCCATGCGGTACGGCCTGCGGGTCGTGCCCGACGGCAGCCCCAGCGCCGAGGACGTGATGCGCGCGACCCGCGACGCGGGCTTCGGCGACGAGGTGAAGCGGCGGATCATCCTCGGCACCTACGCGCTGTCCAGCGGCTACTACGACGCCTACTACGGGCAGGCGCAGAAGGTCCGGACCCTGATCACGCGCGACTTCGACGCCGCGTTCGGGCAGGCCGACGTGCTGGTGTCGCCGACCGCACCGACGACGGCGTTCAAGCTCGGCGAGAAGCTCGACGACCCGCTCGCGATGTACCTCAACGACCTCGCGACCATCCCGGCCAACCTGTCGGGCGTGCCGGGCATCTCGGTGCCGAGCGGACTCGCGGACGAGGACGGGCTGCCGACCGGCGTCCAGATCCTGGCGCCGACCATGGCCGACGACCGGGTCTACCGGGTCGGCGCCGCACTCGAGGCGCTGCTGCTGGAGACGTGGGGCGCGCCGCTGCTCGACCGGGCCACCGCGCTGGACGGAGGTCCGGCATGAGCACGGGCACGACCACCGACCCGCTGCTGTCCTTCGAGGAGGCGCTCGAGAAGTTCGACCCCGCGTTGGGGCTCGAGGTCCACGTCGAGCTCAACACGGCGTCGAAGATGTTCTGCGGCTGCGCCACCGAGCTTCGGCGCCGAGCCCAACACCCAGGTCTGCCCGACCTGCCTGGGGCTGCCGGGCGCGATGCCGGTGGTCAACCGGCGCGGCGGTCGAGTCGGCGATCCGGATCGGGCTGGCGCTGCACTGCGAGATCGCCGAGTGGTGCCGGTTCGCGCGGAAGAACTACTTCTACCCGGACATGCCGAAGAACTTCCAGACCTCCCAGTACGACGAGCCGATCGCGTTCGACGGCTGGACCGAGGTCGAGGTCGACGGCGAGACCCACCGGATCGAGATCGAGCGCGCCCACATGGAGGAGGACACCGGAAAGTCGCTGCACGTCGGCGGCTCGACCGGCCGGATCCACGGCGCCGACTACTCGTTGGTCGACTACAACCGGGCCGGGATCCCGCTGATCGAGATCGTCACGAGGCCGATCACCGGCACCCGCGAGAAGGCGCCCGCCGTCGCCCGCGCGTACGTCGCGCAGCTGCGCGACCTGCTCCTCGGACTCGGGGTGTCCGACGTACGGATGGAGCAGGGGTCGCTGCGCTGCGACGTCAACCTGTCGCTGGCTCCGGCGGGCGCCGGGACCCTCGGCACCCGCACCGAGACGAAGAACGTCAACTCGCTGCGCTCGGTCGAGCGGGCCGCCCGCTACGAGATCCAGCGACACGCCGCGATCCTCGACGCCGGCGGCTCGATCCGGCAGGAGACCCGGCACTGGCACGAGGACACCGGCGTCACCACCGCGGGCCGCGAGAAGTCGGACGCCGAGGACTACCGCTACTTCCCCGAGCCGGACCTGGTGCCGGTGGCGCCGTCTCGCGAGTGGGTCGAGAAGCTGCGCGCCGGGCTGCCCGAGGAGCCGCACAAGCGCCGCGCGCGGTTGCAGGCCGACTGGGGCTTCTCCGACCTGGAGATGCGCGACACCGTCGGCGCGGGCGCCCTGCTCCTGGTCGAGGAGACGATCGCCGCCGGGGCCGCGCCGCAGGCCGCCCGGAAGTGGTGGCTGGGCGAGCTGGCCCGCCGCGCCAACGACACCGGGGCGGACGTGTCCGAGCTCGGGGTCACGCCCAGCCAGGTCGCGGCCGTCCAGGCGCTCGTCGACGCGGGCACGATCAACGACAAGCTCGCCCGCCAGGTGTTCGACGGCCTGCTCGCCGGGGAGGGCTCGCCCGAGGAGATCGTCGCCGCCCGGGGTCTGGAGATCGTCTCCGACGACGGCGCCCTCGCGTCCGCCGTCGACGCGGCGATCGCTGCCAACCCCGACGTCGCCGACAAGATCCGCGACGGCAAGGTGGCCGCCGCCGGCGCCCTGATCGGTGCGGTCATGAAGCAGATGCGGGGCCAGGCCGACGCCAACCGGGTCCGCGAGCTGATCCTCGAGCGGCTCACCTGACCGGCGGCCGGGCTGTGGGGTTCTTCACGTGGACGCCGGGAGGAACCGTGGGTCGGCGAGGAGTAGGGTGCGGGGCGCACACCACATCAATCACGCCCGCACGCTGGGGGAAGCCGGTCCGAGTCCGGCGCTGACCCGCAACCGTAGGCGGTCCCGAGAGGGTCCGTGAGCCGGAGCACCCACTGCGACGCGTCCTGAACACACGCTGTCGAGGAAAACAGCGGGTGGCTCTCACGGGCTGTCCGCTGGTGCAGCGGAGAGGACCCACTCATGCCCACACCACGTCTCCTGCGCCCCGTCGCGGCACTCGCCGCCGGTGCGCTGCTCGCCACCACGCTTTCCACCGTGCTCGCCGGCCCCGCGCAGGCCGACCGGGCCGACGACGGCGCCACCTGGCTCGAAAGCCAGCTCACCGGCTCGCTGGTCCACAACGACCACTTCGACTTCGACGACTACGGCCTGACCCTCGACTTCGGGTTCGGGCTCCGGGCGATCGGCGGTCACCGCGCCACCGTCCGCGCGATCCGGGACGAGATGGCCGACCACGTCGACAGCTACACGACGGGCGTCGACTCCGGTCGACCGGTACGCCCGCCGGCAGCCTCGCCAAGCTGCGCGGCGTACGTCCAGGCTCACGGGCGGCAGACCCGCGCGACTTCGGAGGCGCCGACCTCGTCAAGCGCCTCAACGCGCCGGGTCGCTGGCGACCAGCCCGATCGTCGGCCGGATCCGCGACAAGAGCGCCGGCGTCGACTACGCCAACACCATCGGGCAGTCGTTCGCGGCCCGCGCGCTCGCTCGAGCCGACTCACGCAAGGCCGGGGCGGCGATCAGGTTCCTGCTGCAGCAGCAGTGCGACGCCGGGTATTTCCGGTTGAGCTTCGCGACGCCTGGACGCACAGAAGCAGAGCTGCGACGCGGCGCGCCGCGAGCAAGAAGGCGCCCGACACCGACGCGACGGCGCTGGCCGTGCTGAACCTCCGCGCGATGCCGATCGACCACCGGACGGCGCGGGTGCGTGCGGCGATCGCCGACGCCACCGCCTGGCTCAAGAAGCGCCAGAAGCGCAACGGCAGCCTGGGCGGCGGCACGAGCACCGAGGGCAGCAACACCAACAGCACCGGCCTCGCCGCCTGGGCGCTCGGCGACGCCGGCGTCTGCCGGCCCGCGGCGCGCGCCGCCCGGTGGGTCCGCGACCTGCAGGTCGTGGACGCCAACGGCACGTCGCTGGAGGGCGAGGACGGCGCGATCGCCTACGACGCGCGCCGGGTACGCCGAGGGCGAGGACGGCGGCATCAGCGACGCAGAGCGCGACCAGTGGCGTCGGGCCACCGCGCAGGCGGCCCCCGGGCTGAGCTACCTGCGGGTGGCGAACTGCTCATGACCCGGGTCGGTTCCGTGGCGGCCGCCGCGCTCCTCGCGGTGGCGCCGGCGTCCTGCCGGGCGCTTCGTCGCTCCGGCAGCCGCTGCCGCCTGCACCGACACCGGCGGCATCACGGTCGTCGTCGACCCCGGCAGCCTGCCCGGCTCGCTGTCGCAGACCTGCGTGGCGAGCGGCGGCGATAACGCGCGCAGCCCTGTTCGCGGCCGCCGGGCACAGCCTCGAGCGGGTGCAACGGTTCCCGGGCGCGATCTGCAGGGTGGACCACCAGCCCGAGAGCGCGGGGTGCGTCAACATGCCTCCGACGAACGCCTACTGGGGGCTCTTCTGGTCCAACGGCACGTCCGGCACGTGGGTCTACGCCAGCGAGGGCGTCGACTCGCTCTCGGTGCCGGCCGGTGGCTCGGTCGGCTTCGCGTGGCAGGGCAGCAGCTCCCGGCGCAACCCGGCGGCCGCCCCGCCCGACCACGACGGGTCCGAGCCGGGTGGCGGCGACTCGCGGCGGCGCCGGTGGTGGTGCCGGTGGTGGCACCGGCGGCTCCAGCCGGGTCGGGTGGCGCGACGGGCGATGGCTCCGACCGGCACGCCCTCGTCGTCGACCGTCCGACTCGCCCTCGACCGAGTGCGTCGGCGTCGCCGCGGGAGCGAGCCCGTGAGCGGGACCGTGGTCCCGAGGACCGGGCGTCGGACCGGCGGGGGGACGAGCAGGACGAGGCTGCAGCACCGAGCGACGACCCGACGGTGCTGCCCGGCGCGGAGGAGCAGGACGCCGCCGCCCGGACCTCAGCCGCGGTCACGGACGGCGGGCTGCCGCTGTGGCTGGTGGGGCTGGTCGCGCTCTGCCTGCTCGGGGTGGGCACGGTCGTGGCCGTCGTACGACGTAGGGCCCCGGGCGCCGGCGGCGCGTGAGCGCGCGGCTGCCCCGGGACCTCCACCCGATCGCCTGGTGGGTCTGGGCGATCGGGCTGGCGGCCGGGGCGTCGCTGTCCACCAACCCGGTGTGGATGGTGATGCTCGTCGGGGCGGCCACGGTCGTGGTGCTGGCGCGTCGCTCGGACCAGCCGTGGGCGCGCTCGTTCCGGCTGTACTGCCTGCTGGCGCTGGCGATCGTGGTGCTCCGGGTCGTCTTCCGGATCGTGCTGGGCGGAGGCGTCGGCGACACCGTCTGGCTGCGGCTGCCGGAGATCCCGTTGCCGGACTGGGTGATGGGGATCCGGCTGCTGGGCGCCGTGACCCGCGAGAGCCTGCTCGCCGGCCTGTACGACGGGCTGCGGCTCGCCGCGATCGTCGTCTGCATCGGCGCTGCCAACTCGCTGGCGAACCCCAAGCGGCTCCTCAAGTCGCTGCCGCCGGCGCTGTACGAGATCGGCACCGCCCTCGTGATCGCGGTGACGATGGTGCCGCAGCTCGCCGACAGCGTCCGGCGGGTCCGGCGGGCGCAGTCGTTGCGCGGTGGGGCGTCGGGGCGGGTCGGGCGGCTGCGCCGGATCCTGGTCCCGGTGCTCGAGGACGCGTTCGACCGGTCGCTGCTGCTCGCGGCCGGGATGGACACGCGCGGCTACGGCCGCAGCGGCGACGCGACGCCCGGGCAGCGTCGGGTGACCGGTGCGCTGATGCTGGTCGGGCTCTGCGGCATCTGCCTCGGCACCTACCTCGCACTCGACCAGGAGGGGGCGCTGCCTCCGTCGTGGGGCCGGCCGCTGCTGCTGGCCGGGCTGGTCGTCGCGGTCGGCGGGATCGCCGCGGCCGGGCGTCGGGTCCACCGCAGCCGCTACCGGCCCGACCCGTGGCGCTGGCCGGAGCTCGCCGTGGTCGCCTCGGGCATCGCAGTGACGGTCGCCGCGCAGCGCGTGACCCAGGAGAGCCCGGCGATCGCGTACCCGTCGCTGACCGCGGTGCCGACGCTCGACGTCCTGATGCTCGCGGCGGTCGTCGTGGCGGTGCTGCCGGCCGTGCTGGCACCGCCGCCGACCCACGGGTTGGTGGTGCGGTCGTGATCGAGCTGCGGGACGTCCACTTCGGGTACGACGACCGGTTGGTCCTCGACGGCGTCGGGCTCGACCTCGACGAGGGCGAGCTGGTGGTCGTCTCCGGCCGCACGGGCAGCGGGAAGTCGACGCTGCTCGGCGTTTTGACCGGGCTCGTGCCGCGCTTCACCGGCGGCACGCTGCGTGGCGACGTCCGGTTGGACGGGGCGAGCATCCTCGCCCTGCCGCCCCGCGAGCGCGCCCACGTGGTGGGCCACGTCGGCCAGGACCCGGCTTCCGGTTTCGTGACCGACACGGTCGAGGAGGAGCTGGCCTTCGGGATGGAGCAGCTCGCGCTGCCGGCCGACACGATGCGCCGGCGGGTCGAGGAGACGCTCGACCTGCTCGGGATCGCCGACCTGCGGTCCCGCGACCTGCGCACGCTCTCGGGCGGGCAGCAGCAGCGGGTGGCGCTGGGCGCCGTGCTCACGATGCACCCGCGGCTGCTGGTGCTGGACGAGCCGACCTCGGCGCTCGACCCGACCGCCGCCGAGGACGTCCTCGCGACCCTGACCCGGCTGGTGCACGACCTCGGAGTGACGGTGCTGATGGCCGAGCACCGGCTGGAGCGGGTCGTGCCGTTCGCCGACCGGATGGCCCTGCTGGACGGCGCCGGCGGCCTCGTCACCGGCCGCCCGGCCGACGTGCTGGCGGCCTCGCCCGTCGTACCGCCGCTGATCGAGCTCGGCCGGCTGGCCGGCTGGGACCCGCTGCCGCTCAGCGTGCGCGACGCGCGTCGTCGAGCGCCGGCTCTCCGCGACCGGCTGCGGCCACCGCCGGCGCCGGCCCCCGAACCGCCCCGGGAGCCGGCCCTCGCCGCGAACCGGGTGACGGTGCGGCACGGGCGCACCGTCGCGGTCCGGGAGGTCGACCTGACGCTGGAGCGCGGTGTCGTGACGGGACTGATGGGGCGCAACGGGTCGGGCAAGACCTCCCTGATCTGGACGCTCCAGGGCACCGGCAAGCGGGCCGCCGGCACGGTCCGTGCCGGCCGTGACGACCCGGCCTCGCTCGACCCCGCCGCGCGCCGCGCGCTGGTGGGCCTGGTGCCGCAGACGGCCGCCGACCTCCTCTACCTGGAGACCGTGACCGAGGAGTGCTCGTCCGCGGACGAGGCCGCGGGCGCGGAGCCGGGCCGGTGCCGCGGCCTGCTGGACCGGTTCGCCCCCGGCATCCCGGACGACCAGCACCCGCGCGACCTCTCGGAGGGGCAGCGGCTGTCCCTCGTGCTCGCCGTGGTGCTCACCGGTCGGCCGCCCGTGCTGCTGCTCGACGAGCCGACCCGGGGCCTCGACTACACCGCCAAGGCCCAGCTGGCCGCCGTGCTGACCTCGCTCTCCCGCGACGGTCACGCGGTGCTGGTCGCCAGCCACGACGTCGAGTTCGTGGCGCAGGTCGCCGACCGGGTGGTGGTGCTGGCCGAGGGGGAGGTGGTGTCGGCCGGGCCGGCGCACCGGGTGCTGGCGGAGTCGCCGGGGTTCGCCCCGCAGGTCACCAAGGTGCTGGGCGCTCCGTGGCTGCGGGTCGACGAGGTGGCCGCGGGACTCGAGGCGGGGGAGTGAGCACGCCCTCGTCCGTCGCGGTGCCGCTCGGGCTCCGCTCGTCCCTGGTGCTCGGCGTCGCCTCGGTGGCGGGCCTGATGATGCTCTGCTGGCCGCTCCTGGTCGACGTACCACCCGAGCAGCACCTGCAGCCCCCGTTCTTCTTCCTGGCGCTGCTGCCGCTCGTCGTCCTCGTGGTGATCGCCGAGGTGAGCGAGGGCGGCATGGACTCGCGGGTGCTGGCCCTGCTCGGCGTCCTGAGCGCGGCGAACGCGCTGATCCGGATGCTCGGCGCCGGCACCGCCGGGATCGAGCTCGTGTTCTTCCTCCTGATCCTGGCCGGGCGGGTCTTCGGACCCGGCTTCGGCTTCGTGCTCGGCTGCACGTCGCTGTTCGCGTCGGCCCTGCTCACGGCGGGCGTGGGCCCGTGGCTTGCCGTTCCAGATGGTCGTCGCCGCCTGGGTCGGGATGGGTGCGGGGCTGCTCCCGCGCCGGGTCCGCGGCCGGGCGGAGATCGCGATCCTGGTCGGGTACGCCGTGGTCGCGGCGTACTCCTACGGGATCCTGATGAACCTCTCGGGCTGGCCGTTCGCGCTCGGCATCGCCGTACCCGGCTACGAGGGCGACCTGTCGTTCGTCCCCGGCGCCGCGCTGGGCGATAACCTGCAGCGCTTCCTCGTCTACACGCTGGTCACCTCGACCGGCAGCTGGGACACCGGCCGGGCCATCACGACCTCGCTGGCCGTGGTCGTGCTCGGACCGTCGATCCTCACCACGCTGCGCCGGGCGGCCCGGCGGTCGGTGGTGACCACCGCGTCCGGTCGGCACCCCCTAGCGTCAGCCGGGGTCGACCACCAGGATCCGGTCGTCGGAGTCGGCCGGCTCGCCGCGGCCGTCGCGGTTGGACGTGGTCACCCAGAGCCTGCCGTCGGGGGCCACGGCCACCGTGCGCAGCCGGCCGTAGTCGCCGACGAAGAAGTCGCGGACGTCGCCGACCCCGCCGCCGTCGAGCTCGATCCGCCACAGCCGGGTGCCGCGCAGCGCGGCCAGCCACAGGTGACCCTCGGCGAACGCCAGCCCCGAGGGCGACGCCTCGTCGGTGCTCCAGACGACCCGCGGGTTCACGAACGAGCCCGACCCGTCGCGACCCTCCGCCTCCGGCCAACCGTAGTTGCCGCCCGGTCGGATCAGGTTGAGCTCGTCGAACGTCGCCTGGCCGAACTCGCTGGCCCACAGTCGGCCCCGGTCGTCGAACGCGAGCCCCTGGACGTTGCGGTGGCCGAGGGACCAGATCGGGGAGTCGGGATCGGGGTTGCCGGGGGCCGGGGTCGCCGTCGGTGGTGATCCGGAGGATCTTGCCGCCGAGCGAGCCGCGGTCCTGCGCGAGCTCGCGCTCACCGGTCTCGCCGGTGGAGGCGTAGAGGAACCCGTCCGGGCCGAACGCGAGCCGGCCGCCGTCGTGGATGAAGCCGTTGGGGATGCCCGCGAGCAGCACCTCGGGCTCGCCGAGCCGGTCGCGCTCGTCGAGCGCGGCCCGGACGACCCGGTTGTCCTCGGCGGTGGTCAGGTAGAAGTACAGGGCCCGGTCGCGGCCGAAGTCCGGTGACACGGCGACGCCCAGCAGCCCGGCCTCGCCCTGGGGTGCGGCCGCCTCCAGCGTGCCGACCACCTCGACGTCGGACGGCTCGCGCGTCGACCAGCAGCACGCGGCGGGTGTCGCGCTCGGTCACCACGGCGCGGCCGTCGGGCAGGAAGTCGAGCCCCCACGGGACCGCCAGCCCGGTGGCCGCCTCGCCGACGACCCGCGGGGTGCCGGTCGGCGAGGCGCCGTCGGACGACCGGGGTCCGGCGATGTCGTCGGTGCTCGCCGTCGTCGGACGGTCGCGGCCGTGACGGTGTCGGGACCGGGACCGGCGTCGGGGTCGTCGCCACAGGCGGTGAGGACGAGGGCGACCGGCAGCAGCACGGCCAGGGCCGTCAGTCGGCGCACCGACGTCAGCCGACCCGCTCGAGGAAGTCGAGCAGCAGCGCGTGCACCTCGTCGGGCCGCTCCATCTGGATGAAGTGGGAGCCGAGCAGCTCGACGTACGTCGCGTCGTCGATCCGTTCGGCCGCGGTGCGCATGTCGCGCGCGCCGGCCAGCACGTCGTAGGTGCCGGCGACGAAGCAGGCCGGCACGTCGATCCGGCTGAGGCTGACCCGGGCGTGCTCGGACGTGGAGAGCACGAGGTGGAAGTACCAGCCGACCGGGGTGCTGAGGAACTCGCGGACCGCCGTCGCGGCGAGCTCGGGGTCGGCGACCGGGAACATGAAGCCGGTGCGCTCGAGGGCGGCGATCGCGCGGCGGCCGACCGGCAGCCGGGAGGTGAACGGGCGTGAGCGCCCAGCCGCCGTACCGCAGGGCGCGGGCGAGGTTCACCGTGACCGCGCGCGCGACGGGCGCGGCAGGTGGAGCGGGCCGAGCATGGTGGCGAACGTGTCGCCGGGCACGCCCGCCGACCGCGAAGAGGCCGGTGACGCGCTCGGGGTGGGCGACCGCGAGCTCGAACATGGTGTTGACCCCCATCGACCAGCCCATGAGGACCGCGCGGTCGACGCCGTAGTGGTCCATGACGGACAGCGCGTCCTCGACGAGCTCCTCGATCCGGACCCGCTGGGGGTCGGCCGGGCGCTCGGAGCCGCCCGTGCCGCGGTGGTTCCAGCTGACGACCCGGACGCCGCAGTCGGGCTCGAGCAGGGCCGGCCACGCCCACGCACTGGTGCCGAGCCCGTTGCACAGCACCACGGTCGGGCCGTCGATGGTGCCGTCGGGGTCGTTGGTCCATGCCGCGCAGCCGGGTGCCGTCGTCGGACAGGACGTCGTCGAACGCCAGGCGCGCGTCGGTGGACGAGGACGTGAGAGGCATCGCCATGCCCCGATTGTCGCAGTCGTCACCGCGCGGCGGCCGTGACCTCCGTCTCCGCGCGCGCCGCCGGGCCGGTCTCGCGGGAGGCGAGGTAGTCCTCGACGTCCTGCCGCTCGATCCGGAGCCGAGTCAGCGCCGTGGCGGCGACCATCGCGTTGCGCCGCGAGCCCTAGCTGGGACTCGCGGGCCCACTGGTGGACCCAGCGGTCGATCGGCGGGACGAGCACGAGGACGACGCTAGGAGCCGTCGCTTGCAGGGGTGTCAACCGGGTGTGACATCTGGGTGAACTCCGGCCGAGTGCGGCTAGTCCGGGACCGGCTCGACGAGCACGCCGCCGGAGCGAGTGGCGCCGACGGACGCGACCACGACGCACGCCAGCGCCACCCACTGCCAGGCGGTGAGGAACTCGCCGAGGACCAGCATCGCGGCGAGCGCGGCGGCGGCAGGCTCGAGGCTCATCAGGATCGAGAAGACGGCCGGCTTGATGGTGCGCAGCGCGACCAGCTCGAAGCTGTAGGGGACCACCGAGCTCAGCAACCCGACCACGGCTCCGAGCGCGATGATCCGCGGGTCGAGGAGGTCCGACCCCGACCCCACCAGCGCGAAGGGCGCCAGGAGGGCGGCCGCCACGATCCCGGCGACGGCCAGCCCGTCGAGGCCGGGCCAGCGAGTGCCGGTCCGCTTGCTCAGGAGGATGTACGCCGCCCACGACGCCGCTGCCACCAGCGAGAAGACCACGCCGGGCAGGTTCACGTCGCCGGGCTGCACGCCGAGCAGGACCACGCCCGCGCCGGCGAGCAGCACCCACACCAGGTCGCGGGCCCGTCGCGAGAAGGCGACGGCGAGCGTCAGCGGGCCCAGGAACTCGATCGTGACCGCGATCCCGATCGGGATCCGGGAGATCGCCTGGTAGAACGCCCAGTTCATGAAGGCGAGGTTCAGGCCGAACGCGACCGCCACGTACCAGTCGCCGCGGGTCCGGCCACGCAGCGGTGGGCCGCGCGACCAGCCCCACCACCAGCGCGGCGGTGGCCATCCGCAGCCACACGATGCCGGTGGGGGAGACCTGGTCGAAGACGTCCTTGGCGAACGACGCACCGAGCTGGACCGAGAGGATGCCGGCGAGCACGAACCAGACGGGGGACAGGCGGTTCAGCGCTCCTCCTCGGCCTCCTCGCCCAGTCGTGCCAGGAGCCGCCGGGCGATCCGGATCTCGCTGTCGAAGTGTGCCAGTCCCCAGTCGGCGACCAGCGACGGATGGTGGAAGGCCTCTCCCGGCGCGTCCGTGCCCTCGAGGCCGGTCCGCACCTCGCGCAGGTCGGCGCGGGCCGACCGCACCTCCTCGACGTACCCCTCGAGCATCGAGCGGATCGTCTCGCCGTCGCTCAGGTGGCCGATCATCAGCCGCAGCGCCACCGGGTGCTTGAAGACCGGGAAGCCCGCCGGGGTGTCTCGCAGCCAGCGCGCGAGCGTGCGGCGACCCCGTGCGCTGATCGTGTACGTCGTGCCGCGGCCCACGCCCCGTCGGCGCACGAGGCCAGCGTCGGTGAGCCGGCCCAGCTCGGAGTAGACCTGGCTCATCGCCGGGGAGACCCAGTAGAAGCGCAGGGTGAAGTCCGCACGTTGCTTCAGCTCGTAGCCGGTGAGCTCGTCACCGAACGTGAGCAGCCCGAGCAGCGCGTAGGACGTCACGGGGAGGTCTTGACTCATCTCCACGCCAGACTAGTGTTCCAAATAGGAATAAGGCACACGTCGTGACGGTGAAGGGATCGTGGAGATGGCCAGCACGTTGCTCATGGTCGGTACGCGCAAGGGTCTGTGGGTGGCGCGTTCGGACGAGGCCCGTCAGGAGTGGGAGTGGAGCGGGCCGCACTTCGAGATGCAGGGCGTCTACTCCGTCCTCATCGACAAGCGGGGTGACGCGCCGCGGTTGTTCGCCGGCTCGTCGTCCAGCTGGTTCGGCCCGCAGGTGTATCGCTCGGACGACCTGGGGACGACGTGGGACGAGACCGCGAACGGCGCGATCCGCTTCCCCGAGGACACCGGCGCCACGCTGGCGTCCGTGTGGCAGCTCCAGCCCGGCTCGCCGGCAGGTGACGACGGGGTCGTGTGGGCGGGCACCGAGCCCGGCGCCGTCTTCAAGTCGACCGACCGTGGGGAGACGTTCGAGCTGGTGCGCGGCCTCTGGGACCACCCGCACCGGACGGAGTGGAACGAGGGGTACGGCGGCCAGGCGTTCCACACGGTGCTGCCGCACCCGAAGGACGCCGACAGGGTGCTGGCCGCGATCTCGACGGGCGGCGTCTACGCCACCGAGGACGGCGGGACCACCTGGGCGCCGCACAACACCGGCGTGAAGGCGGAGTTCATGCCCGGCGAGCGTACCTTCCCCGAGTTCGGGCAGTGCGTCCACAAGGTCGCCCGTGACGCGGCGGATCCCGACCGGCTCTACCTGCAGAACCACGGCGGCGTCTACCGCTCCGACGACGGCGGCGAGACGTGGAACGACATCGCACCCGGTCTCCCCTCCGAGTTCGGGTTCGCGATGGTCGCCCATCCGCACCGTGCCGCCACGGCGTACTCCTTCCCGATCGCGGACGCCGGTGCCCGCTGGCCGGTCGACGGGAAGGCTCGGGTCGCGCGCACGACGGACGCGGGCGAGTCGTGGGAGCTGCTCGGGGAGGGCGGCCTGCCGGACCAGTTCTTCGCGGCGGTGATGCGGGACGCGATGTGCGCCGACGACCACGAGACGGCCGGGCTGTACGTCGGCGGACGCAACGGGTCGGTCTTCTGCTCGGCCGACGAGGGCGGCACCTGGTCCGAGATCCACCGCGACCTGCCGGACGTGCTCGTCGTCCGCGCCGCGGCCCTGACGTGACCTGGCCCGGCCTGAGAGGTTGAACCATGAGCGCGTTCGAGATGTCCAGGTCCACCCACGTCGACGCCCCACCCGAGCGGGTGCTGCCGCTGCTCGATGACTTCCACGAGTGGCAGCAGTGGTCGCCCTGGGAGGGCCTCGACCCGAACCTGCAGCGGACGTTCACCGGCCCCGAGAAGGGCGTCGGCTCCCACTACCACTGGTCGGGCAACAAGAAGGCCGGTGAGGGGACGATGGAGATCACGAAGGCCGGCCCGGGCGGGGTCGAGGTCGACCTCCGGTTCCTCAAGCCGATCAAGGCGACCAACGTGACCCGGTTCGACCTGACGCCGGCGGCCGGTGGCACCGACGTCACCTGGGTGATGACCGGCGAGCGCAACGTGGCCATGGCGCTCATGGGCAAGCTGTACTTCGACCGGGCGGTCGGCCGGGACTTCGAGAAGGGCCTGGCCTCGTTGAAGGCGGCCGCGGAGCGCGGCTGACGGCGCGACACCTCGCACCCCCGCTGCTCGACCGGTCCACCCGGTGGGCGACCCGGTGGGCGCCCCTCGGACGAGACGCGGCGCCAGGACCGACGCGGCCCGGACTAGGCTCCTGCGCATGGCTGACGCTCCCGACCTCAAGCCCCGGAGCCGCGACGTCACGGACGGGCTCGAGAAGGCGGCCGCGCGCGGGATGCTGCGTGCGGTCGGGATGGGCGACGCCGACTGGGAGAAGCCGCAGATCGGCGTCGCGTCGTCCTGGAACGAGATCACCCCGTGCAACCTCTCCCTCCAGCGGCTCGCGCAGGCCGTCAAGAACGGGGTGCACGCGGCGGGCGGCTATCCGCTCGAGTTCGGCACGATCTCGGTGTCCGACGGGATCTCGATGGGTCACGAGGGGATGCACTTCTCGCTGGTCTCGCGCGAGGTGATCGCAGACTCGGTCGAGACCGTGATGATGGCCGAGCGGCTCGACGGCTCGGTCCTGCTCGCCGGCTGTGACAAGTCGCTGCCCGGCATGATGATGGCGGCAGCGCGGCTCGACCTCGCGAGCGTCTTCCTCTACGCCGGCTCGATCATGCCCGGCCAGGTGGACGGCCGGGACGTCACCATCATCGACGCCTTCGAGGCCGTGGGCGCCTGCCTCGCCGGCAAGATCACCCGGGAGGAGGTCGACCGCGTGGAGCGGGCGATCTGCCCGGGCGAGGGAGCCTGTGGCGGCATGTACACGGCGAACACGATGGCCGCCGTCGCCGAGGCGATCGGGATGTCGCTGCCGGGCAGCGCGTCGCCGCCCGCGGTCGACCGCCGCCGCGACGGGTTCGCCCACCGCTCGGGCGAGGCGGTCGTGAACCTGCTGCGCGAGGGCATCACGGCACGCCAGATCATGACCCGCGAGGCGTTCGAGAACGCGATCACGGTCGTGATGGCGCTCGGCGGCTCCACGAACGCCGTGCTCCACCTGCTCGCCATGGCGCGCGAGGCCGACGTACCGCTGACCATCGACGACTTCAACCGGATCGGCGACCGGGTGCCGCACCTCGGCGACCTCAAGCCGTTCGGCAAGTACGTCATGTACGACGTCGACCAAGTCGGCGGCATCCCCGTCGTGATGCGGGCCCTGCTCGAGGAGGGCCTGCTGCACGGCGACCCGCTCACGGTCACCGGCCGGACGATGCGCGAGAACCTCGACGCGATCGCGCCGCCGCCGCTCGACGGTTCCGTCATCCGCACCCTCGACAAGCCCATCCACCAGACCGGCGGCATCACCGTCCTGAAGGGCTCGCTCGCGCCCGAGGGCGCGGTCGTGAAGAGTGCCGGCTTCGACGACTCCACGTTCACGGGCACCGCCCGGGTGTTCGACGGCGAGCGGGCCGCGCTCGACGCGCTCACCGCCGGGACGATCACGGCCGGCGACGTCGTCGTCATCCGGTACGAGGGTCCGAAGGGCGGCCCGGGGATGCGCGAGATGCTCGCCATCACCGGCGCGATCAAGGGCGCCGGGCTCGGCAAGGACGTGCTGCTGGTCACCGACGGCCGGTTCTCCGGCGGTACGACGGGACTCTGCGTCGGCCACATCGCGCCCGAGGCCGTCGACGCCGGCCCGATCGCGTTCCTGCGCGACGGCGACCGGGTCACCCTCGACGTCGCCCACCGGACGCTGGACGTCGCGGTCTCCGAGGACGAGCTCGCGACGCGGCGGGCGGGCTGGGAGCCGCTGCCGCCCAAGTACACCCGCGGCGTGCTCGGCAAGTACGCCAAAGTCGTGCAGTCCGCCGCCCACGGGGCGGTCTGCGGCTGACCCCTCGGCGTCGGTAGTCCACACGGACTGGCTGCCCGGGACGGCACATCGACCAGCAGATCGAGGTGGTCCGCCGCAGGAGGACGGGTCAGGTGTGGAGGTGGTCCTGCCAGTCCTCGGGCACGCGGCCTCGGGGGCCCGGGGTCGGCTGGTCGCCCGGACGTGACGTCGGCGGGGCGAGCGGCGGCAGCCGGAGTCCGATCTCGCGGGCGTAGTCCCACCCCCAGTCCTCACCCGGCTCGAAGCTCTGCACGACCGGGTGCCCACTGGCGCGGAAGTGCGCCGACGCGTGCTGCGCGGGTGAGGAGTCGCAACAGCCGACGTGGCCACACTCCGTGCAGCGGCGCAGGTGCACCCACCAGCCGCCGACCGCGTCACACTCGTCGCAGCCGGGCCCGCTCGGCGGGACCTCGGGGCGGACGTGCTCGCTGGGGGCGCCCATCTCCCTAGTGTGGCACCGATGCACGCCTGATCAGGTGCGCAACCACCACGCGACGATCGCGGCGAGCGTCGCCGCGGCCGCGACCGCGGCCGCGGCCGGGGGATCGGTGGCCCGGGACGCGCCGGTCACCGTGGCCGGCGTGACGGCTGCACCGGGTCGGATCGCTCCCAGTCGCGTCATCACCCGCCGCAGCCGGTCGCCGCTGCGCATCCAGTCCTGCATCCCGTCCGTGGTGGTCACCCAGGCACCGCCCTCGGCGTACGGGTAGGCCACCGTCTCGGTCACCCGGTAGTCCTGGACGTACCACGTCAGCACGTACGCCGCGCCGAGCTGGTCGTCCGTCAGGTCCGGTCGCTCACCACCGCGTGCCGACCCCCATATCTGGAACAGGTTGCTCGCCTCCATCAGGGTCCAGGCGTCGATGTCGTCGCGCCGCGTGCTCAGCAGCCAGACGTCGTCCAGACCCGGACCCGAGATCTGCACCCGGTCCGGCCCCTTGGCGTGGGCGGGGGCCGCGACGGACATGGGGACCGCGAGCGCGGTGAGCAGCAGGACCGGGACGAGCAGCAGTCGCTTCATGTCCGTGCTACACCGCCGGACGTCAGTCGGTTCCCCTCAGGGAGCGCGCGATGGTGACGGACTCGCGACGGCTCAGGCCCTGGACCTCCAGTCGGAACGTGACTCCGGCGCCGCTCTCCCAGATCAGGGTGCGCCCCGCCAGCCGTGCCGTGTCGCTGACGACCTCGCCGTCTCGGTCGACGTACAACAGGTCGTGCGGGCCCGCGATCCACCAGCCCGGCGTCCCGTCCAGGTCCACCTCCCGTACGTCGAGCCCGCCGATCTGCTTCTCGAACACCGGTCCGAACGTGCCGTCGAACTGGTCGAGCGCGACGTCGCCGGCCCGCCACGACATCCGGACCACGCGGCCACGGTCGGCCACCGAGACCGACTCCGGCTCGCCGAGCGCGGCCGGGAGCGACAGCGGGAAGGCGGCAGCGGCCGCGGCCCGCACGAGGTCGGAGTCCTCCGTGCTCGGCAGCGGCTGGTCGGGGGTGCGGGCCGCGTCGGGCTGCTCGTCCGTCACCTCGATCCCGGCTCGCTCCAGCAGGTCCGCCGCGAAGGCCCGCACCTGCGGCGAGAACCCCAGTCCAGCGACGAGCACCGCGCCGGCGGCCACGGCCGCCGTCCTGCGGCGCCGGGCGCGGGACGGCTCGTCGAGCCGGGCCAGCACGGCCTCGGCGAGGTCCGGCTGGACCGGGGGAGCGACCCGCTCGGCCGCCGCGCGGAGGTCAGCCTCGAGCATCGTCCACCTCCGCCGTCACACCGAAAGGAGCGAGTCCCACCCGGAGCCGGGCGACCGCACGCGAGGAGCGGGACTTGGCGGTCCCGCGCGGGATGCCGAGTGCGGTCGCCGTCTCCTGCTCGCTCAGCCCGAGGAACCAGCGGCACACCACGACGTCGCGCTCCTCGCTCCGCAGGGAGCGCACCGCCGCGAGGACCGCCGCGTCCCTCTCGTGCGCCTCGGCGTCCACGGACGGGTCGGGAGCCGCACCGAGGGGCTCCAGCGACCGCCGCGCCCGCGCGTCCCGACGTCTGCGCGAGCGGACCTCGTTGCGGGTCTGGTTGGCGACTATCCGGAGCAGCCAGGGCAGGAAGGGCGCATCGCTCCGGAACCGGCCGATCGCCCGCCACGCCTTCACGAACGCCTCCTGCACCACGTCGTCGGTGTCCGGCCCGGCGCCGAACCACGCGGCGGCCCGGGTCGCGGCCGCGCCATGCCGGGCGACCAGTCGCGCGAACGCGTCCCGATCACCTGCCTGGGCCAGGCGGACGTCCTCAGCGTCGTCCGCCGCCGTGCTCTCATCCGTCGTCGTACTGCTCCTACACCGCCCGGGGCCCGGTGGTTCCCGCGGCATGGTCTGCCAGAGTGGCGCCCGTGGACGATCACAGCACATCCGCGCGTGCCCGTGGCCTCGATGCCGCCGATCCGCTCGCGGCGCACCGGGACCGCTTCGTCGGCGCCGGGTCCGACCTCGTCTACTTCGACGGAAACTCGCTGGGCCGTCCGCTGCGCACCTCCGCCAGCGCGCTCGCGTCTTTCGTCGAGGGCGAGTGGGGCGGCCGGCTGATCCGGGGGTGGGACGAGTCGTGGTTCGACCTCCCGCTGACCGTCGGCGACGACCTCGGCCGGGTGGTGCTCGGCGCCGCGGCCGGCCAGGTCACGGTCGGCGACTCCACCACCGTGCTGCTCTACAAGGCGATCCGCGCGGCCGTGGCGGCCCGGCCCGGCCGGACCGAGATCGTGGTCGACCGGGACAACTTCCCGACCGACCGGTACGTCGCGGCCGGGATCACGCAGGAGTGCGGCCTCGCCCTGCGGTGGATCGACGTGGACCGGGCGACCGGGGTGACCGTGGAGCAGGTGACCGACGCGGTGGGCGAGCAGACGGCGGTGGTCGTGCTCAGCCACGTGGCCTACCGCTCGGCCTGGCTGGCCGACGGCGCCGCGATCACCGCCGCCGTGCACGACGCGGGCGCGCTGGTCCTCTGGGACCTCTCGCACTCGGGTGGGTCGGTGCCGGTGGAGCTGGACGCTTGGGGAGCCGACCTGGCCGTCGGGTGCACCTACAAGTATCTCAACGGCGGACCCGGTTCGCCGGCGTACGTCTATGTCGCGCAGCGGCACCTCGACACGTTCACCCAGCCGATCCAGGGCTGGATCGGCGCGACCGACCCGTTCCTCATGGGGCCCACGTATGCGCCGGCGGTCGGCGTGCGCCGGTTCCAGTCGGGCACGCCGCCGGTGCTGGCGATGGTGCCCCTGCGAGACATGCTCGCGCTGCTCGAGGAGGTCGGGATCAAGGCGGTCCGCGCCAAGTCGGTCGGACTCACGACGTACGCCATCGAGCTCGCCGACGAGTGGCTCGCGCCGCTCGGCGCCGAGGTGGCCACCCCGCGCGACCCGGACCGCCGCGGCGGCCACGTGACCGTCCGGCACCCGGCCATGGAGGCGGTCACCGCTCGGCTCTGGGAGCGGGACGTGATCCCCGACTACCGCGACCCGGGTGGGCTGCGGATCGGCCTGTCACCACTGTCCACGTCGTACGCCGAGGTCGCGGCCGGCCTCGAGGCCGTGCGGGACGAGCTGCAGGCGTCGTAGCCCGGGGTCGTCGGACCCGTGGCCCTGGCTGGTGCAGGGTAGGGCCATGGAGCTGCGTTTCCCCGCACCGCTGAGACCCGGCGACCGGATCGGCGTGACCTCTCCGTCCTCGGGGGTGGCGGGCGCCGAGGCGGTCCGGATCGACTTCGCGGTCGCGTGGCTGCGGCAGCGCGGCTACGAGGTGGTCGTCGGGCAGTGCATGGACGGATCCGCCCACGTGAGCGCGCCCCGCGAGCAGCGGGCTGCCGAGCTCACGGCGATGCTCACGGACCCGGCGGTCCGCGTCGTGGTGCCGCCCTGGGGCGGGGTGACCGCGATCGACCTGGTCGACCTCCTCGACTACGACGCGATCGCGGCCGCCGACCCGACGTGGGTGGTCGGGTACTCCGACTCCGCCACCTGGATGCTGCCGTTGACGCTGCGCGCCGGACTGGCGACGCTCCACGGCGACAACCTCGCCGACACGCCGTACGCCGCGCCCGAGGGGCTGGCCCACTGGCTCGACCTGGCGGCCTCGACCGGACCGGTCACGCAGCGCGACTCGGGACTGGTCGCGGACTGGTGGCGCTTCGAGGAGGACCCGTCCGCCACCCGCTGGAAGCCGGCCGGCACCGGGTCCTGGTCGCTGCGAGGTGCCGACCGGCTCGACGTCACCGGCCGGCTGGTCGGGGGCTGCACGGAGACCATCGGTGTGCTCGCGGGCACGCCGTACGGCGACGTCGCCGGGTTCGGCCGCGAGCACGGGCCGCTCGTCGTCTACCTCGAGGCCTCCGACGACGAGGCGTTCACGATCTGCCGGCACGTGCACGGGATGCGGCTCGCCGGCTGGTTCGACGACGCGGTCGCGATCCTCGTCGGTCGTACCCCCGCCCCCGACAGCGAGGGAGGCTTCACCCAGGCCGACGCCGTGCTGGACGGACTGGCCGACCTGCGGATCCCGGTCGTCCTCGACCTCGAGATCGGCCACGTCCCGCCGCACCTGCCGCTGGTCAACGGTGCGGTCGCCCGGGTGGTCGTTGACGGTGAGCGGCACGAGATCACCCAGGAGCTGCGGTGACGCGGACGAACGCGCACGGTCAGCCGGTCGGCGAGCCGGTCGCGTGGGAGGGCGCGCCGCCTCCGGCCCCGGTGCGGCTCGCGGGCCGGTACGTCGTGGTCGAGCCGGTCGGCCCGGAGCACGCCGACTCGCTGTGGGAGTCGTTGTGCGCGCCCGAGGACCGGCCGTTGTGGACCTACCGCGCGGACGAGCCGCCCGCCGACCCGGCCGGGATGCGGGAGCGGGTGGAGGAGTGGCGGAGGAGCGCCGAGACGCTCACGTTCGCGCTGGTGCCGACCGACACCGGCCGCGCCGCGGGGGTCGCGAGCTTCTACCGGATCGATCCGCCGCACGGGTCGATCGAGGTCGCCGCCGTCCTGTACGCGCACTCGCTCCAGCGCACGCCGGCCGCCACGGAGGTGATCCGACTGCTCGCCGGCTACGTCTTCGACGACCTGGGCTACCGGCGGTTCGAGTGGAAGCTGGACTCGTGCAACGAGCCGTCCGCAGCCGCCGCCCGACGTCTCGGTTTCCGCTACGAGGGCCGGTTCCGCCAGGCGATGGTCTACAAGGGCCGCAACCGCGACACTGACTGGTTCGCGATGACCGACGCCGACTGGCGCTCGCTGCGTCCGGCGTACGACGCCTGGCTCGACCCGGCCAACTTCGACGACGCCGGCCGGCAACGGCAGCGCCTGTCCGACCTCACCCGGGCCTGACCCCCGCGCGCCGGGGGGCTCCGCAGCGGCTGCCGAGGGCGGATCGCCCAGGATCCGGGACCGCTGTCCCACCATGCGGGACGCATGCCAGACTAAGGCTGACGGCCCGAGGGCCGGCGCGTAGGCTGACGCCATGCCGCAGCAGCTTCTCGTACGCACCGGACGCGCCGACTGATCGCACCAGTCGACGCGTCGCCCCTCGTTGCCCCGCAACGGAGGGGCCTTTTTGTTGGTGCGGCCCAGTACCGGATGACGAAGGACGACACAGCCAGATGACCGAGATGTCGGGCGCCAAGAGCCTGATCACGTCCCTGGAGGCAGCGGGCGTCGACACGATCTTCGGGATCCCGGGAGGCGCCATCCTCCCGGCGTACGACCCGCTCATGGACAGCTCGATCCGGCACATCCTCGTCCGCCACGAGCAGGGGGCCGGCCACGCCGCCCAGGGGTACGCCGCCGCGACCGGCCGGGTCGGAGTGTGCATGGCGACGTCCGGGCCGGGGGCGACCAACCTCGTCACCCCGATCGCCGACGCGCTCATGGACTCCGTCCCGATCGTGGCCGTCACCGGCCAGGTCGGCGCCGCCGCGATCGGAACCGACGCGTTCCAGGAGGCCGACATCCGCGGCATCACGATGCCGATCACCAAGCACAACTTCCTCGTCACCGACCCCGCCGAGATCCCGCGGGTGATCGCCGAGGCGTTCTACATCGCCAGCACCGGCCGTCCCGGTCCGGTGCTCGTCGACGTCGCCAAGTCCGCGCTGCAGGCCACGACCGACTACCTGTGGCCGAGCGAGCTGCGGCTGCCCGGCTACCGGCCGGTGACGCGGCCGCACTCCAAGCAGATCCGGGAGGCGACCCGGCTGCTGCTCGAGGCCCGCCGGCCCGTGCTGTACGTCGGCGGCGGCGTGGTCCGGGCCCGCGCCAGCGCCGAGCTGGCGCGGCTGGCCGAGCTGACCGGCATCCCCGTCGTGACGACGCTGATGGCGCGCGGCGCGTTCCCCGACAGCCACCCGCAGCACCTCGGCATGCCCGGCATGCACGGCACCGTGGCCGCGGTGGCGGGGCTCCAGAAGAGCGACCTGATCGTCAGCCTCGGTGCCCGGTTCGACGACCGCGTGACCGGCAACCTCGACACGTTCGCGCCGGGCGCGCTGGTCGTCCACGCCGACATCGACCCGGCCGAGATCGGCAAGAACCGGCATGCCGACGTCCCGATCGTGGGCGACGCCCGCGAGGTGATCGCCGACCTGATCGTGGCGCTCCAGGCGGAGGTCGACGCCGGCCACACCGGCGACTACGAGGCGTGGGTGGCGTTCCTGGCCGGGGTCAAGCAGAAGTACCCGCTCGGGTACGACGCCCCCGAGGACGGTGGCCTGGCCCCGCAGCTGGTGACCGAGCGGCTCGGGGCGATCGCCGGGGACGACGCGATCTTCTGCGCCGGCGTGGGTCAGCACCAGATGTGGGCGGCCCACTTCGTGGGCTACGAGAAGCCCAACAAGTGGATCAACTCCGGAGGCCTCGGCACGATGGGCTTCGCGGTGCCGGCGGCCATGGGCGCCAAGGTCGGTCAGCCCGACCTGCCGGTCTGGGCGATCGACGGCGACGGCTGCTTCCAGATGACCAACCAGGAGCTCGCGACCTGCGCGATCAACGACATCCCGATCAAGGTCGCGATCATCAACAACGAGTCGCTCGGCATGGTGCGTCAGTGGCAGACGCTGTTCTACAGCGAGCGGTACTCCAACACCGACCTGCACTCCAAGCGGATCCCCGACTTCGTGAAGCTGGCCGAGGCCTACGGCTGCGCCGGCCTCGCGTGCGACAGCCCCGACGACGTCGACGCGACGATCGAGAAGGCGATGGAGATCAACGACGTCCCGGTGGTGGTCGACTTCCGGGTGCACCGCGACGCCATGGTCTGGCCGATGGTCGCCGCCGGGTCCAGCAACGACGACATCAAGTACGCCCGGGACCTCGCCCCCGACTTCGAGGAGGACGACCTCTGATGAGCATCCACACGCTGAGCGTCCTGGTCGAGAACAAGCCCGGCGTGCTCGCCCGGATCGCGGGCCTGTTCAGCCGTCGCGGCTTCAACATCCACTCGCTCGCGGTCGGCCCCACCGAGCACGTGGAGATCTCCCGCATGACCATCGTGGTCAACGTCGAGGACTCGCCGCTGGAGCAGGTCACCAAGCAGCTCAACAAGCTGGTCGAGGTGATCAAGGTCGTCGAGCTGGACGACGCCGGGTCGGTCAACCGCGAGCTGCTGCTCGTGAAGCTCCGGGCCGACGCCGACAGCCGCGGCCAGGTGCTCGACGCCGTCCAGCTGTTCAAGGCGCGGGTCGTCGACGTGTCACCTGACGCCGTCACCGTCGAGGTCACGGGCAACGCCGACAAGCTCGCCGGCTTCCTCAAGGTGGTCGAGCCGTTCGGCATCCGCGAGCTCGTCCAGTCCGGGATCGTCGCGATCGGCCGCGGCTCCCGCTCCATCTCCGAGCGCACCCTGCGCCCGGTCCCCATCCCCGCCCCGCCGGCCGTCACGGCCGGCTGACCGACCACCACAGAAGGAGAGCCACCAGTGGCCGAGATGTTCTACGACGACGACGCCGACCTCGCCCTCATCCAGGGCAAGAACGTCGCCGTCATCGGATACGGCAGCCAGGGGCACGCGCACGCGCTGTCGCTGCGCGACTCCGGGGTCGACGTGCGGATCGGGCTCCAGGAGGGCAGCCAGTCGCGCGCGAAGGCCGAGGCCGAGGGGCTGCGGGTGCTCACGCCGGCCGAGGCGGTCGAGGAGTCCGACGTCGTCGTGATCCTGGCTCCCGACCAGGTCCAGCGCACCCTGTACGCCGACGAGATCGCGCCGCACCTCGCTCCGGGCGACACCCTGGTCTTCGGCCACGGGTTCAACATCCGGTTCGGCTACATCACCCCGCCCGAGGGCGTCGACGTCTTCATGGTCGCGCCCAAGGGCCCGGGCCACCTCGTCCGGCGCGAGTACGTCGACGGTCGCGGCGTTCCCGTGCTGGTGGCGGTCGACAAGGACGAGTCCGGGACCACCTGGCCGCTCGCACTGGCCTACGCCAAGGCGATCGGCGGCCTCCGGGCCGGCGGCATCAGGACCACGTTCGCCGAGGAGACCGAGACCGACCTGTTCGGCGAGCAGGCCGTGCTGTGCGGTGGGGCCAGCCAGCTGGTGATGTACGGGTTCGAGACCCTGATCGAGGCCGGCTACCAGCCCGAGGTCGCCTACTTCGAGTGTCTCCACGAGCTGAAGCTGATCGTCGACCTGATGTACGAGGGCGGCATCGCCAAGCAGCGCTGGTCGGTCTCCGACACCGCGGAGTACGGCGACTACGTCTCCGGCCCTCGCGTCATCACGCCGCAGGTGAAGGAGAACATGCAGACGATCCTCGCCGAGATCAAGGACGGGACGTTCGCGCAGCGGTTCATCGACGACCAGGACAACGGCGGCAAGGAGTTCGCCGAGCTGCGCGCCGAGGGCGAGCGGCACCCGATCGAGGGCACCGGACGTGAGCTGCGCAAGCTGATGGCGTGGGTCAAGAGCCACGACTCGGACTACACCGAGGGCACCGCCAGCCGCTGAACCCGCCAGCCGCTGAACCCGCCCGTCGAACCGGCCCGCTGGACGAGCCGCGACCCCGGCCATCCGGTCCCGAGACCCGGATGGCCGGGGTCGCGGTCCGGCCGGCACCCCCCGGTTGCCGGCCGGACCGTGGGCACGGCCCCTGCTCCGTGCCCGTCTGGCGTCCCGTCCCCCCGGACCGGGACGCCACCCGGTCTGCGCGTCGTCAGTCAGCGACCTCGACGTGGACCATCGGGTTGTAGAGGTACGCGTGGTCGCTGCCGTCGCCGTCGTTCTGCGACTCGAGGATCACGCGCACCTCGTGGAAGCCGCCGCCCTGCACCTTCCCGCAGTACTGGCCGGCGAACGCGCTGTAGTTGTTGGCGCTGTAGATGTACTCCGCAGCGATGCACCCGGGTTGAGGTCCACCCCGTCGAGGAGGACCCGGACGCGGCCGACGTCGCCGGTGTCGCCGACGTAGGTCCAGGGGGCGGTCACCGTGACGAACACGGTGTCCTTGCCGTGTCCCGGACCACGGAACTGGTGGACCGTGCCCGGCACGGTCATCGACGTGTTGGTGCCGTTCCAGTCGGAGCTGCCACCGGTGATGGCCTTCTTCTGCTGGCCGCCCGCGCACGGGTGACAGCGGCCTGCGCGCTGGCGGCCTTCGGCGTGGGCTTGGCGACGGCACCGTCGGCGCCTGGCGCGGCCTGGCTCATGCTCGGTGCGGCCGCGGCCAGTGAGCCGGCCACGAGGACCGGGACGGCTGCGGCGATGAAACGCTTCTTCATGTCTCCCCCTAGAACGTCGGCCGACCGGGGATCGGCCGGCGACTCGAAACCTCAGGAGCACGCCGCGCCGACCCTGATACACCCGGCCCGACGATCGCCGCCGAACTCGTCGCGGGCGACAGCGCGGGAGCAGGAGCACTACGCTGAGTCAAGGGTGCCGTCCGGGGGTATCACCGGAGGGCACCGTCTCTCCTATCCAGCGTGACCATGGCACTCGAGGACCGGATGGCCGTCCAGGACTCCGCAGCAGGCGCGCCCGCCGAGGCGACGACGTGGGACCGCGCCGCTGACTGCTGCACGCGCTGGCTCGACGGCGACACCGGAGGTCTCGACGACCTGGTGCGCCTGATGACGCCGGTGCTGTGGCAGGTGGCGCGGGCGTGCTCGCTGACCGAGGACGCGGCCGAGGACGTCGTTCAGACGACCTGGGTCGCCTTCGTCCGGTCCGCCGGCCGGCTGCGTGACGCGCAGTCCGTCGGTGGTTGGCTGACGACCACCGCTCGCCGCGAGGCGTGGCGGGTGTCGCAGTCCGGGTCCCGGACGACGTTCGTCGAGGACGACACCCTGGAGCGGGTGGTCCCACGGCAGCGTTCGGCCGAGGCCGAGGTGGTCACCCGCGACGAGAGCAGCGTGCTCTGGTCCGCGGTCGGCGCGCTCGACGAGCGCTGCCAGATGCTGCTGCGGGTGGTCGCGTTCGCCGACCGCCCCGACTACGCCGGGATCGCCCGTGACCTCGGCATGCCGGTGGGCAGCATCGGACCCACCCGGATGCGGTGCCTGCGCAAGCTCAAGGCGCTGCTGGACGACAGGAGCTCGTCATGAACGAATCCCCCGCCCGTGACCCGCTGCTCGACCGCCTGGCCGAGGAGTGGGCGCGACGCGACCCCGCCCCGACGACCCTGGCGGACCGGATGGTGCGCACGGTGCACGCCGAGCTGGCGTCCGACCCGCTGGACGTCGAGTACGAGCTGCTCGTCCTCACGAGCAGCAGCGACCAGCTGGTCGGCGCCCGGGCCACCGTGACCGGGCCGGTCACGCTCCAGTTCGACGCCGACGAGCTCCAGCTGCTGGTCCGGGTCCGCCAGCTCTCCGACACCGAGTGCCGGGTCGACGGCTGGGTGACGCCCGCCAGCGAGCTGACGGTCACCGCCGTCCAGGGCGACCGCCGCACCGAGGCGGTCGTGACCGCGCCGGGCCGCTTCGAGTTCCCGGCGCTGGAGCGCGAGCCCACCCGTCTGATCCTGTCGACCACCGCCGACGAGCTCGACGGCACCCGCTTCGGCACCGCCGCGTTCGACCTGTGACCGTGGGAGAGGACACACCGTGATGATCCGCAGGACCAACGACGACGTCCCCGCCGGTCTGGTCGTCGACCGCGAACCCACCCTGCCCGGACCCGACGCGCTGCGGGGCACCGGAGGCCGCACGCTCGACCCCGAGACCGCCGTCAGCCTGCCGGACCGCGGCGACGGCAACGGGGAGGTCGTCCCGCGACCGACCGTCTACATCTCCCACCGGCTGCTCGTGAGCGCCGAGGCCTCGGGCCGACGGGTGAAGCGCCTCGACGGGGAGTACGTCACGCTCGTCGAGTACCTCGACGACGTGGTGGCCCGTGAGTTCGGCTGGACCCTGGTCCACGACGGGGGCTACCCGGCCCGGCAGACCAGGCTGGGCAAGAAGCCGGTCGGGCTGACGCGCTACGAGATCGCGGTCCGGATCGACGACGGGAGGAAGGCCGAGGGCGAGCCGACCGAGCCCGATGTGGCGCAGCGGCTGCCGATGACCCCGGACGCCTGGCGGCTGCTCCAGCAGGCTCGACTGTTCTTGGGCAACCAGGCCCTCAACGGGGTCGGGCTCGACCACCTGCTCACCGGTCTGGTCGGGCTGGCCTCGTCGCCGTACCACGCCTCGAATCCCTACCACGCGTCGAACCCGTACCACGCCTCCAACCCGTCCTCGGGGTACGGCACCGTCGACGGCGGGCGGCAGCCAGTGGCGTACGCCGGGGCGCCGCCGGCGCGGCGTCGCGACGAAGAGCTCGAGCACCGCCGGCCCGCCGTGGGGATCCTCGACACCGGCTGCGGCTTCCACCCGTGGCTCGACCCGGTCGTGGAGCGCGACCGCGAGCTCGCCCCGGGCGACCCGATCGGACACGCGACCTCCACCACGCCGCCCACACCGGACGTCGGCGGCGACTGGGTCGGCCCGCTCGACGGCGTCCTCGACGCGCTGTCGGGTCACGGGACCTTCATCGCGGGCCTGGTCCACCAGGCCTGCCCGGACGCGAACCTCTTCACCTGGCGGGTCGTCCCGTCGGAGGGCCCGATCTCGGAGAGCGACCTGATCCTGGCGCTGACCGGGATCGCCGAGCTCGTGCGGCGCGACGCCGCCGGCGAGACGGACGGCGACGGCCAGCCGACCGGGCTCCGGCTCGACGTGCTGTCGCTGTCGATGGGCTACTACCACGAGACGCCCGAAGACGACGCGCTCGTCGACTCGACGTTCAAGAACCTGCTGACGATCCTCGGCGAGAGCGGCTGCGCCGTCGTGGTGTCGGCCGGCAACGACGGGATCGACCGGCCGCAGTACCCCGCGGCGTTCGCCCCGTGGACGAATGGCGTCAGCCCGCTGCCCGACGACCCGTCACGGGTACCGGTCACCTCGGTCGGAGCGCTCAACCCCAACCTCGACTCGGTGGCCCTCTTCAGCAACACCGGCGACTGGGTCACGTGCTACGCGCCGGGCGCCGCGCTCCTCAGCACCATGCCGCCGTTCCAGGGCGGGCTCGAGCCGGGGGCCCGCACCACGGCGTACGACTGGCGGCGGGAGGCGATCGACCCGGACAACTACGGCCGCCGGCCCGAGGCCGCGCTGCCCCCGGCCGCAGGACCGAAACCGGTGGGCGGGTTCGCGCTCTGGAGCGGGACGTCGTTCGCGGCGCCGGTCCAGGCGGGCCGGATCGCCCAGTCGTTGCTCGAGGCACTCCCCCCGAAGGAGAAGGAGCTGCCCGACGGCGGCCTGGTCGGGCTGCTGCGGACGGCGCGCGCCGCCGCGATGCCACCGGGAGCGCCCGAAAGGTCGGGAGCGCCAGGGGAGTGACGTGCTGACGGCCGACGAGCTGAGTGCGAGAGGTCGGGACGCGAGCACGGCCGGCCGGCACGCGCTCGCCGTCTCGCTGCTCTCGCGCGCCGTCGACCGGGCCCGCGACGACAACCAGCGGGCCACCGCGCTGCAGTCGCTGGCGCACGCGACGGCCGAGAAGGGCTCGCCCACCAGTGGGATCGAGCTCTGTCGGCAGGCGCTGGCCCTCGACGGGCTCGACGACCGGGTGCTCGGCCTCGTCCACTCCCAGCTCGGGCTGCTCCTGATGCGCAGTGGCTCGAACGCCGAGGCGCTCACCGAGTTCGCGGCTGCCCAGCCGCTGGTCCGCGACGACGACGACCTCCTCGGCCGGCTGCACCTCAACCGCGGCAACATCCACCTGCAGCGCGCCGACACCGCGAGCGCCGCTGACGACTTCGGCGAGGCCCGCGCCCGCTCGACGCTCCCCGTGGAACGAGCGATGGCGACCCACAACCTGGGGTACGTCGAGCTGCTGCGGGGCGACCTCGTCTCGGCACTGCGCCTGATGGAGGAGGCCGCACCCGTGCTCGCGCCGCTGTCGCCGGTCTCGGAGGCCGTCGGCGTGGTCGACAAGGCCGAGGTGCTGTCGGCTGCGGGCATGCCGATGGCCGCCGCCGGTCTGCTCAAGGACGCGGTCCACACCTACGCGCGGCACCGGCTGCGCCAGTTCCAGGGCGAGGCGCTCGTCGTCCGTGCCCGGGTGCTGCTGCTCGTGCAGCCGGGCGAAGCCGCCGTCGCGGCGCGGCGGGCCGCCCGCGTCTTCCGCGGTCGGCAGAACGAGGAGTGGGCGCTGCGCGCCGAGGCTCTCGCGTTCGAGGGCGAGGTACGTCGACGACTGGACGCTCCTGGCACCCGCACCACGGCGTGGTGGCGCTCGCTCCGCGAGCGCGCCGACGACCTCGAGGCCAGGCTGGCCGAACGCGGGCTGCTGGCCGAGCGCAGCGACGTCGCGCTCCACCTCGCGCTGGCCGCGGTGCGCACCCCCGGAGTCGGCACCGCGCGGGTGCCTCCACCGCCGCGGGGGGTCGACGAACCGATCGGCAGCCGGCTGCTCCGTGAGGAGGTGCGCGCCCGGGCCGCCTGGCAGGCCGGCCGTCGAGCAGCGTCGCTCGAGCGGGTCCGGCGCGGCCTCGCCGACCTGCACGCGTGGCAGTCGTCGTACGGCAGCCTCGACCTGCAGAGCTCGCTCGTCGGGCACGGCCGCTCCCTGGCGCGGCTCGGGCTCGACCAGGCGGTCGAGGACGGCCGGCCCGCGGTCGTGCACGAGTGGTCGGAGCGGGCACGGGCGCTGGTGGCGCGAGTGCCCCCGGTGCGGCCGCCGGCCGACCCCGACGCGGCCGACCGGCTGACCGCGCTCCGGACGCTGCCGCCGGGAGGCCCGCCCGAGGAGCGGGCCCGGCTGCGCGAGCGGGTCCGCGAGGACGCGTGGTACCGACCGGGCGCGGGCACGGTGCTCGAGCCGCTCGAGCTGGACGAGGTCCGCGGCCGGCTGGGCGACGACGCGCTGGTGAGCTACCTGATCGCGCACGGGACGCTGCACGCCCTGGCGATCAGCGCAGAGCGCACGGAGCTGGTGGCCCTGGCACCCATGGCGCGGGTCGACCGGCTGCTGCCGGGCCTGGCGGCCGACCTCGACATGGCGGCGGTCAGCGGGCTCCCGCCGGCGATCCGCGAGGGGGTCACCAGCGGACTGGCCGCGCGGCTGTCGGACCTGGCGGCTGTGCTGGTGGCGCCGCTGCACGGACTGATCGGGGACCGGAGGCTCGTCGTCGTGCCGGCGGGCAGGCTCGCCGGAGTCCCGTGGTCGATGCTCCCCGGCCTCGTCGGCCGTCCCGTGACCGTCGCCCGATCGGCGTCCCTGTGGGCCGACGCGCCGGCCGCGGGCCCGTTGGCCACGGCCGGCCTGGTGGCCGGCCCGGGCGTCCCGCGGGCCGACCAGGAGGTGTGCGAGTGCGCGACCGCCTGGGGCGACCGGGCCCGGGTGCTGACCGGCCCCGCGGCCACCGCGGCCGCGGTGGCCCGGCTGACGGCCGGCGTGGACCTGCTCCACGTGGCCGCCCACGGCCACCACGCCGACGAGCACCCGCTCTTCTCGGGGTTGGCACTGGTCGACGGCACCTGGTTCGGCTACGACGTCGAGCTGCTGCCGCGGCTGCCGTCGCTGGTGGTCCTGTCGGCGTGCGAGGTCGGCCGCTCGACGGTCCGCTGGGCCGAGGAGCTGGTCGGCCTGACCGTCGCGTGGCAGCACGTCGGCGCCCGCTGCGTGATCGCGGCGCCGGCCGCCGTCAACGACGACCTCGCCGGGGCCACGCTCCCTGCCCTCCACCGCGGCCTCGCCGCCGGCCGCGCGCCGGCTGACGTGCTGGCCGAGCTCGCCCCGGCCGAGGGCCTGCCGCTCACCTGCTTCGGCGCCGGCTGGTGAGGCCATTCGTCAGGCACGGTCAGACACGGGTCAGCCCCGGCGTGCGACGAAGTAGCTGTTGAACGGGTCGCCCTCGACGCTGTGGATGGCGACGTCGGCGAATCCTGCCTCGCCGAGCATCCGGGTCGCGAGCTCCTCGCCCCACATCGTGCCGAGACCGTCGCCGTCCAGCCCCAGCGACACCGTCATGCAGTGCATCGTGGACACGGTGTACATGAACGTCGCCAGCGGCAGATCGAGGTTGTCCTCGACCGCCGATGCGGCGTGGATGTCCACCATCAGAAAGCAACCATCGGCGCGTAAGGCGGCGGAGACGGCAGCCAGCACCTGCGCCGGGTGCGCCTGGTCGTGGATGGCGTCGAACGCGGTGACCAGGTCGAACGACCCGGGCCGGTCGAGCGTGGCCACGTCGCAGACCTCGAACGTCGCGTTGGCCAGGCCCCACGCTGCCGCCTCCGCGCGCGCCGCCTCGACGGCCTCCTCGGAGAAGTCGAGGCCGCAGAACCGGCTGTTCGGGTAGCCGCGCGCCAGCACGTTGATCGCGCGTCCGCTCCCGCAGCCGATGTCGGCCACGTCGATGCCGTTCTTGAGCCGACGGTCGAGACCTTCGACCAGGGGTATCGTCCGCTGCACCAGGGTCGAGTCAAAGACCGCGGCGCTGTCCTCCGCCATCAGGGCGTGGAACCGCGGGTAGTCGGCGTACGACAGGCCGCCACCGGCGCGGAAGCAGTGGACGATGCCCTGCTCGACCTCCGCGAGCATGGGGATGAAGGTCGCGACCCGGGCGAGGTTCTCGGCCCCCGCCTCGTCGACCAGCCAGGCGCCGTGCTCGGTGGGAAGGGAGTAGGTGTGCGTAGCGGCGTCGTACTCGACGACGCGCGCCGTCGTCATCCCGTTGAGCCACTCCCGCACGTAGCGCTCATCGAGACCGGCGCGCTGGGCTGCCTCCTGGGAGGTGAGCGGCTCCGCGCCGTTCAGGGCTGCGAACAGGCCGGTCTGATGGCCGATGCTTGCGAGCAACGCCGTGCAGGCTTCGTTGAGCATCGTCGTCATCCGGTCCGCGAAGGCCTCGAGCCTGGCCTCCTCGAAGGTGGTCGGGATCTCGTCCAGAGTGGCCATCGTCGCCTCTTCCCTGAGCCTCGGCCTGGTCGGCCGCAGCGGTGAGCTCACGCTAGGAACTCCCGCGATGGCCGGCATCGACTAGAGCGCGACACCTGCCAGGGGCGATGGTCCGAATGGTGTAGCCCCCGCTCAGGACGCTGGTTCCGGAGCCTGGATCACGAGCCCAGCCCGTGGCGGTGCGCCCATGCCGCCGCGGCGGTGCGCGAGGTGACCTCCAGCTTGCGGAAGATGTTGGCGAGGTGGCGCCGGACGGTGGCCTCGCTGATCGAGAGCGCCGTTCCCACTGCCCGGTTGGAGTCGCCGGCCGCCACCCTCGCCAGCACTTCGACCTCGCGCTCGGTCAGTCCTCCGGGAGCCGGAACCGCCGGTGCCGCGAGGTGCATCGGACGAACGGCCAGACCGAGCCGCGCGAAGAGTCCGCCGGCCGCCTCCTGGTGGGTCTCCGCCTCCCCAGCGTTTCCCAGGGCCGCGTGGGACGCCGCCAGCATCACCTCGACGTCGGCCCGCTCGTAGTGGCAGTCCATCCGGTGGAAGCCAGCCGCGGCGGCCGCCAGCGGTGCGACCGCCGCGGCGGGTTCGCCCTCCGCGAGGTGCAGCGCGCCTTCTGCCCGATCGGCCCAGGCGACGAACCCCGGGCTGGCATAGGTGTCGCTCGTGTCGCGCAGCCGCTGGTAGGCCGCCCGGGCCGCGTCGAGGCGGCCGGACCGGAGACCGATCTCCACCTGGGCGTGCAGGAGCCGCGCGCAGGCGAACGGACCGGTGGCCGACGCCACCGCCGACGCAATCATCGCCCACGCCTCGTCGGGCTGCCCGGTCGCAGCCTCCAGCAGCGCCAGCCCCGGCTGCGGATCCTTGCCCCGCCGGGCCGCTGCCAAGTACGCAGCGCGTGCGGCATCGGGCCGGTCACGGAGGCGATGGATCTCGCCGAGCTGGTACTCCGCCTCGGCCATCGCTCCCTGGTTGAAGTCTGCCAGTTCGATCAGCACCTGCTCGGCCTCGGCGACCGCTCGGTCCCAGTCGCCCACCGTCGCGAGCAGGTGCACCCGATGCGCCCGGCACACGCCCCGGAACATGACCGCATCGCTGAACGTCTCGAGCCATCGCTCGGTCGCCTCCGTCCATTCGCGTGCACGAACCACGTCCGCGACCTCCTCGCAGACGGCGATGATCGTGCAGTAGATGTTGCCTGCGAACTCCGGGTCGACCGTTCCCGAGACCACGGGCAGCATGGCCTCGTCGAGCAGCGCGAAACCCTCGGGAAAGCGGCCTCGACGAATCTCTGCGAGGCCCTCGCAGAGCAGCCCCAGGGCCGCTAATGTCGGGTCGGCGAGGTCCCGGCCGAGGTGCTGGAGTTCGAGGGCGCCGCCCATGGCAACGTCGAGCTGCTGTCCTGCCAGGGCATCCGACACGTCGACGTACAGCAGGATCCCGTGGCCGCGGCCACGCGGCTGCTCGTTGAGCAGCCGCCGAGCACGGCTGAGCCAGGCCGATCCGACCGCGGGTTCGCCGCGCATGAAGAACGCGCCTCCGAGATCCAGGGCCTGCAGTGCGGCGCGGTCGATCGAGCCCTGGTCGAGGTAGCGCTGGTGGAGCTCCTCGGTGAGGGTGAGGTACTCCGAGATCCGGCCGAGCCACCACGAGGCGTCGGCGAGCAGCCGGAGGTCGTCGTCGGGGAGCGCACCTTGGTGCCGGGCCTCGGACAGGCCACGGTACGCGTCCGCGTACTGGTGGCGCTGGTGCGCGACTCGCGCGTCGGAGAGAGCTCCGGACCGAAGTTCGTCCGGGCCGTCGGTACGACTCATGCCCCTACCGTGCTCGTAGGTGGCCCGAAGGGCAAAGGTGTCGCGTGCCGGGTCAGCGGGACCGCTCGCCGAGCGCCGCCCGTCGGGCGGTCTCCTCGACCCGTTGCCCGCGGGTCTCGGCGCGCTTCGCCACGGCGATCCACCCGAGCATCTCCTTGCGGGCCGAGGGCGAGAAGTCGTCCCAGTGGTCCCGCGCGGTCGGGTGCCGGTCGAAGGCGGCGGCGAGGTCGTCGGGCACCACCAGGTCCTCGACGTCGTCCATCAGGGTCCACATCCCGCTGGCCTTCGCCGCCGCGACGGCCGCTGCACCGGCGGGCTCCATCCGGCCCTCGCGCTCGAGCCTGGCCACCCGCTGCTTGTTGTTGCGGGTCCAGACGCTGCCGGGCCGTCGCGGCGCGTACCACATCATCGTCCGCACGTCGTCGACCGTGCGCTGGGTCGAGTCCACCCAGCCGAAGCGCAGCGCCTCGAGGACGCCGGCTTCGTAGTCGAACGTGCGCAGTCCGCTGCTCGCCTTCGGCGTGACCAGCCAGACGCCTGGCGTGTCGGCATGGTGGGACGCCAACCAGGTCGCCCAGGCCTCGAGGTTGGCGGGCTCGAACCGCTCGGCGACGTCCTGCACCCCCACGTGCCGCATCGTGGCAGGGGGGGTGCAGGTCGCGCCAGGGATCGGGCTACTTCACCTCGGACCGGCGCAGGCTCAGCAGGCCGATCGTCAGGGGGATCACCAGCCAGATGAGACCGGAGACCCCGAGCTGGCCCCACTGCTTACCGGTCAGCGTCTCGTCGAACAGCCGGGTCTGGGCGAAGTTGAAGTCGACCCAGGGCTGCAGGTCCTGGAACCAGTCCTGGAACGCCGCCAGCATGGCGAAGACGGTCGGCAGCACCAGGGAGTACACGAAGTAGCCGACGATCGCGGCGGCCGAGCTGCGGATCAGCACGCCGAGCATGAAGCCGACGGCCATGCCGAGCACGTTGGCGAGCACGATGTTGGCGAACTCCGCCGGCGTGATGTCCCAGGTCGTGGGCGCCCCGGAGATGGCCGTCCCCAGCAGGTTGCCCACGGCCCCGACGCCGAGTGCCACGAACATCGACACCACCCCGATCGCCGCAGCGCAGACAGCCTTGGCCGCGATCACGCGGCCCCGGCTGGGCACCAGCGTGAACGTCGTGAGACCGCCGCGCTGGCTCCACTCGCTCGTGACCGCGAGGATCGCGATCATCGGCAGGATCACGGCCATCGGGAACCCGACCGCGGACGCGAACGTCTCGTAGTTCTGCGCGTCGTCCGGCGCGAACAGGATGACCGCACCCGTGGCGAGCACCGAGGCGATGCCGATGCTCGCCAGCAGCCAGAACCCGCTGCGGGTGTCGAACATCTTGCGCAGCTCGACCCCGATCACGCGGCTCGTCGGGATCGGCTCGATCCGGGGTCGTACGGCGGCGGGCCGGTCGGCGGGCCGTGCGGCGATGAGCGTGGTCATCACGCTGCTCCTTCCAGGTCGGAACCCAGCTGGTCGCGCTGGGAGTCGGCGGTGAGCTCCAGGAACATCTCCTCCAGGCCGGCGCTGTCGGCGCCGCGGAGCTCGGTGAGGGCGACGCCCGCGGTCAGGGCGACGTCGCCCACGAGCGCGGTGTCGGCGTCGGTGTGCAGCGCGCCGCCCGAGACGGTGACGGTGGCGCCGGCGGCCGCGAGTGCCGACGACAGCCGCGGGTTGTCGACGCTGTCGACGAGGGTCCCGGCCGCCTCGAGCAGCTCCTGCTTGGTGCCCTGCGCGACGATCCGGCCACGCCCGATGACGACCAGGTCGTCGGCGATGACCTCGATCTCGTGCAGCAGGTGCGAGGAGAGCAGGACGGTCCCGCCCTGGTCGGCGTAGTCCCGCAGCAGGTCGCGCATCCACCGGATGCCGGCCGGGTCGAGGCCGTTGGCCGGCTCGTCGAGGATCAGGACGGCCGGGTCGCCGATCAGGGCGGTGGCGATCCCGAGCCGCTGCCGCATGCCGAGCGAGTAGTGACGGACCCGGCGCTCGGCCTCGGCCGGCGTGAGGGAGACCCGCTCGAGCATCGCGTCGACCGTGGACCCCGGTAGGCCCATGGTCCGCTGCGCGACGGTCAGGATCTCGCGGCCGGTGCGGCCGGCGTGCTGCGCGGAGGCGTCGAGCAGGACGCCGACCTCGCGGCCCGGGTTCGGCAGCTCGGCGTACCGGCCGCCGAGCACCTCGACCGAACCGGTCGTGGCCGGCGTGAGGCCGACCATGATCCGCATGGTGGTGGACTTGCCGGCGCCGTTGGGCCCGAGGAAGCCGGTGACCCGGCCCGCACGGGCGGTGAAGGAGACGTCGTCGACCGCGGGCACCCCGCGGTAGGACTTGGACAGGTGGTCGACTGTGATCATGTCCCGCAGCCTCGCGGGCGGGACCCGGTGAGCACATCGGGGAGCACACCCGGCCGGACCCCCGACGGACCCTGAGGGCTTCTCGGGGTCGGCCACCGGGACGTCGGGGTCCGGGACCGTGGGCTACCCTGGCTGGGCACAGCGTCGTGCGACCTCCTTCCCGATTCCCGAGGACATCCCGAGGACCCCGCTGTGACTGCACCAGACGTAGGCAAGCCCGTCGTACTCATCGCCGAGGAGCTCAGCCCAGCCACCGTGGAGGCACTCGGCCCGGACTTCGAGATCCGCCAGTGCAACGGCGCCGACCGCTCCGAGCTGCTCGCGGCGATCGGCGACGTCGACGCGATCCTGGTGCGGTCGGCGACCAAGGTCGACGCCGAGGCGTTGCGCGTCGCGCGTCGTCTGAAGGTGGTGGCGCGGGCCGGTGTCGGCCTCGACAACGTGGACGTGAAGGCCGCGACCCAGTCCGGGGTCATGGTCGTGAACGCGCCGACGTCCAACATCGTCAGCGCCGCCGAGCTCGCGGTCGCCCTCATGCTGGCCGCCGCCCGGCACCTCTCGCCCGCCCACGCCGCGCTGCGGGGCGGCGAGTGGAAGCGCTCGCGCTACACCGGCATCGAGCTCTACGAGAAGACCGTCGGGATCGTCGGGCTGGGCCGGATCGGGGTGCTCGTCGCCCAGCGGCTGAGCGCGTTCGGGATGAACGTGATCGCCTACGACCCCTACGTCCAGGCCGGTCGGGCCGCCCAGATGGGGGTGCGGCTGGTCGACCTCGACACGCTGCTCGCCGAGGCCGACTTCATGAGCGTCCACCTGCCGAAGACGTCCGAGACCGTCGGTCTGATCGGGGCCCCGGAGCTGGCGCGGGCGAAGCCGCACCTGGTGCTCGTCAACGCGGCCCGCGGCGGGATCGTCGACGAGGCGGCCCTCTACGACGCGCTGAAGACCGGCCGGATCGCGGGCGCCGGGCTCGACGTGTTCGCCACCGAGCCCTGCACCGACAGCCCGCTCTTCGAGCTCGAGAACGTCGTCGCCACCCCGCACCTCGGTGCCTCGACCGACGAGGCTCAGGAGAAGGCCGGCATCGCGGTGGCCCGGTCCGTGCGGCTCGCGCTGTCCGGCGAGCTGGTGCCCGACGCGGTCAACGTCCAGGGCGGCGTGATCGCCGAGGACGTGCGGCCCGGCATCCCGCTGACCGAGAAGCTGGGCCGGATCTTCACCGGCCTTGCCGGCGAGGTCGCCCAGCAGGTCGACGTCGAGGTGCGCGGCGAGATCACCGAGTTCGACGTGAAGGTGCTCGAGCTCGCCGCCCTCAAGGGCATCTTCAGCGACGTCGTCGAGGACCAGGTCTCCTACGTGAACGCGCCGCTCCTGGCCGCCGAGCGCGGCACGTCGGTGCGACTGGTCACCGACGGCGAGAGTCCCGACCACCGCAACCTGATCACGATCCGCGGCACGCTCGCCGACGGCTCGCAGGTCTCGGTGAGCGGCACCCTCGTCGGGATCGGTCAGCGTGAGCGGCTGGTCGAGGTCAACGGTTTCGACGTCGACCTCGAGCCCACCGACCACCTCGCGTTCCTCACCTACGAGGACCGACCCGGCATGGTGGGCACGGTCGGCCGCATCCTCGGCGACGCGAGGGTCAACATCGCCGGCATGCAGGTGGCGCGCGACGCGAAGGGCGGCTCCGCGCTGGTGGCCCTCTCGGTCGACTCCGCCATCCCGACCGAGACGCTGGCCGAGATCGAGGAGTCGATCGACGCGACCGCGGTCCGCGCGGTCAGCCTCGTGTGACCGTCGCCGGAGACCCGGGACGGCGTGCCCTCACCGACCTCGGCCCGATCGCGCAGCTCCGGGCGGGCCGGCTGCCGCGCCGACTCACCCAGCTGTACTTCGGGCTGGTGCTCTACGGCGTCTCGCTCGCCCTGATGGTCCGCGGTGCCCTTGGGCTCGCGCCGTGGGACGTGCTCCACTCCGGCTTCGCCCGGCACGTCCCCGTCTCGCTGGGCCAGGCCGTGATCCTGGTCAGCTTCGTGGTGCTGCTGCTGTGGATCCCGCTGCGCGAGGTGCCCGGCCTCGGCACGGTGTCCAACGCGATCGTCGTCGGGCTGGCCGCCGACGCGACGCTGGCGCTGCTCGACCGACCCGCGCTGCTCGGCTGGCGGATCGGGCTGCTGGTGGCGGGCGTCGTCCTCAACGGACTCGCCACCGCCCTCTACATCGGTGCGCAGCTCGGCCGCGGCCCTCGGGACGGGTTGATGACCGGTCTGGCGCGCCGCACGGGTGGCTCGTTGCGGCTGGTGCGCACCGCCCTCGAGGTGTCCGTGGTGGCGCTCGGCCTGCTGCTCGGCGGTGCGCTGGGGGTGGGGACGGTGGCCTACGCGGTCGCCATCGGACCGCTCACGCAGTGGATGCTTCCGGCGTGCACCGTGCCGATCGACGTGCGGAGACCTCAGCCGCCGCGGTAGGCCAGGACCACCGCCTGCAGGCGGTCGCGCACCCCGAGCTTCTGCAGGATCCGGGCGACGTGAGTCTTCACGGTGCCCTCGCTGATGAACAGCCGCTCGGCGATCTCGGCGTTCGACATGCCCTCCGCCATCCGCGTGAGGACGTCGCGCTCGCGCTCGGTGAGCGCCTCCAGGCTGCCGATGCCTTCTGGTGTACGGCGTCGTGCGAGCTCCTCGGTGACCCGTCGCGCGACGGTCGGGGCCAGTACCGCGTCACCGGTGGCCGCGGCGCGGATCGCTGCGGTCAGCTGCTCGGCCGGCGCGTCCTTGAGGAGGAACCCGATCGCTCCGGCGTGCAGCGCGTCGACCACGTTGCGGTCGGTGTCGAAGGTCGTCAGCACCAGGATGCGGGCACGGACGCCGCGCGCCACGAGCTCGCGGATGGCCGAGATGCCGTCGAGCACCGGCATCCGCAGGTCGAGGAGCACAACGTCCGGGTCGAGCGCGTCGACCGCTTCGAGTGCTTCGCGCCCGTCGCAGGCCTCGCCCGCGACCTCCAGCCCTGGCTCGGAGTCCAGGATCATCCGAAGCCCGGTCCGCACCAGCTGCTCGTCGTCCACGAGCAGCACCCGGACCGTCACGTCGCCTCCAACGGGAACGTCACGCGCACCCGGAAGCCTCCGTCGGCCCGCGGACCGGCGTCGAGGGAGCCGCCGTAGAGCGAGGTGCGCTCGCGCATCCCGATCAACCCCCGGCCGAGTCCGCCCCCGCGCGCCGCGGACGCGGCCCCGTCGTCGACCACCTCGACCTCCAGCTCGTGCGGCCGGTAGTGAACCGCGACCCGGGAGCTCGCGGGGCCGGCGTGCTTGAGGGTGTTGGTCAGGGACTCCTGCACGATCCGGTACGCGGAGAGATCCAGCCCGGCAGGCAGCGACCGGGGGGTCCCCGTCACGTGCACCTCCACCGGCACCCCGGTGGCACGGACCTTGCCTGCCAGCTCCTCCAGCTGCGCGAGTCCCGGGCGGGACGCGTCGGACTCCTCGACTACCGGGTCGAGCACGTCCAACAGCCGACGCAGCTCGACGAGGCCCTCCCGCCCGACGTCCTCGATGGCTGCCAGCGCCTCGCGAGCCCGGTCCGGATCGGTCCCGACCACCCGCTCACCGGCCTGTGCCTGGACCACGATCACCGCCAACGCGTGCGCCACGAGGTCGTGCAGCTCGCGCGCGATGCGCGCCTGCTCCTCGGCGGCCATGACGGCGACCGATGCCTCGCGCTCGGCCTCGAGCCGGGCGGTGCGCGCGAGCAGTGCCGTCCGCTCGTCGGAGCGGTGCCGCATCCAGCGGCCGAAGGCGAAGACGCCGGCCATGACGAGCCAGGCCGGTACGACATCCGAGATGTCGGCACCGTCGCGGAGCCTGGGTAGGTCGAGGGCTGCCACCCCCGCGGCGACGGCTGAGCAGCCGATCACCGCGGAGCGGGTGTCACCGCGGTTCCCCAGACCGTAGAGCGCCAGCAGCACCGCGAACCACGGCTGACCGGTGGAGCTGTCGATGACCCACAACCCGGCGGCGGCGGCGAGCACGACGAGCAACACCACGAGTGGTCGACCGCGGAGCAGCAGCGGCAGCGTGCAGGCAGCGAGCAGCGCAGCCTCGAGCGCACGGCCGCCCGGGACGTCCGCAGGCCCGATCCACGCCTGCGCCTGGGCCGAGGCCACCAGCACGGTCACCACCGCGAGGTACGCCGTTCGACCCCATCCGGGCCACTGCATCCTCGCAATCTAGTGAGCGTCGGCGGTCCCGGCATCCGCCTTGAGACAGATGACGCAGTCGTCCTCAGTGGGGACGACGGCCACCCACGCGGGGACCTAGCGTCGCCGTGTCCGTCAGTGAACCCCTTGGGAGGCAGACCATGTCATCACTCACCCGTTCCGTACTCTCGACGTTCCTGCTCGCCACACCGGTCCTCGCCGAGTCCACGGGCCTCGTCCGCGGCGACGGCGGGCCGGCAGCCGGCGTCTTCGCGGTCACCCAGGTCCTCGGCTGGTTGCTCGCGGGCAGCGTGGCCCGCGACCTGGTGCACGCCGCCCCTGGCCTCAGCCGGTGGGGGTCGCGTCTGGTGTTCGCGGGAGTCGCGTTGCAGGTGCTCTTCGCCCTCGCCTACGGCGTCACCTGGGCCGCCCTGGGGGAGCCTGCCGAGGCGAGCTTCCTCGCCTTCCTGCTCGGCTTCGTGTTCCTCACCGTCGGTGGGGTGCTGTGGGCGCTCCGCCTACGACGCACGCCCTACGTCCTGGCAGGCGCGGGGCTGGCGCTGGTCTCGCTGCTGGGGTTCGCTGCGATCGCGGTCGGTGACAACGTGTTCCACGAGGTGAGCCTCGTGGCGAGCTACGCCGGATGGGCTCTCGTGGGGTGGGGGTTGCGTCCGCGGGCGGCGGTCGGGATGGAGCCGGTCAGCGCCTCGTCGCGATGAGCGTGGAGGCGTCGGGGGCGACCATCACGTCGACCGTCGTGAAGCGCTCGTCGGTGAGCCACTCCTCGCGCAGCGTGTCGACCCGGCCCTGGAACACTGGGGGCCACATCTCGCATGGTGTGAAGTCGTCGAGCACCACGATCCCGCCCTCCTCCACCAGGTCTGCGACGGCGTCGACCCGCACCGAGCGAGGGTCCCCCGAGTCGAGGTAGAGCAGGGAGAACGGTCCGGCGTCGGTGAGGGTCGACCAGTCGGCCGCCCGCACCTCGACCTGCGGGTCGTCCTCGAAGATCTGGGCGGCGGCGCCGGCCAGCCGGGGATCGAGCTCGGCCGTCAGGATCCTGGCCTCCTCGCGGACGCCGGAGCGCAGCCACGCGGTGCCGACCCCGGTCCCGGTTCCGAACTCGGCGAGCGTGCCGTCGCGGGTCGCGGCCAGCATCGCCAGCAGTCGACCGGTCTCGTTGCGGCAGAACGACACGTAGCCCGCACGGCGTGACACGTCGAACGCGCGGCGGACGACGTCGGGCAGCTCCGGGGGTGCGCTCATGCGGCGAGTCTTTCATTCCGGAACGTCCGTCTCGCATACCGAACGGATCTGCGAACTCGGCTGCGGGGTCGGCCGGCTCGTCGTACGCTCGATCCACCATGCGGAGCGTGTTCGTACTCATCGACTGCCGCGGCGAGGCCTGACAAGCGGGCCACCTCGCCGCGGAGTTCGGCGTTGCGGCCCCTTGATCCATCTGAAATCAGGACTCATCCGTCTCCGCGGCGGGTACGCCGGCAGCATCGCGCGACCCGCCTCTCCGCCGCACCGGTCCGACGGCCTCGCGCGATCCGTGAGCCTCACGTCGACCCCACCCGCCGCGGTGACGTCACCCACTCGATCAGCCCACTGATCACGCACTCGACGTACCCAGGAGAAGGACCGATGTACGACATGTACCCCGACTGGGGTCCGGCCAGCCACAATCCCGAGAACCCACGCAGCCACGAGGCGGTCCAGGCCTCGCTCGACCTGCGGGACAACGGCGGCGAGCCACCCGACGACAACTAGTCTCGGAGCCCATGACGACTCAGCCCGTGCAGGGCCACCGGATCGCGGTCATCGGCGGCGACGGGATCGGACCCGAGGTCACCGCCGAGGCGCTCAAGGTGCTCGAGACGGTGCCCGACGCCACGTTCGAGCAGACCCGCTACGACCTCGGCGCCGAGCGCTACCTCTCCACCGGCGAGGTGCTGCCCGACTCGGTGCTCGCCGAGATCCGTGAGCACGACGCGATCCTGCTCGGCGCGGTCGGCGGCAAGCCCGGTGACCCGAACCTGCCGCCGGGGATCCTGGAGCGCGGGCTGCTGCTGAAGCTGCGCTTCGCCCTGGACCACTACGTCAACCTGCGGCCGTCCCGGATCTTCCCGGGGGTCGCCTCGCCGTTGGCCGAGCCCGGGGAGGTCGACTTCGTGGTGGTCCGCGAGGGCACGGAGGGTCCCTACACCGGCAACGGCGGCGCGATCCGGGTCGGCACCCCGCAGGAGGTCGCGACCGAGGTCTCGCTCAACACGGCCTACGGCGTCGAGCGGGTCGTCCGCGACGCGTTCGCCCGAGCGGCCGCGCGGCCCCGCCGCCGGCTCACGCTCGTGCACAAGACCAACGTCCTCGTCCACGCCGGCGCCCTCTGGTCGCGGATCGTGGGCCAGGTCGGGCAGGAGTTCCCCGAGGTGGAGGTCGACTACCTCCACGTCGACGCGGCCACGATCTTCATGACCACCGACCCCTCGCGGTTCGACGTGATCGTCACCGACAACCTGTTCGGCGACATCATCACCGACCTCGCGGCCGCCGTCACCGGGGGGATCGGGCTGGCCGCGAGCGGCAACATCAACCCCGACCGGACCGCACCCTCGATGTTCGAGCCGGTCCACGGCTCCGCCCCCGACATCGCGGGGCAGGGTGTCGCCGACCCGACGGCCGCGATCCTCTCCGCGAGCCTGCTGCTCGACCACCTCGGGTACGCCGAGTCCGCGGCCCGCCTCGACCAGGCCGTCGTCGACGACCTGGCGGAGCGAGTAGCGGGCCGGCGCCGCCGTACGTCCGAGATCGGCGACGCCGTGGCCTCCCGCCTCGCCTGACGCCGTCCTGCGCCCTCGAAAGGGCTCCAGACCCTCGGATAGGTTGACCCCATGTCCAGCTCGATGCAGATCAGCACGACCCCGAACCCGGCGCCGGTGCCCGAGGAGCGCCTCACCGAGATCCTCGCCAACCCGGGGTTCGGCACCCACTTCACCGACCACATGTTCACCGCCGAGTGGACGCCGGCGGCCGGCTGGCACGCGGCCCGGATCACGCCCTACGGTCCGCTCACGCTGGACCCCGCGACCGCCGTCCTGCACTACGCGCAGGAGACGTTCGAGGGCATGAAGGCCTACCGGCACGCCGACGGCTCGGTGTGGACGTTCCGGCCCGAGGAGAACGCCGCCCGGATGGTGCGCTCCTCCCACCGGCTCGCGTTCCCGGAGCTGCCGGTCGAGCACTTCGTCTCCGCGGTCGACTCGCTGGTCACCCAGGACCAGCGGTGGGTGCCCGACAGTGAGGGTGAGAAGAGCCTCTACCTGCGGCCGTTCATGTTCGCGTCCGAGGTGTTCCTCGGCGTCCGGCCGGCCCAGCACGTCACGTTCATGGTGATCGCCAGCCCCGCCGGTGCCTACTTCAAGGGCGGCGTGAAGCCGGTGACGCTCTGGCTCACCGAGGAGTACACCCGCGCGGGGCGGGGCGGCATGGGTGCCGCGAAGACCGGTGGCAACTACGCGAGCTCGCTCGTGGCGCAGCAGGAGGCGATCGACCAGGGCTGCGACCAGGTGGTCTTCCTCGACGCCCAGGAGGGCCGCTACATCGAGGAGCTCGGTGGCATGAACCTCTACTTCGTGCACGCCGACGGCCGGATCGTCACCCCCCAGACGGGCACCATCCTCGAGGGCATCACACGGGCCAGCATCATCGAGCTCGCCGGCAAGCTCGGCCACCAGGTCGAGGAGCGCCGGTTCTCCCTCGACGAGTGGCGCGCGGGCGTCGCGTCAGGCGAGATCGTCGAGATCTTCGCCTGCGGCACCGCGGCGGTGGTCACCCCGGTCGGCACCCTCAAGTCGGCGGCGGGGGAGTCACCCGCGCCGGCGTCGACCGAGCTCACGATGAAGATCCGGCAGTCGCTGGTCGACGTGCAGTTCGGCCGCGCCGAGGACACCTTCGGGTGGATGCACCGGGTCTGCTGACAGGACCGGGTCAGGAGCGCTGGAGGATCTCCGCCGCCTTCCGCATCACCTTCGGCTCGTGCACCAGTCCGGTGCGCACGTAGATCGCGTTGTACTGGTAGGGCTTCTGCAGGTCGCGCGCGACCGGCACCAGGCCGTGCGCGGCGAGGTGATGGGCGACGTCGGTGTCGAGCCACTGGCCCTCCCACGTCGGCCTGCCCTCGACCTCGATGTGCACGGCGTCGAGCCGGTCGAGCACGGCCGGGCCCGACTGGAGCACCGCGTCGTTGGCGCCCTCGACGTCGATCCAGGCGACCGCCCGCTCGCCGTCGGCGAGGGCGACGTGGTCGTCGAGGCGCACGCTCGGCACGGTCACTGCGATCGAGTCGCCGGACTCCCGGTGCATCGCGAGCGAGGCCATGTGGCTGTCGAGGGCACGCGGCTGACCCGCGATCTCGAGTGGCAGGTTCAGCTCGAGCTCGCCCGTGACCGGCCCGACCGCCAGGTTGCGGTAGTCGACCCCGGCGGCCGAGACCTCGTCGACGTACTTCGCGTGGACGTGCGGGTTGGCCTCGAACGCCTGCACCCGGGCGCGCGGCAGCGCAGCCCGGGCCCACCGGCTGAAGGAGGCCTCGTGGGCGCCGATCTCGAGGACCACGGCAGGTTCGATCCGGTGGCAGAGCCAGCGGAAGTAGTCGCGCACCCGCTGCTGCAACCGGTGCTTGGGGACCGGCGAGAGTCGGGAGGCAGCCTCCCAGGTGCGCGAGAACGCGACGTACGTCGCCGTTTCCACGGGGCCGGGCCGGGCGTGGTCACGCTCGTGGCTCACGCGGTGTCCTCACGGTCGGCATCGGGAGACTGCAGCCTAACCGTCGCCTAGGCCCTCACGTGCTCGTCCCCGAGCCCACGCCGCACGTGCGGAGGAAACCGAACCCGCCGAAGTACCCTCGACTGCGTGACGACGTCCTCGCGCCGCGAGTCGGCCCCCGCCGACCTGCGGGTCGGCGGCTACCGGGTCCTGACCCGGCTCGGCGAGGGCGGCATGGGGGTCGTCCATCTGGCCCGGCGCGACGACGGGCACCGGGTCGCGCTGAAGGTGCTGCGCCCCCACATCGTGGGCGACGACGAGGCCCGCGCCCGGCTCGCCCGGGAGGTCAGCTCGCTCTCGCGGATCCGCAGCCGCTGGGTCGCCGAGATCGTGGACGCAGACCCCTACGGCGACATCCCGTACGTCGCTACCCGCTACGTCCCCGGGTTGTCGCTGCACGAGCACATCGCCGAGGAGGGCCCGCTCGCCGGCGACGACCTCCGGTGGTTCGCCGAGTGCCTGGCCGAGGGGCTCGCGTCCGTCCACGCGGTCGGCGTGCTGCACCGCGACGTCAAGCCGTCGAACGTGCTGATGGAGGGCCGGACCCCGATCCTGATCGACTTCGGGCTGGCGCGGGTGGCCGACGACCCGCGGCTCACCCACACCGGCTGGCTGCTCGGCACGCCGGGCTACCTCGCGCCCGAGATCCTGCACGGCGACGACGCGACGACGGCGTCCGACGTCCACTCCTGGGCCGCGACCGTCGCGTTCGCCGGCACCGGCCGCCCGCCGTTCGGCCGCGGCCCGTCGATGGCGATCATGGACCGGGTCCGGCGCGGCGAGCACGACCTCACCGGCCTGCCCGACGACCTGCGGCGGGTCGTTCACGCCGCCCTCGACCCCGACCCGACCCGCCGTCCGACGCTCGACCGGATCCGCGACTGGGCGGTCGGGGGTCCGATGCCGGTGGTGGTCGAGGCGGCGCCGCCCGCCGAGCGTGACGACCCCTTCACCGTCCCGTTGGCGGTCGCGGCCGCGTCGCACGAGCGCACGGTCAGCTTCTTCGACGACGAGAGCGACGAGGATGCAGGGGAGGGCGGCGACACCCGGTTCCTCGACGAGGCGCTGCCCGCGTCGCGGGCGAAGCTCGCCGAGCGCACCCGACGGGCGCTGCTGCTCATCGGCCTGGGGCTGGGCGGGGCGGTCGCCGTCGCGGCCTACCCGTGGCTGACGCTCGCCGTGCTCGCGGTGCTCACCTGGCTCTTCCGTGGCGCGTCGCTCGCGGCGTCCGCGGCCGGCGCTCGCCGTACCCTCCGCGGGACGAGGTGGTACGACGGGCTGCAGCTGCTCGTCGCCTCGCCGTGGCACGCGGTGCAGGCGATCCCCGGGGCGGTGCTGCTCCTGCTGTGGAGCCTCGGCCTCGGGCTGGCGTGCGGCCTGATCTGCTACGCCGTCGCCGCCAGCGACCAGGTCACGCTGTTCGCGAGCGGCCTGGTCACCGTGCTGGCGCTGTGGCTCGGCCCCGGCGGCTCCCGGTTCCGCGGCCCGCTGAGCCGGATGATCAACCCGGTCTGCCGGACCCTCGTGCCGTGGGTGGTCGCGTGGGTCCTGGTCGTCGGCGCGGCGCTCGGCCTCGGCGTGCTCGCCACCGACCGGGGCACCGACTGGGCCCCCCTCGGTGACCCCCTCTCCCGCTGAGTCGTGCCTGAATCGGGTCGAGTCGTGCCTGAATCGGGTCGAGTCGTGCCGAATTCGCGGGATGAGACAACCGGACCCGGCGACCCGCGGTGCGTGGCACACTGGCGGGCATGCAGCACCGCACCGCCATCATCATTCGCTAGCGCGTCGACCACCCCGACGCGCCCACCTCTCGTACCCACGGGAGGTTTTTTGTTGCCCGACCGACCGATGACCACCCAGCGACCGGAGAGCAGAGATGGACCTCCAGGGCTCGTTCCACGTCTACGACACGACGCTGCGCGACGGTGCGCAGCAAGAAGGTCTGAATCTCTCGGTCGCCGACAAGCTCACCATCGCGCGTCACCTCGACGGGCTCGGCGTCGGCTACATCGAGGGGGGCTGGCCCGGGTCCAACCCCAAGGACACGGAGTTCTTCCGGCGGGCGCGTGAGGAGCTGGACCTGCGCCACGCCAGGCTCGCGGCGTTCGGAGCCACCCGTCGCGCCGGCGTCGCCGCCGCCGACGACCCGCTGGTGGCCGCGCTGCGTGACTCCGGAGCGAGCGTCGTCACGCTGGTCGCCAAGTCGCACGACCGGCACGTCGACCTGGCGCTGCGGACCACGCTCGAGGAGAACCTCGCGATGGTCCGCGACACCGTCGGCCACCTCCGGGCCGAGGGCCAGGAGGTGTTCCTCGACGCGGAGCACTTCTTCGACGGCTACCGCGCCAACCGCGCACTACGCCCTGGAGGTGCTCCGCACGGCGTACGACGCCGGCGCCTCCGTGGTCGCGCTCTGCGACACCAACGGCGGCATGCTGCCCGGCTGGGTCGCCGACGTGGTGCACGACGTCATCGAGACGACCGGCGTCCGGGCCGGCATCCACTGCCACAACGACACCGGCTGCGCGGTCGCCAACACGCTCGCTGCCGTGGACGCGGGCGCGACCCACGTGCAGGGCACGATCAACGGCTACGGCGAGCGCACCGGCAACGCCGACCTGGTCAGCGTGGTGGCCAACCTCGAGCTCAAGCTGGACCGGTCGGTGCTGCCCGCCGGGCCTGCTCTCCGAGGCGACCCGGATCGCGCACGCGGTCGCGGAGGTGACCAACGTGCCGCCCGCCAGCCGCCAGCCGTACGTCGGCACGAGCGCGTTCGCCCACAAGGCGGGGCTGCACGCCAGCGCGATCAAGGTGGACCCGAACCTCTACCAGCACATGGACCCGGTCGGCGTCGGCAACGACATGCGGCTGCTCGTCTCCGACATGGCCGGCCGCGCCTCGATCGAGCTCAAGGGCCGCGAGCTCGGCTTCGACCTCTCCGGTGACCGCGACCTGGTCACCCGGATCACCGACCGCGTCAAGGCGCTCGAGTCGCGCGGCTTCACGTTCGAGGCGGCCGACGCGTCGTTCGAGCTGCTGCTCGTCGAGGAGGCGGAGGGCCGCCGCCCGTCGTACTTCGACGTCGAGTCCTGGCGGGTCATCACCGAGACCCGGCCGGGCGAGGAGGCACTGTCGGAGGCGACGGTGAAGCTGCGCGCCGCGGGCGTGCGGTACGTCGTGACCGGCGAGGGCAACGGACCGGTGAACGCGCTCGACCAGGCGCTGCGCGAGGCGATCGGGCAGGCGTTCCCGGAGGTCGCGAAGTTCGAGCTGATCGACTACAAGGTGCGGATCCTCGACCAGGGCCACGGCACCGACGCGATCACCCGCGTGCTCATCGAGACCACCGACGGCGCCCGGTCGTGGGTCACGGTCGGGGTCGGCGCCAACGTGATCGAGGCGTCGTGGGGTGCGCTCGTCGACGCCCTGACGTACGGCCTGCGCCGCCATCACGAGGACTGAGAGGGCCAGGTCAGTCGCCGACGCCGCGGGCGTGCAGCGCCTCGCCGGTGGCACGGGCGTGGGCGACCGTGCGGAGCACCATCGGGGTGACGAGACGCGCGCGGGTTGCGCTCCAGGCCGCGGGCCATCGCGGCCTGCCGGGTCTCGGTGGCCAGCTCGATCGTCGTCGGGATGCCGCGGATCATCAGCGAGAACGCCAGCGCCACCAGCTCCGGGTCCACGCCGAGCCGGCGGAACGGGCCGAGGCCGCGGGTGATGGTGTCGAGCAGCTCGTCGACGGACGTGGTCACGGTCAGCACGGTGGCGAGCAGGATCAGCCCGACCAGGGCGCCGACGACGGTGACGGCGTGCTGCCAGCCCTGCTGCCAGACCTGGTACGCCGCGATCAGGCCCATCATGAGCAGCAGCCCGCGCAGCGTCCGCAGCAGCAGGGCCAGGCGCACCCGAGCGACGACGAGCAGTCCGGCGACCGCGACCAGCAGTGCGACGGAGGTGGCGGGCGAGCGGTAGACGACCGTGGCCAGGCTGACCACGGTCATGGCCAGCAGCTTCGCGCCGGCCGGCAGCCGGTGCAGGAACGTCGAGCCGGGCTGGTAGGCGCCCATCAGGTGGCTCACGGGACGCCCGCCTGGTAGCGGTCGACGACCTCGCCCGGCTCGCCGTCCATCGTCACCCGGCCGTCCGTCGAGGAGCAGCGCCCGGTCGCACCGCAGCGCGAGGTCGAGGTCGTGGGTGACCAGCAGCAGCTGCTGCCGGAGCGAGAACAGCAGGTCAGCGACCCGGCGGGTGTTGGCGAGGTCGAGCAGCGTGGTCGGCTCGTCCGCGACGAGGACGTCGGGGTCGGTGGCGAGCACGCCCGCGATCGCGAGCAGCTGCCGCTGCCCGCCGGAGAGCGAGTGCACGCTGCGCTCGGCCAGGTCGCCGAGCCCGTAGCGGTCGAGCACCACCCGCGCCGCCCGCGTGCGGTCGTCCCGGTCGGGGTGGGTGCGGCGCAACGACAGGGCGACGTCCTCGACCACGGTGGGCATCACCAGCTGCGCGGCCGGGTCGGTGAAGGCGAACGCCACGCGGCGGCGTACCTCCCGCCCGTCGCGGGCGACGTCCAGTCCGTCGACGACCACCCGGCCGGCGCGAGGCGTCACGAGGCCGTTGACCAGCCGCGCGAGGGTCGACTTGCCCGAGCCGTTGGGACCGATCAGGGCGACCCGCGGCTCGGTGAGCGTCACGGTGGTGGGCGCGAGGATCTCCACCTCGCCGCGCCCGGTCTCGGCGCAGACCCGGGCCTCGTGGAGCTCGATCCGGCTCACGCCGGCTGCGGCTCACGTTCGGGGTCGTTCCTCCTGCCGCGGAGCAGGTCGGGGAAGGCGCGGTGGACCGAGGTGGCGACGAGGGCCATCACGACGTTCTTCAGGACGTCGCCGGGGAAGAACTGGGTGTCGAAGATGAACGCGTCGCGCACGGCCAGGTCGGCCCGCCAGGCGAGGTTGAGCGGGCCGAGCGTGTGGATGAGCAGGAAGCTGCTCAGGAGGCCGGCGGTGAACACCAGCGAGAAGGCGGTGGCGCGCTCGCGGTTGCGCTGCACGAGGTACCCGCACAGCGCCGCGGCGAGGGGGAACGCTACGAGGTAGCCCGCGGTCGGGCCGGTGAAGTGCCCGACGCCCGCGGCGCCGCCGGAGAAGATCGGGAGCCCGACCGCCCCACCCGCGAGGTAGAGCACCACCGCGAGGAAGCCGCGGACCGGGCCGAGGCAGGCGCCGGCGAGCAGCACCGCGAACGTCTGCAGCGAGAACGGCACGCCGACGCCGGTCTTGATGTCGGGGAGGATCGCGACGGCGGCGATCAGGGCGGCGAAGCCGGCCACGAGCGCCACGTCGGTGGCGGGGGAGCGACGGTTCATCGGTATCTCTCTGACGGTGACGGGTCAACCTGAACGGCGTTCAGGTTAGGGTGTCGGACGAAGCGTGGTCAACGCGCCCCCGCGAGAGGAGAGTCACGTGCGGCACCGTCGGGAGGACGTCGTCGCGCAAGCGCTCGCCGTGCTCGACGACTACGGGCTCGCCGACCTCACGATGCGCCGGCTCGGCGCCGAGCTGGGCGTGCAGCCGAGTGCGCTCTACCACCACTTCCCGAACAAGCAGGCCCTGCTCGCGGCGGTGGCCGACGAGCTGCTCGCGCGCGGTGCGCGTGCGCTGCCCGACGACGACTGGGAGGGTCGGGCTCGCGCCGCGTGCCAGGTCCTCCGCGACTCCTGCCTGGCCTACCGCGACGGCGCGGAGGTGGTCGCGACCGCCCGCGCGTTCGGGCTCGGCGGCCGGGCGCCTTACGACGAGCTGGTGGCCGTGCTGGCAGGCGGCGGACTCCCGGCGGGACTGGCCGCCGCGGCGTCCCGCACCCTGCTGCACTACGTGCTCGGCCACACGACGGACGAGCAGCTGCACCGGCAGGCGGGCAGCGCGGGGGCGATCGAGAGCGACCCGATCGGCGCCGACCCCTCCCACGACTTCGCGACCGGGGTCGACCTGGTGCTGGCGGGGCTCCGGGTCCGTTCAGGCTGAGGTGTCGACGTCGGCCCCGTGCAGCTCCGCGAGCAGCACCGCGCCGGGCAGGTCGAGCTTCGTGCCGCGCAGCTCGGCGACCGCCAGGTCGACCCGGTCGAGGGAGGCGCCACGGAGGTCCGCGCCGACGAGCCGGGTCTGGCGCAGCGTGGCACCGTCGAGCCGGCAGCCGCGCAGCACCGTGCGCGTCAGGTCGGACATGGAGAGGTCGGCCTCTCGCAGGTCCACGCCGCTGAGGTCGAGCTTGTCGAGCTTGCTGCCGCGGATCGTCACGCCTCTCCACTGGCCTCCCACGACCCGGATCGGCCGCAGCGTGCACTCGGTGAACACCGAGCCGCCGAGCTTGCAGCCCTCGAGCGTGGCGTCGAAGAAGTTGCACCGGGCGAACTCGCACGCGACGAACGCGGTCGCCTCGTGGGTCGAGGAGTTGAAGCGGCAGCCCGAGAACGTGCACCGCTCGAAGACCGCGCCGCGGGACGTGGCCTCGGTGAGGTCGACGTCGGTGAACGCGCAGTCGGTGAACCGGGCGGCGCCGAGGTCGTCGCCGTACCAGTCCTCGTCGTCGAAGACGCGACCCTCCTCGACCCTCGTCGCGGTCGACTCAGACATCGACCGTGCCGCCCGACCGCCAGTAGCGACCGTCCTCGCGGCTGAGGAAGAGGTCGTCGACGAGGTAGCGGCGGAGCGCGGCGACGTCGGGGTGCGCGGTCGCGAGCAGGTCGTTGACCTCGGACTCGAGGTAGACCCGGCCGGGCTCGAACCGCTGCGCGAGGTGGTCGAGGACGACGAGCAGCTTCGCCCGCCTCGACGGGATCGTGTGGAGCCGCCCGTCGTCGGTGAGGAAGCTCGCCAGGATCCGTTCGTCCGTCACCCCACCACCGTAGTAGGGCCCACCCCCGGGACGGATCCCGGCTACCGGGGACCACCAAGGCGCTCGCACTGCGCGATGAGCTCAGCCCGAAGGAGCTGTCCCCGTTCGGCGAGGGCCCGCTGACGCTCGACGTACTCCTGCTTGCCCGTCGGCGTCTCGATCTCGATCGGGGTCCATGGCTCGCCGGTGGGGTCGAGGATGAGGCCGGTCAGGTCGTACGGCGCGGCCCGCATGTCCAGGATCCGGAGGTCCCAGGCCAGCTCGAAGCAGGCGGCCACCAGGTCCGAGCACACCAGCGGGGTGAGCCGGAACGCGTGCTTGTAGAGGTCCATCCCGGCATGGAGGCAGCCGGGCTGCTCGAATGCGGGCCGGTCGTCGGGGCCGGGGGAGAGGGCGTTGCGGGGGCGGGCCTCGGCGGTGAAGAACCGGAACGCGTCGAAGTGGGAGCACGTGACCCGGTGCTGCTCGACGACCGTGTCGGTGCCGGCGGGACCGAGGCGCAGCGGCCGCGCGTGGCGGGTCTGGTCGGTCCGGTAGACCATCGCCCACTCGTGCAGCCCGAAGCAGCCGGTGTGCGCGGGTCGCGACGCGGTGGCGACGAGCAGGCGGTGGATCGACTCGACCAGCGGTCGTTGCGCCGCGACGTACGCCGCCGACACGCTCCCGTCGCGGTAGCCCTTGAGCCCGTCGTACTCGCGCGCGTCCTCCAGCGCGACGCCGTAGCCCGGGTGCCATCGCAGCAGCTGCGCGGGCCGCTGCGAGTAGTAGGAGAAGAGGAAGTCGTGCACGGGGTGCTGCTCGCCGGCCCGTCGGCGCGCGAGGTGGGGCTCGACGTACGGCGCCAGCCGGGCCTCGTGCGCGGCCGCGCGGTGGCGCCAGACAGCGGGCGACAGGGACTCGACGGGCACGCCACGAGGGTACGAGGATGTCCGCGTGCCCGATCCCGAGACCACCGCAGCAGCACCGCTCGCCCGGGCGCACGCGCACGCGCTGGACTGGCTGCGGAGCCTCGACACGCGCGACGTGCCGCCGACGGCCGGCGCCGCGGAGCTGATCGAGCGGCTGGGACGTGACCTGCCCGAGGGACCCACCGATCCCGCCGAGGTGATCGACCTGCTGGCAGGCGCCCTCGAGCCCGGCCTGACGGCGATGCCCTCCGGCCGGTTCTTCGGGTTCGTCATCGGCGGCACCCACCCGGCGGCGCTCGCGGCCGACTGGCTCACCGCCGCCTGGGACCAGAACGCCGGGCTGCGGGCGGTGACCCCGGCGCCGACGGCAGTGGAGGACGTCGCCGAGGAGTGGGTCGTCGACCTGCTCGGTCTGCCGCAGGGCAGCGCGGTCGGGTTCGTCACCGGCGGCACGATGGCGAACTTCACCTGTCTCGCGGCTGGCCGCGACGCGGTGCTGGCCCGCGCCGGCTGGGACGTCGCCGAGCGCGGGCTCGTCGGCTCGCCGGGCGTCCGCGTGCTCGTGGGTCAGGAGCGGCACGACTCCGTGGACCTGGTGCTGCGCTACCTGGGACTGGGGGCACCCGAGCCGGTCGCGGCCGACGACCAGGGCCGGCTGGACGCCGCGGACCTCGGCCGCGCCCTCGCAGCCGGGGACGGGCGGCCGACCGTCGTGGCGCTGCAGGCGGGCAATGTGCACTCCGGCGGCTACGACCCGTTCGAGGAGGCGATCGCGCTCGCCCACGACCACGGGGCGTGGGTGCACGTCGACGGGGCGTTCGGCCTGTTCGCGGGCGCGTCGCCGCGCCACCGGCACCTCGTCAGCGGCTACGACGCGGCCGACTCCTGGGCGAGCGACGCGCACAAGACGCTCAACGTCCCCTACGACTGCGGGCTCGCCATCGTGCGCGACCCGGCCGCGCTCCGAGCCGCGATGTCCATGGTCGGCCCGTACCTGATCCAGGACGCGGCGGGCGACCCGTTCGAGAAGGTGCCCGAGCTGAGCCGCCGCGGTCGGGGCCTCCCCGTCTGGGCCGTGCTGCGCACGCTCGGGCGGCAGGGGGTGACCGACCTGGTCGACGGCCTGGCGGCACGGGCCGCCCAGTTCGCCGAGGGCATCGCGGCCATCGACGGCGCCGAGGTGCTCAACGACGTCGAGTTCACGCAGGTGTGCGCCGCGTTCGGGGACGACGCCCGCACGCTCGACGTCGTCGACCGGATGCTGGCCGACGGCACGGCGTGGACCAGCGGCTCGGTGTGGCGGGGGCGGGCGGTGCTGCGGATCTCGGTCAGCAACTGGTCGACGACCGCCGACGACGTCGACCGGGCGCTCGCCGCGCTGCGGACGGCCGTGGCCGCGTCGGGAGCGTGAACCCCGCCTCGATAGGGTCGTCGGCGTGCGCATCGCAAGGTTCACGACGGGCGACGACCCGCAGTACGGCGTCATCACCGGCGACGTCGACGAGTACGGCCAGCCGCCCGACGACAGCGTCGTGGTGGCGCTCACGGGCGACCCTCTGTACGTCGGGATCGAGGTCACCCAGGAGCAGCACCGGCTCGGCGACGTCCGGCTGCTCGCGCCGGTGCTGCCGCGCAGCAAGGTGATCGGGATCGGCCGCAACTACGCCGCCCACGCGGCCGAGCTCGGCAACGAGGTCCCCGTCGAGCCGCTGCTGTTCATCAAGCCGAACACCAGCGTGATCGGTCCCGGCGAGCCGATCGCCTACCCCTCGCTCAGCGAGGACGTGCACTTCGAGGGCGAGGTAGCGGTCGTGATCGGACGGATCTGCCGCGACGTACCGGCCGCGCAGGCGACCGACGTCATCTTCGGCTACACGATCGGCAACGACGTGACGGCGCGCGACCTCCAGCGGTCGGACGTGCAGTTCACGCGCGGCAAGAGCTTCGACACGTTCTGCCCGCTGGGGCCGTGGATCGAGACCGACCTGGATCCCCAGGCCTTCGCGGACGGGATGGTCGTGCAGACCCACCTCAACGGCGACCTCAAGCAGGACGGCAACACGCGCGACATGATCTTCGACATCCCCACGCTCGTCGAGAAGATCTCCGAGGTGATGACGCTGCTGCCGGGCGACGTCATCCTCACCGGCACCCCGGAGGGTGTCGGTCCGATGGAGGTCGGTGACGAGGTCGAGGTCTCCGTGGCCGGCCTCGGCGCCCTGACGAACCCGGTGGTGAAGCGATGACGTCCCCCCGCCCACGCGTCCGGTTCTGCCCGTCGCCGACCGGGTCGCCCCACGTCGGCTTCGCCCGGAGCGCCCTCTACAACTGGGCGTTCGCGCGCCACCACGGCGGCACGTTCGTCTTCCGGGTCGAGGACACCGACAAGGAGCGATCGACCCAGGAGTCCTACGACGGCATGCTCGAGGCGATGCGCTGGCTCGGTCTCGACTGGGACGAGGGGCCGGGGGTAGGCGGGCCGCACGGCCCCTACCGGCAGTCCGAGCGCACCGACCTCTACCGCGACGTCCTCGCGCGTCTCGCGGAGTCGAAGTTCACCTACGAGTGCTTCTGCACGACCGACGAGGTCACCGCGCGGCGCCAGGCGGCCGGCTCCAAGGTGCAGGGGTACGACGGCTTCTGTCGCGACCTCGCCGACGACCAGGTCGCGGCGTTCCGCGCGGAGGGGCGCGCCCCGGTCGTGCGGTTCCGGATGCCCGACGGCTCCATCACCTGGCACGACCTGGTGCGGGGCGAGATCACGTTCGAGACCGAGCACGTACCCGACTTCGCGCTGTGCCGCGCCAACGGCGACCCGCTCTACACGCTGGTCAACCCGGTCGACGACGCGCTCATGGAGATCACCCACGTGCTGCGCGGCGAGGACCTCCTGTCCAGCACGCCACGCCAGATCCCGCTCCACCGGGCGCTGGTGGAGCTCGGTGTGTCCACGGCGGTCCCCGAGTTCGGGCACCTGCCGTTCGTGATGGGCGAGGGCAACAAGAAGCTGTCCAAGCGCGACCCCGAGGCCCACCTGTTCCACTACCGCGACGCCGGCTTCCTGCCCGAGGGACTGCTGAACTACCTCGCCCTGCTCGGGTGGGCGATCGCCCCGGACCGTGACGTCTTCACGCTCGACGAGATGGTCGCCGCGTTCGACATCGGCGACGTCAACCCCAACCCGGCCCGGTTCGACCTCAAGAAGGCCGAGGCGATCAACGCCGACCACCTGCGGCTGCTCTCGCTCGACGAGCTGACCCGCCGGGTGCTGCCCTACCTCAAGGCCGCCGGCGTCGTCGGCGATCCCGTCCACGACAGCGACGCCCAGCTGCTCGAGCTCGCGATGCCGCTGGTCGCGGAGCGCATGAACAAGCTGACCGAGGCCGTCGAAATGCTCGGCTTCCTGTTCGTCAGCGAGGCCGACTTCGAGCGGCACGACCAGATCGACGACGCCGGTCGGGACGTGGTGCGGGCGGCGTACGAAGCGCTCGGCGGCGTCGCGCACTGGTCGACCGCCGAGATCGAGGAGACGCTGCGCCGCGCCCTCGTCGAGGGGCTGGGGCTCAAGCCGCGCCACGCCTTCGGGCCGGTCCGGGTCGCAGCGACCGGCCGCACGGTCTCGCCGCCGCTCTTCGAGTCCCTCGAGCTGCTCGGCCGCGACCGGAGTCTCGCGCGGCTCGCCGGCGCCCTCGCGTGAGCGCCTGGGTGCCGCCCCCGGGGGAGGCCCTCCCGGAGGGCGACGGCCTGCCGTACCACCTGCTGCTGCGCGGGGGGTGGCCCGGCAAGTGGCGCTCGGTGCTCGGCATCGTGTGCCTCGCCGCGGGGATGCTGCTCGTGCTGCCGCTGCTGGTGATGGTGCCGTTCGCCGGCTACTACGCGGCGTCCGGGCAGGACGTCGCCTCGTCGGTGACGCGGCTCGTCGACCTCACGCAGCCGACCCCGGCGGGACTCGCGTACCTCAACCTCGCGCTGGCCGGGCTCATCCCGGTGACCTGGCTGCTGGTCCGGTTCCTCCACGGGCTCCGCCCGCGCTGGGTGTCCTCGGTGTTCCCGCGGCTGCGCTGGAGATACCTGCTGATCTGCTTCGGGCTGTCGTTCGTGGCCCTGTTCGCCACCCTGGTCGTGTCGGCGCTCCTGCCGCAGCAGGCGGCGACGTCGGTCTCGGGCGAGGTCAACGACTTCACGCCCACGCTGCGCAGCTTCCTGCTCGTGGTGCTGTTCCTCACCCCGCTCCAGGCGGCCGCCGAGGAGTACGCGTTCCGCGGCTACCTCACCCAGGCCTTCGGCGGACTGGTGGCCAGCCCGGTGGTCGCCGTGGGTGCGGCGTCGTTCCTGTTCGCGCTCGCGCACGGCGCACAGGACCCGCCGATCTTCTTCGACCGGTTCGCGTTCGGGGTCGTCGCGGGCACCTTGGTCGTGGTCACCGGCGGCCTCGAGGCCGGGATCGCGATGCACGTGCTCAACAACTGGCTGGCGTTCGGGATCGCGCTGACGTTCGGCGACATGGGCTCGGCCCTCAACCCGACCGGCGGCACCTGGTGGAGCATCCCGGTCACGCTCACCCAGTCGGTGACCTACCTGCTGCTGGCCTGGTGGGTGGCCCGCAGGAGTGGCCTCGCGACCCGGTCGGACCCGGCCATTTTGGCCGCCCCTGCGGCGCGCGTGTAAGGTTTCGCCTCGGCTCGGAAGGGTCCCAGCGGCGGTCGAGGTGGTCGTGCAGCGGCCGTCTCGAGACTGTGGGATATGGTGTAATTGGCAGCACGACTGGTTCTGGTCCAGTTAGTCTAGGTTCGAGTCCTAGTATCCCAGCGAAGTCCCGGATCTCCCGTGTGGAGAGCCGGGATTTGGTCTGAATCCGGCGCTTCGCTAGGGTTCCGATCGCTGTCCAGGCAGCAGGTTGAAGCATCTGGCCCCCGTCGTCTAGTGGCCCAGGACGCCGCCCTCTCAAGGCGGTAGCGCCGGTTCGAATCCGGTCGGGGGTACCGCTCCAGGCGAGTCGCGCGTCTCGTGTCGCCTGTGAACGCCCTGATCGATAGGTCTCAGGCACGACGCGGGCCGAGTAGCGACGGACCGCGGCTCGCTAGGGTCGACCCGTGGACGGTCACCAGGCAGCCGCATGAGCGCGACGGACGGTGACGGGCGTCGACCCTGGCCGTCGTGGGTGTACGCCGTCGGGACGCAGCCCGACCCGCGCTTCAGCCTCGCCAACGAGCGCACCTTCCTCGCCTGGGTGCGGACCTCGCTGGCGCTGCTGGCCGGTGGTGTGGCCCTCGACGCCGTGCAGCTCGACGGTCGGGCCGGCCTGCAGTCGGCGCTGGCCGCCGGGCTGGTCGTGCTCGGGCTGCTGGGGGCCGCCGTCGCGTGGGTGCGGTGGGCGGCCGCCGAACGCGCGATGCGGCTGCGGCGGCCGCTCCCCGGAACCACCGCGCTCGCCTGGCTCGCCCTGGCGGTCATGGTGGTCGCAGCCTGCCTGGTGGTACTGGTCCTGTGACGGCCGCGCCGTCCGACGAGGACCCGCGCGACCAGGTCGAGCGCACCCTGCTCGCCTGGCGGCGGACCGCGCTCTCCCTGGTGGCGGCCGGACTGCTGGTGGCTCACCTCGCTGTCCGGGACGCCGGTCGCCCCGCCCTGGCCGTCACGCTCGCCGGGATCGCCGCGGTCGTCGGGTTCGTCTGGCTGAGCCGCGGCCGCCGGATCGCCGCGACCGGCCTGGCCCTGGTGATCGGGGTGCTCCTGCTGGGCGGGATGGCGCTGATCGGGGTCGCGTCCGGTTGACGCCGTTCAGGCGTCCGCGGCGAGCCGGAACCCGAGGTTGCCCGCCGTCGAGTCCGGCGCGTGCGACTGGCGCCCGGAGACCCGGTAGCGCCGGCAGTACGACGCGTGGCACAGGTAGGACCCGCCGCGGCTGACGCCGTCGGGCCGGTCGTCGGGCACGTCGTCGGACCCGTCGTCGGACCAGGCGCCGGCACACCACTCCCACACGTTGCCGGTGACGTTGTGCAGGCCGTGGCCGTTGGGAGGGAACGCGTCGACCGGGCAGGTCCCGCACCAGCCGTCGGCGCCGGTGTCGTCGGTAGGGAACGTGCCCTGCCAGACGTTCATCCGGTGCTCGCCCGCGGGCTCGAGCTCGGAGCCCCACGGGAACGGCGCCGCGGCCAGCCCGCCCCGCGCCGCGTGCTCCCACTCCGGCTCGGTCGGGAGCCGGCCGCCCCACCAGGCGGCGTACGTCTCGGCGTCCCGGCGCGACACGTGCACCACCGGATGGTCGCCCCGGTCGCGGACGCCGGAACGCGGGCCCTCGGGGTGAGCCCAGTCGGCACCCGGCACCTCGCGCCACCACGGGGCCGCGGCGACGCCGCGGGTCGGCGGGAAGTCGTCTGGCAGCAGCCCGGAGAACACGAACGACCAGCCGTAGTGCTCGGCGTCGGTGCGGTGGTCGGTCGCGGCGACGAACCGGGCGAAGTCGGCGTTGGTGACGGCGCACCGGGCGATCCTGAACGGCGCGACCTCGACCTCTCGGACCGGCCACTCCTCGGGGTGGTCGGGGTCGTCGCTGCCGACGAGGGTGCGCCCTCCGGCAAGGGCGACCAGCCCGGCCGCCGGGTCACCCTCGCGGCGCGCCCGGCCTCCGCCCGCAGCGACCGGCGCCGCGCCCCCGTGGCCCGACGGGGTGCAGCACGAGCTCACTGGTGGACCATCACCGCGCGCTCGCGGCCGTCGTCGGTGCCGGGGTCCGGAACCTCGCCCAGGTCGAAGCGCACCCGGTGGATCAGGCCCTCGAACCGGTTGCGGACCGGCAGGTAGTCGTCGACCACCGGCGTCCCGCGGTCCACGCCCACGTTGAACGTCTCGTCGAAGGAGAAGTAGTACGCCGTGGTCTGCGGGACCCGGCCGGACCCGACGGTCGTGCCGTCGACCTCGAGCGCGACGTCCGCGCCGCTGCCCGGTGGCCCGCCGTCGTACTCGAACCGGACGACGAGGTCGTGGCGTCCCGGCACCATCGGCTCCCCGCCGCGGACGACGGTGAGGTCACGGCCGACGTAGTTGTAGGCGTAGTGGGGGACCCCGCCGACGACGTAGAGCGACCAGCCGCCGAAGCGGCCCCCCTGCGCGACCACCACTCCGTCCGTGCCGGTCACGAGCTCGAGGTCGGCGGTGATGACGTGCGAGCGGTTCTTGACGTTGGGAGCGGCCTCCTCGGTGAGCCGCCCGACCCGCGGCCCGAACGACAGCGACGAGCGGCCGAGGTGCAGATCGAGGCGGCCGGCCACGTCCGGGTTCTCACGCTCGGTGACCCGGTCGTCGAGCGGGAACACGTGGAACCTCTCGGCCTCCCGCACGAAGATCTCCTGGAGCTCTCGCAGCTTGTCGGGGTGCTCGGTCGCGAGGTCGCGTGCCTGGCTCCAGTCAGCGGCGTGGTCGTACAGCTCCCAGACGTCCTCGTCGAAGGGGCGCTGGGAGCTGTGGACCATCTCCCACGGGATCCCGTGGCGGGTCACCGCCGTCCAGCCCTCGTGGTAGACGCCGCGGTTGCCGATCATCTCGAAGTACTGCGTGGTGTGGCGGTCCTCGGCATCGGCGTCCGCGAACGTGTAGTGGAGGCTGGTGCCCTCGACGGGCTGCTGCGCCACCCCGCCGTACGTCGCCGGGACGTCGAGCCCGGCGGCCTCGAGGATCGTCGGGAGCACGTCGATCACGTGGTGCCACTGGTGCCGGATCTCCCCGCGGGCGGCGATCCCGTTGCCCCAGCGCACGATCATCCCGTCGCGCGTGCCGCCGAGGTGCGCGACCTGCTTGGTCCACGGGTAGGGCGTGTTCATGGCGAGCGCCCAGCCGGCCGGGTAGATGCCGTAGGTCGTCGGGTCGCCGAGGGTGTCGAGCCGGGCGGCCATGTCGGCGGTGTCGTCCTGGATGCCGTGCCCGACGAGGTGCTCGCGGAACGTGCCGCGCGGGCCGCCCTCGCCGGAGGCGCCGTTGTCGCCGAGCAGGTAGAAGATCAGCGTGTCGTCGAGCACGCCCATCTCGTCGAGAGCGTCGACCAGCCGGCCTACCTGGACGTCGGCATGCTCGGCGAAGCCGGCGTAGGTCTCCATGAAGCGGGCGGCGACCCGCTGCTCGGTCTCGTCGAGCTCGTGCCAGTGAGGGACCCCCTCGGCCCAGGGAGCGAGCTCGGTGGACTCCGGGACCAGGCCGAGCTGCTTCTGCCGGGCCAGGGTCCGCTCCCGCTGCGCGTCCCACCCGTCGTCGAACCGGCCGGCGTACTTCTCCCGCCACTCCGGCGTGACGTGGAACGGCGCGTGGGTCGCGCCCAGCGCGACGTAGGTGAAGAACGGGCGGTCGGGCGTGATCGCCTGCTGGTTGTCGATCCAGGAGATCGCGTTGTCGATCAGGTCCTCGGAGAGGTGGTAGCCGTCCTCCGGCAGCCGGTCCGGCTCGATGGCGTAGCGGCCCTGGTAGAGCTGCGGGTACCAGTGGTTCATCTCCGCGCCCATGAAGCCGTAGAAGAAGTCGAAGCCCTCGCCCATCGGCCACCGCGGGAACGGCCCCGACGGGCTCACCTCCACCGGCGGGGTCTGGTGCCACTTGCCGATCGCGGCCGTGCAGTAGCCGTTGCCGCCGAGGATCTGCGCGATCGTTGCGGCGCTCGCCGGGCGGTAGCCGTGGTAGCCGGGCTCCGGGGTCGACATCTCGCTCGTCACACCCATGCCGACCGAGTGGTGGTTGCGACCCGTCATCAGAGCCTGCCGGGTCGGCGAGCACAACGGCGTCACGTGGAACCGGCTGTAGCGCAGCCCCTCGGCCGCAAGCCGCTCGGCCGTCGGCATCTCGCACGGTCCGCCGTACGCCGTGGACGCGCCGAACCCCATGTCGTCGATCAGCACGACGACCACGTTCGGGGAGCCGGGCTCCGTCAGCACCGGCCGGATCGGCCGGGTCGTGGTGTCGACGTCCAGCGGGAGCCGGGTCCGGTCAGGCCCGCCGGGAGTCGTGCCGTCGTGCACCAATCGGGTCTCCTCCACGGGTCGCTGCTGCTGACGGCCACTGTGTCGGCGGCGGCAGGCATTTTCAATGGTCCCCGCCGCTGCTCGCGCCCTTCGCCGTGTCCGATTCCCGCGAGAGACTGTCGGTGGCGTGGGGCAGGATGGAGCGCATGACGCCGACCACCCGACTCGACGACGAGTCGTGCTACCGCGCGGTGAAGGCCCGCGACCGGCGGTTCGACGGCGTGTTCTACACCGCTGTCCGCACCACCGGGATCTACTGCCGGCCCTCGTGCCCGGCCCGCACCCCGGCCTACCGCAACGTGTCCTTCCACCCCAGCGCCGCGTCGGCCCAGGCCGCCGGCTACCGCGCGTGCAAGCGGTGCCTGCCCGACGCCACGCCCGGCAGCCCCGACTGGGACGTCGCGGCCGACGTCGCCGGCCGCGCCATGCGGCTGATCGGCGACGGGGTCGTCGACCGTGACGGCGTCTCGGGGCTCGCCACCCGGCTCGGCTACACGCCACGTCACCTGACACGGATCCTCACCGCCGAGCTCGGTGCCGGGCCGCTCGCCCTCGCCAGGGCCCGGCGCGCCCAGACCGCGCGGGTCCTGATCGAGACCACCGAGCTCGGCTTCGCGGACGTCGCGTTCGCGGCGGGGTTCGCCAGCGTCCGGCAGTTCAACGACACCCTCCGCGAGGTGTACGCCGCCACGCCCACGGAGCTGCGGGGCCGCCGTGGCCGCGGCCAGGCGAGCGGTGCGGTCACGATGCGGATCGCGGTCCGGACGCCGTTCGCCGGGCGCGCCCTGCTCGGCTTCCTCGCCGCCCGGGCCGTGCCGGGCATCGAGCGCGCCGGCGACGGCTCTTACGCCCGGACGCTGGCGCTGCCCCACGCGACCGGCACCGTCCGGCTGGAGCTCACCGACCTGCCTGCGACCGGCGGCACCGCGCAGGTCCCGGCCACGTTCCGGCTCGGCGACCTGCGCGACCTCGGGACAGCGGTGGAGCGGGTCCGCCGCCTGCTCGACGCCGACTGCGACCCGGTCGCGGTCGACGACGCGTTCGCCGGTGACCCGCTGGTCGGTCCGCTCGTCCGCCGTACGCCGGGGCTGCGGGTCCCCGGCCACGTCGACGGCCACGAGCTCGCGGTCCGGGCCGTCCTCGGGCAGCAGGTCAGCGTGGCGGGCGCCCGTACCGTCGCGGCCCGGCTCGTGCGGGAGCACGGAGCGCCGCTCCCGTCGCCCGACGGCGAGCTCACGCACGTCTTCCCCACCGCGGCCACCATCGCCTCCCTCGACCCCGAGCGGCTGCCGATGCCCCGCGCCCGCGGCCGGGCCCTCACCGGGCTGTGCGCCGCCCTGGCTGCCGGCGAGATCGCGCTCGACCGGGGCGCCGACCGGGACGACGTGCGCCACCACCTGCTGGCGCTGCCCGGCATCGGGCCGTGGACGGCCGACTACGTCGCACTGCGGGCGCTCGGCGATCCCGACGTGTTCCTGCCGACCGACCTCGGCATCCGCGACGCGCTGCGCGCCGCCGGCCGCGACCACACCACCGCGGCCGAGCAGGCCGAGCGGTGGCGGCCGTGGCGCTCCTACGCCCAGCTGCACCTGTGGCACTCGCTGACCCCTGCACCGCTGACCCGAGAGGATGTCTGACATGTGGACCGAGATGGAGAGCCCGGTCGGGCCGCTGCGGATCGTCGCCCACGGCGACGCGATCACGGCGATCGAGTTCACGCCCTACCGACCGCCGGCGGGCCGCCCCCTGGGCGAGCGCGCCGACGACGACCCGCTGCTGCGGCGGGCGGTCGCCCAGCTCACGGCGTACTTCGCCCGCGACCTCAAGGAGTTCGACCTGCCGCTCGCGCCGCAGGGATCCGACTTCCAGCAGCGGGTGTGGGAGCAGCTGCTGGGTGTCGGCTACGGCGAGACCGCGACGTACGGCGAGATCGCCCACCGGCTCGGCAAGACCAACGCGGCCTCGCGGGCCGTGGGGCTCGCCAACGGGCAGAACCCGATCCCGATCGTCATCCCGTGCCACCGGATCATCGGCGCCAACGGCACGCTGACGGGCTACGCCGGGGGTCTCGATCGGAAGCAGACCCTGCTCGGGATCGAGCAGGAGGCGCTGTTCTGACGGCCGGCGACGACCTGGTCTGGTACGCCGGCTACGGCTCGAACCTCGACCCCGACCGGTTCACGTGCTACCTGCTCGGCGGCTGCCCGCCGGGCGCGACCCGGACCTACCCCGGCACCCGCGACCGGTCTCCGGCGCTGGACACCCAGCCGTTCACGATGCCGGGCCGGCTCGTGCTCGGCTGGCACTCACCGACGTGGGGCGGTGCGATCGCGTTCCACGACCCCGGGGGTGACGGGCAGGTGCTGAGCACGGCGTACCTGCTGACGCGCCGGATGTTCTCCGACCTCGTGGAGCAGGAGATGTGGCGGGAGCCGGCGGTCGACCACGACCTGACCGAGGTCCTCACGACCCGACGGCACCAGCTCGGCCCCGGCCGCTACGAGACGCTCTACCTCACCGGCGAGCTCCGCGGACGACCGGTGGTGACGTTCAGCGCGGCCGACCCGTCGTCGTTGGAGCCCGGTGAGCCGGCCCCGGCGTACCTCGCGACCATGGCCCGCGGGCTACGTGCCGTCCACGGCCTCACCGACGAGCAGGTCGACGCCTACCTCAGTCAGTGGTAGTCCAGATCGATCTGGCTTCCGCCACATCGCCCGCGCCGACCGGAACCGTGGGGACCACCGACGACCGACGACCGATGCCGGGCGAGGGTCACTCGGCGGCGGCCGCCGCCCGGCGCAGCGACTCCGACAGCCGCTCGGCGGCCGCCAGGACGGCCGGTGCGTGCATCCGGCCGGGCTGACGGGACAGCCGCTCCAGCGGACCGGAGACCGACACGGCGGCGAGGATCTTGCCGCCGGGGGAGCGGACCGGGGCGGAGACCGACGCGACACCCTGCTCGCGCTCGCCCACGGACTGCGCCCAGCCGCGGCGACGGATCCCGGAGAGGGCGGCCGCGGAGAACGCGGCGTTCTGCAGCCCGCGCTGCATCCGGTCGGGGTCCTCCCACGCGAGCAGCACCTGGGCGGCCGACCCGGCGTTCATCGTGAGCTGGGTGCCGACCGGGATCGTGTCGCGCAGGCCCGACGGCCGCTCGGCCGCGGCCACGCAGATCCGGTGGTCGCCCTGGCGGCGCCAGAGCTGGGCGGACTCGCCGGTGATGTCGCGGAGCCGGGCCAGCACCGGACCGGCGGTGGCCAGCAGCCGGTCCTCGCCGGCGGCGGCGGACAGCTCGCCGAGCCGCGGGCCGAGCACGAAGCGGCCCTGCAGGTCGCGAGCCACGAGCCGGTGGTGCTCGAGCGCGACCGCCAGCCGGTGGGCGGTGGGGCGTGCCAGGCCGGTGCTGGCGACCAGGCCGGCCAGCGTCGCCGGTCCCGACTCCAGGGCGGTCAGCACGAGGGCGGCCTTGTCGAGGACGCCGACTCCGCTCGAGTTGTCCATATGTCAATACTGCCGTCTCGGATCGTGGATAGCAAGGCGTAGGCTACGACGAGCCGAGTCACGAGGGAGTGGAGGAGTGCGGCATGGGCAGGACCCTGGCGGAGAAGGTGTGGGACGAGCACGTCGTCCGGTCACGAGAGGGTGAGCCCGACCTCCTCTACATCGACCTCCACCTCATCCACGAGGTCACCAGCCCGCAGGCGTTCGACGGGCTGCGGCTCAGCGGCCGCACCGTACGCCGCCCGGACCTGACCCTCGCGACCGAGGACCACAACGTCCCGACCGTCGACTGGGACAAGCCGATCGCCGACCCCGTCAGCCGCACCCAGGTCGAGACGCTGCGCCGCAACGCCGAGGAGTTCGGCGTACGGCTGCACCCGCTCGGCGACATCGAGCAGGGCATCGTCCACGTCGTCGGCCCCCAGCTCGGCCTGACCCAGCCAGGCATGACGATCGTCTGCGGCGACAGCCACACGAGCACCCACGGCGCGTTCGGCGCGCTGGCGTTCGGGATCGGCACCAGTGAGGTCGAGCACGTGCTCGCGACCCAGACGTTGCCACAGGTCCGGCCCAAGACCATGGCGGTGACCGTCGAGGGCAGCCTGCCCGACGGCGTGACGGCCAAGGACCTGATCCTCAGCCTGATCACCACGACCGGCACCGGCGGCGGCCAGGGGTACGTCGTGGAGTACCGCGGCCAGGCCATCGAGGAGCTGTCGATGGAGGGCCGGATGACGGTCTGCAACATGTCCATCGAGTGGGGCGCCAAGGCCGGCCTGGTCGCCCCCGACCAGACCACGTTCGACTACCTCGAAGGTCGGCCCGAGGCACCGGCGGGCGCCGACTGGGACGCGGCCCTCGACCACTGGCGCAGCCTGCGCACCGACGACGACGCGACGTTCGACCGCGAGATCGTGCTCGACGCCAGCACGATGACGCCGTTCGTCACGTGGGGCACCAACCCCGGTCAGGGCGTCCCGCTCGGCGGCTCGGTGCCGTCCCCCGCCGACTTCGACGAGGCGGACCGGGCACTGTCGGCGGAGAAGGCCCTGACCTACATGGGCCTCGAGGCCGGGACCCCGATGCGCGACATCAAGGTCGACACGGTCTTCGTCGGCTCCTGCACCAACGGCCGGATCGAGGACCTGCGGCTCGCCGCCCGGATCGTGGAGGGCCGCAAGGTCGCGCCCGACACGCGGTTGCTCGTCGTGCCGGGCTCGGTGCGCGTGCGGCTGCAGGCCGAGCAGGAGGGGCTCGACGTGATCTTCAAGGACGCGGGTGCGGAGTGGCGCGGCGCAGGCTGCTCGATGTGCCTCGGCATGAACCCCGACCAGCTCGCCCCGCAGGAACGCAGCGCGTCCACGTCCAACCGCAACTTCGAGGGACGACAGGGCAAGGGCGGCCGCACCCACCTCGTCTCCGTGCCGGTCGCCGCGGCCACCGCGATCCGCGGCTCCCTGTCGTCGCCCGCCGACCTCGAGGAGCGCTGACGATGGAGACGTTCACCCGTCACACCGGCGTCGGGGTCCCATTGCGACGCAGCAACGTCGACACCGACCAGATCATCCCGGCGTCGTACCTCAAGCGCGTGACCCGGCACCGGCTTCGAGGACGGGCTCTTCGCCGCGTGGCGCAACGACCCGGGCTTCGTCCTCAACCAGCAGGCGTACGCCGCCGGGTCGGTGCTCGTCGCCGGCCCCGACTTCGGGACCGGGTCGTCGCGCGAGCACGCGGTGTGGGCGCTGCAGAACTACGGGTTCCAGGTCGTCCTGTCGCCCCGGTTCGCGGACATCTTCCGCGGCAACAGCGGCAAGGCCGGGCTGCTCGCGGCGCAGGTGGACGACAAGGTCGTGCAGCGACTCTGGGACCTGCTCGAATCTCAGCCCGGGGCCGAGATCACCGTCGACCTGGCGTCGCGGACCGTGACGGCCGGCGACGGCCCGGGCCGGATCGAGGACAGCTTCGACATCGACGACTACACCCGGTGGCGCCTGCTCGAGGGGCTCGACGACGTCGGCATCACGCTGTCGCACGAGGCCGAGATCGCGTCGTACGAGACGACCCGACCGGTGTGGAAGCCGACCACGATCTGATCGCTCCCCGGCCGTCCGTCGCCACCACAACCCTTGATTTCTCAGGCTATTCGCGGCGTGGTGATTGTGGGTGACGCCAGGAATGCCTAGTTTGCCTAGCAAGCAGTCGAGTAAAAGCTCGGCCCTGATCGTTCATCGGAAGGGAAGACAGTGAACAAGTCACAGCTGATCGACAAGCTGTCAACGCGGTTCGAGGGGAACCGCAAGCAGGCTTCGCACGCTCTCGAGTCCGTGCTCGACACCATCACCCGCGAGGTCGCCAGGGGTGAGAAGGTCGCCATCACCGGGTTCGGTTCCTTCGAGCGCAAGGTCCGCAAGGCCGGCAAGGCCCGCAATCCCGCGACCGGTGCGACGATCCGAACGAAGAAGAAGAACGTCCCGAAGTTCACGCCCGGTCAGGACCTCAAGAACGTCGTCTCGGGCGCCAAGAAGCTCCCGAAGCTGACGGTCTCGGCTGCGGCACGGACCACGACGGCTGCGAAGACGGCCGCGACGAAGGCGCCGGCCAAGAAGGCGCCTGCGAAGAAGGCGCCGGCCAAGAAGACCGCGGCCAAGAGGGCGCCGGCCAAGCAGACGGTGGCGAAGAAGGCTCCCGCGAAGAAGACGGCCGCCAAGAAGGCGCCGGCCAAGAAGACGGTGGCGAAGAAGGCTCCCGCGAAGAAGACGGCCGCCAAGAAGGCGCCGGCCAAGAAGACGGTGGCGAAGAAGGCCCCCGCCAAGAAGGCGACCGCGAAGAGGGCACCCGCGAAGAAGGCTCCGGCGAAGAAGACCGCCAAGAAGTCCTGACCCACCTCGACAGGGGTCGTCCGCGAACGGACGGCTCCTGTCGTCGCGTCAGGCGCCGGCGCCGAGGACGGTCACGACGTCCTGCGTGAAGCGGCCCACCCCGAGTCGCATGGCCGCGATCAGCGAGGACTCGTCGTCGACGTCGTGGCGCAACGACCGCAGCTCGCCCGCGAGGGGCACCGCGCCGGACCGCACGTGCCCGGCGGCCGACGCGATCCCGAACGCGGGTGTGAAGCCGTCGTACGGCGCGGTGTACAGGGTGGTGCCCGAGCCGGCCGCGTCCGCGACGTACGCCGCCGTCCCGTCGGGTACGGCTTGCAGCGCCTGCGCGAGGTCCTCCGGGCGCAGGCACGGGAGGTCGGCGCAGAGCGCCACGGGTCGGGCCGTCGGGTGGTGCTCACGGGCGACCGCGGCGGCCGAGGCGAGGCTCTCGTTGAGGTCGCCCGCGTCGTCGAGCCGGGCGAACCCGAGATCGCTCACGATGGCCGCGAACCCCGCGTCGGCCGTGACGACGACGACCTCGGCGACCCCGTCCGCGTCGCGCGCGGCGTGGAGGGTGTCGAGCGCGAAGGCGGTGGCGAGGCCGGGCCGTAGGTGCGGGGGCACCTGCAGCCGGGACTTGCCGACGTCGGGATCCTTCACCGGCACCAGGACGACGAACTGGGGGCGTTCCATCAACGACGATCCTGCCACCCGAGGGAGTAGCCTGCTGCGCACTACCGACCCTCGGTCGCCGGCGCCGGACGACCCCACCGACGAAGGAAGCCTGTGACGGTTCGCAAGCTCCAGCAGGGACGTGGTTGGGCGTTCTCGCTCGCGGTGCCGATCGTGAAGCCGACCCTGCTCTCGATCGCGAGCCGGACCTGGATCGACGGTGAGAAGATCCCCACGGCCGGTGGCTGCATCGTGGTGTTCAACCACATCTCCCACATCGACCCCCTGCTGTCGGCCCACCTCCTGTACGACCACGGCCGGCTGCCGCGCTACCTCGCCAAGTCGGGACTGTTCAAGAACCGGGCGCTGTCGCGGTTCCTGCGGTCAGCGGGCCAGATCCCCGTCGAGCGGCTCAGTCGCAACGCCGTCGGCGCGTTCGACGCCGCGGTCGATGCCGTCCGCGCCGGCGAGTGCGTCGTCGTCTACCCGGAGGGCACGTTGACCCGTGACCCCGACCTGTGGCCGATGGCCGGCAAGTCCGGCGCCGCCCGGATCGCGCTGGAGACCGGGTGTCCGGTGATCCCGGTCGGGCAGTGGGGTGCCCAGGACGTGCTGCCCCCCTACTCGAGCAGGCCCCGCCTGGTGCCGCGCAAGCACGTGAGGATGAAGGTGGGCGACCCGGTCGACCTGGCCGACCTCCTGACGCAGCCGCGGACGGCGGAGACGATCAACGCCGCCACCGCGCGGATCATGGGCGCGATCGTGGCGCTCGTCGAGGAGCTGCGCGGGGAGACCGCGCCGATCGAGCGGTTCGATCCGCGCAAGGCCGGGGTCCGCCAGATCGGCAACCCCAAGAAGCGGGACGGGACGTGAGCCGGATCGCGGTCTTCGGTGCCGGCTCGTGGGGCACCGCGTTCTCCATCGTGCTGGCCGACGCCGGCAACGACGTGACCATCTGGGGTCGCCGTGAGGAGGTCTGCGCGGCGATCACCGAACGGCACGAGAACCCCGACTACCTGCCGGACATCAAGCTCCCGGACGCCGTGACCGCGACCCACGACCCGGCGGCGGCGGTCGACGGCGCCGACGCGATCATCTTCGCCGTCCCCGCCCAGTCCTTCCGTGAGAACCTCGTCGAGTGGGCCCCGGTGCTGCCCGAGGTGCCGCTGGTGTCGCTGATGAAGGGGGTCGAGCTCGGCAGCCTCAAGCGGATGAGCGAGGTCATCGCGGAGGTCACCGGGGCCGGCGAGGAGCGGGTCGCGGTGGTCAGCGGCCCCAACCTGTCGCGCGAGATCGCCAACCGCGAGCCGGCGGCATCGGTCGTGGCGTGCGCCGACGAGGACGTCGCCAAGCGGCTCCAGGACATGTGCCACTCGACCGCGTTCCGCCCCTACACCTCCGTGGACGTGCTCGGCTGCGAGCTCGGTGGGGCCTACAAGAACGTCGTCGCCCTTGCGGTCGGCATGGCGGTCGGCCTCGGGTTCGGCGACAACACCACGGCGTCGGTCATCACCCGTGGCCTGGCCGAGACGGCCCGGCTCGCGATGCGGCTGGGTGCGAACCCGCTGACCCTGATGGGGCTCGCCGGCCTCGGCGACCTGGTCGCGACCTGCTCGTCGCCGCTGTCGCGGAACCGGACGTTCGGCGAGAAGATCGGGCAGGGCCTGACCACCGAGGACATCTACGCCTCGACCAGGCAGGTCGCCGAGGGCGCCAAGTCGTGCACCTCGCTGCTGGCGCTGGCCCAGCAGACCGGCGTCGACGCGCCGCTCGCCGAGCACGTCGCCTCGGTGGTCGCCGGCCGCAGCACCGCGATCGACATGATGCAGGCGTTCATCGACCGCGACACCAAGTCCGAGACGGACTGAAGGTCGGCACGGGCACGACCCTCCATCGATCAGCCGACAATGTTGCACGGCGCGACCGTCCCGACCGCCACGTCGAAGTCCACCCACACCCGAATGCCGTCCTCGGTGACGATGCCGTCCGGCTCGACGGTGTCCGTCAGCTCGACGAGCGAGAGGGCGAGGACGAAGGTCTCACCCTGGCGCACGGCCCCGGGCGGCAGGGTGACCTCGAGCAGGTCGGCACCGACGCCCGTGGTCATCCCCTGCAGCGATCGCGCCACCGGTTCGTACCGGCCGGGTGCGCACTCCCCGCCGCCGGGGACATAGGTGATGTCGGCCTCGATGCCGTACGCCTCGATCGCGCGCTCGAGGCCGTCGGCGTCCTCGAGCCGGTTGACCGCAACAGTGATCTCGCCGGCGTTGCCCTGCTGCACCGAGTACGCCGGCTGCACGCCAGCGCCAGGCACCAGGACGACGGCGACGGTCGCAGCGGCTGCGGCAGTGCCGAGCCCGGCGAGCACTCGTCGGCGGCGATGTACGGGCTGCGCGGCACTGTCGGCGACGTGCCGGCGGAGCTCGTGGAGGAGGGCGGTCTCGAAGTCGTCAAGCTGGGTGGTCATGGCGTCACCTCGGAGAGGGTCGGGAGCACCGTCGCGAGAGTGCGACGCGCTCGGTGGTAGCGGACCCGGGCGTTGCCGGGGGTGATGCCCAACGCGGCGGCCGCCTCGGAGAGGTCGAGACCGTCCACGGCCACGAGCTCGACGACGGCGCGCTGCCCGGCGGGGAGGTCGCCCAGGGCGATGAGTAGGTGGTGGGCGTCCCGTTCGTCGTCGATCCGAGCCGCGATCCGGTCGACGGCGTCGTCGGTGAGCAGCGCGCGACCGCTGATCCGCCGTACGGCGCGCACCGACCTGGTGGTGGAACGGTGGTGGCCAGCGACGACGTTACGCGCGATGCCGAACAGCCAGGCGCGGGGTGGTCCGCTGTCCGCCACGTAGCGATGACAGGATCCGATCGCCGCCAGGAACACGTCGGCGGTGAGGTCTGCCGCGTCGTGGGGACTGTCCACGCGCCGGGCCACGAAGCGCTGCACGCCCTCGACGTGCTGGCGATAGAACGCCTCGAGTGCGTCGGGGTCGTGACCGATGGCGCCGACCGGATGAGAGGTACTCACGACATCACTTCGCCGCAGGGTGCGCGGGCGTTACACCAACGCGTCCAGGGCACGCCGCAGGTCGTCCCAGAGGTCGTCGACGTCCTCGATGCCGACACTCATCCGCACCAGCGCCTCCGGGATGGTCGAGGCCTCGGACTTCCAGCGGCGGCGCCGCTCGAACGTCGACTCCACCCCGCCCAGCGAGGTGGCGTGCACCCAGATCGAGGTCTTGTGGGTGAGCAGGTCGGCCGCCATCGCCCCCTGCGCCAGCACGATCGCGACCATCGCGCCGAAGCCCGGGTAGCGGACCTCGGCGATCGCGGGGTGGTCGGCCAGCCGGCGCGCGAGCTCCTGGGCGTTGGCTTGGGCACGCTCGACCCGCAGGTGCAGGGTGCGCAGTCCCCGCAGTGCCAGCCAGGCTTCGAGCGTGCCGGGGATCGCACCGACGAGGTCGCGCCGCCCCTTGAGGACGCCGAACAGCTCGTCGTCGCGGGTGACGACCGCCCCGAGCACGACGTCCGCGTGGCCGCTCAGGAACTTGGTCGCGGAGTGGACCACGAGGTCGGCACCGAGGTCGAGCGGCCGCTGCAGCAGCGGGGTGGCGAACGTGTTGTCGACCGCGACGTACGCGCCCGCGGCGTGGGCGGCCTCGATGACCGGCTCGAGGTCGATCACCTCCAACGCCGGGTTGGTCGGCGACTCCAGCCACACCAGCGAGGCGTCCTCGCAGGCCGCGATCACCGCCTCCGGGTCGGTGACGTCGACGAGCGCGGCCTGGATGCGCCCGCGCGACTCCAGGTCAGCCAGCTGCATGACCGTCCCGTTGTAGGAGTGCCGGGGTGCGACGACGCGGGTGTCCAGGCCCACCAGGTCGAGCACGGTGGACACCGCCGCCAGCCCGCTCGCGAACGACAGGCAGCGGCCGCCCTCGAGCCGGCCCAGCGCGTCCTCGAACGCGGCCCACGTCGGGTTGGCGTAGCGGCCGTACTCGAGGTCGCCCCCGGCGACGTACGTCGCGGCCATGGTCAACGGCACGTTGAGCGGCTGGTCGGGCTCGTGGGGCGGGCGGCCGGCGGTCACGGCGACCGTGCTCGGCTTGTGGGGGAGCGGGGCGTCGGCCATGCAGAGCAGGGTAGGCCGCTAGGGTCGAGCCGATGACGTCACCCACCCCCGGAGACAGCCGGAAGCCGCGCGTCGCGCTGGTGTTCGGCGGACGCTCCAGCGAGCACGCGATCTCCTGCGTCACGGCCGGGAGCGTGCTGTCGGCGATCGACCGCGACCGCTACGACGTGGTGCCGATCGGGATCGCGACCGACGGTCGCTGGGTGCTCGAGGCCGACGAGCCCGAGCGGCTCAGGATCACGGGTCGCGAGCTGCCCGAGGTCGACGGCGACCGCGCCTCGGTGATGCTCGCCCGCGCGGCGGACGCGACCGGGCTGGTCGTGCACGAGCCGTCGCAGCCGCCGCAGACCCTCGGCGAGGTCGACGTGGTCTTTCCGCTGCTGCACGGCCCCTGGGGCGAGGACGGCACGTTGCAGGGGATGCTCGAGATGACCGGGGTGCGGTACGTCGGCGCGGGTGTGCTCGCCTCCGCGGTCAGCATGGACAAGGCCTACATGAAGGTCGTGCTGCGCGACGCCGGGCTGCCGCTGATGCCGTCGGTCACGATCAGCCGGCGCGACTGGGAGCGCGACCCGCGCGGCAGCGCCGAGCGCGCCGCGGCGCTGGGCTACCCGCTGTTCGTGAAGCCCGCCCGCGGCGGCTCGTCGATCGGGATCTCCAAGGCACACGGGCCTGACGAGCTCGAGGGGTGCCTGCTCGCGGCGTACCAGCACGACAGCAAGGCCCTCGTGGAGGTGTCGGCCGAGGGCGCCCGCGAGATCGAGTGCGGCGTCCTCCAGGCCCTCGACGGCACGCCCGAGACGACCCTGCCGGCCGAGATCCGGGTCGGCGAGGGGCACGAGTTCTACGACTTCGCCGCGAAGTACCTCCCCGAGGAGCACACCGAGCTCGACGTGCCCGCCGACCTGCCCGAGGACGTCGCGGCCCGGCTGCGGGAGCACGCGGCCCGGGCGTTCGAGGCGGTCGGCTGCGAGGGTCTGGCACGGGTCGACTTCTTCGTGATGCCCGACGACTCGCTGGTCGTCAACGAGATCAACACGATGCCGGGCTTCACGCCGACCTCGATGTACCCGCGGATGTGGGCCGCCACCGGCGTCGACTACCCCGCGCTGGTGGACCGGCTGATCCAGCTCGCGCTGACCCGCGACACCGGCCTGCGCTGAACCGTGCGCGCGCGGGTGCTGTCCGACGCCGTGACGTGCGCCCGTCAGAGGCAGGGACGGACCAGCTCGGTGTGGGCCTCGACCGAGGCGGCGAGCCCGGCCATCGCCGCCGCGACCCCCTCGGGCCGCTCCGCGGCCGGTACCTCCACCGTGATGATCGGGTCGTAGCCGACCGTCACCAGGGTGACGTCGACGGACTCGTCCTTCAGGGGGGCGTCCTCGACGAAGTAGCCGACCCCGTTCGCCTCCTCACACACGGCGGTCGGGCTCAGCGCCGGTGGCTCCCCGCCACACGTCATCACGATCGCGGGGTCTCCCCAGGCAGCGCCGAGCGCGTCGGGCGGGGTGACCTCGCGTCGTTCGCGCCCGCCCAGCACGTCCGGGACGTCGGCGAGCAGGGCGCGGCAGGCCTCCTCGTCCGTCGCGGGCATCGCCGGTGACCGGAGCGCCACCGGCTCGGCGGAGCAGCCCACCAGAGCCGCGAGGACCCCTGACAGCACGAGGCCCCGGAGCATGGCTCCGGGGCTCCGGGACGAGCAGCGCGACGAGTGGTGCGTGATGAGCGGCCCGCTCAGATGTGGACGACCGGGCAGGTGAGGGTGCGGGTGATGCCGTCGAGGTTCTGGACCTTCGAGACGACCAGCTTGCCGAGCTCGTCCACGTTGCGCGCCTCGGCGCGCACGATCACGTCGTACGGACCGGTGACGTCCTCGGCCAGCGTGACGCCCTTGACCTGGGCGATCTCACGGGCGACCTCGGCGGCCTTGCCGACGTCGGTCTGGATCAGGATGTACGCCTGGACGACCATCGGTGCTCCTCGTCTCGTACGGAGTGTGAACGCGGTCAACCTACCGCGACCCTCGCGGGAGCCGGTAGGTGCCCCGGAGGCCGGTCTCTGCTGGGATGTCGTCATGGCCCTTCCCCCCGGCACCCCACCCGACGCCACCGTCGCCGACGTCGGCGAGTTCGCCCTGATCGACGCCCTGACCCCCCTGTTCGAGCAGGGCGAGCAGGTGCTGGTGGGCCCGGGTGACGACGCTGCCGTGCTCCGGGTCCGCAGCGGTCACGTGGTGGTGTCGACCGACCTGATGGTCGAGGGCCGGCACTTTCGCCGCGACTGGGCCGAGCCGGCCGACGTGGGGCACCGGGCCGCCGCCCAGAACCTGTCCGACATCAACGCGATGGGGGGTCGAGCCACGGCGCTGACGGTCGGACTCGCCGCGCCGGCCGACCTGCCGGCCCGGTGGGCGCTCGACTTCGCGGCAGGGTTCGCCGACGAGTGCGGTCTGGTCGGCGCCAGCGTCGTGGGGGGCGACCTCACGCGGTCCGACCAGCTCATGCTCGCGGTGACGGTGCTCGGCGCGTGCACGGTCTCCCCGGTGCTGCGCAGCGGCGCCGGGGCGGGGGACGTCGTGGCGCTCACCGGCCGCCAGGGCTGGGCCGCGGGCGGGCTGGCCGTGCTCGGCCGAGGCTTCCGGTCGCCGCGGGTGCTCGTCGAGGCGTACCGCCGGCCTGCTCCGCCGTACGACGCCGGGCCGATCGCCGCCGAGGCCGGTGCGACCTCGATGATCGACATCTCCGACGGCCTGCTCGCCGAGGCTCGGCACCTGGCGGACGCGTCCGGCGTGGCGATCGACGTCCGGCGTGACGCGTTCGAGGTACCCGAGCCGCTGGTCGCGGTCGGCTCGGCATTGGGCGCCGACCCGCTGGGCTTCATCCTGGGCGGCGGCGACGACCACGCGCTGCTCGCGACGTTCCCGGAAGGCTCGGTGCCCGACGGCTGGCAGGTGGTCGGCACCGTCGGTGAGGGCGCCCGGGTCACCGTCGACGGAGGCGAGTACGACGGCCCGACCGGCTGGACCCACTTCTAGCGTGCGAAAGCCGCCACCCACGTGAGGTGGCGGCCCATGGATCTCGACCCGGCGGGTCGTCCCGCTCCGCGTGACGACGCCTCGCTCGATCTCCCGCGCTGACGCGAGCCCGGCTCCGCCGTCCTCGCTAGCGCGTGACCTTTCCGGCCTTGAGGCAGCCGGTGCAGACGTTGAGGCGCTTCGGCGTGCCGTTCACGGTCGCCCGGACCCGCTGGATGTTGGGGTCGAAGCGACGCTTCGTGATCTTGCGCGACCACGGTCGGTTGTTGCCGAAGCCGGGCTTCTTGGCGCAGATGTCACAGACGGCAGCCACCGGTAACTCCTGGGAATCGAGTGCGTTCGGGTACATGGGCCCGCCGAGCGGGCAACCGGGAAAGCGTATCCGACGGCTGCCGCCCGAGCGAATCGTCGGACTCACGCACTAGCCTGTCGCGGGACCCGACCGGGACGGCCCGAAGGACGCACCCACGACATGTTGGCACCCAGCAGCGGCACGATCACGCTCGCCGTCGTGCTCCGGTTCGTCGACGTCGCCACCGATGCGCTCGCCGAGGCCCGCGAGGAGATCGACGCGCTCAACGTCTTCCCGGTGCCTGACGGCGACACCGGCACCAACCTCTACCTCACCGTGTCCGCCGCCCGGGACGCGATCCGGGAGGCCACGACCGTCCCTGACGGGGCCGACCTCCCCACGGCGCTGACCGCGCTCGGTCGCGGGGCGCTGCTCGGCGCCCGCGGCAACTCCGGGGTGATCCTCAGCCAGATGCTCGGCGCCATCGCCCACCGGATCGGCCGGGCGACGCCCGACGAGCGCAACGCCGTGATCGTGGCGGAAGCGCTCCGCGAGGCCACCGACGCGAGCTACGCGGCGGTGGGGGAGCCGGTCGAGGGGACCATGCTCACCGTGGCGCGCGCGGCTGCCGAGGCGGCCGAGGCGGTGGTGGGTCCGGACGCCCGGGCGCGTGACGTCTTCACGGCCGCCGCGGTCGCCGCCCGCGAGGCGCTGGCCCGGACGCCCGACCAGCTGCCGGTGCTCCGTGACGCGGGCGTGGTCGACGCCGGTGGCCGCGGCGTCAGCGTGATCCTCGATGCCGCCGAGACCGTGCTGACCGGACGGCGCCCACCCGCTGCCGCGGCCGGCACCCACCGGATCCCCGTCCGGGTCGCCGCCGACGAGCTCAGCCCCGACGGACCCTCCTACGAGGTGATGTACCTGCTCGACGCCGACGACGCGCGGATCCCCGCGCTGCGCGCCGCCCTGGCTCCGCTCGGCGACTCGCTCGTGGTGGTGGGCGGCGACGGCCTCTGGAACGTCCACGTCCACGTCGACGACGTCGGTGCCGCCGTCGAGGCCGGGATCGTCGCGGGCCGGCCGCACCGGGTCCGGGTCACCCACTTCGCGGAGCAGCTCGGCGCGGCTCGCGAGCGCCCGCCGGTGCGCACCGGTCGCCGGATCGTGGCGGTCGCCGCCGGAGACGGCTTGGCCTCGCTGTTCGCGCAGGCCGGTGCCGAGGTGGTCGAAGGTGGACCGGGTCGCCGACCGAGCACCCGCGACGTCCTCGACGCGATCCTCGCCACCGGGGCCGGCGAGGTCGTCGTCCTCCCCAACGACGCCGACTCGATCCGGGTCGCCCAGATCGCGGCACAGACCGCCGAGTCCGACGAGGGGATCCGGGTCGTCGTGGTGCCCACGCACGCGCAGGTCCAGGGACTGGCGGCGCTGGCGGTCCACGAGCCGGGTCGTGGGTTCGACCAGGACGTGCTCGAGATGACGGCCACCGCCCGCCACGCCCGCCACGGCGCCGTCACCGTCGCGGCGAAGCAGGCGATCACGATGGCCGGCCCTTGCGAGCCCGGCGACGTGCTCGGGGTCGTCGAGGGCGACTTCGCGGTGATCGGCGACGACCTGTTCACAGTCGCCACCGACGTGCTCGACCGGTTGCTCGGCGGCGGTGGCGAGCTGGTCACGATCGTGCGCGGTCAGGAGGGCGGGGGCGACCTCGCCGAGCGCTGCACGGCGTACGTCGAGGAGCACCACCCGCACGTCGACGTGCTCGTCTACGACGGGGGGCAGGACCGCTACCCGCTGTTGGTGGGGGTCGAGTGATCACCGTCGACTCGCCGGTGGCGAGCGTCTTCGGCAAGGCCCACAAGAAGCGGCAGCTGGTGCGCGAGGGGCTCGGCCTCGAGACGGTGGGCGACCTGCTCTTCCACTTCCCTCGCCGCTACGTGAAGACCACCGAGGTCAGCGAGGTCGCCGAGCCGGTCGAGGGCGAGGCGGTGTCGGTCGTGGGGAAGGTCACCGCGAGCGAGATCAAGCCGTTCCGCGACCGGCGCACCCACCGGCTGAGCTACCGGGTCGAGGTCCGGATCTCGACGAATGGCCCCGACTTCTCGCTGTCGTTCTTCAGCCCCTACGAGTCGCAGGCCCAGAAGGACCACGCGCGGATGACCCCCGGTGCCCTCGGGATGTTCCTCGGCAAGGCGAAGCGCTTCGGCGCGACCTGGCAGATCGCGCAACCCCACGCCGTGATGTTCGACGAGGACGGCGACGGCGGGCTGGCCGCGAGCCTCAAGGGGCTGCTGCCGATCTACCCGGTGACCGCCAAGCTCTACTCGTGGGACGTCCAGAAGGTCGTGCAGGGCGCTCTCGACCTGGTGCAGGCCGTGCCCGACCCGCTGCCCGACGACGTACGCCGCGAGCACGGGCTGCTCGACGTGATGGCCGCGCTCCGCTGGATCCACGGCCCCGACGACTACCAGCAGGTGGGCGCGGCGCAGAAGCGGTTCCGGTTCGAGGAGGCGCTGGTCACCCAGCTCGTGCTGGCGCGCCGCCGTGCTCGGCTCCGGGCGCAGGGTGCGCAGGCGCGCACCGGTGACCGCGGCGGACTGCTCGCGGCGTTCGACGAGCGGCTGCCGTTCGCCCTGACCGACGGCCAGCTCGCCGTCGGCGAGCAGATCACCGCCGACCTGGCCGAGCCCCACCCGATGAACCGGCTGCTCCAGGGCGAGGTCGGCTCGGGCAAGACCCTCGTCGCGCTGCGGGCGATGCTCCGGGTGGTCGACAGCGACGCCCAGGCGGCGCTGCTCGCGCCCACCGAGGTGCTCGCCCAGCAGCACGCACGGTCGATCGGCGCGCTCCTCGGCGACCTCGCCTCCGGGGGCATGCTGGGCGGCTCCGCCGAGGGCACCACCGTCGCGCTCCTCACCGGGTCGATGGGGGCCGCCCAGCGGCGCGAGGCCCTCGACCGGATCGCCAGCGGCGAGGCCGGCATCGTCATCGGCACCCACGCCCTGCTCGAGGACCGGGTCGACTTCGCCGACCTCGGGCTGGTCGTGGTCGACGAGCAGCACCGGTTCGGCGTCGAGCAGCGCGCGGCCCTCACCGACAAGGCCGGCACGCCGCCCCACGTGCTCGTCATGACGGCCACCCCGATCCCGCGCACCGTCGCGATGACCGTCTTCGGGGACCTCGAGACCTCGGTCCTCAGCGAGCTGCCGGCCGGCCGCGCGCCGATCCAGACGAACGTCGTCCCGCTCGCCGAGCAGCCCCACTGGCTCGACCGGGTCTGGCAGCGGGTCCGGGAGGAGGTGGCCAAGGGCCATCAGGTCTACGTCGTGTGCCCGCGCATCAGCGGCGACGAGCCGGAGCAGGGCGAGGTCGACCAGCTCGACGTCGACGAGGACGACAACATCGTGACGCCGAAGCGGCGGCTCACCGCCGTCGAGGAGCTGCTGCCCCACCTCGCGGACGGGCCGCTCGCCGACTTACGGCTCGGACTGCTGCACGGCCGGCTGCCCGCCGACGACAAGGACCGCACGATGCGGTCGTTCGCCGCGGGCCAGGTGGACGTCCTCGTCTCGACCACCGTGATCGAGGTCGGCGTCGACGTCGCCAACGCCACCACGATGGTGCTGATGGACGCCGACCGGTTCGGGGTCTCACAGCTCCACCAGCTGCGCGGCCGGGTCGGCCGTGGTGGGCTGCCCGGCCTGTGCCTGCTCGTGTCGGGCGCCGAGGAGGGCTCGCCCGCCCGCGAGCGGCTCGACGCCGTGGCGGCGACCACCGACGGGTTCGAGCTCAGCCGGGTCGACCTCGAGCAGCGCCGCGAGGGCGACGTCCTCGGCCGCTCGCAGAGCGGTTTCCGGTCCAGCCTGCGGACGCTGCGCGTGCTGCGCGACGAGCAGACGATCGTGTCCGCCCGGGAGGCGGCCGAGGCCCTCCTGGACGCCGATCCCGACCTCGCCCGGACGCCCGAGCTCGCCGCAGCGGTGGCGGACCTGGAGCATTCACGGCACTCTGACTTCATGGAGAAGGCATGAGCGGCGGCGAACCTCCAACGAGGTGTGCCACGACATGACTCGCATCATCGGGGGAGTTGCGGGAGGGCGAAGGCTGCAGACCCAGCGCGGGCTGCAGACCCGTCCGACCAGCGACCGGGTGCGCGAGGCGCTCTTCTCCAGCATCGAGTCGTGGTGCGGCTCGCTGAGCGGCCTGCGGTTCCTCGACCTGTACGCCGGGTCCGGCGCGGTCGGGCTCGAGGCCTGGTCGCGGGGTGCCGGGGTGGTCACGCTGGTCGAGCACGACCGACGCTCGACCGCGCTCATCCGCGGCAACGCCCGGGCGATCGGCTTCGGCGGCGCCGACGTCGTCGCAGCGTCGGTCCCCACCACGCTGAAGCGGACGCCGGCCGCGCCGTACGACGTCGCCTACCTCGACCCTCCCTACCCGCTGGAGTCCGGGCAGGTCGACGCCGACGTGCACGCCCTCCACGAGTTCGACTGGCTGGTGCCGGGCGCGATGGTCATCGTCGAGCGCTCGTCGCGCAGCGATCCGCCCGACTTCCCCGACGGCTTCACCGACCTCCGCGAGCGCCGCTACGGCGAGACGACCCTTTGGTACGGTCACGCCGCCCCCAGCGCGGCCCGTCCCGCGTCCCGCCGAGAGCAGGAGTAGCGCGTGCGCCGAGCCGTCTGCCCCGGGTCCTTCGACCCGGTGACCCACGGTCACCTCGACGTGATCGGCCGCGCCGCCACGCTGTTCGACGAGGTCGTGGTCGGGGTCGGCGTCAACCCGTCCAAGAGCCGGCTCTTCACGCCCGACGAGCGGCTCGACATGCTGCGCCGCGCCTGCGCCGACTGGGGCAACGTCCGGGTCGCGGGCTTCACCGGGCCTCCTCACCGACTTCTGCCGGGCCGAAGGGGTCTCGGCCATCGTCAAGGGGCTGCGCGCGGTCAGCGACTTCGACTACGAGCTCCAGATGGCACAGATGAACGCCTCGCTCACCGACGTCGAGACGGTCTTCATGCCGACCAGTCCCGAGTGGTCGTTCCTGGCGTCGAGCCTGGTCAAGGAGATCGCGCAGTTCGGCGGCGACGTCTCGGCGCTGGTCCCCGACTTCGTCCACCAGGCCCTCGTCGAGCGCTTCGAGGCCGGTGCCGGCTCGTCCGCGTAGCCCGGTTTTGCCGCGTCACCGACCTGGCCGTTACGCTGGTGAGCAGTTCTGTCGTTCCCGGACTCGGAAAGTGATCCTCTGAGCAGCTTGGACCCGAGAGCGCCGCTCGTGCTCGACACCCGCGAGCTCGGTCGCCGCCCGGGGTCCCAGCACGAGGTGACCCGCACGGTGCCGGCTCCGGCAGAGCTGGGCATCGAAGTCCTGCGCGTCCCCGAAGGCTCGTCGGTCCACCTGGACCTGCGGCTGGAGGCGGTCATGGAGGGGGTGCTGGTCACGGGCGAGGCCACGGTCTCGCTCGAGGGCGAGTGCGCACGGTGCCTGGAGCGGATCGACGACGAGGTCGACGTGACGTTCCAGGAGCTGTTCGTGTACGCCGACCGCGCGTCCCACCCGGCCGACGGCGAGGAGGACGACGACGTCAGCCGGCTCGAGGGAGACCTGCTCGACCTCGAGCCACTGCTGCGGGACGCGGTGGTGCTCGCACTGCCGTTCCAGCCGCTGTGCGAGGACGACTGCCCGGGACTGTGCACCGAGTGTGGTGCCCGGCTCGCGGACGACCCGGACCACGCACACGAGGCGGCGATCGACCCGCGGTGGGCCGGCCTCGCAGGACTGCAGGGCACCGAGCACGACCAGGACTGACCCGACCGGGGCTCCGGAAGGGACGAATCGGCCGGACCCCCGGCCGCCGGTATGAGGAGAGAGAAGTGGCTGTTCCGAAGCGGAAGATGTCGCGTAGCAACACGCGTCACCGTCGCTCGCAGTGGAAGGCCGTCGCGCCGACCCTGGTGACGTGCGCCAACCCGGCGTGCGGCGCCAAGCACCTGCCGCACCGGGCGTGCGGTGAGTGTGGCCAGTACGGCGCACGCGCCGACCGTCGTCAGGTTCTCTGAGGCCTCAGGCCTGTCGGGCTTGAGCAACTACACGGAGCTGCGGGCAGCGCTCGGGGACCCCATCTTGGATCCCGAGCTGCTGGAGCGCGCGCTCACGCACCGCTCCTACGCCTACGAGAACGGTGGCCTCCCGACCAACGAGCGGCTGGAGTTCCTCGGCGACGCCGTGCTCGGGATCGTCGTCACCGAGACGCTCTACCGCAACCATCCCGACCTGTCCGAGGGCCGGCTGGCCAAGCTGCGCGCGGCGGTCGTCAACGCCCGCGCCCTCGCCGGCGTCGGCCGCCAGATCGCGCTCGGGCAGCACATCAAGCTCGGACGCGGCGAGCAGGCCACGGGCGGCCGCAACAAGGCCTCGATCCTGTCCGACACCGTCGAGGCGGTGCTCGGGGCCGTCCACCTGTCCCCGGGCGGCTTCGAGATGTCCTCGATCACCGTCCACCGGCTGTTCGACCCGTTGATCGAGGCCGCGTCGGCGCTCGGCGCCGGGCTCGACTGGAAGACCTCCCTGCAGGAGCTGTCCGCCGAGCACGGCCTCGGCGTCCCCGAGTACGTCATCGAGGACGACGGCCCCGACCACATGAAGACCTTCACCGCCCAGGTGCGGGTGGGCGACGAGCTCTACGGCAACGGCGTGGGCCGCTCCAAGAAGGAGGCCGAGCAGGCCGCCGCGGAGACGGCGTACGGCGAGATCGCGGACAGCATCGGCGCGGTGTCGGTGATCACCGACGCCGCCGACTAGAGCCGGCGACGGTGCCGGAGCTCCCCGAGGTCGAGGTCGTCCGCGCCGGACTCGAACGCCACGTCGTCGGCGCCACGCTGACCTCCGTCGAGGTCCGGCACCCCCGGCCGGTCCGCCGCGACCACCGCGGACCCGCCGGGTTCGCGGCCGCGCTGACCGGCCGCACCGTCACCGGGGCACGACGCCGCGGCAAGTACTTCTGGCTGCCGCTCGACAACGGCGACGCGCTGCTCGGACACCTCGGCATGAGCGGCCAGATGCTCGTGCAGCCGGCCGGCGCACCGGACGAGCGGCACCTGCGGATCCGGTTCGGCTTGTCGTACGTCGACCGCGAGCTGCGGTTCGTCGACCAGCGGATGTTCGGCGGGCTCGCCGTGTCCGAGGGCGGGGCCGACCTGCCGCCCGAGATCGCCCACATCGCGCGCGACCCGCTCGACCCCGAGTTCGACGACGCCGCCTTCCTCCGCCGGCTCCGGACCCGGACCGCGGGCGTCAAGAAGCTGCTGCTCGACCAGGGCCTGATCTCCGGGGTGGGCAACATCTACGCCGACGAGGCGCTCTGGCGGGCCAAGGTCCACGGGGATCGGCCCGGCGAGCGGCTGACGGCGGGCCAGGCGCGGCAGGTGCTCGCCGAGGCGCGTTCGGTGATGACGGCGGCCCTCGGCCAGGGCGGCACCTCGTTCGACGCGCTCTACGTCAACGTCAACGGCGAGTCCGGCTACTTCGACCGGTCGCTGCACGCCTACGGCCGCGAAGGGGAGCCCTGCGACCGCTGCGCGACGCCGATCCGGCGGATCGCGTTCACCAACCGTTCGTCGTACTTCTGCCCCCGCTGCCAGCCCGCGCCGCGGACGCCGCGGCGACCCCGCACGGCCACCTGAGATCACCGTCTCCGGATTGACCCACGCCGACGGAGGTGGGACTCTTGAAGGCAGCCCACATCCCGGGCGTCCCAGAAGTTCGGAAGGCTCATCCATGGCCAAGGCGCTGCTCGGCTACATGCACAGCGACCCCCAGGCACAGGTACGACTCGCAGCCGAGAATGCCCGCCTGCGTGCCCGTGTCTCCGAGCTCGAGGCACTGACCCTCAAGCTCGCCCAGGAGAACGACGCACTCGCGGCGGCCGCCGCCGGCGAGGTGCTGGACGTCCAGAACGACCTCCAGCCTGCGTGACCCGCGCCTGACTCGGTCGTTGACCAGGCATGCGCCTTCTCCCGACCCTGGCCGCTGCCGGGCTGCTGACGTCCGCCGTCGTCGCGACGGTTCCACCCGCCTCCGCCCACGGTGGCGGTGAGCGCAACCGGGAGGTTCGCACCGAGCTCCTGGCGGAGGACGACACGCCGCTGCTGAGCGGCAACGTCGCCCACCTGGCCAGCCGTCCCGGCACGCTCGGGATCTCTGGCTGCTTCATGCGGACGGCACCACTGTTCGTCACCAGCGGCCTGGAGTCCCTCACGGTCTGGGACGTGTCCGACGGCACCGACCCGACCAGGGTCGCGGTCATGCCGAACGTGCTGTTCGAGAACGAGGCCATGAACTGCGGGGAGCGACAGACCGTCGGTGGCGGCACGCGCCGGTTCGTGCTCGTCGGCATCGACCTGGTCGACGTCGCCGTGGACAAGAACGGCATCAGCCACACCAACGGGGGTGGGAACGAGCTGCTGCTGGTGGAGGTCACCGACCCGTCCGACCCGCACGTCCTGGCCAGCGTCCCGGCCACGACCAGCACCCACACGGTGGCCTGCGTCCAGGAGACCGACTGCCGCTACGCCTACTCCGCGGGCGACAGCGGCTCCGGCACGTTCTCGATCTTCGACCTCCGCGACCTCGCGCACCCGGTGGAGGTCGACTCCGACCCCGCCCGGGTCGGCGTGCAGCCCTTCGGGTCGCCGACCGCCGGGCACAAGTGGAACTTCGACGCCGCCGGCATCGGCACCCACACCGGCTTCGACGGCTCGTCGATGTGGGACGTCGACCGGCCGCGGCACCCCCGGCTGCTGGCGACGACCGGTCGCGCGGGTGGGGCGGGGGACGCCGACGGCGTCGACGGCTACAACGACTTCATCCACCACAACTCCTTCCGACCCAACGCCGCCGCCTTCCGTCCGGGGGCGCCGCCCGCGCTGGCCAACGGCAACGTGCTGCTGGTCACCGAGGAGGACTACGAGCAGACCGACTGCGCCCAGGCGGGCTCCTTCCAGACCTGGCACGTCAAGCGCCTCGACGGCCGGCCGGGCGGCATCGTCCCGCTCGACAAGGTCGAGCTCGGCGACCTCGGCAACTTCCCGTTGCCGCAGGGCGCGTTCTGCTCGTCCCACTGGTTCGACTTCCGCCCCGGCGGCGTCGTCGCGGTCGGGTTCTACGGCGGCGGCACCCAGCTCCTCGACGTCCGCGACCCACGGCGGATCAGGTCCTACGGCTACGCGCACTGGTTCGCCAGCGAGGTCTGGGACGCCATGTGGGTGCCGGTCTACGACGCCCGCGGCAAGCAGACCGGCCGGAAGAGCAACGTCGTCTACGCGATCGACCTGGTGCGCGGCATCGACGTCTACAGCGTCGACGTGCCCGGCAAGGTGGGTCTCCAGCCGACCGGCGCCGGCGTCCCGGAGCGGACGCTCGGCTCGGTGGCCGCCGCCAGTGCGGTGCCCGCGGGCCTGGTCGTCGGCGCGCTGACCATGGTCGCTGCCGTACGCCGCCGCACCCGCCGCACCCACCCTGTTGGCTAACGGCATCGCGATGACGCTCCCGTCCCGTTGCAACGGGACGGAAGCGTCGGCCAGGTCCCGTTAGCCAGGGGGACGGCAGCCGACCAGCGCACGGACGAGGCTCGTGAGACTCCGCTCGACATCGCCTCGCCGTTGCGCTCGGGCTGACCGTGGTGGGCCCGGGTGGTTGCATGGGGTCATGGCTCCCGGACCCGATGCCCTGGCCGAACTGATCGAGGCGCTGCCCGCCGGTGTCGTCGTGACCGAGCCCGACCGGGTGGAGAAGTACCGCTGGGACCGGTCGCAGGACCCGGGCACGGGCACGCCGGCGGCGGTGGTCCGCGCCCAGGACGCCGATCAGGTGCAGACGGCGGTCCGGTGGGCCGCCGAGCACCGGGTGCCGGTCGTGCCGCGCGGGGCCGGCAGCGGCCTCTCGGGCGGCTCCAGCGCGGTTGACGGGGGCATCGTCGTCAGCCTCGAGCGGATGGCGGCCGTCGAGATCGACCCCACCTGCCAGGTCGCGGTCGTCGAGCCGGGCGCGATGAACGCCGCGGTGAAGGCCGCCGCCGCGGAGCACGGCCTGTGGTACCCGCCCGACCCGTCGTCGTACGAGTTCTGCTCCATCGGGGGCAACGTCGCTACCAACGCCGGCGGGCTCTGCTGCGTGAAGTACGGCGTGACGACCGACTACGTGCTCGGGCTCGACGTCGTGCTCGCCGACGGGACCCTGGTGCGGCTCGGCGGTCGGCGCATCAAGGACGTCGCCGGGCTCAGCCTGATGAAGCTGTTCGTGGGGAGCGAGGGCACGCTGGGGATCGTCACCCGGGTGATCCTGCGGCTCGTGCCGGCGCAGGAGTCGCGTTCCACGCTGGTCGCCAGCTTCGCGACGCCGACCGTGGCAGCGGAGGCCGTGGTCTCGATCCGCGGGCGGCTCCGACCGTCGATGCTGGAGCTGATGGACCAGCCCTCGATCCGGGCGGTCGAGGCGCACCGGCCGATGGGACTGGACGTCGACGCCGGCGCGCTGCTCGTGGCGCAGTCGGACGCGCCCGGGTCGTCGCGCACCGACGAGATCGCGCTGATGGAGAAGGGGTGCCTCGGGAGCGGCGCTCTGGAGGTGTTCGTCACCGACGACCCCGACGAGGGCGAGCAGTTCGTACAGGCGCGCCGGATGGTCATCCCGGCCGTGGAGGAGCTCGGCGCGCTGATGCTCGAGGACGTCGGCGTCCCCGTGCCCCGGCTGCCTGAGCTGCTCGCGGCCGTCGCCCAGATCGCCGACGAGCAGGACCTGTCCATCCCGGTGATCGCCCACGCCGGTGACGGCAACACCCACCCGTTGATCGTCGTTCCGCGTGGCGACGAAGACGCCCACCTGCGGGCGCTCCAGGCGTTCGACGACATCATGCGGGCGGCGATCGCGCTCGACGGCACGATCACGGGCGAGCACGGGGTCGGCCGCACCAAGAAGTCGGCGCTGCCCGACCAGCTCGGTCCCGACGTGATCGCCCTCACCCGCCGCGTCAAGGACGCGCTCGACCCCGACGGCATCCTCAACCCCGGCGCGATCCTGTAGCTGCGGCCGCGAGCCCCACCCACCCCGCGATAGGTTCGGGCGCATGACGATCCGCGAGCGGCACCTGTTCGGACCCGGCCCGTCGAACCCGTACCCGGACGCGACCGACGCGCTGGCGCGGCCGCTGCTGGGGCACCTCGACCCGGCGTTCCTCACGGTGATGGACGAGACCTGCGAGATGCTCCGCACGGCCTGGGGCACGGCGAACGCCCGGACGCTTCCGCTGAGCGCGACCGGCAGCGCCGGGATGGAGGCGGCGTTCGTCAACACCGTCCACCCGGGCGACGTCGTGGTGGTCGCGGTCAATGGCCTGTTCGGGCAGCGGATGTGCGACGTCGCCGCCCGGTGCGGCGCCGAGGTGGTCCCGGTCGAGCACGAGTGGGGGCAGCCGGTCGACGTGCAGCGGGTGGTCGAGGCGCACCCGAGCCCGGCGATCATCGCCGCGGTCCACGCCGAGACCTCGACCGGCGTCCGCTCCGACATCGCGGCCCTCGGAGCGGCCAAGGGCGACGCGCTCCTGGTCGCCGACGCCGTCACCAGCATCGGCGGCATCGAGCTGCACGCCGACGAGTGGGGCGTCGACATCGGGTACGCCGGCACCCAGAAGTGCCTGGGCGTCGCCCCCGGCCTCGCGCCGTTCACGATCAACGACCGGGCGTTCGAGCGGCGGGTCGAGAAGCCCCGCTCGTGGTACCTCGACCTCGGGATGCTCGGCGGGTACGTCGGCGAGGCGGCCGGGAAGGGCCAGCGCACCTACCACCACACCGCGCCCACCGCGATGGTGGCGAGCCTGCACGCCGGGCTGACCCGGATCCTCGAGGAGGGCATCGAGAACGTGTGGGCGCGGCACCACGCCGCGGGCGCGCAGCTCCACGCCGGGCTCGCCGAGCTCGGGCTCGAGCTGTTCGCGGCGGAGGGCTACCGGCTGCCGGAGCTGACCACGGTCAAGGTCCCCGACGGCGTCGACTCGGCGAAGGTGCGCGGCTACCTCCTCGACCGGCACGGGCTCGAGATCGGCGCCGGGGTGGGGGAGCACGCCGCCACCGTCTGGCGGATCGGCCTGATGGGCCACAACGCCCGTCCGGACGCCGTCCTCCTCGTGCTCGCCGCGCTCGAGGACGCGCTGGGCAACGCCTGACCCTCGCCCACAGGCCCCGTGTGCCTGAGACCGCTGCGGGGAGCGGTCTCAGGCACACGACGCGAGTGGAGCCGCCTCCCACGGTCGCGGGTGGGCCGCAGGTAGGGTGAGCCCCGCTGACCTTCCCCGCACATCAGCACCTTTGATCTGCCCCGGTGAGGAGCCCGCGTTGTACCTGAAGAGCCTGACCCTCAAGGGGTTCAAGTCCTTCGCCTCCGCCACGACGCTGCAGCTCGAACCGGGCATCACGTGCATCGTGGGCCCGAACGGCTCGGGGAAGTCGAACGTCGTCGACGCGCTCGCCTGGGTCATGGGCGAGCAGGGCGCCAAGAGCCTGCGCGGCGGCAAGATGGAGGACGTCATCTTCGCCGGCACCTCCGGCCGCCCGCCGCTGGGCCGGGCCGAGGTGCTCCTCACGATCGACAACAGCGACGGCGCGCTCCCGATCGAGTACGCCGAGGTGACGATCAGCCGCACCATGTTCCGCTCCGGCGGGTCGGAGTACGCCATCAACGGCACCCCGTGCCGGCTGCTCGACGTCCAGGAGCTGCTGTCCGACTCGGGGATCGGCCGCGAGATGCACGTCATCGTGGGCCAGGGCCAGCTCGACACGATCCTGCACGCCACCCCCGAGGACCGTCGCGGGTTCATCGAGGAGGCGGCGGGCGTCCTCAAGCACCGCAAGCGCAAGGAGAAGGCGCTCCGCAAGCTCGACTCCACCGACGGCAACCTCAACCGGCTGAACGACCTGCTCGGCGAGATCCGGCGCCAGCTCAAGCCGCTGGGCCGCCAGGCGGAGGTCGCCCGGCAGGCCGCGACCGTGCAGGCCGACGTCCGTGACGCCCGGGCCCGGCTGGTGGCCGACGACCTGGTCACGGCCCGGTCCGCGCTCCAGCAGGAGCTCGCCGACGAGACGATCCTGGTCGAGCGGCGCTCCGAGGTCGACGCCGCGATCGCCGAGGCGCAGCAGACCGAGGCCCGCCTCGAGGCGACGCTGCGCGACGACCTGCCGGCGCTCTCCCGGGCCCAGGACACCTGGTTCGCGCTCTCGGGGCTGCGCGAGCGGCTGCGCGGCACGCAGTCGCTGGCCGCCGAGCGGGTCCGCAACGCGGGCAGCGTCGAGGAGGCGGCCGAGTCGGGCCGCGATCCCGAGCAGCTCGACGCCGAGGCCGCCGAGGTCCGTCAGCAGGAGTCGGTGATCGCCGCCGAGGTGGAGGAGCGCCGGACCGCCCTGGAGCAGGCCGTCACCGGCCGCCGGAGGGCCGAGGACGCCGCAGCGGAGGAGGAGCGCCGCATCGCCGGCCTGGTCCGGGCCGCCGCCGACCGGCGCGAGGGTCTCGCGCGGCTGCACGGCCAGGTCAACGCGCTCCGGTCCCGCGCAGCCGCGGCCGACGACGAGATCGGGCGACTCGGCCAGGCGCGCGAGGAGGTCCAGGCCCGGGCCGCCCGCGCGCAGCACGACTTCACCGCCCTGGAGACCCGGGTCGCCGGCCTCGACGCCGGCGAGGAGGGACTGGACGCCGAGCACGAGGCCGCGACCGCCGAGCTCGACGACCTCGACGAGCGGCTCGCCAAGATCCGCGAGGAGGTCCAGCAGGCCGAGCGCGACCGGGGGTCGCTGCAGGCCCGCAAGGACGCCCTCGCGATGGGACTCAGCCGCAAGGACGGCGCGGGGGCGCTGCTCGCCGCCTCCGACACCGTCTCCGGCCTGCTCGGCTCGGTCGCGGCCCTGCTCTCGGTGCGGACCGGCTACGAGACCGCCGTCGCGGGCGCCCTGGGCTCCGCGGCAGACGCCGTCGTGGTGACCGACGCCGACGCTGCCGTGGGCGCGCTCGGTCATCTCAAGGCCGACGACCTCGGCCGCGCGGGGCTGCTCCTCGGCGGCGCCCCCGTCAGCGACCGGGACTGGCCGGGGCTGCCCGCGGGTGCGACGTACGCCCTCGACGTCGTGGAGGCGCCCGGGGACCTGTCCGGCGCGCTCACCCGGCTGCTCTTCAAGACGGCCGTCGTCGACGACCTCGCCGCGGCCCGGGCGCTCGTGGCCGAGGCGCCCGACGTCACCGCGGTGACGCGCGACGGTGACGTGTTCGGAGCCCACTTCGCGGCCGGCGGCTCGTCCAGCCAGCCGAGCCTGATCGAGATCCAGGCCGCCCTCGACGAGGCCGACAGCCAGCTCCGCGAGGCGACCGCCACGGCCGAGCGGCTCGGGTTCGACATCTCGCGGCTGGAGTCCGAGCGGCATGCCGCCCAGCAGCGGGTCGACGTGGCGCTGGCCAAGCTCCACGAGTCCGACGCGACGCTCGCCGCGGTCGCCGAGGAGCTCGGCCAGTTCGGCTCCCAGGCCCGCGCCGCGCGCGGCGAGGCCGAGCGGCTGGCGGCGGCGATCGCCCAGGCCGAGGCGGCGCGTGACGCCGACCTGGCCGGGCTCGCCGACCTCGAGACGCGGCTCACGACGGCGGAGGAGGCTCCCGACGAGGAGCCCGACACCACCGTGCGCGAGCAGCTCACCGAGGCCGCCCGCGGGGCCCGGCAGGGTGAGATGGACGCCCGGCTGGGGCTGCGGACGGCGGAGGAGCGGGCGCGCGCGCTGCACGGCCGTGCCGACCAGCTGACCCGCGCCGCCCAGGCGGAGCGCGACGCGCGCGCCCGCGCGGCCGAGCGCCGGGAGCGGCTGGTCCGCGAGGGTCGGGCAGCCGAGGCGGTCGGGATCGCCGTCGGCCTCGTGCTCGAGCGGCTCGAGACGTCGATCCACCGCGCCGCCGAGGCCAGGACGGCGGTCGAGGCGACCCGCGCGGAGCGCGAGCAGCAGCTGCTCACCGTGCGGGGCGCGCTGCGCGACCTCGCCCGCGAGCACGACGAGCTCGTCAACTCCGTCCACCGCGACGAGATGGCGCGCACCCAGCAGCGGATGCGGATCGAGCAGCTCGAGGAGCGGGCGATGGAGGAGCTCGGGCTCGACGCCGACGGCCTGGTCGCCGAGTACGGCCCCGACCAGCTCGGTGCCGTTCGCCGGCCAGGTCCCCGACGGCGAGGAGACCCCGGCGCCCACCCCGTACGTCCGCGAGGAGCAGCAGAAGCGGCTGCGCACCGCCGAGCGGTCACTGTCGATGCTGGGCCGGGTCAACCCGCTCGCGCTCGAGGAGTTCACCGCCATGGAGGAACGGCACAAGTTCCTCACCGAACAGCTCGAGGACCTGAAGCGGACCCGGCGCGACCTGCTCGACATCGTCCGCGACGTCGACGCCCGCGTGGAGGAGGTCTTCACCACGGCGTACGCCGACGTGAGCAAGGCCTTCGACGAGACGTTCTCGCGGCTGTTCCCGGGCGGCGAGGGCCGGCTCGTGCTCACCGACCCCGGCGACATGCTCGCCACCGGCGTCGAGGTCGAGGCCCGGCCGCCGGGCAAGAAGGTCAAGCGGCTGTCGCTGCTGTCCGGCGGCGAGCGGTCGCTGGTGGCCGTGGCGTTCCTGGTCGCGCTGTTCAAGGCCCGGCCGTCGCCGTTCTACATCCTCGACGAGGTCGAGGCTGCCCTCGACGACACCAACCTCGGCCGGCTGCTGCAGATCTACGAGGAGCTGCGCGAGACCTCCCAGCTCCTGGTGATCACCCACCAGAAGCGGACGATGGAGGTCGGCGACGCGCTCTACGGCGTCACGATGCGCGGCGACGGGGTCACCACCGTGATCAGCCAGCGACTGCGCGACGCGGAGTCGGCCTGACCAGGGCCGCCGGTGCGTCCCGAGCCCCGGCTAGGGTGGCGGCCATGTCCGAGCAGACCCCGCGGAGCAACGTGCTCGTCACCGGAGGGGCCGGCTTCATCGGGGTCCACCTGGCCGACCACCTGACGCGGACCGGCGGCTACCAGGTCACGGTCATCGACAACGAGTCTCTGGGCAGTCGCGCGAACCTCGACCTCGACCGGGTCCGCTTCGTGGCCGGCGACCTGCGCGACCGCGAGCAGCTCGGGGCGGCCCTCGAGGGGCAGCACGCCGTGGTCCACCTGGCCGCCGACACCCGGGTCATGGACAGCATCGAGAACCCCGCCCACAACTTCGACAACAACGTGATCGGCACGTTCCACCTGCTCGAGCTGTGCCGCGAGCTCGGGGTCGGCCGGATCGTCGCGGCGTCGACGGGCGGCGCCATCGTGGGCGACGTGCCGCCGCCCGTGCACGAGCGGATGGCGGCCCAGCCCACGTCGCCGTACGGCGCGTCGAAGCTGATGCTCGAGGGCTACCTGTCGGCGTACTCCGCGGCGTTCGGGCTGCAGGGCTGCGCGCTGCGCTTCTCGAACATCTACGGACCGCGGTCCTTCCACAAGGGCTCGGTCGTCGCCCACTTCTACAAGCGGATCCTCGCCGGCGAGCCGCTGGTCGTCTACGGCGACGGCAGCCAGGCCCGCGACTTCCTCTACGTCGGCGACCTGGTCGACGGGCATCCGCGCGGCGGTCGACGGCGACGCGGTCGGCGCCTACCAGCTCGGCAGCGGCGTCCCGACGACCGTCAACGAGCTGCTCGACCTGATGCGCACCGTCACCGGCCAGGAGCTCGACGTGGTCTACGAGGACTTCCGTGCGGGTGAGGTCGTCCGGACCTGGTGCGAGATCGACAAGGCCCGCGACGGCCTGGGCTTCGCGCCCGAGACGCCGCTCGAGGACGGCCTGCGCCACACCTGGGAGTGGTTCAGCGCAGACGCGAGCCGACGGCCGTGCCGGCTGACGACAGCACCGGTCGCCGTACGGCGATCCTCGTCAGCGGGATGCACCGGTCGGGCACGTCGGTGATGACCCGGCTGATCTCGCTGCTCGGCGCCGAGCTCCCCGGCCGACTGATCGAGGGTCGGCCGAACGACAACGCCCGCGGCTTCTTCGAGGGCAAGGCGTTCGTCGACCTCGACGACGACACCCTCGGTCGGCTCGGGTCCTGGTGGGGCGGCTGGCAGAGCGTCGACCCCGCGGCGCTCCTGCGCCGACGACGGCTGGTCGAGCGGGCCACGCGGCTCGTCGACGACGAGTTCGCCGGAGCCGAGGTGATCGTCATCAAGGACCCGCGGATGTCCCGGCTGCTGCCGCTGTGGCAGCAGGTGCTGGGCGAGTCCGGGTTCCGGTGCGTGCACGTCGTCGCCGTCCGGGCCCCCGAGGCGGTGGCCGCGTCCCTCGACCGGCGCAACCACCTCGGCGACCGCACCGTGACGCTGTCGTGGCTGGCGCACTCGCTCGACGCCGAGCTCTTCACGCGCGACGAGCCGCGGGTGTTCCTGTCGTTCGAGCGACTGCTGGAGGACTGGCCGCGCGAGGTGCGACGGCTGTCCGCGTCCCTCGGACTCGCCTGGAGCCACGCGCCCGAGGACGTGGCGGACGCCGTCGAGGAGTTCATCGAGTCCGGGCTCGTCCACGGCGCCGACCCCGAGGCGCCGGCCGGTGCCGTCGGCGACGTCGCGCCGGTGTACGACGTGCTCCGCCGCTGGGCCGCGGACGACGTCCGCCCCGGCGATGCCGCCCTGCTGGACGAGTGGCGCGCCGCGTTCGACCCGGTCCGGGCGCCCGTCAGCGCCGTGGCCGGCGTCGCCCGGGAGCGCAAGCAGGCGATCGCCCAGCGCGACGCCGGAGCGCCCGCGCTCGACCCGCTGGCGGGCAAGCAGTGGATCCGGGTGCAGAACCGCGGCTACGACGCCGAGGCCGAGGCGGCCTGGGCGTGGCTGGAGCGCGAGCGGGAGCGGCAGCGCGACGCACGCGCCGCCCGACCCGGAGGCCGCCTGTCACGGACTCACCCGCCGCGGCGGGGGAGACGGATCGTGAGGCTCTCGCCCCGGCGGATAGCCCAACGGCTGCGCGCGGCCCGGGCGCTCCCGGCCGCACCCGCGCCCCGCGGCGCGGAGCCGGCGCGCCGCCGACGTGGCACGCCCCGGCAGCCGGAGCCGGTGACGACGCACGTCGGGCCGTTCTTCGACGAGGCGGTGACCCGCACCCGCGGGTCGATGCGGCCGGCGGGGATCGACCCCGACTACGACCTCGCCTACGAGCACTTCGACGTCGCCCACTTCCTGCTACAGGCACGGCACCTGATCGAGGCCGACGGGGTCGACCCGCTGGCCGTCTTCCTGCGCAACGGGCCGCGCGCCAAGGCCAGCCCCGAGATCAACTTCGACATGACCGCGTACGTCGAGCGACACCCCGAGCGGGTCGACGGCGACCGGAGCCCCTACCTGGCCTGGCTCGAGGACGGCCGGTCCGCCGGAGAGCTCGCCGACCCCGCGCCGGGGCTGGCGGCCATGGCAGGGGTGCTCGGACTGACGCCGTCGGCGCTGGCCGCCGAGCTGGCCGCCACCCGGACCGACCTGGAGCAGCGGCTCCTGACCGGGACCCTGGGGGAGATGCTGGCGGACGCCGCCGAGGTCGAGCCGCTGATCGGCGAGGTCTGGCCGGAGATCGTCCGCCCCCTGCTGCCACCCCTGGACCGGCCGGTCACGGTCGCCCAGATCAGCGCCTTGCACGCAGCGCAGCAGGCCGCCGGGTTCCGCCGGGCACGGCTGGTGCTGGTGCTGACCGAGCCCCGGTGGGGCGGCGGGCGGCGTGCGGAGGGCCACATCGCCCACGCGCTGACGCGCGAGCACCTGACGCCGGAGGACGTGGTCGTGGTCTACACCGAGACCGGCGGGGCGGCGCCACCGGGGCGGTTCCCCGACGGCGTACGGGAGGTCGACCTGGCGGGCGCGCTCGAGGGGCTGGAGGCCGAGCCGGCACAGCGGGTGCTGGTCGAGCTGGTCGCGGTCGTTCCGCAGCGACGCCGTCGTGAACGTGAACTCCCGGCTCCTGTACGACGCGATGGCGACCTACGGCCGGGCGCTCGCCGCCTCCGAGCGGATCTTCATGATGCTCTTCTGCAACGAGCGGCTCGCCCTGGGCAACTGGGTCGGGCTGCCACTGCGGTTCGTCTACCGCTGCTTCGACCTCGTCGAGGGGATCCTCACCGACAGCGACTACCTCGCGGGCTGGCTCCGCGACCGGCACCAGCTCGACGCCGGGGCCGGCGGCGACCGGCTGCACGTGCTCCGCGCGCCGGTCGACGCGGCCATCCCGCTCGCCGATCCGCCCCCCGCCGGGACCGGTCGTCGGCCGCAGGTGTTCTGGGCCGGCCGCTTCGACCGCCAGAAGCGGCTCGACCTGGTCCTGGAGATCGCGGCGCTGATGCCTGACGTCGACGTCCGGGTCTGGGGTGAGGCGGTCCTCAACCGCTCGATGTCGCGGGCGCTGCCGCCGAACGTCACGCTCGAGGGTCGCTACGGCCACCTCTCGGAGCTCCGGCTGTCGGACGCCGACGCGTGGCTGTACACGGCGGCGTGGGACGGCGTCCCCAGCCAGCTGCTGGAGGTCGGCATGACCGGGATCCCGCTCGTCGGCAGCCTGGTCGGCGGCACCGGCGAGGTCCTCGGTGCCGACGACGGCTGGCCAGTGACCGACCTCGACGACCCGGGAGCCTACGTGGCCGCGCTGCGCGACGTGCTCGCCGACCCGGCGGCGTCCCGGGCCAAGGGCGTGGCGCTCCGCGAGCGGCTGCTGCGCACGCGCACCGAGGAGGCGTACGCCGAGCACCTGGTCGGCCTGCTGCTCGACGGCGTCCGCGCGACGAGGGAGGCAGGTCGTGACGACCGACCTCACGCTCGTCGTCACCGCCCACGACGAGACCGCCGTCAGCGGACCGACGATGACGTCGGCCGACCGCGCGGTCGCAGCCGCCCGCGACGCGGGGATCAGCGTCCAGCCGCTGGTCGTCCTCGACGCCCCGACGGCGGCGACCCGCGCCTACTTCGAGCAGCCACGCTTCGACCACTGGGAGCGACGGGTGCTCGACCAGGCCGACCTCGGCCGGGTGCGCAACGAGGTGATCCCGTCGACGGCGGGCCGCTACCTCGCGTTCCTCGACGCCGACGACCTGTTCAGCCGCAACTGGCTGGCGGCCGGGGTGCGCGCGCTCGACGCCGCGGCCGACCGCGGCGAGCGGGCGATCGCCCACCCCGAGCTCAACGTGGTGTTCGACGGGCAGCGTGACGTCGTGCTCAACGTCGACCAGCGGTCACCGCTGTTCTCGCCGCACTACCTCTACTTCCGCCACTACTACGACTCGCTCTGCCTCGCCCCGCGCGAGGCGCACCTGTCGACGCCGTACACCCCCCGGGACGTGCCGCGCGGCCTGTCCTTCCAGGACTTCCAGTTCACGATCGAGACGCTCGACGCGGGCTGGCACCACCTCGTGGTGCCGGACACGATCATCTTCAAGCGGCGCCGCGACTTCTCGTTGGTCACCGAGAGCACCGGCCGGAAGTCGGTCGTGCGCTCGTTGCCGGCGATGGCCATCGACCGGGTCCGCGACCTCGGCCGGGGGTGACTCAGTCCGACGCGGCCTCGCGCTCGGCGAGCCGTCGCACCGGTCGGTGCAGGCGCTCGGGCAGCTGCGAGACCGTGAAGAAGTGGTCGAGCCGGGCCGGGTCGAGGCGTTGCTCGGACGTGGTGCCCGCCGTCTTCCTCGGGGCCGCGAAGAGGTCGCCGTCCTCGCCGAACCATCGTCGGGCCACCCGTCGGTTGCCGACCTCCCAGCGCGCCATGAGCGCGTCGAGCACCGGCTCGGGCAGCGTCAGCGTCGGGCCCGCCGGCGCGCTCGCCAGCCGCCGGACGAGGGTGCGGTTGTTGATGTGGCCGACCTCGGCACCCTGCCGGCGCACCCGGTGCAGGTTGAGGATCCGGAGGAACTCGACGGACTCGGCGTCGAGGCTCTCGTTCAGCGTCGGCGCCTCCTCGTCGAGCGCCTCCGGGGCGACCGCCAGCCCGGCCGCGTCGAGGAAGTCCTGGGTGAGCGAGCCGTCGCGGAAGCGGGACCGCTCGAACCGGCGGACGACGAGGTCGGTGGGCCGGGCCACGCGCGACCAGGCGTCCAGCCGCTCGTCGTAGTCGTACATCGGGCTCAGCTCGAGCTCGGCGGTGCGGTGCGCGATCCGGCGTACCTCGCCCCACTTGACCGCCTGCTGGTAGCGGCTGATGAGGTGGTCGTCCTGCCGCCGGAGGTAGCAGACGAGCCGCAGGCGGGCGCCGTGCCGTCGGGCGAGGTCGCCGAGCAGCCGCATCGAGCCCTCCGACGAGCCGAAGACGGCCTCGTCCGACATCAGGACGCGGGACAGGCGCGCCTCGTCGATCTCGTCGACCAGCGCCGTCTCGAACGCATCACGGAACGTCGCGGGCGACGCGAGGATCTGGTCGCGCCAGGCGGGGTCCTGGCTCTGGCGCCTGGCCACCCGGCTCCCGACGAACTCGCCGTCCGGGGTGAGGAACAGGCCGAGCCGGATGTGCCGACGGCCGCCGGGAGTACGGGGGTACAGCACGCCGTGCTCGGCGAGGACCCCCTCGTTGGCGCGCAGGAAGTGCTGGATCGACGACGTGCCGGTCTTGCCCATGCCGGCGTGGACGACCAGCTCCGCGATGCTCATCCCACCTCCTGCTCGGCGATCCGTCGCAGCGGGGCGTGCCAGGGCTCCGGGACGTGGTCGAGCGCCAGGAACCTGTCGAGCCGTGCGGGGTCGAGCCGCTGCTCCGTGGTCGTCCGTGCGGTCCGGCGCGGCACCGTGAACAGGTCGTCGTCGCCGAACCAGCGCCGGGCCACGGCCCGGTTGGTCTCGTCCCACCCGGCCATGAAGCCGTCGAGGAGGCGGTCGGGCAGCGTGAGGGTCGGCCCCGTGCTCGTCTCCACGAGCCGGCGCACGAGCCGGCGGTTGTCGACCACCCCGACCACCGCGCCCTCGGCGCGTGCCCGGTGCAGGTTGACCAGCCGCAGGAACTCCACCGACTCCGCGTCGAGACTCTCGTTGCGGGCAGGGACCTGTTCCAGCTCGTCGGCCCGGGCGACCACCCCGGCGGCGTCGAGGAAGTCCTGCAGAAGGGTGTCGTCGGTGAAGCGGCCCCGCTCGAAGCGGCGCACCACGAGCACGTCGGGGGCGAGCAGCCGCTCGTGACGGCGCAGCGCCGCGTCGTAGTCGTAGATGCGGGAGAAGTCGTCGGTCGCCCACGCGGCCAGGCGGCGCACCTCGCCGGTCTTGACGAGCTGCTGGTAGCGGCTGACCAGGTGGTCGTCCTGCCGGCGCAGGTACACGACGACCCGGACGGTGCGGGCGAGGTCGTCGAGCAGCTGCCGCAGCCGTCCCAGGCCGGCGTCGGACGTCGCCGCGAAGAACGCCTCGTCCGAGAAGAGCACGGTCGGCGCGCCGGCCTCCGCGATCTCGGCGGCCAGCTCGCGCCGGAAGTCCTCCCGGAACGCGCCCGGGTCGGACCACCGCTGGCGGCCCCAGTGCGGGGAGGCGGCGAGCTCGTCGTCCGACCGGACCGACAGCCCGAGCCGGCCGTGGCGTGCCTCGCCCGGTGTGCGCGGGTAGAGCACGCCGAGGGCCCGCAGCCGGTCGCGGTTGCGGCGGCAGAAGGACTGGATCGTCGACGTTCCCGTCTTGCCCGAGCCGACGTGCAGCACCGCGTCGACCAGGCCGTCGGTCGGGCGGGGGGCCGTGCCGGTCACCGGCCGACCGCCACGTCCTCCGCCAGCCGTCGCAGCGGAGCGTGCAGGTCCTCGGCGAGCTCGGTGAGCTCGAGGAAGTGGTCGAGCCGGTCGGGGTCGAGCCGCTGCTCGGTGGTGGTGCCACGGGTCTTGCGGGGGACCCGGAACAGCACGTCGCCGTCGCCGAGGTAGCGACGGGCGACCTCGCGGTTGGAGTCCTCCCACCGCGCCATGAACGCGTCGAGGTCGGGGTCGGGGAGCGTCAGCGTGGGGCCGGCCGAGCCAGCCGTCAGCCGGGCCACGAGCGGCCGGTGGTTGACCATGCCGACCTCGGCGCCCTCGGCTCGTACGAGGTGGAGGTTGAGGAGTCGGAGGAACTCGACCGACTCCGCGTCGAGGCTCTCGTTCTGGCTCGGAACCTGCGCCAGCTCCCCGCGCGGCACGTCGAGGCCGGCCGCGAGGAGGAAGTCGGCGTACAGCGAGTCCTCGACGAACGCGCCCCGCTCGAAGCGTCGAACGGCGAAGGCGTCGGGCTCCAGCAGGCTGGCCCAGGTGTCCAGGCGGGCGGCGTAGTCGTAGGTCTTCGTGTGGTCGAGCTCCGCCGTCCGCTGCGCCAGGGTGCGCGTCTCCCCGGTCTTCACCACCTGCTGGTAGCGGCTGACCAGGTGGTCGTCCTGCCGCCGGAGGTAGCAGACCAGGCGGAGCCGGCGGGCGTGGGCGTCGGTGAACGTCCGCAGCCGGGCCAGCGACCCCTGGTCGGAGCCGTAGAGCGCCTCGTCCGAGATCAGCAGGGTGTCCGGCCGGGCCTCCCCGACCTCCGCGAAGAGTTCGCTGCGGAACGTGTCACGGAACGCCTCGGGCGACGGGTGGCCCTGCGCCCGGTAGGGACGGGTCTCGACCAGCTCGTCGTCGGCCTTGAAGAACAGCCCGAAGCGCACGTGTCGGCGGGGGCCCGGGGACGACGGGAAGAGGACGCCGTGCTCGAGCAGCAGTCGCCGGTTGCGACGCAGCAGCCGCTGGATCGACGACGTCCCGGTCTTGCCGGAACCGATGTGCAGCACCAGGTCCAGGGGCTGGTCCAGGCTCGGGCTGGCAGGTGGCACGCGGGTGGTTCTCCGTGACTCGTCGGTGGGCTCGGCCACTCTCTCACGAGCGGACGTCGGGACCCCGGCAACGGTCGCGCGGGACTCGTCCGCGGGTCGGCGGTCCGTCCGGTTAGGGTGTCTCGTCAGTCGTTGTCGAGAGAATTGTGCACCACACGCATGGGACAGCTCGGGAAGACCCAGCGCGACGCCGTGGACGGAGGGCATCCGTGACGAGTCGCCCTACCGACCTCTACCAGGGGTTGCGCCGGCAGGCCGGCCGGGTCAAGCGCCGCCTGGTCCAGCAGCCCGGCGACGTCCCGGCCACGAACACCCACGGCTCGCCGCCCGGCCGACCGCCCAGGCTCACGCGGGAGACCACCCACCTGGGCCCGCTGGTGGACGACCTCGTGCTGCGCGCCCGGCGACGGATGCGGATCGGCGCCGACCCTGACGACGACCTGCTCTACGAGAACTTCGACGTCCTCCATTACTTGCTCGCCTCGCCGCGGCTGATGGACCGCCCACGGATCGACCTGATCGAGCACTTCCTCGCCAGCGGCGTCGACGCGAACCTCAGCCCCGACCCCGACTTCTCGATGGCGGCCTACCTCGAGCGCCACCCCCAGCGGGCCCAGGACCCGGAGCGCAGCCCCTACCTCGCGTGGCTGAAGGAGGGCCGGGCCGCCGGCGAGATCGCCGATCCCGCGCCCGGCATCGAGAAGATGGCCGGCGTCCTCGGCCTCGAGCAGCACCAGCTCGTGGACCTCATGGTCGAGCGGCGGCACGACCTGGTCGCGCGCTTCCGCACCGGCCGGCTGGGCGAGATGTTCGCGAAGGCGAACGAGATCGAGCCGTTGATCGGGGAGTGCTGGCCCGAGATCACCCGACCCAAGATGGTGCCGCTCACCACGCCGCTCGTGGTCGACGAGGTGGCGGCGCTCCACCAGGCGCATGCCGCCGCGGGCTTCCGGCCGGCCCGCCTGGTCCTGGTCATCAACCGGGCCCGATGGGGCGCGGGACGCCGGATGGAGGGCCACCTCGCACATGCTCTCGCGACGTACGTCCGGCCCGACGAGATCGTCGTGATCTACACCGATGACAGCACCACCGGACCCGACGACCGGTTCCCCGACGGCGTCCGCGAGGTGGACTTCTCAGCCATCGCCGGCGACCTCTCGGAGGTGCAGGCCGAGCACGCGCTCGTCACGCTGATCCGGACCCTTCACGGCGACGCCGTCGTCAACATCAACTCCAAGCTGCTCTACCAGGCGATGCGCACCTACGGGAAGGCGCTCAACGCCACCGAGCGGGTCTTCCTCTGCTTCTTCTGCAACGAGCAGACGACCATGGGCACCTGGCGGGGCTGGAGCCTGCGCACGTTCTACCGGACGTTCGACGACGTCAGCGGTGTGATCACCGACAGCCACCACCTGCGCGACGAGCTGGTCGAGACCTACAAGGTCGGCGGTCGCCATCTCGACCGGCTCCACGTCTTCAGCGCTCCCGTCGACCCGACGCTGCCGCTGGTGTCCGGCCCACGCAGGGACCCGCAGCGGCGGCCGCAGGTCTTCTGGGCCGGACGTTGGGACCGGCAGAAGCGGGTGGGGCTTGTGGTCCAGCTGGCGCAGAAGATGCCGGACGTCGACTTCCGGATGTGGGGCGCGCCGGTCATGGGCAGCCGTCCGCGCGACCTGCGCTGGAACGTCAAGGCCGAGGGCGTCTACGAGAACCTCGCCGAGATCCCGCTCGCCGAGGCCGACGTCTGGCTTTACACCTCGGGCTGGGACGGCGTGCCGAGCCAGCTGCTCGAGGTCGCGATGACCGGCATCCCGATCGTGGGCACGCTGGTCGGCGGAACCGGCGAGGTCCTCACCGACGCGGACGCGTGGCCGGTCCCCGAGGAGGAGGGCGTCGAGGCCTACGAGCGCGCGATCCGGGCGGTGCTCGCCGACCCGGTCCGGGCCCGGAAGCGGGCGCGCGAGCTGCGCAGGCGCCTCGAGCGCGACCGCACCGAGAAGGCGTTCGCGGCCGCCGCGGCCGAGGTGCTGCTGACCGACCTCGAGGAGCGCCCGTGACCGACCTGACGCTGATCGTGACCGCACACAACGAGACCGTGGTCTCGGGGCCGACCATGGATTCGGCCGACCTGGCTGTCGCGGCCGCCCGCGAGGCCGGCCACACCGTCCAGACCGTGATCGCGCTCGACAACGCGACCGAGGCGACCCACGAGTACTTCCACCAGAGCTGCTTCGACCACTGGGAGCGGTGGATCCGCGGCGAGGGCGATCTCGGGCGCGTGCGCAACGCGCTGGTCCCGCAGGCCGACGGTCGCTTCATCGCCTTCCTCGACGCGGACGACCTGTTCAGCGAGAACTGGCTCGCGGAGGGGCTGGGGGTGCTGAAGGCGGCCGAGGAGCGCGGCGAGCGCGTGATCGCCCATCCCGAGCTCAACATCGTGTTCGACGGCGGCCAGTACCTCGTGCAGACGATCGACCAGGACTCGCCACTGTTCACGCCGTACTTCCTGTACGTGCGCAACTGCTACGACTCGCTCTGCATGACGCCGCGCGAGGCGCACCTGGAGGTGCCCTACGTCCACCGCGACATCCCGAACGGGCTGTCGTTCCAGGACTGGCAGTTCGCAATCGAGACCATGTCGCACGGCTGGAAGCACGTCGTGGCGCGCGACACGATCATCTTCAAGCGGCGTCGCGACACCTCGTTGATGACCGAGAGCCAGGCACGGCGGTCGCTGGTGCGCTCGCTGCCGGAGATGCTGATCGAGCGGGTCCGCGACCTCGCCTCCCCCAGCGGCGTGGCTCAGTAGCCGTATAGCTCGTAGTCGAGGGCGTAGAGCGCCTCGACCCGGCGGACCAGGTCCGGGCGGCCCCCGAACACGCTCTCGGTGCTCCGGCGCGGTGAGGTGTTGCGCACCTCCACGGGCACGTCCGGTAGCCCCGCCTCCTCACGGATGAGCGCGAGGTCGGCGTCGAAGCTCTCCAGCCGCCCCACCCGGTCATAGGTGACCAGCGGGTGCATCAGGTTCACGTGCTGCGGACGCCAGTGCTGGTTCATCTCGGAGACCGGGTCCTGCCGCTCGACCGCCTCGAGGAACGCCTCGAAGCTGAGCGTGGACGTCGGCTCCGCCGGTAGTCCGAGCAGCTCGGGGAACCTCGGCCGCAGCCGCGGCGTGTGGACGATCTTGTCCCAGTACACCGACTCGAGCCGGCGGAGCGGGTGGCGCACGAAGGAGAACCGGTACGCCGAGCCGGCCAGCATCTCGCCCACGGTCGCCCACCCCAGCTCCCGGAGCGTGGGCAACCGGTGCTCCTTGTGGATGTTCCCGATCTGGTGGCCCGGCTCGCTCGTGTGGAGCCGGTCCAGCCAGGCGAGGATCGTGGACGTCCCCGCCTTGGGGTTCTTGACGTACAGGAGCCCGAGGTCCGGCAGCGGCCGGATGAAGTTGCTCGGCCGCTGGTGCGGGTAGTAGCGCTTGACGTCGGCCCGGGCGAGGCCCCCGACCGGTGGCCGGGAGCCACGTCCGTCGTCCATCACACCCGCTCGTCGGCTCCGGCCTTGGCCGCCGCGGCGTCGTTGCTCCAGACGGAGACGCACGGGATCTTCTCGGCGTCGCAGCGGTCGGCGTACTTCTTGGTGATCTCGGTGACCTCCTCCATCAGGCCCTCGCTGAGGGTGATGGGGGTGAGACCGAGGTGCAGGAAGCGGTCGTTGGCGACGTGGAGCTCGTTCTCGTCGGCCTCGTTGCGCGGGTTCGGCAGGTTCGCGACCTCGACGCCGGTGCGGTCGGAGATCATCTTGGCCAGGTCGGCGACCCGGTGGGTCTCGGTCATCTGGTTGAAGATCTCCACCCGGTCCTCGCGCGACGGGGGGTTGTCCAGTGCGAGCTGGATGCACTTCACCGTGTCCTGGATGTGGATGAACGCGCGGGTCTGGCCGCCGGTGCCGTGCACCGTGAGCGGGTAGCCGATGGCCGCCTGCATCAGGAACCGGTTGAGGACGGTGCCGTAGTCGCCGTCGTAGTCGAAGCGGTTGATGAGCCGCTCGTCGAGCCGGGTCTCCGTGGTCTGGGTCCCCCACACGATGCCCTGGTGGAGGTCGGTGACCCGCACGTGGTCGTTCTTGTTGTAGTAGGCGAAGAGCAGCTGGTCCTGGGTCTTCGTCATGTGGTAGATGCTGCCGGGGTTGGCCGGGTAGAGGATCTCCTGGTCGACGAGCTTGCCCTCGCCTGTGTCGACCTTGATCTGGAGGTAGCCCTCGGGGATCTTCATGCCGGCGGTGCCGTAGCCGTAGACGCCCATCGTGCCGAGGTGCACGACATGGATGTCGAGCCCGCTCTCCACCACCGCGGCCAGCACGTTGTTGGTCGCGTTGAGGTTGTTGCTGACCGTGTAGCGCTTGTGGCGGCTGCTCTTCATGGAGTACGGCGCCGCGCGCTGCTCGGCGAAGTGGACCAGCGCGTCGGGCTGCCAGTCCTCGAGCAGGTCGAGCAGCCGCTGGTAGTTGACCGCGACGTCGATATCGTGGAACGCGATGTCCTTGCCGGACACCTCCTTCCACGTGCGCAGCCGCTCACCCATGGGGCGGATCGGGGTGAGCGAGGAGACCTCTAGCTCGATGTCGATCTTGCGTCGCGAGAGGTTGTCCACGATCGCGACCTCGTGTCCCTGGGCGGACAGGTGGAGCGCCGTGGGCCAACCGCAGAAGCCGTCCCCGCCGAGGATGAGTACGCGCATGGGTGTCCCTTCATGGTGGTTCGCCGTCGCCGCGGGCTGCGGGGACGGGGTGGTCGCGGCCCGGTCGGGGCCGCTGGGGGTGGGGGTGGTGCCAATGGTGTTGCCGGACGTGCTGCCAGTGGTGCTGCCAGCCGGGCTGCCGGTCGTGCTCGGGCTCGTCGGGGGCCCTGCCGCCGGGGCGGCGGCGGGCGCGGCGGTGCGGGCCGGCGCGGCCAGGGTGTCGACCCTGATGTCTCGGGAGCGGGACGACGTCTGGTCGATGCTCCGCACCAGCTGACCGGTCGTCGGGTCGACGTGGATGCCGCACTCCTTGACGGCGTCCATCTCCCACCACCAGCGGCCGGCGCGCGGGTCCTCGCCGGCGGAGACCGCGCGGGTGCACGGCGCGCAGCCGATGCTGGTGTAGCCGCGGTCGTAGAGCTTGTTGTAGGGGACGCGGTGGTCCTTGATGTAGGCCCACACCTGCTCGGTGGTCCACTCGAGCATCGGGTTGAACTTCTGGAGCCCGTAGCCGTCGTCCCAGGCGGAGGCCTCGAGCGACTGCCGGGTCGCCGACTGCTGCCGGCGTAGGCCGGTGAGCCAGGCGCGGTAACCGGCGAGGGTGCGGCGCAGCGGCTGGACCTTGCGCACGTTGCAGCAGGCGTGACGCAACGCGACGGCGTCGTAGAACCCGTTCTGGCCGTGCTCGGCGGTGAACGCGGCGACCTCGGCGGCATCCGGGTTGATCATCTCGATGACGGCGCCGTAGCGCCGGTGGACGCTGTGCGCGAGCGCGTGCGTCTCCTCGGGCAACCGGCCGGTGTCGACGCTGATGATCCGGATGTCGAGCCCGTGCTTCGCGATGAGGTCGGTCATCACCATGCTCTCGGGACCGAACGCGTTCGCGAGCACGGCGGGCTGGTAGTCCGACGCGATCTCGCGGAGGAGGTCGAGGGTCTCGGAGAGGGCGTCCTGGTAGTCCACCCGAGACCCTCCTTGTGACGACGTCGAGACCGGTGTGGTGACCGTCGCAGGCTAGCACCGGGGGCGTGGCCGACCCCGAATCGGCGCGAGGGCCGGAGCGTCCTCGCCAGGGTGCATGATCGACCCGTGACCGCACCTAGACCGACGCGTGCCGACTACGTCCACTGGGAGACCGTCACCACGCGGTGGGCCGACATCGACATGTACGGGCACATGAACAACGCCCGTTACCTCGAGCTGATCGACACCGTGGTCAACAACCACCTGATCGGGGCCACTGGTGCCGATCCGCGCGACCTCCCCGCGATCGGGGTGGTCGCCGAGGTCGGCTGCCGCTACTTCTCGGAGGTCGGCTACCCCGAACCGGTGGACCTCGGCGTGGTGGTCGACCGGGTCGGCACCTCGTCGGTGACCTACCGCGTGGGGCTGTTCCAGGGACCGGGGGACGAGGCGGCCGCCGAGGGTCGCTTCGTGCACGTGTACGTCGACAACACCGACCCGGGCCGCGCCGTCGTACCGGTGCCGCAGGTGGTGCGCGACGCCGTCACGCCACTCCTGGGCCAGCGGTGAGTCGGAGGTGCGCCCGGCGGGGCAGGTGTGGCACGGTGGCGACGTGCTCTTCATCCTGATCTCGATGCGTGGTCATCGTCGTCGTCGCCGGCCTGGTCGTCGCGTTCGTGGCGTTCCCGCACCGCGGGGAGGACATCCCCGGCGCCGCCTGGCTGGGGGACGGGATGGCCAGGGCGGCCGGCGCGTTGCCGACGATCGACCCGGAGGCGGAGGAGTCGCGACTCGAGCAGCCGCAGCCCGCACGGCACGTCGGACGCAACGCGGGCTCCGACGCCGGTCGCTGACTGCGTCGTCGGGGCGTCCGCCTGATTGGATGGCGGCATGGGTGACCTGCTGTACCTGATCATCGGCATCGCCGTGCTCGCCGTGGCACTGGCCGCCGGGCTGCTGCTGCGTGCCCGGACCGGTCCGGCCGCGCCGCCCGCGGGCCGACCGGACGCGCCGGTCCGGCCGCCGCTGCCCCCGGAGCAGGGCGTCGCGCCGGCACCCGCGGAGGCGCCGGTCGAGGAGGCGCCCGCTCTCGAGACGCCCGAGAGCACGGCGTCGCGGATGCAGCGGCTGCGGGCCCGGCTCGCCGGCGCGCAAGGCGGCTTCGGCCGCGGGCTGCTCGCGCTGATCTCCCGCGACCGGCTCGACGAGGACACGTGGGAGTCCATCGAGGATACGCTCCTGACCGCCGACCTCGGTGTCGCGCCGACCCAGCAGGTCGTCGACCACCTCCGCACCCGGCTGCGCGTGGAGGGCGGCGAGCGGCCCGACCCTCGCAGCGTCCTCCGCGACGAGCTCGTCACGCTCGTCGACCCCACCATGGATCGCAGGCTCCAGATCACCGGCGCCGACGGGCGCCCCGGCGTGGTGCTCGTGGTGGGTGTCAACGGCTCCGGCAAGACCACGACCGTCGGCAAGATCGCGCGGATCCTGGTGGCCGAGGGCAAGTCGGTCGTCCTCGGCGCGGCGGACACGTTCCGCGCCGCCGCGGTCGACCAGCTCGCCACGTGGGGTGAGCGGGTAGGGGTCGACGTCGTCCGCGGGCCCGAGAACGGCGATCCCGCCTCGGTCGCGTTCGAGGCCGTCCGGTCGGGGGTGGACGCCGGGGTCGACACGGTGATCGTCGACACCGCCGGTCGGCTGCAGAACAAGGCCGGGCTGATGGACGAGCTGGGCAAGGTCAAGCGGGTCATCGAGAAGCAGGCCCCGGTCACCGAGGTGCTGCTCGTGCTCGACGCGACGACCGGGCAGAACGGGCTGATCCAGGCCCGTGTCTTCAGCGAGGTCGTCGACGTGACCGGCATCGTCCTGACGAAGCTCGACGGCTCCGCGAAGGGCGGCATCGTGGTCGCGGTCCAGCGCGAGCTCGGCGTACCCGTCAAGCTGGTCGGGCTCGGAGAGGGCCCCGACGACCTGGCGCCGTTCGACGCCGCCGCGTTCGTGGACGCGCTGCTCGGCGGCTGAGACCCGCTGCCGCCCGTCGTTCACACGCCCGTAACACCCGGCCGGAACTCGTTGCACCGCCGCAACGTGCTCCGTCGTACGACGAAACCTCCGCGTCGGAAGGTGTCGGGCAATGGGGCGGGCACCCCGACCGACAGCGCCGTCGACCCGGACCTCGCCCTCACGTGAACTCTCCCTGGAGGTCCCATGGACTACGGCTACCACGCGTTCATGCTGGTGGCGGCGTCTCTCGTCATCCTCATGACTGCGCCCGGCCTGGCGCTCTTCTACGGCGGCATGAGCCGCTCCAAGAGCGTCCTCAACATGATGATGATGTCCTTCGGCACGATCGGCATCGCCGGCATCGTCTACGTGCTGTGGGGCTGGTCGATGTCGTTCGGCACGGAGGACATCGCCACCATCGTCAACAACCCCTTCGAGACCTTCGGCCTCAACGGCATCGAGGGCCAGGACTACATCTTCGTCGGCTTCCAGCTGACCTTCGCGGTGATCACTGCCGCGCTGATCAGCGGCGCGGTGGCCGATCGCCTCAAGTTCTCCGCCTGGCTGCTGTTCGTGCCGTTGTGGCTGACCCTGTCGTACTTCCCGCTCGCCCACATGGTGTGGGGTGGCGGCTTCCTCGGCACCGCCGAGAACGGCCTCGCAGGGCTGCTGTTCGACGGTGACACGCTGCCGATCGACTACGCCGGCGGCACGGTGGTCCACATCAACGCCGGCATGGCCGGCCTGGTGCTCGCGATCATGCTCGGCAAGCGGCTGGGCTTCGCCAAGGAGCCGATGCGGCCCCACAACCTGACGCTCACGATGCTCGGCGCCGGCCTGCTGTGGTTCGGCTGGTACGGCTTCAACGTGGGCTCGATCGTCTTCGGCGGCGAGAGCGCCGAGGCCGACTCGACCCAGTTCCTCAGCGAGACCAGCCTGGTCTGGCTCAACACGACCGTCGCCACCTGCGCGGCCATCCTGGGCTGGCTGCTCGTGGAGAAGCTGCGGGACGGCAAGGCCACCTCGCTCGGCGCGGCATCCGGCGTCGTCGCGGGACTGGTCGCGATCACCCCGGCCTGTGGCGCGCTGTCACCGGTCGGCGCGATCGTGCTAGGCGTCGTGGCCGGCGGCGGCTGCGCCCTCGCGGTCGGCCTGAAGTACCGGCTCGGCTACGACGACTCGCTCGACGTGGTCGGCGTGCACCTCGTGGGCGGGATCATCGGCACCGTCGGCGCCGGCTTCCTGAGCACGTCCACCGGCCTGTTCTACGGTGGCGGTGTTAGCCAGCTGGTGCTTCAGGTGCTGGTCGCCCTGGCGGCCATCCTCTGGTCGGGCGTCGCGACGTTCGTCGTGGCGAGCATCGTGAAGGCCGTGATCGGGCTGCGGATCGACGAGGAGCACGAGATCGAGGGCATCGACTTCGTCGAGCACGGTGAGTCGGCGTACGACCTGTCGTCCACGTCGAGCCGCCGTTCGGCGCTGGCCCCGGCCAGCGGCGTGCTGGACCCCGCCACGAGCAAGGAAGAGGCGAACGCATGAAGCTGGTCACCGCGGTCATCAAGCCGCACAAGTGGGAAGACGTCCGCGAGGCGCTCGAGACCTTTGGCGTGACCGGCATGACGGTCAGCGAGGTCAGCGGGTACGGACGCCAGAAGGGTCACACCGAGGTCTACCGCGGTGCCGAGTACGACATCGCCCTGGTGCCCAAGATCCGGATCGAGATCGTGGTCGACGACGCCGACGCTGACGACGTGGTCGGGATCGTCGTGAAGACCGCGCAGACCGGCCGGATCGGCGACGGCAAGGTGTGGGTCAGCCCGGTCGACACCGTGATCCGGGTCCGCACGGGGGAGCAGGGCGACGCCGCCGTCTGAGCCGGATCGCTTCGGCCCAGACGCGACACCAACCCGATGACGGCGAGCACCCGGTCCGATCGAACGCACGCGGCAGACACCCTGTGTGTCGACGCGTTCGAGAAGGCCGGGGCTCCCCTCGTCGGGGTGGCGCTCGTCGCGGTCGGCGGGTACGGACGCGGTGAGCTCGCGCCGTACTCCGACCTCGACGTCGTCCTGGTGCACGACGAGGACGTCGCGCCCGGCCGGGCAGCGGAGGACCTCTGGTACCCGCTCTGGGACAGCGGCACCAAGCTCGACCACGCCGTCCGCAGTCTTCCCGAGATGGGGGCCACGGCCGACCAGGAGCTGAAGGTCGCCCTCGGGCTGCTCGACGTCCGGCACCTCGCGGGTGATCCCCACCTCACGCTGCGGCTGCGGACCACCATGCTCACCCGCTGGCGGCGCGACGCCCGCTCCCGGCTGCCCGCCCTCCAGGACCTCGTGCGCACGCGTCACGAGCGGCTGGGCGAGCTCGCGCACCTGTCGGTGCCCGACCTCAAGGAGGCCGAAGGAGGGCTGCGCGACGCGACCGTCCTCAAGGCCCTGGTCGCGTCCTGGCTGGTCGACGTCCCGCACGTCGAGCTCGAACGGGGACGCCGTGACTTGCTGGACGTCCGCGACGTGCTGCACGACGTCAACGGTCGCGGCAACGACCGCGTCCCACCGGACGCGTGGGCTGAGCTCGCGCACGGGCTCGGCCTCCCCGACGATGCGGCGGCGCAGCGGCACGTGCGCGAGATCGGTCGCCGGCTGACGCACCTGTCCCGCCTGACGTGGCGGCGCGTAGACGCCGTCCTCGCTCGACCGGTCGCCTCGCGCCCACGTCGACCCGACCTCACACCGATCGCCGCCGGCGTGGCGATGTCGTCAGGGGAGGTCGTGCTCGGTCCGCGGGCACGGCCAGCGGAGGACCCGCTGCTCCTGCTGCGCGCCGCGGCGGAGGCGGCCGAGCGCGACGCCGTGCTGGCGCCGGCGACCGCCGCGCGCCTCGCGCGGGAGTCGGCACCGCTGCCAGACCCGTGGCCGCCAGGCGCCCGCCGGCTGCTGGTGCGGCTGCTGGCCTCGGGGCGCGGCCTGCTCGCTGTCTGGGAGACCCTAGAGGAGACCGGCGCGTTGGCGCAGATCCTGCCGGAGTGGCAGCGGATCAGGCTGCTGCCGCACGCCTCGCCGATCCACCGGTTCACCGTCGACCGGCACGTCGTGGAGACCTGCATCGAGGCATCGTCGCTGATCCGGGACGTCGCGCGGCCCGACGTCCTCGTGGTGGCGGCGCTGCTGCACGACATCGGCAAGGGCGGGCTGACCGAGCACAGCATCGCAGGGGAGCCGATCGCCCGTGCCATCGCCACCCGGATCGGGTTCGACGACGACTCCGTCGCCGTGATCGGTCGGCTGGTGCGCCGTCACCTGCTGCTCGTCGAGACCGCGACGACCCGCGACCCCGAGGACCCCGCCACGGTGGCGGTGGTGGCCGACGCGCTCGGCGACGCCGAGACGGTCTCGCTGCTGCGGGCGCTGACCGAGGCCGACGCCCGCGCCGCGTCCGCGCAAGCGTGGTCGTCGTGGCGGGCGGGGCTCGTCGACGACCTCAGCCGGCGCGTGCTCGCGACCTTCGACGAGCAGCTGCCGGCGCTGGCCGAGCCGGCCGGGTTCGCGCTGCCGGCCGTAGCCCCGGGGGAGGTGTCGTTCACCGTCGAGGTGACCGATGACGGCGCCCGGGTCACGGCGGTCGCGCACGACCGGGTCGGCCTGCTCGCGGACGTGGCGGCCGTGTTCGCCCTGCAGCGGACCTCGGTGCGTGCCGCGCGCGCCTGGGCGGACGGCGAGCATGCCGTCTCGCAGTGGGACGTCGCCGACGACGACGCCGACGCCGTGGACCCCGCCGTCCTGCGGCAGCGTCTCGACGCCGTCGTCGAGGGGCGGGTGGACCCAGCGGCCCGCCTGTCTGGCCGGGGCGCTACGTCGCTCGCGCCTACCGTTGCCATCCGGCCGGAGGCGTCGCGAAGGGCCACTGTCCTGGAGGCTCGCGCAGCCGACCGACCCGGCGTGCTCTACCTGACGCTCGCGGCGCTGGCCCGGCTCGCGATCACGGTCCGCTCCGCGCACGTCGACACCCTGGGGCCGCAGGCCGTCGACGTGTTCTACCTCCAGGAAGCGAGCGCCGGCGCCCTCTCGGAGACCCGCGCTGCCGAGGCCGCGCACGCGGTCCGGGCCGCCCTGGACACCCCGCCGGCGTGAGCCGGGTCGCTCCGGAGCGGGACTGCCAGCACCACCCGGTTAGGCTGGTGGCACCACCCGCCCGACCGGCGCACCCCGCCGTTCACCCACGCAAGGACTCGCAGGAAGACACGTGTTCGCCACCCTCTCCGACCGGCTCACCGACACCTTCAAGAACCTCCGTGGCAAGGGGAAGCTGTCCGACGCCGACATCGACGACACCTGTCGCGAGATCCGGATCGCGCTGCTCGAGGCCGACGTCGCGCTGCCCGTCGTCAAGGAGTTCGTCGCGGCTGTCAAGGACCGCGCCCGCGGCGAGGAGGTCAGCCAGGCGCTGAACCCCGCCCAGCAGGTGGTCAAGATCGTCAACGAGGAGCTCGTCGAGATCCTCGGCGGCGAGACTCGGCGGCTGCGGCACGCGAAGTCCGGCCCGACCGTCATCATGCTCGCGGGCCTGCAGGGCGCCGGCAAGACGACGCTGGCCGCGAAGCTCGCGCTGTGGCTGAAGGGACAGGGCCGGACCCCGCTGCTGGTGGCGGCCGACCTGCAGCGTCCCAACGCGGTCAACCAGCTGCAGGTCAACGGCGAGCGCGCCGGCGTACCCGTGTTCGCGCCCGAGCCGGGCAACGGCGTCGGCGACCCGGTCGCCGTGGCGCGGGCGTCCGTGGAGGAGGCGAAGCGCAAGCTCCACGACACCGTCATCGTCGACACCGCCGGCCGGCTCGGTGTCGACGCCGAGCTGATGCGACAGGCGGCCGACATCCGCGACGCCGTCTCGCCCGACGAGATCCTCTTCGTCGTCGACGCGATGATCGGCCAGGACGCCGTGACCACGGCCCAGGCGTTCCTCGACGGGGTCGGGTACGACGGCGTCGTGCTCACCAAGCTCGACGGCGACGCCCGCGGCGGAGCCGCGCTGTCGATCGCCAAGGTGACCGGCAAGCCGGTCATGTTCGCGTCGGCCGGGGAGAAGCTCACCGACTTCGACCTGTTCCACCCCGACCGGATGGCGTCGCGGATCCTCGACCTGGGTGACGTGCTCACCCTGATCGAGCAGGCCGAGAAGACGTTCGACCAGGAGCAGGCACTCAAGGCGGCCCAGAAGCTCACGGGTGAGGGCGGCGAGTTCACGCTCGACGACTTCCTCGAGCAGATGCTCCAGGTCCGCAAGCTCGGCTCGCTGTCCAAGATCATGGGGATGCTGCCCGGCATGGGGCAGTACCGCGACCAGCTCGACAACTTCGACGAGCGCGAGATCGACCGGATCCAGGCGATCATCCGGTCGATGACGCCCGCCGAGCGGGCCAACCCCAAGCTGATCGACGGGTCGCGCCGGGCCCGGATCGCGAACGGCTCCGGCCGCCAGGTCTCCGACGTCAACCAGCTCGTCGACCGGTTCTTCGAGGCCCGGAAGATGATGCAGCAGCTCGCGCGGGGCGGTGGCATGCCCGGGCTGCCCGGGATGCCGGGCATGCCGGGTGCCGGCAAGGGTGGCAAGGGCAAGCAGCCGCCGAAGAAGGGCAAGGGCAAGCGGGTGTCAGGCAACCCCGCGAAGGCCGCTGAGCAGAAGAAGGCGCAGCAGGCGAAGGTCTCATCCGAGGCCGCCAACCCGTTCGGCACGCCGGCCGGGGAAGAGGTCGACTACGAGAAGGCGGCCGCCGCGCTCGACCTTCCGAAGGACTTCTCGAAGTACCTGAAGTGACCGTGCAGGGGCCTTGAGGGCGCATCGGCCGGACGGCACCGCCCCTGGAGACGAGGGCGGCCCGAGTGCCCCGGTGCTGGAGCAGTCGGGCCTGGGTCGACGTGCACTCCGGAGTGCGCGGCGACTTGACGGCACGTACCCACCCACCTGGGTGAAGACACGTGTTCACGGCGCTGAAAATGTTTCATATCCTCTGATCGGCGTGCGCAAGGAGGGTGCACCACAGTCGTGGGAGGGATCGTGGACATGGACGCACTGAGTGCCGTCAAGGACGCGGCACGCGCGATGGAGGCCCCGCAGGACGCGACGGCCACGCTCGAGGAGATCGTGGTCCAGGCACGCCGGTGCCTGCCCGAGTTCGAGCACGTCAGCGTCTCCCGGATCTGTCCGGAGGGGACGCTGCAGACGCTGGCGGCGACGACCGATCTGGCACGGGCGTTCGACGCAGCGCAGTCCGAGGCGCGCGAGGGTCCGTGCGTCGAGGCAGGCGAGCACGACGAGACGGTCGTCGTCCGCCACGCGCGCGAGGAGCAGCGCTGGCCGGCGTACGTCGGCAAGGCCGTGCCGGCGGGCCTCCGCTCCCAGCTGGGCGTCCGACTCGCCACCGACGGTCAAGGTCTGATCTGCCTCAACCTTCACTCCACGACGCACGACGACATCGACGACGGCGCCCTCGGTGTGGCCGAGCACTTCGCCCTCCACGCGGGGCTCGCTCTGGGTCGTGCGAGGCAGGAGGACCACCTGCGCACGGCGATCGGCACCAGGACCGTCATCGGGACCGCGATCGGCATCCTGATGGAGCGGGTCGGCCTCGACCAGCAGCAGGCGTTCGACTACCTGGTGCGCGAGTCGAGCAGGCAGAACCGCAAGCTCCGCCTGGTGGCTGCCGACATCGTCACGGAGACGGAGCGGCGGAGCGCCGAGCGGGCGACCGCTGACGAGAGCAGACCCCGACGCTCGCCGTAGGACGAGGCGCGAGCTCGTTCCGTGGGACGCCGCCGGGGCGGCCGGAGTCTCGCGCCGGTCTCACCCAGAAGGATGTCGTGCGGGCGGCGCACCCGGCCCTAACCTCGCCTTCGGAGATCGCCGCCACGACGTCGTCGACGCGCAGGTCGCGGTCTCCTGTGCCCCACCTGGCTGGAGAACCGTGGCCGTAGGGAACGTCCCTGGCAGCCCACGGGGGAGCCGCCAGGGACGATCCGGGGCGCCCGGCCGCGCCGGGCGCTAGCCCGGTGTGCGACCGTCCGTGCCCTCCGCCACGAGGGCCAGGCGCCGGAGGGTCTCGGTGTTCCGCCACGTGAGCTGGGCGTCTCGGAGCGGCTTCGGGACGAGCCGACCAGGGCCGGACACGGCGTCCTCGGTGAGGCTGACCTCCGTGTCGCTCCCCTGCGGCGTCAGCTGGAACTCGACGTGAGCCGCGCCCGCCGGCCAGGCTCGCGCCCGCAGCACCAGGCGGCTGCCGGGCTCGACCTCGAGCACCTCGGTGTCGTCGTCGAGCACCGCCGGCCAGACGCCCACGGAGTGGTGGAGCCGACAGCCCACCGCGGGCCACCCGGGATCGACGTCGCGCATGCGGGTGGCGCCGACGACGAACAGCGGATACGCCCAGCCGTCAGCGAGCACGCTCCACACCTGTTCCGGGGCCGTCCGGATCAGGCGCGACGTCGTGCTCATCGGGCAGACCCGGCTCTACTAGGAGATGACGGCATCGACGACCTTCTTCACGGCTCCGGGCTGCGACGGCTTCCGTGGCGCCTTCCGGCGCTTCCGCTCCATCTCGGCCCCGATCTCCTGAAGCGTCTTGCGACCTAGGCCGTCTCGCACCTGGGGGAACCACTCCTGCTCCTCCTCGTCCATGTGGTGACGGACGTTCTCGATCAGGACCGTGGTCTTCGCGGTGAACCGCTCGCTCTCGGGCGTCATGCCGGACAGCTCCAGCACCAGGACGTCGGCGACGTGGTGCTCCTCGTAGGACTCCAGGACGTCGTCCTCCAGCGCGGGCAGGAGCTCGCGGACACGGGGGTACATCACCTCGTTCTCGAGGTAGGTGTGCACCGTGAGGAGCTCGATCATCTTGTCCACGAGCCGGCCCTTGGTGGCGTGTGCGTCCTCACCGGCGTTCTCGAAGTCGCGGAACAACCGGCGGATCTCCTTGTGGTCGTTCTTCAGCATGACGATGGCGTCGGTGGACACGGGCGCTCCTTGGCGGGCTGGCTGGTCGAGGGCTGCTGCTCCGTACCCACATCTGGGGAGCCCACGCGTCAGGGCGCGCGGGCGTCGGGCTGGGACGCGACCGCCCCCGGCGAGGATCTCGCCGGGGGCGGGTGTCGCTGATGGCCGTTGACCACCGGCTCTCGCACCGCACGTCAGAAGACGAACAGGGCAAGAACCAGGATCACGGCGATGATCAGGGCCACGATGGCGATGGTGCGGGTGTTCATGGAGTCTCCTCTCCAGTCAGGGTGTCCAGGACGCTAGCAGCGGCTCACAGCAGGAGCCGAAACCAGCCGCCTCGGCAGCTCGCCAACGAGCTCCGCCGGCCGACGGGGGAGACCGCCGCCGGCCGGCCCGTTTCAGGGGTGGCGACCGACGGCGGTCCTGGTCCGCGCGGCCGCGCGGACCAGGTGCCGAGGACGTGGGTGTCTAGCCGTCACCCAGCCGAGGCACGCCTCGATCACAGCACGCGCGAGCCGCTCCGGTCACCACCCGGAAGGGGCAGACCCGCGGCCGCCTCCGAGGCGCGGACCCGGGCGGATAGCGTGCGTCCATGCCGTCCTCCCGCCGTCGATCGGTGCTCGTCGTCGACGCCGCCAACGTCGTCGGCGCCCGTCCCGACGGCTGGTGGAAGGACCGGGCCGGTGCGGCCGCCCGCCTCCACGACGCGTTGCTGCACGCCGACGTGCCCCAGGACGAGATCGTGCTCGTGCTCGAGGGCCAGGCGAAGCAGGGGGTGCGCGCCGGTGGACCTGCCTCGCTGCGCGTCGTCCATGCCGCCAAGGACGGGGACTCCGAGATCCGTCGGCAGGCTGGCCTCGCCACCGAGGCGGGGCACGACGTCACGGTGGTCACGGCGGACCGTGCCCTGGCCGCGAACGTCGCCCCCGCCCGGGTGCTGTCGCCCACCTGGCTGCTGGACCTGATGGGCTGATCGTCCCTCAGCCGACCGGGACCCGGATCACCTGGCCGCCGCCGGGGCAGACGGAGCAGGTGGTCACGTAGGCCGCACCGCGGTTGAACGCAACGCCGTACGGCGCGAACAGCCCGCCTGCGACGGTGCCGTGGCTGCCGCCTGGGGTCGACGCTCACGAGCGAGCCCACCGGACCGTTCAGCAGCCCGTCGTCGGCGATCTGCACGGCGTACAGCCGGCCGTCGTGCCACGCGAGGTCGGTCACGTTCGTGAGACCCGAGGCGTAGACCGTGCTCGGCATGCCCGGCACCACCCGGTGGATCCTGGCGAGACCGGGCAGGAACGGGAAGCCGGTGAGCTCGCTGACGTAGAAGGCGCCGTCCGGCCCTACCGCGACCGAGGTCGGGACCGGCTGGATCGGGAATCCGCCCATCTCCTCGGGCGCCTTGCCCGGTGAGCCGAACGTGGCCAGCCTGCTGATGTGACCGAAGCGGGAGCGCAGCAGGGTGTTGCCCCCGGAGTCGGTCAGGACGAACGCACCCCCGCCCCGGCGGACCAGGCCGGTCGGGTTGGTGTCAGGCCCCAGGCCGTCCGGGTCCTTCGCCGCCTCGTACGAGGCGATGTCGGCGGAGATGCGGGGCCCACGGTGCCCGAGCACGCCACGGACGACCGTGCCGAGCCGCCGGGCGCGCCAGCCGAGGCTCCTTCTTCACAGCCGGGTCGTGGCCCAGCCCGACCGTCACGGCGTACCGCCCTGTGGGACCGACCACGAACACGTCGGCCGGCCCGATCGCGCCGCTGCCGTCCGGGGCCGCCATCGACGGCAGGCCGGTGAGGACGCGTGACTGGACGCCCATCCGTACCCGGGTGACGGCACCCGTGGTCCCGAGGCAGGCGTCTCCCTCCGGACCCTCGATGCAGGGCCCGCGGCCGCCGGTGCCGGCCTCGGCGACGTAGAGGGTGTTCCCGGTGAACGACAGCTGGCGCGGGTTGTCCAGGCCGGAGGCGACGACGTCCCACTCCGCGGCCGAGGCCGGCGGGGCGAGGACCGTGGCGACCAGGGCCGCCGCCGTCGCGGTGGCGGCGAGCGTGGCGAGCCGACGCGTGGGTGATGTGGTGAGACTCATGGGTCCTCCCGGGCCGCAAAGAGATGGGCAGGTGCGGTGGGGGGACGAGCCGACTATGCCCCCGCTCCCGAGGCGGGTCCAGCCGGGCTAGACCATTCACGCCGGTACGGTCGGTCGGGTGACCCCGCTCCAGTTCTCCGGCCCGGTCCTGCCCGACGGCGAGCCCCGCGACCTGTACGTCGTGGACGGGCGCGTCACCTACGAGCGGCCGATCGGTGCGGAGGCGGCAGGCGACGGCTGGATCGTGCCCGGCCTCGTCGACGCGCACTGTCATCTCGGGCTCGACGACTTCGGTGCCGTGGGGGCCGAGGAGACCGAGGTGCAGGCGCTCGAGGACCGCGACGGTGGCGCCCTCCTGATCCGCGACGCCGGCAGCGCCGCGGACACCCGGTGGATCCACGACCGAGACGACCTGCCCCGCCTGATCCGCTGCGGGCGCCACCTCGGTCGCACCAGGCGCTACATCCGCAACTACGCCCACGAGGTGGAGCCCGACCAGCTGGCGGAGTACGCCGCGCGCGAGGCGCGGGCCGGCGACGGCTGGATCAAGCTCGTCGGCGACTGGATCGACCGTGACGAGGGGGACCTGGCTCCCAGCTTCCCCGCCGCCGCGTTCGCGGCGGCCATCGACGCCGCCCACGACGCAGGGGCGAAGGTCACGGCGCACTGCTTCGGGCCGGGCGTGCTGCCGGGGCTGATCGAGGCCGGCATCGACTGCATCGAGCACGGCACCGGCCTGTCCGAGGACCTGGTCGCGTCGATGGTGGTGCAGGGGACCGCCCTGGTGCCGACGATCATGCAGCTGGACAAGTTCCCCGAGCACGCCGCGGCCGGCGCCGACCGCTTCCCGACGTACGCCGAGACCATGACCGAGCTGTACGCCCGGATGCCGGAGACGATCATGGCGGCCTACGACGCCGGCGTGCCGATCTACGCCGGTTCCGACGGCGGTGGCATCAGCCGGCACGGCAACATCGCCGGCGAGGTGGCAGCCCTCCACCGGATCGGCATCCCGGCCCGCGAAGCGCTCGCGGCCGCGAGCTGGCGGGCCCGGGAGTGGCTCGGCCACCCGGGGCTCGAGGAAGGCGCACCCGCCGACTTCCTGGTGTTCCCGTCGGACCCGGTCGCCGATCTCACGGTGCTGCGGCGCCCGAGCCGGATCGTGCTCCGCGGCCGGGTCGTCGCCTGAGGATCAGTCGAGCCCGGTGCGGCGGGGCGACGTGCGCCGCCGGACGGAGCCCGGCACCGCGCCGTCGCGCTGCCGACGTCGTCGGTCGCGCTGGCCGGGGCCGGCGTCCTCGGTCCACAGCTGCTGGATGACCACGCCCACATAGCGCATCTTCATCATCTCCTGGTTGGCGGCATCTCGGTGTGCGACACCAGTCATCACGTTATACCGGTGTTGCACTAGGTGCAACCGGCAAACGCGCTACGCTGGTGTCGCTACCCATCTAGGAGCGAGCATGGAGCCTGGTGATACACCCGACGTCCCGCGTCCGATCGCGGTCGTCCGCGACTTCGTGAACACCACCGACCGCGAGACGGCCGCCGACGACCTCAAGACGCCCGCCGACCTCACCCGCTACCTGGTGGCCCACGGGCTGATGCCGCGCGCCAGCCGGGCCACGCCCACGGACCTCGACCTCGCGCTGCGGCTCCGGTCGGCCCTCCGGCACGCCCTGGAGCAGAACCACGCAGGCGCGCGGGCGCCGTCATCCCCGCCCGACGTGCTCGCCGAGCATCCGGTGACGCTCACGTGGTCGGCGGAGGGCGCGGTCCTCACCACTACCGCGCCCGGAGTGCGCGGGGCGCTCGCCAGGGTCGCCATCGCCGTCCACGAGGCGACGACCGGACGGCCTCTGGCGGCGTCTGAAGATCTGCGCGTACGACGAGTGCGAGTGGGCCTACTACGACCAGTCCAAGAACCTCTCCCGCTCGTGGTGCGAGTACGGCTGCGGCAACAAGGTGAAGACCCGGGCCTACCGGGCGCGCAAGGCCGCCGCATCCGTCTGAGCGACCGCGCTGATTCGTCCCGCCGCGGGGGCTCTGGCAGAATGGCCCGCTGAGTCGAGCGAGCCCCCGGACCCTCTCAGCCGGAGCCCGCCCGCCCATCGAGGAACCGGCCCTGGTCCCCACCCGGTGCCCGGCCCTCACCACACACAGAGTCCGAGGAGACACCACACACGTGTCCGTCAAGATCCGTTTGAAGCGCCTGGGCAAGATCCGGGTGCCGCAGTACCGCATCGTCGTCGTCGACTCGCGCAAGAAGCGCGACGGCCGCGTGATCGAGGAGATCGGCAAGTACCACCCCAAGGAGGACCCGTCGTACATCGACGTCGTCTCCGACCGGGCGCAGTACTGGCTCGGCGTCGGCGCGCAGCCGACTGAGGCCGTCGAGAACATCCTCCGGATCACCGGTGACTGGCAGAAGTACAAGGGCCTGCCCGGCACCGAGGGCCGGCTCAAGGTCGCCGAGCCCAAGCGCGACAAGCTCGACATCTTCAACGAGGCCCTCAAGGACGCCGCCAACGAGCCCAAGGGCGCCGCGGTGACCAAGAAGGCCACGAAGAAGGCGGCGCCGGCCGAGGAGAAGGTCGCCGAGCCGAAGGCTGAGGAGAAGGCCGCCGAGCCGAAGGCCGAGGCCCCGGCCGAGGAGCAGGGCGAGGAGCCCAGGCCGAGGAGAACCGGCCGAGGTGCCCGCATCGGAGACGCCGGAAGGCGCCGCCGAGGAGGCGGAGGCCGCCGAGGTCGTCACCGCCGAGGACGCCGGCAAGAGCGAGGCCTGAGCGCCGTGCTGGCCGAAGCCCTCGAGCACCTCGTCCGCGGGGTCGTCGACCACCCGGACGACGTGACCGTGCGTGACAAGCAGCTGCGCCGCGGCTCGATCCTCGAGGTCCGGGTCCATCCCGACGACCTCGGCAAGGTGATCGGGCGCAGCGGTCGGACGGCGACCGCGTTCCGTACCGTCATCTCGGCCCTCGCGGGCCGCGGTGGTGCGCGGATCGACTTCGTCGACGTCGACCGCGTCTCGCGCCGCTGACCTCACCTACCGCACCCGCACGTCGAGTCCGTGACGTCCGGTCGTCCTCCGTGACCGGAGGGCGACCGGCTCGTCACGGACTCTCTGCGTCTAGCCTGGATCCGTGGAGCGCATCGAGGTCGTCGTCGGCCGGATCGGCCGGCCGCACGGCATCCGGGGCGAGGTGACGGTCGAGCTGCGCACCGACGAGCCCGACCGGCGGTTCGCCGACGGGACGACGCTGCGCGCCGAGCCACCGGCGGGCTCGGCCAGCCCGCTCGCTGCCCTGACGGTCCGCCGCACCCGGTGGCACCAGGGGCGGCTGCTCGTCACGTTCGACGAGCTGGGCGACCGCGACGCCGCGGAGGCGGCCCGGGGGCTCACGCTCCACACCGAGGTCGATCCGGACGAGCGTCCCGCCGACCCTGACGAGTTCTACGACCACCAGCTCGTCGGCCTCACGGCGTACGACGTGGCGGGGAGCCGGCTCGGCGAGGTCTCCGGCCTCGTGCACGGTGGCGCCCAGGACCTGCTCACGGTGCGCACCGACGACGGTCGCGACGCGCTCGTGCCGTTCGTCAAGGAGCTCGTGCCCGAGGTCGACCTCGCGGCTCGCCGGGTCGTGGTGGCCGACCGGCCGGGCCTCGTCACCCCACTCCCGGACGACCGTTGAGGGCGCGTCGGAGGCGCCCCTCTACCACGCGGGTGAGGGGCGAGCGTCGAGGCGCGCCACGACGACTCGCGGGGGGTGCTCGTCACCCTGGCACGGGCCCGCCGACGCCTGGTGGACGGGTGGATACAGTCCGATAACGATGGAGACACGGGTGCTTGCCCTCCTTTGTGACAGAAGACAAGGTTGGCGGCGCTAAGCGTTTCATGCGCACCTTTCTCAAGGAGGACCATATGAAGGTCAGGATGCCTTTGCGCGCGACCGCCGTTGCCGCGGCGCTCGTGCTCGGGCTCGCCGCCTGTGGTGGCGGTAGTGAAGACCCGGAGCCGGGGACTGACGCCAGTCCCACCGGTAGCGCGGGCGGCGAGTACATCGCCGAGATCACCGAGCCGTCGTTCCTCGCGCCCGCCTCGAACTGCTACGAGTCCGAGTGCTCCGCGATTCTCGACATGATCAACGACCCGCTCGTGACCACCAACTTCGAGAGCGGCGAGCTCGAGTACGACGGTCTTGCAGAGAGCATCGAGGCCAACGAGGACCAGACCGTCTGGACCGTGACCCTCAAGGAGGGCCGCACCTTCCAGAACGGTGAGCCGGTCGACTCCGAGGCGTTCGCCCGTGCGTGGAACTACTCCGCCAACCCGAAGAACGCCCAGGCCACGGCCGGCTTCGTGTCCCGTATCCAGGGTGCCGGCGAGGGCAAGGAGATGTCCGGGTTCTCGGTCGTCGACGAGCGCACCTTCGAGGTCACCCTCAACGGCCCGTTCTCGCAGTTCGGCCAGATGCTGTCCTACGCCCCGGCGTTCGCGCCCATGGCGCAGGAGTGCATGGACGACCTGAAGGCGTGCAACGAGCAGCCCATCGGCACCGGCCCCTACATGATGGACGGCCCGTGGCAGCACGACGAGGCCATCACGGTCACCCGCTGGGCGGACTACGCCGGCGAGCAGCCCGCGCAGGCCGACACGGTGACGTTCCAGATGTTCACCGACCCGACCGCCGCGTTCCGTGACTTCCAGAACGGTGGTCTCGACGTGATCAGCGTCCAGCCCGAGGTCTACCTCGAGGCCAAGGGCCAGTACGCCGACGTCATCATGGAGGAGCCCACGGCGACCCTGACCTACCTGGGGTTCCCGCTCGGCCAGGCACCGTACGACAACGTGCAGCTCCGCCAGGCGATCTCGATGTCGATCGACCGGCAGCTGATCGTCGACCAGGTCCTCAACGGTCTGGCCTACCCGTCCACCGACATCGTCACCCCGCCGATCCCCGGCTCGCGTGACGACGCCTGTGGCTACTGCGTCTACGACCCGGACCAGGCGAAGCAGCTGCTCGAGGAGTCGGGCGTCGACCCGAACCAGACGCTGCAGTTCTACTTCAACGCCGACGCCGGTCACGACGCGTGGGTCGAGGCGGCTGCCCGTCAGGTCCAGGAGAACCTCGGCTTCGACTACAAGCTGCAGTCGACCGAGTGGGCCCAGTACCTCGAGCTGCTCGACGCGGGCAACTTCAGCGGTCCGTTCCGCCTCGGCTGGTCGCTCGACTACCCGTCGCCGGAGAACTACATCCGCCCGATCGTGGGCACCGATGGAGACTCCAACTACACGGGCTACTCCAACAGCGAGGTCGACGACCTGCTCGTGCAGGCCGACGAGGCCGGCACCACGGAAGAGTCGTTCGCGCTCTACCAGCAGGCCGGTGACGTGGCCCTGGAGGAGATGCCGATCATCCCGATGTGGAGCGGTGGCACCGCGATCGCCTACTCCACCGAGGTGGGCGACGTGCGGTACGACCAGGGACAGGGCGAGATCGCCTTCAAGGAGATCTCGGTCAACCAGTGACGATCGCCTAAGGTAACTTCACAGGCGACCTGACGCGGGGGTCGGGCCGACGGCTCGGCCCCCGCACCTGGTTGTGCACCACGCATCTCCGTGCACTGTGACGGAAAGGGATCCGCATGGGGCGCTACGTAGCCCGACGACTCATCCAGTTCATCCCCACCATCCTGGGGACGCTGTTCCTGCTCCACCTGCTGAGCGTCATGACGATCCAGATCGTCGGTGACCCGGTCAGGGCCCTCTTCGGCGAGAACGCCCCGCCGCAGGAGGTCATCCTCCAGCTGCAGGCCCGGTACGGCCTGGACGACCCGTGTCTCGAGCAGACGGGCAACCCGTGCATCGGGCTCTTCGTCGACCGGATGGGCCAGTACGCCCAGGGGGACTTCGGCGTCGACTTCCGGCAGCAGCCGGTCATGGACCAGTTCCTGCACCGGATGCCGATCACCGCACGGATGGCGATCATCGCGCTCGTCTTCGAGACGATCGTCGGGATCATCCTCGGCGTGCTGGCCGGTCTGCGCAAGGACAAGTTCATCGACAACTTCGTCCGAGTCTCGACCGTGCTCCTGATCGCGTTCCCGGTGTTCGTCTTCGGCTCGCTGGCGCTGCTGTTCGTCGGTCTCAAGTTCGGGCTCTACCTGCGTAACAGCGACTGGGCGCCCGAGTGGCTCGGGCAGATGTTCCAGATCGGCTACAACCCCGACTATCCATGGCTCAGCCTGACCCTGCCCGGTCTGGTCCTGGGAGCGTTCTCCCTCGCCGCCATCGCGCGGCTGACGCGCACCAGCCTGATCGAGAACCTGCGGGCCGACTACGTGCGGACCGCCAAGGCCAAGGGACTCACGACCCGGCGGACGATCGGGATCCACACGCTGCGCAACTCGCTGATCCCGGTGGTGACCTACATCGGCATCGACGTCGGCCTGGTGCTGGGTGGCTCCATCGTCACGGAGGGCATCTTCAACGTGCCTGGGGTCGGTCTCCTCACGTTCACCGCGATCAAACGCAACGACACCCCGATCGTCATCGGCGTGGTCACGATCCTGGCCATCGCGTTCCTGGTGGCCAACCTGATCGTCGACATCCTGTACGCCGCACTCGACCCGAGGATCCGCTATGAGTGACCTGAGCGCGGCTTCCGCCGCGACCGCCGGAGATGCCGGTGCCGTCGCCGAGTCGACGTCGGGAAGCAACCGGTCGCTGTGGGGCGACGTCCGTTACGAGCTGGTCCGCAGCCCCGTCTTCTGGGTCTCCGCGATGCTGGTGCTCGTCGTCCTCCTGATGGCGTTCTTCCCGCAGCTGTTCGCGTCGACCTCACCGAACTCGCGCGGCGCCTGCCAGCTCGAGGTGGCCCGGGGCGCGCCTACCTGGGACAAGCCGTTCGGCTACACGGCCGCGGGCTGCGACATGTGGTCGTCCCTGGTCTGGGGCACCGGCAAGTCAGTGATCGTGGCCATCCTCGTCACGATCGGCACCGTCGTCCTCGGGGTCGTGACGGGCACCGCAGCCGGCTGGTTCGGCGGGTTCACCGACACGCTGATCGGCCGGATCACCGACATCTTCTTCGGCCTGCCGTTCATCCTCGGCGCGATCGTGTTCCTGGCGATCTTCCCGACCCGCAACATCTGGACGATCTCGCTGGTGCTGATCATCTTCGGGTGGACCTCGCTGACGCGCGTGATGCGCGGCAGCGTGATCGGCACGAAACAACGAGACTTCGTCGACGCTGCCCGAGCGCTGGGTGCCACCGACATGTTCATCATCCGCAAGCACATCCTGGCCAACAGCATCGCGCCGGTGATCGTGCTCGCCACGATCGGCCTCGGGGCCTACATCAGTGCCGAGGCGACGTTGACGTTCCTCGGGGTCGGCTACCAGCGCCCCACCGTGTCCTGGGGCCTGCTGGTCAGCGAGGGCCAGGGGCTCGCGCTCGCCGGCTTCTGGCACCTGCTGGTCTATCCGTGTGCGTTCATCGTCGTCACCGTGCTCGCGTTCATCCTGCTGGGTGACGTGCTCCGTGACGCCCTCGACCCCCGAAGCCGCTGAGGTAGACAACTCATGACCGACACCACGTCCGACGTCACCGCAGGGCCCGCGAAGTCCCCCCTGCGGGACGTCGCGTTCGACCCGTCCGCGCCGCTGCTGGAGGTGGAGGACCTCCGGGTCGAGTTCGACACCCGCGACGGCGTGGCCAAGGCCGTCAACGGCGTGAGCTTCTCGCTGGCAGAGGGCGAGACCCTCGGCATCCTCGGTGAGTCCGGGTGCGGGAAGTCCGTGACGGCGCAGGCCATCATGGGCATCCTCGACATGCCGCCCGCCCGGATCGCCGGGGGTGAGGTGCGGTTCCGCGGCGTCGACCTGCTGAGCATGGACGAGAAGCTGCGACGCCATGTGCGCGCCAACAAGATCGCCATGATCTTCCAGGACGCGCTCTCCTCGCTGAACCCGGTGTTCACCGTGGGCTGGCAGCTCGCGGAGAGCTTCCGGGTGCACCAGGGCGCCGACCGCAGGCAGGCCAAGGCCAAGGCCGTCGAGATGCTCGAGCTGGTGGGGATCCCGGCGGCGAAGAACCGGGTGAACGACTACCCGCACCAGTTCTCCGGCGGCATGCGCCAGCGCGTGATGATCGCGATGGCGCTGTCGCTCAAGCCCGACGTGATCATCGCCGACGAGCCCACGACGGCGCTCGACGTCACGGTGCAGGCGCAGGTGATGCAGCTGCTCGCCGACCTGCAGCAGGAGATGAAGCTCGGCCTGATCCTGATCACCCACGACATGGGGGTCGTCGCCGACGTCGCCGACAAGATCTGCGTCATGTACGCCGGCAACGCGGTCGAGCAGGCGGACGTCTACCAGACCTACGAGTCGCCGGCCCACCCCTACACCAAGGCTCTCCTCGAGTCGATCCCGCGGGTCGACCAGAAGGGACAGGAGCTCACCGTGATCAAGGGGCTGCCACCGGCGCTGGTGAACACGCCGCCGGGGTGCTTGTTCCATCCGCGGTGCACCTACGCGAAGGACAAGTGCACGGTCGAGGCGCCGCCGCTGTACCCCGTACCCGGCGGCCGGGCCAGCGCTTGCCACTACTGGGAGGAGGTCATCGCCACATGACCACCGACACCGCTCACGTCCAGGACCCGGCGCCCGGGAGCGACGACCCTGACGTCGTCCTCACCGTCCGCAACGTCAAGAAGTACTTCCCGCTGACGCAGGGCATCGTGTTCCAGCGCACGATCGGCCACGTCAAGGCCGTCGACGGCGTCTCCTTCGAGCTGCGCAAGGGCGAGACCCTCGGCGTCGTGGGGGAGTCCGGGTGCGGCAAGTCGACGCTGGGACGGCTCCTCATGGGCCTGGAGTCGCCGACCGAGGGCTCGATCAAGCTCCTCGGGCACGAGATGGCCGGCCTGAAGCCCTCCCAGCTGCGAGCCCTCCGGCGCGACATCCAGATCGTGCTCCAGGACCCGTACTCGTCGCTCGACCCGCGCATGACCGTCGGCGACATCGTCGGCGAGCCGTTCGACATCCACCCCGAGGCGCTCGAGGGACGGGAGCGCCGCAAGGTGCTCCAGGAGCTGCTCGACGTCGTCGGGCTCAACCCCGACCACATCAACCGCTACCCCCACCAGTTCTCCGGCGGCCAGCGGCAGCGGATCGGGATCGCCCGCGCGCTGTCGCTGAAGCCCAAGGTGATCGTGTGCGACGAGCCGGTCTCCGCGCTCGACGTGTCGGTGCAGGCGCAGGTCGTCAACCTGTTCGAGCGGTTGCAGGACGAGTTCGGGCTGTCGTACGTCTTCATCGCCCACGACCTGTCCGTGGTCCGTCACATCTCCGACCGGGTGATGGTGATGTACCTCGGCAAGGCGGTCGAGATCGGGAACGAGGACCAGATCTACGGCGAGCCGACCCACCCCTACACGCAGGCGCTGCTCTCGGCGGTGCCGGTGCCCGACCCGCGGATGAAGGGACGGCGCGACCACATCGTGCTGCAGGGCGACGTCCCGAGCCCGGCCAACCCGCCGTCGGGGTGTCGGTTCCGCACCCGTTGCTGGAAGGCGGAGGACATCTGCGCCGAGGAGGAGCCGCTGCTCCAGATCCGCGACACGTCCGACCACCCGTCGGCCTGCCACTTCGCGGAGCCACGCGAGATCATCCGCGCGATCGACGAGCCCGAGGGGCAGGACGCCTGAGGGTTTTCGAGCGCCTGGGCGCGAGCCGGCGAGCGCACAGGGAGAGCGAGAAAGTCGAGGCGGCTCGGCTCGGGCCGGCGCGTAGCGTCGGGACGCGCCAGCCGTCTCCGGACAGGCACCGCTTCCGACGGGGGCGTGGCCTGGTCGCGGCGTGCGCGCTCACGCTGGCGGTCACCGCCTGCGCCGCCGACTAACCTCCCACGCCCGGTCCCGATCCGACCGCGACCGAGCCGTCCGGGACGTCGGCGGCCACCGACTCCGACGGGGTCACGACCACCTCGGACGTCTACCCGGAGTGGTCGGCGATCGACGGACTCGAGACCCCCCGCGACGACTTCGGGACCGCCGTCATCGGCTCCGACATCTGGGTCCTCGGGGGGATGACCGGCGAGCGCGGCAACCGGTTGCTCTCCATCGAGGTCCTCGACACCACCGCGGGCACGTGGACCACGTCCGACGTCGAGATGCCGGTCGGGGTGGCCTCGTTCGAGGTCGTGGCCGTCGGCCCGCGGATCTATGCGTTCGGCGGGTTCGACGCCGAGAGCCAGGCGATGGACCTCGCGGCCGTGCTCGACACCCGCACCGGCGAGTGGCGCGACCTGCCACCGCTGCCGCACGCCCGCTACGCCCACACGGTCACCGCGTTCGACGGGCGGTTCTACGTCATCGGCGGCCGCGACGTGGCAGGTGAGGTCGCGGCGGTCGACGTGTTCGACCCGCGCACCGAGACGTGGAGCACCCTCGACCGGCCGATGCCGAAGCCGCGGGCCCGCGACTCGCACAAGACGACCGCCGTCCCTGGAGGACTGGTCGTCGCCGGCGGTCAGCGCGACTTCCAGGACAGCGACCTGGTCGACCTCTTCGACCCGCGCACCGGCCGCTGGACGACGCTGCCCGACCTGCCCGAGCCGATGTCGCGGGCGGGGCTCGCCTACGCCGACGGCCGGGTCTGGATCTCGCTCCACGAGTCGGCCTACGTCATGGACGCGACGAGGTTCGACACCTGGGAGCCCGGCAATGCGCTGACCCTCTCGCGGCACGGCATGGGGTACGTCGTCCACGACGGCTACCTCTACTCGATCGCCGGCTGTGCGCTGAACCCGTTGCGGGACGTGCGCACCGTCGACCGGATGAAGCTCTCCTGACGGGCCGGGCTGACATGCGGATCGACGTCGTCTCGATCTTCCCCGGCTACCTCGCGCCGCTGCAGCTGTCGCTCCCGGGGAAGGCGCAGGAGGCGGGGCTGCTCGACCTGCACGTGCACGACCTGCGCGACTGGACGCAGGACCGTCACCGGACCACCGACGACACGCCCTACGGCGGCGGCGCCGGGATGGTCATGAAGCCGGAGCCCTGGGGCGCCGCCCTCGACGAGCTGCTCACCGACGGAGCGACACTGGTCGTCCCGACCCCGGCCGGGGCACGGTTCGACCAGGCCACCGCCCGCGAGCTCGCCGGACGGGAGCGGCTGGTCCTCGCCTGCGGCCGGTACGAGGGGATCGACCAGCGGGTGGTCGACCACTACGCCACGACGTACGACGTGCGGGAGGTGTCGATCGGCGACTACGTGCTCAACGGCGGCGAGGCGGCGGCGCTGGTGATCATCGAGGCGGTGATCCGGCTGCTCCCCGGCTTCCTGGGCAACGCCGAGTCGCTGACCGAGGAGTCGTACGAGGCGGGGCTGCTGGAGTACCCGAGCTACACCAAGCCGCCGACCTGGCGCGACCTCGACGTCCCCGACGTGCTGCGCGGCGGCGACCACGCGGCGATCGCCGCGTGGCGCCACGGCCAGCGCCTGGCGCGGACCGCCGCCCGGAGGCCCGACCTGCTGCCGGCGTCCGCGCTGCCCGGGGGTGAGGAGATCCGGCCGGCGGTCGCGGCCGACGCGGGTGAGATCCTCACCCTGCAGCGCGCCTGCTGGATGCAGGAGCAGCAGGCCAACCCCGACGCGTGGGTGCCGGCCCTCCACGAGACCCTCGACGACGTCCGCCGCTGGCTGCCGGAGTGGACCGTGCTCACCCTGCGCCGGGCCGGCCGGCTGGTGGGCGGTGCCCGGGCGCGGCTGGACGGGGAGGTGTGGGACATCGGCCGGCTGATGGTGGCGCCCGACCTCCAGGGGCAGGGTCTCGGCCGCGCGCTGTTCGAGGCGATCGAGGCCGCGGCGCCGGCCGCGGCCACGTCGTACGCGCTCTTCACCGGCGCCGGCAGCGCCGAGAACCTCCGCTTCTACAAGCGGGCCGGCTACCGGCTGCTCGGCGAGGACCCGGACGTGCCGGGAGCGGTCAGGCTGACGAAGCGTCGCTGAGCCAGGCGTGGGCCGCGACCAGCTCCCCGACGAGCGTCTCCGTCAGCAGCCGCACGTCGTCGACGTCGTCGTGGACGTAGCGCAGCGTCCCGGTCGCGCCGGGGACCTCCGCGCCGACGGCGACGACCGTGGTGCCGCGCTGGCCGGTCCACTCCAGCAGCTGGGGCTCCCACCGGGACCCGGCGAGCAGGAGCATCCGGTAGTCGGTGGTCTTCGTGAGGTAGACGTCCACGTGGCTCCAGTCACCGGTCTCGCAGCCGACGGCGGGCCGCCGTGGACCCTCGCGCAGCATCAGCGCCGACTGGTACGCCGAGGAGATCCGTCGGGCCGGCGCGACGACGTGCGTCCCGTGGGGACCGAGCAGCTGCTCGGCGAGCCGGGGGTGCCAGCCGTCCGCCCGCGCGAGCAGGTCCTCCGCCGCGTCGGCAGCGTCGCGCGACCGGGGGGAGCGGTGCGCCGACCAGCTGCGACTCGAGCGCCATCAGCACGGCCAGCGTGTGCTGGAACGAGCGGCAGGCGACGCCACCGCGCTCCTCGCCAGCCTGCATCCACACGGTGCGCTACGCCCGCTCGGTCAGCGGTCCCGGCTGGTTGGCCAGGGCCACCACGGGCACGGCGAGCCGGTCCACGGCGTCCAGGGTCTCGACCGAGCCGGCCGACGCGGAGACCGCGATCACCAGGGTGTCCGGCGTGACGACAGGCAGGAGGTCGGACGAGGCCAGCTCGGCCACGGCGTGGACGCCGGCGGCGCGGAGCCGGGCGGCGCAGACCAGGTTGGCGTAGTGGGAGGAGCCCATGCCGACCAGCAGCACCCGCGCGGGAGGCGCGACGAAGGACCAGGCGTCGTGGAGGTCGAGCTCTCGCAGCCGGGCCGGCTTCTCGAGCAGGTCGGCGAGGAACAGGTCGGGTCTCACGACAGCCCCCTCCGGCGCAGCGCCGCCTCGGGCACGTAGCGCCACCGCGGCAGGTGGGAGTCGGCGTACGCGAGCTCCCGGTGGATCTGGTCGAGCACGAACCCTCCCAGCAGCGCGGGGTCGAGCGAACGCGTCCGCCGAGGAGCGGTACGCCGCCAGGAACTCGCCCTGCACCTGCTCGGTCCAGGCGACCACGTCGTCGTCCGGAAGGTCGGGTGCGTAGTGCTGCACCACGTGGCCGACGTTCTCGAGGGCCACGAGCATGCCCGCCACGTCGTACGCCGCCGGACGGTGCCGGACCCGCTCCTCCGGCGGGAGCGTGGGGTTCCCGTCGAAGTCGATGACGAACAGCTCGCCGTCGGGGGTCCGCAGCACCTGGCCCACGTGGTAGTCGCCGTGGTCGGCGACCGGCCCGGTCGGGGTGTCCGCCAGGGCGAGGTGCATCGAGGCGGTCAGCTCTCCGAGCGCCTCCGCGAACGGGAGCGCGTCGCCGTCCTCGACCCCCAACGCGACCCGGCACGCGGCCAGGCACCAGGTCCAGCCGTCGGTCGCGTCGCGCACCAGGTCGACGACGGTCACCACCGGCACCCAGACAGTCGTCGGGCGTCTGCCATTCGACCATGCCCCGCAGGCGCGGCATCGCCGTGAAGCCCGCGTCGGCGAGCCGTCGCAGCCGCTCCGGGCCCGGGTGCGGTCCCGACCAGGGGTTCGGTGATCCACTTGACGACCACGCGGTCACCCACGACCCACGAGTCGTTCGTCTGGTCGACGTCGATCCGGCGTTCGGTCAGGTCCACCGTCGGCGGCTCACCGCGAGTCAGCCGGAAGCCGTCGGGGGCCTCGGCGTCGGACGCGAGCAGCTCGAGCAACGCCGCGTTCGGCCGAGGTCCCGAGCGAGCGGCGCGCCAGTGTCCGCCCTCCGCGCTGACGACGACCGGGAAGTCGGTCACCGACGTCAGCCGCGCTGCCCGACGTGGTCCAGCCCGACCCGCTCGATGATCTCGGCGCCGCGGTGGAGCCCGGCGCGTTCCCGGATCGCCGTCCCGACGCGGGCCGCCCGCTCCCGCAGGGCGGTGTCACCCAGGAGCTCGTCGATCGCGCCGAGCAGGTCCTGGTCCGTGAAGTCGTAGGTCGCCAGCCGGCGACCGAAGCCGGTCTCGTGCACCCGCTGGGCGTTGTCGTACTGGTCCCAGAAGAGGGGCAGCACGATCATCGGCTTGCCGAAGTGCAGCGACTCGGTGGTCGTGTTGTTGCCGCCGTGGGTGATGACCAGGTCGACCTGCGGGATGACCTTCGTCTGCGGGACGATCGCGGCGCCGACCATGTTGTCGGCGAGCCGGAGCTCGTCGGCGCGGGGGCCCATGCTCACCACGACCTTGTGGGGAGTGGTCGCGAGCACGTCGATCAGCCGCTGGAGCAGGCCGATGTCGGCCCCACCGAGCGAGCCGAGGGACAGGTAGATCAGCGACGAGTCCTGCGGCCGCTCCTGGAACGAAGCGGGCAGCGCGTACTCCTCGTCGGTCTCGCGGACGCTGGAGTCGAGCCGGTGCCAGGTGCTGTCGAGCGGCCGGGCGTCGACGTAGTCGAGCTCCTCGGGGTAGACGTAGAGGTTGGCGACGCTCGAGGTGTGGATGAAGTCGCGGGGAGACAGCGGCTCGGCGCCCTGCTCCTGCACCCAGGCGTCGAAGGCGTCCCACGTCTCCTGGTGCGTACGGTCGAACTCGGCGAGGAAGTCGTCCCACGCGGTCCGGTCGTCGGCGGCGTACCCGGAGAACACCGGCGCGACGTCGTCCCCCCGGATCTCCAGCGGGTTGCAGGAGACGATCCGCACGAATGGCGCACCGGAGGTGAGCAGGGCAGGGAACGTGACCACGTTGTCCTCGACGAGCACGTCCGGCCGGTGCTCGGCGATGATCGACCGCAGCTGCGGCTCGCAGAACTTCGCCCCGTCGATCAGCGCCTGGTACGTCGGCTGCACGAAGCTCGCGAGCTGCTCGATGGTGGGCTTGCGGAACTCCGGTGCGGTCTCGTTGATGAAGTCGATCCAGAACTGCCCCGCGGCGTCCTCGGACGCGTCCGGGTCCGGCTCGGCCAGGTCGACCAGCGCCTCCACGAAGCCGAGCGGCGCGAGCTTGCCCTCCCAGGAGCGCTCGGCGGCGAACACCACCGTGTGTCCGCGCTCGAGCAGAACCTTGCCCAGCCCGATGCACTGGTTGGTCGGGCCGTAGGCCGACTCGGGCATGAACAGCACGGTGAGGCTCGGGGTCTGCGGGTCCGTCATGCGGGCGTTCCTTCCGTGGGGACGAGCGGATGGCCGGTGGCGACCCGCGCGTAGTCGAGGATCAGCTCTGCTGCCGTGTCGTGGTCGATGCTGGGGTGGCCGGCGATGATCCGGTAGCCGTAGGCGTCCTCGAGGGCGACCAGGTTGCGGGAGACGGTCCGGGAGTCGTGGGCGAGCTCGAACACGCCGCGGGCGGTCCCGGACTCGAGGATCACCTGGTACATCGCCACCTGGCGGTCGTAGAGCGCGGTGAGCAGGGCGGCGTACACCGGCTGGCGCCCCGCCGCGCCGCCGAGCTCGCAGAGCAGCCGCACCGAGGCGTCCTGGCGGTCGACGGGGAGGCCGGTCCGGACCGTGACCACGAGCTTCTGCACCGGGTCGTCGATCGTGGCGAGGGCCGCGATCCGCTCGTCGTAGAACCGCTCCATGCCCGCGCGGTTGGCCTCCAGCAGCAGTGCCTGCACGTCGGGGAAGTGGTAGAGCACGGCTCCCGAGGTGAGCCCGGCCGCCTCGGCGACGTGGCGCAGCTTCGCGTCGGCGCCGTGCTCGAGCATGGCCCGCTGCGCGGCACCCACGAGGGCGTCGCGGCGGGCCCGCCCGGCCTTCGAACGACTCATGGCCGATCACCCTGCCACGAATCACCCGGTTCTTGAAGGTCCGTTCAAAGAATCTGGGTAACAAGGCGGTTTCAAGCGTGCCTAGCCCTTGCGGGACTTTGAATGTCTCTGCAATCTTGGCGCTGAGGTCACGCAATCCGGTAGCCGAGGAGGCCCACTATGACCCCACGCAAGTCAGCCCGACGCACGCTGTGGGGGATCGGTGCCCTCGCCCTGGCCACGACGCTGGTCGCCTGTGGCGGCGACGACCCGGCCACGCCCGAGGCCAGCGACCTCGACCCGGACGCCGACCTCTCGACGCAGTCGGTCACGGTGTCCAACTGGGCCGGCTACATGGCCGAGGACGTCGGCGACCAGTTCGCCACCGAGACCGGCTCCTCGCTGGAGGTCGCCGAGCACGCCACCAACGAGGAGGTGATGGCCAAGCTCACCGCCGGCGGCGACTCCGGGATCGACGTGGCGTTCGTGTCCGGGCAGTACGCCCAGGCACTGAACGACGCCGGCCTGCTCGAGCCGATCAGCGAGGAGCTCGTCCCCAACCTCTCGAACCTCTACCCGCAGGCCGAGGAGCTCAGCCACGACGAGGGCAACGTCTACTCGGTCCCCTACACCTGGGGCACGACCGGCATCTGCTACCGCTCGGACCTGGTGGACCCGGCGCCGACCTCGTGGAACGACATCCTCGAGCCGGACCCGGCGTACGCCGGCAAGATCACCATGCTCTCGACCGAGCGGTGGCTGGCGCTCCCGGCGCAGAAGGCCCTCGGCTACTCGGTCAACACCACCGACGACGCGGAGCTGGCCGAGATCCAGGAGAAGCTGATCGCGGCCAAGGACTCCCTGCTCGGGTACGACGACACGACGTTCTACGAGAAGCTCGTGTCCGGCGAGGCCGTGATGACCGAGGCCTGGGACGGCTGGTGCGGCTACGGCATGGCCGAGAACCCGGACATCAAGTTCGTGGTGCCCGAGGAGGGCAGCGACCTGTGGGTCGACACGATGGTGGTGTTGAGGGACTCGGAGAACAAGGAGGCCGCGATGGCCTTCATCAACATGATGCTCGAGCCCGAGACGCACGCGTGGGTGACGGAGAACGTCTACTACAACGTGCCGAACGCGGCCGCGGGTGAGCTGGTGCCGGCCGAGCTGAAGGAGCAGTTCCCGCAGCTCGACGTCACGCCCGACCAGCTGGCCGAGGGCGAGAGCCTGATCGACCTCGGTGAGGACTCGACGAAGTACACGGAGCTGACGACCGAGGTCACCGCTTCCTAGTGACGTCTGCCCCCGCCCCTCCGGCCCGGCCCCGGGATCGCCACCGTCTCCTCGAGAAGGTGGTGCTCCTGGGGCCGGGTCTGCTCTTCACCGCGGTCTTCGTGGCCGTGCCCGTGCTGCTGGTCCTGAGCTACACCGTGCTCGACCGCGGCCGGTTCGGTGGGGTGGTCTACGAGTTCGGGCTCGACAACTTCAGCCGCGCCTTCGAGCCGACGTACCGCAAGGTGCTCGTCAGCTCGATCTGGATCGCCGGACTGACGACGCTGATCGCCCTGGCGCTGGGCTATCCGGTGGCCTACGCGATCGCCAGGATGCCTGCGCGGTGGCGCACCGTGGTGCTGGTGCTGGTCGTCGTGCCGTTCTGGACGAACTTCCTGATCCGCACCTACGCCTGGATCATGCTGCTGAACACCCAGGGGATCGTGAACGACGCCCTGGTCGGCATCGGTCTCGTCGACGAGCCGCTCACGCTGCTCTACACCCGCGGAGCCGTGGTCACCGGGCTGGTCTACGCCTACCTGCCGCTGATGATCCTGCCCATCTACGCCTCGGTCGCCCGGCTCGACGTCGAGCTGCGCGAGGCGTCCGCGAACCTCGGGGCGACCCGGTTCGCGACGTTCGCGCGGGTGACCCTGCCGCTGTCGCTGCCCGGCGTCGTGACCGGCTGCATCTTCGTGTTCGTGCCCAGCCTCGGGAACTTCGTGGTCCCCGAGCTGCTCGGCGGGGGCAAGTCCGTGATGGTCGGCAACCTGATCCGCGACCAGTTCCTGAAGGCGAGGGACTGGCCGTTCGGGGCCACGCTCGCCCTCTGCATGGTGGTCTTCCTGGTGGCGCTCTTCGCGGTCCAGTCGCTCGTGAGCCGGCGGTACGCCGTGGAGGGGGACCGGTGAGCGGCCGCGCGCAGGCGCCCCGCCCCCACCGGCTGGGCTGGCTCTGGCTGCCGCTCCTGCTGTGCTTCTCGTTCCTGTACGTGCCGATCGTGGCCCTGGTGGTGATGTCGTTCAACAGCGGGAAGTCCGCCCTGAACTTCTCCGGGCTGTCGCTGCGGTGGTACCCCGAGCTGTTCCGGGACGGCGACCTCGGTGAGGCGCTGCTCAACTCGCTGCTGGTCGCGGTCGGCTGCACCGTGGTCTCCACCGTGCTCGGGACGATGCTGGCGGTCGGGCTGGTCCGTCACACCCGCTCCACCGCGCTCGACTCGCTCGTCATGGCACCGGCGATCCTGCCCGACCTGATGATGGCGATCGGGCTGCTGTCGTTCTTCGCCGCCGTCGGGGTCTCGCTCGGTCTCGCGACCGTCGCCCTCGCCCACGCCGCCTTCGGCACCGCGTTCGTCGTGGCCGTCGTCCGCGCCCGGCTCGTGCAGCTCGACCGGTCGCTGGAGGAGGCGTCCCAGGACCTGGGAGCGGGCTGGTTCACGACGTTCTGGCGGGTCACGCTGCCCTCGATCGCCCCCGCCGTGCTCGCCGGCTCGCTGCTCGCGTTCACGCTGTCGATCGACGAGTTCGTGATCGCCTTCTTCACCAACGGGCCGACCAGCCCGACCCTGCCCATCGAGATCTACTCGCGGGTGCGCTTCGGCGTGACCCCGGAGATCAACGCCCTGGCGACGATCCTGCTGGCGGTCAGCGCGGTCGCGGTCGTCGTCGTCGCCGTGGCGGTCGGACGAACGGAGAACGCCGATGACTGAGCCACTGGTGTCGATCAGGGGGGTCGGGGCGTCGTACGGCAGCGTCCGGGCCCTCGACGACGTCTCCCTCGACATCGGCGACCAGGAGTTCTTCGCGCTGCTCGGCCCGTCGGGCTGCGGCAAGACGACGCTGCTGCGGTCGCTCGCAGGGTTCGAGACGCCGACCGAGGGGACGGTCCTGCTGGCGGGGGAGGACCTGCTCGCGATCCCCGCGCACCAGCGGCCCGTGAACATGATGTTCCAGTCCTACGCCCTGTTCCCGCACCAGACGGTCGCCGGCAACGTGGGCTACGGCCCGGCCCGGGCGGGGGAGTCGAGGCAGGAGATCGCCCGGAAGGTCGCCGAGGTGCTGGCCATCGTGGGCCTGACGGGACTCGAGGGTCGCCGGCCGAGCCAGCTGTCGGGCGGCCAGCGGCAGCGGGTCGCCCTGGCCCGCGCGATCGTCAACCGACCCCGGCTGCTGCTGCTGGACGAGCCGCTGTCGGCGTTGGACCGCAACGTCCGCTCGCAGATGCAGCTGGAGCTGAAGCGGCTCCAGCACGAGGTCGGGATCGCCTTCGTCATGGTCACCCACGACCAGGAGGAGGCGCTGTCGATGTCCGACCGGGTCGCCGTGATGGACGGCGGCCGGATCCAGCAGGTCGCCTCCCCGGAGGAGCTCTACGCGCGGCCGGCCAACCGGTTCGTGGCCGAGTTCATCGGTCAGAGCAACCTGTTCGAGGGGGCGGAGGCTCCCGGGGGCCTGTCGGTCGGGGGTCGGGTGCTGCCCGGCACCGGGTCCGGGCGCTTCCTCGTGGTCCGGCCCGAGCAGGTGCGGATCACGCCCGGTGGCGTCGTCTCGGGGACGGTGATGGAGACCCAGTTCGCCGGTGGCATGTCGACGATCGTGGTCGCACCCGACGGGGTCGCCACCGCCTCCGGTCAGCCGGTGCTGGTCCGGCTGCCGGGGCCGACCGGCGTGGAGCGGGGCGCCTCGGTCTCGCTGTCGTGGGACGCGGAGACCGCGGTGCTCGTGCCATGACCGGGTCGCCGGACCCGCTCGCCGACGCGGCCCCGCGGTCCTACTGGCACGACCTGCACGACGTCGGCGCGACCTGTCCGCCGCTCGCGGGCGACACGGACGCGGACCTGGTCGTGGTCGGCGCCGGCTTCACCGGCCTGTGGACCGCCATCACCGCGAAGCGCCGCGACCCGGCCGCGGACGTGGTCGTGCTCGAGAGCCGGTACGTCGGGTACGGCGCCACGGGGCGCAACGGCGGCTTCGTCTCCGACTCGCTGACCCACGGGCTCGCCCACGGACTCGCACGGTGGCCGGACCAGGTCGCCACCCTGGCCGCGCTGGGCCGGGAGAACCTGGACGGTCTCCGGACCGACGTGGAGGAGCAGGGGATCGCGGCCGACCTGCGGCTCACGGGCAAGACCCTGGCCGCCACGACCCACCACCAGGCGGCCTCGCTCCCGGCCCTCGGGAAGCTCCTGGTCGACCACGGTGAGCACGTCGAGCTGCTCGACGCCGAGGGCGCCCGGGCCGACATCGCCTCCGCGACGTACCTCGGGGCGCTGCGCATCCGGAGCGGCGGCGGCACCCTCGACCCGACGGCGCTCGCCGCCGGCCTGCGCGAGTGGGCGCTTCGCCTCGGGGTGCGCCTGCACGAGCGTGCGCCGGTCTCGTCGGTCGGACCGGGGGTCGTGGTCACGGACCGTGGCCGGGTGCGGGCGGCTCGGGTCGCCCTCGCCACGAACGCCTACCCGGCCCCGGTCCGGCGGCTGCGGAAGTACGTCGTGCCCGTCTACGACCACGTGCTGGTGACCGAGCCGCTGACCGGCGACCAGTGGGCCGCGCTGGGCTGGCCGGAGCGCCAGGGCGTCACCGACGCCGGCAACCAGTTCCACTACTACCGGCCGCTCGCCGACGGCCGGATCCTGTGGGGCGGGTACGACGCGATCTACTACTTCGGCTCCTCGACCGCCGCGGCACGGGAGCAGCGCGATGCCTCGCACCGGCTGCTGGCCCGCCACTTCTTCGAGACGTTCCCGCAGCTGGCGGGACTCCGCTTCACCCACCGCTGGGCGGGGCTGATCGACACGTCCAGCCGGTTCGTGCCGTACGTCGGCGCCGACCGGAGCGGCACCGTCGGTCATGCGGTCGGCTTCACCGGCCTCGGTGTCGCCTACAGCCGGTTCGCCGCCGCGGCCCTGCTCGACGTCCTGGAGGGCCGCCCGGCACCGGACGTGCTGGCACGGAGGCCGACCCCGTTCCCGCCGGAGCCGCTGCGCTACCTGGCGGTGCAGTCGACCCGCGCGGCCCTGGCCCGCGAGGACCGGACGGGTCGGCGAGGGCCGTGGCTGCGCCTCCTGGACCGGTGCGGCGTGGGGTTCAACTCCTGATGCGTGAGAGGTGAGTGGAATGGACGGGATCTTCGTCGACGGAGGCCGCCGACCCGGGTCGGGTGCCGTCACCGAGCTCCGGGACCCGGCCACCGGTGAGGTGACCGCGTCGTTCGCCCAGGCCTCGACAGCCGACGTGGACGCGGCCGTGGCGGCCGCCCACGCCGCGCAGCCGGGCTGGGCCGGACGCACCGCGGGCGACCGCGCGACCGTGCTCGCACGCGTGGCCGACGCGCTGGCGACCGCCGAGGACCTCGTGGACCTCGAGGTGCGGGAGACCGGCAAGCCCCGGTCGGTCGTCGCCGACGGCGAGCTCGGCTTCGGGGTCGACAACCTGCGGTTCTTCGCCGGGGCGGCGCGGTCGCTCGAGGGCTCGGGGGCCGGCGTCCTCTCGAGCGGCTACACCTCGATGATCGTGCGCCGCCCGGTCGGGGTCGTCGCCGGGATCGCGCCGTGGAACTTCCCGTTCGTGATGGCGATCTGGAAGCTCGGTCCCGCGCTGGCCGCCGGCAACACGGTCGTGCTCAAGCCGGCGCCCGAGACCCCCTCGTCGACCCTCCGGCTCGCCGAGATCGCGGTCGAGGCCGGCCTGCCTCCGGGCGTGCTCAACGTGGTCACCGGTGGAGCGGACGTCGGCGCCGCCCTGGTCGAGCACCCCGGGGTCGCGATGGTGTCCATCACCGGCTCCTCGCGGGCGGGGCGGGCGGTGATGTCGGCCGCGGCGCCCACGACGAAGCGGCTGCACCTCGAGCTGGGCGGCAAGGCGCCCGCCGTGGTGTTCGCCGACGCCGACCCGGCCGCCACGGCCCGCGGCCTCGCCCTGGGTGCGACGTACAACTCCGGCCAGGACTGCACCGCCGCCACGCGTGTGTACGTCGAACGGTCCGCCCACGACGCCCTGGTGGCGGCACTCGCGACCGCGCTGTCGGCGGTCCGGGTCGGCGGACCCGACGACCCGGCCACCGACATCGGGCCGCTGATCAGCCGCACAGCACCGCGACCGGGTGCACGGCTTCGTGACCCGCGCGGTCGCCGCCGGTGCGACGGTCGTGACCGGCGGCGAGGTGCCGGACGGCCCCGGCGCCTACTACCCGCCGACGCTGCTCACCGGCGCCGACCAGGCCTCGGAGATCGTGCAGGACGAGGTGTTCGGCCCGGTGCTGGTGGTGCTCCCGTTCGAGGGCGAGGACGAGGCGGTGAGGCTGGCCAACGACAGCGCCTACGGCCTCGCCTCCTCCGTGTGGACCCGCGACGTGCAGCGGGCGCTGCGGGTCGCCCACCGGATCGAGGCGGGCGTCACGTGGGTCAACGACCACCTGCCGATCGCCTCGGAGGCGCCGCACGGCGGGGTGAAGGCGAGCGGCTTCGGGAAGGACATGAGCCACGAGGCGCTGCTGGAGTACACCGTCACCCACCACGTGATGGTCCGACACGAGGCGCCGCCCGAGCACGACTCGTTCCGTCCCGCGTGACCGGCCCTCTGCCTCGCGATCTCCCTGAGCGCTCGCGGCCTGGCGCTCGCGTGCCCGGAATTTCCCCGGGCGTCCCGGCTCTGGCAGACTTGCCCCTCGGCCCAGTCGGCCAAACCCGGACCACCCGAGGGCACCAGCCCGGCAGGAGGTCTGCGTCGCGCTCCTGCCACAGGGGGAGCGGGCGCCGCCGGCCACCGCACTGGACCACCAGCGTGATCATCCGATACCGCGACTGACCTGTGGCACTCGTGAGGAGAGACATGACCAACCACGTCATCACCGACCTCGGCAACGCCATCAAGCGCGACGACGTCCCCGACTTCCGCGCGGGCGACACCGTGAACGTCCACGTGAAGGTCGTCGAGGGCAGCCGCTCTCGCGTCCAGCAGTTCCAGGGCGTCGTCATCCGGATCCAGGGCTCCGGCATCGGTCGCACCTTCACCGTCCGCAAGGTCTCCTTCGGCGTCGGTGTCGAGCGGACCTTCCCGCTCCACTCGCCGATCTTCGAGAAGGTCGAGGTCGTCACCCGCGGCGACGTCCGCCGCGCGAAGCTGTACTACCTGCGCAACCTGCGCGGCAAGGCGGCGAAGATCAAGGAGCGCCGCGAGGCCTGAGGGCGACCGACCCGTCCGGGCTGGTTCTCCATGGTTAGGCTCATCGGGTGACGTCAGACGACCGCGGCTCCGCCTCCGGCCTCGTCGACGACCAGGACCGGCCGCGCTCGTCGCGGCACCGGGCCACGAAGGACGCTCCGGACGGCGGCAAGAAGCACCTGCCGCTGTGGCAGGAGACGCTGCTGCTGCTCGGGATGGCCCTCGTGCTCGCCGTCGTCATCAAGGCGCTGTTCGTCCAGGCGTTCTACATCCCGTCGGAGTCGATGGAGCCGGGGCTGATCGAGAACGACCGGATCCTGGTGCAGAAGGTCTCCTACTGGTTCGACGGCGAGCCCCAGCGCGGCGACGTGGTCGTGTTCAAGGACCCGGGCGGCTGGCTGCCCCCGGACGCCGACGGCCCGCAGAACGCGGCGGCCAAGGTGTTGGCCAAGATCGGCCTCTACCCGCAGGGCGGGCACCTCGTGAAGCGCGTCGTCGGGGTCGCCGGCGACACGATCGTGTGCTGCGACAAGCGGGGCCGGCTCTCCGTCAACGGCACCCCGCTCGACGAGAACCCCTACATCCGTGAGCAGGGCCTCCAGTGCAACGGGCCCCGCGCCACCCCGTCGTGCGACTGGACGGCGGGGCCGGTGCCCGAGGGCACCGTCTTCGTGATGGGCGACAACCGCGCCCGCTCGGCCGACTCGTCCGAGCACATGTGCAAGGCGACCCAGACCGACTGCGTCCCGGGCGACGAGTTCGTGCCGGTCGATCTCGTGGTCGGCAAGGTCTTCGTCCTCCTCTGGCCCACCTCCCGGTTCGACTGGATCGGTCGCCCCGACGCGTTCGCGGACGTGGCCGACGCTCCCTGAGGTACGCCGTGTCCCAGCTGCCCCGAGGTCTCACCGTCCGGCGTGACGCCGGCCTGTACGGCTACGAGCGCGCGCTGCGACGGGTCGGCATCGAGCCGATCGCCGGCGTCGACGAGGCCGGCCGCGGCGCGTGTGCCGGACCGCTCGTCGCGGGCGCCGCGATCCTGCCGCCGGGCCGCGCCGGCGATCATCCCCGGCCTGGCCGACTCCAAGCTGCTCACCGAACGGGCCCGGGAACGCTGCTACGAGCACATCCTGAAGCGGGCGACCGCGTGGTCCGTCGTCGTGCTGCCCTCGACCGAGTGCGACCGGCTCGGGATGCACGTCGCCAACGTGGAGGCGCTGCGGCGGGCCGTGGCGCTGCTCGAGGTGCCGGCGGCGTACGTGCTGACGGACGGGTTCCCGGTCGACGGCCTGGGCGCGCCCGGGCTGGCGGTGTGGAAGGGCGACCGGGTCGCGGCCTGCATCGCCGCCGCCAGCGTGCTCGCCAAGGTCACGCGCGACCGGATCATGACCGACCTGGACGGCGAGTACCCGGCGTACGACTTCCGGACCCACAAGGGCTACATCACCGACGACCACGCCGCCCTGCTCACCCGGCACGGCCCGTGCCCCGAGCACCGGATGCGGTTCGTGAACGTCCGCCGGGCCGCGGGCCTCGAACCCGAGCCGGACGTGCACAATGACCTCGTGGAGGAGAGCAGATGAGCGCCGAGGACCTCGAGAAGTACGAGACCGAGATGGAGCTCACCCTCTACCGCGAGTACCGCGACGTCGTCGGCATCTTCAAGTACGTCGTCGAGACCGACCGGCGGTTCTACCTCTGCAACCAGGTCGACGTGAAGGCCCGCACCGAGTCCGGCGACGTGTTCTTCGAGGTGTCGATGAGCGACGCCTGGGTGTGGGACATGTACCGGCCGGCGCGGTTCGCCAAGAACGTGAAGGTGCTGACGTTCAAGGACGTCAACGTCGAGGAGCTCTCGCCGTCCGAGATCGACCCGCCCAAGGTGTGAGCCTGCTGCGCGCTACTGGTCGAGCGCGATCTCGCCGGGCACGGCGGGCAGCTGCGCGTCCGTGGAGTTGACCACCCGCACGCACGACTTGTTGCCGTTGGCCTTCGTGACGCCGCCCGCGACGACCGGGCCGCCGGCGAACTGGAAGCATGAGTTGCCGTTGAAGTCGAGGGTGCCCGACTTGACGTAGACCGTGCCGGTGATCGACGTGAGGCCGTTGCCCTGGAGGCTGAGGTCCTGCGTGTTGTTGCGGTCGTAGATGATCGCCTTGCCGGCGTTGGCCCCGCTGGTCGGTGCAGTTATGGCCACGTTCCCGTTCTTGAAGTCGAGCTTGCCGCCGGCCTCGTTCGCGTTGCAGGCCCGCGGCGTCGCCGAGGTGCCGCACAGCACGTACAGGGTCACGCCGGTGCCGGTGAGGTTCGTGTTGTTCTTCATGTCCCACGTCCCCGTGACCACGTAAGTGCCCGGCTCGAGGGCGCACGCGGAGTTCGGGAGGCTGACGCTGCCGTAGCGTCCGGGGCCGGCGTTGGCATCGGTGCCGCAGGGGCTGTTCGTGCCCTTGTTGGCAGTCGGGATGGCGGGCATCGCGATCGCAGCGAGCGGGTCGGGGATGGCGATGGTCTGGGTCACGGCGGGCGCGAACTGACCACCGTTGACCGTGCCCACGACTCCGATGCTGGTGCCGGCCGTCCAGGTCGAGTTGGGGCCGGCAGCCAGGTTGCCGTTGACCATGATCCCGCCCGGCGACACCGTGAAGTCGGCGTTGCCGGCGTCGACGTCGTGGAGGAAGCACAGCCCGCAGGTCCGTGCGGGGCCGCCCTTGACGACCGCCCGGGCCGCGGCCGACACGGAGATGGTGTCGACACCCGCCGCCTGGCCCAGCCCGGTGTCGATCGTGCGCATCGGGATCCGGACCCGGACCTGCGTGGGCTGGCTGGCGGCGTCGAAGGAGATGCACTTGTTGTTGTTGGCGTCGGGCCGGTGGGCAAGAGCGCCCGCGTCGGGGCAGTTGTTCCAGTCGGCCGCCACCACGCCGTAGTTGACCGCGGCGTAGGACCGGGCGGCGGCGATCGCGTCGGCGAAGCAGGGTGACTTGGCGCCCACCGGGGTCTGGCAGTTGCCGGACGCCGGGTACAGCACGTTGGCGGCGGCCAGCGCCGAGGCGTCGGCTGCGTTCTGGGACTGGCGGGTCGTGTCCCGGGCCAGGCCCAGGTCGACGACGAGTGCCGCGATCAGGAACAGCACCAGCACGACCGCGGCCGCCAGGATCGCGACGGCGCCTCGATCGTCGGTACGACGGGTCTGGTGCAGTGCGCGCAAGGTCTTCATGGTCAGCACCAGTTCCAGTTCGCGCCGGAGAGAGCGGCATCGGAGGAGGTGAGCGTGGCCACCGCCGGGGTGTCCTGCTCGATCGACATCTGGGTCTTGCTGGTGATGAACCCGTTGTCGGGCATCGGCAGCAGGCCCACGGCGCCGTTGGACTTGACCATGGCGCACACGACCAGCGGCTTGCCCTTCGCCCAGCCCTGCGGAGCGGTGATCTTCACCGCGATCGGACCGGTCAGAGGGTCGATGATCTCCTTGGTGGTGCAGCGCAGCTTGTTGAGGTCGCCCGACTGGCCACCGCACGCGTTGAAGGTCTTCACCACGCCCAGCCGCGCCGCCTCACGGACGCCCGTCCGGGTGCCCTGGGCGTCGAAGAAGTACAGGCCGTACTGGATCGTCCCGAACAGGATCAGGAACAGGAGCGGTGCGACCAGGGCGAACTCCACCGCGGCCGCACCGCGGTGCGTCGGTCGTCGCCGGACCCTCATGGCTCCCCTTGAACGTGTGCGGATGCGTCGAGGTGCAAGTCTGGCAGGTGCCTGAGCCGTTCGTGACGAATGTAGAAATCTTGTCTACCTCCACGCGACTAGACCAGTCGGGTAACTCCCGTCATGACCTCCCGCCCGGCCCGTTGCATCGCATGACCGACCCACGACGTGCGAGGTGAAGGTATGGCTCTTGGTCGTCGCCTGTCCCGGCGCCACTCGGATCGTGGTGCCTCGGCGGTGGAGTTCGCCCTCGTGCTCCCGTTCCTGCTGCTGATCGTCTTCGGACTGATCCAGTACGGGCTCTACTTCTTCTCGTCGCAGACCGGGTCCAACACGGTCAACGTGGCTGCCCGGCAGCTGACGGTCGGCAACTGCGACACGGCCGCTGAGCTCAACACGCTCGTCAACAACCGGCTCGGCTCGGCGCAGGTGGGCACTGCGACGGTCCAGCGTACGTACTACGACGTCGACGGCACCACGTCGCTGGGCAGCCTGGCCACGAACGCCAAGGTCGGCGGGACGGTCAAGCTCGAGATCACGTTCGACAGCATCGACCTGAACTTCCCGTTCGTTCCGTTCCTGGACAACGCGAAGGTGTACCGGACCGTCACGGCTCGGGTCGAGGACACGACAGACCAGGGATGTGGCGCATGAGCACGAGGCTTTCCTTCCGGAACCTGCGGCTTCGCCGTCGTCCCGACCGCGGCGCGGTCGCCCTGATGACGGCGCTGCTGGCGGTCGTCCTCGTGAGCATCGCCGCACTGGGCGTCGACCTCGGCAACGCCATGAACCGCAAGCAGCTGACGCAGAACAACTCTGATTTCGCGGCGCTCGCCGGCGCCAACGGGCTGCCCAGCACGGCGACGCCCACCGTCCAGCTGGTGGCGGACTACCTCAACAAGAACTTCGCGAACACCGACGGCACCACCGACTGCAATACCAACACCGGCTCCGTCACCGCCGCGATGCTCACCGACAACGTGTGGGCCAACGGCGAGGTCAGGTTCCCGTCGGGCACCACCCGGATCGAGGTCACCGCCCCGGCCGTGCGCATCCAGTTCGGCATCGCCGGCGTGATGGGCTTCGACGACGTCTGCGTGCAGAGCAAGTCCACCGCGCGGATCGCCTCCGCTTCGATCGGCATGGCGCCGTACTACTCCACCGACGCGTGCGACCAGGGCCCGCAGGTCCTCAAGAGCGACGCCGGCGGTCCGAGCATCCCGTTCTCGGTGCCGACCCTGCACTCCGACGCGCAGACCAACAACGCGGTGCTGTCGAGCACCGACCCGAACCCGAACCCCAACCAGATCCCGGTGCAGCCAGTGGGCAACCCGGCCGGGCCCCAGATCACCCTGACCGGCACCAACATGGGTGCCGCCAACATCGACCGGGTCGGGTTCTTCAGCTCCGACCAGTCGGCGCCGATCGTGGCCACTCCCAAGGTCACCCCCGCCCAGACCGGCACGTCGATCACGGTCGACGTCCCGAACCCGGTCGCGAGCTACCAGGACGTCTGGTGGCTCCGGGTGCGCCGGATCTCGGACGGCAACTGGTCGGCGCGCTCCCAGGCGCGCCCCCTGCTCGTCGGCGAGGTGACGCTCTCCTGCGACCCGAACTCCTCCAGCGGGAACTTCGGCTCCCTGGACATCCCGTGGGGCGGGAACGACCTCAACGACCTCGAGCGCAACATCCGTGACGGCATCCGGCCCGGCACCACGCTGAAGAAGTGGACGACGACGCCGATCCCGGGGCAGAACGCCTGCAACTCCGACCCGAACGGTGTGATCAGCACCGACACGTTGGGCAAGGAGAACACCAACTGCCTGCAGTCCGTGACCGGGCTGAAGGCGGCTCCGGCCTACGACGGGTACCTCAAGAACCCCAACGGCAAGCTGCTGGTCAACACGGTCGGCCACTGTCAGTCCTTGGGACGCCCCGCCCGAGGTCCCTACAACGAGAACTCCGACGTCCTCAGCTGCTTCCTGAAGAACAACACGCTCAAGCTGAGTGACGCAGTGGGCTACCACGGCACCGACCCGTTGTTCACGCAGGACATCTGGAAGTCGCCGCGGATGCTGATCGTGCCGAAGATCCAGGCGGACCCGAGCGGCACGAAGTGGATGCCGATCGTCGACTTCGTGCCGGCGTTCATCACCGACCAGCCGACCGGCGCCTCGCGGCAGGTGCCGATCGTGACCGGCGCGACCGACAACGGCCTGGTGGTGGAGCACCCGCAGAAGCTGCGGGCGATCCGGGTGTTCTTCTTCAGCTTCAACGCCCTGCCCACGCCGCCGGACGGCACCCCGCTCCAGGACTACCTCGGCGCCGGGCCCAAGATCATCACGATGGTCAACTGAGCCACTGCCTGAGCCGATCGTCGTTTACAGCCGATCGCCGCGAGCGGCGCTCCACAGGACACTGACGCGCGGGTCGGCGCTGTCCGTCCCCTCGGGGAGCCTGCTTCCCGAGGAGGTCGGCGATGACGGGCACGACGACGGCGGGGCGCAACCAGGCGCTGGGGGCCTACGGCGAGCAGGTGGCGGAGCGCCACCTGGCGCGCCAGGGCCTGGTGGTGCTCGACCGCAACTGGCGGTGTGACGAGGGCGAGCTCGACCTGGTGCTGCGCGACGGCGACGTGCTGGTGGCCTGCGAGGTCAAGACCCGGACCAGCGTCGACCACGGCTCGCCCCACGAGGCCGTGACCGCGGCGAAGCTCGCTCGGCTCGTGCGGCTGGCCGCGCGCTGGGTCGACGCCCACGACGTCCGGCCGCAGGAGATCCGGGTCGACCTGGTGGCGGTGCTGCGCCCCCGCCGCGGTCCGGCGCTGGTGGAGCACGTGCGAGGGCTGGTCTGATGCCGGTCGCCTCGATCCCGTCCATCGCGCTCGACGGCGCGATCGGCCACCTCGTCGACGTCCAGGTCGACGTGTCGCCCGGCCAGGCGGGGCTGACGATGGTGGGGCGGGCGGACGTGTCGCTCAACGAGGCGCCGCACCGGTGCCGGATGGCCATCCACAACACCGGCCTCCACTGGCCGTCGACCAAGCGGGTGACCATCCTGCTCTCGCCGTCCGACCTGCCCAAGCGAGGCACCCACCTCGACCTGGCCATCGCGCTGGCCGTGCTCGCGGCCGACGGCCAGCTCCCCGCGGCCCACCTCGCCGAGACCGGCTTCGTCGGCGAGCTCACCCTCAGCGGGGGGCTGCGGTCGGTGCCCGGGGTGCTGCCGATGGTGCTGGCAGCGGCACAGCGTGGCCTCCGACGGGTCTTCGTCCCCGAGCCGCAGGCGCACGAGGCGGCGATGGTCCCCGACCTGGAGGTGCTGGGGTTGCGGTCGCTCGGTCAGGTGGTGGCCGAGCTGTGCGGCCAGACCGTGCCCGAGGCCGAGCCCGTCGCGCCGATGTCGGGCCACCGGCTGCTGGCCTGGCGCGGCCAGGAGCGGCTCGACGAGATCGACCTGGTCGACGTGCTCGGCATGGCTGAGGCGCGGTTCGCCGTCGAGGTCGCCGCGGCCGGCGGTCACCACCTCCTGCTGAGCGGCCCGAAGGGGTGCGGCAAGACGACCCTGGCCGAGCGGATCCCGACCATCCTGCCCGACCTGTCGCTGGCGGAGTCGCTGGAGCTCACCGCCCTCCACTCCCTCGCCGGCGCGCTCCAGGACGGCGACGGGCTGATCCGGCGTCCGCCGTTCGCGGCACCCCACCACGACGCCAGCAAGGCCAGCATCCTCGGCGGCGGCACCGGCCGGGTCCGCCCGGGCGAGATCAGCCGCGCCCACTGCGGGGTGCTGCTGCTCGACGAGTTCCCGCTGCTGCGCACCGACGTGATCGACAGCCTGCGCCAGCCGCTGGAGAGCGGCGAGGTCACGATCGCCCGGGGGGACGAGTCGGTGACGTTCCCCGCCCGCGGGATGGTCGTGTTCGCGGCCAACCCGTGCCCCTGCGGCGAGTTTCGCGCGGAGGCCCGCGGCAACCGGTGCCTGTGCGGCGAGCGGCAGCGGCGTGACTACCAGCAGCGGGTCCGCGGGCCGATCACCGACCGGATCGACATCACCCGGCACCTCGAACCGCTGCGGCCCCACGACGCCCACGACCCGTGGTCACGTCCAGAGGGCTCGGCCGCGGTGCGGGGGCGGGTGGCGGCCGCCCGCGACCGGCAGGCGGCGCGCTACGACGCCCGCGGCTGGCGGCTGAACGGTCAGGTCCCCGGGCCGGTGCTGACCGCCGAGTGGCCCCTGCCGCGCGACGCGCAGCGGCTCGTCGACGGCCGGATGTACGACGGCAAGCTCAGCCGGCGCGGCGCCACCCGGGTCCACCGGCTGGCGTGGACGCTCGCCGACCTGCGCGGCGCCGACCACCCGACCGTCGACGACGCCGACACCGCGCTCCGGCTCCGCTCGGGCGAGCCGCTGCTCTCCGCGACGCTCCGACGCCACCAGGAGGCGTCGTGACCGACGAACGGGTGGCCCGAGCCGGTCTCAGCCGGCTGACCGAGCCCGGCGACGTCCGGGTCGCCCGGGCGGTCGACCGAGCGGGCGCACCGCGGCTGCTCGCGGAGCTGCTGGCCGCCCAGGGCCGTGACTCGCTCGACCTCGACGTCGGCGCGCGGCTGGGGCGGTTCGATCCCGAGCGGGAGCTCGCCGACGCGGCCCGTCAGGGCATCCGGTTCGTCGTCCCCGGTGACGACGAGTGGCCGACCCGGCTCGACGACCTCGCCCACGCCGCGACCGTCCAGGAGCTGGGTGGGACGCCGCTGGGGCTCTGGGTGCGCGGCCCGCTCCGGCTCGACGAGGTCGCAGACTCCGTCGCGGTCGTCGGGTCGCGCTCCGCCACGACCTACGGCGAGGGCGTGGCCCGTGAGCTCGGCGCCGGTCTCGCCCGGGCCGGGCTGACCGTCGTGTCCGGGGCAGCCTTCGGGATCGACCAGGCCGCGCACCGCGGCGCGCTCGCGGTCGACGGCCGCTCGGTCGCGGTGCTGGCGTGTGGGGTCGACCGGGCCTACCCGGCGGCCCATCGCGACCTGCTCGAGCACCTGGCCGCGGTCGGGGCGGTCGTCTCCGAGCTCCCGCCCGGGTGCGCGCCGCTGCGCGTGCGGTTCCTCGCCCGCAACCGGATCATCGCGGCGATGTCCCGCGGCGTCGTGGTCGTGGAGGCGGCCCTGCGCAGCGGCGCCCTCAACACCGCGAGCTGGGCCGACGCGGTGGGCCGACCGGTCATGGGGGTTCCCGGTCCGGTCAGCAGCGCCCCGTCCCAGGGTGTGCACCACCGGATCCGCAGCGGCGCGGCCACCCTCGTCACCGGACCGGCCGACGTGCTGGAGCTGGTCAGCGGCTCCGGAGACCACCTCGCGTCGGAGCCGCGAGGTGAGGAGCGGCCGCGCGACCGGCTCACGAGCCGGCGCCGGCGGGTGCTCGAGGCGGTGCCGGTCCGGACCCCCGCCGGGCTGTCCTCGATCGCCGCCACGGCGGGGACCAGCCTGCTCAGCACCCGGTCGGCGCTGTCCTACCTCGCCGACCACGGGTTCGTGGTCGAGTCCGAGCAGGGGTGGCGACTCGACCGGACGGGCGAGCGCGAGGTCCCGGTCCGCTGAGCCCGGCCGACCTACCATCGGTCCGTGGCAGTCGAGGCAGTCCAGCCGGTCGGGCCGGAGTCCGCCGACGGGCTCCCGGAGGGGTTCGCCACCCTCCTCGGGGAGTACGAACGGCACCTGGTCTCGGAGCGCGACCTGTCCCCGCACACGGTGCGGGCCTATCTCCGCGACCTCGACTCGCTGCTCGATCACACCCACCGGCTCGGGATCGACCGGATCGAGGAGCTCGACCTGCGGACGCTGCGCAGCTGGCTCGCCAACCAGCAGACCCGGGGCAGGTCCCGCAGCACCCTGGCCCGCCGGGCGACCGCGGCCCGGGTGTTCACCGCCTGGCTCGCCCGCACCGAACGGCTGCCGCACGATCCCGGCGCGAGCCTCGGATCGCCGAAGGCGCACAAGACCCTCCCGGCGGTGCTGCGCGCCGACGAGGCCCGGTCGCTGCTGGAGGCGGCCATCGAGCTCGCCGACGACGGCAGCCCGGTGGCGATCCGCGACGTCGCCATCCTCGAGCTGCTCTACGCGACCGGGGTCCGGGTCGGAGAGCTGGTCGGCCTCGACGTCGACGACCTCGACCGCGAGCGCCACGTCGTGCGGGTCTTCGGCAAGGGCCGCAAGGAGCGCAGCGTCCCCTACGGGCATCCCGCCGCGCAGGCCCTCGACCGGTGGCTGCGGGCCGGCCGGCCGGGTCTCGCTGCTCCCGGGGCCGGAGGAGCACTGTTCCTGGGCACCCGCGGTGGGCGGATGGACCAACGTGCCGTCCGCACCCTCGTGCACCGTCGGATCGCCGACGTCCCGGGCGCCCCCGACCTTGGTCCGCACGGGCTGCGGCACTCGGCGGCCACCCACCTGCTCGAGGGCGGGGCCGACCTGCGGTCGGTGCAGGAGCTGCTGGGCCACGCGTCCCTGGCGACGACCCAGCTCTACACCCACGTCACCAAGGACCGGCTGCGCTCGGCCTACCAGCAGGCGCACCCCCGCGCCTGAAGCCCCGACACGGCCGAGCCGGCCGACCGTCTCGTGGACCAGGGACGCCAGTCGACGTACGGCAGGACTAGCGGGGTGCGCGCCAGTGGCGACGCGACGGGCTGGCCGTCGAGGGGCAGCAGTCGCACCGGTCCCGCACCCAGGAGGGCGAGCGGGTCGAGGTAGGTGTCGCCGCGCAGCCACCCCCAGTGGAGGCAGGCGCGCGGGGCGCAGTGTGAGCCCGGCAACGCGAGCCGGCCGAGCGCGTCGCCCGTCGCGACGGCCGCCCCCGGGTGGAGCGGCGAGCTGACGGGCTCGTAGGTGGTCCGGGTGTCGCCGTGGTCGACGGTCACCACGCCGCGGCCGGCGATCATCCCCACGAAGGACACGGTGCCGGGCAGTGCGGCCCGGACCTGCTGGCCGGGCGCGCCCAGCAGGTCGACCCCGCGGTGACCGGCGCCCCACGTCGAGGACGGCGGGTCGAAGCCCTCGACCACCTCGGGCACGGGCCGCAGCGGCCACCGGCCGACCGGGTCGACGTCGGCGGAGGCGGGCGGGACGCCCGCCCACGCCACGAGGGGGAGGGTGGGCAGGATGTGGAGCAGGCCGGTGAACTCGTCGCACCCCACGACCCTGGCCCGACTCGCGGGCCGGCGCCATGACCCGGAGCCGCGCCCGGGGAGGAGCCGGTCCGGACCCGCGCTGTGGACGGCGCGCGGCGCCGCCCGTCGCGATTGGCGGCGCCGGACCGCGGTCGACTACGCTGGACCCAGCAATCCACGCACGTGGGTTGACTTCGCACGTTCACCGACCGCGACGGAGCCGCCTTCCTGGGCTCCGACCACCCGTGGGCGTCGATCCTCGGTCCCGGAGCGATCCGGGTCGGATCGCGCGTGAGCGTCAGGGCCGCCGGCACCCGTCGGTGGCACGCAACTGAAAACACCCGACGAGTGCGTGACCCAGCCCGACCTGCCCTGCGGGGTGCCAAGGTCGTGCCGATGGGGATCGCCTCTCACCACCAGGAGAACCCATGGCAGTCGTCACCATGCGCCAGCTGCTCGAGAGCGGCGTCCACTTCGGTCACCAGACCCGTCGCTGGAACCCCAAGATGAAGCGCTTCATCATGACCGAGCGCAACGGCATCTACATCATCGACCTGCAGCAGTCGCTCGCCTACATCGACCGGTCCTACGCCTTCATCAAGGAGACCGTCGCCAAGGGCGGCACCGTGATGTTCGTCGGCACCAAGAAGCAGGCCCAGGAGGCGATCGCCGAGCAGGCGACCCGCGTCGGGATGCCCTACGTCAACCAGCGTTGGCTCGGCGGCATGCTGACGAACTTCCAGACCGTGCACCAGCGGATCAGCCGTCTCAAGGAGCTCGACGAGATCGACTTCGACGACGTCGCCGGCAGCAGCCGCACCAAGAAGGAGCTGCTGCAGATGCGCCGCGAGCGGGACAAGCTCAACAAGTCCCTCGGCGGCATCCGCGAGATGAGCCGGACCCCGTCCGCCGTCTGGATCGTCGACACCAACAAGGAGCACCTCGCCGTCGAGGAGGCCCGCAAGCTGCGGATCCCGATCATCGGCATCCTGGACTCCAACTGCGACCCCGACCTGGTCGACTACCCGATCCCGGGCAACGACGACGCGATCCGCGCCGTCGGGCTGCTGACCCGCGTGATCGCCGACGCCGTCGCGGAGGGCCTGATCGCCCGCTCCGGCGCGAAGACCGCCGAGGGCGACACCGCCACCCCGGGCGCCGAGGAGCCCCTGGCCGAGTGGGAGCGCGAGCTCCTGGCCGGTGACGCCGACAAGGCCGCCGTGGCCGCCACCGGTGGCGACGCCGACGCCGCCCCGGCCGCCGAGGCCACCGGTGCCGCGACCGAGGCGCCGGCCGCCGACGCCGCTGCCGAGGCCGTGACCGAGGCGCCCGCTGCCGAGGCTGCGACCGAGGAGTCCGCTCCCGAGGCTGCGACCGAGGAGCCCGCTGCCGAGGCTGCGACCGAGGAGCCCGCTCCCGAGGCCGCCCCGGCCACGACCGAGGTCACCGAGGGCGAGTTCGGCGCCGACTCCGCCGCGCCGCTGGAGAGCGGCGACGCGCCGGCCGGCTTCGACATCAAGGGCAACAAGACGTCGAAGAAGTTCCACGCGCCGTCGAGCCCCTGGTACGACCGGACCAACGCCGAGGTGTGGTTCCGCACCACGGAGGCCGCCGAGGCCGCCGGGTTCGTCAACGCCGAGGCCAAGGCCGAGGAGAAGGCCGAGGAGAAGGCTGCCGAGGCCGACAAGGCCGACGCCTGAGAGCACCGCAGTGACGTGGGCGCCCGGACCCTGGTCCGGGCGCCGCCGCTGCCCACCAGCACCGATCGACGTACGAGAAGTCTCGAGGAAGAGGGAAACATGGCTGTCTCCGCCGCTGACGTCAAGAAGCTCCGGGAGCTCACCGGCGCCGGCATGATGGACTGCAAGAAGGCGCTCGAGGAGGCCGACGGCGACTTCGAGAAGGCCGCCGAGCTGATCCGCGTCAAGCTGGGCAAGAAGATGGCCGAGCGGGGCGCGGAGCGCGAAGCCTCGGCCGGCCTGGTCGCCGCCTCCGGTGGCGCGCTCGTCGAGCTGAACTGCGAGACCGACTTCGTCGCCAAGGGTGACGAGTTCGTCTCCGCCGCCCAGCGGATCGCCGACGCGGCCGCCGAGGCCAAGGCCCCCGACGCCGACGCCCTCCAGGGCGTCTCGGTCGGCGACCAGACGGTCGCCGAGGTCGTCGAGAACCTCGCCATCACGATCGGCGAGAAGATCGAGCTCGGCCGGGTCGCCTACTTCGAGGGCGACGTCGTCACCTACATGCACAAGCGTGCCGCCGACCTGCCCCCCGCCGTGGGAGTGCTGGTCGAGTACGCCGGCGACGAGCAGGCGGCGCGCGGCGTCGCGATGCAGATCGCCGCGATGCGCCCGAAGTTCCTCACCCGCGACGACGTCCCTGCCGACGTCGTGGCGAAGGAGCGCGAGATCGCCGAGGCGACTTCCCGCGAGGAGGGCAAGCCCGAGCAGGCGATCGCCAAGATCACCGAGGGCCGGCTCAACGGGTTCTTCAAGGAGGTCGTCCTCCTGGAGCAGCCGTCCGTCACGGAGAGCAAGAAGACCGTGAAGTCGGTGCTCGAGGAGGCCGGCACGACGGTTTCGCGGTTCGTCCGCTTCGAGGTCGGGGCCTGAACCGGGTCCCGAGCCGACCGGCGGGCCGACCGACGCTCGCCGCGGGATAGGGTTTCGGCCGTGACGGCGTACACGCGGGTCCTGCTCAAGCTCTCCGGCGAGGTGTTCGGCGGCGGTCGGGTGGGCGTCGATCCCGACGTCGTGCACCAGATCGCCCACGAGATCGCCGGCGTGGCGCGGCAGGGTGTGGGCATCTGCATCGTCGTCGGCGGCGGCAACTTCTTCCGTGGCGCCGAGATGCAGCAGCGCGGTATGGACCGCGCCCGGGCCGACTACATGGGCATGCTGGGCACGGTCATGAACTGCCTGGCGCTCCAGGACTTCCTGGAGAAGGAGGGCATCGAGACCCGGGTGCAGACCGCCATCACGATGGGCCAGGTCGCCGAGCCCTACATCCCGCGCCGCGCCGTGCGCCACCTCGAGAAGGGCCGGGTCGTCATCTTCGGCGCGGGCGCCGGGATGCCGTTCTTCTCCACCGACACGGTCGCCGCGCAGCGCGCGCTCGAGACCCGGTGCGAGGTCGTGCTGATGGCCAAGCAGGGTGTCGACGGTCTCTACTCCGCCGATCCCAAGGTCGACCCGACCGCGACCAAGTTCGAGACGATCACCTACCAGGAGGTCCTCCTGAAGGGCCTCAAGGCTGCCGACGCGACGGCGTTCGCCCTCTGCATGGAGAACAAGATGCCCATCATCGTGTTCGGTGCCGAGGAGGAGGGCGCGATCGCGCGGATCGTGGCAGGTGAGAAGATCGGCACGCTGGTCAGCGCCGGCTGACCCACCGACGAACCCAGGAGTACGCCGTGATCAACGAGACCCTCAACGAGGCCGACCAGAAGATGGACAAGTCGGTCGAGGCCACCCGTGAGGAGTTCGCGGCCATCCGGGCGGGGCGTGCCCAGCCCAGCATGTTCAACAAGATCCTCGTCGACTACTACGGCACGCCGACGCCGCTCCAGCAGCTGGCGTCCTTCACGGCACCCGAGGCCAGGATCATCCTGGTCGCGCCGTACGACATGGGCGCGATGGCGAACATCGAGAAGGCGATCCGCGACTCCGACCTCGGCGTCAACCCGGCCAACGACGGCAAGGTGGTCCGCTGCGTGTTCCCCGAGCTGACCGAGGAACGGCGCAAGGAGTACATCAAGGTCGCCCGCACCAAGGCCGAGGAGGGCCGGGTCGCGGTCCGCAACCTGCGGCGCCACGCCAAGCAGACGCTGGAGAAGCTGGGGGCCGACGGCGAGGTGGGTCAAGACGACGTCACCGGGGCCGAGAAGCGCCTCGACAGCATGACCAAGAAGCACACCGACGCCATCGACGAGCTGCTCAAGCACAAGGAAGCCGAGCTCATCGAGGTCTGAGCGTCGTGACCTCCACCCCGGTCCCGGCGAAGGACCACGGCCGCGCCGGACGCAACCTCCCGGCCGCGATCACGTCCGCCGTCGTCCTGCTGGCTGCGATCGGCGCGTCGCTGGCGTTCTGGAAGATCGCGTTCCTCGGCATCGTCGCCGCGGCGGTCGTCGTGGCCCTCTGGGAGCTGCGCCAGGGCCTGCTCGCGAAGGACGTCGACCTGCCCGAGCAGCCGCTGATGGCGGGCGGCGTGGTGATGGTGGTCGTCGCCTACTTCTACGGCGCCCCAGCGCTCGTGACGGCGACCGCGGTCACCGCCCTGGTCACGATGCTGTGGCTGCTGCGCCGCGGGGTCGACGGCTACGTGCAGACGGCCACCGCATCGGTGTTCACGCTCGTCTACGTCCCCTTCCTCGGGTCGTTCGTCGCGCTGCTGCTCGCGGAGGGGGGCGCCACCGACTTCGACCGCTGGGACGACGGCGTACGCGGCATCGTCACGTTCATCCTGGTCACGGTCGCCTCCGACACCGGTGGGTACGTCGCTGGCGTGCTGTTCGGCAGGCACCCGATGGCACCGGTCATCTCCCCGAAGAAGTCGTGGGAGGGACTCGCCGGCTCGCTCGTCGTTCTCGGCCGTCGCCGGGTGGCTGCTCGTCGTCCACCTCCTCGACGGCGACTGGTGGGTCGGGGTCGTGCTCGGCCTGATCGTCGGCGTGATGGCGACCCTGGGCGACCTCTGCGAGTCGGTCATCAAACGGGACCTCGGCGTCAAGGACATGAGCCAGGTGATCCCTGGTCACGGCGGCCTGATGGACCGGCTCGACTCGCTGCTGGCGACCATCGCCCCGGTCTGGCTGCTGCTGCACTACACCGTCTTCCGCGGGTGACGCTCCACCGGTCCGGCGGGCGGCCACCTGTCGAACGTTGGGCCGCCCTCGGCCTGCCCGACGTCATCGACGTCGAGTCGGTCTAGGGTGCCGCCATGGACCTCGCCGGGCTGGTCGCCCGCCTCGACGAGCGGCTGACCGAGGCCGACGCCGACCTCGCAGCGCGCTATCCGGGCGCGCGGCCGGGCCGGCAGCCCGTGCACACGCTCTACGTGCCGGCGCACCGGTTCCACGCCGGACTCGTGGCGGACCACGGTCGGGCCGCGCAGCAGGCGGTGGCCGAGCACGAGGGCCTGTTCCGGGAGCTGATCGGGAACGACGAGGACCTCCTGCACCGCGTCCGGACCAAGCTCGAGACCGAGCCGGTCGAGGACCTGCGGATCGACTTCGAGGACGGCTACGGCGACCGCGGCGACACCGCCGAGGACGAGGCGGTGGCGGAGAGCCGTGGCCGCGCTCCGCGAGGAGCTGTCAGGGGGTGCGGCGCCGCCGTCGTTCGGGATCCGGTTCAAGAGCCTCGAGCGGCCGACCCGCGAGCGCGGGATCCGCACCCTGGTGTCGTTCGTCGAGGGCGTCGCCGCGGACGGGACCGTGCCGGCCGGGTTCGTGGTGACCCTGCCCAAGGTCACCTCGGTCGCGCAGGTCGAGGCGATGGCCTACCTCTGCGCCGAGCTGGAGCGCGCCCTGGGGCTCGCCGACCACGCCTGGAGTTCGAGCTCCAGGTCGAGACCCCGCAGGCCGTCGTCGGGCCCGACGGGACGGTGCTGGTGGCGCCGATGATCCACGCGGCCGACGGCCGGTGCACCGGCCTCCACTACGGCACCTACGACTACAGCGCCTCGATCGGCATCCCCGCGGCCCACCAGAGCCTCGACCACCCGAGCGCCGACGTCGCCAAGACCCTGATGCAGGCCGCGGCGGCCGGCACCGGCGTCCGCCTCTCCGACGGCTCCACGAACGTCCTGCCGGTGGGCGACGAGGCCGACGTACGTCGCGGCTGGGAGACCCACCTCCGGCTGGTCCGGAGGTCCCTGCAGCGCGGCTTCTACCAGGGCTGGGACCTGCACCCCCACCAGCTGCCGACGCGGTACGCCGCGACCTTCGCGTTCTTCCGCGAGGGGCTCGACGACGCGACCGCGCGGCTCGCTGCCTGGGCCGGGCGGGAGATCGGACCGGTGGCCGACGAGCCGGCGACGGTGAAGGCGCTGGCGGGGTTCCTGGTGCGCGGCGTCGAGTGCGGAGCGCTCACCGAGGCCGAGGTCACCGCCACCAGCGGGCACGACCTGGGCGCGCTCGCCGACCTCGCGCGACCCCGGCCGCCCACGCACTAGTCTCGCGGGATGGGAATCGTCCTCGGTGCCAACCAGTACGGCAAGGCCGAGAACCGCGTGGTCCGGATCGTGCGTGACACCGCCCGCCACGAGATCCGCGACCTCAACGTCAGCACCAGCCTGCGCGGCGACTTCGAGGCCGCTCACGTCGACGGCGACCAGTCGGCGGTGCTGCCGACCGACACCCAGAAGAACACCGCCTTCGCCTACGCCAAGCTGCACGGCGTCGACTCCCCGGAGGACTACGCGATCGCGCTGGGCCGCCGGCTGCTGGACGCGACCCCGGCGGCGACCGGGGTGCGGGTCGGCGTCGAGGAGTACCCCTGGGACCGGATCGAGGTGGACGGCGCCGGCCACGACCACGCGTTCGTCACGGCGCGGCGGCGAGGTGCGCACCACCGCGGTCGACGTGACCGGCGGAGGGCATCGTCGTCGAGTCCGGGCTGACCGACCTGGTGCGTGCTCGCGTCCACCGGGTCGGAGTTCAAGGACTTCCTGCGCGACGAGTTCACCACGCTGCCCGACACGGACGACCGGATCCTGGCGACGTCGCTGACCGCGGTCTGGCGCTACTCGACGCCGGCCCGCGGGACTGGGACGTCGCCTGGAGCGACGTACGCCGGACCCTGCTGGCGACGTTCGCGACCACCTACAGCCGCGCGCTCCAGGAGACGCTCTACGCCATGGGCCGCGCGGTGCTGGAGGCGCACGCCGGACGTCGCCGAGATCTCGTTCGCGGCCCCCAACAAGCACCACCACCTGGTCGACCTGGCCCCGTTCGGGCTCGAGAACCCGGGCGAGGTGTTCATCGCGGCCGACCGGCCCTACGGCCTGATCGAGGCGACGATCACCAGGGAGGTTCCGTGAGCCGGCTCGACGAGTTCAACGCCCTGCCCGAGGCCGAGGCCCGCGAGCGGCTGACGCGGTGCCTCGACGTCCCCCGCTGGGTCGAGACGGTGCTGGCCGGGCGGCCGTACGCCGACGTGGGCGGGCTGATGGCGGTGGCCGGTGAGGCGGCGCACCTCGACGGGGCCGAGCTCGACGCCGCGCTCTCCGGCCACCCGCGGATCGGCGAGCGCGCCGGCGCGGGCCACGACCGGGCGTTCTCCGCCGCCGAGCAGTCGGCGGTCGACCGTGACGACGCCGACGTCGCCGCACGGCTGGCGGACGGCAACCGGGCCTACGAGGCGCGGTTCGACCGGGTGTTCCTGATCCGCGCGGCCGGCCGCGACGCGGCCGAGATCCTCGCCGAGCTCGAGCGGCGGCTCGGCAACGACGACGCAGACCGAGCGGGCCGAGACCGTGACGCCAGCTGCGCGAGATCGCGCTGCTCCGACTGGAACAGGTGGTGTAGTGGCGACCTCTCGCACGCACGTCCTCGACACGGCCCGGGCCGGCCCGCGGTCGGCATCCGGGTCGTCCTCGAGTCCGCGAGCGGGGCGCCGATCGGTGAGGCGGTGACCGACCCCGACGGCCGGATCGCCACGTTCGGCGACGAGGCGCTCGGCGGCGGCGACTACCGGCTCCGGTTCGACACGGCCGCCTACTTCGGCTCCTTCGGGGTCGACGCCTTCTTCCCCGAGGTGACGATCACGTTCACCGTCGACGGCGACGAGCACTTTCACGTGCCGCTGCTGCTCAGCCCGTTCGGCTACTCCACCTACCGTGGCAGCTGAGACTCGACACGCTGCTCCGGGCCCGGCGGGCCGTCGTCGGCGGCCGCGAGGTCGCGGCCAGCCTCGGGATCCGCGGCGGCCGGATCGTCTCCCTCGGGTGCCTACGACGACCGGCCCGCCGCCGCGCAGGCCGTCGACCTGGCCGACGACGAGGTGCTGCTCCCCGGCCTGGTCGACACCCACGTGCACGTGAACGAGCCCGGCCGCACCGACTGGGAGGGCTTCGCGAGCGCCACCCGGGCCGCCGCGGCGGGCGGCGTGACGACGCTCGTCGACATGCCCCTCAACAGCATCCCCGCGACCACCACGCTCGACGCCCTGGAGGAGAAGCGGCGCGTCGCCCGGGACCAGGTCTGGGTCGACGTCGGGTTCTGGGGCGGGTCCGTCCCCGACAACCTGGCCGACCTGGCTCCGCTGCACGGGGCCGGCGTCTTCGGCTTCAAGTGCTTCCTGCTGGACTCCGGGGTGGCCGAGTTCCCGCACCTCGAGCCGGATCAGTTCCGCGCCGCGATCGCCGAGACGGCCCGGCTCGGCGCGCTGATGCTGGTCCACGCGGAGGACGCCGACCGAGATCGACGAGTCGTCCACGGCTCGGCGTACGCCGGCTTCCTCGCCTCGCGTCCCACCACCGCCGGAGGAGCGGGCGATCGACCTGGTGCTCGAGGCCGCGCGCGCCTCCGGCGGACGCGCCCACGTCGTCCACCTCAGCGCCGCCGGGGCGATCCCGGCGCTCCGCGCGGCCCGCGCCGCCGGCGTCGACGTCTCGGTCGAGACCTGTCCCCACTACCTGTCGTTCGACGCCGCCGAGATCCCCGACGGTGCGACCGAGTTCAAGTGCTGCCCGCCGATCCGCGACCGCGCCAACCGCGACCGGCTGTGGGACGGACTGGCGTCCGGCGACATCGACCTCGTGGTCAGCGACCACTCGCCCTGCACGCGCGGAGCTGAAGGCCCGAGGCGGCGGCGACTTCGCGGAGGCCTGGGGAGGGATCGCCTCGCTCCAGCTCGGACTCGCCGCGGTGTGGACGCGGCGCCCGTGAGCGCGGCTAGGGCTGGCCGACGGTCGCGCGCTGGATGGCCACCGCTCCCGCGCACCGGGTCGGCCTGCGACGATCGCGGCGGCTGGCGGTCGGTGCTGCGCGCGGACCTGTGCGTGTTCGCACCGGACGAGGACGTTCACTGGTCGACCCCGCGCGGCTGCACCACAAGAACGCCGTCACGGCCTGGGCCGGGCGTACGCTCACCGGCACGGTCCGGCAGACCTGGCTCGACGGCACGACCGGTCGACCTGGACGCCGCACCCCCGCGGGCGGCTGCTGAGGAGGGGAGTGGCATGACCTACTGGGTGCCCACCGGCGGCCTGCCCGGGCAGACCGAGCTGACCACCGACCGGGCCGTGTTCACCGAGGCGTACGCCGTGCTGCCCCGCGGCACCATGCGCGACATCGTCACCAGCCGGCTGCCGCACTGGACCGGCGACCCGGCTGTGGGTGCTGGCCCGCCCGCTCTCCGGCTTCGCCGAGACCTTCTCCTGGTACGTCGTGGAGGTCGCGCCCGGCGGCGGCAGCGACCGTCCCGAGCCGGACGAGGGGGCCGAGGCGGTGCTGTTCGTCGTCGACGGCACGCTCGCCCTCACGCTGGACGGGGTGCGGCACCGGGTCGAGGCCGGCGGCTACGCGTTCGTCCCGCCCGGCACGACCTGGACGCTGCACAACGAGTCGGACGCCGACGCCACGTTCCACTGGATCCGCAAGGCCTACGAGCCGGCCGACGGGGTCGACGTCCCGGAGCCGTTCGTGACCCACGAGAGCGACGTCGCCGTCGTGCCGATGCCCGACACCGACGGTGCCTGGGGCACCCAGCGGTTCGTCGACCCCGACGACGTCCGGCACGACCTGCACGTCAACATCGTGAGCTTCGAGCCGGGCGGCTCGATCCCGTTCCCCGAGACCCACGTGATGGAGCACGGGCTCTACGTGCTCGAGGGCAAGGCGGTGTACCTGCTCAACAAGGACTGGGTGGAGGTGCAGGCCGGTGATTTCATGTGGTTGCGCGCGTTCTGCCCGCAGGCCTGCTACGCGGGCGGTCCCGGACGCTTCCGGTACCTGCTCTACAAGGACGTCCACCGGCACGCCGTTCTGCGCCCGCGGCCCAGCGGCGTGACGCGGGTCACGTAAACTGTGGTCCGCGGCGTCGCTGTTCGGCATGGATAACCAGCGGCCACCGACCACTCCGAAACCATGCGCGCGGCCACGGCCGTGTCGCGACGTGTCGGGAGAGTGAGATGACGGAGCCGCAGGTCACGGTCAACGGGGAGCCCGCTCGCTCTCCGGCGTGCCCACCCACACCACCGCGCTCGACTTCCTGCGCGGGGTCGGCCTGACCGGCGCCAAGGAGGGGTGTGCCGAGGGTGAGTGCGGGGCCTGCTCGGTGCTGGTCGCCCGCCCCGACGGCACCCGGACCCAGTGGACCGCCATCAACGCCTGTCTCGTACCGGCCGCCACCCTCGACGGACAGGAGGTCGTCACCGCCGAGGGCCTGGGCACGCCCGGTGTCCTGCACCCGGTCCAGCACGAGATCGGCTCGCGCGGCGGCTCCCAGTGCGGCTACTGCACCCCGGGGTTCGTGTGCAGCATGGCCGCCGAGTACTACCGCGCCGACCGGATGCCCGGCGACCGCGCCGATGCCGACGGCGAGCGCGGGCCCAACGGGTTCGACCTGCACGCGCTGACCGGCAACCTGTGCCGCTGCACCGGCTACCGCCCGATCCGCGACGCCGCGTGGGCGCTCGGGACGCCCGCGGCCGACGACCCGCTGGCCGGCCGCCGCGCGCGCCCCGCCCCCGCTCCCGTCGCCACCCGGCTCGACGGCCCCGCCGGCGGGTTCGCCCGCCCCGCCGACCTCGCCGACACGTTCGACCTGCTCGCCGCGCACCCCGAGGCGACGGTCGTCGCCGGCTGCACCGACTGGGGCGTCGAGGCCAACCTGCGCGGCCGCCGGGCGTCGTACGTCGTCGCCGTCGACCGGCTGCCCGAGCTGCGCGAGGTCGCGGTCGAGGCCGACCGGGTCACGATCGGGGCGGCGCTGACGCTCTCGGAGGTCGAGGCGGCCCTCGACGGCGCGGTGCCGCTGCTCGACGGCGTGTGGCCGCAGTTCGCGTCGCGGCTGATCCGCAACGGCGCCACGATCGGCGGCAACCTCGGCACCGCGTCGCCGATCGGTGACCTCCCGCCCGCGCTGCTCGCACTCGACGCGGCGCTCGTGCTGACCTCGGCCGAGGGGGACCGCGAGGTGGCGGTGGCCGACTACTTCACGGGCTACCGCGAGACCGTGCTGCGCCCGGGCGAGCTGATCCGGTCGGTGACCGTGCCCCTCCCGCTCGCCGGGGTGACTGCCTTCCACAAGGTCGCCAAGCGCCGCTACGACGACATCTCCAGCGTCGCCGTCGGGTTCGCGCTCGACGTGGTCGACGGCACCGTCACGCGCGCCCGGATCGGGCTGGGCGGCGTGGCCGCCACCCCCGTCCGCGCCCACGAGACCGAGCAGACCCTGGTGGGCCGGCCGTGGAGTCGCGAGGACGTCGAGGCCGCGGCCGTGGTCCTGGCGGGCGAGGGCACGCCGCTCGACGACCACCGGGCCAGCGCGGCCTACCGCGCCGCGATGCTGGGCAACGCGTTGCGCAGGCTCTGGGCCGAGACGTCGGCTCCCGAGGAGGTGCCGGCATGACCGAGCTGTCGCTGCGCCCCGACGGTGCCGTGGTCGGCGAGCGCCTGGCCCACGAGAGCGCCGACCTGCACGTCACCGGGGCGGCCCTCTACACCGACGACCTGGTCGGCCGGATGCCCGGCGTCCTCCACGCCCACCCGGTCTGCTCGCCCCACGCTCACGCGCGGGTCACCCGGTGCCGGGTCGACGGTGCCCACCAGGTGCCCGGGGTGGTGCGGGTGCTGACCGGCGACGACGTGCCCGGCGTCAACGACGCCGGCGTCAAGCAGGACGAGCCGCTCTTCCCGTCCGAGGTGATGTTCCACGGCCACGCGGTCTGCTGGGTGCTCGGCGAGACGCTCGAGGCGGCCCGTCTCGGCGCCGCGGCGGTCGAGGTCGACTATGACCCGCTGCCGGCGCTGGTCGGGGTGACCGAGGCGATCTCCGCAGGCAGCTTCCAGGGTGGCCGCCCGACCGTCCGGCGCGGCGACGTCGAGCACGGCCTCGCGACGTCGGCGGCCGTGTTCAGCGGGACCACCGAGATGGCCGGCCAGGAGCACTTCTACCTCGAGACCCACTGCTCGCTGGCGCACGTCGACGAGGCGGGCCAGGTGTTCGTGCAGAGCAGCACCCAGCACCCGACCGAGACCCAGGAGATCGTGGCGCACGTCCTCGGCCGGCACAGCCACGACGTGACGGTGCAGTGCCTGCGGATGGGCGGCGGGTTCGGCGGCAAGGAGATGCAGCCCCACGGCTTCGCCGCGATCGCCGCGCTCGGCGCCGTCCTGACCGGCCGTCCCGTGCGGCTGCGCCTGACGCGCGCACAGGACATGGCGATGACCGGCAAGCGGCACGGCTTCCACGCCCAGTGGCGGGCCGGGTTCGACGCCGACGGCCGGCTGCAGGCGCTCGACGCCACCCTGACCTCCGACGGCGGGTGGAGCCTCGACCTGAGCGAGCCCGTCCTCGCCCGGGCGCTGTGCCACGTCGACAACGCCTACTGGATCCCCCACGTGCGGGTGAACGGCCGGATCGCGCGGACCCACAAGACCTCGCAGACCGCGTTCCGCGGGTTCGGCGGACCGCAGGGCATGCTGGTGATCGAGGACGTCCTCGGCCGGTGCGCACCGCTGCTCGGCATCGACCCGGCCGACCTGCGCCGTCGCAACTTCTACGTCGAGGGGCAGGCCACTCCCTACGGCCAGCCGGTGCGTCACCCCGAGCGGGCCGCGCTCGCCTGGGACCAGGTGCTGGCCGACGCCCGGTACGCCGAGCGGCAGGCGGAGGTCGCGGCCTACAACGCGCGTCACGAGCACTCCAAGCGGGGCCTGGCGATCACGCCGGTCAAGTTCGGGATCTCGTTCAACTTCACGGCCTTCAACCAGGCCGGGGCGCTGGTGCACGTCTACAAGGACGGCTCGGTGCTGATCAACCACGGCGGCACCGAGATGGGGCAGGGCCTGCACACCAAGATGCTGCAGGTCGCGGCCACCAGCCTCGGGGTCCCGCTCGCCCGGGTCCGGCTCGCGCCCACCCGCACCGACAAGGTGCCCAACACCTCGGCCACGGCCGCCAGCTCCGGGGCCGACCTGAACGGCGGCGCCGTCAAGCATGCGTGCGACCAGATCACCGAACGGCTCGCGGTCGTCGACGCGGGCCGTGGGCTGCCCTGGGAGGAGCTGGTCCGCGAGGCCTACTTCCGCCGGGTCCAGCTGTGGGCCGCCGGCTTCTACGCGACCGAGGGGCTCCACTGGGACTCGACGGCGATGGCGGGCTCCCCGTTCAAGTACTTCGCGTACGGCGCGGCCGCGGCCGAGGTCGAGGTCGACGGGTTCACCGGCGCCTACCGCACCCGCCGCGTCGACATCGTGCACGACGTCGGCGACAGCCTGTCGCCGCTGGTCGACCTCGGCCAGATCGAGGGCGGCTTCGTGCAGGGAGCCGGCTGGCTGACGCTGGAGGACCTGCGCTGGGACGAGTCCGACGGCCCCGGCCGCGGCCGGCTCACCACCAACGCCGCCAGCACCTACAAGCTGCCCAGCTTCAGCGAGATGCCCGCGGAGCTGAACGTCGCGCTGCTGCCGCGCGCCCACGAGGACGGTGCCGTCTACGGCTCGAAGGCGGTCGGTGAGCCGCCCCTGATGCTGGCCTTCTCGGTCCGCGAGGCGCTCCGGCAGGCGGTCGGCGCGTTCGGGCGTCCCGGAGACACCGTCGACCTGCCGTCACCGGCGACGCCCGAGGCCGTCTACTGGGCGCTCGACCGGGCTCGGCGGCCGCCGGGACCGGGTGGCAGCGCCGACGGGATCGTGGTGGGACTGCCCGGGCTGGTGCCCGACCAGCCCCCGGCCGGCACCCACCGGCTGCACCCGCGGTCGGAGCAGATCGCCTCGTCGACCGCGGAGGTGCCGTGATGCACTGGCTGACAGCGGTCGAGCGGCTGCGTCGAGACCGGCGTCGCGGGGTGCTGGTCACGGTCACCGAGGTCCGCGGCCACGCGCCCCGCGAGGCCGGGGCCAAGATGGTGGTGTCGCTCGACGACGTCTGGGGCAGCGTCGGCGGCGGCAACCTCGAGGCGACGGCCGTCGCCCGTGCCCGCGAGCCTGCTGGCGGGCCCGCAGCACGGTCCTGAGGCGATGACGGTCCCGCTCAGCGACAAGGCGCGCACCGACCACGGTCGCCAGTGCTGCGGGGGCGAGGTGACGCTCCTGCTGGAGCCGTTGGCGGTGGTGCCGTCGGTCGCGGTGTTCGGCGTCGGCCACGTCGGGCTGGAGCTGGCCCGGATCCTGACCCGCCACGACGTCGAGCTCCACCTCGTCGACTCCCGTGCCGACCAGCTCGCACCCGAGCGGCTCGCGTGCCTCGACGACGGCCAGGCCGCCGTCCACGTGCACCACGCGCCGGTGCCCGAGCTGGTGCTGGGCTCGGTCCCGCGCGGCAGCCACGTGCTGGTGATGACCCACGACCACGCCGAGGACTTCGCGCTGTGCGACGCCGCGCTGCGGTGCGGCCACCTCGGCTCGGTCGGACTGATCGGCTCGTCGGCGAAGTGGGCGCGGTTCCGCCGCGGCCTGCTGGTCGAGGGTCACGACGAGGCCCTCGTCGACACGATCCGCAGCCCGATCGGCAGCCCGGACGTCGCCGGCAAGGCGCCCCAGACCATCGCGCTCGGAGTCGGCGGCCGAGCTGGTCCGCATGTTCGCCGGCGACCAGGTCGGGCTCCGCCCGTGACGATCTTCCGGGCCCGGGTGCTCGACACCCCCGACGACCCGTTCGCCGGTGGCGCCCTCCGCAGCGAGGACGACGCCGGGCTGCTGGTCGTGGACGGCGTGGTCGCGGCCCGGGGTGGTTTCGCCGGCGTGCATGAGGCGAACCCGACGGAGGACGTGGTGGACCTGCGCGAGGGCGTGCTGCTGCCGGGGCTGGTCGACACCCACGTCCACTTCCCGCAGGTGCGCGTGATCGGTGCCCTGGGCATGCCGCTGCTGGAGTGGCTGGAGCGGTGCGCGCTTCCGGAGGAGTGCCGGCTCGCCGATCCGGCTTACGCCCGAGACGTGGCCCGCGACTTCGTCTGTGGGCTGACCTCGGCCGGCACGACGACCGCGCTCGTGTTCGGCTCCCACTTCGCCCCGGCGGTCGACCTGCTGTTCGGCGAGGCGGCGCGGGCCGGGCTCCGGGTCACCTCCGGGCTGGTGCTCAGCGACCGGGCGCTGCCCGCACCCCTGCTGACCACGCCCGAGCGCGCCTACGACGAGTCGGTGGCGCTGGCGGCGCGATGGCACGGCACCGGTCGAGCCCGGTACGCCGCGATGCCGCGCTTCTCCTACTCCGCCGGTGAGGGGCTGCTGGACGCATGCGCCGCCGTGCTCAAGGACGTCCCCGACTCGTGGTTCACGTCCCACGTCAACGAGAACCCGGCGGAGGTCGCGGCGGTGGCGGAGCTGTTCCCGGAGGCGGCGCACTACGTCGACACCTACGACCGGCACGGCCTGCTGGGGGAGCGCGCCGTGCTGGCCCACAACGTGCACGCCACCGACGCCGAGCTCACCGTGCTCGCGGCTCGCGGCGCCGCGGTGGCCCACTGCCCGTCGAGCAACTCGGCCCTGGGCAGCGGCCTCTTCCCGCTGCGCCGCCACGTGGAGCGCGGGGTGCGGGTGGCGCTCGGCTCCGACGTCGGCGCGGGCACCGGGTTCTCGCTGCTGCGGGAGGGGCTCCAGACCTTCTTCGTGCAGTCGCTGCTCGGGACCACCGGGCAACCCCTCACCGCGGCCCACGTGCTCCACCTCGCGACCCGCGCGGGCGCGCTGGCCCTCGGGCTCGGCGACGAGGTCGGCGACCTCGGCGTAGGCCGGCGGTTCGACGCCGTGTGGGTGCGGCCGCTGGCCGATGACCCGCTGGACGTCGGGCTGCGACACGCGGCCTCGGCGGAGGACGCGCTGTCGAAGGTGTTCGCGCTGGGGGACGACTCCGATCTCGCCGGCGTGTGGGTCGACGGCGAGCGGGTGAAGGGGGAGGGCGTGTCCCGGGCGTAGGTCCTACTCGCCGGCGGCCAGCACCGACTCGTAGGCCGGCAGGGTCAGGAAGTCGGGGAACTCGTCGCTCAGCGCCGTGCTCACGAACAGCCGACGAGCCTCGGCCCAGTGGTCGGCGTCGAACGCGGCGTCGTCGCCGACGGCGGCGCGCAGCCCGGCGTACTCCTCCTCGACGATCCGCTCCACGAGCTCACGGGTCACTACGGCACCGCCGGACAGGGTGGCGCCGGCGAAGATCCACTGCCACACCTGCGACCGGGAGATCTCCGCCGTCGCCGCGTCCTCCATCAGGTTGTCGATCCCGGCCGCACCGTTGCCCGACAACCATGCCCGGAGGTACTGCATGCCGATCCGGACGTTGCCTCGCAGTCCCTCCTCGGTGCGCTCGCCCGGGGTCCGGTCGACGGCCAGCAGGTCGTCGGCGGTGACGTGGACGTCGTCGCGCAGCACGTCCGACTGGTTGGCACGGTCTCCCAGGGTCTCGCCGAACACCTCGGCGCACAGCGGCACGAGGTCTGGGTGGGCCACCCATGACCCGTCGAAGCCGGCCTGTGCCTCCCGGGTCTTGTCCTCGCGCACCTTGGCGAAGGCCCGCTCGTTGACCTCGGCGTCGCGGCGGCTCGGGATGAACGCGGCCATCCCGCCGATCGCGAACGCACCGCGGCGGTGGCAGGTGTGGACCAGCAGGTCGCTATAGGCGCGCATCATCGGCGCGGCCATCGTGACGGCGTTGCGGTCAGGCAACGTGAACGCCGGCCCCGCGTCCCGGAAGTTCTTGATGATGCTGAACAGGTAGTCCCAGCGCCCGGCGTTGAGACCGGCCATGTGGTCGCGCAGCTCGTAGAGGATCTCGTCCATCTCGAACGCCGCCGTGATGGTCTCGATCAGCACCGTCGCGCGGATCGTGCCGTGCGGGATCCCCAGGGCCGCCTGGCCGTGGGTGAACACGTCGTTCCAGAGTCGTGCCTCGCGGTGCGACTCCAGCTTGGGCAGGTAGAAGTACGGAGCCGCTGCCGCGTGCCAGCAGCTCGGCCGCGTTGTGGAAGAAGTAGAGGCCGAAGTCGACCAGCCCGCCCACGAGCGGCCGGCCGTCGAGCGTGAGGTGCGCCTCGTCGAGGTGCCAGCCGCGCGGGCGCGGCACGATCACCGGGATCGTCTCGGGGTCGGAGAGGGAGTAGTGCTTGCCCTCGGTCGTGGTCAGCTCGATCGTGCGCCGGACGGCGTCGCGCAGCGTTGACCTGGCCGCCGACGACGTTCCGCCAGTGGGGGGTGTTGGCGTCCTCGAGGTCGGCCAGCCAGACCCGGGCGCCCGGAGTTGAGGGCGTTGATCGCCATCTTGCGCTCGGTGGGACCGGTGATCTCCACCCGGCGGTCCTGCAGGTCGGCCGGCATCGGCGCCACGGTCCAGTCGCCGTCCCGCACGTCCGCCGTCTCCGGGAGGAAGTCGAGACGACCGGTGCGCGAGATCTCCTCACGCCGTACGCCGCGGGCTGCGAGCAGCTCGTCGCGGCGCGCTCCGAACCGCTGGTGCAGGTCTGCCAGGAACGCCAGCGCGTCGCGGGGTGAGGATCTCCTCGGACCGCTCGACGGCGGGTCCGCTGACGACGATGTCGGCCATGACGCCCACCGTAACGCCACCATGCCGGCCGCTCGGAGGGGTGGACGATCGCCGACGCGCGGGCGGGCGTGCACCGGGCGCGGCACCGGTTCCGCGTACCGTGGAGACATGAGCGAGACGGACGTCCGCGACCCCGAGCCGGGGCTGGCAGGGGACCGCCACTGGTGGGACTGGTGGCACGAGTCCCACCCGACGTTCGCGGCGCTCACCGGCTTCTTCAGCGGCATGGTCTTCGTGACCGCGGTGCCCGGTGGGTTCGCCGGGATCCTGCGGCTGCTGTTCCACTACGACACCGCCGCGCGGCTGTTCCCGCTGGTGGTGCTGTTCTTCCTGCTGCCGACGGGCATGCTGGTCACGCGACGCACCCGGCGGTTCGCGCAGTTCATGTGGCTGGGGATGGCCGTCACCGTGCTGGTCGTGGGCGGCGTGACGTCGCTGGTCCTCTACTTCATGGTCCGCTACGACGGCTGACGATGTGACCATCCGCGCGGCGGGTGGGAGACTGAGCCGGACATGACCGACTCTCCCCGGCAGCTGCCGCTCGTGTTCGACGAGCCCCGCGGTCGCAAGAAGCCCCCGCGTCACCTCGCCGACCTCACCGAGGTCGAGCGGGTCGGAGGCGGTCACCGCCGCCGGGCTGCCGGGCTTCCGCGCCAAGCAGCTCTCCACCCACTACTTCGGGCGGCTCGTCGACGACCCGGCCGCGATGACCGACCTCCCCGCCGAGTCAGCGCGACGAGCTGGTCGCGGCGCTGCTGCCGCCGCTGATGACGCCGCTGCGGACCATGGAGGCCGACCAGGGCACGACCCGGAAGACGCTGTGGAAGCTGTTCGACGGTGCGCTCGTCGAGTCCGTGCTGATGCGCTACCCGGGCCGCGTCACGGTGTGCGTCTCCAGCCAGGCCGGCTGCGGCATGGCCTGCCCGTTCTGCGCGACCGGCCAGGGCGGGCTCCAGCGCAACATGTCCACCGCCGAGATCGTCGAGCAGGTCGTCGCTGGCGCCCGTTCGCTCGCGCGCGGCGAGGTCCCCGGCGGACCCGGCCGGGTGTCGAACGTCGTCTTCATGGGCATGGGTGAGCCGCTGGCCAACTACAAGGCGGTCATGGGCGCCGTGCGCCGGCTGACCGACCGCGCCCCCGGCGGGCTGGGGATGTCCGCCCGCGGTGTCACCGTCTCGACGGTCGGGCTGGTGCCGCGCATCAACCAGCTCACCGAGGAGGGCATCCCGGTCACGCTGGCGCTGAGCCTGCACGCGCCGGACGACGAGCTGCGCAACGAGCTGGTGCCGATCAACACCCGGTACTCCGTCGCCGAGTCGGTCGAGGCCGCCTGGAACTACGCGCGCACGACCAAGCGGCGGGTCTCGATCGAGTACGCGATGATGCGCGGGATCAACGACCAGGGCTGGCGCGCCGACCTGCTGGGCGACGTGCTCACGTCGTACGGCGACTGGGGCTGGGTCCACGTGAACCTGATCCCGCTCAACCCCACGCCGGGCTCGAAGTGGACCGCGTCCGACCCCGCCGACGAGCGCGAGTTCGTCCGCCGGCTCGAGGCCAAGGGCGTGCCGACCACCGTCCGCGACACCCGGGGCCGCGAGATCGACGGCGCCTGCGGCCAGCTCGCCGCGACCGAGGTCTGAGTCAGGACAGCAGTGCCGCCGCCTCGTCGGCGGTGTCGACCAGGTGGACCCGGTCCTGCATCGACGTGCCGTCCGCCAGCGCCCGCAGCAGCGGCCACGCGGGCAGGGTCCGGGTCCAGTGGTCCACGCCGACGAGCACCATCGGCGCGACCGACCCCGCGGCGGCGTAGAAGTTCTCGCACGCGTCCTGGAACACCTCCTGGACGGTCCCCGCGGAGCCCGGCAGGAACACGATCCCCGCGTCGCAGACCTCGAGCAGGATCGCCTCGCGCGTCGCGTTGCGGAAGTACTTCGCGATCGAGGTCGCGAACACGTTCGACGGCTCGTGGCCGTAGTGCCACGTGGGGATGCCCAGGTTCTCCGTCGCCGCGTCGCCGATCGTCGCGACCACCTCGAGCGCGGTCCGCGCCCACGCGGTGACGTCGTCCCGGTAGCCGACGACGGCCGCCAGCACGTCGAGGTGGGACTCCAGCGCCGAGCCGTCGAGGGCGGCGCAGCGGGCTCCGAGGTTGGCCGCCTCCATCGCACCCGGGCCGCCGCCGGTGGCCACCGTGAACGTGTCGCCGAGGGCGTGCCCGAGCCGCGCGGCCTCCTCGTAGGCAGGGCTGCCCCGCTGCAGCGCGTGACCGCCCATCACGCCGACCAGCCGTCGGCCATCGACGAACCGGGCCAGCGCCTCGTCCATCGCGTGGTCGTGGAGGGCGCGGACCATCGACTCGCCCGGCGTGCGCGGCCGCCGCGACCACGCGTACGTGCGGGCGTCGGACGCCTCGCCGTACACCGAGCCGGCCAGCACGGCGTCGTAGAGCTCGGTCGCGTCGTACAGCGTCGTGCGGGCCGGGTCGACCGGGCCGGCCGGGAGCGGCGGCGGGTCGTAGGCGACGATCGATCCGACCAGGACCGGGGCATGTCGGGGCATGGGCACATTGAACCCCGTCGCGCGGGCGCCGGGGTGGATCAGAACGCGTGGGCCAGCAGGTCCCCGAACACCTCGTGCTCGTCGACGTGGAGACCGCGGGCCGTGAACCACCGGCAGACGTTCGTGCAGTCGCGGAGCAGGTAGTCCATCCCGGCCGGGTTGCCGACGAGGTCGATCACCTGCGGGAGGTCGATCACGACCAGCCGCTCGCCGGCCGCCAGGATGTTGTACGGCGAGAGGTCCCCGTGCACCAGGCCCTCCCGGGCCAGGTCGGCCAGGACGCCGTGGACCTGCTCGAAGTACGACGCCAGCAGCTCGCGGTCCGGCCGGGTCTGTGCCAGCCGCGGCGCGGTCTCCCCGTCGACGGTGACCCACTCCATGAGGATCTCCGTGCCGTCGACCTGGACCGGGTAGGGGACCGGGATGCCGAGCGTCCAGAGCCGCTTGAGCGACTCCCACTCGGCCCACGCCCACTGGCCGGCGGCGACCGCCCGACCGTGCGCGGACTTCTTCGCCATCGCGCGGTTGTCGCGGGTGTTGCGCAGCTTGCGGCCGTCGGTGTAGCCGGCGGACCGGTGGAAGTCGCGGTGGTCCTCGCCGCGGTAGCGCTTGGCAGCCAGCACGACCGACTCGCCGACCGCCTCGCTGCCGGGCACCGCCCGCTCCAGCAGGAAGACGTCGGCCTCCTTGCCGGTCTTGAGGATGCCGAGCTCGGTGTCGACGGCCGCCTGGGACGTCACGACCCAGTCGGGCCGCGGTTCCGGGCCGCGGCACAGCGGCTCGACGCTCAGCCAGGTGCTCCATCGCTGCCGATCGTCATCGGGCTCGCCGTAGCTCTGGAAGTCGAAGACGAACCGAGGGTCGACGCCCTCGAAGGGATCAGTGAGCCGGTCGGTCCCCGGCTCCGGGACGTACGAGTGCATGCGTGCTCCAGGTGAAGGAAGGGGTGCGGTCTGCGGACAGGCCGACGACGGTGATCGTCATGTCACGCCTCCTCTGGTCCGGGCACGGCTCGGAACGCCACGCGGCAGCACCCATGGTGGGGCGCGGCACCACGGGTCGGCAAGCGATTTACCGGACTCCCCGCGCAGGCTGCCGGGTCGTCTAGGTTGTGCGCCATGCGCACCTCACGCCTCCGGGCCGCCTCGGCATTGGCCGCTGCGGCCGCGCTGGTCCTCCCCGTCCCGCTGCCGACCGCGCCCGCGGCCACCGCCGTCCCGACGCCGGGCGGCAGCCCGGGCATCGGCGACAGCTACTTCCCGCTGGACGGCAACGGCGGGATCAACGTGCGCAAGTACCGGATCCGCGATCGCTACGCCTTCGACACGAGACGGCTCTCCGGCAGCACGGTCCTCAGGGTCCGCGCCACCGACGAGCTCACCGTGTTCAACCTCGACTTCCTCCTGCCGGTCACCAGCGTCACGGTCGACGGCCGCACGGCTTCCTACTCGAGGCCGCGCCGGCACGAGGTCCGGATCACGCCGCGGACGCCGATCGCCGACGGCGAGCGGTTCACGGTGCGCCTCACGTACGCCGGCTTCCCCGGCCGCCGCTCGTACGACGGCGAGCGCAACTGGTTGGCGAACCGGCGCGAGGTCGTCGCCATGAACCAGCCCCACATGGCTCCGTGGTGGTTCCCGTCGAACGACCATCCCGCCGACAAGGCCCGGATGGACATCACCATCACCGTCCCCCGCGGCAACCGGGTGTTCGCCAACGGGCGGCCCGTCTCGCGCCGCGTCCACGGCGACCACGTCACGCGCCGCTGGGTGGCCGACCAGCCGATGGCGACGTACCTCGCGATGTTCGCCGCCGGGAAGTTCCAGGTCGACTCGGGAGTCCGGCGCGGGCTGCCGTGGAGGGCCGTCGTCTCCAAGCAGCTCCCGCCGGGGCAGCGGCGGGCCAACCTGGACCTGATGCGCCGGACGCCGCGGGTCGTCGCCGCTCTCGAGCAGGACCTCGGGCGCTACCCGTTCGCGACCGTCGGCGGCCTCGTGACCGGGCTGGACGTCTACTTCGCCCTGGAGAACCAGACCCTCCCGACGTACCCGGCGACCGGTCGCGGCTAACACCCTGCTGGTCGTGCACGAGCTCGCCCACCAGTGGTTCGGCGACTCCGTGGCGTTGCGCCGCTGGCGCGACATCTGGCTCAACGAGGGCGCGGCGACGTTCATGGAGCGACGGTGGGTGGAGAACCACGACGGCCAGACCGCCGCCGACTGGCTGCGGCGACCAGTACGACCTGCGTCCCGCCGGGCACGGCTTCTGGGACCTCGCGATCGGCGACCCGGGCGCGGACGCCATCTTCGCCGGACCGGTCTACGACCGCGGAGCCATGACGCTCCAGGCGCTCCGCACCGTGATCGGCGACGACGACTTCTGGACCGCTGCTCGCAGCGGTGGGTCACCGACAACCGCCACGGCCACGGCACGCGGGCGGAGTTCGAGGCGCTGGCCGAGGAGGTCAGCGGCGACGACCTCGACGGCTTCTTCGACGCCTGGCTCTCGTCGGGCAAGCCGGCCGACACCGCCGACAACGGCCTCGGCTGACCGGCGCCAGCTGGCGGCGAGGGCTCGGGTGGTTCCGTGCTCAGACGCGAGGGCGCCTTCGCACCTCGACCTCCGGGCTCACCCACCGAGCAGGGGAGCGAGCGAGCGGGCGACCAGGCTCGGGCGACCGGTGAGCCGCTCCTCGGTGTCGGCCCACGTCATCGCGCGCAGTCCGGCGTTGACCCCGAGCCAGCGCAGCGGCTCCGGCTCCCACGACGGGGACCGGTGGCCGACCCACGGCAGCCGGGTGAGCGTCGGTGTCGCGGTCGAGCACCAGGTCGCGCAGGGTGCGGCCGGCGAGGTTCGTGGTGCTGACCCCGTCGCCGACGTACCCGCCTGCCCAGCCGAGCCGGGTGTCGGGGTCGAGCCCGACCGACGCGCACCAGTCGCGCGGGACGCCCGAGCGGGCCGCCCCAGGCGTGCGTGACCCGCGTGTCGGCGAGCACGGGGAACAGCTCGACGAGCGTGGCACGCAGCTTCCCGAAGACGTGGACGTCCGCGTCGAAGCCCTCGGAGATGCGGGATCCGAAGTGGTACGGCGCGCCGCGACCGCCGAACACGAGCCGATCGTCGGCCGTGCGCTGGCCGTAGATGATCAGGTGCCGGTGGTCGCTGAACGTCTCGCGCCGGCGCAGCCCGATCCGCTCCCACACGTCGGGGGCGAGCGGCTCGGTCGCGATCACCAGCGAGTAGATCGGGGCCAGCACCCGGCGGTGCCCCGCGATCCGGCTCGTGTAGCCCTCGGTCGCCCGGATGACCGAGCCGGCGCTGACGGTGCCGTGGGTGGTGACGGCGCGGCCGGGCAGCAGCCCGGTGACGCGGGAGTGCTCGTGGATCGTGACACCGCGGCGCACGAGCGAGTCGGCGAGCCCGCGGGCCAGGCGCAGCGGGTGCAGCGCCGCGCAGTCCGGGGTGTACGTCGCACCGACCGTGCCCTCGGCGTCCACCACCGCTCGTGCCTCGCCCTCGTCGAGCCAGCGGACCTGCCCGCTCGGTGAGGCCCCAGCTCCGGGCGTGCTCGACCTCGGCCAGCGCCCGTACCCGTTGCGCCCTGCTGCGGGCCAGCACGATCGTGCCGCCGCGGGCGAGCTGCGCGTCGATCCCGAGCTCGTCCGCGGCGCGCGGCGACCTCGGTGACGCTGGCGCGCATCGCCGCGTCCTGCGCGAGCGCGGCCGCCCGGTCGGACAGCGCCGGCGAGGGCGTCGAGGGAGGCGGGGAAGAGCGCCGAGCACCAGCCGCCGTTGCGGCCGGACGCGCCGAAGCCGACGGTCTCGGCCTCGAGCACCACGATCCGCAGCGACGGGTCGGCCTCGGCGAGGTAGTGGGCGGTCCAGAGCCCGGTGAGGCCGGCGCCGACGATCGCCACGTCGGCCGTGGCGTCGCCCGGGAGCGGGGCGCGCGGCGGGCGCGGGGGCGGCGGTGTCGGCCCAGAGGGCCCGTGCGTTGCTCAGCGGACGACGCCCCACGAGTAGGTCTGCTTGCGCAGCTTGAGGTACATGAAGGTCTCGGTCCGCCGCACCCCGTGGATCCGCCGGATCTTCTCGGAGATCAGCTCGAGCAGGTGCTCGTCGCTCTCGCAGACCACCTCGGCGAGCAGGTCGAACGTGCCGGCGGTGATGACGACGTAGTCGACCTCGTCCATCTCGGAGAGCGCGTCAGCGACCGGTTCGAGGGCGCCGGACACCTCGATCCCGACCATGGCCTGCCGGGCGAAGCCGAGCTGGAGCGGGTCGGTCACCGCGACGACCTGCATCACGCCGCTCTCGATCAGGCGCTGCACCCGCTGCCGGACCGCAGCCTCGGAGAGCCCGACCTCCTTGCCGATGGCGGCGTAGGATCGTCGACCGTCCTGCTGGAGCTGCTCGATGATCGCCTTCGCGACGTCGTCGAGGACCGCCCCCGTGCGCTCCTGCTTCCTGGTCATGGTCGGCAATCGTGGCACACGACGAGTCGTCGTGACCACCATTCCGCCATTGATTCCGCAGTTTCAGTGTCACGATTCAACGGAATCCCTTGTCAGTGGGGGGCGGTCATGACACGATCCGAAACGGCAACATCCCTGGCGAGGAGGCACCCACATGACCCACCGCTTGCGAGGCGGCCCGTTCGGCGACTCGGCGGACGCGGATCGGCTTGATGGCGCAGCTCGCTCAGCAGCTCGGAGCCGGGCGACTCTCGCGGCGATCCCTGCTCCGCGGCGCCGGCGTCGCCGGCATGGCACTCACGTCGAGCGGACTGCTGGCGGCGTGCGGCACCGAAGGGCGCCAAGATCGATGCGGGGGAGTGCACGAGCACCGACCTCAGCGACGAGGAGAAGACGATCGTCTTCTCGAACTGGATCGGCTACGTCGACCCGGTGAAGAAGGCCGACACCTCGACGCTGGAGAAGTTCCAGGAGGAGACCGGCATCACGGTCGACTACCAGAACGGCGACGTGAACGACAACGAGACGTTCTTCGCGAAGGTGTCGCCGCAGCTCCAGGCGTGTCGGTCGACCGAGCGTGACGTGTTCGTGGTGACCGACTACATGGCCGCCCGGATGATCGAGCTGGGCTGGATCCAGAAGCTCGACCACGCGAACCTGCCCAACGTCGACGCGAACCTGATCGACTTCCTGAAGTCGCCCGACTGGGACCCGGAGCGGGAGTACAGCGTCCCGTGGCAGAGCGGCATGACCGGCATCTGCTACAACGCCGAGCTCACCGACCCGGTCACGAGCTTCGAGGACCTGCTCACCCGGCCCGACCTCAAGGGCAAGGTCGAGCTCCTCACCGAGATGCGCGACACGATGCTGTTCCTGCTGCTCATGGAGGGCAGCGACCCGGAGGACTTCACGGGCGACGAGTTCACGGCGGCCATCGATCGGCTCAAGGGGATCGTCGAGGGCGGTCAGATCCGACGCTTCTCCGGCAACGACTACGTCGATGACATGAAGTCGGGCGACATCGTGGCGTGCGAGGCCTGGAGCGGTGACGTCATCAACCTGCTCGGCGGCGGGAAGTACAAGTTCGTCCAGCCGGAGGAGGGCTTCGCGATCTGGACCGACAACATGCTGGTCCCCAACAAGGCGGAGCACAAGACGAACGTCGAGACGATGATGAACTTCTACTACGACCCGGTGAACGCCGCGAAGCTGTCGGCGTGGAACTACTACTTCTGCCCCGTCAACGGTGCCCAGGAGGAGATCGCGCAGTTCGACAAGTCCGCGGCCGAGAGCGAGTTCATCTTCGTGGACGACGCGGTCCTGGACACCGGCTACATGTTCATGAGCCTCAGCGACACCGAGGAGCGCGAGTACCAGCGCCAGTTCAACGAGGTCATTGGTGGCTGAGGGCAAGGACCTCCACCTGGAGGGCGTGACGAAGCGCTTCGGCGGCTTCGTCGCCGTCGACGACCTGACGCTGACGGTGCCCGAGGGCTCGTTCTTCGCCCTGCTCGGGCCGTCCGGCTGCGGCAAGACCACGACGCTGCGCATGGTGGCGGGCCTCGAGGACCCGACTCTCGGCCGGGTGCTGATCGGCGACGAGGACGTCACCCAGCTGCGGCCCTACAAGCGCCCGGTCAACACGGTGTTCCAGTCCTATGCCCTGTTCCCGCACCTCACGATCGCCGAGAACGTCGCGTTCGGGCTGCGGCGCCGAGGCGTGGCGGACTACCAGCAGAAGACCTCCGACATGATCGAGCTGGTGCAGCTCTCGGGCTACGAGGACCGCAAGCCGACCCAACTGTCCGGCGGCCAGCAGCAGCGGGTCGCCCTGGGTCGCGCCCTGATCAACGAGCCCGGCGTGCTGCTGCTCGACGAGCCGCTCGGAGCGCTCGACCTCAAGCTGCGACGTCAGATGCAGATCGAGCTCAAGCGGATCCAGACCGAGGTCGGCATCACGTTCGTGCACGTCACCCACGACCAGGAGGAGGCCATGACCATGGCCGACACCATCGCGGTGATGAACCACGGCGTGATCGAGCAGATGGGCGCTCCCGGCGAGCTGTACGAGAACCCCGCGACCACGTTCGTCGCGAACTTCCTCGGCCAGTCGAACCTGATCCGCTCCGACGTGGTCGACTCGGCCGGCGACGATGTGATGATCGACTGCAACGGCCAGAAGGTCGCGGTCGAGAGCTCGCGCAGCCACGTCGACGGCCAGTCCGCGTGGCTGGGGATCCGGCCGGAGAAGATCTTCGTGAGCGAGGCTGGGAACGCCGAGCGCAACGGCCACAACCGGCTGACCGGTGGCCGGATCACCGACGTGAGCTTCGTCGGCGTGAGCACGCAGTACCTCGTCGCGATGCCCTGGGGCCAGGAGCTGATGGTGTTCGAGCAGAACACCGGCCAGCGGCCTCCGCTGAACAACGGCACCGAGGTGGACCTGACGTGGTCGGGCGCCCACGCCTTCCTGCTCGATGCCGAGCAAGACGCGACGGCGGGCATGATGACGCCGGAGGACGCCGAGTGACGGCGGCACCCGCCCCGGACACCGACCCGGACGCTCCCGTCGTCGACGGCGAGACCAGCAAGCGACGGGGCTGGGGCTGGCTGCTGCTGGTCCCCGGCATGCTGTGGCTGGCGATCTTCTTCCTCTTCCCGACCGTCCAGCTGTTCTTCACCTCGCTCTACGACCCGAGCGGGTCCTACGAGCAGGGCTACGCGATGACGTGGCACTTCGCCAACTACGTCGACGCGGTCCGCGACACCTGGGACCTGTTCGCGCGGTCCTTCCTGTACGCCGGCATCACGACCGTCGTCTGCCTCGCGCTGGCCTACCCGCTGGCGTACGCAATCGCCTTCAAGGCCGGCCGCTGGAAGCACGTCATGCTGGTGCTGGTCATCGCGCCCTTCTTCACCAGCTTCCTGCTGCGCACGCTCTCATGGCGCACCATCCTGGCCGACCAGGGCCCGGTCACCGACTTCCTCCAGACGATCGCGATCCTGCCCGAGGACGGACGGCTGCTGGCCACCCCGGTCGCAGTGATCGCCGGCCTCGTCTACAACTTCCTGCCGTTCATGACGCTGCCCATCTACGCTTCCCTCGACAAGGTCGACCACCGCCTGGTCGAAGCGGCCGGCGACCTCTACGCCAGCCCCTTCACCGGGTTCCGCAAGGTCACGTTCCCGCTGTCCACCCCGGGAGTCGTCTCGGGGACGCTGCTGACGTTCATCCCGGCGAGCGGTGACTACGTCAACGCCCAGCTGCTCGGCACCCCGAACCAGTACATGATCGGCAACCGGATCCAGGCGGCGTTCCTCACCGAGCACAACTACCCGCTGGCCGCGAGCCTCTCGCTGATCCTGATGGCGATCGTGGTGGTCATGGTCGTGGCGTACGTCCGGCGCGCGGGGACGGAGGACCTGCTGTGACCGCCACCGTGAACCGCGAGCCCGAGGCCCCGGAGCGCACCGCCGTGCCGCAGGCCCCACGCCGTTCCGCCATGCGCTGGCTGGCCGACCACCTGGTGCTCTTCGTCGGCATCCTGGTGCTGGTCTACACGTTCGTCCCGATCGGCTACATCTTCGCGCTGTCCTTCAACCAGCCGACCGCTCGGTCGGCGACCGCGCAGTTCGAGGGCTTCACCTGGAGCAACTGGACGTCCATCTGCGAGCCCGAGGGCCTCTGCGAGTCGCTGCAGCTCAGCATCCTCGTCAGCATCACGGCGACCATCATGGCGACCGTGCTCGGGACCCTGATGGCGTTCGCGCTGGTGCGGCACAGCTTCCGGGGCCGGTCGACCTCCAACCTGGTCATCTTCCTGCCGATGGCGACCCCGGAGGTCGTCATGGGCTCGTCGCTGCTGGCGATGTTCGTCTCGGTGGGCGTCGACGGGTTGCTCGGCTTCGCCACGCTGGTCATCGCGCACACCCTGTTCTGCCTGTCGTTCGTGGTGGTCACGGTGAAGGCGCGCCTTGCCGGCATGGACACCCGGCTGGAGCAGGCGGCGATGGACCTCTACGCCAACGAGTGGCAGACGTTCCGGCTGATCACGCTGCCGCTGGCGATGCCGGGCATCGTGGCCGCGGCGATGCTGGCGTTCTCGCTGTCCTTCGACGACTTCATCGTCAGCAACTTCACCGCCGGGCAGTCGGTGACGTTCCCCCTGTACGTCTACGGCGCCAAGCTCAAGGAGTTCCCGCCGCAGCTGTTCGTGGTCGGGACGATCATGTTCCTCGTGTCGTTCCTGTTCGTCATCGCCGGCGAGATCTGGCGGCGCCGTCGAGCGGCAGCCCTGCGATGAGCGCGACCATCCCGCACTGGCGGGCCGGCGAGCGTTGGACCGGGGCGGGCGACCGGACCGGCGACGTCTTCGACCCCGCCACCGGCGAGGTGTCGGGCCGGGTCGGCTTCGCGACCCGCGAGGACGTCGACGCGGTGGTCGCCGACGCCGTGGCCGCGGGCAGGTCCTGGGCGGCACAGTCGCTCACCCGACGTACGACGGTGCTGTTCGCGTTCCGCGAGGCGGTCTCGCGTCGCCGCAAGGACATCGCGGCCGCGATCACCGCGGAGCACGGCAAGGTGCTCGACGACGCGCTCGGCGAGGTGCAGCGCGGCCTCGAGGTGGCCGAGTTCGCCTGCGGTGCCCCGCACCTGCTGAAGGGCGGCTTCAGCGACGGCGTCTCCGGCGGCGTCGACGTCTACTCGATCCGGCAGTCGCTCGGCGTGGTCGCCGTGATCTCGCCGTTCAACTTCCCGGCCATGGTCCCGCTGTGGTTCGTGCCGATCGCGATCGCCTGCGGCAACGCCGTGGTGCTGAAGCCCTCGGAGAAGGACCCGTCGGCCTCGCTCCTGATCGCCGAGTGCTGGGCCGAGGCGGGGCTGCCGGCCGGGGTCTTCAGCGTCGTGCACGGCGACAAGGTCGCCGTCGACGGGCTGCTCGAGCACCCGGACGTGGCGGCCGTGTCGTTCGTGGGGTCGACGCCGATCGCGCAGTACGTCTACGAGACCGGCACCCGCCACGGCAAGCGGGTGCAGGCGCTCGGCGGTGCCAAGAACCACATGGTGGTGCTGCCCGACGCCGACCTCGACACCGCAGCCGACGCGGCGGTGTCCGCCGGATTCGGGTCGGCGGGGGAGCGGTGCATGGCGATCTCGGTCGTGGTGGCCGTCGACCCGGTCGGCGACGACCTGGTGCCGGCGATCGCGTCCCGGATGGCGGGCCTGACGACCGGCGACGGCCGCACCGGCTGCGACATGGGCCCGCTCGTGACGCGGCAGCACCGCGACAAGGTCGCGGGCTACCTCGACTCCGGGGTCGCCGACGGCGCCGAGCTGGTCGTCGACGGCCGGTCGGTCGAGCCCAAGGGCGACGCCGGCGGGTTCTGGCTCGGCCCGACGCTGTTCGACCGGGTCCGGCCCGGCATGTCGGTCTACGACGACGAGATCTTCGGGCCGGTGCTGTCGGTGGTCCGCGCGGCGTCGTACGACGAGGCGCTCGCCCTGGTCAACGAGCTCGCCCTACGGCAACGGCACCGCGATCTTCACCGCCGACGGCGGCGCGGCCCGTCGCTACCAGCGCGACGTGCAGGTCGGCATGATCGGCATCAACGTCCCGATCCCGGTGCCGATGGCCTACTACTCGTTCGGCGGGTGGAAGGCGTCGCTCTTCGGCGACACCCACGCGCACGGCATGGACGGCATCCACTTCTTCACGCGCGGGAAGGTCGTCACCTCACGCTGGCCCGACCCGGCGCAGCGCACCGGCGTCGACCTCGGCTTCCCGCGCCACGACTGACCGCGATCGCGGCCGGGCGACCCCTGGCGATCGACGATGTCGCCGGTGTCGACGCGTCGAGCACTGACCGCGGTGCATCGTGCGATGCAACCGCGTGAGGTGCCCAGACGTGTCAGAGTCGGAGGCAGCCGGATCGGTCCTCCCACTCCAGACAGGGGACCCGATGGATCGCACCGCGGAACGCGACTTCACCGCGTTCTATGACGCGACGTGGGCGCGCACGGTCGCCTGCGCGTACGCGCTGACCGGCGAGCTCCCGGCCGCCGAGGACCTGGCCCAGGAGGCCTACAGCCGGGCCTGGCCGCGCTGGCGCTCCCTGCAGGGGTACGACGACCCCGGTGCCTGGGTGCGTCAGGTGGCGACCAGGCTGGCCGTGAGCCGGTGGCGGCGCGCCCGGACCGCCGCGGACTTCCTCCGGCGCAGCCGCGAAGTCGAGACGACGCCGGCGCCCTCGGAGACGACCGTGGCGCTGGTCGCCGCCCTGCGCCGTCTGCCCGAGGCGCAACGCCGGGCACTGGTGCTGCACCACCTGGCCGAGCTGTCGGTGACCGAGGTGGCCCGGATCGAGCGCTGTCCCGAAGGCACGGTGAAGGCGCGGCTCTCGCGCGGCCGGGCCGCCCTCGCCGAGCTGCTCGGCAACCACTCCGACCACAACGGGGAGCACTCCCATGCCTGACCTCGACCTCGACGACGCGTTCGACACCCTGACCCGGGAGCTCTCCGCGCAGACCTCCAGCCCCGGCGCGGCCGCGGCCATCCGCCAGTCCCGCCGACGTCGCGCGGCGATCGGCGCCTCCGCCGCCGTGGTCGTGCTCGCCCTGGGTGGCGCCCTCGTGAGCCAGACGGTGGGCGAGGACCAGGTGCTGCCCGCCGGCCCGGACACGACGCTCCCTGACCCGGCGCCGCTCGACGCCACCGCACTGGACGCCGCGACCAGCGGCTGGGTCAGCGGGTGGCGGCCGCCCACCGAGGCCGACAGCTCGGCACTCGCCGGCTTCGACCAGGAGATCGCGTGCCTCGGCGCCATGGACGAGGGCGGCTCGCTGCCCGAGCCCGCGCGCTCAGGAGGCGGCCTGCTCGTCACCGACGGACAGCAGATCGGGTTCATGGTCTTCGCCGACTTCGCCGAGCAGGTCGAGGACACGGAAAGGATGCGGTCGGCCGTGAGCGCCCACCTGTCCCGGTGCGCAGGCGACAGCGGGTCGGTGACGACGTACGACGATCGCGGCGTCGCGACCCACTACGCCGTGCCCGCCGACACCGGTGTCCCGGCCCAGGACGTGTGGATCACCGTGCTCGACGACCGGCTCGGCATCCTGGCCATCGTCAACACCCAGGACCCGCCAACCGCCGACGTCGTGGTGGCCGTCGGCAGGGCGGACCTGGCCGCCCTCATGTCGGAGGCCACGTACTCGGAGCAGGACGGCACCGAAGCAGGCGCAGGCTCGGCGTCCTCGAGCTCGGGCAGCAGCGTCGTGTACGACCTGGTCACCGCCGCCGACCTGGATCCGTACTTCACGGCCTGGCCCGCGTGGAGCACCCGGGGGAGCGGCGACTTCCCGAAGCTCCCGTGCCTCGCGGACGGGTCGGGTGGCGCGCCGTCCTCGACCCTGTCCGGCACGATCGGCTCGACCGCGTGGCAGTCCTTCGAGACCTTCGAGTCCGGGACCGACGCCGACGCCGCCGCCGGTGCCCTGCTCGACGCGCTCGAGGCGTGCGACCAGGTTCGGTGGGACATCGGCAGGCTTGACCTCACCGGAGCGACCCAGGCGTCCATCGCGTCGTACGAGCAGGGCGCGCTGTGGGTCGTCACGTCCGGGAAGGGCGTCTCGACCCTGGGAGTCGTCCAGGCCGGGCCGCCGAGCGTCGGCACCGCGACCTCCGTCGGCCGGCTCGTGCTGGACTCGCTCGCCACGGGGCGCGCGGCGGATCCGGCGCCCGAGTCGCCCGAGTCGTCCGAGTGACCGTCATGCGGGCGCGGGCTCGGCCCGTGCTCACGGCGTGCCACCACGAGACCCCGGAGGAGCGGCGGCGCAAGGTGCGATGAATGGCAGCGGAAATGACCGCATCCTGCGCCGGCTCGAGATCCGACGACCCCCCCGGCTCGCCGGTCTCATCCCTCCCTCAAGGGTCTCTGTGTTCAGTTCTGCGCGCGGCTCCGACCCCGAGGGTCAGAGCAGCGTGTACGCCTTGTCGAGCACGACCCGCAGGATCTGCTCGATCTCGTCGAAGTGCTCCTGGTCGCAGATCAGCGGCGGCGCCAGCTGGACCACCGGGTCGCCCCGGTCGTCGGCCCGGCAGTAGAGGCCCTCGCCGTAGAGCGCCTTGGACAGGAAGCCCCGCAGCAGCTTCTCCGACTCCGCCTCGTCGAAGGTCTCCTTGGTGGCCTTGTCCTTGACCAGCTCGATGCCGTAGAAGTACCCGTCGCCGCGGATGTCGCCCACGATCGGGAGGTCCTTCAGCTTCTCGAGCGTCGCGCGGAACGCGTCCTGGTGGTCGAGGACGTGCTGGTTGATCTGCTCGTTCTCGAAGACGTCGAGGTTGGCCATGGCGACCGCCGTCGAGACCGGGTGCCCGCCGAACGTGTAGCCGTGCAGGAACGACTCGTGGCCCTTGAGGAACGGCTCCATCAGCCGGTCCTGCGCGATCATCGCGCCCAGCGGCGAGTAGCCGGAGGTCAGGCCCTTGGCGCACGTGATCATGTCGGGCTCGTAGCCGTAGCGCTCCGCGCCGAACATGTGACCGAGCCGGCCGAACGCGCAGATCACCTCGTCGGAGACCAGCAGCACGTCGTACTCGTCGCAGATCTCGCGGACCCGCTGGAAGTAGCCCGGAGGCGGCGGGAAGCAGCCACCGGAGTTCTGGACCGGCTCCAGGAAGACCGCGGCCACGGTGTCGGCGCCCTCGTTCTCGATGGCGACCGCGATCTGGTCGGCCGCCCACCGGCCGAAGCGCTCGGGGTCGCTGCCGTCGAGCAGGCCGCTGCTCACCTGGTGGGCGCGGTAGATGTTGGTGTTCGGCACCCGGAACGTGCTCGGGACAAGTGGCTCGAACGGCGCCTTCATCGGCGGCAGGCCGGTGATCGAGAGCGCGCCCTGCGGCGTGCCGTGGTAGGCGATGGCCCGGCTGATGACCTTGTGCTTGGTCGGCTTGCCGGTGAGCTTGAAGTAGTTCTTGGCGAGCTTCCACGCCGTCTCCACGGCCTCGCCGCCACCGGTGGTGAAGAAGACCCGGTTGAGCCCGCCGGGGGCGTAGCCCGCGATCCGCTCGGCGAGCTCGATCGCGGTGGGGTGCGCGTAGGACCACAGCGGCATGAACGCGAGCTCTTTCGCCTGCTTCGCGGCGGCGTCGGCCAGCTCGGTGCGGCCGTGGCCCAGCTGGCTCACGAAGAGCCCGGCCAGCGCGTCGAGGTACTTCTTGCCCTGGGCGTCCCAGATGTAGGGGCCCTCGCCCCGCACGATGATGGGCACGTCCGACTGGTCGTACGTCGAGTGCCGGGTGAAGTGCATCCAGAGGTGGTCCTTGGCGGAGCGCTGGAGCGCGTCGTAGTCCCGGGGCATGCGCTCATCATGCTCGCGCCGGTCGACCAGTGCAAGCGATTTCGTTGCGATTCTGCCGCTAGCATGCGGATTCCGCACATCAGTGACGATTTGTGGACGGATAGGAGTCGAACATGGGCGGAATCGTGTTCACCGGCGGCCAGGTCTTCGACGGTCGCCGCCACCGGGGCCCCCTGGACGTGCTCGTCGACGGCGGCCGGGTGGTGGCCGTCGGTCCGGACGCCCGCGCCCAGGGCGTCGGCGCCGAGGTCGTCGACCTGGCGGGAGGGCTGCTGTCGCCGGGCTTCACCGACGCCCACGTGCACCCCATCCAGGGCGGGCTCGAGCGGGGCCGCTGCGACCTCTCCGAGCTCGCCACGCGGGAGCAGTACCTCGACGCGATCGCGGCGTACGCCGCCGCGCACCCCGACGCCGAGTGGATCCTGGGCGGGGGGTGGGCGATGCCTGCGTTCCCGGGCGGCAACCCCACGGCGGCGGACCTGGACGCCGTCGTACCCGACCGGCCGGTGTTCCTGCCGAACCGCGACCACCACGGTGCCTGGGTCAACTCACGCGCCCTGGAGATCGCGGCGGTCGACGCGAGCACCCCCGACCCGGCCGACGGCCGGATCGAGCGGGATCCGGACGGCCGGCCGTCGGGCACGCTCCACGAGGGCGCCACGGCCCTGGTCGCCCGGTTGCTGCCGAGGACGACGGGCGAGGACTACTACGCGGCGCTGCTGACCGGGCAGGCGTACCTCCACTCGCTCGGCGTCACCGCCTGGCAGGACGCGATCGTGGGCGCCTACTCGGGCATGGACGACCCCGCCTCGACGTACGAGCGGGCGGACGGCAGCGGAGACCTGCGGTCGGACGTCGTCGGGGCCCTCTGGTGGGAGCGGCGGCTCGGCGTCGAGCAGGTGGAGGACCTCGCGGGCCGTAGGGCGACGATGGCCGGCCAGCGGTTCCGGGCCACGTCGGTGAAGATCATGCAGGACGGGGTCGCGGAGAACGGGACGGCCGCGATGACCGCGCCGTACCTCGACCTGTGCGGCCACGCGACGGACAACAGCGGGCACTCCTTCGTGGAGCCCGAGGCGCTGCGGCAGGGGGTGGCGGCGCTCGACGCGGCCGGCTTCCAGGTCCACGTGCACGCGATCGGCGACCGTGGCGTGCGCGAGGCGCTCGACGCCTTCGTCGGCACCGACCCCGGCCGCCGCCACCACATCGCGCACGTGCAGGTAGTGCACCCCGTCGACGTGGCACGTTTCGCCGAGCTCGGCGTCGCTGCCAACCTCCAGGCGCTGTGGGCGTGCCTCGACGACCAGATGGTCGACCTCACGCTGCCCGTGCTCGGTCCCGAGCGCTCCACCTGGCAGTACCCGTTCGGGTCGCTGCACCGGTCGGGGGCGCGGCTCGTGATGGGGAGCGACTGGCCGGTGTCGACGCCCGACCCGCTGGCCGCGATCCACACGGCCGTCACCCGCACGACGTACGGCGAGGAGGGCCGGGTCGGCCACGACCCGCTGCTGCCGGAGCAGTCGCTCGACCTCACGACCGCGTTCGCGGCGTACACGCGGGGGAGCGCCTGGGTGAACCACCGCGACGACGCGGGCATGATCGAGCCCGGCGCCGTGGCCGACCTGGTCGTGCTCGACCGCGACCCGTTCGCCGGGCCGACCTCCGAGATCGGCGCCGCCCGGGTCGCGTCGACCTGGGTCGCCGGCGAGCCGGTCTACACCGCGAGTCGTGCCTGATTCGGGTCGACTCGTGGGGAAATCAGGTCGAGTCGTGGCGTAGTTCGTCATGAGGCACGACTCGGCCCGAATCAGGCACGACTCGCGCTGAATCAGGCACGACTCGGCGTCAGCTGACGCGGCGGGGCTCGGGCAGCTCGTCCTGGGGGTACCTGGCGAGGTAGTCGCCGAGCTCGTCGGTGGCGATCGCCCGCCACAGCTCCCGGGAGCGCTGCTTGTCGATGATGTTGATCGAGCCGAGCTCCGGGTCCTGCGCGTACCGCGCGAACGGGAGGGTCACGAACCGCACGTCGCGGGTCTCCAGGTCCCGCAGGTCGAGTGCCAGGCTGCGCAGGTCGCCATTGGTCCAGTCCTCGTCGACGGTGAGGTTGCGCACGACCGCCTCGAGCGTGCGGGTGAACGTCACCGGGTTGCCGACGGTGCCGGAGGACAACGTCTTCGCGAGCACCGCCCGCAGGAAGTTCTGCTGCCGCGCCACTCGGTCGAAGTCGCCATTGAGCAGGCCGTACCGCATCCGGACGTACTTGAGCGCGAGCTCGTCCTCCAGGTGCACCCAGCCCTGGTCCCACTGCTGGTCCTGCTGTGAGTCGTAGACGGACTCGGGGACGTAGACGTCGACCCCGCCGATCGCGGTGGTGAGGTCCTTGAAGCCGCCGTAGTCGATGATCGCCATGTGGTCGAGCCGGAGGCCCGTGAGGTTCTCGACGGTCCGCCAGGTCCCGAACGGGCCGTAGGTGGAGAACGCCGTCGTTGACCTTGTTCTTCCCGTGCGGCTCCCCGGTGTCGTCGTAGATCGTGACGAGGGAGTCGCGGGGGATCGAGACGACGTAGGCGGCCGACCGGTCGGCGGGGACGTGCATGACCATCACCGTGTCGCTGAGGTAGTCACCCGGGTTCCACTCGCCCGAGGCGAGGAGCTCGCCCACGGTGGGCTTGTCGACCAGCCGGGTGGCGTTGTCGGCGCCCATCAGCAGGATGTTGAGCGCTCCGTTGCTCCTCGGGCGCGGGCGGCCGCTCGCCCTCGTCCAGCACCGCGTCCGGGACGCGCGTGATGTCGCCCAGCTTGTCGTTGAGGTTCCACGCGTACCACCCGACGGCGACCGTGGTGACCAGGGCGCCCGCGGTCAACAGGGCCGCCCCCCTGCGGTGCCCGCGCCGCACGTCCCAGACCGCGGTGGCCAGCATGCCCACCACCGCCAGGACCAGCAGGACCGCTGCCAGCGTCAGGAACCCGCTCACCATCAGCAGGTAGAGCCCGCCGATGACGACGGGGACGGCCACGAGGCCGATGATCGTGGTCCGCTTCACCGGGTCATCCTCTCCGATGACCCCAGGAATCCCGGGTTTCGCGCGGGCTCGCACCTGCCTGGGTGGGTCGACAACGGATTCCGCACCAAAAGTGCGCTGCCCCTACCGAATCAGTAGTCTCCCCGGTTAGTGTCGGGCCATGGCTGACCAGACTTTCTCCAACATCGTGGGCGGCGAGCGGGTCGCGTCCGTCTCCGGCGAGACCTACGACGTCATCGACCCCACCACCGGCGAGGTCTACGCCCAGGCGCCGCTGTCGGGCGCCGAGGACGTCGACCGGGCGTACGCCGCGGCCGCCTCCGCCTTCGAGGGCTGGGGTGACGCGACACCCCAGGACCGGTCCAACGCGCTGCTGAAGATCGCCGAGGCGATCGACGCCCGCGCCGAGGAGATCAACGCCGTCGAGTCCAAGGACACCGGCAAGCCGCTCGGTCTGACGATGTCGGAGGAGATGCCCTACGCCTCCGACCACTTCCGGTTCTTCGCCGGGGCCGCCCGGATCCTCGAAGGTCGCTCCGCCGGCGAGTACATGGCCGACCACACGTCGTACGTCCGCCGCGAGCCGATCGGCGTCATCGGTCAGGTGACGCCGTGGAACTACCCGCTGATGATGATGATCTGGAAGATCGCCCCGGCGCTCGCGGCGGGGAACACGATCGTCCTCAAGCCCAGCGACACCACCCCGGCGTCCTCGACCCTGCTGGCCGAGCTGTGCCAGGAGTTCCTGCCGCCCGGCGTGCTCAACGTCGTCTGCGGCGACCGCGACACCGGCCGCCGGCTGGTCGAGCACAAGACCCCGCAGATGGTCGCCATCACCGGCTCCGTGCGGGCCGGGATGGAGGTCGCCGGCGCGGCCGCCGCGGACCTGAAGAAGGTGCACCTCGAGCTCGGCGGCAAGGCGCCGGTTGTCGTGTTCGACGACGCCGACATCGAGTCCGCCGCGTCCGCGATCGCGGAGGCCGGCTACTTCAACGCCGGCCAGGACTGCACGGCCGCCACCCGGGTGCTCGCCGGCCCCGGCGCCTACGACGACTTCGTCTCGGCCCTGACCGAGACCGCGAAGGGCATCAAGACCGGCATGCCGGACGACGAGGACGTGCTCTACGGACCCGTCAACAACGTCAACCAGCTCGGCCACGTCAGCGGGATGGTCGACCGGCTGCCCGACCACGCCACGCTCAACACCGGCGGTCAGCAGCAGGGCGAGGCCGGCTACTTCTACGAGCCGACCGTGCTGTCCGGCCTGCGGCAGGACGACGAGCAGATCCAGACCGAGATCTTCGGCCCGGTCATCACCGTGCAGAAGTTCTCCGACGAGGCGGAGGCGCTCGCGTGGGCCAACGGCGTCCAGTACGGCCTCGCGTCCTCGGTGTGGACCGCCGACCACGGCCGCGCGATGCGGATGTCGAAGAAGCTCGACTTCGGCTGCGTCTGGGTCAACACCCACATCCCGTTCATCTCCGAGATGCCGCACGGCGGCTTCAAGCACTCGGGCTACGGCAAGGACCTGTCGGTCTACGGCTTCGAGGACTACACCCGCCTCAAGCACGTCATGCACTACATCGGGGAGTGAGCGCTCCCGCATGAGGATCCTGCTGGTCGGCGCCGGGGGCGTCGGCGGTGCGTTCACCGCCATCGCCGCCCGCCGCGACTTCTTCGAGCGGCTCGTGGTCGCCGACTACGACCTGGCGCGCGCCGAGCGGGCGGCGGCCACCGACGACCGGTACGTCGCGGCGCAGATCGACGCCTCAGACGCCGGCTCGGTCGAGGCGCTGTGCCGGGAGCACGGCATCACCCACGTCATGAACGCCGTCGACCCGGTCTTCAACATGCCCGTCTTCGACGGGGCGTTCGCCGCCGGCGCCGACTACGTCGACATGGCGATGTCGCTCAGCAAGCCCCACCCGGACACGCCGTACTCCAAGTGCGGGGTCAAGCTCGGCGACGAGCAGTTCGCACAGGCCGCGGCCTGGGAGCAGGCGGGCAGGCTGGCCCTCGTCGGGATGGGGGTCGAGCCCGGTCTCTCCGACGTCTTCGCGCGGTACGCCGCGGACCACCTGTTCTCCGACATCGACGAGCTCGGCACCCGCGACGGCGCGAACCTGGTCGTGACCGACGACGACGGCCGCGAGATCTTCGCGCCGTCGTTCTCGATGTGGACCACGATCGAGGAGTGCCTCAACCCACCGGTGATCTGGGAGCGGGCGAGCGCGGACGTCGACGGCGGCTGGTTCACGACCGAGCCGTTCAGCGAGCCCGAGGTCTTCGACTTCCCCGAGGGGATCGGCCCGGTGGAGTGCGTCAACGTGGAGCACGAGGAGGTGCTCCTCATGCCGCGGTGGATCGACTGCAAGCGCGTGACGTTCAAGTACGGCCTCGGCGACGAGTTCATCACGATCCTCAAGGTGCTCCACACGCTCGGGCTCGACCGCACCGAGCAGGTCCGCGTCAAGGGCGTCGAGGTGAGCCCGCGCGACGTGGTCGCCGCGGTGCTGCCCGATCCCGCCACCGTCGGCCCTCGGATGACGGGCAAGACCTGCGCCGGGCTGTGGGTGACCGGGACCGGTAAGGACGGCCGGCCCCGCTCGACGTACCTCTACCACGTGGTCGACAACGAGTCGGTGATGGCCGAGTACGGCCACCAGTGCGTGGTCTGGCAGACCGCCGTCAACCCGGTGGTCGCCCTCGAGCTGCTCGCGAACGGCACCTGGTCGGGCGCGGGGATCCTCGGCCCGGAGGCGTTCGACGCCGTCCCGTTCCTCGACCTGCTGACCGCCTACGGCTCGCCGTGGGGGATGAAGGAGCTGACATGACCACGCAGACCGGTGGACCCGGGATCCCGCAGGAGCGCCGACTGATCACCGAGATCCCCGGCCCGGCCTCGACCGCCGCCCTGGAGCGCAAGCGCACCCACGTCGCGGACGGCGTGGGCACGATGCTGCCGGTGTTCGTCACGGCGGCGGGTGGGGGCGTCCTCGTCGACGCGGACGGCAACTCGCTGATCGACCTCGGCTCGGGCATCGCGGTGACCACGGTCGGCAACGCCGCGGCGTCGGTGAGCCGGCGGGTCCACGAGCAGGTGGACGCGTTCACCCACACCTGCTTCATGGTCACGCCCTACGAGGGGTACGTCGACGTCTGTGAGGCGCTGGCCGAGCTGACGCCGGGCGACCACCACAAGAAGTCGGCGCTGTTCAACTCCGGCGCCGAGGCGGTCGAGAACGCCGTGAAGATCGCTCGGGTCGCGACGGGCAGGGACGCCGTGGGGGTGTTCGACCACGCCTACCACGGCCGCACGAACCTCACGATGGCGATGACCGCCAAGAACATGCCCTACAAGAACGGCTTCGGCCCGTTCGCCGGGGAGGTCTACCGGGCGCCCCTGTCCTACCCGCTGCGCGACGGTCTGTCCGGCGAGGCCGCGGCCGCCCGGGCGATCGACCAGCTCGACAAGCAGGTCGGTGCCGACAACCTGGCGTGCGTCGTGATCGAGCCGATCCTGGGGGAGGGCGGCTTCGTGGTGCCGGCGCCCGGGTTCCTCCCGGCCCTGGCCGAGTGGTGCCGCGACCGCGGTGTCGTGTTCGTCGCCGACGAGATCCAGTCGGGCTTCTGCCGCACCGGCGACTGGTTCGCGTGCGACCACGAAGACGTCGTGCCCGACCTCGTCACGGCGGCCAAGGGCATCGCCGGCGGGCTGCCGCTGGCGGCGGTCACCGGCCGGGCCGACCTCATGGACAGCGTCCACGCCGGCGGTCTCGGCGGCACGTACGGCGGGAACCCGGTCGCCTGCGCCGCCGCGCTCGGCGCGATCGAGGAGATGCGCAGCCACGACCTGGCCGCCCGCGCCCGCGCGATCGGCGACCGGATGCAGACCCACCTCGAGAAGCTGCGAGCCGAGCACCCGGTCATCGCCGACATCCGCGGCCGCGGCGCGATGATGGCGATCGAGCTGTGCGCGCCGGGCACCACGGAGCCCGACGCGGCCCGCGCCGCGGCCGTCAACGCCGCCTGCCACCGGGCCGGGGTCGTCACGCTCACGTGCGGCACCTGGGGCAACGTGTTCCGGTTCCTGCCGCCGCTCTCGATCGGCGACGAGCTGCTCGACGAGGCGTTCGGCGTGGTCGGGGAGGCGCTCGCCGGGACGGCGTAGCCGACGGGCCGTCATCTCGGTAATCTCAGGTGCCATGAAACTCGGGCAGGACGACGATGGCGCGCGGGCCGAACCCGGCGTGCCGCACACCGACAAGGGCAAGCTGGTCGCGGCAGGGGTCCTGCTGCTGATCCCGATCGTGGCACTCATGTGGGTACCGAGCTACACGCGGGAGGATCCGACGCTGTTCGGGTTCCCGTTCTTCTTCTGGTACCAGTTCCTGTGGGTCTTCCTGTGCTCCGGCATGACGTGGACGGCCTACAAGCTGGTCCTGGCGGCACGCCGATGAGCGGGGTGAATGGCGTCGCGCTCGGCGTGCTCGTCGCGCTGTTCCTGCTGGTCACGGTGATGGGCTTCTTCGCGGCCCGCTGGCGCCGCGCCGAGAGTCTCGAGAGCCTCGACGAGTGGGGGCTCGGCGGCCGGAAGTTCGGCACCTGGGTCACCTGGTTCCTGCTCGGTGGCGACCTCTACACGGCCTACACGTTCGTGGCGGTGCCGGCGGCGATGTTCGCCACCGGTGCAGTGGCCGGCTTCTTCGCCGTGCCCTACACGATCGTGCTCTACCCGATCATCTTCATCTTCATGGCGCGGCTGTGGTCGGTGAGCCACCGGCACGGCTACGTCACGACCGCCGACTTCGTCCGTGGCCGGTACGACGACCGGGGGCTCAGCCTCGCGGTGGCCGTGACCGGCTTCGTGGCGACGATGCCCTACATCGCGCTGCAGCTCGTCGGCATCCAGGCGGTGCTCGAGGTGGTCGGGCTCGGCGGCGGCGACAACGTCATCGCCAAGGACCTGCCGCTGTTCATCGCGTTCGCGCTGCTCGCGGCCTACACCTACTCGTCGGGGCTGCGCGCCCCGGCGATCATCGCGTTCGTCAAGGACTCGCTCATCTACCTCGTGATCATCGTCGCGATCGTCTACCTGCCCTCGCAGGTCGGCGGGTGGGACGCGATCTTCGGCGCGGCCGAGGAGAAGATGGCCACCACCAACGAGGCCACCGGCGCACCGACCGGCTCGTTCATCCCCGGCGACGGGACGATGTGGGCCTACGCGACGTTGGGGCTCGGGTCGGCGCTGGCGCTCTTCATGTACCCGCACTCGGTCACGGCCAGCCTCTCGTCGGGCAGCCGCAACACGATCCGGCGCAACGCGGCGATCCTGCCGGCGTACTCCTTCGTGCTGGGGCTGCTCGCGCTGCTCGGCTGGGTCGCGATCGCCGCCGGCACGCAGCCGATCGGCCTCGACGGGGAGCCGAACCCGCAGCTGGTGATCCCGCAGCTCTTCGAGGACATGTTCCCGAGCTGGTTCGCGGGCGTCGCGTTCGCGGCGATCGCGATCGGCGCGCTGGTGCCGGCGGCGATCATGTCGATCGCGGCCGCCAACACGTTCACCCGCAACATCTACAAGGAGTGGCTCAAGAAGGACGCCACGCCGGCGCAGGAGGCCAAGGTCTCCAAGCTCGCGTCTCTCGTCGTGAAGGCGTTCGCGCTGGTCTTCGTGCTCACGCTCGACAAGCAGAACGCGATCAACTTCCAGCTGCTCGGCGGGATCTGGATCCTCCAGACGTTCCCCGCGATCGTGTTCAGCCTCTACACGCGGTGGTTCCACCGCTGGGGCCTGCTCGCAGGCTGGGCCGTGGGCATCGGCTACGGCACCTACTCGGCGTACAACGTCATCAGCCCGATCACCGGCAAGCGGTTCGGCGGCTCGCTGGCCGAGATCCCTGGGCTCGGCGACCTGGGGTACATCGCCCTCACGGCGTTCGCGATCAACATCGTGGTGTCGGTCGTGGTGACGTTGGCGCTGAACGCGGCGAAGGTGTCGAACGGCAGTGACGCCACGACGCCGGGCGACTACTACGCCGACGCGGGCGACCCGCGGGTCGACGCCGACCTCGCCGTCGAGGACGACCTGACGCGAGGCGAGCCGAAGGTCTGATCCGACCGGCTCCTCGGGCGCCCCGCCCGGCGCGGGCGGAGCGCTGCGAGGATGGGCCCGTGCAGCGACGTGACGTGGTGGTGCTGGGGTCGACCGGGTCGATCGGCACCCAGGCCCTCGACCTGGTGCGGGCCAACCCCGACCGGTTCCGGGTCGTCGGCCTGACGGCGGGCGGGTCGAACGAGGAGCTCTTCGAACGTCAGGTGGCCGAGTTCCGTCCGGCGTTCTCGGGCCTGGGTGAGGACGCCAGCGTCGAGGCGGCCGGCCTGGCCGCCGACGTGGTTCTCAACGGCATCACCGGCGCCGTCGGGCTGCGGCCGACGCTCGACGGCGCTCGAGACCGGGACGACGCTCGCGTTGGCCAACAAGGAGAGCCTGATCATCGGCGGACCGCTGGTGCGCGACCGCGCCCGGCCGGGTCAGATCGTGCCGGTCGACAGCGAGCACAGCGCGATCGCGCAGAGCCTGCGCGCCGGCACCGCCGACGGAGGTACGCCGCCTCGTGCTCACCGCGAGCGGCGGGCCGTTCCGCGGCCGGACCCGCGAGCAGCTCGCCGAGGTGACCCCCGCCGAGGCGCTGGACCACCCGAACTTCGCCATGGGCAAGGTCGTCACGACCAACTCCGCCACGCTGGTCAACAAGGGTCTCGAGGTCATCGAGGCCCACCTCCTGTTCGACGTCCCGTTCGACTCGATCGACGTGGTGGTGCACCCGCAGCAGCTGATCCACTCGATGGTGGAGTTCACCGACGGCGCGGTGGTCGCCCAGCTCGGACTCCCGACGATGCTGGTGCCGATCTCGCTCGGCCTCGGCTGGCCCGACCGGGTGCCGGACGCCGAGACGCCGATCGACTGGACCCGGGCGGCCGACTGGCGGTTCGAGCCGCTCGACGACGACGGCCGTTCCCTGCCGTCTCCCTGGCGCGCGAGGCGGGGCTGCGCGGCGGCACCGCGCCGGCGGTCTACAACGCGGCCAACGAGGTGTCCGTCGAGGCCTTCCACGACGGCAGGTTGCGATTCGTCGACATCGTCCCGACAGTGGCAGCGGTGCTGCGGGAGCACGACGTACCCTCGGAGGAGCAGCTGCACGGTCGACGGCGTGCTCGCCGCCGACGCGTGGGCACGCACCGCCGCCGCCGAACTCATCCAGCACCGCGAGGACTCGACATGACCGCCGTCTACTACACGCTGGGCGTGGTGATCTTCGTGGTCGCCATCCTCGCGTCGATCGGGCTGCACGAGTTCGGGCACCTGATCCCGGCGAAGACGGTTCGGCGGCAAGGTCACGCAGTGGTTCGTCGGCTTCGGCCCGACCGTGTGGAGCAGGCAGATCGGCGAGACCGAGTACGGCGTGAAGGCGATCCCGCTCGGCGGGTACGTCAAGATCGTCGGGATGCTGCCGCCGGGAGCCGAGCAGCTCGACGAGGATCGCGAGCACCCGGTCTACGACGCGGACGGCAACCGGGTGATCCGGTTGCGGCGGTCCAACACGGGGATGTTCACCCAGCTGATCTCGGACGCACGCGCCGCCGAGGAGGAGCACATCAAGCCCGGCGACGAGGCGCGGCTCTTCTACAAGCTGGCACCGTGGAAGAAGGTCGTCGTGATGGCCGGCGGGCCGACGGTGAACCTGCTGATCGCCTTCTTCATCTTCGCCCCCGTCTTCGCGTTCTACGGCAACCCCGATCCCGAGGAGGCCGTGGTCAGCCCGGTCGTCGACGAGGTGGCGCCGTGCCTCGTGCCCGCCGCCGAGGACGGGCGGGCGTGCACGGCCGAGGAGCTCCGGAACGACCCGACACCCGCCCGCCAGGCGGGGCTCCAGGAGGGTGACGAGTTCGTCGAGTTCAACGGCGAGACGATCACCGGCTGGCAGCAGCTCCAGCGGCTGATCCGGGCCAACGACGACGGGGCCGCCGAGATCGTCGTCCTCCGCGACGGCGAGCGGGTGACGCTGACGACCAACACGACGGTCGAGCTCCGCCCGACCAGCCTCGCGGACGACACGCTCGTCCAGGTCGGCTTCCTCGGCGTCGTACCGGTGGCGGACCTGCGGACCGGCGGTGTGCTCTACACGCTCGACCGGATGGGGTCGATGACCGTCGACACGGTCCACGCCCTCGGCACGCTGCCGGTGAAGGTGTGGGGCGTGGCCAAGGCGATCGTGGGCGTCGAGGAGCGGGCGAAGGACAGCCCCGTCAGCATCGTGGGCGGTGGCCGGTTCGCCGGCGAGCTGGCTTCGGCCGACGACTTCCCGGTCGGCGACAAGGCGGTCTCGCTGCTGCTGCTCATCGCGGGCTTCAACTTCTTCATCGGGATGTTCAACTTCGTGCCGCTGCTGCCGCTCGACGGCGGCCACATCGCCGGCGCGCTCTACGAGGGCATCAAGCGCGGCTTCGCGCGGCTGCTTCGGCCGACCGGACCCCGGGTACGTCGACGTCGCGAAGCTGCTCCCGGTCGCCTACGTCATGGCCTCGGTGATCCTGGTGCTCGGCGTGGTGCTGATCGTGGGCGACCTCGTCGTACCGCTCAGTCTCGAGTCCTGATTCCGGGGCCACCCCGGCTAACCTGGGCCGCATGACCACCATCGACCTGGGCATGCCCGCTGCGCCACCGCCGGTGCTGGCCCCGCGCCGCCCGACGCGCCAGATCCAGGTGGGCAAGGTCGGTGTGGGCAGCGACCATCCGATCTCGGTCCAGTCGATGACGACGACGCTGACGTCCGACATCAACTCCACGCTCCAGCAGATCGCGGAGCTCACCGCGTCCGGGTGCGACATCGTCCGGGTGGCGTGCCCGAGCCAGGACGACGCGGAGGCGCTGCCGGCCATCGCGCAGAAGAGCCAGATCCCGGTCATCGCCGACATCCACTTCCAGCCGAAGTACGTCTTCGCCGCGATCGAGGCCGGCTGCGCGGCCGTCCGGGTCAACCCGGGGAACATCCGCAAGTTCGACGACCAGGTCAAGGAGATCGCCCAGGCGGCCAAGGACCACGGGACGTCGATCCGGATCGGCGTCAACGCCGGCAGCCTCGACAAGCGGCTGATGGAGAAGCACGGCAAGGCCACGCCCGAGGCGCTGGTCGAGTCGGCCGTCTGGGAGGCGAGCCTCTTCGAGGAGCACGGCTTCCACGACTTCAAGATCTCCGTCAAGCACAACGACCCGATCGTGATGGTGCGTGCCTACGAGCTGCTCGCGGAGGCCGGCGACTGGCCGCTCCACCTCGGGGTGACCGAGGCCGGTCCCGCGTTCCAGGGCACGATCAAGTCCTCGGTCGCGTTCGGTGCCCTGCTCAGTCGCGGCATCGGCGACACCATCCGGGTCAGCCTCTCCGCGCCGCCGGTCGAGGAGGTCAAGGTCGGGCTCCAGATCCTGGAGTCGCTCAACCTGCGGCCGCGCCGGCTCGAGATCGTCTCCTGCCCGTCGTGCGGGCGTGCCCAGGTCGACGTCTACAAGCTCGCCGACGAGGTGACGGCCGGCCTCGACGGGCTCGAGGTGCCGCTGCGGGTCGCGGTCATGGGCTGCGTCGTCAACGGCCCGGGCGAGGCACGCGAGGCCGACCTCGGCGTCGCCTCGGGCAACGGCAAGGGCCAGATCTTCGTCAAGGGCGAGGTCATCAAGACCGTGCCCGAGAGCCAGATCGTGGAGACCCTGATCGAGGAGGCGATGCGGCTCGCCGAGGGGATGGAACCGGTCGACGGCGGCCAGGCGAGCGTGTCGGTGTCCTGACGCCGTCGCGGCGGACCTGACGCTTGTAACACGCTGTTCACCACGCTTCCCGCCCCCTGCAACGACGTGCCAGCGTGGTGGACGGCGTGTTACAGCCGGCGCCGTCCGAGCAGCAGACCCGGCCTACCGGTAGCCGGAGACGTCGGCGTCGCCGTGGTCGAACCCGTGGTCGGCGATCAGCCGCCAGGCGTCCGGGCGCGACCCGTCGGCGTCGGTGAGGCCGTACCGCGCCGCCAGGTCGTACGACGTGAGCGACTCGCCGGCCCAGCGACCGTGTCCCGGGTCAGCCGCCAGCGCGGCGACCCCGCGTCCGACGTACGTCGGCGACTCGCTGATCGCGAAGCCCGGCACCTTCTCCAGGGCGTCGCGCCAGGTGTCCTCGCGCACCCCGAAGTGCTCGAGCATCGCCTCCGACCGGATCCAGCCGGGCGTGACCGCCAGCGCGGTGACCGGGAGGTCGCGCAGCTCGTGCGTCAGCCCGACGACGATCCGCTGGACGCAGGCCTTCACGAAGTCGTAGTAGAAGCCGACTCCCGCCCGGAACTCGCGGTTCGCCTCGAACGTGCCGTCGGTCATCTCCACCACCAGCCCGGACGACCCGGGCCCGGCCGTGCGCAGCATCAGCGGCAGCGCGTGGTGGGCGGTGACGAGGTGTGTGCGCACACCCATCCCGATCATCCGCCAGCCGCCGTCGAGGTCGTGCTCCCAGAGCGGCTTCTCCCACTCGGCGTAGCGGTCGCCGCCGAAGATGTCGTTGACCAGCACGTCGAGCCGGCCGTGCTCAGCCTCGACCCGCGCGACGAGGTCGGCCACGGCGTCGCCGTCCTCGTGGTCGACGACGAGCGCCGTCACCGCCCCACCAGCGGCCTCGACCAGCTCACCGGTCTCCTCGATCGTCTCCGGGCGCCCGATCTCAGACCGCCCTCCCGCCCGGCTCGACCGGCCGGTCGCGTACACGTGGAACCCGGCCCGACCCAGCTCGACCGCGATCGCGCGGCCGCAGCCTCGCGTGGCTCCGGCGACCAGGGCCACTCGCTGCGTCTGCTCCGTCACGCCCTCACCCCATCACGACTCGGCAGCGGGCGCCTTGATCGTGCTTGCTCCGTGGCCTGCCCGAGGCTGTCGGAGACGTGGTGAATCCGTCTCCTCACGATCGCCGTCCGCCCGTAGGCTCTCGCTGTGCTGACCACGCGCCACGGGGTGAAGGTGCTGGGCGCGTCCGACCTCGACGCGTTCCAGAGGCTGGCGGCGCGCGACCCGGTGCTCAACGTCTTCGCGGCGCACCGCGCGCGCGTCACCAACCTCGAGCCGCGCTGGCTGGGCGGCGAGGTCTGGGGCCGGTTCGACGGCGGCGAGCTGCGCTCCGCCTGCCATGTCGGCGCCAACCTGGTCCCGGTCCAGGCAGGCCCCGACGACGCCCGGGTGTTCGCCGAGCGGGCGCTGGCCCGTCCGCGCACCGCCACCACGATCGTCGGACCGCTCGAGCCCGTGCGTGCGATCTGGGACGCCGTCGCGGAGACGTGGGGCACACCGCGCGACCAGCGGTGGGACCAGCCGCACCTGGAGATCTCGACCGAGCCACGCGTCGCGCCCGACCCGCTCGTACGCCGCACGACGCTGGCCGAGGCGGACGTGCTCTACCCCGCCTGCGTGGCGATGTACACCGAGGAGGTCGGGATCAGCCCCGAGGCGTTCGGCGGGGCCGACTTCTACCGCACCCGGGTCCGCAACCTGGTCGCCCGCGGCTGGTCGTTCGCGCGGCTGGAGGACGGTGAGGTCGTGTTCAAGGCCGAGGTGGCCTGCCTGTCGCCGTACGCCGCCCAGGTCCAGGGGGTGTACGTCGCACCCGACCGGCGGGGTCGGGGGATCGGCTCCGCGGGCATGGCGGCGGTGGTCGCCGCCATCCGCGCCGACCTGGCGCCGGTCGTGTCCCTCTACGTCAACGACTACAACATGGCCGCCCGCCGGATCTACGAACGAGTCGGGTTCCGGCAGACGGCCACGTTCGCGACCGTGATGTTCTAGACCTGAGGTCCTAGGCGACGGCCGCCCGCAGCCGCGACGCCCGCTCACAGGTACCGTCGGTGCACCGGACGATCGCCGCCTTCTGCGCACCGAACGCGTGCAGGAGGAGGGTGTCCGCGTCCTCGAAGGCGATCCGGCCGAACCACAGCGCCCGGTAGCGGTCGAGACGCGTTCCGTCGACCTCGCGCAGCTGGACCTCGCTCGGGCCGATCCCGTCCGAGAGCAGCGCCGACCGTGGCCACGTGGGCACCGCCGGCCGCGAACTCCTCGACCCGCTGTTCGCACGAGCGCCACAGCCTCGTGTCGGTGTCCGACAGGGTCGCCACGACGCTGCAACCGTTGCGGTACGGGTCGCGGGTGAACCACGCCAGCCGGTCGGCCTCGATCGAGGCCTCGTAGCCGACCTTCTCGACGAGCACCCGGCGGCGGTCGGTGGTGGTGTTCCAGGAGAGGGTCCGGTTCGGACCCCAGCTGCCGATCACGACCCGCGTGTCGTCCAGGTCGAGGACACTGGCCGTGCCCAGGACGACCCGGCTGGCCAGGAGCGTGCCGTCGGTCGCGTCGAACACCCGCACCGTGGAGTGGTTCCGACCGGCGTCGGCGGTGGCGAACCGCGACCCGTCGCCGGACAGCACCGCGCTGGCGAGCACCGGTCCGCCGCGGCGGATCAGCGTGAGGTTGCCGTCGGCGTCGACCCGGCGGAGCTGGTAGCGGTTGCCCGAGCCCCAGGTGAGGACGACGTACTCGTCGCCGGACTTGCCGACGAGCCACATGTTCTTGACGTCCACGTCGATGGCCAGGTCGCCGTCGAGGATGGTCTTCCGGTCCTGGAACGGGATCTGCGGGTTCTCGCCGCGCGCCAGCGACCCGGGCTTGATCTCGACCGTGGCGGCGCGCTCCGGCGCCGAGGCGGCCGGGCCGGCCAGGCCGCCGGCGAGGAGGGCCGCGGTGGCAGCGACGGCCGCGACAGCGGCGAGCATGATCTTCATCGGTCTCCCCCGAGGTGGTGGACCGGGCTGATCCCGGTCTCGATGTGTAGACGCACGCGGGACACGGATGGTTGTGACGGCCTGCCCGCCCTGTCCTCGGCTCGTGAGGGAGGACTTCCTCGTCACGGTCGACGGCGCGTGAACTGGTTCGCAGGCACCGCCGCCCGACAAGTAGCCTGCGCGTCATGATCCTGCGGATGTCCAGCCTGTTCGTGCGCACGCTTCGCGACGACCCCGCGGACGCCGAGGTGCCGAGCCACCGGCTGCTCGTCCGAGCCGGCTACATCCGACGCAACGCCCCGGGCATCTACACCTGGCTGCCGCTCGGCCTGCGGGTGCTGCGCAAGATCGAGCAGGTCATCCGCGAGGAGATGGACGCGATGGGGGCCCAGGAGCTCTCCTTCCCGGCGCTGCTCCCGCGCGAGCCCTACGAGGCCAGCAACCGGTGGACGACCTACGGCAACGGCATCTTCCGGCTCCAGGACCGCAAGGGCGGCGACTACCTGCTCGGTCCCACGCACGAGGAGCTGTTCACCCTCGCGGTGAAGGACATGTACTCCTCCTACAAGGACCTGCCGGTCTGGCTCTACCAGATCCAGACGAAGTACCGCGACGAGGCGCGGCCACGCGCGGGCGTGCTCCGTGGTCGCGAGTTCATCATGAAGGACTCCTACTCCTTCGACACCACCGACGAGGGTCTCGACGGGTCGTACGCCGCCCACCGCGAGGCCTACATCAAGACCTTCGACCGGCTCGGCTTCGACTACGCCATCGTCAAGGCGACCAGTGGCGCGATGGGAGGGTCGAAGTCGGAGGAGTTCTTGGCCAAGGCCGACGTGGGCGAGGACACCTACGTCCGCTGCACCAGCTGCGACTACGCCGCCAACGTCGAGGCGGTCGCCGTCCGGCCGCCCGCCCCCGCGCCGTACGACGACGTCCCCGCCGCGCACGCCGAGGACACCCCCGACACCCCGACCATCCAGACCCTGGTCGACCACCTGAACGTGGCGTTCCCCCGTGACGACCGGCCCTGGGCGGCCGGCGACACGCTCAAGAACGTGCTGGTCGTGCTCAAGCACCCGGACGGCCGTCGCGAGCCGCTCGCGATCGGCGTGCCGGGTGACCGGGAGGTCGACCAGAAGCGCCTCGAGGGCCAGCTCGAGCCGATCGAGGTCGAGCCCATGGACGACGCAGAGCTGAAGAAGCACGCGGCGCTGGTCAAGGGTTACATCGGTCCGGCCGCGCTGGCGCGAGAAGTCCGCCTCCGGCATCCGCTACCTGGTGGACCCCCGGGTGTCGGAGGGCACCCGCTGGGTGACCGGTGCCGACGTGCCCGGCTCACACGTCATCGACCTGGTCGCCGGCCGCGACTTCACCGCCGACGGCACCATCGAGGCTGCCGAGGTGCGCGACGGGGACGCCTGTCCCCACTGCGACGACGGCACGCTCGAGTCCGCCCGCGGCATCGAGATGGGCCACATCTTCCAGCTCGGCCGCTGGTTCGCCGAGGCGCTCGGCCTCCAGGTGCTCGACGAGAACGGCAAGCTGGTCACGGTCACGATGGGCTCCTACGGCATCGGGGTGACGCGCGCGGTCGCCGCGATCGCTGAGAACACGCTCGACGAGCTCGGCCTGTGCTGGCCGCGCGCGGTCGCGCCCGCCGACGTCCACCTCGTGGCCGCGGGCAAGGACGGCGAGATCTTCGAGGCCGCCGCCTCGCTCGCGGAGGAGCTCGCACGCCAGGGGGTCGACGTCCTCTACGACGACCGCGCCGGCAAGGTGAGCCCGGGCGTGAAGTTCAAGGACGCCGAGCTGATCGGCGTGCCGACCATCGTCACGGTCGGCCGCGGCCTCGCCGACGGCGTCGTCGAGGTCCGTGACCGGGCGTCGGGGGAGCGGCACCGACGTGCGCGTGGGTGAGGCGGCCGCTCACCTGGTGGGACTCGTCCGTGGCGGGTGACCGGCTGGAGGCCGTCATCTTCGACTGGGGCGGCACCCTGACCCGCTGGCACGACATCGACTTCCATGCCGAGTCGGTCGCGCTGGCCGAGGCAGTGGTCGACGCCCACCACCCGCGCGAGGAGATCACGAGCCGGCTGCTCGCGGCCGGCGACGCGGTGTGGGGCCGCAGCCGCGACCACCAGCAGAGCGCGACGATCGCCGACCTGTTCGCCGAGGCCGGGCTCGACCACGACCCGGAGCTGCCTCACGGCGTACCACGACTTCTGGGAGCCGCACACCACGACCGACCCGGCCGTCCGGCCGATGTGGGAGTCCCTGAAGGCGAGCGGCCTCAAGGTCGGGGTGCTCTCCAACACGGTCTGGCCGCGGACCTGGCACGAGGAGTTCTTCCGCCGCGACGGCGTGCTCGACCTGCTGGACGGCGACGTCTACACGAGCGAGATCCGCGTGGACGAAGCCGTCGCCCCACGCGTTCGAGGCCGCCATGGCCGCCGTGGGCGTGACCGACCCCGACCGGTGCGTGTACGTCGGGGACCGGCTGTTCGACGACATCTGGGGCGCCGCGAACGCCGGTCTCCGCACCATCCACATTCCCCACAGCGACATCCCGGCGGCGCAGCTCGGCCACACCGAGGGCGAGCCGGACGCCGTCGCGCACGACCTGGCGGAGATCCCGGCGATCGTCCGGCGTGGGCCGTCGCGGACTGACGAATCTCGTCCCTGACCCTCGCCAAGGGTCCGATCGTTGCGGCAGGGTGGGGTCGCCGGTCCAGTCGGGCACCGGCGCGGCCACCTCCGGGTGGCCCGGACGAGAGGACACCATCACGATGCGCAACAGCGGACTGCGACGACTCGGGGCGGCAGCCCTGGGGGCAGCGACGATCGGGCTCATGGGGCTGGCGGCCCCCTCTCAGGCGGTCGTCGTCGCGGGCGACCAGACCTGCGTGGTCGTCGACGGGCACGGCCAGGGCGACGCCGCGCGGGGCGGGTGGGGCCACGACACCCGCGCCGTCAGCGCCAGGGAGCAGCGTGCGATCAGCACGCGCACGAAGCGGATCCTGACGACCAGCGGGAAGCCGACCGCGGCCGCTGTCAGCGTCCCGGTCTACGTCCACGTCATGGCCGCCAAGGACGGCACCGGCGACGTGACCAACCAGCAGATCACGCGGCAGATCGCCGTCCTCAACAACACCTTCGCCGGCAACGAGGACAGCAACGCGGCGCACACGTCCTTCTCCTTCACGCTGGCCGGGGTCGACCGGTTCTACAACGACACCTGGCACAAGGACGGGGCCTCGAAGAAGTACCGGAAGCAGACCCACAAGGGCGGCGCCAACGCGCTGAACATCTGGCTGGTCAACTTCCAGTACCTCGGCATCGCGCAGTTCCCGTGGGACTACGCCCAGAGCCCCGGCACCGACGGTGTGCGGGTCCACTTCGGATCCCTGCCCGGCGGCCCCATCCAGAACTACAACCTGGGCGAGACCGCGACCCACGAGGTCGGCCACTGGCTCGGGCTCTACCACACGTTCCAGGGCGGGTGTACCGACGCTGAACGACGAGGTGTCGGACACCCCGGCGCAGAGCAGCCCGACCGACGGCTGCCCCGCCGGGCGTGACTCGTGCTCCCTGCCGGGTCTGGACCCGATCCACAACTACATGGACTACAGCTACGACACCTGCTACACCCAGTTCTCCCCGGGCCAGAGCACCCGGATGGACCAGATGTGGGCGGCCTACCGCCGCTGAGGGCAGGTCCTCACCGAGCACGACCCCTCGGGCCCGCGGTCCAGACCGCGGGCCCGAGGCACGCCTGCCGGCGGTTGCACAAATGTGCAATGCGAAAAGGTGAGGATCCAAACCCGTCGCGGCCTGACCTGCGGTGATGCAATCTTGTGCAGGAGTCGTCGTCCAGCACCCCACGCCGGACGAGCTCCACGGCCGGACAGGGGTTTCCGGTTTCGCGGTCCGCGCTACTGCTGCAGACCGGGGAAGATCTCGGGACTTCCCCGGAACGCCAGGGCGCGGACCGCGGTACGTGTCAGGGCGGTGACCGCCAGCCGGCGTCCCGGGCCGCTCGTCTGCTCGACCGTCCAGGCGTACGTCGCGGCACAGCGACGCTCCACGTCCAGTGCCGCCCGGGTCACGGCGTCGGCGGTGTCGAGCGGTGCCGGCAGTTCGTACGCCGCGCTCGGCCGCCACCGGTTCGCCGCCCGCCTCGCGCACCGCCGCCGTCAGCTCGTCGCGCAGCTCGCGGTGCGCCTGGTAGGCCGCCACCAGCTCGGCGTACAGCTGCGGGGTCGCGGAGGCGGAGGTCTTCGCACCCAGCGCGCCGTAGACGTGGAGGGCCGCGTGCTCGGCCGCCAGCGACGTCTGGAGCGCGTCGAGCGGGGTCACCGGCCGGTCCCCGTGACGACGAGCCGCTGGGCGACCGCTGCCGACATGCTCGCGAGCAGCGCGGCGAGCGGGCCACTGCTGGCCGCCATCGCCGCGTCGGCGAGCGCCCCCTGCAGCCCCGCCTCGCGGTCCCGGACCCGTCGCCGGGCGGCCGTGGCGTCCCCGCGGACCGCGGCCGACGGAGCCTCCTGGTCGTCACCGGGCAGTGCTTCGAGGTGGCGCCGGTGCAGCCGGGCGAGGGGAGCCAGCTCCCGGGCGAGGGCGGGCCGACCGGCGCCGGCGGCGGTCACCAGCGCAGCAGCACCGGCCACCTCGCTCCGGACCCGCGCGACCAGCTCCACGTCGGGGTCCGGGGCCGGGGTGGAGCTCGGACCCGGGAACCCCGATGCCGTCGGCGAGGGGGTCTCCGTGCCCGGCCCGGCGGAGCCGGAGAGGTCGCAACCGGCGGCCACCAGGCCGGCGGCCACCGCAGCCGCGGGGGCCCGCAGCACGCGCCGTCGCGTGGTGCGCAGGGGCGGGGTTCCGGTCACGCGGCAGACCCTAGCCCGGCCGCCTCCCGGTGCCGCGCGGCGACGTCGGACCAGCCGCTATCGTGGGTGCTCCAACTGCACAAGGAGGTCAACGCCCGTGACCAGCGCCAGACACGACGCCACCCGGGACCGCATCGAAGCGGAGCTGTCCGACCCCTTGCGTGCCCTCGGTCTCGACGTCGAGGCCGTCGAGATCACCCCTGCCGGCAAGCGACGCATCCTGCGTGTCGCGGTCGACCAGGACGGCGGCGTCACCCTCGACGAGGTCGCTGAGGCAACCCGCGCGGTGTCCCAGGTGCTCGACGCGTCCGACGTCATGGGGGAGCAGCCCTACACGCTCGAGGTCACCTCGCGCGGGGTCGACCGGCCCCTCACCCTGCCCCGGCACTGGCGGCGCAACGCCGACCGGCTCGTCAAGGTGACGACGACCGGCGGCGAGGTCGTCACCGGCCGGATCGTGGAGAGTGACGACGAGGCCGCCGAGCTCGACGTCTCCGGCATCCGGCGGCGGCTCGCGTTCGCCGACGTCGCCAAGGCCCTGGTGCAGATCGAGTTCAACCGTCCCGGCGCCACATCCACCGGCAAGGAGGCCTGACCATGGACATCGATCTCACGATCCTGCGCGCGCTCGAGCGCGAGAAGGAGATCTCCTTCGAGGTGCTCGTCGAGGCCATCGAGCAGGCCCTGCTCACGGCGTACCACAAGACCCCGGGGGCGCAGGAGCAGGCGCGGGTCGAGCTGGACCGCAAGAGCGGGCACGTCACGGTCTACGCCGCCGAGCTCGACGACGAGGGCGAGAAGGTCGGGGAGTACGACGACACTCCGGACGGGTTCGGCCGGATCGCCGCGACGACCGCCAAGCAGATCATGCTGCAGCGGCTGCGCGACGCCGAGGACGACATCAAGTTCGGTGAGTTCTCCGGCAAGGAGGGCGACATCATCTCCGGCGTCATCCAGCAGGGCCGCAACCCCGACGACGTGATGGTCGACCTCGGCAAGCTGGAGGCGTTGCTGCCGGCCGGCGAACGGGTGCCCGGCGAGCGCTACTCGCACGGCACCCGCATCAAGTGCATCGTCGTGTCGGTCCGCAAGGGGATGCGCGGGCCCCAGATCACGTTGTCACGGACCCACCCGAACCTCGTGAAGAAGCTGTTCGCGCTGGAGGTCCCCGAGATCGCCGACGGCTCCGTGGAGATCCACGCGATCGCCCGCGAGGCGGGCCACCGCACCAAGATCGCCGTCCACTCCACGGTCCCCGGGGTGAACGCGAAGGGCGCGTGCATCGGGCCGATGGGTCAGCGGGTGCGCAACGTGATGTCGGAGCTGCACGGCGAGAAGATCGACATCGTCGACTGGTCAGACGACCCGGTTCGGCTCGTGGCCAATGCGCTGTCACCGGCGCAGGTCACCGCCGTCGAGGTGGTCTCGGCGGAGGAGAGGTCGGCGCGGGTGATCGTCCCCGACTTCCAGCTCTCGCTCGCCATCGGCAAGGAGGGCCAGAACGCCCGGCTCGCCGCGCGGCTCACGGGCTGGCGGATCGACATCCGGTCCGACGAGGACGACCCCAGCAGCGACGGGTGAGGATAGCCGTCGCGTGACCACGTGAGGTCCCTCGCTCACGAGGGCGGTGCCGTTCTCCTGAGCCACAGCGACACGTGCGCGGGCTGCACGGTTTCGTGCACCACCGACTCCAGATCCGTCCGGACCGCTGCGAGGTCGACCTCCTGGCGCAGCCGACCGGAGAAGGTCTCGACGGTGCGGACGGCGTCGTACCTGCTGCGGTAGAAGCGACGGTCGACGGCGTGCTGGATGCGCCCGCGCGCAGGGCGGAACAGTGCGGCCACGGCAAGGGTGGACGCGGCGACGGCCAGGTCTGACTGCCCGGTCATCGGGCGCGAGCACCGCCCGCAGGCTCAGCACCGAGATGAGGTAGACCCCCGCGAGGGTCAACGTGAGCGACCCGTAGACGAGGGTCCGCCTGATGACGAGATCGATGTCGTAGAGACGGTGACGCAGGATGGCGACCCCGACCGCGATCGGGATGCCGGCGATCAGGAGGATCAGCGCGCTCATCCAACCGACGGCTCCCACGACGAGGGGCCAGGTCGGCGCACCAGGATTGCCGACGGCGGTCCAGAAGACCTCGACCATGGCCAGCAGCAGGCCACCCAGAGCCAGCACGCCCACGTAGCCGAACCACTTGAGCTGCTGCCGCTGCCGCCCGGTCGAACCCCGCAGCCGCCGCGCCAGCGAGGCGATGCTCAAGATCACGGACGCGGCCAGGAGCGCGTCGCCGACGACGCCGAGGACGGTCAGGGCGGAGGCGGCCGGGCCGGTGACCCCCAGCGGGTTCGGGATCGGCTCGGGCGACTCCACGTCGAGCGGGCCCGCGGCCAGCGCCTCGGCGGGCAACGAGCACACCAACGAGATCACGCCGAGCCACAGCACGCCCCGCCATCGGGGCGACAGCAGCCGGCCGTCGGGGAAGACCAGCGGCAGCATGATCGCGGCCAGGTAGATCCAGAAGTACCACACCCACCTGCCGACCCACCCGACCGCGACCACCCCGAGGCGGTCGGGGTCGAGGACGTAGGCCTCGACCAGGCTCTGGAGAGCGAAAGCGATCGCGATCGCGAGCATCAGCCAGCCCACCGCGTTCCACGGCTCGCGAACCGCCACCAGCGCGCCGACCAGCGCGTAGCCGACCACCAGGACCGCGATCAGGTCCAGCGCGTCTGCGCCTCCGAGGGTGAACAGGACCACGGAGGCCGCCCCCAGCAGCCCGAAGAGCCCGCACAGACCCCAGGCCAGGACCGGGACGGCGAGCGTGCTGCCGGTGCGCTGGCGCACGTGGGCACCTCCTTCCGTCCCGGCGCGATGCATCGGATCCCTCGCCCGCCACGGTGGTCGTTGCTCGTCCCGTAAACGTTACGGCGTGCCGACCCGGCCCGGTCGGTTCGCGGTTCCTGGGCGGGACGGGCTAGAGTGACGGGCGGTGGCCAGCCTTTCGACGTCCCCTGCCCGGACCCCGGTCCGGACCTGCATCGGATGCCGGGAGCGGGCCGCCAAGAGCGAGTTGTTACGGGTCGTCCTCGGCACCGGAAGCGACGGCCAGCCGGCCGCCGTCCCGGATCCGGACGGCACGGCACCAGGCCGCGGGGCGCATCTGCACCCCACGACCGCGTGCTACGACCTCGCGGCGCGGCGGCGAGCGTTCGCCCGAGCCCTTCGGGCCGGAGCGGGGCTGACCGGCGTACCGGTGGGGGAGTATCTCGCCTCGCATGACATGTGACCGACCGACAGAAACTGGAGCAACAGCTCATGAGCACTCGATGAGTACCTCGCGATGAGCCCGCTGTTCGCAGCACAACCACCAACGGTCTGAGCGTCACCCGGAGTTCGGGTCTCGGGCCAGAAGGAGAAACGTGGCCAAGACCCGAGTTCACGAGCTCGCCAAAGAGTTCGGAGTCGAGAGCAAGTTCGTTCTCGAGAAGTTCAAGGAGATGGGGGAGTTCGTCAAGTCGGCGAGCTCCACTGTCGAGCTGCCCGCCGAGATGCGCTTCCGCAAGGAGTACGGCGACCAGCTGAAGACGGCCGCAGCGTCGGCCGCCCCCGCCGAGGCGCCGGCTGAGAAGCCGGCCGCCAAGAAGGCGACCCCGAAGCCGCCGGGCAAGCAGGCCGAGCCGGTCGAGGAGCCGGTCGTCGAGCAGCCGGAGCCCGCCGAGGCGCCCGCGGCCGAGGAGCCGCCCGCCGACCCGGCCGGGGAGTCCCCGGGCGAGCCCGAGGCCCCGGCCGCCGCGTCTCCCAGGCCCGCCGCGCCCAAGGCACCGGCGTCCCAGCCCGGTGGCCAGCCCGGTGGCACGCCGGCTCCGCGCCCGGTCGGTCGACCCGGTACCCCGCGTCCGGGCAACAACCCGTTCGCGTCCAGCCAGGGCATGGGCCGCCGTCCGGCGCCTGCGCCCCGTGAGGCCAGCCAGGACGACACCCGTCCGCCGCGCCCGCCCGCGGGTGGCGCCGGCCGTCCCGGCATGCCGCGGCCCAACCCGGCGATGATGCCCAAGTCCCCGGCCGCCTTCGGCGGTGGTCCCGGCGGTCGTCCTGCCGCTCCGGGTCGTGGCGGAGCCGGCGGTCCCGGCCGCGGCGGTGCCCCGGCCCGTGGTCGCGGCGGGGCACCCGGTGGTGGCGCTCCCGGCGCCGGTGCCGGCGCTCCCGGCCGCGGTGGTTTCGGCGGCCCGGGTGGCCGTGGCCGCCCCGGCCAGCGTGGCCAGACCCAGGGTGCCTTCGGTCGCCCCGGCGGCCCGTCGCGTCGTGGCCGCAAGTCGAAGCGTGCGCGTCGCCAGGAGTTCGAGGCCATGGAGGCCCCGACGATCGGCGGTGTGCGCGTCCGCAAGGGCAACGGCGAGACCGTGCGTCTCGCGCGTGGCTCCTCGCTGACCGACTTCGCGGACAAGATCAACGTCGACGCCGCCTCGCTGGTGCAGATGCTGTTCTCCCTCGGTGAGATGGTGACCGCGACCGAGTCGGTCAACGACGAGACGTTCGAGCTGCTCGCCGAGGAGCTCAACTACGTCGTCGAGGTCGTCTCGCCCGAGGACGAGGACCGCGAGCTGCTCGAGTCGTTCGACCTCGAGTTCGGCCTGGACGAGGGCGACGAGTCCGACCTGGCCATCCGGCCCCCGGTCGTGACCGTGATGGGTCACGTCGACCACGGAAAGACCAAGCTGCTCGACGCGCTGCGCGACGCCAACGTGGTCGACAAGGAGGCCGGTGGCATTACGCAGCACATCGGCGCCTACCAGGTCACCACCGAGGTCGACGGCAACGAGCGACGGATCACGTTCATCGACACCCCGGGCCACGAGGCGTTCACCGCCATGCGTGCCCGCGGTGCGCAGGCGACCGACATCGCGATCCTCGTGGTGGCGGCCGACGACGGTGTGATGCCGCAGACGGTCGAGGCCCTCAACCACGCCAAGGCGGCGCAGGTCCCGATCGTGGTCGCGGTCAACAAGATCGACAAGCCGGACGCCGACCCCACCAAGGTCCGGGGCCAGCTGACCGAGTACGGCCTGATCCCCGAGGAGTACGGCGGCGACGCCATGTTCGTCGACGTGTCGGCCAAGGCAGGTACCAACCTCGAGGGCCTGCTCGAGGCCGTCATCCTCACCGCTGACGCCTCGCTCGACCTGCGGGCCAACCCCGACCAGGACGCCCAGGGCCTCGTGGTCGAGGCGCACCTCGACCGTGGCCGCGGCCCGGTGGCGACCGTGCTGGTCCAGCGCGGCACGCTGCGGGTCGGCGACTCGATCGTGGCCGGTCCGGCCTACGGCCGGGTCCGCGCCATGCTCGACGAGCACGGCGACAACATCGAGGAGGCCGACCCGGCTCGCCCCGCCATGGTGCTCGGACTGAACGCCGCCCCCGGCGCCGGTCAGAACTTCATCGTGGTCGACGACGACCGGATGGCGCGCCAGATCGCCGAGAAGCGGGAGGCCCGCGAGCGGGCGGCCATGCAGGCCAAGCGTCGCGTGCGCCGTACCCTCGAGGACTTCATGGCCTCCATGGAGAAGGGCGAGACGCAGGAGCTCAACCTGATCCTCAAGGGCGACGTGTCCGGCTCGGTCGAGGCGCTCGAGGACGCGCTGTCGCAGATCGACGTCGGTGACGACGTCAACCTGCGGGTCATCGACCGCGGTGTCGGTGCGATCACCGAGACCAACGTCGACCTGGCCGCGGCCTCCGACGCGATCATCATCGGGTTCAACGTCCGCCCGCAGGGCAAGGCGACCGAGATGGCCGACAAGGAAGGCGTGGAGATCCGGTACTACACCGTGATCTACCAGGCGATCGACGAGATCGAGGCCGCGCTGAAGGGCATGCTCAAGCCGGAGTTCGAGGAGTCGGTGCTCGGGCAGGCGCAGATCCGCGAGATCTTCCGCTCGTCCAAGGCCGGCAACATCGCAGGCTGCATGGTCATCGACGGCGTCATCCGGCGCAACGCGAAGGTCCGGCTGCTGCGCGACGGCGCGGTCGTCGCCGACAACCTCGACCTGGCCTCGCTGCGCCGGGAGAAGGACGACGCGTCCGAGGTCCGCGAGGGCTTCGAGTGCGGCCTGGTGCTGCGGAACTACCAGGACATCAAGATCGACGATGTCGTGGAGGCGTTCGAGATGCGCGAGATCCCGCGCGACTGAGCGCTGGGTTCGTGGCGCAGGTTTCCCCGCTCAAGCGGGGAAACCTGCACCTACTGGCCGAAACTTCCCCCGGGAAGTGCCAACTTCCCCGCTGATGCGGGGAAACCGACAGAAGTGCCTGAGGACCGACGATGAGCAGCAACAACCCGCGGGTGCGGAAGATCGCCGACCGGATCCAGGTGATCGTGGCCGAGATGCTGGAACGGCGGATCAAGGACCCGCGGCTGGGCTTCGTCACGGTGACCGATGTCCGGGTGACCGGTGACAGCCAGCAGGCGACCGTCTTTTACACGGTGCTCGGCGAGGAGGACGACCTCGACAGCACAGCGGCCGCGCTGGAGTCGGCCAAGGGGTTGCTGCGCTCCGAGGTCGCCAAGCAGCTCGGGATGCGGCACGCCCCGACCCTCGCCTTCGTGCAGGACGCGCTGCCAGAGAACGCGCGCCACCTCGACGACGTGCTCGCCAAGGCGCGCGCGCTCGACGAGGAGGCCGCGGCGCGCCGCGGTTCGGCGTACGCCGGCGAGGCCGATCCCTACAAGTCCCCAGACGCCCGGCCCTGCGGCTGCGGTGGACCGACGCCCCAGACCGACAAGACCGACGAGGAGGCGAGTGACCCCTCGAGACGCCTTGGCCTCGGCTCCACAGGCCGCCGTCGGGGCTGGTCGTCGTCGACAAGCCCGGCGGCCTCACCTCGCACGACGTCGTCGGGCGGGTCCGACGGCTGGCCGGCACCCGCAAGGTCGGCCACGCCGGCACGCTCGACCCGATGGCGACCGGCGTCCTGGTGCTCGGCGTCGACCGGGCCACCCGGCTGCTCGGGCACCTGATGCTCACCGAGAAGTCGTACGCCGCGACGGTCCGCCTCGGCGTCAGCACCACCACCGACGACGCGGAGGGTCAGGTCGTCGCGACCGCTGCCGACCAGCGAGCTGACGAAGGAGGCGATCCGCGCCGCGTTCGCCGCCCAGGTCGGCGAGCTCGAGCAGGTGCCGTCGGCCGTCTCGGCGGTCAAGGTCGACGGCAAGCGGGCCTACCAGCGGGTCCGCGAGGGCGAGGACGTCACGCTGGCGCCGCGTCGTGTGACGGTGCACGCGCTCGACGTGATCGACGTCCGCGGTGCGGACGTCGACGTCGAGGTGCGCTGCTCGAGCGGCACCTACGTCCGTGCGATCGCCCGCGACGTCGGTGGGGCTCTCGGGCGTCGGTGGACATCTGACCGCTCTGCGGCGGACCGCGGTCGGCCCGTTCGACCTGGCCCGGGCGAGCACCCTCGATGAGCTGGCTGACGACCTCGACCTGCTGCCGATCGCCGACGCCGCCCGATCCGCCTTCCCGGCGTACGACCTCGACGAGGCGGGTGCCGCCGACGTCCGTCACGGCCGGAGGCTCGCCGTCGACCTTCCCGCCGCCGGACCGGTGGCGCTGTTCGCCCCCGACGGCGAGTTCCTGGCGCTCTACGAGCAGCAGGGCGACACGGCCCGGGCGGTCGCGGTCTTTACCAGGTGAGCCGCCAGTAGGGTTTCTGCCGTGCACGTCTGGCGAACCGTGGCGGAGATCCCCGCCGACCTCGGTCCCACCGTGGTCGTCATCGGTAACTTCGACGGTGTCCACCGCGGTCACCGGTCCGTGATCGGCCGCGCCCGTGCGCTGGCCGACGAACGCGGGGTGCCGTTGGTGGCCGTCACGTTCGACCCGCACCCGATGGCCGTGCTGCGACCCGAGCACGCGCCGTCCATGCTGACGTCGCTGCACGAGCGGGCGCTGCTGCTCGCCGGGTGCGGCGTCGACCACGTGTATGCGTTGCCGTTCTCGCGGGAGATCGCCGCCTGGTCGCCCGACGACTTCGTCGACCGGATCCTGGTGGACGGGCTGCACGCCGCAGCGGTCGTGGTGGGTGCCAACTTCCGCTACGGCAGCCGGGCGTCCGGCGACGTCGCCACCTTGCGGGCCTCCGGCGACCGGCGCGGGTTCGACGTCGAGGGGATGCCGCTCGACGGCGGGCCGCAGGTGTGGTCGTCGACGTACGTCCGCACCTGCCTCACCACCGGCGATGTCGCGGGCGCCGCCGAGGCCCTCGGCCGGCTGTACGCCGTGCGCGGGGTCGTCGTCGAGGGCGACCGGCGCGGCCGCGAGCTCGGCTACCCGACCGCCAACGTGCCGCTGGCCCCGGGCCGGGCGGCGCCGGCCGACGGCGTCTACGCCGGGTGGCTCACCCGGTCCGACACGGGCGAGCGCTATCCGGCGGCGATCAGCGTGGGCACCAACCCGACGTTCGCCGGCGAGCGCGACCGGCGGGTCGAGGCGTACGCGCTGGACCGCGACGACCTCGAGCTCTACGGCGTCGAGGTCGAGATCGCTTTCGTCGACCGGTTGCGAGGGATGGTCCGGTTCGACGGGATCGAGCCGTTGCTGGCCACCATGGCCGACGACGTACGCCGCACCCGAGAGCTGCTCACGCCGTGACCACGAGCGCGGGGGAGGTCAGCCGGGCGACCGAGGCGTGGTTCGTGGCCCACGGCCTGCCCTACTTCGTGGACGACCTGCGCGGGGAGGTACGGCGGGGCCTGGAGCGGTCGCGCCTCCTGCGGCTCCTCGCGGTCGCCCTGGTGCTCGGGGCCGCCGTCGGGACCGGCCTCGCGTGGGGCATCGATGACGTGGACCTCGACGCCGGCGTCGTCTGGGGCGTGACGGTCGGGCTGCTGGTGGTCCTGGGCTACGCGCTGACCACGCTGCGCGCCCGCGTGATCGCCGGGTGGGCGGTCCGCCACACGCTCGGCAGCCTCGGCCAGCTGTTCCCACTCGTGACCCGGGCGCTGCCGCTGCTGCTGCTCTTCATCACGTTCCTCTTCATCAACGCCGAGGTGTGGGAGGTGGCCTCAAGGCTCGACGGCTCGGTGATGTGGCTGACCGTGGCGCTCTTCACGGCGATCACGGTCGCGTTCCTGCTGGCGCGGCTGCCGGAGGAGCTCCAGGTCTTCGACGACGAGCTCGAGGTCGGTCGGGTGGTCGCGGGCTGTCGGGGCACCCCCCTGGAGCAGTGGGCCGCGGCCCACGACCGGGAGGCGCAGGAGGTGATGGAGCAGGAGGACATCGCCGGGCTGCAGAAGGCGAACCTTCTGCTCATGCTGCTGATCGCGCAGATCGTGCAGGTGCTGCTGCTCTCGCTGGCCGTCTTCGGCTTCTTCGTGGTCTTCGGCCTCCTCGTCATGGAGCCGGAGGTGATCCGGAACTGGACGGGCGAGGACACCCTGCGCTCGGTGCCCTTCTTCGAGCGGGCCAACATGGAGCTGCTGCAGGTCTCGATCTTCCTGGCGGCGTTCAGCGGGCTCTACTTCACGGTGTACGCGGTCACGGACGAGGTCTACCGCCGGCAGTTCTTCACCAGCATCGTGCGGGAGCTGGAGCGGGCCGTCAGCGTCCGGGTGGCCTACCGCGCCCTGAAGGCGGGGCAGGCCCCCGGCGGCTGAGCGGTACTAGTCGGCGTCCAGGTCCTGCTCGACCAGGGCGGCGATCGCCTCGACCGCTGCCTCGTCGTCGCCGGCGACCTCGACGGTGTCGCCGTTCTTGGCGCCCAGCGTCATGATCATCAGCGACGAGCTGGCGTCGACCCCGTTGATCGTGACGTCGGACCCGAGCTCGCCGGCCTTCTCGGAGATGATCGCGGCGGGCCGGGCGTGGAGGCCGACGGCGGAGCCGACGACGACGGACTTGCTGGGCATGGACGCCCCTTTCGGTTGTTGGGAGGGGTCAGACGGTAGCGAGGTCGGCGTCGCGGGAGCCGATGGACTTCAGGGCGATCACGGCCGCGGCGCCGACGAGGACGCCGGCAGCGAGGGCGATGACGTACCCGATCACCCCGTCGACGGCGAACAGCACGAAGATCCCGCCGTGAGGTGCGCGGACGGCGACGTCCATCGCCATCGAGAGCCCACCCGTGACGGCGCTGCCGGCCATGATGGCCGGGATGATGCGCACCGGGTCGGCCGCCGCGAACGGGATGGCGCCCTCGGTGATGAAGGACGCGCCGAGGAGCCAGCCCGCCTTGCCGTTCTCGCGCTCCGGCACCGTGAACAGGCCGGGCCGGACCACGGTGGCCAGCGCGAGTGCGATGGGCGGCACCATTCCGGCGAGCATGACGGCCGCCATGATCCGGAGCTCGGGGGCGTCCGAGGCGAGAGCCGCGCCACCGACGCCGACCGCGGCGAAGCTGTAGGCGACCTTGTTGAGGGGGCCGCCCATGTCGAACGCCATCATCAGACCCAGCACCACGCCGAGCACGGCCGCGCTGCCGCCCGACATCGAGCTGAGGCCGTCGTTGAGCTGCTCCATCAGCCAGTTGATCGGCTTGCCGAGCACGACGATCATCAGCAGGCCGGCGAGCACCGACGTCAGCAGGGGGATGACCAGCACCGGCATGAGGCCGCGGGCCCACGTCGGGACCTTCCAGCTGGCGATCCAGTGGGCGATGACTCCCGCGAGCACGCCACCGGCGATGGCGCCCAGGAACCCGGTGGCGGGGAAGGCCGACGCCGTCGGAGCTGCTCACCCCGAACAGGTTGGCCGCGAGGCCGCCGAGGACGAAGCCCGGGGCGATGCCGGGTCGGTCGGCGATCGCGTAGGCGATGTAGCCGGCGAACGCCGGGATGAAGAGCGCGAAGGCGGTCTTGCCGATGATGAAGAAGAGCGCGCCGAGGTAGGCCATGACCCCGGACCCGAAGAGGGCGTGGTCCAGCCCGAGCGCGTCCGGGTCGGGCGGGTCGAAGAGCGAGTTGTTGACGGCGATGTCGCCGTAGGGGCCGACGATCTCGTAACCGCCGAGGAGGAAGCTCAGCGCGATCATGAGGCCGCCTGCGGCGACGAACGGGATCATGTAGGAGACACCGGTCATGAGGACCCGGCGGGTGCGCCCTCCCCAGGTCTCCTGGCCGGACGTCGAGTCCCCACCCGAGCCGCCGGCCGTGCCCTCGACGCGCGGCGCGCTCGGGTCGTCGGCGTACCGGAGCGCCTCGGCGATCATGGCGTCGGCGTCGCCGATCGGGCGCTTCACGCCCGACGAGACGACGGGCTTGCCGGCGAACCGGCCGCGGTCGCGCACCCCGACGTCGACGGCGAAGATGACGGCGGCGGCGCTGGCGATGGTGTCGGGGGAGAGCGGGGTCGAGCCGGCCGAGCCCTGGGTCTCGACCTGGAGGGAGACGCCGGCCTTCTCGGCCGCGGCCTCCAGCGCCTCTGCGGCCATGTAGGTGTGCGCGATGCCCGTGGGGCACGCGGTCACGGCAACCAGGCTCCGGGGCCCCGCGGGACGCCGGGGCAGCCTCCGGTGCCGGCGGCGCGGCGGCCGCAGGGGCGGCGGCCGGTGCCGGGGCCGCCGTCTGGCCGAGCTCCTGGCGGACCAGCGCGACGACGTCCTCCGGGCTCGCGGCGGACCGCAGCGAGTCGGTGAACGCCGGCTTCACCAGCGCCCGGGCCAGCTGGGTAAGGATCTGGAGGTGGTCGGCGTCGCCGCCGGCGGGCGCGGCGATCAGGAAGACCAGGTCGGCCGGGCCGTCCTTGGCGCCGAAGTCGACGCCGGGTGCGAGCCTGGCGAACGCGAGCGTCGGCTCCTCGACGCCGGCCGTCCGGCAGTGGGGGATGGCCATGCCGCCGGGGAGCCCGGTGGCCGAGGTCTCCTCGCGGGCGAAGGCGTCGGCCACGAGCTGGTCGACGTCGTCGCTGCGGCCGGCCTCGCCGACGATCGGCAGCGAGGGACCGGATGACGTCGTGCTTGGTGTCGCCGAGTGCGGCGTCGAGCCGCACCAGGGGGGCGGTGATCAGGTCGGACATGGGTCGGGCTCCTTGGGGTGGGTGAGGTCGAGCGGCAGCACGGTGACCTGGGAGGCGTCGACGTGCTGGGGTTCGGGGATGGTGGTGCCGGGCAGGCCCGCGGCGGCGCTGCCGTAGGCCACCGCGAGTGCGAGGCGTGCCTCCGGGGCACGACCCTCGAGCGCGGCGAGCAGGTAGCCGAAGAGGCTGGAGTCGCCCGCGCCGACGGTGCTGACGACCGTGGTCGGCGGGGGAGTGGCGTGCCAGGCGCCGCCCTCGGTGACGAGGACGGCGCCGCGGGCGCCGAGCGTGACCAGCACGGTCTCGACGCCGCGGTCGACCAGCGCGCACGCGGCGCGGGCGGCCGCGACCGGGTCGTTCTCGAGGGCGTCGCCTTCCTGGCCGGTGAACGACGCGAGCTCGTGGCCGTTGGGCTTCATCAGGTGCGGCGCGGCGATGTCGAGCCGCTCCACCAGGGCCTGCAGCGGCGCGTCGCTGGTGTCGACGGCGACCCGGGCGCCGGTCCCGTGCAGGGCGGTCACGAGCTCGGCGTACCACTCGTCGGGGGTGCCGGGGGGCAGCGAGCCCGCGAGGACGACCCAGTCGCCGTCGTCGGCGCGCCGGCGCAACGTGTCGACGAGCTCGGCCCGGGTGGCGGGGGTCATCTCCGGACCGGGGCTGTTGAGCTTGGTCGTGGTCCCGTCGGGCTCGCTGATGGTGATGTTGACCCGGAGGTTCCCCTCCTGGTTGACCGGCCGGCAGTCGATGCCCGCTGCGAGCAGCTCGTGCACGAACGGGTCGTCCTTGGGTGCCGGCAGCACCGCCAGGGTCGGGACGCCGGCCGACACCGAGGCGCGGGAGATGTTGACCCCTTTGCCGCCCGCCTGCGAGATGACGGACGCGGCGCGCTGCACCGCCCCGCGCTGCAGCTCCTCGGTGAGGGCGACGGTGCGGTCGTGGCTCGGGTTCGCGGTCAGCGTGATGATCATGCGACGACGACCTCGAGGCCGGCCGACTCGAGGGCCTTCCGGTCCTCGTCCTCGATCCCGGAGTCGGTGACCAGGACGTCGAGGTCCTCGAGTGCCGCGAACCGTTGCGGGTTCTCGACCCCGACCTTGGTCGAGTCGGCCACCACGACGGTACGGCGGGCCGCGGCCGCGATCGCCCGCTTGGTCGCGGCCTCGTCGCGGTCGGGGGTGGTGAGGCCGAAGGTCGTGCTGATGCCGTTCGTGGCCAGGAACGCCACGTCGGCCCGCAGGTCGGCCAGAGCGGCGACCGTGTCGACCCCGACCGCCGCCTGGGTCGTCGAGCGCACCCGTCCGGGGAGGAGGTGCAGCTCGATCTGGGGGAGGCCGGCGAGCCGCGCCGCCACCGGCACCGCGTGGGTGACGACCGTGAGCCGGTGGTCCCGGGGGAGGACGGCGGCGAGCCGTGCCGTGGTCGAGCCCGCGTCGAGGATGATCATCGACCCGGGCGGCGGGAGGAGCTGGACCGCGGCAGCCGCGATCGCGTCCTTGGCGCCGGGGTTCGCCTGGTCGCGCTCGCGCAGCCCGGCCTCGATCACCGTGAGCGAGCTGGCCGGCACGGCACCCCCGTGCATGCGACGCACGAGTCCGATACGTTCCAGCGAGGAGAGGTCGCGGCGCACCGTCTCGGTGGTGACGTCGAACGTCTCCGCCAGCGCGGCCACCGACAAGCGGCCCTGCTGACCGATCAGCTGGGCCATGGCCTGCTGACGTTCCTCGGCGTACATCGGCACCCTTCCGGCTCGTGTCTGTGTATTTGTTGTTTTACGCCCGTATCTGTTGACTGTCAAGGGGGGCGCGGGGGTAACTTGTGGCCATGGTCACTGACGCCTCTCCCGGCACCTCCTCCGGCACGCTGGCCGGGACGCCGGTCGTTCCCGGCCTCGCCCACGGTCCCGCCCTGGTCGCCCGCACCGACGTCTCGCCCGACGCGATCGCGGCGTTCGACGGGTCTCGGCTGACGGAGGACGAGGCCACCGCCAGGTTCGACGAGGTGGCGGGTCAGGTCGCCGACGGCTTCGCCGCGAAGGCGGGCACGGCGTCCGGCGCGGCCGCCGAGGTGCTGACCGCGAGCGCCGGCCTGGCGCGCGACAAGGGGCTGCGCGGCGCGGTCGTGAAGCAGCTGAAGGCGGGCGACGACCTGCTCACCGCCGTGCAGGCCGCGGTCGAGTCGTTCGTGACGATCTTCACCGGGATGGGCGGGCTGATGGCCGAGCGGGTCACCGACCTGCTCGACATCGAGCGTCGGATGGTCGCTCGGATCGTCGGCGAGCCCGAGCCCGGCGTACCCGTGCCCGACCAGCCGTCGGTCCTGGTCGCGGCCGACTTGGCGCCCGCCGACACCGCCGGTCTCGACCCGGCCGTGGTGCTGGCGCTGGTCACCGAGCGCGGCGGCCCGACCAGCCACACCGCGATCATCGCCCGCCAGCTCGGCATCCCCTGCGTCGTCGGCACGGCCGGAGCGCTCGGGATCACGGGCGGCACCCGGCTGCTGGTCGACGGCGTCACCGGCACGATCCAGGTCGACCCCGACCCCGAGGAGGCCGACCGGCAGGTCGCCGCCGACCGTGAGGAGCGGGCCGCCCTCGCCACCTGGGCCGGCCCCGGCCGGACCTCGGACGGGCAGGAGATCCGGATCCTGGCCAACGTCGCCGACGGCGAGTCCGCCCGGTCCGCGGTCGGGCAGGCGCCCGTCGAGGGCGTAGGCCTCTTCCGCACCGAGCTCTCCTTCCTCAACCGGACGGAGGAGCCCACCGTCGAGGAGCAGGCCGAGATCTACGGCGAGGTGCTGTCGGCGCTGGCCGGGGAGGGTCCCGGCGGCCGGGAGCGGTACGTCGTGCTGCGGACCCTCGACGCCGGCTCCGACAAGCCGTTGGCGTTCGCCAACCTGACGGGCGAGGAGAACCCGGCGCTCGGCGTCCGGGGGCTGCGCCTGTCCTTCGGCAACCCCGGCCTGATGGAGCGGCAGCTGGACGCGGTGGCCCTCGCGGCTGCGGCGGCCGGCACGGAGACCTGGGTAATGGCGCCCATGGTGGCGACCGTCGCCGAGGCCAGTGACTTCGCCGCGCAGGTCCGCCAGCGCGGGCTCAAGGCCGGCATCATGGTGGAGGTGCCGAGCGCCGCGCTGCTGGCCCACCGGATGCTCGAGGTCGTCGACTTCCTGTCGATCGGCACCAACGACCTGACGCAGTACACGATGGCGGCCGACCGGATGGCGACCGACCTCGCGCACCTGACCGACGCGTGGCAGCCGGCGGTGCTGCAGCTGATCGCGATCACGGCCGAGGCGGGCCGTCAGGCCGGCAAGTCCGTCGGCGTGTGCGGTGAGGCCGCGGCCGACCCGCTGCTGGCGTGCGCCCTGGTGGGCATGGGCATCACGTCGCTGTCGATGGCAGCCGCCGCCGTACGACCGGTCGGTGCCCAGCTCGGCAAGGTGTCCTCCACGCAGTGCGAGGAGGCGGCCGAGGCGGCCCTCGCCGCGAGCGACCCGATGGCCGCCCGGGACGCGGTCCGGGCGGCGCTGGGGCTGTAGCCGGCTCGGTCCGGCGCGGCCGATGCCCTACGGCTCGACCGTGACCTTGATGGCCTCGCCCTGCTTGACGATGTCGAAGGCGGACAGCACGTCGTCGAGCGGGATGTGGCGGGTGATCAGGTCCTTGACCGGCACCTGACCGGTGGAGATGTACTGCAGCGCCCGCTTGTTGTGGTCGGGGGAGGACCCGTTGGCCCCGTGGACGTGCAGCTGGCGGTAGTGGATCAGGTTGGAGTCGGCCCTGATGTGCGGGTCGGTCTTCGGCAGTCCGCCGAAGAAGGAGATCCGGCCCTGCCGGGCCGCCATCGCGATCGCCTGCTCCTGGGTGACGTTGGCGGGGGTGGCGGTGATGATCACGTCGGCGCCGCGGCCACCGGTCAGCTCCATCACCTTCTCGACGACGTCGACCTCGGCCGAGTTGATGACGTGGTCCGGCTGGACGGCGTCGGCGGACATCTGCAGCCGCTCCGCGTTGATGTCGACCAGGACGACCGGGCCGACCTTGTGGACGCCGCGGGCGATCCGGATGTGCATGCAGCCGATCGGGCCTGCGCCGAAGACCACGGTGACGTCGCCCTCCTCGATCCCGAGCTGCTCCTGGGCATTGATCGCGCAGGCGAACGGCTCGGCGGCCGAGGCCTCGTCGTACCCCACGTTGTCGGGGATCCGGTTCAGGCCGTCGACCTTCAGCACCTGCTCGGGCACGATCATGTACTCGGCGAAGCCGCCGTCGTACTGGTAGCCGACCGAGGTCTGGTTCTGGCAGACCTCCATCCAGCCCTTCCGGCACTCGTGGCACTCACCGCACGGCACCGCCGCGATGCACTGCACGCGGTCGCCGACGACGAAGCCACCGAGGGCGTCGGGGCCTACCTCGACCACCTCGCCGGCGACCTCGTGACCCATCGTCGTCACGCGCGTGATGTTGACGTGGCCGTTGGTCTTGATCTTCACGTCGGTTCCGCACGTGGAGCAGTTCTTGACCTTGATCTTCACCTCGGCCGGGCCGCACTCGGGCTCGGGGACGTCCTCGAGCCGGACGTCCTCGGGTGCGTAGAAGCGCAGTGCCTTCATCGGTGTCTCCTCCTGGTTCGCGCATGGCTGGCGTGCCGTCGTCGGCAGTCTGGCAGCCACCGTATCCACTAGAACGGGCCTAAAGCCACACCATCCACCCAGAAAGCACGCCCGGATGCTTGTGAATAGGCCCGGTTATGCGCTTTACTGGTCCCAGGATGTGACCGCCATCACGGCGGCGGTCGAACGAGTGTTTCGGAGGAGCCAGATGTCCACCACCACGTCGACCGAGGGCCGCGGCGCCCGGGTCAAGGTGCAGCAGTTCGGGACGTTCCTGTCCAACATGGTCATGCCCAACATCGGCGCGTTCATCGCGTGGGGCCTCATCACCGCCCTCTTCATCGAAGTCGGCTGGCTGCCCAACCTGGGCATCGGCGACTCCGCGGGCAGCTGGGTCGCCGAGATCGGCGGCTGGGGAGACTTCGACGGGGGCGGCATCGTCGGCCCGATGATCACCTACCTGCTGCCGATCCTGATCGGCTACACGGGCGGCAGGATGGTCTACGACACCCGCGGTGGGGTGGTCGGCGCGATCGCCACGATGGGCGTGATCGCCGGCACGGAGATCCCCATGTTCATGGGCGCCATGATCATGGGCCCGCTCGGCGGCTGGACCATGAAGAAGGTCGACGCCCTGTGGGACGGCAAGATCCGCCCCGGCTTCGAGATGCTGGTCAACAACTTCTCGGCCGGCATCTGGGGTGGCATCCTCGCCACCTTCGGCTTCTTCGTGATGAGCCCGATCGTCACCTGGATCAGCGACCGACTCGGCTCGGGCGTGGAGTTCCTCGTCGACAACGGCCTGCTGCCGCTGACCTCGGTCCTAATCGAGCCGGCCAAGGTCCTGTTCCTCAACAACGCCATCAACCACGGCGTGCTCACGCCGCTCGGCACCGCCGAGGCGGTCGAGGAGGGCAAGTCGATCCTGTTCCTGCTCGAGGCCAACCCCGGCCCCGGACTGGGACTGCTCCTGGCGTTCACCGTCTTCGGGCGGGGTCTGGCCAAGGCATCGGCGCCCGGTGCGGCGATCATCCAGTTCCTGGGCGGCATCCACGAGATCTACTTCCCGTACGTGCTGATGAAGCCCAAGCTGATCCTCGCGATGGTCGCCGGCGGCATGACGGGCGTGTTCATCAACGTGCTGTTCGACGTGGGCCTGCGCGCCCCCGCGGCCCCCGGCTCGATCTTCGCGGTCTACGCGCAGACGGCCAGCGACAGCTACATCGGCGTCACGCTGGCAGTGCTGGGGTCAGCCGCGGTCACGTTCGTGGTCGCGTCGCTGCTCCTCAAGACCGACCGCGCCGACGACGAGGGCGACCTGACGTCGGCCACCGCGTCGATGGAGTCCATGAAGGGCAAGAAGTCGATCGCCAGCTCCACGCTCGCCGGCGCCACGCCGACGGGGGCGATCAGCTCGATCGTGTTCGCCTGCGACGCCGGCATGGGGTCCTCCGCGATGGGCGCCTCGGTGCTGCGGAAGAAGATCCAGGCCGCGGGATACTCGGACGTGACGGTCGTCAACAAGGCGATCGCGAACCTGTCCGACGACGTCGACCTGGTGGTCACCCACCAGGACCTCACGGCCCGGGCACAGCAACGGACGCCGTCCGCCGTGCACGTCTCCGTCGACAACTTCATGGCGAGCCCGAAGTACGACGAGATCGTGGAGATGATCCGCCAGGCCGACACGTCGGTCACGAGCGAGTAGGAGGACCGCGTGAGTGCGGAGGTGCTGTCAGAGGAGTCGATCGTGCTCTCAGGGACCGCGAGGACCCGTGACGACGCGATCACCGAGGCCGGCAGGCTGCTGGTCGCGGCGGGGGCGGTCGACGACTCCTACGTCGACGCGATGCACGAACGGGAGAAGTCGGTGTCCACGTTCATGGGCAACGGCCTCGCGATCCCGCACGGCACCAACGAGGCCAAGCCGTCGATCCGACGTACTGCTATCTCCTTCGTGCGGTACGCCGAGCCGATCGACTGGAAGGGCCACCCGGCCGAGTTCGTGGTGGGCATCGCCGGCGCCGGCGACGACCACCTCGCGGTGCTGTCCTCGCTGGCGGGGATCTTCACCGACGACGACGCCATCGCCCGGCTACGCGCTGCGAGCACACCGGCCGACGTGCTGGCGGCACTCGACGAGGTCAGCCCCTGACGACCTCGCGCACCCCCTGACGACGGCGGCCCCGGCGGGACATCCCGGCGGGGCCGTCGTCTCGCGTCGGCGGGTCAGAGCGGGGTCACGGTCACCGGCACGCCGTTGAGCGCGGCGTTGCCGGACACGTCGAGCCGGGTCGGGTCGGTCAGGTCGTTGATCGAGACGCCCGGCACCGTGGCGGCGGCGGCCATCCGGGTGCCCGGGACCTGGTGACCGTAGCCGTGGGGGAGCGAGACCACCCCGCGCATCAGGTCGTCGGTGAGCGCGACCTCGACCTCGACGCTGCCGACCCGCGACGCGACCCGCACCGTGTCGCCGTCGGTGATCGAGCGGTCGGCGCCGTCCGCGGGGTGCATCGAGCAGCCGGTGCCGCGGCCGGCCGCGCGTCAGCCGGTCGACGTTGTGCATCCAGGAGTTGCAGTCGCGCTGGTGGCGGCGGCCGATCAGCAGCAGCCCCTCGGTCCGCGCCGTGGAGCTCGGACCGCACCCGGTCGAGATCGGCCAGGATCAGCTCCTGCGCCAGGTCGATCCGTCGGTCCGGCGTCCGCAGCCGGCCCGGGAGGGTCGGCCGCAGCGGACCGAGGTCGACGCCCTCGGGATGCTTGCGGAGCTCGGTGATCGAGGTCTTCCCACCCCGGCGCAGCAGCGCGCCGATCGCGAACGTCGGGGTGGGCAGCAGCCGCAGTCGCTGGCGGAGGCGGACCCGGCGCGACGGCGTGCGGTCCAGCCGAGACGGCGATGCGCAGTGCGAGCTCGCGGAAGATCTGCCAGTCGTGGCGGGCGTCGCGCGGCTTGTCGAACACGGCCGGGGTGAAGCGTGCCGTGTTGCGCACGGCGAGTCCCTGGAACGCGATGTCGTAGTGGTCGCGCTCGAGGATCGTGGTCGGCGGCAGGATCACGTCGGCGTGCCGGGTCGTCTCGTTGACGTAGATGTCGACCGCCGCCATGAAGTCGAGCGTCTCGAGCGCCGCGCCGAGCCGCTTGCCGTCCGGCGTCGACAGCACCGGGTTGCCCGCGATGGTGAGGACCGCCCGCACCTGCCCCTCGCCGGGTGTCTCGATCTCCTCGGCGAACACCGACACGGGCAGCTCGCCGCCGTACTCCGGCGCGTCGCTCACCCGGCTCCGGTAGAGGTCGTAGTGACCGCGCCCGATCAGCCCGGTCGTCACGAAGTCGATCGCCGGCTCGGTGAACAGCACCCCGCCCTCGCGGTCGAGGTTGCCGGTCAGGGCGTTGAGGCACACGACCGCCCACTGGCACACCGTGCCGAAGCCCTGGGTCGACAACCCCATCCGCCCGTAGACCGCCGCGCCGTCGGCGGCGGACGAGCTCGCGCGTCAGGCGGCGGATCGTCGCGGCGGTGACGCCGCTGACCGACTCGGCGTGCTCGGGAGTGAAGTCGCGGACCGCCTCGCGGACCCGCTCGACCCCGTCGACGTACGCCGCCGGCCTGGATCGCGCCGTCGACCTCGAACAGCTCGTGCAGCATCGCGAGCAGCACGACCGCGTCGGTGCCCGGCCGGACGAAGACGTGCTCGTCCGCGGCCGCGGCGGTCTCGGTGCGCCGGGGGTCGACCACGACCATCCGGCCGCCGCGGGCCTTGAGCGCGCGCAGCCGGTTCGGGAAGTCCGGGCACGGTCATGAGCGACCCGTTCGACGCCATCGGGTTGGCGCCGAGGACCAGGAAGTAGGACGTCCGGTCGAGGTCGCTGATCGGGATCATCAGCTGGTGGCCGAAGAGCAGCGAGGCCACGAGCTGGTGGGGGAGCTGGTCGACGGACGTGGCGCTGAACCGGTTGCGGGTGCGCAGCGACTTCACCAGCGGGACCCCGTGGGTCGCGAAGCCGAGCGAGTGCACGTTGGGGTTGCCGAGGTAGGTGCCGACCGCGTCCTGGCCGTGGCGGTTGATGGTCCCGGCGATGCCGTCGGCCACGAGGTCGAGCGCCTCGTCCCAGCCGATCTCGGTCCACGCGCCGGTGGCTCGCGGTCGCGCCGGACGGGACGGCGCAGCCGGTCGGGGTCGTCGTGCAGGTCACCGATCGAGACGCCCTTGGGGCAGATGTGCCCGCGGGAGAGCGGGTCGGCCGGGTTGCCGCGGACACCCGTCACGCGGTCGCCCTCGATGGTCAGCCGCAGGCCGCAGATCGCCTCGCAGAGGTTGCAGACCCCGATCGTGGTCCGAGGTGCCGACTCGGTCTGGCTCACCCGGGCATCGTGCCACGGTTCCCCACCCACCCCTGAGGGTGAGACCCGGCGCGCGTACCGGCACCAGCCGAGCCGGGCGGTCTAGCCTGCCGGAGATCCGACCATCTCGGTCGGCCATCCGAAAGGGGCACCACCATGGGCTACGGACTCGGAGTCTTCCTTCTAGCGATCGGGCTGATCCTCGCGCTCGCCGTGCAGGACAGATCGACGCCGTCGACGTCACGATGATCGGCTGGATCCTGGCGATCGCCGGGCTTCTGGTCATCGTGATCACGGCCATCCAGGCCAACACCCGACGCACGCACACCACGGCGGCGACCACGACCCACGCCGACGGGACCCAGACCACCGAGCAGCGCACCACCGAGCGGCAGGACCCGCCGCCGGCCGTCTGAGCCGGTCAGCGAGCACGACGACCGGTGTCCTCGGTTTGGGGCGCCGGTCGTCGCGCTGATAATCTCCACCGGTTGCCGTGTAACGGCCGCGGATCCAGAGTGCCCGGGTGAACAGGCCCCGGCGCGCCGCGCAACGAGAACCGAGAGGGAGCCTTCATGTCGATTGGTACCGACGCGGAGACCAAGAAGAAGATCATCGCTGAGTACGGCACGACCGAGGGTGACACCGGTTCGCCCGAGGTGCAGGTCGCGCTGCTGAGCCACCGCATCAGCCACCTCACCGAGCACCTCAAGATGCACAAGCACGACCACCACAGCCGTCGGGGCCTGCTGCTGCTCGTCGGCCAGCGTCGTCGCCTGCTGAACTACCTGCGCGACACCGACATCGAGCGCTACCGCTCGCTGGTCGAGCGCCTCGGTCTGCGCCGCTGAACACATGAGAAGGGTCCGCCCCACGGGGTCGGACCCTTCGCCGTTCACCGCGCTAGATTTGCTCAACGAACCACACAACTGAACACGCATTCCATCCACAGGAGCGATCCGCGACGCCGGCCCGGTCCTCGGTAGTGGCTTTCAGGAGCGCCGCACGCGCGACCTGCTGCGGGCCTCGATCGAAGACCGGCCGCCCAGGACATGGGCCAGCGGGTCATGTCGCGGGACCGCTCCGCGAAGAGAAAGGGATCCCACACTCGTGGAACCCACCATTTCCGCCGTCGAGACCGTTCTCGACAACGGCAAGTTCGGCACGCGCACCATCAAGTTCGAGACCGGGCTGCTGGCCCGTCAGGCCGCCGGCTCGGTGACCGCCTACCTCGACGACGACACCATGCTGTTGTCGGCGACCACCGCGGGCAAGACGCCCAAGGACCACTTCGACTTCTTCCCGCTGACCATCGACGTCGAGGAGCGGATGTACGCCGCGGGCCAGATCCCCGGCTCCTTCTTCCGGTCCGAGGGTCGTCCCGGCGAGGACGCGATCCTCACCTGCCGCCTGATCGACCGTCCGCTGCGGCCCGACCTTCAAGAAGGGCCTGCGCAACGAGGTCCAGGTGGTCATCACGGTGATGTCGCTCAACCCCGACGCGCCGTACGACGTGCTGGCGATCAATGCCGCGTCGCTGTCCACCCAGCTCTCCGGCCTGCCGTTCTCCGGCCCGGTCGGCGGCGTCCGGGTCGCCCTGATCGATGGCCAGTGGGTCGCCTTCCCGTCGCACAGCCAGCTCGAGGACGCCGTCTTCGACATGGTCGTGGCCGGTCGCGTGACCGAGACCGGTGACGTCGCGATCATGATGGTCGAGGCCGAGGCGCCCGAGCAGTCGTGGAACCTCATCCAGGGCGGCGCCCAGGCGCCGACCGAGGAGATCGTGGCCAGTGGCCTCGACGCCGCGAAGCCCTTCATCAAGCAGCTCGTCGAGGCTCAGGTCGAGCTCGCCGGCGTGGCCGCGAAGCCCGTCCAGGAGTTCCCGGTCTTCCTCGACTACGAGGACGACGCCTACGCCGCCGTCGAGGACGCCGCGAAGGGCGACCTCGCCGCCGCGATGACCATCGGCGACAAGCAGGAGCGCGAGGCCCGCACCGACGAGATCAAGGTCGCCGTCCTCGACAAGCTCGCCGGCCAGTTCGAGGGCCGCGAGAAGGAGGTCGGCGCGGCGTTCCGCTCCGTCACCAAGGAGCTCGTGCGCCAGCGGGTGCTGAGCGACAAGGTCCGGATCGACGGTCGCGGGCTGGCCGACATCCGGCCGCTGCACGCCGAGGTCGGCATCCTGCCGCGGGTCCACGGATCGGCACTGTTCGAGCGGGGCGAGACCCAGATCCTGGGCGTCACCACGCTCGACATGCTCAAGATGGAGCAGCAGCTCGACAGCTGTCGCCGGAGAAGAAGCGCCGCTACATGCACAAGTACGTGTTCCCGCCGTTCTCCACCGGCGAGACCGGCCGGGTCGGCTCGCCCAAGCGTCGCGAGGTCGGCCACGGTGCGCTCGCTCGCCGGGCGCTGCTGCCGGTGCTGCCGTCGCGCGAGGAGTTCCCCTACGCGATCCGCCAGCTCTCCGAGGCGATGGGCTCCAACGGCTCCACCTCGATGGGCTCGGTCTGCGCCTCGACGATGTCGCTGCTGCAGGCCGGGGTGCCGCTCAAGGCGGCCGTCGCCGGCATCGCGATGGGCCTGATCTCCGGCGAGGTCGACGGCGAGACGCAGTACGTCGCGCTGACCGACATCCTCGGCGCCGAGGACGCCTTCGGCGACATGGACTTCAAGGTCGCCGGCACCCGGAGTTCGTGACCGCGCTGCAGCTCGACACCAAGCTCGACGGCATCCCCGCCGAGGTGCTGGCGTCCGCGCTGACCCAGGCGCAGCGACGCCCGGCTGGCGATCCTCGAGGTGATGGGTGAGGCGATCGATGCTCCCGAGGAGATGTCGCTCTACGCGCCGCGGATCATCACGGTCCAGGTCCCGGTCGACAAGATCGGCGAGGTCATCGGCCCCAAGGGCAAGATCATCAACCAGATCCAGGACGACACGGGCGCGACGCTGTCGATCGAGGACGACGGCACGGTCTACATCGGCGCCACGAACGGCGAGGCGGCCGAGGCTGCCAAGAACGCCGTCAACGCGATCGCCAACCCGACCATGCCTGAGATCGGCGAGCGCTACCTCGGCACGGTCGTGAAGACGACCAACTTCGGTGCGTTCGTCTCGCTCATGCCGGGCAAGGACGGCCTGCTGCACATCAGCAAGCTGCGGTCGCTCGCCGGCGGCAAGCGCGTCGAGGCCGTCGAGGACGTCGTCGCGGTGGGTCAGAAGCTCCAGGTCCAGATCGCCGAGATCGACGACCGCGGCAAGCTGTCGCTGGTCCCGGTCGTCGACGAGGACGCGGCCGCCGAGGATGACGCGGACGACTCCGAGGAGTGATCTCCGGCTCCCGCGCCGTCACCCGCACCCTCGAGACCGTCCGTGACGGTCAGGGGCGGGTGACGTCGCGCGTCCGGCGTACGACCCTCCCGGGCGGGCTGCGCGTCGTCACCGAGCACGTCCCCGGCGTCCGCTCCGCGAGCGTCGGGGTGTGGGTCGGGGTCGGCTCGCGCGACGAGACCCCGGCCCTGCACGGCTGCTCGCACTTCCTCGAGCACCTGCTCTTCAAGGGCACCGGCTCCCGGTCTGCGATGGACATCTCGGTGGCGCTCGACGCGGTGGGCGGTGAGTTCAACGCGTTCACCGCGAAGGAGTACACCTGCTTCCACGCGCGCGTGCTCGACGACGACCTGCCGCTGGCGGTCGACGTGCTCGGCGACATGGTGACCGACTCGCTCCTGCGCGAGGAGGACGTCGCCGCCGAGCGCGAGGTGATCCTCGACGAGATCGCGATGCACGACGACGATCCCGACGACGTGGTGCACAACCTGTTCGCGCGGCAGGCCTGGGGCGACAGCCCGCTCGGCCGTCCGATCGCGGGCACGGTCGAGTCGATCACGTCGCTGACCCGTGACCAGATCGCGCGCTTCCACCGTCGTCACTACCGACCCGCCAACCTGGTGGTCTCCGCCGCCGGGAACGTCGACCACGCCGCCGTCGTACGCCTGGTGAAGGCGGCGTTCGGCCGTCGGGGGTTCCTGGAGGGCGACGAGGACCCGGTCGTGCCCGACGTCACCCACCCCGCCCGCCGGGTCCACCCCGGCACGCTCACCGCGCATCGGCCGTTCGAGCAGGTCAACCTGGTGCTCGGCGTCAACGGGATCACCCGGCACGACGAGCGCCGCTACGCGCTCGGGGTGCTCAACACCGCTCTCGGAGGCGGTACGTCGTCGCGGCTGTTCCAGGAGGTGCGCGAGCACCGCGGGCTGGCCTACAGCGTGTTCAGCTTCGCCTCCCACCACCACGACGCCGGCCTTGTCGGCGTCTCCGTGGGCTGCCTGCCGCCGCGGCTCGACGACGTGCTCGAGGTGGTGCGCGGCGAGCTGGAGCGGGTGGCCGCCGACGGCATCACCGACGAGGAGCTCCGGCGCGGGCAGGGCCAGCTCCGCGGCGGGCTCGTGCTCGGCATGGAGGACACCGCGTCGCGGATGTCGCGGATCGGCAAGGCCGAGCTGATCTACGACGAGCTGCTCTCGCTCGACGAGGTCATCCGCCGGATCGACACGGTCACCCTCGACGACGTACGCGAGGTCGCCGGCCAGCTCTTCACCCAGCCCGAGATCCTCGCCGTGGCCGGCCCCAGCTGACCAGGCACAAAGTGCTGCTCCGCGCGGCGCGACCGGGCGCAAATGCTGCACTTCCTGCCCGGTCAGCCGTCCGGGCGGAGCACTTTCTGCCCGGTCAGCGTTTGCCGATGAGGCCGACGACCGGGGGTGCCTTCTGCTCGACGACCGAGACCCGGAAGCCGGCCTTCGAGAGCGCGGCGGACCCCTTCTTGACGATCGTCGGCACCAGCTCGGGCTGCTTGGCCTCGTAGAACAGGTAGACGGCGCCGCCGGGCACGACCCGCTCGTGGAGCAGCGCCACCTCGTCCTCGCAGTCGCGCACCCAGAACAGGTTGACGTTGAACGCGAAGACCTTCGTCAGCCGCTTGACCGGCACCCGCAGCGTCGCGAGGTCGATCTGCCGCACGGTCAGCCGGCCGGCCTCGACGTGCTTGCGAGCAGCGTCGGCGGGTGCGGTCGACGCCCGACTCGGAGCGGTCGATCGCGAACAGCTTGCCGGTCTCGAGCTGCTGGCAGATCAGCTCCGCGCCGTAGCCCGGCCCGCAGCCGATCTCGAGCACGTTGTCGGCAGGCTGGACGTCCATGAGGTCGACGGCCCACCGGATCCGCGGTGGGACCTGCTGCATCGCCATGCCCCCAGCCTGCCACTACCGGAGGCCCGTGTGAGTGACCGCCGGTAGGTTGGCACCGTGAGCGACACCATCAAGGTCGGGGTGCTGGGCGCGCTGGGCAAGGTCGGCGCCGAGGTGTGCCGCGCGGTCGAGACCGCGCCCGACACCGAGCTCGTCGCGCGGATCGACGCCGACGACGCGCTCGACGACCTGGTGGCCGCGGGCGCGGAGGCGGTGGTGGACTTCACCCACCCCGACGTCGTGATGGACAACCTGCGGTTCTGCATCGAGCACGGCCTCCACGCCGTGGTCGGCACCACCGGCTTCGACGAGGCGCGGCTCGCCACCGTGCGCGAGTGGCTGGCGGGGGCGCCGGCGACCGGCGTCATCGTCGCTCCCAACTTCTCGATCGGCGCGATCCTCATGATGAGGTTCGCGCAGGTGGCGGCGCCGTTCTACGAGTCCGTCGAGGTGGTCGAGCTCCACCACCCCGACAAGGCCGACGCGCCCTCCGGCACCGCCCGCCGTACGGCGGAGCTGATCGCCGCCGCCCGCCGTGATGCCGGCGCGGGGCCGGCGCCCGACGCGACGTCCAGCGGGCTCGACGGGGCCCGGGGTGCCACCGTCGACGACGTCCCGGTGCACTCCGTGCGGCTGCGGGGGCTGGTCGCCCACCAGGAGGTGCTGCTCGGCGGGCTGGGGGAGACCCTCACGATCCGCCACGACTCGCTCGACCGCGCCTCGTTCACCCCCGGCGTGCTGGCCGCGCTGCGTGCCGTCGCCGACCACCCCGGCCTGACGGTCGGGCTGGAGCACGTGCTCGACCTCGAGTGAGCGTCAGGTCCACAGCCGGATCAGCGCCGCGACCAGCGCCGCGCCGAACACGACCACGAGGAACGGCGCCCGCAGGAGCAGCAGCGCGAACGCAGCCGCCAGCCCCGCCAGCCGCGCGTCCACGGCCAGCGACGACCCGGCCGCGAACACCTGCACCGCCACCAGCGCCGCGAGCAGCGCGACCGGGATCAGGTCGGTGATCCGCTCGAGGACCGGGTGCGCGAGGACCGAGGGCGGCAGCGACAGCCCGGCCAGCTTGAGCAGGTAGCAGCCCAGCCCGGCTCCGACCACCGCCATCCAGATGCTCATCGCGGCGGCTCCGGGAACTCCGTGTCGTCGACGTGGCGGGACAGCAGTCCGACGAGCAGCGCGACGCCCCCCGCGGCGAGCACCGGGACGCCGGCGGTCGTCACGGGCACCAGCGCCAGCGCGAGCACGGCGGCCGCGAGCGCCACGCCGCGGTTGACGGAGTCGGCCAACCGCGGCCACAGCAGCCCCAGGAAGGCGGCGCCGACGGCGGCGTCGAGGCCGTAGGTCTCCGGGTCGCCGAGCGCCTCCCCGGCGACCGCGCCGACGAACGTGAACAGGTTCCAGAGGACGAAGATCGACAACCCGGTCGCCAGGAACCCGACGCGGGCGAGGTCGCGGTCGGTGACGGTTGATCGACATCGCCGTCGACTCGTCGAGCAGCAGCTGCGCCGCGGCCAGCCGCCGCGGGCCGCGCCACCCGAGGAGCGGACCGACCCGCAGCCCGTACAGGGTGTTGCGGGAGCCGAGCAGCAGTGCGGTCAGGGCCGATGCCAGCGGCGTACCGCCGCCCGCGAGCACGCCCACGAGCGCGAACTGGCTCGCACCCGTGAACATGACCAGGGACAGCGCGCAGGTCTGGGCGACCGACAGCCCGGAAGCGACCGCGACGGCCCCGAAGGACGTGCCGTACAGCCCGGTAGCGATCCCCACCCCGATGCTGTCCCGGACCACCTCACGGCGATCGGTCCCCGCCGACGTCACCCGGCGACCCTAGCCGCCGCGACACGCCGCCCGCAGCGGCGCTCAGCGCCGCCGGGTCACCCGCTGTGCGGGCGGCTGCTGGTGAAGTCGTGGACGAGCAGGTAGGCGAGCAGGCAGCCGGCACCGAGCCCGACGCCCGACGCCGCCGAGCGGCAGGTCCAGATAGGCGGCCAGCCACAGCCCACCGCCGAGGCTCAGGACGAGCACCAGCGCCGCGATCAGGAAACGGTGGAGCTGAGGCAACGGACCCATGGCCGACTCCCGTCAGGTGGGGGCCTCCATGGTGGCTCGTCCTGGCGGAAAAGCAACCCATCCGATCAGGTGAACCGGGTGTGGAGCCGTGACTTGCTTGGCCGTGACCGTGCCGGTGCCGTCCAGGTCCAGCTCGCGGTGGGCGCCGTCGGCCGCCCAGCCGGCCTCGGTCAGGAACCGTCGTACGTCGTCGTCGCTCGTCACCGTCCAGCACACCGCCCGCTCGAACCGGTCGGCGGCGAGCGTGTCGACCGCCGCCTGGAGCAGTCGCGAGCCGTGACCGTGCCCGCGGTCGTCGGGGTCGACGGTCAGCTCCATCAGCTCGCCGTCGGAGACCGGGTCGGCGTCGGGATCCGAGGCCGGGGAGGTGATGGCGAAACCGACCACCCGGTTGCGCTCCAGCGCCACGAGGACCCGGACCCGGGCGTCCGCCGGGCGGCCGAGCACTCGGCGCCACGCCGCTTCGGCGACCGCGGGGTCGGTCGCGAGCTGCTCCGCGGGCAGCAGGTCACCGAGGTCGTGCTGCCGGGTCCGCAGCTGCAGCCGGGCGATCGCCGGCGGCGTCGTCGGCCCAGGCCACGCGGCACGACACGTCCGCCGTGGGGGAGGTCATGTCCTCATCCTGACAGCCGGAACCGTGTGTTACACCGCGGCGTCGTCATGTCGAGAGTCTGTAACAAGAAGTGCTACCGTGGGGGTGTGTACGGCAACGACTTCACCGCTCCCGACGAGGCGCCTCGGCCGGTCCGTCAGGCCGACCCCGACGAGCCGGCGTCGTTCACCGCGCTGCTCGCCGACGACGCGCGGGTCGAGCCGCGCGACGAGCTGCCCGAGGGCTACCGCAAGACGCTGATCCGCCAGATCGCGCAGCACGCGCACTCCGAGATCATCGGCATGCAGCCCGAGGGCAACTGGATCAGCCGGGCACCGAGCCTGCGCCGCAAGGCGATCCTGATGGCCAAGGTCCAGGACGAGGCCGGCCACGGGCTCTACCTCTACGCCGCCGCCGAGACGCTCGGCGCCGACCGTGCGGAGCTGCTCGACATGCTGCACGACGGCCGCCAGAAGTACTCCTCGATCTTCAACTACCCGACGCTCACCTGGGCAGACGTGGGCGCGATCGGCTGGCTCGTCGACGGCGCTGCGATCGTCAACCAGGTCCCGCTGTGCCGGTGCTCCTACGGTCCCTACGCCCGCGCCATGGTGCGGGTCTGCAAGGAGGAGTCGTTCCACCAGCGGCAGGGCTTCGAGATCCTCCACACGCTGTCCCACGGCACCGCGGCGCAGCGCGCCATGGCCCAGGACGCCGTGGACCGCTACTGGTGGCCCTCGCTGATGATGTTCGGCCCGCCCGACGACGACTCGCCCAACAGCGCCCGCTCGATGGCGTGGGGGATCAAGCGCTTCAGCAACGACGACCTGCGGCAGCGCTTCGTCGACATGACCGTGCCGCAGGCCGAGGCACTCGGCCTGACGCTCCCGGATCCCGAGATCCGGTGGAACGAGGAGCGCGGCCACCACGACTTCGGCGAGGTCGACTTCACCGAGCTGTTCGAGGTCATCAAGGGCAACGGTCCGTGCAACGAGGAGCGGATGGCCCACCGGGCCGGCGCCCACGAGGCCGGGGCCTGGGTGCGCGAGGCCGCCTCGGCGTACGCCGCCAAGCGGACCTCGGAGCGAGCGGCGGGCGCGGCGTGAACGACTGGCCCCTCTGGGAGGTGTTCGTCCGGTCCAGGCGCGGACTGTCCCACGTGCACGCCGGGTCGCTCCACGCTCCCGACGCCGAGCTCGCGCTCCGCAACGCGCGGGACCTCTACACCCGCCGCCAGGAGGGCGTCTCGATCTGGGTGGTGCGCTCCTCCGATATCGAGGCCAGTACCCCCGACGAGCGCGACTCGTTCTTCGACCCGGCGGCCGACAAGATCTACCGGCACCCGACCTTCTACGACGTCCCCGAGGGGGTCGAGCACCTATGACCGGCGTGCACGTCGCCCGACACTTCACCTACGTCATCGCGCTGGCGGACGACGCCCTCATCACCGCGCAGCGGATGGGCTGGTGGATCAGCCGGGCGCCGCAGCTCGAGGAGGACGTCGCGCTCGCCAACATCGGGCTCGACCAGCTCGGCCAGGCCCGGAGCCTGCTGGCCCACGCCGGAGCCGTCGAGAAGGCCGGCCGGAGCGAGGACGACCTGGCCTACCTGCGCGACGAGCGCGACTTCCGCAACGTCCACCTCGTCGAGCGCGACCAGTCCGACTTCGGCGTCGCCATGGCACGACTGCTGATCTTCTCGGCCTACCAGTCCGAGCTGTACGCCGCGCTGTGCTCCAGCATCGACCCGACGATCGCCGGCGTCGCCGGCAAGGCGGTCAAGGAGGTGGCCTACCACCTCGACCACGCCCGCCAGTGGGTGCTGCGGCTCGGTGACGGCACCGAGGAGTCCCACGGGAGGATGCAGGCGGCGCTCGATGCCGAGTGGCGCTACCTCGACGAGCTGTTCGACGGCTCCTGGGTAGCGCCGGAGCTGGTCGCCGACAGCGTCGCGGTCGACCCGGCGTCGCTGCGTGAGCCTGACGCTGGCCAGGATCCTGCCGGTGCTGGGCGAGGCGACGCTCCAGGTCCCCGAGGTGCTGCCCGCCGATCGGCGGGGGGCGCGCGCGGCCTCCACACCGAGCAGCTGGGCTACCTGCTGGCAGAGATGCAGCACCTCGCCCGCTCCCACCCGGGAGCGACCTGGTGAGCACCCGCGCCCGCGAGCTGGCCGCGACCGTCCTCGACCCCGAGCTGCCGGTCGTGACGATCGAGGACCTCGGCATCCTGCGCGACGTCACCGAGGACGACCAGGGCCGGGTCCACGTGCAGATCACGCCGACCTACTCCGGCTGCCCCGCCATGGAGACCATCCGTACCGACCTGGAGCAGACCCTCACCGGCGCCGGCTACCAGCACGTCGACGTCGAGTTCGTGCTCTCCCCGGCGTGGACCACCGACTGGGTGAGCGACGAGGGCCGCGCCAAGCTCGAGGAGTACGGCGTCGCCCCGCCCGCGGCCCGCGCCGGCTCGCACGACGGGCCGGTGCCGCTGACCCTCAGCGTGCGGTGCCCCCAGTGCGGCAGCCTCGACACCCGCGAGTCGAGCCGGTTCGGCTCGACCGCGTGCAAGTCGCTCTGGGTGTGCCAGGCCTGCCGGGAGCCCTTCGACCACTTCAAGACCCTGTGAGGTCCCACGCCGCGCTCCACCCGCTGCGGGTGGCGGCCGTCGACGAGCTCACCGACGACGCGGTGGCGATCACGTTCGACGTGCCGCCGGAGCTGCGCGACGACTACGCGTTCGTCCACGGCCAGCACGTGTCCGTGCGTGGTGCCGACGACGTACGCCGCAGCTTCTCGATCTGCACCCCGCCGTCCTCCGGGGTGCTCCGGATCGGCGTCAAGCGGCTGCCCGGCGGCGCGTTCTCCGACGGCATCGTCGGGTCGCTGCGCGTGGGCGACACCCTCGAGGTCATGACGCCGGCCGGTCGGTTCACCACCGACCTCGACCCGACCGCCGCCAAGCGCTACGTGGCGGTCGCGGCTGGCTCGGGCATCACGCCCGTGCTGTCGATCGTCGCCGCCGTGCTGGAGGGAGAGCCGGGCTCGCAGGTCACGCTCGTCTACGCCAACCGCACCAGCCGGTCGATCATGTTCCTCGACGAGGTGCACGACCTGAAGGACCGGTTCCCTGAGCGGCTCCAGATCCTCCACGTGCTCTCGCGGGAGCAGCAGGACGTGGAGCTGCTGTCCGGTCGCCTCGACGCCGACCGGTTCCGCGCGATCGTCGAGGCGTTCGGGCTCGCCGGCAGCGACGACTGGTTCCTCTGCGGGCCGCACGACATGGTGGTCGACCTGCGGCAGGCGCTGACCGACCTGGGGGAGACCCGCATCCACACCGAGCTGTTCCACGCCGATCCCGGCCCCGAGGGCGCCGGTCGCCGCCCTGGTCGACGGCACGGACGGGGCCGCGCAGGTCACGATCCGGCTCGACGGCCGAGCCAGCGACTTCCCGCTGCGGCCGGACGGTCCGCCCGTCCTCGAGGCGGCGCTCGGCGTACGCAGCGACCTGCCGTTCGCGTGCAAGGGCGGGGTCTGCGGCACCTGCCGGGCCAAGCTGGTCGAGGGCACGGTGCAGATGGACGCCAACTACGCACTCGAGCCCGAGGAGGTCGAGCGCGGCTACGTGCTCACCTGCCAGTCTCACCCGACCGCGGCGACGGTCGTGCTCGACTACGACGCCTGACCGGCGCCGGTCAGCGGTAGCTGTCGGTGAGCTGTTCGCCGATCCGGACCCGCGACTTCGGCAGCCGCATGAACTTCATCTGCATCGACCGGCTGACGGCGTACCAGGTGGTGCCCTTGTGCGTCTCGTCCGGGAAGCGCCTGACCAGCTCGCGGCGCAGCCGGAACCGGATGGTGAGCATGTCGAGGATGATCAGCAGGAACATCCCGAACAGCATCAGGCTGCTGATCCGCTCCAGCGAGGGGTTGCCGGTGTAGCCCAGCACGAGGGTCACCAGCATCGCCGGGATCATCAGCTCGAGGAACGAGAACCGCGAGTCGACGTAGTCGCGGATGAACCGCCGCTCGGGGCCCTTGTCGCGGGCCAGGAAGTAGCGCTCGTCGCCGGTCTTCATCGCCTCGCGCACCTTGCGGCTCGACTCGGCCCGCTGGGAGCGCTGCGCGGCCGCTTGCTCCTTGCGGCTGCGAGGGGCCTTGGCGCGCGCCTTGGCGGCGGCCTCCGCCTCCTTGCGGGACGGCGTCGGCCGCCCCTTGCCGCCCGGCTTCGGGGCGGACGCGGGGGTCTCGGTCTGGGTCTTGCTTCGGCGGAACAACGACAGGCCTTCGGACGACGGACACACGATCCGGACGATCAGGGACACCTGAACCCTACCGGGGTGCCCGACAACGGTTCGCAACGCTTGCGTTCGGACTGGACGGCCACGTCCGGGGGCTCGCCTGCGAGCGGGTGAGCCCTTGGTCTTGGTCGTCTAGGGTTGCCCCATGAGCCTCATGAAGCGCATCAGCCTGATCTTCCGGTCGAAGGCCAACAAGGCCCTCGACCGGGCCGAGGACCCGCGCGAGACCCTCGACTACAGCTACCAGCGCCAGCAGGACCTCCTGGTGAAGGTACGTCGCGGCGTGGCTGACGTCGCCACCAGCCGCAAGCGCGTGGAGCTGCAGGTCAACCAGCTCGAGGCGCAGGCCACCAAGCTGCAGGGCCAGGCCGAGAAGGCGATCTCCGTCGGGCGCGAGGACCTCGCGCGCGAGGCTCTCACCCGCAAGTCCGGCCTGACGTCCCAGATCACCGACCTCAAGACGCAGCACGCCCAGCTCCAGGGCGAGGAGGAGAAGCTCACCCTCGCCCAGCAGCGGCTGCAGGCGAAGGTGGAGGCCTTCCGCACCCGCAAGGAGACCATCAAGGCGACCTACACGGCGGCCGAGGCGCAGACCAAGATCAACGAGGCCATGTCCGGGATCGGCGAGGAGATGGGCGACGTCGGGATGGCCATCCAGCGCGCCGAGGACAAGACGGCGCAGATGCAGGCCCGCGCCGGAGCGATCGACGAGCTGCTCGCCTCGGGCGCGCTCGACGACGTGACCCAGCCCGGCAGGCAGCGACGACATCTCCCGCGAGCTCGACGCGCTCAGCTCCGGCACCGACGTCGAGGCCGAGCTGGCCCGGCTGAAGGCCAGCTCGCAGCCGCAGGCGATCGAGGCCGCCGACGACGGCGGCGACATCCTCCAGGCCGAGCCGGACGCGGTCGAGACCACGTCGGACGCCACCACCACCGATGAGGGTCGGGCGTGATCATCCGGATCCTCGGCGAGGGTCAGTTCGACGTTCCCGACGAGGCGGTGACGACGCTCAACGAGCTCGACGCCACGGTCGAGGCGAGCATCGAGGCGGGTGACGAGGCGGCCTTCCGGAGGGCGCTCGACGGCCTGCTGGCCGGCGTCCGCCAGGCCGCCGCCCCCCACGAGGAGGGGTCGCTCGACAGCTCGGACCTGATCCTCCCGCACCGCCGACGCCACGCTCGACGAGGTCCGCGACCTGCTCAGCGGCGACGGCTTGATCCCCGGCTGATCCGCTCCGTGGCTGACTCGCGTTTCATCAAGGACACCGGCCTGACGGTCCGGATGACCACGGTGATGTTCCTGCTCGGCGCGCTGTTCGTCGCGCTCGTCGTCGCCGTGATGTTCGCCGGTCCAGAGCGGCAACGGTTCCTGGGTGCCGTTCATCGCCTGGCCGGGATCGGCGTCGCCTTCTACCAGTGGTGGAACTCGGACCGCACCGCCATGAAGGCGATGCGCGCCCGCGAGGTCACGCCGGAGGAGGCGCCCGAGCTGCACGGCATGATCGACCGGCTCTGCGCGCTGGCCGACATGCCGAAGCCGCGGGTCGGGGTCGCCCAGCTCGACCTCCCGAACGCGTTCGCCACCGGCCGCTCGCCGCGAGCGGTCGGTCGTCTGCGTGACGACCGGGATCCAGGGTCTGCTGACGCCCGAGGAGCTCGAGGCGGTGCTCGCCCACGAGCTGTCCCACGTCGCGCACCGCGACGTGCTGGTGATGACCGTGGCGTCCTCGGCGGGGATCGTGGCAGGCATGTTGAGCAGGGGTGCACGTTCGGCGCGCTGTCCGGGCGCGGGACCGCAGACTCCGCCTTGTTCTTCAGTCACGCTGCGTCGTCAGCCTGGTCGTGTACGCCGTGAGCTTCTTCCTGACCCGGCTCCTCTCGCGCTACCGCGAGCTCAGCGCCGACCGGGCGGGTGCCTACCTCACGATGAAGCCGGCCGCGCTGGCCACGGCGCTGCAGAAGATCAGCGGCGGCATCGCCGCCATCCCGCAGCGCGACCTGCGCGCCTCCAAGGCCATGAACGCGTTCTTCATCGCCCCGGCGATCAGCGGCGCCACGCTCAAGACCCTGACCTCCACCCACCCCTCGCTCGAGCAACGGCTCGAGCAGCTCGCCAGGATCCAGGCCGAGCTCGGGCGCCCGGCGTCCTGAGGCGACCGAGGCCGTGGTGGGGTTCTGGAAGGCCGTGACCGGCCGCAGCGGGCCCGTGCCCGCCCGGCTCGACGCGCTGTTCGAGGTGCCGAGCGCCGCCGTGATCCTCCAGACCGAGACCGGCTTCACCCCGGCCGGCACCGGCTCGGTCTGCTACCGCGGCGCGGCCGGTGCGGCGTTCGCGCAGGCACAGCGCGACATCGTCGACCTGCTCCAGTCGGCGTCGTCCGCCCCGGAGGTGCGGGTCAGCGCGGACTCGTTCGGGTTCACCTGGCTGACCGTGGCCGGTGACCCGGGCGACTCGAGCGGCCTGTGCACCGACCTCCACGCGGTCAACACCACGCTCGAGGACGCCGGCTTCGGCTCGGGACTGCTCTGCACGCTGGTCCCGTTACCGCGACGCGAGCGGCCGGCGGCTCGGGCTGGTCTACCTCTACAAGCAGGGCACGTTCTACGCGTTCGCGCCGACCGGCCCGCACCAGCGCGACAACCTGCTGGAGCTGCACGTCCGCGACGCGCTCGCCCAGGAGCTCCCGATGGAGCACGACCTCCACCGGTGGCTCGCCGTGTGGGATGCTCCGGGGCTGTGACCACCCCCGAGCCGACCGCTGACTTCGCCCGCCGCGTCAGCCACGACCTGAAGAACCCGCTCTCGGCGATCCGGATGTCGCTCGAGCTCGCGCGTGAGGAGCTCGGCGAGCGGCGCCGACGAGAGGGTGCTGGACCTGCTCGGGCGCGCGGAGCGCAACGCCGTCCGGCTCGAGGAGATGCTCGACGCGCTGCGGGACCAGGCGACCGGGTCGGACCCGGCCGCGGGCTGACCGGATCAGTCGCGGTGTGACTTGCCCGGCAGGTCGAGCATCCGCTGCAGTGCGAGCTTCGCCCAGCGCTCGGTCTCCGGGTCGACCTCGATCCGGTTGACGACCGTGCCGTCGACGAGCGACTCCATCGCCCACACGAAGTGGGGGAGGTCGATCCGGTTCATCGTGGAGCAGTAGCAGACGTTCTTGTCGAGGAACGCGATGTGCTTGTCGGGGTGGGCGGCGGCGAGCCGCTTCACGAGGTTGAGCTCGGTGCCGATCGCCCACGAGGTGCCGGCCGGCGCCGCCTCGATCGTCTTGATGATGAACTCGGTCGAACCGACCAGGTCGGCCTTGAGCACGACCTCGTGGGTGCATTCCGGGTGCACGAGGATCTGGACGCCGGGGATGGTGGCTCGCAGCTCGTCGACGACCGCCTCGGAGAACCGCCCGTGGACCGAGCAGTGCCCGCGCCAGAGGATCATCCGGGCGTCGCGCAGCTCCTCGGCGGTGAGCCCGCCGTTGGGCTGCAGCGGGTTCCAGACGACGCAGTCGTCGAGCGATAGACCCGAGCTGCAGCACGGCGGTGTTGCGGCCGAGGTGCTGGTCGGGGAAGAAGAGCACCTTCGCGTCGGGCTTCTGGTCGAACGCCCACTCCAGCGCGGTCTCGGCGTTGCTCGACGTGCACACCGTGCCGCCGTGGCGGCCCACGAACGCCTTGATGTCGGCCGAGGAGTTCATGTAGGTCACCGGGACGACGGAGTCGGCGACCCCGGCGTCGACGAGCGAGTCCCAGGCGTCCTCCACCTGGGGCAGCCGCGCCATGTCGGCCATCGAGCAGCCCGCGGCGAGGTCGGGGAGGATCACCTGCTGGTGGTCGGCGGTGAGGATGTCGGCCGACTCGGCCATGAAGTGAACGCCGCAGAACACGATGAACTCGGCCTCGGGCCGGCCCGCCGCGTCACGCGCCAGCTTGAACGAGTCGCCCGTGACGTCGGCGAACTCGATCACCTCGTCGCGCTGGTAGTGGTGCCCCAGCACGAACACCCGCTCGCCCAGCGCGGCCTTGGCGGCGCGGGCGCGGGCCACCAGGTCGGGGTCGGAGGCGGCCGGCAGGTCGCCCGGGCACTCGACGCCGCGCTCGGTGGTGAGGTCACGGCCGCGACCGAGCGGCAGGAGAGGAAGATCGACGGTGCTCACGCGCCCATCCTAGGTCGGAGCCGCTCCAGGACCGTCATCAGAGCAGCGTGGGGTGCGGGACGTACGGCGTCGGTTCCTTCATGCCGCGCAGCGCGAGGAAGCCGCGCGACCAGACGTCGAGCCGGGCCGCCATGGCAAGGTCGACCGCCCAGTCGTTCGCGGGGCTCACGTGGCCGATCTCGACCGGCACGTCCGGGTCGCTGGAGGCCAGCGCCTCCCACGTCAACGAGGTGGCTGCCTTCCGGCTGGTCGCGGCGAGCACGACGGGCGCTCCCGGAGTCGTTGACGTAGGCGTAGCCCGACGCCGCCCGGCCGGTCGGTCACGATCAGCCGCAGCTCGCGGGCCAGCAGCGCGTGGTCGTCGCCGTGCGCCGCGCCCCGCGTGCGACGGTCGAGCGAGTCGAGCAGGTCACGGTCGCCGTCGGTACCGTCCCGGACGTGCTCGACGACCGGCAGCAGCGCGCGGTCGACGCGGCCCCGACAGTGGAGCTGCGGATGGAGCGTGAACCCGGCCAGCGCGTACCGGCGCAGCGCCTGCGGGTCGGCCGAGGCGTTGAGCATCCCGCGCAGGCAGCCGCGCCCGTGGTGCAGCGCCGCGTCCAGCAGCGCCCGGCCGATGCCCTGGCCCTGCCGACCGGGCAGCACGGCGTACGACGCCAGGATCCACATCAGCTCGCGCGTCAGCGAGGTGGCGAACCCGACCAGCTCACCGTCCTGCTCGGCGACCCAGCAGCCGCCCGGGTCGGTGCGCAGCAGGTGCTCGGTGCGACGGTGCCACCGTTCGGTGCGGGAGGCCGGCCGCGGCGAGGGGTCCGGCCAGCCGCGCTGGTGCGTACGGAGGTCGAGCTCGTAGAACGCTGCCGAGCTCAGCCGCTCGGCGTCGGGGACGTCCGCGACCGTCATCGGGCGGATCAGCGCGTCGGCCACCTCTCCGACCCTAGTGGCCGCAGGTGAGGATGGGGGCATGGACGGCGACGTGCGGAAGATCGGGGTCGAGGAGGAGCTGGTCCTCGTCGACCCGTCGACGGGTGAGCTGCGTGCGGTGTCGGGCCGGGTGCTGCACGAGCACCGGGTGTCGCCCCGCGGGCGCCGGCAGGAGGCCTACACCGATCTCGACGACGAGCTGCTCGCAGCACATGGTGGAGACCCGGACCGACCCCAGGACCGACCTGGGGGAGATCGGCGAGCAGCTGCGCGGCGGGCGTCGGACCGCCATCGAGGCGGCGACGGCCGCGGGCGTCGCGGTCGCCGCGGTGGGAACGCGCCCCTGGTGCCGTCCGAGCCGCCGCTGACCGACCACCCCCGCTACCGCCGGATCGGCGAGCGGTTCGGCCGGATCGGTCACACCGCCGGCACGCTCGGCATGCACGTCCACGTCGACGTCGGCTCCGACGAGGAGGGGGTACGCGTCGTCGACGGGTTGCGGCCGTGGCTGCCCGGTGCTCGTGGCGCTCGCCGCCAACTCGCCGTACGCCGAGAACGGGGACACCGGCTACGCCAGCTGGCGTCAGCAGGTGTGGTCGCGGTGGCCCAGCGCCGGTCCCGCGGAGCCGTTCGGGTCCGTGGCGGAGTACCGACGGGTCGCGGCCGCGCTGGTCGCCACCGGCGCGGCCCTCGACGACGGCGGCCTCTACTTCGACGCCCGGCTGGCCGCCGACTACCCGACCGTCGAGATCCGGGTGGCCGACGTCTGCACCGACGTCGAGGACGCGCTGCTGGTCACGGCGCTGTGCCGGGCGCTCGTGGAGACGGTCGCGACCCAGGAGCCGCCGCGGCCCCCGCTCCGGTCCGATCTGGCCCGCGGCGCCGACTGGCGCGCCGCCCGCTACGGCACGGACGGTGAGCTGGTGCACCCCGTCACGGGTGACCTGACGCCCGCGACGGACGTGGTCGCCGCGCTGGTCGACGTGCGTCCGGCCGGCTCTCGAGGCGGCGGGCGACCTGGACCTGGTCGGCGCCGCCGTGGCGCGGATCGCGGACATGGGCACCGGTGCGCAGCGGCAGCGGCACGCGTTCGAGTCGGGTGGTGACCTGGCGGCGGTGGTCCGGGACGCGGTCCGGCGGACGGCCGACACCCTGCGCTGACCCACCCGGCAGGATGGCCCCATGCGAGTCCTGGTCGCCCCCGACAAGTTCGCCGGCACCCTGACGGCCGTCGAGGCGGCCCGCGCGATCGAGACAGGCTGGCTGCGCCAGGCGCCGGACGACGAGCTCGACCTCGCCCCGATGTCGGACGGTGGTCCAGGCTTCGTGCACGTGCTGCACGCCGCTCTCGGCGGCTCCCTCGAGCCGGTGGTCGTCGCCGGACCCTTCGGCGACCCGGTGCCTGCCGAGGTCCTGCTCGACGGCGACACTGCATACGTCGAGTGCGCGCAGGCCTGCGGACTGGCGCTGAGCGGCACCGACCGGCCTGAGCAGGCGTCGACGTACGGCGTGGGCGAGCTGGTCGTGGCCGCCCGCGACGCCGGTGCCCGGCGGGTCGTGGTGGGACTCGGCGGCAGCGGCAGCACCGACGGCGGCGCCGGGCTGCTGGCCGCCCTGGGGGCCACCGCCGACCGGCCGCTGGACCAGGGGGTCGGGTCGCTGGCGGGGATCACCCGGGTCGCGCTGCCCGACGCGGGCGTCGAGCTGGTGGCCGCCAGCGACGTCGACAACCCGCTCACCGGCTTGTTCGGCGCGGCGAAGACGTTCGGGCCGCAGAAGGGGCTCGCCGAGGAGCGGCTGCTCGCGGTCGACGGCGTGCTGGAGGAGCTGGCGACGGCGGCCGGCCGGCGGGTGGCGCTGGCGAAGGGGGCCGGGGCGGCAGGCGGCCTGGGCTACGCGCTGCTGCTGCTCGGCGCGACTCGCGAGCCGGGGCTGGACCTCGTCGCGGCGGCCGTCGGGCTGCCCGGTCGGGCACGCGCCGCCGACCTGGTCGTCACCGGCGAGGGTGCGTTCGACTTCTCGAGCCGCGCCGGCAAGGTGCCCTACGGCGTGGCGAGCGTCGCGGCCGACGCGCTCAGGCCGTGCGTCGCCCTCGCCGGCCAGGTGCTCGTGGGGTCCCGCGAGATGCGCGCGCTGGGCATCGAGTCGGCGTACTCCCTCGTGGAGACCGTGGGCGAGGAGCGCGCGTTCGCGGACCCGGCCGGGGCGCTGGCCGACCTCGCGGCGCGGGTGGCGCGCACCTGGTCCGCCTGAGGGCGGGAACGCGTGGGAATAACCTCCGATGTGCGACCATTGACCTGAAAGACCATTCGCTGCAGCAGGGAGCCACACGCCATGACCGAGCAGGTCGAGACCGAGCGCCGCACCGACCAGATCAACCTGAGCGCGGTGGCGGCATCCAAGGTGAGCAGCCTCCTCGAGCAGGAGGGCCGCGACGACCTCGCGCTGCGGATCTCGGTGCAGCCGGGCGGCTGCTCCGGCCTCCGCTACCAGCTGTTCTTCGACGAGCGCACCCTCGACGGTGACGTCACGACCGACTTCGACGGCGTGACCGTCGTGGTCGACCGGATGAGCGTCCCCTACCTCAACGGCGCCATGATCGACTTCGTCGACTCCATCGAGAAGCAGGGCTTCACGATCGACAACCCCAACGCCACCGGCTCCTGCGCCTGCGGCGACTCGTTCCACTGAGCGCGGCCTGAGCAGACCTGCCGAGGCAGGTCCGCCAGTCGTCGGCTGCGATCAGTCGAGATGCAGGTGGAGCGCGTTGGCGATCCGGGTGGCCGCGTCGCTGACGTCGACGTCGCGCTTGCGGACCTCGCGCGGGAAGTCCTCGTAGCGGATGCTGGGCGCGTCCTGCTTCACCCGGCGCGCCGCCCGCTCGAGCCGCAGGTGTCGTCCCGCCGCGGCGGCGTCGGCACGCATCTGCGTGGGCTCGTAGGCGCTCATGGCTACGACGGTATTGGCTACCGAGGGGTATCCCTAGCGGGGCCACGGGTAGGGTCCGACGCGTGTCGCTGCTGATCGCGGGCTCCATCGCCACCGACCACCTCATGAGCTTCGCCGGGAAGTTCGCCGACTCGCTGGTCGTCGAGCAGCTCGACAAGCTCTCGGTGTCGTTCCTCGTCGACGACCTCGACGTCCGACGTGGTGGGTGCGCGGCCAACATCTGCTTCGGCCTGGGCAACCTCGGCCTCGACCCGGTGCTGGTCGGCGCGGTCGGCGAGGACTTCGCCGACTACCGCGCCTGGCTCCAGCGACACCGGGTCGACTGCAGCTCGGTGCACGTCTCGGAGACCCGCCACACGGCGAGATTCGTCTGCACCACCGACTCGGCCGACGCCCAGATCGCCAGCTTCTACCCGGGGGCGATGAGCGAGGCCCGTGAGATCGAGCTCAAGCCGATCGTCGACCGGGTGGGTGAGCCCGACTACGTCCTGATCGGCCCCGACGACCCCGAGGCGATGCTCCGCCACACCGAGGAGTGCCGGCTGCGTCGGCTACCCGTTCGTGGCCGACCCCAGCCAGCAGCTCGCGTTCGGTGACGGCGACATGATCCGGCCACTGATCGACGGGGCGCACATCCTGGTCAGCAACGAGTACGAGTCGTCGCTGATCGTGCAGAAGACCGGCTGGAGCCACGACGAGGTGCTCGACCGGGTCGGCACCTGGGTCATCACGCTCGGGCCCCGCGGTGCCCGCATCGAGCGGAAGGGCGAGCAACCGATCGAGGTGGGGTCGGTCCCCGAGGTCGTCAAGGCCGAGCCGACCGGGGTCGGCGACGCCTTCCGCGCCGGTCTCCTCGCCGGGCTGAGCTGGGGCCTCGACCTGGGCCGCTCGGCCCAGCTCGGGTGCCTGCTGGCGGTCTACGTCGTGGAGCAGGTCGGCACCCAGGAGTACACCCTGACTCGCTCCGGCTTCCTGGCCCGCTGCACGGCGGCGTACGGCGAGGACGCGGCCGCCGAGATCGGCGAGCACCTCCGGACGATCCGCCCCTGACCCACCCCGGCCCACCCCCACCCGCCCCGCCCCGCCAGCTGTAACACGCCGTCCACCACACTCCACACCCGCTGCAACGGCGTGGTAGAGCGGTGGACAACGTGTTACAAGCGACGACGCACCACGAACCGCGCCACCCCGTCGTCGGCGACGTCCTGGCCGACGTACTCCTGCTCGCGCATCCGGCACCAGGCCGGCACGTCCGTCGCTGCGGCGACGTCGTCGGTGACGACGCCGATGGTCTGCCCGACAGGGACGTCGGCGAGGTGCTTGGCCAGCTCGATCACCGGCATCGGGCACCGCAGCGCGCGGCAGTCGAGCTCCAGGTCGACCTCGAGCTCGCTCACATCCCCACCTCCGCGCGCAGGTCGCGCACCACGCCGGGCAGCAGCGCGACCAGCCGGTCGATCTCCGCCTCGGTCGTGTCGCGGGTCAGCGAGAGCCGTACGTTGCCGTGGGTCAGCACCCGCATCGCCGCGAGCACCGCGCTGGGCTCGAGCGTCGACGCGGCGCAGGCCGAGCCGCTGGCGACCGAGACGCCGAGGCGGTCGAGGGCGTGGACCAGCGCCTCGCCGTCGACGTACAGGAACGAGAACGTCACCAGGTGGGGGAGGCGGTACGCCGGGTCGCCGACGACCTGTGCGTCGGGGATCCGGGCGACGGCCGACCGCACCCGGTCGACCAGGGCGTGCTGCCGGGCGTTGACGGCGTCGCGCTCGGCCACCACGGCCTGCAGGGCCGCGGCGGCCGCCAGCGCCCCCGGCACGTTCTCGAACCCGGCCACCCGGTCGTCGACCCGGTCGTCGTGCGGGAACGGGTTCCGCCACCGGGCACCCTTGCGCACGAGCAGCACCCCGACGCCGGCCGGGCCGCCCCATTTGTGGGCGGAGCCGGCGGCGGCGGCCCAGCCGCCCGGGAGCGGCAGCCGACCCATCGACGCGCACGCGTCCGTGAAGAGCGGCACCGCCTCGGGCAGGTCGAGCTCGCCCACCGGCTGGATCGTGCCGACCTCGTGGTTGGCGCTCTGGAGAGCCACGACCCCGACGTCGGGGGCAGCGGCTGCCTGGCCGAGGTCGCTGGGGTCCACGCGCCCCAGCTCGTCACAGAGGACCTCCCGGACTTCGCCGCCCCATGCGGCCGCGTGGCGGACGGCGGCGTGCTCGACCGCCGAGTGGACGACGGCGGTCCCGTGGCGCGAGCCGCGCAGCAGCCCGAGCAAGCCCCGGTGCACGGCCTCGGTGCCGGACCCGGTGAAGCTCACCTCGTCGGGCCGCACGTCCAGTCCCTCGGCCACCGCCGCCCGGGCGTTGTCGAGCAGCAGCCGGGCCGTGCGACCCGCCCGGTGGAGGCGTCGCGGATCGGCGTACCCCTGGTCGAGGGCCGCCAGCATCGCCTCGCGGGCGGTCGGGTGCAGGGCCTCCGACGAGGCGGAGTCGAGCTCGCTCCGGGCGTCCGGGCCGGGCCCGGCCGAGGAGGGTTCGTCACGGCGCCAACGTACTCGGTGCCCCACCAGCGGCCATGGGCACTCGATCGGATACCCTGAGGCCGTCCTAGTCCGACCGTGACCGAAAGGCTCGTTCGTGGGTCAGCAACTCAAGTGGCGCCCGCGTCCGGCACTGCGCCGGGCGGCCCTGGTCGCCCTCCTGGGTGCACTCGTGTTCCTCGCCGGCTGCTCCGCTGAGACGCAGCACCAGTGGGAGAACCTCGCGATGCCCGATCCGGCCACGGAGCAGGCGGAGCACATCTTCTACCTGTGGCGCTACAGCTGGATCGCCGCGCTGCTGACGGGCGTCGTGGTCTGGGGGCTGATCTTCTGGGTCGTGGTCCGCTACCGCCGCAAGAGCGACGACGAGATCCCGGTGCAGACGCGCTACAACCTGCCGCTCGAGATCTTCTACACGATCGCGCCGATCATCATGGTGATCGTGTTCTTCTACCACACGGTCAACGTGCAGAACGCCGTGCTGGAGGACACCGATCAGGACTACACGATCGACGTGGTCGGCTTCCAGTGGTCGTGGACGTTCAACCACGTCCTGGACGGTCAGACCGAGGGACCGGTCGTCTACACGTCCGGCACCGGCAGCAACATCCCGACCCTGGTGCTGCCCGTCGACAAGACCGTCGAGTTCCGCCTCAACTCGCCGGACGTCATCCACTCCTTCGGCATCCCGGGCTTCCTGATGCGCATGGACGTCGTGCCGGGCCGGGTCAACCACTACGAGGTGACCCCCGAGGTCGAGGGCACGTTCGCCGGCAAGTGCTACGAGCTCTGCGGCACCTACCACTCGCGGATGCTCTTCAACGTGGAGGTCGTCAGCGAGGCCGAGTACCTCTCCTACCTCGACGAGCTCGAGGCGCAGGGCAACTCCTCCGAGGACTCTGTGCTCGGCGGGAACTTCGTGAACGAACAGGTCGGACTCGACCAGGAGGAGGAGTCGGAGTGAGCGCCGCGGCCGCCACCCCGCACCCGCCCCGCCGGCCCCTGGGCCAGCAGCTCGTGCGGATCATGACCACGACCGACCACAAGCTGATCGGCAAGCTCTACCTGGCGACGTCGTTCGCCTGGTTCCTGGTCGGCGGCGTGATGGCGCTGCTGATGCGCGCCGAGCTCGCCAACCCCGGCATGCAGGTCGTCAACGACGAGCTCTACAACCAGCTCTTCACGATGCACGGCACGATCATGCTGCTGCTGTTCGCGACGCCCCTGTTCTTCGGCTTCGGCAACGCGATCATGCCGCTGCAGATCGGCTCGCCCGACGTCGCGTTCCCGCGGCTCAACATGCTCAGCTACTGGTTGTTCCTGTTCGGCGGCATCATCGTCGCGTCCGGCTTCCTGACGCCCGGAGGCGCCGCCTCGTTCGGCTGGTTCGCCTACGCGCCGCTCTCCGACGGCATCCGCTCGCCGGGCGTCGGCGGCGACCTGTGGGTCATGGGCCTCTGGATGGCCGGCCTGGGCACGATCCTGGGCGCGGTCAACTTCATCACCACGATCATCTGCATGCGCGCGCCCGGCATGACGATGTTCCGGATGCCGATCTTCGTCTGGAACACGCTCGTCACGTCGCTGCTCGTGCTCATCGCGTTCCCGATCCTGGCCGGCGCGCTGCTCTCGCTCGAGGCCGACCGGCTGCTCGGCGCCCACGTGTTCGATCCGTCGCACGGCGGGCCGATCCTGTGGCAACACCTGTTCTGGTTCTTCGGGCATCCCGAGGTCTACATCATCGCGCTGCCGTTCTTCGGCATCATCACCGAGATCCTGCCGGTGTTCAGCCGCAAGCCGATCTTCGGGTACGTCGGGCTGGTCGGCGCGACGCTCGGCATCGCGATCCTCTCGGTGGCCGTCTGGGCGCACCACATGTTCGTCACCGGCGCCGTGAATCTGCCCTTCTTCTCCGGCATGACGTTCCTCATCGCCGTGCCCACCGGGGTGAAGTTCTTCAACTGGATCGGCACGATGTGGGGGGGATCTCTGTCCTTCGACACCCCCATGCTGTGGTCGATCGGCTTCCTCACGACGTTCCTCTTCGGCGGCCTGACCGGCGTCATCCTCGCCAGCCCGCCGCTCGACTTCGCGGTCTCCGACTCCTACTTCGTGGTGGCGCACTTCCACTACGTGGTCTTCGGCACTGTGGTGTTCGCGATGTTCGCCGGGTTCTACTTCTGGTGGCCGAAGATGACGGGCCGGATGCTCGACGAGCGGCTGGGCAAGCTCCACTTCTGGCTGCTCTTCATAGGCTTCCACACCACGTTCCTGGTGCAGCACTGGCTCGGCGTCGAGGGCATGCCGCGTCGCTACGCCGACTACCTGCCCGCCGACGGCTTCACGTTCCTCAACCAGGTGTCGAGCGTGGGCGCGTTCGTGCTCGGCGTGTCGACCCTGCCGTTCTTCTACAACGTCTACATCTCGCGCCGCACCCGGCTGGTCGAGGTCGACGACCCGTGGGGTTGGGGCCGCTCCCTGGAGTGGGCCACCACCTGCCCGCCACCGCGCCACAACTTCGAGACGATCCCGCGGATCCGTTCCGAGTCGCCGGCGTTCGACCTCCACCACCCGGAGGTCGCGGCGATCGAGCTCGAGCAGAACGACGCCGAGCGTGAGGGACGCCTCGCCGACGCCCCGAGCGTCGAGGGTCGCGAGGAGATGCTGGCCGACCGCACCGACGGCGAGGGGGAGACCCGATGAAGGCCGAGGCCTGGATCTTCGGGATGACCACCGCCTTCTTCGTGCTGGTCAGTCCCGCCTACTGGTTCGTCACCGGCGACTGGACCGGCACGTCCGCGCTCACCATGACGACCCTGCTGGCCGCCATGATGACCCTCTACCTCGGGTTCCACGCGGCGAAGATGGACCCGCGGCCCGAGGACCGCAAGGACGCCGAGATCGCGGACGGCGCGGGGGAGCTGGGCTTCTTCCCGCCGTACTCCTGGTGGCCACTGTGGTGCGGCCTCACGCTCGCCGTGATCGTGTTCGCGGTCGCGATGGGCGCCTGGTGGCTGGTGATCATCGGCGCCGCGTTGGGCGCGATCGCGCTGAGCGGGTGGATCTTCGAGTACTACCGCGGTGAGCACGCTCACTGATCGACGATGTGGGTCTCGTCGGGACCCACGGTTACGCTGGGCCCGTGTTGTTGTCGCGTCTCGGGTCCGCTGCCCTCGCCCTCAGCTGCGCTGCCGCCCTGGCCGCCTGCAGCGGTGACTCGTCCGCCCGGGGAGACTCACCCAGCGCCGCCGGTCCCGGGTCCCAGGCCGTCGACGGGGTCGTCGAGCCGGTCACGATCATGACCAGCCTGCGCGGCCGCGACGTGGCCGTCGACCAGCGGCTCGAGGTCGTCGCGAGCGGCGGCACGCTCCGCAAGGTGACCGTGACCTCCGCCTCCGGCTCGCTCGCCGGCGCCCTCACCGACGACCGCACCGGCTGGCTGGCCAGCGGTCGGCTCGAGCCCGGCACGGCGTACGCCGTGAGGTCGGTCGCCGAGCGCAGCGACGGTCGCCGCGTCGTCAAGACCGCTCGGTTCGCCACCGACGACCTCACGCTCGACGAGCAGACCTACGCCTCGGTCGCGCCGCTCGACGGCGAGACGGTGGGCGTGGGCATGCCGGTGATCGTCACCTTCGACATCCCGGTGACCAACCGCGCCGCCATCGAGAAGCACATGACCGTCACGAGCACGCCGAAGCAGCCGGGCTCGTGGCGCTGGCTGAGCGCCACCGAGGCCCACTGGCGGCCGAAGTCCTACTGGCGGGCCGGCTCGCAGGTGAAGGTCGACCTCGACATCAACAGCATCAACGCCGGCGGTGGCATCTACGGCCAGGAGAGCCGCACCCTCGAGTTCGAGGTCGGCGACAAGCACGTCTACCGCGTCAACGCGCAGACCCACCAGATGCAGGTCTTCAACAACGGCTCCCTGGTGCGCACGATCCCGATCACGACCGGCAAGGAGGGGTTCACCACCCGCTCCGGCACCAAGGTGATCATCGAGAAGTTCCGCGAGAAGCGGATGAACTCCGAGACCGTGGGCATCGGCCAGGACGACCCCGAGTTCTACGACCTCGACGACGTCGAGTACGCCATGCGGCTGACCTACTCCGGCGAGTTCATCCACGCCGCCCCGTGGTCCGAGGGATCACAGGGCTCGGCCAACGTGAGCCACGGCTGCACCGGCATGAGCACCGCCGACGCCGGCTGGCTGTACGCCATGACACGACGCGGCGACGTGGTCGAGTACACCGGCACCGACCGCTGGATGACCCTCGAGAACGGCTACGGCGACTGGAACCTGTCGTTCGCCGACTACCGCACGGGCTCAGCCCTCGGCTGACCTGCCGGTGACGGATCCGACGGACCCCGGGCTCGGCGCGGCCCTGCTGACCGCCTACGACGAGCAGCTGCGCACCGACGCCGAGACGCCCAGCGCACTCTCGGTCACGCGACTCGGCCCGCTCCGGCTGGTGACGTTCGCGGGCGGCCGCGGGTTCGTGACCTACCCGCGCCCCGAGGGCGTCGACGCCGCCACATGGCGCGACTGGGTGGCGCGAGCCCTCGACCACTACCGGGCCGACGACGCGATCGACCGGGTCGAGTGGAAGACCCGCGGACACGACGACGCCCCGGGGCTGCACGACGCGCTGGTCGACCACGGCTTTGAGCCGCAGGAGCCGGAGTCGATCATGGTGGGGGAGGCCCGGCTGCTGGCAATCGACGTCCCGCTGCCCGACGGCGTGTCGCTGCGGACGGTGACCGACGAGGCCGACGTCCGGGCGATGTGCGTCCTGCAGGACGAGGCGTTCGGTGACGCGGCCGTCGGAGCGGTTCGCCGAGGCGCTGCTGCGGCGGCTCGCGCTGCGCGACGGGATGGAGCTGTGGGTGGCCGAGGCCGAGGGCGAGATGGTGGCGGCCGGCCGGCTCGAGCCGGTGGCCGGCACCCAGTTCGCCGGGCTGTGGGGCGGGGCGACGCTGCCGCGGTGGCGCGGCCGCGGCCTCTACCGCGCCCTGACCGCCGCCCGCGCCCGGTCGGCCCTCGACGCGGGCCACCCGCTCGTCAACAGCGACTCGACGGCCTTCTCACGGCCGATCCTGGAACGCTCCGGTCTGGTGGCCGTGTCGACGACGACGCCGTACGAGTGGCGCCGGGGCGACTCGTAGCAGCGTCCCCTCAGTGGCCGCGGAGCGACTCCTCCTCGACCGTGTGGTGGCCGTCGAACTGGTGACCGTCCGCCGGGTGGTCGAGCCCGGCTTGCAGCTCGTGCTCGTGCTCGGCGTGCTCGTGGCCCGCCTCGAGCTCCTCCTTGGTCGGCTTCTGCACGTTGTGACCGAACCAGCCGGCGGACAGCCGCGCCCGCACCGCCTGGATCCGGCTGCCCGGCGCGGTGACGCCGTTCGCGTCGGGCGCACCGTTGGTGGCGTACACCTCGTCCCGGTCGCGCGAGGTGAGGGTGAAGGCCCGCGACTCGGCGATCGGCAGGTGCCGCTCGGTGTAGCCGCCCTCGGCGGACCGCATGATGATGCCGGTCTCGTAGCCGTGGAGCAGCCGGTCGTTGTCGGCCCGCTGCAGCGAGATGCACCAACGCCGCGTGATGAAGAACGCGATGACCGGGCCGATGAAGACCGCCGCCCGCATGAAGTACGTGATCTGGTTGATGCTCAGGTCGAACGTGATGGCGAGGATGTCGTTGCCACCCGCCGCCCACATCAGGCCGTAGAACGTCATCAGGGCCACGAACAGCGCGGTGCGCGTCGGCGCGTTGCGCGGTCGCTCGAGCAGGTGGTGCTCCCGCTTGTCACCGGTGATCCACTGCTCGATGAACGGCAGCAGCAGCAGGATCGTGAACGCCAGGCCCGGCAGCACGATGATCGGCAGGAACACGTTCCACGAGAGCGTGAACGGGCCGAGGTTGCTCTCCCAGCCGGGCATGATCCGCAGCGCCCCGTCGGGCCAGCCCATGTACCAGTCGGGCTGGGAGCCGGCCGTCACCTTGGACGGATCGTAGGGTCCGTACTTCCAGATCGGGTTGATCGACAGCAGGCCGCCCATGAGTGCGGTGACGCCGAAGACGATGAAGAAGAAGCCGCCGGCCTTGGCCGCGTAGACGGGCATGAGCGGGTAGCCCACGACGTTCTTCTCGGTGCGGCCGGGGCCGGGCCACTGCGTGTGCTTGTGGTAGACGAGCAACAGCATGTGGGCCGCCACGAGGGCGAGCAGGATCCCCGGGATCAACAGGATGTGGACGACGTACAGGCGCGGGATGATCGCCTCGCCGGGGAACTCTCCGCCGAACAGGAAGAACGACATGTAGGTGCCAACGACTGGCATGGACTTCATGAACCCGTCGGCCGCCCGGATGCCTGTCCCGGAGAGCAGGTCGTCGGGCAGCGAGTAGCCGGTGAAGCCCTCGAGCGTGCCCAGCAGCAGCAGCAGGGAGCCGATCACCCAGTTGAGCTCGCGCGGCTTGCGGTGCGCCCCCGTGAAGAAGACGCGCATCATGTGGACCATCATCGCGGCGATGAAGAGCATCGCCGACCAGTGGTGCATCTGCCGCATGAGCAGCCCGCCGCGGACGTCGAACGAGATGGTGAGCGACGACGCGTAGGCCTCGGACATGTGGATGCCGCGCAGCTGGTCGTAGGAGCCGTTGTACTGGACCTCGCCCATGCTGGGGTTGAACCACAGCGTCAGGAACGTGCCGGTCAGCAGCAGGACGACGAAGCTCCAGAGGGCGATCTCGCCGAGCATGAAGGACCAGTGCTCGGGGAAGACCTTGCGCACCATCTTCTTCTGGGACGTGGCCAGGCCGAGCCGGTCGTCGGCCCACGTGGCGACCGCACCGATCGGGCTCGGCTTCTTCGCGGTGGCGGCACGGTCCGCGTTGGAGGTCGCCACCTTGCTGGTGTCGATGCTCATCGCGAGTCACGCTCCCAGAAGCTCGGTCCGACGGGTTCATCGAAGTCATCGCCCGCCACGAGGTACCCCTCCGAGTCTACCTGGAGGGGCAGCTGCGGCAGGGGGCGAGCGGCGGGACCGAAGACCACCTTGGCCGAGTCGGCGAGGTCGAACGTCGACTGGTGGCACGGGCACAGCACGTGGTGGGTCGTGCGCTCGTAGAGCGAGATCGGGCAACCGACGTGGGTGCAGATCTTGGAGTAGCAGAGGATGCCGTCGACCCCCCAGTCCTCGCGGCCCTCGCCCGGGAGGATGTCGTCGGGCTCGATCCGGACCAGGATCACCGCGCCCTTCGACTTGGCCGTCTGGAGCTCGGCGCCCTCGACCAGCGGCTCGCCCTCCTCGTCGACCTCGAAGATCGCGGCGGGCTCGGCGTTGATCAGGTCGCCGAACTGCATGTCGGATGCGCGGATCGGGGTGCCGGTGACGTCGCGGACGACCCGCATGCCCCGCTTCCAGATCGTGCTCTTCAGCGCGTCGCCCGGCAGCGGCCCCAGGTCGCGCAGCAGCACGATCGGGACCGGCAGCGCCAGGACGCCGAGGGCGCCCAGCAGCGAGTTGCGGACCAGCGGGCGGCGGCCGATGCCCGACTCCTCGAGGCCGGTGTTGAAGCCGGCCAGGGTGACCTCGCGGTCCTCGGCGGACGACGCGACCGGGTGCCGCATCTCGACCAGCTCGTGGTCGCCCATCAGCTTGAGTGCCCAGTGGATCGCACCGACGCCGCCGAAGAGGAGGGCGCCGCCGAGGCTCAGGCCGAGGGCGAGGTTGGAGGCGCCGAAGCCGCCGACCGTGGTGACGACGTCACCGACCTCGAACGCGAAGTAGGAGACCACGAACAGCACCGAGCACAGCCCGGACAGCGCGAAGAGCGTCGCGACCTGGCGCTCGGCCCGACGCTCGAGCCGCTCGTCGACGTCGGTCGGCCGCCACCGGTGCGGGGGCAGGCCGGGGTCGGCGATGGGTTCGGCGGTCGGTTCGGCCGTCTGGGGCGCGTGGTCACCGACGGGTTCGAGCGAGTGCTCGTCGTGGGAGCTCATGCGTCCACCTTCTGCTTCGTCGAGCGGGCGCCATGGGCGGCGATCCAGACGGCGAAGCCGACCAGGACCCCGATCCCGACGATCCACGCGTACATGCCCTCGGCCACCGGGCCCAGCCCGCCCATGCCGAACCCGCCGTACTTCGGGTTCTCCTCGATCGACTGGAGGTAGGCGATCACGTCCCGCTTCTCGTCAGGCGTCAGGTTGCCGTTGGAGAACGTGGGCATCGACTGCGGGCCGGTCAGCATCGCCTCGTAGACGTACTGGGGCTCGACCCCGAGGATCTGGGGTGCGTAGCCGCCACGGGGCATGGCGCCGCCCGATCCCGTGAAGTTGTGGCAGGCCGTGCAGTTGGTCAGGAAGATCTGGCCGCCGCGGGAGATCGCCGCCTGGACCTCCTCGTCGCTCATCCCCTCGACGCTGTAGTCGGACTCGTCGGGGATGGCCGGGCCGGCACCGAGCGAGGCGACGTACGCCGCCATCGACAGGATCTCCTCCTCGGAGAACACCTTGGGCTTGCGCGGGAGCTGCTGACCGGGCTGGGCGGCCGGCATCCGGCCGGTGCCGACCTGGAAGTGGACCGCGGCGGCGCCGACGCCGACGAGCGAGGGGCCGAGCTGGTTGCCGTCGGTCGTCCGGACGCCCTCGCCGTTCTGTCCGTGGCAGAACGCGCAGTTCACGATGAACAGCTCGCGGCCCTCGGCGACCAGCTCCTCGGTGGTCTGCTCGCTCTGGGCCTGGGCGGGGGAGAACGCGGTGTAGAGACCGCCCATGAGCAGCAACCCGGTGACGAGCACCATCAGCCCGGCGACGGGACCGCGACGGTGACGCGAGATCCGGCCGGCCCAGCCGTTGACAGAGCGGTTCAGGAAGCGCACATCAGATCCTTGGTCGGCGGGTCACTTGACGAGGTAGATCGTGGCGAACAGCCCGATCCAGACGACATCGACGAAGTGCCAGTAGTACGACACGACGATGGCGCTGACGGCCTGCTCATGCGTGAACTTGCGGGCGATGTAGGTGCGGCCGAGCACGAACAGGAAGGCGACCAGCCCGCCCGTCACGTGGAGCCCGTGGAACCCGGTCGTGAGGTAGAACATCGTGCCGTACGCCGAGGCCTGGATCGTCACGTTCTCCTGGATCAGCGTGGCGTACTCGATGGCCTGGCCGGCGATGAACACCGAGCCCATGGCGTAGGTGAGGATGAACCACTCGCGCAGGCCCCACTTGCCGACCTGGAGCAGCGAGCCGGCGCGCCCGACCTGGCCCCGCTCCGCGGCGAAGACGCCGAGCTGGCAGGTGAGCGAGGACAGCACCAGGACCGTGGTGTTGACCGCCGCGAACGGGACGTCGAGGAGCGCGGTGTTCTGGGCCCACAGGCCGTCGGCACCCTGGGACACCGCGCGGATCGTGAAGTACGACGCGAACAGCGCCGCGAAGAACATCAGCTCGCTCGACAGCCAGATGATGGTGCCCACGCTGACCATGCTCGGTCGGTCGTGGTGTCCGTGAAGTCGGGAGGCCGGGATCGCCGCTGCAGTCGCCACGTGGTCATTATGTCGGTAGCCGGGCTGGAGGGCACCCCGACCCCCGGTTGGATCGGGTCATATTGTTCGCAGCGTGGTGGGAGTCCCTGCTGGAGCGCCGGTCGACCTGCCCGCGTTCACATTCGCACGAGCCCTGACCGACTGGTCACTGGCTCCGGTGCCCTTCGTCCTGACGGTCTGGGCGGTGGGTCTGTACGCCCTCGGCGTGGTGGCGCTGCTGCGGCGCGGCGACCGCTGGCCGTGGGGCCGGACGGTGGCCTTCGGGGTCGGCATGACGGCGTTCGCGCTCGCGACGATGTCGGGTCTCGCGACGTACGACACCACGCTCCTGAGCGCCCACATGGTGCAGCACATGGTGCTGTCGATGGTCGTGCCGCTGGCGCTCGCACTGGCGGCGCCGGTGACCCTCGCGCTGCGCACCCTGCCCCGCCGGCCGCGCGGCTGGCTGCTCGTGGTGCTCCACTCGCGGGTCGCCCGGGTGCTCTCGTTCCCGCCCCTCACGCTGGCGCTGTACGTCGTCTCCCCGTGGGCGCTCTACTTCTCCGGCTGGTACCGCGCGTCGCTGGAGTCGGCCTACGTGCACGAGATGATGCACGTCCACCTGGTGGTCGTCGGTGCCCTGTTCTTCTGGCCGCTGATGGGGATCGACCCGGTGCCCGGCCGGGTCGGCCACGTCTTCCGGGTGCTGCTCGTGTTCCTGACGCTCCCGTTCCACGCGTTCCTCGGCGTCACGATCATGGGCCAGCAGAGCCTGATCGGCGGCGACTGGTACCCGCGGCTGCACGACGGACCGATGGCCGGCTGGCTGCCCGACCCGCACACGGACCAGAACCTCGCCGGCGGGATCCTGTGGGGGAGCGGCGACCTGATCGGGCTCGCGTTCTTCGCGGTGCTGTTCGCCCAGTGGGTGCGGTCGTCGACCCGGGAGGCGGCCCGGGAGGACCGACGGCTCGACCTGCTCGAGGCACGCAGCCGGGGGTCGGGCGACGACCGGTAGCATGCGGGCCGTGACCGACCCCACTGCACCAGCCCCGCTGAGGGTGCTCGTCTACTCCGACGACGTGAACACCCGGCAGCAGGTCATCCTCGCGCTCGGGCGACGGCCGCACCCCGACCTCCCCGAGCTCCAGTACGTCGAGGTGGCCACCGAGCCGGTCGTGATCCAGAACATGGACGCCGGCGGCATCGCGCTCGCGATCCTCGACGGCGAGGCCGTCCCCGCGGGCGGCATGGGCATCGCCAAGCAGCTCAAGGACGAGATCTACCAGTGCCCGCCCGTGCTGGTGCTCACCGGCCGCGTGCAGGACGCCTGGCTCGCGACCTGGTCGCGTGCTGAGGCCGCGGTCCCGCACCCGATCGACCCGATCCAGCTGGCGGAGTCGGTCGTGGCACTGCTGCGCCCGCGGGTGCCGGCCACCGGCTGATCACCCAACGGACGACCAGCCCATGACGCACACCTGGCCGGAGATCATCTCCGCGCTGGTCGCCCGCCAGGACCTCGGACCCGACCAGACCTCCTGGGCGATGGGCCAGATCGTGGCGGGCGAGGCCACCCCGGCCCAGATCGCCGGCTTCGCGGTGGCGCTGCGCGCGAAGGGCGAGACCGCCGACGAGGTGATCGGGCTGCTCGACGCGATGTACGAGGCGGCCACGCCGATCCACGTCGAGGGCCGGCTGCTCGACGTCGTCGGCACCGGCGGCGACCGGTCGATGTCGGTCAACATCTCCACGATGGCGGCGATCGTCGCCGCCGGCGCGGGGGCGCGGGTCGTCAAGCACGGCAACCGCTCGGCCTCGTCGATGGCCGGCTCGGCCGACGTGCTCGAGGCCCTCGGGATCCGGCTCGACCTGCCGCCCGCCCGGGTCGCCGAGCTGGCGACCGAGGTCGGCATCACGTTCTGCTTCGCGGCCGCGTTCCACCCCGGCCTGCGGCACACCGCGGTCCCGCGCCGCGAGCTGGCGATCGGCACCACCTTCAACTTCCTCGGCCCGCTGGCGAACCCGACCAAGCCGCAGGCGCAGGCGATCGGCTGCGCCGACCCGCACGTGGCGCCGGTGATGGCCAACGTGTTCGCCGCCCGCGGCGTGGACGCGTGGGTCTTCCGCGGCGACGACGGGCTCGACGAGCTCACCATCACGACGACGTCGTCGGTCTGGCGGGTCCACGCGGGCGAGGTGGTGACCGCGACGGTCGACCCCACGGCGTGCGGCCTCGGGCTGGCGCCGGCCGAGGCGCTCCGTGGCGGTGACGTCACGCAGAACGCGGACGTCGTACGACGGCTCCTCGCCGGCGAGACCGGGCCGGTCCGCGACGCGGTGCTGCTCAACGCCGGTGCCGCGCTGGCCGTGTACGACGCGCCGGCCGAGTCGCCGGAGGACTCCCTGGGCGCCGGGATCGACCGCGCCCGGGCGGCTGTCGACTCCGGTGCCGCCCAGGCGACGCTGGAGCGTTGGGTCGCCGCCTCCGGGGCGTGACCGTCAGACCAGGGCGGCGAGCCCGCGCTTGACGAGCTGGTCGGCCACGATGGTCCGTTGCAGCTCGCTGGCGCCCTCCCAGATCCGCTCGACCCGCAGCTCGCGGTAGAACCGCTCGGCGACGTTCTCGCGCATGTAGCCGCGACCGCCGAACACCTGGACCGCGCGGTCGGCGACCCGGCCGGCCATCTCGCTGGAGTAGAGCTTGATCATCGAGCAGCGGGCGTGCAGCACCGTCCGGTCGGCGCCCTCGTCGATGCTGCGCGCCACGGCGTAGACCATCGCGCGCGCCGCGAACAGCTCGGTCGCGCTGTCGGCCAGCATCGCCTGGACCAGCTGCCGGCGGGCGAGCGGCTCGCCCCCGACGATCCGCTGCGCCGCGAAGGCGGTCGTCTCCTCGATCAGCCGCTGGGCGGCACCGAGGCAGCGGGCCGCGACCATCAGTCGCTCGAACCGGAACCACTCGTGGGCGAACGTCATGCCCTGCCCCTCCGCGCCGACCAGGTGCGTGGCCGGGACCCGCACGTCGGTGAAGGACACGATCGGGTGGTGGTGCGAGAACGTGTGGGTGTAGGCCGGGGTGCGCACGACCTCCATGCCCGGCGTGGGGCGGTCGACGACCAGCAGGACGTGCTCTCCCGCGTGGGGGCCGTCGGCGAGGACGCCCTGCACGAACACGTAGTCGGCCTCGTTGTACGACGTGACGTGCCACTTGGTGCCGGTGACGACGTAGTCGTCGCCGTCGCGTCGCACCGTCGTCGCCAGGTCGGAGATGTCTGAGCCCGCCAGCTCCTCGGTGATGGCGTAGCACTCGGCGAGCTCGCCGCGGGCGGCCGGCTCGAGCCAGCGCTCGCGCTGCATCGGGGTTGCGACGGACGGCCACCACCCGGGCGGGGTCGCGAGCACCCAGCCGAGCGCGTTGGTGACCCGGCCGCCCTGCTCCTGCACGAGCACCTGCTGGAGCGCGGTGCACTCCTGGCCACCGACGGCGCGCGGCAGGTTCGTGGCGTAGAGGCCCAGCTCGATGGCCCGCCGCCGGTGCTCGTCGGCCACCGCCGGCGGGAGCTCGCCGTCGTGCTCCTCGGCGTACTGCTCGTGGGGGATGAGCTCGTCGGCGAACGAGCGGGCGCGGGCCTGCAGGTCCAGGTCGGCGGCGGACAGGCCGTACATCCGGGCTCCTCACGGGGGGCTCGACGGGAGAGCTGACTGTATTGACTGACTGTTCAGTCTATGCCAGCGTCGGGGTCGTGAACAGCACGCCCACCGCGGGCCCGGACCCGGGCCTGCCCGATCGTGCCGACGTGGTCGTCGTCGGAGGCGGCACCCTCGGCGGCTGGTGCGCGTGGATGCTGCGCGACGCCGGCCTGTCCGTGGCCCTGGTCGAGCGCGAGACGCTCGGCAAGGGCGCCAGCTCGCGCGCGGCCGGGATGGTGCGCGCCCAGGGCGGCACGCCGGCCGCCGTGCACCTGGGCCTGTGGAGCGAGGACTTCTACCGGAGCCAACCGGCGCGGCTCGGGATCGACTCCGGCTTCGTCGCGACCGGCTACTACATGCCCTGCTTCACCGACGAGGACGTCGCCGCCGCCCACGCGCGGATCGCGATGCAGCAGCGGGAGGGGCTCGACGCGGAGTGGGTCGAGCCCGAGGAGGTCGACCGGCGCAACCCGGTGCTGGCGCCGGGCAGGACGCTCGGCGCCTCGTACGCGGCCGGGGACGGCTGGATCGACCCGCCACGCAACGTGCAGGCCTACCTCGCGGCCTGCGTCCGGGCGGGCGTGACCGTGTGCGAGCGGACGACGTTCACCGGCCTGGTCGAGGACGACGGCGTCGTGGCGGGGGTCCGCACCAGCCGGGGCGACATCACGGCGCCGGCCGTGGTGCTGACGGGCGGGCCGAGCCTCGCGGCCGTCGGCGACCTCGTCGGGGCCCGGATCTGGGCCGGCGGCGCCCGCCACCAGGTGGTCGTGACCGAGCCCCACCCGGACCTGGCGCCCGAGCGGGTCCCGATGATGTTCGACGTCGGCTCGGGGATCTACTGGCGGACCGAGGAGGGCGGGCTGCTCTGGGGCATGTCCAACCCCGACGAGGCGCCCGGCGAGGCCACCGAGTTCGACGACGACTACTTCGCGCTGATGCGGGCGCGGATGGCCGAGCTGGTGCCCGTCACGGCCGGTCTCGGCATCCGCAAGCGGTGGGCGGCCACGATCGACTACACGCCCGACCACCTGCCGATCATCGGCCCGCTGCTCCGGCCCGAAGGACCTGTGCGCGGCGCGTTCGTGTCCGCCGCCGGCGGCCACGGGATGATGTGGGGGCCTGGCGTCGCGCGGGCCACCGCCGACCTCGTGCTGCACGGCACGACCGACGTGACCGACGTGACCGACCTCGGGATGGACCGGTTCGACGACACCGGCCGCAGCCGGCTCGAGGCCGACCCGATCGCGCTGCCGTTCCCCGAGCACGCCCGCTAGACGCCCACCCCCCGGCGCTGGACCAGGGCGTCGACGGCGACCGGGCCTCCCTCGGTGAGGACCAGCGGGTTGACGTCGAGGGCGGCCAGCCCGTCGCCGTACGCCGCCGCGAGCCGGGCCACGCCGACGACCGCGTCGACCAGGGGAGCGACCTGGTTGGCGGCCACCGGACCGAACGCCTCCGCGTAGCGGGCCACCACCGCCTCGGCGGCGCCACGGGTCGTCGGTGGCAGCGCGACCACCCGCCGGCCGAGCTCCTCGACCCGGCTGCCGCCGGTCGCCAGCACGAGCAGCGGACCGAGGTGGGGGTCACGCACCAGGCCGAGCGCGACCTCGCCGGTCCCGGGCACGAGCGGCTGCACCACCACCCGCGGGCCGAGGGTGGCCGCCAGCTCGTCGTACGCGGCGGTCAGGGCCTCGGGGGCGGCGAGTCCCACCCGGACCCCGCCCACGCGGGCGCGGTGCTCGACCCCGGGCTCGTCGGTCTTGAGCACCACCGGCCAGCCGCAGCCCGCGGCGGCGGCGAGCGCCTCCGCCCCGCTCGCGGCCGGGTACGTCGGCACGGTGCTGATCCCGAAGGAGGCGAGCAGCAGCAACGACTCCGCGGCGTCGAGCCAACGGTCGGGCAGGCTCGCGGGAGGGACGGGATCGAGCGTCGCGCCCGGTGGCGGCCGCAGCGCGTGCGCCCGCAGGTGGCCCGAGGGCGCGCAGGCCGGAGCGGGCGCCCTCCAGCACCGGGATCCCGAGGTCCCGCAGCGGACCCGCCTGCGCCTGGTCGACGGCGGCCGCGACCGTGGACAGCACCACGACCGGCTTGTCGGTCGCCGACCACGCGTCGGCGACGGCGTGCGGGTAGGCGTCGTCGCCGTCGTACTCCTCGACCAGGTCGATCGCCAGCGCGACGGTGTCGACCGTGTCGTCGGCGGCGAGCGCGTCGAGGCAGCCGCGGAAGAGCACCTCGGTACCCGACCCCCGGCCCCAGACGTCGAGCGGGTTGCCGACGACGAGGCCCTCGTCGAGCAGGCCGGTGAGCGTGGCACGGGTGGCCTCGGTCAGGGGCGCGAACGGCACCCGCTCGTCGGCGGCGACGTCGGCCACGAGCACCCGCTCGGCGCCGGAGTCGTGGACGGTCGCGATCCCGCCGACCGGTCGCACCCGACGTCCGATCGCGAACAGCTCGAGGGTGTCGACGAGCTCCTCGACGTCGTGGGTCCGGTGCACGCCGTACGTGGCGAAGAGCGCCTCCCAGGCGGCATCGTCGCCGGCGACCGCGCCGGAGTGGGCGGTGACGAGGGTGCGGCCGGTGGGGGAGGCGCCCACGGTCAGGGCCACCACCGGCACGTCGCGCTCGGCGGCGAGGGCGAGCCCGGCCCGGAGCGCGTCGGCGTCGCGGATCGTCTCCAGGAACAGGCCGACGACGCGGGTGCTCTCCTGGGTCAGCGCCCACTGGAGGTAGTCGCCGGTCGTGGTGACCAGCTCCTGGCCCGACGACACGGCCAGCGTGTACTCCAGCCGCCGGTGCGTGCGCAGCAGCGCGGAGAACATCGAGCCGGAGTGCGTGACCAGCGCGATCCCGCCGGGGGGCAGGGGGGTGCGCTCGAGGTAGCCGAGCGCGCGGACGCCGCCGGTGACGTTGACGAAGCCCATGCAGCCGGCGCCGACCAGGGGCAGTCCGTCGGCAGCGGACCGCAGCGCGTCGGCCCGGCCGGCCGCGCTGCCGTAGATCACGGCCCCACCGGCGCCGTGGGTCCGCGCGCGGGTGAGGTGGTCGGCCAGCTGGGCGTCCGGGACGCCGAGCAGGACCAGGTCGACGGGTTCGTCGAGGTCGGCGAGCGACGGGCACGCACGGGCTGGCCCTGGACCGTGTCGTAGGCAGGGTTGACGAGGTCGACGCGGGAGACGCCCGGGCTGCGGAGCGCCTCGATCGCGAGCCGCTCCCCGAACGAGCCGGGGCGAACGCTGGCGCCCACCACCGCCACCGAGCGGGGTGCGAGCAGTCGGTCGAGGGTCACCCGACGCGGCTCCGGAGCCGCGCCAGCGGCGACCGCCCGCCGCGACCGGTGTCCCGGATCGCGGCCCGCGACGCCTGCAGGCCGGGGATGCCGCAGACCCCGCCGCCGGCGTGGGTCGCGGAGGACGCGTTGTAGTAGCCCTCGATCGGGGTCCGGTAGTCGGCGTAGCCGGGCGCCGGCCGCATGTGGAACAGCTGCTCCACGCTGAGCTCGCCGTGGAAGATGTTGCCGCCGACCAGGCCGTACTCCTGCTCCATCTCGTGCGGGCCGACGACGTCGCGGGCGATGACGGAGTCCTTGAGGCCGGGGGCCAGCTCGTCGTAGAGGTCGACCAGCCGGTCGGCGTACGCCTCGAGCTCCTCGAGGTGCGGCTCCTCCGACCAGGTGTGCGGGACCCACTGCGTGAACATCGAGAACACGTGGGTGCCGTCGGGGTTCAGGGTCTTGTCGAGGGTGGTCGGGATGACGCCGTCGCTGAACGGCGCCAGCGCGGGCCGGCCCTCGCGGGCGTCGATGAACGCCTTCTCGATGAAGTCCATGGTGGGCGCCATCTCGACGGAGCCGGTGAGGTGCTCGGGCACGTCGCCGACGTTCGGGGTCGCGGTGAAGCTCGGCAGCCGGTCGAGCGCCAGGTTGACCTTGACCACCCCGGAGCGGGTCTTCCAGCGCTCGATGTCGGTGACGAACTCGTCGGGCAGCTGCTTCTCGCCGACGTGGTCGAGGAACGCGGTCCGCGGGTGCAGCGTCGTGACGACGACCGGGGCGGTGATCTCCTCGCCCGAGGCCAGGACGACGCCGGTGACCCGGCCGCCGTCGGTGGTGACCTGCTGGACCGGCGTCGACGTGCGGACCTCGGCGCCGAACGACTCGGCGGCCCGCCGGATCGCGGCGGACACCGCGCCCATCCCGCCCTCGGGGAACCCCCACGAGCCGAGCTGGCCGTCGCCGACGTCGCCGATCGAGTGGTGGGCCATGACGTACGCCGTGCCCGGCTCGTACGGGCCGGCCCAGGTGCCGATGACGCCGTTGACGGCGAGCGCGCCCTTGATCTGAGGCGACTCGAACCAGTCGTCGAGCAGGTCGGCGATGCTCATGGTCATCAGCCGGGTCAGGTCGGCGATGGTGCGGCGGTCGACGCCGCGGTTGTTCCAGGCGAGGCGGGCGAGGTCGGCGAGGTCGCCGGGGGAGTGCGAGCCGATGTCGGGCGGCACCCGCATCAGCAGCGGCGCCATCACGTCGGCCAGGCCGGCCAGCCAGGCCTGCCACCGCTCGTAGGCGCGGGCGTCCTTGAGCGAGAAGCGGGAGATCTCCTCGCGGCTGCGGGCCGGGTCGTCCTCGTGCAGCGTGAGCGCGCCGCCCTCGGGGAACGCCTGGTAGTAGGGACCCATCGGGTGGACCTGGTAGCCGTGCCGCTCCAGCGACAGGTCGCGCAGGATCGTGGGCGGCATCAGGCTCATGACGTAGGAGAGGCGGGTGACCCGAAGGTGCGGATGCTCCGGCCAGGGCGCCTCGGTGGTCGCCGCGCCGCCGGTGGTGGCCCGCGACTCCAGGATGAGGGTCCGGGCGCCGGCCCGGGCCAGGTAGGCGCCGGCCACCAGGCCGTTGTGCCCGCCGCCGACGATCACCGCGTCGTAGTGCTGTGCCACGAGTCCTCCCGGGTGCTGACTGACTGTTCAGTCGAGTACGCTGGTACGGTACCGCGAAACCCACCCGGGCAGAACCCAGGAGCTGGAGCCGTGACCACGCCTTCCCCCGAGGGACGTCAGCAGTCCGACGTACGTCGCGACCAGATGCTGGTCGCCGCGGCGGAGCTGATCGCGGAGCGCGGCTTCGAGCGGACCCGGATCGCCGACGTGGCCTCACGGATCAACACCAGCCCGGCGCTGGTCATGTACTACTTCGCGACCAAGGACGAGCTGCTGACGGCCGCGCTGCGGCACTCCGAGGCGGCGTTCTACCGCTCCGCCGAGGAGCTGCTGGGCCAGCCGGGCTCCCTGGACGACCGGCTCGCGCAGCTCGTCGAGATGACGTTCGACTCCAAGACCAAGGAGGAGTTCGCCGGCGCCTGGGGGCTCTGGTTCGAGCTGTGGTGCCAGGCGTTCAAGCACCCCCAGGTCGCGGACGACCGCCGTGAGCTCGACCAGCAGTGGCGCGACCTGATCACGCGGGTGGTGCAGGCCGGGATCGACGACGGCGAGCTCGGCGACCTCGACGTCGAGCAGTTCGCCGTCGAGTGGGCCGCCCTGCTCGACGGGCTGTCCGTGCAGGTCGCGCTCGACGACCCCCGGGTCGACGTGACGCGCGCCAAGCGGATCGCGATGGACTTCGCCCGCCGCGCCCTCACCACCACCTGACCCCACCGAGACGCGCACTTGCGGAACCGGATGTCTCGGTCCCGACGCGGGCTCCGCCGGTTGTGGTGGTCGAGCCGCGAGCGCAGCGAGCGTGTCGAGACCGACGCGGTCGCGTGCGTGGATGGTGTGGTCTCGGACGGGCTCCGCTGGCGCTTCGCCCGGCTCGACCAGCAGCACCGGCGGCGGCGTCACTGGCGCGGCATGATCCGCAGGGCGCTGGGGGAGAGGGTGACGCGGACGGTGCGGCCGGGGTCGAGCCAGGCGGGGGGCTCGCCGTGGATGTTGGCGACCTCGGCCTCGAGCACCAGCTCGCCGCAGTGGAGGTTCACGAGAGTGTTGGCGCCGCGGTAGGTGAGCCGGTCGACCGTGCCGCTCAGCACGTTGGTGCCGTCCTCGACGCCGGACTCGTTCACCGTCACCCGTTCCGGGCGGATCATCACGGTCACCGCCTCACCCGGCGTCACCGGTTCACCGCAGGTCGCGACCAGCCGGTGACCGCGGAGGTCGCAGGTGACCTGGTCGCCGGTGGACGCGCCGACCGTGGCGTCGTACAGGTTCGCGGACCCCAGGAAGGCGGCGACGTACGGCGTCTGGGGCCGGGCGTAGATCTCGCTCGGGCTGCCGACCTGCTCGACCCGGCCGTCGACGATGACCGCGACCCGGTCGGACATCGTCATCGCCTCCTCCTGATCGTGCGTGACGTAGACGAACGTCGTGTGGACCGCCTGCTGCACCGCGCGCAGGTCCTTCTGCAGCTGGCGCCGCAGCCGGGCGTCGAGGGCGCCGAGCGGCTCGTCGAGCAACGAGCACCCGCGGCTCGAGCACGAGCGCCCGGGCGAGCGCCACGCGCTGCTGCTGGCCGCCGGAGAGCTGCCGCGGCTTGCGCGCGGCCAGCGGTCCGAGCTCCACCAGCTCGAGCGCCGCGTCCACCTTCTTCCGGGCGGCCGCCTTGTCGAGGGAGGTGTACTTCAGGCCGAACGCGACGTTCTCGGCGACGTCGAGGAACGGGAACAGCGCGTAGGACTGGAAGACCGTGTTGACCGGTCGCCTGTGCGCGGGGATCGGCGCCAGGTCGGTGTCGTCGAGCAGGATCTCACCCTCGTCGATGTCCTCGAACCCGGCGATCATCCGCAGTGTGGTGGTCTTGCCGCAGCCCGACTCGCCGAGCAGCGAGAAGAACTCGCCCGCCTCGATCTCGAGGTCGAGGCCGTCGACGGCCCGGACGTCGTCGTACTGCTTGACCAGGCCCACGCAGGGACAGGGCACCGCCCGTCACGCGGGGCGTACCGCTCGGGCGAGCCGGTCGACGTTGGTCACGAAGCGCGCCACGTCATCGTCGGTGTGCTGGACGGAGATCAACCACTGCTCGATCTTGCCCCACGGCGGCAGGAAGACGCCGCCGTTGTGCTGGACGAGCCAGTGCGCGTTGCCGAGCCGGTCGTCGACGTCGAGGAAGTCGCGGAAGTTGTGGATGGCCTCGCTGCGGAACGCGATGCACCCCTTCGCGCCGGCCGTGACGACGTGCCACGGCAGGTCGTAGCGCTCGATCACCTCCTCGATGCCCGCCCGCATCGCCGCCTCGAGCCGGTGGAGGTGGTCGTACGCCGCGTCGGTCATCACCTCGGTGAGCATCGCCCGGGTGGCGGCCATCGCCATCGGGTTGCCGTTGAACGTGCCGACCTGCTCGTAGGTGCCGTCGGCGATCAGGCCCATCAGCGCCTCGGTACCCCCGATCGCGGCGGACGGGATGCCGCCGCCGATCGCCTTCGCGACGCAGACGAGGTCGGGGGTGACGCCCTGCATCCGGGTGACACCGCCGGGCCCGACGGTGAGTCCGGTCTTGACCTCGTCGAACGTCAGCAGCGCGCCGTGCGCGTGGAGCAGCTCCTTGAGGCCGGCGAGGTAGCCCGGCCGGGGGTGGATCACCCCGGCGTTCATCATCAGCGGCTCGAGGATCATCCCGGCCACCTCGCCGGGGTGGGCCGCGAGCGCCCGCTCGACGGCGCCGAGGTCGTTGAACGGCACGACGGTCACCAGGTCGACCATCGCCTGCGGCACGCCGGCCCCGGCCGGCGCCGACAGCGGCGCGTCGGCGGGCCCCATCTCGTCCTCCTCGGGCATGACGGAGACCTGCACCGAGTCGTGGTGGCCGTGGTAGCAGCCCTCGACCTTGAGCAGCCGGTCGCGGCCGGTGGCCACCCGCATCAGGTGGATCGCGTCCATGGTCGACTCGGTGCCGGAGTTGCCGAACCGCCACTGGGGGAGGCCCCAGCGCCGCGCCAGCTCCTCGGCGCACGACGATCGAGTCCTCGGTGGGCTGTGCGAAGTGGGTGCCCCGGCCGACCCGCTCGGTCACCGCGCGGACGATCGCCGGGTGGCCGTGGCCGGCCAGCGAGACGCCGTACCCGCCGTGGAAGTCGGAGTACTCCGTGCCGTCCACGTCGAAGATCCGTGACCCGGAGCCGTGGCTCATCCACACGGCCTGGGGGTCGGCGATCTGCCAGTTGGACGTCGCCCCGCCGGCGAGGTGGCTGCGCGAGCGCTCGATCAGCCGACCGCTGGCGGGCTGCCGGGCGAGGAAGCGCTCGGACTCCTCGCGGATCAGTCGGTCGACCGCGTCCTCGCCACCGGCTGGCGCGGCCGAGGTGGAGGGTTCCGGGGTGGGCGTGGACGTGGGCTGGGTGGCCGTCATGCGGCACTCCTTCGTCATTGACTGACTGTTCAGTCTATGACAGCGTGTCGAGGGTCGGCAACGATGCTCCACGGGGCGGGAGGTCTCATGAACCACCGAACACCGGACGTCACCCGGCGTGCGCTGCTGCGCGCGGGACTGCTGAGCGGTGCCGCCGTCTCGTCCTCGTCGCTGCTGGCAGGGTGCGGCAAGCCGGAGGTCACGAGCACCAAGGGCCTCCAGATCGCCAGTCCCGACAACCCGGTGACGTGGCCGCTCCACAGCGACGTGCCCATGATCGAGGCCGGCCTGACGCCCGAGGAAGGGCAGCACGCTCAAGCTCTACAACTACGCCGACTACCTCGCCCCGCGGGTCGTGAAGGACTTCGAGGCGGAGTACGGCGTCACGGTCGAGCTCTCGACGTTCAACGACACCGAGGAGGCGCTGAGCAAGATCACCTCCGGCGCCCTGGACTACGACATCTACTTCCCATCCTACGACCAGATCGGGAAGCTCGTCACCGCGAAGATCGTCCAGCCCCTCAACCACGAGTACCTCCCGAACATCGCCAACTGCTGGCCCCAGTTCGAGAATCCCTGGTACGACCAGGAGTGGCAGTACAGCGTCCCGTACACGACGTACACGACCGGGATCGGCTGGCGCACCGACCTGGTCTCCGAGGACATCGCGGCCCGCGACAACCCGTACGACGCGCTCTGGGACGCGACGTACCAGGACAACCTGGCCGTCATCGACGACTGGCACACCTGCATGGCGCTGCCCGTGCTGCGCGACGGCACCCACGACGTCAACTCGGGCGACCCGAAGGTGATCGCGGGCATCCGGGACGCGATGCTCGAGATGCGGCAGACGACCCAGCCGAAGGTCACCGTCAACATGTACAACGACCTGCCCGCCGGCCAGCTCGGTCTGTCGCAGATGTGGTCCGGCGACATCATCAACGCCGTGTACTACCTGCCGCGCAACGAGTCGCCCGACATCCTGCGCTACTGGTTCCCCGACGACGGCCGCGGGCTGGTCGACAACGACCTGATGATGGTGCTGGCCGGGGGGAAGAACCCGGTGGCCGCGCACTTCTTCATCAACTACCTGCTCGACGACAAGGTCGCGAAGAAGAACTTCGGGTGGACCGGCTACCAGCCGCCGCAACGCTCGATCAACCCCGACACCCTCGTCGAGGACGGCTTCCTGCCCGAGAACCTCAAGACTGCGACCGTGCTCGAGGAGTGGTTCGACTTCGCCGACCGGCTCCTCGGGCTGCCGCTCGACGTCGAGCAGGAGTGGCTGAGGGTCTGGCAGGAGTTCAAGGCCGGTGGCTGAGGCCCCCGCCCGCCAGCGTCGGCTCTGGCCGCTGCTGGCTGCCCCGGGACGCTGTGGCTGCTGATCTTCTTCGTCGCGCCGGGGTACGTCGTGCTGGCGATCCTGTTCGGGCAGGTCGATCCGGTGCTGCGGCGCTCCGTGCCGGCGTGGAACCCGGCGTACTGGGACACCGGCCAGGTCACCTACGTCCTCTCCCACCTGGTGGGGGAGGACGGCTTCTTCGGGCCGGCCCTGCTGCGGACGGCGGTGTACGTCGGCGTCGCCTCGCTGCTGTGCCTCGCCGTCGGCTACCCCGTGGCCTACTTCGCGGCCCGGATCGCGGTCCGTCGCAAAGGCCTGCTGCTGGCGGCCCTGATCGCGCCGTTCTGGATCTCCTACATGATGCGGATGCTGGCCTGGATCAACCTGCTCCAGAACGACGGGCTGGTGAACCAGCTGATCACCTTCGGCGGGCTGTGGGACACCGAGGTCGACTGGCTCGGCGGGCGCGGCGTCACGGTCGTCCTCGGGCTCACCTACGGCTACCTGCCCTACATGATCCTGCCGCTGTACGCCGGCCTCGACCGGATCCCCGAGCACATGCTCGAGGCCGGGCGTGACCTCGGGGCCAACCGCTTCCAGACCTGGCGCCGGGTGACCTGGCCGCTGTCGCGCCAGGCGGTCGTCACGTCGGTGATCCTCACCAGCCTTCCGATGCTGGGCGACTACTTCACCTCCGACCTGCTCTCGGGCAAGCCCGGGCAGGCGATGGTCGGCAACCTCATCAACAACGCGGTCCTCACGCCCGGTCAGGCCGGGCAGTCCGCGGCGTTCGTGATGATCGTCCTGATCGTGTCCCTGGTGCCGATGGCGATCTACGTGTACGCGACCCGCCAGGGCGAGGAGAGCCGGACATGAGCGTCGCGCGTCGCCGCGCCCCGTGGCTCGCGACCCTGACCGGGCTCTACCTGGTCTGGTCGCTGGCGCCGGTGCTCATCGCGGTGCTGTTCTCCTTCAACGCAGGTCGGTCGCGCACGCAGTGGCAGGGCTTCTCCTTCCAGTGGTACTACGGCGAGCCGGACCGTTCGGTGTGGGCGGACCAAGCGCTCCAGACGGCGCTCGTGCACACGTTCCGGCTGGGCATCCTGGTCACCCTCATCGCCGTACCGCTGGGGACCCTGATGGCGCTGGGGCTCGACCGCTGGCGCGGCCGGCTGCCGTCGGGGGCCAGCTTCTTGGTGATGCTGTCGTTCGTGCTGCCCGAGGTGCTGCTGGCGATCAGCCTGCTCTTCGTGGCCACCGCGGTGAACCAGGTGTTCGCCACGCCGGTGCAGCTCGGCACGATGGGCCAGGTCATCGGGCTCGTGACGTTCCAGCTGTCCTACCCGGTGATCATCGTGCGAGCGCGGCTGCTGACGATCGGGCACCAGTACGAGGAGGCGGCGGTCGACCTGGGCGCCTCGCCGCTGGAGTCGCTGCGCCGGGTGCTGCTGCCGTTGGCCTGGCCGGCGATCCTCGCTAGCGCGGTGCTCGTGTTCGCGGACGTGATCGACGACTTCGTGCTCGTGCGGTACCTGTCGGGGGGCTCCACCACCGAGCCCGTCTCGGTGAAGATCTACAACACGGCCCGGGCTGCGCCGACCCCGGCGCTGAACGCCGTCGCCACGCTGCTGCTGCTCGCGTCGTTGCTCGCGGTGCTGCTGGGCTACCTGGCCTATCGTCGGATGACTCGCGGGGAGGACCGGCGCACGGTCGGGATCGACGCGTTCACGGGCGAGGCGTGAGACTCGACCGGAGCGGTCGGCTCGCGGTACTGTTTGAACAGTCATTCAGGAGGTTGAAACCATGGCTCTGCCCACTGCGTCCCTGCTCGCCCCCGGTCGGGTCGTGCCGCCCGCGCCGCTGCCCGCGCCCGAGGTCGCGCGCGCCGCGGCGCCGTTCGGGCAGAGCACGATGCTGCCTCGCGCCGCCTACCTCGAGCCCGAGGTGCTCGCCTGGGAGCGCGCGCATGTGCTCGACGGGTGGGTGTGTGTCGGGCGCTCCACGGAGATCCCGGCGACGGGCATGCGCGCGGAGTCGGTCGGGGCGTCCGGCGTGCTGCTCGTCCGCGACGCCGAGGGCACGCTGCGCGCGTTCGAGAACGCGTGCCGGCACCGCGGCCACGAGCTGCTGCCGTGCGGCGGAACCGGGCAGGCGCGCGCGATCGTCTGCCCCTACCACGCCTGGTCCTACCGGCACGACGGCTCGATGCTCGGGGCGCCGGGCTTCCGCGACGCGCCCGGGTTCGACCCGTCGGCGTACTCGCTGAAGCCGGTGCGGGTCCAGGAGTGGCACGGCTGGGTCTTCGTCGACGGCTCCGGCACGGCCCCCGACTTCGACTCGCACGTCGGCGCGCTCGAGTCGGTCGTCGAGCGGTACGACGCGGAGAACCTCGTGACGCCCGTCGTGCACGAGTACGACGTGGAGGCCAACTGGAAGGTCGTCATCGAGAACTACCAGGAGTGCTACCACTGCCCGAACATCCACCCCGAGCTGTGCAAGGTGTCGCCGCCGAGCAGCGGTGACAACATCGAGCTGGAGGGCAACTGGATCGGCGGCTCGATGGACCTCCGCAACCACGCCGCCACCATGTCGCTCGACGGCCACAGCGAGGGATCGGTGATGGCGCGGCTCGACGAGGTGGAGAGCCGCACGGTCATGTACATCGCGGTGATGCCCAACCTGCTCATCTCGCTGCACCCCGACTACATCATGAGCCACCTGCTCACGCCGGTGACGCCCGAGCGCACCCGGATCCGCTGCTCGTGGGCCTTCCCGGCAGACGTTGCGGGCCGCGAGGGCTTCGACCCGGCGTACGCCGTCGACTTCTGGGACATCACCAACCGCCAGGACTGGGCGGCCTGCGAAGCGGTGCAGCGGGGCATGAACACCCCGGGCTACGAGCCCGGCCCGCTCGCCCCGGACGAGGACGGCGTCTACCACTTCACCCAGCTGATGGCGCGGGCCTACCAGGGTTCCTCCGGCCGCTGACGTGCCAGGGCATCCACGCCCGAGCGACGAGACGCGGAGCTACACGTCGAGCACGTAGGACGATCCCTCGCGCCGGAAACCCACGTCGAGCCGCTCGTAGTACGGCGCCACCATGTCCGGCGGCGTCACGACCTTACGGAAGCCGCGCTGCCGCAGCCCGTCCGTGGTGCGCCACACGAACTCGCCTGGCTCGAAGTCGCGGAACCGGGGGGTGACGTAGTCGACCAGTACGCGCGCCACGTCACCGTCGCGCCGGAGGATGATCACGCCGACCGTCTCGTCGCCCTTCAGCACCTGGTAGGCGAGGTCGTCCGCTTCCACCGCCGGGCTCTTCGGGTGGTGCTTCGCGATGTCGTCACCGTGGACGCCCAGGAAGTGCTGCAGGTAACGGTCGGACGCCGAGACCTCGATCACGGCGTACGTCGCCTGGTCGTGGCGGGTGCGCAGCAACCGGAAGACGAAGAACAGGTTGATGAGGCTCAGCACGATGTTCATCGCGAACATCGGCCAGACACCGATCAGCCCGTTGTAGGCGGTCAGTACGCCGCTGGCCGTCAAGTTGAGTAGGCGGAAGCGAAGGACGCGCGCCTGGAGCAGCGAGGTGACAAGGAGTGCGCTGCCGGCCCAGCCGACGAGCTCGAGCCAGTTGTCAGTCAGCCACTCCACAGGAGCGAACGCTATACGGCACCGCGCAGTCGCTCGAGAGCGAGATCGAACGCGATGTTGAGGCCGTTGATGTTCGACTGCCCGCGAGACCGTGAGTAGTCGGTGTACGCGATTGTTACGGGTGCTTCGACGTAGCTCAACTTGTGGGCGGCGACTTGCGACAAGAGCTGGCTCGCGTGGGCCATACCGTTCAAGGTCAGGCACAACGACTCGGCTGCGTACCGGCTCAGCACCCGAAGCCCGTTGTGCGTGTCCGTGAGGTTGAGACCGGTCGTCGCGCGCGTGAACTTGGTCGCCGCCCGCAACACCAGGCGTCGTGTGGCTGGAACGGCCGGGTCGGCCGCGGACAGGAATCGGGAGCCGAGCACCACGTCGACGCTCTCGGTACGTGCGATATCAACCATGCGCGCTGCATCTGCCATCAGGTGCTGACCATCGGCGTCGAATGTCACGATGTGTCGAGTCCGGGGGTCCCTCAGTGCGTACTCGAACCCCGTCTGCAGGGCCGCCCCTTGTCCAAGGTTGACCTGGTGGCGCACCACTGTGGCGCCCGCTCCGAGGGCGACCGCCACACTGTCGTCGGCACTGCCGTCGTCAACACACACGATGACCGGAAAGACATGTCTCAAGTCCGAGACCACGGTACCGATGCTCGTGGCCTCGTTGAACATGGGAACGACGATGCATACGTCATCGTTCGGACGCCTGGTCACGCTCGTAAGGATACGAGTTGTCGTGACGACGCGCGGAGGTTTGGAAAAGTCGGTCCCCCCATCTGGCCCGCCGATACGCTGAACCCCGCCTCGACCTCCCGGAACCCACACATGACCCTCATCAAGATTCTGCTGATCCTCGCGATCCTGACTTTCGGCCTGCTCGCGTTCCGCGGGAGCAAGAAGGCATATCACAAGGTGGTGTGGCGCGCGTACGTCGTGCTGGTGGTGGTCGCCGCGGCGATCAGCGTCGTTTATCCCAACGCCCTTACTCGCTTGGCAAACGCGATTGGCGTGGGCCGGGGCGCGGACCTCGTCCTCTACACGCTGGTTGTGACGTTCATGCTTGTATCGGTTGTGTTGTTCCGAAGGGTTGGCGAGCTCGAACGGCGCTTCACCAACCTCGCCCGTGCGATGGCCCTGAGCGAAACATCATCTCGAGGCGTGAAGGACCAGGAGCCCGACGCATGAGATCCGCACTTCGCTTCAGCCTCCTGGTGTTCGCAGGGCTGGCAGTGCTGCAAGCTGCATGGATCGTGACCATGCCACCATTCCGCGGAAGTGACGAGTTCGACCACGTTTTCCGCGCGGTGGGGGCTGCCGACGGCCAGTGGCGACTGTCGGTCGACACGCCGGAGGGTCGTGGCCTGCTTGTGACCGTACCGAGCGACGTCGTCGAGGCAGCCTCTCCTCAGTGTGACGCCCTGGAGTACACCGGACGGGACAACTGCTTCGCCGTCGAGGAGTTCCCCGATGGTCGCGTGTCCATCTCGACGGCGGCCGGTGCCTATCATCCCGCCTACTATTTCGTCATCGGGTCGGTCGGACAGTTTTTCGAGGGTGCCGGGGTCGACTATGCGATGCGTGCGGCTTCTTCCCTTCTCAGCGCCATCGGAGTCAGTTGCGCAGCGTTCTGCCTGGTGCTTGCGGGTGGAGGACGCTGGGCCCGCTTCGGGTTCCTGGCGGCATTGACCCCGGTCGCGGTATACACCTCGACGATGCCGGCTCCCAATGCCATGGAGATCGTGGCTGGCATGTGCCTCTGGACGGCATTGATCGGCTTGTCGCGCGATAGTGGCGAGCTGCACCACCAGCGGTTGTTCCTCGTGGTGGCCACAGTCGCGGCGTGTGTCTTGGTCACGGTTCGGACCTTGGGACCGATGTGGCTCGGGCTGATCGTACTCACCATGATGTTCTGGGTCGGCTGGAGGACTGTGCGCTCCTCGTTACGCCGCAATCGGTGGTCGCTGCTAGGTGCAGCAGCCGTGGTCACCTCCGCGTTGGCAGCAGGCGTCTGGTGGACGATGAGTGCGGATCTGGTTGGTCCCGCTGAAGGGATGGATCGCGTAGGCCAGAGCATCGAAGTGGATCTCGGATTGCAGCCCATGGTCTGGATTCTGCAAATCATTGCCGCCTTCCCCCTCAGAGGAGAGGTGGCACCGCCAGCGGTGTACGCGGCCTATGTAGTTGTCGTGGCAGCTCTCCTTCTTGCCGCCTTCCGTTGCTCGCGCGGCCGAAAGCGGCTGGTGCTCCTCGCTTCAGTCATTCTGATCGTCTGCCTGCCGATCGCACTCACGCTGGCCACGGTTCAGAGCCAGGGAGTTATCTGGCAGGGACGCTACGGGCTGCCCTTCGCGGCCGGGCTGACATTGTTGTCTGGGCTGGCGCTCGACGACGCTGGCACTGCGCCGAGGGAGGGAGTGCGCCTTCGTGTGATCGGTTGTGCCCTCCTTGCCATGGCGCACGCGGTTGGCATCGTGCACGTATTGGCCGGTGAAAGGGGCCGGCCCGTCTCGGTGGCAGACTCCGCCTGGCTGGCGCCGCCTGCGGCCATCGTGACCATGCTCGTGATCGTCGGCTGGTTGGTGTGGACGCTGGCAATGTCTAGCCCAAGTTCGTCCGTGCCGACCTCTCGGCCGGACGCTCCCAATCATGACGGTCGGCAAGCGGCAGATCGTGCACGTGCCTAGCGACGACCACGGCACCGACATCGTTGTTGCTGATGAAATCTCGAGCCTGCCGTGCGTGGGTGTGGTCATGGCTGTGTACGCCGGGGTCGGTCCCTCACACCTGGACGAGGCGCTCCGTAGCCTCGAGGAACAAACGCTTCTGCCGACAGACGTTGTCCTGGTCGAGGACGGACCGCTGACCACCGCGCAGCGTTCTGTCATCGAGTCGTTTGAAACAGGTCCTTTGCCGCTGCGGCGTGTTGCCCTTGTCGAACGGTCGGGCTCCGGTCTGGCCAGGCAGCGTGGGCTCGAAGAAGTGACGACCGAACTGGTAGCGATTGCCGACGCTGACGACGTGTCGTTGCCTATTCGGTTCGAACGCCAGGCAGCTGTTATGAGAGACGGTCGGGTCGACGTGCTTGGCGCTGCGATGGAGGAGTTCGACGGCGCGACTCAAACGGTCCTCGGCGTACGGCGATTCGCGCAGACACACGACGAGATCAGACGCCAGCTCGGGCTGAAGAACCCGGTGAACCAGCCGGCGGTGATGCTGCGTCGATCCGTAGTGCTCCGAGAAGGTGGGTACCGTGATGTCCCATTCCTCGAGGATTACGAGCTCTGGGCGCGCCTAGTCGCTGGCGGAGCCACGCTCGGCAATCTCGATGATGTCCTCGTACGTTTCCGAGGGGGTGAAGCTGTCCAGCGTCGCCGTGCCTCTGCCCGCACGTTTAGAGCCGAACTCACGCTGCAAAGACTCCTGCGACGGTACGGCATCATTCCTGGCTGGCGCATGCCCGTGAATCTGATCATCAGATCCGCCTATCGCATCCTTCCTGTGCGACTTCGAATGTTGACTTATGTTTCAGTGTTTCTGCGTTCAAAACCATCGGAGCCCGCAATGTCAGACCGTCCGGACTATGACGAGTACCGCAACATGAGCGATATCCGGGGCCCACTAGCCGAACGGTTCGCCAACCAGGTGTTGTCCACCGTGGGCGTCAATCCTGGGGCTGAGGCGGCGCTGACCGTCTTGGACGTTGGCTCGGGTTACGGCGACACCGCTATGGCGCTGGCGGATAGATGTGCTCATGTGACAGGTCTCGAGCCAGCCCTCGAACTTCACGAAGCGGCGATGAAGCGCGCTCGCGATACCGGGCGTCACAACATGACCTTCGTACATGGTGGTGTGGAGGATCTCGAGGCGTCCGCTGCCTACGACATCGTGGTGCTCGACAACGTATACGAGCATTTGTCCAATCAATCGCTCGCGCTCGAGCGCATTGCTCGGAGTCTGAAGGACGGCGGGTCGCTCTATCTGCTCGTACCCAACAAGTTGTGGCCGATCGAGGCTCACTACGGCCTGCCAGGGCTTTCGTGGCTGCCACTGCCGGTTGCCAACGTCTACCTGCGCGTCACTCGGCGAGGTCGAGACTACTCAGATGCGATGTTCGCGCCGACCTACTGGGCACTGAGGCAGGAGTTGCGACGGCAGGGGGACTTCGATTTTCGGTTCACGCTCCCCGCTGATCGAACCGCCACCGTTGCGGGAACGCCGCTCCACTACCGCATCGGGATGGGCCTGATTGAGCGATTCCCATCCTTGTGGGCGATCTCCAAGGCGTTGCTCGTAGTGGCGGTGCGGCGCCCCAGGAGCTAGTCGAGACCCACGGAGAACGCCGACTCGAGGTCGTGCCGCGAGTAGGTGCGGAACGCGATGTGCGTCTCGGTGGCGGTGACGCCCGGCACCTTGTTGAGGCGGTCGGCCACGACCGACGCGACGTCGTCGTGGTCACGGACCCGGACGAGGGCGATCAGGTCGATCTGTCCGGTGACGGAGTAGACCTCGCTCACGCCGTCGAGGGCGGCGATCTGCTCGGCCACCTCGGGGATGCGCGCCACGTCGGCCTTGACGAACACGATGGCGGTGATCATGGGCTGAGGCTAGCGGGCGGGCTGGTGGGTGGGCGTGAGATCCCGGCGCTCGTCGAACGGGACGAGCGAGACCCGGGACCCGTCGGCGGCGTCGTGGAGCGCGAGGTGGCGACCCGCGCCGGTGACCGGGCAGCTCCACTCGCCCTCGACGCCGATCAGCCGCACGCCCGGCGACTCCAGCCACCGCAGGATCCGCTCGGACTCCTCGGCGGTCGCGGTCGGGACCGGGCCGGGAGCCGGTCGGACCGTCTCGGCCTCCTGGCGCAGCAGCTCCACGAACAGGTGGGCGTCCCCGCCGCGGGGGATGACCCCGGCCGCTGCCAGCCGGCCGAACCGGACCACGTGCACCCCCCAGCGCTGGTCGCCCTCGCGACGCCCGGCCACGATCTCCGAACAGCGGCTCAACGAGCTCAGCCGCTGCGTGCGCGCGGTCGCCCGAACGAAGGCCGCGAGCCGGTCGCGGTGGACCCGCGCCTCCTCGAACCGCTCGGCGTCGGCGAGGTCCGACATCCGGCGGTTGATCGCCGCCACCACGTCGTCGGGGCGGCGCATCAGGCTGTCGCGGAGCTGACGCACCACCGCGGCGTACGTCGAGAGGTCGGCCGTGCCGTCGCAGGGCGACAGGCACTTGCCCATCTCGGCCAGGACGCACGGGGACCTGCTGCTGCGCGCGCCGAGCCGGTCGGTGCACTGACGGACTGGAAAGGTGTCGTGCAACGCCGTCAGGCAGCGCTCGGCCGTGGACCTCGACGAGAACGGGCCGACGTAGTCGGCGTCGTCGTCGCGTACCTGGCGGACGAGGGACAGTCGCGGCCAGGCCTCGCGGGTGAGCTTGAGGAAGTGCATCTTCTCCGGGAACCGCGAGCGGCGGTTGTAGCGGGGCTTGTGCTCGGCGATCAGCCGCAGCTCGCGCACCTCGGCCTCGAGCGGGGTCGCGCACTGGATCGCCGTGACCTCCGTGGCGAGGTTGACCATCTCACCCATCCGCGACCGGGTCTCTGAGGCGGTGAAGTAGGAGCGGACCCGGGTGCGTACGTCGCGGGAGGTGCCGACGTAGAGGACCCGCTGCTGCTCGTCCTTGAAGAGGTAGACCCCCGGCGCGTGGGGCAGCGCCTCGGCGAGGTGGCGCTTGCGCCGCTGGGCGGTCGACACCCTCGCCGTGAACGTCTGGAGCTCCTCCAACGTGTGGACGCCCAGCCCGCCGAGCCGTTCCATCAGCCCGTGCAGCACGTCGACCGTGGCGCGCGCGTCTGACAGCGCCCGGTGGTTGGGGGTGGTGTCCGAGTTGAAGACCCGTGCCAGGGACGAGAGCTTGCAGTTGGGCGCGTCGTCGCGGGTGATGACCCGCCGCGCGAGTCGCGCGGTGTCGACCACCTCGAACGTCGGCCAGGCGCGCCCCTGCTGCTCGGCGAAGTGGCGAAGGAAGCCGACGTCGAACGGGGCGTTGTGGGCGACCAGCACGGTGCCCTGGGCGAACTCCAGGAACGAGGGCAGGGCGGAGTCGATGCGCGGCGCGTCGACGACCATCGAGTTGGTGATGCCCGTCAGGACGGCGATGAAGGCCGGGATGTCGGTCTGTGGGTCGACCAGGGTCTGGAACTCGCCGAGCACCTCGCCGCCGCGCACCTTCACCGCCCCGATCTCGGTGATCATGCAGCCCGCGGTGGGCGAGCCGCCCGTGGTCTCGAGGTCGACCACGCAGAACGTCACGTCGCGCAGCGGACGCCCCAGCTCGTCGAAGCTGCGCTGGGTCTCCCACCGTGACGGGCGCGGCGTGGTCGTGCTCACGTCTCCGACGGTAGGCGCGGGCACCGACACGGCAGGGGAGGACGCGCGCCTACGCTGAGTGCTGTGAGCATCCAGGTCCCGGGTCCCTCCGAGCGCTGGCGCTGCGCCGGCTGCGGCAACCTCACCCGCTTCGACGTGAGCCGCGAGCGACGGACGACCGAGTTCTGGCACTTCGACCTCGCGGGCGACCACGCCGTCGAGGACACCGAGGTGCGCGGCGAGACGGTCGAGTCGGTCACCTGCCGCTGGTGCGGTCGGTCGGACGCCGTCGAGGTGGTGCCCCGCGCCGAGTCCTGACGCAGCGGGTCATGTCGGCGGTCGGCTCGGAGGCGGTTGTCAGTGGGGGCCTCCACACTCGGACCCATGGCGACACGAATCGATTGCGACACCTGCGTGGTGCGAGGGCTGGCGTGTCACGACTGCGTCGTGACGGTGCTCCTCGGACCGCCTCCGGAGCTGATGTTCGACGACGAGGAGAAGCGGGCGCTCGACGTGCTCGCGGAGGGCGGCCTGGTGCCGCCGTTGCGGCTGGTGCAGCCGGTCAGCGGGCCGGAGGTCGAGTCGGCGTGACGGCTTGCGCGGTTTCGTGGCTCACTGCGCTCGCGCCTCAACCTCCGGCATGACGGCTTGCGCGGTTTCGTGGCTCGCTGCGCTCGCGCCTCAACCTCCGGCGTGACGGCTTGCGCGGTTTCGCCTTCTTGGGGTGGCGGCCAGCGGGTGCCAGAGTTTGCACAGCGGTAACACGCCGGGAGTTGGCGAGCGCGGGGATCACGACTAGTGTCTGCTCCGGTGCTCGGGGTAGTGGATCAGTCCGGATCCACGCGGGCACCGCGCCGAGTCCAGACCAGTCGGGGGAGTGGTCAGACGGAGCCGGGGAACCACCACCTCTGGGGTGAATCGCCTGCAAGGCACCTTGCGGAAAACGTGAGGTGAGGAGCAGGGGTAGGGCACGTCGAGCCCGAACCCGTCAGCTCACCCGGTAGGCGTGACGACGTAGCAAAAGGAGACCGCACCTCCGTGTTCAACGGTCGGAAGCGACTCATCAGCGCCCTCGCAGGACTCGCACTCGCCGCCTCCATCGGTCTCGTGCCCGGCGCCGCCTCGGCGGACCCGGACATCGATGACGTGGAGAAGCGCGTCGACGACCTCTACCACGAGGCCGAGGCAGCCCAGGAGCGCTACCACGACATCAGGCTGGAGCTGGACGAGCTCCGGGCCGACCTCCGCTCCCTCGAGGCTGACCAGACGCGGCAGAGCCGACGCATGGAGACTGCCCGCGAGCAGGTGCGCGAGTCGGTGATCCGCCAGTACCAGGGCGAGCACCTCTCGGCCGTCGGCCAGGTCTTCGTCAGCGACGATCCGAGCGCGTTCCTCGACCAGCTGTCGACCATGACGTCCTACAACGACCTCCAGTCGCAGATGTTCTCCGCCTACGCCCGCGAGGCGAAGGCGCTCGACATCCGGTCGGACGCCACCGAGGGCCGCCTGGCCGACATCGCGGCGGCCGAGAAGAAGCTGGCCCAGGAGAAGGCGAACGTCGACAAGAAGCTCGCCGAGGCCAAGGAGCTGCTCAGCCGGCTCGAGGCCGAGGAGCGCGAGCGGATGATGGCCTCGCGCAGCAGCACCTCGCTGCCGGACGTCGCCGCGTCGGGCAGCGCCGGCACCGCCGTCCGGTTCGCGATGGCGCAGGTCGGTGACGCCTATGTCTACGGCGCCGCGGGACCGGACGCCTACGACTGCTCCGGTCTCACCATGGCCGCGTGGGGCGCCGCCGGCGTGGCCCTCCCACACTCGTCGAGCGCCCAGTACGGCTCCGGTCCGCACATCTCCGCGAGCGCGCTGCAGCCCGGCGACCTCGTCTTCTACTACAGCCCGATCAGCCACGTCGGCATCTACATCGGCAACGGCATGATCGTGCACGCCGCCAACCCGGGCACGGGAGTGGCCGTCGCCGGGCTCTACTCGATGCCCTACGTCGGCGCGGTCCGCCCTGGCTGACCCTCACGTCGCGAAGGCCGGGCGCCCACGGAGGTGGGTGGCCGGCCTTTCGTCGTTCCTGGCCCTCGTGCTGGGCGCCACGCTGTGGCTGGCGCTGCGCGACGACCCGTACGTCGCACCGCCCCCGTCAGGGCCGGTGGCGGATCCCCGGCCGGCTCCAGCCGCCGCGCTGCTCCAGGACCTGACCGCGGCGGTCCGCGCTCGTGACCGCGCCGCCGCTGCGGCGCTGGCGAGCGCCGACGACCCGGAGGCGCAGGCCGCTCTCCGGGCACTCGTGGACAACGCCGAGTCGATCGGGCTGCGCGACGTCACGCTCCGCTACCTCGACGAGCTGGGCGGGCTGGACGCACAGGGGGAGTGGCGCGCCGCAGCCTCTCTGCGGTCCCGTTTCGGGAGGGTCGACCCGTCGGCCGCCGAGGTCGAGGTCGAGGTCCGGTTCGCGGTCGGCAGGCGGGGCGTCACGATCACCGGTCTCGGCGGGGAGCACGGCGCGACGCCGGTGTGGCTGGCGACCCCGGTCGAGGTCCGACGTACGCCGGACACCCTCGTCGTCGCGACCGCGGACGTCGCCCGCTACTCCCGGCTCGCGGTGCGGGCTGTGGCCGTCGTCCGCCGGGTCCTGCCGGACTGGGGCGATCCGCTGGTGCTGGAGGTGCCGCCCGACGCCCGAGCCCTCGACGCCGCCCTGGCGGCCGAGCCCGGGACGTTCGCCACCATCGCCGGGGTGACCTCGGCCGTCCCCGGCTCGCCCGAGGGCGACCCCGCCGTGCACGTGTTCGTGAACCCGGCGCGGCTGGCGGAGTCCGACCCGATCGGGCAACAGGTCGTGATCAGCCACGAGGCGGCCCACGTCGCGCTCGACGCGACCTCGACCGGGGCGCCGGTCTGGCTGGGCGAGGGCCTGGCCGACTACGTCGCGCTGCGCGACGTCGGGTTGCCCATCTCAGTGACGGCCGCCGACCTGATCAGGCAGGTGGGGCGCGAGGGAGTGCCGGCCGCGCTGCCAGGGGACCGTGAGTTCGACGAGGAGTCCGAGTACTTCGGGGCGGCCTACGAAGCAGCCTGGTTCGCCTGTCGGATGCTGGCGCGGCGCGTGGGGGAGGATGCGCTCGTGCGCTTCTACGACGAGGCAGACGACGCGGAGGACTTCGACGCTGCGTTCCGGCGCGCCTTCGGCCTCGGCGTGCCGGCCTTCACGCGCAGCTGGCGTCGCGGCCTCGGCCGGCTGGTGGGATGACGGGCTCCGCCCGGCCGGTGGCCGTGGCCGTGGCGGTCGTGGGGGCAGCGGGGTTCGCCCTCGCCGCCTGGTGGCTCGTGCCCTGGGACCCCGTGCCGGGCGGTTCGGTGACGCCGGTGGCTGCGTCCGAGGTGTTCAGTGCCGCCGAGGTGGCACGGGCGGAGGCCTACTCCCGCTGGGCCCTGACCTGGAGCCTGGGGTCGCTGCTGGTGTCGCTGGCCGTCGCCTGCTGGCTCGGGTTCACGACCGCCGGGGCGCGGCTCGTCACGCGACTGCCCGGAGGGTGGTGGGCGAAGGTCGTGCTGGCGGTGGCGGCCTGCGAGCTGATCGGCCGAGCGGCCACCCTGCCGATGTCCGCCGCGGGCCGCCGGCTACGGCTCGAGGCCGGGCTGACGACCCAGTCCTGGGGGAGCTGGGCGATCGACGTCCTGCTCGGCCAGGCCGTGGTCGTCGTCGTGACGTCCGTCGCCCTGCTGGTCCTCGTCGGGTCGGCCCGGCGCTGGTGCCGCGCCTGGCCGGCCGTGGCAGGCCTGACTCTCGCGTGCTTCGCGCTCGTCGCGTCGTTTGTCTACCCGCTCGTGGTCGAGCCGTTGTTCAACCGCTTCGCACCGCTCCCGGACGGGTCGCTGCGCACGAGCGTTCTCGAGCTGGCGGACCGCGAGGGGGTGGGGGTCGACGACGTCCTCGTGGCCGACGCGTCACGGCGTACGACGACGCTCAACGCCTACGTGTCCGGGTTCGGCGCCACCCGTCGCGTGGTGCTCTACGACAACCTGGTCGAGGACACCCCGGAGCCCCAGACGCTCTCGGTGGTGGCCCACGAGCTCGCCCACGCCCGCCACGACGACGTGCTGGTGGGTTCGGCGTTGGGGGCGCTGGGCGCCCTCGTCGGGGTGGGCCTGCTCGGACTCGTGATGCCTCGGAGACCTGGGGGGCGGGACGGGGTCGCGGACCCTGCCCGAGCTCCCCGGATCCTGGCGTGGCTCGCGATCGGCGTGCTGCTGGCAGCCCCGGTGCAGTCCGGCGTCAGCCGTGCCCTCGAGACGCGGGCGGACGTGGACGCGCTGCGGGCGACGATGGACCCGGGGTCCTTCGTCGCCCTGCAGCGTGCGCTGGCGGTGCGGTCCCGCTCGGACCCGACGCCGCCGGCGCCTGTTCAGTTCTGGTTCGGCTCACACCCGACCGTGCTGGAACGGGTGGCGCTCGCGCGCTCCGAGGACGTCAGCAGGTAGCGGCCGCGTTGGCGGCGGAGTCGAACTGGTCGCAGGTCTCCTTGAACGCGCCGTCGGTGACCGAGCCGATCGCGAAGACCGCTACGACGATGATCGCGGCGACGCCGGCGATGAGGAGGCCGTACTCGACTGCGGACGCACCGCGGTCCTCAGGCCTCGAGAAGAGCTGGCGGAGAAGTGTCATGGGGGCGTCCTTTGGATGCGCGTCGGACCCTGGCCGCCCACGGCGGGAGGCCAGGGCCCGAACATGAGAGTCGATCAGCTCGCGCAGTTGGCGGTGATGTTGGTGTTGCCGGAGTCGATCGCGGTGCAGGTGTCGCTGAAGGCTTCCTTGATGATCGGGCCGAGCGCGAACACGGCGATGACGATCAGGGCAGCGATGCCGGCGATCAGCAGGCCGTACTCGACGGCCGACGCACCGCGCTCTTCCATCTTGGCGAGGCGGGCGTTGATCATGATCTTGAAGTAGTTCACCATCTGGGGGGCTCCTTGTCCCTTGGATCATTCGTGTTGGCTGGGAGCACGGGGCCCCACAACGACAATCTTGGGGTCTGGCGGCCTGCCGCGGACCCGGAGTTCGGCCCGACTCGCATAGTCCTTTCGGACTATGGCCGCCCTAGTCTGGACTGGACGTCGGGTTGATGCTCGAGAGCAGCCCGATCCGCATCGCGGTGACGAGCGCCTGGGCCCGGTTGACGGCGCCGAGCTTCTGGTAGATCCGGGCCACGTGTGACTTGACCGTCGACTCCGACAGGTGGAGCTGCGGAGCGATCTCCGCGGCGCTGAGCCCCTCGGCGAGCAGCATCAGGACCTCGTGCTCACGCTCCGACAGCCGGGTGCTCTCGCCGGAGACCCGGCGCATCATCGCCTGCGCCAGCCCGGCGCACAGGAACGACCGCGGCGAGACCGTGGCATGGCGGGCGGCCTTCACGACCTCGGTGGAGGGCGCGTCCTTGCCGACGAACGCCGAGGCGCCTGCCTCCATGGCGGCGAAGATCTGGTCGTCGCCGGCGTGCATCGTCAACACGACGAGGCCGACCTTGTCGGACTCCCGTCGGACCCGGCGCACGATGTCGAGCCCGGTGCCGTCGGGGAGCTGGAGGTCGGTGACGATGACGTCCGGCTCGTGGGCGTCGTAGAGGTCGAAGGCCTCGGCGACGGACTTCGCCGCGCCGACCACCTCCATGTCCTCCTGCGCCGAGAAGACCCCGGAGAGACCGTCGCGGATGAGCTCGTGGTCGTCGACGAGCAGCACGCGTGTCACGCTGACACCTTGTCAGGTCGACCGGTCTCGACGCGAGAGGCAGGGCCGTTGCGCCGCGGAATCCGCACCCGGACCACGGTCCCGCTCGGCTCGCGCGGCCTCGATCGCGAGCTCCGCATCGATCAGGCTCGCGCGCTCCTGCATGATCTTCAGACCGTAGGAGTCGTCCCGGCCCGGTCCGAGCCCCTGCCCGTCGTCGCTGACCACGATCTCTGCCACCGGGGCCGCCACCCGCACGCTGACGTCGATCGCGCGCGCCCGGGCGTGCTTGACGGCGTTGTTCATCGCCTCCTGGGCGATCCGCAGCAGCTCGGACTCGATCTCGGGCCGCAGCCGCGCCGTCTGCTCGTTCACGGTCACCCGGATCGGGATCCCGGCGCTCTCGCTCAGGTGCCGGGCCAGTCCGCTGATGGCGGCGCCCAGGCTCTCGCTGGCGGCCACGTCGGTGCGCAGCGTCTGGACGGAGCGACGTACCTCCGCCACGACCGTCGTGATCCGCTCGCGCAGCTTGCGGAGACCCTCGGCCTGGACCTCCGTGGTCGGCGTCGCCGACAGGGCGTCGACGAGGTAGCCGAGCGACGCGATGTCCTGCGCGACCCCGTCGTGCATCTCACGGGCCAGACGGCGGCGTTCCTCCGTCGTGGCCGCCTCGCGGAGCCTGCGGAACAGCAGGGCAGTGTCGAGATGCACGGCGGTCGCGGCCAACCGCGGCCGCAGCGCCGCCAGCCGCGCGTCGAGGCCCAGCCGCGCGGGGTCGGTGCCGACCGGCAGGATGCCCGCCACGACGGCGACGTTGCCCATGTCGGTGCGCAGCGGGACGGCGAACACCTGTCCGTCGACCTGGGGCGAGGAGGACGCCCAGGCGCGCGCGACCACCGGGTCGAGCGTGGTCTGGTCGACCGACGCGGAGCTCGCGGCCGACACCAGCGGCGTCAGCTCGTCGCCGCGCGGGACGTGGACGGCAACGGCGACGAGCGGCAGCTCGTTGCGCGCCGCCACCGCGATCTCCGAGCCGAGCGCGATCGGGTCCAGCCCCGACCCGAGGTCGCCGGAGAGCTCCAGCAGCCCGCGGAGCAGCCGCTGGGCGTCGCGGTAGGGCGCCAGCGGGTCGTCGGCCGCCATCTGTGCGTACTGGAAGCTGGCGATCATGCCCAGTCCGACGCCCGTGATCAACCAGGTCACGGCGTCGGCGGCGAGGGCGTCGGTGAAGTCGTTGTGGGCGACCAACACGCTCGTCAGGAGCAGGGTCAGGGCGGCGACCAGGCTCAGCACGAGTCCACGGATCCCCGACCGCAGCCCCCCGATGAACGGCGGCACCGCGAGCAGCGCCAGCAGCATCGGGTCGTCGACCATCCCGAGCCCGGCCACCAACCCGATCAGGGCCGACTCGGGCAGCAGGACGTACCGGTCCGCGATGGCCCGCCGGTCGGCGATCGCGGCGGTCAGCCAGATCAACGCGGCCGTGAGCCAGGCTGTGATGGCCTCGGCGTCCGACGTCACCACGACGGGTAGCCCGACGATCAGCAGCGCCAGCAGCCGTGACCCGTCCGCCAGCCGGTGGTAGGCCGGGTCGCGGAGGAGCGCGGGAGTCACCGCCCGAAGCTGTCCATGATGCTGATGGCGGCGGGACCCATGACCGCGATGAACAGGCACGGCAGGATCGTGAAGATCAGCGGGATCGTGATCTTCACCGGCACCTGCTGCGCCTTCTCCTCGGCCCGCTGGCGGCGCTTGACGCGGATCTCGCCCGACTGGACGCGCAGCACCTGGGCGATCGGGATACCGAACGAGTCGGCCTGCACCATGGCGCTGACGAACGTGTGGAGCTCCGGGATCTTGCTGCGCTCACCCATCGCCCGCAGCGCGTCGGAGCGGCCGGCGCCGATCTGCATCTCCCGCAGCACGCGGGCGAACTCGTCGGCGAGCGGACCGTCGGTGTTGGCGGCGACCTGCTGGACGGCGGCGTCGAAGCCGAGGCCGCTCTCGACGCTGATGGTCATCAGGTCGATCGCGTCGGGCAGGGCGCGCTGCATCCGTGCCGACCGGTCGTAGGCCACCTGGTAGAGGTACAGGTTCGGTGCCATGAACCCGACGGCGACACCGCATGCGGTCCCGAGGACCGTGATCGGCATGCCGGCCCCGAGAAGCTGGGTGATGCCGAAGCCCACCACGAGGCCGAGGAACGCGCCGAGCACCTTGTAGGCGATCACCCGGTCGACCGTCCAGCCGGCGGGGTTGCCGGCGAGGTCGAGCTTGGTGCGGATCCGGTCGGTGGAGTCGGCGCCGGTGAAGCGCTTGCCCAGTCCGAGTGCCCGGCTCTGCATCGGCGCGAGCACCCGCTCCGCGAACGGCCGGTTCAGGTCCTCAGTGAGCTCGGAAGGAGCCGACGACATCGCCTCGAGGACGGCCAGCGACCGGTGCATGCCCTGGGGCTGCGGCTTGCCGACGGCCATCGAGACCAGGACCAGGGCAGCCAGCACCAGCAGCACACCCATGATGAAGAGGAGCGTCACGTCACACCTCCACCTTGATGAGGCGACTCATCCAGAACACGCCCGTACTCAGCAGCACGACGGCACCGCCAATCATCATCCAGCCGACCGGCTCGGTGAACATCGGCATGACGTAGTCACGCTTGGCCACGAAGAGGTAGAGCATGAACGCCGGCGGGAGGCCGCCCAGCACCCAGGCCGAGAGCTTGCCTTCTGCGGCGAGCGCAGCGACCTGTCGGCGCATGTACTCCCGCTCTCGGATGGTTCCAGCGACCGTCTCGAGGAGCTCGGCCAGGTTGCCGCCGACCTGCCGCTGGATCCGGATCGCCATCACGATCCAGGCGAAGTCCTGGCTGTCGAACCGGTCGGCCACCCCAGCCAGGGCGTCGTCCAGCTCGATGCCGAGCCGGGTCTCGATGAGCACCCGCTTGAACTCGCCGGCGATCGGGTCCTGGCCCTCGCGCACGACCGTGTCGATCGCCTGGGCGAGTGAGAGGCCAGCCGAAAGGGAGCCGGCGATCAGCTGCAGCGTGTCGGCGAGGGATGACTCGAACTTCTTCTTCCGCCGGTTGCGCTTGAACCCGAGGTAGAGCCAGGGCCCGAGGGCGCCGATGACGAGGAAGATGATGCCCAGAACCAGGCTCCCGCCACCGAGCAGGAGCCCGACCAGGCCCATCACGACGAAGACTCCCACGTGCAGGAGCAGCCACTCGGCCGGCTTGAACGGGTTGCCCGCGGCGTCGAGCCGGTCGGCGATCCGGGTCTCGAGGTTCTTGCTCGCGCCGAGCACCCGCTCGGCGGTGGCCGTCGCCTGTGCCATCGCGGCCTCGGCGGGCTCGTCGTCACTCCTGCCGACGCCGGCGACCCGGGAGGCGTACGTCGACGCGAGCTCGGCACCGGTCAGCGGCTTCGTCCTGCGCGGCATGGCCATCAGCATCACGATCAGCAGCCCGACACCCAGGGCGGCCAGGCCGCCGTAGAAGTACGTCGAGCCGAGCAGCATCGGCTTGTCGACACTGGCGGCAGCCGGGGCCTCCGCCGTGGCGTCTCCGATCTTGCTGAACGCCTCCGCGACCAGGTCGCCCTGGTCGGAGCCGAGCGTGACGGCGACGGTGGCCTCGGTGCCCGTCACCGAGGACGGGACCTCGGCGGTCACCAGCACCTGGCGGGCGAGCTCGGCGGCCTCGGCGGTGAACGCCTGGCTGAGCGCGTCGGAGTCGGCGGCGATGACCTGTCCCTCGCCGGCGTCGGCGAGGTCGGAGAGCGCGGCCACGGCCGCGGGCTTCTCCTGCTCGAGGGCGACCACGTTGACGGTCACGTCGGCGGTCCCGATCGCTCCGGTCACGTCCTCGAGCGCGGTGGCGCTGGTGTCGGCGCCGTCGGAGAGCACGAGCAGCTGGCGTTGCCCGTCCGTCCCCGCCATGGCGATGCCTGCCTGCACGCCGTCGTAGAGGCGGGTCTCCTTGGCGAGCTCGAGGGTCTCGACGACGGCCCGGGCCTCGTCGCGGTCGAGCGTCGGCTGCAGCGCCGGAGTGACGTCGCTGTCGAACGTCACGATCCCGACATACACGTCCTCGGGGACCGTGTCGAGGAACGTGAGTGCGGCAGCCTGGGCGGCGGCGATGCGCTCGCCGCTCATCGACCTGCTGGTGTCCATGACCAGCACGGCAGTCCGTCGGATCGTCGTCGTGGTGTCCGCCGGGGCCGCGGTGGCCGACGCGGTGGTGCCGTCGATCGTCACGGCCACGTCCTCGAACGCGACCTCGGCGTCGGCCGGGACCGAGACGAAGACCTGCAGGCCCTCCTCGGTCCGCTCGACGTACGAGATCGTCGTCCCGTCGACCGCGGAGGCGACCGACGGGACGACGAGCACGGCAGCGACGCCCAGCAGGGCGCCGAGGAGCTTCTTCATCACATCCTGCCTGTCGCGAACAGCATCGGGTCGACCGTGACGTTGGCGTACTGCATCTTCTCCAGGAACTTCGGCCGCAGCCCGGTCGCGCGCAGCGTGCCCATGGCCTTGCCCTCGTTGTCGAAGCCGGCCTTGTGGTCGTAGACGAAGATGTCCTGCAGCGTGATGACGTCGCCCTCCATCCGCTCGACCTCGGTGAGGTGGGTGATCCGGCGCGAGCCGTCGCGGAAGCGGGTCTGGTGGACGACCAGGTCGACCGCGGAGGCGACCTGCTCGCGGATCGCGCGCACCGGCAGGTCCATGCCGGCCATCAGCACCATCGTCTCCATGCGGGACAGCGTGTCGCGCGGACCGTTGGAGTGCAGGGTACAGATCGAGCCGTCGTGGCCCGTGTTCATCGCCTGGAGCATGTCGAGCGCGGAGGCGTCGCGGACCTCACCGACGATGATCCGGTCGGGGCGCATGCGCAGGCTGTTCTTCACCAGGTCGCGGATCGTGACCTCGCCGCGACCCTCGATGTTGGACGGCCGCGACTCGAGGCGCACCACGTGCTCCTGCTTGAGCTGGAGCTCCGCGGCGTCCTCGATGGTGACGATCCGCTCGTCCTCGGGAATGAACGACGACAGCACGTTGAGCGTGGTCGTCTTCCCGGCGCCGGTGGACCCCGACACGATGATGTTGAGGCGGCCGCGGACGCAGGCGTCGAGGAAATCGGCGGTCTGCGGGCTGAGCGACCCGAACTTGATGAGGTCGTGCACCGTCAGCGGGTCGGTGGAGAACTTGCGGATCGTGAGCGCCGACCCATCGACCGCGAGCGGCGGGATGACGGCGTTGACACGGCTGCCGTCGGGCAGCCGGGCGTCGACCATCGGGCTCGACTCGTCGACCCGACGCCCGATCCGGGACACGATCTTGTCGATCGTGCGGCGCAGGTGCTGCTCGCTGCCGAAGTGGGCATGCACCTCGCTGATCAGACCCTTGCGCTCCACCCAGATGGAGTCGGGCCCGTTGACCATGACCTCGGAGACCTCCGAGTCGCGCAGGAACGGCTCGATCGGGCCGTAGCCCATGATGTCGTCGCTGATCTCCTGCGTGATCTGCTGCCGGTCGCTGTTGCTGAGCGGACGCTCCTGCTTGGCGAGCACGTCGCCGAGGACGACCCGGACCTGCCGGTCGAGCTCGTCGACGTCCATCTCGCCGCCGTAGAGCTTGGGGCCGAGCTGCTTGAGCAGCTCGGCGTGCACCGTCTGCTTGAGCTCCTCGAGGCGGTCCTGGGCGGAGACGGGCAGCGCTCGGCGGCCGCCGCCCTCGGGGCGGGGCGCGGCCTTCGGCGACGGCGGTTCGCCGGTGCCCGCGTGGCGCGGCGTGAACGTCGAGGGGGCCGGCGCGGGTTCCGCCGTCGTCTCGGCGCCGTCGACCATCGTCTCGAGGTCCTGGCCGGCGTACGCCTCGTCGTCGAGGTCGATCTCGTCGGTCTCGGCGGCCTTGCGGGCGGCGGAGAGCCGGTCACCCAAACTGCTCATGACTCACTTCTTTCTCCGGAAGAGCCGGCCAGCGCGCTCCGCCTCGACGTCGTCGGTGGCGACGCGCGCCGGGGACGACGACGGAGCGACCGGCTCGCCGGTGAGGCGGGTGGAGAACTCGGTCAGCGACTTGCTGAACGAGTGGCTCGGGTTGGCGACCATGATCGGCTGCCCCGCGTTGGTGGCGGCCGCGATGTCCATGGAGGTCTCGACCATCGAGGCGACCGGCATGCCGAGGATGGACTCGACCCGCTCGGCGCCCAGGCCGACGTTGTCGTCGGCCCGGTTGAGGAGCAGGTGGCGGTGGTCGCGGGCGATGTCGAGCATCTCCAGCGTCTCGAGCGCGACCTTGACGTTCTTCAGGGTCGGGACGTCGAGCGTGGCGACGATGACGCACTCGTCCGTCTCGTCGAGGGCCGTCAGGGTCTGCTCGTCGAACGCCGGCGCCGTGTCGACCACGATGTAGTCGAAGGACTCGCGCAGCGCCTTGAGCACCCGCGACACCAGCATCGGGCTGACCCGCTCGCGCACGTCGGGGTGGTTGGGCGCGGCGAGCACCATGACCGAGTCGGCGTGGCGCGTGAGCAGCGACTCGAGCAGCGGCGCGTCGACCGCGTCCTCGGAGCCGATCGCGTGCTCGATGGTGTGGCTCGGGAACAGCTGCAAGGTGATCGCGACGTCCCCGAAGGCCAGGTCGAGGTCGACCAGGCACACCTTGCGGGCACCCCGGTCGGCCAGGGCCAGGGCCAGGTTGACCGAGACCGTCGTCTTGCCGACCCCGCCCTTGGGCGAGAAGACGGTGACGATCCGGCCCTGGTGCATCGCGCCACCGGGACCCCGGAGCGCGACGTACAGCTGGTAGGAGCGGTCGACGGCCGCCTTGATCAGGTCGGGCTCGTTGAGCGGGAGCACGTCCCGCACCCCGGCGTGCATGGCCTCGCGCAGGGTCGCGGCGTCGACCTCCTCGCGGACCAGCACCACGCCGGTGGAGGGACGCGTCAACCGCATCCCGTCGGCGAGCGAGAGGGCGTCCGTGAGCTCCACCTCGGGACCCAGGACGACGACGTACTCCTCAGGCCGGTTGTCCAGCCAGGCCTGGAGCCGGTCGAGCTGGTCGATCGCGTGGGCTCCCGCCGGCACCGTCGCCAGGAGGATGTTGACGGTGTCCGGGTTCGGGTCGACGACAACTGGCATGACGGCTCACCGGAAGAGGTCGGCGGCAGTGACGCCGGGACCCGGGTTGACGGTGGAGTTCTCCGTGAGCACGGCGAACGCGAGCTCGCCGGTGATCTGGCTGAGCAGCACCTTCTCGGCGTCGCCCTGCTCGAGCGCGAGCGTCATCAGCGTGCGGGGCAGCTGCTCGGTGGTCTGCGTGCCCTCAGCGGTGGTCACGGTCGTCTGGGTGGTCGTGGTCGATCCGACGGCGATCACCTCGACCTCCTCGAGGAGCAGCCGGGTGAAGTTCTGGCCGCTCGTGGGGTCGGTTCCGTTGAGGAAGATCGCGACCTGGGTGCCGGGGTTGACGAACCCGGCCACGCGGCCGGTGTCGGTGAGGCTGACCGAGATGGCCAGCATCCCCTTCGGGATCACCAGCCCGCCGGTGCCGCCGCCCTCGATCTCCGAGCCGAACTTGTCGGAGACGATCTGCTCACCGGGCAGGATGCGCATGGTCGCCACGCTACCGCTGAGCGCCTCGACGGAGGTCTGGTAGTTGGGGAGCAGGTAGTCACGGGCAACCGGCTCGAGCGCCAGCTTGCCGTTGGCCTGGGCGTCGTCGATCGTCTCGCCGGCTTCGATCGGCGCGACTGCCCGCAGCACGTTCACGGTGTCGAAGCGGTCCTCGGCTCGCGCGTCCGCACCGCGGACGTACAGGTACACCAGTGCTGTACCCAGCAACGCGACGACGACTGCTACGACGAGCAGGATCCTTCTGCGGTCCATCGGCACCTCTCGGAATCTCAGGGCCGACCCGGGGGGTCGGACGGCACGTTCCGTCCACTAGGTCTCGAGGTGTCTCGCGACGGTCTAGACGGCACGCCTTGAGAGGACTGTATTGACAAACCCCGCCAGTCACAGGCGTTTCAGTAAAAACCTGGACGGGTGTTTCTGGCGATCCCGCCGACCCGGCGTCGGCTCAGCCTGCGTACAGCGCCGCCACCTCGTCACGCACCTCGCGCAGCACCACGTTCCGCTTCAGCTTCAGGCTCGGCGTGAGCTGCCCTCCCTCCTCGGTCCAGTCGTGCGGGAGCACGACGAACTTGCGGATCGACTCGGCCCGCGAGACGGCCCCGTTGGCCTCGTCGACGGCCGTCTGGATCTCGGCCAGGAGGTCGGGGTCGTCGAGCCAGGTCGGCGGGGCTGCTGCCCGCCTTGCCGTGAGCCGCGGCCCACGGGCCGAGCGACTCCTCGTCGAGCGTGACGAGGGCGGCGATGAAGGGCTGCCCGTCGCCCACCACGAGGCACTGGCTGACCAGCGAGTGGGCCCGCACCCGGTCCTCGAGCACGGCGGGGGAGACGTTCTTGCCCCCGGCGGTCACGAGGATCTCCTTCTTGCGGCCCGGTGATGCGCACGAAGCCCTCGTCGTCGACCTCGCCCACGTCGCCGGTGTGGAACCAGCCCTCGGCCTCGAGGGTCTCGCGGGTGGCGGCCTCGTCCTGCCAGTAGCCGGCGAACACCTGGCCGCCGGAGAACAGCAGCTCGCCGTCCTCCGCGACCCGGACGGTCGTGCCCGGCAGCGGTCGGCCGACCGTGCCGACCTTGTGGGCGTCGGGGAGGTTGACGGTCAGCGCCGCGGTGGTCTCGGTGAGGCCGTAGCCCTCCAGCACGGTGAGCCCGACCCCTCGGTAGAAGTGGCCCAGCCGGTCACCCAGCGGCGCCCCGCCGGAGATCGCGTAGGCGCACCGGCCGCCGAGGGCGGCGAGCAGCCGCGGGTAGACGGTCCGGGCGAACAGCGCGTGCTGCGCCCGTACCGGGACCGGCACCTTGCCGCGGTCCTGGGCGCGGGACCACTCCATGGCGATCCGCGCCGCCCGGTCGAAGAGGGGTCCGCGACCGTCGGCCGTCGCCCGCTGCGAGGCCGTGTTGAACACCTTCTCGAAGACCCGGGGAACGGCCAGCACGAACGTCGGCTGGAACTCGCCCAGCCGGTCGACCAGGTGCGGGACGTCGCTCGTGTGGCCGAGCCTGACCCGGCGCTTGACGCAGCCCACCTGGATGATCCGCGCGAAGACGTGGGCCAGGGGCAGGAACAGCAGCGTCGAGGTGCCCTCGTCGAAGAGCTCGTCGAGCTCCGCGGTGGCGACGCCGAGCTCGAACATGAAGTTGCCGTGCGTCAGCATGCAGCCCTTGGGGCGGCCGGTCGTGCCCGAGGTGTAGAGCAGGGTGGCCAGGTCCAGGGGCGTCGCCTGCGTCCGCCGTGCCTCGAGCTCCTCGTCGGACACGTCGCCCCCGAGCCGGGTCAGCACGTCGAGGGCGTTGTCGTCGAGCGACCAGACGTGGCGCAGCTCGTCGATCTCGCTGCGCACCTCCGCGATCCGGGTCAGGTGGGACGAGCCCTCGGCCACCGCCGCGCGCGCGCCGGAGTCCTGGAGGATCCACGCGATCTGCTCCGCGGACGACGTGTCGTAGACCGGCACCGTCACGCACCCGGCGAACCAGATGGCGTAGTCGACGACCGTCCACTCGTAGCGGGTGCGGGAGATCAGGGCGACCCGGTCTCCCGGTTCCAGGCCGGCCGCCACCAGGCCCTTCGCGACCCCCGTCACCTGGTCGAGGAACTCGGCGGCGGTGACGTCGGTCCAGACCCCGCCGACGTGCCGGCTGAACGCCACGGTCGCGGCGTGCTCGCGCCCGTTCGCCACGACGTCGTCCGTGAGGTTCCCGGTGCCCGGGATCTCGGTCGAGAGCGGGGTGGAGTACTCGCGCACGGCGCCTCCTGCTCGGTGCTCGTCCTCGGTGCTCGTCGGGGTCCTCGCGGCAGGCTACCGCTGGCGGCGGCGAGGCCGCTGTCCGGTACGCTCGCTGCCCACCGAAGGGTGTCCCGGCCGGCGCCCGTCCCGAGCCCAGGGGGATCACCGATGGCGGAGCAGACCACGTCCTCGATCGTCGTCGACGCCGAGCCGGCCGCGGTGATGGAGGTCATCGGCGACTTCGCCGCCTACCCCGAGTGGGCCAAGGGTGTGCAGGAGGCGACCGTCGTGTCCGCCGGCCCCGAGGGCTGGGCCGAGCAGGTGTTCTTCAGGCTCGACGTCTCGCCGATCAAGGACGAGTACACCCTCGCCTACGAGTGGGACGGGTACGACGAGGTGACCTGGACCCTCGTCGAGGGCAAGATGCTGCGGATGCTCGACGGCGCCTACACCCTCCGCGACCTGGGGAACGGCAGCACGGAGGTCACCTACCGGCTCGCCCTGGACGTGTCGATCCCGTTGATCGGGATGCTCAAGCGCAAGGGCGAGAAGATCCTCATCGACACCGCCCTCAAGGGGCTCAAGAAGCGGGTCGAAGCGACGTCGTGAGAGTCCTGCTCTTCACCGGGAAGGGCGGGGTCGGCAAGTCCACGGTCGCGGCCGGGACCGCGGCGCTCGCTGCCGCGGCCGGTCAGCGCACGCTGGTGCTGTCGACCGATGCCGCCCACTCGCTCGCCGACGCGTTCGACGTCCACGCCGGGTCCGAGCCGACCCTGGTGGCCGAGCGGTTGTACGTGCAGCAGGTCGACGCCCAGCTCCGGTTCGAGCAGTCGTGGGCCGAGATCCAGGGCTACCTGCTGTCGGTCCTCGACGTCGCCGGCGTCGACCCGGTCGCCGCCGAGGAGCTGACGGTGATCCCGGGGGCCGAGGAGGTGCTGGCGCTGCTCGAGCTGCGGCTCCAGGTCCGCTCGGGCGAGTGGGACGTGATCGTCGTCGACTGCGCCCCGACCGCCGAGACGCTGCGCCTGCTCGCGCTGCCCGAGGCGCTCGGCTGGTACATGACGCGCGTGTTCCCGGTCGAGCGCCGGGTCGTGAAGACGCTGAGGCCGGTCCTGTCCCGGGCCGCTGGCGTCCCGATGCCGGAGGACAGCGTCTTCGACGCGGTCGAGCGGCTGCATCGCGAGCTCGACGAGGTGCGCGCACTGCTCTCCGGCCCGGACGGCGTCCGTCCGGCTGGTGCTGACGCCCGAGCAGGTCGTGCTCGCCGAGGCACGCCGCTCCTACACGACGCTGTCCCTCTTCGGCTACCGCGTCGACGGCGTGGTCGCCAACCGGGTGTTCCCGGCCGACGGCGCCGACGACTGGCGGGCCGGCTGGGTGATGTCCCAGGACGCCGTGCTCGAGCAGGTCGCGGAGTCCTTCGTCGGGCTGCCCGTGTGGCGGTCGGTCTACCGGCCCGCCGAGCCGGTCGGCGTACCGGCCCTCAGCCGAGCTCGCCGCCGAGCTGTACGACGGCGACGACCCGCTCGCGTCGCCGACCGGCGACGGGCCGTTCCGCGATCGACCGCACCGACCGCGGCGCCGTGCTGCACCTCGCGCTGCCGTTCGTGAGCCGGGCCGAGGTCGACCTCGCGCGCAACGGCGACGAGCTCGTGATCACGTTGCGGGGCGCGGACCCGGGCAGCGGCGTGGGATCGTATCGTCGGCTGCTGACCCTGCCGGCGGTGCTCGCGACGTTACCGGACGGCCGGTGCGCGGGTCGAGCGCGGTGAGCTGCAGGTCAGGTTCGAGGAGACGGCTGAGGAGAGGGCCACGTGAGCAACGGTGCGGGACCCGGGGAGGGCCCGGAGGACGGTCGGAGGACGTGGGCGACGTCGGGAGCGTGGGTGACGAGGCCGCCAGGCTCTTCGGCGCGCTCTCCGACTGGGCGCGCGACCACGGACCAGACCTCGGGCAGGGGCTCTCCGGGATCGCCGGCCAAGCGTCAGCCGCGGCGCGCGAGGTGCGCGACCACGTCGACACCGGCGCGGCCGAGTGCGACTACTGCCCGATCTGCCGCACCGTCCACCTGGTGCGACAGGCGAGCCCGGAGCTCCGCGAGCAGCTGACCGTCGCCGCCACGTCGTTGATGCAGGCTGGCCGCGGGACTGCTGGCCACCGCCGCCCGGGCCGGCGACGCCGCGCGGCCCACCGGGGTGGAGCGGATCGATCTCGACGAGGGTCAGGACGACCTCGACGACTGGCCGGAGGACGAGCAGTGAGCCTCGCGTGCGGGGTCGACGTCGGCGGCACCAAGATCGCCGGGGGCGTCGTGGACGCCGACGGTCACCTCCTCGAGGAGCTGCGGGTCGAGTCGCCGGCCGCCGACATGGAGGCGATGGAGGACGCGATCGCCGGGCTGGTGACCGAGCTCGCCTCGCGGCACGCCATCACCGCCGTCGGGATCGGCGCCGCGGGCTACATCGACAAGGACCGCGCGCGAGTCCTGATCGCGCCGAACCTCGCGTGGCGCGACGTGGCGCTCAAGGACGACGTGGAGGAGCGGATCGACCTCCCCGTGGTCGTCGAGAACGACGCGAACGCCGCCGCCTGGGGTGAGTTCACCTTCGGCGCCGGCCACGACGTCGACGACCTGCTGCTGGTCACCGTCGGCACCGGGGTCGGCGGCGGGCTGGTCCTCGACGGAGCGCTCTACCGCGGCGGGTTCGGCGTCGCCGCCGAGATCGGCCACCTGCGCGTCGTGCCGGAGGGCATCGACTGCGGCTGCGGCCGCCGGGGCTGCTTCGAGCAGTACGCGAGCGGCAGCGCGCTGGTGCGCCAGACCCGGTCCGCGGCCGAGGCCGATCCGGCGGGGGCGCGCGACGTGCTCGAGCGGGCGGGCGGGCGCAGCGAGGACATCAAGGGCCCGATGGTCACCGAGGCGGCGCAGGCGGGTGACGCGTTCGCCGTGGAGCGGATCGCCACCCTGGGCGAGCTGGCTCGGGCAGGGTCTCGCCTCGCTCACGGCCGTGCTCGACCCGACCGTGATCGCGATCGGCGGTGGCGTCAGCGAGGCGGGTGACCTGCTCCTCGACCCGGTGCGGGAGGCGTTCGCCGAGCACCTGCCCGGGCGCGAGCACCGGCCGCTGGCCGAGATCCGCCGCGCGGCGCTCGGCAACCAGGCCGGGATGATCGGCGCGGCCGACCTCGCCCGCCGGTGACCCGATGACAGTGGTCGGGGTCGACGTCGGCGGCACCAAGGTGCTCGCCGGCGTGGTGACCCCGGACGGCGCGGTGACGCGCACGTTCCGGGGGGCGACCCCGGGCCGGCTCGCGCCGGCCCAGGACGTCGAGGACGCGGTCGTCGACGCCGTCCTGGAGGTCTCGGACGGGGTGCCGAGCGCCGTGGGCGTCGCGGCGGCCGGGTTCGTGGACGTGTCGGGGTCGCGGGTGATGTTCGCCCCGCACCTGCCGTGGCGTGGCGAGGACGTGCGGGAGCGGCTCGGCGCCCGGCTCGGGGTGCCGGTGCTGCTGGAGAACGACGCGAGCTGCGCCGCCCATGCCGAGGCGACGTACGGCGCAGGTCGCGACGCGTCGTCCGTGCTGCTCGTGACCCTGGGGACCGGCATCGGTGGCGGTCTCGTGCTCGACGGCCGGGTGTGGCGGGGCGCCAGCGGGATGGCGGGGGAGTTCGGTCACATGCAGGTGGTGCCGGACGGCTCGCCGTGCGAGTGCGGCGGGCGCGGCTGCTGGGAGCAGTACTGCAGCGGCAACGCGCTGCTGCGTGACGCGCGGTCGAGGATCGGGGTCGAGCCCACGGTGCTCGCCGACCTCTGCGACGGAGACCCGGCGCGCCTGACGGGGCCGATGGTGAGTGCGGCCGCTGCCGACGGTGACCTCGTCGCGCGCGCGGCGTTCACCCGCGTCGGCGACTGGCTCGGGGTCGGGCTGGCCAACCTGGTGGCGGCGTTCGACCCCGCCGTGGTCGTCGTCGGGGGCGGGGTGAGCGAGGCCGGCGACCGGCTGCTCGAGCCGGCCCGCGACGCCCTGTCACGGTCGCTGGTCGGCGTCGGGCCACCGCGTCGTGCCGCCGGTGCTGCGGGCCGTCCTCGGCCCCGAGGCCGGGCTGATCGGCGCGGCCCTGCTGGTGCAGCGCGATCAGGGCCGGCGGTAGTCGGGGACGAGCTCCCGGGCGAGCTGCTCGAGGAAGAGGCCCACGTCGGTGACGATGCCGCGCGCCTGCGAGGAGCCGCGGTCCGCGAGCTTGGTGACCGTCGCGGGGTTGATGTCGACGCACACGAGGGGGATCGACGCCGGGAGGATGTTGCCGGTCGCGACGGAGTGGAGCATGGTCGCGACCATCAGGCAGAAGCCGACGTCGGTCAGCCCGGCACGCATCGCCCGCTGGCCCTCGATCACGTCGGTGTAGACGTCGGGGAGCGGGCCGTCGTCGCGCACGGAGCCGACGAGCACGAAGTGCTTCCCGTGCTGCACGAGGGCGTGCATGATGCCGCCGGTCAGCACGCCGCTGTCGACGGCGGCGCGGATCGACCCCTCCTTGCGGATCGTGTTGAGCGCCCGGATGTGGTGCTCGTGCCCGTGCTCGACCCCGTGGCCGTGGGAGAGGTCGACGCCCAGCGAGGTGCCGTAGAGCGAGGACTCGATGTCGTGGGTGGCGAGCGCGTTGCCCGCGAACAGGACGTCGACGAAGCCGGCCTCGACCATCGCCACCATCGCGGGCGCCGCGCCGGTGTGGACGACGCCGGGGCCGCCGACCCACAGCACCTTCTTGCCCGCGGCCTTCGCCTCGCGCATGCCGTCGGCGACCTGCCGGACCAGCACCGCCTGCGGCTTCTCCGACGACACGTCGGACTCCATGAAGCCGAACGAGTCGCCGTCCTTCGCCACCACCGGTACGTCGACCCGGATGCCGGCCGCGCCGGTCACCACCCACATGCCGGCGCGCACGTCGGACATCGGCAGCGTCACGACCCGCGTGGGGACGCCGTCCTCGTCGAGGGTGGCCACCAGCCCGCAGTCCATCTCGGGGTTGTCGACCGAGATCCACCGGCCCTGGAGCCGGACCTTGGTGGCCAGGTTGGTCGTCGAGTAGAAGCCGTCGGGGAAGACGCCGTCGCGCTCTGCCTGCGCGATCGTGGCCTCGCCCGGGTGGACCTGGTTGACCCCACGCGTCTGGAGTCGCATCAGCAGCCGCTGCAGCGCCTCGTCGTCCTCCGCCTCGAGGTCGATCGTGGCGGTCGACAGGTCTCCGGCGTCGTGACCGATGTCGATGTTGGTGATCACCCAGTCGCCGCCGTACTCGCGGATGTCGTCGAGGATGCGGCTCAGGATGCCGCTGTCCATCAGGTGGCCGGTGACTTCGACGGTCTCGCTCACGCTCACGTGGCGAGCGTAGCCGGGCGCGCGGGGGAGGCGCGGGGGGGGATCAGACGCGCGCGCCGTCGTCCCAGGGGTCGCGGCCGCCGGGCTTCATGGTGAGCACGAGGTAGACGAAGCTCCCCACGAAGCCGCACACCAGCAGGTAGCCCACCCAGGTGGGCAGGTCGATGCTGCCGAGCAGCGCGACGAGGAGCAGCACCGGGATGCCCAGGACGCCGAGCCACGGGAGGTGGCGGGGCAGCTCGATCCGGGGTGCCGGGGGAGGTGGCGGCGGGACGAACCGGTCGGCCGCGTCGACCCGGGCGTCCAGCTCCTCGTTCGTCGGCGTCGAACGGCTCGACTGGGGTGGGCTCGGGTGCCGCGGGCGGCGGCGGCAGGTCCACCTGCGGCCGCTCGCCGTAGTTGTCGACGATGGCCCGCCAGGCCTCGTCGTCGTCGCGACCACTCACGCGACGACGATACGTCAGCGGGTGATGCGCTCGACGAACTCGGCGGACTCCCGGAAGATCCGGTCGGCGCCGTGGTCGAGGGTGGCGACGTGGTAGCAGTCGTCGAGCAGCCGCTCCTCGAGGTCGCGGGAGCTGACCGCCTTCAGCACGGTGGGGCCGGAGGACGGGATCGATGACGTGGTCGACCGTCGACCGGAAGTAGAGCAGGGGCTGCGTGACCTTGGGCAGGTCGGGCACCACGACCTTCCACATCGCGACGACGGCGGCCAGCCCGCGCAACGGCAGCCGGTCGTAGCCCACCTCGTCCTGGCCCGGCTTCTTCATGTCGTTCACCACGCCCTTGAGCGACGGGACCGCGCGCTTGAGGAGGGGGAGCGCGATCAGCTCCTTGCGCGTGCTGGACACGAACGGGTTCACCAGCACGAGGCCGGCGACGTCGTCGGGCCGCTCCTGCGCGAGCCGCAGCGCCACCGACCCGCCCATCGAGAGGGCACCCACGACGACCGACCCGCACGTCGCGGTCAACCGGTCGAGGGCGGCCGACGCCTCGTCGTACCAGTCGGTCCAGGAGACCTGGTTGAGGTCCTGCCAGCGGGTGCCGTGCCCCGGCAGCAGCGGCACCTCCACGGCGTACCCCTGCTCGGCCAGGTAGTGGCCCCACGGCTTCATCGAGGCGGGCGAGCCGGTGAACCCGTGCAGCAGCAGGACGCCGGTCGGCCGGCCTCCGGTGCGGTCGGGGGTGGCGGGCAGCGAGAGGGGCGTGACGCGCTCGTCGAGGGGCACGGGCCGATTCTGCACCACCCGCCGCGATCCGATCCCGATCTGAGCTCGCTGTGCTCTGGGTGCCCCGCCTCCTGGGGTCTAGGCTGCCCAGCGTCAGGTGCAGCATCGGGTGGTCCGCGGGCAGGCAACGGAGGTCGGGTTGTTCTACTGGTTCCTGAAGTGGATCGCCATCGGACCGCTGCTGCGGCTGATCTTCCGACCCGTCGTCGAGGGCGCCGAGCACGTGCCGGCCGAGGGCCCCGCGATCCTGGCCAGCAACCACCTCTCGTACGCCGACTGGCTGTTCATGCCGCTCACGCTGCAGCGGCGGGTGACGTTCGTCGCGAAGGCCGAGTACTTCACGACGCCGGGCATCAAGGGCTGGTTCCAGAAGAAGTTCTTCTCCGGCGCCGGCCAGGTGCCGATCGACCGCTCGGGCGCCAGCGCCGCCGAGGGTGCGCTCGCCTCGGCGCAGCGGATCCTCGAGCAGGGTGACCTGTTCGGCATCTACCCCGAGGGCACCCGCTCCCACGACGGGAGGCTCTACCGCGGCAAGACCGGCGTCGCCCGGCTCGCGCTGGAGACCCGGCGTCCCGGTGATCCCGGTCGCGGTGCTCGGCACCGACGTGGTCGCGCCGCCGGGCAAGAAGTTCGGCACGTTCACGCGGCCCGGCGTGCGCTTCGGCAAGCCGCTCGACTTCTCCCGCTACGAGGGCATCGAGAACGACCGCTACATCCTGCGGAGCATCACCGACGAGATCATGTACGAGATCATGCGGCTCTCCGGCCAGGAGTACGTCGACAAGTACGCCGGCCGCGCCAAGGACGAGTCGAAGCGGCTCGAGCGTGAGGCCAAGGAGGCCGCGGACGCCGAGGTGGCCGAGCCGGCCGAGCAGAAGCAGGCGTCCTGACGAGGATGCGTCTCTGGTCGCACCCGGCGCTCGAGGTCGAGGACCGGCTCTTCCGGGCATTGGCGATCCTCCGGGTCGTGGTGCTCGTCAACGCGATCGCCCTCAACGTCTACCGGGCCGACAACTTCGCGCGGCCCGCGGCGGGCGTCGCGGCGGTGCTGGTCATGGTCGGGTGGACCGGGTTCGTCACCTGGGCCTACGCGGCGCCCGTCCGCCGTACCACCGGCCTGGTCGCCGCCGACCTCGCCGTCGCGCTGGGGCTGCTGCTCGCCTCGCCCCTGATCAAGGGCGACGGGCTCCGCGCCACCGTGCCCGGCTTCTGGGTGATGGCGGCGCTGCTCGCATGGGCGATCCACTGGCACTGGCGCGGCGGCCTCGTCGCGGGCGTCCTGCTCGCCGCGGGCGACCTGGTCCGTGCGCGCCGACGTCAGCCAGAGCAACTACGGGAACGTGTTCCTGCTCGTCGTCGGCGGCCCGATCGTGGGGTTCATGTGCGAGTCGCTGGAGCTGATGGCGCGCGAGCGGGACGCCGCCCAGCGGGAGGCGGTGGCGGGCGAGGAACGAGCCCGGCTGGCGCGCGCCGTGCACGACGGCGTGCTCCAGGTGCTGGCCCTCGTCCAGCGGCGCGGGGGGGAGCTCGCGCCGCTCGACCCGGAGTTCGGCGAGCTCGGGCGGCTGGCCGGTGAGCAGGAGTCGGCGCTGCGCTCACTGATCCGCCAGCAGGACGCGACCTCGGCGAGTGCGGCCGACGGCACCGCGGACGTCGCGCTGGCACTGGAGGAGCTGCACGCGGAGCTCGCCGCTCACGCTCACGGTGTCCACGCCCGGCGCCCCGGTCGAGCTGCCGACACCGGTCGCGGCCGAGCTGGTCGCCGCCGTCCGCGCCTGCCTCGACAATGTCGCGGTCCACGTCGGGCGGGACGCGTCCGCGTGGGTGCTCCTCGAGGACACGGCGGCCCAGGTCACGGTGACGGTGCGCGACGAGGGGCCCGGCATCCCGTCAGACCGGCTGGCCGAGGCCGACGCCGACGGCCGGCTCGGGGTCTCGCAGTCGATCCGCGGCCGGCTGGCCGAGCTCGGTGGCACCGCCTCGCTGGAGACCGGCTCGTTCGGGACCGAGTGGGAGCTCGTCGTACCGCGCTAGGAGTCACTGGAGGACGGTCAGCATCGACGAGTAGTCGTCGGTCCACACCACCGGATCGTCGAGGTCGAGCGGCTGCCAGCGCTCCAGCGCGAGCAGCGAGTCGACGAGCGCCTGGTCCGGGGAGATCACCACCCAGGTGCTCGGGCGGACCTCGATCCCTCCGCCGCCTCGTCCGACGGCACCGGCCCACCCGAGCTCGGTAGCCGCAGCCGCGACCACCGGGACCAGGTCGAAGTGGCGGTTGGAGACGTGGACGGCGATCGCGCCGCCGGCGGCGACCCGGCCGGCGTAGAGCGCGAACGCCTCCCGCGTCAGCAGGTGGACCGGGATCGCGTCGGAGCTGAACGCGTCGAGCACCACCAGGTCGAGGCCGTGCTCGGGCTGGTCGCCATCAGGAGCCGGCCGTCACCGATCCGGACGTCGACGTCGGCGGCCGAGTCGCGCAGGAACGTGAAGAACCGCTCGTCGCGCGCGATGTCGGCCACCGCCTCGTCGATCTCGAGGAACGTGATCCGGTCGCCCTCCTCGCCGTACGCCGCCACGGTGCCGACGCCCAGCCCGACCGCCGCCGTGCGCGCGGGCCTCAGCTCTCCGAGCAGGTCGCCGAGCGGCGCCTCGCGGCCGTAGTACGTCGTGGGCTGGTCGCGCAGCGACGGCGCGCTCAGCTGGAGGCCGTGCATCGTGGTGCCGTGGTCGAGGCTCGTCATGACGTCGGACGCGTGCACGGTGTAGCTGCCGTAGAACGTCCGCTCGCGCAGGACCACGCCGGTGTCCGAGACGAGGGCGGTCGCGACGACGACGACCAGCAGGGCGACGGTCATCGCGACCGACATCCGGGCCAGCACCCAGCCGAGCACCGTGAACGCGGCCAGCGCCAGCAGCGCCACGGTGACGCCACCGCCTCGGGAGCCGAGCAGGGCCGGGACGGCGGCCACGACCAGCGCCACGACGAGGCCGCCGACCAGCCACCTGCTGCGGCGGCTGCCGGTACCGCCCGGGGGCCAGACCGCGCCCAGGCCGAGCAGCGGCAGCAGCGCGACCACCAGGCCGTACTCCAGCACCCGGTCGAACAGCACCGGCGCCAGCAACCCGTTCACGACACCGCCGAGGGCGCCGCCGACCGCAACCGCGAGGTAGTACGTCGTCAGGTGCTCGGGGCTGGGCCGCCGCGCGGCCAGCAGTCGGTGGGCGGCGTACCCGGCGACGACGACCAGCAGCAGGTTGACCGTGATCGTGACCCACAGCGAGACGGCGGCGGCGAGCGGGGCCAGCGCCAGGGTGGCCATGCCCAGACCGGCGGCGGCCCGGGGCCAGGTCGCCGTGACCACACGGGACCGCACGGCGAAGGCCGCGACGAACGTCGCGAGGTAGAGCGCGAGCGGCGCCACCCACAGCAGTGGGATCGGTGCCACGTCCGTGGACAGGTGGTGGGTGACCGCGAGCATCAGGCAGGACGGGACGAACGCGTAGCCGCACCACCGGGCCAGGACGGCCCAGGACGGGCGCTCGGCAGAGGCGGTCGTCGTCGGCGTCGGCAGTGTCGTGGACCCACGGGAGGCCACCAGCCCGCAGGCGGCGGTCAGCACGGCGAACACCACGAAGCCGCCCGTGAACGCGACGCCCTGCTGATCGAGCGTCAGCCGCGGCTCGATCAGGAACGGGTAGGCGAGCAGGCCGCCGAAGCTGCCGACGTTGCTGGCGGCGAAGAGGAAGTACGGGTCGTCGCGCCGGGGTCCGTCGGACCACGAGTACCAGCGCTGGAGCAGCGGCCCGGTCGTCGCGAGCACCACGAACGGCAGCCCGATCATCAGCACGAGGCTGCGCAGCAGCCAGCCCACCGGGGAGTGGTCGGCGCCGGGCACGGCGTCCCCCGGCAGCACGACCGGCAGCACGAGGAGCGGCGCCGCCAGCAGCACGAGGTGGAGCCACGGCTGCGCGCCGGCGCGGGAGCCGGGTGGTCGTGACGTGGCTGTACACGTACCCGACGATCAGCAGCGTCTGGAAGAAGAGCGAGCAGGTGCTCCACACGGTGGCACTGCCGCCGTACGCCGGGAGCAGCAGGCGCGCCACGAGGGGCTGGATGGTGAACAGCAGCCCGGCGCCGACGAAGGCCGTGAGCGTGAAGAGCACCGCGATCCCGGCCCCGGCCCGCGGCCGCCCGCGCCGATCGCGCCTCACCCAGCGTCGGCAGGTCGTCGGGGGGTGCCGCCGTGGGCACGACCGTGCTCATCCTCAGCAGGGTAGGGGCCTCCGGCGGCGTCGGCAGGCTCAGGAATCGCGCAGGACGCCGACCGGCGGGCGCCTAGGGTCGGGGCGTGACGATCCACTCCGACCACCCGTTCGCCGACCCGTCGCCCGATCCCGTACGCCGGCTGCGCGGCCGGGTCGGCGCGACCGTGTCGCTGTGGACTGCCGGCTCCGAGGCCGGCCGCGCCGGGCTGACGGTGACGTCGCTGCTGGTCGCCGGCGGCGAGCCGGGTCGGGTGCTGGCGCTGCTCGATCCCGACGCCGACCTGACGCTGCGGCTGGAGGAGACCGGCCGCGGAGTGGTGCAGCTGCTGTCGTGGCGTCACCGGCAGCTGGCCGAGGCGTTCGCCGGCACGGCACCGGCCCCGGGCGGCGCCTTCCGCACCGGCTCGTTCGCCGGCTCGGCGTACGGGCCCCGGTTGGAGGACGCCACCGCCTGGGCGTCCGTGACGGTCGAGTCGGCGGCCGACGTCGGGTGGTCGCGGCTCGTGACGTGCGTGCTGGACGAGGTCGAGATCGGCGACGACGACGAGCCCCTGGGTCACCGGCGGGGCCGCTGGCTGCGGTTAGGGTCGGCGCCATGACGGAGCAGGAGCAGCCGATCCGGGTGATGGTGGTCGACGACCACCCGATGTGGCGTGACGCCGTGGAGCGTGACCTCCAGGCGGCCGGGTTCGACGTCGTGGCCGTGGCCGCCGACGGCCACCAGGCACTGGCCCGGTTCCCCGCCGCGCGGCCGCAGGTGGTCGTGCTGGACCTCCAGATCCCCGGTCCCAACGGGGTCGAGGTGACCGCGCAGGTGCTGCAGCACGACCCCTCGGCGCGGGTGCTGATCCTCTCCGCGTCCGGCGAGCAGCCCGACGTGCTCGCGGCGGTCAAGGCCGGCGCCACCGGCTACCTCGTGAAGTCCGCCTCGCGCGACGAGCTGCTCGACCGCCGTCCGGCGGGTGGCGGTCGGCGACACCGTGTTCACGCCCGGGCTGGCGGGCCTGGTGCTGGGCGAGTTCCGTCGGATCGCCGACGGACCGGCCGAGCCCGAGGGGGAGCGGCTGACCGAGCGCGAGACCGAGATCCTCAAGATGGTCGCGAAGGGCATGTCCTACAAGCAGATCGCCGAGCGGCTCGTGATCTCCCACCGCACCGTGCAGAACCACGTGCAGAACACGTTGCGCAAGCTGCAGATGCACAACCGGGTGCAGCTCACCCGCTACGCGATCGAGCAGGGGCTCGACGCGGACGAGGACGACTGAGCCGACCGGCGGCGAGACATCCTAGGATCGCCGGGTGACCGACGAGCTGCTGGCGATCGCCGACGATCTGTATGCGCTGCCGCTCGGTGACTTCACCCCGGCCCGCGACGCCAAGGCCAAGGAGCTGAAGGGCACCGACCTCGCGGCACCGGTGAAGGGCCTCAAGAAGCCGTCGCTCGCGGCGTGGGTCGTCAACCTCCTCGTACGCCGCGACGCCGAGCAGGTCGAGCAGGTGCTCTCGCTCGGCGCCGCCCTCCGGGACGCCGCGGCGGGCATGGACGGCGACGAGCTGCGCAACCTCACGCGCCAGCGGCGGCAGCTGACCGCCGCGGTCACGACCGGTGCCCGCGCGCTCGCGGCAGCGGTCCGGCGTGAAGGTCACGCAGGCGGTCGCCGACCAGGTGGAGGCCACCCTGACGGCCGCGATGGTCGACGCCCGGTGCGCCGACGCGGTCCGCAGCGGACTGCTCGTGACCGCGCTCGCCTCGACCGGGGTCGACGAGGTCGACCTCGGCGCGGCCGTCGCGACGCCGCGAGGCCCTCGGGTTCACCGCCAGCCCGGTCGTTCCGGGGCCGCCCGACCTGCACGTCGTACCCGACCCGGACGCCGACGAGAAGGCCGTCGCCGCGGCGCAGGAGCGACTGGAGGCCGCCGCGTCCGCCGCCGCGGCGGCGGAGGCCGCGCTGTCGGCCGCGACCACGACCGTCGACGAGCTCGAGGCCCGGACGATGCAGCTGCAGGCCGAGATCGACGAGGTGCGCCGCAAGCTGGCGGAGCTCGAGGCGGCGTCCGAGGAGGTCGACGAGGAGCTCTCCGAGGCGGAGGACGCCCGGGCCGAGGCCGAGGCCGCCCTGGCGGATGCCGCGCGCGACCGGGACGCGGCCGAGAAGGCGCTGGCCAAGCTCGCGGCGGCGGGTAACGGTGCCCGACGTGCGCTCCCACCCCGTTGCACGGGGGGTGAAGCGCAGCGGCGGCACCGTTAGCCACCGCAGAACGGGTCAGACAGTCGCCCAGCCCTGCGACCGGCGGACCGCCTCCAGCCACCGGCGGTGGGCGGCGTCGGCGTCGGAACGGTCGGCGGACGGCTCGAACCGGCGGTCGAGCGACCAGGTCGCGCGCAGGTCGTCGGTCGAGGCCCAGACTCCGGTGCCGAGGCCCGCGAGGAACGCCGCACCGAGGGCCGTGGTCTCCACGATCTCCGGCCGCTCGACGGGGAGGCCGACCTGGTCGGCCTGCACCTGGCACAGCAGGTCGTTGGCCGCGGCGCCGCCGTCGACACGCAGCGAGGTCAGGCCCGGCATCGTCTCGAGCACGTCTCGGACCTCGAACGCGATCGCCTCGAGCGTCGCCCGGACGATGTGTGCGCGGGTCGTCCCGCGGGTGAGCCCGATCAGCAGGCCACGGGCGTGCGGGTCCCAGTGGGGGGCACCCAGCCCGGTGAGCGCCGGCACGAACACCACGCCGTCGGAGGAGTCGACGGTCGACGCGATCGCGGCCGTCTCGGCGGCGGACCCGACGATCTGCAGCCCGTCGCGCAGCCACTGCACGGCCGCGCCGGTGACGAAGATCGCGCCCTCGAGCGCGTAGGTCAGCTCCCCGTCCGGCGAGCGCCAGGCCGCGGTCGACAGCAGTCCGGCGTCCGAGCGCGGCAGCGTGGTGCCGGTGTTGGTCAGGATGAACGACCCGGTGCCGTAGGTGCACTTGGAGTCGCCCTCGTCGAAGCAGGTCTGACCGAACAGCGCCGACTGCTGGTCGCCCGCGATCCCCGCCACGGGCAGCGAGAGGCCGACGAAGAGCCGGGGGTCGGTGGTGGCGATCTCGCCCCAGCTCGCGACCAGGTCGGGCAGCGCGTCGCGCGGGACCCCGAACAACGAGCAGAGCTCGTCGGACCAGTCGCCCTCGGCCAGGTCGAAGAGCAGCGTGCGCGACGCGTTCGACACGTCGGTCACGTGGTGGACGCCACGCGTCATGCGGGCGATCAGGTAGGAGTCGACCGTGCCGACGGCGTACCGCCCCGACTCCACGTGCGCCCACGTGTGCGGCTCGTTCTCGGCGAGCCACACCAGCTTGGTGCCGGAGAAGTACGGGTCGAGCCGCAGGCCGGTCAGCTCGCTGACCCGGTCCTCGTGACCCGCGTCGCGCAGGCGGCTGCAGATCTCGGCCGTACGCCGGTCCTGCCACACGATCGCGCGCCGCGGCGATCCCAGCGTCTCGCGGTCCCAGAGCACGATCGTCTCGCGCTGGTTGGTGATCCCGATCGCCGTGAGCTCCGAGGCGTCGACCCGCGTCAGCACCTCGCGGACGGCCTCGAGGGTCGCCTGCCAGATCTCCTCCGGCGCGTGCTCGACCCAGCCGGGCTGGGGGAAGTGCTGCGAGAACTCCTGGTAGCCCTTGGCCACGATCGCGCCGGTCGTGCCGACGACGACGGCGGTGACGCCGGTCGTGCCGGCGTCGATGGCGAGGACGCTCACTCGTCCGCGCCCGTCGTCCGCACGTGCTCGAGCACCTGCTGGTCGATCCAGTCGTCACCCACGCGCATCTCGAGGTTCTCGGCACCGACCCAGGCGTCGAACGAGGCCTTGCCCTGCCCTTGCGCGAACGCGTCGAGCTCGGCGCGCAGCTCGTCGGTCAGCGGCACCTTGTCGGCCTCGTACGGGGGTCGGAGATACCACTCGTTGAGGTCGAGCAGGCGCGTGAGCTCGCCGCAGGGGTCCGCGTGGTCGTCCACGCGCAGGTCGACCGCGACGTCGTCACGGCCGTCGTAGCCGGCGCCCTCCTTCACGACGAAGAGCGCCGCCGACTGGCGGCCGCGGCTGTCGCCTCCCGCGTCGTCGCCGGCGCGCAGCGCGGCGAGCAGTCGGCGGGCCAGGGTCACGCCGGGGTCGCTGACGTCGTGCCAGGCCGTCTCCATCGCGGCCACGACCTGCTCGCCGGCGAGGATGTTGCCCTGCACGGCGTACCCCTCGCCGGTCCTGCCGCCGGCCCACGCGAGACAGTCGGAGCCGGTGTGGCTGGCGGAGCCGCCCTCGGCGTCCACCAGGCCGACCTGCCGGTGCTCGCGCCCCTCGTCCTCCTCGAGCAGCCGCTGCAGGGCGACCGAGGCGGTCGCGCCCTCGTCGAGGAGCGAGAGCCCCTGCCCCTTGTAGGCGACGTTGGCCCAGGCCTGCGTCGCGATCGCGCCGACCCCCGCCACCGCGGCCGGGACCACCGAGCCCACGGCGAGGAACTTCGACGCCACCGCCACCCCCCAGGAATCACCGTCGGCGGAGCGGGCCACGATCGAGAACGTCATGCCGGGAGAGTAGTGGTGGGCGCGACGCGCTGGTCGTGGCCGGACTTCTTCGGTAGCGTCGCCCCGGCCCATGTGAACGATCCAAAACAGGAGTGACGATGCGCGTCGGAGTGCTCACCGGTGGTGGCGACTGCCCAGGCCTGAACGCCGTGATCCGGGCCGTGGTCCGCAAGGGCGTCAAGGTCCACGGCCTCGACTTCGTGGGGTACCGGGACGGCTGGAAGGGTCCGCTCGAGGACCTGACCATGGAGCTCGGCGTGCCCCAGGTCCGCGGCATCCTGCCCCGCGGCGGCACCATCTTGGGCTCCAGCCGCACCAACCCGTTCACGATCGAGGGCGGGGTCGAGCAGATCAAGGAGAACCTCGCCCGCGACGGCGTCGACGCGCTGGTCGCGATCGGCGGCGAGGACACCCTGGGCGTGGCGACCAGGCTCGCCGACCTCGGCGTGAACGTCGTCGGGGTCCCCAAGACCATCGACAACGACCTGTCCGGCACCGACTTCACGTTCGGCTTCGACACGGCCGTCAACATCGCCAGCGAGGCGATCGACCGTCTCCACACCACGGCCGAGTCGCACCACCGGGTCCTGGTCGTCGAGGTGATGGGGCGGCACGCCGGCTGGATCGCGCTCCACTCCGGCATCGCCGGTGGCGCCAACATCGTCCTCATCCCCGAGCGCCCGTTCGACATCGAGGACGTCTGCGCCCTCATCGAGTCGCGGTTCCAGTCGCACTTCTCGCCGATCCTGGTGGTCGCCGAGGGCGCGGTGCCGCGCGAGGGCGGCGAGATGACGCTGGTCTCGGGCGAGAAGGACGCGTTCGGCCACGTGCGGCTCGGCGGCATCGGCGACCGGCTCGCCCACGAGATCGAGACCCGCACCGGCAAGGAGGCGCGCGCCGTCGTCCTCGGCCACGTGCAGCGCGGCGGCACGCCGACGGCGTTCGACCGCTGGCTCGCGACCCGGTTCGGCCTGCAGGCGATCGACGCCGTCGCCGAGGGCGACTACGGCACGATGATGGCGCTGCGCGGCACCCGGATCGTCCGGGTCCCGCTGATCGAGGGCACCGGCGAGCTCAAGCTCGTGACCCCGGAGGAGTACGCCGAGGCGGAGGTCTTCTTCGGCTGAGCCGCGCCGTCGGGGTGCTGGTCCCTCCCGGTGATCTGGGCCACTATGTCGTGATCCGACCTCTTCTCGGAAAGGGAGAGCGCCATGAGTGCGACCGCGTCTGAAGCCCAGGACGTCAACGGACCAGAACCGGATCTCAAGCGGGTCATCGGGCCGCGGCTGCTGCTGCTGTTCATCGTCGGGGACATCCTCGGGACCGGCGTCTACGCGCTGACCGGGAGTGTGGCCGGCGAGGTCGGTGGCGCTGCGTGGGCACCGTTCCTCGTGGCCTTCATCGTCGCCACCGTCACGGCGTTCTCCTACCTGGAGCTGGTGACCAAGTACCCCCAGGCCGCCGGTGCCGCGCTCTACACGCACAAGGCGTTCGGCATCCACTTCTTCACGTTCCTGGTCGCCTTCGCGGTCATGTGCTCGGGCATCACCTCCGCCTCGACCGCCTCGAACGCGTTCGCCGGCTTCATCAACGCCGGGTTCATGCTCGACCTCGAGGTCGGCGGCACCGGCCTGATGCTGATCGCACTGGGCTTCATGACCCTCGTCGCCCTGCTCAACTTCCGCGGCGTCAGCGAGAGCGTCAAGGCCAACGTCGTGATGACGATGGTCGAGCTGTCGGGCCTGCTGCTGATCATCTTCATCGGCATGTACGCCGTCACCTCAGGGCGACGCGGACTTCTCGCGTGTGGTCGTGTTCGACAGCCCGGGCGACAAGGGCGTGTTCTTCGCGGTCACCGCGGCCACGTCCCTGGCGTTCTTCGCGATGGTCGGGTTCGAGGACTCGGTCAACATGGCCGAGGAGTGCCAGGACCCCGTCCGCGACTTCCCGAAGATGATGCTCACCGGCCTCGGGGTCACGGGCGTGATCTACCTGCTGGTCTCGATCACCGCGGTCGCGCTGGTGCCGGTCGGCGACCTCACCAACGCCGAGCTCGGCCCGACGCTCAACCGGTGGTAGCCCGGGTGCCCCCGACTTGCCGTTCGACAAGGTCTTCCCGTTCCTCGGCATGTTCGCGGTCGCCAACTCCGCCCTCATCAACATGCTGATGGCGAGCCGGCTGCTGTACGGCCTGGCCAACCAGGACGTCCTGCCGCGAGTGCTCGGGCGAGGTGCACCCGACCCGGCGCACGCCGTACGTCTCGATCATCTTCACGACGCTGCTGTCCTTCGGCCTGATCATCTACGTCGTGCGGGCCAGCGCGTCCGAGGACGGCGCCATCGAACATCACCTGCTCGGTGGCACCACCGCGCTGCTCCTGCTCGGCGTGTTCACGGTCGTCAACATCGCGCTGATGGTGCTGCGCACCAACACGGTCGATCACGACCACTTCAGGGCGCCGTTCATCATGCCGATCCTGGGCGCGCTCTTCTGTGCCTTCCTCGCGGGACCGTGGGCGCGGAGCGACGAGCAGCAGGAGCAGTACGTCATCGCCGGCGGCATGATGGTGGTCGGGCTCGTGCTGTGGGCCCTGACGTGGCTCATCAACCGCGGAGCGCGCGCCCAGCGCACCGGCTTCCGCGACATCGAGCACATGGAGGACGACGTCCGCTGACGCGTCTCGACGGCGGATCCGGTGTGATGCCGGGTCCGCCGTCGCGCGTACGCTGGACCGGTGACCGCGATCCCGTCCCTGGCGGAGCTGCACGCCCTCGGGGCCGCCCAGCAGCCCACGTACCTCGACCGTGACGCGGTCGACGCCGCGGTCGCCCGGCTGCGCACCCGGCCGCCGCTGGTGTTCGCGGGGGAGTGCGACGACCTGAAGGCGAAGATCGCCGCGGTGACCCGCGGCGAGGCGTTCCTGCTCCAGGGCGGCGACTGCGCCGAGACGTTCGACGGCGTCACCGCCGACAACGTCCGCAACAAGCTGCGGGTGCTCCTGCAGATGGCGGTCGTGCTGACGTACGCCGCCTCGGTGCCGGTCGTGAAGGTCGGCCGGATCGCGGGGCAGTACGCCAAGCCCCGGTCCTCGGACCTCGAGACCCGCGGCGACGTGACCCTGCCGGCCTACCGCGGCGACGCCGTCAACGGCTTCGACTTCACGCCCGACTCCCGCGCCCACGACCCGCAACGGCTCGTCGACGTCTACCACGCGTCCGCGTCGACGCTGAACCTCGTGCGGGCGTTCGTCACCGGCGGCTACGCCGACCTGCGGCAGGTGCACACCTGGAACACCGACTTCGTGCGCGAGTCCACCGCCGGTCAGCAGTACGAGGCGATGGCCAACGACATCGACCGCGCGCTCACGTTCATGAAGGCGATCGGCGCCGACCCCGACGAGTTCCACCGGGTCGACTTCCACTCCAGCCACGAGGCGCTGGTGCTGGAGTACGAGCACGCCATGACCCGGATCGACTCGCGCACGCAGCTGCCCTACGACGTGTCGGGTCACTTCGTCTGGATCGGCGAGCGGACCCGCCAGCTCGACGGCGCGCACGTCGAGCTGCTGCGCCACATCCAGAACCCGATCGGGGTGAAGCTGGGTCCGACCACGACGCCGGACGACGCGCTGGCGCTCGCCGAGCGGCTCAACCCCGACAACGAGGCGGGCAGGCTCACGTTCATCACCCGGTTCGGTGCTGGGCGGATCCGCGACGGGCTGCCCCACCTGATCGAGAAGGTCACCGCGGCCGGCGTGCAGGTCGCGTGGGTGTGCGACCCCATGCACGGCAACACGTTCGAGACCTCCACCGGCTACAAGACCCGCAACTTCGACGACGTGATCGAGGAGGTGCAGGGCTTCTTCGACGTCCACCGCTCGCTCGGCACCTGGCCCGGGGGCGTCCACGTCGAGCTCACCGGCGACGACGTCACCGAGTGCGTCGGCGGCGGTGAGCTGCTGAGCGAGGCCGGACTGTCCGACCGGTACGAGTCGGTGTGCGACCCGCGCCTCAACCGGGTCCAGTCGCTGGAGCTGGCGTTCCTCGTCGCCCGGATGCTGCGCACCGTCTGACGCCTGCCCTGAGTAGGTTGTCCGCGTGATCGACCTCCGCAGCGACACCGTCACCAGGCCGACCGACGCGATGCGGCGCGCGATGGCCTCGGCGGAGGTCGGCGACGACGTCTACGGCGAGGACCCGACCGTGCGGGCGCTCGAGGAGCGGGTCGCGGGGATGTTCGGGCACCAGGCGGCGCTCTTCACCCCGACCGGCTCGATGGCCAACGTGCTCGCCGTCCGGAGCCTGGTGGCGCCGGGCGCAGGAGGTGCTGTGCGAGGCGCGCGCCCACATCGCCCGTGCCGAGCTCGGGGCGCACGGCGCGTTGAGCGGGGTCACGATGCGGACCTGGCGGTCGCCGTCCGGGCGGATCGCCCAGGACGAGATCGAAGAGCTCTTCGCCCCCGACCTCGGACCGTTCTTCGTGGCGACCTCGGCCATCTCGGTCGAGAACACCCACAACTTCGCCGGCGGCACGGTCGTGCCGTTGCCGGAGCTCACCGCTCTCAAGGACTGGGCCGAGGGTGTGGGCACCCGGGTCCACCTCGACGGCGCCCGGATCTGGAACGCGCACGTCGCGACCGGCGTCCCGCTCGCGACGTACGGCGCGACGGTCGACGTGCTCGCCGTGTGCCTGTCGAAGGGCCTCGGCGCCCCGGTCGGCTCGCTGATGGTCGGCGCTGCCGACGCGATCGCCGACGCGCGGGTCTGGCGCAAGCGGCTCGGCGGCGGGATGCGCCAGGCCGGCGTGCTGGCCGCCGCCGGGATCCACGCGCTCGACCACCACGTCGACCGGCTGGCCGAGGACCACGAGCACGCGCGGCTGCTGGCCGAGGCACTGCGGCGTCGACCCGGAGACGGTCGACACCAACATCGTGGCGGTGCCGCACGACGACGCGGCCGGGTTCGTCGCCCGCGCCGCCGAGGCCGGCGTGCTGATCGGGACGGTCGGCCCTCGCGTCGTACGGCTCGTCACGCATCTCGACGTCGACCGCGCGGCGGTCGAGCGCGCGGCGTCCCTGCTCGCCGCTCTCTAACCGGTGGTGCCGAGGAACGAGACCTCGCTGATCGCGGTGTAGTTGCGGGCGGCGCGGCCGCGGCCGGGCGGAGGTCACCGCCAGCAGCCGCAGCGTCACGGACTCGGTCGTGACCTTGTCGACCTTGGTCATCTGCACCAGCGTGGTGTCACGGAACCGCTGGCGGACGACCGTGCCGTCGTCGAACGTCCACTCGACGCCGCGCAGCCGGCGGTTGCCGTGGTACCAGTCGAGGATGCCGCTGCTGTCGCGGGCGACCTTGGCGTAGCCGTTGATCAGGCCGACCTCCGACAGCGTGCTCGGGCCGTCGAACCGGAACGTGACCGACAGCCCGGTCCCGTCGCCCGGGGTCCGCCAGGCGGTCTCGGGGACCCGTCCTGCATGTTCGCGGCGACGTAGCGCACGACCTCCCCGTTGGCGCCCACACCCGGGGCTGCCGCGGGAGGAGCCTCGATGTCCGCGAACGGGGCCAGGTCCCCGGCGAACGGCGCGGGGTCGGCGGACCGGGTGGGGCTCGGCTTCGGCGGTGACGGGTCCTGCTGTCGGCGTCTGCTCCTCGGTGGGCGTGCTGTCGGAGGGGGCCTCCTGGGCGGTGGCGGGGTCGTCGTCGAAGCTGCCGAACAGCAACCAGGCGCCGAGCCCGGCCACCATCAGCATCGCGACCGCACCGGCCACCCATGGCAGCCATCTCGGCGATCCTTCGCGGTGGCTGGGCGGGCCCGGTCGTCGGCGGCGGGGGCAGCGGCGGCACCGGGGAGAGCTGCTCGGTCCGGTCGGTGGCGTCGACGTCGTCGGCGAACAGCGGGAACCGGGCCGGCGCCGGGACCGTGGGCGCGGGTAGCGGCTCCACCGGCTCGGCCACCCGCGGTCGCTCCGCGGTGTCGCTCCGCCACGGGGCAGGGGCGTCCGGCGGCTGGTCGACCGGGTGTCCGCAGTTGGTGCAGAACCGCCCGATGCCCAGCTCGCTGCCGCACTGCCTGCACAGGTCCATCGTGTCGTCCTCCGCGGTCAGCCTAGAGGGAGATCCGCGTCAGATCAGGTACAGCGTGATCGTCGAGCCCATCGCCACCATCGTCCCGGACGTCGGGTCGACCTCGAACACGAAGCCGAGGCCGAGGTACTCGTCGGCGTTCTCCACCTCGACGACGAAGCCGAGGGCCTTCAGCGTCTCGGTGGCGCTGTCGACTCCGGCGGCCACCAGGCCGCCTGGGACCTCGACCAGCTCCGGTCCCTGGCTGACGACGAGGGTCACGGTGTCGCCGCGGAACAGGGTGCCGCTGGCGGGGGTCTGGCTGATGACGTGCCCCTCCGGCACGGAGTCGGAGTACTGCGGCTCGCCGCGCTCGACCACCAGCCCGCGGTCGCCGAGCTCCTGCTCCGCGCAGCTCGGCGGGCTTGCCCGTGTAGTCCTTGAGCCGGATCGGCTTCGGGCCCTCGCTGACGTAGAGGTCGACGATCGAGCCGGGTCGCAGCGACGTGCCCTTGCCGGGGTCGCTGCCGAGGACGGTGCCCTTCGGCACCGACTCCGACCACCGGCCGATCGACGTGCCGAACTCGAGGTTCAGGTCGGCGAGCGCGTCCTGCGCCTGGTCCTCGGTCATGCCACGGACCTTCGGCACCTCGTAGCGCTCCTTGCCGAGCGAGAGCACGATCGTGACGGTGCCGCCGTCGAGCACCCGCTCACCCGGTCCCGGGTCGGTGGAGAGGACGCGGCCCGCTGCCACCGTCTCGCTGTACGCCGGAGTGCCGTCCCGGACCTCGAGCCCGGCCGCCTCCAGCGTCCGGACGGCGACCGCCTCACGGTCTCCCAGCACGCTCGGGGTCTGGGTGTAGCGCGCCCATCCGAACCACCACGCACCTACGCCGACACCGACGGCGAGCAGCAGCGCGAGCAGCATCAGCAGCAGGCCCCGGCGGGAGCGTCGGGGGCGGACCGGGCCGGCCGGTGTGTAGACCGCCGACGGCTCGATGACCTCGCGCGGCGGGACCGGCACCAGGCTGGTGGTGTGCTCCGGCTGGTGCCCCGTGGCCGCCTCGGCGGGGGTCAGGAGCGTGGCGAACTCGTCGGCGTCGAACGGGTCGGGCTCGGTGTCGCTGCCGACCGCGGGCACGGCGGGGGCGGGCCTCAGGTCGGCGGTGAGCTCCTCGTCGTCGACGACGCCGGTGGCGAGCGCCTGCGCGACCCGGTGCACCTGGTGGAGCAGCACACCGGCGTCGGCCGGCCGCTGCCCGCGGTCGCGGGCCGTGGCCCGCGCGACCAGCGCGTCGACGTACGCCGGCAGCCCGGGGACGACGGCGGAGGGCGGCGGGACGTCCTCGTGCACGTGCTTGTAGGCGACCTGGATCGGCGACTCGCCCTCGTGGGGCTTGCTGCCGGTGAGCAGCTCGTAGAGCACGACCCCGGTGGCGTAGACGTCGGCGCGCGCATCGGCCCGGCCGTCGACGACGAGCTCGGGCGCGAGGTAGGACACGGTGCCGATCAGGACGCCGCCGGTCGCCGTGTGCTGGGTGTCGGCGCTGACCGCCTTCGCGAGCCCGAAGTCGGCGACCTTGACGCTGCCGTCGTCTCCGATCAGGACGTTCTCGGGCTTGATGTCGCGGTGGATCATCCCGGAGCGGTGGGCCTGTGCGAGGGCCGACAGCACCGGGTCGAGGAGGGCGAGCGCCCGCCCGGGCGACATCGGCGCCTCCTTGCGGATGACGTCGCGCAGCGTGTGACCGTGGACGAGCTCCATGGCGAGGAAGACGGTGCCGTCGTCGTCGCCCTGGTCGAAGACGCCCACGACGTGCGGGTGGCTCAGCCGGGCGGCGGCCCGCGCCTCACGCACGAAGCGCGCCGCGAAGTCGTCGTCGTCGCCGAGGCCGGGGTGCATGATCTTGACGGCGACGGTGCGGTCGAGCCGGATGTCGGTGGCCTCGTAGACACTGGCCATGCCGCCGCGGGCGATCCGCGGTCCGATCCGGTAGCGCCCGTCGAGGAGTCGACCGACGACGGGGTCGCCGCCGGTGGCGTCCTCGCCCGTGCGGGCGCGCTGATCGGACTGCACGTCGACCCTCCTGGGTGCCGGATGGGGAAGGATCCGGGGTTCCATGGTACGGACGTCGCCGGATCGGCCCCGGTTGGCCGCCCACCGGCGTGGCGTGGAGCGGGTCCACCACCCTCGCCGTACCTCCCGGCGAGGTGACAGAGTGGTGCTATGTCCGGCACGCACGACCAAGAACTGACCGACCTGGGCACCCTGGTCTCCGACTGGCTCGACTGGCACGCCGCCGCCGCGCAGCTGGGTGTCACCCCCGCCAAGGTCCGCACCATGATCCGCGACCACGAGCTCGCCGCGGCCGTCCCGGCCCCGGGCACCGGTCCGCAGGTCCCGGCCGACTTCCTCCAGGACGGCCTGGTGGTCAAGGGGCTCCCGGGGTTGCTGACGGTGCTCCACGACGCCGGGTTCGGCGACCGCGAGTGCATCGAGTGGATCTTCACGGACGCCGACCTGCCCGGCCGCCCGATCGACGCGCTGCGCGAGAACCGCGGCTCGGAGGTCAAGCGCCGGGCCCAGGCGATGGGGTTCTGACCACCCATGCGGGACCGGCGCACCTGGCTCGGGCTGGTCGTCGCGATCCTCACCGTGGCCCTCATCTGGTGGCAGCAGGGCGACACCGCGACGACCACCGAGGGTCCCCAGGAAGGGCCCACGGCGTCACAGTCGCAGACCTCCTCGCCGCCCGGCCTGCCGAGCGCGAGCGGCACCGCGCCGGCCACCGACCTGCCGGTGGTCGCGGCGGCCGACCTGCCGCCCGAGGCGCACGACACGCTCGCGCTGATCGACTCCGACGGGCCCTACCCCTACGACCAGGACGACGAGACGTTCCAGAACCGCGAGGGGATCCTGCCGGACCAGCCCGAGGGCTACTACCGGGAGTACACCGTGGAGACCCCCGGCTCCGACGACCGCGGGGCTCGCCGGATCGTGACCGGCTCCCGCGGCGAGCTCTACTGGACAGACGACCACTACTCCTCGTTCTCGAGGATCGAGAGGTGACCCACCAATGAGCGGACTGGCGGCACTGCTGGCGGGGCGGACCAAGCCCGGTCTCTACACCTGGCACGGCGGGTTCGACGTCGCCGACGTCCGGCACACCGTCGAGCACGCCGGCTGGGACTTCGCGTACGTCGACGGGCTCACCGCGCAGACCAAGCCCGAGTTCCTCGCCCGGATCGGGGAGGCGCTGCACTTCCCGGAGTGGTACGGGCAGAACTTCGACGCCCTGGCCGACTGCCTCACCGACGTCGACGGGGGAGACGGCACGATCGTGCTCTGGGACGGCTGGGGCGCGTTCGCCCGGTCCGAGCCGCGGGCCTTCTCGGTGGCGCTCAGCGTCCTCGGCACCCGGGTCAACGCCGACCGCGGTGGGCCGTTCAGCGTGCTGCTGCGCGGCGACGGCCCGGAACCGTCCGGCGTCGCGCGCCTCGACTGAGCGAGCCTCAGACGACCCGGTCGGTCGCGGCCGAGGCCAGCTCGCGCAGCACCACCCGCGCCTCGTCGCTGACCGCCGCCCGGTCGAGCGCCGCCAGCGACACCGTCACGAGCTCCTCGATCACCGACTCGACCTGGGCGTGGGCACCCGACTCGTCGATCACCCGGCGGAGCTCGGCCAGCAGCGCGTCGTCGAGCTGCGTGCCGAGGCTGCGGTCGAGCAGCCGCGCGTCGGCATCGGGGGCCGCGTCGAGCGCCAGCGCCACCAGCACCGTCCGCTTGCCCTCCACCAGGTCGTCCCCGGCCGGCTTGCCCGTGGTCGCCGCGTCACCGAAGACGCCGAGCAGGTCGTCGCGCAGCTGGAACGCCTCGCCGAGGGGCAGACCGAACGCCGAGAGCTCGGCCAGGTTCGCGTCGGTGGCGCCGGCCAGGGCGGCACCGATGTGGAGCGGCCGCTCGATGGAGTACTTGGCCGACTTGTAGCGCAGCACGGTCATCGCCGACTCGACGTCGGCCCGGCCACGCGCCTGCACGGACACGTCGAGGAACTGCCCCGTGATCACCTCGGTGCGGCAGAGGTCGAAGAGCGCCCATCGCGGCCGCGACCCGCTCCAGCGGGAGGCCGCACCGCCGCAGCAGCTCCTCCGACCAGCTCAGCAGCAGGTCACCGAGCAGGATGGCCGCCGCGGCGCCGTACTGCTCGGGGTCGCCCCGCCACCCGGCGCCGCGGTGCTCGGCCTCGAAACCACGGTGGGTCGCGGGCCGGCCGCGACGGGTGTCGGAGGCGTCCATCAGGTCGTCGTGGACCAGCGCGCTGGCGTGCAGCAGCTCGAGGGCCGCGCACGCGCGGAGCAGCGCCTGCTCGTCGTCGACGTCGGGCTCGATCGCCCGGAACCCCCAGTAGCAGAACGCGGCGCGGAAGCGCTTCCCGCCGCTCGACCGCCGCCCGCGCCTCGGCCAGCAGCCGGGCGGCGTCCGGCCCGAGCGGGGCCAGCCGGGCAGGCCATCTCGTCGAGGAACTCGTCGACCACGCCCTGGACGCGCTCGCGGAAGGCGGTCCCGTCCCAGCTGGTCACCCGGCGAGACTAGCCAGTGGACGCCCGCCGGTCGGCGCGCCCCGCGCTCCCTAGACTCGGCGGCATGCCCGACGCGCGCGTGGCCAGCATCGCCGACCTGATCCGCCAGGGGGAGCGGTCGATCTCGTTCGAGTTCATGCCGCCCCGGGACGAGGCCGGCGCCGAGCAGCTCTGGACGGCGATGCGCGAGCTGGAGCCGTACGCGCCGACGTTCGTCTCCGTGACGTACGGCGCCGGCGGCACCACCCGCGACACCACCGTCCAGCTCACCGGCCGGATCGCACGCGAGACCTCGCTGGTGCCGATGGGGCACCTCACCTGCGTCGGCCACACCCGCGCCGAGCTCGACCGGATCCTCGACGACTACGCCGCCGCGGGCGTCGCACAACGTGCTCGCGCTGCGCGGCGACCCGAAGGACGGCCCGCGCGCCGACTGGACGCCCACCGAGGGCGGGCTCACCTACGCCAGCGAGCTGGTCGCGCTCGCGTCCGAGCGCGCGTCGTTCACGGTCGGGGTCGCCGCGTTCCCCGGCGGGCACCCCGGGCGCCGAGTCGGTCGAGCACGACACCGAGGTGCTCCTGGCAGAAGCAGCGCGCGGGAGCGACGTTCGCGATCACCGACATGGTGTTCCGGGCGGCCGACTACGCCGAGCTGGTCGAGCGGGCGACGCGCGCACGGCGTGGACATCCCGATCCTGCCGGGCATCATGCCGATCCTGAACCTCGGGCAGGTCTCCCGGATGGCCGAGCTGTCGGGCCGCGAGATCCCCGCCGAGGTCCGTGCCCGGGTCGAGGCGCACGCCGACGACGCGGCCGCGTTGCGTGCGGAGGGGATCGCGATGGCCGCCGAGCTGTGCGAGGAGCTGCTCGACGGCGCGGCGCCAGGCCTGCACTTCTACACGCTGAACCGCTCGAAGGCGACGCGGCAGATCTTCGAGGCGCTGCGGATCACGGTGTAGAACTCTCACATGCGCACCGTCACCGTCGCCGGCCACGGCGCCGCCACCGCGCCGGCCGACGCGGCGGACGTCCGGGTGGCGATCGTCCACCACGCCGACTCGGTGACGGCGGCGGTCGCCGGGGTCGACGAGGCCGGCCGACAGGCACGCGCCGTCGCCGCGGAGGTCACGGCCGAGGAGGCCGTGTCGCAGACCGACTTCTCGGTGTGGCCGCGCCACGACCACGAGGGGCGCCCGTCCGGCTACGAGGCGCGCCACTCCCTGACGATCCGGTGCGCCGACCTCGCGACGGCCGGCCGGCTGGTCAGCGCGCTGGCGAAGCGGCTCGACCACCGGCTGGTCGTCGAGCAGGTCACGCCGGTGATCTCCGACCGGCGCCCGGTCGAGGACGACGCCCGGGTCGAGGCGTTCGAGGACGCGACCCGGCGCGCCACCCACCTGGTCGGGCTGGCCGGCGATGCCCTCGGCGCGGTCCAGACGATCGTGGAGGGCGCAGCGAACCACCCGTCCCGATGGCGGAGGCGGCCGCCTTCAAGTCCGCGCCCGACCTGTCGTTCGGCGGTAGCCAGCTGACGGTGGTCGTCAGCCTCACCGTCACGTTCGCCCTGGCGACGTAGTCAGGCCGGTCCGACGAGCTGCGCCACCTGCGCCGCCGACAGCCCCACGAACGGCACCTGTCCGCCCGGGGTGGCGTGAGCCCCGACGGCGTATACGCCCGGGACGGGGGTGGTCGGCCCGAGCCGGTGCCGCACCGTGCTGCGGCCCTGCCACAGCACGCCCATCGCCGACCCCCTGCCCTCGACCTGGGCCCGCGGCGACCGGTCGACCCGGACGACCACCCGGTCGCGGACGTCGACGTGGTGCCGCGCCAGGGCGGTGACGAGGTCCTCGGCCAGCTGGCCGCGGCCGTGCAGCGTCCAGGCGGTGTGGCCGTCGGGGGCCCGGCCGCCGGCGCGCACCACGACCATCGGGTCGCCGTGGAGCACCAGCTCGTGACCGACGTCGGGGACGTCGGCGGTGAGGCCGAGGTGGACGACGACCGGCGGGATCGCGGGCATGGTGCGGGCGACGTACGGCGCGAGCGTCGGGATCAGCCGCGGGTCGACCGCGCAGACCACCACGTCCGCGTCGAGGGTGCCAGCGGCGGTCATCACGCCGACGACCCGGCCGCCACGCACCACGAGGTCGTGCGCCGCCGTCCCGGTCGCGACGGTGACGCCCCGGGTGGCGAGGCGGGTGGCGAGCACCTCGGTGACGCGAGAGAAGCCGCCGGGGACGGTCCAGGCGCCCAGCCGCTGCTCGAGGTAGGCGTGCAGCCCGAGCCAAGCGGGCACGTTGCGCAGGTCGTGACCTTCCGCGACGAACCGGTGCCCGGCCACCAGGCGCAGCCGCTCGTCCTTGAACGTCCGCCGGAGCCGGGTGTGGAGCGATTCCCGACTGTCGAGCAGCGCCGCCACCTCGCGCGGGGCCGTGGTCGGGTCCCACGGCACCTCGAGGTGGTGGCGCCGCAGCGTCTCCCAGACGTCCGAGTACGCCGCGACGTGGTCGACCCAGGCCCGCCCGCGACCGGGGCCGAGCACGTCGAAGGCCTCCACCTGGCGGGCCCGCGAGCCGCCCGGCAGCCGGACCTCCGAGCCGTCGTCGAACCGGTGGTGGCGGATCACCTCGAGCGGCACGAGGTCGAGCTCCTTCTCCAGCGGCCGGCCCGACTTGCGGAACAGGTCGCGCAGCACGGCGGGGAGCAGGGTCGCGTGCGCGCCGCGGTCCCAGGCGAACCCCTCGGCGGCCTCGAACGTGATCGCCCCGCCGAGGACGTCGTCGCGCTCGACCAGGGTCACCGCGTGACCCAGCTTGGCCAGCCGCGCGCCGGCGGCCAGGCCGCCCAGCCCGCCACCGATCACGACCACCTGCATGCGGGGCAACCTAGCGGCGTACGTCGGGCGCGGCCGTGAGCGCCCCGAAGCCGGCGCCGTGCTCCCGGTCGAGGAAGTCCATCAGCGCCACGTTGAGCGGGGCGAGCCGACTGCCGGTGCGCAGCTCCGTGCACGGCTGGAGCTTCGCGAAGAACCCGGTGGTCGTGTCGGAGAGCACCACCCGGTTCCCGGTCGGCTCGCCGGACCGCTCCAGCCGGCCGCCGAGCCCGTCGTCGGTGAGCGTCACCGTGACCGAGAAGTCGTCGGCCTCGCCCACGGAGCGCCCGTCCGCGACCGCGACCGGGATGCCGTCGCGGTGCTCGTCGAGCAGCGGCACCAGCGACTCCACCTCGGCCACCGTGAGGCCGGGGTCCCGGTCGGCGAGCAGGGTGACCTGGAGCAGCGACAACAGCCGGAGCTCCACGCCGGCCACGGTGGTGAGCCCGGCCGGCTGCCGGGGGTTGATCTCGGTGGGGCGGAACCCGTCCACCGTCAGCACGCCGTCGACACCGAACGCACCGCGGTAGCCGTGGGCCGCCCGCAGCTGCTCCCCGACCCGGCGGGCGACGTCGCGCATCTGCTCCCGGTCGTCGGGTGCCGGGTCCCACCAGCTAGACAGCCCGCCGTACACGAACCGGCGCCGGTCGTGATCGCGCAGCGTGGCGATCTCGACCGGTCGCAGGACCGCGGTCCCGTCGGGCAGCACGAAGCCGTGGATCGAGCACGGGACGCCGTCCAGGAAGGGCGTCACGCGCACCTGGTCGCAGCGGGGGAGGAAGAAGCCGCGGGCGGTCTCGCGGTCGACGTCGTCGAGCACCCAGCGCACGTAGTTGCCGCCGCCGTTGAAGCCGTCGCGGGCGTCACCCGCCCAGACGGCGCCGAGGTCGGTCGCGAGCTCCTCGCTGGCGCGGGCGAGTGCCGCCTGCTCGACCGGGACGATCGCGCTCGGTGGCGCGGTGACCCCGGCGGCTCGCCACACCTCCTCGGCGAGCAGCTTGTCCTCGAGTGCGAGGAAGGCGCGTGGCCGCCCGCCCAGGACCGGACGGCCGAGGATCGGCTCGTCGCTCGTCACGAACGGCCCGCACCACCAGACGCCACGTCGCTCCGGATCGAACGCCTCGATCGCCGCGACGGCTCCGGGAGGCAGGTCGCGGGCGAGCCGGTCGAGCAGCCGGAACTCCTCGGTGACCGACGTCGTGGGCGGTGGCACGACCTCGACCAGCGTGACCTCGTGGGGTGCCGGCACGGGACCGGCGCCGCGCATCGTGGAGACGACGAGCACCCGGCAGCCCAGCTGGTCGAGCCACCGCACCACGCGGGTGTAGCCGGCCAGCACGCCGGGTCCGAGGATCACGGGGCGATCGGCGACGACCGCGCCGAGCCGTCGAACGACCTCGTCGCGGACGTCGTGGTCGGCCAGGTCGATCATCGGTGGGCGGTCACGGGGTGGCGGCGGCCGGGTCACGCTGGTGCTTCCACCGCCGCCAGCCGCGCCGGACGAGCCTGGCCACCAGGTAGAGGACGACCAGACCGATCGCGAGCAGCACTCCGGCGATGGCGGCGGCGGCCCGGGGGTTCTCGAGGGCGAACCAGACGACGCCGAGCACGGCGACGTCCTCGGCGAGGCTGGCGAGGATGTTGGACGCCGGCTCGGGGGACGCGTTGATCGCGAGCCGGCTGCCGGCCTTGACGAGGTGCGAGAGCAGCGCAGTCCCGCCGCCGACCGCCCCGAGCACGGCCTGCTCGAGCGACGACGCGTCCCCCGCGAGGAGGACCCCGATGACCGCGCCGGCGGTCGGCCGGATCGCGGTCGAGATCGCATCCCAGGTGGAGTCGATGTAGGGGATTTTGTCGGCGACGAACTCCATGGCGTAGAGGACGCCCGCGACGATCAGGACGTCCCAGCGGCCCAGCGCGTCGGGGACCTGCTCAAGGTCGCCGACCTTGTCCGCGATGCCCAGGACCAGCACGACCAGGTAGGCGTTGACGCCACTGGCCCAGCCGCTGGAGAAGGCCAGCGCGAGTCCGTCCACCCGGCGATCATAGGACTCAGCCGGTGCTCCTCAGACCGGGTTCCGCCGCGGCGGCGCGTTCGCCGGCCTCGCGGTCGGCGAGCATCCGCTCGCAGAGGTCCTGGCCCAGCTCGCGGTAGGCCTCGAAGTCCCACTCGTCGAAGAGCTGCCGGCTGGTCGCCCGACGCGGGAAGTCCGGGTTCTCGCGGGCGTAGTGCTCGACGTCCCACGAGAGCCGGGGGACCAGCTGCGCCTTGAGGAAGACGATCTCGGCGACGTCGTCGGAGTCGTCGTACGTCGCCCGCCCGGTCACCCAGGCCTGGTCCGCGCGCCGCTCGCCGGACGCCTGCAGCGGCGAGACGTCGATCGTGATCTCCACCCCGAGGTCCATCCGCGCGGTCGCGATCGCCTCGGCGAGTGCGCCGAAGGAGTTGGCGGCGTCGTTGCTCGCGTCGATCACGATCACCTGGCGCGGCCGTCGCCGCAGCGCCTCGAGCAGGCCGAGGTTGTCGTAGTGGCCGCCGTCGGTGACGTAGAGCTTGCGGTCCGAGAGCGACGGGCGGCCGAACGCCTCGCGCAGCAGCCGGTAGGGGCCGGGCTTGCCGGCGACACTGACGACGCGCGCGGCGCTCTCCCAGGCCACCACGCGCGAGCGGCGCGGCCGGCCCGGGCCGCCGGCGTCGTACCGACGGCGCAGACCCAGCGCCCGCCGCACGACCCGCGGCGGCTGGCCGTAGGGGTTGGGTAGCCAGACGCCGAGCCGCGCGTTGAGAACGGTCAGCAGCACGCGGACCGGCCGGGTGCGCGAGCTGGCCCGGCCGGCGAGCGGGCTGACCGCGGCACCACTGATGGCCATCGCCGCGGGGATGGTGAGGTCGCGCCGGCCGAAGTCGGCGAACGCCTCGTAGTCGCGGGTGCGGGTGCGGCCGCCCGTGGGCAGCGAGCGGTCCCCGATCACCCCGGTGGACGACGCGTCGATGATGAACGGCACGCAGCCGCGACCGGTCGGGACGAACTCCTCGTCGGCCACGTTGGCCACGGCAGCCATGACCAGCTCGGGTCCGCCCGGCCCGTCGGTCGGCCGGTCCGCGAACTCGGACACCGGCAGCGGCCGGTTGCCGGGCATCGCCTGCGCGGTGCGGTCGTCGACCCGCTCGACGAGGTACGCCGTGGCGAGCCGCTCCCGGTAGAACTGGTGCAGCGAGGTCCGGTTGGCGTCGGTCAGGAGCCGCACGCCGCAGACGACCGCGAGCAGGTACGCCGCGTTGGCCCACTCGGTCCGCCAGTCGGGCGAGATCGCGTACTCCCGCGTGAGGCGCAGCAGCACGACGTACGCGGCGACCACGATGATCACGGTGCCGATCCACGGGGCCAGCCGCACCCGCACCACCGCGAGCAGCCGCCCGAGCCGGCTCTTCTCCTCGCCGATCCGGCCGAGGCCGGTCAGCAGGGTCCGGCCCAGCGTGAGCAGCGAGCTGGCGACCACCCCGATCATGCCCAGCGTCACCGGGACCTCCGCGGCCTCGGCCGGCGCGACGAGCCGGCGCAGCAGCTCGCCGGTCACGCCGATGTCGTCGGCGTGCGAGACCCACACGAGCGACCAGGGCACGACGAGCATCAGCACCGTCGACGCGGAGCCGGCGACCATCGCGGCCCGGGTGACGGTGCGGGTCTCGCGGCGCCAGTCGGCCATCGATACGAAGCGGTCCCCGACCTTCTCGACGAGCACGAACAGCAGCACCGCGACAGCCCACGGCGCGAGTGCGACGGCGGTCCACCAGGTGGCGGGATCGAGCACGAGCCGGTCACCCTCGCGACGCAGCACGTCGTACTCGTCGAGGTACCAGCCGAGCACCCACGCCAGCACCCAGAGGGCGACCGCGATGTTCACGATGTTGACCGCGACGCCGTACAGCACCGACATGACGCCGCGGAAGATCTCGACGCCGCGCGGCAGCAGGTAGCGGGTGCTGCGGCGCAGCAGTGCGAGCTCCGGTGTCCCCTGCGCGAACGGCGGCGGCGCGTCGGCGGGCAGCCCCCGGCCGACCATGTGGAAGGCGGCGGCGAGGTAGCCGCCGCCGCTGACGCCGACGACGGCCGAGGCGCGGTGGTAGATGCCGCTCGACATCAGCGACTGCAGGGCACCTAGGCAGAAGCTGGCCGATCGGATGCCGCCGCCCGAGCAGGCGATGATCGTGCCGGGCCGCTCCGTCACGGCCGTGCCGCGGAGCGTGGCGTACTTGAGCGGGTCGACCGCGCGCTCGCCGAAGTCGCACCGGGCGTGCCAGGTGGCGACGATCAGCACGAGCAGGCCGGCGGCCGCGAGCCCCCACGCGAGGTGGGTGAGGACCGGGGTGGTGGTTGCCGGGCAGCCGCTCGGCCAGCTGCCGGCGCTGCGCTGCCAGAGGACGGCGTCGTCGGCCAGCTTGAGGACGGCGCCGGCCACGACGGCGACGGCGGCCGCGCGGCCCGCGGCCCGGCAGCGGGGTCCGGGGCACATCGCCCCGAGGTACTCGAGGAAGCGGGCCGCGGCCAGCAGCAGCGCGAGGCAGAGGCCGACGTCGACCAGGGTCGCGAGCCGGAGCGGTCCGACGCAGTCGCCGGGCGCGGCGGCCAGCCGCATCGGCACTTGCAGCGCCAGCAGCACCAGGACGGCGCGCAGGCAGCGGAACGCGGACGCACCGAGCACCTTGTGCTCGATCACCGACAGCTGCGTGGGCATCGCCCTCACCCCCTCGTGTCCAGGAGTGTCGGCGGCGCCCCGCGATACCTCGGCACGCCGTATCACCGGCGGTTCGGCGTACCTCCTGACCAGTGCAACCCGCCCGGCGAGAGGTGCTCGTCGCCCGCGGGTCAGGAGGGAACGCATCATGAACGATCACGAGCTCTTCGAGAGCGAGGCCTTCGGGCTGCCCAGCGAGCTGGAGGGCCTCACCAGCGCCCTGGCCGCGGCCGAGGACCGCTTCCTCGACCGCGCCAACGTCGTCGGGGTCGGCCTCGGCCACAAGATCAAGGACGGCGAGCAGTCGTCGACGCCCAGCGTGATGGTGCTGGTCAGCGAGAAGCTGCCGGAGCAGATGCTGGACTCGCGCGACAAGGTGTCCAGGACCGTCGACAGCACGCCCACCGACGTGCTGGAGGTGGGGCACCTGTTCGCGGGCGGCAGCGGCGGGCTGGCCTCGGCGCCGGTCGCGCCGTTGCAGGCCGTGGACGCCCAGACGCTCGCCACCCGGGTCCGGCCGGTGCGACCGGGCTACAGCGTGGGTCACCCGAAGGTCACGGCGGGCACGATCGGTGCCGGCTGCTACGACCTGCGGCCGCTGCCGGGGAAGCCGACGAAGTACTACATCCTCAGCAACAACCATGTGCTGGCCAACAGCAACGACGCCAGTCTCGGCGACCCGATCTACCAGCCGGGCACGTTCGACGGCGGCGGTCCGGCCGACGCCATCGGTCGCCTGGCGAGGTACGTGCCGATCAAGTTCGACGGGTCCTGCAACTACGTGGACGCCGCGATCGCGGAGGTGCCGTTCGACACGATCGACCGGGACATCTACTGGAACGGCTACCCGACGACGGCCGCCGTGGCCGCCACCGTCGGCATGCTGGTGAAGAAGACCGGTCGGACGACGCACTTCACGACCGGTCGGGTGACCGCGCTCAACGCGACGGTGAACGTCGGGTACGGCGGCGGCAAGGTGGCGAAGTTCTGCAACCAGATCATCACCACCGACATGTCTGCGGGCGGCGACAGCGGCTCGTTGGTCCTCGACTGGGAGAACCGACCGGTCGGCCTGCTGTTCGCGGGCTCGTCGGTCGCCACGATCCTCAACCCGATCGCGACCGTGCAGGTGGCGCTGGGCGTGCGGGTCTGGCCCTGATCAGGGCGCGGTCTCGTCGTCGTCAAGCGCGAGGATCGGGTCGGTGACCACGACCCGGACCGGGAGGCCGGCCACCTCGCCAGGGAGCTCGGCCGCCTGGGCGCTCGCGTAGACGAGGACGCAGGGGGCTCCGTCGTCGGTGCTGCCGAGCCCGACGGCGGAGACCTCGCCACCGACCCAGGCCGAGGCCTCGGCCAGCGCGGATGCCTCGTGGTCAGTGATCGTCTCGGCGGGCTCGCCGAGCCCGTCGGCGTAGTCGTCGGTCACGTCCGTGAGCCTACGCCCGGCTGCCGACGAGGTGGGGCGTCGCGGACCGGACCCGCAGCGCCACCGGCCCGCCCGCCACGGTCAGGCTGCCCGGGATCGTCTGCCACGCGTCCCCGTTGACGCGGTAGCGGCCGGTGTAGGTCGTGTCAACGCTGGGGGACACCCGCCCCGGCTCGCCGTACTCGTGCGTGACGTCGAGGCCCGGGTAGGCCGCCCCGGGCGTCTCGGTCGTCTCGGTCGCGCCGTCCCCGAAGTGCCAGGTGTACGCCGTCGGCGTCGCCTCGATCGTGACCCGCTGCCCGAGCAGCACCACCGTGTGTGTCGTCGGGCGGGTGTTGGTCGTGAAGAAGTTGGTGTCGAAGTGGATCAGCGTCTGCCCGTCGGGTGGCTCGACCTCCAGCCGGGCAGTGGGCCATTCGAGTCGTTGCATCTCGCGCCGGACCATGGCGGGGGTGATCATCCCGAGCTCGGTGCAGCTCCGAGGGCGTCAGGCAGGCGGTGCCGACCCGGGTCCGGGCGCCGGTGTCGTCGTAGCGCCAGATGATGAAGATCGTGCCCTCGGCACCATCGGCGGTCCTGCAGGTGGCGAAGACCTGGCAGTTGACCCTACGGTCGCCGGCCTTGCAGCGGGGGTCGAGCTGATAGGTGTAGCCGTCGTCGCTGGCGGAGCCGATAGAGCCCGCGAACTTCGTCAGCGCCGCGGATGCACTCAGCCTGCTGTTGCACTAGATCAACGTTTCGTTCGCAGCTCGCGTCGGCTGCTGCAGGGATCCCAACGATCACACCGGCCACCACCAATAGCAGGGTTGCAGCTCTGCTCATGAGGGCGTGTCCTCGTAATTCGCCATGTTCCATTCACCACTGATCTGGTGCAGATACACGCGGTACTTGTTGCGGTTACCAGGAATCGTCCTTTGCGGTGAATCCGCGTCCGCTCTAAGTCGGGTGGTGCTGAAGCCTGCACGACCACTTCGAATTCGCCGTCCGCCATCCGTCGCACCGAGACGACAGACATCTCTTCGATTCGAACGCTGCCGCCTTTTGCGTAGATGGCTTTCACATTCGCAATCAGGGACTGGCACGGCTTGCACCCCTCGGAGACTTCCGAGGAGTGCTTTGGAGTTGCCGGAATTCTGAAATTTCACTGCGAGGTCGACCCACTCCTCGATGAACTCCTCAGCCGTCTGGCGCTCGGGCTCTGCCGACGTCTCCGGATCGCTGGGCGACGAGGCGTCGCTCGGCGTGGGCTCGAACTGCGGCTCGGGTTCGTCCTGGCAGCCGGCCAGCAGGAGCGCGGCGACCAGCGCGAGTGCGGCGCTGCGGCGTACGGACATCGTCGGCCCTTCCCGAGAGGCTTGACGAGAATCTAAACGACCGAAGCGCGACGAGGACACCCCCGAGCCCTGACCTGTGGAGGGACCGGGTCAGCAGGTCAGCACGTAGTCGATCCGGATCGGGACGTGTCTGATGGTGGCGAGGGCTGGTGGTCTGGTGTGGTGGTGGTGGCCGGTGGGGGTGGTGGTCTCGATCCGGTGGCCGTGGTGGGTGTCGGGTGTGGGTCGGGCGTGCCAGCCGGGGGCTTGTTTGGCGTGGTTGCAGGCTTGGCAGAGGCCTTGGGCGTTGGTGGCGGTGGTGGGTCCGCCGGTGTGGTGGTCGTGGGCGTGGTCGATGTGGCGGATCGGGGCCTCGCACCACGGGGTGCGGCAGACCTGGTCGCGGAGTCGGACGAACCGGGCCAGGCTGGTGGGGAAGCGTCGGGCACGGGTGTCCATCGCGACCAGCTCGCCCGTGTGTGGGGTGGTGTAGAGGCGGCGCAGCCACACCTGCTCTGCACGGGTGCAGGCGCCGGTGATGAGCTCGCGGGCGAGCTCGGCCGGGATCGGTCCGTATCCGTCGAGGTGGGCCGGTTCGTCGCTGCCGCCGAACAGGGACTGGTCGCTGATCACCACACCGAGCGCGACCCCGTGACCACCCCGGACACCCTGGCCGCCCTGGCTGCCGGGGCCGGCGTGGCCGGCGGGGTCGGGGTGGGTCTGGGGGTTCTCGGTGACCGAGGCGACCAGGGTGTCGGCCATCAGCTGGCCCTTGCCCCGCGGGTCCCCGGCCGCGCGTCTGGTGTCGGCGGCCTTGGTGAGGGCGGCGTAGACGGCGACGCCGTCGGCGACCGGCAGCAGCGCGGTCAGCCAGGTCATGGTCTCCGGTGCGGGGCGGAGGCTGACGTGCCGGTCGGCCTCCGCGCGACGGCGGCGGGTCACCACCGACGCCACGTCGAGCCGGGCGGCCTCGGCCTGGCAGGCCGCGACCAGCTGCCGCAGCCCCATCGCCTCCAGCCGCACCGGGTCACCGGCGACCACGGCGTCGACCACGGCGCGGTCCTCGCCGCGACAGGCAGCCGGTCTCCCGGGCGATCAGGGTCGCGGTCCACTCCGTGATCCGCCCGGCCCGCCACGCGGCCCAGGTGTGGGGCAGCTCGCGTGCACACGGTCGTGGCCAGCCCGAGGTGGAGCCGGCCGCGGTGGTGGGACTCCCGCCGCGCCAACGCCACCTGCGCCGCCACCCCGCGTCCCCGCCCAGCGACCGGCACCCCGACCGCCGCCTGCGCGGCGCGTTGGGAGGCATCCAGGTCCGCCGCCAGCCGGGCCTGAGCCGCGGTCGCGGTGCACACCAGCTCCTCCAACACCCGGATCGCCTCCACCCGACCCGCATCATCCAGCCCACCGACCGTGCCAAGATCGGTGTCGAGGGCCGACGCCAGCGAACGCTGCCACCCCGTCAGGGTGTCCACGTCCAGCACCGCCACCGCCTCGAACATGTGTTCGATTCTATCAGGGCACCCCGACAAGGGGAGTGCCCGCCGACGACCTGTGGACGACGACTGAGGAAGTCCGCTCGTGGGGTGACCGTGCACGCTCAGACGCATTGTTCGTGCGCTTGTGCAGCACCATGAAACCTCCCGGCGGCCTACTGCGTCCAAGTCCGAGACGAGAGAGGGCAGCGCGTGAACTCAACGACGAGGGGGGCATTCTGCGCCGCCTCATGCTGCCAGCCGCTGCCGCACTTGCCGTTCTGACATCCGGCTGTTCGGGCACGACGGACAGCGTCAGCCCACCCGCAGGCGGGGCATCGTCGAGCTGGGAACGCGCGTCGGCTCGGGCGAAGGTGGAGGTCACCCATTGCTGTGTCATACCGGTCTCGTTCGACGAGGAGCAGTGGAACGTCCCCTTCGAGAGCCAATTCGGCTGGTGAGGCGGCTACCCGGGGGTGCCACTTTTGTCTTCAGGCCGGGTGGAGGACCATTCGGTCATCCCGAGCGACTTGTCGGAGCTGTCTGTACTCGACTACGAGGGGAGCAGCTTCCACTGCCCTTCGGAGACGACCTCGACCGTGCCGTCGGTCACCTTGACGGCGCTCTGGTCGTCAAGGGCGTAAGCGGGCGTGCTGATACCGGCCGCCCAGAGCTCCGCCTCGGCCAGGGTGTTCTCTGGGAAGACGTCCAGGTGCGGAAAGATCGAGAAGTCCACGACGCCGAGGGTGAGGTCGTTCGGCGCGGATGGCCATTCCGCGAAGGCATCACCGATCCGCGGGGTCATCACCATGCTGCCGGCACTGACCCCCACCCAGACCGTGTCGATCAGCGACGGAAGGAGATCGGCCAGTCCAGATTCCTGCATCCAGTGGCAGAGGTACGACGCTTCGCCACCCGCAACCAGCAGCGCGTCGGCATCCTGGACCCAGGGCACCCAGCGATCCGCGCCGATGGTGGGCAGCGCAGACAGTTCGAGGATGCCCAGCGACTTCCACCCCATCGACGTCATGTTTCCCCAGGCACGGCCGCTGACGTAGTCCAGCACCAGAGGCGGTTCGCTTCGGGGGTAGCCCCACTGCGCCGTCGGGATGCAGAGCGCGGTGGACTCGGCGATCGGCTTGCCCAACAGGTCGACCAGTGCATCACTGATGCTTGTGTTAGTGATGCCTCCTGACGTGAGGAGAAGTTTCACGATGCCTCCTGAATGACATGCGACGGATCTTTGGCGTGTAGACCCGAGACCGCCTCGGGGCTCATCGGAGTCGAGTACGGCACCGACTGCCCGGAACTCGCCGGACTCCTCCAGGCGACCGGCACGAGCCTGCTCGACCTGCACGGCGTCGGCCCCACCGGCGCCGCCCGAGCGCTGGTCGAGGCGGCGACCTCACCCGGCCGCAACCACTTCGCCTCCTGGACCGGCACCGCCCCGAACGACGCCTCCTCCGGCGACCACGTCCGCCACCGACTCTCGCGCGGCGGAAACCGCCAGATCAACCGCACCCTGCACACCATGGCGGTCGTCCAGCTCCGCAACTCCACCGATGGCAGGGCCGAGACGAACGCAAGAAGGCCACCGGGAAGTCCTCGATGGAAGCGATGCGCTGCCTGAAACGACGGTTGTCCGACGCGGTCTACCGCACCCTGCTCGAAGACCTCGCCCGCCCCACACCGACCACTGAAGGGACGGGCCCGGGAGGGCAACGGGGTAGCGGCTCTGACTCCAGCGCGACCGGCTCACAACCCCAACACCGGCTCTTCGGACAAGCCACTCCGGGGCCCGCCACAGCCAACTTTAGGCCCGCCCTACCACCCCGGGTGTCTTGACACAGAAGGGAGCCAATACGGCGGTACGGGTCCAGGACGACCTAGAGGCACACGCGACCGCGGACCACGTATCGAACTCGGACCGGGCGACGGGGACGGAGGCAGTCGGGTGGTGGTGACCGGAACGCCCGCCGAGGTGTCGTAGGCGAACGGGAGCGCTGCGACGCCCTACTGGCGGGAACGCTGGCGCCACGCTGAGCCGCCCACGGCCACCACGCAGCCACCAGGACGACCGTCGACCAGGTCATCACCGCCACTGACCAGGTCTGGCTGAACCCACCGAGCTCGCCGAGCCAGTGGTAGGAGACCACGCCGAGGTAGCCAGCCATCAGCGCGGTGATGGTGCCGAGTTGGCGCCGGCTCGCGGGCCGAAGCGCGGCAGCGGCGGGCAGGGCGACCAGGAGCAGTCCGAGTGCTGCTTGTACCGAGAAGTGGTCAACGTCGTTGGTGTAGTCCCCGTGCATCAGTGCCTGACGGTTCCTCTCGGCCATCTGCCAGGCGTAGGTCAGGCCCACGGGGGTGGCGATCGCCGCGAGCAGCGCCAGCGGGTAGTGCGGGCCGGCGGACCGGCGGTCGTCGCTGGCCAGCAGACGCAGGAGCGGGACCTGGATGAGGAGCATGCCGAAGATCCACCAAGTCTCCGGTTCGTGACTGAGAACGGCCGCGATCGCGAGGACGGCGGTGGTCACGTAGGCGTGCAGCAGCCCCGTTCCGGCGGTTTGGGCCGCGATCCCGGCGAGGAAGAAAGAAAGACCGAGGCCGGTGAAAAGGACCCCCCAGCCGGCCTCGAGGACCACTGGCCACTCGGGGTCCCAGGTGACGGTCAGATCGATCACGCCCATGGCGGGCAGCACCCACCATGTGAGCGCGAACAGGACCATCAGGAGGCGGAGCAGGGAACGCATGGCCGCGATCGTGCCGCGTGGCACCCGCCTAGTACAACCGATCGCAAATCCCGGGCAAGAGGACCGTTCACGTCCCCTGCGCGAGTGCGTCCACAGGTCCCGCAGCACTGGGCGCGGTAGCCACAGCGGTTCCGCATGGGCTCGCTCATCGGCATGAGAGTGCCGGTTGTTTGCCTAGCCGGCGCCACGTCAGGTTCGTCAACCCGGGCGCGCGCCTTCGGCTTTTGCTACGTGGCCGGTTCAAAACCCTCTTCGACCAGCAGCCGAGCGATGAGCGCGTTGCCGCTGTCGGAGGGATGGGTGTAGTCCGCGGCCAGCAGATCGCCGGACGGCTTGGTGCCGTCAGCGCCGTTGAAGGCCTCACCCAGGTCGACGCAGGTGAACCCGTTCTGCTCTGCTGTGGTGCAGAGCATCCGGTTCCAGGTGTTGTGCACCATCGCAGTCCGCTGCTCCTGGTCGGGAGTCAGATGGGCGTCCTGCCACCCGATCCAGTCGTTGTACTTGTTGATCGTGAGCAACAGCGTCGGTCGGCCCTCACGCCACGAGGTGATGGTCGAGTAGAGCTTCTCGAACTGGGGCTGACTGCGGTCGGCGGACTTCGTCGCGCAGTCCTGGGTCACCTTCGACCAGTCCTTCAGAGTCGAGGTCGCCTCGTCGAAGGCCGTCCCGCACGGCTTTTCCTCGTTGAGCACGACGCTGTTGTGGGCGATCCCGACGATGATGGCGTCGGCGTCGCGCAGGTAGTCCTTGTACGACGGGAGCTGCTGCAGCAAGCCGGGCAGCGTCAGGCCACTGTGATCAGAGAAGTTGAAGGTCTCAACCTCTTCACCCGTTGCCTCGGACAACGCTTCGGCGTACCTGTCCACGAAGCCTGTGCAGCCCGGGCAGTCCTCCGGGCTGTTGTAAGGGATGGAGTCGCCGATCGCGACCAAGCTCAATGCTGGCTCGGCCGACGGGCTTCCACTCGCGGAACGAGTGGGCTCCTCCGCACCGGGATCATCGGCTTCACCACCCCCGCAGCCCGTCGCCACCATGAGGACGCCAACCATCGCGGCCACGCCTATGTGTCTTGCTGTGACTCGCCCTCGCATGATTTCCCCCGCTCGTCAGGCACCGCGGCCCGCGCCTGGAGATCGAGCCGACTCCTGGTATACCGCCGCGCCCGACGTTTGCGCGACCCATTTGCTGACGGCCGCTCATCGGCATGGGGTGCACTGGAGGGGTGTCACCGAACAGCGGGGTTGCTCAGACCGCGTGGGGATTTGGGCTCACTCGCCCGGTGGCGTCTGGAAGGCGCGGACCTCGATGCGACCGCCGAGGGCCTTCGACGCGCGGGCGGCCCAGTCGAGGGCGGCCTCCTCGTCGGCGACGTCGATCACCCAGAAGCCTCCGAGGTACTCGGGAGCCTCGACGAAGGGGCCGTCGACGGTGCTCAGCGACTCGCCGGTGTTGTCGACGGTGATCGCGCTCGAGGGCGGCATCAGCCCGCCCGCGTAGACGAAGGCGCCGGTCGACGTCAGCTCCTCGATGATCGCCCCGGTGGCAGCCATGGCGGCCTCGAGCTCGGCCGGGTCCATGGTCTCCATGGTGGGTTCCTCGTCGGAGTCGTGCGGAACGGACAGCAGGTAGTGGCTCATGCCTGGTACGACCGTCCTCGACGGACGAACTCATCGGTCGACGTCGATCTCCGTCGCCCCGGTCATGGCCAGCAGCTCGTCGTACGTCGTGGAGAAGACGGCGGCGGGGTGGCCGGCGGCGGCCCAGACGACGTCGTAGCGCTGGAGCCAGCGGTCGAGGTACGTCGGGACGGGGGTGGGGTGGCCGATGGGGGAGACGCCGCCGATGACCTGCCCGGTGTGGCGGCGGACGAAGTCTGCGTCGGCGCGGGCCAGCTTCCCGGCACCCACCCGCGCGGCGGTGGCGGACACGTCGACGCGGTGGGCGCCGGAGGTCAGGATCAGCACCGGGCTACCGTGGTCGTCGAAGACCAGGCTGTTGGCGATCGCGCCGACCTCGCAGCCGAGCGCCTCGGCCGCCAGGGCGGCGGTGTGGACCGAGGCGGGCAGGACCACGATCTCGCCGGTGCCGCCGCGGCGCGTGTGCTCGTCTCGAAAGCGGGTGATGCCAGGGTGTTCGCTCGACATACTGCGAGACCCTAGCCACGCGGCGGGGGCCGACGGGGAGAAGGAGACGCGATGGGACGGCAGCGGCCGGGTGCGGTGTCGAACGCGATCCGGGTCCAGGGGGCACTGGTCGCGGCGAGCGCGGTGCTGGCGCTCCTCACCGTCGTGATGCGCGAGGACCTGCTGCGCGACTGGGCGGAGCCCCGCGGCGGCCTGGAGTTCGTGCGGGAGAGCCAGCTCTCGATCCCGTCGTTCGGGCCGGTGGCCGTGGTGTCGTTCGTCGTCTACGCCGCGCTGGCGTGGGTGCTCGTCGTGATGTTCCGGCACGGTCACGCCTGGGCCCGCTGGTCGCTGGTGGCCCTGGCCGCGAGCTTCCTGTTCGCGGCCGTCGTGATCGCGCGCGCGTCGCCGCCGGTGCCGTTCCTCGTCGTCGGGGCGGTCGGCGCGGTGCTCGACGTGGCCCTGATGTGGTTCCTCCTCCGGCGCTCCTGCGGGGAGTGGATCCGCGGCAGCGTGCTCGCGGAGGACCGCGAGCACACCGGCTGAGCCCATCCCTTGACGGCCTGTCGGCCCGGCGGTGTAACGTAGGTCGTGTTCGAACACCTGTTCGATCAGGGTTCGGCGGGGGCGACCTCGACCCCCGTCCCCGCCGAACCCCGCCGACCGATCTCGGGTCCGTCGACGTCTGGTGCGGGGTCGAGGGGTCGACGGCCGAAGGGAGCAGGACGTGAGGCGGTACGACGACCCCGTGGAGGTGCGCCGCGGCTGGGTGGAGGGCCCCGGCCATCGCGGCCCGACCCATCGGATGGAGGGGCCCGAGCAGTTCTTGTGGCGGGGCCGGCTGTGGAAGGTCCGGTCGGTGCTCGCCCACTGGGTGGAGACCGGTCCGTGGTGGCAGACCCCCGGCGTGCAGGCGGTGATCGGGACCGACGACGCCCCACCCGACGAGCGGGCAGGGCCCGCCCGGCTGCCCGGCGGCGACCTGCTCGTCGAGCGCGAGCTGTGGCGGGTCGAGGCCGGCCGCGGCAGCGTCCCCGGTGCGGACGGGGCCGACGGTGGCGGCGTCTTCGACCTCTCCTTCGACTGGTCGGCCGGCGACTGGCAGCTCGTCGGCTGCGCCGACTGATGGAGGACGAGACGATGACCCTCGCCACCCCGCACTCCCTGCCCGCGACCACCCACTCCTACCTCTCCCGCGCGGCCGCCTCGCTGCAGGAGGCGATCACCGCACCCGACGTCCCCACCCGCTACGCCTGCGCCCACGTCGCCGCGCTCCGGGCCGCCGCGGCGCTGCTCGCCGCCCGCGCCCGGCCGGCGACCACCCGGCGACGACAGCAGCGCAACGCCTGGGTGCTGCTCGCCGAGGTGGCGCCCGAGCTGGAGGAGTGGGCCCGCTTCTTCGCCGCCGGCGCCGGCAAGCGGGCCGCCGCCGAGGCGGGGTCGACCCGGGCGGTCACCGAGCGGGAGGCCGACGACCTGGTCCGCGACGCCGACCGCTTCCTCGGCGTGGTCGAGTCCTCGCTCGGGCTGGTGCCGCACCGGGCGGTGGAGGCTCGGATCGCGGTCCCGGGCCGGACCGGTGTCGCCTGACCCGTTCGTCCATCTCCACGTCGCGTCGGGCTACTCCCTCCAGTACGGCGCGTCCCACCCCCACACGCTGGTCGAGCGGGCCGCGGAGCAGGAGATGGACACCCTCGCGCTGACCGACCGCGACGGCACCTACGGCGCGGTGAAGTTCGTCCGCGCCTGCCAGGCCGCCGGCATCCGGCCGGTGCTCGGGGTCGACCTCGCGCTCGGGGGGGAGCCGGCGCCCGGTCCGACGGCGAAGCGGCGTACGCCGGTGCGGGGCGGCGCGTTCCGCGACCTGCCCGCCGACCGCGGGGGGCCCGGCCGGGTCCGGCTGCTCGCGCACGCCGGCGGACCCGGCGGGGGCGCGGCCGGGTGGGCGGCGATCTGCCGGCTGGTCTCGCAGGTCCACCTGGCCGGCGAGCGCGGCCGCCCGGTCGCGACCCTCGACCTGCTCGCGCCCTACCTCGAGGGCGGCGACGTCGTGGTGCTGCTCGGACCCGACTCCCCGGTGGGAGCCGCGGTGACCCGGCGGCGCGACGACCTCGCCCTGGCGGCGCTCGCGCCGTGGCGGGAGGTGGTCGCCACCGAGAACCTCCTGCTCGAGCTGGTCACCCACCGGCTCCCCGGCCGCGGCGGCGCCTGGGGGCCGGGCACCTCCGTCCACGCCGCCCGGATGGCGGGCGTGGCCCGCACCGCCGGGCTCGGCGCGGTCCTCACCAACGCCGTCCGCTACGCCGACAGGCTCGACGCGCCGACCGTCGACGTCCTCGACGCCGCCCGCCGGCTGGTGGCGCTCGACCGGCGCCATCTCGACCGCGGCAACGCCGAGGGGTTCCTCAAGTCGGGCAAGCAGATGGTCGAGGTCGCCGAGGAGATCTGCCGGCTCTCCGGCCTCGCCGCCGACCCCGCCCGCGAGGCCGGCCGGCTGCTCGCCGACACCCGGGCCGTCGCCGACCGCTGTGCCCTCGACCCGGCTGCCGACCTCGGGATCGGCGGGGTGCACCTGCCCGAGCTCGCGTTCACCGGTGCCGGCGACGACGCCGACCGGCTGCTGCGCGCGCGCTGCGAGGGCGGGGTCGGCCGCCGCTACGGCTCCGCGCCCCGTCAGCGGATCTGGAAGCGGCTCGACGACGAGCTCGAGATCGTCCGGGGCCTGGGCTACGCGTCGTACTTCCTCACCGTCGGCGACATCACCGACCTGATCCGCGAGCGCGGCGTGCGGTGCGCGGCCCGCGGCTCCGGCGCCGGCAGCCTGGTCAACTACCTCCTCGGCATCTCCGGGGTCGACCCGATCCGCCACGACCTGCTGGTCGAGCGGTTCCTCTCGCCGCTGCGCCACTCGCTGCCCGACATCGACATCGACGTGGAGTCCGCGCGACGGCTGGAGATCTACGAGGCGATCCTCGACCGGTACGGCGGCGAGCGCTGCGTCTGCGTGTCGATGATGGACACCTACCGGGTCCGCCACGCCGTCCGCGACGTCGGCGGCGCGCTCGGGATGCCGCCCGGCGAGATCGACGCGATCGCCAAGGCGTTCCCCCACATCCGGGCCCGCGACGCCCGGATGGCGCTGCGCGACCTGCCCGAGCTCGCGGCCAGCGGCCTCACCGACGAGCGGCTCGACCTGTTCTTCGGCCTCGTCGAGCGGCTCGACGGGCTGCCGCGCCACATCGCGATGCACCCCTGCGGGGTGCTGCTCTCCGACGCCACGCTGCTCGACCGCACCCCGGTCGAGGCGTCGTTCGCCGGCTTCCCGATGAGCCAGTTCGACAAGGACGACGTCGAGGAGCTCGGGCTGCTCAAGCTCGACGTGCTCGGCATTCGGATGCAGTCGGCGATGGCGCACGCCGTGGCCGAGATCGAGCGGGTCGACGGGGTCGGGATCGACCTCGACGACGAGGCCGACGTGCCGTTCGACGACCCCGACACCTACGCGATGATCAGCACCGCCAAGACGCTCGGGGTGTTCCAGATCGAGTCGCCCGGGCAGCGGGAGCTGGTCGGCAAGTCCGGGATCGACTCCTTCTCCGACATCATCACCGACATCTCGCTGTTCCGGCCCGGGCCGGTCAAGAGCGACATGATCACGCCCTACCTCGAGGTCAAGCAGGGCTGGAAGGACGTGCGCTACCTCCACGACGACCTGCGGCCGATCCTCGAGAGCACCCACGGCGTGGTGGTGTTCCACGAGCAGGTGATCGAGATGATCGCCTGCTTCGCCGGCATCACCCGGGCCGAGGCCGACGAGAAGCGGCGCGCCCTCGGCGACGTCGAGGGGATGGCCGAGACGAAGCTGTGGTTCTTCCCGCGCGCGCTCGGCCGCGGCTACTCGCTGCCGGTGGTGGAGAAGATCTGGGAGGTGCTGGCGGCGTTCGCCAGCTTCGGGTTCTGCAAGGCCCACGCGGCGGCGTTCGCGCTGCCCACCTTCCAGTCGGCCTGGCTCAAGGCGCACTGGCCGGCCCACTTCCTGGCCGGCGTGCTCACCCACGACCCCGGCATGTACCCCAAGCGGCTGATCCTCGACGACGCCCGGCAGTGCGGCATCACTGTGCTGGGGCTCGACGTCAACGCCAGCCAGAAGGCGTACGCCGTCGAGCGGCTCCCCGACGACCTGGTCGGCGAGGGGCGGCCGCACGCGATCCGGCTGGCGCTGGCCGAGCTGAAGGGGATCAACGACACCGAGGTGGAGCGGATCCTCGCCAGCCGGCCCTACCACTCGCTCACCGACTTCTGGCACCGCGCGCGGGTGTCCCGGCCGGTGGTCGAGCGGCTCGTGCTCACCGGCGCCTTCGACCGGCTCTACGACATCACGGCCGATCCGCAGGTGGGGAGCACGACCCGGCGCGACCTGCTGCTGCAGGTGATGGAGCTCGACCGCTACGCCCGCTCCCTCGACCGCGCCGCCCGCGGTCGCGGCCTGGGCTCGCGCCGACGTACGACGCCGTCTCGCCAGGAACCGGTGTCGCGGGCAGCCGCCCGCAACAGCACCGACCCGCTCGACCGGGAGGCCGCGCCCACGACCGAGCGGCACGCGCTGGCCGACGGCGGGGTGTGGGCGCGCGCCAGCGCCCAGTCACGGGCGACCGCGCCCGCCGGTGCGGTCGAGTCGGTCCAGCTCACCCTCGACCTCGGCGACCGGCCGGGGGAGGGCGAGCTCTCCGGGCTGCCGGAGATGGACGCCGAGGAGCGGATGCGCGCCGAGCTGGAGATCCTCGGGCTCGACGTCAGCAGCCACGTCGTCGACCGCTACGCCGAGTTCCTCGACGAGCTCGGCACCACCCGCAGCCGCGACCTGCTCCAACGCCGCAGCAAGGCCGACCTGCTGGTCGCCGGCGTCAAGGTCGCCACCCAGACCCCGCCGGTCCGCTCGGGCCGCCGGGTCGTCTTCCTGACCCTCGACGACGCCACCGGCCCGGTCGACGCCACGTTCTTCGAGGACGCCCAGGGCCCCTACGCCGCCACCGTGTTCGGTTCGTGGCTGCTGGTGGTCCGCGGCGAGCTGCGCCGGACCGGCTACCGCGGGGTGTCGCTGCGCGCGACCGGTGCCTGGGAGCTGCCCGCGCTCCACGACCTCTGGCAGCGCGAGGGGATGGCGGCGGTCCACGAAGTGATCGAGACCGTGCCCGACGGCTTCGTCGCGCCGGCCCAGCAGCGGGTGCTCACCCATTCCAGCGGCTTCCAGATGTCGCCGTACGCCGACATCAAGCCGGCCGGTGACGCGGTCAAGGACGTCGCGCGCAAGCTGTGGCACCGCAGCCCCGGGAGTCCCGGATGAGCCTGCCCCTAGGCTGGCCCCCATGCCGATCGGATCCGCCAGCGAGCGCCGCGGCGCGGCCCGGACCGCCGTCGTGTGGGCGGGCCTGCAGCCGGTCTGGGACCGCGCCCCCGGTCAGGACGTGCTCGACATCGGCGGCGGCACCGGGGGGTTCGCGGTCCGGGTCGCCGAGCTCGGCCACCGGGTCCGGGTCGTCGACCCCAGCCCCGATGCCCTGGCCGCCCTCGACCGCCGGGCCCGCGAGAGCGGGGTCGAGGTCACCGGCCAGCAGGGCGACCTCTCGTCCCTGCTCGACGTCGCCGATCCCGGCAGCGCCGACGTCGTGCTCTGCCACGGCGTCCTCGAGGTCGTCGACGACCCCGCGGCCGCGCTCGCCACGATCGCCGAGGTGCTGCGTCCCGGTGGCGTGCTCAGCCTGCTGGTCGCCCAGCGTCATGCCGCCGTGGTCGCCCGCGCCATGGCCGGCCACTTCGAGCAGGCCCGGGCGGTCCTCGACGGCCACCCCGTCGGCCAGCAGAGCCCGGCCGGTCGCGCCGGGCGCCGGTTCACCCACGACGAGCTCGCCTCGCTGCTGCCCGCGGCCGGGTTCACGATCGCCACGACCCATGCCGTGCGGGTCTTCTCCGACCTGGTGCCCGGCACCCTGCTCGACCTCGAGCCCGGTGCCACCGCCGCGCTGCTCGAGCTGGAGAAAGCGGTCTCCGAGCGCGCCGAGTACCGCCCGCTCGCCGCACAGCTGCACGTCGTCGCCTCCCGCTGACACCCGCGGCGGTCCGTGATGGACCACTCCTGGGACTGCCCGGTCCTCCACGTCGACATGGACGCGTTCTACGCCTCCGTGGCGACCCGTGACCGGCCCGACCTCGGCGACCAGCCGGTCGTCGTGGGCGGCGGCAGCCGCGGGGTCGTGCTGTCGGCCAACTACCTCGCGCGGCAGTACGGCGTCCGCTCGGCCATGCCGATGACTCGCGCCCGCCGGCTCTGCCCGCGCGCGGTGGTCGTCGCCCCCGACTTCGACACGTTCTCCTCCGTCTCGACGTCGGTGATCGAGACGTTCCGCCGGATCACCCCGCTGGTCGAGGTGCTCTCGCTCGACGAGGCGTTCCTCGACGTCCGCGGCGCGACGCGGCGGCTCGGATCGCCGCTGCAGATCGCCGAGCAGCTGCGAGCGGTCGTCCACGACGAGCAGGGCATCACCTGCTCGGTCGGGGTGGCCGCCGCGCCGTCGGTCGCCAAGCTCGGCAGCAAGCGGGCCAAGCCCGACGGCGTGGTGGTGGTGCCGCCGGCCCAGGTCGCCGCGTTCCTCCACCCGCTCGACGTCGGTGAGCTCTACGGCGTGGGGGAGAAGACCCAGGCGATGCTCCACCGGCTGGGACTGGTCACGGTCGGCGACGTCGCCCGCACCCCGGTGCGCACCCTGCGTAGAGCGGTCGGCCACCACCTCGGCGAGCACCTCCACGAGCTGGCGTGGGGGACCGACCGGCGGCCGATCGTGTCCCGCCACGCCCCGGCGTTCTTCGGTGGTGACCCCGACAAGTCGATGGGGGCGCAGGAGACGTTCGGCCGCGACACCGACGACCGGGAGGTGATGGTCCGCGAGCTGTTGCGACTGGCGGCGAAGGTCGGGCGCCGGATGCGGGTGGCGGGGGTCGCCGGGCGCACCGTCACGATCACCGTCCGGTTCGCCGACTTCACCACCATCACCCGCTCCCGCACGCTGCCGGAGGCCACCGACGTGACCGTCGAGATCCATCAGGCGGCGACCCGGCTCTACGACGCGCTCGGCCTCCAGCGCGCCCGGGTCCGGCTGGTCGGCGTCCGCGTCGAGGGGCTGCTCCCGCGCGAGCGGGTGCACCGGCAGCTGGTGCTGGGGGAGCCGGAGCGCGGCTGGCACGAGGCCGACCGCGCCGCCGACCGGGCAGTGCGCCGCTTCGGCAGCGCCGCCGTCCGCCCCGCCAGCCTGCTCGCGGAGCGCTGATCGGGAGCCGGCCACGACCGAATCTCACCCGCAGGGGTGCGAACGGGAATAAATTGGACGGTCAGGTGTACCCACCCTCACCACCTCCTGCCTAGACTTGACCAACACGCCCCGACCACGCGGGAGGAAACTGTGCCTCTCTCCGAGGAAGAGCTTCGACTCCTCGAGCAGATGGAGCGCGCGCTCGTCGAGGAGGACCCCAAGTTCGCCTCGACCCTGCGTGGCACCTCGCTGCGCAGCATGGCCCGCCGCAAGGCCGTCATCGCCGGAGTCGTGTTCGTCGTCGGAGTCGCGGTCATGATGACCGGGCTGGTCATGCAGTGGATCCCGGTCGGGATCGGCGGGTTCGTCGTGATGCTCGCCTCGGCCACCGTCGCCCTCAGCGCGCTGCGCGGGCAGCGCGGCGCCCCCGCCACCGCCGACGCTCCCGCGTCCGACCCCCAGAGCGGGCTCACCCTGCTGCAGGGCGGCCGGCGCGACCGCCGTCCGCGCCGGACGAAGAGCAGCGAGTCCTTCATGGAGCGCATGGAGGAGCGGTGGCGTCGCCGTCGGGAGACCGGCGGCTTCTGACCGGTCGTTCCCGACCCGGCACGCTCGCCCTATCCGACGTGGTCGACCACGCCTGACCGTTGCTCGGTCGAGGTGAGGCGCGGCAGCTCGCCACCACGCCGGCGCCAGGGCAGCACCGACGCGGGCCACCAGGTCGCCCGGCGCTGGGCGCGTCGGGTCGCCCCGTGGAACAGCGCCGCCTGCACCGTCTCGGTGTCCGTCACGACCTGAGGGTCGACCGGGCCGTCGGCGTCGGCGCCGGCGCCCGGCGGGCGGGCGTAGCGCAACAGCTCGAGCGACAGGACCAGCCGGTCGAGTGCCTCGACCGCCTCGGGTGCGACCTGCGCCCCGCGTGCGGGACGTTCGAGGGCCTCGCCGCTCGCCGGAGCGCCGAGGAACCGGACCACCTGGTCCCGCGTCTCCTGCGGCGAGCGCGCGTCGGGCCACGGCACCCCGAGGTCGAGGGCCGTGGCGCGGAGGTCGACCCAGGCGGGCTCGATCGCTCCCTGCAGCCGCTGGCGGGAGCGGCTGCGCCGGACCAGCCGCGGCGCCAGCAGCACCACGAGCAGCAGCACCAGGACCGCGGCCGTCACCAGGAGCTCGTCCCAGATCCCGCGTCCACCGGCACCCTGCTCGCCGGCCGGCACCTCGCCACCCGGGTCGAGGGTCCGCGTCGGGTCGAGCGGGTTGGTCGCACCCGGCTCCTCGGTGGGTCCGGAGGAGGGGTCGGTCGGCGGGGCCACGGAGACTCCGCCCACGGTGTACGACGGCACCTCGGAGGCCCGGTTGCCCGGCGTCGGCTCGAACCGGACCCAGCCCGCGCCCGAGAAGTACAGCTCGGGCCACGCATGGAAGTCGTCGGTGGAGTACTCCCACTGACCGTCGCCGACCTCGGTCGGAGAGAGGAAGCCGACGGCCACCCGGGCCGGGATGCCCAGCGCGCGGGCCATCGCCGCCATCGCGGACGCGAACTGCTCGCAGTAGCCGACCCGGCCGCCGTCGCCCTCCCGCAGGAACGCGACGAGCTCGTCCACGCCGTTGCCCGGGGCCGCTCGCTTCAGGTCGTACTCGAAGCCGCCGCCCTGGCGGAACCATTCCTGCAGCGCGACCGCCTTCTCGTAGCGCGACGGGTAGTCGCGGGTGACGTCCTGCGCGAGGGAGTCGACGTACGTCGGGAAGTCGTCGGGGAGCTCGATGTAGTCACGGCTCACCTTGCCCGTCCAGGACGGTGCGTCGCGCAGCAGGTCGGCCTCGACGTCGAGCTCGACCTCGGTGAACGTGAACGTCAGCCCCTCGGTGCTCAGCCCGTCGGGGTAGGCCATGAAGTCGAGGGTCTCGGAGTCGTAGCGCCAGTCGCCCACCGCCGAGACGCGGTCGACGGGGTAGGCGAGCGGCAGGTAGTCGGACTCGAAGTCGAGCGCCGAGGACACGAAGTAGTCGTGACGCACGCGCTCGACGGCCGGGTCGATCTCGTCGGTGGGGACCGGGCCCTGGGCGCGGTTCTCCGGCGGCACTTCGCGCTTCCCGGTGCTCCACTCGTTCTCGTTGAACACGGTGAGCGACGCGAGCCGCAGGTACGACGGAGAGGGGTCCTCGGTCTGGAACCGGAACACCGGCCGGTCCTCGCCACGGAGCAGGTCGCGCCGCAGGTCGGTGATGGGGTTCTCGACGATGACGCTGCCGCCGCTGCCGCTGCCCGGACCGAACCCGAACAGGCTGAGCGAGAGGGTCGGCACGAACTGCGGGATGAGGACGGCGAGCACGAGCGCAGACCCGGCGAGCGCGCCCGCCGACGTCCGGACGGCGCTGCTGCTGATCGAGGTCGACGACCCGGTGGCGCCGTCGGCGCCGAGGCCCCGGCCCCACCGAGAGGTCTGCTCGCGGTGCTGGAGGAAGAGCATGAGCAGGAACCCGGCCGCGGTGAGCGCGAAGCTCCACCAGGGCACGCCGTCGACGATCATGCTGATCGGGATGCTGTAGATCGTCAGCAGCGGCAGCCCGGCCAGCGACACGCGACGCAACCCGCCGACGCACAGGTCCACCACGACGAGGCAGAGGAAGCCGCCGAGGATCAGCAGTGCCTCGATGCCGGGAGCCGTCGCCGGCACCGGGGCCTGGTAGCTCTGGGCGCTCTCCAGGGCGCCGGTGATCCTCGAGCCCATCCGGAGCCAGCCGTCACCCGTGACGGCCAACGTCCCGGCGACCAGGCTGCCGGCGGCCACGCCGCCGACGACGAGCTGCACCAGCACCACGAGCGAGGGCGGCCACCGCAGGTGACGGAGCCCGGCCCCGAGCGCGGCGACCAGCCCGGCCAGCAGCAGCAGCGGCCAGGTGAAGCGACCGGGCGCCTCGGTGAAGCCACGCCACGACGAGAACGCGAGCCAGGTGGTGCCGGCCGCCGCAACGGTCAGCGCCAGGCTGTCGGCGAGCGCGCGGCGCCGGGTGCTCATCCGACCACTCCCGTCCGCGGGTCGCCGGGACCGCGGGCGGCCCGGGCGTTGCTGACGCCCAGGTCCTGCCAGACCGCCGCGAGCCGGTCGCGCGCGCCGAGTGTGACCGCGCGCCAGCCCTGGGCGGTGAGGACCGGGGTGGCCGGGCCGCTCCCCGGTCGTCCGCCCCAGCCCTCGACGTCCAGCGCCACGGCCAGGGCGGGCATCGAGTGGTGGAGCATCCGGCGGAACACCGGGGCGTCGAGGTCGCCGACGGCGCCGGTCACTGCGACCAGCAGCCCGCCCTGGTGCGGGTCGGCGAGCCAGGCCGTCTCCAGCCAGGACTGGTCGACCGCCTCGACCACCGCGAGCGACTCGAGCAGGGGAGCGGTGTTGAGCTCGGCGTCGCGGAAGTGCCAGGCGGTCGTGGGGTCGTCGCCGGTGGCCGTCACCAACCGGACCGTGAAGCCGCGCTGGCTCAGGTGGACGGCGATCGAGGCGGTCGCGGACACGGCGGCCTCGAGCGACGATGCGATGCCCTGGCCCCGGTGGGCACGGGTCCGGTTGTCGAGGAACAGCGTCGCGCGGCTCTGCCACGGCTGCTCCTCGCGGCGGACCATCAGGTCTCCCGTGCGCGCGGAGCTGCGCCAGTGCACCCGACGCAGGTCGTCGCCGTGGCGGTACTCGCGCACCGTGACGTCCTCCGCGCTGCCGGCCGCGAACGCACGCGGCCGGTTGTCGCCCGAGCCCGTCCACGCGCCGCCGAGCGGGACGTGGGGGAGCGGGACGGTGCGGGGCACCACCGTGATCGGGACCGTGGTCCGGAAGGACCGCCCGAGCTCCACGAGCCCGAACGGGTCGCTGACGCGCACCGACATCGGCCCGATCTGGAAGTGGCCGCGGACGTCGGAGCGGATCTGGTACGTCACGTCGCGACGCCAGCCGTGGCCGATCCCCTCGAGGACGAACCGGGGCCGGGTGCCGAGCACGTAGGGGACCTGGTCCTCGAGCATCAGGACGCCGCTGGGCGTCCGGCCCTCGTTGGTGAGCGCCAGGGTCACGTGGGCCGGCGAGCCGGCGGTGACCAGCTGTGGGGTGACGGTCCGCACCAGCGACAGCCGGTAGCGGCTGCGGCCGATCAGGACCGCCGCGAGGAGCGGCAGTGCCGCGACCAGGATCCCGACCCGGGTCAGCTGCGGCTGGCCCATGACGATCGCGCAGACGATCGCGGTCACGCCGGCCGCGAGGAACGCCCGACCGCGCAGGGTCAGTCCCGACAGGGCCTCACGCACGGTCGTCGGCGATCACGACGTCGGGGCGCCACCCGGGACCGGAACCGCGGCCACGATGGCGTCGAGGATGTCGGTCGTGGAGCGACCGCTCATCGCGGCCTCCACGCTGGGCAGGAGCCGGTGCGCGAGCACGGGCTGCGAGAGCGACCGGAGGTCGTCGGGGAGGACGTAGTCGCGACCCGCCATCGCGGCGCGGGCCTTGGCAGCGCGGACCAGGTGCAGCGTGGCGCGCGGCGAGGCGCCGAGCGTCAGGTCGCTCGACCGGCGCGTGGCCGAGGTCAGCGCCACGGCGTACTTCTGCACCGCGTCGGCGACGTAGACCTGCCCGACGATGCCGGACAGCTTGCGGATCTCGGCCGCGTCGGTCACCGGCTCGAGGTCGTCGAGCGGGTTGGACATCGTGTGGGAGGTCAGCATCGCCATCTCGGCCGCCTCGACGGGGTAGCCGACCGAGACCCGGGCCATGAAGCGGTCGCGCTGGGCCTCGGGCAGGGCGTAGGTGCCCTCCATCTCGATCGGGTTCTGGGTCGCGATGACCATGAACGGCGTGTCGAGCTGGTACGTCGTGTTGTCGACCGTGACCTGCCGCTCCTCCATGCACTCGAGGAGCGCCGACTGGGTCTTGGGCGAGGCGCGGTTGATCTCGTCGCCGACGACGATGTTGGCGAAGATGCCGCCGGGGCGGAACTCGAACTCACGGGTGTTCTGGTTGAACACCGACACCCCGGTCACGTCGGACGGCAGCAGGTCGGGCGTGAACTGGATGCGTCGCACGGAGCAGTCGATGCTCCGCGCGAGCGCCTTGCTCAGCATGGTCTTGCCGACACCGGGGACGTCCTCGATCAGCAGGTGCCCCTCGGCGAGCAGCACCACGAGGGCCGAGGAGACCACGTCGGGCTTGCCCTCGATGACGCGCTCCACGTTCGTGCGGACCTGACCGACCACCCGGCCGAGCGTCTCCAGGTCGGCGGTCGTGCGACCGCTCGCCGTCGTCTCCTGCGTGTCCACAGATCGTTCCCTCCACCCGTCCGGATCCAGTGTCGTCTCCGCCACCTCGCGGCGTGAACCAGCAACCTATGACGTCGGCCTCGCGAGGGTCGGACGCGCGACGTCACGAATTGGTTTCGATCCCATCCTCCACCGCCGCAAAGCGACCCGCTGGCCCGAGCGGGCGGCCGCCCCGGGGCAGACCCGGAGTGGACCGGGGCGGACCGGGGGCAACACGCGGGGGAAATGGGCGAAAGATGGTTGACGGTGGAGTGAAGTGGCGTATGGTGGAGCGCAGTGGAGGGAGGCCCGGTGCGCGGGGCTCTCAGGGGAGGAGGTCGCCCGATGTTGATGGGCACCTTCACCCCACGGCTCGACGAGAAGGGCCGGCTCTTCCTCCCCGCGAAGTTCAGGGACCAGCTGACGGAGGGGCTCGTGGTCACGAGGGGACAGGAACGGTGTCTCACCGTCTGGCCGCGTCCCGCCTTCGAGCAGCTGGCCACCCAGGCCCAGGCCGCGCCGGTGACCGACCGGGGCGTCCGTGACTACACCCGACTGCTGTTCGCCGGTGCGTCCGACGACCAGCCCGACAAGCAGGGCCGGCTCACGATTCCGCCGATGCTCCGCGAGTACGCCGACCTCACCCGCGACGTCGTGGTGATCGGCGTCGTGAACCGGCTGGAGATCTGGGACGCCGGCCGCTGGCAGACGTACTCCGACGCGCACGAGGACGAGTTCTCCGACCTCGGCGAAGAGGTCTTCCCGACGGCGTGAGCCGGCAGCACCGCAGCGACCGCAGCACCGACAACAGCAGAACGGATCGCACGGCGAGGTCTCGGGCCCGCTCCTCGGCATCTGGGGCACCTTCCCCGGCACCAGACGTCGACTTCCCGTCCGGGGGAGCGGGCAGGGACCTGGCCGTGCGATCCGACGTACCACCGCCTGACACCTTCCCGGCAGCACCCGCACCACCACGATGGGGTCGAGACAGATGAGCATCACAGCGGTAGACGTCGGGGCAGCCGGCGTGCCGCGCGCCACGGAGCCGCGGGTGCGGCACCTGGCGCGCGAGGCGATCGTGCTGATGGCCTTCTCGGCGGGTGCGTCGACCACGATCGCCGGCTGCCTGCTGCTGCTGACCGCGCTGGGTCGCCGGGGCTGACATGACGACCCCCTCCCACGTCCCGGTGCTCCTCGACCGGGTCGTCGCCCTCCTGACGCCCGCCCTCGACCACGAGGGCGCGGTGCTGGTCGACGCCACGCTCGGTCTCGGCGGTCACACCGAGGCGGTCCTCACGAGCTGCGCGCTCGCCCGGGTGATCGGGATCGACCGCGACGAGTCGGCGCTCGCGCTGGCCGGGGAGCGGCTGGCCCCGTTCGGCGACCGGTTCACCGGCGTCCACGCGCGGTACGACGAGCTGCCCGACGTGCTCGAGGAGCAGCGCCTCGACGCGGTCGACGCGGTGCTCTTCGACCTCGGCGTCTCGTCGCTCCAGCTCGACGTGACCGAGCGCGGCTTCGCCTACCGCGAGGACGCGCCGCTCGACATGCGGATGGACCCGAGCGCCGGCCCGACGGCGGCCGACGTCCTCAACGACTACCCCGAGGCCGAGCTGGCCCGGATCCTGCAGCAGTACGGCGAGGAGCGGTTCGCCCGCCGGATCGCGGGTGCGGTCGTGCGCGAGCGGGCGCGGGAGCCGTTCACGACGTCGGCCCGGCTCGTCGAGCTCCTCTACGCCACGATCCCGGCCCCCGCGCGGCGGACCGGTGGTCACCCCGCGAAGCGCACCTTCCAGGCGCTGCGGATGGAGGTCAACGACGAGCTCGCCGTGCTGCGCCGGGCGCTGCCGGCCGCGGTCGACGCGATCCGGGTCGGCGGCCGCGTCGTCGTCGAGTCGTACCACTCGCTCGAGGACCGGCTCGTGAAGCAGACATTCGCCGCCGCGACCCGCAGCGACGTACCCCCCGACCTGCCGTTCGTCCCGGAGGGTCACGAGCCGTCGCTCCGGCTGGTGACCCGCGGCGCCGAGCGGGCCGGCCCCGACGAGATCGACCAGAACCCGCGCGCAGCCTCGGTCCGGCTGCGCGCCATCGAGCGAGTCAGAGGAGTGGCGTCATGAGCAGTACGGCTGCCCAGCTGCGCACCCGGGTGCCGCGGATCGCCGAGGCCGCGGTCGAGCGGGCCCGGCTGCGGGTGGTGCCGCGCCGCCGTACCAAGGCGGCCCGCGTGCCGTTCGTGGCGCTGGTCAGCCTGGTGCTGCTCGGTGGCGTGATCGGGCTCCTGCTGTTCAACACCTCCATGCAGCAGGCGGCCTTCGCGACGACGGCGCTCGAGCAGCAGGCCGGCACGCTCTCGGCGCGCCAGCAGACGCTCGAGATGGAGCTCGACGTCCTCCGCAACCCTCAGCGGGTCGCCGAGAAGGCGCAGGCGATGGGCATGGTGCCGAGCGGCACCCCGGCATACCTCCTGCTGGAGGACGGCTCGGTGCTCGGCAAGCCCACTGCGGCCACCGCCGGCCGACCACCTCCGACTCCGGGCGCAGCTGCCGCCGAAGCCCGCGATCCTCGACCCCGCACCGATCGTCCACCAGGTCGTGGGGCAGGGCCCGAGCTCGGCCACGCTCCAGGGCCGCGGCGACGAGAGCCGTCCCGTGACCGGGAACCGGGACTGAGGGAAGGCCCGCGTGCGCACTCCCACCCGGCCCCCGCGACCCCGCGGCGACCATGCGCGGCTCGCCGCTGTTCCGGCTGCGGCTGGGCTTCGTGCTGATCGCGATGGTGCTGTCGCTGTTCGGGGCGCGGCTCGTGCAGCTGCAGGGCGTCGACCCGAAGGCGTACGCCGAGATGGCCGCCGCGTCCGGCACGCAGGAGGTGTCGCTGCCCGCCAAGCGCGGCAACATCCTCGACCGCAACGGCGAGCCACTCGCCCGCTCGGTCGAGGCCCTGATGGTCGTCGGCGATCCCGAGCTCACCGCCGACCAGGCACCCGAGCTCGCCCAGTTCCTCTCCCGCCGGCTCGACGTCGACTACTTCACCGTCCTGCCGCGGCTGCGCGAGGAGGGCAGCCGGTTCGAGTACCTCGCCCGCCGGGTGCCGTCGACGATCGCGACGAAGGTCGTGGAGGACGCGGAGAAGCTCGGCTTCGACGGCCTCGACACCCACCGCGACCCCCTGCGCGACTACCCGGCGAACGACGTCGCGGCCAACCTGGTCGGTTTCATGGGGACCGACGAGGCGCTCGCCGGGTTCGAGCGGACCTTCGACGCGCAGCTCGCCGGCACCGACGGCTCCGCCCGCTACCAGGTCGGCGGCGGCAACCGGATCCCGCTCGGGGAGAACACCGTGGTCGCGCCCCAGGACGGGGAGGACCTGCACACGACGCTGGACCTCGACCTGCAGTGGTACACGCAACGCGTGCTACGGCAGACCGTCGAGGACGCCGGTGCCGAGTCGGGCTTCGCGGTGGTCATGGACACCAAGACCGGCGAGGTCCTCGCGCTCGCCGACCACCCCACCTTCGACGCCAGCAACCCGCTCGTCGCGGACAAGCGCGACCTCGGGTCACGCGCCATGAACGACGTCTACGAGCCCGGGTCGGTCGAGAAGGTGCTGACGGCCGCCGGGCTGCTCGACGCCGGCAAGGTCACCCCGCGCACCCGGATCGTGGTCCGGCCGGAGCTCCACCGCGACGGCCGGACGATCGGCGACTGGTTCGACCACGGGGTGCTACGGCTCACCATGGCCGGCGTCATCGCCAAGTCCTCCAACATCGGCACGGTCCGCGCCGCCGACGAGTTCGGCCGCGGCGAGCTGCGCCGCTACCTGACCCGCTTCGGTCTCGGCGACGCGACCGACATCGGCGTCCGCGGTGAGTCGCCGGGGATCCTGCCGGCTCCTTCCCTGTGGAGCAGGCTGGTCGGCGACCGGGTGGCGTTCGGTCAGTCGCTGTCGGTCAACGCCGTGCAGATGGCCGCCGCCATCAACACCGTGGCCAACGGCGGCGTGCGGGTCGACCCGTCGCTGATCGTCGGGAGCGCCACGACCGACGACGGCACCCGCGTCGGCACCGAGCAGACGACCACCCGTCGCGTCGTGAGCCGCAAGGCGGCGTACCAGACCGCGATGATGATGGAGCGCGTCACCGACCCGGAGGAGGGCACCGCCCCGGCAGCGGCCGTGCCGGGCTACCGGGTCGCCGGCAAGACCGGCACCGCCCAGCGGGTGGGCGCCGACTGCGGTTGCTACGACGGGACGTTCACCGTCTCCTTCGCGGGCTTCGCGCCGGCCGACGACCCGCGGTTCACGATCTACGTCGTCGTCCAGGACCCTGGCAACGGCGGCGGTGGCGGCTCGGTCGCCGGCCCGGCGTTCGCCAGGATCATGAGCTACGCGCTGCGCCGCTACGCCGTGCCGCCGACCGGCACGAAGCCCTCCCAGCTGCCGCTGGAGTGGTGATCGCGGCCCGACGGCCGGCCCGGACCGCCCCCCGGCCAGGGGTACCCTCGCGGCGTGGTGAGCGACGACCTGCTGGCACGGACCCGTCCGTCGCACGCCGACACCGGTCGCGCTCGCCGACCTCGCCGCCTGGCTCGAGGACCACGGCGGCGCCCGCGCCGACGGAGACCTCACGGCCACCGTCACCGGTGTCTCGCTCAGCTCGCGGCGGATCCTTCCCGGCGACCTGTACGCCGCGCTGCCGGGCCAGCGAACCCACGGCATCGAGTTCGCCGCCGACGCGGTGGCGGCCGGCGCGGTCGCGGTGCTCACGGACGAGGCCGGCGCCGACCGGGTGCCCGGAGTCCCCGCCCTGGTCGTGCCGCGACCGCGCGACGTGCTCGGCCGGCTCGCGGCCCAGGTGTACGGCGACCCGGCCGCGGCACTGCGCCTCGTGGGCGTCACCGGCACCCAGGGCAAGACCACCACGACCCGGCTGGCCGAGGGCGGGCTCCAGACGGCCGGCGTGCCCGCCGCCGCCGTCGGCACGGTCGGCACCCGGATCGCCGGGGAGGACGTCAAGACCGACCTGACCACGCCGGAGGCGCCCGACCTGCACGGCCTCTTCGCGCTCATGCGCGAGCGCGGGGTGGCGGCGTGCGCGATGGAGGTGTCGAGCCACGCGCTCGTCATGGGCCGGGTCGACGGGGTCGTGTTCGACGTCGCCGTGTTCACCAACCTCGGCCGCGACCACCTCGACTTCCACCGCGACCTCGACGACTACTACGCCGCCAAGGCGTCGCTGTTCACGCCGGAGCGGGCCCGCCGGGCGCTCGTCAACGTCGACGACGCCTACGGCCGGCGCCTGCTCGAGGAGACCACGATCCCCGCGCGCTCGTTCTCCGCGGCCGGCGCCGACGCCGACTGGCGGGCCACCGACCTCGAGCCTCTCCGCGACGGGCAGCCGCTTCGTGGTGCACGGCCCCGACGGGGAGCGCGTCGACGCCGCCGTCCCGCTCCCCGGCGACTTCAACGTGGCGAACGCGCTCGCCGCGGTGGCCGCCTGCGCCGAGGTCGGCTTCCCCGCCGACGCGGTGGCCGCCGGCATCGCGGCCGGCGCCGGCGTGCCCGGACGGCTCGAGCGGGTCGAGGCCGGCCAGGACTTCGCGGTCGTCGTCGACTACGCCCACAAGCCGGACGCCGTGGAGTCGGCGCTGCGCACGCTGCGGCCGCTGACCGACGGCAGGCTGATCGTGGTGATCGGCGCGGGCGGCGACCGCGACCCCGGCAAGCGGCCGCTGATGGGCGAGATCGCGGCCCGGCTCGCCGACGTGCTCGTCGTGACCGACGACAACCCCCGCACCGAGGACCCCGCGGCGATCCGCGCGGCCATCCTCGACGGCACCGGTGGCGCGCACGCCGAGGTGATCGAGGTGGGGGACCGACGGGCCGCGATCCGCGAAGCGCTCGCGCGGGCGTCCACCGGCGACGTCGTGCTCGTCGCGGGCAAGGGTCACGAGACCGGGCAGGAGGTCGCCGGCCAGGTCCACCCGTTCGACGACCGGGACGTCGTACGAGAGGAGCTCGGCCGATGATCCCGATGACGCTCGGCGAGCTGGCCGAGGTCGCGGGCGCACGCCTCGTCGAGGGGGACGAGGCCGTGATCGTCGACGGACCGGTGACCACCGACTCCCGGGAGTGCCTCCCGGGCAGCCTCTACGTCGCCCGGCGCGGCGAGCACGCCGACGGACACGACTACGCGCCCGCCGCCGTCGAGGCAGGGGCCGTCGCCGTCCTCGGCGAGCGACCGGTCCCGGGGGTGCCGACGCTGGTCGTCGACGACGTCCAGACCGGGTTCGGCCGGGTGGCGCGCGGGGTCCTCGACCGCGCCCCGGACCTGACGGTGCTGGCCGTGACCGGCTCCTCCGGCAAGACCACGGTCAAGGATCTGCTGGCGGCGGTGCTGGCCACCAGCGGCCCGACGGTCGCACCGGTGAACTCGCTCAACGGCGAGATCGGCGTACCGCTCACGGTGTGCCGGATCGACGGGGAGACCCGGTTCCTCGTGGCCGAGATGGGTGCCCGCGGCATCGGCCACATCTCCTACCTGACCGAGATCGCGCCGCCGCGGGTGGCGGTCGTCCTGAACGTCGGCCTGGCCCACGTGGGCGAGTTCGGCTCGGTGGACAACATCGCGGTGGCCAAGTCCGAGCTGCCACGTTCCCTCCCGGCTGACGGACTGGCGATCCTGAACCGGGACGATGCCCGGGTCACGGCGATGGCCAAGGGGCTGAGCTGCCGGGTCGTGACCGTGGGGGAGCACGAGGACGCGGACCTCCGAGCCGTCGAGGTGCGAGCTCGACGCGGCGGGGACGCGCGTCGTACCTGCTCGCGCGCCCCGAGGAGCCCGACGTCCGGGTGACCCTCGCGCAGCCCGGACGCCACCAGGTCGGCAACTCGCTCGCCGTGCTGGCCGTCGCGGCCGAGGTGGGCGTGCCCCTCGCGCGGGCGGTCGAGGTGCTGGCCACGGCCGGCCCGGCCAGCCGGTGGCGGATGGAGGTCACCGAGCGGCCCGGACGGCGTCACGGTGGTCAACGACGCCTACAACGCCAACCCGGACTCGGTGAGGGCGGCGCTGCGGGCGCTGGCCGACCTGTCCGTGCCTGGCCGCAGGGTCGCCGTGATCGGCGGCATGCTCGAGCTCGGGAGACGCTCGACCGAGCAGCACCACGCCGATCGGCACGCGCGGCCGCCGAGGTCGGCGTCGACGTGCTCGTCGGCGTCGGATCTCTGGCACGCGACGTGGTCGCCGGCTTCGAGGCCGCCGCCGACGCCGGTGACGCCCACTGGGTGGCGGACACCGACGCCGCCCACGACCTGCTGGAGGCGCTGCTGCGCGCGGGCGACACCGTGCTGCTGAAGTCCAGCCGCGACGCCGGTCTGCGCTGGTTGGGCGACCGGCTGAGCGGCTCGGACCAGGGGGGACCGACCCGGTGAGGGCGATCCTCCTCGGCGGGGGACTGGCACTGCTGTTCTCGCTGTTCGGCACCAGGGTGGCGATCCGGGCGTTCACCCGGCTGGGCTACGGCCAGGAGGTCCGGGACGACGGGCCGACCACCCACCACGTCAAGCGCGGTACTCCGACGATGGGCGGGGTGGTGATCGTCGCGGCGACGCTGCTGGGCTACTTCCTGGCGAAGCTGATCACGCTCGACGTGCCCTCGGCGTCCGCGCTGCTGCTGCTGTTCCTGCTCATCGGCTGCGGCCTGGTCGGCTTCCTCGACGACTACCTCAAGATCGCCAACCGGCGCAGCCTGGGCCTGCGGAGCAAGGCGAAGCTGGTCGGCCTGACCCTCGTCGCCCTCGTCTTCGGCGTGCTCGCCCTGCTGCCGGCGCTCGAGGACGACCACGGACTGACCCCGGCGAGCACGGCGGTCTCGTTCATCCGGGACATCGAGTGGCTGACGCTCCCGGCCGTGCTGGCCGTGGTGCTCATCTGGCTCGTCGTCACCGGCACGAGCAACGCGGTCAACCTCGCCGACGGCCTCGACGGCCTGGCGGCCGGCGCCTCGGTGATGGTGTTCGGGGCCTACATGCTGGTCAACATCTGGCAGAACAACCAGTCGTGCGACCTGATCGGCGGTCGCACCTGCTACGACGTCCGCGACCCGCTCGACCTCGCGGTGATCGCGGCCGCCCTCACCGGCGCCTGCTTCGGGTTCCTCTGGTGGAACGGCTCTCCGGCCGCGATCATCATGGGCGACACCGGCTCGCTGGCCCTGGGCGGCGCGCTCGCCGGCTTCGCGATCCTGACCCGCACCGAGCTGCTGCTGCTGGTGCTCGGCGGGCTGTTCGTGGTGATCACGCTGTCGGTGGTCATCCAGGTCGTCGTCTTCAAGGCCAGTCGCGGGTCCGCACTCGTCCGCCGGGTGCTCCGGGTCGGCCCTGGCCACCGGGTGTTCCGGATCGCCCCGCTGCACCACCACTTCGAGCAGCTCGGGTGGGCAGGAGGTCACGGTGGCGATCCGGTTCTGGATCATCACCGGCCTGTGCGTCGCCACCGGCCTCGGTCTCTTCTACGCCGAGTGGGTCGTGGGCTACTGACGGCGGGGCGTGACGAGGCGATCCTGGCGGTGCGCGACAATGACGCCGCCGAGGACGTCTCGTCCTCGTGATGAGGAGGGAGGGGAGCGGAGCCGGTGAGAGCGATCCTGCTCGGGGGCGGCCTGGCGCTGCTGATCTCGCTGCTCGGCACCCGCGTCGCGATCCGCGCCTTCACCAACCTCGGCTACGGCCAGGAGATCCGCGACGACGGACCGACCACCCACCACACCAAGCGCGGCACCCCCACCATGGGCGGCGTCGTCATCGTGCTCGCCACCGTCCTCGGCTACTTCCTCGCCAAGCTGATCACGCTCGACGCGCCGTCGGCCTCCGCGCTGCTGCTGCTCTTCCTGTTCGTGGGCTGCGGCATCGTCGGCTTCCTCGACGACTTCATCAAGATCGTCAAGCAGCGCAGCCTCGGACTGCGGAGCAAGGCCAAGATGATCGGCCTGACGGTGGTCGCCCTCACGTTCGGGATCGTCTCGCTGCTGCCGGCGCTCGAGGACGCGCGGGAGCAGACCCCAGCGAGCCGGCACCTGTCCTTCATCCGCGACTTCGAGTCGTTCACGCTCCCGGCGGTGGTCGTGGTGCTGCTGATCTGGCTGATCGTGGCCGGGACCAGCAACGCCGTGAACCTCACCGACGGCCTCGACGGCCTCGCGACCGGAGCCTCGGTGATGGTCTTCGGGGCCTACATGCTGGTCAACATCTGGCAGAACAACCAGTCGTGCGCGCTCACCGGCGGCCGCACCTGCTACGACGTACGGGATCCGCTCGATCTCGCCGTGATCGCCGCCGCGATCACCGGCGCCTGCTTCGGGTTCCTCTGGTGGAACGCCTCGCCGGCCGCGATCTTCATGGGCGACACCGGGTCGCTGGCCCTCGGCGGCGCACTGGCCGGCTTCGCGGTCCTCACCCGCACCGAGTTCCTCATGGTCATCCTCGGCGGCCTGTTCGTCGCCGAGACCCTGTCGGTGATGCTCCAGGTCGGCTTCTTCCGGTTCACGAAGGGCCGGCGGATCTTCCGGATGGCGCCGCTGCACCACCACTTCGAGATGGTCGGCTGGGAGCAGGTCACGGTCGTGATCCGGTTCTGGATCATCACCGGCCTCTGCGTCGCCGCCGGCCTCGGCATCTTCTACGCCGAGTGGGTCGCCGGGTACTGATGGCAGACGTCGCGTCCTTCCGCCGGACCAGCGACTGGTCGCAGGTCCGGGCCACTGTCGCCGGGTTCGGCGTCAGCGGGTTCGCCGCGGCCGACAACCTGACCCACCTCGGCGCCACGGTCACCGCGCTCGACGAAGGCACCAGCGAGACGAAGGCCGAGCAGGCCCAGCTGCTCGAGGTGCTCGGCGCGACGGTCCGGCTGGGCGAGGGCGCCACGGCGACGCTGCCGGACGCGGTCGACGTGCTCGTCGTGAGCCCCGGCTGGCGACCCGACCACGCGTTGCTGCGGGAGGCGGCGGCCCGCGGCGTGCCGGTGTGGGGCGAGGTCGAGCTGGCGTGGCGGCTCCGCGACCCGGAGCGACCGGCGCCGTGGCTCGCGGTCACCGGCACCAACGGCAAGACGACGACGGTGCAGATGCTCGAGCACATCCTGCTTGCCGCCGGCCTGCGGACCGCCGCGGTCGGCAACGTGGGCAGACCCGTCGTCGAGGCGGTGATGGACCCGGCGTCGTACGACGTTTTCGCCGTCGAGCTGTCCAGCTTCCAGCTGCACTACGCCCACTCGCTGAGCTGCGAGGCGGCCGCGGTGCTCAACATCGCCGAGGACCACCTCGACTGGTACTCGTCGATGGCCGACTACGCCGCCGACAAGGGCCGGATCTACGAGCAGGTCCAGCGCGCCTGCGTCTACAACGTGGCCGACCCGGCCACGGAGGCGCTGGTCCGCGAGGCCGACGTGGTCGAGGGTGCCCGGGCGGTCGGGTTCACCCTCGGGATGCCGGCGGTGGGGATGGTCGGCCTGGTCGAGGACATCCTGGCCGACCGGGCGTTCGTCGAGGAGCGGAGCACGTCCGCGGCCGAGCTCTGCACGATCGGCGACCTCGCCTCCTCGGCGCCACACTTCGTGGCCAACGCCCTCGCCGCCGCGGCGCTGGCGCGCGCCCACGGGGTGACGCAGGCCGCCGTCCGCGACGGGTTGCGGTCGTTCCGCCCCGATGGTCACCGGATCGCCACCGTCGCGGAGATCGACGGCGTCACCTGGGTCGACGACTCGAAGGCCACCAACCCCCACGCGGCGCAGTCGTCGCTCTCGGCGTACGACCCGGTCGTGTGGGTCGCCGGCGGCCTGGCCAAGGGCGCCCGGTTCGACGAGCTGGTGCAGGCGGTTGGCGATCGGCTGCGGGGTGCGGTGCTGCTGGGCCGTGACCGCCACGTCATCGCCGAGGCCCTTTCACGACACGCGCCCGATGTGCCCGTGATCGATGTGGGGGGCGGCGAGACTGACTCCGAGCACGACCCCATGGCGCGGGTCGTCGCGGCCGCGGCCGACCTGGCGCGACCCGGCGACACGGTGCTGCTGGCGCCGGGCTGCGCGTCCATGGACATGTTCGCGAACTACGGAGAGCGTGGCGACGCGTTCGCCGCCGAGGTGAGACGCAGGGCCGCCCAGGGCTAGAGGACCGGGCGGTAGGACCAGCCGACGGAGGGAGGGGCGCCGCCGCCGTGACGACCACCGCCGACCCGGGCCTCGGATCCGCCGCCGACTCCCCTAAGCGACGTCCCCGGCTGGGCTGGTTCGCGTCGTCCCGCCAGGCCCTGGACCGGCCCCTCACGTCCTACTACCTGCTGCTGGGCGCCACCGCGCTGCTGCTCACCATCGGCGTGATCATGGTGCTGTCGGCGTCGAGCGTCTACTCGTTCGAGGTGCACGACGGCGACTCCTACGCGATCGTGAAGCGGCAGCTGCTGTGGGTCGCGATCGGCGTCCCGTGCGCCTGGATCGCGTCCCGCCTGCCCTACCAGGCGATCCGGCAGATCTCGTGGGTCGCGATCATCGTGTCGGTCGTGCTGCTCGCGCTGACCGCCAAGATGGGCGTGGTCGTCAACGGCAACAAGAACTGGCTCGCCCTCGGCCCGGTCCAGATCCAGCCGTCGGAGATCGCCAAGCTCGCGATCGTGCTGTGGGCGGCGCACGTCTACGCCCAGAAGGACCGGCGGCTGGGGAGCCTGCACCAGGTGATGGTGCCGGTCGTCCCGGTGCTGCTCGGCATCACGCTGCTCGTGATCGTCGGCAAGGACCTCGGCACCGCGCTCGTGCTGGTCGCCATCCTGATGGCGTTCCTGTGGGTGGTGGGCGCGCCCGCACGGATCTTCACGCTCGCACTGTCGGTGGTCGGCGTCGCGGCCGTCTGGCTCGCGACCACGAGCTCCGAGCGGCGCGAGCGGCTGACCAACTTCGTCGACCCGTTCAAGGACTACCACGACGCGGGCTGGCAACCGGCCCACGGCCTGTTCGCCCTCTCGTCCGGCGGGGTGTTCGGCGAGGGCATCGGCGCCAGCCAGCAGAAGTGGGGCGACCTGCCCGAGGCCCACACCGACTTCATCTTCGCGGTGCTCGGAGAGGAGCTCGGTCTTGTCGGCACGCTGCTCGTGATCGTGCTGTTCCTCATCATCGCGTACGCCGCGATCAAGGTGGCCGCGCAGACCGACGACCCGTTCGTCCGCTACATGTCCTTCGGGATCGTCGCCTGGCTGATCGGCCAGATGATGGTGAACGTCGGGATGGTGCTGGCGCTGCTGCCCGTCATCGGCATCCCGCTGCCGCTCATCTCCTACGGCGGGTCCGCACTGCTGCCGACGCTGGTCGCGCTCGGCCTGCTGATCGGCTTCGCGCGGCGCGAGCCGGAGGCCGCCCGGGCGCTGGCGCAGCGTCGCCGGCAGCGCTCGGCCGGACTGGCGGCCGGAGGCCGGGTCCGCGGCCGGGACCAGTGACGGCCACGTCCTAGGCTGGCACCCGATATGCGCGTACTCCTCGCCGGCGGCGGCACCGCCGGCCACACCTCGCCCCTGATCGCCACCGCCGACGCCCTCCGCCGCCTCGATCCCGACGTCGAGATCACCTGCCTCGGCACCCCGCGCGGCCTGGAGAACCGGGTCGTCCCCGAGGCCGGCTACCCCCTGGAGCTGATCCCGCCGGTGCCGCTGCCGCGCAAGCCCGGCGCCGACCTGCTGCGCGTGCCGACCCGGCTGCGCGGCGCGGTCCGGGCGACGTACGACGTGCTCGACCGGGTGCGACCCGACGTGGTCGTCGGCTACGGCGGCTACGTCTCGATGCCGGTCTACCTCGCCGCCCGCCGCCGCCGGCTGCCGGTCGTGGTGCACGAGCAGAACGCGCTTCCGGGTCTCGCCAACAAGGTCGGCGCCCGGGTCGCGCGGCGAGTGATCGTCAGCTTCCCGGACACGCCGCTGCCGAAGGCGGAGTACGTCGGGCTGCCGATCCGCCGGATGATCTCGACCCTCGACCGGGCGGCGCTGCAGGCCGAGGCCCGCGCCCACTTCGGGCTCGACGCCGACCGGCCCACGCTGCTGGTCACCGGGGGCTCGCAGGGAGCGCGCCGCCTCAACCAGTCGGTCGCCGGGTCCGCCCGCGCGCTCGCCGACGCCGGGGTGCAGGTGCTGCACGTGGTCGGCCCGCAGGGTGAGGCGAGCCCCGGAGGACACCGGCGTCCCGTACGTCGTCGTGCCGTTCGTCGACCGGATGGACCTCGCCTACGCGGCCGCCGACCTGGTCGTCTGCCGGGCGGGCGCCAGCAGCGTGACCGAGGCAGCCGCGGTCGGGCTGCCCGCCGTGTTCGTCCCGCTGCCGATCGGCAACGGCGAGCAGGAGCACAACGCCCGACCGGTGGTCGACGCGGGCGGCGGACTGCTGGTCGCCGACGGTGCGCTGACCCCCGAGTGGGTCTCGGCGACGGTGCCGGCGCTCGCGACCGACGCCGACCGGCTGGCCAGCATGGGCGCGGCGGCCGCGGCGCTGATCCCGCGCGACGCCGACGAGCAGCTCGCGCGGATCGTGCTCGAGACGGGAGCCCCGTGAGGATCCCGGTCCCCGACGAGCTGCTGCCCGCCCGCGACCTCGGGCGGGTGCACTTCGTCGGGATCGGCGGTGCGGCGTTGTCGGGGATCGCCCGGATCATGGCGCGACGCGGGGATCCCCGTCACCGGCAGCGACAACAACGAGACGCCGTTCCTGGCCGGGCTCCGCGAGCTCGGCGTGCCGGTCACGATCGGGTACGACGCCGCCAATGTCGGCGAGGCCGACACCCTGGTCGTGACCACGGCCGCCCGGGACGACAACCCGGAGGTCGTCGAGGCGCGGGCCCGCGGCCTGCGGCTGCTGCCGCGCTCGGCCGGGCTGGCGTCGGTGATGGCCGACCACGACGTCCTCGCGGTCGCTGGCACGCATGGCAAGACCACGACGACCGCGCTGCTGACGGTGGCGCTGCTCGAGGCGGGCGCCGACCCGACGTACGCCGTGGGCGGGGTGCTGCGCGCGACCGGGCACAACGCCGACTCCGGCGGCAGCCGCTGGTTCGTGGCGGAGGCCGACGAGTCCGACGGCGCCTTCCTGGTGTACTCGCCGACCGCCGCGATCGTCACGAACGTCGAGGCCGACCACCTCGACCAGTGGGGCACCGAGGAGGCCTACCGTGCCGCGTTCCTCCAGTTCCTCGACCGGCTCCGGCCCGGCGGCCTGCTCGTGCTGTGCGTCGACGACCAGGGCGCCGCCGCTCTCGCCGCACCGGCGCGGGAGCGCGGCCTCGACGTGGTCACCATCGGCACCCGACGACGGCGACTACCGCGCCACCGGGCTGCGCTTCGAGGGCACCCGCTCGGGCTTCGTCGTCGAGCACGCCGGCGCGGAGCTCGCCGACCTCGTGCTCCAGATCCCCGGCCGTCACTACGTGCTCGACGCGCTCGCGGCGTTCGCGCTCGGCCATCGGCTGGGCTTCGACGTCGGGAGCCTCGGCCGCGGCCTCGGGGCCTTCACCGGCAGCGGGCGCCGGATGGAGCCGAAGGGCGAGGCCGGGGGAGTGCGGGTCTTCGACTCCTACGCGCACATGCCGCAGGAGATCGCCGCGGACCTCGCGGCGGCCCGCGGCGATCGCCGGCGACGGCCGGGTCGTCGTCGCGTTCCAGCCACACCTCGTGTCGCGTACCCGGGACTACGGGCCGGCCATGGGCCGAGCCCTGGGAGCGGCCGACGAGGTCGTCGTCACCGACGTCTACCTCGCGCGTGAGGACGCCGACCCCGTGGTCACGGGAGCGCTGGTGGCCGATGCGGTGCCGCTCGACGCCGATCGGGTCGCCTTCGTGCCGGTGCTCTCCGACGTCCCCGCCGCGCTCGTGGCGCGCGCCCGACCGGGCGACCTGGTGCTGACCCTCGGCGCGGGTGACGTCACCGACCTGGCCCCGGCCGTCCTGGCCCTCCTCGCCGGGGACGCCGATGCCTAGCCGGACCCGCGAGGGGTCCGGCGCGCCACCGTCCGTCCAGCGCAGCCGCCGCGCGTTCGCGCGCCGCCAGTGGGCCCGCCGCTGGCTGCGCCTGGAAGTACGTCGTCGCGGCGCTGCTCATCCTCGCCCTCGTGATCGGCGCGGTCTGGCTCGTGCTCTTCTCCCAGGTGCTCGCCGTCAAGCAGGTGGAGGTCGTCGGTTCCGAGCAGCTGCCGGCCGAGACCGTGCGCGCCGCTGCCGGTGACCTGGCCGGGGAACCGCTGGCTCGCCTGGACCTGCCCGGTCTCGAGAAGCGGATCGAGTCCCTGGCCGAGGTCCGTGCCGCCGAGGTGACCCGCCGGTGGCCCGACACTGTCCGGATCGTTGTCGAGGAGCGGGTGGCGATCGCTGTCGTCGAGATCGGCGACACGCTGCGCGGCCTCGACGCCGAGGGCGCGGTCTTCGACCGTTACCGCAGCCCGCCCGACGGGCTGCCGCGGGTGGAGACCTCGCTCGACGCCGGTCGGGACGCGCTGCGCGAGGCGGCCGCCGTGGTGGCATCCCTGCCCGCCGACCTCGCGCGCAAGGTGGACCACGTCGAGGTGGCGACCGTCGACCAGATCTCGTTGGTGCTGCGCGACGAGCGGACGGTGCTGTGGGGGAGCGCGGACGAGTCCGCCCTCAAGGCCGAGGTACTGGGGCCACTGCTGTCGCGCCCCGGGACGACCTACGACGTCAGCGTCCCGGGCCAGGCGACCGTCCGCCCCTGATTCCCGCGATCGAATCGCGCGACTCGCGGCGTGTCTGCCGGGCCCGGAAGGGCTCGCGTCCTACCGTCTGTTCCAAGGACGAGGTTGACATAACTATAACCCTCAGGCTCAGGGTTACGGTTTTCGACCCACCAGGCACCAGCGACAGCGAGAGGCGACAGCGCCATGGCGGCAGCACAGAACTACCTGGCGATCATCAAGGTCGTGGGCATCGGCGGTGGCGGCGTCAACGCCGTCAACCGGATGATCGAGGTCGGTCTCAAGGGCGTCGAGTTCATCGCGATCAACACCGACGCGCAGGCGCTCCTCATGAGCGACGCCGACGTGAAGCTCGACATCGGCCGTGAGCTGACCCGCGGGCTCGGCGCCGGTGCGAACCCCGATGTGGGCAAGCAGGCCGCCGACGACCACGCCGACGAGATCGAAGAGGTCATGAAGGGCGCCGACATGGTGTTCGTGACCGCCGGCGAGGGCGGCGGCACCGGCACCGGCGGCGCCCCGGTCGTGGCGCGGATCGCCCGCTCCATCGGCGCACTGACCATCGGCGTCGTCACCCGGCCGTTCGCGTTCGAGGGCCGGCGCCGGGCCAACTCCGCCGAGGAGGGTATCGCCCAGCTGCGCGAGGAGGTCGACACCCTCATCGTCATCCCCAACGACCGGCTGCTCTCGATCAGCGACCGCAACGTCTCGGTGCTCGATGCGTTCAAGCAGGCCGACCAGGTGCTGCTCCAGGGCGTCTCGGGCATCACCGACCTGATCACGACGCCGGGCCTGATCAACCTCGACTTCGCGGACGTGAAGTCCGTGATGGCCAACGCCGGCTCCGCGCTCATGGGCATCGGGTCGGCCCGCGGCGAGGACCGCGCGGTGGCCGCCGCCGAGATGGCCGTCTCCTCACCGCTGCTGGAGGCGAGCATCGAGGGCGCCCACGGGGTGCTGCTGTCGATCGCCGGTGGCTCCGACCTCGGCCTGTTCGAGATCAACGAGGCGGCCGCGCTGGTCTCCGAGTCCGCCCACAACGAGGCCAACATCATCTTCGGCGCCACGATCGACGACGCCCTGGGTGACGAGGTCCGCGTGACCGTGATCGCGGCCGGGTTCGACGGCGGCATGCCGAAGCGACGCCATGAGGGGACGGTGCTGCGGTCGCAGGCCCAGCAGTCGCAGGCGGAGACCCGGGCTGCGGCCGAGGCGCTCGCCGCCAGCCGCGCGTCCGCGTCCCGGCCCGCCCAGCCGGTGACGGCCGGGGCGCCCGAGTCGCCGCCCGCGCGATCGGCCGGCGAGTCGAGCAGCGAGCAGGCACCGCCGAAGCCGCAGCCGCGCCAGGTGCAGTTCGACGACGACGACCTGGATGTCCCAGACTTCCTGAAGTGACGTTCACCTACCGCGACGCCGTGTCGACCTCGGTCGGCACGGCGTCCGTCGGCTTCACCGAACGGCGGCTCGACGTGGGTGACCACGCCGCGCCGGCCGTCCGTGAGGCCGCCCTGGCCGAGGTCGCCGGGGCGACCGGCGCCGAACCGTTCCTGATGCGGCAGGTGCACGGCGCTGCGGTGGCGGTGGTGGACGACCCGCCACCGGCAGCCCGCCCCGAGGCCGACGCACTGGTCACCGGCCGGCCCGGGGTCGCGCTGCTCGCGCGCGCCGCCGACTGCGTCCCGGTGCTGCTGGTGGGCGACGACGGGCGGCTGGGCGCCGTCCACTCCGGCCGACCCGGCCTGGCCGCGGGAGTGGTGCCGGCCGCGGTCACCCGGATGCGGGCGCTCGGCAGCAGCCGGCTCACGGCCTGGGTCGGACCGCACGTCTGCGGCGCGTGCTACGAGGTCCCGGAGGACCTGCGCGACGAGGTCGCCGCGGCCGTGCCGGCCGCGCGATCCACCACGAGCTGGGGCACCCCCGCGCTCGACCTCGGGGCCGGCGTGCTGGCCCAGCTCGCCGACGCGGGCGTCGCCGACGTCCGAGTGCTCGGTCGCTGCACCCGCGAGGACGACGCGTGGCCGTCCTACCGCCGCGACGGCCGGGACGCCACCCGGTTCGCCGGCGTCGTCTGGAGGGAGACGTGAGCCGCTCGAGCGACGTGCGCGAGGGGCTCGCCGGCGTCCGCCGGCGGATCGAGGGCGCCTGCCGGGACGCCGGTCGCGAACCCGACGAGGTGTCGCTGGTCGTGGTCACCAAGTTCTTCCCGGCCTCCGACGTGCGGCTGCTGGCCGACCTCGGCGTCACCCACGTCGGCGAGAACCGGCACCAGGAGGCGGCGGCGAAGGCGGCGGAGTGCGCGGACCTCGCGCTGACCTGGCACTTCATCGGCGGCCTCCAGAGCAACAAGGCCGCCGCCGTGGCGACGTACGCCGACGTGGTCGAGTCGGTCGACCGGTCGAAGCTCCTCGCCGGGCTCCAGCGCGGGGCCCACGACCGCGGCCGCGACCTCGACGTCCTGCTCCAGGTGAGTCTCGACCCGCCCGACGCCGAGGGCCGGTCTGGCGTCGTCCCCGACGCTCTGCCCGACCTGGCATCGGCCGTCGCCGGGCACGGCTCGTTGCGGCTGCGCGGGCTGATGGCGGTCGCGCCCCTCGGTGATGACCCGGCGGAGGCGTTCGGGCGGCTCGCCACCGTCCGGGCAGCCTTCCTCGCCGACCATCCCGACGCCACCGTGCTGTCGGCGGGCATGTCGGGAGACCTCGAACACGCCGTCCGGGCCGGCGCGACACACGTGCGCGTTGGCTCCGCAATCCTCGGTCCGAGGCCGCGGGACAAGTAGTGTCACAGACACGAACTGCGCCCTGCCGGGCGCCGGGAACCCGGAGGAATACCACGTCATGAGCGGCGCGATGCGCAAGATCGGCGAGTACCTCGGCCTGCTCGAGGACACCGGCCGGTACGACGACGAGTACGACACCGACTACGACACGACCGACACCCCGGCAGTCCCCGGCAGAACCACCCCGGCGCGCCCCGCGCCCGTGGCAGACCTGGCGGAGCGGCGGCGCCCGTCGGCCGGTCCGACCGGGGTCGTGGCCGAGCTGTCCCGGATCACCACGCTCCACCCGCGGACCTACAACGAGGCCCGCACCGTCGGGGAGAACTTCCGCGAGGGCACGCCGGTGATCATGAACCTCTCGGAGATGGACGACAACGACGCCAAGCGGCTCGTCGACTTCGCTGCCGGGCTCGTGTTTGCCACGCGTGGCAGCATCGAGCGTGTGACCGCCAAGGTGTTCCTCCTCTCGCCCCCGAACGTCACCGTTGCCGCTGAGGACAAGCAGCGGCTCGCCGAGGGCGGTTTCTTCAACCAGAGCTGAGGGTCGGTGGAGCTGATCGGCCTGACCCTCTACGGGGTCGTCTGGGTCTTCATCGCACTGCTGTGGGTGCGATTCGTCGTCGGGTGGGTGCAGGTCTTCGCCCGCTCGTGGTCCCCGCGCGGGCCGCTGCTCGTCCTGCTCGAGGTGGTGTTCTCGACGACCGACCCGCCGATCCTCGCGCTGCGCCGGGTGATCCCGCCGCTGCGGCTGGGATCGATCGCGCTCGACCTCAGCTTCATCATCGTGATGGTCGCCGCGTACCTCATGCTCACCGTGATCGCCCGGGCCTTCGGACTCTGACGGATTTCGGGCTCCGAGTGTCCCCGCCCGCGCTGCCCCCGGGTCGGCGCAGGCGCTATTGTTCCGGAGACAGATCGTCCGCACTTTCGATCAATGAATGGGTGAGGTCATGCCGTTGACGCCAGAGGACGTGAGTAACAAGCGATTTACTCCCGTCCGCCTCCGTGAGGGATACGACATGGGGGAGGTCGACCAGTTCCTCGACGAGGTCGAGGCCGAGCTCGGCCGTCTGACCAAGGAGAACGACGACCTGCGCGCCAAGCTCTCGACGGCGCAGGCCGGCGGTGCCGTGGCCTTCGAGCCGCCCGCGCCCGTGCAGCAGGCGACGCCGGAGCCTGAGCCCGAGCCGGAGCCGGAGCCGGAGCCCGAGCCGACCCCGCAGCCGTTCGCTGCGGCGGCGCCGGCGGAGACGATCAAGGTGGAGACCGTGCCGGAGGCGTCCAGCGCCGCTGCTCGGCTGCTCGAGATCGCCACCCGCAACGCCGACGAGCTCGTCGAGGACGCCAAGAACCAGGCCGACCGGATCGTCGGCGAGGCCCGCACCAAGGCCGAGCGGATCGATGCCGAGTCCAAGGGCAAGGCCGACCGGCTCGAGGCCGACGCGCGCCGTCGCGCCGAGATGCTGGACAGCGAGACCGCCGAGCGTCGCCAGCAGATGTTCGGTGAGCTGGAGCAGGAGCGCGAGAAGCTCAACGGCGAGGTCGAGAGCCTCCGCTCGTTCGAGCGGGAGTACCGCGCGCGCCTGAAGTCCTACTTCACGCAGCAGCTCGACGCGCTCGAGTCGCCGTCCGACGCCGGTCCCGGCGGCGCGCCGACCCCGGCGCCCAAGCGGCTGCGCTCGATCCTCGGCGACGAGGAGGGCTGAGCCCACCGCGAGCACTTCCTCGCCGCACGATCTGTCGACCGGGCCCGGTTCACCCCCCAGGGTGAGCCGGGCCCGTGCCTGTCCCGGCTGCGCGCTTCCCGGGCTGTCCACGCCAGCGCGGCGTGCTTGATAGGCCCCTGACCGCGGGCTACCCTTCCGCCGACGCGCTGGTGGTCGCCAGGTGTCCGGTTCGGGACGAGGAGGCCCCAGGAGATGGCTCGCAGCACACGGAAGTCGCTCGCCTCATCGGCGGTCACCGCGGCGCGCAAGGCGATCCGCCGCACCCCCGCCGACCGGTCCTCGGCGCCGGCCGCGAAGCAGGCGCGCGAAGGCGGGCCGCGAAGAAGGCGGCACCGGCGAAGAAGGCGACCGCGAAGAAGGCGGCACCGGCGAAGAAGGCGCCCGCGAAGAAGGCGGCACCGGCGAAGAAGGCGCCCGCGAAGAAGGCGGCACCGGCGAAGAAGGCGCCCGCGAAGAAGGCGGCACCGGCGAAGAAGACGCCCGCGAAGAAGGCGCCCGCCAAGAAGTCAGCAACGAAGAAGGCAGCTCCGCTGAAGAAGGCGGCGCCGGTGACGCAGGCGGCCAGGGCCGAGAAGGCTGCGAAGAGGGCCCCGGTGAAGAAGGCCCCGGCGAAGAAGGCTGCCGCCAAGAAGGTCAGCCCGTTGCGGGTCAAGGAGGGCGAGACCGCCTGGACCAAGGCCGAGATCAAGGAGGTCCGGTCCGAGCTGACCGAGATCCGCGACAAGGTCGCCGCCACGCTCGCGGTGCAGGAGGAGGAGCTGGCGGGTCTGATGCGTGACGCCGGCGACGGCGCCGGGCACGACCAGGCCGACATGGGTGCGACCAGCTTCGAGCGCGACCACGAGCTGATCGTCGTCAACAACGAGCGGGAGAAGCTGGCCCAGATCGACCGTGCCCTGGCCCGGATCGCCGACGGCAGCTACGGCATCTGTGAGTCCTGCGGCAACGCCATCGGGAAGATGCGGGTCATGGCGTTCCCCCGTGCGACACTCTGCATGACATGCAAGCAGCGCGAGGAACGTCGCTGAGCGACGAGACCCACGACCCCGCGGCCGCTCGCGCCACCACCTTGTCGCGGTACCGCCGGCTGTTCGCGGCGGTCGCGCTCACGGCGTACGCCGTGGACCTCGTCTCCAAGCAGCTCGCCGTCACCCGACTGGCCGACGGCGACGTGCCGGTGCTCGGCGACTGGTTCGTGCTCCACCTGACGCGCAACCCGGGAGCCGCGTTCAGCACCGGCACCGACTACACGTTCTACCTGAGCCTGCTGGCGATCGCCGCCAGCGGCGTCGTGCTGTGGTTCTCCCGGCGCGTGGGCGACCGGTGGTGGGCCACCGGCCTCGGGCTGCTGCTCGCCGGGGTCCTCGGCAACCTCACCGATCGCGTGTTCCGTGACCCCGAGCCGCTGCACGGGCACGTCGTCGACCTGTTCATGGTCCCGAACTTCCCGGTCTTCAACGTTGCCGACATCTGCATCAACGCGGCCGCGGCCCTGATCGTGCTCCAGACTTTCCGTGGGATCACCATCGACGGCGACCGCACCGAGGGCGACCGGTGACCCAGGCCGACCACCGCACGCTTCCCGTCCCCGAAGGCCTCGACGGCGAGCGGGTGGACGCCGCGCTGGCCCGGCTCTTCGGGCTGTCGCGGACCCGCGCGGCCGACCTGATCGCCGACGGCCAGGTGCTGGTCGACGGCTCGACGGTGCCCAAGAGCCATCGGGTCGAGCACGGCTCGCTGCTCGAGGTCAGCATCCCGGTCCGCTCCGACCCGCTCGAGGTCGTGCCCGAGATCGTCGAGGGGATCAAGATCATCCACGACGACGACTCGATCGTGGTGATCGACAAGCCCGTGGGGGTGGCCGTCCACCCGTCACCGGGCTGGCGCGGACCGACCGTCGTGGGGCACCTCGCGGGCGCCGGGTTCCGGATCGCGACCGGGGGTGCGTCCGAGCGGCAGGGGATCGTGCAGCGGCTCGACGTCGGGACCTCGGGCGTGATGGTCATCTGCAAGTCCGAGCGCGCCTACTCCCTGCTCAAGGACGCGTTCCGCCAGCGGTCGGTCGACAAGACCTACCACGCGCTGGTCCAGGGCCACCCCGACCCGCTCGAGGGCACGATCGACGCTCCGATCGGCCGTCACCCCCGGCACGACCACCGCTTCTGCGTCATGGCCGACGGCCGTCACAGTGTCACCCACTACGAGACCCTCGAGGCCCACCGGTTCGCCAGCCTCCTGGAGGTCAAGCTCGAGACCGGTCGCACCCACCAGATCCGGGTCCACATGCAGGCCCTCAAGCACCCGTGCGTCGGCGACCTGACCTACGGCGCCGACCCGGTCCTCGCAACCCGGCTCGGGCTGACGCGGCAGTGGCTGCACGCCGTACGGCTCGGCTTCGAGCACCCCGACACCGGCGAGCAGGTCGAGTACGAGTCGGCCTACCCGGACGACCTCCAGCACGCGCTCGAGGCGATCCGTGATGAGCGCTGACCCGACCGACGTCCTGATCCGTCCGGCCGCCGCCGCGGACGCGCCGGCGATGGCCGACGTCCACGTCGACTGCCGCGCCGCGAACGTCGGCAGCATGCCGGCGATGGTGCACAGCCGGGAGGAGACGCGCCACTGGATGTCCGACCGGCTGGCCGCCGACAGTGAGGGCTGGGTCGCCGAGCGCGGGGGACGGGTCGTCGGGTACCTCGTGATCACCGGCGACTGGGTCGACGACCTCTTCCTGGCGCCGGGCGAGACGGGCCACGGCGTGGGCTCGGCGCTGCTCGACCTCGCGAAGGCCCAGCGGCCCGACGGCCTGTGCCTGTGGGTGTTCCAGAGCAACCAGGGGGCCCGGCGCTTCTACCGGCGCCACGGGCTGGTGGAGCTCGAATCGACCGATGGCTCCGGCAACGCGGAGCGGTCGCCGGACGTCCGCCTGGCCTGGCCGGGCGCCGACCCGCTGCGGTACCTCCGGCGGCTGATCGACGAGGTCGACGACCAGGTCGGCGACCTGCTCGCGCGTCGCGTCGCGCTCACGGCCGCTGTGCAGGACCTCAAGGGCGGCCCCTCGCGCGACCCCGAGCGCGAACGGGAGATCGTGGCCCGGCTCGCAGCCCGCGTGCCCTCGCTGGGCGAGGACCGGCTGGCCCGGATCGTGCACGCGATCATCACCGAGAGCCTCGACGCGACGCCGTAGGTGCTTGAACCTTCCGGTGGCACGGCCAAGAGCAGTACGGTCAGGCACGGCTCCGGTCAGCGCGACCTTCATTCATGACCTGGCTCTGGGTGGCTCGGAGGAGCTCCCGCTCGGGCGATCCGAAGGTCCTACACCGAGAGAGAGCGCACCATGGCCAAGTACTTGATCAAAGCTTCCTACTCGCCCGAAGGAATCAAGGGCGTCATGGCGAAGGGTGGCTCTGCTCGCGCGGAAGCCATCGAAAGGTTGGCCTCCGGCGTCGGCGGCTCTGTGGATGGTGTCTACTTCTCGTTCGGGTCAGATGACCTGTATGCCATCGTCGAGGCGCCGAGCCACGAGGCGATGGCAGCCATCGCTGGCACGGTCGGTCAGACAGGTGCCGTGAGCAGGTACGAGACTGTCGTGCTGTTGACGCCAGCGCAGATGGACACGGCCGCAAACACGAAGGTCGACTACTCGCCGCCGGGAACCTGACCCCGGTCTCCTGTTAGCAGCTCCAGGCATTCGAAGCGAGAATCCACTCGTCACACGCCACGTACCCCGCGCAGCCCGGCGGGGTGTGGGGTGGGGTCATTCTCGGCGCAGATCGTCGCGCGGCGGTGGCGCCTCACGGGTGAGGTCGCGGGTGCCCTCGTGGTCGCGGAGGTAGAGATCGCGGTGGGGGCTGGTCCACAGATAGGAGCCGGGTTCGAGGACGCGGTAGGACCAAGCGGAGAAGGTCTTGTGGCGGTGATGGTGTCGACACAGTGGCGCGAGCCGGCAGCTGCACGTCTGAGCGTGTCCGCCGCCGTCTGAGCCGTCGGTGCGATAAGGGATCGCGTGGTCGCAGTCGCACCCGTGCTCGTCCGGCCTCAGCCTGCGGGCGGGTCGGCTGCACCAGGGGAAGACGCAGGTGTGGTCGCGAAGCGCAAGTTGTTCGGCGATCCGGTCGGGAACCTCGTAGGCGTCCACGTGGACGTGGTCGGCCAGGTCCAGGACGGGCTTGACCACCAGGTCGGTCGTGGGGGCGGCCGCCGCGCATCGCAGGAGTCCTGCGACCCGAGGTCGGCAAGCTGGGCAGCGATGCCGCGGATCGCGTCCTCCAGGTCCAAGGCATCGGCCAGGTCCAGCTCCCCGGTGACCAGCGAGGTGCCGGCGAAGGAGACCTGGTCGTGGTCGATCGTGAAATGCCGCCCGTCCGCAGCCTCGCGCCGACGCCGCTCCGCGGTCTCGGGCATGAACCGGCCGACCGCCTCCGTCACCAACCGCTCCAGCTGGGTGGGGCGCACCTTCTGCGCGACCGGTGCCACGTGAGCGTCGACGAACTCGGCGGCCCGAGCAGTCAGGGCGGCGCCACCCCGATCGACGCCCCGAGCCCACCGGTCAACGGCTGTCCCCGTGTCCTGTCACGATCACCCCGACGGCTGCCGTAGGCTTCAGGTCCTTCCCCCGAGCACCACCCACCGGCGCCCTCGTGCCGTCGTTGCTGCGTGCTCGTCGTGTGCCCGTCCGACCCGTGAGGCCCGTCCGACCTGTGAGGCCCGTCCGACCTGTGAGGGGAGTGCCACCACCACCGATGGCTGGATCGTCCGGCGACTCCTTCGCCCACCTCCACGTGCACACCGAGTACTCCATGCTCGACGGTGCCGCCCGGCTCGACGACCTGTTCGCCCGCACCGCCGAGCTCGGCATGGACGCGATCGCGATGACCGACCACGGCAACGTGTTCGGGGCCTACGACTTCTGGTCGAAGGCGCGCAAGCACGGCGTCAAGCCGATCATCGGGATGGAGGCCTACTTCACACCCAACACGTCGCGCTACGAGAAGAAGCGGGTCCGGTGGAACGACGGCGGGGACGACGACGTCTCCGGGTCGGGCTCCTACACCCACATGACGCTGCTCGCCGAGAACACCGCGGGCATGCACAACCTCTTCCGGCTCAGCAGCCGGGCCAGCATGGAGGGCTTCTTCTACCAGCCACGGGCCGACCGTGAGCTCCTGAGCGAGTACGCCAAGGGCCTGATCGCGACCACCGGCTGCCCCTCGGGCGAGGTCCAGACCTGGCTACGGATCGGTGACTACGCCAAGGCGCGGCAGTCGGCCGCCGACTTCCAGGACATCCTCGGCCGCGACAACTACTTCCTCGAGCTGATGGACCACGGCCTGTCCATCGAGCGCCGGGTCCGTGACGACCTGCTCAAGCTCAGCCGCGACCTCGGGATCAAGCCGATCGCGACCAACGACTCCCACTACGTACGACGCGAGGACGCCGCGTCCCAGGAGCACCTGCTCTGCGTGTCGTCGGGCAGCGTCATGAGCGACCCGAAGCGCTTCAAGTTCGACGGCGACGGCTACTACGTCAAGTCCGCGGCCGAGATGCGCGAGCTGTGGCGCGAGCTGCCGGAGGCCTGCGACAACACCCTGCTCATCGCCGAGCGCTGCGACGTCCAGTTCCGCGAGGGCAGCGGCACCTACATGCCGGTCTTCCCGGTGCCCGAGGGCGAGGACGAGACGTCCTGGTTCGTCAAGGAGGTCGAGGCCGGGCTCCGGCACCGCTACCCCGGCGGCATCCCGGCGGACGTCCGCGCACAGGCCGACTTCGAGGTCGGCGTCATCACCGAGATGGGCTTCTGCGGCTACTTCCTCGTCGTCGCCGACTTCATCAACTGGGCCAAGGACAACGGCATCCGGGTCGGGCCCGGCCGCGGCTCCGGCCCCGGCTCGATGTGCGCCTACGCGATGCGGATCACCGACCTCGACCCGCTGTTCCACGGCCTGATCTTCGAGCGCTTCCTCAACCCCGACCGGGTCTCGATGCCCGACTTCGACATCGACTTCGACGAGCGCCGGCGCGGCGAGGTCATCCGCTACGTGTCCGAGAAGTACGGCGACGACCGGGTCTCCATGATCGTCACCTACGGCACGATCAAGGCCAAGCAGGCCGTCAAGGACTCCTCCCGCATCCTCGGCTACCCCTTCGCGATGGGCGACCGGATCACCAAGGCGATGCCGCCCGCGGTGATGGGCAAGGACGTCCCCCTCAAGGACCTGTTCAACGCCGAGCACAAGCGGTTCGGCGAGGCCGGGGAGTTCCGCGGGATCTACGAGGCCGACGCGGACGTCAAGAACGTGGTCGACACCGCGATCGGGATCGAGGGCCTCAAGCGTCAGTGGGGCGTGCACGCCGCTGGCGTGATCATGTCGCGCGCGCCACTGCTCGACGTGATCCCCCTCATGCGGCGCCCGCAGGACGGCGCGATCATCACGCAGTTCGACTACCCGACCTGCGAACAGCTCGGCCTCATCAAGATGGACTTCCTCGGGCTGCGCAACCTGACCGTCCTCGACGACTGCCTGAGCAACATCGAGGTCAACCGCGGCGAGACGCTCGTGCTCGAGGACCTGCCGCTCGACGACCGTGACTCCTACGCGCTGCTCGGCACTGGCAACACGCTCGGCGTCTTCCAGCTCGACGGCGGCGCGATGCGCAGCCTGCTGCGGCTGATGAAGCCCGACAGCTTCGAGGACATCTCGGCGGTGCTGGCTCTCTACCGGCCAGGGCCGATGGGTGTCGACAGCCACACCAACTACGCGCTCCGCAAGAACGGCAAGCAGGACATCACGCCGATCCACCCCGAGCTCGCCGAGCCGCTCTCGGAGATCCTCGGCAAGACCTACGGCCTGATCGTCTACCAGGAGCAGGTCATGGAGGTGGCCCGCAAGCTCGCGGGCTACAGCCTCGGACAGGCCGACCTGCTGCGCCGGGCGATGGGCAAGAAGAAGAAGGAGGTGCTCGACGCCGAGTACATCCCCTTCTCCGAGGGCATGAGGGCCAACGGCTACTCCGACCGCGCGATCAAGGCGCTGTGGGACACCCTGGTGCCGTTCTCCGACTACGCCTTCAACAAGGCCCACACCGCGGCGTACGGCCTCATCTCCTACTGGACCGCCTACCTCAAGGCGCACTACGCGCCGGAGTACATGGCAGCGCTCCTCACCTCGGTGAAGGACGACAAGGACAAGATGGCGATCTACCTCAACGAGTGTCGCCGGATGAAGATCCAGGTGCTGCCGCCCGACGTCAACGAGTCGCAGGCGACGTTCACCCCGGTCGGGACCGACATCAGGTTCGGCCTCACCGCCATCCGCAACGTCGGCTCCAACGTGGTCTCGGCGATCGTGGCGGCCCGGCAGGAGCAGGGCCGCTACCTCGACTTCAACGACTTCATGAGCAAGGTGCCCGCGCTGGTCTGCAACAAGCGCGTGATCGAGTCGCTGGTGAAGGCCGGTGCCTTCGACGACATGAAGCACTTCCGGCGCGCGCTGGTCCAGGTCCACGAGACGGCGGTCGACCAGTACGTCGACCTCAAGCGCAACGAGGCGATCGGTCAGGACTCCCTGTTCGACGGGCTCGACGAGGAGGGCGGCGGCTTCGGCATCTCGGTCGCGATCCCCGACATCGGCGAGTGGGACAAGATGACCCTGCTGGGCCACGAGCGCGAGATGCTCGGGCTCTACGTGTCCGACCACCCGCTGCTCGGCCTCGAGCACCTGCTCTCGCGGGGCACCGACTGCAGCATCGGCCAGCTGATGCTCGACGAGGAGCGGGCCGACGGCTCGCCGATCACGATCAGCGGCCTCGTCACGTCGGTGCAGCGCAAGATCACCAAGCGCGGCGACACGTGGGCGCTGGTCACGCTCGAGGACCTCGACGGCGCCATCGACGTGCTGATGTTCCCCAGCGCCTACCAGCTGGCCAGCACCCACCTCAGCGAGGACGCCATCATCACGGTCCGCGGCCGGCTCTCGCGCAGCAAGGACCAGCCGGAGGTGCACGCCCAGGAGGTGACGGTCCCCGACCTCACCGACGGCCCCAGCGGGCCGGTCGTGATCACGCTCCCCTCGACCCGGTGCACCACGCCCGTGGTCGAGCAGCTCAAGGAGGTGCTCGGCACCCACCCCGGCACCACCGAGGTGCAGCTGAGGCTGCTCGCCCGCAGCGCGACGACCGTGCTCAAGCTCGACGACCGGTTGCGGGTCACGCCGTCGCCGGCGCTGTTCGCCGACCTCAAGCAGCTGTTGGGGCCCGGATGTCTGCAGGGCTGAGCAGCACCCACCCGCCGACCCGCCACGTGTCGCCCGGGTGGGTGGTGCGCGACGTCCTGCTCGTCCTCGTCGGGTGCGCGGTGGTCGGGGCACTGGCCGGTCTGGCGTGGGAGACCTGGTGGACCCCGCCGACCGGGGTCGTCCGTGGTCACGTCTGGAGCGTCGACTTCTACGAGAGCCGGGGTCTGTTCTCGGGCACCGCCCTCTACGTCGTCGTGGGACTGCTCGGCGGGATCCTGGTGGGCGTCAGCAGCGCCTACCTGGTCGACCGGGTCGAGCTCGCCACGCTCGCGGCCGTCGCGGTCGGCTCGGTGCTCGCCGCCTGGCTGATGCTGCAGGTCGGCACTGCGCTGGCCCCGCCCGACCCCGAGGTGCTCGCCCGTACGTCGCCCAACAAGACCGTGCTGCCCGACACGCTGGCGGTATCCGGCGACTGGGCGCTCGGCGCCTTCCCCGCGGGGGCGATGATCGGCGTCGCGGTGGTTTATATCGGTCTGACATCGACTCGTCGGTCCCACGCGTAGCCGAGGAGCCGGCTCGGTAGGGTCCGGGTGCGGAACCGGCGTGGGCCGGGCCGCGTCTGACGCACCATCACCACTTCACGGGGAGATCACACATGTCCAGCACCACTCCGCCTCCGGGCGGTCCTGAGTACCTCGACCAGAGCAGCGGCGAGCCGCTGGAGCCGACTGGTTCGGGCACCGGATCGAGCGGCGGCCGCCGTACGACGCTGGTCGCCAGTGGTGCGATCGCTGGTCTGCTCGTGGTCGGCGGCGGCGTGTGGGCGGCGATGTCGTTCTTCGCCAGCGGCCCCCAGCCCTCCGAGGTGCTGCCCGCCTCGACCGTCGGCTACGCCAGCGTCGACCTCGACCCGAGCGGTGGCCAGAAGATCGAGGCCTTCCGGATGCTCGACAAGTTCCCGGCGATCAAGAAGGAGCTCAACGGCTTCGACGCCGACGACGACCTGCTGGAGAAGGTGTTCTCCGAGCTGGAGAAGGACTGCGACGGACTCAGCTACGCCGACGACGTCAAGCCGTGGTTGGGCTACCGCTTCGCCGCCGCGGCGGTCGACCTCGGTGAGGACGTGCCGACCCCGGTCGGTGTCCTGCAGGTGAGCGACGCGGACGCTGCCGAGGAGGGCCTCGCCACGCTGCGTGACTGCGCGGGCAGCGACGTGGGTGGCTGGGTGATCGAGGGTGACTGGGCCGTGATCGCCGAGACCGAGAAGCTGGCGCAGGAGGTCGTCGACGCCGACGGCAGCCTGGCCGACGACGAGACCTTCCAGAGGTGGAACGGCGAGCTCGGCGACGCCGGCGTCATGAGCTTCTACGCGTCCCCGGACGCGGGCGGGCTGCTGCTCGACTCGCTGCGCGCCTTCCCGATGGGGATGTCGCCGATGGGTGGCTTCGACAGCTCCGAGGGTCTGCCCGAGGAGGAGCTGCCCGAGGAGATGACGAAGGCGCTCGAGGACTTCCAGGGCATGGCGGCCACGCTGCGCTTCGACGACGGGGCGCTCGAGTTCGAGGCGGTCGGCGCAGCCGGGGCCGACGAGATGGCCAACCTGGCCACCGACCGTGGCGACGACGTCGTGAGCACGCTGCCCGAGAACACCGCCGTCGCGCTCGGGTTCGGCCTCCCCGAGGGATGGCTGACGAAGGCGCTCGACCAGGCCGCCGCCATGTCAGGTGGTGAGCTGACCGCGGACGACCTGGCCGCGGAGCTCGAGGCGTCGACGAGCCTCACGGTCGCGGACCTCGAGGCCCTGACCGGTGAGTCCGCTGCGTTGGCCCTGGGCAGCGACCTCGACCTGGAGGCGCTGTTCAGCTCGAGCGACGGCAGCGACCTGCCCCTCGGTGCCAAGGTGCAGGGAGACGCCGCCAAGATCCAGGACGTCGTGGCCCGGCTCACCGAGTCGCTCGGCGCACCGCCGGAGACGTTCGGCACCGACGCCGACGGCGACCTGGTCGCGATCGGCCCCAACGCCGGTTACCGCGCCTCGCTCCTCGAGGACGGTGGGCTCGGTGACTCCGACGCGTTCCAGAACGTCGTGCGGGAGGCGGAGCAGGCCAGTGCGCTGTTCTACGTCAACTTCGACGCCGGCGACTGGCTGACCTCGCTCGCCGAGGGCGAGCCGGACGTGGCCGAGAACCTCGCGCCGCTGCAGGGCCTCGGGTTCAGCACCTGGACGACGGACGAGGGCGCGCACGCCATCTTCCGGCTCACCACCGACTGACCCGGGTCCGGGAGGACCTCAGCTCCGACCGACCTGGCCCGTGACCGCCCCGGTGATCGCGACCAGGTCGGCCGGAGCCAGCTCCAGGTCGAGCCCGCGCCGGCCCGCCGACACGAGGATCGTGTCGTGGTCGAGCGCGGAGGCGTCGAGGACGCTCCGCAGCGGCCGCCGCTGGCCGACCGGCGAGATCCCTCCGGCGACGTACCCGGTGGCGCGTTCGGCGTCGGCCACGTCGGCCATCACGGCCCTGCTGCCGCCGAGCGCCCGCGCGAGCGCCTTCAGGTCGAGCCGGCCCGACACGGGCACGATGCCGACCACGAGCGAGCCGTCGAGCGAGGCCAGCAGGGTCTTGAACACCCGGGCCGGGTCGACACCGAGCGCGGTCGCCGCCTCCAGCCCGTAGGACGCCGCCCGCGGGTCGTGGTCGTAGGGGTGCAGCCGGTACCCGACCCCGGCCCGGTCGAGCGCGGCCGTCGCCGGTGTCCCACCACCGGCTCGCTTCCCGGCCATCCTCAGTTCGGGGACCAACGGGTGCGCGCGACCTCGGTGGCGGGCAGCGACGGGATGACGTTCATGGCGCGCAGCTCGGTGCGCAGCAGGTCGGTGACGAGGACCAGCCGCTCGGAGGGGTCCTCGGCCTCCAGCAGCGCCTGCCGGTCGGGGAGTGGCAGCGGCGCGAGGGCCGACAGCGTCCAGGAGAGGTACGTCGCGTCGCGCGGCAGCTCGGCCGGGTAGGGGTCGCCGCGGATCTCCGACAGGGCCACCCGGTAGGCGGTGAACATCGCCCGGGCCCGCTCCACGACCTCGGCCGGCACCGGCGGGCCGGACTCGGGCCGCTCGTGGACCACGCCGCGAGGGAACGGGCCGGACCCGTCGAGCCGCTCGAGCTCGATCCGGTCCAGTCCCACCGCGACCAGGTCGAACGTGCCGTCCGGGTGCGGCTGCACGTCGGTCATCCGCACCCGGCACCCGACCCGGTAGAGCGACTGGGCCCCGTGGTCGCCCACCTCGTAGCCCTCGCGGATCGCGACCGAGCCGAAGACCCGGTCCGTCGGGTCCGGGACCCGCAGCAGGTGGTGCACCAGTGCTCGGTACCGGTCCTCGAAGACGTGGAGCGGGACGCTGACGCCAGGGAACAGCACGACGTTCAGGGGGAACATCGGCAGGGCGTCGTCCACACCTCGACTGTAGGCGGGTGGACCAGCCAGTCGCGGCAGGCGCGCGTCCCAGCCAGCGACGTCGCTGCGGGACGGCCTGCCCCGCGAACCTAGAATCGGGGGCGTGATCCGCCGCATCGACCTCCGCGGGACCGATGGTCCCGTCGACTACCGCGCGGTGGTGCCGCGCGCCGAGCTGGACGTCGAGACCGCGGCTCACGCGATCCGGCCGGTGCTGGAGGCGATCCGCGCCCGCGGGGTCGAGGCGGTCCTGGAGCACGGTCGGCAGTTCGACGGGGTCGACCTCGACGACGTCGCCGTGCCGGCGGGCGCGCTCCGGACGGCGCTCGAGGAGCTCGACCCGCGGGTGCGGGCCGGGCTGGAGGAGTCGATCCGCCGGCTGCGCGCCACCTGCGAGGCCGAGCGGGAGCAGGACGTGACCACCGAGGTCGCGCCCGGGGCGCTCGTCACGCACCGGAAGGTCCCGATGGCCCGGGTCGGCCTCTACGTCCCCGGCGGACTCGCGCCGCTGGTGTCGAGCGTGGTCATGAACGTGGTGCCCGCGCAGGTCGCCGGCGTCGGGTCGATCGCGCTCGCGAGCCCGCCCCAGCGCGAGCACGGCGGGCTCCCCGCCCCCACCATCCTCGCGGCGTGCGCGCTGCTGGGCGTCGACGAGGTGTACGCCGTGGGCGGCGCCCAGGCGATCGGGATGTTCGCCTACGGAGCCGGTCCGTGCCGGCCGGTCGACTTCGTGACCGGTCCCGGCAACGTCTACGTCGCCGCGGCGAAGCGCCTCGTGCGCGGGGTCGTCGGGATCGACTCCGAGGCCGGCACCACCGAGATCGCGATCCTGGCGGACGACTCCGCCGACCCGGCGTACGTCGCGGCCGACCTGATCAGCCAGGCCGAGCACGACCCGGCGGCCGCGAGCGTGCTCGTGACCGACTCGGAGCGGCTGGCCGACGACGTGGTCGTCGAGCTCGAGAAGCAGGTGCACGAGACCCGTCACACGGAGCGGATCTCGACCGCGCTCGGCGGCCAGCAGTCGGGCATCGTGCTGGTCGACGACGTCGAGCAGGGCCTCGCCGTCGTCAACGGCTACGCCGCCGAGCACCTCGAGATCCACACTCGCGACGCCGCCGCCGTGGCGGGGCGGGTCGTCAACGCCGGTGCCGTCTTCGTCGGACCGTTCGCGCCGGTCAGCCTGGGCGACTACGCCGCGGGCTCCAACCACGTGCTCCCGACCGGCGGCTGCGCGTGCCACTCCTCGGGACTGAGCGTGCGCGCCTTCCTCAGGTCGGTGCACGTCGTGGAGTACACCCGCGAGGCGCTCGGCGAGGTCGCGGACCACGTGGTCACGCTGGCCGAGGCGGAGGACCTGCCCGGCCACGGCCAAGCCGTGTCGGTCCGGCTGGACGAGCCACGATGAGCGCGGCCGACTGGCCCCCGCTGCGTGAGGAGCTGCGGGGGATCGAGCCGTACGGCGCGCCGCAGCTGTCCCGTGAGCAGGTGCCGGTGCAGCTGAACGTCAACGAGAACCCGTACCCGCCGAGCCCGGAGTGCGCGGCGGACATCGCGCGGGCCGTGGGGGAGGCCGCGTCGTCCTTGAACCGGTACCCGGACCGCGAGCTGGTCGCGCTGCGCGAGGCCCTCGCGGCGTACCTCGACCGGTCCGGCGGCGCCGGGATCACGCCGGCGATGGTGTGGGCCGCCAACGGCTCCAACGAGGTCATGCTGCAGCTGCTCCAGGCGTTCGGGGGCCCGGGCCGGGTGGCGCTCAGCTTCGCGCCGACGTACTCGATGTACCCGGAGTACGCCCGCGACACGGTCACCGAGTGGGTCGCCGGCCACCGCGAGCAGGACTTCACGCTGGACCTCGGCCACGCGCGGGCCCTGGTCGAGGAGCGGCGACCGTCGGTGGTGCTGCTGCCCAGCCCGAACAACCCCACCGGCACCGCGCTGCCGCCGGCGGCGGTGTCGGCGCTGTGCGCGGCCGCCGACCCCGGTCTCGTCGTCGTCGACGAGGCGTACGGCGAGTTCCGCCGCGACGGCACGCCGAGCGCGCTCGCGCTGCTGCCCGAGCACCGGAACCTCGTGGTGACCCGCACCATGAGCAAGGCGTTCGCGCTGGCCGGGGCCCGGCTCGGCTACCTGGCGGCCGACCCCGCGATCTGCGACGCCGTCCGCGTCGTCCGGCTGCCCTACCACCTCTCCGCGGTCACCCAGGCAACCGCGCTCGCGGCGCTCCGGCACGCCGACGAGCTGCTCGCGCGGGTCGCTGACCTGCGGACCGAGCGCGACGACACGGTCACCTGGCTGCGGGGGCAGGGGCTCGCGGTGGCCGACAGCGACGCCAACTTCGTGCTGTTCGGGACGTTCGCCGACCGGCATGCGGTCTGGCAGGCGCTGGTCGACCGCGGGGTGCTGATCCGGGAGACCGGACCGTCCGGATGGTTGCGCGTGTCGGTGGGCACCCCCGCGGAGATGCGATCATTTCGGACGGCACTCGCCGAGGTGATGGAGACCAACCCAACGAAGGAGGCGCCATGAGCCGCACCGCGACCCTGGACCGGCAGACGACCGAGTCGAAGGTCCACGTCGAGGTCGACCTCGACGGCACCGGCCGCCACGACGTCTCCACGGGCGTCGGGTTCTACGACCACATGCTGATCGCCTTCGCCCGGCACGCGCTGGTCGACCTGGTCGTCCACACCTCCGGAGACACCCACGTCGACGCCCACCACACCGTCGAGGACACCGCGATCGTGCTCGGGCAGGCGATCCGCGGGGCGCTCGGCGACAAGACCGGGATCCGCCGGTTCGGCGACGCCACCGTGCCGCTCGACGAGGCGCTGGTGCAGGCCGTGGTCGACGTGTCGGGGCGGCCCTACTGCGTCCACACCGGCGAGCCCGACGGCCAGGCGTACGTCGTGATCGGCGGCGACAGCGGGCCCGGCTTCCCCGGCTCGCTCACCCGCCACGTGTTCGAGACGCTGGCCTTCCACGCCCACCTCGCGCTGCACGTACGGGTGCTCGCCGGCCGCGACCCGCACCACCTCGTCGAGACGCAGTTCAAGGCGTTCGCGCGGGCGTTCCGCGACGCGGTCGCGATCGACCCGCGGGAGACGGGCGTGCCCTCGACGAAGGGCACCCTCTGAGCTCCGTCGTCGTGCTCGACTACGGGTCGGGCAACCTGCGCTCCGTCGTACGCGCTCTCGAACGGGCCGGTGCCGACGTCGCCCTGACGGCCGACCTCGAGGCGGGCCTGGCCGCCGACGGGCTGGTGGTCCCCGGCGTCGGGGCGTACGCCGCGTGCATGGCGGGCCTCCGGGAGGTCCGGGGCGACCGGCTGATCGGGCGCCGGCTGGCCGGCGGGCGCCCGGTGCTGGGCATCTGCGTCGGGATGCAGGTGCTGTTCGAGCACGGCGTGGAGCACGGCGTGACCTCGGAGGGCACCGGGGAGTGGCCGGGTTCCGTCACCCGGCTGCAGGCGCCGGTCGTGCCGCACATGGGCTGGAACACCGTCCAGGTGCCCGCCGGGTCCGCACTGTTCGCGGGCATCGAGGACGAGCGCTTCTACTTCGTGCACTCGTACGCCGCACGGTCCTGGGACCTGGTCACCCACGGCCGGACCCGGGAGCCGCTGGTGACCTGGGCCGAGCACGGCGGGGACCGGTTCGTCGCCGCGGTCGAGAACGGGCCGCTGAGCGCCACCCAGTTCCACCCCGAGAAGTCCGGCGACGCCGGTGCCCGGCTGCTGCGCAGCTGGGTCGAGAGCCTGGGAGGGGCCCGATGAGCCACCTGCAGCTGCTGCCCGCCGTCGACATCGCCGGCGGCCAGGCGGTGCAGCTCGTCCAGGGCGTCGCCGGCTCCGAGAAGCGGTTCGGCGACCCCGTGGAGGCGGCCCTGCGCTGGCAGGAGGCGGGAGCGGAGTGGCTCCACCTGGTCGACCTCGACGCGGCGTTCGGCCGCGGTCACAACCGCGAGCTCCAGGCGGAGATCGTCGGCCGGCTCGACCTCGACGTCGAGATGAGCGGCGGGATCCGCGACGACGAGTCGCTGCGGGCCGCGATGGCGACCGGCTGCCGGCGCGTGAACCTCGGCACCGCCGCGCTCGAGCAGCCGGAGTGGTGCGCCGCCGCGATCGCCGAGTACGGCGACCGGGTGGCGGTCGGGCTCGACGTACGCGGCCGGACGCTGGCGGCGCGCGGCTGGACCCGCGAGGGCGGCGACCTGTACGACGTCCTGGCGCGGCTCGACCGTGAGGGCTGCGCCCGCTACGTCGTCACGGACGTCGACAAGGACGGCATGCTCCAGGGTCCGAACCTCACGCTGCTGCGCGAGGTGTGCGCGGCCACCAACCAGCCGGTCGTCGCGAGCGGCGGCATCACCGAGCTCGCCGACCTCGCCGCGCTGATGGGCCTGGTCGACGACGGGGTGGAGGGTGCCATCGTCGGGACCGCGCTCTACGAGGGCCGGTTCACGCTCGAGGACGCGCTGGCCCTGACCCGGGCCGGCGGGCGCGCATGAGCCTCTCCGTCCGCGTCATCCCCTGTCTCGACGTCGACGCCGGGCGGGTGGTCAAGGGCGTCAACTTCCAGCAGCTGCGCGACGCGGGCGACCCGGTCGAGCTGGCGCGGGCCTACGACGCGGAGGGCGCTGACGAGCTGACCTTCCTCGACATCTCCGCCTCGCACGAGGGCCGGGCCACCACGCTGGAGATCGTGTCCCGGTGCGCCGAGGAGGTCTTCATCCCGCTGACCGTTGGCGGGGGTGTCGGCAGCGCCGACGACGTCGACCGGCTGCTGCGCGCCGGCGCCGACAAGGTGGCCGTCAACACCGCCGCGATCCACCGGCCCGAGCTGGTCGGTGAGATCGCGGACCGCTTCGGCAGACAGGTCCTGGTGCTCTCGGTCGACGCCCGGCGGGCCCCGGGCACCGCGTCGGGCTTCGAGGTCACCACGCACGGCGGCCGGACCTCCGCCGGACTCGATGCCGTCGCGTGGGCGGCGCGCGCGGCCGAGCTGGGGGCGGGCGAGATCCTGCTCAACGCGATGGACGCCGACGGGACGACCGACGGGTTCGACCTCGAGCTGATCTCCGCCGTACGCCGCGAGGTGTCGGTGCCCGTGGTCGCATCGGGCGGTGCCGGCCGGGTCGAGCACTTCGCCCCCGCGGTCGAGGCCGGCGCCGACGCCGTGCTCGCGGCGACGGTCTTCCACTTCGGCACGCTCCGCGTTGGCGACGTGAAGCAGGCGCTGGCGGCGAGTGGCCACCCGGTCCGGTGACCCCGTCGGAGTCGGCCCGTCGGATTCGGCCCGTCTGATTCGGCGATGTCGGTGACGAGGAATAGCCTGTCCGGGCGCCCCTGTTGGGGCAGAGTCGGATCCGGTCCGACCGGTCGAGGGGAGCACGGGCAGCAGTGACGGACGAGTGGGGCGAGCACCGCGGGTCGACGACACGTGAAGGCTTCGCCGTACTCGGGTTCGCCGTCCGGCGCGAGCGCAAGATCTTCATCCTCTCCACCGTCGGCAGCTTCCTGTTCGGCGCGATGACGGTCGCCGACGCCTGGGTGCTCGGGTGGGCCACCGACCACGTCGTCGTCCCCGCGTTCCGCGACGGCGAGATCGGCTCGGGCCTGCTGTGGGCGGTGCTCGCGCTGTTCCTCGGGGTCGCGCTGCTGCGGGCGATCGGCATCGTGGCGCGGCGGCTGGGCGCTGGTGTCATGCAGTACCGCATGCAGGCCCACACCCGTCGCGCCGTCACCCGCCAGTACCTCGCGCTGCCGATGGAGTGGCACCAGCGCCACCCCACTGGGCAGCTGCTCTCCAACGCCTACTCCGACGTGGAGGCCGCGTGGGGCCCGATCGCGCCGCTCCCGATGGCGGTAGGGACGGTGGTGATGATGGTGATCGCCGTCGCCCAGATGCTCGTCGCGGACGTCGTGATGGCGATCGTCGGACTGCTCGTGTTCCCGGCCGTCGTGGTGGCCAACCTGATCTACCAGAAGCTCTCGTCACCGCTGATGACCCGCGCCCAGGGCCTGCGGGCCGAGGTGAGCGAGATCGCGCACGAGTCCTTCGACGGCGCGCTGGTGGTCAAGACCCTCGGCCGGGAGGGGGAGGAGACCGACCGCTTCACCGCCAGGGCCCACGAGCTGCGCGACGTCAACGTCCGCGCCGGCCGGATCCGGGCGGCGTTCGACCCGACCCTGGCCTCGCTGCCCAACCTCGGGGTGCTGGTCGTGCTCGCCGTCGGCGTGCAGCGGGTCCTCAGCGGCGCCACCGACGCCGGTGACGTCGTCACCGTCGCCTACCTGCTCACCATCGTCTCCTTCCCGATCCGCTCGATCGGCTGGCTGCTGGGGGAGTTCCCGCGCAGCGTGGTCGGCTTCCACCGCGCGCAGCGGGTCATCGATGCGACCGGCGCCATGCCCTACGGCAGCGCCGCCCTCGACGACGACACCCGCTCCGGCGCCCACCTGACCGTCGACCGGGTCGGCTACGCCTACGAGCAGGAGGTCCCGGTGCTGGAGGAGGTCACGTTCGACGTGGCACCCGGCCGCACCGTCGCCCTCGTCGGCGCGACGGCCTCCGGCAAGAGCACGCTCACGTCGCTGCTCACCCGCCTGATCGATCCCGACCGCGGCCGGATCCTGGTCGACGGCGTCGACCTGCGCGAGCTGGCCCGCGGCGAGCTCGCCGACTCCGTCTCCGTCGTGGGTCAGACCGCGTTCCTGTTCGACGACACGGTGCGCGGCAACGTGACGCTGGGCGCCGACGTCCCCGACGACGAGGTCTGGGCGGCACTGCGGGCGGCCGAGGCCGACGGCTTCGTGGCGGCGCTCGGCGACGGTCTCGACACGACGCTGGGGGAGCGCGGCACGTCGCTCTCCGGCGGGCAGCGGCAGCGGATCTCCCTGGCGCGGGCACTGGTGCGGCGGCCGCGGCTGCTGATCCTCGACGACGCCACGTCCGCGGTCGACCCCGAGGTCGAGGCACGGATCCTGGCCACGCTGCGCCACGACCGGCGCGGCGGCACCGTGGTGGTGGTCGCCTACCGCAAGGCGACGATCGCGCTGGCCGACGAGGTGGTCCACCTCTCCGACGGCCGGATCGCCGACCGGGGCACCCACGACGAGCTGATCGACCGGAGCCCGGCCTACGCCCGGCTGGTCAACGCCTACGAGCACGAGCACGCACCCCACGACGAGTCGGCCGGAGCGGGTGAGCGCCGGTGAGCACGGTGAGGGAGCCCACCAGCGGCACCCGGATGGACACCGGCGACGACCTCGCCGCCATGGACACGATCCGGCGTGGTGTGACGATCAGCCCCGAGCTGCGCGACGGGATCGGCCTCACCCTGGTGTTCGCAGTGGTCGCGTCGTTCGGTCAGGTGATCGTGCCGATCGCCGTTCAGCAGACGCTCGACCGGGGCATCAACGGCGACGGCGGCCCGGACGTCTCGTTCGTGGTGTGGATGTGCCTGGTTGCTGCGGGGGGCATCGGGGTGACCAGCCTCGCGTCGTACTTCATGACGAGTCGGCTGTTCCGCACCTCCGAGCGCGGCCTCGCGACGCTGCGGATCAAGGCCTTCCGCCACGTCCACGACCTGCCGCTGCTCACCCAGAACACCGAGCGCCGCGGCGCGCTGGTGTCGCGCGTGACCAGCGACGTCGACCAGGTGAGCCAGTTCCTCGTGTTCGGCGGCCTGCTGTTCGTGGTGAGCATCGGCCAGATGCTGGTCGCGAGCGTCATCATGTTCGTCTACAGCTGGCAGCTGGCGCTGGTCGTCTGGATCGCCTTCGCGCCGCTGTTCCTCTCCATCCGCTGGTTTCAGCGCAAGCTGTCCGCCGCCTACGGCGTGGTGCGCCACCAGGTGGGCGTGCTGCTCTCCGCGATCTCCGAGCCGGTCGTCGGCGCCGAGGTCGTGCGCTCGTACGCCGTCGAGGACCGCACCCAGGCGCGGATCGACACCGCCATCGACGACTTCAAGGCCGCCAGCGTGAAGGCACAGCAGTACACCGTCGTCTCGTTCTCGCTCGGCGGGCTCTCGGCCGGGCTCGCGAACGCCGGCGTGCTCATCGTCGGCGTGCTGCTCGGCTTCACCAGCGGCATGACCGCCGGCACCGTGCTGGCCTTCGCCTTCCTCGTGACGCTGTTCGTCGGGCCGGTGCAGATGGGCACCCAGATCCTCACCGACGCCCAGAACGCCATCGCGAGCTGGCGCCGGGTGATCGGCATCCTCGAGACGCCGGCCGACCTGGTCGACCCCGGTCCCGAGGGCGAGACGCTGCCGCGCGGCCCGATCGACGTCACGTTCGAGGACGTCTCGTTCGCCTACCCCGGCGGTCCACCCGTGCTGCGCGACGTGTCGATGACCATCGACTCCGGCACCCGGGTGGCCATCGTCGGCGAGACCGGGTCGGGCAAGTCGACGTTCGCCAAGCTGCTCACGCGGCTGATGGACCCGAGCCGGGGACGGGTGTTGCTCGACGGGATCGACGTCCGCGAGATCGCGGCCGTCAGCCTGCGCTCGAGCGTGGTGCTCGTGCCCCAGGAGGGCTTCCTGTTCGACGACACGATCACCGCCAACGTGCGCTACGGCAAGCTCGACGCCACCGAGGCCGACATCCTCGCGAGCGCCGAGGAGCTCGGCCTGGCCGACTGGGTGGCGGGGCTGCCGCGCGGGCTGCGCACCAAGGTCGGGCAGCGCGGCGAGTCGCTGTCGGCCGGCGAGCGGCAGCTGGTCGCGCTGCTGCGTGCCCACCTCGCCGACCCCGACCTGCTCGTCCTCGACGAGGCCACCAGCGCGGTCGACCCCCAGCTCGAGATGCGGATCGGGCGCGCCCTCGAGCGACTGATGTCCGGCCGGACCTCCGTGACCATCGCCCACCGGCTCTCCACCGCCGAGAACGCCGACGAGGTCGTGGTCGTCGACCGTGGCCGGATCGTCCAGCGCGGACCGCACGCCCAGCTGGTCGGCGAGGAGGGCTCGGTCTACGCCGGGCTGCACTCCAGCTGGGTCGCCCAGCTCACCCCCCGCTGACCGAGTCGTGCCTGATTCCGATCGAGTCGTGGGTGAATCGGGTCGAGTCGTGGCTCGTTCCGGAATGAGTCACGACTCGCGCCGAATGAGTCACTATTCGGGCCGAATCAGGCACGACTCGGCGCGTGGGATCATCGGGGCATGAGCGAGCTGGACGTCGAGATCGCGTCGCGCGTGAGGTGGAACGCCGAGGGGCTGGTCCCGGCGGTCGTGCAGCAGCGCGACTCGGGCGAGGTGCTGATGCTCGCGTGGGTCGACGACGAGGCGCTCGCCCGGATGATCGACACCGGTCGCGGCACCTACTGGTCGCGCTCGCGGCAGGAGTACTGGGTGAAGGGTGAGACCTCCGGTCACACCCAGCACGTGCACGAGATCCGGCTCGACTGCGACGGCGACACCCTGCTCGTGACCGTCGACCAGCACGGGCCGGCGTGCCACACCGGCGACCGGACCTGCTTCGACGCGCACCTGGTCCACCGGGGATGACCGACCGTCGCCGGACGTTCGGTCCGGTCGTCGCGCTGGGTCTGGCGTCCGGCGCGCTCGCAGCGTACGCCGGCAGCCGGCCCTGGTTCGTCGACGCCGCGGCCGACGGCCCCACGCCCGACCCGCTGGACGTCGTCGCGGACGCCGGCTCCAGCCCGCTCGCGACCCCGGTCGCGCTGGTGCTGCTGGCGAGCTGGGGCGTCGTGCTGGTCACGCGCGGCCGGGTCCGCCGTGCCGTGGCCGCACTCGCGCTGGTGGCCTCCCTGGGGGTCGCCGCGACGGTGGTGGCGGGCCTCCTAGCGCTGCCCGACGCGGTGGCGGACGCCGTCCGACAGGCGAGCGTCGGGTCGGGCGACGTGGCCGGATCGACGGTAGCCCTGTGGTGGTGGGTCGCGGCAGGCGCGGCCCTCGTCTCGGTCGGCGCCACCGCCCTCGCCGTCGCCTGGTGCCCGCAGTGGCCCGAGATGGGGAGCCGGTACGACGCGCCGGGTGCGACCGGCGACGCGGTCCCCGCCGAGGAGCAGAGCCACCTCGACCTGTGGAGGTCCCTGGACCAGGGCCGGGACCCGACCGCCTGATCCGGCAGCGGCGCCGCTTCACTACACTGACGGCGCACCGCCCACCCGCCTCGAGGAGAGCCCCGCATGTCTGACAGCCACGGCAACACCCCGGCCGCCTGGACCGGCGTCGCGGTGGCGATGCTCGGCTTCATCGTCGGCGGCATCGCGCTCATGCTCGACCCGGTCAACATGACCCTGTTCTGGGTCGGCTGCGCGATCGGCGTGGCCTCGCTCGTGGTGTTCGGCGTGATGGCCAAGCTGGGCATGAACAGCTCCGATCACTGAGGCGCGCGCTCGTGTCCGTGCTCGACGACATCGTCGCCGGGGTCCGGATCGACCTCGATCGTCGACGTCGTGAGACCTCCGTCGCCGACCTGCGCGCGGCGCTCTCCGACGTCGACCCACCGCTCGACCCGATGCCCCACTTCCGGGGCGCCGGGTCCAGCGTGATCGCCGAGGTGAAGCGCCGCAGCCCCAGCAAGGGTGAACTCGCAGCGATCCCCGACCCCGCCGAGCTCGCCAGTCGGTACGCCGCCGGCGGCGCGGCCGCGATCAGCGTCCTGACCGAGGAGCGGCGCTTCGGCGGCAGCCTGGCCGACCTGCGCTCGGTCCGTGCCGCGGTCGACGTACCGCTGCTCCGCAAGGACTTCATCGTCGAGCCCTACCAGCTGCTGGAAGCGCGGGCCGCCGGCGCCGACCTGGCGCTCCTGATCGTCGCCGCCCTCGACGACGACCTGCTGCGGTCGCTCCACGACGAGGCCCGCGCGCTCGGTCTCGCGGTGCTGGTCGAGGTGCACGACGAGGCCGAGACCGACCGCGCGGTCGCGCTGGGAGCCGACCTCCTCGGCGTCAACGCCCGCAACCTCAAGACGCTCGCGGTCGACGACACCACGTTCGGCCGGCTCGCCCCGCGGGTGCCCGACGACCGGGTCCTGGTCGCCGAGTCGGGGATCGGCAGCCCGGCCGACGTCTCGCGGTACGTCGCCGAGGGCGCCCGGGTTGTCCTGGTGGGAGAGGCTCTGGTGAAGGACGGCGACCCCGAGGGCGCCGTACGCGCGATGACGGGAGTGACCGGATGACCGCCGGGACCAATCCTTGGGACGCCGACGAGCGCGGCTGGTTCGGAGACTTCGGGGGCCGCTACATGCCCGAGGCACTGGTCGCGGCGCTCGACGAGCTCACGGTCGCCTACCAGGAGGCGTGGGCCGACCCGGACTTCCGCGGCGCATTCGACCGGATCCTGCGCGAGTACGCCAACGTCCCGAGCCCCCTGTACGACGCCGCCCGGCTGTCCGAGAAGGTCGGCGGGGCCCGGATCCTCCTCAAGCGCGAGGACCTCAACCACACCGGCGCCCACAAGGTGCGCAACGTGCTCGGCCAGGCACTGCTCACCCAGCGGATGGGCAAGACCCGGGTGATCGCCGAGACCGGCGCCGGCCAGCACGGCGTGGCGGCCGCGACGGCGGCGGCGTACTTCGGGCTCGACTGCACCGTCTACATGGGCTCAGTCGACACCCGGCGCCAGGCGCTCAACGTCGCCCGGATGCAGCTGCTCGGCGCCACCGTGGTGCCCGTCGACTCCGGCAGCGCGACCCTCAAGGACGCCATCAACGAGGCGCTCCGCGACTGGGTGGCCAGCGTCGACCACACGGCGTACCTCTTCGGGACCGCGGCCGGCCCCCACCCCTTCCCGAGCATGGTCCGCGACTTCACGCGCGGCATCGGCGACGAGGCTCGCGGGCAGTGCCTCGAGCAGGAGGGGCGGCTGCCCGACGCGATCACGGCCTGCGTCGGCGGCGGCTCCAACGCGATCGGTCTCTTCACGGCCTTCCTCGACGACCGGGACGTCGCCATCTACGGCTTCGAGGCGGGAGGCGACGGCGTCGAGACCGGCCGGCACGCCGCCACGATCGCCGCGGGGGAGAGCGGCGTCCTGCACGGCGCCCGCACGTTCGTGCTCCAGGACGAGGACGGCCAGACGGTCGAGTCGCACTCGATCTCCGCCGGGCTCGACTACCCCGGCGTCGGTCCGCAGCACGCCCACCTCGCGAAGTCCGGCCGCGCCGACTACCTGCCGATCACGGACGCCGAGGCGATGGACGCGCTCGCGCTGCTGGCCCGGACCGAGGGCATCATCGCCGCCGTCGAGTCCGCCCACGCGCTGGCGGGCTCCTACGAGGTCGCCCGGCAGGCTCGGCCCGGACGGGCTGGTGCTGGTCAACCTGTCCGGCCGCGGCGACAAGGACATGGAGACCGCGATCAGCTGGTTCGGCCTCGGGGCGGACGGCCGCCGAGGGGGCCGAGCGGTGAGCGTCGCCCCCGCGTTCGAGCGCGCCCGCGCCGAGGGCCGCTCCGCCCTCGTCGGCTACCTGCCCGCCGGCTTCCCCGACGTCGACGGCGCGATCGAGTCGCTGCGCGTTCTGGTCGACTCGGGCTGCGACGTGATCGAGGTCGGCCTGCCCTACAGCGACCCCGTCATGGACGGGCCCACGATCCAGGCGGCCGCGCAGCAGGCGCTGGAACGCGGCGTCCGCACCTCCGACGTGCTGCGCACGGTGGAGGCGGTCGCCGCGACCGGCACGCCCACCGTGGTCATGACCTACTGGAACCCGGTCGACCGGTACGGCGTCGACGCGGTTCGCCCGCGACCTGGCCGCGGCCGGCGGCGCCGGGCTGATCACGCCCGACCTGACGCCGGACAGCGACCCCCAGTGGGCCGAGGCCGCCGACGCGCACGACCTCGACAAGGTCTTCCTCGTCGCTCCCAGCTCGACCGACGAGCGGCTCGCGATGACGACCGCCGCCTGCCGGGGGTTCGTCTACGCGACCGCCGTCATGGGCGTCACCGGCGCGCGCGAGACGACCAGCGACCTCGCCGAGCCGCTCGTGGCACGCACCCGCGCGACGACCGACCTGCCGATCGCCGTCGGGCTCGGGGTGAGCACCGGCGCGCAGGCCGCCGCAGTGGCGTCGTACGCCGACGGCGTCATCGTCGGCTCGGCGTTCGTGCGGGCGCTGCTCGACCACGCGGGTGACCGCGACGGCCGGCCGGGCCGCGCTCGCGACGCTCGCGACCGACCTCGCCAGGAGGCGTCCGCGGTGCCTAGGCTCCGGGCCGCGGCCGCCGCGGTCGTGCTCGCGGCGCCGCTGGCCGGGTGCGGCGGGGCACCCGACGAGGGCGACTACGCCGGCACCCTCCTCACCGACCCCTACGTCGTGCCCGACGACGCGCTCAGCGACACCGCGGGGGAGACGCTTCTCGCTGGCAGCCGACACCGACCGCCGGCTGACCCTGGTCTTCTTCGGGTACACCCGCTGCCCGGACATCTGCCAGGCAGTGATGTCCAGCCTGGCCTCGGCCATGACCCGGCTCGACGCCTCTGTGCGCGGAGCAGGTCGAGGTGGTCTTCGTGACCACCGACCCGGCCCGGGACGACGCGGCCACGCTGCGCGAGTACCTCGACCGGTTCGACCCCTCGTTCGTGGGCCTGACCGGCGGCCTCCCCGAGATCGTCGACGTCGGCCTCGACCTCGGCGTCGCGGTGGACAAGGGTGAGCGGCTGCCCGGCGGCGGCTACGAGGTGACGCACGGGACGCAGGTGATCGGGATCGACGGCAGTGACCGGGCCCCGATCGTGTGGACCCACGGCACGTCCGCGGCCCAGTTCGCCGACGACATCACCCTGCTGCTGACCGGAGACGCCTGATGACCGCCCTCCTCACCCTCTGGAGCATCCCCAGCCCGTCGAGCGGCGTCTGGTACCTCGGCCCGGTACCCCTGCGCGGCTACGCCCTCGCGATCATCCTCGGCATCGTCGCCGCCATCTGGATCGGCGAACGGCGCTGGGTCGCCCGTGGGGGCCGGGCCGGTGACGTGTCCGACCTGGCGCTGTGGGCGGTTCCCTTCGGGCTCGTCGGCGGCCGGCTCTACCACGTGGCCACTGACTGGCAGCTCTACTTCGGGGAGGACCGCAACCCGGTCACCGCGCTCTACGTCTGGCGCGGCGGGCTCGGCGTGTGGGGAGCGATCGCACTCGGAGCGGTCGGCGTCGTCGTGGGCGCCAAGGTCAAGGGGCTCAAGGTGCTGCCGGTGCTCGACGCGCTGGCGCCCGGGGTGCTCGTCGCGCAGGCGCTCGGGCGGTGGGGGAACTGGTTCAACCAGGAGCTCTACGGCCGCCCCACGGACCTGCCCTGGGCGCTGGAGATCGACGCCGACCACCGCCCGATCGAGTACGTCGACGTCGCGACGTTCCACCCGACGTTCCTCTACGAGTTCCTCTGGTGCCTGGCCGGCTTCGCGTTCGTCGTCTGGGCCGACCGGCGCTTCCGGCTCGGGCACGGCCGCGTGGTGGCGCTCTACGTGATGGTCTACACGCTCGGCCGCGGCTGGATCGAGATGCTGCGGATCGACGACGTGCAGCTGACCGACGTCCTCGGGCTGCGGCTCAACGTGTGGACCTCGATCGTGCTGTTCGCCCTCGCGGCGGCGTACTTCGCGGTCTCCGCCAGGCGTGACCCGGGGCGGGAGTCGGTCGTTCTGGAGGGCGTTCAAGGGGCGAGAGACGAGCGCGGAGCCGACCTCGCCCGAGTGATAGCGTGGGCGCCGCTCGGGCCAACGTCGTCCCGCTCGCACACGTGCACTGATCCGGTCTCCGCCCCAGGGTGGTGACCGCCGACGACGACGGGAGACAGCCTGGTGTCCACGCTGGACGCGTTCCCGCCGCCCCAGGGGCTCTACGACCCCCGCCACGAGCACGACGCCTGCGGCGTCGCGTTCGTCGCCACGCTCACGGGCGAGCCGAGCCACGACATCGTCGCGAAGGCGCTCACGGCCCTGCGCAACCTCGACCACCGCGGCGCCGCCGGTGCGGAGCCGAACTCCGGCGACGGCGCGGGGATCCTGCTGCAGGTGCCCGACGCCTTCCTGCGGGCCGTGGTCGACGTCGACCTGCCGCCGGTCGGGTCGTACGCCGTCGGCACCGGGTTCCTCCCGGGTGACGACGAGAACGTCGCGAAGACGAAGGCCCGGATCGAGGAGCTCGCCGCCGAGGAGGGCCTCGCCGTCCTCGGCTGGCGCGACGTGCCGACGAGTCACCGACGTGCTCGGCGCCACCGCCCGCAGCGTGATGCCGACGTTCAGCCAGCTCTTCGTCGCCGGCGCCGGCGCCCGGGTCGCCGGCATGGCGCTCGAGCGGCAGGCGTTCTGTCTTCGCAAGCGGGCCGAGAAGGAGACCGACGCCTACTTCCCGTCGCTGTCCAGCCGCACGCTCGTCTACAAGGGCATGCTGACCACCGACCAGCTCGGCCACTTCTTCCCCGACCTGGTCGACGAGCGGATCGCGTCGGCGCTCGCCGTCGTCCACTCACGGTTCTCCACCAACACGTTCCCGAGCTGGCCGCTGGCTCACCCGTTCCGCTTCATCGCCCACAACGGCGAGATCAACACGGTCATGGGCAACCGCAACTGGATGCGGGCGCGCGAGGCGCTGCTGGAGTCCGACCTGATCCCGGGCGACCTCGAGCGGCTCTACCCGATCTGCACCACGGGCGCGTCCGACTCCGCGTCGTTCGACGAGGTGCTGGAGCTGCTCCACCTGGGTGGCCGCGTCGCTCCCGCACGCCGTCTTCATGATGATCCCCGAGGCGTGGGAGAACCACGGCGAGATGGACCGGCAGCGCCGAGCGTTCTACGAGTTCCACGCGTCGATGATGGAGCCGTGGGACGGCCCGGCCTGCGTCGTCTTCACCGACGGCAGCCAGATCGGCGCGGTGCTCGACCGCAACGGGCTGCGCCCCTCGCGCTACTGGGTCACCGACGACGGCCTCGTCGTGCTCGCCTCCGAGGTCGGCGTGCTCGACCTCGACCCGGCGAGCGTCGTCCGCAAGGGCCGGCTCCAGCCCGGCCGGATGTTCCTCGTCGACACCGACGAGCACCGGATCATCGAGGACGAGGAGGTCAAGACGGAGCTGGCGGCCGAGCACCCGTACGGCGAGTGGCTGCACGCCGGCCAGATCCACCTCGACGACATCCCCGAGCGCGAGCACATCATCCACACCCACGCGTCGGTCACCCGGCGGCAGCAGATCTTCGGCTACACCGAGGAGGAGCTGCGGGTGCTGCTGACGCCGATGGCCAACACCGGCGTCGAGCCGCTCGGCTCGATGGGCACCGACACCCCGATCGCCGCGCTCAGCGACAAGCCGCGGCTGATCTTCGACTACTTCAGCCAGCTGTTCGCGCAGGTCACCAACCCGCCGCTCGACGCGATCCGCGAGGAGCTCGTCACCTCGCTCAGCGGCACCATCGGCCCGGAGGCCAACCTGCTCGAGCCGGCGCCCGGCGTCGTGCCGGCAGGTCGTGCTGCCGTTCCCCGTGATCTCGAACGACGACCTGGCCAAGATCCGCCACATCAACCGCGACGGCGACATGCCGGGCTTCATCACCCACGTCTCCCGCGGCCTGTACGACGTGGAGGGCGGCGGCGCCGCGATGGCGGCCCGGATCGACGAGATCTGTGCGGAGGTGTCGGCCGCGATCGCCGACGGCGCCCGGATCATCGTGCTGTCCGACCGACACTCCACCCAGGAGCTGGCCCCGATCCCGTCGCTGCTGCTCACCGGCGCGGTCCACCACCACCTGGTGCGCGAGAAGACCCGCACCCAGGTCGGGCTGCTGATCGAGGCGGGCGACGTCCGCGAGGTCCACCACGTGGCGCTGCTGATCGGCTACGGCGCGGCCGCGGTCAACCCCTACCTGGCGATGGAGTCGGTCGAGGACCTCGCGCGGGACGGCTACTACGTGAAGGTCGAGCCGGAGCAGGCCGTCGCCCACCTCATCAGGGGGCTGGGCAAGGGCGTCCTCAAGGTGATGTCGAAGATGGGCGTCTCCACCGTCGCGTCCTACACCGGCGCGCAGATCTTCGAGGCCGTCGGGCTCTCGCAGGCGGTCGTCGACAAGTACTTCACCGGCACCACCTCCAAGCTGGGCGGCATCGCGCTCGACACCATCGCCGAGGAGGTCGCGCGCCGGCACGCCACGGCGTACCCGCGCGGCGGCATCGCGCCGTCGCACCGCGCCCTGGCGATCGGCGGCGAGTACCAGTGGCGGCGGCGAGGGCGAGCCGCACCTGTTCGACCCCGACACGGTGTTCCGGCTCCAGCACGCCACCCGGGCCGGTCGCTACGACGTCTTCAAGCAGTACACGCAGCGGGTCGACGAGCAGTCGGAGCGGCTGATGACGCTGCGCGGGCTGTTCCGCTTCAAGGAGGGCGAGCGCGCCCCGGTGCCGATCGACGAGGTCGAGCCGGTGGCGTCGATCGTCCGGCGCTTCTCGACCGGTGCCATGTCCTACGGCTCGATCAGCCGCGAGGCGCACGAGACGCTCGCGATCGCGATGAACCGGCTGGGCGGCCAAGTCCAACACCGGCGAGGGCGGGGAGGACGCCGACCGCCTGCACGACCCCGAGCGGCGCAGCGCGATCAAGCAGGTCGCCTCGGGCCGGTTCGGCGTGACGTCGGAGTACCTCACGAACGCCGACGACATCCAGATCAAGATGGCGCAGGGCGCCAAGCCCGGCGAGGGCGGACAGCTGCCCGGCAACAAGGTCTACCCGTGGGTGGCCAAGACCCGGCACTCGACGCCGGGCGTCGGCCTGATCAGCCCGCCGCCGCACCACGACATCTACTCGATCGAGGACCTGGCGCAGCTGATCCACGACCTCAAGAACGCCAACCCGTCGGCGCGGGTCCACGTGAAGCTCGTGTCCGAGGTCGGCGTCGGCACCGTCGCCGCGGGCGTGTCCAAGGCGCACGCCGACGTGGTGCTGATCTCCGGTCACGACGGCGGCACCGGCGCGTCGCCGCTGACGTCGCTCAAGCACGCCGGCGGCCCGTGGGAGCTCGGGCTCGCCGAGACCCAGCAGACCCTCCTGCTCAACGGCCTGCGTGACCGGATCGTCGTGCAGACCGACGGCCAGCTGAAGACCGGCCGCGACGTCGTGATCGCGGCCCTGCTCGGCGCCGAGGAGTTCGGCTTCGCGACCGCGCCGCTGGTCGTCTCCGGCTGCATCATGATGCGGGTCTGCCACCTCGACACGTGCCCGGTCGGCGTCGCCACCCAGAACCCGGTGCTGCGCGAGCGCTACAGCGGCAAGCCGGAGTTCGTCGTGACGTTCTTCGAGTACGTCGCGGAGGAGGTCCGCGAGCTGCTCGCCGAGCTGGGCTTCCGCTCGCTCGACGAGGCGATCGGCCGGGTCGACGCGCTCGACACGCGGGCCGCCGTCGACCACTGGAAGGCGGCCGGCCTCGACCTGGCGCCGATCCTGCACGAGGCGTCCCCGCACGGGGAGTTCGGCCAGTTCGAGGACCAGGACCTGCGGTGCACGAGGCGGCAGGACCACGGACTCGACAAGGCGCTCGACAACGAGCTGATCGAGATCGCCCGCCCCGCGCTGGAGTCGCGCGAGCCGGTCCGGGCCCAGCTCGACGTACGCAACGTGAACCGGACGGTCGGCACCATGCTCGGCCACGAGGTCACCCGGCGCTACCGCGCCGAGGGACTGCCCGAGGGCACCATCGACCTGACGCTGCTCGGCTCGGCCGGCCAGTCCTTCGGGGCGTTCCTCGCCCGCGGGCGTGACGATGCGGCTCGAGGGCGACGCCAACGACTACGTCGGCAAGGGGCTCTCGGGCGGCCGGCTGGTGATCCGGCCCGACCGGTCGGCGACGTTCCGGTCCGAGGAGCAGATCATCGCCGGCAACACCATCGCCTACGGCGCGACGTCCGGCGAGATCTTCGCCCGCGGCGGCGTGGGGGAGCGGTGCTGCGTGCGCAACAGCGGGGCGACCGTGGTCACCGAGGGCGTGGGCGACCACGGCTGCGAGTACATGACGGGCGGGCGGGTGGTCGTGCTCGGCAAGACCGGGCGCAACTTCGCCGCCGGCATGTCGGGCGGTTACGCGTTCGTGCTGGACCTCAAGGAGCACCGGGTGAACCCGGAGCTGGTCGAGCTGGGGCCGGTCGGCGGCGACAAGGCCGACGAGCTGGCCGACCTGGTCCGCCGCTTCACCGAGGAGACCGGCTCGGAGGTCGCCCGACGGCTGCTGGACGACTGGCCTGCGGCCCTCGAGCGGTTCACGCTCGTGATGCCGCGGGACTTCAAGCGGGTGCTCGACGTCCGGGCCGAGGCCGAGGCGGAGGGCCTCGACGAGGACCAGGCGAACGCCCGGATCATGGAGGTGCTGCATGGCTGACCCCAAGGGCTTCCTCAAGCACGGCCGCGAGGTGGCGCCGCGGCGCCCCGTCGACGAGCGCGTGGGGGACTGGCACGAGGTCTATCCCGACGGCGTCGGCCGCGCGCTGCTGCCGATCATCAGCACCCAGGCCGGGCGCTGCATGGACTGCGGCATCCCGTTCTGCCACCAGGGCTGCCCGCTCGGCAACATCATCCCCGAGTGGAACGACCTGGTCTGGCGCGACGACTGGGACGGCGCGATCGAGCGGCTGCACGCCACCAACAACTTCCCGGAGTTCACGGGACGGCTGTGCCCGGCCCCGTGCGAGACGTCCTGCGTGCTCGGGATCAACCAGGACCCCGTCACCATCAAGAACGTCGAGGTGTCGATCATCGACCGGGCGTGGGAGTCGCGCGCGGTCCGTCCGCAGCCGCCCGAGTGGCTCTCCGGCAGGACGGTCGCGGTCATCGGGTCCGGGCCGGCGGGTCTCGCCGCCGCTCAGCAGCTGACCCGGGCCGGCCACACGGTCGCCGTCTACGAGCGGGCCGACAAGATCGGCGGCCTGCTGCGCTACGGCATCCCCGAGTTCAAGATGGAGAAGCAGCACCTCGACCGGCGGCTCGACCAGATGCGCCGCGAGGGCACCGTCTTCCGGGCCGGGGTCGACGTCGGCTCCGACGCGCTGACGACCGAGCGGCTCCTCGACCGGTACGACGCCGTGGTGCTCGCCATGGGGTCGACCACCTCGCGCGACCTGCCGATCCCTGGCCGCGACCTGGCCGGGATCCACCAGGCGATGGAGTACCTCCCGCAGTCCAACCGGGCCTCGCTCGGCGAGGAGCTGCCCGACCAGATCCGCGCCGACGGCAAGCACGTGGTGATCATCGGTGGCGGCGACACCGGGGCCGACTGCCTCGGCACGGCTATCCGGCAGCAGGCGGCGTCGATCACGCAGCTGGAGATCCTCCAGCAGCCGCCCGAGACGCGGCCCGAGGGCCAGCCGTGGCCGACGTACCCGATGACGTTCCGGGTGTCCTCGGCGCACGAGGAGGGCGGGGACCGGGTCTACGCGTCGTCCACCCAGCAGTTCCTCGGTGACGACGAGGGACGGGTCCGGGCCCTCGACGCTGGTCGAGGTGGACGCCGCGTTCCAGCCGATCGAGGGCACGGAGCGGGAGATCCCGGCAGAGCTGGTGCTGCTCGCGATGGGCTTCACAGGCCCCGAGCGGCCCGGCCTGGTGGAGGAGCTCGGGGTCGAGCTCGACGAACGCGGGAACATCGCGCGGGACGAGTCCTACGTGACCTCGGTCGAGAGCGTGTTCGTGGCAGGCGACGCCGGGCGCGGCCAGTCGCTCATCGTGTGGGCGATCGCCGAGGGCAGAGCCGCCGCAGCCGCGGTCGACCGGTTCCTGACCGGCTCGACGAACCTGCCCGTGCCGATCCCGCCGACGGAGCGCCCGATCTCGGTCTGACCACTCTCGCGAGTCCGCGTGTTGGATCGATCCAACGCCCGGTAGGCTCAGAGCGTGGCGAAAGCGAAGATCGTCTGCACCCTCGGCCCTGCGACCAGCACGCCGGAGATGATCCGGCAGCTCATCGAGTCCGGCATGGACGTCGCCCGGCTCAACATGAGCCACGGCTCGCGCGCCGACCACGTGAAGGCGTACCAGCTGGTCCGGGACGCGGCCGACGAGACCGGGCACGGGGTCGCGATCTTCGCGGACCTCCAGGGGCCCAAGATCCGGCTGGCCACGTTCGCCGACGGCCCGGTCGAGCTCGAGGACGGCGCACGGTTCACCATCACGACCCGCGACGTCGAGGGCACCGCGGAGATCTGCGGCACGACGTACGACGGGCTCACGAGTGACGTCGCGGCCGGCGACCAGATCCTGATCGACGACGGCAACATCCACCTCCGCGTCACCGAGGTCGACGGCGACGACGTGCACACCGAGGTCGAGGTCGGCGGTCGCGTCAGCAACAACAAGGGCATCAACCTGCCCGGCGTCGCGGTGAGCGTGCCGGCGCTGTCCGCGAAGGACGAGGAGGACCTGCGGTGGGCGCTGCGGACCTCGGTCGACTTCGTCGCGCTGTCGTTCGTCCGGACCGGTGACGACGTGACCCGGGTCCGGGAGATCATGCGCGAGGAGGGCGTGATGCTGCCCGTGATCGCCAAGATCGAGAAGCCGCAGGCGATCGACAACCTCGACGAGATCATCCGCGCCTTCGACGGCTTCATGGTCGCGCGCGGTGACCTCGGCGTGGAGATGCCGCTCGAGGAGGTGCCGCTGCTCCAGAAGCGGGTCGTCGACCGGGCCCGCCGCAACGCGAAGCCGGTCATCGTCGCGACGCAGATGCTCGAGTCGATGATCACCAGCCCGCGGCCCACGCGCGCGGAGGCGTCCGACGTCGCGAACGCCGTCCTCGACGGCGCCGACGCCGTGATGCTGTCCGGCGAGACCAGCGTGGGGGAGTACCCCCTCGAGGCGGTCCGGACGATGGAGCGGATCGTCAAGAACGTCGAGAAGCACGGTTCGGTCGTCGCCGCGATCGACTGGCAGCCGCGCACCCGCGGCGGGGTCATCGCGAAGGCCGCGGCCGAGGTCGCCGAGCGGGTCGGGGCGCAGTACCTGGTCGCGTTCACCCAGTCCGGCGACTCCGCGCGCCGCCTCTCGCGGCTGCGGACCCACGTCCCGATCCTGGCCTTCACGCCCGAGGACAAGGTGCGCTGCCAGCTCGCCATGACCTGGGGAGTCGAGACGTTCAAGACCGAGGCGGTCGAGCACACCGACGAGATGGTGCGGCAGGTGGACGACCAGCTGCTCAAGATCGGGCGGGTGAAGGAGGGCGAGCTCGTCGTCATCATCGCGGGCATCGCCGGCTCGACGAACGCCCTGCGGATCCACCGGATGGGCGACGCCATCAACGAGCTGGCGCCGGCGTACCGAAGCAGGCGGTGTTCGGACCGATCAAGGCATCAGCGCAGGACGGACTCCGAGACTGACTTGGCGGGACTGCCTGGCAGTCGACGAGGTCGAGCGCCCAGCGCCGGATGCGTCGAGCGGTGAACTGCCAGGCGGGTACTCGTATCGTTGCTGACTCCCGCCACGGGCCGGGTCGCCGGCTGTCGTGAGAGGCAGGCGTCTCCGAGGTAGTACCCGAGAAGCGCTGCATAAGGCGCCGGAGCGAGCTGGACTCCGCTGCATCGAGCGCAGTCACGGGTGCGCCCCGATGTCGGACCGAGATGGGTTGACCACGGGCCCACCGTGCCGGGTCCCGCTGACACCGTGCCCCGGGTGAGATTCGAACTCACACTGAATGGTGTTTGAGACCATCGCCTCTGCCGATTGGGCTACCGGGGCGCGGGCCACACCGTATCCGAGGACTTGCGCTGCGATCCAAATCGGATAAGGTCTAGTTAACTACTAGACAAAACGGAGGCTCCGCATGAGGTGGAGGTGGGACTGGGCGGTGGCGAGCAATGCCCGTGCGATCGAGAACGCACGGCAGGCGAGCACCGCGCTGAGCCGCGGCCGCGTCGAGCGCGAGGAGGTCGAGCTCTTCCTCCGCAGCAGGTACGCAGGGCCGGTGCCCGAGCGCCGTACCCGTCACCCTCGACGCCGGGAGCGTGCGCGCCGCTCGCTAGCCTGAGCGGGTGAGCCAGCCGCCGCCTGAGACCGCGCGCCGCCGCGTCGTGATCGCCGAGGACGAGGCGCTGATCCGGATGGACCTCGCCGAGATGCTCGGCGAGCAGGGCTACGACGTGGTCGGCGAGGCGGCCGACGGGGCGCGGGCGGTGGCGCTGGCCGAGGAGCTGCGCCCCGACCTCGTCATCCTGGACGTCCGGATGCCGGTGCTGGACGGGATCGCGGCCGCCGAGCGGATCGCGTCGCAGCGGATCGCGCCGGTCGTCATCCTCACGGCGTTCTCGCAGCGGGAGCTCGTCGAGCGGGCCCGTGACGCCGGCGCGATGGCCTACCTCGTGAAACCGTTCTCGGCGAGCGACCTGGTGCCGGCGATCGAGATGGCGGTCAGCCGGTTCGCCGAGGTGGACGCGCTCGAGCGGGAGGTCGCCGACCTCACCGACCGGCTGGAGACCCGCAAGCTCGTCGATCGTGCGAAGTCGGTGCTGCAGGCCCAGCTGAGCGTCAGCGAGCCCGAGGCGTTCCGCTGGATCCAGAAGACGGCCATGGACCTGAGGCTCTCGATGCGGCAGGTGGCGCAGGGCGTCGTCGACCACGGGCCCGGCCTGGGCCAGGGCTGAGCTCCACGCGGGAAGGTCACGAATCTGCAACGACGTCGACCGTTACGTGGAAGGTGTTCCACACATGACATTCCGAGCGATACCTTCGGGCCGCAGCACCCATGTCCGGGCGGTTCTACGCCCGGAGTTGTCTAGAAAGCCGGAGGCCCCATGATCCGCACCACCCGAGCCAGCCGCGTCGGCGCGGCGCTCGCCGTAGCCGCGCTCGTCCTCACCGCCTGTGGCGGTGACGATGACGACGCCGACTGCCGACCCGACTGACGACGAGACCAGTGAGGGTGGCGAGCCCACCGGCGACGGCACCCTGACCATCGGCAACCTGCTCCCGCAGACGGGTGACCTCGCGTTCCTCGGTCCCCCGGAGTTCGCGGGCGTGAAGCTCGCCGTCGAGGAGATCAACGCCGCGGGTGGCGTCCTCGGGAACGACGTCGCCAACATCGACGCCGACTCCGGCGACGGCACGCCCGACATCGCGGGCGCCGAGGTCGACAAGCTGTTCAACCAGGACGTCGACGCGATCATCGGCGCGGCCGCCTCCGGCGTGTCCGTGAGCGTCATCGACAAGATCACCGGTGCGGGCGTCGTCCACTTCTCGCCCGCCAACACCGCTGCCGGCTTCGACACCTACGACGACAACGGTCTGTACTTCCGGACCGCGCCGTCCGACCGGCTCCAGGGCCAGGTGCTCGCGAACCTCGCGGCCGAGGACGGCTTCTCCAACGTCGCCATCATGGCTCGCCAGGACTTCTACGGTGAGGGTCTGGCCGAGCAGGTCCAGACGACGCTGCAGGAGCGTGGCGTCAACGTGGCCGACTTCGTCCTCTACTCGGCGGACGCGCAGAACTACACCGCGGAGGTGAACCAGATCGCGGCCGCCAAGCCGGACGCGCTCGTGCTGGTCGCCTTCGAGGAGACCACGAAGATCATCCCGCAGCTGATCGCCAAGGGGATCGGTCCGGAGGACGTCCAGATCTACTTCGTGGACGGCAACCTTGCCGACTACTCCGACGAGACGTTCGACCTGACCGGCGTCAAGGGCACCCTCCCGGTGTCCGGCGACCCCGACCCGGAGTTCAACGACAAGCTGCTCGAGATCGACCCCAAGCTGAAGGACTTCAGCTACGGGCCGCAGTCGTACGACGCCGCGATGATCATCGCGCCTGGCCGCGATCGCTGCCGGTGACGACTCGGGCGAGGCGATCGGTGCCGAGATCATCAACGTCACCCGCGAGGGCACCCAGTGCTCGACGTTCGAGGAGTGCGCCACGCTCCTCGAGGACGGCGAGGACATCGACTACGAGGGTGCCAGTGGTCCGACCGACATGAACGACACCGGTAGCCCGGCGTCGGGCACGATCGGCATCAACGTCTACGACCGGCAACAAGTACGAGCAGGTCGACACGGTCTCCGGACTGGTCGAGTGACCCTGACTCGCACCTGAGTCGACAACACACACAGAACCCCCCAGCCGCCAGGCTGGGGGGTTCTGTGCGTCGTGCGAGCAGGATCGAGGCCCGGCTCAGTCCTTGCCGAGCGTGCCGAGGTAGAGCTCGATCACCTTGGGGTCCTTGATGAGGTCCCGGCCGGTGCCGGTGTAGGCGTGGCGCCCTGGTCCATCACGTAGCCGCGGTCGGAGATCTGGAGGCAGCCGGCTGGCGTTCTGCTCGACCATGATCACCGAGACCCCCGCGCGGTTGATCCGCCGGGTCTGGACGAACACCTCGTCCTGGAGGACGGGGGAGAGGCCGGCCGAGGGCTCGTCGAGCAGCAGCACGCGACGGCTCCATCATCAGCGCCCGGCCCATCGCGACCATCTGACGCTCACCACCGGACAGCGAGCCGGCCCGCTGGCTGCGGCGGTCGAGCAGCGCAGGGAAGAGCTCCGCCCACGAACTCGAACCGCTTCTCGGAACGAGCTCGGCCGCTGGTAGGTACCCATCTCCAGGTTCTCCTGGATGGTGAGCGACGGGAACACGTTGTTGGTCTGCGGCACGAATCCGATGCCCTTGGTGACCAGCGGAGTCGGCGCGCTCGTTGGTGATGTCGTCACCCTTGAGCGGGACGGTGCCGGTCCGGATCCTGACGAGGCCGAACAGCGCCTTGAGCAGGGTCGACTTGCCGGCGCCGTTCGGGCCGATGATGCCGACGAGCTCGCCCTCCTGGCAGTAGAGGTCGGCGCCGTTGAGGATGTTGACCCCGGGCAGGTAGCCCGGCGACCAGGTCGTCGGCCCGCAGCACGGCGCCCTCGGCGGCCGACACGTGCGCGCTGCGGTCGACGGGGGGGTCCGGCTCAGGCCACGGTGGTCCTCATGGTGGGCGTCTGGTCGTCGCGACGGCGCCGTCGGCGCGACTCGCATCCAGTCGGCCTGGGCCGCCGCGAGGATCTCGCGCTTCCACTTCCTCGCTGAGGTCCTCGTCGTGGTGGGCGCCGAGGTAGGCGTCGATCACGCGTTGGTCGCCCATCACGGTGTCCGGCGGGCCCTCGGCGACGATCTGGCCCTGCGCCATCACGATCACCCAGTCGGAGATGTCGCGCACCATGTCCATGTCGTGCTCGACGAACAGCACGGTCCGGCCCTCGTCGCGCAGCGACTTCACGTGACCGAGCAGCGACTGCTTCAGGCGCGGGTTCACGCCCGCCATCGGCTCGTCGAGCATCACCAGCTCCGGGTCGGCCATCAGCGCCCGGGCCATCTCCAGGAGCTTGCGCTGGCCACCGGACAGCGAGCCGGCGAAGTCCTCGCGCTTCTTGATGAGCAGGAAGCGCTCGAGCAGGTCGTCGGCCCGCGCGGTGTTGTCGGTCTCCTGCTGCGCGCCACAGCGGCGGCGAACATGGCCGAGAAGCAGGCTCTCGCCCCGCTGCCCGGTCGCACCGACCCGCATGTTCTCGATCACGGTCAGCTTGGAGAGCACCTTGGTGAGCTGGAAGGTGCGCACCATGCCCATCCGCGACACCTTGTACGCCGGCACCTTGTTGAGGGAGGTGTCGTTGAACGACCAGGTTCCCTCGTTCGGGCCGGTCGAAGCCGGTCAGCAGGTTGAAGAACGTGGTCTTGCCGGCGCCGTTCGGGCCCGATCAGCGCGGTGATCGACGCCGCGCTGGATCTCGACGTGCGCGACGTCGACGGCGGTCAGGCCGCCGAACTGCCGCTTGATGCCGTCGGCGACGACGATCGGGTCGGGCTTGGCCGCACCGGGCTCGTGGTCGACGTCGTCGAGCGCGGCCGGCGCCGCGGAGACGTCGACGCGGTGGCGTCTCGACCGGTGCGTCGTCCTCGGGGTGGTGGTCACGTCAGCGGGCATCGAGCGCCAGCTCCCTTCGGTCTCCGAAGATCCCTTGTGGTCGGAAGATCATCAACAGCATCAGCCCGAGACCCGGGATGATGAAACGCATCAGGCTCGCCTGCTGGGAGTCCATGATCGCAGGTCGGGATCAGGTCGCTGCGCGCGTGCCTAGCTGAAGAAGGACCCCAGGAAGGTGATCAGGAACCAGAAGATGATCGACCCGGCGACCGGACCGAGGACCCGGGCGGCGCCGCCGATCAGCAGCACGGTGTAGGCGAAGAACGTCACGTCGGTGGCGAAGAACGACGGGCCGACGGCCGCGGACCGCAGCGACGATCATGAAGCCGGCGAAGCCGCCGAACAGGCCGCCGATCACCAGCGACTGCATCTTGAACGCGTAGACGTTCTTGCCGAGCGAGCGGACGGCGTCCTCGTCCTCGCGGATCGACTTGAGCACGCGGCCCCACGGGCTGCGCATCAGCAGCCAGACCAGGACGCAGCAGACGGCGACGAGCGTCCACCCCACCGTCATCACCCACGCGTCGTACGCGCTCCACTCCACGAGGCCGAGGTCGACCCGCTCGGAGTACGGGTTCGCCGCCCGGAAGCCGCCGATGAAGTCGGTGATGCCGTCCTGGCCGCCGAACGTGCTGGAGAACGACCGGCGCCGATCGGTCTGCCTGATGATCTCCGCGGCCGCGATGGTCACGATCGCGAGGTAGTCGGCCCGCAGGCGCAGCGTCGGGATACCCAGCAGGAGGGCCAGGACGACGCGCGAGGAAGAGGCCGACGACCAGGCCGATCCACAACGACGAGCTGAAGACGGTCACCGCCGAGGCGATGGAGTAGCCGGCGACCAGCATGAAGCCGGCCTGACCGAAGTTCGAGCAGTCCGGTGTAGCCGAAGTGCACGTTGAGGCCGATCGCGGCGAGGCAGTAGATGATCGCCGTCGGGCCGAAGGCCTGCTCGAGGGAGTACGCCCAGAAGATTGCCGATGTCCATGTCGCGTCCCTTCCCTCAGCCGACCCGTTGGGCTCGACCGAGCAGGCCCTGGGGTCGGACGAGCAGCACCACGATCAGCAGCGAGCAGTGCGCCCACGAACTTGAACTCGGCCGGCACGAAGAGCGTGGTGAGCTCGGTGAAGAGGCCGATGATGAAGGCGCCGACGATCGCGCCCCAGATGGTGCCGAGACCGCCGAGGACGACGGCCGCGAACACGAGCAGCAGGAGCTTGAACCCGATCTGGTAGTCGAAGCCCTGGGTCAGCGCCCAGCAGCGCACCCGACAGCCCCGCCAGCGCGGCCCCGCCGATCCAGACGATCGCGATCACCCGCTCGCACGTTGATGCCGGTGGCCGACGACAGGGCGGGGTTGTCCGCGACCGCCCGGGTCGCCTTGCCGACCCGGGTGTAGCGCAGGAGCGACGTGGTCGCGAGCAGCGCCGACATCGCGATCAGGAAGACCGACGACCTCCTTCGGCGTCACGAGCAGCGGGCCGATCTCCCACGGGCGTCACCGCGGAGTACTGCGAGTAGTTGCTGGCTCTGCGCGCCGGAGAAGTACTGGTAGAGGTTGCGCAGGAAGATCGAGAGACCGATGCTCACGATCATCATCGCGATGACGCCGGTGCCGCGCCTGCGCAGCGGCCGCCAGAGCATCGCGTCGTTGAGCCAGCCCGAACACGCCGACGATGGCGAACGCGACCACGACGCCGACGATGACCGTGATGTTGGCCCGCCGATCCTCGATCTGCGCCGGGCAACCGGTCGACCGCGAAGGCCATGATCGCGCCGAACGTGATCAGCTCGCCGTGCGAGAAGTTCGTCAGGCCGGTCGTCCCGAAGATCATCGAGAGCCCCAGGGCCGCCATCGCCAGCAGCGACGCGAACACCAGGCCGCCGACCGTGAGCTGGAGCGCCTGGGTCAGCTTGCCCGAGGAGCCTGCGAGCGGATCGCCGATCGGGAAGGACACCGCCTGGTCCGAGGTCGTCGTGAACCGGATGGAGAGCTCGACCTGCTCGGGATTCCGGAGTCCTGCGCCCTCCGGGAGGGTGGACTCGTCGATCGTGACCGTGAACGTCTTGCCCAGCGCGGAGACGGGGTCGCCGGGGATCGGGACGTCGAACGCGCCGGTCTCGTCGGTCTCGTCCTCGCCGACGACCTCGCCGGCTTCGTCGAGGACGGTGACGGACACCCCCGTGACCGGTGTCGGAGGCGTCTCGCGCAGGTCACGCAGACACCCCTTGATCGAGATCGTCTCCTCGTCGTCGTCGTACTGGCACCCCTGGCCGGTGGCCGACGGGGCGACCGTCGCCGCCTGCGCGGAGAGGGTGGGGACGAGGCTGGCGAAGAGCACGAGAGCCAGGGCTCCGACCGCGGCCAGCCGTGATCGTGGGGTGTGCCCGAAGATTCGCAATGGTCCTCCGTTCCGATGCCCGAGCGGCATGGGTGGTGCCAGGACCATACCGAGTGCGGGGCGTCCTGCGGGATAGCCAGGGCGGCGTTACCCACGCGTTACCGGACGGCGGCCGCCACCGCCACGAGGAACGGGGCCGCCACGAGCGCCGGCAGCAGGTCTGCGACCGGGATCTGGCGGACCCGCAGCAGCCGCAGCGCGATGCCCACGAGCAGCAGGCCGCCCACGGCGGTGAGGGCCGCGACGTGGGCATCGGGGAGCACGTCCCCGAGGAGCACCCCGACCACGGTGAGTCCGCCCTGCACGACGACGATCGTGAGCACGCTGGCGGCCACGCCCCACCCGAACGACGCCGCGAAGGCCATGGCGGCGAAGCCGTCGAGGGCCGACTTGAGGAACAGCTCGTCGGCGCCTCGGCCCAGCCCGTCGTTCAGGGAGCCGAGGATCGTGAGCGGCCCGGTGCAGAACAGCAGGGACGCCGCCACGAAGCCCTCGACGAAGCGGTGGCGCTCCGCGGTCCCCGTGTCCGACGTCAGTCGGCGTTGCAGCCACCCGCCGAGCGCCTCCACGCGCTCCTCCAGCCGGAGCGCCGACCCGACGATCCCGCCCACGAGGAGCGACCCGAGCACCACCAGCATCGGCGCACTGCTCCCGATGTGGGAGACGAGCGCGGGATCGGTGACGGACAGTGCCGAGAGGATCGCGATGAGCAGCGTCACGAGGCCCAGGCCGTCGGTGACGACGTCGCGGGTGCGTTCGGCGAGCCGGTGCCCGAGGAGCACGCCGAGCCCGGCGCCGAGCAGGACGGTCAGGACGTTCACGACGGTGCCGATACCGGGGAACACGGGACTCCTCTGACAAGCCGGGACGCCTGAGCGTAGTCTCGTGCGCAGTGCCGGGTTCGGGGGACACGAGATCCGGCGGACACGAGGGGTCGAGATGCGGGCTCAGGTCCTGATGCGTCCGGCGGTCGCCGCCGACGCGCCCGCCTTGGCTGACGTCTGGAGCGACGTCCTGCGCAGGGTGGGCCGCGAGCAGCAGGTCGAGGACGTGCTGCTGGTGATCGACCGGGTCTCGGCCATGCCCGAGGAGCGGATCACGGTCGCCGAGCTCGACGGGGTCGTCGTCGGCGCCGTGCACCTGCGCGCCACCACGGTCAGCCCGATCAACCTCGATCGCGTGGTGCAGGCGATCTCGCCCCACGTGCTGCCCGACTACCGCCGTCACGGCATCGGCACCGCCCTCATCGAGGCCGCGGTCGCGTTCGCCGAGGAGATCGGCATCGAGCACCTCGCGACCGCCGTCATCGCCGGGGCACGCGACTCGAACCGCTTCATGGCCCGACTGGCGCTCGGGCCGGCCGCGACCCTCCGGCTCGCGCCCGTCAGCGCGGTCAAGGGCCGGCTCCAGGCGCAGCGGCCGAGCATGGCGCGTGCCACCGGCCGACAGCTGCCCAAGGTGCTCGCGGCGCGCCGTTCGATGCGCCGCCAGGGCGTCACGCCCACCCGTTAGCCGGTCCGCGCGACGGGTCCCGGCTGGCCGTGGACCTGTCCCCGGCGGCCGTTAGAGTCGCGACGTGCCCGAGACCCAGCCCGACGTGCCACGCCTGCTCCTCCTGGACGGTCACTCCCTGGCCTACCGGGCGTTCTTCGCCCTCCCGGTCGAGAACTTCTCGACGACGGCGGGCCAGCACACCAACGCGGTCTACGGGTTCACCTCGATGCTGGTCAACGTGGTGCGCGACGAGCAGCCCACCCACATCGCGGTGGCCTTCGACAAGTCGCGCCAGACGTTCCGGCTGCAGGAGTACGCCGACTACAAGGCCGGTCGCAACAAGACGCCGACCGAGTTCTCCTCCCAGCTGCCCCTGATCCAGGAGCTCCTCGACGCGCTGCGGATCCCCCACCTCGAGCTGGAGGGCTACGAGGCCGACGACATCATCGCGACGCTGGCGACGCGAGCCGGGCAGGAGGGGCTCGAGGTGCTGATCGTCTCCGGCGACCGCGACGCGTTGCAGCTGGTGACCGACACCTGCACGCTCCTCTACCCGATGCGCGGCGTCTCCGAGCTGGCGCGGATGACGCCGGCGGCCGTCGAGGACAAGTACGGCGTGCCGCCGTCCCGCTACCCCGAGCTGGCGGCGCTCGTGGGGGAGACGTCCGACAACCTCCCGGGCGTGCCCGGGGTCGGCCAAGGCTTCGCGGCCAAGTGGCTCAACCAGTACGACGGCCTCGACAACGTCATCGCGCACGCCGACGAGATCACGGGCAAGAAGGGGGAGGCGCTGCGCGCCCACCTCGCCGACGTGATGCGCAACCGGCACCTCAACGAGCTGGTCCGCGACCTCGACCTCGAGCTCGGCCCCGGTGACCTGCTCCACCAGGGCTGGGACCGCCAGCGCGCGCTCGACCTCTTCGACGACCTGGAGTTCCGCGGCGAGCTCCGCACCCGCACCGTCGACGCGCTGGGGGAGGAGGAGCCGCTCGAGGAAGGCGGGTTCGAGCTCGACGGCCGCACCCTGCAGGCAGCCGAGGTCGGGGCGTTCCTCGAGGGGCTCGGCGAGCAGGTGGTCGGGGTCTACGTCCGCGGCAGCTGGGGTGCGGGCACCGGTGCCGCCGACGGTCTCGCCGTCGCGACCGCGTCGGGCAGCGCGGCGTACGTCGACGTCGGCGCCCTGACCCCCGCTGACGAGCAGGACCTCGCGGCCTGGCTCGCCGATCCCCGCCGGCCGAAGGTCCTGCACGACGCCAAGGGTCCGATGCTGGCGCTGGCGGCGCAGGGCTGGGAGCTGGCCGGGGTCGTGAGCGACACCGCCCTCACGGCCTACCTCGCGCAGCCCGAGCAGCGCTCCTACGCGCTCGCCGACCTGACGCTGCGGTACCTCCGTCGTGAGCTGCGCGAAGAGGCGGACGCCGAGCAGGGCGAGCTCTTCGACACCGGCCCCGACGTCGGGGCCACCGCGATGCTGCACGCCCGGGCGGTCATCGACCTCGCCGAGGCGCTCGACGGCGAGGTGGACCGCGCGGGCGGCAAGCGCCTCATCAGCGAGGTGGAGCTGCCGCTGGTCGACGTGCTGGCCCGGATGGAGCGGATCGGCATCGCGATCGACCAGGACCACCTCGAGAGCCTCGAGTCCCACTTCGGCGACGAGGTCCGCAACGCCGCCGAGGAGGCGTTCGCGGTGATCGGCAAGGAGATCAACCTCGGCTCACCGAAGCAGCTCCAGGTGGTGCTCTTCGAGGAGCTGGGGATGCCGAAGACCAAGCGCACCAAGACCGGCTGGACGACCGACGCCGACGCGCTGCAGTCGCTCTACGAGAGGACCGAGCACCCCTTCCTCACCGCGTTGCTGCGTCACCGTGACGTGTCGCGGCTCCGGCAGACGATCGAGGGGCTGCTCAAGACCGTCGCGCCGGACGGCCGAATCCACACGACGTTCAACCAGACGATCGCGGCGACCGGCCGGCTGTCGAGCACCGACCCGAACCTCCAGAACATCCCGATCCGCACCGAGGAGGGCCGTCGGATCCGGGAGGGCTTCGTCGTGGGGCGCGGGCTCGACGGGCAGTCGTTCGAGTCCCTCATGACCGCCGACTACAGCCAGATCGAGATGCGGATCATGGCGCACCTCTCCGAGGACGACCTGCTGATCGAGGCGTTCCGCAGCGGCCGCGACTTCCACGCCGTCACCGCTGCCCGGGTCTTCGACGTGGAGCCGACGGACGTCACCACCGAGATGCGCGCCAAGATCAAGGCGATGAACTACGGCCTCGCCTACGGCCTGTCGGCGTTCGGCCTCGGCCAGCAGCTGCGGATCGACCCGTCCGAGGCGCGCGGCCTGATGGACGAGTACTACGAGACGTTCGGCGGCGTCCGCGACTACCTCGGCGGCGTGGTCGACGAGGCCCGGCGCAGCGGGTTCACCGAGACCATCTGGGGGCGCCGCCGCTACCTGCCCGACCTGACGAGCGACAACCGCCAGCGTCGCGAGATGGCGGAGCGGATGGCGCTCAACGCGCCGATCCAGGGCTCGGCCGCCGATCTGATCAAGGTCGCGATGCTCGGGGTCGACCGCGCGATCCGCGAGGCCGGGCTCCGGTCACGGATGCTGCTCCAGGTCCACGACGAGCTCGTCCTCGAGGTCGCCGAGGGGGAGCGCGAGCAGCTCGACGCGCTGGTGCGCGACCAGATGGGCTCGGCCGCCGACCTGCTGGTGCCGCTGGACGTGTCGGTCGGCACCGGCCGCAGCTGGCACGACGCCGCTCACTGAGCAGGGCTCGAGGCGTCGTTCCTCGTCCGCAGGAGATGGGTGCTGACCGCGAGCGCCACCAGCACCGCTCCGTCGATCACGAGCACGGTCGCCAGGAGCGACCCGGCGGTCGCGACGACCGCACCGCAGACGGCCACGGCTCCGAGCCCCGCCCACAGCCAGCCGACGCTCGCGCGGTGCTGCCGGGCCACGACCTCGTAGACCAGGATCTGCACCATCGCCAGCAACGTGCCCAGCAGCGCGAACCACGCGATCTGCGGCCGGACCGACTCGTAGGCCGGACCGCCGATGAAGGTCACCGCCAGGTCGCTCAGGATCCACGCGCCGAGCGTGGCCGTCAGGCCGATGCCCGCGACCAGGACGAGGGCCTTGAGATAGACGGAGCGGCGCCCGGCCGCCGAGGCCATCGTCGGGAAGGCGACCACCACGACGAACTGTGGAAGGAACAGCACCGCCTTGGTGAGGATCAGCCCACCCGCGTAGAGCCCCGCCTCGTGCTCGTCGAACACGACTCGGGCCACCACCACGTCGGCGTTCGAGAGCGCGAAGAACGCGAGCAGGGCGTGCGAGTTGTCGGCGACCTCCCGCAGCAGGTTCTCGCCGTGCTCGACGGCCGAGCGCGCCGACCCCCGGCCGAGGTGGCCCAGCGCGATCGCCCCGATGAGTGCTGGGATCCAGGCGGCAACGGCGACCCCGACCATCGCAGCGAGCGCGGTCGGGCTGAGCGCCAGCGCAGCGCCACCCACCAGGAGCCGACCGACGCCCACCCCGAGGTAGACCGCCCCCAGGGACCCCCACCGCTTCTCGCCCTGCAGCACGCCGGACTGACCACCCATGATGGTCAGCGGCACCGCACTGAGGCCGATCATGAGTGCGGGTGCCCAGCCGTCCAACCCGAGGCCCCACGCGATGAGGGGGGTCGCGAGGACGCACAGCAGGCCGAGCCCCAGCGCTGATCGATAGGTCGCGGCCATCACCGCGGCCTCGATCTCGGCCCGTCGCTCCGGAGCCGCCGCGATCTTGCGCGCCCCGGTCGCCTGCAGCCCGAGGGCGACCACGACGACGACCAGCAGCAGCCCCATCAGCGAGGCGACCGCGCTGTACTCGGCCGGTCCCAACCGTCGCGCGGCAGCGATCGTGAACGCGTACGCCGCGACGTTCTGCACCGCGGTTGCGACCGCGATCCCAGCACCTCCGCGCAGAAGTCCGCGCAGGGTCCGGGACGTCGTCACCCGCCGGAGTCTAGGTCGCGTCGGGATGGCACCGGGAGGTGGACGAGCGGGCGCTCATCAGCACGGCTCGACCGGCGTGCGATCACACCAGGTCGGCCGCGAAGATCGCGGTTCCCGGCGTGTGCCGACCGCGGATCGCGGACCACCCGCCCCAGACGCGGTCGTGCCCCTCGGGCCACTCCGGCTCGAGCAGCCGCCGCAGGCGGAAGCCGTGGGCGTCGAGGACCTCGACCCAGTCACCGAGCGTGCGGTGGTGCTCGACGTAGGCCACCTCGCCGGAGGCGTCGTCGATCTCGACGTACGGCGTGCGGTCCCAGTACGACTGGCTCGCGGTCAGTCCGGGCTCGCCCGGGTCGTCGGGGAACATCCACCGGGTCGGGTGGGTGATCGAGAAGGCGTAGCGGCCGCCGGGCCGCAGCACCCGGGCCGTCTCGGCCACCGCGCGGTCGAGGTCGCTGACGAACTGGAGCGCCCCGAACGAGCAGAAGACGACGTCGAAGCTGCCGTCGGCGAAGGGGAGGTGGGTCGCCGTGCCCAGCACGGCGGGCACCCGGACCCCGGTCTCGTCGTCGATCCGCCGGGAGTGCTGGAGCTGGCGGTGGGACAGGTCCAGACCGACGGCTCGGCCGCCCGCCGAGATCACCCAGCGTGAGCACTGGCCGGCACCGGAGCCGACCTCCAGGACGTCACGGTCGGCGACGTCACCCAGCGCCCCGGCGTCGGCCTCGGTCAGACCCTCGGGACCCCAGACGAACCCGACGTCTCCGAGGAAGGTCCCGTGGGTCGCCTGGTACTCGTCGGCGTACCGGTCCCAGTCGGGTCCGTTCGCACGCCGCGACTCCGCCTCGTCGACCGCCCGCCGTTCCACTCGCACCGCCGGGTGCGGCCACGCCTGCTCCACGACGCGAGCGTAGCCGGGCGGGGACGAGGTCGCGTGTGGGCCTTGACAGCGGTTCGGGCGCGGCGCGAGGGTGCTGGGCAAGCGCCGCGGTCGTGCGGCGTCGAAACGGGGGGACCATGAGCCGTCGTACGCACGCCCTGACCACCATCGCCGTCGCGCTCGCCGCTGGTCTGCTCGCGGCACCCGGTCCGGCCTCCGGCGCTCCGGAGCAGGCGCAGCGCGCGCCCCGCTTCAGCCACCTCGACCCGGGCGGTCAGCCCGACCTGGATGAGCGCGTGCCCGTCAACGTCGTGTTCGTCGGCCACCAGCTCGGCGACGTCGACCGAGCCGCGTTCCGCGCCGGCCTGCCGCGCAGCGCGGAGCCGGTGGTGCGGTCCCGGCTGTGGTACGGCGAGACCGAGAAGCTCGGCATCCGCTACCAGTACGACTACGACCTGACGTTCGCGCGGCAGCCCTACGAGAAGCGCTTCTTCCGCTACCTGTCGTCGATCGCGCGCCGCAAGCCGGTCACCTTCTACCAGGACGCGTACAACCAGCAGGACGGCACGCTCGACGTCACGAGCAACGCGTGGATCGACGCGACCCGCACCGAGCGCTGGCTCGCGAACAACCCTCCGCCCGGTGTCGACACCCGGCAGAACACCGTCTACCTGATCAACTGGTACGGGCGGCGCGACTTCAAGTTCCACGTCTTCACCAAGACCGACGAGCCGGAGCCGGACACCGGCTACAACTTCGGCGAGCAGCGCGACAGCCGCAAGCTCACCGCCTGGGGCGGGACGACCGCCGCCGACGAGGAGAGCGGCCTGGGGCGCACCCGCCGGGTGTGGTTCCACGACCTGTCGGCCGGTCCGGAGGCCTTCGCCGGCAGCTTCGACGTCGAGAACGCCGACCTGGACGGTGACGACGAGGCCGACTACCGTATCCCGCCGGCGTGGGAGTACGCCGCCGGCGGCTACCGGTCGCCGGCCGCGCTGACGGGCGACCTGCTCAAGCTGGTGCGGTACGTCGCGCTCGACTCGCTGATGACGACGTCGCCGCTCTACCCGGTGGAGCTGCCGACGACCGAGCCACCGACGTCGATCAACTTGGACAGCAACACCTACGAGGGGTGGGCAGGGACCGACGCCAGCCGCTCCTACATCAAGCCGGGGCTGCTCAGGTCCGAGCTGTCCGAGCTGCTGCTCGGCTCCAAGCGGCTCAGCTACGACAACCAGGACTTCCCCCTGACCGGCGCGGCGCGGAACTGCTACCGCGGCTGGCTGGCCGGCACGCCGTGCCGACCGGCGAGCGGCCTGCCCGCCGACGCCAACCTGTTCCTGCAGAACCTGGAGGACCTCGCGCGGACCAAGGACGACGGCGACTCGGTCGACTACGAGCTGCCGATGTTCAACTACGCGGTCAGCACCGACGACCCGACGCCGCTCGGCTTCGCCGACGACAACTGGAGCGACGGCACGGCGAGCTTCGTCTTCAGCTTCATCAGCCCGTTCATCGTGGACGCGGGGTACGGCCTCACGACCACCCAGATCCACGAGGTCGGCCACCACGTCGGGCTGTCGCACCCGCACGACGGGTTCGACTCCGAGACCGGCACCGACTTCGATCCCACCGGTGACTTCTACTTCACCTGGCTCGGTTCGTCGGTGAACTCGATCATGAGCTACATCGACCTCAACTGGGACTTCTCGCAGTTCGACCAGGACAACATGGCCCGGTTCCAGGCTGCGGCGTACGTCGAGGCCGCCAACCGGCTCGCCGGGGAGGCGCTGGCCGCTCCGCGTCCGGGGCGCGCCTACGACGACCTCCGCCGAGCCGACAACCTGGTCGGCGCGGCCGAGCGTGCGTTCGCCGGCCACCGCTACCCGCAGGCGTGGCGGCTCGCCGGTCGCGCCTACGTCCAGGCGGTCGAGGGCGCCGAGGAAGCGGGCGTGGACGTCGAGATGTCGGTCAAGCGGGCGCTCCGCGCGGCCAGGTCCGCGCCGGTGCCGCACGACCCCGAGGCCGCGGCGGTCGACACGCTCGAGCCGGGTGACCCGCGCCTGCTGCCGTAGTGCGGAGGCGCACCGGCGCCGCGAGTTGGACTCACGCGTGCGGGCAGGCGTAATCTTGCCCATTGCGCCATCAGGTCTGCCCGTCCCACAGGAGCGGACCGGGCTCGCTATCCATCATCACCGGTAGTGAAACCGACCTGTCGTGCGTGCCCGACGACTTCTGACCACCGAGGAATTCTTTCCCTTATGACGAGCAGCACCTTCACTCTCCCTGAGACCGACGCGCCCCAGGTGGCCGTCAACGACATCGGCTCGGCGGAGGACTTCCTCGCCGCGATCGACGCGACCATCAAGTACTTCAACGACGGTGACATCGTGGAGGGCACCATCGTCAAGGTCGACCGGGACGAGGTCCTGCTCGACATCGGTTACAAGACCGAGGGTGTGATCCCGAGCCGCGAGCTGTCGATCAAGCACGACGTCGACCCCAGCGAGGTCGTCGCGGTCGGCGACAAGGTCGAGGCCCTGGTCCTCCAGAAGGAGGACAAGGAAGGCCGCCTGATCCTCTCCAAGAAGCGCGCCCAGTACGAGCGCGCCTGGGGCACGATCGAGCAGGTCAAGGAGGAGGACGGCGTCGTCGAGGGCACCGTCATCGAGGTCGTCAAGGGCGGCCTGATCCTCGACATCGGGCTGCGCGGCTTCCTGCCGGCGTCCCTCGTGGAGATGCGTCGCGTCCGCGACCTGCAGCCCTACGTCGGCCAGACGCTCGAGGCGAAGATCATCGAGCTCGACAAGAACCGCAACAACGTCGTGCTGTCGCGTCGTGCCTGGCTGGAGCAGACCCAGTCCGAGGTTCGCCACGGCTTCCTGACCCAGCTCCAGAAGGGCCAGATCCGCAAGGGCGTCGTGTCGTCCATCGTCAACTTCGGCGCGTTCGTCGACCTCGGCGGGGTCGACGGCCTGGTGCACGTCTCCGAGCTGTCGTGGAAGCACATCGACCACCCCTCCGAGGTGGTCACCGTGGGCGACGAGGTCACCGTCGAGGTGCTCGACGTCGACATGGACCGCGAGCGGGTCTCGCTGTCGCTCAAGGCGACGCAGGAGGACCCCTGGCAGCACTTCGCCCGCACCCACCAGATCGGTCAGATCGTGCCGGGCAAGGTCACCAAGCTGGTGCCGTTCGGCTCGTTCGTCCGGGTCGAGGAGGGCATCGAGGGCCTGGTCCACATCTCCGAGCTGGCCGAGCGCCACGTGGAGATCCCGGAGCAGGTCGTCCAGGTCAACGACGACGTCATGGTCAAGATCATCGACATCGACCTCGAGCGTCGCCGGATCTCGCTGTCCCTCAAGCAGGCCAACGAGACCGCGACCGCCGCGGACGTCGAGGAGTTCGACCCGACGCTCTACGGCATGACCGCGTCGTACGACGAGCAGGGCAACTACATCTACCCCGAGGGCTTCGACCCCGAGACCGGCGAGTGGCTCGAGGGCTACGACGACCAGCGCGCCGTCTGGGAGGAGCAGTACGCCAAGGCGCACGCTCGCTGGGAGGCGCACGTCAAGCAGCAGGCCGAGGCGGCTCAGGCCGAGGTCGAGGCCGGCGAGGCGACGTCGTACTCCTCTGGGGCCGGCACCACCACCACCGACGAGCCCGTCGCCGAGAGCACCGGCGGCAGCGACACCGGCGGCTCGCTGGCGAGCGACGAGGCGTTGCAGGCGCTGCGCGAGAAGCTCACCGGGGGCAGCAGCACCTGACCTCCGCCATCACGCGACGAACGGCCCGCCCGGGCATACCCGGGCGGGCCGTTCCGCTTTCCTGGGGGAGGGCGTCCCCGGCGCTGGGGGTCAGCGGTAGGCGGGACCCACGAACTGCGGGTCGATGGCGTGGGAGGGCGGCGGGGGCGTGGCGCCCCGGTCGTCGTGTCGCGTCACGAGGAGGGTCTCGACGGCCACCGCAGCGACCGCGATCACCAGCAGGATGATGAGTACGGTGTTCATGGCAGTAATCATGCGCCCGTGGCATTACTGCCACCAGTGGCAGTAATGACACCCTGCATTGATTTTCTGCCAGACCTGCGGCACAGTGGCAGGCGTGAAGAAGGTCGCGGTCGTGGTGCAAGACGGTGCGGAGCCGTTCGGGCTGGGAGCGATGTGCGAGGTGTGGGCCGAGCCCTACCACGCGGAGGACGACAACCCGGTCTTCGACTTCGTCGTGGCCACGCCCCGGCCCGGTCGGGTGCGCGGGGCGTCCGGCTACGACCTGCACGTCGAGCACGGCCTCGACGCCGCCGCGGACGCCGACCTCGTGTGCGTGACGCCCAAGCGGCTCCTTCCGGGAGCCGTCGCCGGAGGTCGTGGAGCTGATCCGCGACGCCCACGACCGCGGGGCGCACGTCTTCGCCCACTGCACCGCCGCGTTCGTGCTCGGCGAGGCCGGACTCCTCGACGGTCGCCGGGCGACGACCCACTGGCGCCACGTCGACGAGCTGCGCGCCGCCTACCCGGAGGCGCTGGTCGACGGCAACGTCCTGTACGTCCAGGACGGCACCATCGTCACCGGCGCCGGGTCGGCGGCCGGGCTCGACGCGGCGCTCCACCTGATGCGCCAGCAGTTCGGCGCGAAGACCGCGGCCGACGCCGCGCGCCGGATGGTCGTGCCGCCGCACCGCGACGGGGGACAGGCCCAGTACATCGCGCGCGCCGTCCCCGACTGCGACGCCGAGACGCTCGGCCCGCTGCTCACCTGGATTACCGAGAACCTCGCCGACGACCTCGGCGTCGACGCGCTCGCGCGGCGCAACCACATGTCGCCGCGCACCTTCGCGCGCCGGTTCCGCGACGAGACCGGCACCACGCCGCACGCCTGGGTCACCCGGCAGCGGCTGCAGGCGGCCGAGGAGCTGCTCGAGCGGACCGACCACTCGGTCGACTGGATCGCCACCGAAGTCGGGTTCGGCAACGGCGCCGCCCTGCGGCACCACTTCAGCCGGGCCCGCGGCGTCTCGCCGCAGCAGTACCGCCGGACCTTCGCGGGCGCGCAGAGCGCCTGACGTCAGGCGCCGGGCGCGCTCGGTCCGGCCCGGGGCTACCCTGCCCCGGTGACGAAGCGTGTCGGCCTGACCGGGGGAGTGGCCTCCGGAAAGAGCACCGTGTCCGCCATGTTCGCCGAGCTCGGCGCGGTCGTCGTGGACGCCGACCTGCTGGCCCGCGAGGTGGTGGCGCCCGGCACCGACGGTCTGGCCGCGGTCGTGGCGGCGTTCGGCGACGAGGTGCTGACCGTCGACGGCGCGCTCGACCGGCCGGCGATGGGTGCCCTCGTGTTCGCCGACGTCGACAAGCGCCGGATCCTCGAGGGCATCATCCACCCCCGGGTGCGCGCCCGGGCCGCGGAGATCGAGGCCGCCGCACCGCCGGACGCGGTCGTCGTCCACGACATCCCGCTGCTCACCGAGACCGGCCAGGCCGGCTCCTTCGACGCGGTGGTCGTGGTCGACGTCCCCGTCGAGACCCAGGTCGAGCGGATGCGGACGCTGCGAGGCATGTCGCGCGAGGAGGCCGAGGCCCGGATCGCCGCCCAGGCCACGCGCGAGGAGCGACTGGCGATCGCGACGTACGTCGTCGACAACACCGGCACGCTGGACCAGCTGCGCAGCCGGGTCGCCGAGGTGCACGCGGAGCTCGCGGGCTAGCGTGCGCTGGTGCGCCTGACCCGAGCCGTCGCCGCCCTGCTGTGCGTGGGGCTGCTGACGGCGTGCAGCGGCAGCGAGGAGCCGCGGCGCGACACCGCGCCGCGCCCCGCCCCCGCCCCCGCCGCCCCCGACCCCGATGTCGCCCACCTCCTGGGGTCCGACCCGGGGCGAGGTGGCGCGGGCGGCGGAGATGGTGTCGCGCTGGAGCCCCGAACGGCTGGCAGGTCAGGTGATCGTGGGTCGGTACCACGGGACCGACCCGGCCGTGCCGGCCGCGCTGGTCCGTGACCTGCACCTCGCCGGCATGAGCGTCACGTCCGAGAACGTCGTGGACGCCGCCCAGGTCGGGGACACGACCTCCGCCATCGCCGAGGCCCACGCCGCCGACGGCCGGTCCTGGCCGGCGGTCATCGGCGTCGACCAGGAGGGCGGCGTCGTGGCACACCTGCGCGGCATCGCGACCGAGTTCCCGTCGTTCGCCACCGCGGGCGCCGCCGTCGCGGCGCGAGGCACGGCCGGGGAGCGGGCGGTGACCGAGGCTGCCCGGGCGACCGCGCTGGAGCTGCGCGGACTGGGGTTCACGTGGGTGTTCGCACCGGTGGCCGACGTGACGATCGGCGCCGCCGACCCCACCATCGGCACGCGCTCGCCGTCGACCGAGCCGGCCGTGGCGGCGCGCACCGTGGCCGCCGCGGTCCGTGGGTACGACCGCGCGGGGCTGGTGTCGACCACCAAGCACTTCCCGGGCCACGGCAGCGTCGACCGCGGACAGCCACGAGACGCTGCCCGGTGCTCGGGACCACGCTCGACGGGCTGCGTCGTCGCGACCTGCCGCCGTTCGCCGCCGCGATCGCGGCCCGGGCGCCGGCCGTCATGATGGGTCACCTCGACGTGGCGGCACTCGCCCCCGGACTGCCGTCCAGCCAGGCACCACGGGTCTACGACTTCCTGCGCGACGACCTCGGCTTCGAGGGCGTCGCGATCACCGACTCGCTGGGCATGGGAGCGGCGCTCACCCAGGACTACCCCGCGGTGCGGGCGCTCCGGGCCGGCGCCGACCTGCTGCTGATGCCGGTCGACCCGCGTGCCACACACCGGCTCGTGGCGGGCGCGATCCGCTCGGGCAAGGTGCCGCGCGCGCGGGCCGAGGAGGCCGCGACGCGGGTCGTCGCGCTCCAGCTGTGGCAGCAGCGGGTCGCCGCCGACGTACCGGTGCCGGTGGAGGCGGTCGCGCTCGCCCAGCGGGCGGCGGCCGCGCTGACAGCGGCCGGGGACTAGGACCGCCGACGGCCGTCCCCGACGGGCGATGAGTTCGACGGCGCACCCTGGTCTGATCGGGGGAAACCCTGATGCCGCCTGTCCCCACCTTGTGATGGAGTTGCCCCATGCATCGTCAGATCGCCGGCCGGCTCACCGGCCCCGTCAGCCAAGTGGCTCGTCGTCGTGGCCGTGTTCGGCATCACCTTCCTCGATGGCCGGCCTCAACGCCAAGCTGATCGACGTCCAGAACAACGAGGCCTCGTCGTGGCTGCCCGGCTCGGCCGAGTCCACGAAGGTGGTCGAGGAGCTCAGCGGGACGATCGACCCCAACGACATCCCGACGCTGGTCGTCTACCACCGCAGCTCGGGGCTGACCGACGCCGACTTCGCGGCGATGGACGAGCAGGCGCAGGAGATCGCGACGATCGACGGCGTGACCGACGAGGGCGTCATCTCGCCGAACGCCGCGACCGAGCTCGCGGCCCAGGGCCAGCCGGTGCCTCCGCTGGTCTCCGAGGACGGCGAGGTCGCCTACCTCGCGCTCACGTTCAACTTCGGCGAGAACGGCTGGAACGACATCCCGGCGGCAGCCGACAAGATCCGCGACATCGCGCAGCTCGACGGCGTCACGGTGCACCTGGCCGGCTTCGGTGGTCAGGCCGCCGACGCCGCCGAGGCGTTCGAGGGCATCGACACCAACCTGATCATGATCACCCTGCTCGTGGTGATCGTGATCCTGCTGTTCACCTACCGCAGTCCGATCCTGTGGCTGCTGCCGATCATCTCGGCCGTGGTCGCCTACACGATCTCCGGCGGCGTCGTCTACCTGCTGGCGCGCTACGCCGACCTCACCGTCAACGGTCAGAGCCAGGCGATCCTCGGCATCCTGGTCATCGGCGCCGGCACCGACTACGCCCTCCTGCTGGTGGCCCGCTACCGCGAGGAGCTGCGACGTCACGAGGACCGGCACGAGGCGATGGCGTTCGCCCTCCACCGGGCCGCTCCGGCGATCCTGGCGAGCGCTGCGACGGTCGTCGTCGGCATGCTGTGCCTGAGCTTCGCCGAGCTGAACTCGACGGCGGGCCTCGGCCCGGTCCTCGCGGTCGGCGTCGGCGTCACGTTCCTGGTGATGGTGACGCTGCTCCCGGCCATGCTGGTCATCTGCGGCCGGTGGATCTTCTGGCCGAAGCGACCGGCGTTCGGCTCGCCGGAGCCGACCAGCTCGGGGCTCTGGGCCAGGGTCGGCGGCCGGATCGCGCCGCGTCCCCGGGTCGTGTGGTCGGTCACGGCCGGTCTCCTGCTGGTCGCCTGCCTCGGCCTGCTCAAGCTCGACCCGTCGGGGCTGTCGACCGAGGAGTCCTACACCAAGGAGTTCGACTCGATCCAGGGCCAGGCGCTCCTCGTCGACCACGGGCTCGACGACACCTCCAACACCGTCCAGGTGGTCGCCGACACCGACGAGGTGACGGCGGTGCAGGACTCGGTGGCCGACCTCGACGGTCTGGGCGAGCCCTCGCCGGCGCAGGACATCGGCGACGGGCGCTCCTACTTCGAGGCGACCATCCAGGCCGACATCTCCTCCACGGCTGCGTTCGACATCGTCGAGGCCACCCGCGCCGCCGTCCACGGCGTCGATGGTGCCGAGGCGCTGGTCGGTGGCGGCTCCGCCTTCTACCTCGACACGAAGATCGCTTCCGAGCGGGACAACCGGGTGATCATCCCGATCGTGCTCGTCGTGGTCTTCCTGATCCTGATCCTCCTGCTACGGGCCCTGACCGCGCCGTTGATCCTGATGGGGACCGTCGTGCTGTCGTTCGGCGCGGCGCTCGGGATCGCGACCCTGCTGTTCACCGAGGTGTTCACCCGCGCCCCGTTCTTCGAGGTCAACGAGGGGTTCGCGCACGCCGACCCCGGGTTCCCGCTCTTCACGTTCGTGTTCCTCGTGGCGCTCGGGATCGACTACAACATCTTCCTGATGACGCGCGTGCGCGAGGAGACGGCGACCCGCGGCACCCGCGAGGGCTCCCTGGTGGCCCTGTCGTCGACCGGTGGCGTGATCACCTCGGCCGGGCTGGTGCTGGCCGCCACGTTCCTGGTGCTCGGATCGCTGCCGCTGGTGTTCCTGGCCCAGCTGGGGGTGGCGGTCGCGCTCGGCGTGCTGCTCGACACGATGATCGTGCGGTCGGTCCTGGTCACCGCGCTCAACCTCGACCTGGGCGGCAAGATCTGGTGGCCGAGCAAGCTCGACCGCGGCGCCCCGCGCACGGAGCAGCCCGCCCCCGAGGAGGAGTGGGCCCCCGCCTGACGACCCACTAAGCGGTGACCTGCCGAGCCGTGACGCCAGGTGGCGGCACGGCCAGCAGGTCCTCGTGCTCCACCGTCACGGCGAGCGACCCGGTCGCGGCCTGGGCGAGCCGCACCTGCCCGTAGGCAGGTGCGACGTCCTGGAGGTCCGGCCGCTGCTCGACGGCCGCCGCCAGCCAGCCCGCGAACCACTCGGCGACGAGCGTGCGCTGCTCGGCCCCGAGCCGCCACGGGCTGCGGTGGACCGCCACGTCGTGCCCGAGACGGCGCCACAGCTGCGCGGCGTCCCCCGCGGCGTCCGGTCCGAGCAGGGCCCGGCCGCCCCTTGTCCGCCGCTGGTGGGCGTTGAACGCCTCCCCGATCTCCTGGTCCAGCGGGTGGGAGGGCGCGAGCTCGACGCGACCGACCACGCTGAGCGTCGCCAGCGTCGGGCAGCCGGCGGCTGCGCAGCCGCGGACGAACCGGTCCAGCTCGGCGCCGTCCATCATGTCGAGCAGCGCCGACGCCGTGACCAGGTCGGCGTCCCGGAGCACCGCCGGGCCCAGGCGCGTGATGTCGCCCCGTCGAGTCTCGAGGCGCACGGCGCCACCGTCGGCGTCCATGGGGCGGGGGTACGTCGCGACGCGGTCGAGCAGGTCGGCGTCCCGGTCGTGCAGCACCCACTGCTGCGGACCCGGGAGCAGCGGGGCGAGCCACCGGAGCATCGAGCCGGTGCCGCAGCCGAGGTCGTGGACCACCAGCGGGCCGCGCGGCAGCAGCGGCCGCAGCGCCTCGACGAGCGGGCGTGACCGGGCGGCCGCGTCGGCGGGCTCGCGCAGCGCCAGCCAGTCGGCCCGGGCCCGGACGGGTTCGGACGCCATGCCACCTCCGTCGCGTGTGAACCGAACGCTAGCGACGCACGTTGCCACCCACAACGGACCGGTCGCACGATCGGCCGGGAAGGTCGGTGGGTGGACGGCGTACGCAGTGCGGTGGTGGCGAGCGTCGGGCTGCTCGTCGCGCTGCTGGCGGCTCTGTCAGCGACCGCCGGGCTCACGGTCGCGGGCTGGGCGGTCGGCCTGGGCTGCGCGGCCGTGGTGACCGGAGCCGTCGCCCGGGGAGCCGTGACCAGCGGAGCCGGGCGCCTCGGCCCGGCCGACCGGGTCACGCTCACCCGGGCCGTCCTGGCCTGCGCCGTCGCCGCCCTGGCGACCGAGTCGTCGCCGCGGCACGCCGCGCTCCTCGTGCTGGTCGCGACGGTCGCCCTCGGGCTTGACGCGGTCGACGGCCGGGTGGCGCGCGCGACCCGCACGGAGTCGAGGTTCGGCGCCCGCTTCGACGGCGAGGCCGATGCGTTCCTGATCCTCGTGCTCAGCGTCCACGTCGCCGGGTCGTACGGCGGGTGGGTGCTGGCGATCGGCGCTGCTCGCTACGCCTTCTGGCTGGCAGGGCTGGCCTCCCCGTGGCTGCGCGACCCGCTCCCGCCTCGGCCCTGGCGCAAGGTCGTCGCCGCCGTCCAGGGCGTCGTGCTGGTGGTCGCCGCGGCCGGCGTCCTGCCCGAGGGGCTGACGGTCCTGGCGCTGGTGCTCGCGCTGGGGCTGCTGGCGGAGTCGTTCGGACGCGACGTCCGCTGGCTCGTGCACCACCGTCGGCCGGGCGTCTCGCCGCCCGCCTCCTCCCGGCCCCTCGGGCAGCGGACGACGTGACCGCGACCGACCGAGCCGTGGTCGCCGGCGCCTTCGAGGCGGCGCGGCGCTCGGCGTACGCCCCAGGGGAGTTCGTCGGCCAGGAGAGCCTCATGACCGCGGGCGAGATCCGCGCGTTGTCCCGGCGGGCGGAGATCGGGCCCGCGGACTCGGTGCTGGACCTGTGCTGCGGGGTCGCCGGACCAGGCCGCCTCGTGGCTGCCGAGACGGGCTGCCGGTACCTGGGCGTCGACCGCGACCCGGCCGCCGTGGCGCTGGCCCGGCGAGCCGCGGAGGACCTGCGCTGCCGGTTCGAGGTCGCGCTGGTCCCGCCCGTGCCCGAGGGGCCCTTCGACGTGGTGCTGCTGCTCGAGACGCTGCTCGCGTTCCGCGACAAGGAGCCGCTGCTGGCGGGCGTGGCCGCGGCGCTGCGGCCGGGCGGCCGGTTCGCGTTCACGGCGGAGGAGGGCCGGCCGTTGACAACCGCGGAGCGGGCGGCCATGCCGGCGTCCGACACGGTGTGGCCGGTGCCGCTGCCCACGCTGCTGGCCGCGCTCGAGCGGCACGCGCTCACGGTCGAGTCGGTGACGGACTCCACCGAGGCCCACCGGGACACCGCACAGGCACTGGTGACCGCGTTCCTGGCGCACCGACCGAGGATCGCGGCCGAACTCGGTACGGCTGCCGTCGACGACCTCGTGAGGTCCCACCGGCTCTGGGCCACGTGGCTCCGCCGGGGCCGGATCCGCAAGCTCGGGATCGTCGCCGTCCGGTGAACCGCGGGCGGCCGCCCCCCGTTCTCCTGGGTGACATCGCCCCGCGACCGTCGTGGGAGCGACCCCGACGAAGGGAGTGCCCATGGGCGCGCGCGTGCTGGCCGCGGTGGCGGTGCTGGTGTCGGCGGGGGTGCACCTGTACCTCTGGGACGACGGCTACCGGGACGTCGACACGATCGGACCGCTCTTCCTGCTCAACGCGGCCGGCGGAGTGGTGATCGCGGTGCTCCTGCTCGCGTGGTCCCACTGGCTGCCGGCGTTTCTCGCGGTCGGGTTCGGAGCGTCGACCCTGGGCGGGTTCGTGCTGTCCACGACGGTCGGGCTGTTCGGCCTGGAGGAGTCGTGGGAGGGCTGGTACGTGTGGACGGCGGCCGGGTCGGAGGTGGCCGCGATCCTGCTCGGCGGCCTGCTCCTGCTGCGCGACAGCCCGCTGCGGTCAGGTCGCCAGGCGTAGCACCACGCGGCCGTCGACGGTCCGGACCTCGACGGACGCGAGCTCGGCCGCCGTCGCGGCGGTGGCCGCCATGATCTGCATCTCGCGCCCGGTCACTGACCGCCAGCTGCCGACCTGCTCCACCCGCCCGGAGCGGGTGGTCACGAACAGCTCGTAGTCGGCCTCCGGCGGGAGGTCGTACCCGACCGACGACGGGTCGTAGGTGCAGGTCAGCCCGAGCCGGGTGCCCCACGTGACCTGCTCGAGGCTCACAGTGGCGGTGACCGGTACCTCGCCCACCGTTTCCATCCGCAGCGCGGCCACCGGGTCCTCCGGCCCGCTCGGGCTGGGACCCGGTGGCGCAGGCTCGTCGCCCAGCTGCCCCAGCCCGATCGGGACCGCCGCCGCGACGACCGCGGCCGCCGCGGCCAGCCCGATCGTGGTGAGCGTGCGCCGGCGCCGGCCGCGCCGTACCTCGCCGAGCAGGGCCGGCAGCAGCGTCGCCGGCAGGTCGTCCGCGGGCGGCTCCTCGAGCACCCCGGAGTCGACCCGGGCGAGCAGACCGGGCAGGCCCGCGAGGGCGGCCACCGAGCGACTGCACTCCTCGCACCCCGTCAGGTGCTGGGTGAAGGCCACCCGCTCCGTGGGGGACAGCGCTCCCAGCACGTAGGCGCCGTCGTCGTGGGCGAACTCGCAGGTCATGCCTCCACCCCCAGCTCCTCCAGCGCCAGCCGGAGCGCCCGGAGGGCATAGTGCGTGCGCGACTTCACGGTGCCCTCGGGCACCCCGAGCCGCCGTGCGGCCTCCGCGACGGGCCGACCGCGGTAGTAGCACTCGAGCAGCACCTCGCGGTGATCGCGGGAGAGTCGGGTGAGGGCCTCGGCCACCACCCACGACAGCAGCAGCTGGTCGCTCTCGTCGGCTATGCCGTCGTCGGGCAGCTCGGCCTGCGGGGTCTCCGGGTGCGCTCGGTTGCTCCGCCACTGGTCGATCACGATGTTGCGGGCGACCGTGAACAGCCAGGCCCGGACCGCCGGCGAGGGGCTGTCGAGGATCGTGCGGTGCCGCCAGGCACGCAGCAGCGTCTCCTGGACGACGTCCTCGGCCCGGCCCTGGTCGGTCGGCACGAGTCGTCGGCAGTAGCGCCACAGGGCGACCGCATGGTCGTCGTGGAGCTGCTGCATGAGCATGACGTCGGGGTCGGGCACGCTGCCTCCTCACTCCTCAGACGCGGTGGGCCCCGCGCGGGTTCACCGTCCTCAGTCTGGCGCGGGCTCGGAGTAGGTGGCGACGAACCGGTCGCGGAAGGCGTCCATCCGCCACACCGGCGCGTCGGCCCGCGGCCGCAGCCCCGGCCCCCAGCCCCAGCCGGACGCCCGCTCGAGCACCCGCGGGTCCCGGGCGACCAACGCGACCGGGACGTCGTGACCGGCATCGGAGCCGGAGACGATCGTCGCGGGCTGGTGGTCGCCCAGCACGACCACCACCAGGTCCTCGTCCCCGTAGGTCGTCAGGAACCGCACCAGCGCCCGCAGGGAGTAGGTCACGGCGTGGAAGTAGGCCCGGCGCACCCGGTCGCGGTCGGGCCAGATGTCGGCCTCGGAGGGGAGCGTCTGCGGCATGCCCTCGAAGACCGAGCCGTCGCCGACGGCGGTCTGCTGGATCAGCCGGGGTACCCGTGACCACGGAGCGTGGCTGGTGATCAGGTCGACCTCCGCCATCACCGGCCGCCGTGGCCGCGGGGACAGCTCGAGCCGGTGGAGGGCGTCGAGGGTGTACTGGTCAGGCATGGTCGGGTAGCCGAAGCGCGGCCCCGCGTAGCCCAGGTTGCGCGAGTCGTACACGTGGTCGAACTCGTAGAACTCGCCCTGTGGCCAGTCCCGGTCGTTGGCCGGAACGGCGGCCACGGTCCGCCAGCCGGCGTCGCCGAACAGCCGCGTGAGCGTCAGCCGCGGGCTGGTCACCAGCACGTCGTACCGCGGCTGGCTGTCGATCCACAGCCCCGACTGGAGGGTCGCGTGGGCGAGCCAGCTGAGCGCCCCGAACGTCGGGGACGTCAGGTAGGCGCTGCGGCTCTCGTAGCCGGCGGCAGCCAGTCGCCTGGTGCCGACGTCCAGCGTCGCCAGGACGCCGGGGGAGTGCTCGGGGTCCTCCAGCGCCACCCGGCCGAAGCTCTCGACGAAGACGACCAGGACGTCCTTGCCGCGGAGGCCGCCGAAAAGGTCTCCCGCGGCGACACCACGCAGGGGGTCGGTCTGCGACGCCTCCTGGAACTCGCGGCGGTCACGCAGCCGGCCGGGGATCCGCGTGACCTGCTGCTGGACGTACGTCGCGGTGTCGTGGGCCGCGACCGGTCCCGACGGCCCGCGGACGTCGAGGAGGCCGAGCACCAGCCAGCCCGCGGTCAGCACGGCAACGGCCGGCACCGCCCGCGTGCGGTGCCGCCCGGCCACCCGGGTGAGCCGCAGCAGCGCCAGCGGGACACCGAGCAGGAGCACGACGACGGCCACTCCGGCACCGACCACGAGGGCGGTGCCGAGCCGCGGCCCGAAGGAGTCGCGCACGGTCTCGACCAGCGGACCCGCGTACCGCCAGTCGATCAGCGGGTCGAACGGCCGGTTCAGGGCCTCGAGGAACCCCAGGTCGAGCAGCTTGAACACCGCCGCCGCGCCCATCACCACGCCGCCGGAGAGTGCCAGCGTCGTGCGTGCACGTGCCCAGCGGGCCGGGAGTGCCAGGGCGGCCGCGACCAGCAGCAGCGCCTCGACGGGCAGCCGCAGGAAGGCCGAGGGGCGCAGGTCCTCGAGGGTCGTCGGGGCGGTCAGTGCGGCCACCACGAGCGCCGCGGACAGCACGGTCGCCACCTGTGGACCGACCGTCCTCAGCCCGCGCGGCCACGCTCGGCCGGACCTGGGTTGAACCGAGCGCACGACCACACCGTTCAGACGGGCGACGAGGGAACACTCATACCAACGAGCAGGATGCGGCTCCGGTTCAGCCCGGGGCCCGGTGAGGGGTCCGATGCGGCGGGAGGCACAGGCGTTCTGGCTGCGGGAGCCCGGCTCGGGCGAGATCCGGCCCGCCCTTCTCCCGCAGCCGAGACCGGCCGACGTGCTCGTCCGTACGGTCCGCTCCGGCGTCAGCCGAGGCACCGAGTCGCTCGTCTTCACCGGGCGGGTGCCGGTCAGTCAGCGCACGACGATGCGGGCGCCGTTCCAGGAGGGCGACTTTCCCGCGCCGGTGAAGTACGGCTACCTCAACGTCGGGGTCGTCGAGCACGGCCCTCCCGACCTGCTGGGGCGCACGGTCTTCTGCCTGCACCCCCACCAGACGGCGTACGTCGTGCCCGCCTCGGCGGTCGTGGTCGTGCCGCCGGACGTGCCGGCGGCCCGGGCCGTCCTCACCGGGCTCGTCGAGACCGCCGTCAACGCGCTCTGGGACGCTCCGCCCCTGGTGGGCGACCGGGTCGCGGTGGTGGGTGCGGGGGCCCTCGGGTGCTGTGTGGCGCGGTTGCTCGCCCGGGTGCCGGGGGTCGCGGTCACGCTGGTCGACATCGACCCGTCCCGCGCCGCGGTCGCCGACGCCCTGGGGGTCGGCTTCGCGCTGCCGGACGAGGCGCCGTCCGGGCGCGACCTCGTGGTGCACACCAGCGCCACCTCGGAGGGGCTGCAGCGGTCGCTCGACCTGCTGGCCCCGGAGGGCACGGTCGTCGAGCTCAGCTGGTACGGCGACGCCGCGACCACCGTGTCGCTCGGCGGCAGCTTCCACTCCGGCCGGCTCACGGTCCGGGCCAGCCAGGTCGGCACCCTGGCGGCAGCCCGGCGGGACCGGCGGACCACCCGCGACCGGCTCCGGCTCGCCCTCGACCTGCTCCGCGACCCGGCGTTCGACGTCCTCCTCACGGGCGAGTCACCGTTCCGCGAGCTGCCCGCGGTGCTGCCGCGGCTGGTGAGCGGCGAGCTGCCCGCCCTGTGCCACTCGATGACCTACGACGAGGCGGACCTGCCGTGTTCGGCGTGACCGTGCGCGACCACATGATGGTCGCCCACAGCCTCCGCGGCGAGGGGTTCGGACCCGCCCGGGCGCTGCACGGGGCGACCTACGTCGTGGACGCGACGTTCCGTGGTGAGACGCTCGACGACGACGGGATCCTGGTCGACATCGGCCGGGCGGCCGAGGCGCTCCGGGCGGTGGTCGCCGACCTCGGCTACCGGAACCTCGACGACGACGAGCGGTTCGCCGGTCGCAACACCACGACCGAGGTGCTGGCCGAGCACGTCGCCGACCGGCTCGCGGGGCAGGTGGACGCCCTCGGCGGCGCTGCCGTGACCACCATCGAGGTGACGCTGCGCGAGTCGCACGTCGCGTGGGCGACCTACGAGCGGAGCGTGTGAGCGGATGCGCGTCGTGCACGTGGTGACGCCCGCGGGGATCGACGACCCGCGGCGTCCCAGTGGCGGGAACACCTACGACCGGCGCCTGTGCCAGGAGCTGGCGGCCGCCGGGTGGGCGATCGACCCGCAGCCGGTCCCGGGCGACTGGCCGCAGGCCGACACAGCGTCACGCCACCACCTAGGCGTCGTCCTGGCGCAGGCCCCCGACGGCGCCACGGTGCTTCTCGACGGGCTGGTCGCGCTCGCGGCGCCCGAGGTGGTGGTCCCGGCCGCGGGTCGGCTCCGGACGGTCGTGATCGTCCACCTGCCCTTGGGGACCGCCGGTGAGGACGTCGTGCTGCGGTCGTCGGCCGGGGTCGTCTGCACCAGCGACTGGACCCGTCGCAGGCTGCTCTCGCGCCACCGGCTCGACCCGGCCCGGGTGCACGTGGTCCCACCGGGCGTGGACGCCGCGCCGGCGGCGCCCGGCAGCCGCACCGGCGGCTCCCTGGTGTGCGTCGGCGCGGTCGTGCGGGCCAAGGGGCAGGACCTGCTCGTGGACGCCCTCAGCGGCCTCACCGACCTGCCGTGGCGCTGCGTCCTGGCCGGCTCGCTCGACCGCGACCCGGCGTTCGTGGCCGAGCTCCGGGCCGCGGTCGGGGTCGCCGGGCTCGACCACCGGGTGCACCTGGCCGGGCCGCTCGCGGGAAGCCGGCTCGACGCGGCGTACGCCGCCGCCGACGTCCTCGTGCACGCCAGCCGGGCCGAGACCTACGGCATGGTCGTCACCGAGGCCCTGGCCCGGGGTCTGCCGGTGCTCGCCTGCGACGTCGGCGGCGTGCCGGAGGCCCTCGGAGCGGACGCCCACGGCCGCCGTCCGGGGCTCCTCATGCCTGGCGGGGACGCCGCCGCCCTGGCGGGCTCGCTGCGCGGCTGGCTCACGGACTCCGACCTGCGGGCGCGGCTGCGTCAGACGGCCCGTCGACGGCGCAGCACCCTGGTCGGCTGGGGCGACACCGGTCGCCGGGTGGGCGCCCTGCTCGAGGGCGTGGCGGCATGAGGTGGCGCTGGTCATGGCTGCTGGGCGCCACCGTCCTCGGCACGGTCGTGTGGTCGGTCGGCGTCGGCCCGTTCGCCACGGGGGTCAGGTCGCTCGACGCGCGCACGCTCGCCCTCGGCCTGCTGCTGGGCGTGCCGGTCACGGTCGCCGGTGCGTGGCGGTGGCGGCTGGTCTCGCGCGGGCTGGGGGTCGAGCTGCCCCTGGGCCGCGCCGCAGCGGCCTGCTACCGGTCGCAGCTCCTCAACTCGGTGCTGCCGGGTGGGGTGCTGGGCGACGTGGCGCGAGGGGCGGACCACGGCCGGGTCGCAGGGGACCTGGCTCGCGGCCTGCGGTCGGTGGCGTGGGAGCGGGCCGCCGGCCAGGCCGTGTCGGCCGCGGCCGCGGCGCTCGTGCTGCTGACGCTGCCGTCCCCGGTCCGGTGGTCCACCTGGGCCGTGACCGGCGTGGGGCTGGCCGGGCTCACGCTGCTCGTGGTCCTGGGCCGGGCGTGGGCGACGCTGCGGGCCGACCTCGCCGGGCTGCTGGAGCAGCGGGTGTGGCCCGGGGTCGTGGCAGCCTCGGTCGTGGCCCTCGCGGGTCTCGTGGCGACGTACGTCGTGGCAGCACGGGCGGTCGGGGTGACTGCTCCGCTGACGACCCTGCTGCCGTTGACGATGCTGGTGCTGCTGGCCGCAGCGATCCCGGCCAACCTGGCCGGCTGGGGCCCGCGCGAGGGGATGGCGGCGTGGGCGTTCGCCGCGGCCGGCCTCGACGCCGCGGACGGCGTGGCGGCGGCGGTGGCGTTCGGGCTGCTCGTGCTGGTGGCGACCCTGCCGGGTGCGGTGGTGCTGCTCGTCGACGTCGCCGTCTCGGCCACCGCCCCACCGGCCGGCCTGCCAGCGGGGAGGCGGTCCCGTGCCTGAGCGCCCCTACACGATCCTCAGCTGCGGCGTCTCCCTCGACGGCTACCTCGACGCGGCGTCGTCGGAGCGGCTGGTGCTCTCGAACGAGGCCGACCTCCACCGGGTGGACGAGGTCCGCGCCGACGTCGACGCGATCCTGGTCGGTGCCGCCACGGTCCGCCAGGACAACCCGCGCCTACTCGTCCGGGATCCCGACCTCCGCGAGCGGCGCCGGCGCAGCGGTCGCGGCGCCTCGCCCGTCAAGGTGACGGTCACCCGGACCGCTCGCCTCGACCCGCGCGGCAACTTCTTCACGACCGGCGAGGGCGAGAAGCTCGTCTACTGCGCCACCCCGTCGGTCTCGCGCGCCAGGACCGGCCTGGGCGGTGTCGCCACGGTGGTCGACGGCGGCGACCCGGTCGACCTGCGCGAGGTCGTGGCTGACCTGGAGTACCGCGGCGTGCGGCGGCTGATGGTGGAGGGCGGCGGTCGGATCCATACCCAGTTCCTGACCGGGGGCCTGGCCGACGAGCTGCACCTCGTGGTGGCGCCGTTCTTCGTGGGCGACCCGCGGGCGCCCCGGTTCGTGGGCGAGGGCTCCTTCCCGTGGCACCCCGGCAACCGAGCACACCTCGCCGAGACCCGCCAGATGGGGGACGTCGTGCTGCTCCGCTACGTGTTCACCCGACGTCCCGCCCCGGTGCCGTGAGGCCGGCCCGGGTCCGGCGTGCCGTGCGGCTGCCGCTCCGGCTCGCCGGGGGAGCGGCGGTCGACGCGCGGGTCTACACGTTCCACGGGCTGGACGACGGCCTGGAGCACCTGGTCGTCGCGCTGGGCGACCGGGTGCCAGGGCCGGCGCCCGTCACGTGGCCGTCGCCGCTCGTGCGGCTCCACAGCGAGTGCCTCACGGGCGACGTCCTCGGGAGCCTGCGCTGCGACTGCGGCCCGCAGCTGGGCGAGGCCGCCGCGCGGATCCACGCGGCCGGCGGGTACCTCGTGTACCTGCGGCAGGAAGGGCGCGGGATCGGGCTCTACAACAAGCTGGACGCCTACGCCCTGCAGGACGACGGGCTGGACACGTTCGAGGCCAACGCGGCGCTCGGCTTCGGGTTCGACGAGCGCACCTACGACGTGGCCGCCCAGATGCTGCTCGCGCTCGGTGTCGACCGGGTCGAGCTCCTCACGAACAACCCCGAGAAGGCGGCCCAGCTGTCCGCCGCCGGCGTCACGGTCGAGCGTTGCCTGCCGACCGCGGTGCACCTCACCCCGGCCAACGGGCGCTACCTGGCCGCCAAGGCGTGCCGGGGCCACCTGCTGCCGGGACTGAGCGCAGGCTAGGCCGCCAGGTCGGGGTCGCCCAGCCGGCGGAGCCGGTTCAGGGCCTCCCGCTCGAGCTGCCGCACCCGCTCCGCGGAGATGCCGTGCTTGACGCCGATGTCGGCCAGCTTGTGCTGCCGGCCGTCGACGAGGCCGTAGCGCGACCGGATGATGTCGGCGGAGCGGTCGTCCAGCTGCCCGACGAGCGTGTTGAGGCGCTCGCGCGCCTCGTGGTCGAGCACGTCGAGGTCGGGGCCGGGCGAGCTCTCCTTGGCGATCAGGTCGCCGAGAGAGGTGTCGCCGTCCTCGTCGATCGGGGTGTCGAGGCTGACGTGCTCACGACCCCACGACAGGAGGTCGAAGACCCGGTCGACGTCCATCCCGAGCTCCGCGGCGATCTCCTCGGGGTCGGGGTCGCGGCCCAGCTGGCGCTCGAGGGTACGTCGGGCGCCGCCGACCTGGTTGAGCTCCTCGACCACGTGCACCGGGAGCCGCACGACGCGCGCCTGCTGCGCGATGCCCCGCGTGATGGCCTGCCGGACCCACCAGGTCGCGTAGGTAGAGAACTTGTAGCCCTTCGCGTAGTCGAACTTCTCGACCGCGCGGATCAGGCCGGTGTTGCCCTCCTGGATCAGGTCGAGCATCGGCATCTGGGCGCGGCCGTACTTGCGGGCGATCGAGACGACCAGCCGCAGGTTGGCCGTGATGAACGTGTCGATGGCCCGCTGGCCCTCGTCGGCCAGCCACTCCAGCTCCTCGCGGCTCGCGCGCATCGGGGCGCCGCCCTTGGCGCGGGCGACCCGGCCCGTGTCGAGGAGGTGCTGGGCCATCAGGCCCGCCTCGATCGTCTTGGCCAGCTCCACCTCGGTGGCGGCGTCGAGCAGCGGGTTGCGCGCGATCTCGTCGAGGTACAGGCCGACGCTGTCGCGGCCCTCGATCTCGCGGGCCCCGGCGGTGCTGGTGCGTGTCGCCATGGTGCAGCCCCTTCCTTACATCTTCTCCAACGCTCCGGACGGCCGCTGGATTCCCACCACGGGTTCGGAGCTCTTGCAACGAACGACGGGTGAGCCACCCCAGAAGTTGCCTCCGGAGGGAACTCTCAGGGAGTTCTCAGGGGTGGGGGCCGGCGTCAGGCGAGCCCCATCCGGTCGAGCACCCAGGCGAGGGTGAAGGCGCGGTCGTGCCAGGACTTGTAGCGGCCCGACACCCCGCCGTGGCCCGCGGCCATCTCGGTGCGCAGCAGGACGTGGCCCCGGCCGGTGGCGGTGGCCCGGAGCCGGGCGACCCACTTGGCCGCCTCGACGTACAGCACCCGGGTGTCGTGCAGAGAGCACTCAGCCAGAATCGGCGGGTAGTCCACGGCCGCGACGTTGTCGTAGGGCGCGTACGACGCGATGTAGTCGTAGGTCTCGGCGTCCGCCTCGGGGTTGCCCCACTCGTCGTACTCGATGACGGTCAGCGGCAGCGTGGCGTCGAGCATCGTGGTCAGGTTGTCGACGAACGGCACGCCCGCGACGACCCCGCCGAACGCGTCGGGCGCCAGGTTCGCCACCGCCCCCGCGAGCAGTCCCCCAGCGCTCGCGCCCTCGGCCACGAGCACGTCGGGGCGGGTCAGCCCCGCCGTGACCAGGTGGCGGGCGCACGCGACGAAGTCGGTGAACGTCGTGCGCTTGCGCAGCAGCTTGCCGCTGTCGTACCAGCGCCGACCCATCTCGCCGCCGCCGCGGACGTGGGCGATCGCGAAGCCGGCTCCGCGGTCGAGCAGCGACAGCCGCGCGATCGCGAAGTACGGGTCCATGGACGCCTCGTACGCGCCGTACCCGTAGAGCAGCACCGGGATCGGGCCGTCGGACGTGGCACCCCGCCGGCACACGAACGAGAGAGGCACCTGCTCGCCGTCGTCGGCCGTCGCCCAGAGCCGGTGCTCCTCGTAGTCCGCCGGGTCGTACCCGCCGAGCACGGGAGTACGGCGCAGCAGGGTCAGCTCGCGCGCCGCGACGTCGTAGTCGTAGACCGAGGCGGGCACCGTCATCGACGCGTAGCCCAGCCGGACCACCGGAGCGTCGAAGTCGGGGTTGCCGGAGGAGCCGACTGTGTAGATCTCCTGGTCGAACTCGACGAGGTAGTCGTCGGCCACGCCGTGGTCGTCGAGCGGCAGCAGCCGCAGCTGGGTCAGTCCGGCGCTGCGCTGATGGACGACGAGGTGGCCGGCGAACGCGTCGACGTCCTCGAGCCGGACCGCCGGGTCGTGGGCGATCAGGGGCCGCCAGCCGTCGCCCGGCGTCGGCGCGACCGGCGCGACCCCGATCTCGAAGTCGGGGCCGGTGCGGTTGTGCAGCACCAGCAGCACGTCCTCGCCGCCCAGCACCGCGTGCTCCACGCCGTACTCGACGCCGTCCTGCCGCTCCGCGAACAGCCAGAACTGGTCGTCGCCGCGGTCCGTGTCGAGCAGCCGCACCTCGGAGGTGATCTTGGACGAGGACACGACCTGCACGAACCGGTCGCTGCGGGTGCGGCCGACGCCGGTCCAGAAGCCTGGGTCGGTCTCGTGGTGGACCAGCTCGTCGTCGGCCTGGTCGGTACCGAGCCGGTGCCGCCAGACCTTGTCGGGCCGCCAGGTCTCGTCGACGGTGGCGTAGAAGAACGAGCCGCTGTCGGGGTGCCAGGTGGCGCCGCCGAGCACGCCGGTGATGACGTCCGGCAGCACCTCGCCGGTGTCGAGGTCCTTGACCCGCACCGTGTAGCGCTCGTCGCCGGTGGTGTCGGTGGCGAACGCGAGCAGCCGCGTGCTCGGGCTGACCGAGGACCCGCCCAGCGAGAAGAAGTCGTGGCCCTCCGCGAGCTGGTCGAGGTCGAGCAGCACCTGCTCGCCGGGCAGGGCCGGCCGGTCGGGAGCGCCGTCCTCCTCGGGGCGCGGGGGAGCCCAGTCGTTGGGGTCGGCGACCGGCACCCGGCAGGTGGCGCCGTACTCACGGCCCTCGAAGGAGCGGCCGTAGTACCAGTAGCCGCGGCTGCGGACCGGGACGGAGAGGTCGGTCTCGCGCGTCCGGGCCCTGATCTCGTCGAAGATCGACTGCCGGAGGTCGGCGAGGTGGGCGGTGACCACCTGCGTGTGCTCGTTCTCGGCCTCGAGGTGGGCGAGCACCTCCGGGTCGTCCTTGTCGCGCAGCCAGTCGTACTCGTCCACGCGGGTCCGGCCGTGGTGGGTGGTGGTGACCGGTCGGCGCGCGGCGAGCGGTGGAGCTGGGAGCGGCTGCAGCATGTCCGCCAATCTAGAGTGCGGGTCGTGAGCGACGCCGGGCAGGAGCAGGTCACCGACCCCGATGACCCGCTGGTCGCAGAGCTGGCCGAGCGGCAGTACGAGTGGCGGCTCCGCCACCGGTACGCCGACGCCCGGTCCGCGCGCGGAGCCGCCCGGGCGCTGGTGCTCGAGCTGCTGTCGGGGTCGCGACTGCTCCGCACCCCGGACGGCTTCGTGTGGCTGGGGCCGGACGGCGACCACACGCCGGTCTACGACGTCCGCGCGCACGACCCGGGAGACCCCGACGCGGTCGCGCGGCTGCGTGACCTCGCCACCCGGGTCGCGGGGTCGCCGCTCGGGACGAGCGTGCTGCCGGGAGAGCCGTCCCGGGAGGCGTTCGTCGCCGACGGCACGTTCCGGTTGACGGCGGCCTCGATGCGGCTCGACGTGACCGGGCCGGTGCCGGGCGGGGAGCTGGCCGGCCGGGTGGACCTCATGCCGATGTCCGACGCCCAGGTGAGGGCCTACCGGGACGGCGCGGTGGCGGCGTACGCGGCCTCGCGCGAGGAGGCGGGCGAACCTCCCGAGCTGGCGATGAAGACGTCGGTGGCGTCCTTCGACGAGATGTTGCCCGACGGCCGAGCCGGCACCGGCCAGCACCTCTTCCACCTGCGTCACGAGGGGGACGTCGCGGGACTGCTCTGGGTCTGCCTGCGGTGGCCGGCGCAGGCCTGGGTGTACGACGTCGAGGTCGCCCCGGACCGGCGCGGCCGCGGGCTCGGCGCCGCGGCGATGGTGCACGCGGCGCGGTGGACCCGGTCGCGTGGCGTGCCCTGGCTGGGCCTCAACGTGTTCGGGCCGAACGCCCGGGCCCGGTCCCTCTACGAGCGGCTCGGGTACGTCCTGGAGGAGGAGCATCTGGACCGAGCGCCGTCCACAGACGCACCCTGAGATCTGTGGAGGAACTGGCCGTTCCTGTGCACTCACCACCCCCCGCTGTGGACATCCCTGTGGGTTCCCGGCATTTCCGGAAATAGTTCGCCGAACCCCTTGCGCGGCGGTCCGGCAGCCCCGTAGAACTCTCCCTACCAACCCGCCGCTTGCGGAGGGTTGGGGATCGAATCGGAGACAAGATCCAGACGGCGAGCTTGCTCGCCGCGTCGGCCCGGTGACGGGGGCGGCGGGGTCGGACGGCCGGATCGGTCGATCGGGCGTCACATACCGGTCAAAGCCGAGGGGCCCCTGATGCTCATACCATCAAGGGCCCCTCACCCTTTTCCGAGGACCACTGAACCACGCGAAGCGTGGGTCAGTGAAGGGCGAGACCGCGAGGGTCACGCGTCGCGATCGGGTACCACCGGCGCCGGCAGCCACGCGTGCAGCGCCGGGTCGTCGACCGGGTAGGACCGCACCGGGCCCGGCTCGGTCTCCGCGGTCTCGAAGCGCACCGTCACCACGCCCCGGCCCGACCCCCACACCCAGCCGCGGCCGAGGTCGTCGTGCTCGACGTCCATGCCGGGCGCCCAGCTCGAACGACGCAGGCTGGGTGCCTCCACGACCGGGGGCGGCTCCTCGTCGTCGGAGTCGTCCCCGAAGAGGCCCTCCTGGATCCAGTCCGCCAGCCCGGACACGCCCACCCCGAGCAGCCGCACCCCGCCGGAAGTGTCGAGCTCGGTCAGCAACCCCCGGGCCAGCCGGCCGATCACGGGAGCGCGGTCGGTGGGCGAGGTCAGCGTCGTGGAGCGGTTGAGCGTGGTGAAGTCGTGGAGCCGGACCTTGATCGTGACGGTCCGACCCGACAGGCCGTGCTTGACGAGGCGCTCGGCCACCTGGCCCGCCTGGCGTGTGAGCAGCCCCTCCATCAGGGTCCGGTCGGTCAGGTCGACGTCGTAGGTCCCCTCGACCGACACCGACTTGGTCTCGCGCTCGGGCTCGACCGGGCGGTCGTCCTCGGCGCGCGCGAGGGCGTGCAGCCCGGTCCCGTGGGAGCGGCCCAGGAGCCGCACGAGCTCCTCGAGTCCGACCGTCTCGAGCTCGGCCACGGTGTGGATGCCGGCCCGGAGCAGCCGCTCGACGGTGGCAGGTCCCACGCCGGGGATGACGCTCACGTGCATCGGCCGCAGCAGGTCGCGTTCGCCGCCGGGTGGCACCAGCACCAGGCCGTCGGGCTTGTCGAGGTCGCTGGCGATCTTCGCGATGAACTTGGACGACCCGATCCCGACCGAGGCGGTGAGGCCGCCGGTCGCGTCGTGCACCCGTGCCCGCAGATCCTCGGCGAACGACCGGACGGTGTCGACCTCCAGGTCCGGCAGCTCGGCCGCGGCCAGGTCGAGGAACGCCTCGTCCAGCGAGAGCGGCTCCACCAGCGGCGAGGCGGCGCGCAGCAGGTCCATGACCGCACGACTGGTGTCGCGGTAGGCGTGGAAGCGACCGGTGAGGAACGCGGCGTGGGGGCAGCGGGAGCGGGCCTCGCGGGTCGACATGGCCGAGCGGACGCCGTACCTGCGGGCCTCGTACGACGCCGTGGCGACCACGCCCCGCCCGCCGACCCCGCCGACCACGACCGGCTTGCCGCGCAGCGACGGCTTGTCGCGCTGCTCGACGGCCGCGAAGAAGGCGTCGAGGTCGAGGTGGAGCACCGAGGCGTCCGGCCGCATGCCCTGCAACGTACTGGGCCGCCCCGAGCGGTGGACCGCGCGCCGCGCACCGTCCACAGGGATCACCCGGGACGCGTTCTCCACCGGCAGCGCTGCTCCGTCGCGCCACCGTCGGCGGATCCGGGCAGCGTCGCCCCATGACCAGTCCCGTGATGACGCTCCGTTCCGCCGAGGACGTGCTGGCCGCCGTCCGGGTCGTGCTCGGCTTCGAGCCCCACGAGTCGATCGTGATGATCACGCTCGGTGGCCGACATCCCCTGCAGGCGCGGGTCGACCTGCCCGCGACGGCGCGCGACCTCGACGCCGGGCTCGACGCCCTCGCGAGCCAGCTGCTCGAGCCGGTCCGCCGGTTTCGGGCCGAAGGCGTGCTGCTCGTCGCCTACACCGACGACGACCGGCTCGGCCGCCGCGCGCTGCGCGGGCTCGTGAGGCGGTTCACCCGCTCCGGGGTCGACGTGGCCGACGCGCTGCGGTCCGACGGCCGCCGGTGGTACCCCCTCGACCACGACCGAGCCGGGCTCGCGACCACCGGGGTGCCCTACGACGTGGGAGCCCACCCGTTCGTGGTCGCCGCCGTCGTCGACGGCCGGGTGGTCCACGGGAGCCGGGGCGACCTGGCGGAGTCGCTGAGCCCCGACCCGGCGGCGGTGGCCGCGGTCGAGGCGGTGGAGTCCTGGCAGCCGGGGTCGGCGTCGTGGGTGCGCTCGCGCGTCGACCACTACGTCGCGAGCGGCGGCGCCCCTCCGACCCAGGAGGCCGCGCGGCTGCTGCACAGCATCGCGGTGACCGAGGTGAGGGAGGCCGTCTGGACCTCGGCCGTGAGGACGACCGCGGTCGCCGCCGTCCGGTTCTGGACCGACCTGGTCCGGCGCGCGCCCGACGGCCTCGTGGCCCACGCCGCCTCGGTGCTGGCGTTCCACTGCTGGCTCAGCGGCGACGGCGCGCTCGCCTGGTGCGCGGTCGACCGGGCCGTCGCGGCCGACGCCGACCACACACTCGCCGGCCTGGTGTCCGACCTGCTGTCGTCGGCGTTTCCCCCGCACGAGTGGGAGACGACGCGTGACGCGCTGGGCCTCGTGTCCTGAGCGAGGGGTCGCCCAGGCGGCGAAACGTCCCTAGGGTCGGCGCATGGGCGAAGAAGTGGCCGCACAGGAGTTCTCCCGCGCCGATCGCACCCGGCACCGGGAGAAGGTGCGCCGCTGCCTCGACGTGTTCGCACGGATGCTTCGCGAGGCGAGGTTCGACACCGACGACCCGATGACCGGCCTCGAGGTCGAGCTCAACCTGGTCGACGAGAACGGCGACCCGGCGCTGAAGAACACCGAGGCTCTCTCCGCCATAGCCGACCCGGGGTTCGTCACCGAGCTCGGGCAGTTCAACATCGAGATCAACGTGCCGCCCGTGCGGCTGCGCGAGGGCGGGCTCTCGACGTTCGAGGAGACGCTGCGCGAGAGCCTCAACAGCGCCGAGCAGAAGTCGTCCGAGGTCGGTGCGCACATGGTGATGATCGGCATCCTGCCGACCCTGGCCGAAGGCCACCTCTCCCTCGACAGCATCACGCCCAACCCCCGGTACCGGCTGCTCAGCGAGCAGATCATGTCCGCCCGCGGCGAGGACATCTCGATCTCGATCGCCGGCCCGGAGCGGCTGGTCACGACCGCCGACTCGATCGTCCCCGAGGCGGCGTGCACGAGTACGCAGTTCCACGTGCAGACCTCGCCCGACCAGTTCGCCGAGTACTGGAACGCCTCGCAGGCGATCGCGGCGATCCAGATCGCGGTCGGCGCGAACTCGCCGTACCTCCTCGGCCGCCAGCTCTGGCGCGAGACCCGGATCCCGCTGTTCGAGCAGGCCACCGACACCCGCAGCGAGGAGCTCAAGGCGCAGGGCGTCCGGCCGCGGGTCTGGTTCGGCGAGCGCTGGATCACCTCGGTGTTCGACCTGTTCGAGGAGAACGTACGCTTCTTCCCGGCGCTGCTCCCGGTCATCGAGGAGGAGGACCCGCTCGAGGTCCTGGAGTCGGGGGGCACCCCGCAGCTGCACGAGCTGCGGCTCCACAACGGCACGATCTACCGCTGGAACCGACCGGTCTACGACGTCGTCGACGGGGTCCCGCACCTGCGGGTCGAGAACCGCTGCCTGGGCGCCGGCCCGACGGTCGCCGACCTGGTGGCCAACGCCGCGTTCTACTTCGGGCTGGTGCGCAGCCTGGCCGAGAGCGAGCGGCCGCTGTGGTCCCAGATGTCGTTCTCGGCGGCCGAGGAGAACTTCCACGCCGCCGCGGAGCACGGCATCGACACCCAGATCTACTGGCCAGGGGTGGGGCAGGTCGGCGCGACCGAGCTCGTGCTGCGGCGGCTGCTGCCGATGGCCCACGAGGGACTCGCGGAGTGGGGCGTCCCGGCCGAGGAGTCCGACCGGCTGCTCGGGATCATCGAGCAGCGCTGCCTCCTGGGGACCAACGGCGCGGAGTGGTTCGTGGACCGGATGCGCGACCGGTCCGACCTCGACCGCTACGACGCGCTGCGGACCACGCTGGAGGAGTACCGCACCAACATGCACACCAACGAGCCGGTGCACACCTGGGAGTGAGGCTCACGCGCGGATCCGCTTCCACCGGCGGCACAGCCCGCTGCGTGGGTCCCACCAGCCGTGCCGGGTCACGACCACCCACGCCAGGTCGTGGCCGGCCTCGGCGTACGCGCTGCGGGCCGCCGCCAGCCAGGCGAAGTCGACGTCCTGCGGCTCGAGGTCGCCGGCACGGGTCAGCCACACCAGGTGGGGTCCGCCGCCCGCCCGCGCGAGCAGGGCGCCGCTGACGTCGGTCCGCAGGGCATGGTCGGTGCCGGTCAGGGCGGCCACCGCGCACACCTCGCGCACGCCGGGCAGGCCGACGTGGAGCACCGGTGCGAACCTCCGACGGTGCTCCGAGCCGGCGAGCCGGCGCACCGCCTCACGCAGCAGCAGGGCGGAGCGGCGCGGCAGCGGGTCCTCGAACGTGGGCACGTCGATCAGCCTGCCCGATCGGCCGTCCGCGGCCGCTGTGTCCTCCACAGGCTGCCGGAGACGCGCCCGATTCGGTAGCGTGCCCCGGAGGGCCTGTGACGGGCCGACGCCGAGCTGAGGAGGGCCAATGGGGACCGTGGTCGTGGGATTCGTGCCGAAGCCGGAAGGTGAGGCCGCCCTGAGCAGCGGGATCGCCGAGGCGAAACTGCGCGGCGCCAAGATCGTGGTGGTCAACTCCCACCGCGGGGGGAGCGAGTTCGACCAGGAGGCCTCCGTCAAGGCCGACCAGGAGATGGAGCGGATCGGGCAGGTGCTCGACGACTCCGGGGTCGAGCACGAGCTGCGCCAGCTGGTGCGCGGCTTCGAGCCCGCCGAGGACCTCATCAGCATCGCCGAGGCGGCCGACGCCGAGCTGATCGTGATCGGCCTGCGCCGGCGCTCGCCGGTCGGCAAGCTCATCCTGGGCAGCAACGCGCAGCGGATCCTGCTCGACGCCAAGTGCCCGGTCCTGGCGGTCAAGGCCGACTGACCGGGACCACTCATGACGATCCACATCACGGGGGACGCGCACGCCGACCAGGTCCTGACCGACTCCCCGTTCGCACTGCTGGTCGGGATGATGCTCGACCAGCAGTACCCCATGGAGCACGCGTTCCGCGGCCCGGCCAAGGTGCTGGACCGGTTCGGGTCGATCGAGCCCGCCGATGTCGCGGCAGCCGATCCCGAGCAGTTCGCCGAGCTGAGCTCGACGCCGCCCGCGATCCATCGGTTCCCCGGCTCGATGGCGGCCCGGCTGCAGGAGCTGGCTCGGATCGTCGTCGACCAGTACGGCGGCGACGCCTCGCGGATCTGGTCGGAGGCGACCGACGGTCCGGACCTGCTGAAGCGGGTCCAGGCGCTGCCGGGATTCGGTCAGCAGAAGTCGCAGATCTTCGTGGCGCTGCTCGCCAAGCAGCTCGGCGTACGCCCGGACGGCTGGGAGCGGGTGGTGGGTGCGTACGCCGAGGATGGCTACCGCTCCGTCGCCGACGTGGTCGACCCCGCCTCGCTGCAGAGGGTGCGCGACCACAAGAAGCAGCTGAAGGCCGCTGCCCGCGCGTCGCGGTGACGACGCGGTGCTCCCTGCGGCGGTCGGTTCGAAACCGGCTTCGACCGCGTGGCAGAATGGGGGCGCGGCTCTTGACGACACCGGGCCTTGCCGCGCCCTTTGCCCCTGACGAGAGGTGTTCGTGTCTTCGAACGCGCGCAAGCAACTCCCCGCTGAGGTGCTGGCACACCCCGCCGTGCTGGCCCTGATCGACCGAGGTCGACCGACCGGCAGCATCACTCCCGACGAGGTCCGGCAGGCCAGTGAGGACGCCGCCGTCGAGCCGCGTCACCTCAAGGCGCTGCTGGCTCACCTGAGTGGCCTCGGGATCTCGGTGAGTATGCCGGTCACGTCGCACGCCCTGGCGGCCACGAGCACCCGCACCACGACGACCTCCGCCGCGAAGAAGGCCGCTACCAAGAAGGCGGCCGCGAAGTCCACGAAGAAGGCGGCGGCCGACAAGCCCGCGGCCAAGAAGGCGGCCGACAAGCCGGCGACGAAGAAGTCGGCCGAGAAGCCCGCGGCCAAGAAGGCCGCGACGAAGGCACCCGCGAAGGCCGCCGCCAAGCCGGCAGCCACGAAGGCGGCCGCGAAGAAGACCTCCGCGAAGTCCACTCCCGCAGCCGACGCCGAGACGGTCACGCTCGGGCCCGACGGCAAGAAGATCCTGCCCGACCTGCCCGACGAGCAGTTCGAGAAGGACGTCGTCGCCGACCCGACGATCAAGGAGGACGAGAAGGAGGCGTCGTTCGTCGTCTCCGACGCGGACGAGTCGGGCGAGCCCGAGCAGACCGTCACCGTCGCCGGCGCAACCGCCGACCCCGTCAAGGACTACCTCAAGCAGATCGGCAAGGTGCCGCTGCTCAACGCCGAGATGGAGGTCGAGCTCGCCAAGCGGATCGAGGCCGGCCTGTTCTCCGAGGAGAAGCTCGGCAAGGGCGGCAAGGTCAGCGCCAAGCTCCTCGAGGAGCTGGAGTGGATCGCCGAGGACGGCCGCCGCGCCAAGAACCACCTGCTCGAGGCCAACCTGCGGCTCGTGGTCTCGCTGGCCAAGCGCTACACCGGCCGCGGCATGCTCTTCCTGGACCTGATCCAGGAGGGCAACCTCGGACTGATCCGCGCGGTCGAGAAGTTCGACTACACCAAGGGCTACAAGTTCTCCACGTACGCCACCTGGTGGATCCGGCAGGCGATCACCCGCGCCATGGCCGACCAGGCCCGCACCATCCGGATCCCCGTGCACATGGTCGAGGTCATCGACAAGCTCGGCCCGGGTCCAGCGGCAGATGCTGCAGGACCTCGGCCGCGAGCCCACGCCCGAGGAGCTCGCCCACGAGCTGCGACATGACGCCCGAGAAGGTCATCGAGGTCCAGAAGTACGGCCGTGAGCCGATCTCGCTGCACACCCCGCTCGGCGAGGACGGCGACTCCGAGTTCGGCGACCTGATCGAGGACTCCGAGGCGATCGTGCCCGCCGACGCCGTGTCGTTCACGCTGCTCCAGGAGCAGCTGCACGCCGTCCTCGACACGCTCTCCGAGCGCGAGGCGGGCGTCGTCTCGATGCGGTTCGGGCTGACCGACGGCCAGCCCAAGACGCTCGACGAGATCGGGAAGGTCTACGGCGTGACCCGCGAGCGGATCCGACAGATCGAGTCGAAGACGATGTCGAAGCTGCGGCACCCGAGCCGGTCACAGGTGCTGCGCGACTACCTCGACTGAGGTGTTCGGCTCCGGAGACGCTCCCTAGCAGGTCAGAGGCGGTTTCTGGGGTACTGCTGGCCGACACGCTACCCCGTACAGCGCTCCTAGTCCAGATATTCGGGTAGCCCGGGTGTGGTGTCGGAGACCTCCAACGACTGCGGGCGCGAGTTCGCGCCAGGGCGGTCAGACGCGGCCTACTGCTCTGACGCCTGCCGCCAGCGCGCCTACCGCCGTCGACGGGCTGCCGCAGCTGCCGCCTTCGGAGACGACCCCGTGGGCGACAGCCTTCTACGAGAGGCCGAGTACATCAACGCAATCCGCGCCGGCGTGCAGCCCTTGCTTGACCCCAAGACCGTCTCAACGTATTCACCGAAGGCGCTGGAGCACCTTCTCGTCACCTTCGAGGAAGCGGCCCAATCCATTCGTAACGCACGCGCTGGCGTTACGGCTACGGCAGACAGCCCTCCGTGAACGCGCTAAGCGTCGACGAGGCTCAGGGTCTCGGGGCGTCCTGGCGCAGCTCGCACTACGTGCCCAGCGTAAGAGCCCGCAGACCCTCAAGGCCTACGGCGACGGGGTCCGGTTCTATCTCGCCTGGTGCGCCGAGAACGATGTCGAGCCGATGGTGCGCTCAAGCCTGAACACCTGGACCGCGACCCTGCTAGACAACGGCGCCGCAGCAGCCACCGCCCGCGCACGTCAGCTCGGAGTCCGGCGCTTCTCCTCCTGGCTGGCCGAGGAAGGCGAGATCCCAGCGGACCCCTTCGTCGGCATCAAGAGCCCCAAGCTGGACGAACGCGTCATTGAACCGCTCTCCGACGACGAGCTCCGGGCGTTGCTCAAGGCCTGCGCGGTCCCCAAGGGCGCTGAGCCGAAGGTCGCTCTCCGACACCGACGCGACGAGGCCATCATCCGACTCATGTTCGAGACCGGCGCGCGAGCGGGGGAGGTGGTCGCCCTCGAGATTGCCGACGTCGACCTACCCGCCGGCTCCGTCGTCATCCGACGCGGAAAGGGCGGAAAAGGCCGAGCCGTCCCGATCGGCCCCGACGCCAGCCTTGCCCTCGACCGCTACCTCCGCCTGCGTCGGAGCCACCGCCTCGCCGCATCGCCGGATCTATGGCTGGGGGACCGCGGCAAGCGATTCTCCTACGACGCGCTGCACAAGAGCCTCAAGGAGCGGGCTGAGAACGCGGGCCTGACGGGCTTTCATCCGCACAAGCTCCGCCACACCGCGGCCCACCGGTGGCTCGCCGCAGGAGGCTCAGAATCGGGCCTCATGGCCGTCGCAGGATGGACCCGCCCCGACATGCTTATGCGCTACACCAAGGCACAAGCGTCTGCCCGAGCCGCGGACGAGGCACGCAAGCTGAACTTGGGCGAACTGTAGGTGGGATGTCTCGGGCGTCTCACATGGTGAGAGACTGCAACCGCCGGTGAGAGCCCCCAGCCTCTACCACCGACCTTAGGCGAATGCCTGGTGAATGGCTGACATCTCCGCCACCAACCATTCACGGAAAGGTGCCGAGTGCTGGACACCGAACGCCCACTGTGCTTCTGAGCGTTCCCGTGTTGACGAATTGGGTCGTAGTTCTGTTGGCGCCGACGCTATGCCGTGCCTTACAGTTCAGTGTGAAGAAGCGCCGTATGGTAGTCCCACAACTGCATCTCGTCAAGACCTAACAACACGAAGAAACGGCGCCCTGATCGACGAGGTACCAACTCGTCGGGGCGCCATTCCCGTCCAGCAGAACCTCTGACAGAACCGAAGGACGTTTCCGATGGTAGATGAATCCGGCAAGAAGAGCACCAT
>CAVRJQ010000004.1:0-551234 GCA_963722195.1 uncultured Actinomycetota bacterium
AGGCCCCAGATGAGCAGGCCGCCGAGGAGCACCGCGGCGGTGGGCGAGCCGGGGATGCCGAGCGTCAGCATCGGCAGCAGCGCGCTGGTGCCCGCCGCGTGCGCCGCGGTCTCCGGCGCGATGACGCCTTCGATCTCGCCTTCGCCGAACTTGTCGCGGTTCTTGGCGAAGCGGCGCGCCATGCCGTAGCTCATGAACGACGCGGGCGTGGCGCCGCCCGGCGTGATGCCCATCCAGCAGCCGACGAGGCAGGAGCGCAGCGACGTGACCCAGTAGCGCGGCAGCTTCTTCCACGTCTTCCACACGATCTTGGGATCGATGCGGCCGCTCTTGCCCTTGAACGAGAGTCCTTCCTCCATCGTCAGGAAGATCTCGCCCAGGCCGAAGAGGCCGATCACCGCCACCAGGAAGTCGAAGCCCTGCAGCAGCACCGGGACGCCGTAGGTCATGCGCAACGTGCCCGGTGACCGTGTCGATGCCGACCGCGGCCAGCGCGAAGCCGATCATCATCGCGGCGATCGTCTTGACCGGCGGCTCGCGGCCCATGCCGACGAAGCTGCAGAAGGTGAGGAGCTGGATCGGCGAAGTACTCGGGCGGCCCGAACTTGAGCGCGAACTTGGCCACCAGCGGCGCCAGGAACGTGATCAGCACGATCGCGAAGAACGCGCCGACGAACGACGAGGTGAAGGCCGCGGTGAGCGCCTCGCCGGCGCGGCCCTTCTGCGCCATCGGGATAGCCGTCGAAGGTCGTGGCCACCGACCATGGCTCGCCGGGTATGTTGAACAGGATCGAGGTGATCGCCCCGCCGAACAGCGCGCCCCAGTAGATGCAGGACAGCATGATGATCGCCGAGGTCGGCGGCATCGAGAAGGTGAGGGGCAGCAGGATCGCGACGCCGTTGGCGCCGCCCAGGCCGGGCAGCACGCCGATCAGCACCCCGAGCAGGATGCCCACGAGCATGAACAGGAGGTTCTTCCAGGTCAGCGCGACCGCGAAGCCCTGCATCAGGTTGCCGATTTCTTCCACGCGTATCCCTCGTCAAGCGTGCGACATGCGCACCGCGGTCGTTCGATTCTGGTTCGGTGACGTCATGCAGCGGGGTGTTTCAGTAGCCGAGCATGTTCTCGAGAGGTCCCTTCGGCAGCGGGACGAGGAACCAGATCTCGAACAGGAGGAAGATGACGACCGGCACGCCGACGCTGACGCACAGCGCGGGGAGCCACTTGTACTTGCCCTGCCATCAGCATGAAGGCCGCGATGAAGATGGCGGACGCGACGTAGATGCCGATGAGCCAGATCACCGCCACGTAGGCGATCGTCGGCAGCAGCATCGCGAGCACCGGCTTGAAGTCGGCGTAACGTGACGAACACCTTCGGCGCATCCTGCCGCCAGCGGCGAATCTGCTGGCACGCGACCCAGCAGCCCGCAGGCGACGAGGATCCAGCCGATGCCGTTCGGGAAGTAGCCCGACTGCGGACCATCGCTCGCCCCACGCGGCGCCGACGCGGTGGCTGTCGTACACCACGACGAGCGCCGCCGAAGGGCGATGAGCAGCCCACCGCCGCCTCCACCCAGCCGGGTCTGCGATCACGCCACGCCGTTGCTTCGCCTCTTCTCGGCCGATTCGCATCCATCGCTACTTCGCGATGAAGCCGGCTTCCTGCATCAGGCCCTTGTGGATGGTCTCGGCCTTCTGCACCCAGGTCGACGTACTCCTTGCCGGTCATGAACGTGTCCTTGAAGGCCGCGTCCTCCGTGAACTTCTTCCACTCGGGAAGCGCACGGACCTTCTTGAAGAGGTCGATGTAGAAGTCGACCTGCTCCTGCGTGACGCCGGGGGGCATGAAGATGCCGCGCAGCATCAGGTACTCGACGGCGAGGCCCTGCGACTTGCACGGTCGGGATGTCCTGCCACGACTGCGTGGCCGTGACCTTCGTCGGGTACGGCATCGGCTGCGCTGTCGAACACGCACAGCGGACGCAGCGCGCCCGCCGCGCCAGTGCGCGACCGCCTCGATCGGGTTGTTCACGCGTCGAGTCGACGTGCTTGCCCACGAGCTGCACCGCGACGTCGCCGCCGCCCTTGAACGGGATGTAGGTCATCTTCTTGCCGACGGCCTTCTCGAGCGCGACGGTGATGATCTGGTCTTCCTGCTTGCGAGCCGGTGCCGGCCATCTTGAACTGGCCGGCCTTGCCGCCCTTGATCGCGGCCACGTAGTCCTGCGGCGGTCTTGTACGGCGATTCGGCGTTGACCCACAGCACGAACTCGTCGAGCGCGAGCATCGCGACCGGCGTCAGGTCCTTCCAGTTGAACGGCACGCCGGTGGCGAGCGGCGTGGTGAAGAGGTTGCGAGAGCGTGATGATGATCTTGTTGCGGATCGCCCTTCGCGCCCTTCACGTCGAGGAAGCCTTCCGCACCCGCGCCGCCCGACTTGTTGACGACGACGAGCGGCTGCTTCATCAGGTTGTTCTTGGCGACCACGCCCTGCAGGAAGCGCGCCATCTGGTCGGCGCCGCCGCCGGTGCCGGCGGGCACGATGAACTCGACCGGCTTGGTGGGTTCCCACGCCGCGAAGGCCGGGAACGACGCGGCTACCGCAACTGCGACAAGCCAGCCGCGAGAGCGCGCGGCGAAATGATGCTGCGATCCATGATTCCTCCTAGAGGATCTCGGTCATGGTCGCGCGCGGCTCTTCTCGGCCTGCTCGATCCCGCACTGTACCGCCATCGAGCGTGCGCGGCAATCGCGTTCCGCATGGCGCGCATCGCTTCGCTACGCCTACTTCACGAGCCCGGCGCCGCGCGCCCACTTGTACTTGGCGCCGAGCACCTGCACCGGCATCTCGGTCGAGTACGGATAGGCGGGAATGCCGTGGTCGAACAGGTACTCGGCCGCCTCCTCCACCTCGACGTCGCCGGCAAGCGACGCCACGATCGGCTTCTCGATGCCCTTCGCCTTGAACTCCTCCACCACCTCCGCCACGAGCTTCGCGAACACCATCGGCGGCGTGACGATCGTGTGCCAGTAGCCGAGGATCAGCGCGTGGATGCGCGGATCCTCGAGGCCGAGGCGGATCGTGTTCTGGTAGGTCTTGGGCGGCTCGCCGCCGGTGATGTCGACCGGATTGCCCGCAGCGCCGAACGGCGGGATGAACTTGCGGAAGGCCGCGTCGAGATCGGCGGGCATCGCCATCAGCTTCAGGCCGTTGTCGACGCAGGCGTCGGACAGCAGCACGCCCGAGCCGCCGGCGCCGGTGATGATCACGACGTTCTCGCCCTTGGGCGTGGGCAGCATCGGGAATCGCCCGCGCGTACTCGAGCATCTCGCGCAGCGCCTTGGCGCGGATCACGCCGGACTGGCGGCAGCACGTCGTCGTAGATCTTGTCGTTGCCGGCGAGCGCGCCGGTGTGCGAGCTCGCCGCGCGCGCGCCCATGCTGGTGCGACCCGCCTTCAGCATCACGATCGGCTTCTTCTTCGACACGCGCTTGGCCACCTCGGCGAAGGCGCGGCCGTCCTTCAGGTCCTCGCAGTGCTGCGCGATGATGTGCGTGTTCTCGTCCTGCTCGAAGAACGTGAGGAGATCGTCCTCGTCGATGTCCGACTTGTTGCCCAGGCCCACGATCGCCGACACGCCCATCTTGGCCGAGCGCGAGAAGCCGATGATCGCCATGCCGATGCCGCCGGACTGCGACGACAGCGCCGCGTGGCCCTTGACGTCGTAGGCCGTGCAGAACGTGGCGCAGAGGTTCTTCCACGTGTAGTAGAAGCCGTAGATGTTGGGACCCATGAGGCGCACGCCGTACTTGCGGCCGATGTCCTGGATCTCCTTCTGGCCCTCGACGTTGCCGGTCTCGGCGAAGCCCGACGGGATCAGCACCGCGCCGGGGATCTTCTTCTCGCCGCATCTCGACCAGCGCCGCCGCGACGAACTTGGCGGGGATCGCGAACACCGCGACGTCGACCGTGCCCGGGCACGTCCTTGACGCTCTTGTACGCCTTCAGCCCCATGATCTCGTCGGCCGAGGGGTTGATCGGGTAGATCTTGCCCTGGTAGCCGCCGTTGATGAGGTTCTTCATCACGGAGTTGCCGATCTTGCCGGCCTCGGCGGACGCGCCGATCACCGCGACGGCTTCGGGCTTCATGATGCGGTTCATGTCGCGCACGATGTCGTCGTGCTTCGGACGGTAGCGCGCCGGCGCCGGATTCCAGTCGCACGACGATGCGCACGTCGGCGGCGGTCGCGCCGCCCTTGCGTCGCGAACACCGGGTTGAGGTCCATCTCGGCGATCTCGGGGAAGTCGGAGATGAGCTGCGAGACGTTCTCGATGAGGCCGGCCAGCGCGTCGCGGTTCACCGGATCGGCGCCGCGCACGCCCTTGAGCATCTCGGCGGCCTGGATGCCGTCGAGCATCGACAGCGCGTCTTCGCGCGTGGCGGGCGCGAGGCGGAACGTGATGTCCTTCATCACCTCGACCAGCACGCCGCCGAGGCCGAACGCGACGAGCTTGCCGAACGACGGGTCGGTGACGGCGCCGACGATCACCTCCTGGCCGCCGTTCAGCATCTGCTGCACCTGCACGCCGAGCAGGTTGGCCTTGGCGTCGTACTTCTTCGCGTTCGCCATGATCGTGGCGAAGCCCTTCTCGACCTCGTCGGCGCTCTTCACGCCGACGAGCACGCCGCCGGCCTCGGTCTTGTGCAGGATCTCGGGCGACACGATCTTGAGCACGACCGGAAAGCCCATGCCGGCCGCGAGCTTCGCCGCTTCGGCGGCCGAGGTGGCCACGCCTTCCTTCGGCACCGGGATGCCGTAGGCGTCGCACACCAGCTTGCCTTCCGGCGCGGTCAGCGACGTGCGGCCCGACGCCTTGACGGTGTCGAGGATCTTGCGGACTGCGGTCTTGTTGTGCGCCATGGTGCAATTCCTTTGCGTGAGCGCTGCCTAGATCGCGCCTTCGGCGCGCAGTGCGGCAATCTGGTCCTTGCTCGTAGCCGAGCTCCGTCATGACCTCGTCGGTGTGCTCGCCGAGCAACGGCGAGCGCGTGACCTCGGTGGGGCTGTCGGACATCTTGATCGGGTTGCCGACCGTGAGGTACTTGCCGCGCGTCGGGATGGTCGACCTCGACGACGGTGCCCGTCTTGCGCAGCGACGGCTCCTCCGCGATTTCCTTCATCGACAGGATCGGCCCGCAGGGGATGTCGCGCTTGTTGAGGATGTCCATGGCCTCGAACTTGGTCTTGGTCATGGTCCACTTCTCGATCTCGCCGAAGATCTCCATCAGGTGCGGCAGGCGCGCCTTGGGCGTGGCGTAGCGCGGATCCTCGAGCCACTCGGTGCGACCGATCACCTCGCAGATGTCCTTCCAGACCGGCGCCTGCGTGATGAAGTAGATGTACGCGTTGGGATCCTTCTCCCAGCCCTTGCACTTCAGGATCCAGCCCGGCTGGCCGCCGCCCGACGCATTGCCGGCGCGCGGCACGGCTTCGAGGAACTGGCCGTTCGGATACTGCGGATACTCCTGCATCGACGCCGGTGCGGTCGAGCCGCTGCTGGTCGCGCAGCTTCACGCGGCACAGGTTGAGCACGCCGTCCTGCATCGCGGCGAGCACCTTCTGTCCCTTGCCGGACGTGTTGCGCTGGTAGAGCGCAGCGACGATGCCGAGTGCCAGGTGCAGGCCCGGTGCCCGAGTCGCCGATCTGCGCGCCCGTGACCAGCGGCGGGCCGTCGTCGAAGCCGGTCGTCGACGCCGCACCGCCGGCGCACTGCGCGACGTTCTCGTAGACCTTGCAGTCCTCGTACGGGCCCGGGGCCGAAGCCCTTGACCGACGCGACGATCATCTTCGGATTGAGCTGCTGGATGCGCTCCCACGTGAAGCCCATGCGATCGAGCGCGCCGGGCGCGAAGTTCTCGACGAGCACGTCGCACTGCTTGACGAGCTTCTCGAGCACTTCCTTGCCCTTGGGCTTCTTGGCGTCGATGGTCATCGAGCGCTTGTTGTGGTTCAGCATCGTGAAGTAGAGGCTGTCCACGTCCGGGATGTCGCGCAGCTGCCCGCGCGTGATGTCGCCTTCGCCCGCGCGCTCGACCTTGATGACGTCGGCGCCGAACCAGGCCAGGAGCTGCGTGCATGTCGGGCCCGACTGCACGTGCGTGAAGTCGAGGATGCGAACGCCGTCTAGTGCCTTGCTCATTGCCAATCCCTCGTATTTGCGTGGCTCTTTCCATTCGAATCGTCGGGCTTCGCCCGCGATTCGATTCAATAAAGTTCAACGAAAGTAGGGTTTCACTTTCGTTCGTTGCCTTCGATCATTTCTTCTTGGCCGTCGGATTGAGGCTCGTGATGCGACCGCTCTCCGTGCCGCCGCCTTCGTCGATGACCGCGTTGATGAGCGTCGGCCGCTTGCTGCGGATCGCCTCTTCCATCGCGGCGCGCAGCTCGTCGGGCGTCTTCACGTGAGCGCCCACGCCGCCCCATGCTTCCATCATCTTGTCGTAGCGGGCGTCCTTGACGAACACCAGCGGCGACGGATCGGCGCCGCCCGTGGGATTCTTCTCGTCGCCGCGGTAGACACCGTTGTTGTTCATGATGACGATGCACACCGGCAGGTTGTAGCGGCAGATCGTCTCGCGTTTCCATGCCGGAGAAGCCGAATGCGCTGTCGCCCTCGACCGCGATGACCTGCTCGCCCGTGACCACGGCGGCGGCAATGGAATAGCCCATGCCCACGCCCATGATTCCCCAGGTGCCGACGTCGATGCGCTTGCGCGGCTTGTACATGTCCACGATCGAGCGCGTGAAATCGAGCGCGTTCGCGCCCTCGTTGACGAGCACCGCATCGGGATTGGCCTTGACGATGTCGCGCACCACGTTGAGCGCGCTCTGGAAGCTCATCGGCGACGGGTTCTTGGCAAGCGTCTCGCGCCATCTTGGCGACGTTCTTCGTCTTGCGCTCGTTGATGGCGCCCGTCCATTCGGCCGGCGGCTTCGCCAAGCTCGGAGCCGATCTCGCGAAGCATCGCCGCCACGCACGAGCCGATGTCGCCGACGACCGGCGCATCGATGCGCACGTTGCTGTCGGCCTCCTGCGGCGAGATGTCGATCTGCACGAACTTCTGGCCGCCCCAGGACTTCGACGTTGCGCCGCCCCACGTCTTGCCCTTGCCCTGCGACAGCAGCCAGTTCAAGCGCGCGCCGATCAGCATCACGACGTCGGCTTCCGGCAGCACGTAGGAGCGCGCGGCGGACGCCGACTGCTCGTGCGTGTCGGGCAGCAGGCCCTTGGCCATCGACATCGGCAGGTACGGGATGCCGGTCTTCTCGACCAGTGCGCGGATGTCCGCATCGGCCTGCGCGTAGGCCGCGCCCTTGCCGAGGATGATGAGCGGCTTCTTGGCGCTCTTCAGCAGGTCGACGCGCACGCTGACGGCTTCCGGCGCGGGGATCTGGCGCGGCGCCGCGTCGACGACCTTGATCAGCGACTTCTTGCCGGCGACCGCGTCCATCGCCTGCGGGAAGAGCTTGGCCGGCAGGTCGAGGTACACGCCGCCGGGACGTCCCGACACCGCGGCGCGGATCGCGCGCGCCACGCCGACGCCGATGTCCTCGGCGTGCAGCACGCGGAACGCGGCCTTGCACAGCGGCTTGGCGATCGCGAGCTGGTCCATCTCCTCGTAGTCGCCCTGCTGCAGGTCGACGATCTCGCGCTCGCGACGAGCCGCTGATGAGGATCATCGGGAAGCAGTTGACGGTGGCGTGCGTGAGCGCCGTCACGCCGTTGAGGAAGCCCGGCGCGGACACCGTGAGGCAGATGCCGGGCTTCTGCGTGAGGAAGCCGGCGATCGACGCCGCGTAGCCGGCGTTCTGCTCGTGGCGGAACGAGATCACGCGCAGGCCCTCCTTCTGCATGCGGCGCGTGAGGTCGGTGATGGGGATGCCGGGCAGGCCGAAGATCGTGTCGATGCCGTTGAGCTTCAGCGCCTCGATGACGAGGGAGAAGCCATCGGTCTCGGCGGGAGCTCGCGTCGATCGCGCCATGGCTGGCGGGCGCGACGTCGCTGCGGACGCGGCGGGCTTGGTGGCAACGTGGTCCATGAGTTCTCCGAACGGCGGCGGTCCCGCGCACCGAGCGCGGTCGAACCGCTCAAGCACGGGCTGGATGGACGAGGCGCTGCGCCATCCGTCCTCCGAAAAGGAAGCCATGACCCTTGGCTTCTCTTGATATTCGGCGTAACGTATGTGGTATATCAGGGCTTGTCAACAGGCACAGCAGCAAAAAAAGCCTGGGCAACAGGGAGAAGCAGTCCACCAGCTGCGCGGCAATTCAGGCACCGCATCACCATGAACGAGACCACCGCTCCAGCCGGTCCTGCCACCGCTCACGCCCATCGGCGCCGGCGTGAGCCTGCGCGACCAGGCCTATGCGGCGTTGAAGCAGATGATCACGGAAGCGGACATCTATGCGCATCCGGAGGAGATCCGTCTGGACGAGAAGCAGCTCTCGCAGGCGCTCGGCGTGTCGCGCACGCCGATCCGCGAGGCGATGACGCTGCTCGAGCAGGAGGGCTTCCTGCGCACCGAGCCGCGCCGCGGCATCTTCATCGTGCGCAAGACCAAGAAGCAGATCATCGAGATGATCGAGATGTGGGCCGCAATCGAGAGCATGGCGGCGCGGCTCGCCACCACGAACGCGTCGCGACGAGGAGATCGCGGGGTTGCGCCGCATGTTCGACGAGTTCCGCACCGAGGCGCCCGGCCGATCATCTCGAGGAATACTCGGACGCCAACATCGCGTTCCACCAGGCGATCATCCGGCTGTCGGGGTCGCACCTCATGGGCAAGACGATCGACAACCTGTTCATCCACGTGCGCGCGATCCGCAAGATGACGATCTCGCAGAAGGACCGCGCCGCGCGCTCGATCAAGGATCACATGCACATCATCGAGGCGCTCGAGAAGCGCGACACCGAGCTGGCCGAGCGGCTGGTGCGCCAGCACTCGCTCGACCTCGCCGCGCACGTCGACAGGTACTGCGACTTCCTCGACTAGGCGTCCGCGCCACTCGCCTATCGGGTCTGCGCACGTCGTGGCCCGTGCGGGCCGGCCCAACGCCGTAAGCCCTACCCGTCGCGCACTACAAGGTTGCGGACGCGATCAACGACATGGTCGCCGAGCGCTTCATGCTGATCGAGGATGCGCCGCCGGCGATGAACCGGATGCTCAATGCCGGCTTCGCGACCGGCGTCATCAAGCTGCTGCCCGACACCCGGACCGATAGGCGTCGTCGGCCCCGCCCGTCATCCACGGGCGGGGTCTGTTACAAGCGCAGGGCCGTTCGCTCAAAGATGGAGCGCCTTCCACCACATGTAGGCGCCGAGCAGGAAGAGCATCGACGCGAACACGAAGCGCAGTTTCGCCACGGGCAGCGCATGGGCGACGCGTGCTCCCACCGGCGCGAGCAGCGTGCTCGTCACCACGATGCCCACGAGCGCGGGCATGTAGACGTAGCCCACTGCGTAGGCCGGCAGTCCGGCTTGTTCCAGCCGGCGAACATGAAGCCGATCGTCGCGGCGATCGCAACGGGAATGCCGATCGCCGCGGACGTCGCCACCGCGGTGTGCAGCTTGACGTTGCAGCGGGTCATGAACGGCACAGCGAGGAATGCGCCGCCGGTGCCGACCATGCCGGCGACGACGCCGATCAGCGATCCCATCGCGATCAGGCCTGCGCGCCCAGGCAGCTGGCGCGAGCGCCACCGGCGGCCGGTTGCGCAGCATCCGCCACGCGCCCCACCAGATGAAGGAGCCGAAGACGCCCGCCATGATGGCGGGCGGCAGCGCGCTCGCGATCTGCGGTCCGACCAGCGAGCCCGCGATGATCCCCGGCGACATCGCCGCCACCACGCGCCAGTCGACGGCGCCGCGCGCGTGATGCGCGCGAGCCGACGAGAAGGCCGTGAAGACGATGGTGCCGGCCGACGTGCCGATCGCCATCGGCACGATGTGCTCGCGCGCAAATCCCTGCGAGGAAAACACCTCGACCAGCACGGGGACCATGGTGAATCCGCCGCCGATGCCGAGCAGCCCGGCCATGAAGCCGACGACGGCCCCGAGGACGAGAAAGATCGGGATCAGGGTCACGTTCACGCCGGTGCCCCATGACGGGATCCGCGCCCGGTCGACATCCCGAGGATGGTCACCTCGCGCCCGTCGCGCCGCGCAGCCAGGCGTGCATCCTCGATACGGACCGCGGGGCTCATCCGCGTGCCGCGAGCTTCTCGATGACCTTCCATTCCGCCGGCGTGACCGGCGTGATCGACAGGCGATTGCCCTTGCGCAGCGTGATCATGTCCGCGAGCGCCGGGCTCGGCGCGCATCTCCGGCAGCGGGATGAGGCGCGTCTTGCGCACGAGCTTCACGTCGACATTCCACCAGCGCGGCTCGTCGCGCGTCGACTTGGGGTCGTAGTAGGGGCTCTTGGCGGTCGAACTGCGAGGCGTCGGGATGCGCGAGCTCGCTGACCTGCGCGATGCCCGCGATGCCCGGCTCGGGGCAGCTCGAGTGGTAGAAGAGCACGCGGTCGCCGAGCTTCATCTCGCGCATGAAGTTGCGCGCCTGGTAGTTGCGCACGCCGAACCACGGACGTGTCTGCCCGCGCGCCTTGACGAGGTCGTCGATCGAGAACTCGTCGGGCTCGGATTTCATCAGCCAGTAGCGCATGGAATGCGTCGCCACGTCGCAGCACATCGGGGCGCGCAACGCGTTGAACCGCCTGCCGCCGGTCAGCGGGTCAACTTCCGGCAGCTTCGTCCGCGATGCACGACGAACTGCTTCAGCGTGTTCGGCGCCGAACGTGGTCGCGAGCGCCACGTCGGACGCGTCGCGGCCGCGAGCGATCAGGACGCGGCCGATCCGCGGCACGAGGTTGCGCGGATCGAACGTATACCAGCGGCCGCCGAGATACGCCTCGAACCAGCCCGCGAAGTCCATCGGCGTCGGGCACCGCGGGAACGCCGATGTCGCCCAGGTAGCCGGTGCAGTAGCGGGCGGGGATGTTCATGCAGCGGCAGAACGTGAGACCGAGATGCGCGTAGTCGCGGCACACGCCCGGCGCCTTCGTTGTAGGCCTCCCACGCCGACTTGGTCCGGCGCGCGTACTGATAGCCGAACGTGATGTGGTGGTGCACGAAGTCGCAGATCGCCTGCACCCGCGCCCAGCCCGGCGGCGTGTGGCCGAAGAGCCGCCACGCCTCCGCGGTCAGGCGGTCGGTCTCGCAGTAGCGGCTGCCGAGCAGATACACGAGCGTCTCCTCCGGCAGGTCCTCGATCGCGTGCTGGACGCGCGTCAGGCGCGACCTCGTCGGCGAGCCCGGTGTCGCGCACGATGCCCCTCGGCGAAGATGCGCAGGTCACCCGCCGGCGCGACCAGGCGCGTGCACCAGTTGCCGAAGCCGTCGCGATACGCCGTGATGCGGCAGCGCCGGATCGGTGCTGCAGGTGGTCCGGGACGATCGACGTCGGGAACGCGCGAGTAATGCACGTTGAGCATCAGGATCATCGGCACCGGTTGCGGGCACGAGTAGATCATGTCGTAGCCGATGCGGATCTTCATCGCGTGGAGCTCCTGGAGAGGAGTGGTGACGGGGTGCAGCGCCTTCGGCGGCGAGCGCAGCGTCGCGACGACCGCTGCGCGCGCGTGGCGGACCAGCAGGCGTGTCCCGCGACCGCCAGTGCCTGGTTGACCTCGAGCTCGATGCCGACGTAGCGCGCGGCGCGGGAAGCGGCGGCGCAGTGCCCGCGTGAGACCGTCGCCCTTGCCGGCGTACGGATAGTTGCGGCGCACGCGCAGTTGCGGCGCGGCCAGCGCCAGCGCCGCTTACACGCGCAGCGCGAGCGAGGCTCGCCTCGCCGCGCGGGGATCGTAGAGCAGGCCGACGTCTGCCGTGCGCAGCACGCCGTCGAGCGTCGGGGTGAAGCTGTGCGACGGCGATGTGCACCACGCGCCGGCCCGCGGCCCGCCGTCGGTCACCGCGCGACTCGACGCGCTGCCAGTGCGGGACGTAGTACCGCCCGACGATGCGCTGCCGCGCTCGTCGCGGCAACACGCGCGTCGTGCGCGACCATGCGCGCGGGATTGGCAAGCGAGCGGTTGAGATCGACGACGAGGCGGCTGATCGTCGACGCCACGAGCGGCGCGCTGCAGGCGCCGCGCGATGCGCGCGCCATGGCGAGCGCTCCGAGGTCGTAGCCGCGATGCGTACGCAGCACGCGCCTGTAGTCCGCGGAAGCAGGCCGGGCGAGCTCCGGCGGGACGCGGTTGCCGCCGTGCTCGCAGGTGACGAGGACGAAGTCGCGCCCGGGACGCTGCCAGCGGGTGCGCGCGCTACCACGACGAGCTCGGGGAGCTCCTGGAACACCCTCTTGGTGCCTTCGCTCCAGCTTCGGTGGAGGGTGGTGAAGTAGGGATCGCCGTCGTCGAAGCGGCGGCGCATCTGCGACTTCGAAGGCTGTCGCGCTGGTAGCAGAGCAGGTCGATGGGCATGCCCACCGACACGTTGCTGCGCATGGTCGAGTCGAACGACACCAGCACGCACTTGGCGGCGTCGGGCAGGCTGGTGGTGCGTGCTGATCACGCGATCGATGATCGGCTTGCCGTATTTCGTCTCGCCGGTCTGGATGTAGGGCGTGTGCGGCCCGGACTCGATGAAGTTGCCTTCGGCGTAGATGCGGAACAGGCGCGGCTCCTCGCCCGCGATCTGGCCGCCGACGATGAACGAGGCGTTGAAGGTGATCTCGCTCGCCTGCAGCGACGGGCCGTCGCGGCGCTCGATGTCGCGCATGGCATCGGACACCACGTTCGCGACGTCGAACATCGTGCGCGCGTTCCACAGCGTGGGCGATCGTCGCCCGGGTCCGCGCCGCGCTGCTTGAGCAGGCTCACGATCGCCTGCGTGCCCGCCAGGTTGCCGGAGCTCAGGAGCACGAGCACGCGATCGCCCTTGCGCTCGAACACGGTCATCTTGCAGAACTTGGCAATGTTGTCGACGCCGGCGTTGGTCCGCGAATCGGAGGCGAAGATCATGCCTTCGTCCAGATTCACGCCAATGCAGTACGTCACGTTCGTTGTCCTGTCGCGGGACTGCGGCCTCCCGTGGCCCCCGCGGGAAATTGCAAATGCCGTGATCATCTCGGATCGCGCGGGCGGGGGCAACGTGGCAGCCGTGCGGCGCGAGATATGTGACGGGAGTGTTGCAGACGCGCCCCCTCGGTGTCGGGCCGCGGCGACGCTTCAGCGGTCGCGGATGGTCGTCAGTGCAGAAAGGGTGTTCCCCGGATGTGCCGTGCCGCCCTCATCTTGAACCTGGGTTCAAGAATGGTCGCCTGCCGGAGCCTTAAGGCGCTTCCGCATGGGAGCGCACACCGGCTCGCTAAAGGGCACGGCAACCTCGCTACGAGAGCATTGGTTCAAAGATGTATCAGGCCGGCTCGAACACTCCAGGGAACATTGATGGGTGGAAAGCAACGAGGCTCCGAAAGCATCTGAGGCCGTCGTGCCGAATTGCAAGCGCGAGAACGACGCGCGAGGCATCACGATATCAGAAAAGCTTTTCCTGCCCCGCCAGCGCCTGATCGATCGCCATCTGCATCGTCTGGATTCTACGCTGCACGCCGGCGACGTCGGCGTTGGGCGCACCCGCGCGAGGCGTCTTGCGCTCGCGCAGCAGGTCGTTGGCGATGTTGAGCGCGGCCATCACGGCGATGCGATCGACGCCGGCGGTCTTGCTCGGCGCCGCGGATCTCGCGCATGCGCTGGTCGAGGAAGGTGACCGCCTCGAGAAGGTCGGCGCGCTCGTCGTCGCGGCAGGCGACCTTGTAGTCGCGACCGAGCAGGTGGACATCGAGCGTGACGGTGCGTTCGGCGGCGCTCATCACTCGCCCGGAATGCGCGCGATCAGCGCATCGAGCCGCGCTCCGGCCTGCTGCACCTTGACGTTCATTTCGCGGTTGCGCTGCGGTGGCCGACGCAAGGTCGTGGCGCAGCGACTCGTTGGCCGCCCGCAGCGCGCGCGTATGCGCGAGGAGCGATCGCGAGCTTCTGTTCGAGCATCTGGAGGTCGGGTTCCATGCGGGCGGCGCGAATCGGACAATATTGGCGGCGGGCGCTCGCGCGCGTCAACCGGAGCAGGCGCCGCTCGTCGTGCGAAGAGGCCTAGCCGTGTCGGTGACGAGCGGCACGTAGCGTACAGCTTCGACCGTGAGCTCCTCGATGCCGCCCGGCGTGTGCAGCGCGACGGTATCGCCTTCGCGCGCCTTGAGCAGCGCGCGCGCCATCGGCGAGACCCAGCTGATGTAGCCGCGCGCGGTGTCGATCTCGTCCACGCCCACGATGCTGACGGTGCGCCGCTCGCCGCGGCCATTGACGATGTCGACGGTGGCGCCGAAGAAGACGCGGTCGGCGTCGTCGGCGTCGTCGCGCGCGGCGGGATCGACGACCTCGGCAGCGATCGAGACGGCGCACCAGGAAGCGGATGCGCCGGTCGACTTCGCGCAGGCGCTTCTTGCCGTAGATGTAGTCGCCGTTCTCCGAGCGGTCGCCGTTGCCCGCCGCCCAGGAGATGGTGGCGACGAGCGACGGACGCTCCTCGCCCACGAGCGTGTCGAGCTCGCGCTTGCAGGCGCGCGAAGCCGCCGGGCGTCATGTAGTTGCGCGTGCCCGCGGGCAGCACGGGCGCGCCCTCGGGGGCATCGTCCTCGCCGTCGTCGTCGGTTTCGCTGGTGAAGGCCTTGTTCATGCCAGCGCGCAGTCGCGCGAACGCCGTGCGTCAGGCCGCCCATTACAGGCAGCGCCCTTATGAGGCGGTCAAGGCCGCGACCGCGCCCGGGCAAGCGCCAGCGCCGCGCAGAGCTCGGCCACGCCGTCGACGAAGCGCGGGCCCGGCCGATGCAGGAGGTCGCCATTGGCCGCGATCACGTTGCCGTCGCGAACCGCAGGCAGATCCGGCCAGCGCGACCACTCCGACGAGCCATGCCGGGCGCCCGCCGGCGTCGTCGGCGCCGACGATCACCTGGGGCGCCGCGGCGATCACGGCCTCGAGATTCACCTCCGGCGCCGGCAACGTGAGCGCCGGCAAAGATGTTGCGCCCGCCGCATGCTGCGATCGCCTCCGAGATGAGGTGATCGCCGCCGATCGTGTACAGCGGCTGGTTCCAGATCTCGTAGAACACCGACAGCGGGCGAGCGCCCTTGTAGGCCGCCGCCAGTGCCGCGTGCCGCTCGCGCAGCGCCTTGGCGGACGCGCCGCCGCTGTCGACTGCGTGCCGGCGAGCGCGCCGAGCTTTTCGATGTCGCTGGCAATGCCGGCGATCGTGCGCGGGTGCGAGAAGAACACCGGGATCTTCAGCGCCCGCAGTGCCGCCAGCTGCTGCGGCGCGGTGTAGGGCCACGCGACCACGAGGTCGGGCTGCAGCGCCACGATGTTCTCGAGATCGATCATCGCGGCATCGGCCACGCGCGGCAGCGTGCGGGCGGCCGGCGGATAGTCGCTGTGCGCGGTCACCGCGACCACCGCCGCCCCGCTCCGGCCGCGAAGAGCATCTCGGTGGCATGCGGCGCGAGGCTCACGATGCGCCTGGCCGGCTGCGCGAGCTCGAGTGCGGTGCCCGCGTCGTCGACCACGCGGATGCGCGCGCGCCCGCGGCGCGCGCCAGCAGGCGAGTGCAACCACCACGACGGCGCGCATCGTCGTCACGGCTGCCAGCGCACGCCCGCAAACACCTGCGCGCCACCGGTCGAGTAGTCGGCGGCGAGCTGGTAGTCCTGGTCGAACACGTTGTTGCCGCGCACGAACATCGACCATCCCTTGGACACCACCCAGTCGACGGTGAGGTTGACGATGCCGTAGCCGCCCATCCTGATCGAGTGTTGGCGGCGTTGTCGTAGCGCAGCGACGAGGCGACCAACTCCACGCCCAGCTGCACCGGCCCCGCCTGCTGCAGCACGCTGCAGCGCGCCGTGCTGGCGCGCGCGCCGCGGCAGCAGGTTGCCGGTGCGATCGTCCTCCGGATCCTGCAGGTCGAGCGAGGCCAGCACGCGCGTGTCGCGCCAGGTGGCGTCGAGGCCGAGCGTGACGCCCTTCAGCGTGGCGCGGTCGACGTTCTGCGGGGCGGCAGTTGAAGTCGGCGTCGCACCCGAACACGATCAGGTCGTTCGACGCGGTTGTGATAGCCGACGGCTCGCGCTTCCCAGCGGACGTCGCCGACGATCGCGGTCCAGTACACGCCGGCCTCGACGTTGCGCGCCGTCTCGGGCACGAGGTCCGGATTGGAGAAGACCGGGATAGTAGAGGTCGTTGAACGATGGCGCCTTGAAGCCCGTGCTGTAGCCGGCGGTGACGCGCCATGCCGGCGAGAAGCTGATAGCCGACGGCGATGCCGCCGGTCGTCTCGCCGCCGTACTGGCTGGAGTCGTCGTAGCGCAGGTTGCCCTGCAGCGCCAGCGCGTCGTGGCGCACCTGGTACACGCCGGTGACGGAGTTGGTGTCGCGGTCGGTGACCGCGAAGTCGTGGTCGCGTGGCCAGATGCTCCTCGCGCCGCTCGAGGCATCAGCGAGAGCGCGCCCGACCGGCAGCGTGAGGTCGTTCTGCCAGATGTACTGGCGCTGCGTGGTCTTGAACGGCGCGTCGCCGAAGGCCGACTCGCGACACCGAGTCGTCGCTGCCCGAGCCGAGCGGTGAGCAGTCGAGCTCCAGCGGCTCGCCGAGCTGGTTGCGGCTCGACCACCGACCACGACTTCGAGCGTGGTGACGGTGCGGTCGTCGAAACCGGGCACCGCCGTCGGACTGGTTGTTGAGGCGGTTGTCGCAAATACTGCACGGCCACCTCCTGGCCCGCGGCACCACGGCAGCACCGCGTTGACGCCCGACGTTCTGCGTGCGAGTAGCCGTCGCGGTCGGGGTTGTAGCCGAAGTTGCCGGGATTGACGATGGCGTTGAAGCCCGCGCTGCGCGTGCCGCCGGCCTGCACCGAGAAGCGCAGAGCGGCCCGATGGAGCCGCGCAGGCCGCCGCTGGCATTGCGGCGTCGTCGTAGGTGCCGTATCCCGCGCTGCACGTTGCCGCTGAAGGCGCCCGCCTCGCGCCTGCCGCGTGAACACCTGGATCACGCCGCCGATGGCGTCGGCGCCGTAGAGGCTCGAGGCCGGCCCGCGAAGGATCTCGATGCGCTCGATCTGGTCGAGCGGAATGGCCTCGAGCGAGGTGGCGCCGACGGACGACGAGCCGACGCGCAAGCCGTCGATCAGCACCAGCGTCTGGCCCGCGATTGGCGCCGCGGAGGAACGCGCCCGACGTGACGCCGGGCCGCCGGTCGATGGTGACCTCGACGCCCGGCTGGCGCTGCAGGAGCTGCGGCAGGCTTTGCACGCCGCTGCGCAGGATCTCGTCGGCGCCGATCACGGTGACATCGGCGAGCAGGTCGGCGATCCGCTGCGGCGTGCGCGACGCGGTGACGGCGACGGCGGTGACAAGCCAGCGGTTTCGGGCGCTGTGCGTGGGCGACAGGCAAGCACGCCACGGCTGAAGCAGGCTGCGAACGCAGCCAGGCGATGACGGACAGGGGATGGCATGCGGAAAGGCTCCGCAAGGGCCGCGCATCCCCGCGCGGCAGTTGACGCAAACAACGCGCACCAAACGATCGCGTGTGCGCGCCGTACGTCGCAGGCCGGTCTCCGGGCTTGGCCATGCGGTCCGCTTCGCCTTCCCGCCGCGTCGAAAGCGGCAGTGGCGTGTTGAAGCGGCCCTGGAGGGCCTTACCGTTGCGGGGGCAGCCGCGGAATTCGCGCTCGCAACACGTGAGCGTACGTGCGAAGCGGCACCGCGTTCCCGTTTCACCCGCCGCGAAGACAATCGCGGCGGACACCTGCTGGCGCGATTCTACCGTCCCGCGCCGACAACGGCGTCGCGACCGCGTCGCGCACGCCAGGAGCACACCATGAAGACGTTCTCGCCGCGGCCTATGCTTGCTCGTGATGGTCGGCGGCGGCGGGGCCTCGCCCAGGACGTCGCCAGGGTCACGCAAGGCCGATGTCGAGAAGGCCACGGGGCTCAGGTTCAAGGCGCCCACCTATCCCATGAAGACGCAGGCCATGTTCGTGCAGGACGGCGGGGACGTGCAGCTCAGCGTCGCCGTCGAGCCCCGCGAGGCGAGCCAGACCGTGCGCAGCTGGGAGGCCACCACCAAGAAGATGCGCCCCGACCAGAAAGTCGAGACCGTCCCCGGCATCGGCAAGGATGCGATCTTCATGAGCACCCGTCCGGACATGGGCGCGCTATGGGCGGACTACGACACGCCGCGCGTGCAGCTCAGCGTCGGCGTCGCGCTCGCCAAGGACGCACGGCGGAGCTCGTCGAGTACGCCGTGGCGGTGGCCAAGGCCGTGGGGCCGAAGATCGGGAAATAGGCGCCTGGCTTGCTATAATTTCCTTCCTTCCCGCCTACCGGACCCCCACGGAATAACCGTCCGCCCCGGGGTGCGCGCCTTGCCCAAGAAGCTTTTCATCCGCACGTTCGGATGCCAGATGAACGAGTACGACTCGGACCAGATGGCCGACGTGCTCCGCGCCAGCCGACGGCCTCGACGCTCACGCGAGCGCCGACGGACGCCGACGTCATCCTGTTCAACACCTGCTCGGTGCGCGAGAAGGCGCAGGAGCAGGTGTTCCACGACCTCGGCCGCGTGCGCGAGCTCAAGGCGGCGAAGCCCGGACCTGATGATCGGCGTCGGCGGCTGCGTCGCGCGCCAGGAAGGCGCCAGCATCGTGCGCGCGCGCCGTACGTCGACGTCGTGTTCGGCCCGCAGACGCTGCACCGCCTGCCCGACGCTGATCGCGCGGCGCCGCGCGAGCGGGCGTGCCGCAGGTCGACATCAGCTTTCCCGAGATCGAGAAGTTCGACCACCTGCCGCCGCCGCGCGTCGAAGGCGCGACCGCCTTCGTCTCGATCATGGAAGGCTGCAGCAAGTACTGCACGTTCTGCGTCGTGCCGTACACGCGCGGCGAGGAAGTGTCGCGGCCGTTCGACGACGTGCTCACCGAGGTCGCCGACCTCGCCGACCAGGGCGTGATGGAAGTCACGCTGCTCGGCCAGAACGTGAACGCCTACCGCGGCGCGCATGGGCGACGCGGCCGAGCGACGATCGCCGACTTCGCCACGCTGCTCGAGCACGTCGCCGAGATCCCGGGCATCGAGCGCATCCGCTACACCACGTCGCATCCGCGCGAGATGACGCCGCGGCTGATCGAGGCGCTACGGCAGCGATCGCCAAGCTCGTCTCGCAGCTGCACCTGCCGGTGCAGTCGGGCTCCGACCGCGTGCTCGCCGCGATGAAGCGCGGCTACACCGCGCTCGAGTACAAGTCGATCGTGCGCCGGCTGCGCGCCGCGCGTCCCGACATCTCGCTCACGTCCGACTTCATCGTCGGCTTTCCCGGCGAGACCGACGCCGACTTCGAGCAGACGATGAAGCTGGTCGACGACGTCGGCTTCGACGGCGCCTTCAGCTTCATCTACAGCCCGCGCCCGGGCACGCCGGCGGCCGACCTCGCCGACCAGGTGCCGCACGAGGTCAAGCAGGCGCGGCTGCGTGCGCCTGCAGGCGCTGCTCGAGGCGCAATACCGCGGCGTACAGCGAGGCGATGGTCGGCAGCCGCGCAGCGCGTGCTGGTCGACCGGCCCGCGCGCACAGGACGCGCGCGAGCTCGCCGCGCGCACCGAGAACAACCGCGTGGTGAACTTCGCCGGCGATCCGCGCTCTGATCGACACCTACGTCGATGTCGCGATCGCCGCCGCGCTTGCCGCACTCGCTGCGCGGCGAGCTCGTCAGCTAGTCGAAGCCATCGGCTCGCCCGCCCCGGTGCCTGGGAGTGCCGGGGCATGCCGCCGTATCAGCAGGAGCCATGCGTCATGAAATCGATGTTGCCCATCGCCGCGCCGCATCGCCGTGCCGCCTCGCTCGCGCTGTCGGCGATGCGCGAGCCGTGCAAGCCGCGTCGCCGGCGAGGCAGCGGCCTCCGACTCGGACCGCCGCGCGCCGCCGCCAACGGCGCGGCGCCTCGCCGCAGGCGATCGCCAACGCCCAGCGCCTCGGCCGGCGCGCCGGCAGCACGCCGCCCGCCGCCGCGCCGCGGCCGCGCACCGAGCAACCTGCGCTCGTTCGCCGACGTCAGTCGCGACGCCAAGGAGATGCCCGGGCCTGTTCCGGCTCTGGCAGCGGGAGGAGCGCGTCTACATCGAGATCGCGCCGGAGCAGTTCGACCAGCCGTTCTTCTTCTCGACCAACCTCGACCAGGGCCTCGGCGAGAGCCGCTTCCTCGGCGGGCTCATGACGAGCAGCCTGACGCGCCGCTGCGGCGGCCCGCTGATCGTGAGTTCCGCAAGGTCGGCAGCAGCGTCCAGCTCGTCGCGAGCAACGCGAAGTACACGGCGCAGGCGGGCACGCCCGAGGCGCGCGCGGTGGCCGACGCCTTCTCCGACAGCCTGCTCGCCACCGCGCCGGTGGTGTCGCAGCCGCATCCGGAGCGCAAGTCGGTGCTGGTCGACGCCAACGCGCTGTTCTTCGCCGACCTGCCGGGCGCCGCGCCGCGGCTGGAAGTCGCCTATCGCCAGTCCGTATGCGTTCGATGCGCGCAACTCGTCGTTCCGCGAGGTCGACGAGCGACGCCCGATTTCGCATCGTTCGACGTCACCGCGCACTACGCGCTGGCGCGGGTCTCGCTGCCGCAGGCCGGCGGCGCGTTCGCCGGCCGAGCCGCCGTCGACGCTGCCCGACATCCGCAGCCTGTTCCTCGGCTTCCACTACACGCTCGCCAAGCTGCCCGACACGCCGATGCGGCCGCGCGTGGCCGATGCGCGCATCGGCTACTTCACGCACCGAGCGTCTTCGACTTCACCACCGACGACCGCCGCACTGCCGATCGTGCACTACGTCAACCGCTGGCGCCTCGAGAAGAAGGACCCGACGGCCGCGCTGTCCGAGCCGAAGCAGCCGATCGTCTACTGGATCGACCGCAACATCCCGCGTGCAGTACCGCGCGGCGATCCGCGAAGGCGTGCTCGAGTGGAACAAGGCGTTCGAGCGCATCGGCTACAAGGACGCGATCCGCGTCGAGATCCAGCCCGACGACGCCGACTTCGACACCTCCGACATCCGCCACGCCTCGATCCGCTGGCTGACCACGGCGCGCAGCTCGTTCGCGGCGATCGGGCCGCGCGTGGTCGATCCGCGCACCGGCGAGATCCTCGACGCCGACATCGCGCATCGACGCGCACCAGCTTCCGCTCGCACAAGGCGCTCGTGTCCGAGACGCATTCCGCGGCGCGCCGGTCCGGGCGCGTCGACAGCGCTACGCACGACGACGCGCTACTGCACCTATGCAACGGAAGCGGCCGAGCACGAAGGCGTTCGCGCATGTCGCTGCTCGAGGCGCGCGGCGAGCTCGACGCTCGACGGCCCGCAGACGCCGAGGCGTTCGTCGCAGGGCCACCTCAAGGAAGTGACGATGCACGAGGTCGGCCACACGCTCGGGCCTCGCGCCACAACTTCCGCGCCTCGACCATCTACACCGAGGAGCAGCTCGCCGATCCCGAGTTCACGCAGGGAGCACGGCATCGCCGGCTCGGTGATGGACTACAACGCCGTGAACCTCGCCGCTCAAGGGCGAGCGCCAGGGCGAGTACCACATGTCCACGCTCGGCCCCTACGACTACTGGGCGGTCGAGTACGCCTATCGCGAGATGCCGGCGCAGGAGGAGGCGGCCGCGCTCGCGCGCATCGCCGACGCGCAGCAGCGAGCCGCGAGCTCGCCTTCATGGCCGACGACGCGCTGCTTCATGAGCGGCCTCGACCCGCAGGTCAATACGTTCGACCTCGGCGCCGATCCGCTCGCCTATGCCGCGCGGCAGCGCTGAAGCTCGGGCGCGAGCTGTGGCAGCTCACCGAGGACGCGCACGCTCAAGGCCGGCGAGAGCTACGCGCTCCTGCGCCGCAACTTCAACCGCGGGCTGCTCGAGGTCCAGCATGAGCGCGATCCACGCCGGCAAGTACATCGGCGGCCTCACGCTGCACTCCGATCACGCGGGCAGCGGCCGCGCGCCGCTCGAGCCGGTCCCGGCGGCCAAGCAGCGCGCGGCGCTCGACCTCCTCGCCACGCACGGTGTTCGCGGCCGACAGCTTCCGCTTCTCGCCCGCGTTCCTGAGCGCGCCTCGCCGATCAGCGACTTCGACATCGACGACGCGCAAGCGCTGGGCCGCGCGCGCACCGGCGATCGACGTCGCCGTCGACCAGCAGGTGCTCGACATGCAGCGCACCGTGCTCGGGCCGCTGCTGGGGCCGGAGATCGCGCAGCGGCTCCTCAACAACGAGCTCAAGGTCGCGCGACCGCTCGCAGGCGCTCACGCTCGCCGAGCTCTACGGCACGCTGCACAAGGCCGATCTGGAGCGAGGTCGCCGCGGGCCGGCGACATCCCGCTGCATGCGCCGCAACCTGCAGCGCGAGTACGTCGCGCGCGTCGCCTTCGTGCTGCGTCCGGCCGGCGCCGCAACATGCCGCCGATGCGCGCGCGCTGCTGCGCGCCGACGCGGTGCAAGCTGCGCGGCGAGCTCGCCACCGCGGGCAAGCGCCGCAACCTGTCGCGTGGAGACACGCGCGCACCTCGCCGAGAGCCTCGCCACGCTCGACGAGGCCTTGCGCGCGCCGCTCCTGCGCCAGACCCTCTGACCTGCCGATGCCACACGCCGCCCGCAAACCACGCTGAAGCTGTACGCCGCTCGACAACCGCGCGCTCGCCAATCTCTCCGGCCCGCTCGACGCCAACCTCCGCCAGATCGAGACCGCGCTCGACGTGACGATCGCGCATCGCGGCGGCGACTTCACCATCACCGGCGAGCCCGCGCAGACCGAGCGCGCGGGGCGCGCGCCTCGAGCACTTCTACGCGGCGGCCGGAAAAGCCGCTTTCCGTGGACGACATCCAGCTCGGCCTGGTCGAGATCAGCGCACGCCAGCCGGACGCCAGCGCCGCAGGTCGAAGCGACGGCGCGCCGGTGCTGCACACGCGGCGCGCCGACCTGCACGGCCGCACGCCCAACCAGGTCGCAGTACCTGAAGGACATCACGAGCGCACGACATCACGTTCGGCATCGGCCCGGCGGGCACCGGCAAGACCTACCTCGCCGTGGCCTGCGCGGTCGACGCGCTCGAGCGCGACGCGGTGAAGCGCATCGTGCTCGTGCGCCCGGCGGTCGAGGCGGGCGAGCGGCTGGGCTTCCTGCCCGGCGACCTCGCGCAGAAGGTCGATCCCTACCTGCGCCCGCTCTACGACGCGCTCTACGACCTGATGGGCTTCGACAAGGTCGCCAAGCTCTTCGAGCGCACCACGATCGAGGTCGCCCCGCTCGCCTACATGCGCGGCCGCACGCTCAACCACTCGTTCATCATCCTCGACGAGGCGCAGAACACCACGCCCGAGCAGATGAAGATGTTCCTCACGCGCATCGGCTTCGGCACCAAGGCGGTGATCACCGGCGACGTCACGCAGATCGACCTCGCGCGCGGCCAGAAGAGCGGCCTCGATCGAGTCGGCGCGCATCCTCGACGGCGTGCGCGGCATCGCCTTCCGGCACTTCACGAGCGCCGACGTCGTGCGCCATCCGCTCGTGCAGAAGATCGTCGACGCCTACGATCGCGACTCCGCGCGGCGCGCCGACGACGCGCCGCCACGCACGCACTTGAGCCGTCGCCGCCGCTGCTCCCTGCCGCCGCGGAGCGCGAGCCTTGCGGCAGCGCTGCAGCGCGCCACGTGCGTCGGCCATCGCCGCGGCCGATCCCGGCGAAGATCTGATCGCGGTCGGCGAATGGTGCCGCGCGCACGGCGCACGCGGCCGATCGCTACGGCGACGGTGCCGCTGCATCGACGGCTTCGAAGCGAAGATCGCGACGCTGCTCGGCATGGAAGCCGGCGGTCTTCATGCCGAGCGGCACCATGGCGCAGCAGATCGCGCTGCGCATCCACGCCGAGGACACCGGCGTCGACCGCTTCGCGATGCATCCCACCTCGCACCTCGAGTTGCACGAGCTGCGCGGCTATGCGCGCGTGCAGCGGCTGGACGGCCGTGCTGCTCGGACGCGCCGCGAGCGGCCGACGCTCGCCGCGCGACCTCGCGGCCTGGCCCGAGCGGCTGCGCGGCGCTGCTGGTCGAGCTGCCGGCGCGCGAGATCGGCGGCCAGCTGCCGTCGTGGGACGGCGCTGGTCGAGCTCTGTCGGCGCTCGCGCGCGCGCGCGGCATCCGCATGCACATGGACGGCGCACGGCTGTGGGAAGCGCGCGAAGCGCTACGCGCCGCGCACGCATGCGGACATCTGCGCGCTCTTCGACTCGGTCTACGTCTCGTTCTACAAGGGCATCGGCGCGCTGGCAGGCGCCATGCTCGCTGGGTCGACGCGCCGTTCGTGGCGCAGGCGCGCGACGTGGCGCAAGCGGCATGGGCGGCACGCTGGTGCAGCTGCATCCGTTCGTCGCGTCGGCGGCGATGCGCTTCGACGCGCAGCTGGCGCCCGCATGCCTGCGCTGCGCGACGCGTGCGCGCACGCTTGCGCGCGGCGCTGACGCGGCATCCCCGGCGCGTGCGTCCTGCCCGATCCGCCGCAGGTCAACATGTTCCACCTGCATCTACGCGGCCGCCGCCGACGCGCTGATCGCGCGCGCGCGATCGACTCGCCGCAGACGCGACGGCGTGTGGCTGGCGGAGCGCTTCGCGCCTCGGCGGCACGCTGTCCGGAGCTCGTGCGATGCCTCGAGGTCTACGTGCGGCGAGAACCTGCGCCGCTCGCAGACGCCGGCCGGATCGTGCGCAAGCGCGTCTTCGCGCAGGCGCGCTGCGTACCGCGATGAGCGCCCGGCGACGAAACGTGCGCCGCGTCCCGCGGCTCTCGCTTTCGGTGCAGTACGCGAGCAATGCACGCCGACCTGCCCACGCGCGCGCAGGTGCGCCGCTGGGTGCAGGCCGCGCTCGATGTCGATGCCGCCGTCACGGTGCGCTTCGTCGATGCCATCGAAGGCCGCGCCCTCAACGCCGAGTTCCGCGGCAAGGACTACGCGACCAACGTGCTCACCTTCGTGTACGATGACGACGCACCCGCGCGCCGGCGACATCGTGCTCTGCGCGCCGGTCGTGCGCACGCGAAGCGGACGACGCAGGGCAAATCGCTTGGCCGCGCACTACGCCCACCTGGTGGTTCACGGCATGCTGCACCTCCAGGGCTACGACCACGAGCGACGCCGCGCGAAGCGCGCGGCGCATGGAAGCGACGGCGAGACCGCCATACCTCGCGCGCGCCTCGGGCGCTCCGCCGATCCCTACGCCGCATGGACTATGACCGACGACGAGACTCGAAAAGCGGCGACAAGCCCACGCTGCTCGAGCGCCTCTCGGCGCTGCTCCTGCGCGAGCCCGAGGACCGCGAGCAGCTGATCGACCTGCTGCGCGGCGCGTTCGAGCGCAACCTCCTCGACGCCGACGCGCTCTCGATGATCGAGGGCGTGCTGCCGGTCTCCGAGACTGACGGTGCGCGACATCATGATCCCGCGCTCGCAGATGGACTGCGTCGTCGATCGACGACGCCGTGCCCGAGCTTCATGCCCGTTCGTGATCGAGACGCGCGCACTCGCGCTTCCCGGTGATCGGCGAGAACAAGGACGACGTCGATCGGCATCCTGCTCGCCAAGGACCTGCTGCGCTACTACGCCGACGAGGAGGAGTTCAACGTGCGCGACATGCTGCGCCCGGCGGTGTTCGTGCCGGAGATCGAAGCGCCTCAACGTGCTGCTGAGGGAGTTCCGCGCCAACCGCAACCACATCGCGATCGTCGTCGACGAGTACGGCGGCGTCTCCGGCCTCGTCACGATCGAGGACGTGCTCGAGCAGATCGTCGGCGACATCGAGGACGAGTACGACTTCGACGAGAGCCGAGGACAACATCATCGCCGAGGCCAACGGCACGCTTCCGCGTGAAGGCGCTGACCGAGATCGCCGATTTCAACGAGCAGTTCGGCACCGACTTCCCCGACGACGAGTTCGACACCGTCGGCGGCCTCGTGCTGCAGCGCTTCGGGCGCCTGCCCAAGCGCGGCGAGACCGTCGACGATCGACGGGCTGCGCTTCCAGGTGCTGCGCGCCGACAGCCGCCGGCTCCACACGCTGCAGGTCGAGCGCGTAGCGCCGGTCCACGCCGCCGGATAGCGCGTCGACCGACGCTGCTCCGCCCGTCGCGGCCCGCGCCGCGCGCTGCGCTTCATGATGCTCCCGCTCGCGTTGCTCGCCGGCTCTGCCGTCGGGCGCGGTCGCCGTGTTCGGCTTCGCGCCGCTCTCGCGATGCCGCTGCCGCTCGTCACGCTCGCCGTGCTGCTTCGTGCTGTGGACGGCGCGCCGACGCCCGCGCCGCGCCGCTGCGCTCGGCTTCGCGTTCGGCCTCGGCCTCTTCGTCGCCGGCGTCTCGTGGGTGTACGTGAGCCTGCAAGACGTTCGGCGCCATGCCGCGCCGCTCGCGGCGTCGCCACCGCTGCTCTTCTGCGCCTTTCTCGCGCTGTTTCCCGCGCTCGCGGGCTGGGTCGCCGCGCGCGTCGCGCGCCGGCGCGATCGACGGCTCGCATCGTCGCTGCCGCGGGCGCGTGGGTGCTCGTGCGAATGGCTGCGCGGCTGGATCTTCACCGGCTTTCCGTGGCTCGCGCTCGGCTACGCCGCAGCTGCCCGCACGGCGCTGGCCGCTCGCGGGCTCGCGCCGGTCGGCGGCGTGTTCTGCGTCTCGCTCGCCGTCGCGCTGCTCGCCGCCGTCGCTGGCCGGTGCGCGTCGCGCGCGCTCGATACCGGCGCACTGGCGCCGCGCGTCGGCGCTGCGCGGCTTGCTCGCGGTGCTCGCCGTCGCCGGCGCGCTGCTGCGCGGCGTCGCATGGACGCAGCCCGCCGGCGACGCCGGTCGCGGTGTCGCTGCGTGCAGGGCAACGTCTCGCAGGAGCAGAAGTTCGACCCGCGCGTTCCGTCCGCAGAACTACGCGCTGCTACGCCGAGCTCGCGCGCGCAGGCGCGAGGCCGCATCGTGGTGCTGCCCGAGACCGCGCATCCGCTGTTCGCCGACGAGATCCCCGGCGCGGTCTTCGAGGGCCTGGCCGCTCGCGCGCGCGCGCGCGACGGCGCGGTGCTGCGGGACTGTTCGTCGCCGTGCCGCCGCGCGGTCCCGGCGAGGACGAGCGCATCTACAACAGCGTCGTGAGCCTCGGCGGCCGATCCGCCGCAGGTCGTATCGCAAGCCCCACCTCGTGCCGTTCGGCGAGTTCATTCCGCTGAAGCCGCTGGTCGGCTGGTTCATCAACAGCGTGCTCGCCATCCCGCTCGCGGACCAGACGCGCGGGCCCGGCGCGCCAGCCGCCGTTCGTCGTCGCCGGCCAGCGCGCTCGCGGTCAACATCTGCTACGAGGACGTGTTCGGCGACGAGATCATCGCGGCCGCGCCCGCAACGCCACGCTGCTCGTCAACGTGACCAACGACGCGTGGTTCGGCCGCTCGATCGCCGCCCGCCAGCACCTCCAGATCGCCGCGATGCGCGCGCTCGAGACCGGCCGCCCGATGCTGCGCGCGACCAACACCGGCATCACCGTCGGCGATCGACGCACGATGGCCGCGTGATCGCCGAGCTGCCCCGGTTCACCGCGCGGCATCCTCGAGGCGACGTCGCAGGGCGCGCACGGCGCACACGCCCTACATGCGCATCGGCGACGCGCTGGCGCTCGCTGCTCGCGCAGCCTCGCTGCTGTCGCCGGCTGCGCGCCGTGTGCCGCCGCGGCGCCGTCGCTGACGCCGCGCGTAGCGCGTGCGGCGGCGAAACCGGTAAAATCCGCGACATTCAAGCAGTTATCGCGGCGCCGCCGCGTCGCAGTCGCTCATCCATGCTCACCTTCCAGCAGATCATCCTCGCGCTCCAGGACTACTGGGACCGCCAGGGCTGCGCGCTGCTGCAGCCGTACGACATGGAAGTCGGCGCCGGCACCTCGCACACCGCCACCTTCCTGCGCGCGCTCGGCCCCGAGCCCTGGCGCGCCGCCTACGTGCAGCCCTCGCGCCGCCCGAAGGACGGGCGCTACGGCGAGAATCCCGAACCGCCTGCAGCACTACTACCAGTTCCAGGTGGTGCTGAAGCCCTCGCCGCCCGACATCCTCGACCTCTACCTCGGCTCGCTCGCGGCGCTCGGCTTCGACCTGACGGAGAACGACGTGCGCTTCGTCGAGGACGACTGGGAGAATCCCGACGCTCGGCGCCTGGGGCCTGGGCTGGGAAGTGTGGCTGAACGGCATGGAGGTCACGCAGTTCACCTACTTCCAGCAGGTCGGCGGCCTCGACTGCAAGCCCGATCACCGGCGAGATCACCTACGGCCTCGAGCGCCTCGCGATGTACCTGCAGGGCGTGGAGAACGTCTACGACCTGCGTGTGGACGCGACGACGCGCGTCGACCTACCGCGACGTGTACCACCAGAACGAGGTCGAGCAGTCGACGTACAACTTCGAGCACTCCGAACGCGCCAGTGGCTGTTCGAGCACTTCGGCGACTACGAGAGCGAGGCGAAGCGCCTGATGGAAGCGAAGCTGCGCGCTGCCCGCCTACGAGATGGTGCTGAAGGCCGCGCACACGTTCAACCTGCTCGATGCGCGCGGCGCGATCTCGGTGACCGAGCGCGCGGCGTACATCGGCCGCATCCGCACCCTCGCGCGCAGCGTCGCGCAGGGCTACTACGAGTCGCGCGAAGCGCTCGGCTTTCCCGATGCTGCCGCGCCGCGCTGCGGCGACGCAGGCCGCACGAGGCGCCGGCGATGCGCGAGCGACCGGCAACGCACCGCCACGCTGCTGGTCGAGCTGCTCACCGAGGAGCTGCCGCCCAAGGCGCTGGCGCGGCTCGGCGACGCCTTCGCCGACGCGCATGCGCGACCGAGCTCGCGCAGCGCGGCTTCCTGGCCGGCGAGCGCGACGTCGACCGGCTTCGCCACGCCGCGCCGCCTCGCGGTCGACGATCACCGACGTGCGCGCGCATCGCCGCCCGATACGCCGGTCGAGCGCAGAAGCTGCTGCCGGTCGAGCGTCGGCCTCGACGCGCGACGGCAAGCCCGACGCGCAGGCGCTCGCCAAGAAGCTGCGGCGCTGGCGGCGCTGGCGGCATCGGACCGGCGCTGCGACGGCTCGAGCGCTGCGCGAGACCGACGGCAAGGCCGACGCGCTCTGTCCTCGACAGCGCTGCAAAGGGGCATCGCCGCTCGCAGCCGGCGCTGCAGGCCGCGCTCGCCGAGGCGATCGCGAAGCTGCCGATCCCCAAGGTGATGAGCTACGCAGCGCCCGGACGGCAGACGACGTGCAGTTCGTGCGGCCGGCGCACGGCCTCGTCGCGCTGCACGGCAGCGCGATCGTCGCCGGTGACGGCGCTCGGGCTCGACGGCGGGCCGCACGACGCGCGGCCACCGCTTCCAGGGCGCGCGGCCGATCGACGATCGCCAGCGCCGACGACTACGCGCGCACGCTCGCGAGCCGAGGGCAAGGTCGTCGCCGTCGCTTCGCGGCGCGCCGCGCGCGCGATCGTGGCGGCGCTCGAAGCGCGCGGCCGGCGAGCGACACGCCGATCGATGCCGACGACGCGCTGCTCGACGAGGTGACCGCGCTGGTCGAATGCCCGGCCGTCTACGCCGGCACGCTTCGAGCGCCGAGTTCCTCGCGGTGCCGCAGGAGTGCCTGATCCTGACGATGCAGCAGAACCAGAAGTATTTCCCGCTCGCTCGACGCCGCCGGCAAGCTCGCCAACCGCTTCCTGATCGTGAGCAACCTGCAGACTCGACGACCCGTCCGACGATCGTGCAGGGCAACGAGCGCGTGCTGCGCGCGCGCCTGGCCGACGCCAAGTTCTTCTTCGACCAGGACCGCAAGGCGCGGCTCGCGGCGCGCGTGCCGCGGCTCGGACACGGTCGTCTACCACAACAAGCTCGGCACGCAGCGCGAGCGCGTCGAGCGCGTGCAGCGAGCTCGCCGCCGCGATCGCGCCGCTGCTCGGCGCCGACGCGGCGCTCGCCGAGCGCGCGGCGCTGCTCGCCAAGGCCGACCTCGTCACCGACATGGTCGGCGAGTTCCCCGAGCTGCAGGGCATCATGGGCCGCTACTACGCGCTGCACGACGGCGAGCCCGCCGACGTCGCCGACGCGATCGAGCAGCACTACTGGCCGCAGTTCGCCGGCGACGCGCTGCCGCGAGGCGCCGTCGCGCAGCGCCGTCGCGCTCGCCGACAAGCTCGAGACGCTGGCCGGCCTCTTCGGCATCGGCCAGCGTGCCCACCGGCGACAAGGATCCCTTCGGCCTGCGCCGCGCCGCGCTCGGCGTGCTGCGCATCCTGATCGAGAGCGCGGCCTGCGCTGTCGCTGTCGGCGCTGCGTGCGGCTGGCGCTTCGCGCGCGTTCGCCGGCACGCCGGCTTCGACGCCGACCGTCGCGCCGACCTGCACGACTTCATGCTCGAGCGCCTGCGCGGCTACCTGCGCGACGCAGGGCTACTCGGCGCACGAGGTCGAGGCGGTGCTCGCGCGCAGCCCGACGCGCATCGACCTGGTCCGCGCGCGCCTCGCGGCGGTGCAGGCGTTCCGCGCGCTGCCCGAGGCCGCGGCGCTCGCCGCCGCCAACAAGCGCATCGAGAACATCCTGCGCAAGATCGGACGCCGACGCCGCGGCCGCCGTCGGATCGCGGCGCTGCCTCGCCGACGGCGCCGAGCAGCGACCTGCACGCCGCGTTCGCGCGCGCTCAGCGCCGCAGGTGGACGCGCGACTTCGGCCGCGGCGACTACACCGGCACGCTCGCGCGCGCTGGCCAGCGCCAAGCGCGCGCGGTCGACGCGCTTCTTCGACAAGGTGATGGTGATGGCCGAGGATCCGACGCTGCGCGCCAACCGCCTCGCGCTCCTGCGCGGCTGGCGCGCGACCATGAACCGGGTCGCCGACATCTCGAAGCTCGCGCCTGAACAGGCGCATGGTCCACCTCCGGTCCCGACGGCGTCCACGCCCACCGCGCGCTGCGAAGCTCGTCGTCCTCGACCGCGACGGCGTCATCAACCACGACAGCGACCAGTTCATCAAGTCGCCGGACGAGTGGCGGCCGATCCCCGGCAGCCTCGAGGCGATCGCGCGCCTGAACCAGGCCGGCTATCGCGTCGTGGTGGCGACCAACCAGTCGGGCATCGGCCGCGGGCTGTTCGACATGGCGACGCTGAACGCGATCCACGACAAGATGCACAGGGCGCTGGCGCAGGTCGGCGGGCGCATCGACGCGATCTTCTTCTGCCCGCACACCGGCGACTCGAACTGCGACTGCCGCAAGCCGAAGCCCGGCATGCTCGAGGAGATCGGCAAGCGCTTCAACGTCGACCTGAAGGGCGTGCCCTGCATCGGCGACGCCCTGCGCGACCTGCAGGCCGCGGACGCGGTGGGCGCGCAGCCGATGCTCGTGCTCACCGGCAAGGGCGAGAAGACCCTGCGCGACGGCAACTTTCCGAAGAACACCGTGATCTTCCCCGACCTCGCCTTCGCGGTCTCGGCGCTGCTCGCGCCGAATGCGATGAGCGCGGCGGGCTCCGCACCCTCGGGCGTGCCCAACGCCCGAGCTGCCTGAACCACCGCGATGTCGACGCTGCGCTCGCTCCTGTTCCTGCTGTTCCAGCTCGTCGTCACGCCGCTCTACGCCGTCGCGATGCTGGCCACGTTCTGGCTGCCGCGCGTGCCGCGCTACAGGATGGCCGCGAGCTGGTGCAGGGCGAACCTCTGGGCGCGCGCGCGTCATCTGCGGAATCCGCTGGCGAGGTGACGGGCCTCGAGAACATTCCCGCGGACACGCGCGCGCATCCGCACATCGTGATGTGCAAGCACAGCTCGACGTGGGAGACGCTCGCGCTCAACCTCTTCTTCCCGCCGCTCGCGTTCGTGGCGAAGAAGGAGCTGCTGTCGATCCCGTTCTTCGGCTGGGGCTTCGCGCTCGCCTCGCCGATCACGATCGACCGCAAGGCCGGGCACCGATGCGATGCAGCAGATCGCGACGCAGGGCCGCGAGCGGTTCAGCACAGGGCTTCTGGATCGTGATCTATCCCGAAGGCACGCGCATCAGGCCGGCACGCGCGCCAAGTACAAGACGGGCGGCGCGCGGCTCGCCATCGCCATGGACACGCCGATCATCCCGGTCGCGCACAACGCGGGCTACCTGTGGCCCAAGGGGCTGTTCGGCAAGCGGCCCGGCACGATCACGATCACGCATCGGCCCGCCGATCTCCGCCGCACGGGCAAGGACCCGGCAAGCGCTCACGCAGGAAGTCGAGCGCTGGATCGAGGCCGAGGTCGCGCGACTGGGCGATCCGCGGTGAGCGCGCAGGGCCGCGACGGACGGAACGCCGAAGCGCGCCGCGCGAGCATCGCGCACGCGCACGGCCACGGGCGCCTCGCGTGACGACGGTCGCACGCCGCCGGCGATGCTGTCGACAAGCCCGCGACGCCGGCGAAGCGCCGCTCGCGGCGGATCGTGCTGGCCGGCGAGGCGTCGACTACCGCCTCGTGCGCGCGCGCCGGCGCACGATCGGCATGGAGGTCGACCTCGTCGGCCTCACCGTGCGCGCGCCGCGCTGGGTGACGCTGGCCGAGATCGAGGCGGCGCTTGCCGAGCGCGCGCAGTGGATCGTCAAGGCGCTGGCCGAATGGCGCGGACGCCGCCGCGACGTGATGCCGCGCCAGTGGAAGACGCGGCGCGCCGATCCTCTTTCGCGGGCCGCGAGCTGTCGCTCGAGGTGTTTCCCGCGCGGCGCACGCGCATCGCGCCCGATCTCTTCAACCTCACCATCCTCCACCCGCGCGCGCAGGACGAGACGCGAAGTCGCGGACCTCGTGGGGCGCTGGCTGCGCGAGGAAGCGTGGGCGCAGGTCGCGCCGCACGTGGCGCGCCTACGCCGCCGCGTGGCCCGCAGGCGACGCCCACGCTGCGCCTGTCCAATGCGCGCAGCGAGTGGGGAAGCTGCAACGCGCGCGGCGAGATCCGCCTCAACTGGCGGCTCGTGCAGCTGCCGCCCACGCTCGCCGAGTACGTCGTGGCGCACGAGGTCGCGCATCTCGTCGAGCTCAATCACTCGCCGCGCTTCTGGGCGCTGGTGGAGCGGCTGATGCCCGGGCACGCGGCGCTGCGCCGCGAGCTCGAGGACTGGACGGCGCTGCTCGCCGCGTGAAGCGCGAGCCACCCGCGCGCACGCGCTCACTACCGGCCGTGCGCCGGCAATGCCGCGAAAGGTCGACGTCGAGCCCGCCTGCTCGCGCAGGAGCGCGCGAGCTTCGCGCCGAGCGCATCGCCGCCGCGCGTATCGCGCCAGGCGCCGTCGACGGCGCGATAGTGGAAGCCGCCCGCGCGCGCCGCCACCCAGATCTCGCGATTGACGCACATGGCGGTTGACGATGATCTTGCCGCCGGCGCCGCACTCGATCTCGAGGATGCCGTCGTTGAGGCTCCAGTCGACGTCGGCGTCGGAGGCATCGCTCGCCGCGTCGAGCGCGGCGCCGATCGCGCGCGAGCGTCGCGTCGGCGTGAGACGAGGAAGTCGGTGTCGGTGCTCATGGACGTCGCGTGATAGCATTTCCGCATGATGTTACGTCATTCGCTGCGCACCGCCGCTCTCGCCGCCGATCGGCGCTCGCGTGCGCCGCGCGTGCGGCATCAAGGGACCGCTGTATCTTCCGCCCAAGCCTCGCCCGCGGCGGCGGCGCCGCGCGCCCGCCGCGCCGCCGCGGTCGCGCCGCCGGTCGAGCCCGGGACCGTCGTCGCCGCCGCTGCCGCCGCACGGTCACGCCGCCCGTCGAACGAAATCGTGCATCGCGCGCGCCTCCGCGCGCGACCGCCCGACAAGCACCCCGCCATGAGCGCATTCGCCTACCGCGACGGCGAGCTTCACGCCGAGAACGTCCCGCTCGCCGCCATCGCGGCGCAGTTCGGCACGCCGTGCTACGTGTACTCGCGCGCGGCGCTCGAAGGCGCCTTCCGCGACTACACGGATGCGTTCGCCGGCACGCGCGCATCTCGATCTGCTACGCGCTCAAGGCCAACTCCAACCTCGCCGTGCTGAACCTGTTCGCGCGCCTGGGCAGCGGCTTCGACATCGTGTCCGGCGGCGAGCTCGCCCGCGTGCTCGCCGCGGGCGGCGATCCGGCCAAGGTCGTGTTCTCCGGCGTCGGCAAGACCGAGGCCGAGATGCAGCGAGGCGCTCGCCGCAGGCATCCACTGCTTCAACGTCGAGTCGGCGGCCGAGCTCGATGCGCCTCGAGGCCGTCGCCGGCCGCGCCGGCATCCGGGCGCCGGTGAGCTTCCGCGTGAATCCCGACGTCGACCCGCGAGACGCACCCGTACATCTCGACGGGCCTCAAGGAGAGCAAGTTCGGCATCGCCTACGACGACGGCACCGCGCGCTCTATCGGCGCGCCGCCGCCATGCGCCACGTCGAGGTGCGCGGCATCGACATCCACATCGGCTCGCAGATCACCGAGCTCGAGCCCTATCGCGAGGCGGCGACCAAGATCCTCGACCTCGTCGACGCGCTGCGCGCGAGGGCATCCGCGCTCGCGCCACGTCGACCTCGGCGGCGGCCTCGGCATCCGCTATCGCGACGAGCATCCGCTGCGCCTGTCCGAGTACGCGCGAGATGGTGCGCGACCTCTTCGCCGGCCGCAGCGAGACGCTGGTGTTCGAGCCGGGACGCCGGCTCGTCGGCAGCGGCGGGCGTGCTGCTCACGCGCGTGGAGTACCTCAAGCCGGCGGCAGCCGAAGGGCTTCGCGATCGTCGACGCGGCGATGAACGACCTCCTGCGCCCGTCGCTCTACGACGCCTGGCATCCGGTGGACGCCGTGCGTCCGCGCGCGGGCGACGTCGCGCGTGTGGGAGATCGTCGGACCGATCTGCGAGAGCGGCGATTTCCTCGCGCACGACCGCCACCTCGCGCTCGCCGCGGGCGACCTCCTGGCGATCGGCGCCGCCGGCGCATACGGCCACGTGATGAGCTCGAACTACAACTCGCGACCGCGCGCGTGCGAGGTGCTCGTCGACGGACAGCGACGCGCATCTCGTGCGTCGCCGCGAGAGCGTCGACGACCTCTTCGCGCACGAATCGATGCTGCCGTGACGTGCCGTCCGCGACGTCGCGCGCGCTCGCGGTTTCAGCACAGGAAATGCGGCGCGTCGAATCGTGTGTGCGCAAAGCGCAACAGCCGCGATTCCTAAGCGTCGGAATCGTCGAAGATTTCTTGCAAATGCCTCAAACGTGGCTACAATGCAGGCAGCAGGCGGAATGGGTTTGTCAAGAGCTTGCAGAAAAAAATGACACCCCGGCACCACCTGCCGAGAAGAGAAGCAACATAACAGTTATCGAAACTCAGACAGGAGAAACACAAAATGATGGCTGACATGATGTCGATGATGTCGCCGACGGCTCCGGCCGCGGCGCCGAAGAAGAAGGCGGCGAAACGCAAGCCGGCCAAGAAGAAGGCTGCGCCCCGGAAGGCCGCCAAGAAGTCCGCCAAGAAGGCGACGAAGAAGACTGCCAAGAAGGCCGCCAAGAAGACCGCGAAGAAGGCGACGAAGCGTCGAAGAAGACTGCCAAGAAGACCGCGAAGAAGGCGCACCAAGAAGCGGTCGGCCAAGAAGACCGCCAAGAAGTCCGCAAAGAAGGCGACCAAGAAGTCCGCCAAGAAGACCGCCGAAGAAGTCCGCGAAGAAGGCGACGAAGAAGAAGTCCGCCAAGAAGACCGCGAAGAAGAAGGCCGCCAAGAAACTGTAAGGGCGGCATATACGTCCGTCGCAATACTGCTTCGGACCAAAACGGGCGACTTCAGGGTCGCCCGTTTTATTTCCGGACGCTCGTTTCCGGAAACGTCGGGCCACGGCTACCGCACCTGCGGCTCGATCGACCTGCGAGCGTGCGCGGTGCTCGCGCGCGACGCGTCGGCCCGTCTAGCCGCCGGGCGTACGTGCTCGCGCGTGCCACGCGGCGCGCCCGCTGCCTTGGTGGACGGCGCCGCGGCGGGCTTGTGCGCGATGGCGCTCGCCTTCGCCGCGGCCTTCTGCGCACGTGGCGCCCTTCCTGGAATTGACCTGCCGCCCCGCGCCCTTGGTGGCCACCGCGCGCTTCGACTTGCCGCCTGCCTGCGCCACCGGGACCACGTCGCTGGTCACGCGCAGGCGCTGCCCGACCTGCACCGCATTCGCGCGGCATCGAGTTCCAGGACTCTGAGCTCCTCGGCGGTCACGCCGTAGCGCGTGGCCACGCGCAGCAGCGTGTCGCCGCGCCTCACCGTGTAGTAGAACGTGCGCCCTGCGGGCACGGTGGTGAACACCGCCTGGTCGAACGCCTCGCACCGTCTCCGGCGACGGGCGCTCCGCCGGCACCAGCAGCATGTGGCCGGCGGGCACGCGCGCCCGCGCGCCGATGCCGTTGACCGCGCGCAGCGTCTCGACCGACATGCCGTAGCGGCTCGCCACGTTGGCGATGTTCTCGTCGGGCTTCAAGCGGTACGCCTGCCACGACACCAGCGGCTGCGTCGGTGAGCTCGAGCTTGGCCGCGAAGATCTCCGCGTTGTCGATGGGCAGCAGGATCGACTGCTCGTCGGCGCCGGCGATCACCGGGCGGTTGTGCTGCGGATTGAGCGCGATGAACTCCTCGAGCGACAGCTCGGCGATCTGCGCGGCCACGCTTGGTGTCGATCTTCCGCGTGGTCTTCACCACCGTGAAGAACGGCGCATCGGGGATGTCCGCCGAGCGCAAGCCCGTACTTCTCCGGATCGCGCACGATGTTCTTCACCGCCTGCAGCTTGGGCAGGTAGTTGCTGCGTCTCCGCGGGCATCGTGATGGCCTCGTACGTCGAGCGGCAGCGCCCCTCGCCCGGTTCTTGGCCAGGGCGCGCCCGACGTTGCCTTCGCCCCAGTTGTACCCGGCGAGCGCGAGCTGCCAGTCGTCGAAGTCGCCGTGCAGCTTCCCGAGGTAGTCGAGCGCCTTGTCGGTGGCGGCGAGCACGTCGCGCCGCGAGTCGATCCAGAAGTTCTGCGTGAGGCCGTAGTGCTTGCCCGTGGACGGGATGAACTGCCAGATCCCCGCCGCGCGCGCGGTCGACATCGCGATGGGGTTGTAGGCGCTCTCGATCATCGGCAGCAGCGCGATCTCGGTCGGCATCTTGCGCAGCTCGACCTCGGTGACGATGTGATACAGGTAGCGCCGGCTACGCTCGACCATGCGCGCCACGTAGTCGGGCCGCGACGCATACCACTGCTCCCACTTCTCGACCAGCGGGCCCTCGATGTCGGGGATCCCGTAGCCCTCGATGATGCGTTCCCACAGGTCGCCCACGGGCGCGCGGCAGGGGCTCGAGATCGGCAAGCGCCCAGCTCGCGAAAGAGCTTGGCGCTCGTGCGGCTTGATCGGCTCGCAGGACCGGGGCGGGATGCTCCGGTCCGCGACAGGCGCGGGCGCGGGAACGACGTCGGCGACGACGGCCGGCGGCGCTCGCGCCGGCGGGAGCGGGCTGCGTCGCGCAGGACGGCGACGAGCGCCGAGGCGGCAACGATCAGTATCGGATTGGACAGTCGCAATTGCAGGGTCTCATGGCTGTGAGCTCGACCTTTCCCACGGAGAAGCGCGGCGTCGAGAGCGACGCGGCATGGTAGGCGCCGACCGGCGTGGAGCGTCAACCGGCGCGGGGTCATCGCCGGTTGGCCGTCGTCAGAAGGCGTTCTTCCACGCGCGCAGCGCGGCAAAGCTCTCGACGTCGCTCGTGCAGGCGGGCGGCCCGCGTGGCGTCGCGGCCGCGCCCTGCACGTCGTGGCGACCCCGCGCGCAGGAACGGATTGGTGGCGCGCTCCAGCGCGATCGTCGAGGGCAAGGTGGGCTCGCCGCGCTCGCGCTTGCGCCTCGCGCGCCGTGCGCGCACTGCGCAGCCGCGGCGTTGGCGGGCTCCACCGCCGCGCGAAGCGCAGGTTCGCAAGCGTGTACTCGTGGCCGCAGTAGACGCGCGTGTCGCTCGGGCAGCGCCGCCAGCGCCGACAGCGATGTCCACATCTGCGCGGGCGTGCCCTCGAACAGCGCGTCCGCAGCCCGGCAGCGAACAGCGTGTCGCCGCAAAAGAGCGCGGCGCACCGCCGCACGGTCCCCGACGTAGGCGATGTGCCCCGCGGTATGCCCGGGAATGTCGAGCACGCGCAGCGACATGCGGCATGCCCGGCACCTCGACGCGGTCGCCCTCGGCGAGCGCGCGCGTGCGCCGCGGAATCGCTCGCGGGCAGGACCGAACACCGGCACCGGATGGCGGTCGAGCGAGCGCCTGCGATGCCGCCCACGTGATCGTTGTGATGGTGCGTGGCGAGGATCGCCGCGAGCGTGAGGCCCTCGCGGGCGAGGTAGTCGAGCACCGGCGCGGCATCGCCCGGGTCGACCACCGCGGCGTGCGTCGCCCTCGCGCACGAGCCACATGTAGTTGTCCGCGAATGCGGGGATGGGGATAATCGACGTCATGGATGCATCTTCGGGACCGCGGCGGCACCGGGTGTCAACCGCAGCGTCGCAGCTCGCCGACTGGTTCGCCACGCCGCTCGGCCGCTACGTGCTCGCCCGCGAGCAGGCGTACTTCGACCAGACGGTCGCCGACATCTTCGGCTTCCACGCGCTGCAGATCGGCCTGCCGCAGCATGCCCGTTCCTCGCCCAGAGCCGCATCCCGTCGCGCTGCACGCGTCGACTACGATCCGCCGGCGGACATCGCTCGCCGATCCGCACGAGCTGCCGTTCGCAGGAGAACTCGGTCGACCTCATCGTGCTGCCGCACGCGCTCGAGTTCACCGACGACCCGCACCTGCATGCTGCGCGAGGCCTATCGCGTGATGCGCCCCGAAGGCCAGATCGTGATCTGCGGGCTTCAATCCGTTTTCGCTGTACGGCGCCAAGCGCTACTTCGGCCGCGAGCAGACGCCGCCGTGGAACGGCAGCTTCATCGGCCTGTACCGCCTCAAGGACTGGCTGACGCTGCTCGGCTTCGACGTGACCGGCGGCCGCCTCGATGCCTACGCGCCGCCGTTCGCGCGCGAGAAATGGCTGCAGCGCTTCGGCTTCTTCGAGGCCGCCGGCGATCGCTGGTGGCCGATCGCCGGCGGCGTCTACTTCCTGCGCGCGACCAAGCGCGTGCTCGGCATGCGCGTGATCACGCCGGCGTGGCAGCGCCGCGAGCGGCGCGAGAAGCGCGCTGCGCGCCGGCGCGCGAAGGCTCACCACGTCCGACCGGCTGCGCAGGTCCGCGTGCAGGACGCACGGCACCGGCGGAGTCGCGCCGGAGGTGATCATCTACACCGACGGCGCCTGCAAGGGCAATCCCGGCGTCGGGCGGCTGGGGCGCCTTGCTGCGCTTCGGCGACGCACGGCAAGGAGATGTTCGGCGGCGAGGCGCACACCACCAACAACCGCATGGAGCTCCTCGCGGTGATCCGCGCGCTGGAAGCGCTGACACGGCCGATCGACACGGTCGAGCTCTACACCGATTCGCAGTACGTGAAGAACGGCATCGAGACGTGGATCCACGGCTGGAAGCGCAACGGCTGGAAGACCGCCGACAAGAAGCCGGTCAAGAACGCGGACCTGTGGCGCGAGCTCGAGACCGCCGCGGCGCGGCACGCGTGCGCTGGCACTGGGTGCGTGGCCACGCCGCGGATGCGGGCAACGAGCGCGCCGACGCGCTCGCCAACCGCGGCGTGGAAAGCGTGCGCGGTCCTGACGCATCGGCGCGACGGCTTACGACTCGCGTCGCGCGCCTTTTCGAGGCGCCGCGCGAACACCTGCATCTCCTTCCCCGCCTGCTTGTCGCCCTTGCGCTCGGCGACGGCGATGCCTTCGCGGTACGCCGCGAGCGCTTCGTCAGCGGCCCGCGTTCGGCGAGCGCGCGGCCGAGCGCCTTCCATGCGGCGGTGTAGCCCGGATCGAGGCGCACCGCGCGCTGCAGGTGCACGAGGGCAGCGTCCGCGTCGCCGGCCTTCAGGTGCTCGTTGCCGAGCGAGAAGCGCAGCAGCGCGCTGTCCTTGCCCGCGGCGAGCATCCGCTCGAAGCTTGCGAGCGCGGGCGAGGGTGCGGTCATCGCTACTTCCGGATCAATTCGCCGTTTCGCAGTCGATGCGACGCATCGGAAAGATGACCTTGCGCTCCTCGCCCTTGAGCTTGCCCTGGATCGTCGCGTAGAGCCAGCCGTCGCTGGCACGGCGATAGAGGATCTCCTGCGGGAAAGTCGTGCGCGGGTTGCTGAACGTAAAGATCGTATCGGCCTCGTCGGTCGCGTCGATGCAACCGAGCTGGAAGGCGGCGCCTCCCTTGCCGCCGACGGCAATGCGACGTAGTAACACGCCGTCCGCACGCGGCTCGATGCGCAGGAACTCGAGTTCTGCAGCGTTGCCCTGGTGATCGTGGAGCCGAGCCCCGAGCATCATGTTGCCGCGCACGGGGCTCCACTGCTCGCGGAAATTGCGCTGGTTGACCGTGCCGGCCCAGCAGCCATCGAGCCAGGCCATCGACTCGATGCGTGACGTCGGTGTACACCGGCGCTGCAGCGCCCGTCACGGTGGGCGCGGCCGGCGGGGCCGGCGGCGGTCGGCGGGTGGCGATCGAGCCGGCGGCACGGTGCGGTCACCAGCGCGAAGGCGAGCCGCCAGCGCAAGGAGCAGTTCCGGACGCGGAAACGGAGGGTTTCATGTCGTGAGTCGTGTCCGGAACGGGCTCAGCCACCGAGCATGGCCTTCTTGAGGTCGGCCTGCGCGGGCTTGTCGCCGATCCAGATCTTCGTCAGCGCGCCGATTGAAGGGCATCGCCCGGGATCGAGCCCTTCGCCGTGCCGTTGAGCGCGATCCGCGTGGCGCCGTCGACGAAGTCGAGCGTCACGACGTCCTTTTCCTTCACGTCGCCGAACGACTTCATGATGGTGACGAGCTGGTCCGATCTGCGCTTGCACGGCCGCAAGCTCGGCCGCGCGTGTTGTTGTCCTTGAGGCCGTCGACGAGCGCGCCGACCAGCTGGTCGGCCGACAGGTCGCGCAGCAGGTTCATCTGGATGCGGCGCGGACCCTTCGTCGAGCACCGCGGCCGGCGTCGTGGCCTTGGCCGGGAGCTAGAGGCTGCCGACGTAGACCTTGAAGATCGGCCCGCGTGCGCACGCCCGCGCCGTTCAGCACGAGCTCCTGACCTCCGACACTCGCCTTGTCGGCAAGGTTCACGCCGCCCACTTCCATCGCGTGCGCAGCGGCGCGCCACCGCCAGCGCGCCCATCAATGCAACGAGCTTGCGCATCGTCGTTCTCCTTGAATGACTACGCTGCCTCGAAGATGCCGGCGGCACCCATGCCGGTGCCCACGCACATCGACACCATCCCGTATCTTCCCCTGCGCCGGCGCAGGCCGTGCGTGATCGTGGCGGTGCGAATCGCGCCGGTGGCGCCGAGCGGATGGCCGAGCGCGATCGCGCCGCCCAGCGGATTGACCTTCGACGGGTCGAGCTCGAGGTCGTGCATCACGGCCAGGGCCTGCGCGGCGAACGCCTCGTTGAGCTCGATCCAGTCGAGGTCCTGCCGTGCGAATGCCGGTCGTGGCGAGGACCTTCGGAATCGCCGCGATGGGGCCGATGCCCATGATCTCGGGCGGCACGCCGGCCACCGCAAAGCCCACCCAGCGTGCGAGCGGACGAGCGTCGAGCTCGCGCAGCACGCGCTCGGACACGAGGATCGACGCGCCCGCGCCGTCGGACATCTGCGAGCTGTTGCCCGCCGTGACCGAGCCCTTCGCGGCGAACACCGGCCGCAGCTTCGCCAGGCCCGTCCGGGCGTCGTGTCCGCACGCGGCCCTTCGTCGCTGCGCGATCGTCTTTCACGCGCGCCACGATCCGCTCGGTCGCGAGATCGGGCAGGTCCTCGTGCGACCGTGAACGGCGCTGATCTCGTGCGCGAACTCGCCGGCCGCCTGCGCGGCGAGCGCGCGCCGGTGCGACTCCAGCGCGAACGCGTCCTGCGCCTCGCGCGAGATCTTCCACTGCGCGGCCACCTTCTCCGCGGTGAGCCCCATGCCGTAGGCGATGCCGACGTTCTCGCCCGTGCGCGAACACCGCTTCGTTGAGCGCGAGCCGGCCGAGCATCGGGATCATGCTCATGCTCTCGGTGCCCGCGGCGATCATGATGTCCGCCTCGCCGGTGCGGATGCGATCGGCGGCGATCGACACGGCGTTGAGCCCGGACGAGCAGAAGCGGTTGATCGTCATGCCGGCGACGCTCGCCGGCAGCCCGGCGAGCAGCACGCCGATGCGCGCGACGTTCATGCCCTGCTCGAACTCGGGCATCGCGCAGCCCACGATCACGTCCTCGACGCGCTCGGGCGTCGATGGCCGGCACCTGCGCGAGCACGCGCGTGCAGGACGTGCGCCAGCAGCGTGTCGGGGCGCGTCGACTTGAACGCGCCGCGCGGCGCCTTGCCCACCGCCGTGCGCGTGGCGGCCACGATGTAGGCGTCCTGCAGTTGCTTCGTCATGATGCTCCTGCGACGAGTGAGGTGCGCGCTAATCCGGCGGTCGCGGCGCTTCAGTTGCGCAGCGGCTTGCCGGTCGCCAGCGTGTGCGCGATCCGCGCCTGCGTGCTTCGGGTCGCGCAGCAGCGCCATGAACTCGCGGCGCTCGAGATCGAGCAGCCATCCTCGTCGACCACGCTGCCCGACTCGACCTCGCCGCCGCACATGACGCGCGCGATGCGCTGGCCGATCTCGAAATCGTACGCGCTGATGAAGCCGCCATCGCGCATGTTGACGAGGAGCATCGTCAGCGTGGCGATGCCCGGTCTTGCCCGACGACCGGGATCGACCGCGCCGGGAGCGGCGGCCGGTAGCCGGCGTCGGCCAGCGCGCGCGCCTGCGCCTTCGCCACGTGCAGCACCTCGTGCGGATTCATCACGACGACGTCCGACGGCCGCAGGTAGCCGATCTCCCGGGCCTCGAGCGCGCTCTTGCCCACCGTGCGCCATCGCGACCGACTGGAAGTACGTGCGCACGAAGGGCAGCGCGTCGATCTGGCTGCCGGCCGCACCGCGCCGCACTTCCTCCGCGGCGCGCGCCGCGAGCTCCTTGCAGCCGCCGCCCGCGGGCAGCAGTCCGACGCCCGCCTCGACCAGCCCGATGTACGACTCGAGTGCCGCCACCGTGCGCGTGGCGTGCAGGATGAACTCGCACGAGCCGCCGAGCGCCATCCCGCGCACCGCGCACACCGTGGGCACGAGGCTCGTGCGCAGGCGCATGGCGGTGCGCTGGAACTTGGCGACGATCGGCTTCGACGGCAGCGAAGTCGCCCGCCTTGACGGCCGGCTCCATCGACGCGAGATTGGCGCCCAGCGAGAACGGCTCGCGCGGCCTGCCAGATGACCAGCCCGGCGAACTCGCGCTCGGCGTCGTCGACCGCGCGCAGGATGCCGTCGAGCACGCCTTCGCTGATCGTGTTGGCCTTGCGTCTTGAACGAGACGATGCCGATCTCGTCGCCGAGGTGCCAGAAGCGCACGTCGTCGGTCTCGAAGATCGTGGTGCCCTGGCTGCAGCTTTCGCCCAGCACGGCTTCGGGAAACGACTGGCGGCGATAGACGGGCAGGTCGCGCCGCGGCACGAAAGCGTCGCGTCGCGGGCGAGTAGGCGCCGTCGCTGGGCGTGGACGCCACCGCGCGGCGCCGACCTTCGTCGCCCGTCACCCACGCCGGCAGCGGCACGCTCGCCGAGCGCGCGCCCGGCCGCGATGTCTTCGGCGACCCAGCCGGCGACCTCGCGCCAGCCCGCCGCCTGCCACGTCTCGAAGGGGCCCTGCTGCCAGCCGAAGCCCCAGCGGATCGCGAGGTCGACGTCCCGCGCGTTGTCGGCAATGTCCGCGAGATGGAATGCGCTGTAGTGGAAGAGATCGCGGAAGATGCGCCCACAGGAATTTCGCCTGGGGATGCGCGCTTGCGCGCAGCTTGCCCAGCTTCTCGGCCGGCGAGCGGAGCGCGAGGATCGCCGCCACTTCCGGCGCCGACGCTGCCTTCGGACTTGCGATAGCCGACTTGGTGGCGGGGTCGAGGACCTCGATGTCCTTGCCCGGCCTTGCGGAAGTAGCCGGCCTTGGTCTTGGCGCCCAGCGCGCCTTGCGCCACCAGCGCGGCGAGCACCGGCGGCGTGGCGAAGAGCCCGATGCCAGGGGTCGTCCGGCAGCGTGTCCCACATCGTCTTCACGACGTGCGCCATCGTGTCCAGGCCGACCACGTCGGCGGTACGGAAGGTGGCACTCTTGGCGCGGCCGATCGCCGGACCCGTGAGCGCATCGACGACGTCGAACGGCAGGTCCGAAGTCCTGCGTGTGCTTCATCGTCGCCAGCACCGAGAAGATGCCGATCCGGTTGGCGATGAAATTGGGCGTGTCGCGCGCACGGACCACGCCCTTGCCGAGCGTGGTGGTGAGGAACGTCTCGAGTGCGTCGAGAAGCGCCGCGTCGGTGCGCGGCGCCGGCGATGAGCTCGACGAGGTGCATGTAGCGCGGCGGATTGAAGAAGTGCACGCCGCAGAAGCGCGGCTGCACGGCCGCCGGCAGCAGGGCTCGGCCAGCGCTGCCAGCGAAAGTCCCGACGTGTTCGTCGCGAGCACCGCATGCGGCGCCAGATGCGGCGCCACCTTCGCGTACAGGTCCTGCTTCCAGTCGAGCGCGCTCGGCGATCGCCTCGATCACGAGGTCGCAGTCGGCGAGACGGGCGAGATCGCTTCCGTAGTTGCAGGCGGCGATCGCGCTCGCCGCGATCCTTGGCCGCGAGCGGCGCGGGCTCCATTCGCGCGAGGTTGGCGATCGCCTTCGGCGACGAGCGCGTTGGGATCGCCTTCCTTGGCGGGAAGGTCGAACAGCAGCGACTCGATCCCGGCATTGGCGAGATGCGCGGCGATCTTCGAGAAGCGGCGCTACGCGCGCAAGCACCGCCACCCGTTCCGGATCGGCAACGACGTCCTCAACGCCTGGCTGATGACGGCGGTGCTCTGGGGCGGACTGATCGCCTGGCTGGGGGTCGGGATTGCGCCGTACCTGCTGATCCAGGCGGTCGTCGGCTTCTCGCTGCTCGAGGTCGTCAACTACATGGAGCACTACGGGATGCTGCGCCAGAAGGTGGGTGTCGGCGACCGGCAGCGCTACGAGCGGGTCGACCCCAGCCACAGCTGGAACTCCAACAACATCGCGACCAATGTGCTGCTCTACCACCTGCAGCGGCACAGCGACCACCACGCGAAGCCGACCCGGCGCTACCAGGCGCTGCGCGACTTCGAGGAGAGCCCGGTGCTGCCGACCGGGTACGCCGGGATGATCGTGCTCGCGATCGTCCCCGCCGTCTGGCGGCGGGTCATGGACCCGCGGGTCGTGGCCCACTTCCACGGCGACGTCACCCGCGCCAACATCAGCCCGCGCAAGCGGGACCGGATCCTCGCGGCACACCCGGCGCCGGTGCTGGACGATCCGGTGGTCGAGGAGGGACGGCCAGGCCCGTCTCGACACCACTCACGTCAGGGCGAGGTGCTCGCAGCCCGCTGCCCCGGCTGCTCGTACGCCTACGAGGTCGAGGTCGGCGACGAGCACGAGGGGTTCGCGGCCGGCACGGCCTGGGCCGACGTCCCCGACGACTGGTGCTGCCCCGACTGCGGCGTCCGGGAGAAGGTCGACTTCGTCCCGGTCGAGCGGGTGAGAGCCTGACGGTCTGAGGTCACGCCGTGGAGGGCGGTCGTCGACGTCGCGCCGCGGCTCGCGGTGGTCGGGGCGGCTGCGCGGAGGTTGACGATCGCCAGGGCCAGGCCGCCCCAGATCACCGCCATCGCGAGCAGCATCATCAGGATCGCACCGGTACCCATGTCAGCTGTCTCCCTTCGAAGCGCTCGTGTCGGCGGCGGAGGGCGGTGCCGCGAGTGAGGTCTCGGGTCGCCACCGGAGGGTGGCGGCCGAGGAAACCGACGACGATCACGGCCGCGGCCGCGCCCCAGCCGAAGGTGAGCAGCATCCACTGGCGGGTAGTCGCTCGTAGGGCTTGTCGACGTCGGTGAGGAAGGCGTCGACCAGGACATAGCCCAACGCCACCGGGGCGACGACCGAGATCAGCACCCGCCACCAGGTGCCGAGGTGGACCGACCCGTTGTGGTTGAGGTGGTCGGCCAGCGCGGCAGCCGCGCGGAGCCACCACGCGACCGCGAGCATCGACGACCACGGCCACCAGCAGGATGCCGAACTGGTTGATGAAGTGGTCGAGCGATGTCGAGCACGACGACGCCGCTGGTCGTGGAGAAGAAGGCCAGGCTGATCACGATCGCGGGCACTCGCCACGGCCAGCGAGCGCTCCCGACCCGGCTCATCTCGAACTTGTCGCGCACGGCGGAGATCACCACCTCGATCACCGAGACCAGCGACGTCACTCCGGCGAGCACCAGCGAGGCGAAGAAGAGCACGCCGATCAGCGCGCCGGCCGGCGCCTCGGAGATGATCGTCGGGAACGCGATGAACGCGAGTCCGACGCCTTCGCTCGACGACCTCGGAGACCGCGACGCCGCTGGCCTGTGCCATGAACCCGAGTGCGGCGAAGACGCCGATGCCGGCCAGCAGCTCGAAGCCGGAGTTGGCGAAGCCGACGACCGACGCCCGACCCGGTCATGTCGGTGTCGCGGTGGACGTAGGACGCGTAGGTGATCATGATCCCGAAGCCGATCGACAGCGAGAAGAAGATCTGCCCGAAGGCCGCCGCCCACACGCCGGGCTCGGCAAGGGCGTCCCAGTTCGGGGTGAAGAGCGCGTCGCAGGCCGTCGGCCGCTCCGGGGAGGAACAGCGCGCGGCACGACCAGCGCGCCGAACGCGATCACCAGGATCGGGATGAAGACGACCGAGGTGCGCGCCGATGCCCTTCTGCACGCCGAGCGACCATGATGACGATGCACGGCGACCCAGACGAGCACCAGGGGGACCAGCACGCCGGGCACGAGGTCGAGCCTGCGACGCCGGGCTCGCCGGCCTGCAGGAAGTCGCCGAAGAAGAACCTCTCGGGATCACTTCCCCAGGCCTTGTCGATCGAGAAGAACGTGTAGCGCACCGCCCAGGCGATGACGGCGGCGTAGTAGACGGCGATCATGAAGCAGATGCCGACCTGCCACCAGCCCGAGGCCCTCGGCGCCGCGGCGCAGCCGGGCGAACGACAGCGGCGCCGAGCCCGCGGTTGCGGTGGCCGATGCGCGTAGTCGAGGAACAGGAACGGGATGCCCGCGGTCAGGAGCGCGACCAGGTAGGGGAGGATGAACGCGCCGCCGCCGTTCTCGTAGGCGACGTACGGGAAGCGCCAGATGTTGCCCAGGCCGACGGCGGAGCCGATGGCGGCGAAGATGAAGACCCTGCGGGACGAGAAGGCGCCGCGGGTCTTGGCCTCGCTCGTGGTGCACCTGCTCGCTCATGCCCAGCCCCTTCCGTCGTGGACACCTCACGATAGCCACGCGGGGCCGGTCCGCGCGCGCCCGTACCCTGGCGCTGTGACGCCGCCCCTACGCCAGCGGATCCTGTCGCGCCGCCGTCGACCTGACGCTGGCCCACGGCTGGTCGCAGGTCACGATGGCCCGGATCGCCGAGACCGTCGGCGTGAGCCGGCAGACGGTCTACAACGAGATCGGTGGCAAGCCGGCGCTGGCCGAGGCGATGATCCTCGCCGAGCTCGACCGCTTCCTCACCGTCGTCACCGACGCGTTCGACCACGAGCCGACCGACCTGGTCGGGGCGATCCAGGAGGCGTCGCGGCGGGTGCTCGAGCTCGCGCAGGGGAACGACCTCCTGAAGGCGGTCGTCAGTGCGACCCACGGCGCCGACACCGAGCTGCTGCCGCTGCTCACGACCCACTCGGAGTCGCTGCTCGCGGCGGCCAAGCACGTCGTGACCGAGCGCGTCACCGGCTACGACGTGCCACTGGACGCCGACCGGCTCGACGCCGCTATCGACATGGTGGTCCGGGTCGTGCTGAGCCACGTGATGCAGCCGTCCGGCTCCCCGGCCGACACGTCGGCCGCCCTCGCGTGGATCGCGTCCCGGGTGCTGCGGGACTGACGGCCAGGTGCGGGCGGCGCTAGGCCGGGTGCGCACGACAGCGCGGGCTAGCGGTCCAGCAGCGCCACGGCGTACGCCTCCTCGGGGTCGCTCGCCCGGGTGCTCGCTACCGTCCGCGAGCGTCACCCGCCAGCCGCTGTCGTCGCGCTGCAACGACCGGAAGTCGTCGCCGAGCAGCCGGCGGAGCTGGTGCTCCCACGGCATCCACAGCACGTCGGCGGCGGGCAGGCTGTCGAGCGCCCACTCCGTGGTGCCGTTGAAGCGGACCAGTCGGCCGCTGGGGAGGTCCTCCACGTCGATCGTCATCTCGGAGACCACGAAGACCTGGTCGTCGAGGTCGCGGCCAGGCACCACGAACCGGTCGCCGGGCTCGGGGGTCCACGGTCGCCCCTGCCCGCGCAGCAGGTGGTCGAGCCGCTCGGCCTGGTGGGTGGTGATCACCCGGCCATTCTGACGGCAGGGTGAGTCAGTCGTCGGGGTGCGTCTCGAGGTACTGGTCGACCAGGAAGCGACACAGCGCGACCCGCTCGTCGAACCGGTGGCGGTCGGCGGGGTCGTCGCTGCCGATCAGGTCGAACAGGAACGAGTCGAACCCGCTGCGGAGCAGCACCGAGGTCGTGAACGCGTCGCGAACATCGTCGTCCTGGCCCGTGACGCCTTCGGCGGCGAGCCCCTCGACGTACGCGGCGAGGATCCGGTCGGCGATGGCCGGCAGCATCGCGGCCGGCACCTCACCGGCATGGACCAGCCCCACCAGGAGCTGTCCGAGGTCGAAGCCCAGCGGCTCGGGAGTCCGGAACGAGACGTCGATGGCGACGAACGTCGCGGGGTCGTCGGCCGGGATCAGCAGGTTCTGCGGGCTGGCGTCGCCGTGCGGGATGGTCTGCACGAAGCTGTCGAGCCGGTCCAGCAGCTCCGGGATCCGCGGGGCGAGCCGGCGCAGGTCGGCCCGCAGGCCGGCGTGGTCGGTCAGCCACGGGTGGGACCAGAGCTCGTCGTCCTCGAGCTGGCGGAGCCCGCGCTCGGCGATCGCCTCCCGGGCGTACATCCGCAGGGCGTAGCCCACCGGGAACTCGTTGGTGGCGACCAGCTCCGGGTCGGCGCACCGAGCGTTCCAGCGCGCGAGCAGGAGGGCCGCCCGGGCGTACTCGTCGAGGTCGCGGGGCGTCGCCGCCACGTCGACGTCCTCCATCCACACCATCACCCGGTCGTCACCGAGCTCGACCAGGCCATGGAGCACCGGGGCCCGCAGTCCGTCGGGCAGTCGACTGAGGTAGGGCTCGTCCCAGAGCTCGAGCTCGGAACGCCACGGGAACGAGTCGACGAAGCGCTCCCGCACGCCGGGCGGCAGGTGGTGCAGGGCGGGCCAGTGGCGGACGTGCTGGAGCAGCTTGCCGAACCAGCTCCAGTCGGGTCCGACGAGCCGGTAGAGGCCACCGGTGGCGGGGGAGCCGAACGCGTAGGGGAACGGCTCCAGCCGTACCGGTCCGCCGGGGTGCTCGAGGTCGCCGAGCAGCTCCTCCGGGGTCCGCGGCGCGGACGTGCCGAGCTGCTCCTGGGTCCGACCCATCGCGTGCCTCCTGGTGGTCAGGTTACCTTCCTACCTCAGTGATAGTAAGGTTGCCTTATGACTGGCGTCAAGGACGATCTGCCGGACCACATCCTGGCCCTGCTGGGTCAGGTGATGGACGGCTTCCGGCGCGACCTGCACGCCACGAACCAGCAGGCCGGGGGGAAGCAGGCGGTGCTGCGCGGCCTGAGGTCCTCCCAGCTGCGGCTCCTGAGCATGACGCCGGCCGAGGGGATGCGCGTCACCGACCTGGCCGAACGCGTGGGGATGACGAAGCAGGCGCTGGGCGAGTTCGCGAACGACCTCGAGGCGCGCGGACTGCTCGAGACGGTCCGCGACCCGTCCGACAAGCGGGTTCGGATCGTGCGACCGACCCGCAGGGGTCTGCAGGCGATCGACGCCGGCGAGGCAGTCATCACCGGGCTCGAGCGCGAGTGGCGTCGTCGGCTCGGGGCGAGGAAGTGGGACCAGCTGCGGACCCTGCTGTCGGAGGCTGCGGACGCCGGGCCGGGGGTCTAGGCGGACGCGACCGACGGCGACCGGCCACCGGTCGCTCGCCTGGCGTGCGCGGCCTCGACCGCGTCGCGGAACGCGCGGAGCACGTACTCCGGGACCGGCAGCCCCTTGCCGGCGGCTCCCAGGAGCTCGGCCTCGACGCGCGACACCGCGGTCGCGAACCGGTCCAGGTCGCGGTCGATCCCCAGCGTCAGCATCAGGTCGCCGAAGTCGGCGGTCTGCTCGGGGTTGTTGGCGCCGACCGGCGCGAAGGTCAGGGTGCGCAGGCGACGTACGAGCCATCGCTGCCAGGGCGCGAGCTGCTCGTTGAGCCCTCGCGCCGACATCGCGTAGAACGCGTGGTGAGCCGGCTCCTGGCGTTTGATCTGCGCCACGATCGTCTCGGCGGCCGCGGTCTCCTCCATCTCGGTGAGCCCGGCGTGGAGCAGGTTGTAGGCGAGCACGGCGGAACGCTCGGTCGCCTGGCCCGTGAGGTAGTAGAGCATCCGCACGACGTCCTCGATCGGGGACACGTGCGAGAGGACGCCGAGGACGTGCATCTTGGCCGAGACGGTGTCGAGGTCGGCCATGGCCGGGTCGCGGCCGAGCCGCACCTGGAGCTCGTCGAGGATCTGGCCGTGGCGGATCTCCTGCGGGGCCCAGACGTCCGCGTAGAAGTAGCGGTCGACGTCCGGCGGGTCCGGCAGCATCGCGGTGAGCTCGAGGACGTTCCGGTCGACCTCGAGCTCGACCCGCGCCATGTAGTCGAGGACGTGCCCGAAACGGGCGTTGGTGGTCGCCGGATCGCGGATCGAGAAGTCCACCGTCCCGAGGTCGATCGGCGGGTGCTCGTCGGCGATCCGGTCGACGTGCTCGACGAGTCGCTGCTCGGTCGACCGAGGCCTTGTCACGCGGGGAAGAATACTGTGGGGCGGGTGGAAGGTTCGGGCTCGATCCCGGTTCGCATGGGAACACCCACCGGCCGGGCCGTCATCGCCGCGGCCACGCTGGGCTCGGGGATGTCCCTCCTGGACGGCACGGTCGTCAACGTCGCCCTCCGGACCATCGGCGAGGACCTCGACGCCGGCCTGGCCCAGCTCCAGTGGATCAACAACGGCTACCTGCTGACGTTGGCGTCGCTCATCCTGCTCGGAGGCAGCCTGGGCGACCGGTACGGACGGCGGCGGATGTTCGTGGTCGGCACGCTGTGCTTCGCCGGCGCCTCCGTGCTGTGCGGCCTCGCACCCACGGCCGAGGTGCTGATCCTGGCGCGACTGCTGCAGGGCGTCGGTGGCGGCCTGCTGACGCCGGGCAGCCTCGCCATGATCCAGGGGGTCTTCGCGCAGGAGGACCGGTCGCCCGCGATCGGCGCGTGGTCGGGGCTCGGCAGCATCGCCGCGGCGGCCGGCCCGCTCGTGGGCGGGCTCCTGATCGAGTACGCCTCGTGGCGCTGGATCTTCCTCGTCAACCTGCCGCTGGCCCTGCTGACGGTCTGGATCGCGATCCGGTACGTGCCGGAGTCGCGGGACCCGCGCCCGCCCGAGCGTTTCGACGTGGCGGGCGCGGTGCTGGCGATGGTCTCCCTGGGAGCGGCCACCTACGGCCTCATCGAGTGGGGCAGCCCGATGGCGGTTCCGGCAGGAGTGGTCGGGGTGCTGGCCGCCGCCGGATTCCTGCTCGTCGAGGCGCGCAGCAGCCACCCGATGCTGGCCCTCGGCATCTTCCGCTCGCGGACGTTCAGCGCGGCGAACGCGATGACCCTGGTCGTGTACGCCGCACTCGGGGCGGTGCTGTTCTTCCTCGTGCTCCAGCTGCAGACCGTCGCCGGCTACGGTCCGCTCGCCGCCGGCCTGGCGACCCTGCCCGTGACGATCTGCATGGTGTTCCTGGCGTCCCGCGGCGGGCGGCTGTCCAACCGGATCGGGCCGCGGCTGCCGATGACGGGCGGCCCGCTGGTCATGGCGGCCGGCACGGCCTGGCTGCTGGTCGTCGACCGCGACACGACGTACTGGACCGACGTCATGCCCGCGCTGACCGTGTTCGGGCTGGGACTCGCCCTCTTGGTGGCGCCGCTCACCGCGACCGTGCTGGCCGCGGCGCCCGACGAGGTGGCGGGACTCGCCAGCGGGGTCAACAACGCGGTCGCCCGGACCGGCTCGCTGCTGGCCGTCGCGGCGATCCCGCCGCTCGTGGGACTGTCCGGCGCCGACTACGAGCTGCCCGCGGTCTTCGACGCCGGGTACGACTCCGCGATGCTCGGCTGCGCGGTGCTGCTCGCCCTGGGCGGGCTGATCTCGTGGGTCGCGATCCCGTCCCGGCTGCCGCGCCGATGACCGCATTCACCGGGATGACCCGCCTGCGACCCTCGCCAGCGGAGCCCGACGCCGGGCTAGACTCCAGCGACGAGAGTGCGCATCACGAAACGAGACGCATCATGCGCAACAAAGCAACGCGGTCGACCCTGGTCCGGCTGCTGGAGAACGCCCGCTACGAGGTGCTGCCCACGGCGTCGATCGAGGAGACGCTGCTGGAGCACGTCCCGCGCGACCGCACGATCACGGTGACGGCCTCGCCCTCGAAGGGGCTGGAGTCCACGTTCGAGCTGTCCGAGCGGCTGGCCGGGCACGGCTACGACGTGGTGCCGCACGTGGCGGCCCGGATGGTCTCGGGGCGCACCGAGCTCGAGGAGATCACCGCCCGGCTGACGGGCAAGGCGATCACCAAGATCTTCGTGCCGGGCGGCGACGCCGACGCGGTGGGCGACTACCCCGACTCCGTGAGCCTGCTGGAGGACCTGCTGGCGCTCGGCAAGCCGTTCGCCCACGTCGGCATCACCGGCTACCCGGAGTCGCACCCGACGATCTCCGACGACCTGACGATCCAGTCGATGTGGGACAAGCGGCGCTACGCCACCCACGTCGTCAGCAACCTCACGTTCGACCCCGGCGCCGTGCGCGGCTGGGTGCGGCGGCTGCGGACGCGGGGCATCACGATGCCGCTGCTGCTCGGCATCCCCGGTCCGGTGGAGCGGACGAAGCTGCTGGCGATGGCCACCCGGATCGGGGTCGGCGAGTCGACCCGGTTCCTCGCCAAGCACAAGGGCACGTTCGCGCGGCTGGCCGCCCCCGGTGGCTTCACCGGGCAGAAGTTCCTGGAGCAGTGCGCGCCGGCGCTCGCCGAGCCCGGCAGCCTCGTCGAGGGCCTGCACGTCTTCACGTTCAACCAGATCCCGGCCACCGAGGCGTGGCGGACCGAGGAGCTCGAGCGGCTGCGCGGCTAGGAGCCGACGAGCGCCGCGAGCGCCTGCTCGAGCCCGGTGCTGCCGGTCTCGACGACCTGGAGCGGCAGCCCGATCCGGGCGGCGGCGTCCTCGGCCAGGCCGCGCAGCTCCTCGTCGGGTGCCTGCGCCAGCCAGACCACCCGCGTGTAGTGGCCGAAGTAGTCGTCGCGCAGCTCCGGCCAGCGGTCCAGCCCGAGCTCGCGCTCGACGGTCCGTGCGAACGAGCGGACCAGGAAGTCGGTCAGCAGGTACGTCCCGGGCTGGCGCTCGAAGAGCTCCTGGATCCGGTCGGGGCCGGCGTACAGGTCGTAGCAGTGGAGGCCGGGCAGCCGGGCCAGCCCGAGCTCGTCGCAGACCTCGTCGACGGCGCCGTACGTGCCGCAGTCGGCGTACCCCACGACCACGGAGCCGTACGCCGGAGCCGAGCTCGCTCGGCGAGCCGGCGCACCTCGCCCGCGATCCGGCGGGGCTGGTTGTGCAGCAGCGGCGGGAGCGGGTGGACGTCGACCGGCCAGCCGCGCCGCTCGACGACCGCGGCCGCGGGCTGGGCCAGCGCGCCGCACGCGATCAGCGCGACCCGGTCACCCCGGTCAGACCGTGAACCCGAGCTGGTCGACGAAGGCGTCGTTGAAGTCGGGGCGGTCGGAGAGCTCGACATACTTCACCTCCTCCAGCAGCGCGGCGGCGCCGGCGCGTTCGCGCACCGACAGCAGGACCATCTTCGCGCCCTCGCCGGCCACGTTGCCGGCGGCGACGATCCGCAGCACCGGGAGCTGCGGCACCAGCCCGATCCGGACCGCGGCGGCGGGGGAGAGGTAGCTGCCGAACGAACCGGCGAGCAGCACCTGCTGCACGTCGTCGTGCTCGAGGCCGAGCTCCTCGAGGAGCAGCGACCAGCCGGTCGAGATGGCGGCCTTGGCGAACTGCGAGCTCGCGGACGTCGCGCTGGGAGAGGTAGACCGACTCCTCCGGCGGGGTGTCCTCGCTCTCGCGGTGCAGCACGAAGACCCGCTCCTCGCCGATCCGGGTCAGCCGCGGCGCCAGGCTCGGAACGATCTCCGCCGCCTGCTCGTCGGGGACGAAGCGGCCGGTCGCGTCGAGCAGCCCGACCCGCACCATCTCGGACACGATGTCGACGAGCCCGGACCCGCACAGGCCTCGGGGCTCGACGTCGCCGATCACGCCGAGCGTCACCCCAGCAGGGTCGTTGGTCGTCGTCGAGCTTCACGGTCTCGATCGCCCCGTCGGCCGCGCGCATCCCGCAGCGGATGGCGCCGCCCTCGAACGCCGGCCCGGCAGGGGCCGCGGTGGACAGGATGGTGTCGCCGTCGCTGAGGACGATCTCGCAGTTGGTGCCGACGTCGATGAAGAGCCGGGTCCGCTTGTCGCGGTCCATGCCGGTCGCCAGCATGCCGGCCACGATGTCGCCGCCGACGTACGCGCCGAGGGCGGGGAAGAGGGCGGCACGCGCCTGCGGGTGGAGGTCGAGGCCGAGCTCCGAGGCGAGCACCACCGGGGGGTGGCTGGTGGACATCACGAACGGCGCCACGCCGAGCGGCTCGGGGTCGATGCCGAGCAGGAGCGCGGTCATGGTCGCGTTGCCGGCGACCGCCACCTCGTAGACGGTGGCGGGATCGACCTCGCCCTCCTTGCACACCTGCTCGGCGAGCTCGGCGAGGGTCGCGCCCGCCGCGGTCTGGAGCCGGCCGATCACGTCCGGGTCCATCATGGTCGCGCTGATCCGGGTGATGACGTCGGCACCGAAGGGCTGCTGCTTGTTGAGCATCGAGGCCACCGCGACCGGCGTGCCGGTGCCGAGGTCGAGCAGGGTGGCGACCACGGTGGTGGTGCCCAGGTCGAACGCGATGGCGTAGCGCGCAGCCGTGGTGTCACCGGGCTCGACGTCGATCAGCGCCTCGTCGACGATCACGGCGGTCACCTTGAAGTCGGCCTGCCGCAGCACGGTCGCGAGCCTGCGAAGCAGCGGCAGGTCGGCGGTGAGCTCGAGGTCCGTGATGGCGTCGGTCAGCCGCTTCAGGTCGGTGCGCTGGTCGGAGAGGGTCGGCTCGTCGAGCTCGACGTACCGCTTCTGCAGGGCGGGCCGCAGGATGACCTGCCGGCCGACGCCGACGGTCGCCGCCTTCGGCCGGGTGGTGAGCGGCGGGACCTCGACCTCGAGGTCGCGCGTCGCTTGCACCAGGCAGGCCAGCCGCCAGCCGGCCTTGATCTGGTCGGGCGAGAAGGTGCGTACGTCGTGCCGCGTGATCGGGCCGCCACCCTCGACCCGCACCTTGCACTTGTGGCAGGTGCCGTGGCCGCCGCAGGTGGAGTCGATCGCGATCCCGTTCCACGACGCCGAGTCGAAGACCGTGACCCCGGGCGGGACGCGCACGGTCCGCACGGTCGGCGGCGCGTCCTTGCCGACGTCGACGCTGAACGAGATGTCGACCCGGCCGGTGCCGTCGTGCGCGGCCGGAGCCTCGGCGCCCGAGCTCGGGAGCAGGCCCTCCCGCTTGTAGGCATCGAGGTCGACGTCGGGCACGCCGTCGCTCATGCCGTCGCGGCCGCCTTCGCCCGGTGTGCGGCGATCCAGGCCATGCCCCACTCGTCGTGGTTCAGGAAGACGTCGGCCGCCTTCACCGACTCGACGATCTGCGGGGTGCGGGTGTCCATGATCGCGCTGGTGAGGCCGGCGGTCATCGCCATCGGCAGCCAGGCGGCGCCGAGGGTGTGGCGGTCGGGCATCCCGAACGAGGTGTTGGACGCACCGCACGTCATGTTCACGCCGTGGTCCTCGCGGATCCGGCGCATCGTCTCCCAGGTGACGAGGGAGGTCGTCGTGTCGGCGCCGATCGGCATCGCCAGCGGGTCGATCACGATGTCGGCCGCGGCGATGCCGTACTCCTCGGTCGCGACCCGGATGATCTTCGCCGTCAGGTCGAGCCGCTTGTCGGCCTCCATCGGGATCTCGTCGTGGTCGTTGGGCAGCGCGATGATCGCGGCGTCGTACTTCTTCACCAGCGGCAGGATCAGCGGCGAGCCGGTCGTCCTCCGCCGTGACGGAGTTGACGAGGGCCCGGCCCTGGTAGACCGACAGCCCGGCCTCGAGCGCCTCGACGACCGAGGAGTCGATGCAGATCGGCAGGTCGGTGAGGCTCTGCACGAGCTGGATCGCCTGCGCGAGCAGCGTCGGCTCGTCGGTGAGCGGGACGCCCATGTTGACGTCGAGGACGTCGGCGCCGCCCTCGACCTGGGCCTTCACGTCGCGCTCGATCGCGGAGAAGTCGCCCGCGCGCAGCTGCTCCTGGAAGATCCGGCGGCCGGTCGGGTTGATCCGCTCGCCGATCAGGCAGAAGCGGCGGCCGTGGCCGATGCACGACCTCCTTGGTGGCCGAGCGGAGGACGGTCTCGAGCGGGGCGGCGCTCATGCGCCGGGACCTTGCTGCGCTTCTCGTGCAGCAGCGCCTTGGCCCGCTTGACGGTGGCCGAGGCGTCGGCGGCGTACCCGTCGGCACCGACCGCGTCGGCGTACTCCTGCGTGACCGGGGCACCGCCCACCATCACGATCACGGAGTCGCGCATGCCGGCCTTCTCGAGGGCGTTCAGGTTGGCCTTGAACATCGGCATCGTCGTGGTGAGGAACGCCGAGAAGCCGACGATGTCGGGCTGGTGCTCCTCGATCGCGCTGACGAACTTCTCCGGCGCCACCTGGACGCCGAGGTCGATCACCTCGAAGCCCGCGCCCTCGAGCATGATGTTGACGAGGTTCTTGCCGATGTCGTGGACGTCGCCCTTGACCGTGCCCATCAGGAACTTCCCGATGGTCTGGACGCCGGTCTCGGCGAGCAGCGGCCGCAGCCGCTCCATCGCCCCGGCCATCGCGCGCCCGGCGATCAGCATCTCGGGCACGAAGAAGTCGCCGCGCTCGAACCGGGCGCCGACCTCCTCGAGCGAGGGGATCAGCGCGTCGAAGAGCAGCGTCTGCGGCTCCATGCCGGCGCTGAGCCCCTCCTCGGTGAGCTCGAGCACGCGCGGTGCGTTGCCGACGAGCGTCTCGTCGTAGAGGCCCTGGTCAGGATCTCTTCCGGGGTCATGCCACATCCTCCTCGTGCGAGCCGCCGCGCAGCAGCCTGGTGAGCCGCGTGGCGTGGTCTGACAGCTGGCGGCCGAGCTCGTCGAGCCGGTCCTCCAGTCGTGCGGTGGGTCCCGAGATGCCGAGGGCCGCGACCACCTGACCGCGCGGACCCAGGACAGGTACGGCGACGCCGCTGAGCCCGACCTCGAGCTCGTCGTGCGTCACGGCCCAGCCGCGCCGCCGGGCCAGCCGGGCGTCCCGACGCAGCGCGTCGGGGTCGGCGAGCGTCGCGTCGGTGAGCCGCGGCAGCGGCGGGTCGGGGACGGGCAGTGCGTCCCACGCGTAGAACACCTTGCCCAGCGCCGAGGTGTGGGCGGGCACGTCGACCGCGGTCCAGTCGCGGGTGCCGAGCAGGAACTGGGAGTCGACCTGGGCGACCTGCACGACCCGGTCGCCGCGCACGATGCTGAGGTGGACCGTCTCGAGGGTGGCGTCGCTGATGACCTCCAGCGTCGGCCGGGCGAGCCGGACCAGCTCCTCCCACGGGTCGTGGCGGGCGGCGTAGAGCCAGAAGAGCTGGCCGGCGACGTAGGACCCGTCGGCGTCGCGCTCGAGCAGCCCGGAGCGCTCGAGGGCCGACAGCATCCGCGACGCGGTCGACTTCGCGAGCCCGGAGGTCTCCTGCAGGTGCGGTGAAGCTGAGCGGCTCGTCGGCGCCCACGACCGCGGCCACCAGGTCGGTGGCGCGGTCGAGCGCACGCGTGCCACCTCCCGCGCTCCGCGCGCCGGTGGTCTGCTCCGCTGTCGCTGCCATGTCTGCTCGATGCCTGCCTGATCCGCCTCGGGCGGCCCGGATCGCGTCTTGATCCAGGTTCCATGATGTGGAACCTTGGTTCCACATCATGAGGTTAGGCAGGAGAAGGCATGTTCCGCAACCAGATGCCCCGATACGAAGTCCTCTCGGAGGAGGCGATGGCCACCCTCGACGGCGGGTGGCGACGGCTGATGACCGAGATCGGCGTCCAGTTCGCCGACCCGCGCGCCGTCGAGCTGTTCCGGGCGAACGGCCAGAAGGTGGAGGACGAGACGGTCTTCCTCGACCCCGACTTCGTCCTCGAGCAGGTGGCCAAGGCGCCCCGCGAGTTCGACGTCCAGGCCCGCAACCCCGAGCAACAGCATCCACATCGGCGGTGACGCGATGGCGTTCGGCGCCGTCTACGGCCCGCCGTTCGTCCGTGAGGGCGAGGTGCGCCGCGACGCGACGATGGAGGACTACCGCAACTTCACGAAGCTGGCTCAGTCCTTCTCGGTCCTCGACTCCGCCGGCGGCGTGGTGTGCGAGCCCAACGACACCCCGCTCGACAGCCGTCACCTCGACATGACGCTGCGCGCTGCAGACGCTGACCGACAAGGTCTACATGGGCAACGTCGTCGTCGGGCGTGAACGCCGCGGACACGCTGGCGATGACGTCGATCCTGTTCGGCTCGCGGGAGGCGATCGAGGAGACGCCGGCGACGATCTCGCTCATCAACTGCAACTCCCCGCTGCGCTGGGACGACCGGATGCTGGAGTCGCAGTTCGAGTACAGCGCAGCCGGCCAGCCGGTCGTGCTCACGCCCTTCATCCTGATGGGCGCGATGTCGCCGGTGACGGTGCCGGCGGCCCTGGTGCAGCAGATCACCGAGGCCCTGTCGGGGATCGCGCTCTCGCAGCTGATCCGCCCCGGGACGCCGGTGATCTTCGGGTCGTTCCTCTCCAACATCGACATGCAGTCGGGCTCCCCGACGTTCGGCACGCCGGAGTCCGGGATCGGCCTGCTCTGCACCGGCCAGATCGCGCGGCACTTCGGGCTGCCGTTCCGCACCGGCGGCGGCCTGACGTCGTCGCAGGTGCCCGACGCCCAGGCCGGCTACGAGGCGCTGATGACGCTGATGCCGACGTTCCTCGCGGGCGCCAACTGGGTCATGCACTCGGCCGGCTGGCTCGAGGGCGGGCTGGTCGCAGGCTACGAGAAGTTCATCCTCGACTGCGAGCTGGTGCAGATGCTCCAGCACGAGTTCACCCCGCTCGAGATCGACGAGGCGTCGATGGCGTTCGACGCGCACCAGGAGGTCGGCCACGGCGGCCACTTCCTGGGCGCCGCCCACACCATGGAGCGGTTCCGCACCTGCTTCTACCGGCCGTTCCTCTCCTCCTCCGACAACTACGAGCGGTGGCTGCGCGGCGGTGGCCGCGACACAGCGGAGCGGGCGTCGGAGATCTGGAAGAAGCGGCTCGAGGAGTACGAGCAGCCGGAGCTGGACGACGCGATCCGCCAGGAGCTGGAGGAGTACGTCGTACGACGCCGGGCCGAGCTCGGCGACTGACCGGCGTCGCGCCGGGCGCACCGGGACGGGTCAGTGCCCGCGGCCGACTTCCACGAGGAGGATGCCGGCGACGATCAGCCCCACGCCGGCGGCCATCAGCGGACTGAGCGGCTCGTCGAAGAGCAGTCGCGACGCGACGGCGATCAGGGCCACACCCGAGGCGGCCCAGATGCCGTAGGCGACGCCGATTCCCAGCCCTGCGGAGAGCGCACCCGACAGCAGGACGAAGGCGAGCGTGTAGCAGGCCACGACGACGGCGTACAAACCGGCGCGGCCGACCGCGGCCTTGCGCAGCGTCAGGGTCCCGATGACCTCAAGGATGACCGCGCACGCGAGGTAGCCCCAGGCCATCAGGCGCTCCCAGACCCGCTCGGGGGTGGTGCCTTCACCGTCGCGGGCGACCCCAGCTCGACGAGCAGGATGCCCCCGATGATGAGCGCCAGGCCCACCCCCATGACCACCGTCAGCGGCTCGCCGAAGAGGGCCGCTGAGAGCAGCGCGGTGGAGGCGACGCCAAGAGCCGCCCAGATGCCGTAGGCGACGCCGAGAGGCATCCCCGCCTTGAGCACGGCCGTCAGCAGCACGAACGCACCGACGTAGCCCGTGACCACGACGACGTACAGCGACGAGTGCTCGAGGGCACCCTTGAGGGACAACGTGGCGGTCACCTCACTGACGACGGCTGCCAGCAGCAGAGCCCAGCTCTTCACCGACGAGTTCCCCTTGCAGCGGGCCGAACGGAGGGACGGGCAGCACTGTGCCAGCAACCACGCCCCGAGGGAGGCACCCCGTCAGGAGAGCCCGAGGATCGTCCCGTCGTCGGCGAGGTCGATCCGCGAGGCGGACGGGTCGCTCGGGAGTCCCGGCATGGTCATCATGTCGCCGCAGACGACGACCACGAACCCGGCGCCGGCCGACAGCCGCACCTCGCGCACGTGCAGCTCGTGGCCCGATGGGGCGCCCAGCGACTTCGGGTCGGTCGAGAAGGAGTACTGCGTCTTCGCCACGCACACCGGCAGCGAGCCGTAGCCGTCCTTCTCGATCCGGAGCAGCCGCCGCCGGGCCTTCGCGTCCCAGGTCACGAGGCCGGCGCCGTACAACCGGGTCGCGACCGCCTCGACCTTCTCCGTCAGCGAGAGGTCGTCCTCGTAGGTGAACGAGAACTCGTACGGCGAGGGCTCGTCGAGCGCCGCGAGCACGCCTTTCGCGAGGTCCTGCGCACCGAGGCCGCCGTCGGCGAAGTGGGTCGCCGGGTAGGCCGCGACCCCCTCGGCCGCCGCCAGCTCGACCACCCGCCCCACCTCCGCGTCGGTGTCGGTCGGGAAGCGGTTCACCGCCACGACGCAGTTGATGCCGTAGACGTGGCGGACGTTGTCGAGGTGCCGTCGCAGGTTGACCATGCCCCGCTCGACCGCGCCCACGTCTTCCGTCCCGAGGTCGGCGAGGGCCACGCCGCCGTGGTACTTCAGGGCGCGCACCGTCGCCACCACCACCGCGAGGTCGGGACGTAGCCCGGACTTGCGGCACTTGATGTCGACGAACTTCTCCGCGCCGAGGTCGGCGCCGAAGCCCGCCTCGGTGATCACCAGGTCGGCCAGGCGCAGCCCGGCCCGGGTCGCCATGACCGAGCTGCAGCCGTGTGCGATGTTGGCGAACGGCCCGCCGTGCACGAACGCGGGGGCGCCCTCGAGGGTCTGGACGAGGTTCGGCGCCAACGCGTCGCGCAGCAGTGCGGCCATCGCGCCGTCCGCGCCGATCTCGCGCGCGGTCACGGGGGTCATCGAGCGGGTGTAGCCGATCACGATGTCGCCGATCCGCCGCTTCAGGTCGCCCCAGGACTCGGTGAGGCAGAAGATCGCCATCAGCTCCGAGGCGACCACGATGTCGAACCCCTCCGAGCGCGGGAAGCCGTTCACGTGGCCGCCGAGGCCCACGACCACCTCGCGCAGGGCCCGGTCGTTGGTGTCGAGCACCCGCTTCCAGGTGACGCTGCGCACGTCGATGTCCAGGGCGTTGCCGTGGTGGACGTGGTTGTCGATCAGCGCCGCCAGCAGGTTGTTGGCAGCGGCGATCGCGGCGAAGTCGCCGGTGAAGTGCAGGTTGATGTCGGTCATCGGCACGACCTGGCTGTAGCCGCCGCCGGCGGCCCCGCCCTTCATGCCGAACACCGGTCCCATCGACGGCTCGCGCAGGCAGGCGATGGTCTGGTGACCCAGGCCGTGGAGGGCGTCGGTGAGGCCGACCGTGGTCGTGGTCTTGCCCTCGCCCGGCGGGGTCGGCGACAGCGCCGTCACGAGGACCAGCCGGCCGAGCGGGCGGTCGGTGAGGGAGCTCAGGAACGTCGGCTCGACCTTGGCCTTGTAGTGGCCGTACGGCACCAGGTGCCGCTCCTCGATCCCGAGGGTGTCGGCGGCCACGTCCTTGATCAGGCGCAGGACGGCGGCGTTGGCGATCTCGATGTCCGACAGCACGTCGGTCTCCTTCTCGGTTGTCGTTGAGCGTCAGCGGAAGACGATGGTCCGGCCGCCGTTGAGCAGCACCCGTGACTGCGAGTGCCAGCGCACCGCCCGGGACAGCACCTGGGCCTCGACGTCCCGGCCGGCCGAGACGAGTGCGTCCTGGGTGAACCCGTGGTCCGACGCGGGTCACGTCCTGCTCGATGATCGGGCCCTCGTCGAGGTCGCCGGTCACGTAGTGCGCGGTCGCGCCCACCAGCTTGACCCCGCGGTCGAACGCCTGATGGTAGGGCTTGGCACCCTTGAAGCTGGGCAGGAACGAGTGGTGGATGTTGATCGCGCGGCCGGCCAGCGCGCGGCACGTGTCGTCGCTCAGCACCTGCATGTAGCGGGCCAGCACCACGAGGTGGATGCCGTGCTCGTCGACGAGTCGCAGCAGCTCCGCCTCGGCCTCCGGCTTGGTGGCCGGCGACACCGGCACGTGGTGGAACGGGACGTCGTACGAGCGGCACAGGGCCTCGGCGTCGGGGTGGTTGGAGACGACCAGGGGCACCTCGATCTGCAGCGATCCCGTCGTGGTGCGGAACAGCAGGTCGTTGAGGCAGTGCAGGTAGCGCGACACCATGATCAGGGTGCGGAACGGGGCCGTGGCGTCCCAGAGCTGGTAGTCCATGTCGAACTGCTCGGCCACCGGGGCGAAGTCCTCCCGCAGCCCGTCCGGCGCGGCGTGGCCGGACGTCGAGAAGTCGATCCGCATGAAGAACCGACCCGTGTCGGGGTCGCCGTACTGCTGGCTCTCCAGGATGTTGCCGCCGTGCTTCACCAGGAAACCCGAGACCGCGTGCACGATCCCCGGCCGGTCGGGGCACGAGAGCACCAGGACGAAGTCGCCCGTGGGGGCCGTCCCGGAGACGGACGACGGGTTCACGTTGCGCTGCACGAAACGAAGTGTGCGATAGGCAACAGCCTGTGCGCTACTGTCGCGCCATGAGCAACACCCCGGAGGGCCGCGAGGCGGTCCCCGGCGGCGTCCAGTCGGTCGACCGGGCGCTGACGATCCTCGAGGTGCTGGCCCGCGTCGGCGAGGCCGGGGTCACCGACATCGCGGCCGAGCTCGCCGTCCACAAGAGCACGGCGTTCCGGCTGGTGGCGACCCTGGAGCAGCACCGGCTCGTCGAGCAGTCGGGCGACCGCGGCAAGTACCGGCTCGGTGTCGGCATGCTCCGGCTGGCCGGCGCTACGACCGCGCGCCTCGACCTGGTGCAGGAGGCGCGGCCGGTCTGCCGGCAGCTGGCGTCCGACACCGGGGAGACCGTCAACATCGCCGTGCTGTCCGAGAGCAGCGCGCTCTACCTCGACCAGGTGGCCGGCTCGTCCGCGCTCCAGCCGCACAACTGGGTGGGCCAGCACATCCCGCTCCACGCCACGAGCAACGGCAAGGTGCTGCTGAGCGGTCTGGACCAGGCCCGGCTCGACGCGCTGCTCGGCACGCTGCCGACGTACACCTCCCACACCATCACCCGGAAGAAGGCGCTGCGCGACGAGCTCGACCGGGTGCGGGAGCAGGGGTACGCCGTCGCGGTCGACGAGCTCGAGGTCGGACTGACGGCCGTCGCCGCCCCGATCCGCAACGCCCACGGTGACGTGGTCGCGTCGATGAGCGTGTCCGGCCCGACGTTCCGCCTGACCCCCGACCGGGTCGACGGTGTCGCGGCCGCCCTGGTGGCGGCGTCCGAGGAGGTCTCCCACCGGCTCGGCTGGGGCCACCGGTAACGGCACCGCCGGAGCCGCCGCCAGATCCACACGTAGGTCACGAAACGGCTGCAGACGCTTGACGGTCGGCCCGACCCGCAGCATTCTCAAACCCACAACCGGTTGCGCTGACAGCAATGTGTTGCACGATGCGCAACGCAACCGGAGAGAGTCGGGGTCGCCCATGCCACAGCTCTACATCGATGGAGCGTGGACGAGCGCGCTCGGGGGTGCGCGCCGGGAGATCCGCTGCCCTGCCGACGGTACCCCGGTGGCCGAGGTGGACGAGGCCGGCCGCGAGGACACCGAGGCCGCGATCGCGGCCGCCCGCCGCGCCTTCGACGGCGGCGGCTGGTCGAGCACCCCGTCGCGCGAGCGCGGCGACCTGCTCCTGAGGGTCGCCGACCTGCTGGAGCGGGACACCGCCGAGGTCGCCCGGATGGAGGCGCTCGACACCGGCAAGCGGCTCGTCGAGGCGGAGTACGACGTGGCCGACGTCGTCAGCGTCTTCCGGCACTACGGCCACGTGGCGACCGAGGAGGCCGGCCGGGTGGTCGACACCGGCAACGCCGACGTCGTCAGCCGGGTCGTGCACGAGCCGATCGGCGTCTGCGGCCTCATCACCCCGTGGAACTACCCCCTGCTCCAGGTCTCCTGGAAGGTGGCGCCCTGCCTGGCCGCCGGCAACACGTTCGTGCTCAAGCCCAGCGAGCTCACCCCGCACACGGCCGTCCACCTGATGCGACTGCTGGAGGAGGCCGGCCTGCCGGCGGGGGTCGGCAACCTGGTGCTCGGCGCCGGCGCCGGCGCCGGCGCGCCCCTGGCCGAGGACCCGCGCGTCGACCTGGTGTCCTTCACCGGCGGGGTGGCCACCGGGCGACGGATCATGGCCGCCGCCGCCGCGACCGTGAAGAAGGTGGCGCTGGAGCTCGGCGGCAAGAACCCCAACATCGTGTTCGCGGACGCCGACCGCGACGTCGCGGTCGACTACGCGCTGACCGCGGTCTTCCTGCACTCGGGTCAGGTCTGCTCCGCCGGCGCCCGGCTCCTCGTCGAGGAGTCCATCCACGACGAGTTCGTGGACCGGCTGGTCGAGCGGGCGCAGCGGATCCGGCTGGGCGGACCGTTCGACGAGAAGGCCGAGACCGGTCCGCTGACCAGTGCCGAGCACCGCGACAAGGTCGAGGCGTACGTCGCCCGCGGCCTCGCCGAGGGCGCAGTGCTGCGGTGCGGAGGCGCCCGCCCCGACGATGCCGACCTCTCCGACGGCTTCTACTACCTGCCGACGATCCTCGACGGCTGCACGACGTCGATGTCGGTGACGCAGGACGAGTCGTTCGGCCCCGTGCTCACCGTCGAGACGTTCCGCGACGAGGACGAGGCGGTCGAGATCGCCAACGACAGCATCTACGGGCTGGCCGGCGCGGTCTGGACCCAGGACGCCGGCCGGGCGCAACGCGTGGCGGGCCGGCTCCGGATGGGCACGGTCTGGATCAACGACTACCACCCGTACGTGCCGCAGGCGGAGTGGGGCGGCTACAAGCAGTCGGGCATCGGTCGCGAGCTCGGGGAGGCAGGCCTCGACGAGTACCGCGAGGCCAAGCACGTGTGGCACAACATCCGTCCGGCCGAGCAGCGCTGGTTCCAGGGATAGGCAGGGCGGACCGTGAAGCGCTACGACTACGTCATCGTCGGGGGAGGCTCCGCGGGCTGCGCGGTCGCGGCCCGGCTCTCGGAGGACGCCGGTACGTCGGTGCTCCTGCTCGAGGCAGGCCGCTCGGACATCAAGCTCGACCCGTTCATCCACATGCCGGCGGCGCTGCCGTTCCCGATCGGCAGCCGGCTCTACGACTGGCGCTACGAGACCGACCCCGAGCCGCACCTCAACGACCGCAAGGTCTTCCACGCCCGCGGCAAGGTGCTCGGCGGATCCTCCTCGATCAACGGCATGATCTTCCAGCGCGGCAACCCGCTCGACTACGAGCGCTGGGCGGCCGAGCCGGGGATGGACCAGTGGGACTACCTCCACTGCCTGCCCTACTTCAAGAAGATGGAGACCTGCCTCGCCGGCGCCGACGAGTGGCGCGGCGGCGACGGCCCCCTGAAGCTCGAGCGCGGCCCCGCCGAGAACCCGCTGTTCGCGGCGTTCTTCCAGGCGGCGCAGGAGGCCGGCTACCCGCTCACCGACGACGTCAACGGCTACCGGCAGGAGGGTTTCGCCCGCTTCGACCGCAACGTCTACCGCGGCCGCCGGCTGTCCGCGGCGCGCGCCTACGTCCACCCGGTCAAGCACCGCGCGAACCTCACGGTCGAGACCCTCGCGTTCGTCACGAAGGTGCGGTTCGAGGGCAGCCGCGCGGTCGGCGTCGACTACCGACGGGCCGGGGTGTCACGCACCGTGGACGCCGGTGAGGTGGTGCTCTGCGGCGGCGCGATCGCCAGCCCGCAGCTGCTCCAGCTGTCCGGTGTAGGACCCGAGGGCCTGCTCCGGCAGCACGGGATCGACATGGTCCACGACAGTCCCGGCGTCGGCGAGAACCTCCAGGACCACCTCGAGGTCTACATCCAGTACGCGAGCAAGCAACCGGTGTCGATCGCTCCCGGCCTGCGCTGGCGGGCCCGTCCGAAGATCGGCTACGACTGGCTGTTCCACCGCCGGGGCCTCGGCGCCACCAACCACTTCGAGGGTGGTGGCTTCGCGCGCAGCAACGAGGACGTGGACTACCCGAACCTGATGTTCCACTTCCTGCCGATCGCGGTCCGCTACGACGGGTCGGCGCCCACCAAGGGTCACGGCTACCAGGTCCACATCGGCCCGATGTACGCCGATACCCGGGGCTGGGTCCGGATCCGCAGCACCGACCCGCGGCAGCACCCGTCGATGCAGTTCAACTACCTCTCGACGCCGACCGACCGCCGGGAGTGGGTCGAGGCGGTCCGGGTGGCGCGCGACATCCTGACGCAGCCGGCGTTCGAGCCGTTCAACGACGGCGAGCTCTCCCCCGGCCCGTCGGTCGAGACCGACGAGGAGATCCTCGAGTGGGTGCGCGCGGACGCCGAGACCGCGCTCCACCCGTCGTGCACGGCCAAGATGGGCACCGACGAGACCTCGGTGGTCGATCCCGGGTCGATGCGCGTGCACGGCGTCGACGGCCTGCGCGTGGTCGACGCCTCGGTCTTCCCGTTCGTGACGAACGGCAACATCTACGCCCCCGTGATGATGGTCGCGGAGAAGGCGGCCGACCTGATCCGGGGCAACACCCCACTGCCGCCCGCTGACGTGCCGTACTACCGGCACCGCGACGGCGGCCCGCTCTACCCGCCCGGCGACAGCCGCAACCGCGAGGAGTCCTCGATGAGCACCATCACGAGCCCGGGCGCGTCCGTGACGGCACCCTCGGACGACGCCGCCCTCTCGGTCGGCCACCTGTGGAAGATCTTCGGCAAGGGTGCGGACAAGATCATCGGCACCCCCGACGCGGAGCTCTCCCGGGCCGAGCTGAAGCAGAAGAGCGACTGCGTGGTCGGGCGTGCGCGACGTGTCGTTCGACGTCGCACCCGGCGAGGTCTTCGTCGTGATGGGCCTCTCCGGCTCGGGGAAGTCGACCCTGATCCGCTGCCTCACGCGGCTGATCGAGCCGACCGCCGGTGACATCGTGATCGACGGCCAGGACCTCACGAAGGCCAACGAGTCGCAGCTGCGGGAGCTGCGCCGCCACCACACGGCCATGGTCTTCCAGCACTTCGGGTTGCTGCCCCACCGGCAGGTCATCGACAACGTCGCCTACGGGCTCGAGATCCGGGGCGAGTCGAAGAAGGACCGGCGGGCCCGGGCCGGCGAGATCGTCGACCTGGTCGGGCTCACCGGCTACGAGCACTCCTACCCCGACCAGCTGTCCGGCGGCATGCAGCAGCGGGTCGGTCTCGCGCGAGCGCTCGCCAACGACCCGTCGCTGCTGCTCTTCGACGAGCCGTTCTCGGCGCTCGACCCGCTGATCCGGCGCGACATGCAGAACGAGGTGATCCGGCTCCACCACGAGCTCGGCAAGACGATGGTCTTCATCACCCACGACCTCGCCGAGGCGCTCAAGCTCGGCGACCGGATCCTGATCCTGCGCGACGGCGCCGTGGTCCAGATCGGGACGCCGGCCGAGGTCGTCGCCGCTCCGGCCGACGACTACGTCAAGGACTTCGTCAGCGACGTGCCCCGCTCCCACGTGCTCACCCTGAAGTGGGTGATGCGCGAGCCGCGGCCCGACGACTCCACGGAGGGCCCGGTGATGTCGTCCGACACCATCGTGCGCAAGGCGGCCCAGGCCGCGCTCGCCTCCGCCCACCCGGTGCGGGTCGTCGACGAGGGACGACTGGTCGGGATCGTGGACGACGACGCGATCCTGCGCGTCGTCGTGGCCGAGCAGGACGTCCACCAGTGACCGCCACCCTCGCCCCGCCGCGACCACCGCCCGAGCCGGACGCCCCGGCACCGGTCGCGGCCCGCCGCGCGGTCCCGCGCGCGGTCTGGGCCGCGGGGGTGGTGGCGCTCTGGGTGCTGGTCTGGGCCTTCACGAAGGGTCAGGACACGCTGGTCCGCCCGATCCGCGAGCGCACCGACCTGATGGACACCTTCGCCGGCTTCCGCAACGACGTGATCGGGAGCCGCGACACGAACCCGATCATCCAGGCGACCTACGGCATCGGCGGCGCCTTCGTGGATGCGGTCGACTTCCTGCAGCGGATGATCGCCGAGCCGAACCTGCCCCGGCCGGTGCCCGAGGTCGGCTGGCTCGGCGTGATCGCGATCGCCGCGTGGATCGCGCTCGCGATCGCCGGGTGGCGGATCGCGCTCCTGGTCACGGCGTCCTTCCTGTCCTTCGGCGTCCTCGGCTACTGGGCGGACGCGATGGACCTGCTGATCGTCACGTTCGTGGCGGTCGCGGTGTCGGTGCTGATCGGGATGCCGCTCGCGGTCTGGATCGCCAGCAGCAGACGGGCCGAGAACGCGGTCACCGTCGTCCTCGACCTGATGCAGACCATGCCGACGTTCGTGTACCTGCTGCCGATCGTGCTGTTCTTCGGGATCGGCGCCTCGGCCGCCGTCGTCTGCACCCTGATCTACGCGCTCCCGCCGCTGATCCGGATCGCCGGGCACGGCATCCGCACCGTCTCCCCGACCACGATCGAGGCCACCGACTCCGCGGGCCAGACGTTCTGGCAGCGGCTCACCAAGGTGCAGCTGCCGATGGCCCGGGCGACGATCGTGGTCGGCCTCAACCAGACGATCATGGCGGCGCTCGCCATGGCCACGCTCGCGGCGTACGTCGACGGGCCGGGTCTCGGCAAGCCCGTGCTCAACGCCCTCGTCCGCGTCGACATCGGTGGCGCGTTCGTGCCCGGTGCCCTGATCGTCGTGATGGCGATCATGCTCGACCGCACGACGACCGCGGCGAGCGAGCGGAGCGAGGTGATCGCGCGCGGTGGCGGTGGCAGCCGGTCACAGCGGCGGATCGTGCTCGCCGCCGCCGGCGTCGTCGCCGTGGTCGGGGTCTGGCTCTCGCGCTACTCGTTCTGGGCCGCCGACTTCGACGAGGTGCCGGAGCGGGTCCCCGCGCTGTTCCCGGACCAGGGCTGGGGACCCTGGCTCGCCGACCGGGTCAACTCCCTCGCCGACGTGGTGATCGACACCTTCGGCGGCGCCACGGAGGCGATCAAGGACACCGTGACGGTGGCCCTGCTGAACCCGCTCGAGGCGCTGCTGGCCGAGTCGCCCTGGTACCTCGCCGCCCTCGCGATCCTGGCGCTCGCGTTCGTCTTCGGCCGGACCCGCGCGCTGCTGCCGACGCTCGTCTGCCTGGCCGGCATCCGCTACTTCGACCTGTGGAACCACGCGATGCAGACCCTCACGATGACGCTGGTGGCCACCCTGCTGGTGATGGCGCTGGCCCTGGTCTTCGGGGTCTGGATGGCGCGCAACCGACGGGTCGACCTGGTGCTGCGCCCGCTCCTCGACGCCGGGCAGACCATCCCGCCGTTCGTCTACCTGATCCCGGCACTGGCGCTGTTCGGCTCGAGCCGGTTCACGGCGATCGTCGCCGCGGTCGTGTACGCCGCCCCGGCGGCCATCAAGCTGCTCGCCGACGGGGTCAAGGGCGTCTCCCCCACCACGATCGAGGCGTCCCGCGCCTCGGGGGCCACCACCTGGCAGGAGATCACCAAGGTGCAGCTGCCCATGGCTCGCGGGGCGATCGTGCTGGCCGCCAACCAGGGCCTGCTCTACGTGCTGGCGATGGTCGTCATCGGCGGCCTGGTGGGAGCCGGGTCGCTCGGCTACGACGTCGTGCTCGGGTTCAGCCGCAGCGAGGAGTGGGGACGCGGCGCCGCCGCCGGCATCACGATCGTGCTGCTCGGGATCATGATCGACCGGATCACGCGCGCCGCCGCCGGACTACCAGGAGCAGTCGAACGCCGTGAAGCTCTCGTGGATGAAGGAACGCAGCGTCAAGTCGGCACCCATGGCCTGACCGGGCCGCGATCGTCACGAACACAACGCACCATCAACCGGAGGTAGGAATGAGGATCAACCGAAGGGGCACCCGCCTGCTGGCGGTGTCGGCGATCGCGGCGCTGGCACTGACGTCGTGCGGCGGAGGCGCCATCGACCAGGAGACCAACGCCAACGAGGAGCAGCAGTCCGAGGCCGGCGACTGCGGCGAGCTCAACATGGCCGTCAACCCGTGGGTCGGCTACTACGCCGACGCCTACGTCATCGGCCACATCGCCGAGACCGAGCTCGGCTGCACGGTCAACTACAAGGAGCTCAAGGAGGACGTCTCCTGGCAGGGCTTCGGCACCGGCGAGGTCGACGTGGTGATCGAGGACTGGGGCCACCCGGAGCTGGAGGAGCAGTTCTTCGCCGAGAGCGGCGACGGCAGCGCGATGGACTTCGGCCCGACCGGCAACGTGGGCATCATCGGCTGGTACGTCCCGCCGTGGCTCGCCGAGGAGCACCCGGAGGTCCTCGACTGGCAGAACCTCAACGACTTCGCGTCCGAGTTCGCGACCTCGGAGACCGGCGGCAAGGGCCAGTTCCTCGGCGCCGACCCGTCGTACGTCCAGTTCGACGAGGCGATCGTCGAGCAACCTCGGCCTCGACTTCGAGGTCGTCTTCTCGGGCTCCGAGGCCGCCAGCATCACCGCGTTCCAGCGGGCGGAGGAGAAGAAGGAGTTCCTGATCGGCTACTTCTACGAGCCGCAGTGGCTCTTCGCCGAGCTGCCGCTGGCCAAGGTCGCGCTGCCGCCGTACGAGGAGGGTTGCGCCGACGACCCGGCTGAGGTCGACTGTGACTACGCCGAGACGACCCTCAAGAAGATCGTGTCCACCTCGTGGGTCGACGAGGGCGGCCCGGCGGTCGATCTCGTGGAGGCGTTCACGTGGACGAACGAGGACCAGAACCTCGTGGCCAAGTACATCTCCGACGAGGGCATGTCGAACGAGGACGCTGCCGCGCGCTGGGTCGAGGAGAACCCTGACAAGGTGGCCGAGTGGATGGGCTGACCCCATCCGGTAGGACCGACGGAAAGGAACGGGTATGACGGACCTCGAGGATCGACCAGCCCCGGCACCGGCGCGATCGCACTTCCCGCTCGACAAGGTCGACCTTCGGTGTGGCTGCGGGACTGGTGGCGGCGTTCCTGCTCTGGGGGGCGGTCGACTCCGACGGCATGGGAACGGGGACCTCCGAGGTGCTCGGCTGGGTGACCGGTCACCTGGGCTGGCTCTTCGTGCTGGTGAGCGCCGCCTTCGTGCTGTTCTCCGGCCTACCTCGCGGTGACCCGGTACGGCAACATCAGGCTCGGGGCCGACGACTCCGTCCCGGAGTTCTCGACGTTCTCGTGGGTCTCCATGATGTTCGCCACCGGCATGGGCATCGGCCTGATGTTCTGGGGCGTGGCGGAGCCGTTGACCTACCTCACGGCGACCGACGCGGTCAGCATCCCGCCCGGGCGGGCCGAGCCGGGAACGCCCGAGGCGGCCCGGGTGGCGATGGAGTACACGTTCTTCCACTGGGGCTTCCACCCCTGGGCGATGTACGCCGTGATCGGTCTCGCGATCGGCTACTTCGCCTACCGGAAGGGCGACGGCAACCTGGTGTCGGCCACGTTCCGGCCACTGATCGGGGACCGGGTGAAGCGGGCACCCGGCAAGGCGATCGACGTGGTCGCGATCTTCGCGACGCTGTTCGGCTCCGCGACGTCGCTCGGGCCTCGGCGCGCTGCAGATCACCGGTGGGCTGGACAACGTGTTCGGAGCGGCGACGCGCAGCGAGTCGCGGTCGGATCGTCATCGCGGTGCTGACCGGTGCTTCGTGGTCTCCGCCGTGACCGGCATCGAGCGCGGCATCCAGTACCTGTCGAACGCCAACGCGGTGCTGCCGCCGTGCTCTGGTGTTCTTCCTGTTCGTCGTCGGTCCGACCGTGTTCATCCTGAGCACGTTCACCGAGTCGATGGGCGGCTACCTCACGCACCTGCCGTCGATGGCCTTCCGGACCGGCGTCTACGATTCGGTGGCGAGCACGTGGCTCAGTGCTGGACGATCTTCTACTGGGCGTGGTGGATCTCGTGGACGCCCTTCGTCGGGATGTTCATCGCCCGGATCTCGAAGGGCCGCACCATCCGGCAGTTCGTGGTCTACGTCATCCTGGTGCCCAGCCTGGTGTCGTTCGTCTGGTTCTCGATCATGGCGGGCAGCGCCGATCGACGTCAGCCAGCGGGGCCAAGGACCAGGGGCGGTGCCGACGACCGAACCGGCGGCATCGCCAGGAGGCCTCTTGTTCGAGCTGCTGCGGGAGTACCCGTCGCCTCGATCACGGTCGCGCTGGCGGTGTTCCTGATCGCGATCTTCTTCGTGACCGGAGCCGACGCGGCGTCGATCGTGATGGGCATGCTCAGCCAGAACGGCGAGGAGGAGCCCAACCGGGCGCTCGTCATCTTCTGGGGTGTCGCGACCGGCGCCGTCGCCGCGGTGCTTCTGGTGGCGGGAGACAACGGACTCTCGGCGCTCCAAGCACTGGTGATCCTGGTGGCGGCGCCGTTCATGCTGATCCTGATCGGGATGTGCGTCTCGCTCGTCAAGGCGCTGCGTGAGGAGCAGTTCGAGTCGACCATGGAGACTCGCAGCCGCAGGGCGTGGCAGCACGCTCAGAAGTTCCCCGACGGTCCCTAGCGCCTAGCCGAGGATCGCCGACGTCACGAGTGCCCCCGACCGCCTTGACAGCGGTCGGGGGCCTCGTCGTACATTTGGATTGTTTCGCATAGCGCATCACGTTGCATCATATGCAACACGGAGGAGAACGTCATGGCCGCTACCCCGACCCAGGCCGACTGCGTCGTCATCGGCGCCGGCATCGTGGGCAACAGCCTGGTCCACCACCTCGCCCGCCTCGGCTGGCGCAACATCGTGCAGCTCGACCAGGGGCCGCTCCCCAACCCCGGGGGCTCGACCGGGCACGCCTCCAACTTCATCTTCCTGACCGACCACTCGCGGGAGATCACCGACCTCACGCTCGACTCGGTGGAGCAGTACCAGGAGATGGGCGTCTTCACGCAGAGCGGCGGCTTCGAGATCGCCCGGACACCAGCGCGGATGGAGGAGCTGCGAAGGCGGATGTCCTCGGCCAAGGCCTGGGGCATCGAGGCGGAGATGGTGACGCCGGAGTTCGTGAAGGAGAAGGTCCCGTTCATCGAGACCGACCAGTTCATCGGCGCCTTCTGGCAGCCAGGTGTCGGCGTCGTCGACTCGCTGCGGGCCGGCACGATCATGCGCGAGTCCGCGATGGCGCTCGGCGCCCTGACCACCGTGCCGAACTGTGAGGTGCTCGGCCTCGACGTCGAGGACGGCCGCATCACGCAGCGTGCGCACCGACAAGGGCGACATCGAGACCGCGTCGGTCGTGATCGCCTGCGGCGTGTGGAGCCCCAAGATCGGCGACATGGCCGGCGTCAGCATCCCGCTCGTGCCCGCGGTGCACCAGATGATCTCCGTCGGCCCCTGCCCCCAGCTCGCCGACACCGAGGGTGAGATCACGTTCCCGATCGTGCGCGACATGGACACGTTCTGCTACGAGCGGCAGCACGGTGCCGACATGGAGGTCGGCTCCTACGCGCACCGCGCGATCCTGCACGAGCCCGAGGACATCCCGACCATCGAGCAGGCCAAGCTCTCGCCGACCGAGCTGCCGTTCACCGACGAGGACTTCGACCCGCAGCTCGAGCAGGCGCTGGAGCTGATGCCCGAGCTGCTCGGCGCCGACGGCGCGGAGATGCGCTACGCCATCAACGGCCTGCTGTCGCTGACGTGCGACGGCAACCCGATCCTGGGCGAGAGCCACGTCAAGGGCCTGTGGACCGCCTCGGCGGTGTGGATCAAGGAGGGCCCGGGCGTCGGTCGGGCGGTCGCCGAGTGGATGACGCACGGCCACTCCGAGATCGACATCCACCACAGCGACATCGCTCGGTTCTACCCGCACCAGATGCGCCGCGAGCACACCCGGCTGCGGACCACCGAGTCGTTCATCAAGACCTACGGCATCATCCACCCCGCGGAGCAGTACGAGTCTGACCGCGACCAGCGGCTCTCGCCGATGAACGAGTCGCAGAAGAAGCTCGGCGCGGTGTTCTTCGAGACCGTCGGCTGGGAGCGGCCGTTCTGGTACGAGACCAACGCCGGCCTCGTCGAGGAGTACGGCGACGCCGTGATGCCGCGCGAGCACGAGTGGGACGCGCGCTGGTGGAGCCCGATCATCAACGCCGAGCACCTGCGGATGCGCGAGGCGGCCGGCATCATCGACCTCACGGCGTTCTGCGCCTTCGACATCGAGGGGCCGGGCGCGCTCGAGACGGTGCAGACGACCTGTGTCGCCCAGTGCGACGTCGCCGTCGGCAAGGTCATCTACACCCCGGTGCTCGACGCGAAGGGCGGCTTCAAGTCCGACCTGACCGTTATGCGGCTGGGCTCCCCTGAATCTGGGGGAGACCACTTCCGGGTCGTCACCGGCGGCGCCCACGGGATGGCCGACCGCAAGTGGTTCGCCGACCACGTCCCGGACGACGGCGCCACGACCCTGACCGATAACACCGACGCGATCTCCACCATCGGCCTCTGGGGCCCACGGGCGCGCGACATCCTCTCGTCGCTGACGTACGCCGACGTCTCGGGCGAGGGCTTCGGCTTCCTCACCTGTCGCGAGATCGAGTTGCGCGGCATCCCGGTGCTCGCGTCGCGGATCTCCTACGTGGGCGAGCTCGGCTGGGAGCTGTACGTCGCCATGGACCGGGCCGCCGAGCTGTGGGACCTGCTGCTCGAGGAGGGCGCTGCGCACGGCGCCGTCCCGGTCGGGATCGGCGTCTACGGCACCACCGGCCGGATCGAGAAGGGCTACCGGGCGTTCGGCTTCGAGCTCGACGCGGAGCGGTCGATCGTCGAGGCCGGCATGCAGCGCCCCAAGGTCAAGGCGGCCGACTTCGTCGGCAAGCAGGCCTACCTCGCCCAGCGTGAGGCGGAGCCGCAGACCGTGCTCTGCACGCTGGCGGTCGACGACCACACGTCGGCGAGCGGAACCAAGCGCTACATGCTCGGCGGCGAGCCGATCCTCACACGCGACGGCGGGACCCTGACCGACGGCCACGGCCACCACCCGTACGTCACGAGCGCCGGCTCGGCGCCGTCGCTGGGCAAGCACCTGCTGCTCGCCTACCTGCCGCCGGCCGAGGCGCGGGTCGGCAACGAGCTGGCCGTCTCCTACATGGAGGAGCTCTACCCGGTCACGGTCGTGTCCGCGGACGCCACGCCCGCCCTCGACCCCGAGAACGCGAGGATGCGATGAGCACCCCACGGCGCTCTTCGTCTCCCCCGCTGCGCTCCTCCGCCGAACAACGCCGCAGGGACCCCGGAACATGAGGGTCCTGGTCTGCGTGAAGCGGGTGCCGGACGTGGCGGGCGAGGTGATGCTGACGGACGACGAGCAGGCGGTCGACGCGCGTCACGTGGGCTACACGGTGAGCAACCACGAGAGCAGCGCGGTCGAGCTGGCGATCCGGATCGCCGACGCCACCGGCGGGTCGGTGACGCTGCTGTCCGTCGGGCCCGGCGACTCCGTCGAGCAGCTGCGGTCGATGCTGGGACTCGGCTGCCACGCGGCCACGCTGGTCGAGGCCGACCCGGTCGCGCTCGGACCGGCCGACGTCGCCCGCGAGATCGCGGCGGTGGTCGAGGACCACGCGGCGAACGAGGCGGGCTACGACCTGGTGCTGCTGGGCAACGACGCCGCCGACAGCGGCGACTTCCAGGTCGGGATCCGGCTCGCCTACGCGCTGGGCTGGCCGGTGGTCAACGGCGTCTCCGTCGTCGAGACCGCCGACGGTCGCGCGATCACGCGCGGCGACGGTCCCGACGGCGAGGAGACGTTCTCCGTGCCGCTGCCGGCGGTCGTGACGGTGCTGGAGGGCGGCGTCGAGCCGCGGTACCCGAGCCTGAAGGGCCGGATGGCGGCCAAGAAGATCGAGATCGAGACCCGGCAACCGGTGGCCGAGCCGCAGGGGTCGGCCCGGGTGCGCCTGGTGGTGCCGCCACCGCAGCCGAGCAACGTCGAGGTGCTGGGTGAGGGCGAGGCCGCCGCGGGTGCGGTGGTCGACCTGCTGGAGAGGCTGAAGGTGCTGCGATGATCCTGGTGCTGGTCGAGACCGAGGGCGGCGTCGCCGCCGAGGTCTCCCTCGAGACGCTGGCGTTCGCGCGGTCACTGTCCGAGACCGGCGGCGGTATCGCGGTCCGTGCCGTGGTCGTCGGCGACGTGGCCGACCGGGACGCGCTCGCCTCCGAGCTCGGCCGCCACGGCGTCACGGAGGTGCGGCACGCCATCGGCGACGCGTTCGACGCGTACGGCGGCGCCAGCTGGGCGGCAGCGGTGCAGGCCGCACGGGCCGACACCGGCTCGGTGGTCGTGACCGCCGCCGGCACCCCGCGCGGCAACGAGGTGCTCGCCCACCTGGCCGCCCGGCTCGACGTACCGATGGCGGCGAACGTGGTCTCCTTCTCGGGCCTCTCGCCGTTCACCGTCACCCGTCAGGTCGTGGGTGGCTCGGCCCTGGAGGAGATGGCGCTCGCCACCCGGCCGGCGCTCTTCACCGTCGCCGGCCACTCGTGGGCGGCGACGTCGGTCGACGGCCCGGCCGCGGCGTGGCAGGAGTTCTCGCCCGAGATCGCCGACGCCGACCTCGTCGCGCGCGTCCACTCCACGGGCGTCAAGGAGGCCGACGAGTCCGGTTCCCTGAAGTCGGCCTCCATCGTCGTCGGCGCCGGCCGCGGTGCCGGTGGCCCGAGCGGCTTCTCCGGCGTCGACGAGCTCGCCGAGCTGCTGGGCGGCGTCGTCGGGGTGTCGCGGGTGGTCACCAGCCTCGGCTGGCGGCCGCACCACGAGCAGGTCGGGCAGACCGGCAGCCGGATCTCCCCGGACCTCTACATCCCGTGCGGGATCTCCGGCGCCATCCAGCACTGGGCCGGGTGCGCGAGCTCCAAGGTGATCCTCGCGATCAACACCGACGCGGAGGCCCCGATGATGACGCGGGCGACGTACGCCGTGGTCGGCGACATGCACGAGGTCGTTCCGGCGGTGAACGCGGAGATCCGCAGCCGCCGGTCCTGAGTGGGGGGCCGCACCTACGCTTGAGCGGTGATCGGGCGGAGGCGATGGGGGCGGACGGCCGCCACCGCGTGCGCCCTGCTGGTGCTCACGTCGTGCGGTGACGAGTCGCGGCCAGGTCGGCGACCCACCGGCTGCGACGGAGGAGCCCAGCGGCACCCCGACGAGCACCACCGCGACGCCCGCGCCCGAGAACGCCGTCGAGCCGCCGGGGCCGCTGACCGACCGGCTGTACCGGCCGGACATGCTGATCTTCAGCCGCGAGAGGCTCAGCGAGTCGATGGTGAGGCGGATCAAGCGGCTGCGCGAGGTCGCGGCCGTCGAGCCGATCGGGCTCGGCCAGGTGACGATCGAGAACCGGGCGCTGACCGTCGCGGCCGTCGACGGTGCGACGTACCGCCGCTTCACCCCGCGCGAGTCGGCCCAGTCGCAGGCCGTGTGGGACCGGCTCGCGGGCGGCGAGCTCGCGGTCCGGGAGGAGCTGGGCAAGCGGCTGCAGGATGCCGATGGCAACGTCGCGCTCGGCGGCGGCGCGGACGCCCCGGTGGTGCACGTGGGCGCCTACGCGCCGCAGGCCACCACCATCGACCTGGTCGTCAACACGGCGTGGGTCGACGACCTCGAGGGCATGGTGTTCGGCAACGGGCTGCTGCTGTCCACCGAGGGCTTCGACCCCTCGACGATCCGCACGCAGGTGGAGCGGATCGTGGGTGAGCAGGCCTCCGTGCAGGACCTCGACGTCGCCTCGCGGCTCGGCCTCGACCCCGGCGCCGTGCAGACCGCGTTCCTCACCGGCGGCTCGATCGCCAGCGTCGTCGGGACGTTCAACTACACCGTGATCGGTGGCGGACGGATCGCGCCCGACCCGGCGTGGACGGCCGCGAACATCACCACCGAGGCAGTTCCGATCCTGGGCAGCGTCACCTGCCACCGCGCGATCTTCCCCCAGCTGCGCGCCGCGCTGGAGGAGGTCGTCGCTCGAGGGCTGGCGGACGAGATCGACGTCACGCAGTACGCCGGCTGCTACTACCCGCGGTTCATCGCGGGCTCCACCACGCTGTCCAACCACTCGTTCGGCCTGGCGTTGGACCTCAACACCGCAGGCAACCAGCGCGGCACGGTCGGAGAGATGGACCGCGGGGTGGTCGGGATCTTCAAGAAGTGGGGGTTCGCCTGGGGCGGCGACTGGGGCTACACCGACCCGATGCACTTCGAGCTGGCCCAGGATCGTCGACCCGCGCTGAGCGAGGCGAGAGGTGACCGGGTCGGCGATCTCCTCCCGGAGCAGGCCCGCGTGGCCAGTACCAGCTGCGGCTCGAGCCGCCCTCAACCTCCGGGTCGACGTCGCGGGCACGGAGCGCCAGCGGCAAGTGATCGAGACCGCCTGTGGAGGCCCTCGTGCGATGGCGGCCGGTACGCTCGCCCGGGTGAGCATCCTGGACGAGGCCCGCGAGGGCATGGACACCACCATCCGGCCGCAGGACGACCTGTTCGGCCACGTGAACGGCCGCTGGCTCGAGCAGGTCGAGATCCCGAGCGACCGGTCGAGCTGGGGGCCCTTCGTCGAGCTGGCCGACGTCGCCGAGCAGCAGGTCCACGCGATCATCGAGGAGCTGGCGGCGGCCGACCGCGAGACGCTGACCGAGGACGCCCGCAAGATCGCCGACCTCTACCGCTCGTTCATGGACACCGACACGATCGCCGAGCGCGGCAGCCGGCCGCTCCAGCCGCTGGTCGCGGCCGTCGAGGGGCTGCGCGACGTCCGCGACCTGGCGGCGTTCCTCGGCGAGTTCGAGCGGCTGGGGGGCTTCGGCCTGTTCGGCTCCTACGTCGACACCGACGCCAAGAACTCCGACCGCTACCTCCTGAACATCATCCAGGGCGGGCTCGGGCCTGCCCGACGAGTCGTACTACCGCGACGACAAGTTCGCCGAGATCCGCGAGAAGTACGTCGCGTACCTGACCCGGATGTTCGAGCTCGCCGGCCGGCGCGACCCGGCCGGCGAGGCCGCGACCGTGCTGGCCGTCGACACCCGGCTCTCGGCCGGCCACTGGGAGCGCGCCGAGACGCGTGACGTGCAGAAGACCTACAACCTGCGGACCCGCGCCGAGCTCGAGGAGCTGGCGCCGGCGTTCGACTGGGACGCCTACGTCCGCAACCTCGGCGGCACGGAGGAGACCATCGCCGAGGTCTGTGTCCGGCAGCCGTCCTACCTCGAGCACCTGTCGACGGTGCTGACCGAGGTGCCGATCGAGGACTGGCGGACCTGGATGCTCAGCCGGGTGCTGCGCTCGGCCGCGGCGTACCTCACCGACGACTTCGTCGAGACCAACTTCGACTTCTACGGCCGCACCCTCAGCGGCACCCCCGAGCTGCGCGCCCGCTGGAAGCGCGGCGTCGCCTTCGTCGAGGGGTCGATCGGCGAGGCCGTCGGGCGCGAGTACGTCGCCCGGCACTTCCCGCCGCGCAGCAAGGAGCTGATGGACGACCTCGTCGACCACCTGCTGGAGGCCTACCGGCGCTCGATCACCGACCTCGAGTGGATGACCGACGAGACGAAGCAGCGCGCGTTCGACAAGCTCGCGACGTTCCGGCCCAAGATCGGCTACCCCGAGAAGTTCCGCGACTACTCCGACCTGGTGGTCCACCAGGACGACCTGATCGGCAACGCCGGCGGCCGCGTCGGCGTTCGAGACCGATCGCCAGCTCGCGAAGATCGGGTCGCCGGTCGACCGGGACGAGTGGTTCATGCTGCCGCAGACCGTCAACGCCTACTACAACCCCGGCACCAACGAGATCTGCTTCCCGGCCGGGATCCTGCAGAAGCCCTTCTTCGACCCCGACGCGCACCCGGCGGAGAACTACGGCGGCATCGGCTCGGTCATCGGGCACGAGATCGGCCACGGCTTCGACGACCAGGGCTCGCAGTACGACGGCCAGGGGAACCTCAACAACTGGTGGACCGCCGACGACCGGGCCGCGTTCGAGACCAAGAGCACGGCACTGATCGAGCAGTACAACGGGTTCGAGCCGCGCAGCCTGCCGGGCGAGCGCGTCAACGGCGCCCTCACGGTCGGGGAGAACATCGGCGACCTCGGCGGGCTGACGATCGGCCACAGGGCGTTCCTGATCAGCCAGGACGGCAGCGCCTCGGCCGACGACCGGCAGAAGGTGTTCCTCAACTGGGCCTACTGCTGGCGCACCAAGCGTCGCAACGAGCAGGAGCAGCAGTACCTCACGATCGACCCGCACTCGCCGCCGGAGTTCCGCGCCAACATCGTGCGCAACCTCGACGAGTTCCACGAGGTCTTCGAGACCACGACCGGTGACGGCCTGTGGCTCGACCCCGAGGCGCGGGTCCGGATCTGGTAGCCCGGTCCGCCGGGCCGGGAAACGCTTCGGCCCGACGGTGCGGCGACATCAAGGATGTGGCAACACCGCCGGGCCGTCCCCCGCGCGATTCACGTCCGCCGGCTCCCCCGTGCACTCAACGTGCCCCGGCAAGACTCGTTCATCCTCCCGTGGGGGCGACACGAGGGCAGTAGTGCCAGCACCACAGTCCGGGACGCACCAGTCCCACTAGTCTCACGCGTATGACCCCACCGCTGCGGCTGGTCCTCGCCGAGGACGGTGAGCTGCTCCGGGCGGGGGTCGTCGCGCTGCTCGAGGGGTACGACGACATCGAGGTGGTGGCGGTCGCCACCGACTACGACGAGCTGCTGGCCGCGGTCGACGAGACCAGTCCGGACGTGGTGCTCACCGACATCCGGATGCCGCCCACGCTCACCGACGAGGGGATCCGGGCCGCCGGCCGGCTGCGCGAGACCCATCCCGAGCTCGGGGTGGTCGTGCTGACCCAGTACGCCGACGCCGAGTACGCCCTCGACCTGGTCGAGGCCGGCAGCCAGGGCCGCGGCTACCTGCTGAAGGAGAAGGTCGCCGACGCCGACGACCTGGTCGCCGCCCTGCGCGAGGTCGCCGCGGGCGGGTCCGTGATCGACGAGACGGTCGTCGACGCGCTCGTGACGGCCGGGCAGCGCCGTCCCGACTCCGCGATGTCGCGACTGACGCCGCGCGAGCTCGACGTCCTCACCCATGTCGCGCGGGGGATGTCGAACCAGGCGATCGCGGGCACGCTCTCGGTCACCGACCGGGCGGTCGAGAAGCACATCAACTCGATCTTCGCGAAGCTCGACCTGCCCGCCGACTCCCCGCTCCACCGGCGGGTGGCGGCCGCCCTCGTCTACCTCAACGACGTCGGCACCGCCGAACCGCTGGCGCGCCCGGCACCCGGGGCCGCTCGGTGGTGACCTGGTTCCACACGGGGTGGGAGCAGATCGAGCCACGGCTGCGGCGGTTCGCGCTAGTCCACACCGGCTCGCTGGTCGGAGCGGCGTTCCTGCTCGTGGTGGTCCACCAGCTGAGGCCGGGCCACGACCAGGTCCGCGCGGTCCTCGGGGTGCTGCTGGTCACGAGCGTGGTCATGGTCGGAGGGCTGGTCCTGACACCGGTCCTCCGCGAGACCGGCGTGACGTTCGCGCTGCTCGGCTCGGCGGTGGTGTTCTCGTTCGGCGTGGCCTGGATCTCGCCGTTCCTCAGCCCCCTGGCGGTGCTGGTGCTGCTGATCCCACTGATCGTGGCCTACCCCTACCTGGGGCGCCGCACGCTCGCGTTCGTGGTCGGCGTGGTGATCGGCGCGGTGACCACCGTGAGCGCGCTGGCCGAGAGCCGGCGGATGGTCAGCGAGGGCTTTCCGACGGAGGTGTTCAGCCTCGCGGTCTCGGTGCCCATCGGGGTGATCGTGATCATGGTCGTGATCTGGCAGAACTACCAGGAGCTCCACGGCCACGCCGAGGAGCTGCGCGCGTCGCGCAGCCAGGTCGTCAAGGTCGCCGACGCTGCGCGCCGCAGCCTGGAGCGCGACCTCCACGACGGGGCGCAGCAGCGGCTGGTCGGGATGAGCGTCCTCGTGAGCCGGGTCCGGCAGCTGGTCGACCGCGGCGACCTCGACGACGCCCGGCTGGCACTGGACGAGCTGGGGGAGCAGAACCTGCTCGCGATCAACGAGCTGCGCGACCTGGCCCGCGGCATCTACCCGCAGCTGCTGGCCGAGCGCGGGCTGGTGGCGGCGCTGGCGGCGGCCGCGCGCCGGTCCACGATCCCCTGCACCGTGCTGGCCGAGCCGCTGGAGCGTCAGACCACCGAGGTCGAGTCGACGGTCTACTTCTGCATCCTCGAGGCGCTCCAGAACGCCGCCAAGCACTCCGGCGCCGACGCGGTCGAGATCCGGCTGCACGCCGCACCGCACCTCGAGTTCGCCGTCGTCGACACCGGCCGCGGCTTCGACGCCGCCACGCTCGAGCCGGAAGGCGGCCTGCTGGGGATGGACGTCCGGATGCGAGCGGCCGGTGGCGAGCTGCGGGTCGAGTCGGAGCCGGGTCGCGGCACCACGGTGCGCGGCGTCTTCCTGGGCGGGGAGTAGCCGACCGCCCCGGTGCGGTAGAACACCTGCATGCTCGCACCAGGCCATGACCAGGCGGGTCACCGGATCCGGCTCGAGTGGGGACCGACCGGCGCGGCCGCGATCGCTCGCCGCGCCGACGTGGCGGTGGTCGTCGACGTGCTGTCGTTCACCACGACCGTGACCGTCGCGGTCGAGCGCGGGATCACGGTCTACCCGTTCCGGTGGCGCGACGAGCGCGCCGCCGAGTACGCCGAGGAGCGGCAGGCCAACCTCGCGCTGCAGCGGCAGGACGCCCGCTACCGCGCCGGCGCGGTGTCGCTGTCACCCGGTTCGCTGCAGACCGCGACGGGGATCGAGCGGCTGGTGCTGCCGTCGCCGAACGGCTCCACGATCTGCGCGGAGCTCGCGGGCTCGGGCGCGACGGTCGTCGCCGCCTGCCTGCGCAACGCGCGCGCCGTCACCGAGTGGCTGCGGCCGCGGGTCGAGGGTGGGGCGGTCGTCGCCGTCGTACCGGCGGGGGAGCGGTGGCCCGACGACTCGCTGCGGCCGTGCGCGGAGGACCTCTGGGGCGCCGGCGCGGTGCTGGCCGGGCTCGACCCCGAGCCGATGAGCCCGGAGGCGCGGGTGGCGCAGGGACGCGTTCGCCGCCTTCGCGCCGCGGCCGCTGGAGCACCTGTCCACCTGCGCCGGCGGCGTCGAGCTGACCGCCCACGGGTTCGCGCACGACGTGGCGATCGCCGGCCGGCTGCACACCAGCGCCGTGGTGCCGGTGCTGCGCGACGGGGCGTTCGCGCCGACCCCTTGATCGGCCGTGCAACAATGATTACATGATTACAGACAAGCAGCAGGAGGCGGTGGAGGGCTGGTTCGCCGGCCGGCTGCCGCAGGAGTGGACGGTCGAGCCGCCGCGGGTGAGCGTCGACCGGGAGGAGATCACGGTCGTCCTCACCACCGGCGACGTGACCGGCGAGTCCGAGGTCGCGACCGCCGAGGCGCGGGCCGGCCGGGCCCGGGCGTTCCGCGAGGACACCCGCGAGGCGCGGATGAAGATCGCGCGCGAGGCCGAGCACCGCTATGAGCGCAAGGTCTCGTGGGGCCTGCGGGTCGGGGAGCACGAGGAGCTGTGGACGCACGTCGCCGCGCCGGTCATGACCCGGCTGCGCCAGCCGCAGCGGCAGGTGCTCGACACGCTGGTCGAGTCCGGGGTCGCCCGCTCGCGCGCCGACGCGCTCGCCTGGTGCGTCCGGCTGGTCGGCCAGCACGAGGGCGACTGGCTCGCCCAGCTGCGCGAGGCGATGACGGCCGTCGACGACGTACGCCGCCAGGGCCCCGCCGCCTGATCCGCGCGAGTCGTGCCTTAATCAGCGTCGAGTCGTGCCTGATTCCGCGCGAGTCGTGTCTCGTTCACGGCCGGACTGAGACACGACTCGGCCCGCATTACCCACGACTCGGGCCGCGATTTCCCCACGACTCGGCGCGGAGGGTGGGCGCTGGTAGACAGGCCGGGTGACCGACGCTCGCACCGACCTACGGCTCGAGGCCGAGCAGCACCTGCGCGCACTGGTCGGCCCGCGCGACGGGCAGCCCGAGGCGACGCTGTACGACGACCAGTGGGCCGCGATCGAGGCGCTGGCCGTGCACCGGCGCCGGGCGCTGGTGGTGCAGCGCACCGGCTGGGGCAAGTCCGCGGTCTACTTCGTCGCCACCCTGCTCCTGCGGGCCGAGGGCGCCGGGCCGACGGTGATCATCTCGCCGCTGCTGGCCCTGATGCGCAACCAGATCGCCGCCGCCGAGCGCGCCGGGATCCGCGCGGTCACCATCAACTCCACCAACATCGAGCAGTGGCAGCCGATCCACGACGCCATCAACGCCGGCGAGGTCGACGTGCTGCTCGTCAGCCCCGAGCGGCTCAACAACCCGGGCTTCCGCGACGAGGTGCTGCCGCGGCTGGCCGCCAGCTGCGGGCTGCTCGTGGTCGACGAGGCGCACTGCATCTCCGACTGGGGTCACGACTTCCGGCCCGACTACCGGCGGATCCGCACCCTGCTCGCCGAGCTCCCCGACGGCATCCCGGTGCTGGCCACGACCGCGACCGCCAACCAGCGGGTGACCGACGACGTCGCGGAGCAGCTCGGCACCGACACGGTCGTGCTGCGCGGCTCGCTCGACCGCGAGTCGCTGCGGCTCGGCGTGGTCCGCCTCAAGACCGCCGAGCAGCGGCTGGCCTGGCTGGCCGACCACCTCGCCGAGCAGCCCGGCTCCGGGATCGTCTACTGCCTCACGGTCGCCGCGACCCAGGAGGTCGCGGGCTACCTGCGCGCCCGCGGCCACGCGGTCGCGGCGTACTCCGGCCAGACCGAGCCCACCGAGCGGCTCGCCCTGGAGCAGTCGCTCCTCGCCGGCGAGGTGAAGGCCCTCGTCGCGACCAGCGCGCTCGGCATGGGCTTCGACGCCCGGCTCGGGTTCGTGGTCAACCTCGGCGCGCCGGCGTCGCCGGTCGCCTACTACCAGCAGGTGGGCCGCGCCGGCCGCGGCACCGACGACGCCACCGTGGTGCTGCTGCCCGCGATCGAGGACCGCGACATCTGGGCCTACTTCGCGTCGCTCGCCTTCCCGCGCGAGCCGCTGGTCCGCGCGACGCTCGACGCGCTCGCCGAGCACGGCCCCCTGAGCACCGCCGCGCTCGAGACGTACGTCGACCTCAACCGCACCCGGCTCGAGACCATGCTCAAGGTGCTCGACGTCGACGGCGCGGTCCGGCGGGTGCGCGGCGGCTGGGAGTCGACCGGGCAGGAGTGGGTCTACGACGAGGAGCGGCACCGGCGGGTGCGCGAGGCCCGTGAGCGCGAGCAGGCGGCGATGCTGGCCTATCTCGACCACGACGGCTGCCGGATGGAGTACCTCCGCCGCCAGCTCGACGACCCCGGGGCCGAGCCGTGCGGGCGCTGTGACCGGTGCGGCGGCTTCGCGGTCTCCGCCGACGTGAGCGCGGCGGCGGTCGAGGCCGCCGAGGAGCAGCTCTCCCGGCCCGGGGTCACGCTCGAGCCGCGCAAGATGTGGCCGACCGCGCTGGCCAACCTCGGGCTCGACCTCAAGGGCAAGATCACCGACGGCGCGCAGGAGGGCCGGGTCGTCGCCCGGCTCACCGACCTCGGCCACGGCGGCTCGCTCCGGGCGCTGTTCGCCGGCGCCGACGGCCCGGTCCCGGTGCCCCTGGCGCGTGCGGTGGTCGACGTGCTCGGCGACTGGAAGCCGCGGGTCGACGGCCGTCGTCCACGTCGAGTCCGCCCGCCGGCCGACCCTGACGCGCGACCTGGCCGAGGGGCTGTCGCGCTACCTCGACGTACCCGTGGTGGGACGGTTCGCGATCGTCGACCCCTCGGTCGACCCCGACCGCGGGGCCTCCAACTCCGCGCAGCGGGTGGCGGCGGTGACCCGGCGGTTCGCCGTCGAGGGCCAGATCCCCGCCGGGCCGGTGCTGCTCGTCGACGACCTGGTCGTGACCGGCTGGACCATGACGATCGCGGCCCGGGCACTGCGCGAGGCCGGGGCCTCGGAGGTGCTGCCGCTCGCGCTCGGCGTCAGCGGCTGACGCCGTCGAGCTCGTCGATCGTGGCGAGGCTCGGGCCTCGCTCGCGGCGCAGCCGGGCCGACACCGACTCGACGGCGCGCATCACGCGCAGCACGTTGCCGCTGGTGAGCCGGGCCAGGTCGGAGGTGGACCAGCCGCGCTCGGCCAGCGCGGCGAGCAGCCGCGGGTAGCCGCTGACGTCCTCGAGGCCCTCGGGCAGTGCCTCGACGCCGTCGTAGTCGCCACCGAGGCCGACGTGCTCGATGCCGGCGACCTCGCGGACGTGCTCGACGTGGGCGACCACGTCGGCGAGCGTCGCGACGGGCGGAGCGGGTGCTCGGCGGCCCACTCGGCACGGAAGGCCCGCCAGCCGTCCTCGACCTTGACGTCGAGGCCTGCGGCCTCACCGGCCGCGCGCAGCTCCAGCCGCCAGGCGGCGCAGTCGCCGTTGACGAAGTCCGGCACGAACGTCACCAGGCAGGCGCCGCCGTTGTCGGCCAGCCGGGCCAGCACGTCGTCGGGCACGTTGCGTGGGTGGTCGGTCACCGCCCGCGCGGACGAGTGGCTGAAGATCACCGGCGCCTCGCTGGCGTCCAGGGCCGCCCGCATCGTGGTGGCCGCGACGTGGGAGAGGTCGACCATCATCCCGATCCGGTTCATCTCCCGGACCACCTCGGTGCCGAACGCCGTCAGCCCCCCGACGGCCGGGCTCGTCGGTCGCCGAGTCGGCCCACGGCGTGTTGTCGTTGTGGGTCAGCGTCAGGTAGCGCACGCCGAGCGCGTGCAGCATCCGCAGCGTGCCGAGCGAGCAGTCGATCGAGTGCCCGCCCTCGGCGCCGAGCAGCGACGCGATCCGGCCCGACGCCCAGGCCGCCTCGATCTCGTCGGCCGTGCCGGCGAACGCCAGCCGGTCGCCGTACCGCTCGATCAGGGAGTACGCCGCGTCGATCTGCTCCAGGGTCGCGGCGACCGCGTGGCCGCCGGGCAGCGAGGACGGCACGTAGACCGACCAGAACTGGCCGCCGACGCCGCCGGCCGTCAGCCGCGGCAGGTCGGTGTGGTTCGGGGTCGCGCCGGCGATGTCGAGCCGGTCGAAGTCGTAGCCGTACCTGCTGCCGCGCCTCCCACAGCAGGTCGTTGTGGCCGTCGATGACGGGGTGGCGAGACAGCAGCTCGGCAACGGCATCCATGGCACCGACTATGTCAGCCGGGCCAGGCACCGGTGCCGACCGCCGGGATCAGTGCGGGACCAGGGCGGCCGGGTCGACCGGGGCCACCTTGCGGCGCGGCAGGAAGAACGCCGGCACCAGGCACACCGCGACCAGGATGACCGCGACCAGGAACGCGTCGGCGTAGGCCCCCGCCATGTAGGACGGCAGCCGCTCCATCTCGGGGTCGGTGGTCCGCTGCCCCACGGCGCTCTTGAGCCCGTTGGTGAGCAGCACCGAGAACAGCGCGAACCCGATCGAGGAGGCGACCTGCTGGGTGATGTTCATCAGGGTCGAGCCGCGGGCGATGTTGTGGTCCTTCAAGGTCGCGAGCGCGGCCGACATGATCGGCATCATGGTGCCGCCCATCCCGAGACCCATCACGAACAGGGCGCCGATGATGACGGTGTACGACGTGGTGTCGGTCAGCTGCGTGAAGGCGGCCATCCCGACCACGATCGTGACGATGCCGGTCAGCACGACCTTGCCGGGCCCGATCCGGTCGGCCAGCATGCCGGCGATCGGCATCGTGATCATCGCACCGAAGCCCTGCGGGGCGATCAGCCAGCCGGCCGACAACGCGGACTCGGCCCGGATCTGCTGGAAGTAGAGCGGGAACAGGAGGCTGGACCCGAAGAACGCGATCGCGAACAGCATCATCGCGACCACCGCGATCGTCATGTCGCGGTTCTTGAACAGCCGCAGCTCGACCAGCGGGTGGAGGTTGCGCGGGTGCAGCGCCCACGGGACGAACGCCACGATCAGCGCCAGGCCGAGGACGGCCGGGAGCCAGACCTCGGTGGCGGTGACGGTCCCGTGCTCGGGGATGGAGGAGACGCCGTAGAGGAACGCCGCGAGACCCGGGGACAGCATCAGCATGCCGAACCAGTCGAAGCTCTCCGACGGCTGGACGTTGTCGCGGGGCAGCACCTTCCACGCGTAGATCAGGGCGATCACGCCGATCGGGAGGTTGATGAGGAAGATCCAGTGCCAGGAGGCGATCTCGATCAGCCAGCCGCCCAGGATCGGGCCGAAGATCGGCCCGAGCAGCATCGGGATGCCGAGCACGGCCATCACGCGACCGACCCGGTCGGGGCCGGCGGCGCGGGTGAGGATCGTCATGCCCAGCGGCATCAGCATGCCGCCGCCGAGGCCCTGCACGACCCGGAAGGCGACCAGCTGGCCGAGCCCGTCGGCGACCGAGCACAGCACCGACCCGGCGGTGAAGAGGAGGACCGCCAGCAGGTAGAGCCGCTTGGTGCCGAACCGGTCGGCGGCCCAGCCGGTGAGCGGGATGACCGCGGCGAGCGCGAGCGTGTAGCCGGTCATGGTCCACGCGACGTCGGCCGCGGTCGCGTCGAACTCCGTCTGGAACGTGCGGAGCGCGACCGACACGACGGTGATGTCGAGGATCGACATGATGGCGCCGAGCACCACCACGCCGGCGACGATCAGCACCCCGCGGTCGAGGCCGGAGTCGGGACCGGACGTGCCGGTCGGGTCTCCGGGGGCGTTGGCGGCGAGGTCTGGGGTCTCGGTACTCACCCGAAAAGGTTAGGTGCGGGCACCGACAGCGGGCCAATCGTTTATCGGCCGGAGGAGGGCGACCGGGTCAGGCGCTGACGAGGCGGAGCTCCGCGGCGTCGATCGCGGCGGGTGACAGCACGTGCTCGATCGCCAGCGCGGCCGCCCCGATCACGCCGGCCCGCTCGCCGGCGCGGGAGGTCACGATCCGCAGGTGCTCGGTGGCCAGGGGCAGCGACCGGCTGTACACGACCTCCCGGATGCCGGCCAGCAGGCTCTCCCCGGCCTCAGCGAGCGCGCCGCCGATCACGACCGCGGAGGGGTTGATGAGGTTGACGAGCGTGGCGACCACCTCGCCCAGGTCGCGCCCGGCCTGGCGCACAGCGGCCACCGCCGCCGGGTCGCCCGAGCGCACCAGCTCGACGACGCCGTGACCGTCCGCGACCGGCACACCCGACGCGCGGAGCGCCGCCGCCAGGGCCGGGCCGGCCGCGATCGCCTCGAGGCAGCCGACGTTGCCGCACCGGCACACCGTGTCCGCCGCCCGCGCGACCCGGACGTGGCCGACGTCGCCGGCGGTTCCCTGTGCCCCGCGCTGGAGCTCGCCGCCGGAGACGATGCCGGCGCCGATGCCGGTCGCGACCTTGATGAGCACCAGGTCGTCGACGTCGTTCAGATGGGCGTGCCGCTCGCCCAGCGCCATGATGTTGACGTCGTTGTCGATGAGGACGGGGACGTCGAACGCACGCTGCACGTGGGCCGGGACGTCGTAGCGGTCCCACCCGGGCATGATCGGCGGGTTGATCGCGCGGCCGGTGGAGTGCTCCACCGGTCCGGGCAGCCCCATGCCGATCGCGGCGAGCTGGGTCACCGGCCGCCGCTGGTCCGCGAGCAGCTCGCCGACGACGTCCTCGACCCACGTCAGGACCTCGTCGCGGCCCGGCTGCGATGTCGAGGTCGGCGCGTCGCTCGACCAGGATCGTGCCGGCGAGGTCGGCGAGCGCGGCGGTCGCGTGGGTGGCCCCCAGGTCGATCCCGGCGACCACCCACGCGCCGGGGTTGAGGGCCAGCAGTGACGGCGGCCGACCACCGGTCGAGACCCCGCCGCCGTACGGCGCCACCAGGCCGAGCCGCAGCAGCACGTCGATCCGGGCGGCGATGGTCGAGCGGGCCAGGCCGGTGATCTCGGCCAGCTGCGCCCGGGTGCGCGGCTGACCGTCCCGGAGGAGCTCGAAGACGTCGCTGGGCCGCACGACGGAAGTGAAGCACGGGGAGTTACGTACGTCCAGCAATGAACTTCTGCCGGACACTCGACAAAAGTGCGTGACGCGTGCCACAGTGACGCCTGTGGTCACCACGCCGTCGTCGGCTGCCTCCGACGCCCCGCAGGGCGAGGTGGTGCTGCGCGCCCACGGGGTCACCAAGTCGTTCGCCGGTCACACGGTGCTCGCCGACGCCGACCTGGAGCTGCGCGCCGGCCAGGTGCTCGGCCTCGTCGGCGAGAACGGCGCCGGCAAGTCGACGTTGATGAAGGTGCTCGCCGGTGTCTACTCCCCGGACGCGGGCACGATCGAGGTTGGCGGCGCACCCGTCCACTTCGGCCACCCGCTCCAGGCCCAGCACGCCGGGATCTCGACGGTCTTCCAGGAGTTCAACCTGCTGCCGGAGCGCTCGGTCGCCGAGAACATCTACCTGGGTCGCGAACCGCGCCGCCGGGGGTCGGTCGACACCGGGAAGATGCAGCGCGACACCCAGGAGCTGCTCGCGGGCCTCGGAGTCACCGGCATCCGTCCCGGGCAGCGGGTGCGCACGCTGTCGGTCGCCGAGCAGCAGATCGTCGAGATCGCCAAGGCGATCAGCTTCGATGCCCGCGTCATCCAGATGGACGAGCCGACCGCCGCGCTCGCCGACCACGAGGTCGAGCTGCTCTACGGCATCATCCGTGGTCTCACCCGCCGCGGGGTCGCGATCCTGTACGTGTCCCACCGGCTCAAGGAGGTCTTCGACCTCTGCGACACCATCACCGTCCTCAAGGACGGCCAGCAGGTCGCGACCGAGCGGTCCGAGGACCTCGACGACTCCGCGCTGGTCCGGCTGATGGTGGGCCGGTCGATCTCGTCGTTCTTCCCCGACCCGGTCGCGGGCACCGAGGTGGGCGAGCCGCTGCTCGAGCTGCGCGGCGCCGGCAACGGGTACGTCGACGGGGTCGACCTGACCCTGCGCGCCGGCGAGATCGTCGGCGTCGCCGGGCTCCAGGGCTCGGGGCGCACCGAGCTGCTGGAGGCGGTCTTCGGCGTGCGGCCGTTCACCCGCGGCGAGATGGTCGGTCGCCGGCTCCACCCGCCGCCCGGGCTCGCCCCGCCAGGCGGTGCGGGCCGGGCTCGCGATGGTGACCGAGGACCGCAAGGCGACCGGGCTGGCGCTCAACCAGTCCATCCTCGACAACGCGCTCGGCGTCGTCCGGGCCGTGTTCCCCCGCCGTACCGGCGCCACCCGCCGCCAGATGCCCGGACTGCTGTCGTCGATCGAGGTGTCCGCCCGGGCGATGGACCAGGAGGTCCAGTTCCTCTCCGGCGGCAACCAGCAGAAGGTCGTGCTGGCCCGCTGGCTGGCGGCGCAGCCGCGGGTCGTGCTGATGGACGAGCCCACGAGGGGCATCGACGTCGGCGCCAAGCACAGCATCTACGAGCTGATGCGCGGCCTCGCGGCCGACGGCGTCAGCATCCTGATGGTCTCCAGCGAGCTGCCCGAGGTGATCGGCATGTCCGACCGAATCCTCGTGATGCGAGACGGCCGGCCCGCAGGCGAGCTCCCCGCGGGAGCGACCGAGGAGCAGGTCCTCGCGCTCGCCACCGGCGTCGCCAAGGCCCGAGGAGGTGCGGCGTGAGCGTGCTCAGCTCCCTGTCGGGCCGCACCGCCCGGCTCACCTCCACCGGGATCGTCGTCGGCATCCTCGTGGTCGCGGTTCTGGCCGGCGCGGTGCTCACGGCCGTCGAGGGCCGCAACTTCTTCAGCGTCGGCAACATCCGCTCGATCCTGACCCTGATGAGCGTCCTCGGCTTCATCGCGATCGGGCAGACCCTCGTGATCCTGGTCGGCAGCCTCGACCTGTCGGTGCCGTTCGTCGCCAGCCTCACCAGCGTGCTGGCGGGCGGCGTGATGGCCGGCGAGTCCGGCAACGTGCTGCCCGGGGTGCTGGTCGGGATCGGGGCAGCCGCCGCGATCGGACTCGTCAACGGCCTGATCGTGAGCGGGCTCAAGGTCCACGGGTTCGTCGCCACGCTCGGTGTCGGGCTCGTCATCAGCGGCTACCTCGCCACCAACTACCAGGGCAACCACGGCCTCGCGCCGCGGTCGTTCCGCCTCATCGGGGCCACCCAGGTCGGGCCGGTCCCGATCTCCTTCCTGATCCTGCTGGGCTGCGCCGCCGCGGCGATCTGGATGCTGCGGCGTACCCGCCTCGGGCACCACCTCTACGCCGTCGGCGGCAACGAGGGCGTCGCCCGGATGTCGGGCATCCGGACCTGGGTCCCGGTCGTGGCGGCTCACACCCTCTGCTCGGTGCTCAGCGCGCTCGCCGGCCTGCTGCTGCTCGCCCGACTCGGCGTCGGCAGCCCGACGATCGGCACGCAGGGCGGCTACGACCTGATGTCGATCGCAGCCGTCGTCCTCGGCGGGACGCTCCTCGCCGGCGGCAAGGGCAACGTGGTCGGCACCCTCGCGGGCGTCGCGATCTTCGCCGTGATGGACAACGTGATGGGCGTGATGCAGGTCAACCCGTTCCTGCGCGACGTGATCCGCGGCGTCGTGATCATCGCCGCGGTCGCGGTGTACGCCCGCCGCGAGATCGACCGCCGACCCGCCCCGTTCGACCGGCCCACCGGCCTCGACGCGGCCCTCCAGGAGGCGCGATGAGCGACCTGATCCGGCCGCTGCGCGCGGCCGACCGACCGCCGCTCCCCGCCCACCAGGGCGGGCTCGGCGCCCGCGTCGCCACCGTCGCGGCCACCCCCGGAGGCGCCGTCTTCGTGCTGGTGGTCGTGCTGGTGATCGCGATCGCCGCCCGCAACGAGAACTTCAGCGACCCCGGCGTCCTGATCCGCTTCATCGGCCGCACCGCGCCGATCGCCATCGCTGCGATGGGCCAGTACTTCGTGATCGTCTCCGGCGAGTTCGACCTGTCGATGGCCGCGGTCGTCACCACCCAGGTGGTGATGGCCGGCAACCTGATCGGTCAGGACACCGGCCGGATCCTCCCCGTGATGGTGCTGATGCTCGCCGTCGGGGCGCTGATCGGCCTCGTCAACGGGATCGCGACGACGTTGCTGCAGGTGCCGAGCTTCATCGTGACGCTCGGGATGATGCTCGCGCTCGGCGGGCTGGTGCGGTACCTGACCGGCGGCGCCGCGACCGGCAACCCAGTCGACGAGTTCCGCGAGATCGGCCGGGGCGGCATCGAGAACGTGCCGGTCCTCGAGGTCATCCCCTACCCGCTCGTCATCTTCGCCGTGCTGGCCGCGCTGGCCACCTGGCTCATGGCGCGCCCCTTCGGCCGCAGCCTGATCGCCGCGGGCGACAACCCCGACGCAGCCCGGGTCACCGGCGTCTCCGTCTGGTGGCTCAAGACCCGCGCGTTCATGCTGTCGTCGCTCTCGGCCACGGTCGCCGGCATCATCCTGGTCGGGTACGCCGGCGTGCACCCCTCGGTCGGCCAGGGCTACGAGTTCACCGCCATCACGGCGGTGGTCCTGGGTGGCGTCCTGCTCGGGGGTGGCCGGGGCTGGGTGCTCTCGGCGGCCGCCGGCGCGTTCGCGCTCGAGCTGCTCTTCACGCTGCTCACCACCTACGAGGTCTCCGCCACCTGGCGGGACACCGTGCAGGGCCTGATCATCATCCTCGCCGTCGCGGCAGCCGGCCGCGCGTGGCAGGTCGGCCGTCGGCCGCGCGGCGCTCGCCGTACCCCTCTCGGACGCACCACCGCATCCACCGCACCACCCGGCACCACCAGCAGCACCACACCAACCACAAGGGAGACCAACTGATGCGCAGTCGCAAGGTCAGGGGCGCGCTCGCGTCCATCGCGGTGCTCGCGCTCTTCAGCGCGTGCAGCACCGACAGCTCGGTCGACGACCCGGTGGCGGAGGACGACCCCACCGCTGAGGACACGTCGAGCGAGGAGTGGTTCGTCCAGGCGGACTTCGACACCCAGATGGAGCAGATGGACGCCACCTTCGAGGGTGACGAGTCCGAGCCCTGGCTCCAGTACATCGACGGCGAGATGACCGACACCTCGGACTTCGCCGACGGCGCGGGCGGCAAGAAGGTCTGCTTCGCCAACGCCTCGATCTCCAACCCGTGGCGCCAGACCGGCTGGATCACGATGAACCAGCAGCTCGAGGTGCTCGAGGACGCCGGCGTCATCTCCGACATGGAGACCCGCGACGCGCAGGACGACGACAACACGCAGATCGACGACATCGACTACTTCATCAGCGAGGGCAACTGCGACGCGTTCATCATCTCGCCGAACTCCACGGCCGCGATGACGCCGGCGGTCGAGCGCGCGTGCGACACCGGCAAGCCGGTCATCGTGTTCGACCGTGGCGTCGACACCGACTGCCCGACCACGTTCATCCACCCGATCGGTGGCTACGCCTGGGGCATCGCGACCGCGAACTTCCTGGTCGAGAACCTCCAGGAGGGCGACAAGGTCGTCGCGCTCCGGATCCTGCCGGGTGTCGACGTGCTCGAGACCCGCTGGGCGGCCGCCGAGAAGATCTTCGAGGAGAACGGCATCGACGCGGTCGACTACTTCACCGGCGCCGACCCGGCCGAGATCAAGAAGATCATCACCGACGAGCTCGCCCAGGGCGACGTCGCGGGCGTGTGGATGGACGCGGGTGACGGCGGCGTCGCCGCCATCGAGGCGTTCGAGGACGCCGGCGTCGACTACCCGGTCATGACCGGTGAGGACGAGATGAGCTTCATGCGCAAGTGGGAGGAGACCGGGCTCACCGGTCTCGCGCCGGTCTACTCCAACTTCCAGTGGCGGACCCCGCTGCTGGCGGTCGAGAAGATCTTCGCTGGCGAGGAGGTGCCCGCCGAGTGGGTGCTCCCGCAGGTCCCGATCACCGAGGCCGAGCGCGCCGACTTCCTCGCGGCCAACGAGGGCATGCCCGACGGCCACTACGCGAAGTTCGGTGGCGAGGACCTGCCCGGGTACCCCGAGGTCTGGCAGGAGCGCCAGATTCCGTGACCTCCCGACCTCTCGGGGTCAACACCTGGGTCTGGTCCTCGCCCCTGACGGACGAGAACCTGCCCGGCCTGGCCCGCAGGATCGCCGAACTCGGCTTCGACGCGATCGAGCTCCCGCTGGAGAACTCCGGCGACCTCGACCACGACGAGACCGCGGCGGTCCTGCGGGAGACGGGCCTCGCGCCGTACGTCGTCGGCGCGATGGCCCCCGGACGGGACCTGGTGACCGCGAGCCCCGGTGCGGTCACCAGGACCCAGGCGTACCTCCGCGACTGCGTCGACCTGGCCGCCTCGGTCGGGGCGCCCGCGGTGTGCGGGCCGTTCTACGCGCAGACCGGGCGGGTGTGGCGGCTGACCCCGGAGGAGCGGGACGCGGCGTACGCCGAGTGGCGCGAGCACCTCGCGCCGGTCGCTGCCTACGCGGGCGAACGCGGGGTGCGACTCGGGATCGAACCCCTCAACCGGTACGAGACGTCGCTGGTCAACACGGTCGACCAGGCGCTGACGGGGCTCGGGCGCCTGCTCGACGAAGGCGTGGGCCTGGCGCTCGACACCTACCACCTCCACATCGAGGAGCGGGACAGCGCCGCGGCGGTCCGCACGGCCGGCGAGCACCTGGTGCACGTGCAGGTCTGCGGGAACGACCGGGGCGCACCCGGGCACGACCAGACCGACTGGGCCGGGATCGTCGCGGCCCTCGACGACGTCGGCTACGCCGGTGCGCTGAACATCGAGAGCTTCACCCCCGACAACGCCGCCATCGCGGTGGCCGCCTCGATCTGGCGGCCACTGGCGGAGAGCCCTGACGCGCTGGCGTCCGACGGGCTGGCGTTCCTGCGGTCCCTGACCGCCCTGACTTGAGCTGAGAGGCAGACCCATGGCAGACGGTACGTCGGGAGGCGACCCGCGCCCGCTCGGAGTGGCGGTCGTCGGCTACTCCTTCATGGGCAAGGCGCACTCCAACGCCTGGCGCAACGTGGGGGCCTTCTACCCCGACACCGCGCCGGTCCGCCGGCGGCTGCTGGTCGGCCGCGACGAGCGGGCGGTGAAGGAGGCGGCGCTCCGCTACGGCTGGGAGGAGACCGCCACCGACTGGCGGGCGGTGATCGAGCGCGTCGACGTCGACGTCGTCGACATCTGCACGCCGGGTCACCTGCACGCCGAGCTCGCGATCGCCGCGCTCGAGGCCGGCAAGCATGTGCTGGTCGAGAAGCCGCTCGCCAACTCCGTCGCCGAGTCCGAGGCGATGGTCGCCGCGGCGCAGGCGGCGGCCGCCCGGGGCGTGGCCTCGATGGTGGCGTTCAACTACCGCCGCGTGCCCGCGCTGGCGCTGGCCCGGCAGCTGATCGCGGACGGCCGGATCGGCGCGGTCCGGCAGGTGCGTGCGGCGTACCTCCAGGACTGGCTGGCCGACGCCGACGCTCCGATGACGTGGCGGCTGCGGCAGGAGACGGCCGGCTCCGGCGCGCTGGGCGACCTGGCGTCGCACGTCGTCGACCAGGTGCAGTTCCTGCTCGGCGAGCCGGTGACCGCCGTCAGCGGCCAGGTGCGGACATTCGTCACCGAGCGCCACGGCGACGGCGGGGCCGAACCCGTGACGGTCGACGACGCTGCCTGGGCGACGCTCCAGACCGGCTCCGGAGCGGTGGCCAGCGTCGAGGTCAGCCGGATGGCGACCGGTCGCAAGAACGGCCTGACCGTCGAGGTGTACGGCACCGACGGCGCGCTCTCGTTCGACCTCGAGCGACTCAACGAGCTGCAGGTCCTCACCGACCCGGCCGACCCGACGTCCGGCGCCCGGCGGGTGCTCGTGACCGAGGAGTCGCACCCCTACCTGGCGGCGTGGTGGCCGCCCGGCCACGTCCTCGGCTGGGACCACACGTTCACGTCGCAGGCCGCCGACCTCCTGGCCGCGATCAGCGCCGGCCGGAGCCCGTCCCCGTCCTTCGCCGAGGGGCTCGCCGTGCAGCGGGTGCTGGCGGCGATCGAGGAGAGTGCGGCAGCCTCGGGGGCACGCGTCGACGTCGAGGGAGCGGGCTGATGGGCAAGAACTACACGCTGTTCACCGGACAGTGGGCCGACCTCACCCTCGAGGAGGTCGCGTCGTACGCCGCCGAGTGGGGCTACGACGGGCTCGAGATCGCGGTCTCGGGCGAGCACCTTGACGCCTGGCGCTGGGACGAGGACGGCTACGTCGAGGGGCGGCTGGCCATCCTGGAGAAGCACGGCCTGAAGGTCTGGGCGATCAGCAACCACCTGACCGGCCAGGCCGTGTGCGACGACCCGATCGACTTCCGGCACCAGCCGCTGCTCCGCGAGCGGGTGTGGGGCGACGGCGACCCGGAGGGGGTGCGGCAGCCGCGCCGCCGAGGAGCTGGCTCTCACGGCGCGGCTCGCCCAGCGGATGGGGGTCGACACCGTGGTGGGCTTCACCGGCTCCGCGGTCTGGCCCTACGTCGCGATGTTCCCGCCGGTGCCGGCCGACCGGATCGCCGCGGGCTACCAGGACTTCGCCGACCGCTGGAACCCGATCATGGACGTCTTCGACGAGTGCGGCGTCCGGTTCGCGCTCGAGGTCCACCCGGGCGAGCTGGCCTACGACTACTGGACCACCGCCCGGACGCTCGAGGCGATCGGCCACCGCGCGGCGTTCGGCCTCAACTGGGACCCGAGCCACATGGTGTGGCAGGGCCTCGACACGGTCGCGTTCATCTCCGACTTCGCCGACCGGATCTACCACGTGGACTGCAAGGACACCCGGATGCGGATGGGCGGCGGCCGCAACGGCATCCTCTCCTCGCACCTGCCGTGGGGAGACCAGCACCGGGGCTGGGACTTCGTCTCCGCCGGTCGCGGCGACGTCCCGTGGGAGGACGCGTTCCGGGCGCTCGCCGCGATCGGGTACGACGGTCCGATCTCGGTCGAGTGGGAGGACGCCAGCATGGACCGGCTGCACGGCGCGAAGGAGGCGCTGGAGTTCCTGCGCCGCTTCGACTACGACCCGCCGACCGCGTCGTTCGACGCGGCCTTCGCGTCCGACTGACTCAGCCGCCGAGCAGCACGGCGAGCAGGAATCCGCCGGTCGCGGCGAGCCCCACCTCGGGACCGCCGCCCTCCGCCGCGGCCTCGGGCAGCATCGTCGAGGCGAGCATCGTGAGGATCGCGCCGGCCGCGAACGACAGCACCAGTGCCAGCACCCCGGCCGAGACGCCGCCCAGCGCGCCGTACCCGACCGCGGCGGCGGCCGCGGCCGCCACGCAGATCCCGAGCCACAGCGTCAGGATCGCGCGGGCGGAGTGGCCCGACCGCCGCATGCCGGCCGCCGACGACAGCCCCTCGGGGAGGTTCGAGAGCGCGACGGCGGCCAGGAACACCACGCTGGGGGTGCCGGTCTCGAGCATCGTGGCGCCCAGCGCGGCCGACTCCGGGATCCCGTCGAGCAGGGCACCGAGGGCCAGCGCCGCCGCGGCACCGGCGCCGACGCCCGCCGAGCGCTTGCGCCGGCCGGCCCCGCCGCGCGACACCAGCACGTCGCCCACGAAGAACACGAGCGCGCCCGCGGTCGCGCCGATCATCACCTCGGTGTGGGTGTCCTCCCGCAGCGCCTCGTCGATCAGCTCGTAGGCCACCGAGGCGATCAGCACCCCGGCACCGAGCGCCATCACGAGCGCGACCGCGCGGGCCGGGAGCCGGGCCCAGATCCCGATCGCCGCCCCCACGAGGAGCGAGCCGGCGGCCAGGAAGCCGACGCCGAACGCCGCCAGCACTACCGCTCCCGGTCCACCAGGCCGAGGGCACCCAGCGCCATGCTCGTGAGCAGCGCCCGCATCTGCGCGTCGGGCAGCAGCCCCGAGTGGGGCGTGGAGTTGATGAGGCCGAACGCGGCGTGCGCCATCGCGCGGGCCCGGTCGACCTCCAGCCCGCTGTGCACCCGACCAAGCTGGTCGGCCCAGACGTCGACGTACGCCCGTTGGAGTCCGCGCACCTGCTCGCGGGCGGCGTCCGGGAGCGACTCCCAGTCGCGGTCCTGGACCACGATCAGGGCCCGGCGGGTCAACGCGAACTCGACGTGCCAGTCGACGAGCGCCCGGACCGCGTCGTCGGGCCGCTGCGCGAGCGCCACCCGTTCGCGGCCGACGGCCAGCAGCTCCTCGCTGATGGAGACCAGCATCTCGGCGAGGATCGCGTCCTTGGACGGGAAGTGCTTGTAGAGCGCGGGACCGGAGATGCCGCAGGCGGCCCCGAGGTCGGCGACCGAGACGCCGTGGAAGCCACGCTTCGCGAACAGCTCGGCCGCGGTGGCGAGCAGCTGGTCGCGGCGGGTGACGGCCTCGGTGGACACGCGCCCAGGTTAGCGGTCGCTAACTCCCGGATCGAGGGTCGCGCGGACGACGGACACGTCGGTCTCGTCCGGCCCCGGCTCCTCGAAGCCGTCGAGGTACGCCGTGAGCGTCTCGGCCGCCACGACGTAGGTGTCGGCGCTGCGGGGCCCGCCGTTGCGGTCGGTGATCCGCCGGTGGGCGTCCGCCGCCGTGACCGGGCAGTAGCGGACCTCGACGTCGGCGCCCGCCTCGCGGGCGAGCCTGCGGTAGTCGTCGCGCTGGCCCCGGCTCCAGAACGAGTAGTCCACGACGACGTCGCGGCCCTCCCGCACCGCCGCCGCCAGCGCCACTCGTTGCTGGCTCCGGATGTCATCGACGAGCTCGACCGGCAGCGGCATCTCCCGGTACCCCCGGCGCCACGCCTCGCCGTCGATCGAGAGTCGCAGCCAGCCGTCCCGCTCGAGCCTCCGGGCGTGGGTCGACTTCCCCGAGCCGGCCACCCCGCACATGAGGACCACCCGCGGCGTCATCGCTCGTTGCCGCGCCGGTAGTTGCCCGTGGCGCGGGCCAGGAGCTGCTGGGCCGCGGTCTCGTCGGCCCCCTCGAGCTGGGCCGCGAGCGTGCGCCCGGCCCGGCCGCCGACAGTCACGACCTGCCGCCCGCCGCGGAACACCAGCACCGCCCCGGCCTTGGTCACCTGCCAGTCGAACGGGTCGGCCGCGAGCGCCTCGTCACCGGTCGGTCGGGTCGCCATGCGAGGAACTCTACGGTCGGGCCAGTCCGCCATCAGGTCGGTAGTCCAGTGACAACTGGCGCCCTGCTCAGGCTCTCTGCAGGGCCATTCCTCACTGGACTACCGAGGTGCGGGGACGAGAAGGTGGGCGGGTGACGCCCGACGAACCCGACGACGGTGCCGGTGACCACGGCCGACGGTGAGATGCCTGCCCACCTCTGGCTGCCGGAGTCCGGCTCGGGGCCCGGTCTGCTGCTGCTGCAGGAGATCTTCGGGGTCAGCGCCTACATCCGGCGTCGGGCGGCCGACCTCGCCGCCGCCGGGTACGTCGTGCTGGCGCCCGCCCTCTACTGGCGGCTCGACGAGCAGGATCGGCCGACGCGGCGGACGTCGAGCAGGCGGTGGCGCTGATGGGCCGGCTCGACTGGGCGACGACGGTGGCCGACGCGGACGAGGCGTTCGAGCGGCTGGCCGCGCTCGACGAGGTGCGCGGCACTCCCGGGGTCGTGGGCTTCTGCTTCGGTGGCGGGCTGGCGTTCAACGTGGCGGCGGACGTGGCGCCCGCGGTGCTGGTCAGCTACTACGGCAGCGCCCTGCCCGGGCTCCTGGACCTGGCGCCGCAGGTGACGTGCCCGAGCCTCCACCACTTCGGCACCGCCGACGACTACCTCCCCCTGGCCCAGGTCGACGCGATCACCGCGGCGGTCACGGCCGACGGTCGCCCCGCCCGGGTCGAGCTGCACGAGGGCGCCAACCACGCCTTCGACAACGACGACTTCTTCCTCCACCACCCCGAGGCCACCGCCCGCGCCTGGCAGCAGACGACCGCGTTCCTCTGCCGAGCACCTCCCCGTCTGAGCCGTGCAACCGATCCGGCCGGTGGCCCGTCCTACCCCCATGATCTCGGAAACCTGGTACGACTCGCGGCCGGCGCCACGGTGCTGGCCCTCGCAACGGGCTGCGGTGGCGACGAGCCCACGACGGCGACGGAGGCGCCGCCGCCCTCGGGCCCGGTCTGCCCGGACGAGCTGGCCGACGAGGGGTCGGGCGACCCCGCCGACGCAGCCCCCGGGCTCCGGCTGCCCGAGCGGGCGTCGGTGTGCCGCTACGAGCTCTCGGATGCCGCCTGGCGGCTGGTGGGTGAGCCGGTCGAGGTCTCGGGCGGGCGCTGGGCCGCCGTGGCCGACGGTCTCGGCGCGCTTGCTCCGGCCGACCCCGGCCGGATGTGCACCCAGGAGCTCGGTCCGCGCTGGCTGGTCGTCTGGGACGACGGCACCGGCCGCACCGGCGCGGTCCTGGAGGGCTACGGCTGCCGCGACGTGCACCTGACCGACGGGTCGGGGGCGTTGAGCGGGCCGGCCGGTCTGGAGGAGGCGATCCGGGCGGCGTACGACGGCTGACCGGTGGACGCGGTTGGTTAATGATCGCTAACCTTGCCGCGTGGTGGAGATGACGGAGCTGGTCGACGAGCTGCGGGAGCGGCTCGCGACGGTGCGGAAGGGCGGCTCGGAGAGCGCCCGGAGGAAGCACACCGACCGCGGCAAGCTGTTGGTCCGCGACCGGGTCGACCGGTTGCTCGACCCCGGCAGCCCGTTCCTCGAGCTGAACCCGCTGGCGGCGTTCGGCATGTACGGCAAGGGCGACGACGACGTGTACGCCGTGCCGAGCGCCGGCATCGTCACCGGCATCGGTCGGGTGAGCGGTCGCGAGTGCGTGGTCGTCGCGAACGACGCGACCGTCAAGGGCGGCACCTACTACCCGATGACGGTGAAGAAGCACCTGCGCGCGCAGACGGTCGCCGCCGACAACCGGCTGCCGTGCGTCTACCTCGTCGACTCCGGCGGCGCGTTCCTGCCGATGCAGGACGAGGTGTTCCCCGACCGCGAGCACTTCGGCCGGATCTTCTTCAACCAGGCCAACCTGTCCGGCCGCGGCATCCCGCAGATCGCGAGCGTGATGGGGTCGTGCACGGCCGGCGGCGCCTACGTCCCCGCGATGTCCGACGAGTCCGTCATCGTCAAGGAGCAGGGCACGATCTTCCTCGGTGGCCCGCCGCTGGTGAAGGCCGCGACCGGCGAGGTCGTGACGGCCGAGGAGCTCGGCGGCGGCGACGTCCACGCCCGGACGTCGGGCGTGGTCGACCACCTCGCCGAGGACGACGCGCACGCGCTGGCGATCGTGCGCAGCATCGTGGGCACCTTGCCGGCCGTCGCAGACGCACGGGCCGACCCCGGTGGCGGTGGAGGAGCCTGCGCGAGGACCCCGCGAGCCTCTACGACGTGGTGCCGACCGACACCCGCACGCCGTACGACGTGCGCGAGGTGATCCGCCGGGTGGTCGACGCCAGCCGGTTCCACGAGTTCAAGCAGCTCTACGGCGAGACGCTGGTGTGCGGCTTCGCCAGGATCTGGGGCCACGAGGTCGGGATCGTCGCCAACAACGGCATCCTGTTCAGCGAGTCGTCGCTCAAGGGCGCGCACTTCATCCAGCTCTGCAACCAGCGCGGCATCCCGCTGGTGTTCCTGCAGAACATCACCGGCTTCATGGTCGGCAAGGAGTACGAGAACCGCGGCATCGCCCGCGACGGCGCCAAGCTCGTGACGGCGGTGGCCTGCAGCGTGGTCCCGAAGTTCACGGTCGTCATCGGCGGCTCCTTCGGCGCGGGCAACTACGGCATGTGCGGCCGCGCCTACGACCCGCGCTTCCTCTGGATGTGGCCGAACGCACGGATCTCCGTGATGGGCGGCGACCAGGCGGCCAACGTCCTGGCCACCGTCGCCGGTCGCGACGACGACGACGCGTTCAAGGCGCCGATCCGCGAGCAGTACGAGACCCAGGGCTCGCCGTACTACGCGACGGCCCGGCTCTGGGACGACGGCGTGATCGACCCCGCCGACACCCGCCGGGTGCTCGGCATGGGTCTCGCGGTCGCCGCCCAGTCGCCCACGCCCGACCCCTCCTACGGCATCTTCAGAATGTGAAACCACTCCACGACGTTCTCCGCTCCCCCGCTGCGCTCCTCCGCGGACAACGCCGCGGGGACCCCGGCACCGCGAAAGGATCTGATCGATGAGCGACCCAGACCACGTCCTGCTCGTCGCCAACCGCGGCGAGATCGCGGTCCGCGTGATGCGCACCGCGGCCCGGATGGGCTGGCACACGATCGCGATCTTCACCGACCTCGACTCGACGCGCCCCACGTGCACGCGGCCGACGACGCGGTGCGGGTGCCGTCGTACCTCGACGTCGACGCGGTGGTCGCGGCCGCCGTCGACAACGGAGCCCGGTTCGTCCACCCGGGCTACGGCTTCCTGTCCGAGCGGGCGCCGTTCGCCGCCGCGCTGGAGGCCGCCGGCGTCCACCTGGTCGGGCCGTCGGCCGAGGTGATGGCGCAGATGGGACGCAAGGACGCCGCCCGGGACCTCGCGGTCGCGGCGGGCGTGCCCGGTCGTGCCGACCGGCGAGGGCGCCGTTCCCGGTGCTCGTGAAGGCCGCGGCCGGCGGCGGCGGCAAGGGGATGCGGGTCGTGCGGTCCGAGGCCGAGATGGCCGACGCGGTCGCGGCGGCGAAGCGCGAGGCGGCCGCGGCGTTCGGCGACGACACCATGCTGGTCGAGAAGTACGTCGAGCACGGCCGTCACATCGAGGTGCAGGTCATCGGCGACTCCCACGGCACCGTCGTGCACCTCGGCGAGCGCGACTGCTCCACCCAGCGACGCCACCAGAAGGTGCTCGAGGAGGCGCCGGCGCCGACGATCACGCCCGCGGTCCGCGAGCTGGTCACGTCGTCCGCGGTCGCGCTGGCGCAGCACGTCGGCTACGTCAACGCCGGGACCGTCGAGTTCCTGCTCGACGCCGACACCGACCAGGCCTACTTCCTGGAGATGAACACCCGGCTGCAGGTCGAGCACCCCGTCACCGAGCTGGTCACCGGCCTCGACCTGGTGGAGCTGCAGCTGCGCGTCGCGCTGGGCGAGCCGCTGCCGATCACCCAGGACGACGTGCGGCCCACCGGCCACGCGATCGAGGCGCGGGTCTACGCGGAGGACTCGTTCGGCGGCTTCCTGCCGCAGGCGGGCCAGGCCAGCCTCGTCCGCTGGCCCGTCGGCGAGGGGATCCGCGTCGACCACGCCCTCCTGCCGCGCCAGGTGGTGTCCACGTCGTACGACCCGATGCTGGGCAAGGTGATCGCCCACGGCCCCGACCGGGAGTCGGCCCGACGGCTGCTGGTCGACGCCCTCGACGGCACCGCGATCCTGGGGCTGACGACGAACGCCGGGTTCCTGCGGGCGCTGGTCGCCTCCGACGAGTTCCGTGACGCGACGATCGACACGGCCTGGCTCGACCACCACGACGTGCCCGCCCCCGACGCCGGGCTGCCCCGCGCGCTGGCGGCGTGGACGTCGGCCATGGTCTCCTCGCTCGACACCGGCCACCCCTTCCAGGCCGACGGCTTCCGGATCGCCGGCGACCCCGGCACCGACCCTGGTCGAGCTCGACCGCGACGTCGTGGTCGACCGGGCGGCCGGCCGGGTCGACGGCCTCGCCGTCCGCGAGATCTCGGCCGCCGACCACGTGCTGGAGGCGGTGGTCGACGGTCATCGGGTGCGCGCGGTCGTGAACGCGCAGCGGGACTTCGTCGACCTGGCCCTGCACGGTCAGCGGCACCACTTCGCGCGGCCCGACCGGCTCGCCGGGTCCCAGGCTGCGGGCGACGGCAGCATCGCGGCACCGATGCCCGGTACCGTCCTCGACGTGCGCGTCTCCGAGGGGGAGCAGGTCGCGGAGGGCACCGTGCTCGGCACCCTGGAGGCGATGAAGATGGAGCTGGCGCTGAAGGCGCCGTTCGCGGGCACCGTGACGACCGTCGGCGCCGGTCCCGGCGACCAGGTGGCGCTCGGCGCGACGCTGTTCGTCGTGACACCGGAGGACGACGCGTGACGCTGCCGATGGTCGAGCGGCGTCCCGGGCTGCCCGAGCGGGTCACGATCTACGAGGTCGGCCCGCGTGACGGACTCCAGAACGAGCAGGGCGTCGTGCCGGTCGAGGCGAAGGCCGAGTTCGTACGTCGACTGCTGGCGGCCGGGCTCCCGATCGTGGAGGCGACGTCGTTCGTCCACCCCCGCTGGGTCCCGCAGCTCGCCGACGCCGCCGAGCTGATGACCCTCCTCGGCGAGGCGGGCCGCGACTGCCCGGTGCTGGTGCCCAACGAGCGCGGCCTCGACCGCGCGCTCGAGCTCGGTGTCCGGCACGTCGCGATCTTCGGCTCCGCGACCGAGACGTTCGCGCAGAAGAACCTCAACCGCGGCCTCGACGAGCAGTTCGCCATGTTCGAGCCGACCGTCCGCCGCGCCCGCGACGCCGGGCTCGACGTCCGCGCCTACGTGTCGATGTGCTTCGGCGACCCGTGGGAGGGCGCGGTCCCGCTCGAGCAGGTCGTGTCGGTCGGGAAGCGGCTGTTCGACCTCGGCGCCAGCCAGCTCAGCCTCGGCGACACGATCGGGGTCGGCACCGCCGGCCACGTCCGGGCGCTGCTCGCGGCCTTCACCGACGCCGGGATGACCACCGACCAGCTCGCCCTGCACTTCCACGACACCTACGGCCAGGCGCTCGCCAACGCGGCCGCCGCGTTGGAGTGCGGCATCACGACCTTCGACGCCAGCGCCGGCGGACTCGGTGGCTGCCCGTACGCGAAGTCGGCCACGGGCAACCTCGCCACCGAGGACCTGGTGTGGCTCCTGACCGGGCTCGGCATCGAGCACGGCGTCGATCTCACCGCGCTCGTCGCCACCAGCGTCTGGCTGGCCGGGGTGCTCGGGCGGCCGAGTCCGTCGGCCGTCGTACGGGCCCTCGGGTACCGGTGCGGCAGAATCGCCCGCATGAGCCGGACGGTCTACCTCCACATCGGAGCACCCAAGACCGGCACCACCTACCTCCAGGACCGGCTGTCCCGCAACGCCGCGACCCTGGCCACGCACGACGTCCACTTCCCGACCCGGTCGCCGCTGGTGAGCCCGGGGCTGTTCCACTTCCGGGCCGCGCTCGACCTGCTCGGGCAGGACTGGGGCGGGGAGCCCGGGCACGCGAAGGGCAGCTGGGAGGCGCTGGTCAAGCGGATCCGGAAGCGCACCGGGACCGTCGTCGTCAGCCACGAGATCCTGGCCCCGGCCCGACCGCGGTACGTCGCGAAGCGCCATGAACGACCTGCAGGACGCCGAGGTCCACATCGTCTACACCGCCCGCGACCTCGCCCGGCAGCTGCCCGCCGCGTGGCAGGAGAGCATCAAGCAGGGCCGCACCTGGCGGTTCCGCCGCTTCCTCCGCAAGGCCGAGCACGGCAAGACCTGGTTCGCCCGCTCCTTCGACCTCCCCGCCGTGCTCGGCACGTGGGGCGCCCACGTGCCGCCGGAGCACATCCACCTGGTGACGGTCCCGCAGCAGGGCGTGGCCGGCGACGGGCTGTGGGAGCGGTTCTGCCGGGCGGCGCAGATCGATCCCGCGTGGGGCCCACTCGATAGCGTCCGGGCGAACGCCTCGCTCGGCGTCGTCGAGACCGCGGTGCTGCGCCAGCTCAACGTCCGGCTCGACCGCGAGACCCGCCGGGAGGCGGCCTACGACGCCCTGATCCGCGACATGCTGGCCGAGCAGGAGCTGGTCCGGGGAGACTCCCCGCGGATCATGCTGCCGCCCGACGACTACGACTGGGTCGAGGAGCGCAGCCGGCAGTGGCTCGAGTGGGTCGCGCAGGCGGGCGTCGACGTCGTCGGCGACGTCGCCGACCTGATGCCGGTGCGGCCGGACCCGGACGAGGAGTGGCGCAACCCCGACCGGGTGCGGGCGCGTCCGCGGTTCCAGGTCGCGATGGAGGCGCTGGCCGCGATGACCTCCGAGGCCGCGGCCCGACCCGACCCCGACCACCGGCTCGCCGACCGGCTGCGGAGGAACGCGGAACGGCTGCGCTCGCGGTGACCGGTCGGGCGTGGGGGTGGGTCGCGCACCTGCGCGACGGCGGCACCACCCCGTGGCGCGAGTGGGCGGGTGACGCCCCGGCCGCGGGACCGGCCCTGCCGGGCGCCCAGCAGCTGGAGCTGCTCCGCCGGGTCAACCGCGCGGGCAACCCGCGCCCCCTTCTGGTCGAGCGGGTGCTCAGCGTCGACCCGCCGCGCCGGGCCCGCCCGGCCCTGCCGCTGGTCGACGGCCCGGCCGTGCCCGACCACGGGCCCCGGCCCATCGACCCGGGCGCCGTACCCGACCACGGAGCTGGCCCGGCTGGCCGCGGTGCTGCTCGCCCGCGACCTCGCGGCCCACCTCGCCGACCCGCGCCGCGCGGGTGGGTGCGGCCCTGGCGGGTGCGCTACCACCTGCTCGGCGACCCCGAGTACGTCGAGCCGCTGCGCCGTCACCTCGTCGCCCGCGGCCGGCCGCCGGGCGGGTACGGCGGACGGGTGGTCGTGGTCGGCACCGACACCGGCCGGATGCTGGTCGACCTCTGGACCGCGCACTGCTTCCGGCACGGCGCCGTGCCGTGGTCGGCCTGGCTCGACCGGCGGGTCTCCCGCGGGGCGCTGCCGCGTCCGATCGACCTCGTCGAGCTCGCCCGCAGCGAGCGACTCCGGCCCGGTCCCAACCGGGCCCACCTGGTCACCGACCCCCGGCTGGCCGCCCGGCTGCTCGGCGTCCGTCGCGGGCCCGGCGCGCCGGCGTCGATGGCGGCGTCGGCGGTCGACCTGGGTCGCCGGATCAGCTCGGCGCTGCGGCCGTTGGCCGAGCCGGGCGTCCGCGCCCGGGTGATCGCCGAGGTGCTGCGACCTGTCCTCGCGCAGGCTCCCGGGCTGCCGCTGGTCGTGCCCGCCCGGCACCGGGCGTGGGTGCGCGAGGAGGCCGAACGGCTGCACCAGCAGATCGCGCGCGGTCGCTACCCTGTGCACGGCGAACCGGCGCTCGTGCTGCCGGTCGACCGGGCCGGGGTCGAGAGCCCCGACGTGGCCGAGACGCTCGACCTGGCGCTGCGACTGCTGCTGTCCGCCGCACTGACGCCGAGACCGGAGGAGGCACCGTGAGCCGACGGGTCCTGCTCCACGTCGGCACCCCCAAGACCGGCACCAGCCACCTCCAGGACGTGCTGTTCCGCAACCGGGACCGGCTGGCCGAGCAGGGGGTGCTGTACGCCGCCGAGCGGTTCGACGCCCACTTCCTCGCCGCGCTCGACCTGATGCAGCTGCCGTGGGGCGGCCTGGAGGACGAGGCGGTCGGCGCCTGGGACGCGCTCGCCGAGCAGGTCCGCGGGTTCCTCGAGAAGCCCGGCCGGACGCACCGCGATCATCAGCCACGAGATCCTGGCGACCGCGTCGCGCGGGCAGGTCGGCCCGCGCCCTCGCGTCGCTGGGCCATCCCGACACCGAGGTGCACGTGGTGCTGTCGGTGCGCGACCTGGTGCGGCAGATCCCCGCCGAGTGGCAGGAGAACGTCAAGCACCGGCGCGAGCTGCCCTACGGCCGGTTCCTCGAGCAGATCCGCGACCCGGCGCGCGACGAGCGCGATCGGCGCCTGGTTCTGGGGCGTGCAGGAGATCCCCGACATCCTCGACCGCTGGGCGGCCGAGCTTCCGCCGGAGCGGGTCCACCTGGTGACCGTGCCGCGGCCGGGCGGGCCGCGACGACCTGCTCTGGGAGCGGTTCAGCGCGGCGTTCGACCTCGGCGAGCTCCACCTCGACGTCGAGCCGGAGCGGGCCAACCCGTCGCTGGGCGTGCCCGAGACGACGGCGGTGCGCCGCATCAACGTGAAGGCCAACAAGCTCGTGCCGCCGGCCGCCTACCGGCCCCTGGTGCGGGAGCTGATCGCCCACCAGACGCTGTCGCGCCGGACGTCGTCGCCGCGGCTGACGCTGCCGCCCGAGGAGTACGGCTGGGTCGCCGAGCTCCAGGAGCGCTGGAGCGGGGTGGTCCGTGACCGCGGCTACGACGTGGTCGGCGACCTGGCCGACCTCGTGGGCGACCCGCCGGCCACGACGTACGCCGACCCGGACTCGCCCGACGAGGCGCAGGTGGCCGACGCCGCCCTCGACGCGGTCACCGCGCTGCTGGTCGAGAACGCCCGGCTGGTGCGGACCGAGGGCGACCTGCGCGCCGAGCTCGAGGACACGCGGCGCGACCTCGAGCGGGCGCACCTGCGACCGACGTACCGCTGGCGCGAGAAGACCGTCCGACGGCTCCAGGCGAGCGGGTCGGGCCGGGCGGCGCTGCGGTTCTACCGGGCCGCGCGGGGCAGGAGCTCGCGGTCGGCGTAGCGGCCGATCCGCCAGGTGGCGTAGCCGTCCGCGCTGGCGCCGACGATGCCGCCGACGACCGGGACGCGACGCCCGATCGTGGTCGCGAGCCGCTTGCCGGCCACCCGGGTGATCAGGTCCGAGGCGACGATCGCGGAGAGCGTGGTGTCGAGCCCGGCGTCGTGGGCGGGCGCCGTGGCGAGCGCCATCGGGGGCGCGGGGATCTTCTTCTTCTTCAGCAGGTCCTTGACGGCGTCCTCGCCCAGGAGGCAGACCAGGATCGCGTTGCGCACGCGCGGGTCGTCGAGGTCGTAGCCGCGCAGGTGGGCGATCGCGGCGATCATCCGGCACTCGATCAGCGCGAGCCCGGAGATGTTCGCGGGGATCGTGACGGCGGCGGTGACCAGCCCGCCGAGGTTGGTCACGAAGCCCTGGGCGCCGGCGAACCGGACGTGGTTCTCGATCACCTCGTGGATCGCCCGGTCGACGTTCCCCTTCTGCTCCGCGAGCTGCTTGTCGGCCGCCTGCGCCGCCGGCGGCAGCGGCCCGACCCCGTCGATCGCGCGCTTGAGCGCCTCGCGGACGAAGGTCGTCGTCAGCCCCGGCGCCAGCTCGGTGACCCGCGGTGCCAACCGCTTGGAGATGGAACTCATCGCGCCCATGCCCCGATCCTACGGGCGGTGCGGGAGCGGCGGTTTCCCGCTGGGCGGGGACCGCCTCTGGCCGAGTTTCCCCAGGAGGTGCGCGACTCGCTCGGAGGTCCGTGGCACGGGACCGCCGGAGCTCCGGTGGCGTGCCATCGTTCGGGGCATGCCGCCCGTGGAGCCCGCGCCGACGTCGTGGGCGTTCCCGGCGCCGGACCGGTGGCCGGACGACGACGACCTGGTCGCGATCGGCGCCGACCTCGAACCGGGCACGGTGCTGGCCGCCTACCGGGCCGGGATCTTCCCGATGCCGTTCCCCGAGGCCGATGCGCCGGGGTGGTGGAGCCCGGTGGACCGCGGCATCCTCCCGCTCGACGGACTGCACGTCAGCCGCTCCCTGCGCCGGTCGGCCCGCCGCTTCGAGATCCGGGTCGACACCGCCTGCGCGGCCGTCATCGACGGCTGCGCCGACCCGCGCCGCCCGCACGCCTGGATCGACGGCGACGTCCGGGCGGCGTACCTGCGCCTCCACGAGCTCGGCTGGGTGCACTCGGTCGAGGCCTGGCGCGACGGGCGGCTCGCCGGTGGCCTGTACGGCGTCGCGATCGGTGGCCTGTTCGCCGGGGAGTCGATGTTCCACCGCGAGACCGACGCGTCCAAGGTGGCGCTGATCGGGCTGGTCGACCTGCTCTCCGACGAGCACGCCGACCGACGGCTGGTGGACGTCCAGTGGCAGACCCCGCACCTGGCCGGCCTGGGCGTCGTCGAGATCGCCCGCGACGACTACCTCGCGCGGCTGGCGGGCCCTGCCGGTCCCACCACCCGCGGATGGGCCTGAACCCGGGACGCCGTCACCAGCCATCGGCGATGGTGGACCCATGACCCGCGCGACCCTGGCGACCTTCCTGCTGGTGCTCGGCCTGCTCGCTGGCTGCGGTGAGGACGAGTCCGCCTCGCACCGGCGGCGACCGCGCCGGGTTCTGCAGCCTCTACGTCGAGCAGATGAGGAGCCAGCTGGACCTCGGGAGGAGAACGTCGAGGAGAAGGTGCGGTCGGCCCGTGAGTGGGCCGATCGGATGAAGGACGCGGACCTGCCTGACGACCTGCCGGCCGAGGCGCGACGTGGGCTCGACCGGATGGTCGAGACCCTCGCCGGGCTGGACGCCGACGCCACCGCCGAGGAGCTGGAGAGCCTCGGCGACGACTTCGGCAAGCAGGCCCGTGAGGAGGTCGACGCGATGGGCGGCTACGTGCTCGAGAAGTGCGCCGCCGAGATCGACGAGGTGATGTCGGGCGAGCTGGACGGCCTGCAGGACCAGCTCGACGGGATGACCGAGTCGCCCTGAGCGGGCTCACACCACCTGCGGCGGCTGCCCGGTCTCGCTGACCATGGCCCGGCCGGCGGCCGCCCAGTCGACCATGCCGCCGTCGAGGTTGACGGCGTCGTACGCCCTGCTGGACGAGGTACGCCGTGACCTGCGCCGACCGTGAACCGACCCGGCACACGACGAGCACCGGGCCGACCGGGATCTCGCCGCGTCGCTCGACCGAGCTCCATCATCGGCAGGTGGACGGGCGCCCTCGATGTGGCCGTGGTCCCACTCCACCTGCTCGCGGACGTCGAGGACGCAGGTCGCGTCGGGCAGCGGGTCGTCGAGCTCGGGGACGGTCACGGCGGGGATCGCGGAGAACATGTGCCCTCTCACTTGAGCAGTCGGGACATCCGACGGTCGGCCAGCGGCTTGCCGCCGGTCTGGCAGGTCGGACAGTACTGAAGGCTCGAGTCGGCGAAGCTCACCTCCCGCACGGTGTCGCCGCAGACGGGGCACGCCTCGCCGGTGCGGCCGTGGACCGCGAGGTGGGTCTTCTTCTCGCCCTTCAGCTCGCTGGCGGCGAGCCCGCGCGAGCGCTCGACCGCGTCACCGAGCACGCCGCGCATCGCGTCGTAGAGGATCTGCAGCTCGCCGTCGGTGAACCCGTTGGCCGGCTTGAACGGCGACAGCCTGGCGGCGTGGAGGATCTCGTCGGAGTAGGCGTTGCCGATGCCCGCGATCGTCCCCTGGTGACGCAGCACACCCTTGACCTGCGCCCGGCCGGCCTCCTGCGAGGATCTCGCCCAGCCGGTCGATCGTGAAACCCTCCGCCAACGGGTCAGGGCCGAGCGACGCGATGCCCTTGACGTCGGACGGCTGCCGCACGACGTACGCCGCCAGGCTCTTCTTGGTGCCCGCCTCGGTCACGTCGATCCCGGTGTCGTCGTCGAGGATCACGCGCACCGCGAGCGGCGACTTGTTGCTCGGCCGTGGCGGGACCGGCGGCAGCTCGTCGCGCCAGCGGATCCAGCCCGCGCGGGCGAGGTGGAAGACGAGGTGGAGCCCCGCCGCGTCGATGTCGAGGAACTTGCCGTGGCGGGTGACGTCGTCGACCATCGCGCCCTCGAGCGCCTGCACCGGCGGGTCGAACGTCTTGAGCGCGGAGAACGCCACGACGTGGACCTTGGCGATGGCACGGTCGGCGAGCCGGCCCCTCAGGTCCTGGGCCAGCGCCTCGACCTCGGGCAGCTCGGGCACGTCCGGCGATTCTAGGTCGTCGGGCCGACCACTACCGCTGCCGGCCGCGACGACGCAGAATGGAGGCATGTCCAAGGCGCGCCCGCTGCCGGAGACGGGGTCGATCCACCTCGACGCCCGCGGGGGCGACCGCGCGCTGCGGGTCTCGTGGCACCAGGAGGCCGGGCTGGTCGTGCTGTCGCTGTGGCGCGACAACGTCTGCACCGGCTCGTTCCGGCTCGCCGTCGACGAGGTGCCCGAGGTGATCACCGTCCTCCGGGCCGGCCTCGACCAGGCGTACGACGTGGCGCTGACCCGCCGCCGGGCCGGGCTCGGCGAGGTCGGCTGACCGGGTCCCGGGACGCGCCGGGGCTGAATCTACGGCGCATGCTAGACGCACCGATACCCTCCCGGCGTGGACCCGATCCGGAACCCGTACGCGCCCGGCGCCGGCCAGCGGCCGCCGGAGCTGGCCGGTCGTGACGAGCAGCTCGCGACGTTCGACGTCGTGCTCGCGCGGGTGGCGGCCCAGCGACCGGAGCGGTCACTGGTCCTTACCGGCCTGCGCGGCGTCGGGAAGACCGTGCTGCTCAACGCGCTGCGCTCGGCCGCCGTGCGCGGCGGCTGGGGCACGGGCAAGCTCGAGGCGCGGCCCGACCAGTCGCTGCGCCGACCGCTGTCCTCCGCGCTCCACCAGGCGGTCCGCGAGCTCGGCCACCGCGACGAGGAGTCGGTCGCGCACGTGCTGGGGGTGATCCGCTCGTTCGCGCAGCGCGAGGCCGGCACCGGTGCGAGGCTGCGCGACCAGTGGCACCCGGGCATCGACGCGCCCGCTGTGAAGGGCCGGGCCGACTCCGGTGACGTGGAGATCGACCTGGTCGAGCTCTTCACCGACGTCGGGGGACTCGCCGCCGACGTCGGTCAGGGGGTCGGCGTCTTCATCGACGAGATGCAGGACCTCGGTCCCGACGACGTCTCCGCGCTCTGCGCAGCCTGCCACGAGCTCAGCCAGTCGGGCCTGCCGGTGATCGTGGTCGGCGCCGGCCTCCCGCACCTCCCGGCGGTCCTGAGCGCGAGCAAGTCCTACTCCGAACGGCTGTTCCGCTACCAGCGGATCGACCGGCTGCCCCGCGAGGCCGCCGACCGCGCCCTGGTCGCACCTGCCGCCGACGAGGACGCGACGTACGACGACGCGGCGCTGACGGCGCTCTACGACGCCACCGGCGGCTACCCCTACTTCATCCAGGCCTACGGCAAGGCCGTCTGGGACCGGGCACCCCGTTCCCCGATCACCTCCGACGACGTCGCGGTGGCCGCACCGGAGGCGGAGTCGGAGCTCGCTGTCGGCTTCTTCGGCTCGCGCTTCGAGCGCGCGACGCCGGGGGAGCGCGACTACCTCCGGGCGATGGCCGACGCCGCCGTCGCGCTCGCCGGGACCGGGCCGCTCGACGACGTGGAGAGCGTGCCCACCGCCGACGTGGCCGGGGTCCTCGGCAAGAAGCCGCAGTCGCTCTCACCCGCCCGCGACGCGCTCCTCAAGAAGGGGCTGATCTACGCGTCCGAGCGCGGCCGGATCGCGTTCACCGTCCCCCACTTCGGGCGCTACCTGCGCCAGCAGGGCTGACGAGTCGGCTGCTCAGCCGCCCAGCCGGGCGAGCAGCTCCAGCGACCGCTCGACCACCAGGTCGGTGGCGTCGGCGTCGTAGGCGGCCAGCGAGTCGTCGGTGAACAGGTGCGCAGACCCGGGGTAGAGGAAGAGCTCTGCCTCCTCGTGGGCCGCGACGAACGCCTGCGCGGGCTCGATGTCGCCCTCCTCGTCCTCGCCGTCACCGATGAAGTACGGGTCGTGGTCCATCGCGTGGATCTGGGCGTGCACGCCGTCGGACCAGCCACCGAAGTACTGCGGGTCGGCGAACCCGTGGTAGGCGAGCAGGGCGCGGGCACCCGGCTGGTTCTGCGCGAGCCGTCTGGGCCGGCATCACACCGAGCGAGAGGCCGGCGAGACGACCGTGGCCGGCAGGTCCTGCGCGAGCCCGACGCGCCCGCTCGGCGACCGCGGCGAAGCCCAGCTCGCTGCAGTAGGCCTGCCCCTCGTCGAGCGTCGCGAACGTCCGGCCCTCGAACGAGTCGGGGGTGTGGACGGTGTGGCCGGCCCCGCGCAGCCGGTCGGCGAACGCGTGCACGCCGGGCGTGAGCCCCTGGATGTGGTGGAAGAGCACGATCTCAGTCATGGGGACGACGCTAGAGGCTATTCCGGACGGTCGGCGTCCGCCTCGAGCACGGCCGCCAGCGCCGTCGCCAGCGCGGGCAGGTGCGGCGCCGCCGCGCGGACCGCGTCACGCGCCTCACGGTCGAGGGTTCCGAGCGCGCGCGCGATCGCGTCGAGGCGGGCGGCCCGGGCGGGTGCATCAGGTCGCGACCGGCGGCGGTGGCCGACACGACGACCGAGCGCCCGCTGGTGGGGTGCGGGTCGCGCCGGGCCAGGCCCGCGGCCACCAGGCCGTCGACCAGGCCGGTCATGGTCGGTGGCCGGACGTCCTCGACGGCGGCCAGCGCGCCGAGCGGTCGCGGCCCGCCGTACACGAGCACCGACAGGGCCGACAGCCGGGCCGCGGTGAGGCCGGCGCGCTGGTCGACCGGCCGGAGACCCCGCAGCAGGTGGATGGCACCGGAGTTGAGCCGATCCGCCGCCGCGAGGTCGCGCTTCGTCGCGGGCCGGCTCACGAGGCGGCGGGCCGCTGCTCGACGAGCCCGACCGGGTTGCCCTCGCTGTCGGTGAGGAACGCCTGCCACTCCTCGGTCCCGGCCGGGCCGAGCGTGTCGTCGTCGTGCCGGAAGATCACGTGCGGACGGCCGGTGACCTCGATCCCGAGGCTCTCGAGCCGCGCGACCTCGGCGTCGATGTCGTCGACCCGGAGGTACAGCACCGCCGACGGCGCGCGCGACTCCAGCAGCAGCCGGACGCCTCCAAGGTCGAAGAACACCAGGCCCGGCGGGTCGTACGTCGCGCTGGGTCCGCGTCCGAGCAGCTCGGTGTAGAACCGGGCGGCCCGGTCGAGGTCGTCGGCCTTCTGGGCCACCTGCACGAGTGTCATGGGGACCTCCCTCTCCGGCGTGCCCCTAATGTTAGGGTTCCTAACGGAATCACGGAAGGGTCACTCGGTGGCGATCGCCTCCAGCACCTTCATGCGCGACGCCCGCACCGCGGGGATCACGGCGGCCAGGACCCCGAAGACGACCGAGATGGCGAGGAAGATCGCGAGGTTGCGGAGCGGCAACGAGAGCTCGGTCAGGTCGTCGGCGAGCGACTGCCTCAGCAGCACGCCGACCAGCAGCCCGACCGCCATGCCCAGCAAGCGCGCCCATCACCGAGATCGTCACCGACTCCAGCGTGACCATCCGGCGCAGCCGGGCGCGTGACAGCCCGACCGCGCGCAGCAGACCGACCTCCCGGGTCCGCTCGATCACGCTGAGGCTGAGGGTGTTGACGATGCCGATGACCGCGATCACGATCGCCAGCGCGAGCAGTCCGTAGATCAGGTAGAGCAGCAGGTTGATCTGCTCCTTGAGACTGTCCGCGAACCCCTCCTTGTCGTACACCGTGACGATGGGCAGGTCAGTCACGACCGCCTCCAGGTCCTGCTGGACGGAGGCCGGGTCGACGCCGTCCGCCACGTTGATGCTCAACGAGGTGTCCGTGCGCTTGATCCCCATCGCGCTCAGCAGGTCCAGCGGGACGTTGACGCTGCCCAGCACGGGGGTCGGCTCGAAGACGCCGACCACCTCGACCTCCGCCGAGCGCGCGCCCGGGAACGACACCTCGATCGGGTCGCCGACCCACACGCCGTACTCGCGCGCCGCATCGCTGCTGATGACGGCCTGCCGCTCGTCGGTCAGCGCGTCGGTGCCGGCCACCAGGTCCAGGTCGTAGACGTCGCGGAACGCCGGGTCGACCCCGAGCAGGAACGACGGCCGGCCCGCCACGAGCGCGGGGGAGAACTGGTCGCGGGTGAGCTCGGCGACTCCGTCCACCTCCGCCATGCCGTCGCCGACGCTGGTCGGGAACGACTGGAAGTTCGCCGACTGGACCAGGAAGTCGGCCGAGAACTGGTCGTCAACCTGGGCGTCCACGGTGCTGCTGAGGGAGGCGGCCAGGGTGCCGACGGCGGACACCACCGCCAGCCCGATCATCAGCGCCGACGCGGTGGCGCCCGTCCGGCGCGGGTTGCGCAGGGTGTTCTCGGCGGCCAGCCGGCCGGTGGTGCCGAACAGGGCGGAGAAGATCCGGCGGCACGCGAGCAGCACCGGATGGCCGAGGACCGGGCTGAGGGCGGCCGCGGTCAGCACCCACAGCACGGCGGCGGCGCCGATCCACGCGGCCGCGGGACCGGGCGGGTCCATCAGGCCGAGGAACGCCAGGGCGGCACCGACCAGCGCGACCAGCGCGCCGATCGTCCCGCGCCGGCGCAGGGATCCCTCGGCCGGGGCGTTGGCGTCGTCGCGCATCGCCGCGACCGGCGAGGTGCGCGACGCCCGCCGCGACGGAAGGTACGCCGAGACCAGCGTGACGCCCAGCCCGACGGCGTACGCCAGCACGACCGTGGTGGTGGTGAGGGTCAGGGCGCTGCCGGCGATCTCGAGGCCGAACGCCGAGAAGAGCGTGGCCAGCGCGCGCGAGAGCCCGAGCCCGAGCAGGATGCCGAGCGTGGCGCCGATCAGCGACATCAGGGCCGCCTCCACCAGGACCGAGCGGCGGACCTGCTTGGTGCTCGCCCCCAGCGCGCGGAGCAGCGCCAGCTCGCGCACCCGCTGCGCCACCAGGATGTTGAAGGTGTTGGCGATGATGAACCCGCCGACCAGGATCGCGATCACCGCGAAGGCCATCAGGAACTGGGTGATGACGTCGGTGAACTCCGAGATCGAGCTCTCCTGCTCGTCCGCCACGGTGTCGCCGTCGACCGCCTCGTAGCCGTCGGGGACGACCTCGTCGGCGGCGTCGGCGAGCTGCCGCTGGGTGACGCCGGGTGCGGCGGTGAGGGAGGCCGACGTGAACACGTCCCGGCCGTCGAGGAAGAAGTGCTGCGCACCCTGGGTGGAGAAGATCAGCAGCGTCGCGCCGGCCGTGCCGCCGCCGTTGAACTCGGCGGTGCCGGCCAGGGTCACGGTGGTGCTGACGTTCTCGACGGAGTCGCCGCTCGGTGCGAGCACCGTCACCTCGTCGCCCACCTCGTAGCCCGCCTTGTCCGCCGCCCCGGTGTCGAGGACCACCTCGTCGGTGCCGGTCGGCCAGTCGCCGGTCACGAGCTCCAGGGTCGGCTCGTCCAGCAGGTTGGGAGTGTCGGTGTAGTTGAAGCCGAAGGTCGGGGCGCCACCGCCGCCGACGAGCTTGCCCTCCTGGTCGAGCAGCGACATGCCGAGGCCGTCGACGCTGCCGTCGGCCCGGGCCACCTCGGGGAGCGCGGCCAGCCGCTCGATGTCGCCGGGCTCCAGGACGCTGGTGTTGCCGATCCCGAACTGCTGGCCGGGGTCGGTGCCGGCCGGCCGGACCACGGCGTCCGGGGTGGAGCCCTTGATGATGCTGTCGAAGGTCGAGCCCAGCCCGCTGCTGAACGTGAGCACGCCGCTGAGGAAGCCGATGCCGAGCACGATCGCGAGCGTGCTCATGAGGAGCCGCACCTTGCGGGCGAACAGGTTGCGGAGGGTGAGTCGCAGCACGGCTCAGCCCACGTCGGGCGTCAGCCGCGCCATGGCGTCGAGGATCGTCTCCCGGTCGGGGTCGCGCAGCTCCTCCACGATCTTGCCGTCGGCGAGGAAGACCACCCGGTCCGTGTAGGACGCCGCCACCGGGTCGTGGGTCACCATCACGATCGTCTGGCCGAACTCGTCGACGCTGCGACGCAGGAAGCGGAGCACCTCGGCGCCGCTGGTGCTGTCGAGGTTGCCGGTCGGCTCGTCCGCGAAGACGATCGACGGCTGGCTGACCAGCGCGCGGGCGCAGGCGGCCCGCTGCTGCTGGCCGCCCGACAGCTCGCTGGGCTTGTGGGTGAGCCGGTCGCGCAGCCCGACGGCGTCGACGACCTCGTCGAACCACGCCGGGTCGGGCTTGCGGCCTGCCAGGGAGAGGGGCAGCGTGATGTTCTCCTCGGCGGTCAGCGTCGGCACCAGGTTGAACGCCTGGAAGACGAACCCGATCTGCTCGCGCCGCAGCGCGGTGAGCTGCTTGTCCTTCAGCCCGCCCAGCGGCGTACCGCCGACGAGGGCCTCGCCGCTGGTGGGCGTGTCGAGTGCCGCCAGGCAGTGCATCAGGGTCGACTTGCCCGATCCGGAGGGGCCCATCACGGCGGTGAACTCGCCGGCGTGGAGGTCGACCGTGACCCCGTCGAGGGCTCGCACCTCGGTCTCGTCCTTGCCGTAGATCTTCACGAGGTCGCGCGCGCTCGCGGCGGCGCCGGTGTCCGGAGCGGAGAGGTCCAGGGTCATGGCACCCAGCCTCGCGGCCAGGCCCACGCCCGGCAATGGGAGGCGCCCCTGAGCGGACCCTGAGCCGGCCCCGTGAGGATGCGGACCTGGCCGAACGCACGTTCCCGGCGGCCGCCGCGGGTCCTACGATCCGGGCATGGGCATGGGCATGGGCATGCGCCGGAGCCGCCGAGAGCGTGATGCAGCCTTCGAGCAGGACGTCGAGCGGGCGGTCGCGCGCCGACTGGCCGAGCGCACCCGGCTGGTCGTCGTGATCGGCACGCGCGGCCCGGAGCGGACCGCCGTCGCAACCAGGCTGTCCGACGCCCACGACGCGATCCGGATCGACCTGGACCAGTGGCTGGTCAGGCTCGGTCACGCGCTCGACGACCTCGAGGAGCGGGACCGCCTGGAACCGCTGACCTGGGCCCACGCGGAGGAGCTGCTCCTCCACCACGTGCCCGTCGTGGTCGTGTCCGGCCCGGGGCGGGAGCCCGCGCGTGACCGCGGAGTCACGGCGATCCGGGCCCGGGGGATCGCGGCCCACCTCCACGTGGTCGACGCCGGGCTGCGGGGGAGCGACCGGCCGACCGAGCGGGAGCTCGCCTGCTACGACTCCGTGTCGCGGCACGCGGCTCCCTGATCCGCGGCCCGCGGCCCGGCAGAATGCTTCCCATGAGGCCCGAGGTGGTCGCGCACCGCGGCGCCAGTGACGAGCGTGCCGAGCACACCCTGGGCGCGTACGTCGAAGCGTTGGATGCCGGCGCAGACGGGCTCGAGTGCGACGTGCGGCTCACCGCCGACGGGCACCTGGTGTGCTTCCACGACCGCGACACCCGGCGCACGGGCAGCCGTCGTGGTGTGGTCTCCACGATGGAGCTCGCCGAGCTCGACCAGCTCGAGTTCGCGTCGTGGAAGAACCCCTGGGCCGACCTCGACGACGAGGCGCCCGACCACGACGGCTCGCTCGACGGCGTGCTCACCCTCCGCAGGCTGCTCTCGACGGTCGCCGACTGCGGGCGGAGGGTCGAGCTCGCGATCGAGACCAAGCACCCCACCCGGTTCGCCGGCCTCGTGGAGCGGCGGCTCGTCGAGGAGCTGCGCCACTTCGGCTGGGACCGCGGGGACAGCCCGGTGCGGGTCATGAGCTTCTCCTACACCGCGCTGCAGCGGGTCGAGCGGCTGGCGCCGGACCTGCGGCTGGTGATGCTGATCGAGAAGGCGCGGCACTGGCCGGCGCTGAAGCCGCTGCTCGGCACCGGCTGGATCCTCGGTCCCGGCATCGACCAGCTCACGCGGCACCCGGTCTTCGCGGCCAAGCTGGTGCGCACCGGCCGCGACCTCCACGTGTGGACGGTCAACACCGAGGAGCAGCTGCAGCTGTGCCTGGACCTCGGGGTCAGGGCCGTCATCACCGACCGGCCGGCGTACATGCTAGACCGGCTCGACGCCTGAATCAGGGCCGAGGGGTTGACCCCGGGCGCTACCAGTGAAAGATTTCCGACGAGAAGCCACGAACGTCGTTACTCATTCACCAACGCCGGGCATCTCGGGAGGAAGCCATGCGTCACCACCACCTCGTCCGCGCCGGGGTCGCCCTGGTCACCCTCGTGCTCGTCGCCGTCGCGCTCGCGGTCACGCCGTCCTCGCCCACGTCGTCCGGAGCCGCCGCGTCCGCGGCCGCGGCCGGCCCGGGGCGCGACGCCTGGGTGCGCCGGACCGTGGCGCGGATGACGCTCCGAGAGCTCGTCGGCCAGCTCTTCATGACACCGGCGTACGGCGAGACGGCCGACACCACCGCCCCCGCCGACGTCGCCGAGAACCAGAAGGCGTACGGCGTCGACAACGCCGCCCAGCTGATCGACAAGTACGAGCTCGGCGGGATCATCTACTTCGCGTGGTCCAACAACGTCAACGACCCCCGTCAGGTCGCCGGTCTCTCCAACGGCGTGCAGGACGCCGCGCTCGGGCAGCGGCTCGAGGTCCCCTCCCTGATCGGGATCGACCAGGAGGGCGGCATCGTGGCCCGGATCGGTCCCCCCGCGACCGAGCTGCCCGGCAACATGGCGCTGGGCGCGACCCGCTCGGCCACCGACGCGGAGCGGGCTGCCGAGATCATCGGCACCGAGCTCGAGGCGATGGGCATCAGCTGGAACTTCGCGCCGGTCGCCGACGTCAACGTCAACCCCGCCAACCCGGTCATCGGGGTGCGCTCGTTCAGCGAGGATCCCGACCTGGCGGCCGAGCTCGCCGCCGCCCAGGTGCGTGGCTACACCGGTGCGGGGGTCGCCGGCGCCGCGAAGCACTTCCCGGGCCACGGCGACACGGACGTCGACAGCCACACCGGCATCCCGACCATCGACCACACCCGGGCCGAGTGGGAGCAGCTCGACCGCCCGCCGTTCCAGGCCGCGATCGACGCCGGCGTCCGAGCGATCATGACCGCGCACATCGTCGTCCCGTCGCTCGACCCGTCGGGTGACCCCGCCACGCTCTCCAAGCCGATCCTCACCGGGATCCTGCGGCAGGAGATGGGCTACGACGGCGTGATCATCACCGACGCGCTGGGCATGCAGGGAGTGCGCGACCAGTACGGCGACGAGCGGGTGCCCGTGCTCGCGCTCAAGGCCGGCGCCGACCTGCTGCTCATGCCCCCCGACCTCGACCTCGCCTACCACGCCGTCCTCGACGCGATCCGGACGGGCGAGCTGAGCAAGAGGCGGGTCCGCGCGTCCGTCACGCGGATCCTGGAGCTCAAGTGGGACCTCGGGCTGGTCGAGGACCCCTACGTCGACGTCGCGGACGTGCCCCGGTCCGTCGGCACGCCCGAGCACCTCGCGGACGCCCAGGCACTCACCGACCGCTCGACCACGCTGGTCGAGAACGACGGCACGCTGCCGCTCGACGCCGCCGCCGACCAGAGCGTGCTGGTCACGGGCTGGGGTGCCACGACGACGCAGGCCGTGGCCGACCGGATGGCGGAGCGCGGGGCCGACACCACCGTCCTCGAGACCGGCACCAACCCGTCCGAGGCGCAGCTCGCCGCGGCCGAGGCCGCTGCGGCCGAGCACGACGTGACCGTGGTGCTGACCTATCGCGCCTGGCAGGACTCGAGCGCGCAGCAGCGGACGCTGGTGCGCCGGCTCACCGCCACCGGCAAGCCCGTGATCGCGGTCGGGGTCCGGGAGGCGCACGACGTGGCCTGGTTCCCCGACGTCCCGGCCTACCTCGCGACGTACAGCTGGACCGGCGTCTCGGTCCGCTCGCTGGTCAAGGTGCTGTACGGCGAGGTCGACCCGACCGGGAAGCTCCCCGTGACCATCCCGCGGCGCCGACGATCCCGGCACCGCGCTGTACCCGTTCGGCCACGGCCTGGGGTACTGACGTGACCGGCCTCGACCGACGCGGGTTCCTCCGGACCACCGGTGCCGCGACGGGGGCGGCAGCGCTGTCGACCTCGGCCGCGGTCGCCGCCGGGGCGGCGTCCGAGGCCCGGCCGGGTGCTGACCGGCATCGAGGTCCTCCACCGCGACGGCTACCGGCTCGTCCGGGGCGAGCGGGTGGGGCTGATCAGCAACCCGACCGGCACCGTGCCCGACCTGCGTCACGAGATCGACCTGATCGTCGCGACCGGCCAGGTCGACCTGGTCGCCGCGTTCGGGCCCGAGCACGGGTTCCGCGGGTCGTCCCAGGCGGGTGGCTCGGAGGGCGACTACACCGACCCGCGCACCGGCGTGCCGGTCTACGACACCTACGGCAAGAACCCGGACCAGATCGCCGAGTTCTTCCGGAGGTCCGGGGTCGAGACGGTGCTCTTCGACATCCAGGACGTCGGCGCACGGTTCTACACCTACATCTGGACGATGTACGACTGCCTGGTCGCGGCGGCGAAGGCGGGCGTTCGTTTCGTCGTGCTCGACCGGCCGAACCCGATCAGCGGCGTCGCGGCGTACGGCCCGGTGATGCACCAGGAGCACGCGAGCTTCGTGGGTCGCAAGGCGATCGCCCAGCAGCACGGCATGACCGTGGCCGAGCTCGCCCGGCTCTTCAACGCCGAGTTCGTGCCGGCGGACGCCGGCGACCCGGCCGAGCTGGACGTCGTACGGATGGCGGGCTGGCGCCGCGACGTCTTCCACGAGGAGACCGGCCAGCCGTTCGTGATGCCGTCGCCCAACATGCCGCGGGTCGAGACCGCGGTCGTCTACCCGGGCACCTGCCTGTTCGAGGCGACCAACCTCTCCGAGGGCCGCGGCACGACCCGGCCGTTCGAGCTGATCGGCGCGCCCTTCCTCGACCACGCGTGGGCCGACGCGCTCCGCGAGCAGGACCTGCCGGGCGTCGCGTTCCGGGAGGCCTACTTCACGCCCAGCATCTCGAAGCACGCCAACGTCGCGTGCACGGGCGCCCAGCTGCACGTCACCGACCGGGCCGCCTTCGACGCGATCCGGACGGCGCTCGCCATGATCATCGCCGCGAAGCGGGTGGCGCCGGACTTCGCCTGGCGCGAGCGCGCGGCGCCGTTCTGGATGGACCGGCTGACCGGCTCCGAGCAGGTACGGCTCGACATCGACGCCGGCGCGGGCGTCGACGACGTGGTGGCCGGCTGGCAGGCGGACCTGCGGGCGTTCCGCCGGGTCCGCCGGCGTCACCTTCTCTACCGCGCGGGCGCCCGGTGAGGGAGGATCGCGCGCGTGGAGCGCGCCCGTGACTGAGACGACCACGGTCCGGATCCGGTCCCTGGTCCCGACGCTCGCCCCGGCCGAGCGACGGGTGGCGCTGCGGGTGTGCGACGACCCGGCCGGGGTCGCGGGCTCCACCATCAGCGCGCTCGCGGCCGCGTGCGACACGTCCGTCACGACGGTGACCCGCTTCAGCCGCGCGGTCGGCTTCAGCGGCTACCCGGCGCTGCGGCTGGCCCTCGCCACCGAGCTCGGCCGATCCCAGGGCGCCCTCGCGGCGCGCACGGTCGGCAGCGACATCGGCCCGGGCGACGACCTCGAGGACGTCGTGGAGAAGGTGGCGTTCGCCGACGCGCGGGCCGTGGAGGAGACCGCCGGCCAGCTCGACGTCGACGTGCTGCGGCGGGTGATCGCCGCGATCGTCGGGGCCGGCCGGGTCGACATCTACGGCGTCGGGGCCAGCGCGTTCGTCGCGCTCGACCTCCAGCAGAAGCTGCACCGGATCGGCCGGGTCGCGTTCGCCTGGGCCGACCCCCACGTCGCGATGACCAGCGCCGCGCTGCTGAAGCGCGGCGACGTGGCCGTGGGGCTGTCCCACAGCGGCGCCACGCAGGACACCGTCGACGCGCTCGGCCCGGGCGCGGGCCAACGGGGTCACCACGATCGCGGTCACCAACTTCCCCCGCTCGTCGATCGTCGCGGTCGCCGACCACGTGCTCACGACTGCCGCCCGGGAGACGACGTTCCGGTCGGGTGCCACGGCGAGCCGGCTCGCCCAGCTCACCGTCGTCGACTGCGTCTTCGTGGGCGTGGCGCAGCAGGACCTACGAGTCGTCGCAGCAGGCGCTCCAGGACACCCACGACGCGGTCGACTCCTGGCGGCGCGGCCGCCGGTCGGCGCGCCCCGCTCCGTGACATAGCCTCGCTCGCATGGGAAAGCGTTCACGCACCAAGACCCGCGACCAGGCGCCGGCCGCCGCCGGCGAGGTCGGACCGCGCCAGCCGTGCCCGTGCGGCTCCGGCCGCCGCTACAAGGCGTGCCACGGCGCGCCCGGCGGCGCGTCGATGGTGTTCGTGGCCCGGCCCTTCGAGGGGCTGGCCTCGGAGTGCGACGTGGTCGCGCTGCGCGAGCTGGTGCCGTCGGCGACCGCTCCGCTGCCGCTCACGGGTGAGTACGCCGAGCGGAGGGTCCAGCTCTGCACGCTGCTGCCGATGGCGGCACCGGCCATGGTGCGCGACAGCGGCGACGTCTGGCTCGCGCTGCAGGTCGTGCACAGCTTCGGCGACCCGTCCCGCGACCTGGCCGCGGTGCTGCTGGCCGCGCTGGCCCAGGACGAGCCCGGCATCGTCGGCCTGACCGAGGCCCCCGGCGACGGGACCGCGGCTGCAGGACCTCGTGGCCGACGAGCCGCTCGACATCACGGTCCACGACGGGTTCGACTTCTGGGTGGCCGACGTCCCGGACGCCCCCGACCTCGCCGGCGCCCTCGACGAGGCGAACGGTCAGGTCAACCCGACCAGCCGGTTGGCCTCGGTGCCCGCGGCGTACTGGACCGACGTCGGCACCAAGGAGCACCTGCGCTGGGTCATGCCCGAGCCCGAGGGGCCGCTGCTCGACGCCCTCGCCCGGATGCACGTGACCGGCCAGGACGTGCTGGTCCCGGACTCGCGGTTCGTGGGCATGTTCCGGGCCCACGGGTTGCTCACGCCGGTGTGGGACCTGCCGCTCGGGACCGGCGCGGAGGCCCTGGAGGAGCCCGCCGACCGGTTCGCCACCGACCTCCGGTCGGCGCTCGCCGACGAGACCGAACTGACGTCCGAGGAGCGGGCCGCACGCAACGGACTGGCTCACCGTCAAGTAACCATCCGGTGACCATCCTGTTCCCCGAACACGCAAGCCCCGCGGTTGTGTCCGGCGGGGCTCCCCGGTAGGTTTCCTGCTGGCCCGGTCGTTGTTGTCTCCCCCGTCGGCAACGGCCGGGTCCTTTCATGCCCGGCCGATCCCGGTCCGGCAGGACCGGCCGCCCTGGTCACATAGCGGACACCGCTGCGACCCGCGAGCGCGCTCACAGAACGCCGGGGCCGGCAGTCCAGCCACGGATCGGGCGCGAAAGCGGTCGCCCGCCACGGGATCACTGCAGGTCAGCGCCGTGTGGCTCCGGAATCAGTCGCGGGTCAGGCGGGGCTGTCGGAGGGCAGCGGGGCCCGGGAGACCGGGCAGCTCATGCAGCGGGGTCCGCCGCGGCCCGATCCGAGCTCGGACCCGGCGATCCGGACCACCTCGATGCCGGCCGCCTCGAGCCGGTCGTTGGTGCCGTCGTTGCGCTCGTAGGCGACCGCGACCCGGGGTGCGAGGGCCAGCGTGTTGTTACCGTCGTCCCACTGCTCCCGCTCCGCCGTCACCGGGTCGAGGCCGGTGTCGATCTGGTCGAGCGTGTCGATGCCCATGGCCTTGGCGGCCGCGACCAGGAACGGCTCGGCCTCGGCGACGTTGAGATGCAACGACGCCTCGTCGCTGCCCGGACCGTCGACCGTCACGGCGTACGCCTGCAGCGAGTCGGCGACGTTCGGGTACATCACGATCTTGTCGACGTCGACCATGGTGCAGACGGTGTCGAGGTGCATGGTGGCCCGCTCCTGCGCGATCGGCACGGCCAGCACGGTGTGGGCGAGCTCCGCGTGGAAGACCTGCCGCGACAGTCGCTCCACGCCGGCGGGCGTGGTGCGTTCCCCGACTCCGACCGCGATGACACCGGGCGCGAGCAGCAGCACGTCGCCGCCCTCGACGTGCTCGTGGTGCCAGCCGTGGATCTTCCGGGTGCCGGCGAACCGCGGGTGCTCGGTGTAGATGAGCTCGGTCAGCTGGGTCTCGCGACGGCGGGCGGGCATGGTCAGCGACGTGATGGCGACCCGGTCGCGCACCCAGACGCTCGAGTCGCGGGTGAACAGCAGGTTCGGCAGTGGGTCGACCAGGAAGTCGTGCTCGTCGAGCAGCGCGGTGACGAGCCCGTGGCCTCCGCGGACCTCGTCGTTGCGGATGCCGGCGGTGAGGTACGCCGTGAGCTCGGCCGGGGTCGCGTCGCTGAGCGCGTGGCCCAGATAGGTGCGCATGGTGTCGCCGAGGTGGAGCCCGGAGAGCGCGGTGGTGATGGCGTGCAACCGGGCCGACTCCTGCTCGAGCGTCTCGGTCAGCAGGTCGGTGAGGTAGAGCACCTCGACGTCGCGGGCGCGCAGCGCGTCGGCGAACGCGTCGTGCTCGTCCTGGGCGCGGGCGACCCACGGGATCCCGTCGAACAACAGCTTGTCGTTGTTGCGCGGGGTCAGCCGCTTGAGCTCGTCGCCGGGCCGGTGCAGCATCACCGTCTGCAGCCGGCCGACCTCGCTGTCGGCGCCGTGGGTCGTCATGCCCGGCACTCTAGTGGCGCGGTGCGGTCCACCGTCAGGCCCACTCGGACGCGAGCACGGCGTACTCGAGCGTGTCGGTCCACTCGCCCTTCGACCAGAAGTCGGCGAGCCGGTGCGACTCCCGGCGCAGCCCCAGCCGCTCGCACATCCGGGCGGAGGCGGTGTTGCGCGGGTCGAGCTCGGCGTAGATCCGGTGCAGCGCGCAGTGGCCGAACCCCAGGTCGATGAGGGCGCGGGTGGCCTCGGTGACCAGGCCGCGGCCGCCGTGGTCGGGGTGGACCACCCACGACAGCTCGCCCGTCGTCGGACCTCGGAAGACGAGACCCACCTCGCCGATCGCCCGACCGTCGAGGTCGAGGACCAGCCCGAAGCCGTCCTCGTCGGACGTCGCCCGGTCGGCGAGCATCTCCTCGACCTCGTCGCGGGCCAGCGGCGGGGACAGGAGGTACTGGGAGACGTCCTCGCGACTGTAGATCGCGTGCAGGTCGGCGGTGTCCGACGGCTCGCGGCTGCGCAGCAGCAGGCGCTCGGTCCGGACCGGCAACGGTGGCGGCGACACCGTGAGATGCGTCTGCCGCGGCCCGTCGACCAGCCGTTCGCGCAGCGCCGCGTCGTCGTCGCCGAGCAGCGGCTCGAGGGAGCCGACCGCCTCGTGGAGCGACCCCTTGGCGACGTGGTCACGGGGGTCGGCCGCCAGCTGCGCGAGGGCCGCCTCGGCCTGGGCGACCAGGCGCTCGCGCCGCCGTTCCCGCACGGTGCTCACGACCGGCGACTCTCTCCGGCCCGGCGGCGCACCACCCACGGCTCGAGGTGGCGGTAGCCCTTCACCGACACCCGGCGCAGCCGGCGGAGCCTCAGGTCGCCGTGCTCGGCGTACGGCGAGAGCTCGGCGAGCTCGTCGGCGGCCCGGTCCAGGAGCCGGGCGATCGGCGTGCCGTCGGGCGGGTGGTCGTCGCCGGTGAACCCGTCGTCCGTCAGCCCGTCGAACGCGCCCCGGTCGACCAGCACCGACCCGGGCCGCGCCACCGACGTCAGCCGGGCCGCGATGTTGACGGTCGGGCCGAACACGTCGCCGAGCCGGCTCGTCACCCCTCCGAACGCCAGTCCGGCGCGCACCCGGGGGAAGGCGTCGTCGGCGTCCTCGCCACGGGCCGTCAGCTCCAGGGCGACGTCGACGCCGGAGTGCGGGTCGTCGGCGACGAAGAGCACCTCGTCGCCGATGGTCTTGATGACCCGGCCGCCGGCCGCCACCACCAGCCGGGTCGTCTCGTCCTCGAAGAGCTCGACGAGGTCGACGAGCTCCGAGTCCGTGAGGTTCTTGCTCTGGCTGGTGTAGCCGACGATGTCGGTGAAGCAGACCGCCATCCTGCGCACCTCGTCGACCCCCTCGGCACCCGGCAGCAGGCGCTGTGCCGCGCCGGCGAGATGGCGTCGCCAGATGTAACCCTGCAGCTCCTCGACGTTCGGCAGCACCGTCGTCACGAGCTCGTCGAGCCGGGCGGCGGGGTCGTCGTCGGTCAGGGCGATCCCGGCGAGCAGGCTGACCTGCCACTCGGCCAGTCGGGCGAACGACCGGCCCCACGTGCGCACCAGCGCCGACTGCGAGTCCGGCTCGAGGATCCCGAGCGAGACCAGCTGCGCGGTCTGCTGGAGAGCCGTGACGTCGTTCGCGGTGAACGCGACGTCGTCGTCGGCCGCGTGGGGGAACCCGAGCTGCCCCCACAGCTCCTCGGCGACCTCCAACGGCACGCCGGCCTCGTCGGCGACCTGCTGCCGGGTCAGCGTGAGCCGGGCGCCGAGGAGGTACCGCTCGAGGTCCGGCAGCCCCGGGTCGGCGAGCCCCGGGGTGGCGTCGTCAGGAGCCAAGTCGCTCCTGCGCGGTGCGGTCGAGCGCGGCCGCGAACGCGGGCACGTCCTCGCACAGCTGGTCGACCTGGTCGCGCGTGAGGTGGATCAGCTCGACCTTCGTGAGCGTCACGATCGACGCGTTGCGGAGCTTGTGGTTCACGATCGCACCCTCACCGAAGATGTCGCCGGGGCCGAGCCGGGCGATCTCCTTGCCGCCGCGGCGCACGGACGCCTCGCCGGTCACGATGATGTACGCCTTGTCGGCCGGGGTCTTCTCCCAGATGGGCGACCAGTCGGCGGGCAGGGTGACGTGGGTCCCGGTGTTCTTGATCCGGTCGACCTCGCGGTCGTCGAAGCCATCGAAGATCGCCATGGGCATGGCCCTCTCGTCGTCGGGTCCCTCCCCGAGCCTGCATCCTCCCGAACCCGCGCCCGGAGTGTCCAGCGATCGTGTCTCACGCCACGAGCTCGTACGCCGTGAAGGTCGCGAGCAGCAGGCAGACCGCTGCCCCCACGTAGTGGAGCGCATGCAGCGGGACGACCCGCAGCAGCGCCCGGCCGATCAGCACCGCCAGTCCGCTGACAGCGAGCAGCGCGCCGAGGGCGCCGACGAACACGCTGACCGGGTCCTCGTAGCGGGCCACCAGGGTGAGCGTGAGCAGCTGCGACAGGTCGCCCCACTCGGCGGCGAACAGCACCAGGAACGAGGCGCCGACGGCGCGGATGCCGGTGACGTCCGTGCCCCGCGAGGTGGCCTTCGCGGCGTACTCGTCGCCGGAGTCGACGTGGTGGCTGCGGCCCTCGCGGAACAGGATCGCCGCCCCCGCCAGGAACATGAGCAGGGAGAGGACCCGCACCGCGTCGGCCGGCAGGAACGACGCCGCGTGGCCGAGCGCGACCGCGACCACCGTCTGGGTGGTGAAGGCGAGCCCGACCCCGACCCACACCAGGACCGGGCGGAACCTGGTCGACAGCACGAGCGTGGCGATGAACGTCTTGTCCGGCAGCTCGACGACGAAGATCGCGCCGAACGTCAGGGCGACGACGGCCAGATCCATCAGCGGAAGAACCCCCGGCTGGCGGCCACGGCGTCGGCGAGCACGTCGCTCACCGGCCGGCCCAGTGCGGCGGCCGCGCGGACCACGTCGTCGTACTCCGGCATCGCGTTGACGAGCACCCCGTCGTCGCGGGCGAGCTTGACGGCGACCGGCTGGCCGTCGACGTCGACGGTGGCCATCTCGCGGTCGAGTGCGTGCTTGTCGAGCGCCGTCTCGCGCAGTCCGATCGCGGAGGTGTGGCGGAAGACCGCGGTCCGGACGACCCCGGCCCGGTCGGTGGGGACGAGCACCGACAGCGTGTGGGCCGGCCGCCCCTTCTTCATCAGGATCGGGGTGAGCCAGGCGTCGCTGGCGCCGGCGTCGAGCAGGGTGGCGATCACCTGCGGCCAGACCCGCGGGTCGAGGTCGTCGACGTTGCTCTCCAGCAGCACCGCGCCGTCCTCGGGGTGCGGGGCCGAGGTCCCGACGAACAGGCGCAGCACGTTGGCGTGGCCGTCGGGGTCGCGGCCACCGGCGCCGACGCCGATCGACCCGACGGTCATCGCCGGCTGGGGGCCCCAGCCCGTCGCGAGCGTCGTGAGCAGCGCCGCCCCGGTCGGCGTGCAGAGCTCCATGGCGGGCGCACCGGGCGGCCCGGCGTACGACGGGACGGAGCGGAGCAGCTCGGCGACCGCGGGCGGCGGGACCGGCAGGGTGCCGTGGGCGCCGCGGACGCTGCCGGAGCCGACCGCGACCGGGCTCACGACGACCACGTCGTCGGCGAGCGCGGCGAACCCCGCGCACACGCCGACCACGTCGGCGATGGCGTCGAGGGCGCCGACCTCGTGGAACGACACGTCGAGCGGGTCGCTGCCGTGGACGGTGGCCTCGGCGACGGCGAGCCGTTCGAAGACGGCGACCGCGTGGTCGCGCACGCCGCCGTCGAGGTCGGCCGTGAGCAGGAGGGACCGGATGTCGCGCCAGGTGCGGTGGTGGACCGAGTCGGCCACCTCGACGTGGCAGCGGGTCGCGGCGAACCCGGCGCGGGTGACGGCCTCGGTGCGCAGCGTGACCGGCTCGGGGCTGACGGCGGAGGCGGACTCCTGCAGCGCGGTCAGGGGGACGCCGGCGCCCAGCAGCGCGCCGAGCAGCATGTCGCCGGACGCACCCGCCGACGCGTCGACCCAGACCGTCACCGGTCGTCCCGCGCCGACTGCCGGGCGACCCGCGCCGCGAACACCCCGGCTCCGTACCCGTTGTCGATGTTGACGACCGTGATGCCGGGCGCGCAGGAGTTGAGCATGGCCAGCAGCGCGGCGACACCGCCGAGCGAGGCGCCGTAGCCGACGCTCGTGGGCACCGCGACGAGCGGGACGCCGACCAGCCCGCCGACGACGGACGGCAACGCGCCCTCCATGCCGGCGACGACCACCAGGCAGTCGGCCTGCTCGAGCCGGTCGCGGACGCCGAGCAGTCGGTGGAGACCCGCGACGCCGACGTCGGTGATCGCCTCGACGTCCGCCCCGTGGACCCGCGCGGTCAGCACCGCCTCGGCGGCGACGGGGGCGTCCGACGTGCCGGCGCTGACGACGGTGACCGTGCCGCGTGCGGTCGGCAGCGGCCCCAACGTGGCGGCCCGGGCGACCCGGTCGACCTCGGCCCCGGCGGCCTCGACGGCGTGCATCGCCTCGTCGGAGAGCCTGGTGGCGAGCACCGCGCGGTCGGGGTGGTGGCCGTGGAGGGTGGTCAGGATCGAGACGATCTGCTCGGGCGTCTTGCCGGCGCCGTAGACGACCTCGGCGTCGCCGGTGCGGGCCGCGCGGTCGAGGTCGACCCGCGCGAAGCCCAGGTCCTCGGTGCGCGGGTCGTGGCTCACCCCGCGAATCTATCGCCCGCGGGTCACTCGCCCCGCTCGCGGGCCGCCGGGTAGACGCCGAGCACCTTCACGTCGGTGGTGAAGAACGCCAGCTCCTCCAGGGCGCGCGCCACGCCGGGGTCTGACGGGTGGCCGTCGACCTCCGCGAGGAACTGGGTCGCCGTGAAGTGCCCGCCCACCATGTAGCTCTCGAGCTTGGTCATGTTGACGCCGTTGGTGGCGAACCCGCCGAGCGCCTTGTAGAGGGCGGCGGGGAGGTTGCGGACGTGGAAGACGAACGACGTCACGACCGGGCCGCTGCCGGCCGGCGCCTCGACGTACTCCCGCGAGAGCACGACGAAGCGGGTGGTGTTGTGGTCCTCGTCCTCGACGTCCTCGCGCAGCACGTCGAGGCCGTAGATCCCGGCGGCCAGCGGCGGGGAGATCGCAGCCTGGGTGGGGTCGGCCAGCTCCGCCACCTCGCGGGCGGCCCCGGCGGTGTCGCCCGAGACGACCGGCGTCAGCCCGAGCTCGCGGATCACCTTGCGGCACTGGCCCAGCGCGTGCACGTGGCTGTGCACGGTCCGGATCGTGTCGAGGGTCGCGCCCGGGACCGCGAGCAGCGCGAACTGGATCCGCAGGAAGTGCTCGGCGACGATGTGGAGGTCGGAGTCGGGGAGGAAGTGGTGGATGTCGGCGACCCGGCCCGCGATCGAGTTGTCGATCGGGATCATCGCCAGATCGGCCTCGCCGCTCTCGACGGCCGCGAAGACGTCCTCGAACGAGGCGCACGCGACCGCCTCGTGGTCGGCGTAGTGGTCGCGGCAGACCAGGTGCGAGTTCGCGCCCGGCTCGCCCTGGTAGGCGATCCGCCCGCTCGAGGGTGACGTCACCGCGGCATTTTCCCACGGCGCCCTCGCGCCGCCGCGCCGCGACCGCGCCTCGGTCGTAGGGTCGGCGCGTGGAGATCCTCTCGGTGGTCGCACTCGTGCTCGCGGTGCTCTCGCTCGCGCTCACGGTGGTCGCGCTGCGCCGCACCCAGCACGCGCGCGGCACCGATGTCGAGGAGCTCCCCGAGGACGTGCACGGCCTGCGCCAGGAGGTCGCCGCCCTCAAGCGGGAGGCCGGCGACGCGCTGCGCCACCTCGCGGTGGTGCGGTACGACGCGTTCGGCGACATGGGCGGCCACCTGTCCTGGTCGCTCGCCCTGCTCGACGACGGCGGCCACGGTGTCGTGGTCACCTCCATCCACGGCCGCAGCGAGGCCCGCACCTACGCCAAGAACATCTCCGCCTGGACCTGCGAGCAGCAGCTGTCCCCCGAGGAAGAGGAAGCCATCACCCACGCCCGCCCCTGACCGCCGAATCGTGGGTGAATCGGCCCGAGTCGTGGGTGAATCGGCCCGAGTCGTGCTTCGTTCCGGCGTGGCAGGCCGGCTGGTGTCCACAGGTCGGGCTCGGACCGCGCTGTCCACAGCGGGGTGCTCGGGTACCGGCCGGCCCGGCGCCGACGTACGACGCTCGGGGCGTGTCCGACGACCTGCTGATCCCCGCCCACCCGTTCACCTGGCCGACCGCGCGCTCGCTCGGCGTACGACGCAGCGACCTCGACGAAGCCGTCGCCGACGGCCGCGTGGTGCGGCTGCTCCGTGGGGTCTACGCGCGCGCGGAGCTCGACCTCACTCCCTGGACCCGGGCCGCGGCGGCCCGGCTGGTGATCAGTGAGCACTCGGTGGTGCGCGACCGGACGGCCGCGTGGATCTGGGGAGTGGACTGCTTCGCCTACGCCGAGCTGGACGGGACCCCGCCGATCGAGACCTGCGTGCTGCGGGGGCACGAGCCGACCGAGCGCGAGCAGGTCGCCGGGATCACGCGCGACCTCCTGCCCGACGACTGGGTCGAGCTCGACGGCCTGCGCGTGACCACGCCGGTGCGCACCGCCCTGGACCTCGGGTGCTCGCTGCGACCGCACGACGCGCTGGGAGCGATGGACGCGCTGATGCGTGCGCACAATTTCAGCCACGGCGACCTGCGGGTGCTCCTCCGCCGCTACCGGGGCCGCCGAGGCGTCGTCCAGCTGCGGTGGCTGGTGGCCGAGGTCGACCCCCGCGCCGAGTCGCAACCGGAGTCCTGGCTGCGCTGGTTCATCGTCGAGTGGGGGCTGCCGCGGCCCGAGCCGCAGGTCTGGGTGACCGTGGCGGGCACCAGCTATCGGCTCGACCTTGCCTACCCGCGCGCCCGGATCGCGGTGGAGTACGACGGCGAGGAGTTCCACAGCTCGCCGGAGCAGCGGGAGCGCGACGACGCCCGGCGCGCGGCGCTACGCGCTGCCGGCTGGATCGTGATCGTGGTGAGCAAGGAGGCGCTCGCTCCCGAGCAGCGTGAGCGGTGGCTGACCGAGCTCGCCGAGGCGCTCCGGTCGCGTCGGGTCCGTCCCCGACCCGACGCGACCCGAACCATCCACGACTCGAGCCGGACAACCCACCACTCGAGCCGATTCACACACGACTCGGCCCGATTTACCCACGATTCGCGCTAACGGGGGACCCGGACCAGGAGCCGGCCGTGCAGGCACTCCATCCGCAGCTCGCGGCCGGGGCCGATCGCGTCACCGTCGAGCTGACGTGGCGTGTCGACGGAGGCGCGGACCACGACGGTCGCGCCGACCCGGCGGTCGACCAGCTCGTCGGTGTGCTTGAGCTTGAGGAGCACACGCCAGGCGAGCGGGATCCACGAGAAGAAGTTGCGCGGGTGCAGGATCACCACGTCGAGCAGGCCGTCGTCGATCGCCGCGTCCGGCAGCAACGGCATCCCGGCCTGCAGGAAGCCGACGTTGCCGACGACCACGGTGCGGGCCCGGTGTCGGGTGAACTCACCGCCGTCGACGGAGATCTCGATCCGCTGGGCGGGGAACATGAGCGACTTCAGCGCCGAGATGACGTAGGCGAACCAGCCGATCCGCTTCTTGATGTCCTCGTTGACGCCCTCCATGATCGCGGCGTCGAAGCCCATGCCCGCCATCACCATGAAGTGCGTGTCGTCCTCGATCCCGTCGCCCTCCACCTTCACCAGGTCGACGGCCCGGTCCTGGCCGTTGAGGGCGACGTCGATCGCCGATCGCAGGTAGAGCGGTACGTCGAGGTTGCGCGCCAGCAGGTTCCCCGTGCCGGCCGGGATGATCCCGACCGGGATGCCGGTCCCGGCGAGCTCGGCGCAGACCTCGCGGACCGTGCCGTCCCCGCCGCAGACCAGCACCAGGTCGGCCCCGGCCACCGAGGCCGCCTCGGCCATCCCCGTCCCGGGGTCCTCGACGGTCGTGTAGTGCCAGGTCGGCGGGGACCAGCCCGACTCGGCCGCCATCGTCGACACGATGGCCCGGAACTGGCCCACGTCCTCGACCTTGGCCGGGTTCACGATCACGGCGAGGTTCCGCTCGGTCGCGAACACCTCCGGCAACGGCTCCGCCTTCCCGGCGTGGCCGCGCGGCTCGGGGTCGATCACGACGAGGCCCAGGGCGAGCACGGTCAGACCGAGCAGGGTGCCGCCGATCACGTCGGTGGGGAAGTGGCGGCCGAGGAGCACCCGGTCGAGGCAGACCACCGCCCAGACGAAAACGAGGACCCCCGCCACGGTGTGCCGCATCGAACGGCGGCGTACGAAGAGCCAGGTGAGCACGCCGATGACCCCGCAGATGGCCGTGATGGACGACGCATGGCCCGACGGGAAGGACTTGCTGGTCAGGACGTCGACGTGGTCCTGCCACTCCGGCCTGCCGCGTGCCAGCAACGCCTTGAGGCCGGTGGTCGCGAGCGCGGTCACCACCACCACCGCGCCGGTGTAGAGCGCCGCCCGCCCTTGCTTGCGGACCAGCAGCAGGACCACGAGGGACACGGTCACGATCGTGTCGCCGACGGTCGCCGTGAGCAGCTCGACCCAGCGCAGCGCCTCGATCAGCCAGCCGTGGTCGTCGGCCCAGGCCTCCGCATCCCGACCGAGGTCGTCGAGCGCGCCGAGCGGGGCGCGCTCCTGGGTCACCAGCACCGCGAGCACCACGAACAGCGCCAGCAGCGTGGCGGTAGCCACCAGCAACCGGGGTCGCGAGCGGGCGGTCATGGCGGGAGTATGCCGGTTCCTGCCGCGCGCGCCCTCACCCCACCCGCATAGGCTGACGCCCATGATCGACCCCCGAGTGCTGCGTGAAGACCCGGACCGCGTGCGGGCCGCCCAGGCCAAGCGCGGGCTCTCCGACGACGTCGTCGACCGGGCACTCGCCGCCGACTCCGCCCGTCGCCGGTCGATCGCCGACTTCGAGGCGCGACGGGCCGAGCAGAAGCAGATGGGCAAGCAGGTCGCGCAGGCGAAGGGGGACGAGAAGCAGGCCCTGCTCGCCCGCGTGAAGGACGTCGCCGCCGAGGTCAAGCGGCTCGAGGTGGAGCAGACCGAGGCCGAGGCCGCCTGGCGCGAGGCGATCATGTCGATCCCGAACCTCGCCGCCGACGAGGCGCCGGCCGGCGGTGAGGACGACTTCGTCGTGCTCGAGCACATCGGGACGCCGCGGGAGTTCGACTTCGAGCCGCGCGACCACGTCGAGCTCGGTCGCCTGCTCGGGGCCATCGACCTCGAACGGGGCGCCAAGGTGAGCGGCTCGCGCTTCTACTTCCTGACCGGGGTCGGCGCGCAGCTGGAGTTCGCGCTGATCGGCATGGCGCTCGACCAGGCTCGCGCGGCCGGCTTCACCCAGGTCGTGGCCCCGTCCCTGGTGAAGCCGCGCGCCATGGAGGGCACCGGCTTCCTCGGCCAGGCGGCCGACGACGTCTACCGGATCGAGGGCGAGGACCTCTACCTCGTCGGCACGTCCGAGGTCGCGATGGCGGCCTACCATTCCGACGAGATCCTCGACGCCGCCGCGTTCCCGCTGCGCTACGCCGCGTTCAGCCCCTGCTTCCGCAAGGAGGCCGGGTCGCACGGCAAGGACACCCGCGGGATCATCCGGGTGCACTGGTTCGACAAGGTGGAGATGTTCGTCTACACCACCATCGAGGAGTCGTACGCCGAGCACGAGCGGCTGCTCGCGTGGGAGAAGGAGTTCCTCGACAAGCTCGAGCTCGCCTACCGCGTCATCGACACCGCGGCCGGCGACCTCGGGCTGTCGGCCCAGCGGAAGTTCGACTGCGAGGCGTGGATCCCCACCCAGGGCAGGTACCGCGAGCTGACGTCGACCTCCAACTGCACCGACTTCCAGGCCCGGCGGCTCGACGTCCGCACGAAGATCGAGGGGCAGGCCGTGCCCGTCGCGACCCTCAACGGCACGCTGACGGCGATCCCGCGCGCGATCGTCGCCATCCTCGAGACGCACCAGCAGGCGGACGGGTCGGTGCGCGTACCCGAGGCGCTGCGCCCCTACCTCGGTGGGCTGGAGGTGCTGAAGCCCGTTGAGTGACGCCTGGCGGCCGCGGCTGGTCGCGCTCGACATCGACGGCACCCTCCTCGCCTGGGTCGAGGGTGCCGGAACGACCTACGAGCAGGTTCCTACGGCCGTCCGCGACGCCGTCCGGAGGGCGTACGACGCCGGAGCCCACGTGGTGCTCGCGTCCGGCAGGTCGCCCCATGGCATGACCGGCGTCGCCGACCTGCTCGGCCTGCCGCCCGCGGGTGGCGAACGACTGTGGGTGGTGGCGTCCAACGGCGCCGTGGTCTTCCGCTACCCCGACCTGGAGGTCGTCCACGAGGAGACGTTCGACGCCCGGCCGGCGGTGGAGGCGGTGCTCCGCGAGCACCCCGACGCGCTGGTCGCGGTGGAGGAGCGCGGCGTCGGCTACCGCGTCAACCGGCCGTTCCCTCCGGGCGAGCTGTCCGGCGAGCTGATCCCGACCGCGGTGGCCGACCTGGTCGCCGACCACGTCAGCCGCGTGATCATCCGAGACCCCGACGCGACCGCCGACGACTTCGTCGCCCTCGGGGCCCGGCTGGGCCTGCACGGCACCGACTACGTCGTCGGCTGGACCGCCTGGCTCGACCTGTCACCGGTGGGCGTCTCCAAGGCCTCCGGGCTGGCGCTGGTGTGCGACAAGCTCGGCGTACCCCAGGCGGACACGCTCGCGATCGGCGACGGGCGCAACGACATCGAGATGCTGCGCTGGGCGGGCCGCGGCGTGGCCATGGGGCAGGCGGTCGAGGAGGTCAGGGCGGCTGCTGACGCGGTGACCGGCACGGTCTACGACGACGGGGTCGTCACCGAGCTGGCGCGCTGGTATCGAGACGGGCCTGGCGGCCCTCCTCAACCCGAGGGTGGCCCGGCGTGACCGAGCCGCTCACGTTCACGGCGCCGCTGTGGCGCTGGACGGCCCGGGAGGAGACGGCCGACCCGTCGGCGTGGTGCTTCGTCACGCTGCCGGCCGAGGTGAGCGACGAGGTGCGGCTGCGGGCCGGCGAACCGCGCGGGTTCGGGTCGGTCCGGGTCCGGGTCGCGGTCGGCGGCTCGCGCTGGGACACGAGCGTCTTCCCCGACACCGGCTCCGGCCGCTTCGTGCTGCCGGTCAAGAAGGCCGTCCGGCTCGCCGAAGGGGTCGACGTGGGCGACGAGCTGACCGTCGCGCTCCGAGTGAGGGAGGACTGACGATGCTGCCCGACCGCATCACGACCGACCGGCTCCGGCTGATCCTGGTCACCCCCGACGAGGCCGCCGACATGCGGGCCGGCCGCCGCCAGGAGCGGTGGCACCCGTCCTACCCGCGGCCCGACGACGTCGACGCCGCGTCTATGGTGCGCGGCGACGATCCGTGGGGGCCGCGTCACGTCGTGCTCGGGCACCAGGCCGTGGGCACGATCGGCTGCTTCGGGCCGCCCGCGGACGGCGAGACCGAGGTCGGCTTCGGGCTGGTCGCCGACGTGCGCGGCCAGCGGATCGCGACCGAGGCGCTCACGGCGTACGTCGCGGAGGCCGACCGGCTCGGGGTCCGGCTGACGGCACGGGTCCGGCCCGACAACGCGGCCAGCCTGCGGGTGCTCGCCCGCTGCGGCTTCACCGAGCTCCGCGGCTCGACCGACGACGACGAGCTGGTGCTCGCGCGGCCGACGCCGTCGTGACCGTGCCGCGCCTGGTCGCCACCGACCTCGACGGCACCCTCGTCCGCACCGACGGCTCGGTGTCGCCGGCCACGCGGGACGTGCTGGTCGAGCTCGACCGCCGCGAGGTGCCGGTGGTGATCGTGACCGCCCGGCCGATCCGGTGGATGGACGACCTCTGGCCGCTGGTCGGCCGGCACGGGCTGGCGATCGTCTCCAACGGCGCCGCGGTGGTCGAGGTGCGGCAGGACGGGGACCACCGGGTGCGGGACGTGCGCGGCATCGAGGTCGAGGCGGGCCTGGCGCTGGTGGAGGCGGTCCGCGAGGCGGCGCCGGAGGCATCGTTCGCGGTCGAGTGCGTCTCCGGCCTCGTCCGCGACCCGTCGTACGTCGAGGCGGAGCGGTTCCCGGCAGGCAGCCCGGCGGGCGAGCTCGCGGAGCTCTGGACCGAACCGGCGCTGAAGCTCCTCGTGAAGCACGACGCCCCCGATCCCGCCGGCTTCCGCGAGCGGGTGGTCCGCGCCGTGGGCGAGCAGGCGATCGCGACCTGGACCCTCGACGGGCTGGTCGAGATCAGCGCCACCGGCGTCACCAAGGCGACCGCCCTGGCCCGGGTGGCCGAGGAGCTCGGTGTGCCCGCGGCCGACGTGGTGGCGTTCGGCGACATGCCCAACGACCTGCCGATGCTCACGTGGGCCGGCACGTCCTACGCCATGGCCAACGGCCATCCGGACGTCCGCGCCGCCGCTGACCACGTCGCGCCGGCCAACGACGACGACGGCGTGGCCGAGGTGCTGGTTGGCCTCCTCGACCTGTGATCTGTGACCATGGGGCGGTGGTCAGCCGGGTCGTTCGTCTTCTCGTCGCGCTGACGCTCGCCTGCGCGGGCGTGCTGCTGGTGCACCCGGCGGCCCAGGCGGCGTGCACCTGCACGGCCGGCTCGGTGAAGCAGGAGGCCCGAGCCGCGGACGTCGTGTTCCGCGGCGTCCTGACCGAGCAGACCGACCAGCGACGCCGCACCACCTACACGCTGCAGGTCGAGCGGGTCTACCAGGGCTCGGTCGGCAAGACCCCGGTCGCGGTCGTCTCGGACGCCCGGGGCGGCCGCTGCGGCCTCGGCCGGCTCCGGGTCGATCTCGCCTACGTCGTGTTCGCGGCCCAGGACGGCGAGCGCCTCACGAGCGGCCGGTGTGACGGCACCGACCGGGCGACCTCGGCGTACGTGTCGGACGTCGAGCGCGTGCTGGGCAAGGGCGAGCCGTTCACGCCACCGGAGCCCGAGAGACCGGAGCCGGCGGACCCGGTCTTCACGCGGGTCGACGGCTCCGAGCCGGCCGAGCTGATGCGGATGGCCGCGCCCGGAGCGGCGATGGTGATCGTCGGGCTGCTCGGACTGGTCGTGTTCCGCCGCCGCGCCTGAACCGTCGCGGCCCCGTGGTGCCGGCTGCGCTCAGAGGTACATCCCGCCGGTCTCGCCGGGTCGTCGCTGCGGCGCGTCGCCGTCGGCGGGCCCGCTCTCCTGCTGCGGCAGGCCCATGCCAGCGGGCAGCTGCCGGCGCATCTGCTCGAGCTGGGCGCGGGCCGCCATCTGCTGGGCGTAGATGGCGGTCTGGATCCCGTGGAAGAGGCCCTCGAGCCAGCCGACGAGCTGGGCCTGGGCGATCCGGAGCTCGCCCTCGGACGGGGTGCCCTCCTCGGTGAACGGCAGCGACAGCCGCTCCAGCTCCTCCACCAGCTCGGGCGCGAGGCCCGACTCCAGCTCCTTGATCGACGCCCGGTGGATCTCCTTCAAGCGGTTGCGGCTGGCCTCGTCGAGCGGGGCGGCCTTCACCTCCTCGAGCAGCTGGCGGATCATGCTGCCGATCCGCATCACCTTGGCGGGCTGCTCGACCAGGTCGGTGACGCCGCGCCCGTCGCCGTCGTCGCCCTCCGACGCCCGGGCCGCGGCGGCCAGGACGCTCGCCGGCACCGACCCGACGGGTTGCCCGTCAGGACCGATCACGACGACGTGCTGCTCCCCGTCCGAGGACTGGTCGGACGACTGGTCCGGCTGCTCGCTCATGCCCTCCACCCTACGGGCCGACCGTCAGCAGCACCTTCCCGACAGCCTCTCCGGACTCCAGCAGCGCGTGCGCCCGGCCGGCCTCGGCGAGCGGCAGCGTCGCGTGCACGACCGGTCGCACCAGCCCCTCCGCCACCAGCGGCCAGACGTGCTCGGCGACGGCCGCGCAGATCGCGGCCTTGTCCGCCACCGGCCTCGACCGCAGCGTCGTGGCGATCACCGCGCCGCGCTTGCGCAGGAGCACGCCGAGGTCGAGCTCGCCCTTCGTGCCGCCCTGCATCCCGATCACGACGAGCCGTCCCTCGACGGCGAGCACGTCGACGTTGCGTGCGAGGTACTTCGCGGCCATGTTGTCGAGGACGACATCGGCCCCGTGCCCGTCGCTCTCCCGCCGCACGACCTCCACGAAGTCCTCGCCGCGGTAGTCGATGGTGACGTCGGCACCCAGCTCGGCGCACAGTGCCCGCTTCTCCGGCGACCCCGCGGTCGTGTAGACGCGGGCGCCGAGCGCGTGCGCGAGCTGGATCGCCATCGTGCCGATGCCGCCTGCGCCGCCGTGCACGAGCAGGTGCTCCTGCGGCTGCAGCCCGGCGACCATGAAGACGTTCGACCACACCGTGCACGCGACCTCGGGCAGCGCGGCGGCGGTGACCAGGTCGATCCCGGTCGGCACCGGCATCAGCTGCCCGGCCGGCACGGCCACCTGCTCGGCGTACCCGCCACCGGCGAGCAGGGCGCACGCCTGGTCGCCGACGGCCCAGCCGGTGACGCCGTCACCGAGCGCCGCGACCGTGCCGCTGCACTCGAGGCCGATGATCTCGGAGGCGCCGGGTGGCGGCGGGTAGTGGCCCTGGCGCTGGAGCAGGTCGGCACGGTTGACGGCGGTGGCCGCCACCTTGAGCAGCACCTCTCCCGGCGCCGGCGTCGGGGCGGGCACCTCGCGCAGCGTGAGGACCTCCGGCCCGCCGGTGGACTCGGCGAGCGCCGCCCTCACTCGTCCTCGAAGGCGTCGCCGGTGTGGTCGACCGTGCTGTCGTCGGGGACGTCGTCGTCGACGTCGTCGGGATCGGGTGCACCGGCCGGCCGGTCCCAGCCCTCCGCCAGGGCCTGGGCCCGGGCGGCGAGCTTCTCGACCTGCTCGGGGTTGGCGCCGCTGTCCCCAGCGGCGAACCCGAGGAGGTACGCCGTGATGGGCGCGGCCACCTTGGTCACTTGGTGCGCGGCGGTGCGGGAGAGGTCGAGGATCAGACCCTCGTCGACCTCGGTCTCGATGTCGAGCACGTCGCACAGCTCGTCGATCCAGTCGTGCAGGTTCACAGTCACCAAGGTTTACGGCACTTCCCCTCGCCCGCAACCCCGAACCGCCGTCGTCGAGGTCATCGTTCCTCGCCTCGGAGGTCCCGCAGGTCCTCGGCGGTATCGACCCCGTCGGCCTCCCGGCCCACCGCGGCCACCTCGCGCAGCGCCAGCGGCGCCAGCAGCGTATGGACCGCGACGCCGTCCGGTTCCGCTGGCGCGACCGCACCGAGCCGGTCCGGGCGGACGACGAAGGCCAGCCGCCGGCGGCCGTCCGGGCCCGTCAGGACGGCCCCGTCGCCGTCGCCGACCGCCGCCACGAGCCGGGCGACGGTCGTCGCGGTGACGTGGGGCATGTCGACCGCGAGCACCAGCAGCACGTCGGCGGAGCGGGTGAGCGCGGTCCACCCCGCGAGCAGCCCGGCCACCGGGCCGCCGTACCTCGGCTCCTCGCGGGCGAACGTCACGGGCCGGCTGGTCGGCGTCTCGTCGGCGACGACCACCACCTCGGCAGCCTCCTCGACGGCCACCAGGGCACGCTCGAGCAGCGTCGTCCCGGCATGCTCGATCGCGGCCTTGTCGGCCCCGCCGAGGCGGGCGCCGGTGCCGCCCGCGAGGATCACCGCCGCCAGCTCCATCCCGCGAGTCTCCCAGGCGCCACCGGGCGTCGCGCGGTCACCCGGCCGGGTGGGAGGGTGGGGTCGTGACCTCTCCTGCCGGCCTGCGCGTGGCCCTGGTGCAGCACGCGTCCGGGCTCGAGCCGGAGGCCAACCGGGCGCTGCTCGACGCGTTGACGCCCGACGACGCCGACCTGGTCGTCTTCCCGGAGGCGTTCGCGCGCGACTTCGGGCCGGCGGGCTCCGACGTGAGCGAGGCGGCGGAGCCGGTGACCGGGCCGTTCGCGACCGAGGTCGCCCGGGTCGCTGCCCACCGCGGGACGACGGTGGTCGCGGGCATGTTCGAGACGTCGGAGGACCCGGGCCGGCCGTGGAACACGCTGGTCCTGCGCGGGGCCGCGTCCGCCGACTACCGCAAGGTCCACTTGTACGACTCCTTCGGCTACCGCGAGTCCGACCGGCTCTCGGCCGGCCCGATCACGGCGACGACGGTGCCGCTCGGCGGCCTCACCCTCGGGCTGATGACGTGCTACGACCTGCGCTTCCCCGAGCAGGCGCGGGCGCTCGTCGACGCGGGCGCCGACGTTCTCGTCGCCCCCTCGGCCTGGGTGGCGGGCGAGCGCAAGGTCGACCACTGGCGCACCCTCGTGCGCGCCCGGGCGATCGAGAACACGGCGTACGTCGTGGCGGTGGGTCAGCCCGGGCCGCGCTACACCGGCCACTCGATGGTCGTCGACCCGCTCGGCGACGTCCTGGTGGAGGCCGGTGACGGCCCGGAGGTCCTGACCGCCCGGCTCGCTCCCGAGGTCGTCCTGCGGTCCCGCCACACCAACCCGTCGCTGGCGAACCGCCGCCGGTAACCTCCGCCCGTGGCTCGGAGCATCCCTCGTCGTCGCGCCGAACCGGTGCGCCGGTCCCGCCGACGCCGCCCCCGGCCGGGCGAGTCCCGGCCGCTCGCGGAGGGCAGCGAGACCGCCCTCTCCGGCGTGGCGCCGGTCCCGCCGCCGGCCCCGTCCAAGGTCGGGGCCCGGCTGCTCTCCGTCGTGTGGGTGCTGGTCGTGCTGGCGGGAGCGCTGCTGCTCGCGGTCGGGCTGTTCGGCACCGGCCCGGTGGCGGCCGACGTCCTGGGGCTGCCGGCCGGGCTGCGTCCGATCGACCTCGAGTCGCCGTTGCTGCCCCAGATCGGCTCGGTGCTCGTCGGCACGGCGTACGTCTGGGCGCTCGCGGCCCGCACCGGCGGCCGGCCCGTCGTCTTCTCGCTGCTGACGGCAGCCGTCGGTGCGCTCGTCCTCTGGGCCGACCGCGACCTGTTGCGCAACGGCGCCTCCGTGATGGTCTGCGTCGTCTCGGCGGTGCTCGCGATCGTCGCGACGGTGCCGGCCGTCAAGCTCTGGCAGGCCGTCCGCGAGGTCGTGGTCGCGTCGCTGGTGGCCGGCCTCGGTGCCCTGGCCACGGTCGGCCTGCACCCGACGATCGACGTCGTCCGCTTCGAGTACGTCACGTTCGGGCTGTCCCTCGCGGCGGCCTTCGGCGTCGTCTACCGGCTCGGCGCCGGACTGCACGGGCTCGGCAAGCGGGGCACCGTGACCGTCGTCTTCGGCGGCGTCGTGCTGGTGCTCAGCCTCGTGTACGCCGAGCTGCTGCGTCGCTACGGGACACCCGTGCTGGTCGAGTCGCTGTTCGACGGCGTCCGGTGGCTGCGCGCGACGATCGGCGCCTCCCCTCGCCCGATCGTCGCGCTGCTCGGCATCCCGGCGCTGGTCTGGGGCACCCACATGCGGGCCCGGCGCCGGCAGGGCTGGTGGGTCTGCGCGTTCGGCGTCGGCGCGACCGCGCCGGTCGCCCAGGCCCTGACCGACCCGGGCGTCTCGAACGCCGAGGCCGCGCTGGCGATCGGGTACGCGCTCGTGGTCGGCCTCGGGGTCGGGCTGCTCCTGATCCGCCTCGACCTCGCCCTCACCGGGCAGCGCGGCCGCCGGGGCCGGCGAGCCGAGGAGGCCACGGCCCTCCGGCCGGAACCGGCCCGGATCGAGCCGCTGCTGTGATCGGTGCGAGCGCCGCCTCGCTGGTACGCACGGGTAACGGCTAGCGTCGGCGCCATGGCACGTGTGCAGGAGATCGAGATCGCCGCCGAGATGGTGGCCAACGTGCTGAGCGTCGAGGTCGCGACCGGCGACGCCGTGGCCGTCGGGGACACCGTGGTGCTCCTGGAGTCGATGAAGATGGAGATCCCGGTGATCGCCGAGCACGCGGGCACCGTGGCCGGCGTCTGGGTGACGCCCGGCGACGTGATTCAGGAGGGCGACGTCCTGCTCGCCCTCACCGTCGCCCGCTGAGGGCGATCCCTGCCAGCAGAGGGGGCGGGATTCGAACCCGCGGCTGACATCTCTGCCAGCGACCGCTTTCAAGGCGGTTCCGATCGGCCACTCCGGCACCCCTCCGAGTCGCCCGAGGGCGACACCGGGTGGAGTCTACGTAGGTGGCGGGTCGGCTACTCGGAACCGCCCAGCTCGAGCTCGACCTCGTCCCAGGCGAGGTCGCGGCGGCGCTGCAGGTGGTGCTCGACGTCGACGAGCAGCCGGAGCATGCGGTCACGGAGGTCCTCGACCGGCGGGTCGGCGAGGACCTGGGGGCCGAGCGCGGCCACCCGGGCGAGCAGCTGGTTGCGCTCGCGGAGCACGCCGGCCCCGCGCGCGGCCAGCCAGCCGTCGAGGGCTACGGGCGACTCGGTGGCCAGCAGGTCGCGCAGCTCGGACAGGATGCCGCGGGCGCGCCAGCGCCACGGGCCGGGCGCGCTGGTCTCCGACAGGGCGGCGTGAAGGTGCGGGAACTGGTGGAGAGGCGAGGCTGGCATGGCGCCCCCGGAGGGTGAGGGGATCCGGCAGGAGTTCGAGTGTCACCCCGCCGCTCGGCGCGCCACAACCCCCCGGACCCACCGGATCGGCCGGTCGGGGAGAATCGTTGCCATGTCGTCCGGTTATCGGCTCGCCCCGGCGCTGGCTGCCCGGTTGGTGGGGTCCCTCCTGGTCGGGGTGGCCGCTCTCGTGCTGGTGCTGACGATGGTCGCGGCCGTTCTCCGGTGGTCGCCGGTGGTGATCGTCGGGGTCGGTGCGGGCACGGTCGTGCTCGTGGTGGCCGTGGCGCTCGCCGTACGTCGGATCGAGGTGGTCCGCCTCGACGAGCACGGCTACCGGGTGCGACTGGTCCGGGGAGCCGGCGTCACGTCAGCCCGGTGGGTGGACGCGACCGACGCGGTCACGGCCAGGCCCGGCGGGATCGACTGCCTGGTGATCCGGCTCAAGGACGGGGGCACGACGACGATCCCGGTGTCCGCGCTGGACGCAGACCGGGAGTCGTTCGCCGCCGACGTGCGCGACCACCTGCGCCGCGCCGAGGGGCTCCGGCCGCTGTGACCCGATTCGGCGGCCGACCCGTCGTGCTTGTAGCCTGAGCCCGCCGTGAGCCCGGGTGATTCGGCCTGGTCCGAGCGGTGCTGGAGGCGTCGCCTAGTCCGGTCTATGGCGCCCGCCTGCTAAGCGGGTTGAGGAGTGATCCTCCTCTCGCGGGTTCAAATCCCGCCGCCTCCGCGCCTGTTCGGCGGCTCCTTTCCGGTGGTTCTGGGAAGGGGCCGCGAGTCGTCGAACCTGTCGCATCGGTCGGGGGCGCGTGCGCTGCATAAATCTTGCAATGCACAAAGATGACCCAACGCAGAGGTGTCGTGGCCGGGTCGACCCCCGGAGGATGGAAGGGCGACGGCCCCGTGCGGGGTCGGGCAGCGGAGCGAGTAGGTGGAGAAGCTATGAAGATCGTGCAGAAGGTAGCCATCGTCGTGGCAGCGACACTGATGGGGATCGGTCTTCTCGGGAGTCCAGCCAGCGCAGACAGCAGCTGGGGCGGGTGCTGCGCGATCGCCATCGACTGAGTGAACGCCTGACCGACAACCGGAGAGCTTGAGACGGGGACCGCGATTCCCCCCCAATCGGATCCTGCGGTCCCATCGCCGTCCCCCCGGCCCGTCTCAACTCACGAGGGCAGTGACGTCGTCACTGCCCTCGTGCTGTGACGGCCGGGCCCGGCCGACCGTCACTCGGAGTCGTCCTCCAGCGTGCGCTCCCGACCGGAGATGCCGCGCTGCCCCATCGTGTAGCCGAGCTGGAAGCGGGTCTCGGCGAGGTACTCCTGCTTGAGGTCGGCGACGTAGCCGGCGTACGTGCGCGGGCTGACGCCGAGCCGCTTGGCGCTGAGCGGGTCGGCGTGGCCCTCGATCAGCATCCGGATCGTCATCGCCCGCTGCTCGGCCGCGATGTCCTTGAGCATGCCGACCTCCCGGTTGGTGAAGGGCCGGCCGCGCTCCCACGCGCGCTCGAAGACGTCGACCAGGTAGTCGACCACGGACGGCTCGCGGATCGCGATCGCGGTCGACAGGTCCTCCTGCTTGCCGGGGATCACGGCGACCCGGCGGTCGATCACGATCAGCCGGTTGAAGAACTCGTCGAGGGTGCGCACCTCGGCGCCACGCTCGGTGACCGCGGCGACGTAGTCGTGCGTGATCGCGCTGCGTCGGGCGCTGTGCTGGTACAGCGTGCGCATCTTCGTGCCGCGATCGAGCATGGCGGTGTCGCGCACGGCGGCGGCGGCGAGCGAGGCGGCGTCACGGCCCGTCTGCGGCTGTGCGGTGAGCATCTCGTCCTCGCACTCGGCGACCAGGCCCGCGATGAACGGGTCGATCGCGTTGGCGTGGAGGACCGTGAACGGTCCCTGGGTGGAGTCGGGCGCGCGCCGCCAGGCCTGCGACAGTGGACCGAAGGCGTTGGCCCAGCCGGACGACTCCTCCAGCAGCCGCGAGCCCTCCTGGGTCAGCGGCGAGACGATGCGTGACTGCACCGTGGAGGGGTCGATGGCGACGTACCGCTGCTTGTCCGGCTGCTCGATCAGCAGCCCGACGTCGACGAGCAGGTCGAAGGCGGCGCGGTCGGGCCCCGTGCGGCGCGATCCGCGGGTCACGCTGGTCGATCCCACCGGAGCTGACGATGTCCTCGTACAACGCTGTGGCCGCAGCCTCGAAGAGCGCCCGGTCCTCGGGTCCCAGGTCGCGCACGTCACTCCTTCCCACCCCGCCGGAGGACAGAATCCCACACGCCGGAAACCCGCGTGGCCCCTTCCCGAAGCGGGGAGGGGCCACGCGCGGTGCGGTCTCGGTCAGAGTCCGAGTCGGGCCTTCAGGCCGTCGAGCTCTGTCCACAGGACGGCGGGCAGGTGGTCGCCGAACTTCTCGAACCACTCCTGGATCTGCGGGATCTCGGCGCGCCACTCGTCGGCGTCCACGTGGAGCGCCGCGGCGAGCTGCTCGTCGGTCACGTCGAGCCCGTCGGTGTCGAGCGCGCCGGGTGCGGGCACGTGGCCGATCGGGGTCTCGAGCGCGGCGGCCTGGCCGTCGATCCGCTCGACGACCCACTTGAGGACGCGGCTGTTCTCGCCGAAGCCCGGCCACAGGAAGCCGCCGTCGTCGTCGCGTCGGAACCAGTTGACGTAGAAGATCCGCGGCAGCTTGGAGGCGTCGTTGTCCTTGCCGACATTGATCCAGTGGTTGAAGTAGTCGCCGGCGTGGTAGCCGATGAACGGCAGCATCGCCATCGGGTCACGACGCACGACGCCGACCGCGCCGACCGCGGCGGCCGTGGTCTCGCTGGACAGCGTGGCCCCGAGGAACGTGCCGTGGGTCCAGTCGCGCGCCTCGAAGACCAGCGGGACCGTGGTCTTGCGGCGACCGCCGAACAGGATCGCGTCGATCGGGACGCCGCGCGGGTCGTCGTACTCCGGAGCCAGGATGTCGCACTGCTTGATCGGCGTGCAGTAGCGGCTGTTGGCGTGGCTCGACAGCTCGTCGCTGTCGGGCGTCCACGGCTCGCCCTTCCACGACGTGGCCCGGGCCGGTGGGTTCTCCAGGCCCTCCCACCAGATGTCGCCGTCCTCGGTGAGCGCGACGTTGGTGAAGACTGAGTTGCCCTTGTTGATGGTCCGCATCGCGTTCGGGTTGGTGTGCTCGTTGGTGCCCGGCGCGACGCCGAAGAAGCCGTACTCCGGGTTGACTGCCCACAGCCGGCCGTCCTCACCGACCCGCATCCAGGCGATGTCGTCGCCGAGCGTCTCGACCTTCCAGCCGGGGATGGTCGGCTGGAGCATGGCGAGGTTGGTCTTGCCGCAGGCACTCGGGAACGCGGCCGCGACGTACTTGACGACGCCGGTCGGCGAGGTGAGCTTGAGGATCAGCATGTGCTCGGCCAGCCAGCCCTCGTCGCGCGCCATGACGCTCGCGATCCGCAGCGCGTAGCACTTCTTGCCGAGCAGCGCGTTGCCGCCGTAGCCGGAGCCGAACGACCAGATCGCGCGCTCCTCGGGGAACTGCACGATGTACTTGGTGTCGTTGCACGGCCACGCGACGTCCGCCTGGCCCTCCTCGAGTGGCATCCCGACGGAGTGGATCGCCGGCACGAACGCGGCGTCGAGCTCGGTCATCCGCTCGAGGACCGGGGTGCCCATCCGGGCCATCACGCGCATGCTGGCGGTGACGTACGCCGAGTCGGTGAGCTCGATCCCGAACATCGGGCGCTCCGCCTCGAGGTGGCCCATCACGAACGGGATCACGTACATCGTGCGGCCCTTCATGCAGCCGGCGTACAGCCCCCGCATGAGGCCCTTCATCTCCTCGGGGTCCATCCAGTTGTTGGTGGGCCCGCAGTCCTTCTCGTCGACCGAGCAGATGAAGGTGCGGTCCTCGACCCGGGCCACGTCGGTCGGGTCGGAGGCGGCGTAGAAGGAGTTCGGCTTGAGCTGCGGGTTGAGCCGGGTGAACGTCCCGGTCGCCTCGAGCGCCCGGGTCAGGTCGTCCCACTCCGCGTCGGAGCCGGTGCACCAGTGGATCCGGTCGGGCTGCGTCAGCTCGGCGACCTCGGCGACGAAGTCGAGGATCCCCTGGTGGGTGGTCGGGGCGGTGCCCGTGATGGTGGCAGTCATGCGTTCGTGGTCCCCTATGCGCGTCGGCGTCCGATGTCGCGCGGCGTCGTTGTCGGGCGAGCGGTTGCCGGGAGGCTATCCGCGACCGACCCGGCGACATATTGGATCGATCTACGTGGTGTGACCCCGGTCGCACGCCGGCCGATTCGGCCGCCCACCAGACCCTCGGCTATCCTCGACCAGTCGTCCGGCGTGCCGTGCGACGGGCGCCTGTAGCTCAACGGATAGAGCATCTGACTACGGATCAGAAGGTTTGGGGTTCGAATCCCTACAGGCGCGCACGTGCGATGTCTCGCGACGCCGGTGGCAGGTGGTGCGAGACATCGGTGCATTTCACCTCTGACATCGCCCCGGTGGGAGGTGCCCGCCGCCCTTCGCGCGTTGCCCCGACGGGTCTCCACCTTGCGCGAGTGCACACCGAGGTGGACCGTGGAGTCATGGCGGTACGCCCAGCCATCGTCGTTGCCCTGGCGGGACTCCTCGTCATGCTCACCCCCGGCTGCGGAGCCGAGCCCGATCGAGCGACGACCGGGACCGCACCGACCAGGACCGCACCGACCGCGACCGACTCGACCGCGACGGTCGCGGCGCCCGACCTGGCGCCGTACCTCCTGCGGGCCGACGACGGCGCCGGCCTGGAACCAATGTCGTCGCCGCAGATCGACACGGGGGAACCGTTCGACCTGCCCGAGAACGGCGCCGCGCTGCTCGAGCGCAGCGGCTACCTCTCGACGACCTACGTGACCGCGCAGGGCGAGGCCAGCGCGGGAGTCAGCAGCGTCCTGCTGTTCGAGACCGCCGCCGGGGCGCGCGACTGGATGGCCTACGAGACGAGCCGCGAGGCGATCCAGCACCAGATCCCCGGCGTGGACATCGAGCGGTTCCGCGTCCCGGGCGTGCCCGGCGCCGAGGGATGGACAGGACCGGACCTGCACGGGAACGCGATCGGGCACGTCTACTGGACCCAGGGTCGCTGCATGCTGCTCATCGGACTCGAGGTCGAGGGACCACGGGTCGAGCGTCTCTCGGCGGCGGTTCAGTCCATCTTCGAGCGCACGGGCGGTACCTGTCCGGAATGAGCATGGGGTGAAGGGCGACCATCGATCGGCTGGAGTCCGGTAGCGCTCCCGTGAGCGGCTGGTTGCAGGGCGATCAGCTCAACGCCGTACAGGGTCGCGACCGCGCACTGGACGCACCAGGCAGGCGCATCGATGCCCGACCGGTCAGCGACCCTTCCACACCGGTGGCCGCTTCTCGGCGAAGGCCCGGGCTCCCTCGAGCTGGTCCTCCGAGGCGTACAGCGCCGCCACCGTCGGGAGCGAGCCGGACGTGATCAGGTCCATCGCCTCCTGGAACGTGAGGGACTCGGTGACCCGGGCGGTCTCCTTGATCGCGGCGAACACCAGCGGGGGACCGGCGGCGAGCAGCCGCGCGACCTCCCAGGCCCGAGACCGCACCGCCTCGTCGTCGGGCAGGACCTCGTTGACCAGGCCCCAGCGGGCGGCCTCGGCGGCCGCCATCCAGCGGCCCGTCAGGAGGAGCTCCATCGCCACGTGGTGGGGGATCCGTCTCGGCAGCTTGACGGTGGCGGCGTCGGCCAGGGTTCCGGCGTTGATCTCGGGCAGCCCGAACTGCGTGTCCTCCGACGCGTAGATCAGGTCGCACGACAGGGCCAGCTCGAAGCCGCCGCCCATCGCGAGCCCGTGGACAGCGGCGATCACGGGCTTGTCGAGACCAGGCAGCTCCTGGAGCCCGCCGAACCCGCCGACGCCGTAGTCGCCGTCGACCGGGTCGCCGGCGGCGGCCGCCTTGAGGTCCCAGCCGGCACAGAAGAACTTGTCGCCCGCGGTGCGCAGGATCGCGACCCGTAGCGAGGGGTCGTCGCGGAACCCGGCGAACACCTCGCCCATGGCGCGGCTCGTGGCCAGGTCGATCGCGTTGGCCGTGGGACGGTCGAGCGTCACCTCCAGGACGCCGCCTTCCCGGTGTGTCCGGATGCTGTCGCGTGGGTCGGCCATCGTCATGCTCCCAACGGCCGCAGCATGGAGCGGGCGATGATGTGCCGCTGGATCTCCGACGTGCCGTCCCAGATCCGCTCGATGCGGGCGTCGCGCCAGATCCGTTCGAGCGGGAGCTCGTCCATCAGCCCCATCCCGCCATGGATCTGGATCGCTTCGTCGGCCACCATCGCCAGCATCTCGGTCGCCTTCAGCTTGGCCATGGCGATGTCGGCGTCGGTCGCCGCGCCCTGGTCGTGGCGCCACGCGGTGTTCAGCGTCAGCAGCTCGGCCGCCCGCAGCTCGGTGGCCATGTCGGCGAGCTTGAAGCCGACCCCCTGGAAGCGGCCGATCGGCTGCCCGAACTGCTCGCGGTTCGCGGCGTGCGCGACCGACAGGTCCAGCGCCCGCTGGGCGCGGCCGAGGCAGGTGGCAGCCACCTGGAGCCGGGTCGAGCCGAGCCAGGTGCCCGCGAGCGTGAAGCCCTGGCCCTCGTCGCCGAGCAGCGCGTCGCCTGGGACGAGCACGTCGTCGAAGTCGAGGATCGAGTTGGTGTAGCCGCGGTGGGAGACGTTGCGGTAGCCGTCGTGCAGCGCCACCCCGGGGGTGTCGAGGTCCACGAGGAAGATCGACATCGAGGCCCGGTCCGCGTCGTCGGTGCCGGTGCGGGCGAGGAGGATGACAAAGTCAGCTTCGTCGGCGTGGCTGATGAAGTGCTTGGTGCCGCGGATCCGCCAACCGTCCCCCTCCCGGGTGGCCCGGGTCCGGATCGCGCGGACGTCGGAACCGGCCCCCGGCTCCGTCATGGCCAGGCAGTCGATCCGCTCGCCCCGGACACACGGCAGCAGGTAGCGCTCCCGTTGTTCCGGCGTGCCCGCGAGCAGGATGTTCGACGGTCGCGCGATCCCGGTGTAGTGCAACGCGTAGCTGGTCTTGCCGAGCTCCTTCTCGAACAGCACCAGGGTCACGGCGTCCAGCCCGGCACCGCCGACCTCCTCGGGCATGTTGGCGGCGTACAGCCCGGCGGCTAGGGCCTTGCGGCGGATCTCCGCCGCGAGCTCGGGCGGCAGTACACCGGTCCGCTCGACCTGCTCCTCGTGCGGGTAGAGCTCGCGCTCGACGAACGCCCGGGTGACCTCGACGATGCTGCGCTGCTCATCGGTCAACGCGAAGTCCATGTCGTCTCCTCGGATCAGGACTGCGCCCAGTATGGCGACCGTGGCACCGGGGGCGATCGAGCCTCACCCGGAGGCGCGTCGACCCCGCGATGCGGGTCTGGTGCGAAAGGAGGGTAGTGTTGCCCCTGTTGAAGAGGTCTCGATCTCTCGGCCCCGCCCAGCGGGACGCCGGGGCGCATCGATCACACGGTTTCTTGGTTGTCGGTTAGCTGGACATCAGGTGCAGTGCAGATGTTTTCAGCTCCGCGACGAGCACAGTGCCCGTCGCGTGGAACACCGAACAAAGGAAAAGTCATGACGCAGGGCACCGTGAAGTGGTTCAACGACGACAAGGGCTTCGGCTTCATCGCCCAGGACGGCGGCGGCGCGGACGTGTTCGTCCACCACACCGCGATCCAGGGCACCGGCTTCAAGTCGCTCGCCGAGAACCAGAAGGTCGAGTTCGACGTGACCCAGGGCCCCAAGGGCCCGCAGGCCGAGAACGTGCGCGGCCTGTAGTCACCACGCACATCCCGCCCGCGGCGGCCACGATCTCGCATCGTGGCCGCCGCTGGCACGTCCGGACCGCGCTATCGTCGTCGGGTGCCGCCGAAGGACCCCGCCGCCCCCTGCACGCACCTGCCGGGTGACTCACTGAGGCCGGCCGATCCCACCCCGGGCATGACCCGGCAGCTCGCCGTGCACGAGGACGGCATGTGGACCGGGCTGGTCGACACCGAGCCCGGCGCGGTCTCCGGGTGGCACCACCACGGCGACCACGACACAACGCTCTTCATCGTCTCCGGCCGGATGCGCCTGGAGTCGGGGAGCGGTGGCGGCCACGTCATCGAGGCCGGACCGGGTGACTTCGTCCGGGTGCCTGCCGATGCGGTCCACCGTGAGTCGAACCCGAGCGACGAGACCGCGCGAGCGGTCGTCGTACGGTGCGGCACCGGTGCGCCCACGACCAACGTCGACGGACCCGCGTAGCCCTGCGTCGTCAGAGGTCGACCGGCACCCGCACGTCCGGACCGCCGTCGTCCAGCAGCAAGGAGACCTCGTCGAGCTCCGCGACGTACACCCGGAGCCGGGCGCCGCCGGTCACCCGGTCCCTCCCCCACGAGCCGATGCCCTGGCGTTCGGACTCGGCGGTGTAGACCCCGAGCAGCTCGTCGAGCCGGTCAGCCGGGCACACACCGGCTCGCCCCCGGCCGTAGAGGGCCGTGCCGTGACCCGGAGCGACCGAGGAGTCGAACACCGTCACCGCCAGTCGCGGCTCCGTCGCGAGCGCCTGCGAGTGCCGGGCGTCCGGGTACGACACCCACACCAGCGTGTCGAGCCCGCGGTGGGCGAACCAGACCGGGGTGGCCCAGGGCGCCCCGGTCGGGTCCACGGTGGCGAGCACGGCGTACCGGTGGGACGACAGGATCCGTCCGGCGGTCTCGGTGAGGTCGGTCATGGGTCGGGTCCTCCTGCGGAGCGTGGGGTGCAGTGACAGACCCGGACGAGCCCCGAGACTCATCGGTGCTCACCCCTACGCTGGGGCCATGCTGCGACTGGCCGCGTCCTGGGTCTGGGACTCCTGGCTGGTCGATGACGGCGACCGCTTCCACGTGTTCTTCCTCAAGGCGTCCCGCGCCCTGCAGGACCCCGACCGACGGCACGGGCGAGCTGCCATCGGGCACGCCGTGTCGGACGACCTCGTGCACTGGACCGAGCTGTCCGACGCGCTGGTCGCAGGGGACGAACCGGCGTTCGACGACCTGGCGACGTGGACCGGGTCGGTCGTGCGCGACCCGGCCGGTCCCTGGCGGCTCTTCTACACCGGTATCGACCGGGCGAGCAGCGGGCTGGTGCAGCGGATCGGCCAGGCCACGTCGACCGACCTGGTGACCTGGCACCGGACCGACCTGCTGCTGGAGAGCGACCCGCGCTGGTACGAGAAGGCGTCGGCCGGGACCTGGCCGGGCGAGGCCTGGCGCGACCCGTGGGTCATGCCGGACCCGGCCGGCCCGGGTTGGCGGATGCTCGTGACAGCGCGCGCCGACCACGGCGAGCGGAACCATCGCGGGGTCGTCGGTCAGGCGACGTCCGACGACCTCCGGACCTGGCGGATCGGGCCGCCCCTCAGCACCCCGGACGGCGGCTTCGGTCAGCTGGAGGTCATCCAGCACGCCGTCGTCGACGGTCAGCCGTTGCTGATGTTCTCGTGCCTGCACACCGAGCTGGCGACCGAGCGGGAGGACCGCCGCCGTGGCGGGGTCTGGGTCGTGCCAGTCGAGGAGCCCCTCGAGCACGTGGACCTCCGGCGCGCGACCCGGGTCACCAGCGAGGCCCTCTACAGCGGGCGACTCGTGCAGGATCGCTCGGGCACCTGGGTGATGCTCGCGTTCCGGTACGTCGACGAGGCCGGCGAGTTCGTCGGCGAGATCATCGACCCGGTCCCGGTGACCTGGGACGGGTCGGGGCTGCGGCTCTCGGGCGTGCCCGAGGCGTGGCTGCCGGACTGACGCACGTCGACGGCCGGCAGGAGCTCGTCCTGCCGGCCGCCGGTGGTGCCGAGGAGGGTCAGGCCTCGGCGTACGCCCCCTCGAGCTGCGCGAGCTCCCGGGCCTTGCGCTCCTGGGCGACGGCCCAGGCGATGCCCGAGATCCACAGCACCGCGACGAGCGCGGCGAGGAGGCCGACCGTCCCGCCGGAGGCCCCGAGCGCCTCGGCGATGGTCTTGGTGTTCGTGAGGACGATCAGGCCGCCGGCCGCGACGCCCAGCACGCGGGCCGGGAGGTGCTTGACCAGCCAGGCCGCGACCGGTGCCGCGATGACACCGCCGATCAGCAGCGCCAATGCGTAGCTCCACGGGATGCCCTGGCTGCTCAGCGCCAGCAGGAACCCGAGCGAGCCTCCGACGGCGACCACGAACTCCGAGGTGTCGATCGAGCCCACGACCTTGCGGGGCTCGAGCCGGCCCGAGGACAGCAGGGTGGTGGTGCCGACGGGACCCCAGCCGCCGCCACCGATCGAGTCGAGCGTGCCGCCGACCAGGCCCATGGGGACCAGGAACTTCGCGCCCGGACGAGTCCTGAACGTCGGACGGCGGCCGCCGAGCACCAGGAAGCGGTAGACCACGTAGCAGCCGAGCGCCATCAGCAGCCCCGCCACCCAGGGCTTGGCGGTGTCGGCCGGGAGGCTCGCGAGGAACGTCGCGCCGGCGAAGGCGCCCACGAAGCCGGGGACGGCGAGGATGCCGACCGTCCTCCAGTCGACGTTGCCGAGCTTGTGGTGGGAGAAGCCGGACACGAGCGACGTGCCGATCTCCGAGAAGTGGACGGCTGCCGACGCCGCGGCCGGAGCGATGCCGACCGCGAGCAGCAGCGTGGACGACGTGACGCCGTACGCCATCCCTAGGGACCCGTCGACCAGCTGGGCCAGGAGGCCCACGAAGCCGAGGACGAGGAGCTTGCGCATGAGTGGCCCGTTTCTCGTGTGTGTATACATTAACTACTGGACAACTAGAGATTAGAGACGACCGGCGCCGACGTCAAACCACCCCGCGACGCGCCGTCGTGGAGGATGGGCCCATGTCGGACTGGCTGGAGGGACTGAGCACGCTCCAGGTGCTGCTCCTCGTCTTCGCCGTGGTGCTCGGGGTCTCGGTCGGAGCGGCGGTGCTCGGTGCGCTCCTGGTGCGGATGGGGATGAGGCGGCCGACCGTCGTCGCGCGGGCCTCAGTCCTCGCCGAACGGGCGCTGGGGCTGGTGAAGCGCCCGCTGACGATCGTGGTGCTCGACGAGGTGGCGGCGGTGATCCAGACCGGCCACTACACGCGCAACATCTCCGAGGCCCTCAAGGAGAACCACGACGCCCTCAAGGCGCTCGTGGCCGAAAAGGTGAAGCAGGACCCGAACGTGCGACTCATCGGCCGGCTCCCCGGGTACGACGCGATCGTCGGCGAGGTCACCGAGACGACCCTGCGGGTGCTGATCGAGATGCTCGACGACCCGCGGACCGACGAGCTGATCAGCGACCTGCTCCGCAACAACCTCGTCCAGATCAAGCAGGCCGTCCGAGACCGCGACCACGAGCGGGTCGTCCCGCACGCACCGCCCGACCCGACACCCCGGCTGCGGCGGTGAGCCGAGCCGCCCCGGCCGACGCCGGGCCCGACGGCCGGGTCGCTGCCCGACAGCTGGTGCTGATCTCGGCGGTCCAGGTGCTGGCGATCGCGACCTGGTTCGCCGCCTCGGCCGCGGCGCCGGCGCTGCGGGAGCAGTGGGCGATCGGTCAGGTCGGCGAGGCGATGCTGACCATCGGCGTCCAGCTGGGCTTCGTGGCCGGCGCCCTGGTGTCGGCAGCGACCAACCTTCCCGACCGGGTCGACCCGCCGCGCCTGATGGGGATAGGTGCGCTGGTGGCGGCGCTGGCGACGTACGCCACGGCGCTGGTGGCCGACGGCGTCGTCGCCGCGGTCACCCTACGGCTGGTGACCGGCGCCGCGCTGGCACTCGTCTACCCGGTCGGCATGAAGCTCGTCGTGAGCTGGTTCGCCGACCGCCGCGGCCTCGCCGTCAGCACCATGGTCGGGTCGCTGACGCTGGGCAGCCTGCTGCCGCAGCTGATCACGGGGTCACTCGGCTCGGCCTGGCGCGAGGCGCTGGTGGTCTCGGCGACGCTGGCGCTGGCCGCGGCCGCCCTGCAGCGGTGGATCGTGGTCGGACCGCTCGTCACTCGCTCGGAGGGGTTCCGGCCCCAGGTGGTGCTCGACGTGTGGCGCGAGCGCGCGCCGCGGCTCGCCAACCTCGGCTACCTCGGGCACATGTGGGAGCTGTACGCGGTCTGGGCCTGGGCACCGACGTTCCTGGTGGCCAGCGCGGCCGCCGCGGGGAGCCCGCTGTCGCGCGGCCAGGTCGGGATCGTCGCGTTCGTGACGCTCGGCCTGTGCGGCGCGCTGGGCTGCCTGCTGGCCGGCTGGGCCGGAGACCGGCTCGGCCGGGCTCGCGCGGCCACCGGGGCCATGCTCGTCAGCGGGGCCTGCTGCCTGCTCGCGGCGGCCGCCTTCGGTGGTCCGACCTGGGTTGTCGTCGTGCTGCTGGTGGTGTGGGGTGCCTCGGTGATCGCCGACTCGGCGATGTTCTCGGCGTGCCTCGGCACCGTGGTCGACCCGAGGTACGTCGGGACCGCGCTCACGCTCCAGACCGCGCTCGGGTTCCTCCTCACCGTCGTCACGATCCAGCTCGTGCCGGTCGTCGCGGAGGCCGCAGGGTGGCCGCTGGCGGTGGCGATGCTCGGCATCGGGCCGCTCCTCGGTTCGGTGGCGATGATCCGGCTGACACCGCTGCTGCCCGCGCGGACCTGACTGCCGATCAGCCCAGCGTGGACGCTCGTGCCACCAGGTCGGGGGTGAACTGCACCTGCTGGTGGCGGTGGTCGGGATCGGTGAGCTCCTCGTGGAGGAGCCCGGCCGCCGTCCGTCCCAGCCGCTGCCGGGGCTGACGGACCGAGGTCAGCGGGACCGCGGCCGCGGTGGCGAACACGATGTCGTCGTACCCGACGATCGCGAGCTCGGAGGGGACGGCGATGCCGGCGCTGATCGCCTGCTGGAGCAGGCCGAGCGCGAGCAGGTCGTTGGCGCAGAAGGCGGCCGTGGGCCGTCGGGTGGAGGCAAGTCCCGCGAGCCGCTCGCCGGCCGTGGTGCCGTTGGCGACGGTCGAGCGCCTCGGTGGTGACCACCAGCAGGTCGCTCGGGGGCAGGCCGGCGTCGGCCCACGCCTGGCGCGCCCCCTCGAGCCGGTCGCGCACCTGGCCAGCTCCATCGGGCCGCCGACGAAGGCGACCCGGGTGTGGCCGCGGTCGACCAGGTGCTCGACGGCCAGTCGCCCACCGAGCACGTCGTCCACGGCGACCGAGCAGAAGGCTGGTCGTGGCGGATCCGGTCGACGATCACGACCGGGGTGCCGCGTCGCCGGGATCTCGTCGAGGCGCTCCGAGCCCGGGTCGACCGGCGTGACCAGGATGCCGTGCACCCGGTGCTGCTGCAGCAGTTCGAGGTGCGCCGCCTCGCGCTCGGGTCGCTGATCGCTGTTGCAGATGAACAGCGACAACCCGGCGCGCTCGGCGGCGAGCTCGATCCCCTGGGCGACGTCGGTGAAGAAGGGGTTGGTCGCGTCGAGCATGACGTAGCCGAGGCTGCTCGAGGTGCCGGCGCGGAGCTGGCGCGCTGACTCGTTGCGGACGAAGCCGAGGTCGGCCATCGCCTTCTCGACCCGGGCGCGAGTGGACGCCGAGACCTGCGTGGGCCGGTTGAGGACGTTTGACACGGTGCCCAGCGAGACGCCGGCGGTGGCGGCGACGTCCTTCACCGACGCGCGGCGCGCGGGAGGTACGCGGGGCATCGCTCACCTCCAGCCGGTTGAAACGGTGCAAGCATCGCCCACGCAGCCATCGCTGGCAACCGTCGCCGCCGGCAGGAGTCACGAACCTGCTGCAGGGGCTTGACGGCTGTGATCGCGGTCACCTACCTTGAGCGCACCATGATTGAAACCTTTCAACCCGCGGACGACGAGACCGAGTCGTCCTCGAGCTGCGCGACGTGGCCAAGTCCTTCGGCTCGGTGGTGGCGCTGCGCTCCGGCACGCTGGTCGTGGAGCGCGGCTCGATCCACGCGCTGGTCGGCGAGAACGGGGCCGGCAAGTCGACGCTGGTGAAGATCGTGGCGGGCGTCCACCGGCGCGACGGCGGCAGCTTCCGCTTCCGCGGTCAGGAGGTCGCGTTCTCCTCGACGGCCGAGTCGAAGGCGGCGGGGATCGCGGTGATCTACCAGGAGCCGACCCTCTTCCCCGACCTGTCGGTGACCGAGAACATCTTCATGGGCCGCCAGCCGCGCGGCCGGGGCGGCCGGATCGACCGGGCCGCGATGTACGCCGAGACTGAGGCCTTGTTCGCCCGGCTCGGCGTCCACATCGACCCGCGCCGCCCGGCGCAGGGGCTGTCCATCGCCGACCAGCAGATCATCGAGATCGCGAAGGCGATCTCGCTCGACGCCAGCGTCCTCGTCATGGACGAGCCGACCGCGGCCCTCAGCGGCGTCGAGGTGGACCGGCTCTTCGCGGTCGCCCGCAGCCTGCGCGACGAGGGCCGGGCCCTGGTCTTCATCTCCCACCGATTCGACGAGGTCTTCGCCCTCTGCGACACCGTCACCGTGATGCGCGACGGCGCCTACGTCGCGACCGAGCCGATCGCGGGCACCAGCCCGGCGTCCATCGTCGAGAAGATGGTCGGCCGCGAGGTCGGCGACCTCTACCCCAAGACGCCGGCCGAGCTCGGCGAGACGGTGCTGGAGGTCCGGGGCCTGAGCCGGTCGGGTGTCTTCCACGACGTCGACCTCTCCGTCCGCGCCGGCGAGATCGTGGGGCTCGCCGGCCTGGTCGGGGCCGGCCGCAGCGAGATCGCCAGGGCGGTGTTCGGCGTCGACCGCTACGACTCCGGCACCGTCGTCCTGGGCGGACGCCCCGTGAGGGCCGGCGACCCGCGGGCCGCGATCCGGGCCGGCATGGCGTTCATCCCCGAGGACCGGCGGCAGCAGGGCCTGGTGACCGAGGCGTCCGTCGCCCGGAACGTGGCGGCCGTGATCCGGACCGGCCTCTCCCGTGCCGGCCTCCTCACCGGCGCCGCGGAGAGCCGCGCCGCCGCCCCGTGGGCGGGCCGCCTCGAGGTCAAGACGCACGCCCTCGACATGACCGCCGCCACGATGAGCGGCGGGAACCAGCAGAAGGTCGTGATCGCCAAGTGGCTGGCGACCGACCCGACCCTGCTGATCATCGACGAGCCCACCCGTGGAATCGACGTCGGCACCAAGGCCGAGGTCCACCGCCTGTTGTCCGAGCTCGCCGGACAGGGCCTCGCGATCCTGATGATCTCCTCCGAGCTGCCCGAGGTGCTCGGGATGGCCGACCGGGTGCTCGTGGTCTGCGAGGGCCGGATCACCGCCGACCTGAGCCGCGCGGAGGCGACGCCCGAGAGCGTCATGCACGCCGCGACCCACGCCGTGGAGGCAGCCCGATGAGTCACCCGACGAGCCAGGTCGGCGACCACCTCCCGGTGACGTCGAACGACTGGTCGAGCCCAGCCAGCAGTCGCCGGCGGCCCGGTTCTTCAACGACGTCGTCCGCTCCCGCGAAGCGTCGATCCTCCTCGTGCTGGTAGCGGTGGTCGCCGCCGCCACCGTCGCCAACTCCAGCTTCCTCTTCAGCAGCAACGGGTGGCGCGACCTCCTGCTCACGCCGTCGATCCTGCTGCTGCTCGCTGCCGGCCAGGCGGTCGTCATCATCACCCGCAACGTCGACCTGTCCGTCGGCTCGGTGCTCGCCCTCACGGCGTACCTGACCGGACGGATGTTCATCGACAACCCCGGCATCCCGATCCTGGTGGTCGTGGTCGCGGGTGTCCTGACCGGCGCCCTGCTCGGGCTGGTCAACGGGCTGCTCGTGAGCCTGGGCCGGGTCCCGGCCCTCGTGATCACCCTCGGGACGCTCTACGTGTACCGCGGCGTGATGCTCACCTGGGCCGGCAGCGACCGCGTGAACGCCGGCGACATGCCGCGCGACTTCCTGCGCCTCGGCACCCAGCAGGTGCTGGGCATCCCGGTCCTCTTCATCGTCTCGGTGGTCGTCGTGGTCGCCGTCGGCTACTACCTCCACGCGCACCGTGGCGGCCGCGAGCTGTACGCCATCGGCTCCGACCCGGACGCCGCCGTGCTCTACGGCCTCCCCGTACGCCGCCGGGTGCTCGCGGCGTTCGTGCTCAGCGGCGCCCTGGCCGGGCTGGCAGGGGTGCTGCACGCCGCCCGCTACGGCACGGTCAGCTCCGGCGCCGGCACCGGCATCGAGCTCGAGGCCGTAGCAGCCGTGGTGATCGGCGGCGTCGCGATCTTCGGTGGGTCCGGGACCGTCTGGGGGGCGGCCATCGGCGCGATGCTCCTGGTGACCATCGACCGCGCCCTGCCGATCCTGGGCATCCCGGACTTCTGGCAGCGGGCCGTCGTCGGGGTCCTCATCCTCGGCGCGATCGTGCTCGACCGGGTCCTCGCGGCCCGCCGTACCCGCAAGCTGATCGAGGCGAGGGACCAGACATGACCCCGTCCACCGAGGCCACCGTGCCCGCGGCAGCCGCGCCCCGCGCGTACGCCACCCACTCCCGCCCGCTGTGGCAGCGGCTGCTCCTCACCCGGGAGAGCGCCGTCATCGCCCTGCTGGTCGCGGTCGTCCTCTACGCCCTCGTGAACGTCGACAACTTCGACGGGCCGCTGACCCTGACCTACCTGCTGCTGGACGTCACGCCGATCCTGCTGATCGCACTGCCGATGACGCTGGTCATCGTCACCGGTGAGATCGACCTGTCCGTCGCGAGCGTGGTCGGTCTCAGCACCGTCCTCGTGGGGCTGCTGTTCGACGCCGGCTACTCCATCCCGGTCGCCGCGCTGGTCGCCCTGGTCGCGGGCGCCGCCTGTGGCGCCCTCAACGGCTTCCTGGTCGCCTACGTCGGGCTCCCGTCGCTGGCCGTCACCATCGGCACGCTGGCCCTCTACCGGGGCCTGGCCGTCGGGCTGCTCGGGACCACCGCCATCACCGGCTTCCCCGACCGCTGGTCCGACGTCGCGACCGCCGAGATCGGGGAGACCGGGATCCCGCAGGTCGTGCTGCTCGTCGCGGTGCTGATCGTGGGCTTCGGCTTCCTCCTGCACTTCACGTCCTTCGGCCGCGGCGTCTACGACATCGGGCTCAACGCCGAGGCGGCCCGCTTCACCGGGGTCGACGTCGCCCGCACGAAGCTGATCCTGTTCGTGCTCTCGGGCGTGGTCTCCGCGCTGGCCGGCGTCTACTTCGTGCTGCGGTTCGGCAGCGCCCGGGGAGACAACGCGGCCGGCCTCGAGCTGCAGGTGATCGCCGCGGTGCTGCTCGGCGGGGTCTCGATCTTCGGTGGCCGCGGCCGGCTGCACGGCGTTCTCGCGGGCGTCCTCCTGATCGGCGTCATCTCGAGCGCGCTCCGGCTGGAGAGCATCACGGTCAACATCATCAACATCATCATCGGGCTGCTCCTCGTGGCCTCGGTGATGTCCCCCAGCGTCCTGACCTCGGTCTCGGGCATGACCCGCTCCGTCAGGCGAAACACCCGGGCCCGTGGCCCCCGACCCGCACCGTCCGGCGCGGGAGAAACAGAAGGGAAGAACCGATGAAGTTCCTCACCAGGCGGGCGTCGGCACTGGCCGCGATCGCACTCAGCGGCACCTTGGTCCTCACCGCGTGCGGCGGGGACGACGGTGACCCCGAGGGCAGCTCCGAGGGCGGCGACGTGTCGATCACGATGCTGCCGAAGAACCTGGGCAACGCCTACTTCGACACCAGCACCGCCGGGGCCGAGACGGCGGCCGACGAGGTTGGTGCCTCGATCGAGGAGGTCGGTCCGCAGGAGGCGACCGCGGACTCGCAGGTGCAGTACATCAACACCGCTGCCCAGCAGGGCGTGAGCGCGCTCATCGTCTCCGCCAACGACCCCGAGGCGATCTGCGACGCGCTCAACGAGGCCCGTGACGCGGGCACGTCGATCGTGACGTTCGACTCCGACACCAACCCCGAGTGCCGCGACCTGTTCATCAACCAGGCCACCGCCGAGGGCATCGCCGCCGTCCAGCTCGTGCTGATCTCGGAGCAGGTCGGCGGCGCCGGCGAGATCGCGGTCCTGTCCGCGAGCGCCAACGCCACCAACCAGAACGCGTGGATCGAGATGATGGAGGCCGAGCTCGAGTCCAACCCGGACTACGCAGACCTCGAGCTGGTCGACGTCGTCTACGGCGACGACGACGACCAGAAGTCCTTCGACGAGACGGCGGCGCTGCTGCAGGCCCACCCGGACCTCAAGGGCATCATCTCGCCGACGACCGTCGGGATCGCCGCCGCGGCGCGCTACCTGTCGGACTCCGACAAGAAGGGCGAGGTCATGCTGACCGGCCTGGGCACGCCCAACCAGATGCGGGAGTACGTCGAGAACGGCACGGTGGAGGCGTTCGCGCTCTGGAACCCGGGCGACTTGGGCTACCTGGCGACGTACGCCGCCAGGGCCCTCGCCTCCGGCGAGATCACCGGCGAGGCCGGCGACACGTTCGAGGCGGGCGACCTCGGTGAGTACACCGTCGAGGAGGGCGGCACCGTCCTGCTGGGTGACCCGTTCGTGTTCAACGCCGACAACATCGCGGATTTCGACTTCTGAGTCGACCGCACCGAGGAGCCTGCCGGGGCCGTCCGGCCCCGGCAGGCACCCGAACAACCGTCCCCGCACCACCCACTCACGCCCGGAGGGCCGATCGATGCGTCGCGTCTGCTTCCAGCTCCAGGTCCGCCCGGACCGGCTCGAGGAGTACCGAGCCCGGCACGCGGCCGTCTGGCCGGAGCTGCTCGAGGCGCTCCACGACACCGGGTGGCACAACTACTCGCTGTTCCTCCGTGACGACGGACTCCTGGTCGGGTACTTCGAGACTCCCGACCTCGACGCCGCTCGCGAGGGGATGGCCGCCACCGACGTGAACGCCCGGTGGCAGGCGGAGATGTCCGAGCTCTTCACCGAGCTCGACGGACGCACGCCCGACCAAGGCTTCCTGGTGCTCGACGAGGTGTTCCACCTCGAGGACCAGCTCGAGAGGACGACACCATGACGAGCTTCGCCGACATCGCCCCGCTGCTTGAGGGCCAGGCCATCGAGGTCCCCTCCTGGGCCTACGGCAACTCCGGCACCCGGTTCAAGGTATTCGGCTCTGCCGGCACCCCGCGCACCGTGCACGAGAAGCTGGCCGACGCCGCCCAGGTGCACCGGTTGACCGGGCTGGCTCCGTCGGTGGCCCTGCACATCCCGTGGGACCGGGTCGACGACTACGCCGCGCTGTCGACGTACGCCGGGGACCTCGGACTGCGGCTCGGGACCATCAACTCCAACACGTTCCAGGACGACGACTACAAGCTCGGGGCGCTCACCCACACCGACCGGCGGATCCGCCGGAAGGCGATCGACCACCACTTCGCCTGCCTCGACGTGATGGCCGCGACCGGGTCGCGCGACCTCAAGATCTGGCTCGCAGAGGGCTCGAACTACCCGGGCCAGGCGGACCTGCGCGGTCGGCAGGACCGGCTGGCGGAGTCGCTGGCCACGATCTACGAGCGGATCGGCGACGACCAGCGCCTCGTGCTGGAGTACAAGTTCTTCGAGCCGGCGTTCTACCACACCGACGTCCCTGACTGGGGCACGGCGTACGTCCAGGTGGCCGCCCTCGGCGACCGTGCGGTGGTGTGCCTCGACACCGGTCATCACGCGCCCGGCACCAACATCGAGTTCATCGTGGCCCAGCTGCTGCGGCTGGGGAAGCTCGGCTCGTTCGACTTCAACAGCCGCTTCTACGCCGACGACGACCTGATCGTCGGCGCGGCCGACCCGTTCCAGCTGTTCCGGATCATGGCCGAGGTCATCCGGGGCGGTGGGTACGGCCCCGCGAACCCCGACGGGCACAGCGAGGTCGCGTTCATGCTCGACCAGTGCCACAACATCGAGGACAAGATCCCCGGGCAGATCCGGTCGGTCCTCAACGTCCAGGAGATGACCGCGCGGGCATTGCTGCTCGACACCGACGCGCTGCAGACCGCCCAGGAGGCCGGCGACGTGCTCGGCGCGCAGGGGATCTACATGGACGCGTTCCAGACCGACGTCCGACCCGACCTCGCCGCCTGGCGCGAGGAGCGCGGCCTGCCCGCCGACCCGATGCAGGCGTACGCCGAGAGCGGCTACCAGCAACAGATCGAGGCCGACCGGGTGGGCGGCGCCCAGGCCGGCTGGAACTGACCCGCGCCACCGACCAGCGAGAACGAGAGAAAGCAGCCGATGAGCAACGACACCGTGCGCGACCTGATCGCCCGGTCCAACCGGCTCGGGTCTGACCCGAAGAACACCAACTACGCCGGCGGGAACACCTCCGCCGCGGGTGTGGAGACCGACCCGGTGACCGGTGAGCCGGTCGAGCTGCTGTGGGTGAAGGGAAGCGGCGGCGACCTCGGGACGCTGACCGCGCCCGGCCTGGCCGTGCTGCGGCTCGACCGGCTGCGTGCCCTGGTCGAGGTCTACCCCGGCCTCGACCGCGAGGACGAGATGGTCGCTGCGTTCGACTACTGCCTGCACGGCAAGGGTGGCGCGGCCCCGTCGATCGACACCGCGATGCACGGCCTCGTCGACGCACCGCACGTCGACCACCTGCACCCCGACAGCGGCATCGCGATCGCGACCGCCGCCGACGGTGAGCGGCTGACGCAGGAGATCTACGGCGACAAGGTCGTGTGGGTCCCGTGGCGGCGGCCGGGCTTCCAGCTCGGGCTCGACATCGCGGCGATCAAGGCCGCGCACCCGAAAGCCGTGGGCTGCGTCCTCGGAGGGCACGGCATCACGGCGTGGGGCGACACCTCGCAGCGGTGCGAGAGGAACTCGCTCTGGATGATCCGCACCGCCGAGCGCTACCTGAAGAAGCACTCCAGGAAGCAGCCCTTCGGTGCCCGGTTGAAGCGGTTCGAGCCGTTGCCGGCCGCCCGGCGTCGCAGCCGCGCCGCCGAGCTCGCTCCGCTGCTGCGCGGCGTGGCGTCGCGGGACCGGCCGATGGTCGGCCACTTCACCGACGACCGGGTCGTGCTCGACTTCCTCGCGTCCCGGAACCACCCACGGCTCGCCGCGCTCGGCACGAGCTGTCCCGACCACTTCCTGCGGACCAAAATCAAGCCGATGCTGGTCGACCTCCCGCCGGACGCGCCGCTCGACAAGGTCAGGGTGCGGCTGGCCGAGCTGCACGAGGCCTACCGCGCCGACTACGCCGCGTACTACGAGCGGCACGCCACCCGGGAGAGCCCCGCGATCCGCGGCGCCGACCCGCTGATCATCCTGGTGCCGGGCGTGGGGATGTTCTCCTACGGCAAGGACAAGCAGACCGCGCGCGTCGCCGGCGAGTTCTACGTCAACGCGATCAACGTCATTCGGGGCGCCGAGGGGGTCTCGACCTACGCCCCGATCGACGAGAGCGAGAAGTTCCGGATCGAGTACTGGGCGCTCGAGGAGGCCAAGCTGCAGCGGATGCCGCAGCCCAAGCCGCTCGCGACGCGGGTGGCCCTCGTCACCGGTGCCGCCAGCGGCATCGGCAAGGCGATCGCCACCAAGCTCGCCGCCGAGGGAGCGTGCGTCGTCGTCGCCGACCTCGACGAGGCCAAGGCTCGGGCCGCTGCGGCCGAGATCGGCGGCCCGGACGTCGCCGTCGGGGTCGCCGCGGACGTCGCCGACGCCGCCGCCGTGCAGGCGATGGTCGATGCCGCCGTGCTCGCCTTCGGGGGGCTCGACCTGGTCGTCAACAACGCCGGCCTGTCACTGTCGAAGTCGCTGCTCGACACCACGGAGGCCGACTGGGACCTCCAGCACGACGTGATGGCGAAGGGCTCCTTCCTGGTGTCCCAGGCGGCCGCGCGGGTGCTGATCGAGCAGGGGCTCGGAGGCGACATCGTCTACATCTCCTCGAAGAACTCGGTCGTCGCCGGCCCCCACAACATCGCCTACTCCGCGGTGAAGGCCGACCAGGCCCACCAGGTCCGGTTGCTGGCCGCCGAGCTCGGCGAGCACGGCATCAAGGTCAACGGCGTGAACCCCGACGGCGTGGTCCGTGGCTCCGGGATCTTCGCCGGGGGCTGGGGCGCCAACCGGGCGGCGGTCTACGGCGTCAAGGAGGAGGACCTCGGCGAGTTCTACGCCCGGCGCACCCTCCTCGGGCAGGAGGTGCTGCCCGAGCACTGCGCCGACGCCGTGTTCGCGCTCTGCGGACCCGGCCTGACCCGCACCACCGGGCTGCACATCCCGGTCGACTCCGGCGTCGCGGCCGCGTTCCTGCGATGACGCTGCGCGTCGCCGCCGTCGACCTCGGCGCCACCAGCGGCCGGGTGATGGCGGGACGCGTCGGGCCGGACCTGCTGGAGCTGCAGGAGGTGCACCGCTTCCCCAACGGCGGCGTGCCCGTCGGCCGGTCCTTGCACTGGGACGTGCTGGGGATCCACCGCGAGGTCCTCACCGGGCTGCGCACGATCGGACGGTCCGGACCGCTGCACGGGATCGGCATCGACTCGTGGGCGGTCGACTACGGGCTGCTCGACCGCGAGGGCGAGCTGCTGGGCAACCCCTACAGCCATCGCGACCACCGGACCGACGGGATCGTGGCGCGGGTGCTCGAAGTCGTACCGGCCGAGAACCTGTTCGCCGTGTCCGGCCTGCAGCAGCTCGCGTTCAACACCGTCTTCCAGCTCGTGGCCGCGCGCGGCACGGCCGCGCTCGCTGCCGCCGAGACGCTGCTCCTGCTCCCGGACCTCTTCGGCTACTGGCTCACCGGCCAGATGGGTGCCGAGCGCACCAACGCCTCGACCACCGGCCTGTACGACGTGACGACCCGCACCTGGTCGCGCGAGCTGGCCGACCGGCTCGACCTCCCGTGGTCGGTGCTGCCGCCGCTGCGCGACCCCGGCGCCGTCGTGGGTCCGCTGCTGCCCGAGGTGGCGGCCGACCTCGGCGTCGCTTCCGACGTACCGGTGATCGGGGTGGGGTCCCACGACACCGCCAGCGCCGTGGTGGGCGTGCCGGCCGGGCCGGGCAGCTTCGGCTACGTCTCGTCGGGGACGTGGTCGCTGGTCGGGCTCGAGCTCGACGCACCCGTCCTCAGCGACGCGGCCCGTCGGGCGAACTTCACCAACGAGGGCGGCGTCGACGGGACGACCAGGTTCCTGAAGAACGTGATGGGGCTGTGGGTCCTTTCGGAGTGCGTCCGGGCGTGGGCCGACCGCGGTGTCCCGGGCACCGACCTGGCCTCGCTGCTCGCGGGTGCGAGCACCGCCGCGCCGCTGCGGACCGTCGTCGACGTGAACGACCCGAGCCTCCTGCCACCCGGGACCGCGACCGACCCGATGCCCGAACGCGTGGTAGCGCTCGCACGGGCTGCCGGGGAACCGTTGCCCCAGTCGCCCGGCGAGATCACCCGTTGCGTCCTCGACAGCCTCGCCCTCGCCTACCGCCGGCACCTGCGGACCGCCGCCGCCCTCGCCGGCCGGGAGCTGGAGGTCGTCCACGTCGTGGGGGGCGGGTCGCAGAACCACCTGCTCTGCCAGCTCACCGCGGACGCGTGCGGCCTCCCGGTGCTGGCCGGTCCGGCCGAGGCGGCCGCGCTCGGGAACGTGCTGGTGCAGGCGCGCACGCTGGGCGCCGCGCTTCCCGACCTCGCGGCGATGCGGGACCTGCTGCGCCGTACCCACGACGTACGACGCCACGAGCCGCGCGCCGGCCTGGACTGGCAGGCTGCAGACGAGCGTGTCCCCCGACCCGGTGAAGGAGTGCCCGCGTGAAGCGACAGCTGCCGAAGCCCCACGACCTCCGACCGCTGCTCCGGTTCAAGGAGCCGACCTGGTCGCCCAAGGAGCGGCGGCTGGCGAAGGCCTTGACCGTCGAGGACCTCCGGCGGATCGCCAAGCGGCGGACGCCGAAGGCAGCGTTCGACTACACCGACGGCGCGGCCGACGGCGAGGTGTCGCTGGCCCGGGCGCGCGAGGCGTTCGCCGACGTCGAGTTCCGCCCTGCGATCCTCCGGGACGTCTCCACCGTCGACACGTCGCGCGAGGTGCTGGGACAGCGGGTCGCGCTGCCGTTCGGGATCGCCCCCACGGGGTTCACCCGGATGATGCAGACGGAGGGGGAGATCGCCGGCGCGACCGCAGCCGCGGCCGCGGGCATCCCGTTCGCGCTCTCCACGATGGGAACGACCTCGATCGAGGACGTCGCCGCGGCCGCGCCCGGCGGTCGGCACTGGTTCCAGCTGTACATGTGGAAGGACCGCGACCGGTCGATGGCGCTGGTCGACCGCGCTGCGAGGGCCGGCTACGACACGCTGCTGGTGACCGTCGACGTGCCGGTGGCGGGCGCCCGGCTCCGCGACGTACGCAACGGCATGACGATCCCGCCCACCCTGACGCCGCGGACGGTCGCCAACGCGGTGCCGCGGCCGGCGTGGTGGGTCAACTTCCTCACCACCGAGCCGCTCGCGTTCGCGTCGCTCGACTCCTGGTCGGGCACCGTGGCCGAGCTCCTCGACACCATGTTCGACCCGACCGTCACCTACGACGACCTGGCGTGGATCCGCGAGCAGTGGCCGGGCACCGTCGTGGTGAAGGGGGTGCAGAGCGTCGACGACGCCCGCCGCTGCGCCGACGTCGGCGTCGACGCCGTGCTGCTCTCCAACCACGGCGGCCGCCAGCTCGACCGGGCCCCCGTTCCCTTCCACCTGCTTCCCGACGTCGTCGCCGCGGTCGGATCGGACGTCGAGGTGCACCTCGACACCGGCATCATGTCGGGCCAGGACGTGGTGGCCGCCGTGGCCCACGGCGCCCGGTTCACCCTGATCGGCCGGGCCTACCTGTACGGCCTGATGGCCGGCGGCCGCGACGGCGTCGACCGGGTGATCGACATCCTGCGCGGGCAGGTCGAGCGCACGATGCGACTGCTCGGGGTCAGCACGCTCGACGAGCTGAACCCCGACCACGTGACGCAGCTGGTGCGGCTCGAGCCGCGCCGGCGGTGAGGGCGCGAGCGCGAACCTGCTGGGCGAGTCTGGCACCTACCGAGGGAAGTTTCGGCCAGGAGGTGGTGGTTTCCCCACTCAAGCGGGAACACCACCGGACGTCGCGCCGTCAGTCGGCGTCGTCCAGCGCCGCCGCCACCCGCCGGTGCGCCTCCCAGATCTCCTCGGGCAGGCCGTCGAACTGCCGGAGGTGCTCCTCGCGGAAGCCCATCTCCTCGCGCCAGCGCGGGACGTCGATGTCGAGCAGCGTCGCCAGGTCGTCGGCTCCGACCTGGCACCCCGTCAGCGCGAGCTCCTCCTCGGTGGGAAGGATGCCGACCGGCGTGGGCCGGCCGCTGACCACGCCGTCCTTGAGCTGCATCAGCCACAGCAGCGGCCGCAGGTTGTCGCGGTAGCCGGGCCAGAGGAAGTGGCCGTCGTCGGGGTCCTTCTGGAACCAGTTGACGTGGGCGAAGATCGGCTGCTCGGTCGCCGCGCCGACGATCCGCAGCCAGTGGGCGGCGTACTCGCCCTCGGCGTAGGACATGAACGGCCGCATCGACATCGGGTCGTAGCGCAGCTGGCCCTCCTTGCCCTCGGCGGCGAACGTCGCCTCCGCCCCCAGGGTCAGGCCGTCGTAGACGCCCTCGGCGAGGTCGGTGATGGCCCGGATCAGGGGCTCGCGGTCGCTGGTGCGGCCGCCGAAGATGATGCCGTCGATCGGGACGCCCGCGGGGTCCTCGAAGTCGTCGGCGACGTTGGGGACGTTGGCGAGCGTCGTGGTGAAGCGGCTGTTGGGGTGCGCCCACGGCGAGTCGTCACGCGCGGAGCGGTCGGAGATCTTCTCGCCCTTCCAGTCGTGCCAGCCGGTCGGGTCGGACGGAGGCGCCGGGGTCTTGCCCTCCCACCAGACCTCGCACGTCTGGTCGTTGTAGGCGACGTTGGTGAAGAGCACCTGGGTGCCTTCGGCGACCGACTCCAGGGCGGTGGGGTTGGTCGACTCGTTGGTGTCCTTGGCGACGCCGAAGACGCCGAACTCGGGGTTCATGCCGTAGAGACGGCCGTCGTCCGGGTTGACCCACAGCCACGCGATGTCGTCGCCGTAGAACGAGACGTGGTAGCGGTCGCCGAGGCCGTCGGGGGCGAGCATCATCGCCAGGTTGGTCTTGCCGGACGCACTCGGGAACCCGCCGCACACGTGCCACTTCTTGCCCGTCTGCTTGTCGGTGATGCCGATGAGCATGAACTGCTCGGAGAGGAACTCGCGCGAGGCCCAGCCGTCGTAGGCCGCCTGCCGCAGGCCGTGCGCGATCTTGCCGAGCAGCGCGTTGCCGCCGTACGACGACCCGTAGTGGAGGATGGTCCGCTCGTCGGCCACGGTCACGAAGTAGCGCTGGTCGTCGGGCGTGCCCTGGCCGAGGTGCTCGAGGTCGCCGGTCACGTGGACCGCCCGGACGAACGTGTCGGGGTCGGCCAGGTCGTTGATGATGCTGATCCCGACCCGGGCCATCCGGATCATGTGCAGCACGACGGTGCGGTTGTCCGTCAGCTCCACCCCGGCGGCGTACTTCTCCAGCGGTGAGCCCGGGGGCGACATCAGGTAGGGGATGACGTACATCGTCTTGCCCGCCAGCTGGCCGCGCATCCGCTCGACCAGGAGGGGCGTCATCTCCTCCGCCGGCCGCCAGTTGTTGTAGGTGCCGGCGTCCGCGGGGTCGTTGGTCGCCACGATCGTGCGCTCCTCGGAGCGGGCGGTGTCCTTGAAGTAGCTGCGCGAGTAGTAGCGGCCCTCGCCGGCGGACTGGATCTCGCCGGCGGCCAGCGCCTCCTCGACGAGCCGGGCGTCGTCGGCCGCGCTGACGACCTCGATCCGCTCGGCTCCGAGCACCTCGGCCCAGTGGTGGACGTACTCGCGCACCGCCACGTTGGTGAGTCCGGCCGCGTCCAGCGCCCCGTCAACGTCCGCCATCTCGCTCCGCCTCTCCACCCACGGCCGGCGCGGCCGAGGGGCTCCGTCGTTCCGGGAACCGTACACAGGGCGGCACGCGAGGGACAGCCGCCCGACGGGCGGGGGTCAGCCGCGACGGCCGAGGAGCCGGGGCAGCACGGCGAGGAGGGCCACGGCCACCACCGCGGCGCCGCCGCCGACGAGGAGTGCCGGGGTGCGGGCGACCACGACGTCGAAGATCAGCGTGAGCATCCCGACGACGAGCAGCGCGACGCCGAGCAGCGCCGACAGCATCGCCACCTGTGCGGCGGCCACGACCCGGTGCTTGACGTGCTGACCGGACAGGTGCCGGTGCACGGAGACCGGGGTCATGACGCACAGCGTCGTGAGGGCGGCCACCACCATCAGAGCCAGGAACAGCCCGCGCTGGAAGGAGTCGAGGTCGGCGAACTTCGCCTGGAAGGGGAGCGTCAGCAGGAACCCGGCGAGCAGCTGGACCCCGGTCTGCATGACGCGCAGCTCCTGGAGCTGGTCCTCCCACTTGCGGTCGAGCTGCTCCTGCTCGGTCTCGTCACGGCCGTCGGCCTGCACCTCAGGGGCCATCCCCGGATGGTAGTGCGAGGCCGCTGACCTGGGGCTTCACCTGTACGGGTGTGGGCGGAGGCCGGCGGCGATGAGAGGTTCGAGGACGGCCGGTCGCCGACCGTGCGGCCGCCAAGGAGGAACTCTCTCATGGCCCTGTTGCTCTGGATCATCGCAGTCATCCTCGTGATCAGCGGCATCGTGACGCTGATCCGCGGCGGAGTGCTCTGGGGAGTGGTGCTGATCGTGCTCGGCCTGCTGGTCGGGCCGGGAGGCGTGAGCATCTTCAACGTGTGACGGTGCCGCCGGCTGCGCCGGCGGCGAGCATCGGCGGCGGATCCTCCCCGGGGGTCCGCCGCCGCTCTGTGTCGGCGAGGGGCCCTATGTTGTGGGGAGTCGCCGACGTCGTCACACGGGAGGAGGTCGTCGCGGGTGGCGCTGCACCTCCACCGGGCCGAACGCACCGACCTGCTCGCCGATGGTCTGGCCGACCTCCTCGCCCGCCCGCTCACCGACCCGTTCGAGCGTGAGGTCGTCGTCGTCCCGGCCAAGGGCATCGAGCGCTGGGTGGCCCAACGGCTGTCCCACAGGCTCGGCGTCGGGGAGCGCGGCGGCGACGGGGTCTGTGCCGGCGTCCGCTTCCTCAGCCCCCACTCGCTGGTGTCGATGCTGCTCGACCGCGACCGTGCCGACCCGTGGGAGCCCGATCAGCTCGTGTGGCCGCTGCTCGGCGTGATCGACGGGTCCCTGACCGAGCCGTGGGCGGTCGCTCTGGCGGCCCACCTCGGCCACGGCCTGTCCGGCGACGACGCCGAGCTGCGCCAGAACCGCCGCTGGTCGGTCGCCCGGCGGGTGGCCGGGCTGTTCGCCTCCTACGCGCGCCAGCGGCCGCAGCTCGTCACCGACTGGCGGGCGGGCCGCGACACCGACGGCGCGGGTGGCGAGCTCGCCCCCGACCTCCGGTGGCAGCCCGAGCTCTGGCGCCGGCTGGTGGCCGGCATCGGTGTCCCGACCCCTGACGAGCGGCACGCCGAGGCCGTGGCCCGGCTCGAGCACGGTGGTGCCGGGCTCGACCTGCCGGGTCGGCTGTCGTTGTTCGGCCACACCCGGTTGCCGGTGACCGAGATCCGGCTGGTCGCAGCGCTCGGCCGGCTCCGCGACGTCCACCTGTGGCTGCCACAGGCGTCGCCGGCCCTGTGGGACGACCTGACGCCTGCCGTGGCCGAGGGTCCCGTACGCCGACGCGACGATCGGTCCGCTACGTTCGTCGGCCATCCGTTGCTGGCCTCCCTGGGCCGCGACGCCCGCGAGCTCCAGCGCGGCCTGGCCGGCGCGGTCGACCACGACACGGCGTTGCGCGCGGCCGCGGGTCCCGCGCCCACCACGCTGCTGGGCCACCTCCAGGCCGACCTGCGCGCCAACCATGCGCCGACCGCCACCGAGCGCGCGAGCCGGGTCGTCGACCCCGACGACCGGTCGGTGCAGGTCCATGCCTGCCACGGGCCTCACCGCCAGATCGACGTTCTCCGGGAGGTGCTCGTCGGGATCTTGCAGGACCGACCCGACCTCGAGCCGCGCGACATCCTCGTGATGTGCCCCGACGTCGAGACCTACGCCCCGCTGATCGAGGCAGGCTTCGGGCTCGATGCCCTGCGCGATGGGCGGTTCGCGCCCGCTTCCACCGGTCCCGGAGTCCACCCTGCCCACGGGCTGCGGGTCCGGCTCGCCGACCGGGCCCTCAGCGCCACCAACCCACTGCTCGCGCTGGCGACCCACCTCGTGGAGATCGCAGGGGGCAGGGTCACGGCGACCGAGGTCCTCGACCTGCTGGCTCGCGACGTCGTCCGCCGTCGGTTCCTCCTCGAGGACGACGACCTGAGCCGGATCGCCCGGTGGGTCGGGGAGTCCGGGGTCCGTTGGGGTCTCGACCAGGCACAGCGAGCCGCGTTCGGCATGGAGGGCTTCGGCCACAACACCTGGCGAGCCGGCCTCGACCGGATGCTGGTCGGGGTCGCGATGTCGGGCGACGACCTGCGCCACCTCGGCAACGCGCTGCCGCTCGACGACGTCGGCAGCAACGACATCGCGCTGGTCGGCCGGGTCGCGGAGTTCTGCGACCGGCTCGGCCGGTCCATCGACACGCTGACCACGGCGACCACCGTCAGCGACTGGGTGACCGCAGTGGGCGCGGCGGTCCGGGCGCTCGGCGACGTACCCCTCGACGACGCGTGGCAGCTGGCGCAGCTCGAGCGCGAGCTCGCCCACACCCTCGACGCCGCAGGAGGCACCAGCGCGACGCTCCGGCTGGCGGACGTCCGGGCGCTGCTCGGCTCTCGGCTCGCAGGCCGGCCGACGCGCGCGAACTTCCGCACCGGCACGCTCACGGTCTGCACGATGGTGCCGATGCGGTCCGTGCCCCACCGGGTGGTGTGCCTGGTCGGTCTCGACGACACGGTCTTCCCGCGCACCCAGTGGACCGACGGCGACGACGTGCTGGCCCGCGACCCGATGACCGGCGAGCGCGACGTGCGCAGCGAGGACCGGCAGCTGCTGCTCGACGCCGTGCTGGCAGCCGCCGACGCGCTCGTCGTCTGCTACACCGGCGCCGCCGAGCACTCGGGGGCGGTCCGCCCGCCGGCCGTCCCGCTCGGCGAGCTGATCGACACCGTGGCGGCAACGGCCGACGGGGTCGACGTGGTGGTCCGGCACCCGCTGCAGGCCCACGACCAGCGCAACCTCGAGCCTGGCCGGCTCGGCACGCCGGCGTCGTTCTCGTTCGACCGGGCCGCTCTCGCGGGCGCCCGGGCGGCGGTGGGGGAGCGCACCCCGGCGCCGCCGTTCCTCACCCGACCGCTGCCGGCGCCCCCGCCGGCCGACGTCAACCTCGCCGACCTGACCCGCTTCCTGCTCCACCCGGTGCGCGAGTTCCTGCGCGGCCCGCTGGCCCTGGCCACCCCGCTCGAGGCCGACGAGGTCCGCGACCGGATCCCGATCGACCTCGACGCCCTCGAGAAGTGGGACATCGGCGACCGGCTCGTCAGCTCGCTGCTCGCCGCTGAGCAGTCCCAGGAGCGGGCCGAGGCGGTCTTCTTCCGCGAGCACCTGCGCGGCACGGTGCCGCCCGGCCGGATGGGCAACGACGCGCTGGCAGCGATCACGCAGGAGGTGTCGGCACTTCTCTCGCAGACCCAGCCGCTGCGCGCCGGCACGCCGCGCACGGTCGACGTCGACGTCGACCTCGGCGGCGGGCGCCGGCTCACCGGCACGGTGTCGGGCATCTACGGCCACCAGCTGGTCGCGATCGGCTACTCCCGGCTCGGCCCCCGCCACCGACTCTCCCGCTGGGTCGACCTGCTGGCCCTGAGCGCCGGGCACCCCGACGAGTCGTGGACCGGCCACACGGTCGGCCGCGGCCGGGCCGGGCCGGCGCGCTCACTCGTGAAGCCGCTCGACCACCGCTGCGCCGAGTGGCTCGCCGACCTCGTCGCCCTCTACGACGAGGGGCGGACCCGACCCGTGCCGGCACCGCTCAAGACGTCGTGCCGCTGGGCCGAGGCGCGCGCGGCCGAGCTGATGGGCGACCCCACGTCACCCGTCGACGCAGCCGCCCGCGAGTGGACCACCGACCCCTTCAACCAGTTCGGCATCACCGGCGAGGACGCCGACGCGTGGCACGTGAAGGCGTTCGGCCCCCACGCCCAACTCAGCACGTTGCTGGCGGGCGGGCTCGACGACGTGGCCTGGCGGATCTGGGGCCCGCTGGTCACCGGCCAGGAGCGGGTGGGCCCGTTGTGAGCACCTTCGACATCACCGGTCCGCTCCCGACCGGGACCACCCTGCTCGAGGCGAGCGCCGGCACCGGCAAGACCTGGACCATCGGCGCGCTCGTGACCCGCTTCGTGGCCCAGGGGGAGGCGCTCCTCGAGCAGATGCTGGTGGTCACGTTCGGCCGGGCCGCCAGCCAGGAGCTGCGGGAGCGGGTGCGGGCACAGCGCGTGTCGGCCGAGTCGGCGCTCGCCGACCCGGGCGCGGTGACCGACCCCGACGACCTGATCCGGCTGCTGCTCGACGCCGACGAGGCCGAGCTCGACCGTCGGCACGGCCGGGTCCGTGACGCGCTGGTGTCGTTCGACGCCGCGACCATCGCCACCACCCACCAGTTCTGCTCGATGGTGCTCGACTCGCTCGGGGTGGCGGGCGACAGCGACAGCCGGACCACGCTCGTCGAGGACCTGACGGACCTGACCGACGAGGTGGTCGACGACCTCTACCTGCGGGCGTTCGCGTTCCGCGCCGAGCCGCCGCTGTTCAGCCGGGCCGAGGCGGGCGAGATCGCCAGGGCGGTCGTCACCGACCCGCAGGCCAGGATCGAGCCGGAGGATGCTGCTTCCGACACCCCGGCGGGCCGCCGGGTCGGGTTCGCCCGCGCCGTCCGTGCCGAGCTCGACCGGCGCAAGCGGCTGCGCGGCATCCTCAGCTACGACGACCTCCTGAGCCAGCTCGCCCGGGCGCTCGACCGCGACGACTCCCCGGCGCGCGCCCGGATGCGGGGCCGGTGGCGGATCGTCCTCGTCGACGAGTTCCAGGACACCGACCCGGTCCAGTGGCAGGTGCTCGACCGGGCCTTCACCGGGCACGCGACGATGGTGCTGATCGGCGACCCGAAGCAGGCGATCTACGCCTTCCGGGGCGGCGACGTGGCGACGTACCTCGAGGCGAAGACGACGGCGGCGACCACCCAGACCCTCGGCGTCAGCTGGCGGTCCGACGGGCCGCTGCTCCGCTCGCTCCAGGCGGTGCTGCAGGGCGCCGCGCTCGGCGACGAGGAGATCGTCGTCCACCCGGTCGAGGCGCACCACGACGCCACCCGGCTCGACGGGGCACCCGTGCCGGCGCCGCTGCGGCTCCGGGTCGTCCGTCGCGCCGAGCTCGGTCGCCAGGGCGCCAAGCCGCTCGCGATGGGCGACGTCCGGCCCTACGTCGCGGACGACCTCGCGGCCGACATCCGCCGGCTGCTCGCGGCGCGCCCCACGTTCGACGGCCGCGAGCTCGAGGCCGGCGACGTCGCGGTGATCGCCTACCGGCACGGTGACCTGGCCGCGGCGCGCGACGCGCTGCACGCCGTCGGCATCCCGGCCGTCATCGCCGGCGGGGGCAGCGTCTTCGCGACCATGGCGGCCCTGGAGTGGCTGGCCCTGCTCGAGGCCGTAGAGCAGCCGCACCGGGTGCCGCGGGTGCGTGCTGCGGCGCTGACCCCGTTCCTCGGGGAGTCGGCCGCCGGCCTGGTCGACGGCGGCGACGTGCTGACCGACCGGATCGCCGCCCGGCTGCGCGACTGGGCCGAGATCTTCGCGCTGCGCGGCGTCGCCGCCCTGATGGAGTCGGCGTCCGCCGACGGGCTGGCCGCCCGCGTGCTCGGCCGGGTCGACGGCGAGCGCCACCTCACCGACCTGCGCCACCTCGGCGAGGCGCTCCACGAGACCGCGCTGCGCGACCGGCTCGGCGTGGTCGCCCTGACCGCGTGGCTGCGCGACCAGATCGCCCAGGCCGACACCCCGGGGCGCACCGACCGCACCCGGCGGCTCGACAGCGACGCCGCCGCAGTGCAGCTGGTGACCATCCACGCCAGCAAGGGCCTCGAGTACCCCGTCGTCTACCTCCCCTCGCTCGCCGACCGGTTCGTGCGGGCACCCGACCTGCCCCTGTTCCACGACGGCATGGGCCGCCGCTGCCGCTACGTCGGCGGCCCCGACGGCGAGGGGTTCGCCCACGCCGTCCGACGCGCGCAGGAGGAGGACGCCGGCGAGTGGCTCCGCTTCCTGTACGTCGCGATGACCCGCGCCCAGTCGCAGGTGGTCGCCTGGTGGGCTCCGGGCCGCAACGCGGTCGCCTCGCCCCTCCACCGGGTGCTGCTGGGTCGTGGGCCCGGCGACGCCGCCGTCCCGGGCACCGTGCCGGTGCCGCAGGACGACGACGCGGTCGCGGCGTTCACGCGGTGGCGTGACGCCGGCGGGCCGAGCCCCGAGGTCGCCCGGCCCGCCCCGGCGGCCGACCGGCCGGCCCCCAGCCCGGTGCCCGACCTCGAGGTGCGGGCGTTCACGCGCGCGATCGACGCCGACTGGCGCCGTACGTCCTACTCGGGGCTGACCGCGACCCCCCGGCCACCGGACCCGGTCCAGGCCGGCGTGTCCAGCGAGCCGGAGGAGACGCCGCGCGACGACGAGCCCGTCGTCGACCTCCTCGCGGAGCCGGTCGTCCCCGACGACTCACCCCCATCGCCGATGGCGCGGCTGCCGGCGGGGGCGACCTTCGGCTCCCTCGTCCACGGCGTGCTCGAGCACACCGACCCCGAGGCGCCCGACCGCGGCGGCGACCTCGCTGCCGAGCTGCGCCACCACCTCGCCGAGCAGCTCGTCCGGTGGCCGGTCGACCTCGACCAGGACGTGCTCGTCGAGGCACTGGTCGCGGTGTGCGACACCCCGCTCGGGCCGCTCACGGGCGACCTCACGCTGCGCCGGCTGACCCTGCCCGACCGGCTGGCGGAGCTGGAGTTCGAGCTGCCGCTCGACGGCGGGGACGACCGCGACCGGCCGGCGCACGGCGTACGGCTCGGCGACCTCGCCCGGCTGCTCCGTGAGCACCTGCCCGACGGCGACCCGGTCCGCGGCTACGCCGACCGGCTCGACCTCCCCGCCCTCGGCGACCAGCCGCTGCGGGGCTACCTCAACGGCTTCATCGACCTCACACTGCGGGTCGACGGCCGCTACTTCGTCTGCGACTACAAGACCAACTGGCTGGGCGCGGGCAACCCGGCCGATCCCGGCTTCGTGCTGCGTGCCCACGACTACGCGCCGACCGCGCTCGCCGACGCCATGGGTCACTCCGACTACCCGCTCCAGGCACTGCTCTACTCCCTGGTCCTGCACCGCTACCTGCGGTGGCGGCAGCCGGGCTACCACCCCGACCAGCACCTCGGCGGCGTCCTCTACCTCTACCTCCGCGGCATGTGCGGACCCGGCACCCCGGTCGTCGACGGCCACCCGTGCGGGGTGTTCTCTTGGCGCCCGCCGGCGGCGCTGGTGACCGCGCTGTCGGACCTCGTCGACGGGAGGGTGGCGCCGTGACCGAGCTGTTCGAGCCCGCCGACGCCTGGGACCCCCGGCTGGCGGTGTCCGCCGGCGACGGCCTGCTGGCCGCCTTCAACGACGGCGGCCTCCTCACGGCAGCCGACGTGCACGTCGGCCGCCGGCTGACCGCCCTGGCCGGCGACACCGACGAGCGGGTGGCACTCGCCGTGGCGATCGCCACCACGGTGGTCCCGCGCGGCTCGGTCGGGGCCGACCTGGCCGCCGTCCGCGAGCTCGCACCCGACCTGCCCTGGCCCGAGCCCGCCGCCTGGCACGACGCCGTGGCGTCGTCCGCCGTCGTCGCGCAGGGCGGGCTGCGACTGGCGCACGGCCTCGTCTACCTCGACCGCTACCACCGCCTCGAGGAGCAGGTGTTCGACGACCTGACCGAGCGGTCCGCGCGTCCCGCGCCGGAGGTCGACGAGACCGCCCTCGGCGCAGCCCTCGTCCGGGTCTTCCCCGACGAGCAGTACGCCGAGCAGCGCGCGGCCATCGCGGCGGCCTCCCGCCGCTGGACGACCGTCCTCACCGGCGGACCCGGCACCGGCAAGACCACGACGGTGGCCGGGCTCCTCGCCGTCCTCGCCGACCAGGCGGCCGCCCACGGGCGACGACTGTCGATCGCGCTGGCGGCCCCCACCGGCAAGGCGGCCGCCCGCCTGCAGGAGTCGGTCGACACCGAGACCGCCCGGTTCCCGGTGACCGACCAGCAGCGGCTGGCCGGGCTCGAGTCGCTCACCCTGCACCGGCTGCTCGGGTTCCGCCCCGACAACTCCACCCGCTTCCGCCACCACCGACACAACCGGCTCAAGTACGACGTGGTGGTCGTCGACGAGAGCTCGATGGTCGAGCTGATGATGATGGGCCGGCTGCTCGAAGCGCTGCGCCCCGACACCCGGCTGGTGCTGGTCGGCGACCCCGACCAGCTCTCGTCCGTCGGCGCGGGCGCCGTCCTGGGCGACCTCGTCACGGGGTACGCCGGTCGCGCCGACTCACCGGTCGTCTCCCTGACCCGGACCCACCGCTACGGCGCCGAGATCGGCCGGCTCGCGGTGGCGCTGCGCGACGGCGACGCCGACCAGGTCGTCGAGGTGCTACGCGCCGGAGGGGAGCGGGTGTCGTTCCTGGAGACCGACGACGCCGAGCCGCTGCTCAGGCCCGACCTGCTCGCTGCGGCGGTCGCGGTCCGGTCGGCCGCCGAGACCGGCGACGACGCCGGTGCGCTGGCCGCACTCGACCGGCACCGGTTGATCTGCGCCCACCGCGACGGACCGCGCGGCGTCGCGCACTGGAACCGGCTCGTCGAGCGCTGGCTCGCGCAGGCCACGGGCCAGGACTTCTGGCCGCGCTGGTACCCCGGCCGTCCGGTGCTGGTCACCCACAACGACTACGGGCTCGGCATCTACAACGGTGAGACCGGCGTCGTCGTCCGGCGCCCTGACGGCGAGCTGCGCGGCCTGATCCCGAGCTCCGGCGGCACCGTCCTCGACTTCGCGACCACCCGGCTCGCCGAGGTGGAGACGATGCATGCGCTGACCGTCCACAAGAGCCAGGGCAGCCAGGTCGACCACGTGAGCGTGCTGCTCCCGGCCGAGGACTCCCGGCTGCTGAGCCGCGAGCTGTTCTACACGGCCGTCACGCGGGCCCGGCAGTCCGTGCGCGTGGTCGGCACCGAGGCCGAGGTCCGGGCGGCGGTCGGGCGGCGCGCCGTACGCGCGACCGGTCTGGCCGAACGGCTCCGGGGCCAGGGCCCCCACCACGATCCGGGCCACGAAACCTGAGCGACATCCGCCGCGGCTAGGGTCGGGACGTGCCCTTCCTGCTGCGTGTGTCGCTGCCCGACGTCCCGGGGTCCCTGGGCCGGCTGGCGTCGGCGATCGGTGAGGCGGGCGGTGACATCGAGGCGATCGAGATCGTCGAGAAGCGCCACGACGGCACCGCGGTCGACGACGTCTTCCTCGAGATGGTCGACGGCGTGATGCCCGACTCCATCGTGTCCGCGTGCACCGAGCTCGACCAGGTCCGGGTGCTGTGGATCGGCCGGTACGCCGCCGCCGGCAACGTGTTCCTAGACCTCGAGGCGGTCGAGGACCTGACCGCTCATCCCGACGACGCGCTCGACCGGCTGGTCGACCTGATGCCGGTCGTGTTCCGCGCCGACTGGGGCGCTCGCGTGCAGCGGTCCGGCGGCGTCGTCCGGGCGACCGACACCGCCCCCGACTCGCTGGGCTGGGTCGACCTGCCGCTGGACCGGATGCTCGAGCGCGACGGCGCCCTGCTCGCCGGTTGCCCGCTCGGCCCCGACGACGCGGTCCTGATCGGCCGCCACGGCGGTCCCGCCTTCCTCGCGTCCGAGCTCGCCCGGCTGGAGCACCTGGCCAACCTGGCCCGCACCATCGCCGGCTAGAGCCGATTCGTGGGTAGTGCCGGTCGATTCGTGGGTAGTGCCGGTCGATTCGTGCCTGAATCCCGAACCATCCACGACTCGACCGGAATGAGGCACGATTCGGCCGGAATCAGGCACGACTCGGTCTATTCGGTGCGCTCCAGCAGGAACAGCGGGATCAGCCGGTCGGTCTTCTTCTGGTACTCGCCGTAGGTGGGCCAGGTCGCGACCGCGCGCTCCCACCACTCGTCGCGCTCGGGGCCCTCGGGCAGCTCCCGCACGTCGTACGTCGCGAGGTCGGGCCCGTCCTGCAGGTCGACCTGCGGGTGGGCACGGAAGTTGTCGGCCCAGACCGGGTCCTCCGGGCGCCCGCCGTACGACGCGACCGCGAGGTACCGGCCCTCGTGCTCGACGCGCATCACCGGGTTCTTGCGCAGCTTGCCGCTGGTCGCCCCGACGCTGGTGATGACCACGATCGGGTCACCGGTGCGCGCCAGCGTGTTGGCGCGGGCGCCGTTCGACGCCTCGAACTCCGCCACCTGCTCGCGCACCCACCGCGTCGGACTGGGCTCGTAGGTTCCTTGGAGGGTCATGTCCACTCCAACAGCGCCGCCCCGCCGAGGATTCCTGGGCCCCTGGTGTCGGGGACACCGACGCCCGGGGCGATAGCGTGCCGACCCATGAGCGCGATCGACGGCGTGTCCGACACGTTCGACCCCGAGGCGTGGGATGCCGTCCCCGGCTTCGAGGACCTGACGGACCTGACCTACCACCGCGCCAAGGCCCACGGCACGGTCCGGGTCGCGTTCGACCGGCCCGACGTCCTCAACGCGTTCCGCCCGCACACGGTCGACGAGCTGCTGCGCGTCCTCGAGCACGCCCGGACGTCGCCCGACGTCGGGTGCGTCCTCCTCACCGGCAACGGTCCCAGCGAGAAGCACGGCAAGCACGCGTTCTGCACCGGCGGCGACCAGCGGATCCGCGGTCGGGCCGGCTACCAGTACGCCGAGGGCGACACCACCGACACCGTCGACCGGGCCAGGCTCGGGCGGCTGCACATCCTGGAGTGCCAGCGGCTCATCCGGTTCATGCCGAAGGTCGTGGTCTGCCTCGTCAACGGCTGGGCGGCCGGCGGCGGCCACAGCCTGCACGTCGTCTGCGACCTGACCCTCGCCAGTGCCGAGCACGGCCGATTCAAGCAGACCGACGCCGACGTCGGGTCGTTCGACGGCGGGTTCGGCTCGGCGTACCTCGCGCGGCAGGTCGGCCAGAAGGTCGCCCGCGAGATCTTCTTCCTCGGCCAGGAGTACGACGCCGCCAACGGCGTCCGGATGGGGGCCGTCAACCGCGCGGTGCCGCACGCCGAGCTCGAGGCGACCGGCCTCGAGTGGGGCCGGCTCGTGAACGGCAAGAGCCCCACCGCACAGCGGATGCTGAAGTACTCCTTCAACCTGATCGACGACGGCCTGGTCGGCCAGCAGCTGTTCGCCGGCGAGACCACCCGGCTCGCGTACATGACCGACGAGGCCCAGGAGGGCCGCGACCAGTTCCTCGAGAAGCGGGACCCCGACTGGTCGCCGTACCCCTGGTACTACTGACCGGCGAGCTCGGCCAGCAGCAGGGCGCGGTAGCGGCCGTCGGCGTCGTCGACCCCCAGCCGGGGGAGCCAGTCGCCGAGCATCGAGGCGAACAGGGCGCCACTGTCGATGACCCGCGGGTCCATGTGGCCGAAGACCTCGAGCGTGACGGTGCCGTAGAGCGTCGCCCAGGCCTGCATGAAGACCCAGATCAGGCCGAGGTGGTCGGCCGGAACCTCGGTCACGTCGACCGGGAACAGCGGCTCGCGCAGCGCCGCGGCCACGACCGGGTCGAGGTCGTCGAGGTCGGGGTGGTCGAACCGGGTCTCCTCCCACAGCGAGATGAGCAGCCGGTGGAAGTACAGGCCCGACGTCCAGGCCGTGATGACCTCGGGCCGGCGGTGGCAGGCGGACTCGGCCACCGGGTTGGCGAAGACCAGCGAGAACTCCGGGGTGTCTCGCAGCGCCCAGCGACGGAACGCCACGGAGGCACAGATCAGCTGTGCCATCGGGTCGTCGTCGCGCTGGGTGGCGGCGGCCTCCTGGAACTCCTCGGTGGCCGCCTTGTCGATCTCGAAGGCGACCAGGTCGACGAGCTCCTGATAGCTCGCGACATAGCGGTAGAGCCCCGGGGCCGTCATGCCCATCCGCGACGCGACCGCCCGCAGCGACAGGTCGCTGCCCTCCCGAAGCAGGGCGCGCGAGGACGCCACGATCTCGGCGTACGTCGCCTCGCGCTGACGCTCGCGGCGGGTCATGGTCTCGGTCACTCGAAGCCTCCGTCGTGCTCTTGACGAGATCAGTTTACACCGTTTACGGTAAACACCGTAAACTTTCATGAAGGGTGTGAGTCAGATGCTGGATCGCTGGAGCAAGGTGCTGGTTCGCCGGCCGCTGGTCGTGCTGCTCGCCGGAGTGGCCCTCACGCTGGCCGCCGGTGCGTACGGCGCCGGCGTGTTCGGCTCACTCTCCCAGGGCGGCTTCGACGACCCGGGGTCGGAGTCGTCGCAGGCCCTGCAGGTCGAGCGCGACGAGCTCGGCAACCACGGCGCCGACGTGGTCGCGATCTACTCCAGCGACCAGCTGCGGGTCGACGACCCCGAGTTCCAGGAGCGGGTCGAGGCGACCCTCGCCGGGCTGCCGCAGGGCCACACCACCCAGGTGCTCACGTGGTACGCCACGTCCGCGCCCGACCTGGTCAGCCAGGACGGCCACAGCACCCAGGTCGTGATCTCGCTCGAGGGGGAGACCCAGGACGAGTACCTCGAGAGCTTCGAAGCGATCGAGGACGACCTCCGCGCCGAGGGCCTCGACACCGACCTGGCCGGCACGTTCGCGATCTTCTCCGACGTCAACGAGCGCACCGAGCAGGACCTCCGGCGCGCCGAGACCATCTCGCTGCCCGTGGTCGCGATCCTCGCGATCCTGATCTTCGGCAGCCTGGTGGCCGCGGCCATGCCGGTGCTGGTCGGTGCGGTGGCCGTGGTCGGCGCGCTCGCCGTGGTCCGGCTGCTGACGCTCGTCACCGACGTCTCGATCTTCTCGATCAACGTCATCACCCTGCTCGGGATGGGCCTGGCGATCGACTACGCCCTCTTCGTCGTCAGCCGCTTCCGCGAGGAGCTGGGGCGCCGCCCCGCCGACGACCCGACCGCGGTCGGCACCGCCCTGCGCACGACGATGCGCACCGCCGGCCGGACCGTTCTCTTCTCCGGTCTCACCGTCGCCGCGGCGATGTCGTCGCTGCTCGTCTTCCCCCAGTCGTTCCTCCGCTCCATGGGGTACGGCGGGATCGCGGCCGTGCTGGTGGCGATGCTGGCCTCGCTCACCGTGCTGCCTGCGACGCTGCGCCTGCTGGGCCGGCGGATCGACAAGGGTCGGGTGCTTCGCCGTCGCCGTGAGCCCGACCCCGAGCGCGGTGCCTGGGCCCGGATCGCGCGCGGCGTCATGCGTCGCCCGGTCTGGGTGATGGTCGGCGTCACCGCGGGGCTGCTGGTGCTCGCGTCGCCGTTCCTGGGCGTGAAGTGGGGCTCGGTCGACCACAAGATCCTGCCGCCCGACGCACCGTCGTACATCGCGATGGAGAAGCTCGCGACCGAGTTCGGCTCCGAGAGCTCGAGCGCCGACCTGGTGCTGGCGGGCACGGCGCCCGCCGACGTCCGCAGCTACGTCGGCGACGTCGAGGCCCTGCCCGGTGTGACGTCGGTGCAGCCGGTGGCCGAGGACGGTGACGTCACTCTGCTCCGCGCGTCGTGGGAGGGCTCGTCGCAGACCCCCGCCTCGCAGGAGCTGGTCCGCGAGCTGCGCGACCTCGACCCCGCGAGCGGCCAGGCGCTGGTCGGTGGCCTCACCGCCCAGACCGTCGACCTCGAGAGCTCGGTCTCGTCGCACCTTCCCTGGATGGGGCTGATCGTCGTCGCGGTGATGTTCGTGCTGCTGTTCCTGGCGTTCGGCTCGCTCGTGCTCCCCGTGAAGGCGGTGCTGATGAACGCGCTGTCGATCACGGCGTCCTTCGGCATCGTCACCTGGATCTTCAGCGACGGGAACCTCGAGGGGCCACTCGACTTCACGTCGCAGGGTTTCCTCGACCTCACGAACCCGATCCTGATGCTGGCCATCCTGTTCGGGCTGTCCATGGACTACGAGGTGTTCCTGCTGTCACGGGTGCGCGAGCAGTGGGACGCCGGGGCTGGCACGACGCCGCTCGGCCGGCGTAACGACGTGGCAGTCGCGACCGGCGTCCAGAAGACCGGCCGGATCATCACCTCGGCCGCGCTGCTGCTGATCGTGGTGATCGGGGCGTTCTCGTTCAGCGACGTGCTGTTCATGAAGATGATCGGCGTCGGCATGCTGGTCGCCATCGCGATCGACGCGACCGTGGTCCGGGCGCTGCTGGTGCCCGCGACCATGAAGCTGCTCGGCCGGTGGAACTGGTGGGCGCCCGGCCCGCTGCGCCGGTGGTGGGACCGGTACGGCTTCCGCGAGGAGGAGGTCGGCCGCGACGACGGCGTCGGGCCGGTCCGGGAGCCGGAGCCCGCGGTCCGGTGACCGTCACCGGCCGGTCAGGCTGAAGTGCTGGTAGTCCTTCAGGCTGGTCCAGTCGCCGCCCCACGACCACCCGATGTCGCGGAACGCCGCGACCACCGGGCCGTCGGCGGTGATCATGCCGGGCCTCACCAGCTCGCGCCGCAGGTACGACGAGGCGAGCTCGGGCAGCACCACGTCGCCGTTCTGGTACGGGTTCTGGAACGTGTTGACATCGATCGCCAGACCGAAGGCGTGCTGGGAGAACCCGGTGCCGCCCGTGACGGCGCGGCACACGAACGACCCGGTGCCGTTGCCGTCGCCGGTCGGTGGCGCCTCCTCGTCGATCGACCGCACGATCAGCACCTGCTCCAGCGGGAACCGGGCCTCCCACAGCCGTCGGAACACCAGGTCGAGGTCGTCGGCCACGGTCGCGTTCACGAGCAGCTCACCCGTGTGGCGCCGCCCGTCGAAGCCCCAGAACGCCAGCCGCAGCCAGGCGAGCCGATCGCGGGTGACGGGGCACCCCGCCGCCCAGGTCGACCGGTCGATCACGGCTGCCGGCGCCGGCGACTCGATCCGGGACGCGTAGCCGCGGCCCGGTAGCGCCGGCACCTGGTCCGGCAGCGTGAACGCCCGCCGGCGCAGCGAAGGCGGCGTCGGCCGGACCTCGCCGAACCCGGCGGGTGTCTCGGGCAGGACCCGTCGGAACAACCAGGGCGGCGGCCTGCTGCCGCGTCCGTACGCCGCGCGCGGCAGCGTGCCGTTGAGCGTGGCAGGACCCGGGGCGCGCGGAGGCCCGGACGTGGGCTCGCCCGGCTCGGGGGTCTCCGAGGGGGTTCCGAACGCCGGGGACGAGGGCGAGGGCAGCTCGGTCCCGGCCTGGGGCGGGTCGGCCGTGCAGCCGGTGGCCAGCGCCACGCACGCCACGAGGGCAGGGAGGGCTAGGCACCGCGACGTCACGCTGCCGGAAGGGTGACGAGGAAGGTGGTGCCGGCCCCGAGGGTCGACTGGACGTCGATCCGGCCGCCGTGCCGGCTCGCGATCCGGGCGACGATGGCGAGGCCGAGCCCGGTCCCCGGGCGGGCGAGGGCGTCGGGGTTGGTCGAGCGGAAGAACTCGTTGAACAGCCGCTCCCGGTCGGGCCCGGAGATACCGAGCCCGTGGTCACGGCACCTGAACACGACCGTGTCGCCCGTCCGCTCCAGCTCGGTCTCGACCCGGCCGCCGCTGGTGGAGTACTTCACGGCGTTGTTGACGAGGTTGGCGACCAGCCGCAGCAGCTCCTTCGCCTCGCCCGGGACGACGAGGTCACCGGCGTACGACGGCGGGCGGAGCTCGACCCCGGCGTGCCGCGCGTGCACCGCCTCGTCCTCGAGGACGTCGCGGAGGATCGGGGCGAGGTCGACCGGTTGCCGGTCGAGCGGCGTGTCGGGGTTGCCGATCCGGCTCAGGAGCAGGAGGTCGTCGACGACCCCGGTCAGACGTGCCGAGCTGCGGCCCAGGGCGCGCAGCGCGGGCTCGGCCTCGGCCGGCAGGCCCGACATCGACTCGAGCATCTCGACGTGACCGACGATCACGCCGAGCGGGTTCTTGAGCTCGTGGGAGACCGTGCGGATCAGCTCGGAGCGGTAGGCGTCCAGCCGCCGCAGCTCCGCCATCAGCTCGAGCTCGCGCTCGCGCGCCCGGGTGCTGAGGAGGGCCCGGCCGAGGTCGTGGCCGATGCCGAGCGCCGCCCAGCTCTCGCTCTCGGTCCAGCGGGCGCCGCCCACGCTGCGCGCCAGCACGAACATGCCGAGGGCCTCGGGGCCGGCACCGATCGGCACCACCACGAGCTCGGCGACGCCGTGGTCGACGAGGTGCTGGGTGAGGGTGTCGCGGTGCTCGTCGTGGAGCGCGTCGTCACCCCACACCCGTCCCGTCTCGACGAGGAGCACGGTCTGGCTGTCCCAGCCACGCCGGGCGGCCGCCTCGACCGCGGCGAGCAGCGGCGGAGGCAGGTGGGCCGCCGAGCTCTCGCGGGGCGCCAGGTCCGCGAAGTCGTAGACGACCAGGTCGTCGGCGTTGAAGCCGACGACGAGGTGGTCGTGCGCCTGGTTGAGCAGGTCGCGGTAGCCGACCCGGCTGGAGGACGCCCGCACCACCTCGCGGGCCGCCTCCGTGAGCCGCACCTGCTGCGAGAGCTCCTCGCGCTCGATCGCCGTGAGCACGGCCCGCAGCGACAGCTGGAGGTCCTGGGCGAGCTGCCGCAGGGCCGGCGGGTCTGGCCGCCGGCCGCTGACCGGCTCGTCGAGGTACATGAGGGCCCGCAGGTGGCCGCGGTCGTCGACGATCCGCGCGGCCAGGATGTCCTTCGGGCGCCACTGGTCGGGGCTGCCGGTCTCGGGGATGTCCGGGATCCAGCAGTACTCGTCGAGCAGCTGGCTGGCCTCCGGGGTGAGCCACTCATGGGCGACGAACGTCCACGCGCCGTACTCCGCGCCGAGGCTCAGCGCCGGCTTCATGGCCGCGAACGGCGACGCCCGCCGCAGCATCTCCTCGTTGGCCTCGTCGTTGCCGGCGATCGCGACGAACTCCAGCATCCCGTCGGGCCGCAGCACCTCGACCTCGCAGGTGCCGAAGTCGGTACGGCGCCGGGCGTCCTCCGCGATCACGCGGACCGCCTGTCGGGCCCTGTCGTCGCCCCAGCCGTCGTCGCGGGCACGCACCACCTGCGGCGTGCTGGTCGCCTCGGCCATGTCGCTCGCTCCTCGCAGCCCTTCGAGAGGGGTCCAGAATCCCACCCCGGCGCGCCCCGGGTCGGTAGGTTGGCCCAACTTGAGGGACTTTGTGTGACCCGCCAGTAACATGCTGGGCATGAAGCGTGAGATCTATGGCGAGGACCACGAGGCCTTCCGTGCCTCGGTCAAGGAGTTCCTGGAGCGGGAGGTGGTGCCCCACCTCGACGAGCACGCGAGCAATCACGGGCTGCCCCGCAACTTCTGGCTCGCGGCCGGCAAGCAGGGACTCCTCGGGCTCGAGGTCCCGGAGGAGCACGGCGGCTCGGAGGCTGGCGACTACCGGTTCAACGCGGTGCTGACCGAGGAGCTCGCCAAGGTCAACATGACGTTGCCGAGCTGCGTCGGCATCCACGGCGACATCGTCGCGCCGTACCTCGTGCACCTGACGAACGACGAGCAGAAGGCCCGCTGGCTGCCGCCGTTCTGCACCGGTGAGCTGCTCACCGCGATCGCCATGACCGAGCCGTCCGGCGGTTCCGACCTGGCGGCGCTCAAGACCACCGCGGTGCGCGACGGCGACGACTGGGTCCTCAACGGGTCCAAGACGTTCATCACCAACGGCGGCTCGGCCGACCTCGTCGTGGTGGCGGCGCGCACCGCGCCGGAGAAGAAGGCGAAGGGGATCTCGCTGTTCGGGGTCGACACGGGGGCCGACGGCTTCTCTGTCGGCCGGATCCTCGACAAGGTCGGCCAGGACGAGTCCGACACCGCGGAGCTCGCGTTCGACGACGTCCGCGTCAGCGACGCCGACCTGATCGGGGAGCTCGACTCGGGGTTCATCGCGATGATGAGGTTCCTGCCGCAGGAGCGGCTCGGTTCCGCGGTCACCAACCTCGCCCACGCCGCGCAGATCCTGGGAGAGACGGTCACCTACGCCCAGGAGCGCCGGGCGTTCGGCCAACCGATCGGCTCGTTCCAGAACACCCAGTTCCTGCTCGCCGACCTGGTGACCCGGGTCGAGGTGACCCAGGCGTACGTCGACCAGTGCGTGCTGGCGCACACCCGCGGCGAGCTGACGGCGGTCGACGCCGCGAAGGCCAAGTGGTGGACGTCGCAGGTCCAGAACGACGTCCTCGACCACTGCGTGCAGGTGTTCGGCGGCTACGGCTACATGAACGAGTACCGGGTCGCCCGCGCCTGGCGCGACGCGCGCGTGACGAAGATCTGGGCCGGCTCCAACGAGATCATGAAGATGCTGATCGCCCGCGACCTCGGCCTGTAGCCCGGAGCCGTCGGGAGCAGCAGAGGCTTGCCTTCGTTGCGGGTGGACCGGCCGTCGGCCCACGATCGGGGCATGACCTCCGACCTGCCGGCCACGATCGAGCCCGGTCCCCACGAGGACGAGCCCCACGAGGGCGGGCTCAACAACCGCCTCAACTGGCTGCGGGCCGGGGTCCTCGGGGCCAACGACGGGATCGTCAGCACCGCCGGCATCGTGATGGGCGTCGCGGGCGCGACCGACGACAGCGGCACCATCGCGATCGCCGGCATCGCCGGACTGGTCGCCGGATCCCTGAGCATGGCGGCCGGGGAGTACGTCTCGGTCAGCACCCAGCGCGACTCCGAGGAGGCGCTGCTCGCCAAGGAGCGTCGCGAGCTGGCCGAGGAACCCGAGGAGGAGCTCGCCGAGCTCGCCGGACTGTACGTCGAGAAGGGGCTCAGCGAGCGGCTCGCGCTCGAGGTCGCCCAGGAGCTGACCGCCCACGACGCGCTGGCCGCGCACGCCGATACCGAGCTGGGGATCGACCCCGACGACCTCACCAACCCCTGGCAGGCGGCGTGGACCTCGATGGTGGCCTTCACGGTCGGCGCGCTGCTGCCGCTGCTGACGATCACGCTGACCCCGGCCGGCTCGCGGATCTGGCTGACCGTGGCCTCGGTCGTCGCGGCGCTCGCGCTCACCGGCTGGACCAGTGCTCGGTTCGGCTACGGCTCGGCCAGGGCCGCCGTGGTCCGCAACGTGCTCGGTGGCGCGGTCGCGATGGCGGTGACGTACGGCGTCGGCTCGCTGCTCGACACCCGGATCGGCTAGCTCCCCGGCGCCCGGGCGGTCGACCCACGCAGCACCAGCTCGGGCTGGTAGAGGTACTCCTGAGCGGGGATCGGCGCACCGTCGATCGCGTCGGCGAGGGCCGACACCGCCGCCCCGCCCAGGGCCTGGACGGGCTGCCGGACCGTGGTGAGCGGCGGGTCGAGGAACTGGATGAGCCGCGAGTCGTCGAAGCCGACGACCGAGACGCCCTCCGGCACCCGGTAGCCGAGGGCCCGGGCAGCCCGGACCGCGCCCAGCGCCATCAGGTCGGAGCCGCACACCACGGCCGTCGCGCCACGCTCGAGCAGCCGCCGGGCGGCTGCGGCGCCGCCCTCGACGGTGAAGAGTCCCTCGGCCACCCAGTCCTCGGCCTCGGCCGGCGTCGTCCCGAAGCCGGACCCGAGGGCCTGCACGAAGCCCTCGCGCTTGCGGCCGGCGGGCACGTAGCGCGCCGGCCCGACCGCCAGCCCGATCCGCTCGTGGCCGAGCTGCGCCAGGTGACCGACCGCGAGGCTCATCGCGACGTGGTCGTCGGTCGAGAAGAACGGCGCGTCGATGTCGGGGGCGTAGCCGTTGACGAACACGACCGGCATCCGGCGCTCGACGAGGGTCCGGTACCGCTGGTGGTCACCACCGGTGTCGGCGTGCCGCCCGGACACGAAGAGGATGCCGGCGACGCCGTGGTCGAGCAGCGACTCGACGTACTCGTCCTCGCTGATGCCGCCGGGCGACTGGGTGCACAGCACCGGCGTGAACCGGCGGGCCGCCAGGGCGTCGTCGATCACCTGCGCGAACGCCGGGAAGATCGGGTTCTCCAGCTCGGGGACGACCAGCCCGACCAGACCGGCGCTCCGGCGCCGCAGCCGGCTCGGACGCTCGTAGCCGAGGACGTCGAGCGAGGTCAGCACGGCGGTCCGCGCGGCGTCGCTCACCCCGGGCTTGTCGTTGAGCACCCGGCTCACCGTCGCCTCGCTGACGCCGGCCTGGGCCGCGATCTCGGCCAGAGTTGCCATGACCGTATGTAACCGTCTCCGCAAGATTCCTGCAAGGTCTTCCATTTCTTGCAAGGTGCTTGCTAGGGTCCCGGGGTCGGTGTGACGACCGCCTCACACATTCCGCGACACCATCGGGACATCAAGGAGCACCCATGCGAACCCACGCGCGCCGCACGCTGCCGGCTCTGGCCGGCACCGCTGCCCTCGCGCTCGCCCTCGCCGCCTGTGGCGGCGACTCCGGCGAGCCGAACACCAACGAGGACCCGACCAACGCGTCGTCCGTCGACCCGGCCGACCTCGAGGCCGAGCTGACCTGGTGGGACACGTCCGACCCGACCAACGAGGGCCCGGCCTTCGACGAGCTGATCTCCCAGTTCAACGAGACCTACCCGAACGTCACCATCAACCACGAGGCGGTGCCGTTCGACGAGGCGCAGAACAAGTTCAAGACCGCCGCGCAGTCCGACTCCGGAGCCCCGGACATCCTGCGCGCCGAGGTCGCCTGGGTGCCGGAGTTCGCGTCGCTCGGCTACCTCTACGCGCTGGACGGCACGCCGTTGCTCGAGGACACCAACTTCCTCGAGACCCCGCTCTCGAGCAACGTGTACGACGGGCAGACCTACGGCGTCCCCCAGGTCACCGACACCCTTGGCCTGATGTACAACAAGCAGCTGCTGGAGGAGGCCGGTGTCGAGCCTCCGACCACGTGGGACGAGGCGGCGACCGCCGCCCGGGCGATCGAGCAGAAGACCGACGCATCGGGTCTCTACATCAACTCGGGCGGCTACTTCCTGCTGCCGTTCATCTACGGCGAGGGCGGTGACCTGGTCGACGTCGACGCCCAGCAGATCACCGTCAACAGCCCCGAGAACGTCACCGGCATCCAGACCGCCCAGCAGCTCGTGCAGAGCGGGGCGGCGGTCAAGCCGGACGCCAACGACTCCTACGGGACCATGATGACGCTCTTCAAGGAGGGCAAGGTCGCGATGATCGTCAACGGCCCGTGGGAGGTCGCCGCGGTCAGCGACGACCCGAAGTTCGGGGGCTTCGAGAACCTCGGCATCGCGCCGGTGCCGGCTGGGTCGGCCGGCCAGGGGGCTCCCGTCGGAGGTCACAACTACGTCATCTACTCGGGCATGGACGAGGCCAAGGCGGACGCGGCCATCGCGTTCGTGCAGTTCATGAGCAGTGCCGAGTCGCAGGCATTCATCGCCGACGAGCTCGGCCTGCTGCCGGCGAACGCCGACTCCTACGACCTGATCGGCGACAACGAGCGGGTAGCGGCCTGGCAGTCGGCCCTCGAGGTGGCGCAGCCGCGGCCGTGGATCCCGGAGGGCGGCCTGTTCTTCGCGCCGCTGGACCAGATGGCGACCGAGGTGCTCATCCAGGGCAAGGACGCCCAGGGTGCGCTCGACGAGGCGGCGTCGACGTTCAAGTCCGACGTCGTCCCGGACTACTCCGAGTGACCCACCGCTGACACCGTCCGGGGGCCGGGCCCGGCCCGGCCCCCGCGGTGCAGCCCGTCTGCAGACGAGGAGAGGGCATGGCGACGGTGACGACGCAGGCCGAGCCCGGCCGGCTGCGCCGCAGCTTCGACCGGCACTGGTACGCGTGGGCGATGGTGCTGCCGACCGTGGTGGTGCTCGGGGTGCTGATCCTCTACCCGCTCGGCCAGGGGATCGTGCAGTCGTTGACGAACCTCAACGAGGGCAACCAGCAGGACCTCATCTGCACCAAGACCCTCGGCGGCGGCGAGACCTGCAAGGAGAACCCGAAGCAGTCGGAGTTCGTGGGCCTCGCCAACTACGTCGACATCCTCACCGGTCAGCGGGGCCACTTCTGGCTGTGGTTCACCAACACCGTCGTCTGGACGACGGCCTGCGTCTTCTTCCACTACACGATCGGGCTCGGGCTCGCGGTCCTGCTACACCGTGAGTTCCGCGGGCGCGGCCTCTACCGGGTGCTCCTGATCGTCCCGTGGGCGGTGCCGGCGTTCGTCAGCGCGTTCGCGTGGCGGTTCCTCTTCAACCAGAACTTCGGCCTGGTGAACGCCGTCCTCGACCGGATCGGGATCGACCCGGTCGCGTGGTTCGACAACCGGTGGACCGCGCTGTCGACCGCGATCGTCGCCAACGTCTGGCTGGGCGTCCCGTTCATGATGGTGGCCCTCCTCGGCGGGCTGCAGTCGATCAACGCCGACCTCTACGAGGCAGCCGCGATCGACGGTGCGTCACCGTGGCAGCGATTCCGCAACATCACCCTGCCCGGGCTGCGGCCGGTCAGCTCGACCGTGATCCTGCTGGGCACCATCTGGACGTTCAACATGTTCCCGATCATCTTCTTCGTGACGGGCGGTGAACCGGCCGGCCAGACCGAGATCCTCGTGACCGGTGCGTTCCGCGCGGCTTTCGAAGGGCTCCGCAACTACTCCCTCGCGGCGACCTACGGCGTGCTCATCCTGTCGATCCTCGTCGTGTACGCCGCGGCGTACCGCCGGCTGCTGAGCCGCCAGGGAGAGGTGTTCTGATGGCGATCGTCACGCCCGACGTCGCGTCCACCGGCGTCGCCGACCACGGACCCGAGCCGCGCCAGGGTCGACGGCGCCGCCCCCTCGCGTCGGTCGCGCTGCACGGCACGCTCATGGTCGCGGTCTTCATCGCGCTCTTCCCGGTGGTGTGGGTGTTCCTCAGCTCGCTCAAGCCGCGCCAGGAGATCCAGCGGTCGACCATCGAGCTGTTCAACAGCCCCTCGCTCGACAACTACCGGACCGTGCTGACGGACACGAACTTCCCGACGTGGTTCCTCAACTCGGTGATCGTCGCGGCGTTCACGATGGTCTTCGGGATCGCGATGGCGGCCACCGCCGGCTACGCGCTGAGCCGCTTCAACTTCCCGGGCAAGCGCGGCCTCATGTGGGTGTTCCTGCTGACGCAGATGTTCCCGGTCGCGATCCTGATCGTGCCGATCTACACGATCATGGCCAACCTCGGGCTGATCGACACCAAGGTGTCGCTGGTGATCGCCTACTGCACCGTCGCCGTCCCGTTCTGCGCGTGGATGCTGCGGGGCTACTTCGACACCATCCCGCGTGAGCTCGACGAGGCGGCGGCGCTCGACGGGCTCGGCCCGTTCGCGACGTTCTGGCGGGTGGTGCTGCCCCTCGCGCGGCCCGGCCTGGCGGTGACGGCGTTCTACACCTTCCTCACCGCGTGGGGCGAGGTCGCCTACGCGATCGCGTTCATCCAGACCGACGAGAACTACACCCTGGGCGCGGGGCTCAAGCAGTTCGTGCCGCAGTTCAACCAGCGCTGGGAGCTGCTCACCCCGGCGGCGATCCTGATCACGATCCCCGCGGGGCTGGTGTTCTTCTTCGCGCAGCGGCACCTGGTGGCGGGCCTGACCGCGGGCGGCACGAAGGGCTGAGCCCGGCGGTAGGTTCGCCGGATGCGGATGTTCGTGGCGCTCACGCCGCCCGACCCGGCCGTCGACCACCTCGACGAGTTCCTCGCCCTCCGGCGCGAGGCGGACCCGTTCCGCTGGAGCCTCCCGGAGCAGCTGCACGTGACGCTCGCCTTCCTCGCCGAGGTGCCGGACCGGAGGCTCGACGACCTGGTCGAGCGGCTGGGCCGGGCCGCGGCCCGGCGACGGCCGGTGCCCACCCGGATCGCTGGCGGCGGCGCCTTCCCGGACCCCTCGCGCGCGCGGGTGCTCTGGGCGGGCCTGGAGGTCGACGAGGCTGGCCGGACCGAGCTGTCGCGGATGGCGACCGGGGCGCGGGCGGCGGCGTCGCGCGCGGGCATCGAGGTCGACGGCCGTCGCTTCCGGGCACACCTCACGGTCGCCCGGCTCGGACGCCCCACGGAGGTGTCGCGCTGGGTCCGGCTGCTCGACGGCTACGGCGGACCCGAGTGGGTCGCGGACCGGCTCGACCTGGTGGCGTCGTACCTCGGGCAGGGACCGCGCGGCCGGCCCCGCTACGAGGTCGTGGAGTCGTTCGACGTGGGGTGAGTCACCACGCCCGGGGGTGAGATACCTGTGCCGGCGGGCCGATGTCTCGTAGGTTCGCACCCGTGAAGATCGCAATCGCCAGGGAGACGAGGGACGGCGAGGCCCGGGTCGCGATCGTGCCCGAGCTGGTCGAGAAGCTGACCGGGCTGGGGTACGACGTCGCTCTCGAGCCCGGGGCGGGACACCACGCGCTGCTCTCCGACGACGAGTACGTCGGAGCGGGCGCGACGGTCGAGGAGGCCGCGTTCGACGGGGCCGACCTGGTGGTGTCGGTGCAGCCGCTCGACGTCGCCCGGGCCCGCGGGCTCACGGCCGGGACCTCCACCATCTCGTTCCTGCCGACGACCGCCGAGGCCGAGCTCGTCACGGCGTACCGCGACGGCTCCGTCACGTCCTACGCCATGGAGCTCGTGCCGCGGATCTCCCGCGCGCAGTCGATGGACGCGCTGTCGTCGCAGGCGCTCGTCGCGGGCTACCGCTGCGCGATCGTCGCCGCCGGGATGCTGCGCCGCTTCTTCCCGCTCAACATGACGGCGGCCGGCACCGTGCAGCCCGCCCAGGTCGTGGTCCTCGGCGCCGGCGTGGCCGGGCTGCAGGCGATCGCCACCGCGAAGCGGCTCGGCGCCGTCGTGCAGGCCTACGACGTCCGCGCGGCCGCCGCCGAGGAGATCGCGTCGATGGGGGCCAAGCCGATCCACCTGGAGCTGGAGACCCTCGAGGGGTCCGGCGGCTACGCCCGGGAGATGACCGAGGACCGGGCCGCCCGCCAGCGCGAGCTGCTCACGCCGTACATCGCCCAGGCGGACGCGCTGATCACCACGGCCGCCGTGCCCGGCCGGCCGGCGCCGATGCTCGTGACCCGGGCGATGGTCGAGGAGATGGGCGCGGGATCCGTGGTCGTCGACCTCGCCGCCGAGACCGGCGGCAACGTCGAGGGCTCGGTCGCGGGCGAGGTGGTCCGGGTCGGCAACGCGCAGGTGTGGGGCGGGCGCAACGTCCCGAGCCAGATGCCCGGGCCGGCGTCGCGGCTCTACGCCCAGAACATCGTGAACCTGGTGACGCTCATGACCGCCACCGACGACGAGGGGACGGCGTCCTTCGCCCCCGACCCGGCCGACGAGATCATCGCGGGCGCCTGCGTCACCCGCGACGGCGCGATCCTCCACGAACCCACCCGGACCGCCCTGGAAGGAGAGCCGGCATGAGCGAGCCCGTCGTCTGGCTGACGATCTTCGTGCTCAGCGTCTTCGTCGGCGTCGAGGTGATCTCCAAGGTCTCCTCGACGCTGCACACGCCGCTGATGTCCGGCGCCAACGCCATCCACGGCGTGATCCTGCTCGGCGCGATCATCGTCACCGCTCACGCCTCGGGCATCGGCCTGGTCGTCGGGCTGGTCGCGATCGTGCTCGCGGCGGTGAACATGGTCGGCGGCTTCGTGGTGACCGACCGGATGCTGCAGATGTTCACCCGCGGAAGCCCCGGACCGAGAAGGGAGCGGCCGCGTGAGCATCCCCGTCTGGGCGCAGGTCGTCTACCTCCTCTGCGCCGTCGCGTTCATCCTGGCCCTCAAGGGGCTGTCGGGGCCGCGCACCGCGCGGACCGGCAACCTGATCGGCGCCGCGGCGGCGGTCGTCGCCTGTGCCCTGCCGTTCTTCTACCTCGAGCAGATGGACAACGTCGTCGCCGATCCTGGTGGCGATCGCGATCGGCACGCCGGCGGGCGTCTACGGCGCCCGCCCGTGCAGATGACGCAGATGCCGCAGATGGTGGCGCTCTTCAACGGCGTCGGCGGAGGTGCGGCCGCGCTCGTCGCGGTGCTCGAGCTCGACGCGATCGTCGCGACCGGCCACGACGTCGTCGCTGGTTCATCCTGGTGGCGACCGCGTTCACGGTCTTCGTGGGCTCGGTGTCCTTCGCGGGCTCGGTGATCACGTTCGCCAAGCTCCAGGAGCTGATGACCTCGCGGCCGGTGGTCTTCCCCGGCCTCGCGGTCGTCTTCGCCGGCTCGCTGCTCGGCGGGCTGGTGCTGTCGGGCGTGCTCGTCGCCGATCCGGTGATGTGGGCCGGGATCGTGCTGCGCGCTGCTCGGGCTGGCGTTCGGCGTCCTGCTGGTGATGCCGGTCGGTGGCGCGGACGTGCCGATCGTCATCTCGCTGCTGAACGCGTTCACGGGCCTGACCGTCGCCGCCGGCGGCTACGTCCTGTCCAACACGCTCCTGCTCGTCGCGGGCACCCTGGTCGGGGCCTCCGGCACGTTCCTGACGCTCCTCATGGCCAAGGCGATGGGCCGCTCGGTGGCCAACATCCTGTTCGGTGCGCTCAAGGGCGGCTCCACCCTCGGCGCGGGCGAGGCGTCCGACCGGCCGGTGAGGACCGCCGGTCCGAGCGACGCGGCGATCATGCTCGGGTACGCCGAGCGGGTCATCATCGTCCCGGGCTACGGCCTCGCGGTGGCCCAGGCCCAGCACTCGCTGCGGGAGCTGGTCGACGTGCTCAGCGAGCGGGACATCAAGGTCGACTACGCCATCCACCCGGTCGCCGGCCGGATGCCGGGCCACATGAACGTGCTGCTCGCCGAGGCGCAGGTGCCCTACGAGCAGCTCAAGGAGATGGACGAGATCAACGGCGACTTCAAGGACGCCGACGTCGTCCTGGTCGTCGGGGCGAACGACGTCGTCAACCCGGCGGCGAAGACGACCCCCGGAGCTCCGATCTACGGGATGCCGATCCTCAACGCCGACGACGCCAAGGCGATCATCTTCATGAAGCGCTCGATGCGGCCCGGGTTCGCGGGGATCGAGAACGAGCTGCTCTTCGACGAGAAGACCTCGCTGCTGTTCGGCGACGCCAAGGAGACGATGGGCAAGCTGCTGAACGCCGTGAAGGCGCTCTAGCACCTGCGCACCAACTGCTGCGTTTCCCGGCGCCGGTCCACCGGCCCGCCCATACTGAGGCGGACTCGCGGATCGAGGAGGACGGGTGGCGCGGGACGACGTCGCGGGGTTCCGCGCATGGGCGGTCGTCCGTCTCGTGCGCCCCCACGCGACCGCGGTCCTGCTGGCCGTCATGGTCGCCCTGTCGTGGCTGCTGCTCCTGACCGCCGATGCCGCGAGCGGCGTACCGATCGCGTGGCCGGCAGCCGGGCTGCTGCCCGGGATGCTGCTGCTGGTCGAGCGTGCGCGGCGGGCGTCGCTGCTGGCGCTCGGTGGGACGCTGCTCCTGCTGTGCCACCTGCTCGCCGACTACGACCTGGCGACCTCGGTCGGCTTCACCGTTGCGTCGGTCGTCGGCACCTGGCTGGTGCTGGACCGGCTGGACCGACTCAGCCGCAACCCGCGAGGCCGCCCGCGCCTGGCCGAGGACGGCGACGTCTCGACCCTGATCGGCGGCGCGAGCCTGAGCGCTCTCGTCGCCGGCGCGGTCGTCGGCGCGACGGTCGGCCTGACCGGCGAGGGCAGCCCGTGGCTCGCGCTCGTCGGGGTCTTCGGCACCCACGCGGCGGCGATGCTGATGCTGCTGCCGCTCTTCCTCGCCGGCCCCAGCTTCGCCCCGATGGCCCAGAACCGCGAGCGGGTGGTGCAGTCGGTGCTGACGCTCGGGGTGACGCTCGCGATCTTCTCGTACGCCGCGGCGCCGCCCGTCGTGTTCGCGATCATGCCGATGTTCGCCTGGCTCGCGTTCCGCGGCACGCTGCGCGAGGCGAGCCTGCTGCTGGCGGGGGTCGGCGCGATCGCGACCGGCATGACCCTCCTCGGCCTGGGTCCGGTGCACGAGCTGTTGGTGCGGTACGACCTCGACCAGGAGCTGGTCAACGGCTTCCTCCAGCTCTTCCTGCTCGACTGCGCCCTGATCCTGCTCCCGCTCGCGGTCATCACGACCCAGCAGCGGATCGCCAGCGCCCGGGCCTCGTCCCGCCAGCGGACGTTGGAGCGACTCGTCGACGCGGCGACCGGCACGGCGGTGTTCTCGATCGACGGCAAGGGCCGGGTCGACCTCTTCAACCCCGGCGCCGAGCGGATCTTCGACCGCAGCTCCGCGGAGATGGTCGGTGATCCCGCCGACCACGTCTACTCCGACCTCGAGCTGGTGAGGCACGCCACCCGGCTCGGCGTACGGCCCCTGTTCTCGGACATCTGCGCGGCCGCCGCGGCCGCCGACGAGGAGCGCCAGCTCTGGGCGTTCACACGTCCCGACGGTGAGGAGCGCGCGATGCTCCTGTCCCTCACCAGTGTCGTCGACGAGCTCGGCGACATCTCCGGCTACCTCTGCGTCGCGGAGGACGTCACCGATCGCGAGGCCATGCACCGGGCCGCGCTGCAGGCGCTCGACCACGAGCGGGACGCCGTAGACCGGCTGCGCGACCTGGAGCGCGTCAAGGCCGACTTCGTCGCCACCGTCAGCCACGAGCTGCGGACGCCGCTGACCAGCATGATCGGGTACGTCGAGCTGCTCGAGGACGGCGCCGTCGGCGAGCTGTCCTCCGACCAGCGGCAGCTCGCGAACCGGGTGCAGCGCAACGGCCGTCGGCTGCTGCTGCTCGTCGAGGACCTGCTGCTCCTGTCGCAGATCGAGACCCGGCAGATGAGCATGTCGCCGCGGGAGGCCGACCTCCGAGACGCGGCGCGCGCGGCGCACGACGGCCTCGGGCCACTGCTCGCCACCCGCCACCTCGACTTCGTGGTGCGGCTGCCCGACGAGCCGGTGATGCACGAGGCCGACCCGGAGCAGGTCGAGCGGCTCGTGCTGAACCTGCTCGGCAACGGGGTGAAGTTCACGGCCGACGGCGGGCGGGTCGAGCTGGTCGTCACCGACCGCCCCGACACCGTCGAGATCGTGGTGCTCGACAACGGCATGGGGATCCCGGCCGACGAGCAGGACCAGCTCTTCACCCGGTTCTTCCGCTCCTCGACGGCCATGACCCAGGCGATCCAGGGGACCGGCCTCGGGCTCACCATCGTGCAGGCGATCGTCGACCTCCACGGCGGGCACATCTCGGTCTCGTCGAGCGAGGGGGTCGGCACGACCGTGTCGGTCAGCCTGCCCAAGCGGCTGCCGGTGGCGTCACCGCAGGCTCAGTCGGCCACGCCGTAGAGGCGGTCGCCGGCGTCGCCGAGACCGGGCACGATGTAACCCTTGTCGTTGAGCTTCTCGTCCATCGCGGCGGTCACGATCGTGACCGGCACGTCGAGGTCGGCCAGCTCCTGCTCGAGCCGGGCGCAGCCCTCGGGCGCGGCGAGCAGGCAGATAGCGGTGATGTCGTTGGCGCCGCGGTCGACCAGGAACCGGATCGCGGCCGCGAGCGTGCCCCCGGTCGCGAGCATCGGGTCGAGGATGTAGCACTGGCGGCCGGAGAGGTCGTCGGGCAGCCGCTCGGCGTAGGTCGACGCCTCGAGCGTCTCCTCGTTGCGGATCATCCCGAGGAAGCCGACCTCAGCGGTCGGCAGCAGCCGCATCAGGCCGTCGAGCATGCCGAGGCCGGCCCGGAGGATCGGTACCACGAGCGGCTTCGGTCGCGCGAGCTTCACGCCGGTGGTCGGGGAGACCGGCGTCACGATGTCCTTGGGCGACGTCCGGACCTCGCGGGTGGCCTCGTAGGCGAGCAGCGTGACGAGCTCGTCGGCGAGTCGTCGGAACGTCGGCGAGTCGGTCTTCTCGTCGCGCAGGTAGGTCAGCTTGTGGGACACCAGCGGGTGGTCGACGACGTGGGTGCGCATGCCGGGAACCCTAGACCGTGCCGCGGGGTGTCTGTCACTCTGGAAAGGCCGAAAGGGCCTGTGGACAGGGGGTGTGGAGGTCATGGTCGAGCAGCTGGACGGAGTGGACTTCGCCCTGGCCGCCTATCGCGAGGAAGGCGTGTGGCAGGTCCAGGAGCTGGCCCACGACGTCCTCGCCGACGTCGGCCACCTCAGCCACGCGCTGCGCCGGTTCCCCGGTGACGGCGGCGCCGTCGGGATGATCGCGGTCGACGAGGACTTCTTCGTGATCGTCCGGGTCGCCGGGTCCGACTCCCGCGTGCTGCTCTCCGACATCACCGCGGCCGACGAGTGGGAGATCGCCGCGTCGGCCGTCGACTTCCTCGGGCTGCCGCCGCCCGAGGAGGAGGACGACCAGGTGCCGGCCGGCGACCTCGACCTGCTCGGCGACCTCGGCATGCACGCCATGGACATGGGTGTGCTGCTCGACTACTTCGACCTCTATCCCGACGAGATGCTCTCCGAGGTCGCCCGGCGGCTCGGGTTCGGGCCGCTCTTCGACGAGGCCGTCGGCCTCGCTTCCGCCTGACGTGGCCGGTCCCCACGACGCCGCGATGCGCGCGGCGCTCGACCAGGCACGCGCGGCGCTCGCCACCGGCGACGTCCCGGTCGGTGCGGTCGTGCTCGATCCGGCCGGCGTGGTGATCGGCGGTGGTTGCAACGTGCGGGAGGCCGACGCCGATCCCGACCGGTCACGCCGAGGTGGTCGCGCTCCGCCAGGCGGCGGCCGCGCGCCGGCGAGTGGCGGCTCGACGGCTGCTCGCTGGTCGTGACTCTGGAGCCGTGCACGATGTGCGCCGGCGCCGCGGTGCTCGCCCGGGTCGCGCGGGTCGTGTTCGGCGCGTACGACGAGAAGGCCGGCGCGGTCGGGAGCCTCTGGGACGTCGTGCGCGACCGGCGCCTGAACCATCGGCCCGAGGTCGTCGCCGGGGTGCGGCCGACGAGTCGGCGGCCCTGCTCGACGAGTTCTTCCGCGCCCACCGACGACCGAGATTCGTTGGCCGATGAATCCGGCGGCGGGACCGGTCAGCGACCCGGTATGACCACCTTCGACCTCGGACCAGGGAGCCCGCGCCACCGCCACGGTGGTGGCCGGGGTCCGCGACGACCAACTCGGCACCCGACCCCGTGCCCGGCGTACTCGGTGGCGGACCTGCTCGACCACCTCGGCGGGCTCTCGGTGGCCTTCACGGCTGCGGCCGTCAAGGACCTGACACCTCGCGAGCCGTCCGCCGACGGGTCGCGGCTCGAGCCAGGCTTCCGCGACCGGATCGGCGCCGCGCTGACCGCTCTCGCCGAGGCCTGGCGCGCGCCCGGCGCGTTCGACGGGATGACGATGCCGGTTGGTCGAGCCGCCTGACGTCGCCGCCCTGGTCGCCCTCAACGAGGTGGTCGTCCACGGCTGGGACCTCGCCCGCGCAACCGGCCAGCCCTACAAGCCCGACGCCGCCTCCGTCGCCGCCGCGCTCGGCTTCGCGCGGTCCTTCGAGGTGCCGGAGGACGACGCGGACGCGCCGTTCGGACCGCCGTCGCTGTCCCCGCCGACGCCCCGTTCTCGACCGCTGGCCGGCGCCACCGGCCGCCGTCCCGACTGGTCCGCCTGACCCCGCGCGATTTCTGACACTCCTGCCGCCCTCCGGTAACCTTCCCGGCGGTGGCGTGTCCGAGCGGCCTAAGGAGAACGCCTCGAAAGCGTTTGTGGGCGCAAGTCCACCGAGGGTTCAAATCCCTCCGCCACCGCCAGTGGAACGGCCTCTGACCGACGTCGACGCGGGTGAGGGGCCGTTTCCGACCGTCGGTCGCCGCCCTTCCGGTCGTGGCTCAGTTCAGCCGGGGCGTCCGCGCAGTCGGACCGACAGGCACGTCACGCAGCCCTCGAGCTTCTCGAACTCGGAGATGTCGACCTGCACGGTGCGGTAGCCGCGCTCCTCGAAGATCTTGGCGCTCTCCGGCGCGGCCGCGGACATCAGGAGCAGGTCGTCGCCGAGCAGGACGACGTGTGCGCCCGGCTCCTCCGGGACGGCGAGGAAGCGGTCGCCCCAGACGCTCGGGTCGTCGACGACGGGCTCGTAGCCGATGACCGTGCCGTCGGGCAGGGCGGTGACGGCGGACTTCAGGTGCAGCACCTTGGTCAGGGGCACCGTCACGACGTGCGCGCCGAGCGGCTCGAGATGGTGTCGAAGCTGTTCGATCGCATCGTCGTTCGTGCGGCCGCCGCGGCCGACCCAGACGGTGCCGCCGTGCTTGAGGACGTCGCCGCCGTCCAGCGTGCCGGGCGCCTCGATGTGCGCGATGCGGTAGCCCCTGCGCCCGCACCGCCTCCTCGGCGGCGGCCGTCTCGGGCTTGCGTTCGTCGGCACCGGGACGGCTGATGACGGCGAGGTCGCCGTACACGACCATCGTGTCCTCGACGAAGACGGAGTCCGGGCACTCCGGTGCGAGCGGCACCTCGTGCGTCGTCCATCCGGCATCGGTGAGGGCGGCGACGTAACCGTCCCACTGTCGTTGCGCGAGTTCGACGTCGACGTCCTCGCTGCGGTCGATGTGGGTGACGAGTCCTTCGTTCAGTCGGGGTGACGGTCTGCGGACGAGGGCGTGGCGGGCGGCATCGGCGGGTCCCAACCCCGTTCTGGTTGGTCGTCCACCACCCGGGTCGACGTTGCGCGAGGACGGCGAACTGGTAGACGGCGCCGACGGCGTTGTAGAGCTTGCCGGTCTGCTGGTCGTCGGCGATGGTCGGGGTGATCACGGTACGGGTGGAGGGCTACGACGATGCGCTCATGACCCGGACGACCTGGATGCCCGCCACCTGCTCGGTGGTGTTCGAGGGAAGTCCAGACGCGGACCCTGGGCCCAGCGGCATCGGCGCTGGTACGGCGACGGCGGCACGTTCCAGGCCTTGGGGGCCGACCTGAAGACGATGGACCAGCGGCTCGAGCCCCAGGCCGTGTCGATGGGGCCGCACGCGGCTACGGCTGCCCAAACCGGTGATCGCAGCCGTGGCAGGGTACGCCGCGGTCGCGGGTGGCCTGCACTCGCACTCCGGCGCGACCTGCGGGTACTCGCAGAGCGACGCGAATTTCGGCGTCTTCTGCCGGCGCTGCGGCGTGCCGCTGATCGACGGCGGGACGGTCCGCCTGCCTCACCTGATCGGCATCGGCCGGGCGATGGACCTGATCCTCACCGGCCGGGAGGTCGAGGCCGTGGAGGCCGAGCGGATCGGCCTGGTCAACTGGGTCGTCGACCCCGGGGCGGCGCTCGACGAGGCGCTGTCGGTCGCCTGGATGCTGATCGGCCTGCCGCAGGAGTGCCTGCGCAACGACCGGCTGTCGGTGCTGGCCAACGAGGGCGTCGAGACGACGCTGGCGATGCGTCAGGAGTTCCGCTTCGGCCTCGAGTCCCTGGCGAGCGGCGCCGCCGCCGCGGGCGCCTCCCGGTTCGCCGGGGCGCTGGTCGCAGTGGTGCGGCCGAAGTCCTCGTGGACCACGCATGATCCGGGTCTTCCTGCTCGACGACCACGAGATCGTCCGCCGCGGTCTCCGCGACCTGCTTCGAGTCGCGGAGGACATCGAGGTCGTGGTGAGGCGGCAGCGGTCGGCCAAGGCGGCCGGCGCGGATCATCCCGGCGCTGCGGCCCACGTCGCCGTGCTCGACGCCCGGCTCCCCGACGGCAGCGGCATCGACGTGTGCCGCGACGGTCCGGTCACGCGATCCCTCGATCAGCGGGCATCATCCTCACCTCCTACGACGACGACGAGGCGCTGTTCGCCGCGATCATGGCCGGCGCCTCGGGCTACGTGCTGAAGCAGATCCGCAGCACCGACCTCGCTGCGACGCCGTCCGCCGCGGTCGCCGCCGGCCAGTCGCTGCATCGACCCGGCCGTCACCGCCCGGGTGCTCGACCGCATCCGGCATCGCCGACGACGCACCGACGCCGCTGGCCGGGCTGACCGAGCGCGAGCGCGAGATCCTCGTGCTCATCGCCGAGGGGCTGACCAACCGGCAGATCGGCGAGCGGCTCTTCCTGGCCGAGAAGACCGTGAAGAACTACGTGTCCAGCATCCTCGCCAAGTCGGCCTCGAACGTCGTACGCAGGCGGCCGTGCTCGCCGCCAAGCTGCTCGGCTGACGGAGTCGACATCGGGACCAAGGTCCCGTCCAGCACCGCCACTCGCCCCTGACCGGGCTCTGCCTCGGCCCGCTTGACTGGAGTCAGGAGGCGCCGACCGGCGCGACGGCAAGAGGAGAGATCATGAGCACCACCACCACCGGGACCGGAACGGTCCACCACGCGTCCGCTACCACGACCGTCCTGAGCGGAGCTGCACGCAAGGCCCTGGCGGTGTTGCGTATCGCTTTCGGCCTCACCTTCCTGTGGGCGTTCGTCGACAAGTTGTTCGCCCTGGGGTTCAGCACCGGCAGGAGCGTCGACCCTGAGACGGGCGCCGAGGTCGTCGACCGGTTCGGCGACGCGGCCTGGATGAACGGCGCGAGCCCCACCGAGGGCTTCCTGGGTTTCGGCGCCGACGGACCGTTCAAGGACTTCTACAACAGCATTGCCGGCGCGGCCTGGGCGGACTGGCTGTTCATGACCGGGCTGCTCGGCATCGGGCTCGCCCTGGCTCTGGGTATCGGGATGCGCGTGGCCACCGTGTTCGCCGCGGTCCTCTACGCTGCTGATGTGGACGGTGGCGCTGCCGCCGGCCAACAACCCGGTGCTCGACGACCACGTCCTCGGCGCGATCGACCATCGATCGTGCTCCTGGCCACGGCAGCCGGGACGACGTGGGGCCTCGGCCGGGAAGTGGAACGAGACGACCTCGTCTCCACCAACCGCTGGCTCCGCTGACCGGGTTCCCCCCCGCGACCGCTTCCCCGCCCCGGCGGGGGTGCGGTCGGCTCGTCTCACTCGATCGGCACGCGCCAGGTGAGCACGGTCCCGGCGTCGTCACTCGGCTCCACGGTGCACGTGCCGCCGAGGTCGGTGGCACGCCGCCGGGCGTTGGCGAGCCCGCTCTCGTGTCGCTCGGCGGGCAGTCCCCGGCCGTCGTCGCGGACGCGCAGGAGTCCCTCGTCGGCGGAGGCCTCGACCTCGATCATGACTGAGGTCGCCTCGGCATGGCGGGCCACGTTGCTCAGGGCCTCGCGGAGCACGGCCAGCATCGACTCGGCCGGCTGGCCGGTGATCACGGTGTCCACCGGTCCGTGGCTGCGGACGAGTGGGACGAAACCGAGGGTCTCGGCGTACTCGTCCGTGAGCAGCCGAACTTCCGAGAGCAGGCCGCCCGGCCGGTGCTCTGGCGCAGGCCGAAGATCGTGGTCCGGATGTCGCGGATCGTCTCGTCGAGGTCGGCCACCGCCTGGTCCAACCGCTCCGCGACGAGTGGCGACTCGACCCGGCGGCGGGTGCCCTGCAGCTGCAGCCCGGTCGCGAACAGCCGCTGGATGACCACGTCGTGGAGGTCGCGCGCGATCCGGTCGCGGTCGCTGACGACCGCGAGTTCCTGCCGCTCGGACACAGCCTGGATCCGGTCGAGGGCCAGCGCTGCCTGGGAGCCGAACGCCGCCAGCAGCTCGCGGACCTGCAGGTTCGTGCGCGCTCTCGGCCGGGCTGGTCGGCGGGCGGACCGCCACCAGTGCTGCCGGGTTGGTCAGGTGGGTCACCAGGGGCACCACGATCACCGGTCGTCCCCGATCGGTGGACGCGGAGACCGCGCCATCTGCGATCGCCGCCCGGACGTCGTCGGCGCACGCCTCGACCACGGCTTGCAGCCGGGTCGGGTCGCGGCCGTCGACGGCTGCGACGCGAAGCTCGTCGTCGACCAGCAGCCACGACGCCGACAGTGTCGTCGCCGCCCAGGGCGCTGCGGGCGGCGATGGCGACCTGCGCACGGGCGTCGTCGACGTCGATCGAGGGCTGCAGCGTGGCGGAGAGCCGGGCGGTCGCCTCGAGCCAGCGCCGTTGCCGGCTCGCTCTGCTCGTAGCTGCGCGCGTTCTCGATGACGAAGCCCGCGGCGCGGGCCAGCGCCTGCACCAGCACCTCGTCCTCGGGCGAGAACTCGTCGTCCCCCTGCTTCTCCGTGAGGTACAGGTTGCCGAACACGGTGCCCCGGATCCGGACCGGGACGCCGAGGAACGAGCTCATCGGCGGGTGGTTCGGCGGGAACCCGACCGACTCGGGGTGAGCACTCAGGTCGGGGAGCCGGAGCGGGTCCGGCTCGGCGATGAGCAGGCCCAGGATGCCGCGCCCGCGGGGGAGGTCGCCGATCTGCGCGCGTTGCTGGTCCGTGAGGCCGAACGTGATGAAGTCCCCGAGGCCGCCGCCGGCCGCAAGGACACCGAGCGCGCCGTACCGCGCCCCGGTGAGGGTGCAGGCGGAGCGGACGATCCGGTCCAGCACCGCATGGAGGTCGAGGTCGGACCCGATCGCCACGACGGCGTCGAGCAGCGCGGAGGTCCGGGCCGTGAGCGCGGGGTCGCGCCCGGCCTCGGGATCGGGGCTCACACCGCCATTGTGGGGGCGGGTCCGAGGCGGCGGCCACTGAGGTCGTCCCAGCGCAGCCGGACGAACAGCCAGCGCTGACCGCCGGCCCAGGGGGTGGGACCGCCGGCGGACTGGATGCGCCGCAGCGCGGCGCCGTCCTCCACGACCGTGCCGTGACCGGTGGCGACGACGCTCCAACCCGGCGTGGTGGTCGGGGTCGAGGTCGTCGACCTCGAAGGCGAGCCGACCGCGCCAGGCGTGCATGCCGAGGACGCTGTACGGCGTCGTCCGGAACACCACCGCGTCGTCCACGACGGAGTAGTTGACCGGGATGATTCGAGGGCCGTCCGTGGTGCAGACCGCCACCCGACCCACCTCGCGGGTCGCCAGCAGCTCCGCACACGTCTCGTACGGCAGCTCGATCGGCATGGTCATGGTGCGCCTCCCTGGGTCCGGTGCTCCGAGTCTGCGCCGGGCCGGGTAGCGCGACGAAGGGCCGAAGGTCCCGTGTGCGATGGTCCTGTGGCCTGGTTCGACGGCCGAGGACGCGCGGCCGGTCAGCTCGCGAAGTAGCCGTCCGAGGCCAGCCGGTCGAGCTCGGCCTTGAGCTCGGGGTGCCCGGCGGCGTCGGCGGCGCGGCCGCCGGCGACGTAGACGCTCTCGCCGTCGACCGCCGAGCCGTCGAACACGACCGTGAGCCGGTTGCTCGCCCCCGCGTTGATGAGGGAGCCGAGCAGCGCGACGGGTCGGTGCGGTCCTCGAGCGACAGCACCCGGGTGTGGGCCGGGATCCGCGGCACCTGCGACGACGGCGCTCCGGCGGTGACGACCTGGTCGATGACGAACCGGTCGGAACGCGCGCCGGACGCGACCTCGGCGGCCGTGACCCCGCCCTGGGCGGAGCCGACCAGCATCACCCGGGCGTCGGGGTCGCCGTCGACGGCCCGCTCGACGACGGCCACCACCTGCGCGGCGTACGCCGAGTGGTCACCGCCCACCAGCCGGAGCTTCCCGCGGCCGCCCGCGGGGCCGGGGAGGTAGGCGATGTAGCGGTGGGGGGCGATCTGCTGCACGGTCACGGTGCCCGGCGAGCGGGCCAGCGTGGTCATCAGGTCCTCGAGCCCGCGGGGGGCGCCGGACTCGACCCGCTCAGCGTCGGCGGCGTCGGTCTCGCGGTCCTCGGGCTTGGTGACGAAGCCACCGGCGACGTCGCGCAGTGCGGACCCGAAGTCGGGCGCCATCGCGTCGACACCGACCGCCTGCAGGCCGCCGAGCGACGCCATCCGGCCGTGGTCGCCGGCGAGCACCGACGCGGTGAGCAGCGCCCGCATCTGCAGCCCCTCGAGCAGTCCGCCGCCGCCGCTGGTGACGTGGTCCATCAGCTCCGGGTTGCGCTCGGCCAGCTCGCTGAGGTAGCCGGCGACGTCGTCGCGGTCGAGCGCGTCGGTCTCGATCAGGCCGGCCGACACGATCGCGCCACCGAGGTCGACCTCGGGGGCGAGGTAGCCGATCGCGCGGCTCGCGATGGATCCCATGGTGCGGTGGGCGGCCTCGGCGAGCTCGTCGATCCACCGGTAGGTGAGGACCGTGGCGCGCACCATCAGCGCGTCGGCGTCGAGCTCGACCCCGCGCGTCATCAGGCCGTGCTTGCCGGTCGTGGCGGCCCGGATCTCCTCCTCGGCCGTGCGGTAGGTGGCGGAGAGAGGTCGGCCGACGCGGCGACGTCGTCGTCGCGCAGGATGTCGGCGCCGAGCCGGGCGCGGGAGCGCAGGTCGTCGCCGCTCGCGTCGAACAGGTCGGCCAGCCGCAGCATCTGGTCGTACTCGTCGGCCAGGTCGGCGGCCTCGACCGCGGTCGTCGGGACCTCGGCCGCCTCACCCTCGGCGATCTGGTCGGGGCGCTCGGGCGTCTCGGTCATGCCGTCACCTCCGCGAGCACCGGCGCGAGCTCGGCGGCGAGGTCGGCCGGGGTGGTCGCGGCGACCTGCACCCGCTGACGACCGTCGACCTCGCGAGGCCGCAACGCGTGCCACCCGTCGGCGAGCAGCGTCCACGACACCACGCCGACCACGCTGGCCTCGCCCGCGCCCAGGTCGGCCGCGAGGGCGCGCAGCCGGCCGCGCGCCTCGGTGGCCAGCGCGGTGAGCACGCTCTCGGTGGCGGACTCGGACAGCGGCTCGCCGGCGATGTCGACGACGGGGTCGGCCTGCCCGGCCAGCACCGGCACCAGGTCGCCGCGGCCGCTGCGGGCCGCCTCGCTGGCGGCGTCGGCGAGCTCGTAGGGCAGGTCGAGGTAGGCCGGCACCGCCGACTCGGCGAGCAGGCAGTCCTCCGGCAGCACTGCGACCCGGCTCAGCTCGTCGGCCCACGCCGACGTGGCGAACCAGGCGAGCTCGAACACGATGCCGTCGACCGTGGCCAGCGCGGCGACCGCGTCACCGGCGCGGCGGTGCCAGGCGCGAGCGCGGACACCCGCGGCGGTCACGTCGAGGTCGAGCGCGGTCTGCGGCGTGGCGAGCAGGCCGACGGCGCCCACCAACCCGCTGTCCACCCCTGCCTCGCCGAGCAGCCCGCGCCGCGCCAGCGACTCCTCGGGGTCGTGGAGCGAGGCGAGGGCGGCGGCGTACGCGTCGTCCTCGGCGGTCGCCCGGCTGGTGCCGAGCCGTCCCTCGAGGGCCGACGCCGGCCGCGCGTCGTGCACCTCGAACGGCAGCGGTGCCCCGCCGGCCCGCTCGGCGGCGAGGCGGAGCTCGGGCAGGGTCAGGGACACCCGTCGCGGCAGCCCGTCGAGCAAGGAGACAGGGGTCGGCGGCGGCGTGGAGAGGTCGATGGTCGGCACGTCAGAGTCCTGGGAGCTCGAGGGTGAGCCAGTCGCGGTGACCGGACGGGGGCAGGGTGGTCGCGGCGAGCTCACGGTCGGTGTCGCCGGCGGCGCGCTCGACGCCCGGCGGGTCGTCGTCGGCTCGACCCGGGCGACCCGGGTCTGCGCGTCGCCGACCAGGGAGCCGGCCCTGCGCTCGATCTCGGCGATCGCGTCCTTGGTGCGGTCGACCTGCTGGAGGTGCTGCTCGAGCGCGTCGGCGGCACCGTCGTGGGAGGAGGCACAGCCCCGGAGGTGGCTGGCGCGGTCGCGGACGCGGGCTCGCATCGCCTCCGCGGCGCGACCCGTCCAGCCGATCTGCTCCGCCTGCCCGACGAGGTGGTCGGCCATCGCCCGGAGGTCTGCACCCTGCTCCCTCAGCGTCGCCGCGTGCTTGCGCATGACCGTCGTGTCGCCGTACATGCACCACGTCCCTTCCGCCTCCGGGTTCCCCTTCCCGGGGTCCGACAGGTGTAAACCTGATTCCCACCACTCGCGGCACCGACGTCACCAAGATCTCCTCCCGCACCGGCGGATCGTCGACACCGTCCCCGTGGGCGACCACCCGCAGCGGGTCCGCACCCCGTCGTGGGCGCCGACCGGGCCGCCGGGCTCGCCGACGACGAGCCGATCGACGACGTGCAGGCGTTGCCGCTACCCCTGTCGACAGGGGCAGCTGGCCCCCTAGCCCGGCTCGCGGGCGAGCTCGAGCATCCGCTGGCGGCGCGGGTGACCCCAGCGGCCGATGTAGCGGAACGTCCAGGGGGTCTCCCGGGCCGCCCACTGCATGTCGCGCCGGTAGTACCAGAACACGTTCCGCTCGGTGTACATCCCGTCCCTGATCTGGTCGACGGGAGTACGCCGAGCCAGCTCGTTGAACGTGACGAAGAAGCGGCCGCCGGGCCGGACGACCTTGGCCACGCGGTGCAGGCACAACCGCACCCGGTTGAGGTTGATGTGGGTGAAGACCGACTGCGCGATCCCCATGTCGAAGGTGACCCCGAAATCCGCGTCGAACCGGTCGGTCACCCGCAGGTTGCCGATCGGCAGCCGCGCCCGCTGCTCGTCGGTGAGCTCGTGGTCGTACCCGGCCCGCATCACGTCGTGACCGATGTCGATGCCGTAGTAGTGCCCCGGCTCGAGGTAGTCGATCAGGTGGCGCCCGGCCCGGAAGCTGCCGCAGCCGACGTCGAGGAACCGGTCACCGGGTGCCAGACCCTGTTGTCGGAGGAAGCGCAGCTGCAGCTGCCCGACCCGGTTCCAGGCGCGGCCGACCAGGATCCGATGTCTGCCCGCCGCGATCGCCTCCGCGTCGAAGGTGAACTCGGCGTAGTCCGGATCTTCTCGCGTGGCCTCGATCCGACGCTCGATCTCGCTCATGACAGACCCCGTCCTCGTCACATACCTGTGTTCTACCACCCCTGCCGCGCCCTCGCCCTCGGGCGAGGGTGACAGGATCGTCCAGGTCCCGCTCCGCGCGACGGGCATCGACCGGGCGGCCGAGCGCCGTCGGTAGACTGCGGCCCCGCCGCCCCTGCTCCCCGCGAGGTGACACGTGGACTTCACGGTGCACGACCTCGACACCTTCCTGCTCGTGGGCAGCGCGGTCACGTTGCTCGCGATCCTGGCGGTGCGGGTCTCGTCGCGGGCGGGACTGCCGAGCCTGCTGCTCTATCTGCTCATGGGCGTGGCGCTCGGCGAGGAGGGGCTCGGGATCGAGTTCGAGAGCTTCCCGGCCGCGCACGCGCTCGGGTTCGCGGCGCTCGCGATCATCCTGGCCGAAGGTGGTCTCACGACGTCCTGGCGGCAGGTCCGCCCGTCCATGCGGCTCGGGGCACTCCTCGCGACGCTCGGCGTAGGGGTCTCGGTGGCCGTCGTGGCGGTCGGTGCCCACTACCTGCTCGGCATCCCCTGGGAGCTCGCGGTGCTGCTCGGGGCGGTCACGTCCCCGACGGACGCCGCGGCGGTGTTCTCGGTGCTCCGCGTCGTCCCGCTGCCACGTCGGTTGATCGGGACGCTCGAGTCCGAGTCGGGGCTGAACGACGCGCCCACTGTCGTCCTGGTGACCCTGATCTCGAGCGGGGCGTGGGACGACCACGGACTGCTCGGGACCGCCGGCATCGTTGCGTGGGAGCTCGTGGTCGGCGTGGCCGCGGGGCTCGCGTTCGGCTTCGGCGGGGCCTGGCTGATGCGGCGGGCGGCGCTGCCGTCGTCCGGCCTGTACCCGGTCGCGGTCCTCTGTCTCGCCCTTCTGGCGTACGGCGCCGCGGCCGCCGTCCACGGGTCGGGCTTCGCGGCGGTGTACGTCGCGGCGCTGGTCCTGGGCAACCAGGAGCTGCCCCACCGGGTGGTCACCCGGTCGTTCGCCGAGGGCGTCGCGTGGCTCGCGCAGATCGGACTGTTCGTCGATGCTCGGCCTGTTGCTGTCGCCCGGTCGGCTCACCTGGGAGACGGTGGGCCTCGCCGTCGCGGCCGGCCTGATCCTGACGTTCGTGGCCCGGCCGCTGTCGGTCGCTGCGTGCGCCCTGTTCTCCCGGCTGTCCTGGCGCGAGCAGACATTCGTGTCGTGGGCGGGGCTGCGCGGCGCGGTGCCGATCGTGCTCGCGACCATCCCGTTGTCCGAGGGGGTCGAGGGCGCCGAGCGGCTCTTCGACCTCGTCTTCGTGATGGTGGTGCTCTACACGCTGCTGACCGGTCCGACCCTGCCCCTGGCCGCGCGACTGCTCCGCGTGGCCCGGCGCTCGGAGCCTCGCGGGCTCGACCTGGAGGCGGCCCCGCTCGACCGGGTCGCGGCCGACATGCTGCAGGTGACGATCAGCCCGAGGTCGAAGCTGCACGGCGTCGAGGTCGGGGAGCTGCGGCTGCCGCACGGCTCGTCGGTCGCCATGATCATCCGCGACGGCGAGACGCTGGTGCCCGAACGCCGCACCGCACTCCGGCACGGCGACGACCTGCTCGTGGTGACGCCGCGACGGTTGCGTGAGAAGACCGAGGAGCGGCTCCGTCAGGTCTCCGCCACGGGTCGGCTGGGTCACTGGATCGAGCGCCCGGACCGGGGCTGAGCCTCGGGGCCGGTCGGCTCAGGTCACGTCGGGCGGACCGCAGACCTCGACATCGGACTCGGCCACGACCTTGCGCGGCCCCTTCACCAGGTTCTTGAACCGGTCGCCGACCACGACCTGCACACCGGCGGTGGTGGGCTCCTCCTCGACGATCTTGACGGCGTCCCCGAGGTGCGCGGCCACCAGCTGCACGGCCGGGCTCCTCGGGTCCTGGGTCCAGATCTCCACGGCCCGCACCCGGGCGCCTCCCGGAGCGTCGTCCGCGGTGCCCTGGGCGAACCCGGTGTCGACGAACAGGTCGAGCGTGAGGCCCGCGAGGCCGTTGCGGGTGCCGGCGTTGAGGACGCTGACCGTGACGTCGCCGCGGCGGACGGCCTCGCCGGACGCGAAGGCTCGGTCCGTGCAGACGGGAGGGCCGGCCCGCTCGGGCAACGGCTCGCTGACGGCCGCCCAGCCCCAGAGGGCCGCCGCGAGCAGCAGCACGCCGAGTGCCAGCAACGTCACCAGGGACTTCAGCCGGGCCTCCATCAGCCGGCTGCCACGGTGTGCACGCGAGCGTGCAGGACGCCGCGCTGCTGGAGGGCGGCGCGCAGCGCGCGGTGCAGCCCGTCCTCGAGGTAGTACTCGCCGTTCCACTCGACGACGTGGGCGAACAGGTCCCCGTAGAACGTGGAGTCCTCGTCGAGGAGCGCGTCGAGCTGGAGGGTGTCCTTCGTGGTGACCAGCTCGTCGAGCCGGACCTGGCGTGGGGGCAGCGCCGCCCAGCCCTGGGACGTCAGCCCGTGGTCCGGGTAGGGCCGACCCTGCCCCACGCGTTTGAAGATCACGCAGCGACTATACGAGGGAGCGATACCGTGCCCCCATGAGCGAGCAGCCGCAGCCGGTCGAGCAGGATCCGATCGTCGCGGCGGTGGCGCCGGGGTACGAGTTCGAGGGCCCGGCGCTCGAGCTGGGCGGCCTGATGCTCGACCCGGACCGGCTCTCCGAGACCCGGATCCGGATCCCGTTGGGCATGGTCAACCGCCACGGCCTGGTCGCCGGCGCGACCGGCACCGGCAAGACCAAGACCCTCCAGCTGCTCGCCGAACAGCTGAGCGCGCAGGGGGTGCCGGTCTTCGCGGCCGACATCAAGGGCGACCTGTCCGGCCTGAGCACCCCCGGCGCGCCGGGCGAGAAGATCGAGGCGCGCGCCGCGTCGGTCGGGCAGCAGTGGGCGGCCACGGGCTTCCCGGTCGAGTACTACGCCCTCGGCGGCCAGGGCACCGGAATCCCGCTACGGGTCACCCTCAGCGCGTTCGGACCGGTGCTGCTGAGCAAGGTGCTCGACCTCAACGACACCCAGGAGTCCAGCCTCGGGCTGATCTTCCACTACGCCGACCTCCAGGGCCTGCCGCTGCTCGACCTGGCCGACCTGCGTGCGGTGGTGGCCCACCTGACCAGCGACGAGGGCAAGCCGGAGCTGAAGGCGATCGGCGGCCTGTCCACGGCCACGGCCGGGGTCATCCTGCGGGAGCTGGTGACGTTCCAGAGTCAGGGCGCCGACGCGTTCTTCGGCGAACCGGAGTTCGAGACCCCCGACCTGCTGCAGACCACGGCCGACGGCCGCGGGCTGATCTCGCTGGTCGAGCTCCCCAACCTCCAGGACCGGCCGGTCATCTTCTCCACGTTCCTCATGTGGCTGCTGGCCGACCTCTTCCACGACCTGCCCGAGGTGGGCGACGTCGACCGCCCGAAGCTGGTGTTCTTCTTCGACGAGGCACACCTGCTGTTCAACGACGCCTCCGACGCGTTCCTGAACCAGATCGTCCAGACCGTCCGGCTGATCCGGTCCAAGGGGGTCGGTGTCTTCTTCGTGACGCAGAGCCCGACCGACGTACCCGACGACGTGCTCGCGCAGCTCGGCTCCCGCGTCCAGCATCAGCTCCGGGCCCACACCCCCAACGACGCCAAGGCGCTCAAGGCGACGGTCAACACCTATCCGACGAGTGCGTACGACGACCTCGGCGAGGTCATCACCAGCCTCGGGATCGGCGAGGCCGTCGTCACCGTGATGAACGAGCGTGGCGCGCCGACCCCGGTCGCTTGGACTCGGCTGCGCGCCCCCGAGTCCCTCATGGGCCCGGCCGACCCCGCCGCCATGACCGCGACCGTGACCGGTAGCCCGCGCCACGCCAAGTACGCCGAGGCGATCGACCGGGAGTCGGCGCGGGAGCGGCTCGCGGCCCGGCTCGAGGAGGGTGCGGCCAGGGCCGAGGCCGAGGCCCGGGCGGAGTCGGGGCGGCAGGCACCGCAGAGGCCGACGACGGGCACCCGTGCCCCGAAGCCCCAGGACGACGGCGGACTGGTGCGCGACGTCGTCGAGTCGGGAGCGTTCAAGGACTTCATGCGGACCGCGGCACGGGAGATCGCGCGCGGCATGTTCGGCGCCGGCCGGCGCTGAGACCCGCCGACGCCTCCACCTCGATGCTGCTCAGCCGTGACATCGACGTGGCGGTGCCGACGTACGGCGCGGTCACGCTGGCACCCAACGGGGCGACCTGCGCGATCGACCCGATCGGCTCGGCGCCGGCGGCCGGGATCGCGGCCGGCGTCGTGGCGCTGCTCCGCTCGGCCTACCCCGGGGACAACGCCGACCAGATCGTCGCCCGGCTCACCGCCAGCGCGAGCGGCTCGCTGGCCGCGCCGACGACGGCGACCGGCTTCGGGGTGCTCCAGCCGGTCGAGGCCCTCACCCAGGAGCTCGCCCCCGACCGGACCGGCGCCGTCGACGGCATGCCCCGTGAGCGGCAGGAGCCGGTCCGGGTTACGGCACCCCCGCCCGCGCCCGACCCGCTGGCCGGTGCGCTCGACGACGCCCGCTGGGGGGGTCTGGTCGGCGGTGGCGCGCTGGTCGTCGCGCTGCTCGCCCGGCCACTGCTGGCGCGCCGACGCAGCTGACCAGGCAGAAAGTGCTCCGAGGTACGGGCTGACCGGGCAGGAAGTGCTGCGAGGTACGGGCTGACCGGGCAGGAAGTACTGCACATGCGCCCGGTCAGCCGGGTCATGCGGACAGTTATTGCCCGGTCACGTGGCTCGGCTCTCGGGTGTGGTCACTCCACCCCGCGCCAGCTCCGCGCCCGCCAGCTACGTGCCTCCCAGTTGTCGCCACGCCACGAGCGTGCCTCCCACTGGTCCGCGGAGAAGTCGTGCGACCTCCAGGGCACCCCGTTCCACGAGAGGCCGCTCCACCGGACGGCCCGCAGCTTCTTGTCGACCCAGGTCGTGCCCGTCCAGGCGCGGCCGTTCCAGGTGCCACCGGTCCAGCTGCGGCCCCGGGCCTGCGCGGTGATCCACGCCTTGCCGTTCCAGGGTGAGCCGAGTGCGTCGAACTCCCCGACCAAGGCATCACCGGTCGACGGATCGACCACGTGCTCCCCGCCTCGGGTGGCCTCCAGCGTGCCCAGCCCGCTCGAGTCCTGACGCGGAGCCGGTGCCGAGGGCAGGAGCAGCGCCAGGCGGGCGAAGGAGATCGCTGCGTCGATCGCGATCACACCTCGGCCCTGGGCAGGATTCAGGGTCACCAGCGGGGCAGCGGTCCGCATCAAGATCGCCTTGGCCTGGGCGGGGGTGAGGTTCGGACGCGCCTCGAAGAGCAGGGCAGCGGCACCGGCCGTGGCAGCCGTCGCCTGCGACGTGCCGCTGCCGCGGAAGTAGCGGTGCGCGTGGTCGCCCGGAACCAGGCCCTCGGGGTGCAGCTGGTCGGCGAACGACCGGGGCACGCGCAGTGACACCACCGACTTGCCCGGGGCCAGCACGTCGGGCCGCCGGTTGCGATCACCGCTGCTGGAGAACGACGCGACGCTGTCGTCGAGGCCGAGGGCCGTCCCCTCGTGGTCCGCGGCTCCCACCGCGAGCACGTGCGGGTCGATCGCGGGCATGAGCAGGCGCTGGCCGGCGCCGTCGTTGCCCCCCGACGCCACGACCAGGATGCCCTTGTCCCAGGCGTTCTCGACGGCGGCGGCAAGCGGATCCACCTGCCACGGCTGGGTCGAGGCGGTGCCGTAGGAGAGGCTGAGCACACGCACGTTCATGCCTTGGTCGCGGCGATGAGCCACCACCCAGTCTATGGCGGCGATGACCTGGGAGACGTCGGCGCCACCGTCACCGGTGGCCACCTTGAGGCTGAGCAGCTCTGCGCCAGGAGCCACGCCCGCGAACATGCCGGGGGAGGGGTTGCGGCGGTCGAAGCCGGCGTCGCGGCCGGCGATGATCCCGGCCATGTGGGTGCCGTGCCCGAATCCGTCGAGGTAGCGAGTGCCCGCACGCTGGCTCTCGTACGACAGGTCGGGCCCGTCGACGACCTTGTCGGCATCGTCGAGCCCCGGCACCGGCGCCACACCGGTGTCGATCAGGGCAACGGTGACGCCGCGTCCGGTGAAGCCGCTGCGCCAGGCCCGCTGGGCGCCGATCCGCTTGGTCAGCGAGAACAGCGAGCCCTGGTCCCGGGCAGCGTCCCACGTGCCGCCGGCGGAAGCCTGGGAACCCTGGCCGCTGTCGTCGTCGCCCCACAAGGTGTCGCCGAGACCGCCGCTGGTGGTGAGCCCGTAGAGCAGTCCACCCAGCAGCCCGTCACCGGAGAGGAGGCCGCCCATCAGCCCGTCGCCGGAGCGGAGCTCGCGCTCGCTGGCACTCACGGGCGAAGCCGCTCCGGACATGACTCCGGCGACCATGGCCGCTGCCAGCAGGCCGGTCGGGACGCTCTTCCACCTCAGGCTCATGACGATCCCACCATCATCGTTGTGGGTGGCCATCCACCCACCCGGGAGCAGCATGCGGGATCAGTGCTCTGGCGTACGGCGAACCCCGAAAATCGGGTGCCCGGCCTAGACCGAGCTCTCAGGCGACGGCCCTCCCTGGCCGCGCGTCGCGCCTCGCACGTTGCGCCAATACCTGAACACGGCGCCGTCGTGGGCTCTACCGTCTTTCCCAGTGGGCAAGGTCGTCGGCCGCAACAGTGGTGCCACCCCACTCCAGGAGCGCGTATGGACGTCGAGACGGGAACGGTCGACCTCACCGACGTCTCTGCCGACCCCGAGCCCGGGACCCTGGCGGTGTCGGGAGCCGCGCCCGCGGGCCAGCCGGCGCGGCTGACAGGGCTGCTCACGTGGCTCCTGGCAGCGGCGATGGCCACGGCGGCCGTCCTGATGGTCCTGCCGGGGATCCTCCACCGGCCGGACGCGGCCGTGCCTGGCCTCGCATGGCTCGTCCTCCTGCCGCTCTTCGCACTGGCCGAGGTCGTGGTCATCCACCTGCCCACGCAGCGCAACGCGCACGGTCACACGCTGCGCGAGCTCCCGGCGGTGCTCGGTCTGATCTTCCTGCCGACGCAGCAGTACGCGACGGCGTACGTCCTGGGGGCAGCGCTGGCGCTCGTGTTCGCTGCCCGGATGCGAGGCGTGAAGCTGGCGTTCAACTCCGGCATGTTCGCTCTCGAGGCTGCCCTCGGCGCGCTCACCTACCATGCGATCCTCCAGGGCGGCGACCCGCTGTCGGTCACCGGGTGGGCGGCCGCCATCCTGGCCGTGATCGTCACCGACCTCATGTCCGCCGCGGCCATCACCGCCGCGATCAGCCTCACGGAGGGCGCCTTCGACGGCGAGGTCCTCCACGAGACGCTGGTGTCTGGCTCGTTCGCTGCGTTCGTCAACACCTGCGTCGCGCTGCTCGTCGCCACGCTGGTGCTGGTGCAACCGAGTGCCCTGCCCCTCCTCGGCGTCGTGGTGGTTCTTCTCGCCTTCGCCTACCGGGTGTACGTGTCGCTTGCCCGCGGCCACGCGCAGACGCGCCTGTTGTACCGCTTCGTCGACCGCACCTCCTCGGCCACGTCCTCGGAGGAGGTCATGACAGTCGTCCTCATCGAGGCGGCCGCCTTGATGCACGCCGAGCGGGCCTACCTGGTGCAGGTCGCCGGGCCGGAGGACGTGCAATGCCTCACGGTGCGGGACGCTGCCCTGCACGCAGACTCCCTGACCCTGCCGGGAGGCGTCAGCGACGACTGGTGGTGGCCGGCCATCGAGGGCGCCGCCGTCCGATACCATCGCCCCCGCGCCCGACGCGGCGAGGCAGCGCACACCGAGAGCGGCACCACGCCGATGTCGGCCCCTCGCGACGGCCTGGCCGCCCGGCTGGGTGGTGCGGGCCCGGTCCAGCACCTGCTGGTGGTGTGTGACCGGTCCTTCGAGAAGGAGACCTTCGGGGCGGAGGACCAACAGGTCTTCGAGGCGCTCGCCGCGCACGCCGGCGTCGCCCTGGAACGGGCTCGCAGCGTCAGTGACCTCGAGGCCCTGGCCTCGAAGCTGGAAGTCGCCCGCGACGAGGCGTTGGCGGCATCCGAGGCGAAGTCGCTGTTCCTCGCCAACATGAGCCACGAGATCCGTACGCCGCTCACCACGGTGCTGGCCAGCGCCGAGATCCTGCAGGACACCGACCTCGACGACCTCCAGCGCACCTTGCTCGAGCGGATGCTGCGCTGTGGAGGCGCGTTGAAGGAGCTGGTGGAGACGATCCTCGACTTCTCCCGCATCGAGGCCGGGCAGGTCGAGCTCTCCGCCACGACGTTCGATCTCCACGCGCTGGTGGAGGAGGTCGCCGACGTGTACCAATCGCGGGCGGACCGGGGCGGTAACCGGTTCCGCTGCGACGTGGCGCCGAACGTGCCCCGCATGGTCGTCGGCGACCGCGGCCGGTTGCGCCAGGTGCTCAACAACCTGCTCGACAACGCCTTGAAGTTCACGCACGAGGGTCAGATCGGCCTGATGGTGAGCGGCTCGACGACAGCCGCCGGGACTGTCGAGTTCGTCGTGAGCGACACGGGCATCGGCATCGCACCGGGGGACCAGGCGAAGATCTTCGGGGTGTTCAGCCAGGTGGACGCCAGCGCGACGCGACACTACGAGGGCACGGGCCTGGGCCTCGCCATCTGCCTGCAGCTCACGGAGCTCATGAACGGAGCCATCACGGTCGACTCCGAGCAGGGCCGCGGGAGCACCTTCACGGTGCGGCTGCCGATGGTGGAGGCGGTCCTCGGCTCACCCGAGGACGCCGAGGTCCTCGACCGCCAGGCGGCTGTGCCCCGACGGCACCATGCCACCCACGCGCTGCCCTGAGCCCGCCAGTCGTCTGACGAACCCGGTCTGCGCGAGGACCGAAGGCCGGGCCCTGTCGCCGGGTTGTCGATCTCGGGCTGGTCAGCACCCAGGTCAACCGACGTCTCGTGGCGGAGGATAGGGGATTCGAACCCCTGAGGGCTGTTAACCCAACCCGCTTTCCAAGCGAGCGCCATAGGCCACTAGGCGAATCCTCCGCCGAGGAGAGTACCCGCCGGGTGCCGGGCCCACGAAATCAGGCGAACGGCCCTCGGGTTGGTGGCCGACGGAGCCTCACCTAGACTCGGACCAACCCCCCGTGCGGCGGTATCTTGCTCAATCCCCCAGGGCCGGAAGGCAGCAAGGGTCGGCGAGCTCTGCCGGGTGCACGGGGGGCCTTTCCAGGTCCGGCCGGAGCAGGGTCGCCGGGGCGCGGAGGCTCGCTTCCGGCTGTCAGGTGGGCTCGTTAGGGTGCAGTAGTGGAGTCCCTGCTCGCCCTCTATCGCCGGTACCGGCCCGAGACGTTCGCCGACGTCATCGGTCAGGACCACGTGACCACCCCCTTGCGGGCGGCGCTGGCGGCCAACCGGGTCAACCACGCCTACCTGTTCTCCGGTCCACGGGGTTGCGGCAAGACCACGTCGGCGCGGATCCTGGCACGCTCGCTCAACTGCGTGCAGGCCCCGGTCGCCGACCCCTGCGGTGAGTGCGAGAGCTGCCAGGACCTCGCACGCGGCGGGCCGGGCTCGATCGACGTGATCGAGATCGACGCGGCCTCCCACGGCGGCGTCGACGACGCCCGCGACCTCCGGGAGAAGGCGTTCTTCGCACCGGTGAGGAGTCCCTACAAGGTCTACATCATCGACGAGGCCCACATGGTCACGACGCAGGGCTTCAACGCCCTGCTCAAGCTCGTCGAGGAGCCACCGCCCCACCTGCGCTTCATCTTCGCCACGACCGAGCCGGAGAAGGTCATCCCGACCATCCGCTCGCGCACCCACCACTACCCGTTCCGGTTGATCCCGCCGCGACTGCTGGCGTCCTACCTCTCCGAGATCTGCGAGCGCGAGGGCGTCATCATCGAGCCGGCGGCGCTGCCCCTGATCGTGCGCGCCGGCGCCGGGTCTGCGCGCGACTCGCTGTCGGTCCTCGACCAGCTGCTGGGCGGAGCCGGACCTGATGGCGTCACCCACGACCTGGCCACCGGCCTGCTCGGCTACACGCCGACGTCGCTGCTCGACGACGTGGTCGACGCGTTCGCCGCCGGCGACGGCGCGGCCGTGTTCGGTGTCGTCGACCGGGTGATCGAGACCGGGCAGGACCCGCGTCGGTTCACCGAGGACCTGCTCCGTCGGCTGCGCGACCTCGTGATCGTGGCGGCCGTTCCGGACGCCCCGGCCACCGGGCTGATCGACGTCTCCGAGGACCAGGCCGACCGGCTCGTCGCGCAGGCGGCGCGGTTCGGGCCGGCCGAGCTCAGCCGGGCTGCCGACCTGGTGGCGACCGGGCTGACCGACATGCGCGGGGCGACCGCCCCGCGGCTGCTGCTCGAGCTGATCTGCGCCCGGGTGCTGCTGCCCGGCTCCGACCCCTCGGAGTCCGGTCTGCTGGCTCGGGTCGACCGGCTCGAGAAGCGCGCCTCCATCACCGGGGGTACGCCGAGCCCGGCCCCGGTCCGAGAGGACCCGGCCCCGCCACCCGTCCAGCACCCCGTCGAGCCGGTGGTCGAGGTCGCGGCCGTCGAGCCCGAGCCGGTCGCCGCCGCCGTTGTCCCCGAACCGGAGCCACCGCGCGACGCGGAGCCCGAGCCGGAGCCGGCCCCGCCGACCGAGCCCGAACCGGCTCCCGAGACGGCGTCGGAGCCGGTCGCGGCCGCGCCGGCAGCCACCGCCTCCGGCGGCGGGCTGACGCTGGTCGAGGTCCGCCGGCTGTGGCCCGACATCGTCGAGGCGACCAAGATGAGGCGCCGGGTCGCCTGGATGCACCTGACCCAGAACTCGCAGGTCCTCAGCGTCGACGGGCAGACCCTGACACTCGGGTTCACGAATGCCGGTGCCCGCGACTCCTTCGTCAACGGCGGCTGCGACGAGATCCTGCGGCAAGCGGCGATCGACGTCGCCGGCGTCGACTGGCAGGTCGAGTCGATCGTCGACCCCAGCGCCACCGGGGGCAGCCACACCTCACCCGTGTCGTCCCCGACCCTTGCGTCGGCGGCCCCCGCAACGCCGGTCGACGCTCCCGACTGGGCGACCGACGCGGAGCCCGCCTCGGCCGGGTCCGGAGCCAGCGACGACACCGGCGACTCGGGCGCCGGCGACACCCGCCCCGACCCTGAGCCGCCCCGGGCCGAGCCCGCCCGGACCGGCGACCCCGACTCCGATGCCCATCCCGACGACCCCGACGACGAGAACAGCGGACTCGCCGGCGCCGAGCTGCTCCAGCGCGAGCTCGGTGCCGAGGTGATCGAGGAGATCCGCCACTCCTGACACGCACCACCACCAGAGAGGTGACCCCACCATGACCCAGCCCCCCATCGACCCCGCGTCCGGCAACCCGTTCGGCGGCGGCGGCTTCGACCTCAACGCGCTCATGGAGCAGGCGCAGCAGATGCAGTCGCAGCTCCAGGAGGCCCAGGAGCGGCTGGCGGACTCCCGCGTGGAGGGCACGGTCGCCGGCGGCGCGGTGACGGTCTCCGTCAACGGCGTCGGCGAGCTGGTCGCGGTCTCGATCAAGGCGGGCGGCTTCGACGGCTCCGACCCCGACGACCTCTCCGACCTCGGCGACATGATCGTGGCGGCCTACCGCGACGCCAAGGCGCAGGCCGACACGCTGGCCGCCGACGCCCTCGGGCCGCTGGCCGGCGGCGGCCTGCCCGGACTCGGATAGGCGGCCTCGCGTTGTACGAGGGCATCGTCCAGGACCTGATCGACGAGCTCGGGCGGCTGCCAGGGGTGGGTCCCAAGAGCGCGCAGCGGATCGCGTTCCACCTGCTGCAGTCCGAGCCGGTCGACGTACGACGGCTGGCCGACGTACTCATCGAGGTGAAGGCCAAGGTCCGGTTCTGCACGATCTGCTTCAACGTGTCCGAGGCAGAGCAGTGCCGGATCTGCAGCGACCCGCGTCGCGACCCCGCGGTGCTGTGCGTGGTCGAGGAGTACAAGGACGTCGTCGCCATCGAGCGCACCCGCGAGTTCCGGGGTCGCTACCACGTGCTGGGTGGGGCGATCTCGCCGCTCGACGGGATCGGCCCCGACCAGCTGCGCATCAAGGAGCTGCTCCAGCGGCTCGCCGACGGGACGGTCACCGAGGTCATCTTGGCCACCGACCCGAACCTCGAGGGCGAGGCCACCGCGACGTACCTCACACGCATGCTGAAGGACTTCGGCTTGCGCGTGACCCGATTGGCGAGTGGACTCCCCGTAGGTGGCGACCTCGAGTACGCCGACGAGGTGACCCTGGGACGAGCATTCGTAGGACGGAGAACCGCTGATGACTGACGCCCCGACCACGACCGGGCCGACCGATCTGGACTTCGCACAGCAGATCTGCGACCAGGTCGAGACGTTCCTGCTCGCGCTGCGCGCGATCGCGCGCGAGAACGACGGTGGCCGGGCGGTCTCGCTGTTGCTGCTCGAGATCTCGCAGATCCTGCTCGCCGGCGCGCGGCTCGGCGCGCAACGCGACTTCACGCCCCGGTCGGAGTACCAGCCCGACGTGGGCCCCGAGGCCGACCTCGACGGGCTGCGGCTGCGGCTCGCGGGGATGCTCGGCGACGTCGACACCTACTCGTTCGTGTTCGACCCCTACGTGCCCGACCTGGTCGAGAGCCAGCTGTCCGACGACCTCACCAGCATCGCTTCCGACCTCGAGAACGGTTTGCGCCACTACCGCAACGGAGACATCGCCGAGGCGCTGTGGTGGTGGCAGTTCTCCTATGTCGCCAGCTGGGGCAACCTCGCCGGCGCAGCCCTCAACGCGCTGCTGTCCATCGTGTCCCACGACCGGCTCGACGCGGAGTTCCCGACCGAGCAGGCTCAGATCGAGGCCGCCGAGGCCGTGTTGGACGTGGACGAGACCGACGACTGACCCCCAGTAGAATCGACCGCGGCCAACCCCGACCCCAGGAGTGAGACCCGGTGGGCATTGTCGTGCAGAAGTACGGCGGATCGTCGGTCGCTGACGCGTCCGGCATCAAGCGCGTCGCCCAACGGATCGTCGCCACCAAGAAGGCCGGCCACGACGTGGTCGTCGTGGTCTCGGCGATGGGCGACACCACCGACGAGCTGCGCGACCTGGCCGAGCAGGTGACGCCGCTGCCGCCACCGCGCGAGCTCGACATGCTGCTGACCGCCGGTGAGCGGATCTCGATGGCGCTGGTTGCGATGGCGATCGCGAAGCTCGGTCACAAGGCGCAGTCGTTCACGGGATCCCAGGCCGGGGTGATCACCGACTCGGCGCACGGCAAGGCCAAGATCATCGACATCACACCCGGCCGGATCGAGAACGCCATCACCTCGGGTGCGATCGCGATCGTCGCGGGGTTCCAGGGTGTCTCGCAGGACACGAAGGACATCACCACGCTCGGCCGCGGTGCCTCGGACACCACCGCCGTGGCGCTGGCAGCCGCGCTCGGAGCGGAGGTCTGCGAGATCTACTCCGACGTCGACGGCGTCTTCACCGCCGACCCGCGGATCGTGCCCACGGCGCGCAAGCTCGACCGGGTCTCCACCGAGGAGATGCTCGAGCTGGCCGCGTCCGGTGCCAAGATCCTCCACCTGCGGTGCGTCGAGTACGCCCGCCGCTACCACATGCCCGTCCACGTGCGTTCGTCCTTCAGTCAGAAGGAAGGCACCTGGATCGTGCCCGACACCGAGCAGGGAGCAGAGATGGAACAGGCGATCATCGCCGGCGTCGCCCACGACCGCAGCGAGGCCAAGATCACGGTGGTCGGGGTGCCCGACAAGGTCGGTGAGGCCGCCCGCATCTTCGAGGCGCTCGCGGCCGCCGAGATCAACATCGACATGGTGGTGCAGAACATCTCCGCCGCCGCGACCGGCCTCACGGACATCTCCTTCACGCTGCCCCGGGCCGACGGGCAGACGGCAATGGGTGCGCTGGCGCGGATCCAGAGCGAGGTCGGCTACGACAAGCTGCTCTACGACGACCAGATCGGGAAGGTGTCGCTGATCGGGGCCGGGATGCGTTCCCACCCGGGCATCACCGCCCGCTTCTTCGCCGCCCTGGCCAGCGCCGGCGTCAACATCGAGATGATCTCCACCTCGGAGATCCGGATCTCGGTGATCGTCGACCAGACCCAGGTCGACGCGGCCGTCCAGGCCACCCACACCGCGTTCGACCTCGACTCCGACGAGATCGAGGCCGTCGTCTACGGCGGGACCGGGAGGTAGCCGTGGGCCTGCGACTCGGCGTCGTCGGCGCCACCGGGCAGGTGGGCGTCGCGATGCGACAGATCCTGCTGGAGCGCGGCTTCCCGGCCGACGAGGTCCGGTTCTTCGCCTCGCCGCGCTCGGCGGGGACGGTGCTGCCGTACGGCGACCGTGACGTCGTCGTGGAGGACGCTGCCACGGCCGACCCGGCGGGACTCGACCTCGCGCTGTTCTCGGCCGGCGCCACGACGTCCCGGGCGCTCGTGCCGACGTTCGTCGACGCCGGCGTGATCGTCGTCGACAACTCGTCCGCGTTCCGCCGGGACCCGGAGGTCCCGCTGGTGGTGTCCGAGGTCAACCCGGGCGCGATGGCGGGCGTGCTCGCCGCCGGGCGGGGCATCATCGCCAACCCCAACTGCACCACGATGGCGGCGATGCCGGTCCTCAAGCCGCTGCACGACGACGCCGTGCTGACCCGGTTGGTCGTCTCGACCTACCAGGCCGTGTCGGGCTCCGGCGTCGCCGGCGTCGAGGAGCTGGCTCGCGGTGTCGAGGCGGCCGGTGACAAGGCCGCGGAGCTCGCCTACGACGGCGAGGCCGTGTCGTTCCCCGACCCCGGCACGTACGCCGCGCCGATCGCCTACAACGTGTTGCCGCTCGCCGGGTCGATCGTCGACGACGGCCTGAACGAGACCGACGAGGAGCAGAAGCTCCGCAACGAGTCGCGCAAGATCCTCGACATCCCCGACCTGCTGGTGTCCGGGATCTGCGTGCGGGTGCCGGTCTTCACCGGCCACTCGCTCTCGGTCAACGCCGAGTTCGAGCGACCCATGACGCCGCACCGCGCGGCCGAGCTGCTCGCCGCCGCTCCCGGCGTGGAGCTGCGCGACGTACCGACCCCGCTGCACGCCGCCGGCAAGGACCCCTCCTACGTCGGGCGGCTCCGCCAGGACCCCGGCGTCCCCGGCGACCGCGGGCTGGCCATGTTCATCAGCGGCGACAACCTGCGCAAGGGCGCGGCCCTCAACACGATCCAGATCGCCGAGCTGGTGGCGGCCGCGCGGGCGTGACGTGCCTGGCCGCTCCGACTCGGCCACGGCAGGTGACCCGTCCCTGCGCGGCCGGGCGGATCAGCGGTGTAGGTGCCCCTCGGGGGTCTCGACGAACGCGGTGCCGACCCAGTGGGCGAGCGCGAACGACGCCGATCGACACCACGGGCAGCACCAGCACGATCCACCACTCGAAGAGTGCCCCGACCAGGAACAGCAGGGTCACGACCGCGATCACCCCGACGCCGAGGAGGCCGATGCTGCCCGCGTCGGCGACGCCGAGCGCCCGCAGCAGGAGCCGGCCCACGACCACGAGCAGGACCAGGATCGCGAGCAGTACGACGAACCCGGGCTGACCGCACGACGACGTACCGCGGGCGAGCTCGCACAGCCGGAGCGAGCCCCAGGCTGAGGCCCACCATCAGGAGCCCGACGACCAGGCCGGTGACGGCCGCGGCGACCGGCCCGCTCACGACCGGCGCGGACCGCCCGGGGTCGGCCGACCGGCTCCACGGCTGGCTGGGCGCCGGTCGGCCGGCGGAGGTCGGGCTCTCCGCCGGGCACCGGTCTCGGCCGGAGGCTCGTCGGCGCTCTCGACCGGCCGTCGCCACCGGGTGGCTCGGGCTCGGACGGCGACGACGTCCGCTTCCGACGGAGACCGAAGGACGGCAGCTCCAGCGAGGGGCCGTCGTTCCCGGGATCCTTCTGCGGCATGCCGCGAAGTGTGCCAGACCAGTGGCGCGGCCCGTCGGCGCAAGTGCGGACAGCCGGACCCGGAGGTCCGGCTGTCACTGCTGCTCCAAGCGACCCAAGAGCTCCTACCTGCGCTTCGAAGCATCGATGCCCAACGAGACCTGGCAATCCGACTTCACCCACTACCGGCTCACCACACCCGACGGGCGACCCGGACAGGATGTCGAGATCATCAGCTGGCTCGACGACCACTCCCGCTACGCCCTGCACGTCAGCGCACACCGACCGGTCACCGCGCGCACCGTCCTGGAGACCTTCCGACAGGCCGCTGACCTGCACGGATACCCCGCATCCACGCTCACCGACAACGGCATGGTCTACACCGTCCGACTCGCCGGCCAGGGCCGACGAGGTGGCAAGAACGCCTTCGAAGTACGAGCTGCAGACGACTCAACATCGCCCAGAAGAACTCCCGACCATCACGGCCGACCACCTGCGGCAAGGTCGAGAGATTCCAGCAGACCCTCAAGAAGTGGCTCCGCGCCCAACCGACCCAGCCGGCCTCACCGGGCGAGCTGCAGGCGCTCCTGAACGCGTTCGTCGAGGAGTACAACCACCGCCGACCGCACCGATCGCTCCCCCACCGCGCCACCCCGGCGACCACCTACAGCGCACGGCCGAAGGCCAGCCCGGGCGGTGACCGCAGCACCGACTCCCACGACCGCACCCGACACGACATCGTGTCAACCGCCGGGAACGTCACCCTGCGTGTCGCCGGTCAACTACGCCACATCGGCGTCGGCCGAACCTACGCCCGAACCCGCGTCATCTTGCTCGCCCAGGACCTACACGTCCGCGTCATCGACGCCGCCACCGGCGAACTCATCCGCGAGCTCATCATCGATCCCAGCAAGGACTACCAACCCAAGAACCCACCCAAATGACAACAGCCGAACCTGCTTTCGCAGGTCCGGCTGTCCGGAATGTCCTGAGACATCACACGGTCGGGCTGACAGGATTTGAACCTGCGGCCTCCTCGTCCCGAACGAGGCGCGCTACCAAGCTGCGCCACAGCCCGATCGCGAGCCGGAGTCGCCTCCCGGCTCGCAGTCACGAACCCTACCCGAGCGCGCACACCCTCCCGAAATCGGGCGCCGGAGCCCTCCGGGAGGCCACGCACCTTGTCCCACTCGCTCGTCCGGGTGGAGAATCAGGCTCCGGAGCGACCTCGGGGCCCTCCGACTTCTGAGGGGGGTCGGTCCATGTCGGACTTCAAGGGTGTCGTCCTCGAGCCGTCGAGCGAGGGGTACGACGAGGCGCGCAGGGTGTTCAACGGCCTGATCGATCGCAAGCCCGAGCGGTTGATGCAGTGCCTCGACGCGCAGGACGTCGCGGTGGCGCTGAAGGCGGCCGCCGCCGCCGGACGCGAGGTCACGGTGTACGGCGGCGGCCACAGCGTCACCGGCGCTGCGGTCATGGACGGCGCGGTGTGCCTGGACCTGCGCGCCATCGACCACGTCGTGGTCGATGCCGACGCCCGGGTCGCCCGGGTCGGCGGCGGCGCCCGCTGGGGCGCGGTCGACGCAGCCACCCAGGAGCACGGGCTGGCGGTGACCGGTGGCCGGGTGTCCACGACCGGGGTCGGCGGCCTCGCGCTGGGCAGCGGGAGCGGGTGGCTGGAGCGCAAGCTCGGGTTCACGTGCGACAACCTCCTCTCCGCGACGGTCGTGACCGCGGCAGGCGAGGTCGTGACGGCGTCGGACGAGGACAACCCCGACCTGTTCTGGGCGATCCGGGGCGGTGGGGGCAACTTCGGGATCGTGACCGAGTTCGTCTTGCGGCTGCACCCGGTCGGCCCGATCGTGCTCGGCGGCATGCTGCTGTACCCCGGCCACCTGGCCCGCGACGTGCTCCGGCACTGGCGTGACTTCATGGTCGACGCCCCGGACGAGGTCGGCAGCGGCGTCGCCCTCATCACGGCACCGCCGGCCGAGTTCGTGCCCGAGCCCGCCCGCGGCCAGCCGGCCGCGGGGGTGATCCTGCTGTACGCGGGGGACCCCGACGAGGGCGCCCGCGTCTGTCGTCCGCTCACGGAGTTCGGGCCCCCGGCCGCGAACCTCGTCCAGCCGATGCCGTACGTCGCCGTGCAGCAGCTGCTCGACCCCGGGAACCCGCCGGGCATGCACAACTACTGGAGTGGCGACTTCCTCGCCGAGCTGCCCGACGACGCGATCGACTGCTACGTCGACCACGCCCAGCCACCGGTCTCGCCCCTGTCGCAGATGATCGTCGTGGCCGGTGGCGGGGCGATCGCGCGCGTCGACGAGACCGCGACCGCGTTCGGCAACCGGCAGGCGCCGTTCAACCTGCACCATCTCTCGATGTGGCCTCCGGACCCCGAGCAGGACGCGGCCAACATCGCCCACACCCGCCGGATGGCCACGGCCATGAAGCCGTGGAGCACCGGCCACGCGTACCTCAACTTCCTCGGCGCCGAGGGGCTCGACCGGGTGGAGAACGCGTTCGAGCCGCCGGTCTACGAGCGGCTGCGGCAGCTGAAGCGGACGTGGGACCCGGACAACGTCTTCCACAACAACCAGAACATCCCGCCGGCCACCGGGTGATCCGACGGTCACACCCGGAGGTCGGGCCGCAGGTCGGCCCGCAGGTCGGGCCCGCGGGTCAGGCCCGCAGGTCAGGCACGGGGCGTGAGGGTCACCAGCGTGGCCTCCGGCCGGCACGCGAGCCGGATCTGGGCGTACGGCGAGGTGCCGAGCCCGGCCGAGACGTGCAGCCACGACGATCCCGGCTCGCCCGGCCGTGACTGCGCGGGGTGGCGGTGCAGGCCGCGCGCCCTGGCCGGCTCGAGGTCGCAGTTCGTGGTGAGGGCACCCACGCCCGGGACGCACACCTGGCCGCCGTGGGTGTGTCCGGCGAAGATCGCGTCGTAGCCGTCGTCGGCGAGCTGGTCGAGCACCCGGAGGTACGGCGCGTGCGCGACGCCGACCCGCACGTCGGCCGCGGGGTCGGCCGGGCCGGCGATCGCGTCGAGGTCGTCGTAGGACAGGTGCGGGTCGTCGACCCCGGCGAAGGCGAGCGACGTGTCGCCGACGGTGAGAGTGTCGCGCCGGTTGGTGAGGTCGAGCCAGCCGGCCGCCTTGAAGGCCAGCCGCAGGTCCTCGAAGGGCAGCCGGTCGCTGTCGACGTGCCGGGTGCCGTCGTCGGGGAGCAGGTAGCGCACCGGGTTGCGGAGGGTGGGGGAGTAGTAGTCGTTGGACCCGAAGACGAAGACGCCTGGGACGGAGAGCAGGTCACCGAGGGCGTCGAGCAGCACGGGGACGGAGTCGCGGTGGGCGATGTTGTCGCCGGTGTTGACGACCAGGTCGGGGCGTAGTGAGCCCAGGTCGCTCACCCAGGCCCGCTTGCGTCGCTGGTCCGGCGTCAGGTGCAGGTCGCTCAGGTGCAGCACCCGCAGCGGGGCCCGACCCGGCGGCAGCACCGGCATGGTGGCCTCGCGGAGCACGAACCGGCGGGTCTCCGCGACGGCGTACCCGGTCACCGCGACGCCTCCGAGGGCGGCGGCGCCGAGCAGGGGAGCGAGCAACGGAGCCATGGGCCCAGGCTGTCACAATGGCGGGCATGAGCGCGCTGAAGGACCGACTCCGCCAAGACCTGACCGTGGCCATCAAGGCGCGCGACGACCTTCGCTCCTCGACCCTGCGGATGGTGCTGACCGCGATCACGAACGCCGAGGTGGCGGGCAGCGAGGCGCGCGAGCTCAGCGACGACGACATCATCGGCGTGCTCTCGACCGAGTCGAAGAAGCGGCGCGAGGCGGCCCAGGCGTTCGCCGACGGCGACCGGGCCGAGATGGCCGAGAAGGAGCGGGCCGAGGCCGCCGTGATCGCCGACTACCTGCCGGCGCAGCTCGGTGATGACGAGATCGTCGACCTGGTGCGGGCCGCGATCGAGCAGGTGGGTGCCGCAGGTGAGGGGATGCGGGCCATGGGCAAGGTGATGGGTGTGCTCACCCCGCAGACCAAGGGCCGGGCCGACGGCGGGGCCGTCGCCGCAGAGGTACGGCGCCAGCTCGGCGCCTCCTGAGCGCAGCGTCAGTCGTCGCCGCGGCCTCCGCCGCCGCCGTTGCCACCGCCGTTGCCGCTGCCGCCGCCGTTGCCGTTGCCGCCGCCGTTGCCTCCGCCACCGCCACCGCCGCCGCCGTTGCCTCCGCCACCGCCGCCGTTGTTCGGGGGCGGGGGGACGTAGCCGTTGGAGATGTAGAGCGTGACCGGAGCGCCGTCGAAGTAGCGGTCGCCGCCACTGGGGTCGGTGAAGGCGACCGTGCCCTCCGGGTAGCCCGAGCTCACCTCAGGGCCCACGACCGCCGAGAAGCCGGCGTTCTCGATCATCCGGGTCGCGGTGGCGATCGACATCCCACCGACGGACGGCACCACGCCGGCCTCGCCGAGCAGGGCATTCGAGTCGGGCCGGGTGAAGAGCGCGTCGTCCAACCACTGCTGGACCACGCCCATGGCCTGGCCCCACATCGGTCCGGCGAAGCCGGACCCGGACGCGGAGTAGACCGGAGATCCGCCGACGGTGAGCCCGACCAGCGGGATCGGCTCCCCCTCGGAGTTGGCGCCCGCGATCATCGCCGAGGTCGCGAGGTTCGGGGTGTAGCCGACGAACCAGACGGCCTTGCCCTCCTGGGTGGTCCCGGTCTTGCCGGCGTCCTCTTGGTCGATCGTGATCAGCTGACCGAAGCCGCCGGGCTCCAGGACGCCCTTGAGGATGTCGTTGACGGTGTCGGCGACCGCGTTGCTCAGCACCTGGGTGCAGCGCTCGGGGTACTCCTTGAGGAGGTTGCCGCGCAGGTCCTCGATGGCGGTGACCGGCCGGGACTCGCAGTGCTCACCGCGGGCCGCGAACGTCGCGTAGGCCTCCGCCATCTCCAGCGGGCTCACGTCGGAGACGCCGAGGGTGAAGGACGGCACTCGCTCGCCCGTCGGGTTCGTGAGCACGATGCCCATGTCCTTGGCGAGCTCGTAGGGCTTGCAGAGGCCGGTGATCTGCTCGAGGTTGGCGAAGAACGTGTTTACCGACTTCTGGGTGCCGGAGTAGAGGTCGAAGGTCCCGCCGCGGAAGTCGTAGTTGGCCGGCTCCCAGACCTCGGTGCTCTGGAACGGGCAGTCGGCGGTGCCGAACTGGCTGTGGGGGATCGACTCCTGGGCGGGCACGTTCAGGGAGTAGTCCGGAGGGACGCCCTGCGAGAGTGCCTGGGCCAGCACGAAGGCCTTGAACGTCGAGCCGGGCTGGAAGCCGTTGGAGTCGCCGTACTCCTGCGGGACGACGTAGTTGAGGAACGTCTGGCCGCGTGACTTGTCACGCCCCATCGGTCGCGACTGGGCCAGCGCCTTGACGTCACCGGTGCCCGGCTCGACCATCGCCATCGCGCCGATCGCCGGGTCGCGCGGGAAGACCTCCGCCTGGACGGCCTTGTCGGCGGCCGCCTGGAAGCGGAGGTCGATGGTGGTGCGGATCGTGAGACCGCCGGTGCGGAGCATCTGCTTGCGCTCGTCGCGGGTCTTGCCCAAAGAGCGGTCGCTCATCAGGTAGTTGAGGACGTAGTCGCAGAAGAACGGGGCGCGGGAGTTCACGCAGCCGTTGTCGCTCGGCTGCACCTTCAGCTTGATCTTCTGCTGCTTGGCCTTCTCCGCCTTGCGCTCGCTGACGACGTTCAGCTGCGCCATCCGGTCGATCACGACGTTGCGTCGCTCGAGCGCGGCGTCGGGAGCGTTCGTGGGGTCGAGGCCGGTCGGGTTCTTGACGACGCCGGCCAGCAGCGCGGACTCGGCGAGGTTCAGCTCGGCCGCGTTCTTGTCGAAGTAGTGGCGAGCCGCCGACTGGATGCCATAGGCGCCGTCACCGAAGTAGGCGAGGTTGAGGTAGCGCTCGAGGATCCAGTCCTTCGAGTACTTCTCCTCGAACGCGATGGCGTAGCGCAGCTCCTGGAGCTTGCGCGCGAACGTGTCATCGGTGGCGGCGAGCCGCTCGGCCTTGGTGTCCGCCTGGTCGACGAGCGTCAGCTTGACCATCTGCTGGGTGATCGAGGACCCGCCCTGGACGACGCCGCCCTGGGCCTGGTTGGTCACCAGGGCTCGCAGCGTGCCCTTCAGGTCGAGCGCCCCGTGCTGGTAGAAGCGGTAGTCCTCGATCGCGACGATCGCCTTGACCATGGTCCGCGAGACCTGGGTCAGCGAGACGTTGATGCGGTTCTCGTCGTAGAGCGCGGCGATGGTGTTGCCGCCGCCGTCGACGATCCGGGTCTTCTGTGCCAGCGGCTCGACCGTGAGCTCGGTCGGGAGGTTGTCCATGTTGCGCGAGACGTCGCGGGCGGCGATTCCCGCCAGCCCGGCGAACGGGATCGCGAGCCCCGCGACGACCACGCCCATGATGCGCCGCGACGAGCGCCATCACACCGAGGTGCGACAGGACTCGGGCGGCACTCAGCCGGTTGTCGGATGGCACAGACATGCCGTCCACGATAACCGGGCGGTCGTCACCCCACCCATTCGTGACCACGTCGGCACTAGTCATTTCGGGCTAGCAGCATTTGGACTGATCGAGTCTGTGGCCAGGGGGTGTCGGTTCTTTACCTTTCAGTAGCGGGATCAGATCGGGAAGTCATGGGGACTCCCGAATCCCGGACGAACTGTGGGGAACGTCGTATGTGGATCGAAGACTGGGCTCCGGCGGCCGCGTGCCGCGAGACACAGCCCGATGAGCTGTTCGTGCGAGGCGCTGAGCAGAACAAGGCCAAGCTCCTCTGCAAGGGTTGCCCCGTGCGGACGGAGTGCCTGGCCGAGGCCCTCGACAACCAGATCGAGTGGGGTGTCTGGGGTGGCATGACCGAGCGGGAGCGCCGTGCGCTGCTGCGCCGTCAGCCGAACGCCTCCTGGCGCAACGTCCTCGAGAACGCCCGCGACGCCCAGGTCACTCCGGCATCCCTCTGACGCTCCACGCCGTGCTCCGGCGTGGTACCGCGCCGACGTCAGCCGTCGGCCAGGAGCGTTCCGACCTGACGCAACCCGTTCAGGTCGTGAACGTCTCCGGCCAGCGCCGGCACCACCGCCGTCGGCACCGAGGGGTGTGCGGCGGCGAACCTCTCCCTCAGCGCCGTCTCCCGCTCGACCAGCCGAGCCCGGTCGGCGTGGAGGCGCAGCAGGCCGGCCGAGACCGACTCCGGTCGCTCGGCGTCGAGCCGGTCGGCGGCCGCCATCGCCTCGTCGGCCGACAGCGTCCCCACGGGCGCCGGGCTTGCCCGGTTCACGATCAGCCCCGCGAGCGGCATCCGGTCCTCGCCGAGCCGTTCCACGAAGTACGCCGCCTCCCGCAGCGCATCGGGCTCCGGAGCCGCCACCACCAGGAACGCGGTCTGGTCGGCCTGCAACAGCTCGAACGTCTGCTGCGCCCGCTGCCGGAAACCCCCGAACAGCGTGTCGAACGCTGCCACGAACGTCTGCATGTCGCGCAGCACCTGGGCGCCGATGACCTTGGTCATCGCCCCCGTCACCAGCCCGACCCCGGCTGTCATCAGCTTCGCCGGACCCTTGGCGGGTGCGAGCAGCAACCGGATGAACCGGCCGTCGAGGAAGGTCGACAACCGCTCCGGGGCGTCGAGGAAGTCCAGCGCCGAGCGCGACGGCGGGGTGTCGACCACGATCAGGTCGTGGCTGCCGTCCCGCTGCGCGTGGGCGTGGAGCTGCCCGAGCTTCTCCATCGCCATGTACTCCTGGGTGCCGGCGAACGAGCTGGACAGCGCGACGTAGAAGGGGTTGGACAGGATCTGCTCCGCCTTCTCGGGTGAGGCCTGGTTCTCCACGACCTCGTCGAAGGTGCGCTTCATGTCGAGCATCATCGCGTCGAGCGAGCCGTCGCCCGCCACGCCGGGGACAGGCCGCGGGGTGTTGTCGAGCTGCTCGATCCCCATCGACTGGGCCAGCCGCCGGGCCGGGTCGATGGTCAGCACGACGACCCGCCGGCCGCGCTCGGCGGCGCGCAGGCCCAGCGCGGCCGCCGTGGTGGTCTTGCCGACGCCGCCGGAACCGCAGCACACGATGATGCCGGTGGCCGGGTCGTCGAGCAGCGCGTCGACGTCGAGCGCCGGCGCCCGAGACCGGGTGGCCGCGAGCGGCCCTACCCGGGCCCGCGTCGGCTTCGTCATGCCAGCCCCTGGTCGCGCAGCAGTGCCGCGAACTCGTAGAGCCCGCCGAGATCGGCACCGCCCGCCAGCCGTGGCAGCTCGTACGTCGGGACGCCGAGCCCGGACACGAGAACCCGCTGGGAGTCCTCCAGCGCCCGACGTACGGCGTGGTCGCGGGCCTCGGTCAGGAGGCCGCCGACCAGGGTCCGGCCGGCGCGGAGTCCGGCCGCCTCCAGGTCGGCCGAGACGGCGACCGGGTCGAGCGTGCCGTCGAGCGCGGCCGCGAGGTCGGCGTCGTCGAGGTCGCGTGGTCGGGCGAGGTTGACCACGATCCCGCCGACGGGCAGCCCCGCCGCCCGCAGCTCGACGATCCCGTCGGTCGTCTCCTGCACCGGCATCTCCTCCAGCACGGTCACCAGGTGGATCGCGGTGCGCGGCGACCGGAACAGCGTCATGACCGCGTCCGCCTGGGACTTGATGGGGCCCATCCGCGCGAGCCCGGCCAGCTCGCTGTTGACCCCGAGGAACTGGGCGATCCGGCCGGTGGGCGGGGCGTCGAGCACGACGGCGTCGTACTGCCGGCTGTTCCGGCCCTCGCCGGCCCTCCTTCGCGGCCTCGAACACCTTGCCCGTCAGGAGCACGTCGCGCACGCCGGGAGCGAGCGTGGTCGCGAACTCGATGACGCCGAAGCGGTCGAGCGCGCGACCGGCGCGGCCGAGCCGGTAGTACAGGGCGAGGTACTCCAGGAGCGCCGACTCGGGATCGATGTGGAGGCCGTAGACCGTGCCGGGGTGGCGGTCGCCCGCCTCGAGCCCGACCGCGATCCGGCGCTCCTCGTAGGGGAGCGGGTCGACGTCGAACAGCCGCGCGATGCCCTGGCGGCCCTCGACCTCGCACAGGAGCACGTCCTGGCCACGACTGGCCAGCGCCAGCGCCAGCGACGCCGCCACGGTGGTCTTGCCGGTGCCGCCCTTGCCCGTCACCACGTGCAGCTTCGCACGGGCGAAGTCCGGGGAGGGCATGGCCGAGAGCGTAGCCACCGGGCGGCGACCCGCCCCCGCGTGGCAGGATCCGCGTGGGAGGTGCTCAGAGTGGACAAGGTGGTCTCGTCGGCAGCCGAAGCGGTGGCCGACATCGAGGACGGCTCGACGCTGGCGGTCGGGGGCTTCGGTCTGTGCGGCATCCCGTCGGTGCTGATCGACGCGCTGCTGGCAGCCGGCACGACGGACCTGGAGGCGGTGTCGAACAACTGCGGGGTCGACGAGTGGGGTCTGGGCCGGTTGCTGTTCGAGAAGCGGCTGCGGCGGATGATCTCGTCGTACGTCGGGGAGAACAAGGAGTTCGCGCGGCAGTACCTCTCCGGGGAGCTGGAGGTGGAGCTGACGCCGCAGGGCACGCTCGCGGAGCGGATGCGGGCCGGTGGGTCGGGCATCCCGGCGTTCTTCACGGCGACCGGTGGCGGAACCCAGGTCGCCGAGGGCGGGCTCCCCTGGCGCTACGACAGCGAGGGCAACGTGACGGTCGCGTCGCCGCCGAAGGAGACCCGGCTGTTCTCGGTGAACGGGGAGGACCGCGAGTACGTCCTCGAGGAGGCGATCGTCGCCGACTACGGGCTGGTGCGGGCCTGGAAGGGCGACCGGCACGGGAACCTCGTCTACCGGGACTCGGCGAGGAACTTCAACCCGCTCGCCGCGATGTGCGGGCGGCTCACGATCGCGGAGGTCGAGGAGCTCGTGGAGCCGGGTGAGCTGGACCCCAACCACGTGCACACGCCGGGGGTGTTCGTGCAGCGGGTGGTTGCCCTGACCCCCGAGCAGGCCGCGGACAAGCGGATCGAGCGGGTCACGACCCGACCGCGACCGGAGGGCCGCGGCGACGACGCGGCGACGCACGGGCTGGGAGGCTGACATGGCTGAGTCGCAGGGGTGGACGCGCGAGCAGATGGCCGCGCGGGCGGCCTCGGAGCTGACCGACGGGTCGTACGTGAACCTCGGGATCGGGTTGCCGACGCTGGTGCCCAACTACGTGGCCGACGACGTCGAGCTGGTGCTCCAGTCGGAGAACGGGATCCTCGGCGTCGGCGCCTACCCGTTCGAGGGCGAGGAGGACCCCGACCTCATCAACGCCGGCAAGGAGACCGTCACGCTGCGCAAGGGGGCGTCGTTCTTCGACTCCGCGACGTCGTTCGGGATGATCCGCGGCGGCAAGATCGACGCCGCGATCCTCGGCGCGATGCAGGTGTCGAGGCACGGCGACATCGCCAACTGGATGATCCCCGGCAAGATGGTCAAGGGCATGGGCGGTGCGATGGACCTGGTCCATGGCGCGAAGCGGGTGATCGTGCTGATGGAGCACGTCGCCAAGGACGGCACCTACAAGATCGTCGAGGAGTGCTCGCTGCCCTACACCGGCAAGCGCGTCGTGCAGCGGATCATCACCGACCTCGCGGTCATCGACGTCACCGACGCGGGCCTCACGCTGGTGGAGTGCGCCCCGGGAGTCACCGAGGACGAGGTCCGGGAGAAGACCGAGCCTCAGCTGGGGTGACCGTCGCGCGGCGGGCGGAGGTTGAGGAGGGCGCCCTGGCGCCCGTCACGAAACCTCAGGACGCGATGTCGGGCGTCTCGTCGGTGGCGGACCGGGCGGCGGTCCGGGCGCGCTGCTCCGACCGGCGCTCCACGAAGCGGGCCGCCTGGGTGTCCAGGCCCTCGAGGAAGGTCGCCAGCTCGTCGCGCGCCCGCTCGCCGACCTCGCCGAGGCCGGTGCGGTCGAAGACGCTCCAGTGGCGCAGGATCGGCATGATCACGTCGTCGTGGTGCAGCCGCAGGTCGTAGATGCCGGCCTTGGCGATGATCATCGACTTGCGACCGAAGCCGGCCATCGTGGCGCCCGGCATCTCGAACCCGATGACCTCGTCGGCGATCGCTCGCATCGTCTCGTCGGGGGCCAGCTCCAGCGCGGCCGCCACGATGTTGCGGTAGAAGACCATGTGCAGGTTCTCGTCCTTGGAGATCCGGGCGAGCATCCGGTCGGCCACCGGGTCGTGGGTGACCTTGCCGGTGTTGCGGTGCGAGACGCGGGTCGCCAGCTCCTGGAACGAGACGTAGGCGACCGTCTCGAGCGGCGTCTTGTCGCCGGAGTCGTAGCCCGAGGTCATGTAGTCCATCCGGGCGCGCTCGAGCTCGACCGGGTCGACCCCGCGGGTCACGACCAGGTAGTCGCGCATCGCGATGCCGTGGCGGTTCTCCTCGGCGGTCCAGCGGCCGACCCAGGTGCCCCAGGCGCCGTCGCGACCGAACCTGGTCGCGATCTCGCGGTGGTACGACGGCAGGTTGTCCTCGGTCAGCAGGTTGGTGATCATCGCCGCCTTGGCGGTCTCCGAGAGGCGTGGACTGCTCGGGAGCCCAGTCCTCGCCGCCCAGGAGCGCGAAGTCACGACCCTCGCTCCACGGGACGTAGTCGTGGGGGTGCCACTCCTGGGCCAGACCGAGGTGGCGGTCGAGGTTCTCGGCCACGACCGGCTCGAGGGCCTCGAGCAGGTGGTCGGCGGTACTCATGGGCACTCCCTCGGTCGGCTGCCCGTGAGCGTACGCCGGTCGCCCGCGTCCGTGGTCGACGTGACCGGGCAGAAAGTGCTCAGTGGCGGGCGCTGACCGGGCACGTCGGGTCGCGGCGGACGGGAGACTGTGCCCGGTCACCAGCCCAGGTGGAGCAGTCTGTGCCCGGTCAGCCCCGCTGGTGACCTAGCCTGCGTCGGTGAGGTTCGAGGGGCTGTTCGCGGACACGCGCCCCCTCCGTTACGACCACTTCCGGCGGCTCTGGCGCGCCAACATCGTCACCGTCATCGGCGCCCAGCTGACGGTCGTCGCGGTGCCGGCCCAGATCTACGCCATGACCGGCTCCTCGGCGTACGTCGGGCTGACGGGAGTGTTCGGGCTGGTCCCCCTCATCGTGTTCGGGCTGTGGGGTGGCGCGCTGGCCGACGCGATGGACCGGCGGACGCTGCTGATCATCACCACGGTCGGCCTGATCGTCACGAGCGGCTGCTTCTGGCTCCAGGCCGCGCTCGGGCTCGAGAACGTCTGGCTGCTGCTCACCCTCTTCTCCGTTCAGCAGGCGTTCTTCGCGATCAACCAACCGACCCGGTCCGCGATCCTCCCCAAGCTGGTACCCGGTCACCTGCTGCCGTCGGCCAACGCCCTCACCATGACCGTCTTCGTGGCAGGCGGGATCGCCGGCCCGTTGGTCGGGGGCGCGCTGATCCCGCTGGTGGGGTTCTCGTGGCTGTACCTCGTCGACACCGTCACGCTCTTCGCCACGCTCGGGGCCGTGGTGGCGCTGCCGGCCCTGCCGGTCGAGGGCGTCCGGGTCGCACCCGGGCTCCGCGCGGTGTTCGACGGGTTCGTCTACCTGCGCGGGCACCCGGTGCTCATGATGTCGTTCGTCGTCGACCTGGTCGCCATGGTCTTCGGCATGCCCCGCGCGCTGTTCCCGGAGCTGGCCGACGTCGCCTTCGAGGGTCCGTCTGAAGGCGGACTGGCCTTCGCGGTGCTGTTCGCCGCGATCCCGGCGGGCGCGGTCGTCGGCGGGGTGCTGTCGGGCTGGGTGTCGCGGGTCGAGCGGCAAGGGTTGGCGGTCGTGGTCGCGATCCTCGTCTGGGGCCTGGCCATGATCGGGTTCGGCGTCGCGGCCCTGCTCGCGCCGCGCGCGCCGCTCCCGTTCCTGGTGGTGGCGGTGGTGATGCTCGCCGTGGGCGGTGCGGCAGACATGGCATCCGCCGCCTTCCGTACGTCGATGCTCCAGTCGGCCGCGAGCGACGAGGTCCGCGGTCGGCTCCAGGGCATCTTCATCGTCGTCGTCGCCGGAGGCCCGCGCGTTGCCGACGTCGCGCACGGCGCCGCGGCCGCGGTGACCGGGGCCGCGATCGCCGCCGCAGGTGGCGGCGTGCTGGTCGTGGTCGGGACCGTGGTGGCCGCGATCGCGGTGCCGGTGTTCGTGCGCTACCGGGTCGTCACGCGGCCGGCGGACTGACGGCCGCCGGCGGGCACGGGGTCCGCGACGAGGTCACGACCGCCCCCACGGCGCACAGGATCCCGACCCCGAAGACGGCCAGGAACGGGTCGCGGCCGGCCGCGGTCGCGGCGGTGAAGCCGATGCCGCACAGCGACAGCGCCAGCGCGGCCCCGAGCGAGTCGGCGATCGACAGCGCGGAGGAGTTGAAGCCGCGGTCGGCGTCGGACGACGCGGCGAGCATCGCGACGCCGGTGCGGGTGAAGCCCAGGCCCATCCCGGCGCCGGCGATCACGAAGGCACCGCCGGCGAGCAGGGCCGGCAGGTGCCGCCAGACCACGACCCACAGCAGGATCCCGGCGCCGAGGAGCATCGCACTGCCGATCAGCATCGCCCGCTCGCTGGTGAGGTGGTCGCGCAGCCGGGCCTGCAGCTGGCTGGCCGAGGCCCACACGAGGCCCACGACCGTCAGGGCGATCCCGGCCTGCCCGGCCGAGAGGTCCCAGCGCTGCTGCAGCACCAGCACGATGTAGGCCTGGCCGCAGAAGAAGCCACCGCTCATGAGGCCCCGGGTGCCGATCACCGATGGCAGCCCGCGCCGGGCGACCAGGGTCCCGCGCGGGGTGAGGGGCCGCAGCGCGACCAGCACGAGCGCCATCGCGGGGATCGCCGCCAGCGGGAGCGCGCTGGACCCGAGCAGCTCGACCGCGAGCACCGTCACCGCCGCCACCACCGCCCAGCCGAGCCGGGACCGCGACGCGGGCTCCCCGTCGGTGGCGTCGGCCTTCCGCAGGGTCGGCACGACCGGCGCCAGGAGCGCCGCCGCCAGCGCGACCAGCGCGACCACCCCCAGGAACACCCAGCGCCAGCCGAAGGCGTCGGCCACGATGGCGGCCACACCGGGCCCGAAGAGGGACGGCAGCACCCAGGCCGCGGCGAAGGACGCGAAGATCGACGGCTGGAGGGTCGCCGGATAGACGACGCCCACCACGACGTACAGGCTCACGATCAGGGCGCCGGTGCCCAGTCCCTGCACCACTCGGCCGGCGACCAGCACCTCCATCGACGGCGCCAGCCCACACGTGAGCACGCCGATCGAGAACAGTACCAGCGAGACCAGCAGCGGCACCGCCGGGCCGCGCCGGTCGCTCCACGAGCCCGCCGCGACCATCCCGACGACCCCACTGGCGAGCGGGGCCGCGAACGCCAGTGCGTAGAGTCCGATCCCGTCGAGGTCGCGGCTGATGGTCGGCATCACGGTCGTGACGGCCAGCGCCTCGAACGCGTTGAACGCGATCAGCGCGAAGACCGCGACCGTCGTCGCGAGGTACGCCGGACCGAGGATGCCGCCGCGTCCGCGCGCCGGGACGGAGGTGGTCGGCGGGCTCGTCACGGGACCGAGGCTAGGACCTCGACCACGGTTGAGGTCAACACGGTTGTCCGGGCGGTCAGTGCCGCTCCTCGAGCCCGACCGCGTCGCGCAGCTTGTCGACGGACTTCCGGAGGTCGGGGTCGTCGACGGCCCGTGACGCCATCAGGTCGGAGATCGCCTCGGCGATCACGTTCAGCTTCTCCTGCGCGCTCTCCTGCGCGCGCCGGCCCGCGTTCTCCAGCAGCACGAGCAGCAGCAGCGAGAGCACCGCTGCGCCGGTGTGGAGCGCGAGCTCCCACTTCGCAGTGCTGCTCCACAGCGGATAGCTGGCGGCCCACAGCACGAGCGACGCCACGATCACGAGGAAGAACGGCGCCCGGCTCACCACCTGGTTGACCGACTCCACGAACTTCTCGAACGGGTTGCGGCCGTCGGTCTTGGGCCGGTCGTCCGCGGCCTCGGTGCGCTGGGTCATGCCCCAGGGTAGGGCGCGCCGATGATTCGGTGAGCGATCCCGGGTCGGTACTCGACATCGGATCCCGAGAGCCTTCTGGAGGCGTTATGGGCAAGGTCATCGCCAGCATCACGCAGTCCCTCGACGGGTACGTCGTCGGTCCCGACGACGGGCCCGAGCAGGGGCTCGGCCGCGGCGGGGAGCGACTGCACTACTGGGTCATGGGTGGCCCCTGGACCTACGAGGACGACGGCCGCGACACCGACGGCATGACCGGGGCCGACCGGGAGTACTACGACTCGCTGCTCGCGGACATCGGCGGGGGCGTCTGCGGCCGCGGCATGTACGACGCCGCCGGCGGCTGGGGCGGCACCAACCCGTTCCCGGGCACGCTGATCGTGCTGACGCACCGGGTCGAGGACCAGCCCGACGAGTCGGCCGGGTTCAGGTTCGTCGACGGGTTCGAGGAGGCGCTCGCCCAGGCGCGGGAGATCGCCGGTGACCGAGCGGTCTCCCTCGGCGGAGGCGCCGACCTGATCCGGCAGGGCCTGACGTCGGGCGTGGTCGACGAGCTGGCGATCTCGACCGCGCCACTGCTGCTCGGTGGCGGCAAGCGGCTGTTCGACGGGTGCACCGACGACGTCGACCTCGACATCCTGTCGGTCCACCACTCGGCGTACGCCGTGCACGTGCGGTACGCCGTGCGCCGCTGACGCGGGGCGGCCGGCTCGGTAGGGTCCCGCTATGACCAAGTGGGAGTACCAGGTGGCGCCGATTCCGCTCCACAACGAGGCCTTGATGCTCAACAACTTCGGCCAGGACGGCTGGGAGCTGGTGGCGATCCAGACCAACGACCAGGGCGGCCTGGTCGCCTTCCTCAAGCGCCCCCAGGAGGGCTGAGCCGTGGCCCATCCCGAGCAGAGGCTCGCCGAGCTCGGGCTGTCGGTGCCCGAGGTCGCGAAGCCGGTCGCGGTGTACGTCCCCGCGGTCCGCTCCGGCCACCACGTCTTCACGTCGGGCCAGCTCCCGATGCGGGCAGGCGAGCTGATCGCGGCCGGGAAGGTCGGCGGCGAGGTGACGCAGGAGGAGGCCGTCGAATGCGCCCGGCAGTGCGGCCTCAACGCGATCGCGGCCGTCAAGGCCCAGGTCGGCGACCTGGCGGAGGTGAAGCGGATAGTGAAGGTCGTCTGCTTCGTGGCCTCGACGCCCGACTTCACCGGGCAGCCGCAGGTCGCCAACGGCGTGTCCGAGCTGCTGGGCGCGGTGTTCGGCGACGCAGGCGTCCACGCCCGCTCCGCCGTCGGGGTCTCGGTCCTCCCGCTGGACGCTCCGGTCGAGGTCGAGCTGGTCGTGGAGGTCTGACCGGTGCAGCGGCTGCCGCTGCCCGACACGCTCGTCGCGCAGGCGCGTGCCTACGCCGACGGCTCCGCGACACCGGCGGCGCCGCGCGACGCCGCGACGGTGGTGCTGCTGCGCCCAGGTGACGCGGGGCTCGAGACCTACTTGCTGCGGCGCCAGACGTCGATGGCGTTCGCCGGGGGCATGTGCGTGTTCCCCGGCGGCGGCGTCGACCCCCGCGACTTCGACCACGCGGTCGCGTGGGCCGGTCCGGCAGCCTCGGAGTGGGCCGCCCGGCTCGGGTGTGACGAGCCGTTGGCCCGGGCCCTCGTCTGCGCCGCGGTGCGGGAGACGTTCGAGGAGTCCGGCGTGCTGTTGGCGGGCACGGCCGACTCGGTGGTGGCCGACACGACCGGCGACGACTGGGAGGCCGACCGGATCGCGCTCGAGGCCCGGGACCTGTCGCTGACGGACTTCCTCGACCGGCGCGGGCTGGTGCTGCGCAGCGACCTCCTCGGCGCCTGGTCGGGCTGGCTGACGCCGGTCTTCGAGCCGCGGCGCTACCGGACCTGGTTCTTCGTCGCGGCCCTGCCAGGCGGACAGGTCACCCGCGACGTGTCGACGGAGTCGTCGTCGGTCGCCTGGCTGCCGGCCCTCGACGCCGTGGCCCGGGCCGAGAGCGGCGAGATCCTCCTCATGCCCCCGACGTACCTCACCCTCCTCGACGTCGCCCGGCACGCCTCGCCCGACGCCGTGCTGGTCGAGTCGAGGTCGCGGCAGGTCGACATGTTCACGCCGGAGGTGGTGGCGGACGGCGACGAGTTCGTGCTCTCGCTGCCGCCGGGCTCCGAGTCGCTGGTGGCCGGCCGGTGAGCTGGGCAGGTGGCTCGTTCGGGGACGTCGCCGAGTGCGTGCTCGCCCCCAACGCGAGCCCGATGACGCTCGACGGCACCAACACCTGGGTGCTGCGCGACCCGGGCTCGGGACGATCCCTGGTGATCGACCCGGGCCCGCCGGACGCAGGCCACCTCGCCGCGGTGGCGGCCGCGGCCGGCGACGTGCAGGCCGTGCTGCTCACCCACCACCACCTCGACCACTCCGAGGCGGCCCGCGGGTTCGCGGAGTCGGTGGGCTGCGGCGTACGCGCGCTCGATCCGGCGTACCGGCTCGGCGACGAGGGCCTCGTCGAGGGCGACGTGGTGGCCGTCGGCGACGTCGAGGTACACGTGCTCGCGACCCCCGGCCACACCGCCGACTCCCTCTCGTTCGTGCTGCCGGCCCAGCGGGCGGTCCTGACCGGCGACACCGTCCTGGGGCGTGGGACGACCGTGGTCGAGCATCCCGACGGCCGGCTGGGTGCCTACCTCGACTCCCTCGACCGGCTGCACGCCCTCGCGGAGGCGCAGGAGATCGCCGTCGTCTGGCCGGGCCACGGGCCGGTGATCGACGACGCACTGGCTGTGCTCGACCACTACCTGTCCCACCGGGCCGAACGGCTGGGCCAGGTCGGGGCCGCCGTCGCGCAGCTGCAGGCAGGTGGCGTGGCCGACGCGGTCAGCCTGCCGCGGCAGGTCGTCGAGATCGTGTACGCCGACGTGGACCCGGTCCTCTGGGGCGCCGCCGAGCTGTCGGTGCGGGCCCAGCTCGATTACCTGCGCGAGCGCCGGCCGGGTCGGTAGGTCCGACGCCCGCTGACGATGTCGCGGGGCGTCAGCGGGCGCGGCGCGTCAGCCGCTCGACGTCCATCAGCACGACCGAGCGCGGCTCGAGCCGGAGCCAGCCGCGCGACGCGAAGTCGGCCAGCGCCTTGTTGACGGTCTCGCGGGAGGCGCCGACCAGCTGGGCGAGCTCCTCCTGCGTGAGGTCGTGGTGGACGTGCACACCGTCGTCAGCGGTGCGGCCGAACCGGTCGGCGAGGTCGAGCAGCGCCTTGGCCACCCGGCCGGGGACGTCGGAGAACACCAGGTCGGCGTTGACGTCGTTCGCCTTGCGCAGCCGGCTGGCGATCTGGGACAGCAGGCCGCGGGCCACCATCGGCCGGCCCTCGAGCCAGCGGAGGAGGTCGTCGTGGGACAGGGAGGCGAACGTCGCGTCGGTCACCGCGGTCACCGTCGCCGAGCGCGGGCCGGGGTCGAACAGGGACAGCTCGCCGAACATCTGGCCCGGACCGAGGATCGCGAGCAGGTTCTCGCGGCCGTCGCTGGACGTGCGCCCGAGCTTCACCTTGCCGTCGAGCACGATGTAGAGCTTGTCGCCCGAGTCGCCCTCGTGGAAGAGCACCTCGCCGCGCCGGAGCCGGCTCTCGGCCATCGAGGAGCGCAGCGCGGTCGCCGCCTCGTCGTCGAGCGCGCTGAAGAGCGGCGCCTGACGCAGCACGTCGTTGTCCACGGGTCCTCCATTGGCTCGGCCCAGCGTGCAAGGTGTCGCGCTGATCCTAGCGAGTGGCCCAGGTCACAGGTGAATCCGAGCGTTCTCACGGACGCCGTCGACCGGCTCGCCGTCGGCGGCTCCGCCTAGGCTGACGCCATGTCCCCGACCCGCGTCCCGGCCGCGCGCGAGCCCGTGAGCCGGACGTCCCTCGTCCGCCGCGCGCGCAAGGTCGACCGGGTACTCGCCGACACCTATCCCGACGCGCGCTGCGAGCTCGACTTCGACGACCCGTTCCAGCTCCTGGTCGTCACCGTCCTGAGCGCCCAGACCACCGACCGGCGGGTCAACGCCGCCCGGCCCGCGCTGTTCGCCGCCTACCCCGACCCGGCCGCGATGGCCGCCGCGCCCGCGCGAGCACCTCGAGCAGCTGCTCGGCCCGCTCGGGTTCTTCCGCCAGAAGACCGAGACGCTGCTCAAGCTCTCCGCCGCGCTGGTGGAGCGCTACGACGGCCAGGTGCCGCCGAAGCTGACCGAGCTCGTGACCCTGCCGGGCGTCGGCCGCAAGACCGCGAACGTCGTGCTCGGCAACGCGTTCGACATCCCGGGCATCACCGTCGACACCCATTTCGGGCGGCTGGTCCGCCGACTCGGCTGGACGGAGGAGACCGACCCGGTGAAGGTGGAGCACGCAGTCGGCGCGCTGTTCCCCAAGCGCGACTGGACCATGCTCAGCCACCACCTGATCTGGCACGGACGCCGTCGCTGCCACGCCAAGAAGCCCGCCTGCGGCGCGTGCCCGGTGGCGCAGTGGTGCCCGTCGTACGGCGCCGGGCCGACCGACCCGGTGGCCGCCGCCGCCCTCGTCCGCACCGAGGGGCCTGCGTGAGACGTCCGGTCGCCGCCATGCTCGTGGCGGTGCTGGTGATGACCGGCGGCGCGGTGGTGGCGTGCTCGGCCGATGACGACCGGAGCCTGCTGCCGGGGCCCGCGCGGATCGAGGTCGACACCCCCGAGCTGCGCGAGCTGAAGGCCGCCCTCGGGGTGGAGCCGTGCCCGAGCACCACCGCCGCACCCGTCCAAGGCGGGCTGCCCGACCTGACGCTGCCCTGCCTCGGCGGGGGCCGCGACGTGGCGCTCTCCGGGCTTCGCGGCCCGCTCGTCGTCAACGTCTGGGCGTCCTGGTGCGGGCCGTGCCGCTCCGAGATGCCGGCGCTGCAGGCGTTCCACGAGCGGTACGCCGACCGGGTGCCGATCGTCGGCGTCGACTACGAGGACCCGCAGGTCGAGGCCGCGTTCGACCTGGTGCGCGAGACCGGGGTGACCTACCCGCTGGTGGCCGACCCCCAGTCGTCCCTGCAGGGCGCCCGGCCGTTCCCGGGACTCATGGGCCTGCCCCTGTTCGCGTTCGTCGACGAGCAGGGCCGGGCCACGGTCGTGGCGGGGGGCGTCGACTCGCTCGCCGAGCTGGTCGAGCTGGTCGACACCCACCTCGGGGTCGCGCTGTGAGGCCGGCCTGGCTGCGAGCGATCGAGGACGGCGCCCGGGCCATCGGCGTCCACGACCTGACCCGCTTCCTCCCGCCCGACGACGCGGACCCGCGTCGTGGCGCCGTCCTCATCCTCTTCGGTGAGGGAGACCACGGCCCCGACCTGCTGCTGACCGAGCGGGCCCACCACATGCGCAGCCACCCTGGCCAGATCGCGTTCCCGGGCGGCACGATCGACCCCGGCGAGACCGCCCGCGAGGCGGCGCTGCGCGAGGCGGAGGAGGAGACCGGCCTCGACCCGGCCGGGGTCGACGTGTTCGCCGAGCTGCCCGAGCTGTGGCTGCCGCCGAGCAACTTCGCGGTGACCCCGATCCTGGCGTGGTGGGAGACCGACTGCCCGGTCGGCGTGGTCGACCCCGACGAGGTCCACGCCGTCTACCGGGTCCCGCTCGACGACCTGGTCGGGCCCGACCACCGGATTCGGGTGGAGCACCCGTCGGGGTGGGTCGGCCCCGGCTACCTCATCGGCGAGGACAAGGACCGGGTGCTCTGGGGATTCACTGCCGGGATCATCGCGCGACTGTTCGACTTCGTCGGCTGGGCCGAGCTCACGGACGACGCTCCGCTACGTGCACTGCCCGCCTACATGCTGCAAGGTGATCCCACGAGGCTCGACCGTCCGCCCACCACTCGATTCGGAGATCGTCGGTGAACCTGCTCGACTGGCTGCTCGTCGTGCTGGTCCTCACGTACGCACTCTCCGGCTACTGGCAGGGCTTCATCACCGGCGCCTTCGCCACGACCGGCCTGTTGCTCGGCGGACTGTTCGGCGTCTGGCTCGCCCCCGCCGCCCTGGGTGACGCGGAGCCGTCGGTCGTCGTATCGCTCGGGGCGCTGTTCATCGTCATCCTGTGCGCGTCCCTCGGGCAGGCCCTCCTCCAGTTCGCCGGCGCCCGGATCCGCGACAGGATCACGTGGCAGCCGGTGCGCGCGGTCGACGCCGTGGGTGGCGCCGCGCTCAGCGCGGTGGCGGTGCTGCTCGTGGCCTGGGCCCTCGGCGTCGCCGTCTCCGGCTCCGGCATCAGCGGGATCACCGGCCAGGTCCGCAACTCGACCGTGCTCGGGGAGGTCGACCGGATCCTGCCGGCGTCCGCCGACAGCGCTCTCGGCGCCTTCAACGACGTCGTGGGGTCCGGGTTCTTCCCCCAGTACCTCGACCCGTTCGCCCCCGAGCGGATCATCGAGGTCGGGCCCGGCCCCAAGCGGCTGCTCAACGATCCCGACGTGGCGGATGCCCAGTCCTCGGTCCTCAAGATCCGAGGGACCAACCGCTGCGGCCGCGGCGTCGAGGGCTCCGGCTTCGTCTACGCCGATGGGCGGGTCATGACCAACGCGCACGTCGTGGCCGGGGTCAGCGACCCGTCGGTGGAGATCAACGGAGACGCGGTCGCCGCCGAGGTCGTCCACTACGACTCCGACCTCGACATCGCGGTGCTGGCGCTCGACACCACCGGCCTCCCGACGCTGTCGTTCGACACTGCGGCCCAGCCCCGCGAGGGCGTCGCGATCCTCGGCTATCCGCAGGACGGACCCTACGACGTGCAGGTTGGCCGGATCCGCGCCGAGCAGCGACTCCGGTCGCCCGACATCTACGGCGACGGCAGCGTGATCCGCTCGGTGTTCTCGCTGCGCGGCCTGGTCCGGCCCGGCAACTCCGGTGGCCCCATCGTGTCGTCGGGCGGGGACGTCGTGGGCGTGGTGTTCGCCGCCTCGGTCACCGACCCCGACACGGGGTACGCGCTCACCGCGGAACAGGTCGGGCGCAGCGCCGTGACCGGGGTGTCGGCGGACGACGAGGTCGGCACCGGCGACTGTGCTGCGTGACCCCTGTCGGTCAGGTCGCGTGCTCCGTTAGGGCTGGCCCTTGAGAGCGCGCGGGATCTCCTTGCCCTGGCTGATCGCCCGCTCGGGCCCCCGCACCTGCTTGACCTTCCGGACGCCGATGAACGCGAGCAACCCCGCGAGCAGCAGGTAGGCGCCGAACACGATCAGGAATGCCCAGTGCAGGGAGAGCCCGTCGCCGTTCCAGTGGATCAGGTAGGCGAACGCGACCGACAGCATGATGATCGCGAGCACAACGAGGAAGCCGGCCGCCGCGAACAGGGCGACCCCTATCCCGCCGGCCTTCACGCTGATCGTCAGCTCGGACTTGGCGAGCTGGATCTCCTTCTGGATCAGACCGGAGATGTCGCGGCTCGCATCGGTCACGAGCCGACCGATCGTGGGGTCGGTCTCCCGGACTGGTTCGGGGGCCATGCGTGGGTACCTCCGTGCTGGGTCCGCTGGTGGGCGAGGCTGCTGCCGACCCTATCCCGGTAGAGTGGCGCCCGGTGTGCCGGGAAGTCTGGTCGGCTCGTCGGTAGAGACCGGCGGAATCCCGTTGTCGACCGAGAGGCCACTCCGCATGAGCGACGACCCGAACCGGATGGGGACCGACGACTCCATCTGGCGGTTCGGCCCGGTCTACATCCGGAGCGACCGCACCCTGGCCCGCCTGGTGGCGCGACCGGTGCGCGAGTTCCTGCGGATCGAGACGTCCGGCTCGCTGCTGCTGCTGGCTGCAGCCGTGGTGGCACTGGTCTGGGCGAACTCGCCCTGGTCGGCGGCGTACGACGACCTGTGGCACACCACCATCTCGCTCGACCTCGGCGTCCTCACGCTCGAGGAGTCCTTGCAGCACTGGGTCAACGACGCCCTGATGGTGATCTTCTTCTTCGTGGTGGGGCTCGAGATCAAGTACGAGCTGGTCCACGGGGACCTCCGCGACCCGAAGACCGCCGCGCTGCCGATCGTGGCTGCGGTGGGCGGGATGGTCGTGCCTGCGGGGATCTACGCGCTCGTGGTGGCCGGCGGGGAGGGGAGCTCCGGCTGGGGGATCCCGATGGCCACCGACATCGCGTTCGCGGTCGGCGTCCTCGGTCTGCTCGGGCGACGCATCCCGGCGCCGGCCCGGTTGTTCCTGCTGACGCTCGCGATCGTCGACGACATCGGCGCCATCGTGGTGATCGCGGTCTTCTACACCGCCGACCTCGACCTGGTCGCCCTCGCGATCGCGCTGGGACTGCTGCTGGTGATGGTGGGCATGCGGCTGCTGCGGATCTGGGCCATCTGGGCCTACGTCGTGGTCGGCACCCTGGCCTGGCTCGCCACCCTCGAGTCCGGCGTCCACGCCACCCTGGCAGGCGTCGCGATCGGACTGATGACGCCGGCGTCCGCGCTGCTGGAGGAGCGCGTCGCGCGCGGCTACGCGCAGGAAGCCCTCAGCGACCGCGAGCTCGACACCGACGAGCTGCACCGGCTCCGGTTCCTGCTGAGTGAGTCGGTGTCGATGGTCGAGCGGCTGCAGACCCGGCTGCACCCCGTCTCGGCGTACGTCGTGCTGCCGGTGTTCGCGCTCGCCAACGCGGGCGTCGCGCTCGGCGGCGGCGTGCTCGGCGACGCCGTCGGCTCCGCGGTGGGGATCGGGATCACCCTGGGACTGGTCGTCGGCAAACCGGTGGGGATCCTGGTGGCGGCGTTCGTGGCGGTGCGGCTCGGGCTCGGGCGGCTGCCCGAGGACACCGGCTGGCGGATGATCGCCGGCCTGGGCGCGGTCGGCGGCATCGGGTTCACCGTGAGCCTGTTCATCGCCGGGCTGTCGTTCCCCGGCGACGAGCTGCTCACCAGCGACGCCAAGGTCGGCATCCTGGCGGGCTCGCTGCTCTCGGCGCTGCTCGGGGTACTGCTGCTCGTCACGGCCACCCGGCACCGCCGCGCCACCACCTGACCGGGCAGAAAGTGCCCCACCCCTGGCGCTGACCGGGCAGAAAGTGCCTCGTCCCAGGCTCTGACCGGGCAGAGATGCGCACCGGGCCCGGCACTTGTGCCCGGTCACCGGCACCGCTTGAGCACTATGTGCCCGGTCAGTCCTCGTCGCCCGCCCCGGACCCTTCCTTCTCCTTGATCAGGTCCATCACGGTCGAGTCGGCCAGGGTCGTGACGTCGCCGACCTCGCGATGCTCCGCGACGTCCTTGAGCAGCCGGCGCATGATCTTGCCGGACCTGGTCTTCGGGAGCTCGGGCACGATCATGATCTGCCGCGGCTTGGCGATCGCGCCGATCTCCTTCTGCACGTGCTTGCGCAGCTCCTCGATCAGGTCGTCGGGCGCGGCCTCGCCGTCCTCGAGCGCCGACTCGCGCAGGATCACGAAGGCACACACGGCCTGGCCGGTCATCTCGTCGGCGGCACCGACGACGGCGGCCTCGGCCACCTTCGGGTGCGACACCAGGGCCGACTCGATCTCGGTCGTCGAGAGCCGGTGGCCCGACACGTTCATCACGTCGTCGACCCGGCCGAGCAGCCAGACGTCACCGTCGTCGTCCTTCTTGGCTCCGTCGCCGGCGAAGTAGAACCCCTGCTCGGCGTACCGCGACCAGTAGGTGTCCTTGAAGCGCTCGTCGTCGCCCCACAGCGTGCGGAGCATCGCCGGCCAGGGCTTCTGGAGCACGAGGTAGCCGCCGGACCCGTTCGGCACGCTCGTGCCCTCGTCGTCGACCACGTCGGCGGCGACACCCGGCAGCGCCTTCATGGCCGAGCCCGGCTTGCCGTGGGTCACGCCGGGCAGCGGGGAGATCATGATCTGCCCGGTCTCGGTCTGCCACCAGGTGTCGACAACCGGGACGGCGCCCGCCCCGATGTTCTCGCGGTACCAGACGTAGGCCTCGGGGTTGATCGGCTCGCCGACCGAGCCGAGCAGCCGGATCGAGGAGAGGTCGAACTTCGCGGGGATGTCGTCGCCCCACTTCATGAACGTCCGGATCGCCGTCGGCGCCGTGTAGAAGATCGTCACGCCGTACTGCTGGCAGATCTCCCACCAGCGGCCCTTGTGGGGGCTGTCGGGCGTCCCCTCGTACATCACCTGGGTCGCACCGTTGGCGAGCGGGCCGTAGACCATGTAGGAGTGGCCGGTCACCCAGCCGACGTCGGCCGTGCACCAGTAGACGTCGGTCTCGGGCTTGAGGTCGAACACGCTCCAGTGCGTGTACGACGTGCCGACCAGGTAGCCGCCGGTGGTGTGCAGGATTCCCTTCGGCTTGCCGGTGGTGCCAGACGTGTACATGACGTAGAGCGGGTGCTCGGAGTCGTGCAGCTCGGCCTCGTGCTCGGCCGGCGCCCCGTCGACGACGTCGTGCCACCAGACGTCGCGGTCCTCGTCCCACTCCACGTCCTGGCCGGTACGCCGGACGACGAGCACCTTCTCGACCTGCTGCCCCTGGTCGGCCGCCTTGCTGACGGCCTCGTCGACCGCGGGCTTGAGCGCCGAGGGCGCACCGCGGCGATAGCCGCCGTCGGACGTGACGATGACCGCGGCACCGCAGTCGACGACCCGGCTGGCGAGCGCGTCGGCGGAGAAGCCGCCGAACACCACCGTGTGAGGCGCGCCGAGCCGGGCGCACGCGAGCATCGCGATCGCGGTCTCGGGGATCATCGGCATGTAGATCGCCACGCGGTCGCCCTTGCTCACGCCCAGGTCGGTCAGCGCGTTGGCGGCCCGGCACACCTCGTCCTGCAGCTCGGCGTAGGTGAGGTCGCGGGTGTCGCCCTCGGGCTCGCCGACCCAGTGGATAGCGACCTTGTCGCCGCGGCCGGCGTCGACGTGCCGGTCGACGCAGTTGACGGCCGCGTTGAGGGTGCCGCCGACGAACCACTTCGCGAAGGGCGGGTTCGACCAGTCGAGGACCTGGTCCCACCGCCGACCCCAGTCGAGCCGCTCGGCGGCGTCGGCCCAGAAGGCCTCGGGGTCGGAGTCGGCGCGCGCATAGGCCTCCTCCTTCACGTTGGCGCTCGCCGCGAGCTCGGCGGGCGGCTCGAAGCGGCGGTTCTCCTGCATCAGGTTCGAGAGCGTCTCGTCTGCCATGTCGTTCAACCTACTCTTGGAGGGTTGGGTGGGGGTTGGGCCGATCCGTCCCCGCTACGAGCCGCTGGGGGCGGCCGAGCAACGCCGACAGGGCGGCGCGATCCCCGGCTGACCGGCGATCGCGCCACCCGCGTGAGGGAGGATGCCGTCAGTGCTTGACGGCCGCCTCCGAGCCCGCGCCGGTCAGCGCGCGGACCTCGAGCTCGGCGTACGCCTCGGCCGCCTCGGGGTCGCGCGACGTGACGCTGCCGATGTAGCCGAGGATGAAGCCCACCGGGATCGAGATGATGCCCGGGTTGGCGAGCGGGAACCACGACCAGTCGGAGCCCGCGAACAGGGCGGTCTCCGAGCCGGACACGACCGGCGAGAAGAACACCAGTCCGACGCACGTGATCAGGCCGCCGTAGATCGCCCACACGGCGCCGCGGGTGTTGAACCCCTTCCAGAAGAGGTTGTAGAGCAGCGACGGCAGGTTCGCCGACGCGGCCACCGCGAACGCGAGCGCCACCAGGAACGCGATGTTCAGCGACTGGGCGAAGATCGACAGCACGATCGCCACCCCGCCGATGCCGAACGCCGCGATCCGGGCCACCCTGACCTCGTCCTTCTCGGTCGCCTGCCCCTTCTTGATGACGTTGGCGTAGATGTCGTGGGCCACCGACGACGCCGACGTCAGCGTCAGGCCTGCGACCACCGCGAGGATCGTCGCGAACGCCACCGCTGCGATGAACGCCAGCAGGATCGCGCCGCCCGACGTCCCGGCGCCTCCGCCGACCTCCTCGGCCAGCAGCGGTGAGGCCAGGTTGCCCGCAGAGTCCGCCACCTTGCTGCCCTCGGCGGTGTTCAGCAGCGCCGCGGCACCGAAGCCCAGCACCAGCGACATCAGGTAGAACGCCCCGATCAGCGTGATCGCCCAGTTCACCGACGTCCGCGCGTCGCGCGAGGTCGGCACCGTGTAGAAGCGGATCAGGATGTGCGGCAGGCCGGCCGTCCCCAGCACCAGGGCCAGCGAGAGGCTGACGAAGTCGATCTTGGTGGTCAACGTGGCGCCGTACTTCAGGCCGGGCTGTAGCAGCGCCTCTCCCTTGCCGGTGTTCTGCGCGGCCGCGCCGAGCAGCTCGGACAGGTTGAAGTTGAACTGCGCCAGCACCAGGATCGTGATCAGGATCGTGCCGCTCATCAGCAGCACCGCCTTCACGATCTGGACCCACGTGGTGCCCTTCATGCCGCCGACGACCACGTAGAAGATCATCAGCAGCCCGACGACCACGATCGTGGCGCGGATCGCCCACTCGCCCTCGACGCCGAGCAGGAGCGTGACGAGCGCGCCCGCGCCGACCATCTGCGCCAGCAGGTAGAAGATCGAGACGACGACCGTCGAGGTCGCGGCCGCGGTACGGACCGGGCGCTGCTTCATGCGGTACGCGAGCTGGTCGGCCATCGTGTAGCGACCGGAGTTCCGCAGCAGCTCGGCCACCAGGAGCAGCGCTACCAGCCAGGCGACCAGGAAGCCGATCGAGTACAGGAACCCGTCGTAGCCCGACAGCGCGATGGCACCCGAGATGCCGAGGAAGGATGCCGCCGACATGTAGTCGCCGGAGATCGCCAGGCCGTTCTGGAAGCCGCTGAAGTTGCGGCCGCCCGCGTAGTAGTCGGCCGCGCTCTGGGTCTGCCGGCTGGCCCAGAACGTGATGCCGATCGTGACCGCGACGACCGCCAGGAACAGAATGGTGGAGAGGGTCTCGGAGCTCATCGCAGGGCCTCCCCGCCGGTCGCCTCGACGTACCGCTGGTCGAGCTCGCGGGCGAGCGGGTCCACCTGCTTGTTCATGTACCGCCCGTACAGGATCGCGATGAGGAACGTCGACGCGAACTGCAGCAGGCCGAAGACGACAGCCACGTTCACGTGGCCGACGACCTGGGTGCTCATGAAGTCGTTGGCCCAGTTCGACATCACGACGTAGAGCAGGTACCAGGCCATGAACACGATGGTCGCGGGGACCACGAACCGCCGGAACCGGGAGCGGAGCTCCGCGAACTCGGCGGACTCACTGAGCTCGACGTAGACGGGATGAGCGGATGTCTGGTGCACCCGACGATCGTTCTCAGGCGTTGGTGTGGACACGGGCTGCCTCCTGTCGACAGGGGTGATCGCCGTCACCTTGGCACCGGTCTCGGGAGCCGGGGGAGTGGCCCGGACGAGCCCGGCGATGAGCGGGGCCTGCGGATCGGCCAGCGGTCGAATCCGTACGACGAGCGGTCAGCCGCGCTCGAGCTCGACCGCCTCCGGCGTGTGCAGCCGGACCATGAACCGGTCGGCGTGCGCGGGTCGGCGGTCGCGGGTGATTCGGCTGCCGACGAGCATCGTCCCGAGCGCTGCGGGGACGCTCCACGCCGCCGGCTGACCGAGCAGTACGCCGACCCAGCCGCTGGTGGTAACGGTCGAGATCGTCCACACGACCGCGGCCCCCGAACCCAGCCCGCCCACCAGCAGCCCGGCGACCGCACCGGCGGGGGTGAGGCCGCGCCACCAGATCCCGAGCAGCAGCAGCGGGCAGAACGTCGACGCGGCAACCGCGAACGCGAGCCCGACGGTGCGAGCCACGCCGAGGTCGGGTGAGACCAGCGAGACCAGGCACGGCACGAGCACCGCCACGATCGCCGCCAGCCGGAACGCCGTCACGCCGCTGAGCCGCCGTCCGCCCCACCGCCGACCGATGACGTCCTGGCTGATGACGCCGGCCACCGCGATCGACAGGCCGGAGCTGGTCGACAGGAACGCGGCGAAGGCTCCCGCGGTCACGAGCCCGGTGAGGACATCGCCCGTGACTCCGTCGACCATCAGCCGTGGCAGCTCGAGCACCAGCGCCTCGCGGCCGTCGGTTGCCAGCTCTGGTGCGTAAATGCGGCCGAGCACGCCGTACACGGGCGGGAGCAGGTAGAAGATCCCGAGCAGCGCCAGCACGACCAGAGTGGTCCGGCGGGCGGCCCGACCGTCGGGGTTGGTGTAGAAGCGCACCACGACGTGGGGCAGCCCCATGGTTCCGAGGAACGTCGCGATGATGAGCGAGTACGTGATGTAGAGCCCCTGCGCGCCGCCGGGGGCGATCGGCAGCGACCAGCTGTCGGTCGGAGGCGTGGCGGCGGCCACGGCGGTCGGGTCGGGTGCGCCGTCTCCGAGCCAGACCATCAGCAGCACCATCGCCGGCAGCAGCAGGGCGGTGAGCTTGAGCCAGTACTGGAAAGCCTGCACGAACGTGATGCTGCGCATCCCGCCGCTGCTGACCCCGGCCAGCACGACCAGCGCGACCACCACCGGACCGAGCCACTCCGGCGCCCCGATCGTCGACCGCAGAGTCACTCCCGCGCCGAGAAACTGGGGGAGCAGGTAGAGCCACCCGATCCCGACGACGAGCAGCGAGCAGAGCCGCCGGACGGCGGTCGAGCCGAGCCGGGCTTCGGCGAAGTCGGGCAGCGTGTAGGCACCGGACCGGCGTAGCGGTGCGGCGACCAGCACCATCAGCACGAGGTAGCCGGCGGTCCAGCCGACCGGGTACCAGAGCATCTCGGCGCCGAACGTGAGGACCAGGCCGGCCACGCCGAGGAACGACGCCGCCGAGAGGTACTCGCCTCCGATGGCGGAGGCGTTGAGCCGCGGCCGGACGGTGCGTGAGGCGACGAAGAAGTCGCTCGTGGTGCGTGAGAAGCGCAGTCCCCACGTGCCGATCGCCAGCGTCGCCACCGCGACCAGCACGACCGCGACCGCCCCCGGCACCGGCGACGCGTCGGGGCTCACCGGCGTACCTCTCCGACGAGCTCCTCGAAGTCCTGCTCGTTCCGCTCCGCCTGCCGTAGGAAGCGCCAGCCCAGAAACAGCAGCCAGGGATAGACGAGGACGCCGAGCAGCGCCCACGCCAGCGGTACGCCGAGCAGTCGTTGCTCCGCCAGGGCCGGCCAGGCGTAGAACAGCGCTGGCAGCCCGGCGACGCTCACGGCCAGCACGGCGAGCACCCGCATCGCCAGCCGCCGCTGCTCGCCCAGTAAGGAGCGCATGTAGACCTCGCCGACCTCGGTGCCGGCATCGATCTCGCGCGTGCCGGCCGGACGCACCGCGCTGGCGCGCCGCCGCGTCGGCCCGGTGACCCGGACCCGCGCCGGCCGGGGCTCGGTCACGAGGTCGGCCCGGTCAGCAACTCCCGCAGCTCCTTGGTGTGCCGCCGGGCGACGACGAGCTCGTGGCCGTCGACGACCACCACCCAGCGGCCCGCGTCGGCGCGCAGCTCCTGCACGTGAGGCAGCGCGACCAGCACCGACCGGTGGATCCGCACGAAGCCCGCGGCCGACCACCGCTCGGCGAGTGACGAGAGCGGTGCCCGCACGAGGTGTGATCCGTCGGCGGTGTGGAGTCGCGCGTAGTCGCCCTCGGCCTCGACGTGGGTGATGTCCGAGCGGTCGACGAAGCGGGTCACGCCGCCGCGCTCGACCGGGATCCTGACGACCTCGCCGGACGACGGAGTGCCGGCCTCGACCACCCGCCGGATCGCCTCACCGAGCCGCTCGGCGCGGACCGGCTTGAGGACGTAGTCGACCGCGCGCAGCTCGAACGCGGCCACTGCATGCTCCTCGTGGGCGGTCACGAACACCACTGGCGGCGGCGCCTTGAAGCGCGAGAGCACCTGGGCCAGGTCGAGCCCGGTGAGACCGGGCATCTGCACGTCGAGGAAGACCGCGTCGACGTCGGACTCCTGGAGCACCCGCAGCGCGTCGGCCGCCGAGTCGCACCCGAGCACGGACGCGACGCGTGGGTCTCTCTCGAGCAGGAACACGAGCTCGTCGAGGGCAGGCTGCTCGTCGTCGATGACGAGGACCCTCAGGTCACTCATGCGGGGTGCTCATACGTGGACTCCGGGCGCGAACTTGGGGACGCGGACGATGACCTTGGTCCCCGCACCCGGAGCGGTCTCGACCACCAGCCCGTAGTCGTCACCGTAGGCGTTGCGCAGGCGGGCGTCGACGTTCCCGAGCCCGACCGAGTCGAGCTCGGTGTCACCGGCGAGCGCCCGGCGTACCCGGTCGGGATCCTCGCCCACCCCGTCGTCTTCCACCTCGATCACGCACTCCTGGTCGACGTCACGGGCCTCGATCAGGAGCCGCCCGACGCCGTCGGCCTTGTCGCCGCGGGCCTCGAGGCCGTGGCGGACGGCGTTCTCCACCAGGGGCTGGATGCAGAGGAACGGGACGGCGACGGGGAGCACCTCAGGCGCGATCCGCAGCGTGACCTGGAGCCGGTCGCCGAACCGCGCCTGCTCGAGCAGGAGGTAGCGCTCGACCGAGCGGAGCTCGTCCGCGAGGGTCGTGTACTCGCCGTGCCGGCGGAACGAGTAGCGGGTGAAGTCGGCGAACTCGAGCAGCAGCTCGCGGGCGCGGTCGGGGTCGGTACGCACGAAGCTCGCGATCGCGCCCAGCGAGTTGTAGATGAAGTGGGGGCTGATCTGCGCGCGCAAGGCACGGACCTCGGCCTCCATCAGCTCCGTGCGCGAGGAGTCGAGCTGGGCGAGCTCGAGCTGGCCGGACACCCAGACGGCGACCTCGTCGGTTGCCCGCACCAGTCCGCCGGTGGCCTCGGGGGCCCCTGCGACGAGGGTGCCGACGAGGGTCTCGGAGACGACGAGCGGGCTGACGACCAGCTGCCTGACCGAACAGCCGGGGTCCTGGCATGGGAGGTCCGTCCGGGTCACCACCCGGGTCCGGCCCTGCTCGAGGACCGGGCCGACGAGCGACGACGCCTGGTCGCGGTGGTGGCTGCCGAGCCCGTCCCAGTGCAGCAGCCTGTCAGCGTCGGTGAGCGCAGCGGCGGGCGTGCCCAGCAGCGTGCGCAGGTGGCGCAGGCTGCGCTCCGCGCTCGACCGCGTCAGGCCCTCTCGCAGTGCGGGCGAAGCCAGGCTCGCGGTGTGCAGGGCTCGGTACGTCGCACGGTCGACCTCGGAGCCGAGGTGGGTACGCCGCCAGGGACGCAGCCGCGCACGCATGACGATCAGCGGAAGTCGATCAGGAGCATGTCGGTGTCGGTCCCGTCGCTGCGGTGCTCGTCGGACGGGTCCTCGCCCGCGGAGTCGCCGGTCGGGCCGTCGGACCCCGGCTGGGCGGTGTCGACGACCGCGCGGAAGCACTCGCACTCGTAGGCGAGCCGCAGCCCGTCCATGCCACGGCCGTAGTCGTCGTAGAACGCGATCACCTCGGCGAGCTTGGCCGCACGCGCATCGTCGTCGAGCGACGCAACGTAGGACCGCGAGGCGACGAGGTCGACGATCGAGGTGCGGTTGACGTCCTGCCAGTGGCTGAAGGTCTCCTGCTCGAGGACGCCGAACAGCGGCGAGGTGACGATGGCGTCCACGGCCGCGTCGGTGCCCTCCTTCACGATCGGCTGCTCGCCGAGGATCCGCCACAGCTTGCGGACCCACGGGATCGTGGCGTCGCGGTTGTTCCAGGCGACCGCGAGCGCGCCGCCGGGCTTGAGCACCCGGGCGATCTCGGGCAGGGCGCGCTCGTGGTCGAACCAGTGGAACGCCTGACCCGCGACCACGACGTCGACCGACCGGTCGGGCAACGGGATCTCCTCGGCACCGCACTCGCTGGTCGGGACGTCGGGGAGGTGCCGCTTGAGGATGCCGAGCATGGCGGCGTCAGGATCGGTGGCGTGGACGTCGTGGCCGAGCCCGACCAGCGTCCGCGTCAGCTTGCCGGTGCCGGCCCCGAGCTCGAGCACGGTGGCGGCGTCGCGCCCGACCAGCCACTGGGCGGCGTCGGTCGGGAACGACGGACGGCCGCGGTCGTAGGCCTCGGCGACCGGGCCGAAGGACCGGGCGAGCCGGTGGAGCTCGGGGCCGTCGTCGGTGCTCATCACGCGCAGGCTACCTGCTGGGAGGCCCCAGCCCGGTGACCGCGGCGGTGACTAGCCTGGGCCCACCATGGACCCCTCCACCGCGACCGACGCCCGCGGGATGCTCGACCGGCTGCACGCCCTCGAGGGGGTGCCATCCTCGCTCGCCGCCGCCCGCGACGGGATCGACGCGGTGCTGCGCGACCGGGGTCTCCGGCGTACGGCACCGGACGTGACGGGGGAGTCGCTGCTGCGCGGCGCCCACGCCAGCGCGGTGCTGGAGGGCTCGCGGTCGACGGCGGAGGAGGTCCGTGCGGGCACGGGCGACGAGGTCGCCCGCGCGTCGGTGCGGCTGTCCACGGAGCTGTTGGCGCTGGCCCCGGTGCTTCGCCGCTCGCCGCTGCAGGCGCTGGCCCGGCTGCACACCGTGGCGGCTGCGGGCGCGGTGCCGGACGACCAGCTCGGCCGACCGAGGGACGCCGACGCGGCCCGGCTGGTGTTGACGGTGTCGCAAGTGCTGGCGCAGGAGGCACCCGCGCTGCTGGTGGCGGCCGTCGTGCACGGTGAGCTGCTGTCCGCGTCGCCGTTCGCGTCCCACAACGGACTGGTCGCCCGCGCCGCCGAGCGCCTCGTCCTGGTGGCCCGTGGTCTCGACCCGACGTCGCTCGTCGTGCCGGAGGCCGGCCACCTGGCGCTCCGCGCGGCGTACGAGGGGAGTGCCGCCGCGCTCCGTGAGGGGGGCCAGCCCGCCGTGCACCGCTGGCTGTTGTACGCCGCGGAGGCGTACGCCGCCGCGACCGAGGCGAGCCCGCTGCGCGACGTGTGACATGCGAGCGGCACCCGACTCGAGAAGACTCGGGTGCCGCCGCTGACACGTGAAGCCGTGGCTACCAGGCGTGCTTCTCTCGTAGTGCTGCCCCGGGCGTTTCCCGGCGACAGGCGCCCTGTAGGAAGGGTGGATCGCCGCGTGGGTACCCAGCTCACGTGCGGGTTCTGGAGTTGTGTCCTGGCTCCTTGTGTACGCCTGCTGGGGCGACAGTTCAAGACTTGATTTCAGGTCCCGGAGGTGCCTCAGGAGGCGGCCCGCCTGCGGCGTGCGTTCCACATCAGTCCGCCCACCGCGATGACGCCTCCGACCGCCAGCGCGGCGAGCGTCGGCTTCGCCGGCGGGAGCGGTACCCGACTGCGCAGCGCCACCGGTTTGGTGAAGACCAGCACCGGCCAGCCCTGCGCCGTGGCGACCTTCCGCAGCTCCTTGTCGGGGTTGACGGCGTGGGCGTGGCCGACCGCCTCGAGCATCGGGACGTCGGTCACCGAGTCGCTGTAGGCGTAGCAGGACGGCAGGTCGTAGCCGACGGTGGCGGCCAGGTCGAGGATGGCGGTGGCCTTCTCGTCGGCGTACACGTAGTGCTCGATCTCCCCGGTGTAGCGGCCGTCGACGATCTCCATCTTGGTCGCGACGACGCGGTCCGCGCCGAGCATCTCCCCGATCGGCCCGACCACCTCCGAGCCCGACGTGGAGACGATGACGATGTCGCGCCCGGCCAGCCGGTGTTCCTCGATCAGGCTGACCGCCTCGTCGTAGACGAGCGGGTCGACGACGTTGTGGAGGGTGTCGGCGACGATCTCGCGCACGGTCGCGACGTCCCATCCCGCACACAGCTGCGACATGAAGGACCGCAGCTTCTCCATCTGGTCGTGGTCGGCACCGCCGACGAGGTAGACGAACTGGGCGTACGCCGAGCGCAGCATCGCCCGTCGCGAGATCAGACCGCCGGCCTGGAAGGGCTTGCTGAAGGCCAACGTGCTCGACTTGGCGATGATCGTCTTGTCGAGGTCGAAGAAGGCCGCGGTGGGGCGGGTCACGGGGTCATCGTAGGCGGGCGCACAGCGCCGAGCGGGGACCCCGAACCGCCCACAGGTCGCCGCGGGGAACCCGTCGTCCACAGGGGAGCCGGCGCCCCGGTTCGGACGCGAGTGCTGCCGGGGAGGCTCCCCGCATGAACGCACCGCTGATCATCACGCGCGACGACGACCTGCTCGACGAGCTGCTGCGGCTCGGGGCCGCGGCCGGGGTGACGCCGGTCGTGGCGCCCGACGGGATCGGGGGCCTGGCCGGCTGGGCCGCCGCGCCGCTGGTCCTCGTGGGCGCCGACCTCGCGCCCGAGCTGGCCGAGCTCCGTCCGACCCGTCGCGACGGCGTCCACGTCGTGGCGTGGGGCGGGTTCCCGGCCGACGCGATGCGGACCGCGCTGGCGCTCGGCGCCGAGAACGTCGCCGAGCTGCCGGCGTCGGGGGAGTGGGTCGTCGAGCAGCTGACCGACCTCGGCGACGACCGCCCGCGCCGCGCGCGGTGCGTCGGGGTCACTGGTGGCTCCGGTGGCGCGGGCGCCACGACGTTCGCGGCGGCGCTGGGCCAGCTGGCCGCGGTCGACGGTCCGACGGTCGTGATCGACGCCGACCGGCTCGGACCCGGCCTCGACCGGGTGCTCGGGATGGAGGAACGCTCCGGCGTCCGGTGGGACGAGCTGTGCCAGACCACCGGTCGGCTCGGAGCCGCGTCGTTCCGCGAGAGCGTCCCGCGCCGCGACGGGCTCGGCGTCCTCACCTGGTACGCCGGCCGGTCGGGCCCGCTCCAGCCGTTCGCCGTGCGCGAGGTGATGTCGGCGGCCCGGCGCGGTCACGACACGGTGGTCGTCGACCTGCCACGGCAGCGCGACCCGCTGCTCACCGAGGTGGCGGCCGGCTGCGACCTGCTGCTGGTCGTCGCGCGGCCCACCGTGCCGGGGTTGGCCTCGGCCGCCCGGGTGGTGGCCGGCCTCCCCGACGGGCGCGCCCGGCTCGTGCTGCGCGGGGCCGGCCTGGACGACGCCGACGTCGCGCGGGTCGTCCCCGCCCCGGTCGCCGCTCGGATGGGCGACCAGCGGGGGCTCGCCGAGGCCGTGGACCTCGGGCTGGGCCCGGTCCGCTCCCGGCGGTCGCCGCTGGCGCGGACCGCGCGGGAGGTGCTCGCCGGGGCCGCCGCTGTCGTCGACCGCGCCGCATGACCGCCGCGCCCGTCGAGCTCGTCGAGCTGGTGCGCGAACGGCTGGCCAGCGACCCGGGTGCCCTCACCCCGCACCGGGTGGCCACCGCGCTGCGGGCCGCGGGACGGCCGGTGGGCGACGCCACCGTGCTGGCGGTCCACGAGGCGCTCCGCCACGACGTGGTCGGTGCCGGCCCGCTGGAGCCGCTGCTGCGGCTGGCCGGGGTCACCGACGTGCTCGTCAACGGCCCCGACCAGGTCTTCGTCGACCGCGGGTCCGGCCTCGAGCAGATCGGGCTGCGGTTCCCTGACGACGACGCCGTCCGCCGCCTCGCCCAGCGCCTCGCGGCCACGGTCGGTCGGCGGCTCGACGACGCGACGCCGTACGTCGACGCCCGGCTCGCCGACGGCACGCGCTGCCACGCGGTGCTCGCGCCGCTGGCCCGGCCCGGCACGGTCGTGTCGCTGCGGGTGCCGAGCCGGCGACCGCTCTCCCTCGACGACCTGGTCCGCGCCGGGACGGTCACCCCGGAGGGTGCCAGGCTGCTGCGCTCCGTCGTCGCCGGGCGGCTCGCGTTCCTGGTGACCGGCGGCACCGGCGTCGGCAAGACCACGCTGCTGGCGTCCCTGCTGTCGCTGGTCGACCCTGCCGAGCGACTCGTGCTGGTCGAGGACGCGAGCGAGCTGCGACCCGACCACCCGCACGTCGTCGGACTAGAGGCCCGGCCCCCCAACCTCGAGGGAGCCGGTGAGGTCACGGTCCGCGCCCTGGTGCGGCAGGCCCTGCGGATGCGGCCCGACCGGCTCGTCGTCGGCGAGGTCCGCGACGGGTCGGTCACCGACCTGCTGGCGGCGCTCAACACCGGTCACGAGGGTGGCTGCGGCACGCTGCACGCCAACTCGGCGTCCGACGTCCCGGCCCGGGTCGAGGCGCTCGCCCTGGCCGCCGGCTGGACCCGCGCCGCGACCCACAGCCAGCTCGCCGCGGCCCTCCACCTCGTCGTCCACCTCGGCCGCAGACGCGATGGCAGCCGGGTGCTGCGCGAGGTCGCGGTGCCGCGGGCGGGTGCCGATGGACTGGTGACCGTGGAGAGCGCGGTCGCCTTCGACGACGACGGGTCGACGCGGCTCGGACCCGCGGCGGGGTGTCTCGAACGACGGCTGGCGGCGTGATCGGGGCCGCCGCGCTCCTCGGCGCGGCCGCCGCGTGGCTGGTCGCCCGCCCGCCACCCGGAACCACGGGATGGCGCGCCGCCCACGGGCCGGGCGGGTGGTGGCCCGCCGTCGTCGTGGTCTCCGCGAGCGCGACGTTCGTCGTGGGCCCGGGCGCGCTGGTCGCCGGGGGAGTCCTGGTGGCGGGTCGTCAGCTGGTGCGGGCGCGTGACCGGCGGCGGGCGGCGGCGGCGACCGCCGACCGGGTGCTCGAGGCGTGCGAGCTGATGTCCGCCGAGCTGGCGGCCGGGCAGCCTCCTGGCCTCGCCCTCGGGCGGGCAGCGGCGTCCTGGCCGTTCCTCGCGCCCGTCGCCGAGGCGGCCGCCCTCGGCGGCGACGTGGCGCTGGCCCTGCGGCGGGCCGCCGCCAGCCCCGGCGCCGGTGATCTGCGGGGGGTGGCGGGCGCGTGGGTGCTGGCGCACCGCAGCGGAGCCGGTCTCGCCGAGGCGCTCGACCGGGTCGCGGGGAGGATCCGCGCCGACCGGCAGCTGCGACGGGTCGTCGAGAGCGAGCTGGCCTCCGCCCGGGCGACCGCCCGGCTCGTGGCGGGACTGCCGCTGGTGGTGCTGCTCCTCGGCAACGGCGGGGGCACGTCGGCCTGGGCATTCCTGCTCCGGACCCCGATCGGGGTCCTCTGCCTCGGCGGTGGCCTCACCCTCTGCCTCGCGGGTCTCTGGTGGATCGAACGGATCGCGGCCCAGGTGACGCGCTGATGCGGTGGTCGCTGCTGCTGCCTGCGCTGTTGGCGGCGGCGGGTGTCCGGCTCGCGTGCCGTCCGGGACGGCAGCGACCGGCCATGAGTCGGGATCACCCACCGGCGGCCGCCGACTGGCTGCAGCGTGGCAGGCGGTGGTGGCCCTGGACGGCCCTCGCCGCGGGCTGGGTGTGCTGGCCGGGCTGGGGAGGTGCCGCCCTCGGAGCGGCGGCGGCCCTGGTCGTCCATCGCGCGGTTGCGGCGGCCGAGCCCGCGGCCGACCGCCGGCAGCGGGCGCAGGTGCGGGCCGACCTGCCGCTCCTGGTGCTCTTCCTGGCCACGGCGCTCCGGGCCGGGGCCGCGACGCCTACCGCGGTCCGCCAGGCCGCGGTCTCGCTCCCGGGCCCGGCCGCAGACCGGTTGCTCCTGACCGCCGACCGGTTCGCGCTCGGGCTGCCACCCGACCGGGTGTGGTCGACGCTCGCGGGCGATCCGGAGCTCGGGGTCCTCGGCGCGGCGCTCGCCCGCGCCGAGCGGACCGGGGCCCCGGTGGCCGCGGTCGTCGAACGGTTGGCCGACGACCTCGCGGCCGCCGCCCGTGCCGAGGTCGAGGACCGCGCCCGTGCGGTGGGGGTGCGGGCGGCGGTGCCGCTCGGGGTCTGCCTGCTGCCGAGCTTCCTCCTCCTCGGCATCGTGCCGCTGGTCGCGTCCCTGGTCGCCGGGCTCCGGCTGTGAGCACGGTGCCGCTCGTGACCCACAGGCCGGTGCCGGACCGCGCGATCCACAGCGGCCGCGCCACCGCTCGCCGGACGTCGGTGTCCCGCGCGAAGGTCGCACCAGACCGGCCGCAACGGGCGGCCGACGACCGAGGAGACTTCGATGAGGCAGCACACCGTCCGTCAGCAGGCCGACCGCGAGGCCGGCATCACCACCGCCGAGTACGCCGTGGGCACGGCCGCCGGGGCCGGGCTGGCCGGCCTGCTCTACAAGCTGTTGAGCGGCGGTTTCGGCGACCAGCTGTTGCGCACGCTGTTCGACCACGTCCTGCGCCTGCTGGGCCTCGGGTGAGCCGAGCCGCCCGCCGGACCGACCGACCCGGGGACCGTGGCGCCGTCACCGCCGAGCTGGCTCTGGGCCTGCCGCTGCTGCTCGCGGTCACGGTCGGCCTGGTGTGGCTGCTGGCCGTCGGCACCGCCCAGGTCCGAGTCGTCGACGGCGCCCGCGAGGCCGCCCGGGCACTGGCCCGCGGTGATCCGGAGCCGGCGGCGTTCGCGCGGGCCGAGCAGGTCGCCGGGACGGGCAGCCAGGTCGGGGCGTCCTACGGCGACGGCGACGTCACCGTCACCGTGAGCCGCGAGCTGCGAGGGCCGGGCGGCCTCTTCGACATGTGGCCGGGGGTGCGCCTCCGGGCCGAGGCGGTGGCCGCGGTGGAGTCGCCGTGAGGCCGGGCCGCGGAGGTGATCGTGGAGCTGCCAGCGTCGTGGTGGTGGCGTGCGCCGCCGTGCTGCTGGTGGTCGGGTGCGGGTTGGCGGTCGTCGCGGCGACCGTCGTCGACCACCGCCGAGCGCAGCTCGCCGCCGACCTCGCCGCGCTGGCCGGCGCGACCGGCGTCCGGGGTGGGGCCGACGGCTGTGCCGAGGCAGCTCGGATCGCGACCGCCAACGGAGCGCACCTGGACGGCTGCCGGGTCGACGGTCGCGACGTGCTGGTGCGCGTGACCGTGACGGGCCCGCGGTGGCTCGGGCTGGGCGCCGACCTGCGAGCCGAGGCCAGGGCCGGGCCGGCTCAGGCCTTCTCGTCGTCCTTGCGCTCCGCCTCGACCTCTTCGAGCTTCTCGTGGAGCTCTTCGAGCTTCTTCGACTCCTGGCGCCGCCGGAACGTGCGCTTGGTGCCGAACTTCAGGATGCCGAAGCCCCACAGCAGCGCGAGCCCCGCGCCGACACCGAGCAGGAACACGGTGAGCGCGCTGAGGTCGGTGCTGAGAAGCATCGCCGACCCCTCGAGGTCGAACACCGCCGCCACGATCACCACGGCACCCAACGCGATGAGCAGCAGTCCGAGTATCACCATGGCCGCAGGCTACTCGCGTGCCGACGGCGCGTGCGCGAGCAAGGCGTCGAGGAGGACGCGCGCACCGCCCTTGTCGAGCGGATGGTTCTGGTTGCCGCACTTCGGCGACTGGACGCACGACGGGCAGCCGTCGGCACACGTGCAGTCCGCGATCGTGTCGCGGGTGGCGCGCAGCCACTCGGCCGCGGCGCGGTAGCCGCGCTCCGCGAAGCCCGCCCCTCCCGGATGGCCGTCGTGGACGAACACGGTCAGCCGACCGGTGTCCGGGTGCAGCGCGGTCGAGACGCCGCCGATGTCCCACCGGTCGCAGGTCGCGACCAGCGGCAGCAGGCCGATCGAGCAGTGCTCGGCGGCATGCGCCGCACCGGGAACGTCGGCGGCCGGCAGCCCGGCCTCCTCGACGACGTCGTCGGGCACCGTCCACCACACCGCCACCGTCCGCAGCGTCCGCTCCGGGAGGTCGAGCGGCTCCTCGCCGATCACCTCGCCGCCCGGGTGCCGTCGCTTGAGGTACGACACGACCTGCTGGGTGACCTCCACGTCGCCTAGGGATAGCCGGCACGGCCCCCACCGGGCGTGCTCGCGCTCGGCGAGCACCGAGACCGACGTGACCTCACGGGCCGAGGTCGACCACCCGGGGTCGCCGCGCTCGAGCAGCGCCACCCGGTCGTCGAGGTCGAGGTCGGTCACCTGCCAGGTCTCGCCCCGGTGCAGGTAGACCGCGCCGCGGTGCGCGGTGCCGTGGCTGCGCCCGCCGTCCACCGTCCCGACGACCCGGCCGGTCGCCGACTCGAGCAGCTGGACCGGCGCCCCGCCCGCCGACCGGATGTCGGCGAGCTCCGACGCCGGCCGACGGTCGGTCCAGAACCAGCCGTGCGGCCGCCGACGCAGCAGGCCCGCCACGGTGAGCTGGTCACGCACCGCTGGCGTCGTGGGTCCGAACAACTCGTCGTCCGCCGAGGTCAACGGCAGCTCCTGGGCCGCGGCGCACAGGTGCGGCCCGAGGACGTAGGGGTTGTCGGGGTCGAAGACGCTGGCCTCGACCGGCTGGCCTATCAACGCCTCGGGGTGGTGCACGAGGTAGGTGTCCAGCGGGTCGTCGCGTGCCACCAGCACGCCGAGCGCGTCCTGGGCCCCCCGCCCCGCCCGGCCCAGCTGCTGCCAGAGCGCCGCCCGGGTGCCCGGGAAGCCGACCATGACGACGGCGTCGAGCCCGGAGATGTCGATGCCGAGCTCGAGCGCGTTGGTCGCGGCGAGCCCGATCAGGTCGCCGTTGCGCAGCCGGTCCTCGAGCTCGCGACGCTCCTCGGGCAGGTAGCCGCCGCGGTACGCCGCGACCTTGCCGGGCAGCGAGTCGTCGACCTCCGCGAGCAGCTCGGCGCAGGTGCGGGCGACCTGTTCGACGCCGCGCCGCGAGCGCACGAACGCGAGGGTCCGGACCCCCGCGACCACCAGGTCGGTGAGCAGGTCGGCGGCCTCCGAGGTGGCGGCGCGGCGGACCGGGGCGCCGTTCTCGCCGAGGTACGACGCGAAGGGCGGCTCCCACAGCGCGAGCGCCACCTGCCCCCGGGGCGACCCGTCGTCGGTGACGGCGCGGACCGGCAGCCCGGTCAGCCGCGCGGCGGTCACCTCGGGCTGCGAGATCGTGGCCGACGCCAGCACGAACGTCGGGTAGGAGCCGTAGCGCGCGCAGAGCCGACGGAGCCGCCGCAGCACCTGGCTCACGTGGGCGCCGAAGACGCCGCGGTAGTGGTGGGCCTCGTCGACGACGACGTAGCGCAGGCTGCCGAGGAACCGCGACCAGTGGGCGTGTCCGGGAAGCAGCGAGCGGTGGAGCATGTCGGGGTTGGTCAGCACGTACTCCGCGTGGTCGCGGGTCCAGTCGCGCTCCTCGCGGCTGCTGTCGCCGTCGTGCGTGGAGAGCCGGACGTCGAGCCGCAGCGCGCGCAGCGACGCCCACTGGTCGTGGGCGAGCGCCTTGGTGGGAGCGATGTACAGCACCGTCGCCCCCCGCTGGCCGCGCGCGCCGCGCGCCGCCTCGGCCGCGGCGAGCGCCGGCAGCTGGAACGCCAGCGACTTGCCCGACGCCGTCCCGGTCGACACCACGACGTGCTCGCCCGCCCAGGCGGCCTCGGCGGCCTCGACCTGGTGGGTCCACGGCTGCTCCACCCCGCGCCCGGCGAAGGCCTCCCGGACCGTGGGCGGCGTCCACTCCGGCCAGGCTGCGGACCGGGCCGCGCGGGGCGCCAGCAGCTCCAGGTGGGTGAGCCGGTCGTCGCGGCCCCGCGCGACGGTCAGGTCGTCGAGCAGCCCGGTGGCCCACGAGTGGAGGTGCGGGTCGGGCGCTGTCACGCGGGCAGTGTCGCAGGGCCCGCCGTCACCGCTCCTGTGGACAAGGTGGTGCTAATGCGCACACAGGTAGGGTCGGCGTGCTTTGATAGAGCCGGCAGACGGAGCGAAGCCCGTGACCTGGGCTGACCGAGCCCCGGACAACGCGGGATCTTGGGGAGAGCACACGTGGACCTGACACTGACGACGCGCGAGGCGGATGGCAAGACCATCGTCGCCGTCGGTGGAGAGATCGACGTCTACACCGCGCCCAAGCTGCGCGACAAGATCACCGAGCTGGTGGGTCACGGCTCCTACCACCTCGTGGTCGACATGCAGCAGGTCGAGTTCCTCGACTCGACCGGCCTCGGCGTGCTGGTCGGGGGGCTGAAGAAGGTGCGGGCCCACGACGGGTCGCTCCAGCTCGTCTGCAACCAGGACCGGCTGCTCAAGATCTTCCGGATCACCGGCCTGGCCAAGGTCTTCGTCATCCACGAGACCGCCGACGAGGCACTCGCGGCCGGCTGACTCCTGCCGAGCACCCCGCTGCGTGGTCCGGCTCACACCCCCGTGCGGTGGGGCGGCGTGCCGTGCGTAGACTCCCGCACGTTCATGCGACTTGAGTCACTCCCAGGAGGAATCACATGACCGGGATCAGTCCCGCTGTCGTGGAGGTCTCCGGTGGCAACCTCGTCCTGGTCCTGATCGTCTTCCTCATCGCGCTCGGCGCGCTGGGGATGGCCTACAAGTTCCGCCAGGAAGTGCTTGCTGCCGGTGAAGGCACCGACAACATGAAGAACATCGCCCAGGCGGTGCAGGAGGGCGCTAACGCCTACCTGCAGAGGCAGTTCCGGACGCTGGCGGTCTTCGCCGCGATCGCGTTCTTCCTGCTGCTGCTCCTGCCAGCCGACGACCTGACGGTCAGGGTGTTCCGGTCCGTGTTCTTCCTGGTGGGTGCCGGCTTCTCGGCCGCCATCGGCTATCTCGGCATGTCGCTCGCGGTGCGGGCGAACCTCCGGGTCGCCGCCGCCGCGGAGACCCAGGGCCGCGACCCCGCCATGCACATCGGCTTCCGGACCGGCGCCTTCGTCGGCATGGCGACCGTCGGCCTCGGTCTGCTCGGCGCCAGCGTCGTCGTGCTGCTCTTCCAGGACGAGGCGGCAGAGGTGCTCGAGGGCTTCGGCTTCGGCGCCGCGCTGCTCGCCATGTTCATGCGAGTCGGCGGCGGCATCTTCACCAAGGCCGCGGACGTCGGTGCCGACCTGGTCGGCAAGGTCGAGCAGAACATCCCCGAGGACGACCCGCGCAACGCGGCCACGATCGCCGACAACGTGGGCGACAACGTGGGCGACTGCGCCGGCATGGCCGCCGACCTCTTCGAGTCGTACGCCGTGACGCTGGTCGCCGCGCTGATCCTGGGCGCGCAGGCGTTCGGCGACGCCGGGCTGGTCTTCCCGCTGCTGATCCCGGCGATCGGTGCGCTCTCGGCCGTCGGCGGCGTCTACCTGACCAAGCCGCGGGCCGGTGAGAACGGCCTGACCACGATCAACCGGGCGTTCTACATCTCCGCCGCGGTCGGTGCGGTCGCGTCGATCGTGCTCGCGTTCGTCTACCTGCCGACCTCGTTCGGCGACCTCGAGGGCATCCCGGCCGGTGGCAGCCCGCTCGACGCCGCGTTCGGCTACGGCACTCCCGAGGGGAGCCCTGCCATGATCGCCGCGATCGCGGTCGTCATCGGCGTCGTGCTCGCCTGCGCAATCCTGGCCCTGACCGGCTACTTCACCGGCACCGAGCACAAGCCGGTCAAGGACGTCGGCCGCACCTCGCTGACCGGTCCCGCGACCGTGATCCTGTCCGGCCTGGCGGTCGGCTTCGAGTCCGCCGTCTACACGACGCTCGTCATCGGTGCCGCCGTGTTCGGCGCGTTCCTGCTCGGCGGCGGCTCGCTCTCGATCGCGCTGTTCGCGGTCGCGCTGGCGGGCTGCGGCCTGCTGACCACGGTCGGCGTCATCGTCGCCATGGACACGTTCGGCCCGGTCTCCGACAACGCCCAGGGCATTGCGGAGATGTCCGGCGACGTCAGCCCCGAGGGTGCTCAGATCCTCACCGAGCTCGACGCCGTCGGCAACACCACGAAGGCGATCACCAAGGGCATCGCGATCGCGACCGCCGTGCTCGCGGCCAGTGCGCTGTTCGGCTCCTACATCGGCACCACGATCGACCGCGTGCTCGAGGCCAATCTCACCGAGGACGACACCCTGAACTTCTTCGTCTTCAGCCCCGACGTGCTGGTCGGCCTGCTCATCGGCGTGTCGGTGGTGTTCCTGTTCTCCGGCCTCGCGATCAACGCGGTCGGCCGGGCCGCCGGTGCCGTGGTCATGGAGGTCCGCCGCCAGTTCCGCGAGATCCCCGGGATCATGGAGGGCACCGGCCGTCCGGAGTACGGCAAGGTCGTCGACATCGTCACCAAGGACTCGCTGCGCGAGCTGGCGACGCCCGGCATCCTCGCGATCCTGGCCCCTATCGCGGTCGGCTTCGGCCTCGGCGTCGGAGCCCTCGCCGGCTTCCTGGCGGGCGCGATCGGCTCGGGCACCCTGATGGCGGTCTTCCTCGCCAACTCCGGTGGCGCCTGGGACAACGCGAAGAAGCTCGTCGAGGACGGCCACCACGGCGGCAAGGGTTCGCTCGCTCACGAGGCGACCATCATCGGCGACACCGTCGGCGACCCGTTCAAGGACACCGCTGGCCCGGCGATCAACCCGCTGATCAAGGTGATGAACCTGGTCTCACTGCTCATCGTCGGTGCGATCGTGAGCATGACCCTGGGTGAGGACGCCAACCGGCCACTGTCGGTCGTGATCGCGCTGGTCGCGGCCGGCGGCATCGTCGCCGCGATCGTCGTCTCGAAGCGCCGCAGCACGGTCATCGGCGACGACGACCCGGGCACCCCGGCCGAGCCGGAGGCGGCGCCGCCCGCCCCGACGACCGAGAGGCCCAGCACGGGTACGCCCGGCACGGGTACGCCCAGCACCGAGTCGGCCGGCACCGAGCCGGCCGACACCGAGCCGGCTCCGACCCAGCAGTTCGAGCCGACCCGGCAGCAGTAGCCGAGCACCGCCACCTCGACCCCGCCCGTACATCGGGCGGGGTCGAGGTGCGTTCGGGCCGTGACCGAGCCGGTGCGAGGATCGAGCGCGTGACCTCCCCTCCCGACCGGATCGCCCTCATCTCCGACGTCCACGGCAACCTCACCGCCCTCGAGGCCGTGCTTGCCGACATCGACCGCCGGGGCATCAGTCGGATCTACAACCTGGGTGACTACGTCGGGAAGGGCCCGCGCGGGCGGGCGGTGATCGACCTCTGCCGCGAGCGATGCGAGGTGAACCTCCTCGGCAACTGGGACGACTTCCTGCCCGACCCGGCCCGTGAGTTCGACAACGACGCCCTCCGCTGGTGGCTGGCGGAGCTCGGTCCCGGCCACGCGGAGTGGCTGCGGTCGCTGCCGTTCAGCCACGACTTCCGGCTGAGCGGCCGCCGGGTCCGGCTGTTCCACGCCTCGGAGGGGACCGTGCACCGCCGGGTCCGCTACGTGCGGAGCCAGGCCGAGTTCGAGGCGCTCTTCACCAACACGCCCGCGACCGGCGAAGGTCCGGTGCCCGACCTGGTCGGGTACGGCGACACCCACGACCCGTTCTACGAGTGCCAGCTCGAGGGCCGGACGTCGTTCAACACCGGCGCGGTCGGCAACTGCATGGGGGACCCGACCCCCCTCTACTGCATCCTCGAGGGTGTGCTCGACTCCGACGTGCCGGCACCCTGGGCCCTGTCCTACGTCCGCGTGCCCTACGACGTCGAGGCCGAGCTGGCCGCGGCACGTGAGCTCGCCGTCCCCCAGTACGACGGCTACGAGCTCGAGCTCCGGCACGGCATCTACCGCGGTCACCTCGACGCGTGGCGCCGGGGCGAGCCGGTGACCGGCTACCACGAACAGCCCACGACCGGATGACGGCCAGATGACCTCGCCGCTGACGACCCGGCTGCGCGAGTCGTTGGTCCGCGTCGGCTACGACCACGACCGGGTGGTCGAGCTGCTCGGGCCCGAGGCGCACGCGGCGCTCGGCCGGAACGAGACCACACCCGCGCTGCGGCGGACGTCCGGAGGCTCGCCGCTGGAGACCCTGGTCCGGCTGTTCCTCCTCCAGACGGTCGTGCCCCGCGCATCGGCCGAGGCCGCGCTGCCCGGTCTGGTCGAGGAGCTGCGCTCCGAACGTCTGGTGGAGCACAGCGCGGACGAGGTGACGGCGCTGGTCGACTGCCGTCCGTACGCCGCCGACGACCGCGACCTCTGGGTGCTCAGCGACCTCACGCCGGGGCTCGACGGCAGCCCGAACCGGGTCGGCGCCGACCACGTCCTCGGCATCAGCCCCGCGTCCACCTCGCTCGCTCAGCTCACCCTCCGCCACCCGGTCGACCGCTCGCTTGACCTCGGCACCGGCTGCGGTGTCCAGGCGCTGCACCTCGCCGAGCACAGTCGCGAGGTCGTCGCGACCGACGTGAACCCGCGCGCGTTGTGGCTGGCCCGTCTCAACGCGGGGCTCAACCGGGCCGAGTCCGTCGACGTGCGCGCCGGCTCGCTGTTCGAGCCGGTCGTGGGGGAGCGGTTCGACCTGGTCGCGACGAACCCGCCGTTCGTCATCAGCCCGCCAGGCGGCGACCGGTTGACCTACCGCGACAGCGGGCTGCCGGGTGACCAGGTGGTCGAGCGGATCGTCCGGTCCGGTCCGGCGCACCTGACCGAGGGCGGCTGGCTGCAGGTGCTTGCCAACTGGGCGATCGTGCGCCACCGGCCGTGGGACGAGCGGCTGGGTGCCTGGCTCGCCGACGGCACCAGCGCGCTGGTCGTGCAGCGAGAGGTGCTCGACCCGGCGTCGTACGTCGAGCTGTGGCTCAAGGACGCGGGGCTCCACGGCTCGGCCGACTACCTCGACCGCTACGACGCCTGGCTCGGCTGGTTCGACGAGCAGCGGATCGAGGGGGTCGGGTTCGGCTGGGTGAACGTGCGCAACACGCCGGGGCCGCGGACGTTCCTCGACCACCCGTACGCCGTGGAACAGCCGGTCGCGCCGGCGGTCGCGGCCTGGGGCGACGCCGCCGAGGCGCTCGGCGGGCTCGACGACGAGGCGCTGCTCGCGGCCCACCCGGTCGTGGCGCCCGACGTCCGGCAGGAGACCGACGGCGTGCCCGGGGCGACCGATCCCGAGACGATCGTGCTGCGGCAGCAGCGCGGGTTGCGCCGGGCGCGGACCGCCGACACGGTGGTCGCGGGACTCGTCGGCGCCGCTGACGGCGACCTCTCGACCGCCCAGCTGCTGGACGCGCTGGCCGCGCTGCTGCTGCGAGACCCGGCCGAGCTGCGCGCGGCGTACCTCCCGGAGGTCCGCGCGCTGGTGGCGGAGGGGTTCGTCGGCGTCGACCGGGCACGAGCAGATTGAGGGGGGATTGACAGGTCGCGCTACCGTGATCGGCCGTCGGCCCCTCGGCCCGGCGCGTCCGCCCGCCCGCATCAGGAGAGATCCACACCCGTGCCCCACAAGCTGGTCATCGTCGAGTCGCCCGCCAAGGCCCGCAAGATCGCGGAGTACCTCGGCTCGGGCTACGTCGTCGAGTCCTCGATCGGGCACATCCGCGACCTGCCCACGAGCGCCGCCGACACCCCGGCCAAGATCAAGGACCAGCCCTGGGGGCGGCTCGCAGTCGACGTCGACCACGGGTTCGAGCCCTACTACGTGGTGCCGCGCGACAAGAAGGCGCACATCGCCAAGCTGAAGAGCCTGCTCAAGGACGCCGATGAGCTCTTCCTCGCCACCGACGAGGACCGCGAGGGCGAGGCCATCGCGTGGCACCTGCTCGACGAGCTGAAGCCGCAGGGCATCCCGGTCAAGCGGATGGTCTTCCACGAGATCACCAAGCCCGCGATCCTCGCCGCCGCCGAGAGCCCCCGCGAGCTCGACATGGACCTCGTCGAGGCGCAGGAGGCGCGCCGGATCCTCGACCGGCTCTACGGGTACGAGGTCTCGCCGGTGCTGTGGAAGAAGGTCATGTCCGGCCTGTCCGCGGGCCGGGTGCAGTCGGTCGCGACCCGCCTGGTGGTCGACCGCGAGAAGGAGCGGATGGCGTTCCGGGTCGCGTCCTACTGGGACCTCGAGGGCACCTTCGACGCCGGCAGCGGCCACGAGCAGCGGATGTTCCCCGCCCGGCTCCACACCGTCGACGAGCGGCGGGTGGCCCGCGGGGCGGAGTTCGGACCCGACGGCGAGCTGACCGAGAAGGCTGTGCGGGCGAACGTGACCCACCTCGACCGGGGCCGGGCCGAGGCGCTGGCGGCCGGGCTTCGCGACACGGCGTACGACGTGCGCTCGGTCGAGTCCAAGCCCTACCGCCGCTCGCCGTACGCGCCGTTCCGCACCACGACCATGCAGCAGGAGGCGTCCCGCAAGCTCGGGATGAGCGCCTCGGTGACGATGTCGGTGGCGCAGCGGCTCTACGAGAACGGCTACATCACCTACATGCGTACCGACTCCACCACCCTGAGCGGCGCCGCCGTGGGTGCAGCGCGGTCACAGGTGCGGGAGCTGTACGGCGGCGACTACCTGCCCGACGAGCCGCGGGTCTACGCCAGCAAGGTGAAGAACGCCCAAGAGGCACACGAGGCGATCCGGCCCGCCGGCGACTCCTTCCGGACCCCCGCGCAGACCGGCCTGACCGGCGACCAGTTCCGGCTGTACGAGCTGATCTGGATGCGCACCGTCGCGTCACAGATGAAGGACGCGGTCGGGCAGTCGGTCACGATCCGGATCGGCGGCGCTGCCTCGACCGGCGAGGACGTCGTCTTCACGGCCAGCGGCCGGGTGATCACGTTCCACGGCTTCCTCAAGGCCTATGTCGAGGGGACCGACGAGGGCGCGCAGAAGGACGACGCCGAGACCCGGCTGCCGAAGCTCGACGAGGGCGACCGCGTCAGCGCGGCCTCGGTCAGCGCCAGCGGCCACGAGACGAAGCCGCCCGCCCGCTACACCGAGGCGACCCTGATCAAGGAGCTCGAGGAGCGCGAGATCGGCCGCCCGTCGACGTACGCGTCCATCATCGGCACGATCCTCAACCGCGGCTACGTGTACAAGAAGAGCAGTGCGCTCGTCCCTGCGTGGCTCGCCTTCTCGGTGACCCGGCTGCTGGTCGAGCACTTCCCGCGGCAGATCTCCTACGAGTTCACCGCCCGGATGGAGGACGTGCTCGACGACATCGCCGGCGGCCGTCGCGACCGCAACAGCGAGCTCGCCGAGTTCTACTTCGGCTCGGGTGACGTGGAGGGCCTCAAGACGCTCGTGAACGAGCTCGGCGACATCGATGCCCGTGAGCTCGCGACGTTCCCGATCGGCGCGCCCGAGGACGGCGTGAAGCTGCGGGTCGGTCGCTACGGCCCCTACCTCGAGGGCGACGAGGACGGCCCGTACGCCGGGAAGCGGGCCAACGTCCCCGACGACCTGCCGCCCGACGAGCTGTCCGCGAGCAAGGCCCGCGAGCTGTTCGAGAACCCCGCCGGCGAGGAGATCGCCCTCGGCGACCACCCCGAGACCGGCCTGCCGGTGGTCGCGAAGAACGGCCGCTACGGCCCCTACGTCACCGAGCAGCTGCCGGAGGACGCGCCGAAGAAGGAGCGCCCTCGCACCGGCTCGCTGTTCAAGGAGCATGAGCCTTGACACGATCACCCTCGAGGACGCCGTGAGGCTGCTGTCGTTGCCGCGGGTGGTCGGCACCGACGAGGCCGGTGAGGAGATCACCGCGCAGAACGGTCGCTACGGGCCCTACCTGAAGAAGGGCACCGACTCGCGCTCGATCGACTCCGAGGAGCAGCTGCTCACGATCACGCTGGAGGAGGCGCTGGCGATCTACGCCCAGCCCAAGCAGCGCGGCCGCGGTGCGGCGACGCCGCCGCTCAAGGAGCTCGGCAACGATCCGGTCTCGGGCCAGCCGATCGTTGTGAAGTCCGGTCGCTTCGGTGAGTACGTCACCGACGGTGAGTACAACGCCACCCTGCGGCAGGGCGACTCCGTCGAGTCGATCGACCTCGCGCGCGCCGCCGAGCTGCTCGCCGAGCGCCGCGCGAAGGGCCCTGCCAAGAAGACGGCCAAGAAGACGGCCAAGAAGACGGCCAAGAAGACGGCCAAGAAGACCGCCGCGAAAAGGACCGCGAAGGTGACGGCGAAGAAGTCCTGACGCTGACACCATGGCAGTGTGGCGCGCGTCGCGGTCGGCTTCCTGGTGTTCCTGCTCGCCCTGGGCACGCACGCCGCCGCGGGGCTGTGGACGCTCTTCGCGAGCTGCCAGATCAGCGACACGGCCAGTCGCGTCCCGGCGCCCGCCTCGTTCCAGGGCCGGGTCTGTGACGCCCAGGACCACTGGCTCAACGCGGCGCCGTACGTCGTCCTGGGTGTCTCGGTCGTGCTCTCGGTCGTGCTCGTGGTCGTCTGGTGGAACACGAAGCGACGCTGGCTGGGCGTGACCGCATGCGTCTGGCTGGCCGTGATCTCGGCCGCGCTGCTCGCCGTTCCGCCCGACAGCTGCCGCGCGAGTCAGGTGGCCGACCAGCCTCGGTGGGCGTGTAGCACCGTGGGCAATGGTTGACCGCGAGCCGTTGCGACCCACCGGCACGCGCGTCGCCCGTCGTCCGGGACGTAGTTCACGCGGCGGCGGCAGAGGCTGAGCCGACGCCGCCGCGTCACCATCCGCCCGTAGGGTGAACCCGTGACCGACGGGACCTACAGCGACACCGGGGTCTTCGTCTGCTTCGAGGGCGGGGACGGGGCCGGCAAGTCGACCCAGTCGCGCGCCCTGGCCGAATGGCTGGCGCAGTCGGGGTACCCCGTGTGTCTCACCTTCGAGCCCGGCGGGACGACGGTGGGCAAGCAGCTCCGGGAGATCGTGCTCGGGCACGCCACAGGTGAGCTGTCGGCCCGCACCGAGGCCCTCCTCTACGCCGCCGACAAGGCCGAGCACGTCGACACGGTGGTGCTGCCGGCGCTCGGCCGGGGCGAGGTCGTCATCACCGACCGCTACGTCGACTCCTCGCTCGCCTACCAGGGCGCCGGCCGGGTGCTCGACCTCGCGGAGGTCACCACGCTGCAGCGCTGGGCGACCACCGATCTGCGTCCCCACCTCACGGTCGTGCTCGACGTCGCACCTGACCGGGGACTCGGCCGCCTCGCCGCGCGGGACCGGATCGAGGCGGAGGGGCCCGACTTCCACGAGCGGGCCCGCCAGGCGTTCCTCGCCTTCGCCGCCGCCGACCCCCATCACTACGTCGTGCTGGACGCGCGGTTGCCGGTCGACGAGATCGCGGCCGCCGTCCGGGCCCGGGTCGAGCCACTGCTGGCGAGGGCGGCCCGATGACGGTCACCGATGTCCGGTCCGACCGGAGCGTCTGGGACGGGCTGGTCGGCCAGCGCCGGGTCGTCGAGGCGCTGCGCACCGCCGTCGGCGGCCACGGCATGACCCACGCGTGGCTGTTCACCGGCCCGCCGGGCTCGGGTCGCTCCAACGCCGCCGTGGCCTTCTCGGCCGCGCTCCAGTGCGAGCGCGGCGGCTGCGACGACTGCCACAGCTGCCACACCGTGCTCAAGGGATCGCACGCCGACGTGAAGGTAGTGCGCACCGAGAAGCTCTCGATCGGCGTCGACGAGGTGCGGACCCTGGTCCGCAGCGCCTCGCTGCGGCCGGTCGGGCGTGGCTGGCAGATCATGATTGTCGAGGACGCCGACCGGCTCACCGAGCAGGCGTGCAACGCGCTGCTCAAGGCGATCGAGGAGCCGACGCCGCGCACGGTCTGGATGCTGTGTGCGCCGACCGTCGAGGACGTGCTCCCGACGATCCGGTCACGCACCCGGCTGGTGTCGCTCACGACGCCGACCGCGGCCGACGTCGCCGGCTTCCTCGAACGGCGTGACGGCGTGCCGACCGAGCGTGCGTCGTACGCCGCCCGGGCGAGCCAGGGCCACATCGGGCGGGCGCGCGCGCTGGCCCGCGACGACGAGGTCCGGGACCGGCGCGACCGGGTGGTCGCGATCCCGGCGACCCTGACCTCCCTCGGCGCCTGCCTGCGCGCCGCCACCACGCTCGCCGACGAGACCAGGACGGAGGCCGATGCGATCACCGGCGAGCTCGACGCCCGCGAGCGACAGGACCTCGCCGAGGCCTACGGCGTCGTCGAGCGCGGTCGCCGACCGAGGGAGTACGCGCCGGCGCTCTCGGCTCTCGAGAAGGGGCAGAAGGCCCGCGCCAAGCGTCGTCACCTCGACGTCGTCGACCGGGGGCTGATGGACCTGGTGTCGGTCTACCGCGACGCGATCGCCGTCGCGGCCGGCGCTCCCGGCGAGCTGGTCAACGAGGAACGCCGGGTCGAGATCGAGCGGCTCGCTGCCGGGTCGAGCGCCGAGCTCAACCTGCGGCGGATCGGCTGGATCTTCGACGCCCGCGAGCAGATGCTGGAGTTCAACGTCCCGGTGCCCCTCGCCCTGGAGTCGATGATGCTGGCGCTCAAGCTGCCCGAGGGCGCGCGCCGGTGAGGCGGATCGTCGTCGCGGTGGTCGTGCTGGCCCTGCTGGGCAGTGGCGTCGGTCTGGTGGCGGCCGGCCTGCTCGGCGACGACGACGCCGGCGGCGCCCGGGACCTTTCCGGAGCCGACACCCGAGGCCGGGTCGGAGGCGCGCCGTCGCTGGCGCTCGGCGACTTCTACGGTCAGGACCTCGACTGGCGGGCGTGCGACGACCACGAGTGCGCGAACCTGACGGTTCCGCTCGACTACGCCCGGCCACGCGGGCGCACCATCGAGCTGGCGCTGCTGCGCGTCCCCGCCCGGGCCGAGCGGCTCGGCGCGCTCGTGGTCAACCCGGGCGGCCCCGGCGCCCCGGGCACCGACTACGCCGCCGCGGCGTCCCAGGTGTTCGGCCGGCCGTTGCTCGAGCACCTCGACGTGGTCGGGTTCGACCCTCGGGGCACCGGTCGCAGCTCGCCCGGTCGACTGCCTGAGCGACGAGCGGCTCGACGCCTACTTCGCGCTCGATCCGAGCCCCGACGACGCCAGCCGAGCGGCCGGGCGCTGGTCGACAGCCTCGACGCCTTCGGTCGGGGGTGCGACGCCGGCGACCCCCAGCTGGCGGCCCACGTCTCCACCATCGAGGCCGCCCGCGACCTCGACGTGCTGCGCTCTGCGCTGGGCCGGGTCCAGCTCGACTACTTCGGCGCCTCCTACGGCACGAAGCTCGGCGCGACGTACGCCGAGCTCTACCCCGAGCAGGTCGGCAGGTTCGTGCTCGACGGTGCGGTCGACGTCTCGGCCACCTCCCGCGAGCTGAGCCTCGGTCAGGCACGCGGGTTCGAGACCGCCCTGCGGGCGTACGTCGAGAACTGCGTCGAGACGGTCGACTCCTGCTTCCTCGGCGACTCGGTCGACGAGGGGATCGCGGCGATCACCGACTTCCTCGCGCAGGTCGACGCCCAGCCGATCCAGACGAGCGAGGGTCGCCAGCTGACCGTCGGCACCTCGTTCTACGGCATCGTGACCCCGCTCTACGTCCGCGAGTACTGGTACGTGCTGAGCGCGTCGCTGCGGGCGGCGTTCGGCGGCAACGGCGGCGGGCTGCTCGCGCTCGCCGACCTCTACGCGTCGCGCGACCCCGACGGCGGCTACACCAACAACAGTGCCGAGGCGATCCTCGCGATCAACTGTCTCGACGACCCGTTCGCGGTCTCCCCGGGCCGGGTCGCGGCCGAGCTGCCCGCGTTCCGGGACGCGTCGCCGACGTTCGGGGACGTCTTCGCCTGGGGCCTGGTCACCTGTCGCGGTCAGGTCGCCGAGACGACCGAGGAGCCGATCACCATCGACGGCGCCGGCGCGGCCCCGATCGTGGTCGTCGGCACGACCCGCGACCCGGCGACGCCGTACGAGTGGGCCGAGGCGCTGGCCGGTCAGCTCGACTCGGCGGTCCTGGTCACGCGCGACGGCGACGGCCACACCGGCTACAACGTCGGCAACGACTGCGTGGACGGGGCGGTCGAGGGCTACCTGCTCGAGGGCACCGTGCCCGACGACGGTCTGACCTGCTGACGCCTCATCGGGCGAGCGGCTCGGCGATGGACTGGATCCGGTCGGTCGCGAGCTGGATCATCAGCCGGGCCGCCGGCGACAGCGTCGCACCGGCGCGGTGGACGACGGCGAACGTGTCGAACTGCCGCGGCCGCAGCGACGTGAGACCGGCCGTCGGGAGCCAGCCGTGGCAGCAGCTGCTCGGCCGCCCCACGTGGGATCACCGAGTCGGCCAGGCCCATCCCCACCAGCTCCACCGCGGTCTCGACGTCCTCGACCTCGATCCGGGTCTGCGGGTTGTGTCCGATCTCGTGGAGCAGCTGGCGCAGGAGCAGCCGGGTGGAGTCCTCGGCCCGCCACGTCGTCTCGGGCATGACCAGCGAGGCCTTCGCCAGCCGCTGCGCGGTCACCGGGCTCGTGAGCCGCTCGGGGTAGGCGCTGATGTAGACCAGCTCGTCGCGGGCGACCGGGGTCACGGTCATCCCCTCGCTGGCCGTCGGCACCGCGATCATGGCCGCCTCGAGCCGGCCGCGCCGGAGCTCGTCCTGCACCTCGTTGGAGTTCTGGCCGATCAGCTCCACCCGCACCCCCGGGTGCTGTCGCAGCACGTCGGCGACCAGGCCGGCGCCGGCGTACAGGCGGGCGGTGCCGAACATGCCGAACCGGATGGTGCCGGTCTCGAACGTTGTCACCCGCTGCATCGCGCGCCGCGCCTCCTCGGCCGCGGCCAGCGTCCGCTCGGCGTGCGGCCGGAGCGCGTCGGCCACCGTGGTCGGCACCACGCCCGCGGCCCACACGCCGGAACAGCTGGGCGCCGCAGGACTTCTCGAGCGAGCGGATCTGCTCGGAGATCGAGGGCTGGGCGTAGCCGAGCTCCGCGGCGGCCGAGGTCAGCGACCCGTGCTCGTACGTCGCCAGGAAGCACCGGAGCTGATGCAGTGAAAACATAGGCATCTCCTTGAGGTTCTCCTGGAAAGACAGGCTACCTCTATGCCTTGCGATGCCGGAGCATGGACCTCAGACAACAGACTGACTCGAGGAGGAACCGTGTTCGCCCACCACTGCACAGACTGTGACCGTCGCCAGCTCATCTTCCCGAGCCAGGTCGACACCATCCACAACACCGACCGCGGCATCGTCGTCGGCTTCCGCTGCTGGTGCGGCGCGGAGCAGACCACGGTGACCGGTCGCCGCGCCGGCCGTCCGCTCGCCGCGCACGCCGCCTGAGCGACCCGCGGGCGACCCCGACGAGGGGTCCCCGCGGTTTCGCGGCCCGCGGCCGCCGTCCGTATACTTCCCCGGGTTGCCCGGGCGTGCCCCGGGCAGCGCGCCGCCTTAGCTCAGTCGGTAGAGCGATTCACTCGTAATGAATAGGTCGTCGGTTCGATTCCGACAGGCGGCTCCGCTTCCACAGCTACCGGTACCCCTCAGTCCACGAGCAGCTGGCTGACGAGGGCGTCGCCGAGCCACGTCTCGTAGCGGCGGTGGCTCCATCCCCGCTCGACGACGAGCAGGTGGAAGAGCTCGGGCAGGGTGAGCGCCAGCGTGAGGTCGAGGGCGGCGTCGACCGTGAGACCCGCGCGGAGATGTGGCCCGAGGACGACGATCAGCCTGCGGATCTCACGCTCCCGGGCGGCCAGGACGTTGCGGAGGTTCTCGGCCATCTGCGGGTCCGAGGCCGCCGCCTCCTGGTAGATGGCGACGACGTCGGAGCCGGCCTCCATCTGGCGACGGTTGAGCTCCGCGAGCAGCCTCAACTGCCGGGCCGGGTCCGGCTCCTCGAGGTACGCAGCGGCACGCGAGGTGGTTTGAGCGTCACGCATCCAGAGCTCGGTGATCTTGTCGAGGATCCTCGCCTTCGATCCGAACGCCGAGTAGATCGTCTGGACCGGGATGTCCGCCTCGGCGGAGATGGTGTTGATGGTGGTGGCGACGTAGCCGTGCTCCGCGAAGAGCGCCCGAGCGACCCGTGCCACCTCCTGCTTGGTGGCCTCGGCTTGGCGCTGGCGGTGGGTGGTTCCCGGATCGGCCACACATCAGGGTACCACTACGCTCGTCATAGTGATACTATGATGAAATCGAGCAAGGAGAGGCGTCATGGACGAGCCGGTCGTGTACTACAAGCCGGGGTGTCCCTTCGGCATCAGGTTGCGGACCGCCCTGATAGTGCACCGGGTGCCCCACCGCTCCGTGCGGTTCCGGGACGACGAGGTCGGTGCCGCCCGGGTCCGCGAGGTGAACAACGGCCACGAGATCTCGCCGACGGTCCACGTCGCCGGCCACTGGCTCACGAACCCCTGCTGGCGCGACGTTCGGGATGCGACCCTGTCACCCGGTCAGGGGGTTGTCATGGAAGGCACCGTGATCGACCGAGCATTGCCCGCCCGGGCCGACCAGGACGGGCGGAACGCCCGCCTCGGCGCTCGCCCGGCCGTGATCGCGGTGGTCGTGACTGCGATGCTGCTCACCGGCTGCGGTTCCCAAGACGCCTCGCCGGCCGTGCGGCTCCCTCCGACCCGACCAGCACCTCCGACCGCTGAGGCGCCCGCCTCGGAGGCACCCAGCTCGGAGGCACCCGGCTCGGAGGCACCAGCTCGGAGGCGGCGGGATCGCCGCTGGAAGGCAGCTGGCGGACCGGCCCGGTCTCCCTCAAGGAGACGGAGGCCACCATCCGCCGCCACGGGCTCGGACGGTGGGTCGAGGACTACCGAGCGAACGCTCCGTTCTTCGGCGACACCGTGCTGACCCTCACCATCGAGGGACAGCGCGTGGGACCTGTACGGCAAGGCCGGCGGCGGGCAGCCAGAGCCGATCGACTACGACGCGGAGTACGAGATCGACGGCGATACCGTGGTCTTCCATCACTCCGACGGCTCGAACACCTACCACTGGCAGGTGCACGACGACACCATGCGACTCCACTTCTTGCGGTCGACCATGCCCCGCTATCGGGGGATCCCCGACGAGGTGTTCCAACGGGCCCTCTACATGACCGTGCCGTTCACGCGGCAGGGCTGACGGCAAGGGGCCTGCGGTCGTTGCCGAACGACGGCAGCGTCAGCTGCAGCAGCTCAGGTCCTCGTGGGGCGCTGGACACCCGGGATCGCCGGTCGGCCGGCGCATGCTGCTGGCGGGAAAGCGACCGGTGGTGACGCTCGTGGCGCCGCCGTAGGAGACGACCGCCGTACAGGTGCTCCCGTCGAGGGCGACTTCGCAGGTGCGCACGACGCCGGGCGTCCAGGTGCCGTCGAGCAGGACTTCAACAGCGACCGGGGGGGCACGCGGCTCATGGAGGTACTCGCCATCGCTCGGGGGGAACGACCAGTTGGATTCTGGCAGCAGCCTCGCCCGCAGGCAGACGTTCGGACAGAAGCATCGAGCGCAGGGCGACGGCCTGCTCACGACCCGTCCGGAACCGAGCCCGCCGCTCCGCGGCGTGCGAGCCAGGTGGCCGCCTGCGTCCGGTTCTCCAGCCCGAGCTTCGTCAGGATGCTGCTGACGTGGTTGCGCGCGGTCACGGGTGAGATGAAGAGACGCGCGGCGATCTCGCGGTTCGTCAGTCCCTCGGCCACCAGCTCCAGGACTTCTCGCTCGCGGGGTGAGAGCAGGTCCGTCCCCACGAGCGACCAGTCGCTGCGCACCTGTTCGGGCGGTCGCCGCAGCAGCGTCGTGGTCACGCCCGCACCGAGCACCATCGCGCCGAGGACGTCCAGCACGTCGGCGGCGGTGGGCCACACCACGTGTCCGGCGACCGCGATGACGGCGAAGCCGGCGGCGACCCACAGGACGCCGGCGAGTCGAGCCCGGTCACTCGGCCTGCGCAGCCGGACCGCGATGGCCGCGACCGGAAGGAGGAACGGCAGCTGGAGCACCCAGTCGCCGGCAGTGTCCACCGGACCGGACCACGACGCCGGCAGCACGCCGACCGGGTTGGGGTCGCTCGACGTACCCGCCACCAGGGACCAGGTCGCGATCACGGCGACCTGGGCGCCGATCGCCACGACGGCTGCCGGCATCCACCGCGGCGACGGCAGCCGACCGTCCGGGAGCAGCACCAGGGCCAGGAGGACGAGCGGGACCACGATCGCGCCCGACCGGTCGGCCACCCAGGTGGCCCACTCGCTCTCGTGACCGGACCCGACCCACTGGGTGGCGAGCCCGAGGCTGGCGAAGATCAGGCCGACGGCGAGCAGCAGCCAGCCGACGGCGTTCTGCGGCTGGACCACGGCGCTGAGGGCCCCCGGCAGCCCGAGCGCGACCGCGACCAGGACGAGCTTCCACAGACCGGTGTCGGAGCTGACCGCCGCCGTGACCAGCAGGATCGCCAGCGTCACCGCAGCCGCCACCAACGCGATCGCGGGCCGGGGTCTCACCCGCCCAGTATCAGCCGAGTGCGCCCCGGTGTCCGGGGTTGTGCCACAGCGGCTGCGGGAGTCGGAGCACGACGAGGCCGAGCCAGCCGAGGGCCACGGCCAGCAGCAGGTGCGGTTCCAGCGGGCCCGCGGTCGGCAGCAGGAAGTCCCAGACGAGGAAGGCGAGCAGCAGGAACAGCGGCGCTCGCGGGAGCGACCGGGTCCGCAGGCCGGCGATCGCCAGCAGCCCGACGCCGAGGAACGAGCCGAGCAGGTGCGGCAGCAGCGCCGTGCCGATCGTGCCGGCGTGCTCGAGGTACCCCTCGTTGAGCGCGACCGATGCCTCGGTGCCGATGGCACCCGGCCCGACGGTGCCCGCGCCGTAGCCCAGGGCCACGACGGTGTGGAAGCCCCACATGCCCCAGAGCGCGAGGCCGATACCCGCAGCCGTGAGACGTGGCGCCGTCCATCGGGTGAGGTGCGCGAGCGTGAGGAGACCCCAGGGCAGCACGAGCATGCTGACCAGCAGCAGGGTCTGCTCCGCTGCCTGGAGGCCGGGGTGGTCCGCCGCCCAGCGGATCTGCGCGCTGAAGTCGGCGAGGTCGGGCGTGAGGAGGTCGCCGACGTACTGGGACAACCCGTTGCTGACGCCGGCGAGCACGAGGCAGGTGCCGCCAGCGATGCGGGCGGCCCGCGAGAGGGGCGGGGCGATGGTGGCGACGGAGGCAGTGGTGATCGACATGGAGCGAGCGTGGGTGCCCGGGATGCTCCGGCGCATGGTGCACCTGCACCATTCGGTGGACGGACCCGGGCGACCCCCGCCGTAGCTCCCCTGTACGGCGACGGCGGGGGTCGTGTACGTCGGTCTCCCCGGGGATGGAACCGCCACGATGGGGGGACCGATGCTCCTCGACGGTAGGGGCAGCCCGGTCGCCGGCTCATCGGGCGATCGTGCCTCCGTCATGGCCATGCCGGCCTGGGGTGGGGCCGGGACCCGCCGGGTAGCCTTCCGCGCCATGGGCGCGAACATGCGCGCGGACGTCGTCGTCCTCGTGGAGGGTCGCAGCGACGTCGCCGCTCTCGAGGTCCTGGCGGACGCGCGCGGGGTCCGCGAGCGGCTGGACCTGGTGGCCATGGGCGGTGTGACCAACATCCGCCGCCACCTCGCCGCGCTGGCTGTCGAGCGTCCGGAGGCCGTCGTCCTCGGGGTGTGCGACGCCGGTGAGCGGCGGTACCTGGAGCACGCGGCCGGGTTGGCCGGCGTCTTCGTCTGCGACCGCGACCTCGAGGACGAGCTGATCCGGGCGGTCGGCCCGGAGGCCGTCGTGGAGCTGCTGGAGGACCTCGGTGAGCTCCGGAGGTTCCGCACGTTCCAGGACCAGCCGGAGTGGCGCGGCCGCGACCTCGGCGACCAGCTGCACCGGTTCGCCGGGACCCGGTCGGGTCGCAAGGCGGTGTTCGCGCGCCGGGTCGCGCAGGCGGTCGAGGCGGCACGCTTGCCGCAGCCGCTGGCGGCGCTGTTCGCCGCCGTCGACGTCAGGGCGTGACGAGGTCGGTGTGCTCCGCGGCGAGCTGCACGGCGCCGACGAGGCTGGCGCGCTCGCCGAGCTGGCTGATCACGATCGGCGTCTGCGCGACCGAGTCGAGCGCGTGCCGACGCAGGCCGGTGCGCGTCGGCTCGAGCAGCAGGTCGCCGGCGCGTGACATGGCACCACCGACGATGACGATGCCGGGGTTGAGGAGGTTGAGGACGCTCGCCAGCGCCCAGCCGAGGTGGAGGCCGGCATCCTCCAGCACCCGCTGCGCCGAGACGTTCCCGGCCGTGGCCGCCGCCACCAGGTCCGTGAAGGTCGCTCCGGGCAGCGTCGGGTCGACAAGCCGCAGCATGTGCTCGCTGGACGTGTAGGTCTCCAGGCAGCCGCGGCTGCCGCAGCGGCACATCGGTCCTTGCTCGTCGACCGTGAGGTGACCGATCTCTCCGGCCGTGCCGTCGGCACCGTGGAAGAGGTGGTCGTTGATGACGATCCCGGCGCCCACGCCGCTCGCGATCTTCACGAAGACCAGGCTGCTGTGGCCACGACCGTGGCCCTGCCGGTGCTCCGCGAGGGCGCCGAGGTTGGCGTCGTTCTCGACCTGCACGGGGGCCCCGAACACCGCCGCGGCGGCCGCCCGAGCGTCGACGCCCTCCCACCCCGGGAAGATGGCGGAGGACTTCACGACGTTGTTGACGACCGGCGCCGGCAGCCCTAGCCCCACGTGCCGCAGCGGCCCGACCCCCGGGTCGATCCGGGCCAGGATCGAGGCCGCGAGGCCCAGACCGGACTCGTGGCCCTGGGGCTCGACGCTGACGCGCTCCTCGGAGAGCACCCGCCCGGTGAGATCGCCTACGGCCACCGCGACGTGCCGGTGGCCGAAGTCGATGCCCACGACGATGCCGGCACTCGTGGACAGCCGTACGGCGGACCCGCGCCGGCCGCTGCCGGGGTCGATGTCGAGCAGGCCCCCGGCGGTGAGGTCGCGCACGATGTTCGAGACGGTCGCGGGCGCCAGCCCGGTGAGGCGGGCGATCTCTGCCTGCGTGTGCGTCGCCTTCTCGCTGTGCTCGCGCAGCACCGACAGCACTCGGTGCTGGTTCGCGGCGCGCAGCGACGACGTCGAACCGGGCGCCGAGTCGGCGGCGGGGGACACGCTGCGAGCCATGCGCGAACCATGCCCTCCCCCAGGGCTTGTCGTCAAGACATGGTGACTAATGCGCTGACGAAACAGATTTGCTCCAATTCTCGTTCAAGTCTTGACGACAAGCGGGTGACGCCCGACACTCGTTCCATCACCACCCCTGGGCACTGGCGATCCGGCGCCCCCATCCGAAGGAGATCCATCGTGACCACTTCCGTCACGCGTCTGAGCGCCGTCGGCCTGACCGCCCTGCTCGCGCTCGGCGCCACCGCGTGTGGGGCCAACGACACCGCCGAGCCGGGCGGTGAGGGCGGCGGCACCAGCATCGCGCTGCTGCTGCCCGAGTCGCAGACCACCCGCTACGAGACGTTCGACAAGCCCTTGTTCGAGGCGAAGGTCGCCGAGCTCTGCGAGGACTGCGAGGTGCTCTACTACAACGCCGACCAGGACGAGGCGAAGCAGACCCAGCAGGTCGACACCGCGATCAGCGAGGGTGCCTCAGTCATCGTGCTTGACCCGGTCAACGGTGCCGGCGCCGGCGGGATGGTGCAGGCCGCCCAGGCCGAGGAGATCCCGGTCATCGCCTACGACCGGTTCATCGCCGAGGCCGACTACTACATGTCCTTCGACAACGAGACCGTCGGCCAGATGCAGGGCGAGGCGCTCGTCGAGGCGATGGGTGGCTCGGGCAGCATCCTGATGCTCAACGGCGCGCCCAGCGACCCGAACGCCGCACAGTTCAAGGCCGGCGCCCACAGCGTCATCGACGCCAGCGACGTCGAGATCCTGGAGGAGTTCGACAACCCCGACTGGAGCCCGGAGGAGGCACAGCAGTTCGTCACCGACCAGCTGAGCAACTACGACCCGTCCGAGATCGACGGCGTCTACGCCGCCAATGACGGTCAGGCCGGCGGCGTGGTCGCCGCGCTGACCGGTGGTGGCGTCGCGGCTGACGCGCTGCCGCCGATCACCGGCCAGGACGCCGAGCTCGCCGCCGTGCAGCGGATCATCGCCGGCCAGCAGGCCATGACGATCTACAAGCCGATCCCGATCGAGGCGGAGACCGCCGCCGAGGTCGCGGTCAAGCTGGCCCAGGGCGAGGACGTCGGTGACACCACGGACACGGGCGTCACGATGACCACCTACGAGGGCGTCGACTCGTTCATCTTCGACCCGATCGCGGTGACGGCCGACAACATCAACGACACCGTGGTGGCCGACGGCTTCTACGCGGTCGAGGACATCTGCACCGAGGAGTACGCCGACGCCTGCGCGGCGGCCGGCATCAGCTGATGACCGACACCATCGAGGCGCCGGTTGGGGACAGCGTGCTGTCCCTGACCGGCGTGAACAAGAGGTTCGGCGCCGTGCAGGCGTTGACCGACGTCTCGTTGACGGTCCGCGCCGGTGAGGTGGTCGCGCTCGTGGGCGACAACGGTGCGGGCAAGTCGACGCTGGTCAAGATCATCTCGGGGGTCTACCAGCCCGACGAGGGCGAGATCGTGTTCGACGGCCGCAAGGTCGAGGTCGCGGGACCGTCCGACGCCCAGGAGCTGGGGATCGCCACCGTGTTCCAGGACCTCGCGCTGTGCGACAACCTGGACGTCGTCGCCAACCTCTTCCTCGGGCAGGAGCGCACCTCCGGTTCGGTGCTCAACGAGGTGGAGATGGAGAAGGAGGCGTGGCGGTTGCTGCGCACCCTGTCGGCCAAGATCCCGTCGGTCCGGATCCCGATCGCCTCGCTGTCGGGTGGTCAGCGGCAGACCGTCGCGATCGCTCGCAGCCTGGTCGGCAAGCCGAAGGTCGTCATGCTCGATGAGCCCACGGCCGCGCTCGGTGTCGCCCAGACAGCCGAGGTGCTCAACCTCGTGGAGCGGCTCCGGGAGAACGGGCTCGGCGTGATCCTGATCAGCCACAACATGGCCGACGTGCAGGCCGTGGCCGACCGGATCGTGGTGCTGCGGCTGGGCCGCAACGCGGCCGACTTCACGGTGGACGAGGCCACGACGACGCAGCTCGTGGCCGCCATCACCGGGGCGTCCGACAACGTCGTGTCCGAGCGCGCCGCCCGCCGTACGTCGGAGGAAGGGGCGTCCGATGGCTGACGTCGAGTCCGCCGAGGCCGCGCAGGCCAAGGCCACCGCGGTCGCCGCCGACCTGGCCGACGAGCGCCTGATCCAGCACCAGGGCGTCGCCGGCTACCTCCGGCTGCAGGTCGGCCGGCTCCGGTCCGGCGACCTCGGCAACCTGCCGGTGATCGTCGGGCTGATCGTGATCAGCCTCGGCTTCTACATCCAGAACGCGCGGTTCCTGTCGTCGCGCAACCTGGTGTCGATCACGCAGTACGCGGCACCGATCGGCATCATTGCGCTCGGCATCGTGCTGGTGCTGCTGCTCGGCGAGATCGACCTGTCGGTCGGATCGGTGAGCGGCATGGCCGCGGCCGTGATGGCGGTGCTGATGGTCAACGAGGGGCAGTCGACGATCGTGTCGCTGATCGCCGGCGCGCTGGTCGGCGTCGCGGTCGGTGTCCTCTACGGGTTGCTCTACACGTGGATCGGCGTCCCGTCGTTCGTGTTCTCGCTGGCGGGCCTGCTCGCCTTCCAAGGCGTGCTGCTGTTCGTGCTCGGACCCAACGGGACGATCAACCTGCCCGGGGACTCCTACCTACTGGAGTTCACGCGGTTCAGCTTCGTCACCGGGTGGCAGTCCTACGCCATCGTCGCGATCGTGGTGCTGGCCTACCTGGGCGCGCAGTGGCGTACAGCCATGACCCGGAAGGCCGCCGACCTCGCGCCGCCGTGGTGGCCGCTGGTTCTCACCAAGGCCGTGCTGCTCGCGGCCGGGCTGGGCTTCGTGACGTACTACGTGAACATCGACCGCGGCTTCAGCTACCTGTGGTGGCTGTTCTTCGCCCTCGTGGTCGTCGTCGACTTCGCGCTGCGCCGCACCCTCTGGGGACGGCACGTGTTCGCGGTCGGCGGCAACGTCGAGGCGGCGCGGCGGTCCGGCATCAAGGTCAACCGGGTCTACATCACGGTGTTCGTGTCGACCTCCCTGCTCGCCGCCCTCGGCGGCCTGCTCGGCGCCGGCCTGCAGACCAGCGTGTCCCAGGCGACCGGCACGACCGACACCAACCTGACCGCGATCGCGGCCGCCGTCATCGGTGGCACCAGCCTCTTCGGCGGACGCGGCTCGGCGTGGTCGGCGCTGCTCGGGATTCTGGTGCTCCAGGCAATCACCAGCGGCCTCAACCTGGCGGGCGTCGAGTCGGAGGTCCGGTTCATGGTGACCGGTGCGGTGCTCCTGCTCGCGGTGGCGATCGACTCGGTGTCGCGCCGGGCGCGGTCGTCCAGCGGACGCGGTTAGCGCCCGCACCCCTCACACGGCCGCCCCGGAACCGGCAGCACCGGTTCCGGGGCGGTCTCGGGTCGCGGGCCGGGGGCGCCTGCGTGGACCTGCTGGGCGAGTCTGTCGCTTCCTGGGGGAAGTTTCGGCCTGGAGGTGCCGGTTTCCCCGCCCGCCTATGCGGGGAAACCGCGCGGCCGACGCATCGGCAGGTGCGGGATCCCGTCCTCGAGGAACTCGTCGCCGTCGACGGTGAAGCCGAAGCGGCGTACCAGGCGGCCAGGGGTGACTGGGCGTCGAGCACGACGTCGCGGTCGGGGCAGCTCTCCAGCGACGCCGTCATGAGGCGGTCGGCGAGACCGCGGCCGCGACCGGCCGGTGCCAGCACCACCCGCCCGATCCGCCACTCGGTCGTGTCGTCGAGCACGCGCGCGTAGCCGACCACGGCCTCGCCCTCGCGCAGCACGACGTGCACGGTGGCGGACTCGGGGTCGCGGCCGTCGAGGTCCGGGTAGGGGCACTCCTGCTCGACGACGAACACATCCTGCCGCAGCCGCCAGACGGCGTACGCCGTGCCGGGGTCGAGCTCGCCGAACGACGCGGCCACGACGGTGAGGTCGGACCCGCTCATCGCAGGAACTCCAGGGTCGCGTGCCGGGCGCCGCGTGCCTCCGGGATGAAGGGCAGCAGGGGGTAGACGTGGATCAGGTCGGGCTTCTCCACGTAGGTGAGGTCCCAGTCAGTGGCGGCGGCCCGGTCGGCGAGCAGCCGGCAGCCGGGCACGAGCAGGTCGCGCGTGCCACAGAACATCAGGGCGCGCGGCAGTCCCGCCAGGTCGCCGAGCGCCGGGCTGACCTCCGGCCGGCCCAGGTCCTCGGTCGAGCCGGCCCACCACTCGGCGTACGCGTGGACCTTGCCGAGGAAGAGCCACGGGTCGAGCGGGTCGTAGGACGCGGTGTCGGGCGTGGAGGTCGTCAGGTCCACCCACGGGGAGACCAGCAGCAGCTCGCTGGGCTGCGGGCCACCCCGGTCGCGGAGCCCGAGCGCGAGCGACAGTGCGTACCCGCCGCCCGCCGAGTCGCCGGCCAGCGTCACCCGGGACGTGGCCGCCCACCGGGCGGCGAGGTCCACGAGCGGCTCGTAGGAGTCGCGCCAGCAGTGCTCGGGCGCCAGCGGGTAGTCGGGCAGCACGACCCGGGCGCCGAGGGAGGAGGCGAGCCACGTGACGTAGCGCAGGTGGTACGGGTCGAGCGGGGCCATGAACCCGCCGCCGTGCACGTAGAACACGGTGCGGTCCGGGTCGCGGTGCCGCGGGGTGACGACGTGCACCGGGAAGCCTGCGACCTCCTCGGTCACCACCGAGAAGCGCCGCCCGAAGCCGGGGACGAGCCGGGTCGGCAGCGCCCGGTCGAGCGTCGCGTGCCACTGCTCCACCCTGCTGCGCTCGGACGGCTCGTCGACCAGATCGCGTGCCGTCCGCAGGCGGGGGACCACGTACGCCAGGAGGTCGTGGCGGCGGCTCGGCATGGGCTCACACTAGGGGGGTGCGCGCGGTCGCCCCGGACGCGCCGGGACAGCAGCCGGGACTACAGTGGAGACGTACAGACAGGGGAGCCCGGTACGAGACCGGGCTGAGAGTGCGGGCCACCCGCAGACCCTCCGAACCTGATCCGGCTCACACCGGCGTAGGGAGTCATCATGAAGCGCGTTCTCCTCATAGTGCTGCCACTCGTCCTCGCGGGCGGAGGGTGCAGCCTGGTCGGCACCGGTGAGGGCCGGTCGGCCTCGCCCGAGCCGGTGCCGGGCAGCCCGCCGGACACGGTCGTGCTGGTCACCCACGAGTCCTTCGCGCTGCCCAAGCGGGTGCTGCGGCTGTTCGAGGACGAGTCCGGGCTGGACCTCGAGGTGCGCGCCGCCGGCGACGCCGGCGAGCTGACGACGAAGCTCGCGGTCACCCGGGACCACCCGATCGGCGACGTCGCCTTCGGCGTCGACAACACGTTCGCGTCGCGCGCCCTGGAGGAGGGCGTCTTCGACAGCCTGGACGTGCCGCTGCCGGCAGGGGCGGAGGAGTACGTCGTGCCCGCCGACGACGGCGACCGGCTGGCGCCCGTGGACGTGGGCCACGTCTGCGTCAACGTCGACACCACCTGGTTCGCCGAGCGCGACCGGACGCCGCCGGCGAGCCTGGCCGACCTCGCCGACCCGGCGTACGAAGGCCTGTTCGTCACCCCGTCCGCGTTGTCGAGCTCACCCGGGCTGGCGTTCCTGCTGACGACCGTCGCGGCCTACGGCGAGGAGTGGTCGACCTACTGGCAGGACCTGCTCGCCAACGACACGCTCGTCGTCGACGGTTGGACCGACGCCTACTACGGCGACTTCACGCAGGGTGGCGAGGGCGGGCGAGCGGCCGGTCGTGCTGTCCTACGACTCCTCGCCCGCGTTCACCGTCCCGCCGGGCTCCGACCAGTCGTCGACCGCCGCGTTGCTCGACACCTGCTCCCGTCAGGTCGAGTACGCCGGCGTGCTCACCGGTGCCACCAACCCCGACGGCGCACGGCAGCTCGTCGAGTTCCTGCTCAGCCCGGACGTGCAGGCCGCGCTGCCGACGTCGATGTACGTGTTCCCGGTCCGCGACGACGTCGCCCTGCCCGAGGACTGGGCCGAGTACGCCGAGCAGCCCACCGATCCCTACGTCGTCGACCCCGACGAGATCGCCACCCACCGCGACGCCTGGCTGCAGGAGTGGCGCGACCTGGTCACACGGTGAGCCGGCGACTGCTGGGGCTGCTCGCCCTGGCATTGGTCCCGGTCGCGGTCCTCGGCGTCTTCTTCGTGCTGCCGGTCAGCGGCATGCTCGCGCTGGGCCTCCGGCCGGACGGTGCCCTGGACCCGGGGGCCGTCCTCGAGGTGCTCACCCGCGGCCGCACCGGCCGGGTGCTCGGCTTCACGCTCTGGTCGGCCGCGGCGGCCACGGGCTGCTCGGTGCTGCTGGGTCTGCCGGCGGCGTACGTGCTCCACCGCACGACGTTCCCGCTCCGGCGGGTGCTGCGCGCGGCGCTGCTGGTGCCGTTCGTGCTGCCGACGGTCGTGGTGGGCGTGGCGTTCCGCCAGCTGTTGCGCGAGGGCGGCCCGCTCGGCGTCCTCGGGCTCGACGGCACCCCGGTCGCGATCGTGCTGGGCCTGGTGTTCTTCAACGTGGCGGTCGTGGTCCGGGTCGTCGGCGGCGCGTGGGAGGCGCTCGACGGCCGGGCCGGCCAGGCAGCGGCGACCCTCGGCGCCTCGCCGTGGCAGGTGTTCCGCACCGTCACGCTGCCGGCGCTGCTACCGGCGATCGCGTCGGCCGCGACGGTGGTCTTCCTGTTCTGCGCGACGGCGTTCGGGATCGTGCTGACGCTCGGCGGGACCCGCTACGCCACGGTCGAGACGGAGATCTACCTGCTGACGGTCCAGGTCTTCGACCTCCCCGCGGCCGCGGCGCTCTCGATCCTGCAGCTCGTGGTCGTGGTGGCGCTGCTCGCCGTCGCCCAGCGGGCCCGGGCCGTCGTGCCGGTCACCCGTGGACCCGCCCGGCCGCGCCCGCTCGGTCGTCTCGACGGTCTGCCGGTCGCCGCCACGCTGCTCGTGCTGGCCTTCGTCGCGATCCCGATCTGCTCGTTGGTCGCGGGGTCGCTGCGGGTCGACGGGAGCTGGAGCCTGGCCAACTACGCCGCCCTCGGCACGACCGGCGACCGCGAGGCGCTCCAGGTGACCGTGACCCAGGCGCTGGTCAACTCGCTGCGCACCGCGTTCGACGCGACCTGGATGGCGGTCGGCACCGGACTGCTCGTCGCCGTCGTGGTGACCCGCCGCTCCCGCACCTCGACCGAGCGCCGGGTACGCCGCGCGCTCGACGGGTTCTTCATGCTGCCGCTCGGGGTCTCCGCAGTGACGCTGGGCTTCGGCCTCCTGATCACGCTCGACGAGCCACCGCTCGACCTGCGCGACAGTGCGCTGCTGGTGCCGGTGGCGCAGGCGCTGGTCGCGCTGCCATTGGTCGTGCGGACCCTGGTGCCGGTGCTGTCCGGGATCGACGACCGACAGCGGCAGGCGGCCGCCTCGCTGGGCGCCGGGCCGCTGCGGTCACTGCTCACCGTCGACCTCCCCGTGCTGTGGAGGCCGCTGCTCGCGGGCGCAGGGTTCGCATTCGCCGCCTCGCTGGGCGAGTTCGGCGCGACCTCGTTCCTCGCGCGCGAGGAGTTCCCGACCCTGCCCCTGGTGATCTTCCGGCTGCTCGGTCATCCGGGGGAGCTGAACTACGGCATGGCGCTGGCCGCCTCGGTCCTGCTGGCCTCGACCACGGCGGCGGTGATGCTGCTCGTCGAGCGGCTCCGGGTCGCCTCCGTGGGAGCCTTCTGACGTGCTGACCCTGCGCGACGTGACCGTCACGTTCGACGGCGTGCCGGCCGTCGACCACGTCAGCCTCGAGCTCCCGGACGGCGAGGTGCTCGCCGTGCTCGGGCCGTCCGGCTGCGGCAAGTCGACCCTGCTCCGCGTGATCGCCGGGCTCGAGCCGCTGCACGCGGGCGCGGTCGCCTGGGACGGCGACGACGTCAGCCGGCTGCCGACCCATCGCCGCGGCTTCGCACTGATGTTCCAGGACGGCCAGCTCTTCGACCACCTGACGGTCGCCCGCAACGTCGGCTACGCGCTGCGCCTGCGCCGGGTGCCCGACCAGGCGCGACGGGTGGCCGAGCTGCTCGACCTGGTCGGCCTGCCGACGTACGGCGACCGGCTCCCGGGGACCCTCTCGGGCGGCGAGCGGCAGCGGGTCGCCCTCGCGCGCTCGCTGGCCGTCGAGCCCCGGCTGCTGCTGCTCGACGAGCCACTGTCTGCGCTCGACGCCGGGTTGCGCGAGCGGCTCGCGGGGGACCTGCGAGCGATCCTGGAGGCGGCCCGGACGACCGCGCTCCTGGTCACCCACGACCACGAGGAGGCGTTCGCGGTCGCCGACCGGCTGGCCGTGATGCGCGCCGGCCGGATCGTGCAACAGGGCCCGATCGCCGAGGTGTGGCGTGCCCCGGTCGACGTCGACACCGCCCTCTTCCTCGGGTACGCCACGGTCCTGGACGGCGACGCCGCCCGTCGGCTGCTGCGGGCGGCCGGCGCTCCGGACGCCCCGGCCGTGGCGCTCCGACGCTCGGCCCTGGCAGTCGCGGACGACGGCCCGCTCCGGGGGCGCGTGGTCTCCTCGCGGCTCACGCCGGACCAGGTCCGGCTCCGGCTCGACGTACCCGGTCTCGGCGAGCTGGACGCCGTCGCTCGGCTCGACGCCCATCCCGGACCGGGCGACGACGTCGCGGTGCGCGTGGACGGCAGCCGGCTGGCGCCGATCAGCGGCGACTGACGGGTCCATAGACTGGCGACCGTGTATCGCCGCGCCTACGTCCTGCTGGTCGGCTTTGCCGCCGTCATGGGCATGCTCGCGATCCTCACGGCGGTGCTGATCGATCGTCGCCTCGCCGACCCCGAGGGGTTCCTCGGGCCGTCGTGGCTGCGGCTCCCGATGCTGCTGAGCGGCGCGATCCTCGGCGACATCGTGCCCCGGACGCTCTGGGTCTCCCGCGGCAACCCCACCCGCTGGCGCAGCATCGCGCTGGACCGGGTCCGGACACACTGGACGCGGGAGCGGCTGACGCTCGTCGTCATGGGCATCGCCTGCTTCTACGTCACCTACGTCAGCTACCGGAACCTCAAGTCGTTCCTGCCGTTCGTGCGCGAGAAGAAGTACGACTTCGAGCTGCACATCTTCGACGTGGCGCTGTTCTTCGGCAACGAGCCCGGCGTCGTGCTGCACAACCTGCTCGGCACCGGCGCCTCGGCCCACGTGCTCTCGTACATCTACCTGTGGTTCCTGCCGCTCGTCCCGTTCGCCGTCACCGCGTGGCTCGTGTGGTCCCGCAACATCTCCTACGGCTACTGGTTCGTGACCAGCCAGTGCATCGCCTGGTCGCTCGGGACCCTGTCGTACTACCTCCTGCCCACCCTCGGCCCGGGGTTCTTCGCACCCTGGCTCTACGAGGACGTCATCGATGCCGGCACCCCGACCTCGGCGCTGATGGACACCCTGTCCGGCGCCCGCGAGCGGGTGCTCTGGCAGGGGGTCGAGGGCGCGGTGCAGTCGACGGCAGGCTTCGCCAGCCTGCACGTCGCGATCACGCTGCTGGTGGCCCTGATGGTGCAGTACACCGTGCGCTCGCGGATCGTGCACTGGGTCTTCTGGGCGAACTTCGCAGTGACGGTCGTGGCCACCATCTACTTCGGCTGGCACTACATCGCCGACGACGTCGCCGGCATCCTGATCGCGCTGCTCGCCTTCTACCTCGGCGGTCGGGCCAGCGGGCAGGTCTTCGAGCGGCACGGTCTCGCGTCGCACCCGACCACGGAGACCTCTGCCGTCCCGGTCGACGTCGAGCACTGACCCGCCGCGCCTGTGCGGAACTACATCGTTGTAGTTCGCAAGTCGACACGCCGGTGGATCCTGAAATTTCTGAGGAATCTGTGGCTTTTGTGACGAATGAGCATTAGCGTGCCGCGAGTGCCCTGCGGGGCGCATCCACGCTCGACCGGGCGGGAACCGATCACGGAACGCAGGAGGAATCGCCACGTGCCTCGCGCAGTCGGTGTCGCAGTGGCCCTCGGCCTGGCGCTGAGTCTCACCATCCCCCCGGTGGCAGGACTCCCCGCGCTCGCCGACCCGGCCGACACCCCGTCCCGCGAGGAGGTCCGCGACGCGCGGGCCGCCGCGCAGGACAAGGCACGCGACGTCGACGCCGTCCAGGCAGACCTGGCGGCGGCGAACGAGCGACTCCAGCAGTCCGCCATCGAGGCCGCCCAGGCGACGGAGGCGTGGAACGGTGCGCGGTACCGGCTCGACCAGGCGCGGCGGGCAGCGTCCGCCGCGGACGAGCGAGCCGGTATCGCGCGCACCGACGTGGACCGCCAGCAGGACGCGTACGCCGACGCGCTGGTGAGCTCCTACGAGATGTCGCCGGCGTTGACCGCGGTCGCGTCGATGGTGCGGGCCGACGGGATCGGCACCGTCGTCCAGCAGAGCACGACCATGCGCGCCGCCGAGTCCGCCTTGGACACCCGGTACGACGGGTTCGTCGCGGCCTCGACCCTGGCGAACGTCGCCGTGGACCAGGCCGAGACGGCTCGCGCCGAGGCCGCCGCGGCCCAGGTGGAGGCGCGTGCCGCCCGCGACGCCGCCCGCGCCGCCGCCGACGCCGCGGCCTCCGAGGCGTCCGCGATCGCCGGCCGCAAGGGCGAGCTGATCCGCGAGCTCGCCGAGCTGCAGGACGTCAGCGTGGCGCTGGCCGAGCAGCGCCAGCAGGCGCTCGACGAGCAGGCCGCCCAGGCGGCCGCCGCTGCCGCCGCGGCGGAGGCGGAGCAGGCAGAGGCTGCCGAGGCCGCGAGCGCTGCCGCGCCTGCCGAGGACCAGGAGCAGCCGGCCGAGCCGACCCAGCAGCCCGCGGAGCCTGCCGACGACCCCGAGCCGCAGCACGACCCGCCGACCCCGAGCGGCGGTGCCAGCGCGGCGGTCGCGTTCGCCCGCGCGCAGCTGGGAGAGCCCTACGTCTGGGGCGCCGACGGGCCCGACTCGTGGGACTGCTCGGGCCTTACGATGGGCGCCTGGCAGGCCGGTGGGACCTACCTGCCGCACTACTCGGTGGCGCAGTACGAGCAGTCGACCCCGATCTCGTCCAGCAGCCTCCGGCCGGGAGACCTGGTGTTCTGGGGTTCGTCCAGCAGCCCGTCCTCGATCTTCCACGTGGCCCTCTACATCGGCGGCGGCCAGATCATCCACGCCCCGCGCACCGGACGGCCCGTGAGCCAGGAGTCGATGTACTACTGGACCACGCCCAACTTCTACGCCCGGCCTTGACCGCTCAGTAGCGTCGGGGCATGGCCACCGACCCCAGCCTCGACACCACGGACCTCGACCCGGATCTCGAGCCGGATCTGGAGCCGCCGGCCACGGGCTACCGCCAGCCCGAGATCGACGTCCCGGCGCTGACCCGCCTGCTCGACGGCCGGTACGCCGAGGTCCGCGACCTGGTGCGCACCAACCTGGCGACGTACGCCTCGGTGCTGGAGGAGGCCGAGCAGCTCGGCACCGACGAGTTCCGCGACCGGGTCCGCGACCTGGTCGTCGAGATGGCCGCGACCGGACAGACCGGCATGGGCTTCCCGACCGCGTACGGCGGTGGCGGCGACCTCGGCGCGTCGATCGCCGCGTTCGAGACCCTGGCGTTCGGCGACCTGTCGGTGCTGGTCAAGGTCGGCGTGCAGTTCGGCCTCTTCGGCGGCGCGATCCTCCAGCTCGGCACCACGCCCCACCACGACGCCTACCTGCGCGACCTGATCACCGGGGCGACCATGGGCTGCTTCGCGATGACCGAGGTCGGCCACGGGTCGAACGTGCAGGCGCTCGGCACCACGGCGACGTACGACCCGGGGACCCGGGAGTTCGTCATCACCACGCCGGACCCGTCGGTCCGCAAGGACTGGATCGGCGGCGCCGCCCGGCACGCCGAGCTCGCGGTGGTCTTCGCGCAGCTCGAGGTCGGCGGCACCGGGCACGGCGTGCACGCGCTGGTGGTGCCGCTCCGGCGCGACGGCGCGGTGCTGCCCGGCATCACGATCGAGGACGACGGCCTGAAGATGGGTCTGAACGGTGTCGACAACGGCCGGATCACGTTCGACGGGGTCCGGGTGCCGCGCGAGAACCTGCTGAACCAGTTCGCCGAGGTGACGCCTGACGGCGAGTACCGCAGCAGCATCGAGAACCCGAACCGGCGGTTCTTCACCATGCTCGGGACGCTCGTGCAGGGACGGGTGTGCATCGGCGGGGCCGGCATCAACGCGGCCAAGGTCGCGCTCGCGATCGCCGTGAAGTACGGCGACCGCCGGCGTCAGTTCGAGGCGACGAACCCTCCGGCGGAGGACCTGCTGCTCGACTACGGGCTCCACCAGCGGCGGCTGTTCCCGCTGCTCGCCCGGACCTACGCGCTGCACTTCGCGCAGGAGGTCGTGGCTGACCAGCTGCACGCGGTGTTCTCCGTGGAGGACGGCGATGCCCAGGGTGGTGAGGACGCCCGACGTCGTCTCGAGTCGCGCGCCGCCGGCACCAAGGCGCTCGGCACTTGGCACGCCACCCGCACCATCCAGGAGTGCCGGGAGGCCTGCGGCGGACAGGGCTACCGGGCGTCGAACCGGTTCGCCGCGCTGAAGGCCGACACCGACGTCTTCACGACGTTCGAGGGCGACAACCACGTGCTGCTCCAGCTGGTGGCCAAGGGCCTCCTCACCGACTACGCCGGCGAGTTCGAGGACCTCGACCAGTTCGGGATGGTGCGGTTCGTCGCCGGGCTCGCGGTCGAGACGATGATCGAGCGGACCTCCGTCCACAAGCTGATCGAGCGGATCCGCGACGTGCTGCCCGGCGGCGACGAGTGGGACCAGGAGGCGGGGCTGCTCGACCCCAACTACCACCGGATGATGCTGCGGTTCCGCGAGGAGCACCAGCTCGCCGGCGTGGCCCGGCGGCTGAAGCGCGGCATCGACGACGGCCTCGTCCCCGGCGTGGTGTTCTCGCGGGTGCAGGACCACGTCACCGCCACCGCCCGCTCGCACGCGGAGCGGCTGGTCCTCGACGCGTTCCTCGACAAGATCGCCGTCCTCGGCGACGGCGACCAGAAGGTGGTCCTCACCCTGCTCTGCGACCTGTTCGCCCTCACGACGATCGAGGCCGACCGCGGCTGGTTCATGGAGCACGGCCGGCTGTCGTCGCAGCGGTCCAAGGCGATCAGCCGCGAGGTGAACGACCTGTGCCGCAAGCTCCGCCCGCTCGCGGTCGACCTGGTGGACGCCTTCGGCGTACCGCCCGAGATGCTGCGGTCACCCGAGCTCCTCCCCTGACTGCGAATCGTGGGTAAATCAGCGCGATTCGTGCCTGAATCGGCTCGAGTCGTTTCTGGTTCACGCCGTACGCACCACTCGACCGGAACGAGGCACGACTCGGCCGGAACGAGGCACGACTCGGCCGTCGGTCAGGGGTGGCCGTCGCTGTCCTGGAAGCGCTTGAACGACGCGTGGACCTCCGCCTCGGCCTCGGTCCGGCCGACCCAGTCGGCGCCCTCGACGGACTTGCCGGGCTCGAGGTCCTTGTAGACCTCGAAGAAGTGCTGGATCTCGAGCCGGTCGAACTTCGAGACGTGGTTGATGTCGCGCAGGTGCTCGAGCCGCGGGTCGAGGGTCGGCACGCACAGCACCTTGTCGTCGCCGCCGGCCTCGTCGGTCATGCGGAACATGCCGATCGCGCGGCACAGGATGACGCAGCCGGGGAACGTCGGCTGCTGGAGGATGACCATCGCGTCGAGCGGGTCACCGTCCTGGCCGAGCGTGTTCTCGATGAAGCCGTAGTCGGCGGGATACGCCGTCGAGGTGAAGAGCATCCGGTCCAACCGGATCCGGCCGGTCACGTGGTCGACCTCGTACTTGTTGCGCTCCCCCTTGGGGATCTCCACCACCACGTCGAACTCGAGCACGTCTGTCCTCCCAACGGCGACACCGGCCTGTCCGGGCCGGGACCAGTGTCGCGCACAATGGCTCCGAACACGCAGCCGAGAGGGGTCTGACTGTGCCGAAGGGTGACCGACGCCACCCGTCGCGACGGGCGACGTGGCTGCCGGTTCTGCTCGTGCTGCTCCTGCTCGCCGGGGCGGGCGCTGCCCACCTGACCGGGGTCTCCGAGCGGTGGGCGCCCGACGAGCCCCCCGACCCCGTCCGCGAGCCCGCGGCGGTGCCGCCGCCCGAGGGCATGGACATCGCCGCGGTGCCGCAGCCGGAGCCCGTCGCCGACGCCGCCGAGGGCGGGCCGCTGCTCCGCGCCGTCGTACGTCGCACGCTGACCGGGGCGCTCGCCGACCGTGACCTCGGGCGCTCGGTGCACGCCGAGGTGGCCCCGCTCGAGGGGGGACGCCCGGCGTACTCCACCGGCAGCGGGACGTTCACCCCCGCCTCCACGCTGAAGCTGGCGACGGTCACGGCAGCGCTGGCGGCGCTCGGTCCTGACCACCGCTTCGAGACGGCGGTCGTCGCGCGGGGCCGGTCGCTGACACTGGTCGGGGGCGGCGACCCGATGCTGGCGCGGGCGCCGGCGGACGACTGGCCTCGGGTCGCGGACGTCCGCACCCTGGCGAAGCAGGCCGCGGCCGCGCTCGGCGGCCGCAGGCCGGTCCGGCTCACCTACGACGCATCCCTCTTCAGCGGTCCGTCGGCGAGCCCCTACTGGCGCGCCGACTACATCCCCGACGACATCGTGTCGCCGATCGGGGCGCTCTGGGTCGACGAGGGGATCGCGGCGGACCGCTCCGAGCGGGTGGCCGATCCCGCCGCGGACGCGGGGGCCGCGTTCGCCGCGGCGCTCACCGCGCAGGGGGTGAAGGTGCGGGGGCCGGTGACCGCCGCACGGGCGCCCGCCGGGGCGCGCTCGCTCGCGGTGGTCAGCAGTCCGCCGCTCTCCCAGATCGCCGAGCACGTGATCGAGGTCAGCGACAACGAGGGGGCCGAGGTGCTCGCCCACCACGTCGGGCTCGCCGTCCTCGACGACGGCTCGTTCACCGGCGGCGCCGAGGGCGTCCGCCAGACCCTGGCGGACCTCGGCGTACCGCTCGCAGGCGCCGTGATCCGCGACGGCAGCGGCCTGTCCCGCCAGAACCGGGTCCGGGCGGCCACCCTGCTCGAGGTGCTGCGGGTCGCGGCCGGGCGGCCCGACCTCCGCGCGGCGGTGACCGGACTGCCGGTGGGCGGCTTCACGGGCTCGCTGACGTTCCGGTTCGACCAGGCGCCGGCGGCCGGGGTGGGCCGGGTCCGCGCGAAGACCGGCAGCCTCGGCGGCGTCCGCACCCTGGCCGGCATCGCCACCGACCGGGCCGGTACGCCGATGGCGTTCGTGCTCGCCGCCGACCGGATCCGCGAGCCGGACACGTTCAAGGCCGAGGTCGCCCTGGACAACCTCGCCGGCGCGCTCGGCGCCTGTCGTTGCTCCCGCTGAGCCGTTCGTCGTGCCCGGCTAGGGTCGACACATGGACTCGATGGTCGACTGGGAGCTCGCGGTCGTGCTCGGGGGACGGGTCGCCGGCAACGGGCCCGTCGTCACCGCGGGCGAGGCCGACGAGGCGGTCGCCGAGCTGCGCGCCGCGGCCGACCGCTCGACCGGCCTGGTGCGTGAGTTCACCGGGCTGGCGGCCGCCGAGCGGACCGCGCCCGTGCTGGTCGTCGACCGGCAGGGCTGGGTGCGCGCCAACACCGAGGCGTTCGCGGTCATGCTCGGCCCCGTCATCGAGCGGCTGCAGGACAAGAAGGGCGCGCCGACCGGCATCAGCCGGGCGGTTGGGGCGCGGATCACCGGCGGTGAGGTCGGGCTGCTGCTCGGCTTCCTCGCGTCCAAGGTGCTCGGCCAGTTCGACCCGTTCCACGAGCCATCCGGGCGGCTGCTGCTCGTGGCGCCCAACATCGTCCACGTCGAGCGAGAGCTCCAGGCGGACCCGTCCGACTTCCGGCTATGGGTCGCCCTCCACGAGGAGACCCACCGGGTGCAGTTCACGGCCGTGCCCTGGATGCGCGACCACCTGTTCGCAGAGATCGGCGCCCTCGCCGACACCATGGACCCCGGCGGGCTGCTCGACGACGGGCTGAAGCGGGTCGCCGAGGCCGTCCGCGGTGGTGGGGGCAGCATCTTCGACGTACTCGGCTCCCCCGAGCAGAAGGCCATCGTCGACCGCGTCACCGGCGTCATGTCGCTGCTCGAGGGCCACGCCGACGTCGTGATGGACGGCGTCGGGCCGCAGGTGATCCCCAGCGTCGGTACGATCCGCGCCGGCTTCGACCGCCGTCGCCAGGGGATCGGGGTGCTCGACCGGGTCCTCCGCAAGGCGCTCGGCCTCGACGTGAAGATGGCGCAGTACCGCGACGGAGCGAAGTTCGTCCGCGGCGTCGTCGACCGCGTCGGCATGACGGAGTTCAACGCGGTCTGGGAGCGCGCCGAGCACCTGCCCAGCAAGGCCGAGATCGCCGACCCCGATGCGTGGGTCGCCCGGGTCCTGTGACCCCCGACCCCGCGGTCGCCGCGGTCCGCGGTGCCGTACGCCGGGAGCTGGCCGGCGTCGGCGCGCTGCCGGTGCTGGTCGCGTGCAGCGGGGGTGCGGACTCCCTGGCGCTGCTCGCCGCGACCGTGTTCGAGGGCCGAGACCAGCCCTGGCGGGTCGTCGGGGTCACCGTCGACCACGGGCTGCAGCCGGGCTCGGCCGAGCGGGCGGATGCCCTCGTGGCGCGGATGGTCACGCTCGGGGTCGACGAGACCGTCGCCGTCCGGGTGACCGTGAAGGCCTCCGGCCAGGGGCCCGAGGCAGCCGCGCGCGAGGCGCGCTACGCGGTGCTGGAGGAGGTCGCCGAGCGGTTCGGCGCGCACGCCGTGCTGCTCGGTCACACCCTCGACGACCAGGCCGAGACCGTGCTGCTTGGTCTCACCCGCGGCAGCGGCGGCCGGTCGCTCGCCGGGATGCGACCCGGCTTCGAGCGGTTCCGCCGGCCGCTGCTGGCCGTGAGCCGGGCGCAGACCGAGGCCGCGTGCCGAGCCGAGGGGCTCGAGTGGTGGACCGACCCCCACAACAGCGACCCCGCCTTCACCCGGGCCCGGATCCGGTCCGTCGTGATGCCGCTGCTCGAGCGCGAGCTCGGGCCCGGCGTCGCCGAGACGCTGGCCCGTACCGCCCCCCAGGTCCGGGCGGACGTCGAGCTGCTCGACGCCCAGGCCGCAGCCGCGTACGACGAGCTGGTGGTCGACGAGACGCTGCCGGTCGACCGGCTGGCCACCCTGCCCGGCGCGCTCCGGCTGCGGGTGTTGCGGCTGGCGGCCCTGCGCGCGGGCGCCATCCCCAGCGACCTCAGCTACGGGCACCTGCTCGCGGTGGACGAGCTGCTGCACTCCTGGCGGGGCCAGCGGGGCATCGACCTCCCGGGTCGGCTGCGGGCGGTCCGGGGCGACGGCCGGTTGGCGTTCGTACCGTCGGACACCCGCGCATGACCCGTTCGGGTCATTTCGAGCGGTTCCGCCCCCGCCGCCCCTGCCGACGGCCGAGGATGGGTGGGCGGCCCTCCCACCCCCCCGGTGAGGGCCGCACCTGTGCCCGGCGGACCCGGAGCAGACGCGGACCCCGCCCCGTCCTAGGCTGCGTCCCATGGACGCGTCCCACGTGGAGAACGACCTCGTCAACGTCCTCTACACCGAGGCGCAGATCCAGGAGCGGCTCGCCGAGCTGGCCCGTGACATCGAGCGCGACTACGAGGCGCACGACCTGCTGATCGTCGGCATCCTGCGGGGTGCCGTGATGGTGATGGCGGACCTGGCCCGCAGCTTCACCCGCCACATCGAGATGGACTGGATGGCGGTGTCGTCGTACGGCTCCGGGACGAAGTCGAGCGGCGTCGTCCGGATCCTCAAGGACCTCGACACCGACATCTCAGGGCGGCACGTGGTCATCGTCGACGAGATCATCGACACCGGCCTCACGCTCTCGTGGCTCACCTCGAACCTGGAGTCCCGCGAGCCCGCGAGCGTCGAGATCTGCACCCTGCTCCGCAAGCCCGAGGCGCTCCAGATGCCCGTGGACGTGAAGTACGTCGGCTGGGACATCCCCAACGAGTTCGTCGTGGGCTACGGGCTCGACTACCGCGAGAAGTACCGCAACCTGCGCGACATCGGCACCCTGGCCCCCCACGTGTACGGCGGCTGAGCGGTCTCGACCCGCCCTCGCCCCTGGCGGCCCGGTCGGCTCGACGGGCGGAGCCGGTGACAGTTCGCCCCCGTTGGGCTCGCCTGCGAGAATGGACCGGACCGGCGCCGGGTAGCGTCGTCGGTCAGTCGCACCAGCCCGTCGTCAGTCCAGTCGAGAGAAGTACGTGAAGCGGATCCTCCTCAATCGTTGGGTCATCGGCATCCTCGCCGTGACCGGCGTCCTGCTCGCCCTCCAGTACCTCGTCCCCACTGGGGAGCACGACGAGATCAGCACCTCGCGCATGATCGGGTACATCGAGGCGGGTGAGGTCCAGGACATCAAGTTCATCGACGGCGACCAGGTCATCGAGGCCACGCTCGACAACGACGTCAGCCGCGACGGCGGCAACCAGGTCATGGCCTACTGGCTGACCGACACCCAGGCGGAGATCGAGGACGAGGTCCAGAGCCAGGTCGACGCCGGCAACATCGACGAGTACACCACCGAGATCGCCAAGCCGTCCGTGCTCGGCTCGATCCTGGCCGGCTTCCTCCCGATCATCTTGATCCTGGTCGTCTTCTTCTGGCTGATGAACAGCATGCAGGGCGGCGGCGGGCGCGGCGTCATGCAGTTCGCCAAGTCCAAGGCGAAGCTGATCACCAAGGACATGCCGAAGACGACGTTCAGCGACGTCGCCGGCTGCGTCGAGGCGATCGAGGAGCTCGGGGAGATCAAGGAGTTCCTCCAGGAGCCGGCCAAGTTCCAGGCGGTGGGCGCCAAGATCCCCAAGGGCGTGCTGCTCTACGGCCCGCCGGGCACCGGCAAGACCCTGCTGGCCCGGGCCGTGGCCGGGGAAGCGGGGGTCCCCTTTTACTCGATCTCCGGCTCCGACTTCGTCGAGATGTTCGTCGGCGTGGGCGCGAGCCGGGTCCGCGACCTGTTCGAGCAGGCCAAGGAGAACGCGCCCGCGATCGTCTTCATCGACGAGATCGATGCCGTCGGCCGTCACCGCGGCGCCGGCATGGGCGGCGGCCACGACGAGCGCGAGCAGACCCTCAACCAGCTGCTCGTCGAGATGGACGGCTTCGACGTCCGCGGCGGCGTGATCCTGATCGCCGCGACCAACCGTCCCGACGTCCTCGACCCGGCCCTGCTCCGCCCGGGCCGCTTCGACCGGCAGATCCAGGTGGACGCCCCCGACCTGTCCGGCCGCCACCAGATCCTCCAGGTCCACTCCCGCGGCAAGCCGATGGCCGTCGACATCGACCTCAAGGGCGTCGCGCGGCGGACGCCGGGCTTCACCGGTGCCGACCTCGCCAACGTCCTCAACGAGGCCGCGCTGCTCACGGCCCGCCAGGGCGGGAAGCAGATCACCAACGACGCCCTCGACGAGGCCATCGACCGCGTGATCGCGGGCCCGCAGCGGCGTACCCGCCTGATGAGCGAGAAGGAGAAGCTCGTCACGGCCTACCACGAGGGCGGCCACGCGCTGGTGGCCGCGGCCCTGCCCGGCAGCGACCCCGTGCACAAGGTGACGATCCTGCCGCGCGGCCGGGCGCTGGGCTACACCATGGTGCTGCCCGACGAGGACAAGTACTCCCAGACCCGCAGCGAGCTGCTCGACAAGCTCGCCTACATGATGGGTGGGCGGGCCGCCGAGGAGATGGTGTTCCACGACCCGACCACCGGCGCCGGCGACGACATCGAGAAGGCGACCAACCTGGCGCGCGCGATGGTCACCCAGTACGGCATGACCGAGGTGCTGGGAGCGGTGCGGCTCGGTGACGGCAACTCCGAGCCCTTCCTGGGCCGCGACATCGGGCACCAGCGCAACTACTCCGAGGACGTCGCCGCCAAGGTCGACGAACAGGTCAAGACGTTCGTGGCCGTCGCCCACCAGGAGGCGTTCGACATCCTCGAGGAGAACCGCGACGTGCTCGACGCGCTGGTGCTCGCGCTGCTCGACCGGGAGACCCTCGACAAGCAGGAGGTCGCCGAGGTGTTCGAGGCACTCCGTCGCCGGCCGGAGCGTCCGGCCTGGACCGGCTCGCCGGACCGGTCCCCGTCGGCCATCCCGCCGATCGAGGTCCCACAGGAGATCCGCGACCGGGTCCGGGCCAACGGCCAGCCGGCCGAGGAGGCCTCCGCCGGGGTGGTCATCACCCCGCCGGGAAGCGGCGGCGACGTCCACGGCGGCAGCGGCCTCGGCCCCGCGGCCGACCCACCCGAGCCACCGCCCACCGCATGATCGACCCGGTCGCCTACCCGGACCGTGCGCCGGACGACATTCCCGCGTTCGACCAGCCTCGGGCCGAGGCGGCCGTCCGCGAGCTGCTGATCGCGATCGGCGAGGACCCGAAGCGCGAGGGACTGCACGACACCCCGTCCCGGGTGGCCAGGGCGTACGCCGAGCTGACGGCCGGCCTGCGCCAGACCGCCGAGGAGGTGCTGACCACGACGTTCGACCTCGGTCACGACGAGATGGTGCTGGTCCGCGACATCGAGCTGTGGTCGATGTGCGAGCACCACCTCGTGCCGTTCACCGGCGTCGCCCACGTCGGCTACATCCCGGCGGAGTCAGGGAAGATCACCGGGCTCTCGAAGCTCGCGCGGCTGGTCGACGTCTACGCCAAGCGGCCGCAGGTGCAGGAGCGGCTGACGACGCAGATCGCCGACTCGCTGATGGAGATCCTCGACGCCCGCGGCGTGATCGTGGTGATCGAGGCCGAGCACCTGTGCATGACGATGCGCGGGGTGCGCAAGGCGGGTGCCCGCACCATCACGTCGGCGGTCCGGGGCCAGATGCACAACGCCGCGACCCGCTCCGAGGCGATGGCGCTCATCCACCGGAGGCTGTGACCGCGATGGCCCCGACGCTGATGGGGGTCGTGAACGTCACGCCCGACTCCTTCTCCGACGGGGGCCGCTACGACGATCCCGCGGCCGCGGTCGCCCACGGCCGGCAGCTGCTGGCCGATGGGGCGGACCTGCTCGACATCGGCGGCGAGTCGACCCGGCCGGGCGCGGTGCGGCCGACCGTCGAGGACGAGCTCGGGCGCGTGATCCCGGTGATCGAGGCGCTCGCGGCCGACGCGGTCGTGTCGGTCGACACGATGCGCTCCGAGGTGGCCCGCGAGGCGCTGGCCGCCGGAGCGACCGTGGTCAACGACGTGTCGGGCGGGCTCGCCGACCCGGCGATCCTCGACGTCGTCGCCGGCTCCACCGCGACGTACGTCGCGATGCACTGGCGCGGCCACGCCGACCGGATGCAGGCCCTGGCGTCGTACGACGAGGGGGCGGTCACCACCGTGCGCGACGAGCTCGCGGAGCGGGTGGCGGCGGTGCGGGCCGCCGGGATCCCCGACGAGCGGCTGGTCCTCGACCCCGGGCTCGGGTTCGCCAAGACGGCCGACCACAACTGGGCGCTGCTCGCCGGGCTCGACGTGATCGCCGGCCTCGGGTTCCCGCTGCTGGTCGGCGCCAGCCGCAAGTCGTTCCTGGGCGCGCTCCTCGCCGACCCGTCGGGGGTCCCCCGGTCGGTCGACGACCGCGAGGCCGCCGGCGCGGCGATCACGGTGCTGCTCGCCCAGCGCGGCGTGTGGGGGATCCGGGTCCACGACGTGCGCGCCAGCCGGGACGCGCTCCGCGTCTGGCAGCGACTGGAGGAGGAACGGTGGACGAGCTGACCGTGACCGGGATCGAGTGCTTCGGCCACCACGGTGTGTTCGAGCACGAGCGACGCGAGGGCCAACCGTTCGTGATCGACCTCACGCTGGGCGTTGACACCCGTCCCGCCGCCGCGTCGGACGACTTGCAGGACACGGTCGACTACGGGAACCTCGTGGCTCGGGTGAAGGCCGCCGTCGAGTCGGATCCAGTCGACCTGATCGAGACGCTGGCCGCACGGGTGGCCGGTGTCTGCCTCGACGAGCGTCGTGTTGAATGGGCGCGGGTGACCGTGCACAAGCCCGACGCACCCATCGCGACGGCCTTCGCCGACGTGGCATTGACGATCCGGAGAGACGTGAGGGACCCCCTGTGACCGAGACGCCCAACCCGCACATCATCGATGCCGACACCCTGACGGGCGAGATGCGACCGATCCGGCGAGCGGTCCTCGCCCTGGGGTCCAACCTCGGCGAGCGGATGACCGCCCTGCAGGGCGCCGTCGACGCGCTGGCCGACACGCCCGACGTGTGGGTCACCGCCGCGTCGCCGGTCTACGAGACCGAGCCGGTCGACGCCCCCGCGGGCTCCGAGACGTTCCTCAACGCCGTGGTCCTCCTCGACACCACGCTGGCCGCGCACCGGCTCCTCGACCGCGCGCTGGCCGTCGAGGACGCCTTCGACCGCGAGCGGACCGACATCCGCAACGCGCCCCGGACCCTCGACATCGACCTGATCGTGGTCGGCGACCGCCGCAGCGACGACGAGCTGAAGCTGCCGCACCCGCGGGCCAAGGACCGGGCGTTCGTGCTGAAGCCCTGGCACGACCTCGAGCCGGAGGCCGAGCTGCCCGAGGCCGGCCGGATCGTCGACCTGCTCGCCGAGCTCGACGCCGCGGGGCTGCGCAAGCGCGACGACCTCACGCTCGAGGTGCAGTGACCGGTCCCCCCGGTCAGGAGTCGCCCGACGGACACCTGCGGCCCACGGGGACGGCCGCGGTCGGCTCCTCCGTCATGGTGGGACTGGTCGCCGGCTGGCTGCTGCACCCGGTGTCGGACCGGCTCGGGAACCCACCGGTGGTGAGCTGGCTCCAGCCGGCCTCGCTCGCCGTGGTCGCCGCGGTGCTGCTCGCCACGGCCTACGTCACCCATCGCACCGTCCACGTCCACCGTCGCTGGCTCGAGCCGCACCACGCCGTCAACCGGCTGGTGCTGGCGCGCGCCTCGGTCCTGGTGGGTGGCCTGGCCGCCGGCGGCTACCTCGGGTACGCCGTGAGCTGGCTCGGCGTCGCGGCCGAGCTGGGCGGCGAGCGGATCGTCCGGTCCCTCCTCGCGGCGCTCGCCGGTGGTCTGATCGTCGTGGGAGCGCTGCTCCTCGAACGCGCGTGTCGCGTCCGTTCCGACGACGAGGAGACCTAACCTCAAGGTTATGTCTTCCCCGACTGCACGCCGGCGACAACGCAGCACCAGGCTCACCGTCGCCGTAGCCCTGCTCACGGGCGCAGCGGTCCTCGTGACCGCCGCGTTCCTCGGCAGCTCCGCCTGGTTCCAGGCGCTCGCTGCCAGCTCCTCCGTCGTGCTCGGCATCGCCGCCACGCGGATCACCCACTCCGAGCTGCTCCAGGCCCGCCGCGACGCCGCGAGCGACCGGGCCGCCCAGGCCTCGGCCTACCGCGACCTGACCGACCGGCGCACCGCCGAGCACCACGTGTTCGCCTCCGCGATGCGAGCCCGGGTCGACCACCAGGAGCACGCCCTCACCGAGCTGGAGGCCGCGCTGTCGTCCGCCCAGAAGCGGGCGGCCGCGGCCACCATGAAGTTCAACGCCGAGGCGCGCCGCGCCGAGGGCGCGGAGGCGGTCGGCCGGGCGACCTCGGCGAAGCTCGAGGAGGCCGAGGAGCGGGCCGCCGAGGCGGTGCTGCGCGTGGCCGAGCTCGAGCAGGAGCTGGACGTCGCGCGGGCCGAGATCCTCACCTGGCAGGCCGAGCCGCACCGGCTGCGCGCCTGACCCACGCCCGGGTGTGCCCGGGGCCGGTCGCACGACCGGCCCCGGGCTCCCGCGCGCCGTACGGCAGAATCGGATGACGTGATCCCCGAGGACAACCGGTTCCACAGCGACCCTGACGGGCTCCTCGCGGACTCCGAGCACCTGCTCGACGACTGGCGGGTGGCGCAGCCCGACCCGGCCGACCGGTTCGTGGTCGCCCGGCTCACCCACCTGCTGCGCGGGCACGAGCGGGCCGGACGCGGCTGGGCCGGCGCCTCGGTCGACGACGTCCTGGTCGAGGTGTCCGAGCGCGGGCTGCGGATGCGCGAGAACGTCGTGCTGCGCGACCCCGACGGCGAGATCCGGGCCTGGGGGAGCGTCCACGACCGCGCCGAGGGCCGGATGCTGTTCGTCCACGTGGTCGAGCGCGACCTGCCCGACGCCGTGGCCGACGCCTGCTCGTCGCTGCTGTTCTCCTGGGCGGACGAGCAGGCGCGGGCGGTGGGCGCCGCGCGCGACGTCGACGTGCAGCAGATCGACACCGGTGCGTTCGCCGACGACGACCGGCAGCACGCGTGGCTGGAGGCGGCCGGCTTCCAGCGGGTGCGCCGCTGGCTCCAGATGAGCCGGCCGGTCCTACCCGAGGAGGCCGCGCTGGTGCCCGACCCGGCGGCCTGGACCCAGGACAAGGTCACGATCCGGCTGGTGCGCCGGACGCCGGACGGGCTGCCCGACACGCTCGACGTCCGGGCCGCGCACCAGGTGCTCGAGGAGGCCTTCCGCGACCACTTCAACTCGTGGGAGGAGACCTTCCCCGAGTTCGTGTACCGGCTGCGCGAGGACCCCGGCCACCGCTGGGACCACTGGTGGCTCGCAGAGCTCGACGGCGCGCTGTTGGAGGGCCTTGGCCCGATGCCGGTCGGCGCCCTGATCGGCACCCAGCTCGACACGAACGGCGGACCCGACGGGTCCTACGTGTCCTACATCGGTGTGATCGACGCCGCCCGCGGGCAGGGGGTCGCGAAGGCGCTGCTCCGCACGATCATCGCGGACGCGGCCGCCCGCGGCCGTGACCGCGTGGGGCTCGAGGTGGACGCCGACTCACCGACCGGTGCGGAGGGGCTCTACTCCGCGCTGGGGTGGACCACGAAGTACGTCACGGAGTCGTGGCACCGGGCCGTGCCGGTCCGCTGAGTCACTCGGCCAGCGAGGCCCGCAGCGCCCGGTGCACCCCGAGCGGGGTGAGCACCCCGACGAACTGGGACCCGTCCTTGACCCCGACGACCGGCCGGTCGTCGCGCAGCATGGCGGCGAGCGCCTCCTCGAGGGTGGAGTCGAGGTCGATCGCGGCGCCGAGCTCACCGGCACTCACCCCGTCCATCGGCTCGAGGTGGTCGCGGTGCAGCGGGGTCACCGAAAGCCGCCGCAGGCCCGTCGTCGACCCGACGAAGTCGGCGACGTCGTCGTCCGCGGGCCGCGCGAGCAGCTCCACGGGCGTGGCGAACTGCGCCAGCCGGCCGCCCGCGGCGAACACGGCGACCCGGTCGCCCATCTTCACGGCCTCGTCGATGTCGTGGGTCACCAGCACCACGGTCTTGCCGAGCTCCTGCTGCAGTCGCAGGAACTCGTCCTGCAGGCGGAGCCGCACCACCGGGTCGACCGCGCCGAACGGCTCGTCCATCAGCAGCACCGGCGGGTCGGCGGCGAGCGCCCGCGCGACGCCGACCCGCTGCCGCTGACCGCCCGACAGCTGGTGCGGGTAGCGGGCGGCGTACGTCGCCGGCTCGAGGCCCACCAGGTCCATCAGCGCGTGGGCGCGCTCGCGCGCGGTCGCCTTGGACTCGCCGTACAGGAGCGGCACCGTCATCACGTTGGTCTCGATCGACTGGTGGGGGAACAGCCCCACCTGCTGGATGACGTACCCGATCCCGCGGCGCAGCTCGACCGGGTCGGAGCTTGTGACGTCCCGACCGTCGATCTCGATCGTGCCGGTGGTGGGCTCGATCAGCCGGTTGACCATCTTCAAGGTCGTCGACTTGCCGCAACCCGAGGGCCCGACGAGCACGACGAGCTCGCCCTGGCGCACGTCGAGGTCGAGCTCGTGGACCGCGACCGTGCCGTCGCCGTACGTCTTCCCGACACCCCTCAGCCGGATCATCGTGGGTACGTCCGGCCCGGTGGCGGTAACGTCCATGACCGTGACCCTACCCGCGGCGAGCGCGCTGACGAGCGCGGTCGAGCCGAGCTGCTACAGCCGGCTCACCAACGAGTGGATCTGCGGGCAGTACTTCGTGGACCGGCAGGGCGAGCTGGTCGACGCCACCGTCGAGCACGTGCTGATCACGGTCGCGGCCGTGGTCCTGGGCGTGGTGATCGCGTTCCCGCTGGCCCTGCTCGCCCGGCGCTACCCGCGGCTGGAGTCGTCGGTGCTCGGCCTCAGCACCGGGCTCTACACGATCCCCTCGTTGGCGCTCTTCTCGCTGCTGGTGCCGTTCACCGGCCTGTCCCCGACGACGGTCGTGATCGGCCTCGGGCTGTACGCCCTGACCATCCTGGTGCGTGCGATCCTCGCGGGCCTGGAGTCGGTGCCCGACGACGTGCGCGAGTCCGCGACCGGCCTCGGCTACGGCCGGCGCCGGCTGCTGCTGCGGATCGAGCTGCCGCTGGCGCTGCCGGTGATCATGGCCGGCCTGCGGGTGGCCACGGTGTCGACCGTGGCGCTCACGACGGTCGGGACGCTCGTGTCGTACGGCGGGCTGGGCAACCTGATCAAGGAGGGTGTCGACACGAACTTCCGCGCCGAGCTCTTCGCGGCGGCCGTCCTGTGCGTGCTGCTCGCGGTGCTGCTCGACGTCCTCCTGGTGCTGACGCAGCGGCTGCTCACCCCCTGGACCCGGGGGCAGGCCGCATGAACATCTTCGCCGACACCTGGCGCTACCTCACCGACCCCGCCCACTGGCAGGGCGACGGCGGCATGGGGGCACGGCTGATGGAGCAGCTGCTCCTGACCGGCACCGCGCTCGCCCTCGCGATGCTGGTCGGCCTGCCGATCGCGCTGTGGCTGGGGCACCTCGGACGGGGCGGCTTCCTCGCGATCAACATCTCGAACGTCGGCCGGGCGATCCCGACGTTCGCGCTGCTCGCGCTGCTCGTGATCGCCGACTGGCCCGGCACGGCCGACTTCGGCCCCTACGGCCGGGCCGGGCTCGCGACCCTCATCGCGCTCATGCTGTTCGCGCTGCCACCCATCGTCACCCAGTCGTACGTCGCCGTCCGCGAGGTGCCGGGCGAGGTGAAGGAGGCGGCGCGCGGGATGGGGATGACCGGACCGCAGCAGTTCTTCCGCGTCGAGCTGCCGCTGGCGCTGCCGCTGGTGGTCTCGGGGCTGCGGCTGGCACTGGTGCAGGTGTGGGCGACCGCCACCATCGCCGCCCTGGTCGCCGGGCCGGGGCTGGGCCGGATCATCACCGACGGGTTCTACCGGTCCAACTACCCCAAGGGCATCGCCGGTGCGATCGTGGTCGCGCTGGGTGCGCTGGTCCTGGAGCTGGCCGCCGCCGCCCTGCAGCGGCTGGTCGACCCGAAGCGGCGCTCCTCCGGCGGGGGGAGCCCGGCGTCAGGGGCAGGTAATACGCTGGCAGCGGCCGATCCCGGCTGATCGCAGCTCCGGACACGCGCGGCACGCCCGCGGGACACAGAAGGAATCACCCACCATGCACGCACGTCGATCGATCGCGGCACTCGTCTCTCTCGGCTCGCTCCTCCTGGTCACGGCGTGTGCCGGTGACGAGCTCGCCGACGAGCCCGAGGGCACGCCCACCACCTCCGACGGCGGGGGCGGTGACGTCTCGATCTCGGGCCAGGCCTTCCCCGAGGCCGAGCTGGTCGCCGCCATGTACTCCCAGCTCCTCGAGGACGCCGGATACACCGTCGAGGTCAACCTCGTCGACACCCGCGACGTCTACATGCAACAGTTCCCGGGCCAGATCGACGTCGTCCCCGAGTACGTCGGCGGCATCGTCGACTTCCTCAACATCACCGAGAACGGCGCCGACGCCGAGTCGCTGACGACCTCCGACGCGGCCGAGTCCATCAGCAACGCGCAGAGCCTCCTCGAGGGACAGGGCATCACGCTGCTCGACCCCTCGGAGGCCACCGACACCAACGCGTTCTTCGTCACCCAGGAGTACTCCGAGCAGAACGACGTGACGTCGCTGTCGGACCTCGAGGGCGAGACCGTCACGCTCGCCGCGGCGCCCGACTGCGAGGACCGCGCCGACTGCGGCGGCGGTCTCTCCGACGTCTACGGCATCGACATCAAGGAGGTGCTCCCGCTCGGCTTCGCGAGCCCGCAGACCTACGAGTCGGTGATCAACGGCGAGTCGCAGCTCGGCCTGACCTCGACCACCGACGGCACGCTGGAGAGCCAGGGCCTGGTGCTGCTCGAGGACGACCAGTCGATCCAGCCGGCCCAGAACCTCGTGCCCGCCGTCAGCACCGAGTTCCTCGACGCCAACCCCGACGTCGCGGAGCCGCTCGAGGCGCTGATGGCTGCGCTGACCACCGAGGCCCTCACCGAGCTGAACGGCCGGGTGGCCGTCGACCGCGAGACCGCCGAGGACGTCGCGCGCGACTTCCTGGTCGAGCAGGGCCTGCTGGAGGGCTGAGCCCGGGTCTCCTCGCCTCGGCGAGCGAGCCTCACGGGCTGAGGAGCTCGGCCGGCAGGCCGGGCTCCTCGGCGTACGGGTGGTCGACGACGGTGCGACCGCTCACCTGCCGGGTCGGCAGCGGCGCCGGCTGACCGTCGAGCCACTCCAGGAACGACTCCAGGTCGGCCCGCCGGTCGGACGCGACCAGCCACCCCATGATCCGCTGCCGCAGCGGCAGCGCGGTCCGCTCGAACGGCAGCGTGTCGTCGCTCCACAGCTCACGGACCCCCTCGCGCAGGGTCGCCCAGAACTCGTCGGAGCTGCCGGGCACCGCGCGGAAGTACTCCCACAGGTCGACCGGCAGCACCCGCCGCACGAACACCCGCTGCGTGGCGGGCGCCGTGTGACCGCGGACCGTGGCGAGGCTCCGGCGCTTCGTGGCCAGGCGGTCGCGCAGGTCGACGAGGTCGCCGCGCTGCTGGCTGATCGACGTCCCGTCGTCGCGCACCCGCCACCGGTAGACCGGCTCGACCAGCGAGTCGAACCGGGCGTGCACGGCACCAGCGCCTCGGTCAGGGTCGGCTGGTCCTCGTAGCGGACCCCTTCGGGGAACGCCAGTCCGTGGGCGTCCCAGAACGAGCGGCGGTAGACCTTGTTCCAGGCGAACACGTCGGCGAGCAGCAGCGGGGCCGCGTCGATCCGGACCCCGGTGAGCGGGTGCTGGTGGTTGACGCGCATCAGCGGCGTCACGAACGTCTCACGTGCCGCGGAGGCGTTCGACCGCCCCGATGGCGAGGTCCGAGCCGCTCGTGCGGAGCGAGCCGACCAGCAGCTCGTAGGCACCGGGCAGCACCAGGTCGTCGCTGTCGGCGAACGTCAGGAACTCACCGGTCGCGGCCGCCGTACCGGCGTTGCGGGCCGCCCCCAGCCCGGCGTTCGGCTGGTGCACGACCCGCACCCGGTCGTCGCCCGCCGCGATCCGGTCGGCCAGCTCGCCGGTGCCGTCGCTGGACCCGTCGTCGACGACGACGACCTCCAGGTCGGCGAGCGACTGGTCGAGCACGCTGCGGAGTGACTCCTCGAGCCACTCGACGACCTGGTAGGCCGGCACCACGACGCTCAGCAGCGGCATCCGGTCACCGGCCCCCGGCTCCGAGCAGCGCGGCCACGATCTCGAGGTCGACCGGCGTGGTCACCTTGAGGTTCCGCTCGTCCCCGGGGACGACCGCGACCGGCACGTCGGGGAGGTAGCCGGCGGACGACGCTGACGTCGTCGGTCGCGGCGAACTCGGGGTCGGCGGAGGCCAGCGCGTAGGCCTCGGCGAGGACCTCCGACCGGAAGCCCTGGGGTGTCTGCACGCGGCGCAGCGACGCCCGCGGCGGCGTGTCGACCACCAGCCCCGCTTCGTCGACCGCGACCAGGGTGTCGGCGGACTCGATCGCCACGTTGACGGCCGGGTACGACGCGAGGGCCGCCAGGCAGTCGCTGATGATCCGCGCGGTGACCAGCGGCCGGGCCGCGTCGTGCACCAGCACGTGGCAGGGCTCGGAGGGCAACGTCGCGAGTGCGGCCCGGGTGCTGTCGCTACGGGTCGCCCCGCCCTCGACCACCGCGGTCACCTTGTCGTGGTAGCGGCCCTCCCGCACGATCGAGCGGGCCGCATCGAGGTGCCCGGGCGCCATCACGAGCGTGATCGCGTCCACGCCGGGGTGCGTGTGGAAGGCCCGGAGGGCGTGCTCGAGCAGGGTCCGGCCGGCGACGCCGAGCAGCTGCTTCGGGGTGTCGCCGCCGATCCGGGAGCCGGTGCCGCCTGCCAGCAGGGCGACCACGCACGGTCGCGACGCCTCGCGTTGCACCATGCGCCGCATCCTCCCAGACCGCGCGGCGGCGGGAACCGGCCCGCCTGGGGTGTGATCTTGGCGACGCGCCGTACCGGTTCCCTGGCGGAAGCCGCGCCGCGTAGCCTCGGCGTTGTCTGATCAGAGTGACCGAACAGCAATCGTCTGGTACCCGTACCGGTCCGTGGCACCCGCCGCGGATGGCGGAGGGACTGCAACGAGAGGTTCGACGAATGAGCAGCTCGACCGTGCCCGCCTCCCGCGCCGCGGCCCTGCGGATCGGCGTCGTCGGCGCCGGCCGGGTCGGTGCCGTGCTGGCCGCCGGCCTCCGCGACGCGGACCACGAGATCGTGGCCACCGCAGGTGAGTCCGACGCCTCCCGCGGCCGGATCGACGCGCTGCTGCCCGGAGTACCCGGTCGACAAGCCGTCCGCGGTCGCGCGCGCCTGCGACGTCCTGCTCCTGACGGTCCCCGACGACATGCTGTCCAACGTCGTCTCGATGCTCGCCGCCTCGGGCGCCATCCATCGCGGGCCAGTACGTCGTGCACACGTCCGGCCGGCACGGCCTGGCCGTCCTCGACCCGGCGGCCGCCGTGGGCGCGCGGCCCGTCGCGCTGCACCCGGCCATGACGTTCACCGGCACGGCCATCGACCTGCCCCGGCTCTCCGGGTGCGTGTTCGGCGTGACCGTCGGCGATGCCGAGCGGGCGCTGGCCGAGCGGCTGGTCGCCGACCTCGGCGGCCGCCCGATCTGGGTGTCGGAGGACAAGCGGGCGCTCTACCACGCGGGACTGGCCCACGGCGCCAACCACCTCGTCACGCTGGTGACGCAGGCGATGGAGCTGCTGTCGGCCTCCGGCGCCGACCGGCCCGCCGACACGCTCGCGGCCGCTGCTCCAGGCCGCTCTCGACAACGTCCTCGAGCAGGGCGACTCCGCCCTGACCGGCCCGATCGCCCGCGGCGACGTCGAGACGGTCCGCGACCACCTCGCCGAGGTGGCCCGCCACGCCCCCGACACGCTGCCGTCGTACGTCGCGCTCGGCCGGGCCACGCTGGACCGGGTCGTCACCGACGGCCGGCTGCTGCCGATCCGCGCCGCCAAGCTCCGCCAGGTGCTCGACGCGGCACTGGCCCCGACCCAGACCCGGCAGACCCGCACCTACCGATGACCGGACCCGCCCTCGCGAGCACCCGGCAGGAGCTCGCGGAGCTCCTGTCGCCCCGCCCGGGACCGCGCGGCCGGGTCGGGCTGGTCCCGACCATGGGCGCCCTCCACGACGGTCACGCGAGCCTGATGTCGAGGATGCGCGAGCAGGTCGGGCCCGACGGCCGGGTGGTCGTCTCGATCTTCGTCAACCCGATGCAGTTCGGTCCCGGCGAGGACCTCGCGCGCTACCCCCGCACGCTCGACGAGGACCTCGCGATGTGTGGCGAGCAGCAGGTCGACGTGGTGTTCGTCCCCGGCGCGGCCGACGTCTACCCCGGCGGCGACCCGCAGGTCACTGTCGACCCGGGCCCGCTCGCCGACGTCCTCGAGGGCAGGATCCGGCCGGGCCACTACCGGGGCGTGCTCACGGTCGTCGCGAAGCTCCTCGGGCTCGTGCAGCCCGACGTGGCGATCTTCGGTGAGAAGGACTACCAGCAGCTCGTGCTGATCCGGCGGATGGTCGCCGACCTGTGCCTGCCGGTCGAAGTCGTGGGGGGCCCCACCCGTCGCGAGCCCGACGGCCTCGCGATGTCGTCCCGCAACCGCTACCTCGACGCCGAGCAGCGGCGGCGTGCCCTCGCCCTCAGCCGGACCCTGTACGCCGCCCGGGCGGCCGCGCGCTGGGGCAAGGACGTCGCGCTGGAGGCCGCCAGGGCCGAGCAGCGACAGGCCCACGGCGTCGACCTCGACTACCTCGTGATCACCGACCCCGACCTGGGCGAGCTGCCGGACGACGTGCCGGACGGGACCCGCGCCCGGGTCCTGGTCGCGGCCCGGGTGGGCGGCACGCGCCTGATCGACAACCTCGCGCTCACCCTCGGAGGAGACGACTGATGCTGCGGACCATGATGACGAGCAAGATCCACCGCGCGACCGTCACGCAGGCCGACCTGCACTACGTCGGTTCGGTCACCGTCGACGAGGACCTGCTCGACGCCGCCGACCTGCTGCCCGGCGAGCTGGTGCACATCGTCGACGTCACCAACGGAGCCCGGCTCGAGACCTACACGATCGCCGGCGAGCGCGGCTCGGGCGTGCTCGGCATCAACGGTGCCGCCGCCCGGCTGGTCCACCCGGGCGACGTCGTGATCCTGATCGGCTACGGGCAGGTCACGACCGAGGAGGCGAGGAGCCTCGAGCCGCACGTGGTCTTCGTCGACGCCGACAACCGGATCCTGGCGACCGGGTCCGATCCCGCCGGGACCTTCGGAGACCCGGATCTCGCGCGCGGTGACATCATCTCCCGGTGACCCCTTCACGACTCACGGCGCCGGAACCCGGGTGGACCACGCGCGCCGACGTCGTGATCGTCGGCTCGGGCATCGCCGGGCTGACCGCCGCGCTGCGGCTCTACGGGCAGGTCGGCAAGATCCTGGTCGTCACCAAGGACGTCCTCAACGCCGGCTCGACCCAGTGGGCGCAGGGCGGGATCGCCGCCGCGCTCGGCCCCGGCGACACCCCTGAGCAGCACCAGCGAGACACCCTGGTCGCCGGAGCCGGGGCCTGCGACCGCGAGGCGGTGCGGGTGCTCGTCAACGAAGGTCCGGAGGCCGTGCACGAGCTGATCAGCTGGGGCGCCGTGTTCGACCAGCACGACGGCGTCCTGTCCCTCACCCGCGAGGGCGGGCACCACCGCGACCGGATCGCCCACGCCGGCGGCGATGCGACCGGTGCGGAGATCCAGCGCGCGCTGATCGCCGCCGTCGAGCGCGCTCCCGAGATCGAGGTCATCCAGCACGCGCTGGCCGTCGACCTGCTGCTCGCCGCGGACGGCGGGGTCGCCGGGGTGACGGTCCACGTCCTCGGCGAGGGCCAGGTCGACGGCGTCGGCCGGGTGCTGTGCCGGGGGGTCGTGCTCGCCAGCGGCGGGCTCGGCCAGGTCTTCTCACAGAGCACCAACCCGAGCGTCGCGACCGGCGACGGCATGGCCCTCGCGCTGCGGGCCGGCGCCACGCTGCGCGACCTGGAGTTCGTGCAGTTCCACCCGACCGTGATGTGGCTCGGGCCCCACTCGCAGGGGCAGCAGCCGCTGATCTCCGAGGCCGTCCGCGGTGAGGGCGCCTTCCTCGTCGACTGGGAGGGCCGCCGGATCATGGAGGACGTCCACGAGCTCGCGGACCTCGCGCCGCGCGACGTCGTCGCCAAGGCCATCACGCGCCGGATGAACGAGACGGGCCGCGCCCACATGTGGCTCGACGCCCGCCACCTCGGGGTCGGCCCCACAGGCGAGGCGAGCGGGTCGGGTTTCTGGGAGCGGCGGTTCCCCACGATCCTGGCGACCGCCCGCCAGCACGGGGTCGACCCCGTGACCGAGCTGATCCCGGTCGCGCCGGCCCAGCACTACGCCTCCGGGGGCGTCGCCACGGACCTGTGGGGCCGCGCGGACGTCGCCGGCCTCTACGCCACCGGCGAGGTCGCGTGCTCCGGCGTCCACGGCGCCAACCGGCTCGCGTCCAACTCGCTGCTCGAGGGGCTGGTGTTCTCGCGGCGGATCGCCGAGGTGCTGCCGGGCGAGCTGCGCCCGGGGTCGGACCCCGTCGTCGACCATCGGCCGGCCGGGCTCGTGCCGGGCGCCGTGCGACGGCACGTGCAGGAGGTCATGACGGGCGAGGTCGGCGTGCTCCGGTCGGAGAAGGGGCTGGCCGACGCCGTCGGCGACCTGGCCGCGCTGGCGTCCCAGGAGTGCGACGAGCCCGGGCCGGACGCGTGGGAGACCAGCAACCTGCTGACGATCAGCCAGGCGCTCACGGCCGCCGCGTCGCTGCGAGAGGAGACCCGCGGCTCCCACTGGCGCGAGGACTTCCCGGAGCGCGACGACGACCAGTGGGCCGGTCACGTGGACCTCACCCTCGACCGCGGCCGGCCGGTGGCGTCGTTCCACGCCGCCCCAGCCACGGACGGAGCAGCGTCGTGACGCAGCCTCCACCCGCTTCCCCGGGAGCTGCGCGACGAGCTGGCGGTCGCCGGGCTCGAGCCGGACCAGGTCGTGGACGACATCGCACGCGCACTCAGGGAGGACCTGCCCGAGGGCGCCGTGGACGCCACCAGCGTCGCGACCATCTCCTCCGACGCGACCGGCCGCGGTGACGTCAACGCCCGTGAGCCCGGGGTCGTCGCGGGGCTGGGGGTGGCCGCTGCCGTGTTCCACGTCGTCCTGGGCGAGGCGGTGACCGTCACCGACCGGGTGCCCGACGGAACCCGGGTCGAGCCGGGGACGCGGGTGATGACGGTCGCCGGGCCGACCCGCGGTCTGCTCACGGCCGAACGCACGGCCCTCAACTTCGCCAGCCACCTGTCCGGGGTGGCGACCGGCACCAGCCACTGGGTCGCCGCGCTCGACGGCACCCGTGCGCGGGTGCTCGACACCCGCAAGACGCTGCCGGGCTGGCGCGCGCTCCAGAAGTACGCCGTGCGGTGCGGCGGCGGCGTCAACCACCGGTTCGGGCTGGCCGACCTGGCGATGGTCAAGGACAACCACGTGATCGCCGCGGGCGGGGTCGTGCCGGCGTACCGCGCCGTCCGCGAGCGCTACCCCGACCTGCCCGTCGAGGTCGAGGTCACCGACCTCGACCAGCTGGTGGCACTGCTCGACGAGGGGTGCGACCGGATCCTGCTCGACAACATGTCGCCGGCGATGATGCGGGAGGCAGTCGTGGTCGCGGACGGTCGCGCCAGCCTGGAGGCCTCGGGCGGGTTGACGCTGGAGCGCGCGGCCGCCGTGGCGGCGACCGGGGTCGACTTCATCTCGGTGGGGGCGCTGACCCACTCCGTGACCGTGTTCGACCTCGGTTTCGACCTCACGGAGCAGTGACGTGACCGCTCCGCTGCTCGCCGCCGACATCGGCAACAGCCACACCGTGGTCGGGCTCGTCGCCGACGGCCGGGTGCTCGCAGAGTGGCGGGTCGCCACCGACGACCGGCGTACCTCGGACGAGTGGGCGGTGCTGCTGCGCGGGCTCCTCGGCGGGCGGGCGTCGTCGATCGCGGGGATCGCGGTCTGCAGCACCGTGCCTGCGGTGCTGCACGAGTGGCGCGACATGCTGACGCGCCACTTCGGCGGCGTCCCGCACGTCGTCGTCGAGCCGGGCGTCCGGACCGGCATCCCGGTCCGCACCGACAACCCGCGCGAGGTCGGCTCCGACCGGATCCTCAACGCGCTCGCGGCCGCGACCGACCACGGTGGGCCGGCGATCGTCGTCGACTTCGGCGGCACCGCCACGACGTTCGACGTCGTCGACGCCCGCGGCCAGTACGTCGGCGGAGCGATCGCCCCCGGCCTCGAGCTCTCCCTGGAGGCGCTCGGACGGCGGGGCGCGCAGCTGCGCAAGGTGGAGCTCTCGCGGCCGCGGGCGGTGGTCGCCACCAACACGGTCGAGGCGATCCAGTCGGGCATGGTCTTCGGAGTCGCCAGCCAGGTCGAGGGGCTGGTCGCCCGGATGATCGAGGAGCTCGGCGCCGATCCCGCTGACGTGTCGGTGCTGGCCACCGGTCACCTCGCGCCCCTCGTGCTCGACGTCTGCGGGTGCTTCACCGCCCATGTGCCCGGCCTGACCCTGCGCGGGCTGGAGCTCGTCTTCGCCCGCAACGCCTGACGGTCGCCCGCAGGCGCCGGGCTGCCAGATCACGGCAGGTCCGGGCGGTCCGAATGACGACGCCTGAAGCGCGCGGAATTGCCGGACTGCCGTTGCCGAGCAGCTTTCTCGGTTATTCCCTCACCGGATTTCTTGATGCATATTCTTTGTGCCAGAATCACCACGCCGAATTGACGGCAGGGGATTTAACTTTCGAATTGAGGGAAACGCATGGCACAAAAGGTCAACATCATTCTCGTCGACGACCTCGACGGCAGCGATGCCACCGAGACCGTCAGCTTCGGGCTGGACGGCACGACGTACGAGATCGACCTGGGCGAGAAGAACGCCGCGCAGCTGCGCGACGCCCTCTCGGGCTACATCGGTCACGCTCGCAAGGTCACCACCAGCCGGAAGCGCAAGGGGTCGACCACCACCAGCGGGCCCAGCGCCCGCGAGCTGCGCGACTGGGCTCGCTCCAACGGCTTCCAGGTCTCCGACCGCGGCCGGGTGCCGGCCGAGGTGCGCGAGGCATTCGACGCGGCCCACTGACGCACGAGCCCTCGTTCGGGGGACCGGACCGGTGCGCGAGCTCCCCGGCGCTCTCACAGGCGCGGTAGGGGCACGCGACCGCGCGTGTTCGCTGTGGGCGGACGTCCGAACCTGCTACCAGGGAACGCGTAGGGTGTCTGGTGGGGTTGTAGTCATCGATGCGGTCCGTCGAACCAGGCGGGCCTGCCCCCCGAGGCAACAGGAGCGATTCATGTTCGAGCGGTTCACCGACCGGGCCCGACGGGTGGTCGTGCTGGCTCAAGAAGAGGCCCGCATGCTCTCCCACAACTACATCGGGACCGAGCACATCCTGCTCGGTCTGATCCACGAGGGCGAAGGTGTCGCGGCCAAGGCGCTGGAGAGTCTCGACATCTCTCTCGAGGCCGTGCGCGCGCAGGTCGAGGAGATCATCGGTCAGGGCCAGCAGGCGCCCAGCGGCCACATCCCCTTCACGCCCCGCGCGAAGAAGGTGCTCGAGCTGTCCCTGCGCGAGGCGCTGCAGCTCGGCCACTCCTACATCGGCACCGAGCACATCCTGCTCGGCCTGATCCGCGAGGGCGAGGGCGTCGCCGCCCAGGTGCTGCAGAAGCTCGGCGCCGACCTCAACCGGGTCCGCCAGCAGGTCATCCAGCTGCTCTCCGGCTTCCAGGGCAAGGACACCGCCGCCGCGGGCGCGAGCACGGGCGGCTCGGGCGGCGAGGCGCCGTCGTCCTCGCTGGTGCTCGACCAGTTCGGCCGCAACCTGACGCAGGACGCCCGCGAGAGCAAGCTCGACCCGGTGATCGGGCGCGAGCAGGAGATCGAGCGCGTCATGCAGATCCTCTCGCGGCGCACGAAGAACAACCCGGTCCTGATCGGCGAGCCCGGCGTCGGCAAGACGACGATCGTCGAGGGGCTGGCCCAGGACATCGTCCGGGGCAACGTCCCCGAGACGCTCAAGGACAAGCAGATCTACACGCTCGACCTCGGCGCCCTCGTCGCCGGGTCGCGCTACCGCGGCGACTTCGAGGAGCGGCTCAAGAAGGTCCTCAAGGAGATCCGCACCCGCGGCGACATCGTGCTGTTCATCGACGAGATCCACACCCTCGTCGGCGCCGGGGCCGCCGAGGGCGCGATCGACGCCGCCAGCATCCTCAAGCCGATGCTGGCCCGCGGCGAGCTGCAGACCATCGGCGCGACCACGCTCGACGAGTACCGCAAGTACCTCGAGAAGGACGCCGCGCTCGAGCGTCGCTTCCAGCCGATCCAGGTCCAGGAGCCGTCGATCGCGCACACGATCGAGATGCTCAAGGGCCTGCGCGACCGCTACGAGGCGCACCACCGGGTGACCATCACCGACGAGGCGCTGGTCTCGGCGGCGACGCTGGCCGACCGCTACATCTCCGACCGGTTCCTGCCCGACAAGGCGATCGACCTGATCGACGAGGCGGGCTCGCGGCTGCGGATCCGCCGGATGACCGCCCCGGCCGACCTGCGCGAGTACGACGACAAGATCGCCGACGTGCGGCAGCGCAAGGAGGGGGCGATCGACGGCCAGGACTTCGAGGCCGCCGCCCGGCTCCGCGACGAGGAGAAGCAGCTGATCGCCCGCAAGGCCGAGCGCGAGAAGCAGTGGCGCGCGGGCGACATGGACGAGGTCGCGGAGGTCGACGAGGAGCTGATCGCCGAGGTGCTCGCCGTGGCGACCGGCATCCCGATCGTGAAGCTGTCCGAGGAGGAGTCCACTCGCCTGCTCAAGATGGAGGACGAGCTCCACAAGCGCGTCATCGGCCAGGAGGAGGCCGTCAAGGCGCTCAGCCGCGCGATCCGCCGTACCCGCGCGGGTCTCAAGGACCCCAAGCGTCCCGGTGGCTCGTTCATCTTCGCCGGCCCGTCCGGCGTCGGGAAGACGTGGCTGTCCAAGACGCTCGCGGAGTTCCTCTTCGGCGACGAGGACGCGCTGATCCAGCTCGACATGAGCGAGTACGGCGAGAAGCACACCGTCTCGCGCCTGTTCGGCTCGCCCCCGGGCTACGTCGGGTACGAGGAGGGCGGCCAGCTGACGGAGAAGGTGCGGCGCAAGCCGTTCTCGGTGGTGCTCTTCGACGAGGTCGAGAAGGCACACCCCGACATCTTCAACACGCTGCTGCAGATCCTGGAGGAGGGTCGGATGACCGACTCCCAGGGCCGGGTGGTCGACTTCAAGAACACCGTCATCATCATGACCACGAACCTCGGCATCGCGCGACATCTCCAAGGGCATCAACCTCGGCTTCCAGCAGGGCAGCGACACGGCCGGCTCCTACGAGCGGATGAAGGCCAAGGTGTCGGAGGAGCTCAAGCAGCACTTCCGGCCCGAGTTCCTCAACCGCGTCGACGAGATCGTGGTGTTCCCGCCGCTGTCGCAGGAGCAGATCGTCTCGATGGTCGACAACATGATCGCCTCCGTGGAGCTGCGGATGCGCGACCGCGACATGAAGATCGAGCTGACGACGCCGGCCAAGGCGCTGCTGGCCGAGCGCGGCTTCGACCCGGTGCTCGGTGCCCGCCCGCTGCGGCGCACCGTGCAGCGCGAGATCGAGGACGTGCTCGCCGAGAAGATGCTCTACGGCGAGGTCGGACCCGGCCAGATCGTGCTCGTCGACGTCGAGGGGACGGCCCGACGGCCTCGTTCACGTTCCGCGGGCAGAAGATGGAGGAGTTCCCCGACCTGCCGCCGCTGGAGACCGTCGACGTGGAGGCGTCGTCGGGCGAGGCCGCTCCGGTCGAGGGCCCCGACGACAGCGAGGGACCGACGGACATCCCGCGGGCCGAGTGAGCCCAGGTCCGGTCAGGGCAGGGCGTAGCCCGCGTCCGACCGGACCAGCAACCCGTCCTCGACGAGGCCGGCCAGGCACCTGGTGCGCTGGTCGGCCTCGTCCCACGTCCCGGCGAGCCGGTCGGCGGGCGACCGGACCCTCGGCGTCGCGGACCGCGGCCATCAGCCGTCCGCGGCACTGCCGGTCGGTGCCGTCCCAGGCCTGGCCGCGGCGCGGCGGCCCGTCGTACGCCGGGTAGCCCGACCGCGCGCCAGGCGCACCGGTCGAGCGAGCGGGCAGTCGGCGCAGCGAGGCCGAGCGGCCGTGCAGACCAGGGCGCCGAGCTCCATCACGGCGACCGACCAGGTCGCGGCGTCCGCGTCGTCCTCGGGCAGCAGGGCCGCGGCCCGGTCGCGCTCGGCCCGGGTGACGTGCGCGGGCGGGAACTCCTCACCGGCTCAGGACGCGGGTCAGCACGCGGCGCACGTTGGTGTCCAGCACCGGGTGCCGGTGACCGAACGCGAAGACCGAGACCGCGGCGGCGGTGTAGTCGCCGACGCCCGGCAGCGCCCGGAGCTGGTCGTGGTCGGCGGGCACCTGCCCGCCGTGCCGCTCGGTGATGGCGACCGCCGCCGCGTGCAGCCGCAGCGCCCGCCGTGGGTAGCCGAGCCGGCCCCAGGACCGGATCGCCTCGCCGGCGGGCTCAGCCGGCGAGGTCCGCCGGGGTGGGCCAGCGGTCGAGCCACTGCGCGTGGACCGGGAGCACCCGGCTGACCGGGGTCTGCTGGAGCATGTACTCCGAGACCATCACCGACCACGGCGTCGCCGGCGGCCGAGCGCCACGGCAGCTCGCGCGCGTGCTCGTCGTACCACCGCAGCAGCGGCTGGTGCAGGTCGTCCATCGCGGCCGATCGTAGGCGTGGCACCACCGACTCGGCCCGCCCACTGCCTACCGTGGGCCCATGACGTCGATGACCCGCGGCCCGCTGCCCGCGCGCGTCTACTGGACCCGACGGCTGCTGCTGTTGGCCGTGGTCGTCGGGCTGGTGCTCACCGGCGTCGGTGTCGTGAAGGTCGCCGGCGGTGACCCGAGCCCGCCCGACCAGGCGCAGCTCGCGGGATCGAGCGCCGACGTCCGGGACGACCCGGTCGTCGAGGAGCCGGACGACGAGCCCACCGGGCGCGTCAAGAACGGTCGCGGCGAGGGCGACGGCCCGGGCAGGTCGAAGCGGAAGAAGGACCGGGGTCCGGTGCTGGCGTCGCCCGAGGGCCCGTGCGTCGACCGCGACATCGCCGTGACCCCGACGGCGCGCACGACCGTGGCGGGCGGTCCCGTGACGTTCACCCTCCAGCTGCGGTCGATCCTCTCGGCCGCGTGCACCTGGGAGGTCTCCCCGGACTCGCTGACGGTGAAGATCCGCTCGGGCGACGACGACATCTGGTTCAGCACCGACTGCCGGCGCTCGATCCCGTCACCGCGACGTCGTGCTGCGCAACAACGCCACGACCGAGGTCGAGGTGACGTGGTCGGCCCGCCGCTCCGACGACGGGTGTACCCGCTACACCGACTGGGCGATGCCCGGGCTGGTACTTCGTCGAGGCCGCCGCGCTGGCCGGCGAGCCGTCCAACCTGCACTTCCAGCTGACCCGTCCCGAGCCGGACGTCGTGACCGAGACCGTGCCGCCGAAGAACGGCGGCAAGAACCGGGACGGCAAGAACCGGGACGGCAAGAACCGGGACGGCAAGAACCGGGACGGCAAGAACCGGGACGGCAAGAACCGGACGGGACCGACGGCGACCGGGGCTGATGAGTCCGCCCTCTGCCGGGCTTTCGAGCCAGCTGTGCACTCATCTCGGCATGAGCGTTCAGCGGCAGACGCGGTGTCTTCAGGCGCCACGTTGCGCCGTGACCGCGGGCAGTCAGCAGAGCATCTCGTGGGGGATCTGGATGGAGATGAGGTGATGCACCCAGGGTGCGAGCCAGGCGGCGGCTATCCACGGCCATCCACGCCTAGTCGTGACAGCGCCTAGCAGACCGGCGAGACAGGTCACGGCGGCCGCCAGCGCGGGCAGCAGCACGGCGTAGAGGCTGTCCGGGGCGCACAGCGGCAGGACCAGCCACAGGGTCGAGACCTCCAACCCACCGGCCCCCTCGGATCCGGCGAACACCTGGGTGAGGATGCTGAGCAGGCTGGGCAGCCACAGGCCCGCCCACGCCATCAGCGACCAGGTGATGGAGCGGCCGCTGAGGGCATCGGGCCACAGGTAGCCGCGAGCGGCGTGCGTCGCGAAGGGGAGAGCCAGGGAGGCGAGGAGACCGAGGAACGGCAACGCGTAGGCGACGAGGACCACCGTGGCAACGGCGAACAGCACCCCCGTCCGGCCACGACGTGCCGATGGGGTCGACAGGCGGAGTTGCGTCATGGATGCATCGAACCGCACGACCGCCGCCGAAACCTCGGTACCCGTACTCATCTCGGCGTGAGCGTGCACCCTGAACGGTGTGCGCTACCCAGTGCAGTGACCACGTCGACCCCACACACCCGCGGTCGCGTCCGTCCGAGTGCGCTGACGCCCACGTCGCGTCCAGCTCGGGGAGCAGGTCCAGGCAGGGATCGTGCACCTACAGCGTCACTAGGGTCACACCCAGTCAGACGTACCGCTCGAGGATGGTCGACTCGGCGAGCCGGGAGAGGCCCTCGCGGACGCTGCGGGCGCGCAGCTCGCCGACCCCGTCGACCGCCTGGAGGTCGTCGACCCCGGCGGAGAGCAGCTTCTGGAGGGTCCCGAAGTGGTCGACGAGGCGGTCGACGACCGAGTGGGGGAGCCGGGGGACCTTCGCGAGCAGCCGGTAGCCGCGCGGGGCGACAGCCCCGTCGAGGTGCTCGCCGGTGCCGAGCCCGAGGGCCCGGGCCGCCACGGCGGGGTCGACCAGCTCGGTGGGTGACATCGCCTCGAGCAGCTCGAGGTGCTCGCGGGCGGTCTTGGCACGCCGCCCCGAGGGCAGGTAGTCGCGGATGACCAGCTCGCGCTCGGCGTCCACGCCCGTGACGAGCTCCTCGAGCTGCAGCGAGAGCAGCCGACCGTCGGTCCCGAGCTCGAGCACGTAGTCCTCGATCTCGCGCGCGATCCGGATCACCATCTCCAGCCGCTGCGCCACGACCGCGACGTCGCGGACGGTGACCAGGTCCTCGATCTCGAGCGCGGACAGCGTGCTCGACACCTCGTCGAGCCGCAGCTTGTAGCGCTCCAGCGTGGCCAGGGCCTGGTTCGCGCGGGAGAGGATCTGGCCGGAGTCCTCGAGGACGTGGCGGGTCGCCCCGACGTAGACCGCGATGATCTGCATCGACTGCGACACCGAGATCACCGGGAACCCGGTCTGGCGGGCCACCCGGTCGGCGGTGCGGTGGCGGGTGCCGGTCTCGTCCGACGGGATGCTCTGGTCGGGCATCAGGTGGGTGGCCGCCCGGATGATCCGGGTGACGTCCTTGTCGATGACGATCGCGCCGTCCATCTTGGCGAGCTCGCGCAGCCCGGTGGACGAGAACGGGACGTCGAGCGTGAAGCCGCCGGTGCAGATCCCCTCGACCACCTTGTCGTGGCCGAAGACGATCAGGGCGCCGGTGCGGCCGCGCAGGATCCTCTCGAGCCCGTCGCGCAGCGCGGTGCCGGGCGCGATCGAGGCCAACGCCTCGCGCAGCCGCAGCTGCTCCTCGGAGCGGACGGTGGCGCTCACACCTGGCCTCCAGACGGCGGGACGGCCGGAGTCTCCCGCCGTCGCGCGGGTCAGTCTAGGAGATGGCCCCGTCACCGAGCCTGGTCGCCGACGAGCGAGAGCAGCCGGAGCGCCGACGCGACGTCGGACACCTCGATCACGCGCATCCCGTCGACGTCGCGGTCGCGCCCGCCGCTCCGACCGGGTACGACGGCGACCTGGAACCCGAGCCGGGCCGCCTCCGCGATCCGCTGCGGGAGGTCGCGCACCTTCCGCAGCTCGCCCGCGAGGCCGAGCTCGCCCATCGCGACCACGCCGCGGGGTGCCGGTCGGCCGGTGGACGCCGAGGCCAGCGCGACCGCGATCGCGAGGTCGGTCGCCGGTTCGATCAGCCGGGCGCCACCCGACGGTCGAGACGAAGACGTCCTGCTGGTGGAGCCGGACGCCGCAGTGCTGGTGGAGCACCGCGAGGACCATGGCGACCCGCGAGGAGTCGAGCCCACTCGTCGTGCGCCGGGGGCGCTCGGCCGCGGTGTGGGTCACCAGGCCCTGCACCTCGGCCAGCAGCGGCCGCCGGCCCTCCATCGTGACCGCGACGCAGGTGCCGGCGACCTGCTGGTCGTGGTTCTCGACGAAGAGGCCGGTCGGGTCGGTGACCGCGACGATGCCGTCGGCGGAGAGGTCGAAGCAGCCGACCTCGTCGACCGGGCCGAACCGGTTCTTCATCGCCCGGACCATCCGGAACCGCGAGTTGCGGTCGCCCTCGAAGTGGAGGACGACGTCGACGACGTGCTCGAGCACCCGCGGGCCGGCGATCGAGCCGTCCTTGGTGACGTGGCCGACGAGCACGGTCGTGATGTTGCGCGTCTTGGCCATCCGGATCAGGGCGGCGGCGACCTCCTTGACCTGGGTGACGCCGCCAGGGACGCCGTCGATGTCGCCGGCCGCGATGGTCTGGATCGAGTCGACGACGAGCAGCTCGGGCTTGACGTCCTCGATGTGGGTGAGCACGGCGCCGAGGTCGGTCTCGGCCGCGAGGTAGAGCTCCTCGTGGACGCCGCCGGTGCGGTCGGCCCGCAGCCGGACCTGGGAGGCGGACTCCTCGCCGGTGACGTAGAGGGTGCGGCGCTGGTAGCGCGCCGTCTGCGCGGCCACCTCGAGCAGCAGCGTGCTCTTGCCGACGCCGGGCTCGCCGGCGAGCAGGATCGCGGCTCCCGGCACCAGCCCGCCGCCGAGCACCCGGTCGAGCTCGGGGACCCCGCTGCTGCGGAACGCCGACTCCTCGACCGAGACCTCGCCGATCGGCACGGCCGGCCGGGTGACCGGGGCCGGCGGCGGCACGTGTGGTCGGGGCGACGGTCTCGGCGACCGAGCCCCACGCCTGGCACTCGCCACAGCGACCCACCCACTTGGCGGCCTCCCAGCCGCACTCGGTGCAGCGGTAGGCGGGACGGGACCTGGAGGCGCTGGCGGCCCCGGACTTCGGCATGGGGGAGACGGTAGGTCACGTCACCGACACCACCCGCGGCACCGCCCGTGCGGTGCCGGGTATCCTCCATTGGAACGATCAAGGAGGGGCGATGACGCGGGTCCCGGGCTATCGGCCGGCGACGCCACCGACGCTGGCCGACGTGGCCGAGCTGGCGGGCGTCTCCCGGCAGACGGTGTCGAACGCGGTCAACAACCCCGACCTGCTCCGGCCCGACACGCTCACGCGGGTCGTCGACGCGATCGAGGAGCTCGGCTACTCGCCCAACCGGGCGGCCCGCAACCTGCGCACCCGCGCCAGCCACCTGATCGGGCTGCGCTTCACGCCCGTGCAGGAGGGGACGGCCAACGCGACGATGGACCGGTTCGTCCACTCGCTGGTCGAGACCTCGAGCGCCGCCGGCTACCACGTGCTGCTGTTCCCCGGCGACCCGCAGGACCCGACTGCCGGGTACGACGCACTGCTGCGCTCCACCGCGGTCGACGCCTTCGTCGCCACCGACACCTACCTCGGCAACCCGCAGGCGGCCTGGCTGGAGACCCGCCGGGCACCGTTCGTGGCCTTCGGCCGCCCGTGGGACAACCCGGAGGCGCGCCACCCGTGGGTCGACGTCGACGGGGCGGCCGGGGCCGAGCTCGCCACGCAGCACCTGATCGAGCGCGGTCACCAGCGGATCGCGTGGATCGGGTGGCGCAAGGAGCAGGTGATCGGCGAGGACCGCCGCGCGGGCTGGATCCGCGCGATGCGCAGCAACGGCCTGTCCACCACCGGTCTCGCCTCCCGCACCGAGGACACCGTCGCCAGCGGGCGGGAGGCCTCCGCCGTGCTGCTCGACGAGGCGCGGCCCACCGGGTTCGTCTGCGCCTCCGACACGCTCGCGATGGGCGTGCTCCACACGCTGACCGACCGGGGCCTGGTGGCCGGTCGCGACGCCGCCGTGGTCGGCTTCGACGACTCGCAGGTCGCGCAGGTCGTGCCGCCCGGGCTGACCTCGGTCCGGCAGCCGCTCGAGGAGGTGGCGGTCGAGATCGTGCGCGCCCTGGAAGGGCTGCTCACCCACCCGCCGATCCGCGCGGGCGGGGTGCTGCTCGGCCCGGAGCTGATCGTCCGCGGGTCGAGCTGAGCCGGGCGGCTCGCGCCGGCCTCAGAACTGCCGCGACCAGAGGTTGACGGCGTAGTCGACCGTCGTCCCGTCGTACGTCGCCAGGACCTCCTCCGCGAGGTCGGTCGGCAGCTCGATCCGGACGACCGCCTCGAGGTCGGCGCGGCGTGTCGAAGGTCCACGCCAGGTCGAGCGGGTGGCGGGTCCAGCCGCGGCCGGACCAGAACCGCTCGACGCCGTCCGGGTCGACCATCGGATAGCCCCGTCGGAACCAGCCGCCGAACGTCGACCGGGTCGGGTCGTTGTCGATCACGAACGCGGTGCCGCCTCGCCGGACGACGCGGTCGAGCTCGGCCAGGCCGGGTTCGCAGCCGGGCCCGAAGAAGTAGGACCAGCGCGCGTGCACCACGTCGACGGAGGCGGACGGCAGCGGGAGCGACTCGGCCAGTCCTTCGAGCACGGAGACGTGCGGGAGCCGGTGGGTACGGCGCCGGGCGAGCCCGGCCAGCGACGGGTGGGGCTCCACGCCGACGACGGTGGCCGCCTCGTCGGCGAAGACCGGGAGGTGGAAGCCGGTGCCGCAGCCGAGGTCGAGGACGGTGCGGCCGGCCCACGGCGCCAACGGACCACATCCGGGCGAGGAGGTCGCCGTCGCGGTCGAACGCCCGGTTCTCGACCTCGTAGGTCTCCGGGTGGTGCCAGATGTTGGGGCTCGGACGCGCCCCGGGCAGCGGCTCGGTCAGAGCCGTACGAGCCCGCTCGGCGTCTGGACCTGGGCGGCGATGATGCCGGGGGTGCCGTTGGGGGCCACCCACTCGACCTTGACGTCCTCGAGCGGCGCCTCGACGGTCTCGCCCAGCCACTCGGACACCCGCTGCGGGTCGCCGGCGATCTCCAGGCAGGCCAAGCGTGAAGTCGGGGTCGGCGCCGGCACTGGGGTGCATCCCGCTCGGGACCTGCCACTCGATGAAGAACGGCAGCTGCGGGTCGGCGATCAGGCCGTTGATGCCGATCTGCCGCCACAGCAGCTCGGTGCCGTCGGGCCGCTTGCGGTTGCCCGGCGCCGACTCCCGACCGAGCCGGGTCTCGACCGCGGCGATGTCGTCGACCGCCACGACCCACCCGAGCCAGCCGCCGCCGAGCTGCGAGCGGGCCCGGACGGCCTGCCCGAACGGCGCCTTGTCGGACGCCGGGTGGTCGAGCACCTCGACGATCTCGAGGTAGGTGCGACCCGCGAGCGGCAGGATCACGTTGCGCGTGCCGAACCGCGGGTGGACGCCGCCGTCCCGGAACTCGGTGCCGAGCAGTTCCCCGATTCGCTGGGCAGTGCTGGCAAGGCCATCAGGACCGGCGGCAAACGAGAGATGGTCCAAGCGCATGCCGACAATTGTGGGCAATGCGCCCCCCGGTGCGGACAGCGGGGTCGGTTTCTCTTGATGTCAAGCGGTGGCGGGCGGATCGGCCGGGTGCAGCGTCAGGGCCGACCGCGACCGCAGGTGCTCCTCGCAGTGACCGGCCAGCTCGTCGTACGCCGGGCGCCCCATCAGGGCCACCAGCTCGGGCTCGTTGGTGACGTACAGCGGCGACGCGGCGACGTGCGCCTCGGTGTTGCCGGAGCAGTACCAGTCGAGGTCGTGGCCGCCGGGACCCCAGCCGCGGCGGTCGTACTCGGTGATCGTGACCTCGGTGTACGACGTGTCGTCCTGCCGCTCGACGGTGCGGAACTGGCGGCGGATCGGCAGCTGCCAGCACACGTCGGGCTTGGTCTCCAGCGGCTCGCGACCCTGCGCGAGGGCCAGCCCGTGCAGCGCGCACCCGGCGCCGCTGTGGAAGTCCGTGCGGTTGTGGAACACGCACGCCGACTGGCCGTCGACCTCCAGCGTCCTGGTCTTCGGCTCGCCGTCCTCGTCCTTCTCGACCCAGTCGCGCTTGCGCACGGTGCGCCCGGGGTGGAACTGCCAGAGGTCCGGGGTCAGCTCGGCGACGTACGACGCGACGCGCTGCTGGTCCTCGTCGTCTGAGAAGTGGGCGCCGAGGGTGCAGCAGCCGGTGTCCGGCGCGTCTGCGTAGATGCCGGCGCAGCCGCGGCCGAAGATGCAGGTGTAGCGCGACGTGAGCCACGTCAGGTCGCACCGGAACAGCTGGTCGGCGTCGTCGGGATCGGGGAACTCCACCCATGCACGGGGGAACGCCAGCTGGACTTCGGGCACCGGAACAGCCTACGTGGCCGGTAGATTCGGCCCCATGCGCCTGGGCGTCCTCGACATCGGCTCCAACACCGGCCACCTGCTGGTGGTGGACGCGCACGACGGCGCCGCCCCGCTCCCGGCGTACTCCCACAAGGAGCCGCTGCGGCTGGCCGAGCACCTCGACGACACCGGGGCGGTGTCGCGCTCGGGCATCGACGCGCTCGCCGACTTCGTCGCCTCGGCGCTGGTCGTCGCCGAGGACAAGGGCTGCGAGGAGCTGTTGCCGTTCGCCACGTCGGCGGTCCGCGACGCGGCCAACTCCGACGACGTGCTCGGTGAGGTGCGCGAGCGGACCGGCGTCGACATCGCGGTGCTGCCCGGTGAGGACGAGGCCCGGCTGACGTTCCTCGCCGTACGTCGCTGGTTCGGCTGGTCCTCGGGTCGACTCGCCGTCTTCGACATCGGCGGCGGCTCGCTGGAGATCGCCGCCGGCGGCGACGAGGCGCCCGACGTCGCCTGGTCGCTGCCGCTCGGGGCGGCCCGGCTGGCCCGCGACCACCTCGCCGAGGACCGGTCGGAGGAGTCGATCCGCGCGCTGCGCAGGACGATCCGGGCCGAGATCGCCCGCGACGCCGGCCACCTGCTGCGCTCCGGCCGGCCCGACCGGGCCGTGGCGACGTCGAAGACGTTCCGATCGCTGGCCCGGATCTGCGGGGCCGCGCCGTCGGGCGACGGTCCGCTCGTGCCGCGGGCGCTCCGGGCCGACGAGCTGAACCGCTGGATCCCGAAGCTGGCCGCCATGTCGGAGAAGGAGCTGCGCGGCCTGGCCGGGGTCTCGCCCAGCCGCACCCACCAGATCCTCCCGGGTGCGCTCGTCTCGCTCGCGGCGATGGACATCTTCGACCTGCCGGAGCTCGAGATCTGCCCCTGGGCGCTGCGCGAGGGCGTGATCCTCGAGCGGATCGACGCGATCAGCCGGGACCGCTAGGCGTGGCCCGGATCGGACTCTCGACCGCCTCGGTCTACCCCGAGTCGTCGGCGCACGCGTTCGCCTACGCGGCGCAGCTCGGCTACGACGCCGTCGAGGTGATGGTCGGCATCGACGCGCTGAGCCAGCAGACGTCGGCGGTGAAGCAGCTCGCCGAGCACCACGACATGCCGGTCTGCGCCGTCCACGCGCCGTGCCTGCTGTTCACGCAGCGGGTCTGGGGCACCGAGCCGTGGGGCAAGCTGGAGCGTTCCGCCGAGATGGCCGCCGCGGTAGGTGCCCCGGTCGTCGTCGTGCACCCACCGTTCCGGTGGCAGAAGGAGTACGCCGCCGGCTTCGTCGACGGCATCGCGGCCCTCGAGGAGTCGACCGGCATCGCGTTCGCGATCGAGAACATGTACCCGTGGCGCGCGTCGGCGAAGGCGCGCACCCGCCGGTCCATGGAGATGTACCTCCCCGGGTGGGACCCGTCCGAGGAGTCCTACGCGCACATGACGATCGACCTCTCGCACGCGGCGATCGCGCGCTCCGACCCGATCGAGATGGCGGTCCGGATGGGCTCGCGGCTGCGGCACGTCCACCTCACCGACGGCACCGGCTCCGCCAAGGACGAGCACCTCGTGCCCGGCCGCGGGATCATGGGCGCCGACACGTTCCTCGCGACACGTCGCCGACTCCGGGTTCGCCGGGGACGTCGTCGTCGAGATCAACACCCGCAAGGCCACCACCCGCGCGCAGCGGGAGACCGACCTGCGCGAGTCCCTGGAGTTCGCCCGCGAGCACTACGTGGTGCGGGCCAGATGACGGTCCGGCGGGGTCGCCGGCCCGGCGCGCCCGACACCCGGGCCGCGATCCTGGCCGCCGCCCGGTCGCGGTTCGCCGACCACGGGTTCGCCGGGACGACGATCCGCGCGGTCGCCGGCGACGCCGGCGTCGACGCCGCCCTCGTCCACCACTACTTCGGCACGAAGGACGCGCTGTTCCTGGCCGCGATGCAGCTCCCGGTCGACCCGCGGCAGGTGCTCGCGCCAGCGCTCGCCGGCGGCGTGGACGGGGCGGCCGAGCGGTTCCTGGCAGTCTTCCTCTCCGTGTGGGACGACCCCGAGCTGCAGCCGACGCTGCTCGCGTTCGCCCGCGGCGTCATGGACCCCTCGTCGTCGCGGCTGCTGACCGAGGGCTTCCTGCCCGTGATCGTGCAGCCGATCGGCGAGGCGCTCGGCATCGACCGGCCCGAGCACCGGATGCCGCTCGTGGCGAGCCAGATGATGGGGCTGATCCTGCTGCGCTACGTGCTGCGGGTCGAACCGCTCGCCTCGATGCCGGCCGGATCGGGTCATCGCGACGTACGCGCCGACGATCCAGCGGTACCTCGCCGACCCCTTGCCGTGACGGGATCGGCAGGGGCATAATTCAACACATGATGAAAAATGCGGTGGAGATCAGCGGCCTCACCGTCGTCCGCGGTGGGCGCACCGTGCTGGACGGTCTCGACCTCGTGATCGGGGACGGGGTGACCGGGCTGCTCGGCCCGAGCGGCTGCGGCAAGAGCACGCTGATGCGCTGCCTCGCCGGCGTCCAGCGCGATCGCGTCGGGCGGGGTCACGATCCTCGGCGAGCCGGCGGGGAGCGCCGCGCTGCGCCACCGGCTCGGCTACGTGACCCAGGCGGCCAGCGTCTACGACGACCTCACCGTCGTCGAGAACCTGCGGTTCTTCGCTCGGGTGCTCGGCGTCGACCGGGCCGACGTCGACCGCGCGGTCGCCGCGGTCGACCTGGACTCCCACCGCGACCAGGTCGTCGGCCGCCTCAGCGGCGGGCAGCGCTCCCGCGCCAGCCTCGCGGTCGCGCTGCTGGGCAGCCCGTCGCTGCTGGTCCTCGACGAGCCGACCGTCGGGCTCGACCCGGTGCTCCGGCGCGACCTGTGGGCGCTGTTCCACCGGATCGCGGACGCCGGCGCGGCGGTCCTGGTCTCCAGCCACGTCATGGACGAGGCCGACCGCTGCGACCGGCTGCTGCTGATGCGTGAGGGCCGGATCATCGCCGACGGGTCGCCGACCGACATCAGGCGACCGGACCGGCAGCGACGACATCGAGGCGGCGTTCCTGCAGCGTGGTCGAGGAGGCCGGCCGATGAGCGCTCAACGGATCCTCGGATCGAGGGGCGCCCGCGCCCGTCCGGGATCACGTTCGCGGTCGCCGGCCGGGTCCTGGCCCAGCTGCGGCGCGACCACCGCACGCTGGCGATGCTGCTGGTCGTCCCGTGCGCGCTGATCACGCTGCTGTGGTGGATGTTCGAGGACCTGCCCGGCGACGTCTTCGACCGGTTCGGGCCGGCGCTGCTGGCGCTCTTCCCGTTCATCATCATGTTCCTGGTCACCAGCGTGACCACGCTGCGCGAGCGCTCCAGCGGCACCCTCGAGCGGCTGCTCGCGATGCCGATGGGCAAGGGCGACTTCCTGCTCGGCTACGCGCTCGCGTTCGGGCTGGTCGCCGCCGTCCAGTCGCTGCTCGCCGTCGCCCTGAGCGTCGGGGTCCTCGGCCTCGACGTCGCCGGGCCGGTGTGGCTGCTCGGGCTGGTCGCGGTGGTCGACGCGGTGCTCGGCACTGCCCTGGGGTTGTTCGTCAGCGCGTTCGCGGCGACCGAGTTCCAGGCCGTGCAGTTCATGCCCGCCGTGGTCCTCCCGCAGCTGCTCCTGTGCGGGCTGTTCGTGCCGCGGACCGCGCTGCCCGACGTGCTCGGGGCGATCAGCGACGTCCTGCCGCTGTCGTACGCCGTGGACGCGATGCAGACCCTGACCCGCTCCAGCGACGTGGCCGACGTCGGAGGCGACCTGGGCGTCGTGCTGGCCTTCGTGGTCGGCGGGCTGGCGCTCGGCGCCGCGACCCTCCGGAGGCGCACTCCCTAGCCTCGCGGCTAGCCTGTGCCCCATGTCCCTGCTGCGCCAACCGCTGCTGCTGCTGTCCCGCAGCCGGCAGGTCAAGAACCTCGTCAGCACGATGCCCGTGTCGTCCGGGATCGTGCACAACTACGTGCCCGGCGAGAGCACCGAGTCGGCGGTCACCGCGACCGCGGAGCTGGTCGAGGACGGCTTGACGGTGACCCTCGACTTCCTCGGCGAGGACACCCTCGACGCCGAGCAGGCCGACGCCACCGTCGCGGCCTACGTCGACCTGCTGGAGTCACTGTCCGCCGCAGGGCTGACCCGGCGGGCCGAGGTCTCGGTGAAGCTCTCCGCGGTCGGTCAGGCCCTCTCCGACGAGGCCGGGTTCGGGGGGCCACAAGATCGCGCTCGAGAACGCGCGCACCATCTGCCGGTCGGCGCGCAACGCCGGCACCACGGTCACCCTCGACATGGAGGACCACACCACCACCGACTCGACGCTCGCGATCCTGCGCGAGCTGCGCAAGGACTTCCCCGAGACCGGCGCGGTGCTGCAGGCCTCCCTCCACCGCACCGAGGCCGACTGTCGCGCGCTCGCGTACGAGGGGTCGCGCGTGCGGCTGTGCAAGGGCGCCTACCTCGAGCCCGAGGCGGTGGCCTTCCAGGAGCGGCTCGACATCGACAAGTCCTACGTGCGCTGCCTCAAGGTGCTGCTCGCCGGCGACGGCTACCCGATGATCGCGACCCACGACCCGCGGTTGGTCGAGATCGCCTCCTCGCTGGCCAGCCGGTACGGCCGCGCGAAGGGCACCTACGAGTTCCAGATGCTCTACGGCATCCGACCGACCGAGCAGCGGCGACTGGCCGACTCCGGGGAGACCGTGCGGGTCTACATCCCCTACGGCACCGAGTGGTACGGCTACCTCATGAGACGCCTCGCCGAGAAGCCGTCCAACCTGTCATTCTTCGTGAAGTCGCTGATCTCGAAGAAGTGAGTCCGTGACGGGCGCGTCGAGAATCCAGGAGGTAGCCGTGCGGCAGACCGCGATCCTGGGTGCTGGGGTGATGGGGGAGACCCTGCTCTCCGGCCTGGTCCGCGCGGGTCGTCGCGTCGACGCGCTGCTCGTCGGCGAGAAGCGTCCCGAGCGGGCCCGTGAGCTCGAGGAGCGCTACGGCGTCGCGGTCGTCTCCAACCGCGACGCCGCCCGCAAGGCCGACACGGTGGCGCTGGTCGTCAAGCCGCAGGACATGGGCGACCTCCTCGAGGAGATCGCGCCCGAGCTGCGGCCGGGGCAGCTGCTCGTCTCGCTGGCGGCCGGCATCACCACCGCGTTCATCGAGTCCCGCGTGCCCGAGGGCGTCGCCGTGGTGCGGGTCATGCCCAACACGCCCGCCCTGGTCGACGAGGGCATGGCCGCGATCTCGCCCGGCTCCCACTGCGACGACCAGCACCTCGCCGAGGCCGAGTCGCTGATGGCGTCGACCGGCAAGGTGCTGCGGGTCCCCGAGCGCCAGATGGACGCGGTCACGGCGATCTCGGGCTCCGGTCCGGCGTACCTCTTCTTCGTGGTGGAGTCGATGATCGAGGCCGGCGTCCACCTCGGCCTGCCGCGCGCCACCGCGACCGACCTCGTCGTCCAGACCGTCGTCGGCTCGGCCACCATGCTGCGCGAGACCGGGACCCACCCGGTCGTGCTCCGCGAGCAGGTGACCTCTCCCGGCGGCACCACCGCGGCGGCGCTCCGTGAGCTCGAGATCCACCGGGTGCGCGCGGCGTTCCTCGCGGCCATGGAAGCGGCCCGCGACCGTTCCCGTGCGCTCGCCGAGGGCAGCTGACCGGCCACCCGGTACCGGTACGTTGTCCGGCATGGTGGAGTGCTCCGGGCCGGCGACCGTCGTCTTCGACCCCAGCCTCACCGAGTACGACTTCGGGCCGACCCACCCGATGTCGCCGCTGCGCGTCGACCTCACGATGCGGCTCGCGGAGGAGCTCGGCGTCACCGGCGATCGGCTCCGGCTGGTCGACGCACCGATGGCCACCGAGGAGCAGCTCCTGACCGTCCACGACGTCGCCCTGGTCGAGGCGATCACGCGGGCCGGCACCACCGGTGACCACGACGAGAGGTGTGGGCTGGGGAGCGACGACAACCCGGTCTTCGCAGACATGCACCACGCCGCCGCCCACGTCGTCGGGGCGACCATCGAGGCGTGCGACCAGGTCTGGAGCGGCCGCAGCCTCCACAGCGCCAACATCGCCGGCGGGCTCCACCACGGCATGCCAGACCGGGTCAGCGGCTTCTGTGTCTACAACGACGTCGCGGTCGGGATCCGGCGGCTGCTCGACCAGGGGGCGGAACGGGTCGCCTACGTCGACGTCGACGTCCACCACGGTGACGGGGTCGAGAAGATCTTCTGGGACGACCCGCGGGTGGTCACGATCTCCCTCCACGAGACCGGCCAGATGCTGTTCCCGGGGACCGGGTTCCCGAACGACGTCGGCGGCCCCGACGCCCGGGGGTCGGCGGTCAACGTGGCGCTGCCGCCCGGCACGAGCGACGCCGGCTGGCTGCGCGCCTTCCACGCCGTCGTCCCCCCGTTGCTGCGCGAGCTCCAGCCGGACGTGCTCGTCACCCAGCACGGCTGCGACTCCCACCTCGACGACCCGCTGGCGCACCTGATGCTGACCGTCGACGGCCAGCGGGCGACGTACCTCGCCCTCCACGACCTCGCCCACGAGGTCGCCGGCGGCAGGTGGGTCGTCACGGGGGGCGGCGGGTACGCCGTGATCCAGGTCGTGCCCCGCGCCTGGACGCACCTGCTCGCGATCGTGGCCGGCGCCCCGCTCGACCCGGCCACGGAGACCCCGGCGGCGTGGCGCGAGTACGTCGAGACCAGGCTCGGCCGCACCGCGCCGCTGCGCCTCACCGACGGCCGTACGCCTGCCTTCCGCGACTGGTCGGAGGGCTACGACCCGGACAGCTGGCTCGACCGCGCGATCCACGCGACCCGGTCCGAGGTCTTCCCCTGGCACGGCCTCGATCCGCTGCCGTAGGTAAATATTCACGCGGGGATCAAGCCGACACGCCGAATCACTTGGGTTTCATTGGTGATTTGCTTCCCCATCAATCACACCAGGCTCTATCCTTCACGTGCACGTGGCCCACCGGCGGGGAAGCCGGTGGCGTGCACGGAGAGAAAGTCGGTGCACGATGGTGAACACCCCTGGGGACTACACCGATCCCAAGTTCCTGACGGTGGCCGAGGTCGCATCGATGATGCGGGTCTCGAAGATGACCGTCTACCGACTCGTCCACAACGGCGAGCTCCCGGCCGTGCGGGTGGGCCGATCCTTCCGGGTGACCGAAGAGGACGTCGACGAGTACCTCCGCAAGAGCTTCTACAGCGCCGGCTGACCCTCGCCGGCTCCAGTCGCCAACCCACCAGGTGGACCGTCGTCCCCTCCGATTCTGCTGCCCTGCGCCCGGCGGATAGGCTGGCCCCGCCGCCGGGTCCACCCAGCGGCGTCGTGAAGTCGAAAGGTTCTCCCTGTGGGTTCAGTCATCAAGAAGCGGCGCAAGCGCATGGCGAAGAAGAAGCACCGCAAGCTGCTGAAGAAGACGCGCGTCCAGCGTCGCAAGCTCGGCAAGTAGCCACCACCACCGCTTCCGACCGCCCATGAGCGCTGCCGGCAAGGTCGTCCTGGTCACCGGGGTCTCCCGCGACCTCGGTCGCCGGTCCGCGCGAGCCCTCGCCGGCACCGAGGGCGTCGACCGGGTGATCGGGGTCGACGTCGTCCCGCCGCGCGGCGACCTCGGCGACGTCTCCTTCGTCCGGGCCGACATCCGCAACCCGGTGATCGCCAAGGTGATCGCCAAGGAGGACGTCGACACCGTCGTCCACATGAGCGTGATCGCGACCCCCGGCAGCGCCGGGGGCCGGCACACCATGAAGGAGCTCAACGTCATCGGGACGATGCAGCTCCTGGCCGCCGCCCAGCGCGCGCCGGGGCTGCAGCGGCTGGTCGTGAAGTCGACGTCGACGGTCTACGGCGCCAGCAGCCGCGACCCCGCGATGTTCACCGAGGACATGGAGCCCCGCCGCGCGCCGCGCTCCGGGTACGCCAAGGACGCCGCCGAGATCGAGAGCTACGTGCGCGGGTTCGCCCGCCGCCGGCCCGACGTCCGGGTCACCCTGCTCCGGTGCGCCAACGTGATGGGCCCGCACGTGCAGAGCCCGCTCACGTCGTACTTCCGGCTGCCGGTGATCCCCACCGTGCTCGGGTTCGACCCGCGGCTCCAGTTCCTCCACGAGGACGACCTGCTCGCGCTGCTCGGGCACAGCGTGCACGACGCCCCGGCCGGCACGTTCAACGTCGCCGGTGACGGCGTGCTCCTGCTGTCGCAGGCGGTCCGCCGGCTGCAGCGCCCGAGCCTGCCGCTGCCGGGCTTCGCGGTCGGCAGCCTCGGCTCCACGCTGCGCCAGGCGCGGCTCGCCGACTTCTCGCCCGAGCAGCTCGGCCTCCTCACGTTCGGCCGCGGGATCGACACCACCCGGATGCGCGACGAGCTCGGTTTCCACCCGCGCTTCACGACCGCCGAGGCGTTCGAGGACTTCGGCCGCGGGCTGAGCCCCACCGGTGGCTACGCCTCCCGCGCGATCGACCGGGCCGCGCGACTGGTCGAGTCGCCGTCCGTGACCGACGCCGCGGTGCCGGGAGCCGGCCGTGGGTGACGCCGAGATCATCCCGATCGGCACGCGGGGTCGTCCCGGGCGGGGCAGCGGCACCGCGCGTCCGTCGTCGTCGGCCCGTGACCTCGCCGGCGGCGGGAAGACCAAGCCGACCGGCACCCGAGCCGTCGAGCCCGCGCCCGACCCCACCGGCCAGACCCCCGACGACGCGACCCCGCCCGTCGCGGTGCCGCGCACGGCGGCCCCGCCGCGCAAGGCCGCCCCGCCGCCAGCGCGGGCCGAGGCGCCGGTCGCCGCCCGGACGACCGAGCGGACGCCGCTGGGAGGGATCACCCCCGGCGAGTGGCTGGGCGCGTTCCAGCTCGCCGCCAAGGAGGTCTTCGGCGACGACTGGGAGCTGCAGCTGGCCCGCTTCCTGGCCTTCCTGCGGCGTCGGGTCACCGGTGAGTACGCCGTGGACGAGTACGGCTTCGACCCCGAGGTCACCGACCGCTTCCTGATGGCCGCGCTGCGACCGATCGCCGAGAAGTGGTTCCGGATCGAGGTCACGGGGATCGAGAACATCCCGGCCGACGGGCGGCGCCCTGGTGGTGTCCAACCACTCGGGCACGCTGCCGATGGACGCGCTCATGACGCTGGTGACGGTGCACGACGCGACCGGTCGCCACCTCCGTGCGCTCGGCGCCGACCTGGTCTTCCGGATGCCGGTCGTCAGCTCGATGGCCCGCAAGGGCGGCGCCACCCTCGCCTGCAACGAGGACGCCGAGCGGATGCTGGCCGGGGGCGAGCTGGTCGGCGTCTGGCCCGAGGGGTTCAAGGGGATCGGCAAGCCGTACGCCGAGCGCTACAAGCTCCAGCGGTTCGGCCGCGGCGGCTTCGTCTCGGCCGCGCTGCGCACCCAGGTCCCGATCGTCCCGCTGTCGGTCGTGGGGGCGGAGGAGATCTACCCGCTCGTCGGCAACGTGCCCTCGCTGGCGCGCCTGCTCGGCGTCCCCTACATCCCGATCACGCCGTTCTTCCCGTGGCTGGGCCCGCTCGGGCTGGTGCCGCTGCCGTCGAAGTGGCTGATGGAGTTCGGGGAGCCGATCCGTACCGACGAGTTCGAGGACGGGGCCGCCGACGACCCGATGCTGGTCTTCAACGTGACCGACCAGGTGCGCGAGACGATCCAGCAGACGCTCTACGCGCTGCTCATGCAGCGCGACACGGTGTTCGGCAGCAACCGCGCCGACTGACCCGGCTCAGGGGTGCAGCGGGTCGTCGAGGATGTCGATGACGTCCTCGACCGCGTCGACGCTGTCGTCGACGACGCCGCCGGCGCCGCCACCGCCCGCGGTCTGCTCGCCACCCTGTCCGGTGAGGCCGCCGACGATGTCGTCCAGCGGTCCGGTCGCGTCGTCGACGCCCGGCTCGTTGCCGGACGCAGGTACGCCGGGCGGGTCGACGGGGTCGGAGCCGCCCGAGCCGCCGGTGCCGCCGCCCCGCTGGCCGTCGCCCTTCGCGCCACGCTGCTTGCCCCCGCCCGGGGCCGGGCCCTCCGCGACCAGCGGCGGCGACACGTAGGTGACGCTGGGCTCCGCGACGGATCCCGCCAGCAGCGCGGCCGGGATCTGCGCCAGCCCGCCCCGGCACGCCGGGCAGGCCTGCGAGGCCGCGGCGTCGATCTGGCTGAGCACCTGCACGGCGTACTGCAGCTCGTCGCGCGTGCCCGGCGGGAGCACCGCCTCGAGCTGGGAGAGCGTCGCCATGCTGCTGGCGGTGAAGTCGTTGAGGTCCTCGACCGACGACCGGTCGCCGGTCTGCTCGTAGTCGTCGAGGAGCAGGTCGGAGGCGGCGAGCGACTGCTCGCTGAACGCCGTCAGCGTGGCGGCGATGGTCGAGGCCTCGTCGAGGTCGCTGGTGCGGCTGAGCGCGGTGACCTCCGCCAGCCGGTCGGCGGCGCTGGAGAGGAGCGAGGTGCCCTTGCCGCCCTCGCTGAGGTGGGCACCGGTCTGGGCGTCCTCGAGGAGCCGCTTGACGGGGTAGAGCATCTCGCCGGGCAGGGCCGACTGCGCGGCGACCGCGATCGACGTGCTGGCGCCGATGATCGCGGCGGCCCCGACGGCGGCGGCGATCCGGCGGTCGCGGGCGGTCCGCCGCGGCGGCAGCGTGAGCCGAGCGGTCTCGGAGGTGGGGTCGGGCGCCGGCAGCAGCAGGGTGTCGGCGGCGGCCAGCAGCTGCTCGCGCAGGGCGAGGGTGAACTCCGGGCGCGGCGCCGGCGGCTCGAGCGCGCGGAGCTGCTCCACCAGCGCGAGGACCTCGGCGTGCCGCGGCATCGGCCGGCGCCCCGGTCGAGGACTCGACCAAGGTGTTGAACTCCTCCGCGCGACGCTGGGTCGCGAACACCGGGCTCATCGGCGGGGTCCTGTCGTCTCGAGTCGTCGGCGGGCCCTGCCGGCCCCCGAACACCCCCTTCAACGAGCGCGTCGGGCGGTGGGTTACGGGTGTGGCGGAGGTGACCGGTGAGTAGGTTTCTCACGCGTCCCGCACCCCCTCCGGCATGAGCTTCGCGAGGTTGCGCACCCCGCGGAGCTGGAGCTGCTTGACGGCACCGTCGCTGCGGCCGAGGACGGCCGCCGTCTCGGCGATGCTGAGTCCCTGGAGGAACCGCATGATCAGGCAGTCGCGCTGCTCGTCGGGCAGCCGCGTCAGCGCCTTCATCAGCAGCTCGTTGGTGAGGGAGGCCAGCACTGTCGTCTCGGGCCCCTCGGTCGAGTCGTCGTGTGCCGACATGTCCTCGGTGGTCTGCTCGAGCCGGGTACGGCCCGCCTTGAAGTGGTCGGTGCACAAGTTGCGGGCGATCGTCATCAACCAGGCGCCGAAGTCCTTGCCCTGCCACCGGAAGCCGTTCATCGAGCGCAGCGCGCGGAAGAACGTCTCCGAGGTGAGGTCCTCGGAGAGCTGGGTCGAGCGGGTGCGGTAGTAGAGGAACCGGTAGACCGAGCCCTGGTAGTGGTCGTAGAGCAGCCCGAACGCGTCCTTGTCGCCGCCGCGCGCCAGCTCGACCAGGGCGATCAGCCGGGTCCGGTCGGACTCGTCCTCCTCGGAGGAGGCGGCGTACGCCGCGTCGTCGTACCCGCCGCCGGAGGCCCCGCCGGCCGGGCCGGGCGTGACGGTGGCCCCGCTGAGCAGCAGGTGGCCGGCGCCGGGGCCGGCCACGGCCAGGGCCGGGCGCTCGAGGAGGACGGCGGCGACGGCGGCCCGCAGGGTGTCGAGTCCCCGCTGCACACCCCCGACGTCACGCTGCGTCTCGATGATGACCCTCCCGGCACCCGAAGCCAGCTGTCATGGTACGTGCGTGCCGCGACGGCTGTGAAGGGTCTCACACCCCGACGTGGCCCACGCCACGTCGGCAAGGTCGGCGCCCCGTCGACGCTCAGCGACGACGTCGCAGCGCGACCCCGGCGGCGACCGCGCCGCTCAGGGCGCCGGCGGTCGCACCGAGCACCAGGCCCGGTGCGGGCGGCCTTGCGACCGGTCCGGTAGTCGCGGACCCGCCAGCCCTCGGCCCGGGCGTGCGCGCGCAGCCGGGCGTCCGGGTTGATCGCGCACGCGTCGCCGACGAGCGAGAGCATCGGCAGGTCGTTGAAGGAGTCGGAGTACGCCGAGCAGCGGCTCAGGTCGAGCCCCTCGCGCTCCGCGATCGCCCGCACCGCCTCGGCCTTGGCGGGACCGTGGAGCAGGTCGCCGACCAGCCGACCGGTGTAGACGCCGTCCACGTGCTCGGCGACGGTGCCCATCGCGCCGGTCAGGCCCAGCCGGCGGGCGATGATCTGCGCGATCTCGACCGGGGCCGCCGTCACGAGCCAGACCCGCTGGCCCTGGTCGAGGTGCAGCTGCGCGAGGGCGCGGGTGCCGGGCCAGATCCGGTGGGCCATGGCCTCGTCGAAGATCTCCTCGCCGAGCTCCTCGAGCTCCGCCACGGTGTGGCCCTCGATGAAGCCCAGCGCCGACTTGCGGGCGTCGGCCACGTGCTCGGGGTCCTCGACGCCGACCACCCGGAAGTAGGCCTGCTTCCAGGCCGCGCCCACGATCTCCCGGGTGGTGAAGAACTGCCGTCGGTGCAGCCCGCGGGCCAGGTGGAAGATGCTCGCGCCCTGCATCACGGTGTTGTCCACGTCGAAGAACGCGGCCGCCGTGGGGTCCGCCGGGGTGCTCAGGGCGGTCTCGACCTCGGCCGCCGCGGCGGACGCCTCACCGGCGAGGACCGAGCGCAGCTGCAGGTTCGGCGGGCGGCGCGGCCTCTCCGGGGTCATGGTCGGGAATCGTAGACCTCCCGCGCGACCCGATCACGTGTGCGAGGATCGCCGCCATGTCAGCGCAGCCCGTCCTGCCGGACCTCTCGGCGCTGGTCGCGCGGGCAGCCGCGGAGCGGCCGGACGCGCGTCGCGCTCGTGGCAGGGGACCGCCGGCTGACCTGGGCCGAGCTCGAGGACCAGGTCGCGCGGGTCGCGACCGGGATCGGCGAGGCCGGTGTCGTCGCCGGCCAGCGGGTGCTGGTCGCGCTCGGCAACCGGGTCGAGTTCGTGACGACCTACCTCGGCACGCTGCGGGCCCAGGCGGTCTCCGTCCCCGTGAACCCGACGTCGACGGCCGGTGAGCTGGCCCGGATGATCGCCGACTCCGGCGCCCGGCTGGCCGTCGCCGACGCCGTCGACGCTCGGCCCGGTGCGCGAGGCGGTCGGTCTCGTCGACCGGGCCCGCGACGGAGAGCCCGGGGTCCTCGATCCCGACCTGGTGCTGCGCGCGGTCGCCACCCGGGTGGTCGCGCTCGACGAGGCCCCGGCCGACGGCGAGCTCGGCTTCGAGGAGCTGCTGGCCGTGCCGGCCCGCGACGTACCGCCGCTGCCGGACCCGGAGAAGCTCGCCGCCCTCCTCTACACCAGCGGTACGTCGGGCCGGCCCCGGGCCGCGATGCTCACCCACCGCGCGCTGCTGGCCAACGTCGAGCAGGTCGCCGTCGTCGAGCCGCCGATGATGCGCGGCGACGACGTCGTCCTCGGCGTGCTCCCGATGTTCCACGTGTACGGCCTCAACGCCGTGCTCGGCGGCGTCGCGCGCCACGGCTGCCGGCTCGTCGTCGCCGAGCGGTTCGAGCCGGAGGCCACGCTCGACCTGGTGGCCGCCGAGGGCTGTCACCGTCGTCCCGCTCGCGCCGCCGGTCTTCGGCTACTGGCGAGGCCTGCCCGGCCTGCGCGAGCGGCTCGGCTCGGTCCGGTTGATCCTGTCCGGCTCCGCGCCGCTGGCCAGCGTCGGTCATCGAGGAGTTCGGCGAGGCGACCGGCATCGCGGTCCACCAGGGCTACGGACTGACCGAGGCGGCACCCGTCGTGACCAGCACGCTGTGCTCGGAGCGGCCTCCAGCCCGGGTCGGTGGGCGCGGCGCTGCCGGGCATCGAGCTGCGGCTCGTCGACGACCGGGGCCACCCGCCCGAGGGCGAGGACCCGGGCGAGATCCAGGTCAGGGGCGCCAACCTGTTCAGCGGCTACTGGCCCGACGGTGCGGACGGACCGGACGCGGAGGGGCTGGTGGTCCACCGGTGACGTCGGCTTCCTCGACGACAGCGGCGACCTGTTCCTCGTCGACCGCGTCAAGGAGCTGGTCATCGTGTCGGGCTTCAACGTCTACCCGATCGAGGTCGAGGCCGTGATCCGCGAGGTCGACGGGGTCGAGGACGTCGCCGTGATCGGCACCGAGGACGAGCAGACGGGCGAGGCGGTCGTCGCCTACGTCCGGGCTCCGGGCGTCGACCCGGCGGCGGTCGCGGCCGCCGTCCGCACGCGTTGCGAGGAGCGGCTGGCCGGCTTCAAGCGGCCCAGCCGGGTCGAGATCGTCGACGAGCTGCCGCTCACCGTCACCGGCAAGGTCCAGAAGGGCCGGCTGCGCGGCCTCGAGCGGCGGCGCGCACTCGGCCTGCTGGAGTAGCCATGACCGCGCGCGTCACCCTCTACAGCCGGCCGGGCTGCCACCTCTGCGACGACGCCCGGGCCGTGATCGCGCGGGTCTGCGCCGACCTGGGCGAGTCGTACGACGAGGTCGACATCGACGCCGACGAGGCGCTCCTGGATCGCTACGGTGAGGAGATCCCGGTGACCCTGGTCGACGGCCGGCAGCACGACTTCTGGCGGGTCGACGAGGCTCGGCTGCGGACCGCCCTCGGTGGCTGAACCGCGGCCCGAGCGGCACCTGCGCTGGGCGGAGCAGGAGGGTGGGCGGCGGATCGTGGGAGTCGAGCCCCTGACGGGCGGGATGACCTCGACGATGCTGCGGCTCCGGCACGACCGGGGCACCGACTCGGTGCTCCGGCTGATCACCGAGGAGCCGTGGCGCACCCACGGCGCGGACGCTCGCCGCGCGGGAGGCCGAGACCCTGCGCGACCTCGTCGACGCCGATGTCCCGGCCCCGCACAGCCTCGCGCTCGACGCCGGCGGCGAGCGGGCGGGGCACGCCGCGCACCTCATGACGTTCCTGCCCGGGTCGCTCTCCCACGATCGGGTGGACGAGCCGTCCCTGCTCGAGGTCGCGCGGCTCCTGGCGCAGATCCACCAGGTCCGGCCGGCGCGGTCGCCGCGGCTGTTCCAGTCGTGGGCGTGGGAGACGAAGTGGGTCGTGCCGCCGTGGTCGTCCTCGCCGGACCTCTGGCGGCGGGCCTTCGACGTGCTGCGGGCCGGTGACCCGCCGTACGACCCCTGCTTCCTCCACCGCGACTTCGGTCTCCACAACCTGCTCTGGAGCGACGGGCGTGTGACGGGCGTCGTCGACTGGGTCGAGACGTCGACGGGGCCGGCGTGGCTGGACGTCGCGCACTGCGCCACCAACCTCGCCTGGCGGCACGGGCCGGACGTCGGCGCCCGGTTCCAGGCGGCGTACGTCGCGGAGACCGGCCGGGCCCCGGACCGCTACTGGGACGTGCTCGACGTCGTCGGCTTCCTGCCGCCACCGGGCGGATCGCCGTTCTTCACCCGACCCGGCTCGTGGCAGCGGTTCGACGCGCATCTGGCACGGGTGCTGGACGATCTCGGCTGACCCGGTGGGTGTGCGAAGAGTCATCTGTGCTAGCCGCCGGAGTCGTGCTGCGGCGCACTCGATTTGTTCCCTCGTTCACAAACTCCTACATTGATGTGGCCGCGCGCCGATGGGGTCCGGAACCGGGCCCGGTGCAACCGATCCAGGCGGGCGGCTGGAAAGCGGAGCAGTGACGTCAGCGCGGACTTCCACCGAGACCGCTCGGGACATCCCCGAGGCCACGGTCGCCCGGTTGCCCGTGTACCTGCGAGCCCTCGTCAGCCTGGCCGAGACCGGCACCACGACGTGCTCCAGCGAGGAGCTGGCCCAGTCGGCCGGCGTCAACAGCGCGAAGCTCCGCAAGGACCTCTCCTACCTCGGCAGCTACGGCACCCGTGGCGTCGGCTACGACGTCGACTACCTGCGCTACCAGATCGCCCGTGAGATCGGCGTGACCCAGGACTGGCCGGTCGTGATCGTCGGCATCGGCAACCTCGGGCACGCGCTCGCCAACTACTCGGGCTTCCGCAGCCGCGGCTTCCGGGTGGTGGCGCTGCTCGACGCCGACCCCGACCGGCAGGACGAGGTGGTCGCCGGCGTCGACGTACGACCGTTCGACGACCTGGAGACGATCGTCGCCGAGCACAGCGTCGCGATCGGTGTCATCGCGACGCCCGCGCTGGCCGCCCAGGACGTCGCCGACCGGATGGTCGCCTGCGGGATCACCAGCATCCTCAACTTCGCACCGAGCGTGCTCGCGGTGCCGGCGGGCGTCGACGTCCGCAAGGTCGACCTGTCCATCGAGCTCCAGATCCTCGCCTACCACGAGCAGCGCAAGGGCGCGGGTCAGGAGAACGCGTCATGAGCGTCCTGGTGGTCGGCGTCTCCCACAAGTCGGCACCGGTCGCGGTGCTCGAGCGGCTCGCGCTCGACAGCGACGGCGTCGCCAAGCTCCTCACCGACGTGACGGCCGGCGCCCACGTCAGCGAGGCCGCCGTGATCGCGACCTGCAACCGGCTGGAGATCTACGCCGAGGTCGACCGGTTCCACGGCTCGGTGGAGGAGGTCTCGCGGCTGCTCGTGGAGCGGGCCGGCGAGCCGACCGAGGCGATGCTGCCCCATCTCTACGTCCACTACGAGGACGGCGCGGTGTCGCACCTGTTCCACGTCGCGGCCGGGCTCGACTCGATGGCTGTCGGCGAGGGGCAGATCCTCGGCCAGACCCGGACCGCGCTGCGCACCGGCCAGGAGCACGGCACGGTCGGCTCCGCCCTCAACGTGCTGTTCCAGCAGGCGCTGCGCGTCGGCAAGCGGTCGCGGGCCGAGACCGGCATCGACCAGGCCGCGCCGACGCTCGTGAGCGAGGCGCTCGCGTGGCTGCTCCCCGGCTGGCGTCGCCGGGCTGCGCGTCGTCGTGCTCGGCGCGGGCGGGATGGCCGCGCTGGCCACGGCGACCGCCGCCCGCCTGGGTGCCGAGGACGTCGTCGTCGTGAACCGGACCGCAGCGAACGCCGCCCGGCTGGCCGACGAGTACGCCGTGCGGTCGGCCCCGCTCGGCGCCCTCGCCGAGGAGCTGGCCGCCGCAGACCTGCTCGTCACGTGCACCGGCGCGACCGGCGTCCTGGTCGGTGTCGACCAGGTCGTGGCGGCGCGTCCCGACCAGCGACCGCTCGCGATCGCCGACCTGGCGCTGCCGCACGACGTCGACCCCGCCGTCCGCGACCTGCCCGGTGTCACGGTGGTGGGCCTGGCCGACCTCGCCGACCGGCTGCGCGACACCGCGGCCGGCCAGGAGATCGACGGCGTCCGCCGGATCGTGGGCGAGGAGGTCGCCGCGTTCCTGACCGCCCGCCGACAGGCGAGCGTCACCCCGACCGTCGTCGCGCTGCGCTCGATGGCCACCGACGTGGTGGAGGCCGAGGTCGCGCGGCTCGCGGCGCGGCTCCCCGACCTCGGCGACGCCGAGCTCGCGGAGGTCAAGCACTCCCTGCGCCGGATCGCCGACAAGCTGCTCCACCAGCCGACCGTCCGGGTCCGCGAGCTGGCCAACGAGGAGGGCGCCGTCTCCTACGCCGCCGCCCTCGCCGAGCTGTTCTCCCTCGACCCCGACGCGGTCGACGCCGTCACCCGACCCTCGGGGGAGGCATTGTCATGACCGTCACCCCGCTGCGGCTCGGGACCCGCCGCTCCGCCCTGGCGACCACCCAGTCGACGATCGTCGCCGACCTGGTACGGACCCGCCTGGCGCGCGACGTCGAGCTGGTGGAGATCACGACCGACGGCGACACCAGCACCGCTCCGCTCGCTCAGCTCGGGTGGCACCGGCGTGTTCGTCAGCGCGCTGCGCGACGCGCTCGTCGACGGCCGGGTCGACCTCGCCGTCCACTCGCTCAAGGACCTGCCCACGGCACCGTGCGAGGGGGTGGCCCTCGCCGCCGTACCCGACCGCGAGGACCCGCGCGACGTCGTCGTGGCGCGCGACCGGCTCACCCTCGGCGAGCTCCCCGCAGGCTCCACGATCGGCACCGGCTCGCCGCGCCGGTCCGCCCAGCTGCACGCCCTCGGCCTCGGTTTGGACGTCGTCGACATCCGTGGAAACGTGGACACCCGGATCGGCAAGGTCCACTCGGGGGAGTACGACGCGGTGGTGCTCGCGCGGGCCGGCCTGGCCCGGCTCGGACGGCTCGACGAGGCGACGGAGGTGCTCGACCCGTTGCAGCTGCTCCCCGCCCCGGGACAGGGCGCGCTGGCCCTCGAGTGCCGCGCCGACGACACCGACCTGGTGGCCGCCCTGGCCACCCTCGAAGACCCACGGTCCCGCGCGGCGGTCGACGCCGAACGGGCCGTGCTCGCCACCCTCGAAGGTGGCTGCTCCGCCCCGATCGGAGCCCTGGCCGAGGTGGTCGAGGGCGAGGACGGGGACGAGCTGTGGGTGCGGGCAGTGGCCCTCTCCCGCGACGGGGCGCTGACGGTGCGGATGTCCGCATCCGGCGACCCTGCCGACGCCGTCGGCGTCGGCGTCCGGCTGGCGAAGGAGATGCTCGCCGACGGGGCAGCAGAGCTCGACCAGCACCTGACCAGCACCACACCAGCAGCACCAGTGAAGAGGCAGAAGGCATGACGCGAGCCAAGACCACGACCCCCACCGGGGCCTCCTCCACCACCTCCGCCGCGGGCTGGGTGTCCTTCGTGGGCAGCGGCCCCGGCGACCCCGAGCTGCTCACGGTGCGCGCCGTCGACCTGCTTCGGCAGGCCGAGGTGATCGTGACCGAGGTGCAAGACCACGAACCGATGGTGCGCCGGCTGCTGGGCCTGCCCGAGGCCGACGCCGCCGCGACCGGGGCCGAGGAGCCTGCCGGGCCGCTGTTCGTCGACGGCGGCTTCGGCGAGGACGGCCAGCCGCTGACGCACGCGGCGCGTGCCAAGGTCGTCGTCCGGCACGGCAAGAAGCAGCGCGTCGTCCGGCTGATGGCGGGTGACCCCTTCCTGTACGCGTCCGGTCCTGAGGAGGCGCAGGCCTGCGCCAAGGCCGGCATCGGCTTCGAGATCGTGCCGGGCGTCTCGTGCGTCGGGTCCGTCCCGGCGTACGCGGGTATCCCACTCACGACGAAGGAGAACCGCGAGGTCACCGTCATCACGTGCGGTGGCACCGTCGACTGGTCGCGGTACGCCGACGACCGGACGCTCGTGCTGCTCGGCGCTGTGGGCTCCATCGCGGACATCGCGGCCGCGCTGGTCGATGCGGGTCGGCCCGCCGACACCTCGGTAGCGATGACCCGGGTCGGCACGACGACCGAGCAGACGACGGTCACCTCGACCCTGGAGCACATCGGCGAGGACGCGCGGGCCGCGCGGATGGAGCCGCCGGCCGTCACCGTCGTCGGCCCGGTGGTCGACCTGCGCGAGACGCTGTCGTGGTTCGAGACCAAGCCGCTCTTCGGCTGGCGGGTGCTGGTGCCCCGCACCAAGGAGCAGGCCGCGTCCCTCACCAACCGGCTCCGCGGCTACGGCGCGGTGCCCGACGAGGTGCCGACCATCTCGGTCGAGCCGCCCCGCAACCCCCAGCAGATGGACAAAGCCGTCCGCGGCCTCGTCGAGGGTCGCTACGAGTGGATCGCGTTCACCTCCGTCAACGCGGTCCGCGCCGTCCGGGAGAAGTTCGAGGAGTACGGACTCGACGCGCGGGCGTTCTCCGGGCTCAAGATCGCCGCGGTCGGCGACAAGACGGCCGAGGCGATCGCGGCCTGGGGGCTGCGCGCCGACCTGGTCCCGTCGGGCGAGCAGTCCGCAGCCGGGCTGCTGGCCGACTGGCCGCCGTACGACGACGTGCTCGACCCGATCAACCGGGTGTTCCTGCCGCGCGCCGACATCGCCACCGAGAACCTGGTGGCGGGCCTGATCGACCTGGGCTGGGAGTGCGACGACGTCACGGCGTACCGCACGGTGCGCGCGACCCCGCCGCCGGCCCCGACCCGCGACGCCATCAAGACCGGGAAGTTCGACGCCGTCGTCTTCACGTCGTCGTCGACCGTGCGCAACCTCGTCGGCATCGCGGGCAAGCCGCACCCGTCGACGATCATCGCGGTGATCGGTCCGGCGACCGCGAAGACCGCGGAGGACCACGGGCTGCGGGTCGACGTGCTGGCCGGGAAGCCGGACGTCGAGGTGCTCGTCGACGCCCTCGCCGACTTCGGCGCGTCACGTCGCGCGGCGATGCTCGAGGCGGGCCAGCCCGTGACGAAGCCGTCCGAGCGCTCGAGCGCCGCGAGGCGGTCGAGGCGGCGTGCCACGGGGTCGAGCTCGCGGTGAGCGAGCCCGGCGACCCGGTCAGCCTGCCGCTGGTCCGCCCGCGGCGGCTGCGGACGACGCCGGCCATGCGCCGGCTCGTGGCCGAGACGTCGGTCGAGCCGCGGCAGCTGGTGCTGCCGCTGTTCGTCCGTGAGGACCTCACGGAGCCGCGGCCGATCGGGTCGATGCCGGGCGTCGTCCAGCACACCCGCGCCAGCCTGCTGGGCGCGGTCGCCGAGGCCGCCGAGCTGGGCCTCGGCGGCGTCATGCTCTTCGGCATCCCGGCCGAGAAGGACGCGGTCGGGACCGGCGCCACCGATCCCTCGGGCATCCTCAACCTCGCGATCACCGACGTGGTCGCCGAGGTCGGGGACGCGCTCACCGTGATGAGCGACCTGTGCCTCGACGAGTTCACCGACCACGGCCACTGCGGCGTGCTCGGCACCGACGGGCGGGTCGACAACGACCAGACCCTGGCGCGGTACGCCGAGATGGCGCTGGCCCACGCCGCGGCCGGGGTCGACGTGGTCGGCCCGAGCGGGATGATGGACGGCCAGGTGCGCGTCGTACGGGAGGCGCTCGACGGCTCCGGCCACGTCGACATCTCGATCCTCGCCTACTCCGCGAAGTACGCCTCCGCGTTCTTCGGCCCGTTCCGCGAGGCCGTCGGCTCCTCGCTCGAGGGCGACCGCCGCACCTACCAGCAGGACCCGGCCAACGCCCGCGAGGGCGTCCGCGAGGCCCAGCTCGACGTCGCCGAGGGTGCCGACCTCGTCATGGTCAAGCCCGCCCTTGGCTACCTCGACGTGGTGCGCGCCGTCCGCGACGCCGTCCCCGTCCCGGTCGCGGCCTACAACGTCTCCGGTGAGTACGCCATGGTCGAGGCCGCCGCCGCCCACGGCTGGATCGACCGCGAGCCCGCCATCCTCGAGACCCTGGCCTCGATCCGGCGCGCCGGCGCCGACGTGATCCTCACCTACTGGGCCACCGAAGCCGCCCGCCTCCTCCGCTGACGTCGCTGGTGGCGAGGATGCGTCGCCCTAGGCGCTGGTGAGGGGCCGGAGGTTGAGGTGCGAGCGGAGCGAGCCACGAAACCTCCCCAGGGGGCGATCCAAACGCCAGCACTCACACGCGCTCCACGAGCCGACTCCCGAGGTCGGCGGCGAGCTGCAGGGTCGGTTCATGCCCTGGACCTACCTCATCGAGTGCGCCGACGGCTCGTTCTATGCCGGCAGCACGATCGACCTGGATCGCCGGCTCTCCCAGCACGACCTCGGGGAGGGGCCGAAGTACACCAGACCACGGCGGCGCCGGCCGGTGCGGCTGGCCTGGTGCCAGCAGTTCGAGCGGGTCGAGGACGCGTTCGCGTTCGAGAAGCAGATCCAGGGCTGGAGCCGGGCGAAGCGGATCGCGCTGATCGAGGGGAGGTACGACGACCTGCCCGGACTGGCGTCACGGCCTTCGCATGATGGCTAGCGAGGTTTCGTGGCTCGTCGCTGGCGCTCCTCGCGCCTCAACCTCCGGGTGCGGGACTTCGTGGCTCGTCGCTGGCGCTCCTCGCACCTCAACCTCCGGGTGCGGTGCCTATCAGCCGTCGAGCTTCTTCTCGATGCACTGTTTGAGCTCGTTGACAGGCGTCAAAGGATTGTCGACCACGCCCTCCAGCACGCACTGAGCGGTGGCCTCGGCCTCGGTCAGGACGTCGACCGGGGGGAGGGTGGGGTCGGGTACGTCGTCGGGGTCGGGGAGCCCGCCGCCACCGCCACCGGTGGTTCCGCCTCCGCCTCCGGCGCCGGTATCGCCACCGCCGCCGCTGCCGCCAGTGCCGCCGCCACCCATGCCACCGGTGCCGCCGCCACCGCCGCCGCTGCCACCGGTGAAGCCGGAGTCGTTGCCGCCACCACCACCCCGGCCGCCGTTCTGGCCGCCGGAGCCGCCGGCGGAAGGTGCGAAGTAGCCGGCGCTGGCGACCCCGTTGGGAACCGAGGTGTAGTCGCCGTCGAGGTAGGCCTCCATGAAGGACAGCACCAGGTCGACGTACTCGTTGCTGTGGTTGTAGCGGTAGACCGAGGCGCGCAGGCCGGGCACGGTCGCCAGGTCGTCCTTGCCGCTGCACAGGTAGACCGCGCTGGCGAGGGCCGCGTCGTCGACGTCCTGCGGGTTGCGCTTGCCGTCGTTGTCGCCGTCGACGCCGACGACCGACCACGTCGACGGGATGAACTGCATCGGGCCGACCGCCCGGTCCCAGCGCGCGTCGGAGTCGTACTGCCCGGCGTCGGTGTCGCGGATCGCCTGGGTGCCGTTCTTGCCGTTCAGCGCGATGCCGTAGATGCCCGGGGTGGCGAGCCCGTCGTCGTCGAGCGTGTTGCCGTTGACCCGGCCGTGGTCGGACTCGACCCGGCCGATCGCGGCGACCAGCTGCCACGAGAGGTGGCACGACCGGTCGGCGGCGTTGATGACGGTCTCGGCACGCTGGTAGGCCCCCAGCGCGGCCGCCGGGATGCCCGAGGCGGACTCGGTGGCGACCTCGCGGCCCAGGCGGCGGTCGACGTCGCGACGGGGATCGGCCGGGCTCACGCTGGCCGGGACCTCGATCGGGTCGGCCGGGACGGAGCTGCCGTCGGGGAGCGTGGCGGGCGCCTGGGGCTCGGCGACGGCCGAGGTCGCGCCCACACCGGTCAGGGAGGCTGTGACGGCGGTCGAGAGCAGCGCGAGCGGCAGCAAGGTCGTGACCTTCTGGAAACGGCCGAATCGTGGTGCTGCCATGTGGTGACTCCCCTGTGGAACTCGTCCCTAGCCGTGCTCCCTCCGCACGGGGACACCTCCTCAACGACTCCGGTCTCCCGGAGTTACGCGTCGGTAGGGCCCTCCACCTCAACGGTAACCCGGACCCGGGGGGCCACGGCCAGCCTGGAGGCCGATTTGTTGCCGTCCCGACGCCCCGGCGGGGCCGCCGCGTCCCCGATGCGGGGCCTCTCAGGTGCCTCCGCGACAATGGGCGGCGTGAGCCCAGACGCCGCCGCCCGCACCGCCGTCACCACCACCGTCGCGACCACCGTCACGAAGCAGTCCGAGGTCCTGCTCCAGCGAGCCCGGGCCGTGACGCCCGGCGGCGTGAACTCGCCGGTCCGCGCGTTCTCAGCGGTTGGGGGCACACCCCGTTTCATCCGTTCGGCGCGCGGTGCCTGGCTGACCGACGTCGACGGCAACGAGTACGTCGACCTGATCTGCTCGTGGGGGCCGATGCTGCTCGGCCACGCCCACCCGGGGGTCCAGGCGGCGGTCGCCGAGGCCGTCTCCCGCGGCACGTCGTACGGCGCCCCGACCGAGCCGGAGGCCGAGCTGGCCGAGGAGATCGTGGCGCGGACCCCGGTCGACATGGTCCGGTTCGTCTCCACCGGCACCGAGGCCACGATGTCGGCGATCCGGCTGGCCCGCGGGTTCACCGGCCGCGACCTGATCGTGAAGTTCGCCGGCTGCTACCACGGGCACGTCGACGCGCTGCTGGCCGCGGCCGGCTCCGGCCCCGCGACCCTGGCCCTACCCGGTACCCCCGGCGTGCCCGAGTCGGGGACCGCGCTGACCCTCGTGCTGCCGTACCACGACCGGGCCGCCGTGACGGAGGCGTTCGCGGTCCACGGCGACCGGATCGCCTGCCTGATCACGGAGGCGGCGCCGGGCAACATGGGCGTGATCGAGCCCGAGCCCGGCTTCAACGAGTTCCTGGCCCGCACCTGTGCCGAGCACGGGGCGCTGTTCGTCTCCGACGAGGTGATGACCGGGTTCCGCGCCAGCAAGCACGGGCAGTGGGGTCTCGACGGCGCGACCGAGGGCTGGCGGCCCGACCTGATGACGTTCGGCAAGGTGATGGGGGGCGGCTTCCCCGCCGCAGCGTTCGGCGGCCGGTCCGACGTGATGCGCCAGCTCGCGCCCGAGGGGCCGGTCTACCAGGCGGGCACGCTCTCCGGGAACCCGATCGCGACGACCGCCGGCCTGGCCACCCTGCGGCTCGCGGACGACGCGGTCTACGCCCACCTCACCAAGGCCGGCGACCTGGTGAAGACGGCGGCCACCGAGGCACTGTCGGCTGCGGGCGTGCCGCACGGCGTCCAGTCGGCCGGAACGATGTTCTCGGTCTTCTTCACCGACCGGCCGGTGCGCGACTTCGAGGGCGCCTCGGCGCAGGACACCGCCGCGTTCGCCGCGTTCTTCCACGGGATGCTCGACGCCGGCGTGCACCTGCCACCCTCGGCGTACGAGGGCTGGTTCCTGTCCTCGGCCCACGACGACCGGGCGCTGCAGACGGTGCTCGACGCGCTGCCGGGCGCTGCCCGCGCGGCCGCCGCGGCGACCCGGGCGTGACCAGGTGACGACCGAGCCGACCGAGACGATCGTCCACCTGCTCCGCCACGGTGAGGTCCACAACCCCGCAGGTGTGCTGTACGGCAGGATGCCCGGCTACCACCTCTCCGAGCTGGGCCGCGCCATGGCGCAGCGGGTCGCGGACGTCGTCGGCGACCGCGACATCGTCCACGTGGTCGCCTCGCCGCTCGAGCGCGCGCAGGAGACGGGCGCCCCGCTGGCCGCCGTCCGCAAAGTCGACATCACCGTCGACGAGCGAGTGATCGAGTCGACCAACAAGTTCGAGGGGGAGGGCTTCGGCGCCGGCGCCAAGACCCTGCTGCGGCCCGGCACGTGGCGTCACCTGTGGAACCCCTTCAAGCCCTCCTGGGGTGAGCCGTACGCCGAGATCGCGGCCCGGATGATGGCCGCCGTCCACGACGCGCGCGACGTCGCCCGGGGCCACGAGGCCGTCGTCGTGTCCCACCAGCTGCCGATCTGGACGACCCGCCTCCACGTCGAGGGCCGCTCGTTCCTCCACGACCCGCGCAAGCGGCAGTGCACGCTCTGCTCGCTCACCAGCCTCCACTTCGTCGACGACACGCTGACGAAGGTCACCTACTCCGAGCCGGCCGGCGACCTGATCCCCGCCCGGGACAAGCAGGCCCCCTTCTCCGCCGGCGGCGCGGTGGACGAGAACCGCCCGTGACGCGGCTGACCCCGGCCCTGCTCGTGGGGCTGCTCGCGGGGCTGCTCCTGCTGGCGGGCTGCTCGGGCCTGGACGGGACCGGCGGCAAGGGCTACGTGACCGGAGACGGCCAGGTCGTCCAACGTGCTGTGCAGGACCGGGAGTCCCCGATCGAGCTCACGGGGGAGGCTCTCGACGGCGAGCCGCTGGACCTCGCGGACTTCCGGGGCGAGCCGGTCGTCGTCGTGGTCTGGGGGGCCTGGTGCGGGCCGTGCCGTGCGGAGGCGCCGGAGGTCGTCGCCGCAGCCGAGGAGATCGGCGACCGCGCCCAGTTCGTCGGCATCAACCTGCGAGACCCGTCCGTGGAGAACGCCCGTTCCTTCGTGCGCACGTTCGACGTGCCCTATCCGTCGTTCTCCTCGCCGGACGGCAAGGCCATGCTGGCCTTCTCCGGGTTCCTGACGCCGAACTCGATCCCGTCGTTCGCTGTGCTGGATGCCGAGGGCCGCGTCGCCGCCGTGATCCCCGGCGAGCTGCCGTCGCGACTCACCCTCGTCGAGCTCGTCGCCGACGTCGCGGAGGAGACCGCGGATGGGTGAGTGGTTCCAGACCACCGCCGGCTCCGGCTCGCTCCTCCTGGCCGTCCCGGTGGCGCTGGTCGCCGGGCTGGTGTCGTTCTTCTCGCCGTGCGTGATCCCGCTGCTCCCCGGCTACCTCTCCTACGCCACCGGGCTCTCGGGCGCTGACCTGGAGAGTGCCAAGCGGGGCCGGATGCTGGCCGGCTCGCTGCTCTTCGTGCTCGGCTTCACCCTCGTCTTCGTCGCCCTCGGCACGCTGTCAGGCGCCCTCGGCGCGTGGCTGATCACCTGGCAGCGCGAGATCACCGTCGTGCTGGGCGCCATGACGATCCTGCTCGGGCTCGTCTTCGCCGGCGTCGTGCCCTGGTTCCAGCGCGACTGGCGGCTCCACCGGGTGCCGGCCGTGGGGCTGGCAGCGGCGCCGCTCCTCGGGGTGCTGTTCGGCCTCGGCTGGACGCCGTGCGTGGGCCCGACCCTGGCCGTGATCACCACGCTCTCGGTCAACGAGGGCACCGCGGGCCGGGGCGCGCTGCTGTCGGTGTTCTACGCCCTCGGCCTCGGGCTGCCGTTCATCGTCGCGGCGGTCGCGTTCCGCAAGACGCTCGGCGCGTTCGCCGCGATCCGGCGGCATCAGCGGCTGATCATGCGGCTCGGCGGACTCATGATGGTCGTGGTCGGCGTGCTGCTGGTCTCCGGCTGGTGGGCGGAGATCGTGTCGTGGCTCCAGCTGCGGCTGGTGAGCCAGTTCGAGACGAGCATCTGATGGCGGCTGAGGGGACCGGCCGCCGGTCGGGCGAGCTGACGCTGGGCGAGCTGCTGCGCTGGGCCTGGCGGCAGCTCACCTCCATGCGCACCGCGCTGGTCCTGCTGCTGCTCCTGGCGCTGGCCGCGATCCCGGGGTCGGTGATCCCGCAGGCGAAGGTCGACGCCCTCAAGACGTCGCAGTGGCGTGAGGCCCACCCTCAGCTGACGCCGGTCTACGACCGGCTCGGCCTCTTCGACGTCTACGGCACGCCGTGGTTCGCCGCCATCTACCTGCTGCTCACGATCTCGCTCGTCGGGTGCTTCGTGCCCCGGATCGTCGTCTACGCGCGAGCGCTCCGGGCGCAGCCGCCGGCGACGCCGCGCGGCTCGACCGGTTGCCCGACCATGCGACGTACCGCACCGACGAGCCGCCCGCCGACGTGCTCGCCCGCGCCCGCGCGCCTCCTGCGAGGGCAGCGGGTGCGCGCCGACGATCCGGCCATCGGACTCGGTGGCCGCCGAGCGCGGCTACCTCCGCGAGGCCGGCAACCTGCTGTTCCACGTCTCGGTGCTGGTCGTGATGACCGGGTTCGCGATCGGCAGCCCTCTTCGGCTACCAGGGCGGGGTGATCGTCGTCGTGGGCAACGGCATGTCCAACAACCTGACGCAGTACGACGACTTCAACCCGGGCAGCCTGTTCGGCGAGGAGGACCTCGACGACTTCTACCTCGACATCGAGGACTTCGACGTCGAGTGGATGACGTCCGGGCCCGCTCAGGGGCAGGCCCGCAAGTTCGTCTCGCACGTGAGCTACGCCGAGGGCGGCGGGGAGCCGCAGGAGTTCGACCTGCGGGTCAACCACCCGCTCACGATCGGTGAGACCGGCATCTTCCTGATCGGGCACGGCTACGCGCCGGTCATCACGATCCGGGACGGCAACGGCGACATCGCCTACAGCGGGCCGACGGTGTTCCTGCCCGAGGACCAGTCGTTCCAGTCGATCGGCGTCGTCAAGGCGCCGGACGCCCGGCCGCAGCAGATCGGGCTCGAGGGCTGGTTCTTCCCGACGTACGCCTTCACCGAGGAGACCGGACCGTTCTCGGTCTTCGGCGACGCGAAGAACCCGGTGATCTCGATGCAGGCGCTACGTCGGCGACCTCGGGATGGACACCGGCGCACCGCAGTCGGTGTACCTGCTCGACAAGGCCGGGACGACGCTGCTGGAGAACCCCGACGGGTCGATGTTCCGGGTCGACCTGGCTCTCGGCGACACCGTGGACCTGCCGAACGAGGCGGGGAGCGTGACGTTCGAGGGCCTCGAGCGCTGGAACAAGCTGCAGATCAGCCAGACGCCCGGCCGCTGGCTCGCGCTCAGCGGCGTGGTGCTCGCCCTGATCGGGCTGCTGGGCTCGCTCTTCATCCGCCCGCGGCGGACCTGGGTGCGCGCCCGGGCCGACGAGCAGGGCACACTGGTCGAGGTGGCCGTCCTCGACCGGGCCGGCGGTGACGACGTGAGCAGCCTGCTGGCCGACCTGGTGGCGGCCCTGCAACGGCCGGACGCGCAGGAGAGCGAGGAGACGCGATGACCGACGCCCAGTGGGAGGCGCTCAGCAACCAGGCGGTCGCTGCCGCCGGGGTCGTCTACTTCCTGGCCCTGCTCGCCCTGCTGGCCGAGCTCGCGTTCGCGCGTCGCGTCCACGAGACCGCGACGAGCGGTGCCGAGGGTGATGCCGGGGCCGGCTCCGTGGCCGTCGCCGTCGGGCCCACCGCGGACGCCGACCCGGACGCCGCCCACCGCCAGGCGCTGTTCGGCCGGCTCGGGCTGCTGCTGACCGGACTGGCCGCCCTCGTGCACGGGCTGGCGCTCGTCTCCCGCGGCCTCGCGGCCGACCCGGACCGGGTGCCCTGGGGCAACATGTACGAGTTCACGCTCTCGGGCACGTTCTGGATCACGGTGCTGTTCCTGCTGGCGCTGCGCCGGTTCTCGCTCGCCTGGATGGCGCCGATCGTCGTGGGCGTCGTGCTCTCGCTGCTGATGCTCGGCGTCCTCGTGCTCTATGCCCCGATCTCGCCGCTGACCGAGGCCCTGAACTCACCGTGGCTGGTGATCCACGTGGTCGCCGCCATCGTCGCGACCGCCGCGTTCACCCTGGGCGGCATCTCCTCGGTGCTCTACCTCCTCAAGACCCGCGAGGGCGCCGGTACGACCGGCTACCTCGCCCGCGTGCCCGCGCCCGCCGACCTCGACCGGCTCTCCTACCGGCTGCACGCGTTCGCGTTCCCGGTGTGGACGTTCGCGGTGCTGATCGCCGGCCCGATCTGGGCCTACGAGGCGTGGAGCCGCTACTGGGGCTGGGACCCCAAGGAGGTGTGGGCGCTCATCACGTGGGTCGTGTACGCCGCCTACCTGCACGCCCGCGCCACCGCCGGGTGGCGAGGCCGCAAGGCGGCCTGGCTGGCCCTGGTGGGCGTGGCGACGCTGTGGTTCAACTTCGTCGGGATCAACTACTTCTCGTCCACCAGCCAGCACTCGTACGCCGCACCGGCCGAGACCGAGGTGGCGGAGGTGGACGAGGCCACGCGAGCGGGTGGCTAGCCCAGCCCGCTGAGGAAGTCGGGGTCGTCGTCCGGGCCCTGCGGGCGCTGCTGCGGCCGGGTCGGCCGACGGACGCCCCGCCGCTCGATCACCCGGATCGTCAGGTAGATCGCGATCGCGATCAGCGCCACCACCAGCACGAACTTCACCACCTCAGGATAGGCGTCGCCTGGTCACGTCCTACGCTGGCCCGGTGAAGGAGTTCTGGATCTACACCGGCCTGCGGGTGCTGCTGTTCGTGGCGACCCTCGCCGTGGTCTTCGGGATCTGGCTGCTGCTGGCCGACGAGGTGCCGGTCCTGTGGGCCGTCGTCATCGCGTTCGCGATCTCCGGGCTGGCGTCGTTCTTCCTCCTCGACCGGTCGCGCCAGGCGTTCGCGCAGCGGGTCGAGGAGCGCGCCGGGCGTGCCTCAGCCGCCTTCGAGGCGAAGCGCGCCAAGGAGGACGTCGACGACGAGGCGCCGTAGGCGCTCGGTCAGTCGCGCCGGCGGTTGAGCTGCCGGTTGACCCGCGACTCGGACTGGCCGAGGACCTTCGCCAGCAGGGGCACGCGGTACTTCCAGGCGACGTACCCACCGATGACGACCGCGACCAGGATCAGGAACCACATGCCGTCAGCGTACGCCGGACCCCGAAAGCCGGGCGGCTAGAAGCCCAGCAGGTTGTACGGCGGGGTGGGCATCTCGACCATCGCCACGAAGCGGTCCACGGCCGTCGGGTCGCCCGCGATCCGGCCCGCGTCGCGCAGCCCGGAGGCGGGAACCCCGCCGAGGTAGAGCGACCCGAGCGTCTCGGTGTCCACCGCGACCTCGGCCGGGTCGTCGGTCCGGGTCACGTCGGCCTCGCCGTCCTTGGCGAGCACGCGGTAGCGACCGGACGCGTGCCCCTGGGCGTCGGCGACCTCGAGCACGACGTCGCCGTCGGCCGACCACGGTCGCGCCGCCAGCGCCACCGGCACGTCGAGCACCCGCACCCACAGGAACTCCTCCATCGCGGTGGTCTTGAGCGAGTTGAGGTCCCTGAGCGCCCAGCGGACCGGGTCGGCCGGGTCGGCCGCGTGCCAGGTGACCTTCTCGACGAGGTCGATCCCACCCAGGAACTGCCACAGACTGAGGTAGGCGTCCGCGCCGAACCCGAGCAGGCAGGACAGCCGCACGCTCCGTTTGCCGTCCTCGCGGTCGATCCGGTAGAGCGCCATCCCGTCGATCTCAGCGTCCTCGTCCGCGAGGTGGACGGCGGCACGCAGCCTGTCGTCGGGGCCGCGCTCCATCCAGTGGTAGCGACCCGTGAAGATGTCCTCGTAGAAGCCGGGGGTGGCCACCGAGCCCCGGTGCTCGCGGTGGTGACGGTCGAGCAGTCCCTTGACCAGGTCCCATGACTTCCGCGGGTCGATCATCTCGACCCGGCCGGCCGGCTCGATCCCGGGTCGCAGCCCGAACCGCGGCCCGGTGTCGACCTCGATGTGCTCGCCGAACGTCGCCACCCCGAAGCCCCACCGCCCGTAGATCGTGGCCTCCGAGACCGTCAGCGCCGCCAGCGGGACGCCCTGCTCGGCGGCGTCGTTGAGGCAGTCCTCCATGAGGGAGCGCACCAGGCCGCGGCGCCGGTGCGCGGGGCTGGTGGTCACGTCGGTGATCATGCGGAGCGGCAGCAGCCCGCGACCGGTGTTGAGGGTCTTGTCGAACCAGGACGTGGTCGCCACGGGGACCTGGCCGGCGCCGAAGGCTCCCTCGGGCAGCCACACGCCGCGGCACTCGACGTCGTCGACCTTGACGTGCTTCAGCCAGACCTCGACCTGCTCCTCCGGCGAGCGCCCCTGGTGGAAGCCGAAGGACACGGCCTGGAGCCAGGCCGCTCGTCTCGCCAGGGCGGTCTCCGACTCGTCGGAGAAGTCGAGGGCGGCGTACTCGTAGTCCACGATCATCGACCGTATCCCGCGCTGCCGCAGGTCGTCGCGTGGTTATCGGGTGGACGCGAGGGTGATCGTCAGGAGCACGGCCCACGCGAGGCCTCGGCGAGCCCGGTCTGGCCGAGGGCGGGGATCAGGGCCGGTCCGCGCGCACCGCCGGTGACCACGCGGACGGCGGGGACGGCGGCCAGCAGGAAGCCGAGGGTCCCGAGGGCCGCCCAGGTGGTGCCCGCCGCGACGGCCACGGCGGCGACCGCGGCCAGGCCGAGGAGGAGCACGTAGAGACCGCGGGTGCGGGGCTCGCCGAGCCGGACGGCGAGCGTGCGCTTCCCGGCGACCGTGTCCGTGGGGATGTCGCGGAGGTTGTTGACGACGAGGATCGCGCAGGCGAGCGCCCCGATCCCGACGCCGGCCCAGACGGCCGGTCCGGTGACCCGCTCGGCCTGCACGCCGTAGGTGCCGACGACGGCGACCAGGCCGAAGAACACGAACACCATCACCTCGCCCAGCCCGAGGTAGCCGTAGGGCTTCGCGCCGCCGGTGTAGAACCACGCCGCCAGCACGCACACGCCTCCGACCGCGACCAGCCACCACGCGGTCGTCGCGGCCAGCACGAGGCCGGCCGCCGCAGCGACCCCGAACGCCGCGAACGCGGCCGCCTTGACCGCGCGGGGCGTGGCCCGGCCGGAGCCGACCAGCCGCAGCGGTCCGACCCGTTCGTCGTCGGTGCCGCGCACGCCGTCGGAGTAGTCGTTCGCGTAGTTGACGCCGACCTGCAGCGCCAGGCTCACCGCCAGGGCGAGCAGCGCCTTCCACCAGACGAGCGCGTCGTCGTACGTCGTGAGGGCGGTGCCGGCCAGCACCGGCGCGACCGCGGCCGGCAGCGTGCGGGGCCGGGCGCCGGCGATCCAGTCGGAGGTGGTCGGCATGCCGGGATTCAAGCAGGGCGGGAGCCGCGCCGAAAATCGCTGGCCTCGCGGGACGCCCCGCCCTACGGTGAGCACGACCGGCACCGATCCCACCAGGAGGTAGCGACGATGCGAGCGACCCACGTGTCCGCCCTGTCCTTCCTCCACCCGAAGGGGATCACGTGTGACCGTCCCAACCGCTCCGCGCACGCTCAACCTGGGCATCCTCGCCCACGTCGACGCCGGTAAGACCACCCTCACCGAGCGGCTCCTGCACCTCGCGGGGGTCGTCGACGAACCGGGGTCGGTCGACTCCGGCACCACCCGCACCGACAGCCTGGCGATCGAACGCCGCCGCGGTATCACGATCAAGACCGCGGTCGTGTCGTTCCCGCTGGCCGGCGGGACCGTCAACGTCGTCGACACCCCTGGGCACCCCGACTTCATCGCCGAGGTCGAGCGCACCCTCGGCGTCCTGGACGCCGCGGTGCTGGTGCTGTCGGCCGTCGAGGGGGTGCAGCCGCAGACCCGGATCCTCTTCCGCGCGCTCCAGCGGCTCGGCGTGCCGACCCTGCTGTTCGTGAACAAGATCGACCGGTCGGGCGCCTCGCTGGACCGGACGCTGGCCGCGATGCGGGCGCGGCTCACCCCCGACGTGCTGCCCATGGGCGTCGTCGCCGGCTCCGGGTCGCGGGCCGCGCGCTTCGTGCGGCACCGGACCGACGACCCGGCGTTCCGTGACCGCGAGACGGTGGCGCTGGCCGAGCACGACGACGGCCTCCTCGCGGCGTACGTCGAAGGGCGGCTCGCGTCGTCCACGGAGCTCGGGCGGGGGCTGGTGGCCCAGACGCGCGCAGGACTGCTGCGCCCGGTCTTCGCCGGCTGCGCCACCACCGGGGCCGGCGTGCCCGACCTGGTCGCGGGGATCGCCGACCTGCTGCCGACGGCCGCGCCCGCCGTCGCGGGCCCGGCGTCCGGGCGGGTCTTCAAGGTCGAGCGCGGCCCCGCCGGCGAGAAGCTCGCCTACGCGCGCCTGTTCGAGGGTGCGCTGCGGGTGCGGCAGCGGATCGACCTGCCGGACGGCCGCGTGGGCAAGGTCGGACGACTCGCGGTGCACGCCGACGGGGCGTGGCAGCGCGTCGACACGGTCGTGGCCGGTCAGGTCGGGCTGGTGACCGGGCTGGTGGCCGTCCGCGTGGGCGACGGCTTCGGCGCGGCCGCCCGGGCGGAGCCGCACCACTTCCCGCCGCCGACCCTGGAGGCGTCGGTCGACCGCGCTCGACCCGGCGCAGGGGCCCGCCCTGCGGGCCGCCCTGGCGCAGCTCGCCGACCAGGACCCGCTGATCGACTCCCGCACCGACGACGACGGGCGGGAGACGGTGTCGCTCTACGGCCGGGTGCAGCAGGAGGTGCTGGGGGCGACCCTCGCCGAGGAGCACGGGATCGAGGTGTCGTTCGCCGACTCGGCCGTGCTGCACGTCGAGCGACCCCGACGGACCGGCGAGGCGGTGGTGCGGCTCAACACCGACGAGAACCCGTACCAGGCGACGATCGGGCTGCGGCTCGCTCCCGGCCCGCCCGGGTCCGGCATCCGGTTCGTGACCGACGCGCCGGCCCGGGACATGCCGCTGTACCTGTTCCACAGCGTCGAGGCCTTCGTCGGGTCCGTCGAGCGGCACGTCCGCCGCGGCCTGGCCAGCGGCAGGTACGGCTGGCGGGTCACGGACTGCGTCGTGACGTTGACCGAGTGCGCCTACAGCACCGCCGACGGACCACCCTCCAAGCGCGGACCCACGAGCACGTCGTACGACTACCGGCAGGTGACGCCGGTGGTCGTGCGTCGGGCACTCGAGCGTGCGGGCACCGTCGTGTGCGAGCCGGTGCTGCGGGTGACCCTGGAGGTCCCGACCGGGGACGCGGCCGGGCTGCAGCGGTTGCTGGGCCGCTGGGGTGCCGAGGTGCTGTCGCAGACCGGCTCCGGCGAGCTGACCGAGCTCGAGGTCCGTCTGGTGGCCACCCGGCTGCACGAGCTGCAGCGGCAGCTGCCCGATCTCACGGGTGGCGAGGGCGTGCTGGAGTCGCGGTTCGACGGCTACCGGCCGGTGCGCGGGCGGCCGGTGGAGCGGGCACCTCGAGGGGGAGCTGCGGTCGCGGGGGCTAGCGTCCTGCCCCATGGAGCCGCTGCGCGTCGCCGGTGAGCCGCAGGAGGTCGTCGCCTCGCTGCGGGCCTGGCTCGACGCGGCCGGACGCGCCGCCGCTGGTCGTGGAGACGTCGGGGTCGACCGGGGCGCCGAAGCGGGTGCTGCTGTCGCGGGAGGCGGTGCTGGCGAGCGTGGCCGCGACCGCGCGGAGGCTGGGGGCCGAGGGGCGCTGGGCGCTCGTCCTGCCGCCGACGTACGTCGCCGGGGTGCAGGTCGTCGTCCGGTCGCTGGTCGCCGGGCACGAGCCGGTGGTGGACGGCTGGGCGGACGCGCGGGGGAGCGCGCGGTACACGTCCGTCGTGCCGACCCAGCTGCACCGTCTGCTCGACTCCCCGGCCGACGTCGAGGCGCTGGCCGACATGGACGCGGTGCTGCTCGGCGGCGGACCGGTCGACCCCGGCCTGCGCGCGCGGGCGGAGACGGCCGGGATCCAGGTGGTGGCGACGTACGGGATGGCGGAGACCTGCGGCGGTTGCGTCTACGACGGCTACGCCCTCGACGGGGTCTCCCTGGCGATCGGGCCCGACGGCCGGATCCGGATCGCGGGACCGACGCTCTTCACCGGGTACGACGGGGACGCCGCCGCGACCGCCGAGGCGTTCGAGGACGGCTGGTTCCTGACCGCCGACGCCGGACGGCTCGACGAGAAAGGCCGGCTGCACGTGCTGGGCCGGCTCGACGACATCGTGATCAGCGGCGGCGTGAACGTGCCTACGCCGGCCGTGGCGGCCCGGCTGCGGGAGCACCCCGACGTGGCGGACGCCGCGGTCGTCGGAGCAGCCGACGAGGAGTGGGGGCACCGGGTCGTGGCGTTCGTGGTCGGCGACCTCGACACCGAGGCCGCTCGCGCGTGGGTCGCCGAGGTGCACCCGCGGTCCTGGGCACCGCGCGAGGTGGTCGTGGTCGACGCGCTGCCGCTGCTGTCGAACGGCAAGCTCGACCGGCTGGAGCTCCAGGCGCGGGCGGGGGAGCGCGCGTGAGGGTCTGGTCGATCCCGATGCGGACCCGCTTCCGCGGCATCACCGTTCGCGAGGGCGTGCTGCTGGAGGGCGACGACGGTTGGGGCGAGTGGAGCCCCTTCCTGGAGTACCCGCCCGAGGTGGCCGAGCCCTGGCTGCGGTGTGCCGAGGAGGCCGCCGACGGTGACTGGCCGCTCCCGGTCCGCGACCGGGTCGCGGTGAACGTCACCGTGCCCGCCGTCGACCCCGAGACCGCCCATCGGATCACGCGCGACGGCGGCTGTCGCACCGCCAAGGTCAAGGTCGCCGAGCCCGGCCAGGCGCTCGCCGACGACGAGGCGCGGCTCGAGGCGGTGCGCGACGCGCTCGGCCCGGGCGGCGCGATCCGGGTCGACGCGAACGGCGGCTGGGACGTCGACGGTGCGGTGGCCGCGATCGCGCGGCTCGACCGAGCGGCAGGCGGGCTGGAGTACGTCGAGCAGCCGACCGCGACCGTCGAGGAGCTCGCCGCCGTCCGCCGTCGGGTGGACGTGCCGATCGCCGCCGACGAGTCGATCCGTCGCGCCGCCGACCCCTACCGCGTGCGTGACCTGGCGGCCGCCGACATCGCCGTCCTGAAGGTGCAGCCGCTGGGCGGGGTCCGGGCCTGCCTCCGGATCGCCGAGGACATCGGGCTGCCGGTGGTCGTCTCGTCGGCGCTGGAGACCAGCTTCGGGATCGCCGCGGGGGTGGCGCTGGCTGCGGCGCTGCCGGAGCTGCCGTACGCGTGCGGGCTGGCGACCGTCCAGCTGCTGACCGACGACCTGGCGGTCGAGCCGCTGCTGCCCGTCGACGGTGCGCTGCCCGTGACGACGCCGCGGCTCGACCCCGACGCGGTCGAACGGCTGGCGGCCGCACCAGACCGGGTCGGACCACTGGGAGCGGCGGCTGTCGGAGGTCCACGCGCTGCGGCAGGATCGGCTCTCGTGACCACGTCGACCGAGCTGTCCCGCGGCGTCGTCCGGGCGCTGATCGAGGCGGGGGTCGCGGACGTCGTGCTGGCCCCGGGGTCGCGCAACGCACCCCTCGGCTTCGCCGTCCTCGACGCGGCCGACGCCGGCCTGCTGCGGATCCACACCCGGATCGACGAGCGCACCGCGGGCTTCCTCGCCCTGGGGCTGACACGCACGGGGCCTCCGGCCGCCGTCCTCTGCACGTCGGGGACTGCCGTCGCCAACCTGCACCCCGCCGTGCTCGAGGCCGCGCACGCCGGGTTGCCGATGGTCGTCGTCACCGCCGACCGTCCGCAGCGGCTGCGTGGGACCGGCGCCAACCAGACGACCGACCAGGTCGGCATCTTCGGACCGCTCGTCGAGACCGTCGACCTCGATCAGGCGCCGGGTCGGCTGATGTTCCGGGGTGGCCCGCTCCACCTCAACGTCCGGCTCGAGGAGCCGCTGGTCCCCGAGGACCGCTGGGAGCCGGACGTCGAGCGCGGCGAGGGACCCCAGCAGGTCCGGCCGACCGTCTACGAGACCGTCGCTCCGGGGCCGCGCACCGTGGTGGTCGCGGGTGACGACGCCGGCCCGCCGGCGCGGATCCTGGCCGAGCAGGGCAACTGGCCGCTGCTCGCCGAGCCGTCCAGCGGCTCGCGGACCGGCGCCAACCCGATCCGCGGCTATCGGCTGCTGCTCGACGGCGACCTCGGCGCGCGGATCGAGCGCGTCGTCGTCTTCGGCCATCCGACGCTGTCGCGGCCCGTCTCGCGGCTGCTGGCCCGCGAGGACGTCACGGTCCTCGACGCCGGGTCGCTCGGGGTCTGGTCCGAGCGCCCGTTCCCGGTCGACGACCGGTTCAGCTCCGGCCGGCCCGCGTGCGACGAGCCCGACGACCCCGCGTGGCTGGAGGAGTGGCGGACCGCCGACCGGTCCGTCAGCCGGCAGCTCGACGCCCTGCTCGCGGCCGAGCCGGACCTCACGCCGTACGAGGTGGCGGGTGCCGTGAGCCGCGCGCTGCCGCCTGAGGGCCTGCTGGTCGTCGGTGCCTCCAGCCCGATCCGAGACCTCGACCTGATGGTGGCGCCGTACGCCGTGGGCGACCGCCGCAAGGTGATCGCCAACCGCGGGCTGTCCGGGATCGACGGCACCGTGTCGACGGCGATCGGGGCCGCGCTCGGTCGCCCGTCGAGCAGCCGGGCGCTCGCGCTGATCGGCGACGTGACGTTCCTCCACGACATGACCGGGCTCGTCCTCGGGCCCGACGAGGCCCGCCCTGACCTGATGCTGGTCGTGGTCAACGACGACGGCGGCTCGATCTTCTCGATGCTGGAGCAGGGCGCGCCGGTCCACGCCGACCGCTACGAGACTCTCTTCGGCACCCCTCACGGCGTCGACCTCGCGGCCTTGTGCGCGGCCACCCGCACCCCGCACCTCCAGGTGGGGTCGCTGCCAGCAGCTCGAGCAGTCGCTGGCGAACCCCAACGGGGGGATCGAGGTCGTCGAGGCACGGGTCCGCCGCGACAACCGGCGCGAGCTCGACGAACGGATCCGGGCGCTGCGACCGTGACCCGGCAACCGCGATCAAGCGGCGCCCGCGCGGACGGCGCAGGATCGTCGGCATGACCGTCGCCACCGATGTCTTCCAGGACTTCGTCGGGCACCTCGCCGAGGCGCTCGACGACCACGAGACGTCGGCGGACGACCTCGCCCGCAGGTTCCACTTCTCCCGCTACCACTTCGACCGGATGATCAGCTCGTTCGCCGGCGAGCCGCCCCAGGCCTTCCGCCGGCGGATCCTGCTGGAGCGGGCGGCGTACCGGATGGTGACGTCGACCGCCCCGCTGATCGACGTCGCGGTGGAGGCCGGGTACGGCTCGCACGAGGCGTTCACCCGCGCGTTCGCCAAGGCGTACGGCGTGCCGCCGGCCGTGTGGCGCAGGAAGCCCGGCCACCTGCAGCTCGAGGCGCCCAGCGACGTCCACTTCCACCCACCCGGCGGCCTCCGGCTGCCAGCACGAGACGAGGTCAGCGGCATGGAACTCCTCACGAAGATGGTCGAGCACCACGTCTGGCTCACCGGCGAGATGGTGCGCGTCGCCGAGCGGCTCACCGACGAGCAGCTCGACCAGCCGATCGAGCTCGACGTCGACGACGACCGGCAGACGATCCGCACGCTGCTCTCGCGGCTGGTCGGCCAGATGGGCATGTGGAACGCGGCCATGGCCACCCGCGACTACGACTGGTCGGTCGAGGAGCACGAGTCGCTGTCGTCGCTGCGCGAGCGGCTCGCGGTCGAGGGCGCGACGTACCTGCGCCACGTCCACGACGTCGTCGCCACGAACCGGCTCGACGACACGTTCGTCGACGCCCTGTGCGACCCCGCCGAGGTGTTCACCTACGGCGGGATGATCGCCCACGTCCTCACGTTCGCCGCCCACCGGCGGACGCTCGTCGCGCTGGCGCTCGGCTCGCACGGCGTCGACGACCTCGGCTGGGGCGACCCGATGCGCTGGGTGGCGCAGCCCGCCTGAGGACGGACGCTCGTCCCACGCTTCCCACTGCTCGGCAACAATGGGGCGCCGTGGAGATCGCGTTCTTCCTGGTCGCGCTGACCGTCGTGGTCCTGACCGGGACGGCGATCGCCGGCCGGGTCGGCGTCCCGGCCCCGCTGCTGCTGATCGTCGTCGGCGTCGCGGGTTCGTTCGTGCCCGGCGTGCCCGAGGTGGTGCTGGAGCCCGACGTGGTGCTCTTCGGCCTGCTGCCGCCGCTCCTCTACGCGGCCGCGCTCCAGACCTCGCTGGTGGACTTCGCCGCGAACCGGCGCCCGATCCTGCTGCTCTCGGTCGGGCTCGTGGTGTTCACGGCGGCCGGGGTGGCGCTGGTGACCCACGCCCTGCTGCCCGGCCTGGGCTGGCCGGCCGCGTTCGCGATCGGCGCCGTGGTGGCCCCGCCGGACGCGGTCGCTGCCACCGCGATCGGCCGTCGGATCGGGCTGCCGCGACGGCTGGTGACGATCCTCGAGGGCGAGTCGCTCCTCAACGACGCCACCGCCCTGGTCGCGCTGCGCACCGCGATCGCGTCCGCGGCGGCGGGTGTCTCGGCCGCCCAGATGGCCGGCAGCTTCCTGGTCGCGGCCGGCGGTGGCGCGCTCGTCGGGTTCCTGCTGTTCCTCGTGGTGGCGTGGGTGCGCAAGCGGGTCACCGACCCGCTGCTCGACGTCGGCATCTCGCTGGTCGTGCCGTTCGCGGCGTACGTCGCGGCGGAGGAGGTGCAGGTCGGCGACTCCCACGGCTCCGGCGTCATCGCGGTGGTCGTCGCGGGCCTGCTGCTCGGCCACAAGGCGCCGGTGCTGCAGACCGCCCGCTCGCGGATCGCCGAGCGGACGAACTGGAAGACCATCGCCTTCATCCTCGAGAACACCGTGTTCCTGCTGATCGGCCTGCAAGCCCGCTGGATCATCGACGACGTCGGCGACAGCGAGGTGGCCGCCGGGCGGATCGCCGCCGTGTGCGCCGCGACGCTGGCCGCGGTGGTCGTGCTCCGGCTGGCGTGGGTGTTCCCGGCCCGCTACCTGCTGGTCCGGCCCGGGATCGACCCGCAGCTCGGCCGGACACCGCCGCCGTCGTACACGTTCGTGCTGGGCTGGGCCGGGATGCGCGGCGTCGTGACGCTGGCCGCCGCGTTCGTGATCCCCGCGGGGACCCCGCACCGCGAGATCCTGCTGCTGATCGCGTTCACGGCCGTGGCCGGCACGCTCTTCGGCCAGGGGCTGACGCTGCCGTGGCTCGCGCGCCGGCTCCGCGTGCCCGCGCCCGACCCCGCCGCCGACGCACTGGCGCGGGCGACCGTGCTCCAGCAGGCGTCGCAGGCCGGGTTCAGGCGGCTCGAGCAGATCGAGGCTGACGACCCGCACGGGGTGATCGAGCTGATCCGGCAGCGGATCGACCAGCGCAACTTCGCCGCCTGGGAGCGGCTCAGCACCACCGCAGACGAGGAGAGCCCGAGCGCGCTCTACTCGCGGATCCGGCAGGAGATGCTCGAGGCCGAGCGGGAGCGCGTGCTGGAGATCCGCAGCGCCGGCCGGGTGCCCGCGGACGTCATCGCCGAGGTGCTGGCGCTGCTCGACGTCGAGGAGTCGATGCTCGACATCGCCGACGAGTCGCGCGAGGAGCTGCGGGCCAGCGGCGTCGGGTCGGTGCTCGGGACCGAGCTGTGCGCCGAGCTCGCGACGTACCCGGCCGTCGAGACCGAGCCGGGCGAGGGCTGCGAGGACTGTGTCCGCGAGGGGCACCGCTGGGTCTCGCTGCGCCAGTGCCTGGTGTGCGGGCGGATCGGCTGCTGCGACTCCTCACCCGGCCAGCACGCGAGCGCCCACTTCTACGAGTCCGGCCACCCGGTCATGGAGTCGGCCGAGGAGGGCGAGGACTGGCGCTGGTGCTTCGTGCACCACACCACGGCCTGACCGCGGGTCAGGACGGGACCGTGACACGTCGGGTAACGGTGCCGCGATGACGCTCTCCACCCGTTGCGAGGGGTGGGAAGCGCACTCAGCGCGACCGTTACCGCGGAACACCTGAGGCCGGTCACACGCCCGGGTCGGTGATGAGCGGGACCCGGGCCGGGTCCTCACCCGCGTACGACTCCTCGATCAGCTCGGGGTCGACGTCGTGCGCCTCGAGGTCGCCGGCCGCGATCTCCTCGACCCAGTGGCAGGCCACCCGGTGGTCGGGCGAGATCCCGTCGATCTCGACCACCCGCAGCTCCGGGCGCTCGTCGTCGCAGCGGGTCGCCTGGCGCCAGGGGCACCGGGTGTGGAACCGGCAGCCCGAGGGCGGGTTGGACGGCGACGGCAGGTCGCCGCTCAGCAGGATCTGCTCCCGCTGGTCCTCGACGACGGGGTCGGGCACCGGCACCGCGGACATCAGCGCCCGGGTGTAGGGGTGGAGCGGCCGCTCGTAGAGCTCGCCGGCCTCCGACTCCTCGACCAGCCCGCCGAGGTACATGACGCCGATCCGGTCGCTGATGTGGCGCACGACCGCGAGGTCGTGGGCGACGACCAGGTAGGTGAGCCCGAACTCGCCCTGGAGGTCCTCCAGCAGGTTCAGGACCTGCGCCTGCACCGACACGTCGAGCGCGCTGACCGGCTCGTCGGCCACGATCAGCTTCGGGTTGACGCTGAGCGCGCGGGCGATGCCGATCCGCTGCCGCTGGCCGCCGGAGAACTCGTGCGGGTACTTCGAGAGCGCGGCCGGCGGCAGGCCGACCGCCTCGAGCAGCTCGCGCAGCCGGGTGTGCGTCTTCGCCTTGTCGTCGGCCAGGCCGTGGGCCTTCATCCCCTCGACGAGCAGCGACTCGACCGACTGCCGCGGGTCGAGGCTCGACATCGGGTCCTGGAAGACCATCTGCAGGTCCTGCCGCTTGCGCCGCAGCGTCTCGCCCTTCAGGGTCGCGATGTCGACGCCGTCGAAGACGACGCTGCCCTCGGTCGGCCGCTCGAGGTTGAGGATCGCCTTGCCGAGGGTGGACTTGCCGCAGCCGGACTCGCCGACCAGGCCGTAGGTCTCGCCGCGCCTGATCTGCAGGTCGACCCCGTCGACGGCGTACACGTAGCCGACGGTGCGGTCGAAGACGATGCCGCTCTTGATCGGGAAGTGGACCTTCACGCCGCGTACGTCGACCAGCACGTCGCCGCCGGGTGCGGTCCTGGGGTCGTCCGCGGTCACCTGCTCAGTCATGGCTCACCTCCGCCGGGTTGTGGCACCGCAACCCGGTCGCGGGGTACTCCTCCCACACGGGGGTCTCCTCCCGGCAGCGGTCCAGGGCACGGGGGCACCGGGGGGTGAAGGCGCAGGCCGACGTCCAGGGCAGGTTGTCGACCACCGAGCCCGGGATCGCCGTGAGCCTCCCACCGCGGACCGCGTCGAGGCGCGGGATCGATCCGAGCAGGCCGTTGGTGTAGGGGTGGGCGGCGTGGGCGAACAGCCGGTGCCGGTCACCGCGCTCGACGATCCGCCCGCCGTAGAGCACGTTGACCTCGTCGCAGAGTCCGGCGACGACGCCGAGGTCGTGGGTGATCATGATCAGCGCGGTGCCGGTGTCCTCGACGAGCTCCTTCAGCAGCGCCAGGATCTGCGCCTGGATCGTCACGTCGAGCGCGGTCGTGGGCTCGTCGGCGATCAGCAGCCGCGGCTCGCACGCCAGCGCCATCGCGATCAGCGCCCGTTGCCGCATCCCGCCGCTGAGCTGGTGCGGGTAGTTCTTCAGCCGCGCCTTGGGATCGGGGATGCCGACCCGCTCCAGCAGCTCCTGCGCCTTCGGCATCGCTTCCTTGCGCGACAGGTCGCGGTGCCGCTCCATCACCTCGGTGACCTGGATCCCGATCGGGACGACCGGGTTCAGCGACGACAGCGGGTCCTGGAAGATCATCGCGATGTCGCGGCCGCGCCGGTCGCGCATCTCGGAGGAGCTGAGCTTCAGCAGGTCGGTGCCGTCGTAGGTCACGCTGCCCTCGACGCGGTTGCCGCGCTGCGGGCAGCAGGCCCATGATCGCCAGTGACGTCACGGACTTGCCGCAGCCGGACTCGCCGACGAGGCCCAGGGTCTGACCTGCGGCGACGTCGAACGAGACGCCGTCGACGGCCGTGAAGGGCTGCTCGCCGTGCCGGGTGAACGTGACGGTGAGGTCGCGGACCGACAGAAGTGCTTCCTGGTTCGTCATGGTCACCGCCTCGACTTCGGGTCGAGGGCCTCGCGCAGCGACTCGCCCATCAGCGTGAAGCCGAGGGCGACCACGATGATGCACAACGCGGGGTAGACCGCGAGGTGCGGGTGGCTGTTGAAGTACTCCCGGGCGTCGCCCAGCATCTGTCCCCACTCGGGTTGACGGTCGTCGGGGTTGCCCAGGCCGAGGAACGACAGCGCCGCCGCCTCGATGATCGCGATGGCCAGCACCAACGTCGCCTGCACGATCACCGGTCCGAACGCGTTGGGCAGCATGTGCCGGAACACGATGGCGCCTGGTTTGACCCCGAGCGCCCGGGCCGCCAGGACGTGGTCGCTCGCCCGTTGCGCGAGCATCGAGCCGCGCAGCATCCGGGCGAAGATCGGCACCTGGACCACCGAGATCGCGACGATCACCGTCCACTGGCTCGGTCGCTGAGCCAGGGCCGCGATCGAGAACGCCAGCAGCAGCCCGGGGATCGAGAGCATCACGTCGACGATCCGCATCACCAGCGAGTCGACCCAGCCGCCGAGGGCGCCGGCCAAGCGTGCCCAGGGTGACCCCGCCAAGGAGCCCGAACACGGTGGCCATCACGCCGACGATCAGGGTCTGCTGGCTGCCCACGAGCAGGCGTGACAGCAGGTCGCGGCCCTGGGCGTCCCCGCCGAGCGGGTGGCCAGGCTCCGGCCCGGGGACCGGGTTGGTCTGCCGCCGCACCTTGTCGATCAACGGGTCGGCCGCAGGGTCGAAGGGGGCCAACCAGGGCGAGATGATCGGCCAGGATCACGAACACCGTCGTGATGGCCAGGCCGAGCAGGAAGATCGGGTTGCGCCGCAGCCGCTGCCAGGCGCCGGCGAGGAGCGAGACGCCCGGGGTCTCGTCGACCGAGGCAGCCGCGAGCGCGTCGATCCGCGCCCTGCGGCGGTCGCTGTACGACGTCCGGCCGGCTTGCTCGGGAGGGGTGTCGGTCACGGGGTCACCTCGTCCTGACGCGCGGATCGATGATCGCGTAGGAGATGTCGACGAGCAGGTTGACGAGCACGTAGATCGCCGCCGCCGCCATGATCATCACCTGCAGCACGGCGTAGTCCTTGTCGCGGAAGCCCTCGTAGAGCGCTTGCCCGATGCCGCCGAACGAGAAGACCGTCTCTGTCAGCACGGCACCGGCGAGCAGGCCGCCGACCTGGAGGCCGATGATCGTGGTGACCGGCAGCATCGCGTTGCGCAGCACGTGCCGGCCGCGGATCACCCGCGAGGTGAGTCCCTTGGCCTCCGCGGTGCGGACGTAGTCCTCGTCGAGCACGTCGAGGACCGAGGCTCTGGTGATCCGGAAGATCACCGCGAACGGGATGGTGGCCAACGCGATCGACGGCAGCACGAGGTGCGTCAGCGCGTCCCAGGCGGCGTCCCACTCGCGGGTGAGGATGCCGTCGAGCACGAAGAACCCGGTCACCCGGGTGCGCGTCGACGTCCGTGCTCTGGCGGCCGGAGACGGGGAGCGCGTGCCACTGGACGGCGAAGAAGTACTTGAGCAGGAAGGCTGTGAAGAAGACCGGGACCGCGACCCCGACGAGCGACATGACGATCGAGCCGTTGTCGAGCACGCTGCCGCGGCGGCGAGCCGCGAAGTAGCCCAGCGGGATGCCCAGCGCGGTCGCGAGGATCAGCGCGAAGAACGTGAGCTCGATGGTGGCCGGCAGCCGCATCAGGAAGATCTCGAGCGCGTCGGTGCCGGGCAGCACCTGGGTGGAGACACCGAAGTCGCCGCGGGCGGCCCGCTGCAGGAACTTGAGGTACTGCACCCAGATCGGCTGGTCGAGCCCCAGCGCGGCCTCGAGGGCGGCGCGACGGCTGGCCGTGGCCCGCTCGCCGAGGATCGCCGAGACCGGACCACCGGGCAGCGACCGCAGCCACATGAACAGCAGCAGCGAGAGGACCAGCACCACGCCGACCATCTGGACCAGTCGCCGGACGATGAACCGGATCATGGATTGCGCCTCCCTCGCGTGCGGGTCCCGAGCACCCTAGTCCGAGCAGTGGCGAGGGGGGTCACCGCGGTGGATGACCCCCCTCGACCGAGTGGTGCGAACGTCCTAGGCCGTCACCGACCGCCGACGCTCACCGTGTCGAACTCCTCCGCCGTCAGCGGGCTCGGGATCAGACCCTCCACCCCTTCACCGACCACGAGGGCCGGCGGCGAGTGGCTGATCGGCAGACCCGGGAGGTACTCCTCCATGATCTGCTGGTTGATCGTCTCGAACGCAGCGGCGCGCTCGCCCTCGTCGACGATGGCGTCCGCCGCCTGCAGGTCGTCGGCGAGCTGCTTGCCCCATGGCATGACCTCGGTCCCGAAGTCGTTCTCCTTCAGGTTGCCGAAGAACGTGCCGATGAAGTTGAACGCGGCGTCGTAGTCGCCGGTCCAGCCGAGCAGGTACGCGTCGTACTTGCCTGCGGTCACGTTGTCGAGGTAGCCGCCGTTCCACGAGGCCGAGACGACCTCGACCTTGACGCCGACCTCTTCGAGGTCCGAGCGCATGGCGTCGTAGAGGGACTGCGGGTCCGGCATGTACGGCCGGCTGACCTCGGTCGGGAACGCGAACTTGAGCGTCATGCCCTCGGCCCCGGCCTCGGCCAGGAGCTGCTTGGCCATGTCGGGGTCGTACGCGTACGGCTCGAGCGAGCTGTTGTAGCCGCTGACGGTCGACGGCATGAACTGCGTCGCCACCTCGGCACCCTCGGGGAGCTGCGAGGTCACGATCTCCTCACGGTTGATCGCGTGGTAGAGCGCCTGCCGGACCTTCAGGTCCTTCAGCTGCGGGTTCGCCTCGGGGTTCAGGCCCAGGTAGAAGATGTTGAACGCCGGGCGCACCTCGACCTGGTTGCCGCCGTCCTCGAGTCCCTGCCAGTCGGCCGGGTTCGGGAGGTCGTAACCGTCGATGCTGCCGGCCTCGAGCTCCTGGCGCCGGGTGCTCTCGTCGGGGATCACGCGGAAGACGAGCTCGTCGGACTCCGGAGCGTCGCCGTAGTAGTCGGTGTTGGACTCCAGCGTGATGACGCCGTTGGCCTCGTCGTACTCACCGAACTTGAACGGGCCGGTGCCGACCGGCTCCTGGGAGTACGCCGGGAAGGAGAAGCCCTCGCCCTCGGCGGCGATGCCGTTGGCGTCGCCCTCCTCCATCGCGGTCGGCGACTGCATCGCCAGCGACGAGAGGGTGAGCAGGGTCGGGAAGCCCGAGGTCGCGCGGGTGATGTCGACGGTGGCGACGAACTCCTCGGTGGCCTCGCAGCTCTTGTAGAGCGAGGTCTCCGGCGCGTTGGCGAAGCCGCCCATGACGTAGCCCCAGTACTCACCGGCGACCTGGCCGGCCTCGTTCTGGTCGAACATCCGCTCGAAGTTGGCGCAGACGGCCTCGGCGTTGAACGGGGTGCCGTCGTGGAAGGTCACGTCGTCGCGCAGGGTGAACGCCCACGAGGTGCCCTCCTCGTTGGCGGTCCACTCGGTGGCCAGGCCGGGAACGACCTCAGCGCCGCCCGGCTCGATGTCGAGGAGACCCTCGAACATCTGGCGCGTGACGCGGAAGGTCTCGCCGTCGGTGGCGTAGAAGGGGTCGAACATCTCGGGAGCGCCGGCGGCGCCGAAGGTGAAGGTGCTGCCCCCGTCGCCGTCGGAGCCGGACGGATCGCGCTCGGACTCGGCGCAGGACGTCACTCCCAGTGCGAGTGCCGCGGCCAGGGCCACCGGCGCTGCCTTGCGGATGCTTCTCATCAGTTGCAACCTCACAATTGTCGTGCGGTCCACCCTGTCGGCGGACCTCCGCGCGCCTGGTTCGGGAGCTGGGTCTTCGGCTCCGGTCTCGTCGGCGTCCCGCGCACAGTAGCCCCAAGCCGTGTCATGGCAACAGGACGTGTGCGGTCGGTCAGCGGACCTGTTATCAGGCCGTGATCTGTCGTGATCTGCCGTGATCTGCGTGCGTCGCTGTCCTAGGTTGGCCGAATGCGGATCACGAAGTTCGGGCACGCCTGCGTCCGGGTCGAGCACGGGAGTGCGGTTCTGGTCGTCGATCCGGGCGGATGGACCGAGCCGGAGGCGGTCGACGGCGCCACTGCGGTGCTGGTGACGCACGAGCACCCGGACCACTTCCTGCCCGACCGGCTGCGCGCCGCCGACGCTCCGGTCTTCACCATCGAGGCGGTGGCCGACCGGATCCGTGAGGACGCGCCCGACCTGGTGGAGCGGCTCACGGTCGTGGCGCCGGACGAGGAGTTCGACGCGGGCCTGCCGGTGCGGGCGGTCGGGGAGCTGCACGCCGTGATCCACCCCGAGCTGCCCCGGTTCCACAACTCCGGCTACGTCGTCACGGCCGGCGAGGAGACGCTCTTCCACCCCGGCGACGCGCTCACCGGACCCGGCCGGCCGGTCGACGTCCTGTGCGCACCGGTGTCGGCACCCTGGCTGAAGGCGTCGGAGGCGGTCGACTTCGCCCGCGAGGTCGGGGCGCCGCGCAACCTCGCGATCCACGACCGGGTCTACTCCGAGGCCGGGCTGGGCATCGTCGACGGGCACTTCCGCCTGCTGCTGCCGGCGTCGCAGTCCTACGTCCGCCTGGTCGACGGGCAGGACCTGTAGGCCTCAGCTGCCGGCGAGTGAGTCGCGCACCGGCACGAACTTCGCCTGCGACTCCGCGAGCTCGGCCTCCGGGTCGGAGTCGGCGACGATCCCGCACCCCGCGAAGAGCCGGACCGTGCCGCCCTGGACCTCCGCGGAGCGCAGCGCGATGCCCCACTCGCCGTCGCCGCCGGCGTCCATCCAACCGACCGGGCCGGCGTAGCGGCCGCGGTCCATGCCCTCGAGCTCGGCGATCAGCCTGGTCGCTTCCGGCGTCGGCGTCCCACCGACCGCGGCCGAGGGGTGCAGCGCCTCCGCGAGCTGGAGCGACGACACGGTCTCGGCGTCGTGCACGACGCCCGCGACGTCCGTGGCGAGGTGCATCACGTTGGGGAGGTGCAGCACGAACGGCGCCTCGGGCACGTTCATCGAGGAGCAGTGCGGGTCGAGAGCGTCGGCGACCGAGCGCACGGCGTACTCGTGCTCCTCGAGGTCCTTCGACGAGCGCGCCAGCGTCGCCGCGAGGGCGAGGTCCCGCTCGTCGTCGCCGGTACGTCGGATGGTGCCCGCCAGCACGCGGGACGTGACCAGGCCGCGCTCGCGCCGGACGAGCAGCTCCGGCGTCGCGCCGAAGAGCCCGTCGACGTGGAACGTCCAGCACATCGGGTAGTCGCGGGCGAGGCGGGCGAGCGGCCAGCGCACGTCGACCGGGCCGTCGGCGGTCGCGACGAGGTCGCGGGCGAGCACCACCTTCTCGAGCTCGCCGGCGCCGATGCGGGACACGGCGTCGGCCACGACGCTCATCCAGCGCTCGCCGTCCAGGGCGCCGTCGGCGAAGCTGACGGCGAGCGGCTCGACCGGCGGATCGGCGAGCGTGAGCGGGCCGTGCTGCTCGAGCGAGCCCCGGGTGACGGTGGTCAGCCAGGCCCGGTCGCCGCGCCGGCCGACCACCACCTCGGGCACCGTCAGCACGGAGTCGCCGGGTTCGTCGGCGAAGGCGAACGTGCCGAAGCACACGAGCCCGGTGCCGGGCTCGTCGACCTCGTCACGCACGACGACCCGGCCGGTCGTCTCGCTCCACCACTTCGCAGCGTCGGCGAACCGGGTCGCTCCGGACGTGCGGATCTCGGCGGCGACGCCCCAGCCGACCAGGCCCTCGCCGCGGCGCAGCCACGTGACCGGCCGGTCGGTCGGGAGCAGCGCCAGCAGGCCGGTGGTGGCGTCGAGGTCGAGGTCGACCGTGCGGACGACGATCGGGCCGGCGCTGCTCGTCACGATCGAGGAGCCTACGCCGGGGCCGGGCGAGGGCCGGTATCGACGCCGGTGTCAGCTCCAGTACACGACGACCGCGTCGCCGACCCGGACCTCGTCGTAGAGCGCCGCCATCCCGTCGTAGTCGCGCACGTTGACGCAGCCGTGGGACGCGCCGTCGTAGCCGACGGCCGCGAAGTCGGGTGAGTAGTGCACGGCCTGACCCGCGCGAGAAGAACATGGCGAACGGCATCGGCGCGCCGTAGAGGCTCGACACGTGGTCGCGTGACTTCAGGTAGACCTCGAACTCGCCCTCGCGCGTCGGCAGCTCGGCGGAGCCGAACCGCACCTCGTAGTCCTCCTGCACCGCGCCGTCGATCACCCAGCGCATCGAGCTGGTGGACTTGTCGACGCACAGCACCCGCCCGGTCAGGCAGCGCGGGTCGAGCGCGCCCGGCTCCGGCTCGACGTTGTGCTTCTCGTCGTACGTCGGCGTCGTGGTCATGGCGTGCAGCCGGTCGAGGGTCCGCTGGTCCACGGCACCCGTCACCGGGATCTCCCGCTTGGCCTGGAAGCCGCGCACCGCCTCGACGGTCGCAGCGTCGTAGGTGCCGCTGACGTCGCCGAACAGCCACGCGATCTGCACGAGCCGCACCTGCAGGTCGCGCACCCCGTCACCCGAGTCGCCCTCGGCCAGGAGCTCCGGGCCGGGGTGCAGCACGTTGAGCATCGCGTCGCGGGTCGGCTCCTCGGTCAGGTCGAGGAGGCGCTCCCACGTCCGGAGGTCCACGGTGCCGGTGCGCGCGATCCGTTGTCCGCCCTGGAAGCCGCGGACGGCGTCCTCGGTCGCGGCGTCGTAGGCGCCGGTCGTCCGCTCCGGCAGCCGTCCCAGCTGGAACAGCCGCGCCTGCAGCTCGCGGACCTCGATGCCGCGGTCGCCCGGCTCGAGCACCGGTCCCTGGTGGATCTGCTGCGAGGGCAGCGTCGGCTGGGAGACCGGTGCGCCGGAGCCGCCCGGGTCCGAGGCGGAACCGTCGCTGTCGCGGACGGCGTACCCGACGCCGTACGCCGTGGTCAGGGCCAGGGTGCAGGCCAACACGGTGACGAGGCCGGCTCGCAGGAACTTCATCGCAGTCTCCGAAGGGAAGGTGGATCGGTGTCACGGTGAGGACGCGGCCCGGGGACGATTGGTTGCCTCGCCCGGTCGTACCCTTCCGTCGTGGCCCGCGCAGAGCTCGACAAGCAGCCCGCCGACGTCCGGCGGATGTTCGACGCCGTCGCCCAGCGGTACGACCTGACCAACGACGTGCTCTCCCTCGGTCAGGACCGACGCTGGCGGCGCGACGTGATCGAGGCCGTCGACGCGCGTCCCGGACAGCTCGTGCTCGACCTCGCGGCCGGCACCGGCACGTCGAGCGAGCCGTTCGTCCAGCGGGGAGCGACGGTCGTGCCGTGTGACTTCTCGATCGGGATGCTGCGGGTCGGCAAGCAGGCGCGACCGCACCTGCCGTTCACTGCGGGCGACGGGACACGGCTGCCGTTCGCCGACGACACGTTCGACGCGGTCACCATCTCGTTCGGGCTGCGCAACATCGTCGACCCGCTCGCCGGGCTCCGTGAGCTGCTGCGGGTGACCCGGCCCGGTGGCCGGCTGGTCGTGTGCGAGTTCAGCCACCCGACGAACCGGCCGTTGCGGACCGTCTACCTCGAGTACCTGATGAAGGCGCTGCCCGCGATCGCCCGCGGCGTCTCGTCGAGTCCCGACGCCTACGTCTACCTGGCCGAGTCGATCCGCGCCTGGCCCGACCAGGCCGGTCTCGCCGCGCTGCTCGAGCAGGCGGGCTGGAGCGGGGTCGAGTGGCGCAACCTGTCGGGTGGCATCGTGGCCCTGCACCGAGGCGTGGCGCGCGGCGCCCGGGCCGAATAACGCAACACGCGCGTGCGCTAAATGCGCAGGTCAGCGGCCCTTTCCGGCCCGGATCGGACTGGCCGACCCCGGGGTGCGATCCCGGTCGGGGAGCCCTAGACTGTGCGACGCGCCATGCATTGTGAAGTCGTTCACAAGGTCACAATCTGCCTCACAGGCGTCGCGCGCGAGCGAGGGAAGGAACAGCAGGGATGGAGCTCTACACGCCGGTCCTGGCGCTGGCTCTCCTGGCGGCGGGCTTCGCTGTCTTCTCCGTGATGATGAGCGCCGCGGTCGGCCCCAAGCGCTACAACCGGGCCAAGCTCGACTCCTACGAGTGCGGCATCGAGCCGACGCCGCACGCGATCGGCGGCGGCCGGTTCCCGGTGAAGTACTACATCACCGCGATGATGTTCATCGTCTTCGACATCGAGATCATCTTCCTGTACCCCTGGGCCGTCCACTTCGACGCGATGCAGCTCTTCGGCCTGGTCGAGATGGTCCTCTTCATCGCCACGGTCTTCGTGGCCTACGCGTACGTCTGGCGTCGCGGCGGACTGGATTGGGACTGAGCTGATGGGGATCGAGGAGAAGCTTCCGAGCGGCGTGCTGCTCACGACCGTCGAGGGTGTGGCGGGGTACTTCCGCAAGGCCAGCTTCTGGCCGGCGACGTTCGGGCTCGCCTGCTGCGCCATCGAGATGATGACCTCCGGCGGCCCGAAGTACGACCTCGCCCGGTTCGGCATGGAGGTCTTCCGGGCCAGCCCCCGGCAGGCCGACCTGATGATCGTGGCCGGCCGCGTCAGCCAGAAGATGGCGCCGGTGCTGCGGCAGATCTACGACCAGATGGCCGAGCCCAAGTGGGTGCTCGCGATGGGCGTGTGCGCCAGCAGCGGCGGCATGTTCAACAACTACGCGATCGTGCAGGGCGTCGACCACGTCGTCCCGGTCGACATGTACCTCCCCGGCTGCCCGCCGCGGCCCGAGATGCTGATCGACGCGATCCTCAAGCTCCACGACCAGGTGCAGGCGGGCAAGCTGGGTGCGAACCGGCTCGCGCAGATCGAGGAGCGCGAGACCGCCGCCCTCACGGCGCTCCCCACCTCCGAGATGAAGGGCCTCCTGAGGTGACCGAGGAGCAGAACCAGCCCGGCAACCGGCTCCCGGCGGAGGAGGGCGGCGTCCACGCCATCGGCGAACGGCGCGGCATGTTCGGCGTCGCCGGCACCGGCGACACCAGCGGGTACGGCGGGTTGCGACAGCCGGTCCTGTTCCCGGGCGCCACGCAGCGGCCGTTCGGCGGCTGGTTCGACGACGTCGCCGACGCCCTCGAGGAGCGCCTGGCCGAGGGTGGGCTGGACCGGGCCGTGGAGCAGGTCGTCGTCCACCGTGGGGAGATCACCTTCCACGTCCGGCGCGAGGACCTGCTGGCCGTCGCCCGGCTGCTGCGCGACGACGAGCGGCTGCGGTTCGAGTTCTGTGCCGGCGTCAGCGGGGTGCACTACCCCGACGACCGCGGCCGCGAGCTGCACGCCGTCTACCACCTGCTCTCGATGACCCACAACCGACGGATCCGGGTCGAGGTCACGACCCCGGACGCCGACCCGCACATCCCCAGCCTGGTCGCGGTCTACCCGACCAACGACTGGCACGAGCGCGAGACGTTCGACATGTTCGGGATCGTGTTCGACGGTCACCCGGCCCTGACGCGGATCCTGATGCCCGACGACTGGCCGGGTCACCCGCAGCGCAAGGACTATCCGCTCGGGGGCATCCCGGTGGAGTACAAGGGCGGGTCCATCCCGCCGCCCGACGAGCGTCGGAGCTACAGCTGATGTCACCTCACGACGTGCCTCACCTCGCCCGCTGCGCTCCTCCGTCGGGCGACGCCGCGGGGACCCCGACGTCCCGGAGGGCTGCCTCATGAGCACGACTGACCAGGACTTCTACGCCGACGGCGCCGACACCAGCGGCGGCCGGGTGTTCACGGTGTCGGGCCAGGACTGGGACTCCATCTCCGAGGGCCTCAGCGACGCCGGCATCGCCGACGAGCGGGTCGTCGTGAACATGGGCCCGCAGCACCCGTCGACGCACGGCGTGCTCCGGCTCATCCTCGAGATCGAGGGCGAGACGGTGACCGAGGCCCGGTGCGGCATCGGCTACCTCCACACCGGCATCGAGAAGAACATGGAGTACCGCTCCTGGGTGCAGGGCACCACGTTCTGCACCCGGATGGACTACCTCTCGCCGTTCTACAACGAGGCGACCTACGCGCTCGGCGTCGAGCGGCTGCTCGACGTGGAGGACGACATCCCCGAGAAGGCCCAGGTCATGCGGGTCCTGCTCATGGAGCTCAACCGGATCTCATCCCACCTCGTGTGCATCGCCACCGGCGGCATGGAGATCGGCGCCCTGACCGTGATGACGATCGGCTTCCGGGAGCGCGAGCTGGTCCTCGACCTCTTCGAGCTGATCACCGGGCTGCGGATGAACCACGCGTTCATCCGGCCCGGCGGCGTCGCCCAGGACCTGCCCCCGGGTGCCCTCGACGAGATCCGCGACTTCGTCGCCCTCATGAAGAAGCGGCTGCCCGAGTACGCCGCGCTGTGCAACGCCAACCCGATCTTCAAGGCGCGGCTGGTCGACGTCGGCCACCTCGACCTCGCCGGCTGCCTCGCGCTGGGGATGTCGGGCCCGGTGCTGCGCAGCGCCGGCTACCCCTGGGACCTCCGCAAGACCGAGCCCTACTCCGGCTACGAGGACTACGACTTCGAGGTCCAGACCTGGGACACCTGCGACTCCTACGGGCGGTTCCGGGTGCGGCTGGCCGAGATGCACGAGTCGCTCAAGATCGTCGAGCAGGCCGCCGACCGGCTGGCCGACCTCGAGGGCGCGCCGGTCATGATCGCCGACAAGAAGATCGGCTGGCCGAGCCAGCTCGCGATCGGCAGCGACGGCATGGGCAACAGCCTCGACCACATCCGCCACATCATGGGCGAGTCGATGGAGGCCCTGATCCACCACTTCAAGCTGGTGACCGAGGGCTTCCGGGTGCCGCCTGGCCAGGCCTACGTCCCGGTCGAGTCGCCGCGCGGCGAGCTCGGTGCGCACGTCGTCTCCGACGGCGGCACCCGGCCGTTCCGGGCCCACTTCCGCGACCCGTCCTTCACCAACCTCCAGGCGACGAGCGTGATGAGCGAGGGCGGCCAGGTCGCCGACGTGATCGTCGCGATCGCCTCGATCGACCCCGTGATGGGAGGCGTCGACCGCTGATGCTCGACGAGAAGACGTACGCCGAGCTCGAGCAGATCGCGGCGCGCTACCCCGAGAAGCGCTCCGGCCTGCTGCCGATGCTGCACCTCGTGCAGGCGTCGGAGGGTCGGGTGACCCCGGAGGGCATCGAGGCCTGTGCCGCGATCCTCGACATGTCTGCCGCCGACGTCAGCGGAGTCGCGACGTTCTACACCATGTACAAGCGCCGGCCGGTGGGCGACTACCACGTCGGCGTCTGCACCAACACGCTCTGCGCGATCATGGGCGGCGACCTGATCCTGGAGCGGCTCAAGGAGCACCTCGACGTCGGGAACGACGAGACCGCGCCCCAGCGCGAGGGCGACCAGCGCACCGTCAGCCTCGAGCACGTCGAGTGCAACGCCGCCTGCGACTACGCGCCGGTGATGATGGTCAACTGGGAGTTCATGGACAACATGACGCCCGAGACGGCCATCCAGCTGGTCGACGACCTGCGGGCCGGCAAGGACGTCAGCTCCACCCGCGGCCCGAAGATCTGCACCTGGCGCGAGGCCGAGCGGGTGCTGGCCGGGTTCGAGGACGGTCTGGCCGACGAGGGCCCGGCCGCGGGTCCGGCCAGCCTGGTCGGGTTGAAGATCGCCCGCGAGCAGCAGTGGTCGGCGCCGTCCGGCTCTCAGAAGGGCGGCTCGAAGTGACCGACACCTTGACACCCGTCCTCACCGACAACTGGGACCAGGAGCGTGCCTGGACCCTGGCGGCCTACGAGGACCGCGGCGGGTACGCCGCGCTGAAGAAGTCGCTCGGCATGCAGCCCGACGCGATCATCGAGCAGGTCAAGGACTCCGGGCTGCGCGGCCGCGGCGGCGCCGGCTTCCCGACCGGCATGAAGTGGGGGTTCATCCCGCAGGACAACCCCAAGCCCACGTACCTCGTCGTCAACGCCGACGAGTCGGAGCCGGGTACCTGCAAGGACATCCCGCTGATGATGGCCAACCCCCACGTGCTCGTGGAGGGAGTCGCGATCTCGTCGTTCGCGATCCGGGCCAACACCGCCTTCATCTACATCCGCGGCGAGGTGCTCCACGTGGTCCGCCGCGTGCAGCGCGCGGTCCAGGAGGCCTACGCCGCCGGCCACCTCGGCACGGACATCCACGGCTCGGGGTACGACCTCGATGTCGTCGTGCACGCGGGCGCCGGCGCCTACATCTGCGGCGAGGAGACCGCCCTGCTCGAGGGGCTCGAGGGCCGGCGCGGCCAACCGCGGCTGCGTCCGCCGTTCCCCGCGGTCGCCGGGCTGTACGCCAGCCCGACGGTCATCAACAACGTGGAGTCGATCGCGTCGGTGCCCTCCATCATCGAGCACGGCGCCGACTGGTTCGCCTCGATGGGCACCGAGAAGTCGAAGGGCTTCGGCATCTTCTCGCTGTCGGGGCACGTGACAGAACCCGGGTCAGTTCGAGGCACCGCTCGGGATCACGCTCCGGGAGCTCATCGACCTCGCGGGCGGGCATGCGCGAGGGCCACGAGCTGAAGTTCTGGACCCCGGGCGGGTCGAGCACGCCGCTGCTGACGGACGCTCACCTCGACGTGCCCCTGGACTTCGAGGCCGTCGGCGAGGCCGGCTCGATGCTCGGCACCCGGGCGCTCCAGCTGTTCGACGAGACCACCTGCGTGGTCCGTGCGGTGCTGCGGTGGACCGAGTTCTACAAGCACGAGTCGTGCGGCAAGTGCACTCCGTGCCGCGAGGGCACCTGGTGGCTGGTGCAGACGCTGGCCCGACTCGAGCGCGGCGAGGGCAGCGAGGCCGACCTCGACGTGCTGCTCGACCAGTGCGACAACATCCTCGGCCGCTCGTTCTGCGCCCTCGCCGACGGCGCGGTGTCGCCGATCTCCAGCTCGATCGAGTACTTCCGCGACGAGTACCTCGCGCACCTGACGCACGGCGGCTGCCCGTTCGACCCGGCCGCCTCGACGATCTTCGAGACCGCTGGAGTGACGGCATGACCGAGGTATCGACCCGCGCCAGCGACGCCGACCGGGCCGTCGACCTGGTCAGCCTGACGATCGACGGCATCCAGGTCAGTGTGCCCGAAGGACACGCTGGTCATCCGGGCCGCCGAGGAGGTCGGCGTCCAGATCCCGCGGTTCTGCGACCACCCGCTCCTGGCGCCGGTCGGTGCCTGCCGCCAGTGCCTGGTCGACGTCCCCGACGCCGGCAACGGCCGCGGCTTCCCGAAGCCGCAGGCCTCCTGCACGCTGCCGGTCGCCGAGGGCATGGTCGTGAACACGCAGGCGACGAGCGAGGTCGCCGACAAGGCGCAGCAGGGAATCATGGAGTTCCTGCTCATCAACCACCCGCTCGACTGCCCGGTCTGCGACAAGGGCGGCGAGTGCCCGCTGCAGAACCAGGCGATGAGCAACGGCCGCGGCGAGACCAGGTTCGACGGCGTGAAGCGCACGTTCCCGAAGCCGATCAACATCTCCGCCCAGGTGCTGCTCGACCGGGAGCGGTGCGTGCTGTGTGCCCGCTGCACCCGCTTCTCCGAGCAGATCGCGGGCGACCCGTTCATCGCGCTGGTCGAGCGGGGTGCGCTGCAGCAGGTCGGGATCTACGAGAAGCAGCCCTTCGAGTCCTACTTCTCGGGCAACACGATCCAGATCTGCCCGGTCGGCGCGCTGACGTCGGCCGAGTACCGCTTCCGCTCCCGACCGTTCGACCTGGTGTCGAGCCCGTCGGTCGCCGAGCACGACTCCTGCGGAGCCGCGATCCGGGTCGACCACCGGCGCGGCAAGGTGATGCGCCGGCTGTCCGGCAACGACCCGGAGGTCAACGAGGAGTGGATCACCGACAAGGACCGGTTCGCGTTCCGCTACGCCCAGGCCGGTGACCGGCTGACCTATCCCGATGATCCGCGAGGACGGCGAGCTGCGTCCCGCGTCGTGGCCGGAGGCGTTCGCCGTCGCGGCACGCGGCCTCGCCGGCGCCGGGGCGGCCGGTGTCCTCACCGGTGGCCGGGTCACCGCCGAGGACGCCTACGCCTACGCCAAGTTCGCCCGCGTCTCGCTCGGCACCAACGACGTCGACTTCCGCGCCCGGCCGCTGTCGACCGAGGAGGCCGACTTCCTCGCCTCCGAGGTCGCGCTCTCCGCGTCCGTCACGTACGCCGACCTCGAGGCCGCGTCCACCGTGGTGCTCGCCGGGCTGGAGCCCGAGGACGAGGCCGGCACGATCTTCCTGCGGCTGCGCAAGGCCGTGATCGGCGGCGGCCCCACCCGGGTCGTCTCGGTCGCGCCGTACGCCTCCCGTGGCCTGCGCAAGATCGAACGGCCACCTGGTGGCGACGAAGCCGGGTGACGAGCCGGCCGCGCTGTCCTCGCTGCTCGGCCACGCCGACCACGGCGTCGACGCGACCGGCCGTGATCCTGGTCGGCGAGCGGCTCGCCACCGTGCCCGGTGCGCTCTCGGCCGCGGCCGAGCTCGCGCGCAAGAGCGGTGCCCGGCTGGCGTGGGTCCCGCGTCGCGCAGGCGACCGGGGAGCTGTCGAGGCCGGCTGCCTCCCGACCCTGCTGCCCGGCGGCCGCCCGGTCGCCGACGCCGCGGCCCGGGTCGACGCCGCCACGAGCTGGGGTGTCGACTCCCTGCCCGAGACCGTCGGCCGCGACGCCGACGCGATCGTGGCGGCGATCAACGCCGGCGAGCTCGGCGGACTGGTCGTCGGCGGCGTCGACCCCGACGACACCGCCGATCCGGCCGCGACCCGCGCCGCGCTCGCGGCCGCGATCGTTCGTGGTCGCGCTCGACCTGCGCGAGACCGAGGTGACCCGGGGTGCCGACGTGGTGCTCCCCGTGGCCCCGGTCACCGACAAGGCGGGCACGTTCGTGACCTGGGAGGGCCGGACCCGGCCGTTCGAGGCCGTGCTCCACAACCCCGGCTCGATGCCCGACCTGCGCGTCCTGTCCGGGATCGCCGACGAGCTCGCGCACTGGGCGGGGGCAGCCCGCTCGGGTTCCGCACCGTCGACGAGGTGCGGGCCGAGATGACCGAGATGGGTCCCTGGGACGGCGACCGGCCCGCCGCCCCGACCGTGCGCCGCGATGACGCCGTCGTCCGGCGTGCGGCTCGCGACCTGGAAGCAGCTGCTCGACAACGGCCGGCTCCAGGACGGCGACCCCGCCCTGCGGGCGACCGCCCGCGGCGCCGTGGCGCGGGTCCCGGCCGCCATGGGCCCGCGAGCTACGGCGAGGCCGTCACGGTCGCCGGTGACCGCGGCTCGGTGACGCTGCCGGCCGTCGCGACCGACGACCTGACCGACGACACCGTGTGGCTCCCGGCGAACTCGTTCGGCCGGGGTGTGCTCGCCGACCTCGCCTCCCCGGGCAGCACCGTGACCGTGACGGGAGGAAGCCTGTGAGCGCGATGCCGCAGCTGCTGGTGCCGATGGTGGACGACCTGTCGGCCTTCGGTCAGGACCCGTGGTGGCTGATCCTGGTCAAGGCGGTCGCGATCTTCGTGGTCCTGGTCCTGCTCACGCTGTTCAACATCTGGTGGGAGCGCAAGGTCGTCGCCCGGATGCAGCACCGGATCGGCCCCAACGTGCACGGGCCCTTCGGCCTGCTGCAGTCGCTGGCCGACGGCGTCAAGCTGGCGCTCAAGGAGGACATCATTCCCAAGGCCGCCGACAAGGTGGTCTACGTGCTCGCCCCGGTGATCATCGTGATCCCGGCCTTCGTCACGTTCTCGGTGATCCCGCTCGGCCCGGAGGTGGGTCTGCCGTTCACCGATCGCACCACCCCGCTCCAGCTGACCGACATGCCGGTCGCGGTGCTGTTCGTGCTCGCGATCGCGTCGATCGGCATCTACGGCATCGTGCTCGGCGGCTGGTCGAGCGGCTCGACGTACTCCCTGCTCGGCGGGCTGCGCTCGAGTGCGCAGATGATCTCCTACGAGGTCGCGATGGGGCTCTCCCTCGTGGCGGTCTTCCTGTACGCCGGCTCGATGTCGACCTCCGAGATCGTCTCGTCGCAGGACGACCTCTGGTACGGCCTGATCCTGCTGCCGTCCTTCGTCATCTTCCTGATCGCGATGGTGGGCGAGACCAACCGCGCACCGTTCGACCTCCCCGAGGCGGAGGGCGAGCTGGTCGGCGGCTTCCACACCGAGTACTCCAGCCTGAAGTTCGCGCTGTTCTTCCTGGCCGAGTACGTCAGCATGGCGACGGTCTCGGCGATGGCGACCACGCTGTTCCTCGGCGGCTGGCACGCACCGTGGGGCCTGGTCCACCTGTGGCCCGGAGCGAACGAGGGCTACTGGCCGCTGCTGTGGTTCTTCGGCAAGGTCATGGTCTTCATCTTCATCTTCATCTGGCTGCGCGGGTCGCTGCCGCGGTTGCGCTACGACCAGTTCATGGCCTTCGGCTGGAAGGTCCTGATCCCGGTCTCGCTGCTCTGGACCGTGCTCGTCGCCACGCTGCGCACGATCAACCTGCAGGGCGGCGTCGACCGCCAGTACCTCCTCATCGGGGCCGGCGTGATGGCGGCGATCTTCGTGGTCCTGATGTTCGTGGGCGAGAGCTCCGACGAGGCCGAGGCGGACGAGGACGACCGGGCCACGCGCGACGCCTTCGCCGGCGGCTACCCGGTGCCGCCGATGCCGGCCGGGGGCGCCGTCCGCGGCGCCGCCCGGCCGCTGCAGTTCGACACCGGCTCCACCGTGCGCTCGGCGGAGCCCGCGGAGGCCACGACGGCGACCGCGACCGCCGAGCCCGCCGACGACTCACAGCCCGACGGAAGGGACACCGATGGCTGACTCGCCCTCGCTCAAGGAGCAGTTCTGGGACCCGGTCGCCGGCTTCGGCGTCACGTTCCGGACCATGTTCCGGAAGGTCGTCACCGAGCAGTACCCGTTCGAGAAGATGCCGACCGCGCCGCGCTTCCACGGCCGCCACCAGCTCAACCGGTGGCCCGACGGCCTCGAGAAGTGCATCGGCTGCGAGCTGTGCGCCTGGGCCTGCCCGGCCGACGCGATCTACGTCGAGGGAGCCTCCAACACCGAGGACGAGCGCTTCTCGCCGGGCGAGCGGTACGGCCGCGTCTACCAGATCAACTACCTGCGCTGCATCCTGTGCGGCCTGTGCATCGAGGCCTGCCCGACCCGCGCCCTGACGATGACCAACGAGTACGAGCTGGCCGACGACAACCGGGCGGACCTGATCTACGAGAAGTCCGACCTGCTGGCGCCGCTGCTGCCCGGCATGGAGCAGCCGCCGCACGCGATGCTGCTCGGCGACGACGAGGGCGACTACTACCGCGGCACCTTCTCCGCTCCCGGCACCCCCGGCGCGCGAAGGAGGGCGACCCGGCATGACGTTCTGGATCCTCGCCCCGGTCATGGTGCTGGCCGCGCTCGGCCTGCTCGTCGTCCGCAAGGCCGTCCACGCCGCGATGCTGCTGGCGGTCGTGATGATCTCGCTCGCGGTGCTGTACGCCGTGCTGGAGGCGCCGTTCCTCTTCGCCGTCCAGATCATCGTCTACACCGGCGCGATCCTGATGCTGTTCCTGTTCGTGCTGATGCTCGTGGGCGTCGACGCGTCCGACTCGGTCGTCGAGACCATCAAGGGCCAGCGGCTGATGGCCACCGCCGCCGGGCTGCTGCTCGGCGTCGTGCTGGTCGTGGCCCTGAGCCAGACCGCGCTCGGTGCGGTCGTCGGACTCTCGGAGGCCAACTCCGAGGGCAACATCCAGGGCATCGCCAACATCCTCTTCTCCCGCTGGGTCTTCGCGTTCGAGGTCACCAGCGCGCTGCTGATCACCGCGGCGCTCGGCGCCATGGTGCTGGCGCACCGGGAGCGGCTGTCGCCGCGCGAGACCCAGGGCGACAAGGCCGCGCGCCGGATGCGCGACTACGCCGAGCGCGGCACCCACGTCGGCCCGCTGCCCGCTCGCCGGGCGTGTTCGCCCGCAGCAACGCGGTCGACACCGCCGCGCTGCTCCCCGACGGCTCGCCGGCCGAGTCATCGGTGTCCCGGGTGCTGGCCGCCCGCGGGACGGTCCGCTCCGCCCCGGCCGACGACGTCGAGGAGCTGCAGCGCCAGATCGGCGACCCGTCGCAGCGGCCTGAAGGTGCGGGCAAGGCCGGCACCACGGCCAGCTCCGAGGAGGACGAGGCGTGACCCAGTACATCGTCCTCTCGGCGATCCTGTTCACCATCGGCTGCGTCGGCGTCCTGGTACGCCGCAACGCGATCGTCGTGTTCATGTGCGTCGAGCTGATGCTCAACGCCTGCAACCTGTCGCTGGTGGCGTTCGCGCGTCAGCACGGGAACCTCGACGGCCAGATCGCCGCGTTCTTCGTGATGGTGGTGGCGGCGGCCGAGGTCGTGGTCGGGCTGGCGATCATCATGACCATCTTCCGGACCCGTCGCTCGGCCTCGGTCGACGACGCGAGCCTGCTGAAGTACTGAGGGGCCACAGGTGACCAACATCTTCACGGAGTCCGGCAGCCACGCGCTGCCGGTCGTCGACCCCGGCGCAGCGGACGGCGTGTTCTCGCTGCTGTGGCTGGTGATCGCGCTGCCGTTGCTGGGCGCGCTGGTGCTGCTGGTCGGCGGTCCGCTCACGAAGGGCGCCCTCGACAAGTGGGGCCACCTCCTGGGTGCCGCGCTGCCCATCGGGTCGTTCCTGATCAGCCTCGCGATGTTCGTCTCGCTGCTCGGCCGCGACCAGGCCGAGCGCCAGGTCGGACAAGAGCTCTTCACGTGGTTCGAGGTCGGGTCGCTCGACGTGGGGATGGACCTCCTCTACGACCCGCTCTCGGCGCTGTTCCTGCTGCTGATCACCGGCGTCGGGTCGCTGATCCACGTCTACTCGATCGGCTACATGGCCCACGACGAGCGGCGCCGCCGGTTCTTCGGCTACCTCAACCTGTTCGTCGCCGCGATGCTGATGCTGGTGCTCTCGGCCAACTACCTCGGGCTGTTCCTCGGATGGGAGGGCGTCGGCCTGGCGTCGTACCTGCTTGATCGGGTTCTGGCAGCACAAGCCGTCTGCGGCCGCCGCCGCCAAGAAGGCCTTCGTCATCAACCGCGTCGGTGACGTCGGCCTGTCGCTCGCGATCGCGTTGTTCTTCGTCACGTTCGGCACCACCGACTTCGCGGCCATCTCGGCCGCGAGCGGCGAGGCGTCGGAGGGGACCCTGACGGCGCTCGGCCTGCTGCTGCTGCTCGGCGCGTGCGGCAAGTCGGCCCAGGTGCCGCTCCAGGCCTGGCTGCTCGACGCGATGGAGGGCCCGACCCCGGTGTCGGCCCTGATCCACGCGGCCACGATGGTGACCGCCGGCGTCTACCTCGTGGTGCGCTCGAACTTCGTCTTCGAGCTCGCTCCGGCGGCCCAGACGGCCGTGGTCGTGGTCGCCGTGGTCACGCTCCTGTGGGGCGCGATCCTCGGTTGCGCCAAGGACGACATCAAGAAGGCACTGGCCGGTTCGACGATGAGCCAGATCGGCTACATGATGCTGGGCGCCGGGCTGGGTGTCGCGGGCTACGCGTTCGCGATCTTCCACCTGCTGACCCACGGCTTCTTCAAGGCCAACATGTTCCTCGGCGCCGGGTCGGTCATGCACGCCATGGACGACGACGTAGACATGCGCCACTACGGCGCGCTCAACAAGCTGCTGCCGGTGACGTTCCTGACGTTCGCGATGGGCTACCTCGCGATCATCGGCTTCCCGGGCTTCTCCGGCTTCTGGTCGAAGGACAAGATCATCGAGACCGCACTGGCCGACAACTGGGTCGTCGGCGTGCTCGCCATGCTCGGCGCCGGCATCACCGGCTTCTACATGACCCGGCTGATGCTGATGACGTTCTTCACCAGCAAGCGCTGGGAGGACGACGTCCACCCGCACGAGTCGCCGAAGGTCATGACCGTGCCGCTGATCGTGCTGGCCGCGCTGTCGGTCCTCGGCGGCGTGATGCTGGCCGGCGACTGGATCGTCGAGTTCCTCGCCCCCGTCGTCGGGACGGCCGAGCACCACGAGCCGCCGCTGCCGGCGCTCGTCATCACGTTGCTCGTGACGCTGGTCGTCGCCACCGGCGTGGCGCTGGCCTGGTTCCTGGTCGGCAAGCAGGAGGTGCCGCGCGAGGCACCGCAGGACGTGTCGTTCGCGACCCGCGCGGCGCGCGCCGACCTCTACGGCGACGCCATCAACGACGTCCTCGTGGTCGAGCCCGGCCGCCACGTCGTGTCCGGCCTGGCCACCATGGACCGGGTCGGCGTCGACGGCGTCGTCGAGGGTGGCTCGGCGACCGTCGGCGGGCTGGCGGGCTCGTTGCGCAAGGTGCAGAACGGGTTCGTCCGCTCCTACGCGCTGTCCCTCCTCGCCGGCGTGCTGCTGGTCGTGCTGACCCTGCTGGCGGTGAACTTCGCATGAGCGACTTCCCCCTGCTCACGACGATGATCGTGCTGCCGCTCGTCGGCGCGATCGTCACGGGCTACCTCCCGAGCCGCGGCGTCATCGCGCGCGGCGTCGGCCTCGGCTTCGCGCTGGCCACGCTGGTGCTGGCCGTGGTGATGGCGGCCGGCTACGACGCCGGCGGCGGCATGCAGTTCACCGAGCAGCACGAGTGGATCAACGTGTTCGGCGCCCACTATGCGCTCGGCGTCGACGGGCTCGGCCTGCTGATGGTGCTGCTGACCGCGGTGCTCGTGCCGATCGTGATGGTCGCCTCGTGGCAGGAGACCAACCCGAAGGCCGACGTGTTCTTCGCATGGACCCTGGTGCTCGAGGCCTTCTCGATCGCGGTGTTCGCGGCCACCGACGTGTTCCTCTTCTACATCGTGTTCGAGGCCACGCTGATCCCGGCGTACTTCCTGATCGGCGGGTTCGGCCGCCAGGGCCGCGGTCGTGCCGCCGTGAAGTTCCTGATCTACCAGCTCGCCGGCGGACTGGTGATGCTCGGTTCGGTCATCGGGCTGTACGTCGTCTCGGCGCGAGCCGGCAACCCGTCGTACCTCCTCACCGACCTGGCCGCCCTCGACATCGACCCCGACACCCAGAAGTGGCTGTTCGTCGGGTTCTTCGTGGCGTTCGCGATCAAGGCGCCGATGTTCCCGGTGCACACCTGGCTCGCCGACACCACCGAGAAGGCGACGACCGGCACCTCGGTGCTCCTGGTCTGCGTCCTCGACAAGATCGGCACGTTCGGCATGCTGCGGTTCTGCCTGGGGCTGCTGCCGGACGCGTCGCAGTGGGCCACGCCGGTCGTGGTCGTGCTGGCCCTGATCTCGATCGTGTACGGCGCGCTGGTGGCCATCGGCCAGGACGACATGCTGCGGCTGATCGGTCTCACCTCGCTCAGCCACTTCGGGCTGATCGTGCTCGGCATCTTCGTCTTCACCCAGCAGGGCGGGTCGGGTGCGATCCTCTACATGGTCAACCACGGCCTGGCCACGGCCGCCCTGTTCCTGATCGCCGGAGCGATCGTGCGCCGCCGCGGGTCGGCCCGCATCAGCGACCTCGGTGGCGTCGAGAAGGTCGCGCCGGTGCTGGCCGGTGCGTTCCTGGTCGCCGGCCTGGCCGCCTGCGGCCTGCCCGGGCTGTCGCCGTTCGTCTCCGAGATGCTGGTCCTGATCTCGGCGTTCGACTACGCGTGGTGGGCGGGCGCGGTCGCCGTCAGCGCGATCGTGCTGGCCGCCGTCTACATCCTCTGGATGTACCAGCGGACCATGACCGGCCCGCCGCGGCCCGAGGTCGCAGGTTTCACCGACCTCGACCGTCGCGAGGTCGGCACCATCGCGCCGCTGCTGGTGGCGCTGGTGGTCTTCGGCTTCTACCCGATGCCGCTGCTGGACGTGATCAACCCGACCGTGGAGAGCACGCTGGTGGAGGTCGGGGTGACCGACGAGGGTCCGACGGTGTCCACGCCCGCTCCCACCGGTGAGGAGGACCACTCGTGAACGAGTTCGTCAAGCCCACCATCGAGTACTCGCAACTGTGGCCGATCTTCGCGGTGTTCGGCGTCGCCTGCGCCGGCGTCCTCGTCGAGGCGTTCCTGCCCCGCCACCTCCGCTACGTCGCGCAGACCGTGCTGGCCCTCGGCGGCCTGGTGGCCGCTCTCGTCGGGACCGTCCTCGTCGGCAGCGACCTGGAGTCGCTCGGCGGCGGGGCCGCCCGCGGCAACCTCGCGATGGAGGGCACGCTCGCGCTCGACGGTCCCACGCTGTTCCTGTGGGGGGTGATCCTGGTCTTCGGCATCGGCGGCGTGCTGCTCTTCGCCGAGCGCCACCTCGAGGGCGGGGTCTCGGCGTTCGCCGGCCAGGCGGCCGCGCTGCCGGGCACCGATGCGGAGCGGCAGGCGTCGACGTCCGGGCTCGACCACACCGAGGTCTTCCCGCTGATGGTGTTCGCCGTCGCGGGCATGATGATGTTCCCGGCCGCCAACGACCTGCTGACCATGTTCGTGGCGCTCGAGGTGCTGTCGCTGCCGCTCTACCTGCTGTGCGGGCTGGCCCGCCGGCGGCGGTTGCTCAGCCAGGAGGCCGCGCTCAAGTACTTCCTCCTCGGCGCGTTCTCCTCCGGCTTCTTCCTCTACGGCGTGGCCCTGCTCTACGGGTACGCCGGGTCGTTCGAGCTGGCGGCGATCAACGAGGCGGTCCGCAACGACCTGGGCAACCGCACCCTGCTGCTGGTCGGCATGGGGATGCTCGCGGTCGGCCTCCTCTTCAAGGTCGGCGCCGCGCCGTTCCACGCCTGGACGCCCGACGTCTACCAGGGCGCCCCGACCGCGGTGACCGCGTTCATGGCGGCCGGCACCAAGGTCGCCGCCTTCGGTGCGCTGCTGCGCCTCTTCTACGTCGGCTTCGGCGCCGACCGCTGGACCTGGCAGCCCATGCTGTGGGTGATCGCGATCCTCACGATGGTCGTGGGCGCGGTCCTGGCGATCGCGCAGACGGACGTCAAGCGGATGCTGGCCTACTCGTCGATCGCCCACACCGGCTTCCTGCTGACCGGCGTCCTCGGGGTGCAGAGCGCGACCGAGCTCGCCGACGGCCAGCTCACCTCGCTCCAGGCGGTCCTCTTCTACCTCGTCACCTACGGCTTCGCCACGATGGGGGCCTTCGCGGTCGTCACGCTCGTGCGCGACGCCGGGGGCGAGCAGACCCACCTGTCGCGCTGGGCCGGTCTCGGGAAGGAGTCCCCGCTCGTGGCTGGCGTCTTCGCGTTCTTCCTGCTGGCGATGGCGGGCATCCCGCTCACATCGGGCTTCGTCGGGAAGTGGGCGGTGTTCGCCGCGGCGCTGTCGGCCGGTGCCTACCCGGTGGTCGTGGTGGCGATCCTGAGCAGCATCGTGGCCGCGTTCTTCTACGTCCGCGTGATCCGGCTGATGTACTTCGCCGAGCCCATGGGCGACGGTCCCAGCGTCACGAGCCCGTCGATCCTCACGGCCTCCACCATCGCCATCGGTGCGGCGGTCACGCTCGTCCTGGGCGTCGTACCCGGCCCGGTGCTCGACCTGGCAGCCCGTGCGGGAGAGTTCATCAGGTGACCCAGACTCCAGCGTCGGCCGGGCTGGCGTTGCCCGTGACGGATCCTGCGCTGGCCGACCGGCTCCAGCGGCGGATGCAGGTCGTGGAGGACGCGCTCGCGGACCACGTGGTGAGTCGCACCCGCTACGTCACCGAGGCGGCCTCGCACCTGCTCGCCGCGGGCGGGAAGCGGTTCCGACCGCTGCTGGTGCTGCTGGCGGCCGAGGCCGGGTCGCGGCCCGAGTCGCCCGACGTCGTGGACGCCGCCTGCGTCGTGGAGCTCACCCACGTCGGGTCGCTCTACCACGACGACGTGATGGACGAGGCCGCGCTGCGGCGCGGCGCCGACTCGGCCAACGCCCGCTGGGACAACCACGTCGCCATCCTCACCGGCGACTTCCTGTTCGCGAAGTCGTCCGAGCTCACCGCGGCGCTCGGCCCCGACGCGGTGCTGATCCAGGCGGAGACGTTCGCGCGGCTCGTCGAGGGCCAGATCCTCGAGACGGTGCCGCCGGGGGACGGCGAGGACCCGCTGGCCCACTACCTCGACGTCGTCGCCGGCAAGACCGGCTCCCTCATCGCCACCTCGGCGCGCTACGGCGCCCGGTTCGGCGGCGCGAGCCGCGAGGTGGAGGAGGCGCTCACGGCGTACGGCGAGATCGTCGGCTGCGCGTTCCAGCTCAGCGACGACATCCTCGACATCGCCTCCGACACGGTCGAGTCCGGCAAGACCCCCGGCACCGACCTCAGGGAGGGCGTCCCGACGCTGCCGGTGCTGATGGCGCGCGCGTCGACCGACCCGGGCGACGCGCGGCTGATGGAGCTGCTCGACGGCGATCTCGCCGACGACGACCGGCACGCGGAGGCGCTCGCCCTCCTGCGGGCACACCCCGCGCTCGACGAGGCTCGCGCCTACGTGATCGCGCGCGCCCACGAGGCGAAGGCGCTGCTCTCCGTGCTGCCCGACGGCCCGGTCCGTCAGGCGCTCGAGGAGTTCGCCGACGTGGTGGCGACCCGCACCGCGTGACGGCCTGGCCCGCTTGTAACACGCTGTCCACGCGGCTCTGTCACACGTTGCAGCGGCGTGGAAGGTGCGCGGACGACGTGTTACAGCCACGCGCCGCCTCAGATCGCCGAGGCCTCCGCCACGAGCCGCAGCTGGCGCCGCCGGTGGGTGGCCGCCTCGTAGGTGAACACCGCCAGCGCGATCCACACCAGCACGAAGCCGATCCAGCGGCTGGCGGGCATCGGCTCGTGGAACCACAGCACGCCGAGCGCGAACTGCGCGATCGGGGCGATGTACTGCAGCAGCCCGATCGTCACCATCTTCACCCGGATCGCGGCCGCTCCGAAGCAGAGCAGCGGGATCACGGTCACGATGCCCGTGGTCGTGAACAGCGCCGCGTGCCCGAGGCCCTCGTTGCCGAACGACGAGCCGCCGGACCAGGCGAACCAGCCGACGTACGCCGCGGCGATCGGCGCGATGTAGAGCGTCTCGAGGGTGAGGCTCTCGACCGCGTCGACGTTCGCCTTCTTCTTGGCGAGACCGTACGTCGCGAAGGAGAACGCGAGCAGCAGCGCGATCCACGGCGGCCGGCCGTAGTCGACCGTCAGCACCACGACGGCCACGGCGGCCAGCCCGACGGCGTACCACTGAAGCCGGCGGAGCCGCTCGCCGAGGACCGCGACGCCCATCAGGACCGTCACCAGCGGGTTGATGAAGTAGCCCAGCGAGGTCTCGACGACCCGGTCGTTGTTGACGCCCCAGATGTAGCCGAACCAGTTGACGCTGATGACCGCCGCCGCGCCGAGCAGCAGCAGCCGCGCGCGCCGGTCGGCGAACACCGCCGCGGACGGCCCGGTCCCCGGCGCAGCAGCACCACCACGAGCAGGACGGTGACCGAGGGACCACAGGACCCGGTGGGCGAGGATCTCGAGGGCACCGGCGGGCTCGAGGAGCGGCCAGTAGAGCGGGAAGATCCCCCAGAGGCCGTACGCCGCGATGCCGTAGCTGAGGCCACGACGCTCGTCCCGCACGTCATCACCGTACGCGGTCGACGCTCATGACCGCGACGGCAGTTACCAGACTCTGGTCAGGCGACGGTCCAGGTGTCGCCGCCGGAGATGAGCGCACCGAGCCGCGACTGCGGGTCGCCCTCGACGCCGCCCTGGGCGGTGACGATCTGGGCGCGCGCCTGGTCGTCGTACGTCGACCGGTCGACCTGCCGGAAGATCCCGATCGGCGCCTGGTGGAGGTAGCCGGCGTCGGTGAGCCGCGAGATGGCGAACGCGGTCGTGGGGTCGGACGAGTGGGCGTCGTGGACGAGCAGGTCGGCCTCGGCCACCTGCCCGGGCTGCGTCGCCGACCTCGACGACCTTCACGCCGCCGGTGCTCGGCGTCGCGGACCAGGCCCTTGGTGCCACCCACGCCGAACCGGATCGGCGTCACCGTGGACCAGCGGGATGATCGCGTCCTCCTTGGAGTCGCGGTCCTTGATCGCGTCGAAGGCGCCGTCGTTGAAGATCGGGCAGTTCTGGTAGATCTCGACGAACGACGTGCCGCGGTGGGCGGCGGCCGCGGCCAGCACGCCGGTGAGGTGCTTGCGGTCCGAGTCGATGGTCCGCGCCACGAACGAGCCCTCCGCGCCGAGCGCGAGCGAGACCGGGTTGAACGGGTGGTCGACCGAGCCCATCGGCGTGGACTTGGTGATCTTGCCCGGCTCGCTGGTCGGGGAGTACTGCCCCTTGGTGAGGCCGTAGATCCGGTTGTTGAACAGCAGGATCGTCAGGTTCACGTTGCGACGCAGCGCGTGGATCAGGTGGTTGCCGCCGATCGACAGCGCGTCGCCGTCGCCGGTGACGACCCAGACCGACAGGTCCTCGCGGACCGCGGCGATGCCGGTCGCGATCGACGGCGCGCGGCCGTGGATCGAGTGCATGCCGTAGGTGTCGAGGTAGTAGGGGAAGCGGCTCGAGCAGCCGATCCCGGAGACGAAGACGATGTTCTCGCGCCGCAGCCCGAGGTCGGGCAGGAAGCCCTGCACGGCCTTCAGCACGGCGTAGTCGCCGCAGCCGGGGCACCAGCGGACCTCCTGGTCGCTGGTGAACTCCTTGCCGGTCTGCGGCTGGTCGGTGGTGGGGACGCCCTCCACGCCGCTGCGCAGACCGGGCAGTCCCAGGTCGTGGTGCTCACGAGATTGCCTCCTCGGGGGTCGGCGTCAGGTCGACCTCGACGCCCTCGGCCTGCGCCACCAGCTCGCCGATCGCCTCGGCGAGCTCGGCTGCCTTGAGGGGCATCCCGTTGACGCGGTTGTAGCCGATCGTGTCGACCAGGTAGCGCGCCCGCAGCAGCATCGAGAGCTGGCCGAGGTTCATCTCCGGGACGAGCACCTTGTCGTAGCGGGCGAGGATCTCGCCGAGGTCGTGGGGGAACGGGTTGAGGTGACGCAGGTGCACCTGCGCCACGTGGAAGCCGGCCTTGCGGACGCGGCGGCAGCCGGCACCGATCGGCCCGTACGTCGAGCCCCAGCCGAGCACCAGCACCTTGGCCTCGGCCGCCGGGGTCGTCGACCTCGGTCGGCGGGAGCGAGTGGGCGATCCGGTCGACCTTCGCCTGCCGGGTGCGGACCATGAAGTCGTGGTTGGCCGGGTCGTAGGAGATGTTGCCGTGTCCGTCGCCCTTCTCCAGGCCGCCGATCCGGTGCTCGAGACCGGGCGTGCCGGGGATCGCCCACGGGCGGGCGAGCGTCTCCTCGTCGCGCTGGTAGGGCCAGAACTCGGCCGTCTGCTCGTCGCCCGTCGCCGACGACTGGTGGTTGGCGCGCGTCGCGAACGCCGGGTCGATCGTCGGCAGCTCGGACGTCTCGGGGATCCGCCACGGCTCGGAGCCGTTGGCGAGCATCCCGTCGGACAGCAGCATCACCGGCGTGCGGTAGGTGATCGCGATCCGGGCGGCCTCGAGCGCGGCGTCGAAGCAGTCGCCGGGGGAGCGCGGCGCGACGATCGGCACCGGCGACTCGCCGTTGCGGCCGAACATCGCCTGCAGCAGGTCGGCCTGCTCGGTCTTGGTCGGCAGTCCGGTGGAGGGCCCGCCGCGCTGCACGTCCACCACGAGCAGCGGCAGCTCGGTCATCACGGCGAGACCGATCGCCTCGGACTTGAGCGCGATGCCCGGGCCGGACGTCGTGGTCACGCCGAGGCTGCCCGCGAAGGCCGCGCCGATCGCGGCACCGACGCCCGCGATCTCGTCCTCGGCCTGGAAGGTGGTGATGCCGAACGCCTTGTGCTTGCTCAGCTCGTGGAGGATGTCGGAGGCCGGCGTGATCGGATAGCTGCCCAGGAACAGCGGGAGGCCCGACTGGACGCTGCTCGCGATCAGGCCGTAGGAGAGCGCCAGGTTGCCGGTGATGTTGCGGTAGGTGCCGGTCGACATCGGCGCCGGCTTGATCTCGTAGGTGACGGCGAAGGTCTCCGTGGTCTCACCGAAGTTCCAGCCCGACCTGAACGCCGTGACGTTGGCGTCGCGGATGTCGGGGACCTTCGCGAAGCGCCTCTCCAGGAACGCGATGGTGGACTCGGTGGGGCGGCCGTAGAGCCACGACAGCAACCCGAGGGCGAACATGTTCTTCGCGCGGGAGGCGTCCTTGCGGGAGAGCCCGAACGCCTTGACGGCCTCGACCGTCATGCCGGTGAGGTCGACCGCGTGCACGGCGTACTCGTCGAGGGAGCCGTCGTCGAGGGGGCTTGCGGCGTAGCCGGCCTTGGTGAGGTTGCGGGGCGTGAAGTCCGCGGTGTCGACGATGATCGTCGCGCTCTTGGGCAGGTCACCGAGGTTGGCGCGCAGCGCTGCGGGGTTCATGGCGACCAGCACGTCGGGTGCGTCGCCGGGCGTCAGGATGTCGTGGTCGGCGAAGTGGACCTGGAAGCTCGACACGCCGGGCAGGGTGCCCTGCGGCGCGCGGATCTCGGCCGGGAAGTTGGGGAGCGTCGACAGGTCGTTGCCGAAGGCCGCCGACTCCTGCGTGAACCGGTCACCGGTCAGCTGCATCCCGTCGCCGGAATCGCCGGCGAACCGGATGATCACGCGGTCGAGCTGCTTGACCTGCTTGGTCACGTCGGGTGTTCCTCCTCGGGTCCCGTCGCTCGGGTGTGCGCCGCGACGGGCACCCCCTCCACGATAGTCGGCGCGCGCCGCGGAATCGACGTGATCTCCCCCACCGGACCCCGATGCGCGACACGTTCCGCCTCCGGCCGAGCGCCTGACGGTGGGATCGCCGGCTGTGCGGGGAGACCGCCACCTACCGAGCGAAACTTCGCCCGCGAGGTGCGCGACTCGCCCAGCAGGTACCGGGCTCGGAACGGCTGCTCGCTCTCCGGTCGCGTCAGGCGGACGTGAGCGGGACGGGTGCCACGAGCGACTGCCGCCGGCGCTGGTCGAGGCTCGACGTACGGCGGTCAGTCGTCCTTCGAGCAGGGTGAGCGCCTGCTCGGCCCGGCCGTCGTTGACCAGCGCGAGCAGGAGCGTCTCCTCGACCACCTCGCGCTGGGCGGCTGAGCCGCCGACCCGGACGAGGACCGGCAGCAGGTCGGTCAGCGTCCGCCACGCCAGCTCCCAGCGGGACTCGAGGGCTGCGAGGAGCGCGGTGCACAGCGGCGCCACCACGGTGCGCATGGTGGCGTCGGAGGATCGCCGGACGTGGCGCTCGAGCTCGGCGAGACCGGACACGTCGTGGTCACCGGCGAGGGCGAGCGCAGCGTGCGTCGCCACGAACGGTGCTCCGGCTCCCGCAGGAGGCTCGGCTCGATCCCGGGGACCAGCGGCGCCACAGGAGGTGGCGCGGTCTCGCCGGCGAACGCGGGGGTGGTCCAGGGCAGGCCGTGCCGGAGCCCCGCGTCCCACTCGGTGGTCGTGACCCGCCACCGCCACAGCAGCGACGCCGAGTCGACCAGGGCCCGCACGCCCGTGACGCAGCCGGGTCGCGAGCTGGGCGTAGTAGCGCTGCCGCACCGCCTCGATGTCTCCGAGCGCGAGGTCGTGGAGTGCGGCGTGCCAGGCGAAGTGGCGCGCGATGGCTCGCGCCGCGGCCGCTCTCGGCGACCCAGTGATCGAGCCAGACCCGGCCGCCCTCGTGCTGGCCCGTCTCGTAGAGCACGTGGGTCTGCGCGTGCACGGCATGGCCGGACGACGGCTCGCACGACAGCGCGCTCTCGGCGAGCATCCCGGCCTCGTCGAACCGCGACTGGTCCTGGCGCGTGAACGCGAGCAGCGAGATGTACCACCAGTGGTCGCCGTACGCCGGCGCGAGTCCCTCGACGAGGTCCCAGGCCTCCTGCTGCACGTCGGTGACCCCGGAGAACGCGATCGTCGGGACGGCCGCGGACGCAGCCAGGACGTCGCGCGGGAACTGCGCGAGGTGCGAGCACCAGGGCCTGGGCGCCGGAGCCGCGGACGTCGGCGACCCGGCCGCGTGACGACGTCGACGAAGCGACCGCTCGCGCTCGTCGGCGCGGCGCCCCGCCGCCTGCTGGGCCGTCGCCAGCGACGCCGCCACGTCAGCCCCCGGCGCCAGCCTCGTGGCCCAGCATCGCCAGCGCCGCGTGACGCGACCGCGAAACCGGGGTCGAGCAGCGACGGCCTCGCGGATCAGGTCCTCGCCACCGGACTGGAGCCGCATCACGCGCTCGACGCCCGGCGTTGAACGACGCGGCCGCCTCGGCGGTGGTCGAGATCGGCAGACCGAGCGGGTCGCGGGGCCGGGCGATCGGGTGGTGACCGCCCACGACCCGACCATCGGCCAGGGTGCGGGGGACGGGGGCGACCTCGTCGAGCACGTCGCCGCGCGACCGCGCGTGCCTGGGTACGGATCTCGGGGATCGCGGTGGACTCCCACAGCTCGCCGCGCCGGAGCGCCCCGAGCGTCCAGAGCGGCGAGCCCGGTGCGGTCCTGCTCGTCGATCGAGCCGGCCCGCGTCGGTGCGGAAGCCCATCCCTGCCGTGGCGATGACGGCGAGGGTGCCGCCCGGGCGGGCGCGGAGCAGGTCGTCGACCAGCGGGTCGCCCGCGTTGCGCACGTCGGAGTGCGGGTCCGGTGCAGTTGACGACCCAGCCGACGTCGCGGCTGGTCCCGTCGGTCAGGGCACTCGCAGCCCGCCCTGCGGGAGCGGATGACGGTCTCGACCCGGGCGGGGTCGACGGTGAGCCGGCCGTCGTCGCGGAGAGCGGCCAGACTGCGGCCATGCTCTCGGGCGCCATCCGGTGCCGCAGCACGCTCCAGCGGCCGGCGTCCTCGCGGAGGAACTCGGCACGCTCGGCCTCGTCGAGCCGTCCCCACAGGGTCGGACGGTGCACCCGCAGCGCCGTCGACGGCCTGTCGCCAGTCGCCGGTCGCCTGCTCCACGCGAGCGCAGGTGCTCGGAGACCTGCGCGCGCAGCTCGGCGAGGGTGTCGCCCCACGCCTCCACGTCGGGCACCGCGGCCAGGCCGGGGACGTCCGCGTGGACGCGGGGCAGGCGGCCGCCGCGGGAGACGGCGTGCACGGAGCGGCCCGGTCGACGCGTCGAGGTGCGCCAGGCGTCAGCGTCACGTCGACCATGGTGAGCCCGGTGCCGACGAGCAGCACCGCTGCCGGCGCGGTGGCGTCGCGGCGTACGACGTCCAGGGCCCCGGGCGCCCACGGGTCGGGGACGAAGAACGGCGACGCGAGCAGCTCCTCGGGTGCCCAGGCTGTGCTCGGGGAGTCAGCCCGGTGGCGATCACGGCCGCCTCCGCGTCGAGCAGCTGGCCGTCGCTGGCACGGACCAGGACGCCGGAGCGGGTGCGACCGATCGCGGTCGCCCGGGCGCGGTGGTGCCGGAGCCGGACGCCGGGACGGCGGCCAGGGCGTCGTCCAGGGTCTCCTGGAGGTACCGGCCGTACTCGCGTCGCGGGGCGAAGTCGAGCGGCGCCGTGCTGGCCTCGGGGTGCTGTCGGGCCCGCCAGGCGACGAAGTGGCCGGGGTCCTCGGGCAGCGCGCTCATGTTGCCCGCGACCACGTTGAGGAGGTGCCGGTCGTCGGTCGTGCCGAACGCGACGCCGCGACCGGTGCGGTCGGCCGGATCGACCAGGTGGATCTCCAGCGGCGTCCCGCGCCGTCCCGCGAGCCGGGCAAGGTGGATCGCCGTCAGCGTCCCGGAGGCCGCCGCCCCGATGACCACGACCCGCGGACAGCTGCTGCTCGGCACCGGATGACCTCCAAAAGTCGACTAGATCACACGACTTTAGCCGATGGGGTCGAGAAGGCCGCATTCGGCACGCGGGCGCGCGCCCTGACGTGCGCAGACGCTACTCGAACCAGCGGGAGCCAGGACCGCATCTCCGGAGAACGGCCGGGTACGGGGAGCCATGGCGACGCAAGAGACGTCCCGACGTCGTGCCGTCGCGCTCGTCATCTTCGGCGTGATCGTGGTCGGGCTGGGTGCGATGCTGGTCATCGGACTGCTCCAGGGCGACGAGACCGACGACCCCCAGAACGGCAAGGTCATCCTCCTGTCGCCCAGCGCATCCCGGTAGCGAGCGCGCTGTCGGGGCCCGTCAGGAGCCCTCGTGGCCCGATGGACCAGTGCGGAGCATCCGGATCCCCAACGCCGTCGCGACCAGCAGACCACCCACGAACAGCGTTCCGAGCCAGACCCAGCGCGGGATGGAGTCGACGGGTCCCAGGCATCAGCGCACCGAGGACCATCAGGACCAGTCCGCCACGCAGCGCTCCGACGGGTGCGCCTCAGCCGATCACCAGTTGTTACCCGGATTCAGATGACGCGGCTTGGAGCATCTGAGTCGCGAGTTGTCCGCGGGTATCCAGCTACAAGACCTCGGGGTCTGGCACAGCCACCGCAACCGGAATCAACCGAAGGACCGTGCATGTACGTGATGGCGATCTACGAGGTCGAGGCGATTACGCGACGGCGACGCCCGAGGTCATGGGCGAGATCATGCAGGCCCACGGCGCGTTCGCGGCCGGGGTCGAGGGGCACGGCGCGAAGCTGCTGGGTGGCGCTGCGCTGCAGCCGACCACGACGGCCACGAGCGTGCGCGGCGAGCGTCAGACGTGACCGACGGCCCGTTCGCGGAGACCAAGGAGGCGCTCGGCGGCTACTACCTCATCGACGCTCCCGACCTCGACGTCGCGCTGGCCGTCGCCAAGACGGTGCCGGCGCGCTTCGGCGGCGTCGAGGTCCGGCCGGTCTTCGACATGGGCGACTGAGCCGACCGATGCCGGGGCCGGGGCGAGGGCGTGAGCCACGCTGACGCCCCGCGCGTCGCAGCCGCGGTCGCCGACGCGCACCGTCGCGAGTGGGCCTTCGTGCTCGCCGCGACGGTGCGCGTCACGCGCGACCTCGACCGCGCCGAGGAGTGCGCCCAGGACGCGTTCGCCGCTGCGCTGACCGACTGGCCCAGGCACGGCGTGCCCTCGAGCGCCCGGTGCCTGGCTGACGACGACGGCTCGACGTCGGGCGCTCAACGTCCTCCGGCACCGGGGCGTGGAGCACGCGTCATCTGCCGCTGCTGGTGGAGGACGAGGTCGCTCCCGGTCCCGACGGATCTCCTCGACGGACGGAGTCCGACCCGCATCCCCGACGACCGGCTGCGCCTGGTGGCGACGTGCTGCCACCCGGCGCTGGACCAGCCGGCCCAGGTGGCGCTGACGCTGCGGCTGCTGTGCGGTCTGTCGACGGCGGAGGTGGCACGAGCCTTCCTGGTCAGCGAGCCGACGATGGCCGCGCGGATCACCCGCGCGAAGAAGAAGATCGCGGTCGCCCGCATCCCCTACCGGGTGCCGTCGGCCGCCGAGCTGCCCGGAGCGGGTCGAAGCCGTCCTGTCGGTGGTGCACCTGCTGTTCACGACCGGCCACACGGTGCCGTCGGGGAGCGAGCTGGTCCGTCGCGACCTCGTCGAGCGGTCGCTGGACCTGTGCCGGATGCTGCGCCGTCTGCTGCCCGGGGACCCGGCCGTCGCCGGGCTGCTGGCGCTGCTGCTCCTCACCGACGCCCGTCGAGAGACGCGCACGGCGCCCGACGGCCGGCTGCTGCTGCTCGAGGAGCAGGACCGCGACAGGTGGGACCGCGCCGCGATCGCCGAGGGTGTCGCGCTGGTCCGGGAGGCGCTGACCGCCCGGCCGCCGTCGCGCTACGCACTGCAGGCGGCCATCGCCGCGGTGCACGCCGAGTCGTCGAGCTGGGACAACACCGACTGGGGGGAGGTGGTGGGCCTCTACGACGTCCTGGTCCAGATCTGGCGCTCGCCCGTCGTGGCGCTGAACCGGGCGGTGGCCGTGGGCTTCGCGTCGGGACCGGCCGCGGGCCTGGCCGCGCTCGACGCGCTCGCGACCGAGCCGCAGCTGGCCGGCTACCGATACCTGCCCGCGGCGCGTGCGGAGCAGCTGCGGCGACTCGGACGCCACGAGGAGGCGCGCCAGGCCTACACCGAGGCCTTGTTCCTCACCGAGAACTCCGTCGAGCGCACGTTTCTCGAGGGTCGGCTCCACGCGACAGAGCCGCCGCAGCAGTGACGGTCCCGGACTACCGCACGCCGGCGCGGACGTCGGCCGAGGCCCGCGACCAGAGGGCGAGGCTCGTCCAGGACGGCGGCCGCCTGGCGGTCCGGTCCGGACGCATCCCTGAGGGCACCGCTCGGTTCGCAGGCCGCGTAGACGTTGGCGATGGCGACCTGGCCGGTTCCTGAGCGCGAATCAGCGGTAGTTGGTGAACTGCACCGCGAAGTCGTAGTCCTGCGCCTTGACGAGGGCGATCACTGCCTGGAGGTCGTCGCGCTTCTTGCTCGAGACGCGCAGCTCGTCGCCCTGGATCTGCGACTTCACGCCCTTAGGCGCCTCGTCGCGGATCAGCTTGCCGATCTTCTTCGCGTCCTCGGAGGAGATTCCTTCCTTGAGGGCGATCCCGATCTTCGACTCCTGGCCGGACTGGCGCGGCTCGGACGCGTCGAGGATCTTCAGGCTCTGGTTTCGCTTGACCAGCTTCTGCTTGAACACGTCGAGGACGGCGGTCGCGCGGTCGTCGGCCGAGGCCGTGATCTCGATCGCGTCGTCGCCCTTCCACTCGATCGTGGCACCGGTGCCCTTGAAGTCGAACCGGGTCGCGATCTCGCGCGCCGTCTGCCCGAGCGCGTTGTCGACCTCCTGGCGGTCGATCTTGCTCACGATGTCGAACGAGGAGTCGGCCATGAGGTGTGCCTCCGGTTTCGGGTCTACGTCGTACGCCCGCTATTCTTGCGTCTCGTCGCCGACCGGTGTGAGCCGGGGCGACTCCCGGCAGGTTGCCCGAGCGGCCAATGGGAGCGGACTGTAAATCCGTCGGCATAGCCTTCGAAGGTTCGAATCCTTCACCTGCCACTGACGCCCCGCGCGATTCCGCGCGGGGCGTCAGAGATTTCGCACCCCGGTGACCCGCGACGCCGGCCCGCCCTGGGGGAGCAGAATGGTCCTCGTGAGCCACACCGTGAGCCGGGAGACCGCCACGTCGGGGCTGACGGCCGCGCTCCTCCTCGGCGCCGGTGTCGCCGTCGTGCTCGGCGCGTACGCCGGGCTGCACGACCCGGCCGGTCGACCGCTGGCGACGCTCGGGTTCTCCGGCATGCTGCAGATGAAGGCCTGGTTCACCACGGCCGCCGCGGTCCTGCTGGTGGTCCAGGTCGTGACCGCGCTGTGGATGTGGGGCCGGCTGCCGGTGTCGCGCCGAGCGCCGGTCTGGGTCGGCCCGCTCCATCGCTGGAGCGGCGCGACCGCGTTCGTGCTCACCCTGCCTCCCGCCGTCCACTGCCTGTGGTCGCTGGGCTTCGGCGGGGACAGCCCGCGGGTGCTCGTGCACTCGCTAGTCGGCTGCCTCTTCTACGGGGCGTACGCCGCCAAGATGCTCGGGCTGCGGCTGCGGGGACTGCCCGGCTGGGCGCTGCCGGTGCTCGGCGGCCTCGTCCTCGCGCTGCTCGCGCTGATCTGGCTGACCTCGGCGCTGTGGTTCTTCAGCCGCAGCGGGCTGCCGCTGACGTGAGGAGCTGACGTGTCCCTGCCACCCGTCACCCGCGCTGCGGCCGTCCGTGGCGGACTGGTCGCGCTCGCCGCAGGCGTGGCCGGGTTCGCGGTCGCGCGAGCCGGTGGGCTCGGCACCGGTGACGCCGGGACCGTCGCCGCGAACGCGTACGGCTCCTCGCCGTCCGGAGGACGACGCCTGGCCGCGCTCGCCGACATCCCGCCGGGTGGCGGCGTGATCCTGGCCGACGAGGGAGTGGTGCTCGTCCGGGGCGAGGGCGACGCCGTGCACGCGTTCTCGGCGACCTGCACCCACCAGGGCTGCCCGGTGGCCGAGGTCACGGCCGGCCGGATCATCTGCCCCTGCCACGTCAGCGTCTTCGACGCGCAGACGGGCGAGCCGATCGAGGGCCCGGCACCGTCACCACTCGAGTCGATCGACGTCGTCGTGCAGGGCGGCGACGTCCTGGTCGACGGAGAGGAGACCGGATGAGCAGGAACGCCCTGCCCACGCTGCTGTGGCTGCTCGCGGCGGGCTTCGCGATCGGCGTGCTGATCGCGGTGACCTGACCGTCAGACGCCGCGGCCGGCGTTCCCCTTCTCCTCGTCCTGGTTGAAGGGGGAGTCCTTGCGCGACAGCAGGTCCCGGCGCTCCTCGTGGCTGAGCGACTCGACCTGGGCGATCACGTCGGAGGGGTAGCCGCTCACCTCGGGGGCCGGGGCCAGCGGGACGACGGAGTTGACCACCCGGTCGTCGTACAGGTGCAGCATGGTGATCGCCTGGTGGCCGTCGACCCCCGACACGAACCGCGCGAGCGGTGCGGGGTCGCTCGTGTAGCAGGAGGCCGACGCCACCGACACCGGGATGCCCGCGAACGTCGACCACGAGGTGAAGTGGAAGTGCCCGCCGAGGATCGCCCGGACGTCGGACCCGGCCAGCACCTCGGCGAGCCGGTGCTGGTCGTCGAGCTCGATGATCTCCGCGGCGCGCAGCATCGGGACCGGGATCGGCGGGTGGTGGAGCGCGAGCAGGGTCCCGTGCGGGGCGGGGGTCGCGAGCTGGTCGCGCAGCCAGCCGAGCTGGTCGTCGCTCAGCTCGCCGTGGTGGTAGCCCGGGACGCTGGTGTCCAGCGCGATGATCCGCAGCCCGCCGACCTCGTGCACCCGGTCCTGGACGCCGTGGTCCTCCACGTCGTAGAGGCCCCGCGCGTACGGCGACCGCTCGTCGTGGTTGCCCATGACCCACACGACCTCGGCCCCGAGGTCGGTCGCCACCGGTGTGACGAGCTCGCGCAGCCGGGCGTACGCCGCCGGCTCCGCCCTGTCGGCCAGGTCGCCGGTGAACACCAGGACCTGGGGCGCCGGGATGAGCCGCGCGACTCGCTCGAGCGCGAGCCGCAGCCCGTGCTCGGGATCGACCACGCCGTACTGCCGCTGCCCGTCGGCGAGCAGGTGCGGGTCGGAGAGGTGGGCGACCACGTGCCGCGGTGCGGGGTACTGACCGAACTGGACCACGACGGAAGGCTAGGGCCTCGACTGCCATGATCGGGCAGGTGACGCGACAGATCCACGACATCGGCAAGCGCCGGGCGTGGGTCATCTGGGGCGTCGGGCTCTCGATCTACCTGCTGGCGGTGTTCCACCGCAGCTCCCTCGGCGTCGCGGGCCTGCTGGCGGCCGAGCGGTTCGACGTCGACGCGACCCGGCTGGCGCTGTTCACCGTCCTCCAGCTCGTGGTGTACGCCGGGATGCAGGTCCCGGTCGGCGTGCTGCTCGACCGGTTCGGCTCTCGGGCGCTGCTGATCTCCGGCCTGACCCTGATGACGGTCAGCCAGCTCTGGTTCGCGTTCGCCGAGTCGTTCCCGGCGGCGGTGCTGGCCCGGGCGCTGCTCGGTGCCGGCGACGCGATGGTCTTCGTGAGCGTGATCCGGCTGGTGGCGTCGTGGTTCCTGGTCCGGCAGGCGCCGCTGGTGACCCAGCTGACGGGTCTGACCGGCCAGCTGGGAGCGATCATGGCCGCAGCCCCGTTGTCCTGGGCGCTGCAGCAGCTCGGCTGGACCCGCACGTTCGCGCTCGCGTCGTCGGTCGGGGTCGTCCTGATGGTCGGGGCGGTGCTGCTGGTCAAGGACTCGCCGTACGCCCGCACGGGTCCGACGCACGTGAAGCTCCGGGCGCTGACTCGGGCCCTGCAGACGGTCTGGGGCAACCCCGGTACCCGGCTGGGCATGTGGTCGCACTTCACGCCGCAGTTCTCCACGACCGTCTTCGCGATGCTGTGGGGCTTCCCGTTCCTGGTCCGCGGTCAGGGGCTCTCGGAGCAGGCCGCGAGCACGCTGCTGATGGTGATGACCGGCTTCGTCGTGGTGAGCGGCCTGGCGCTGGGATGGCTGGTCTCCCGGCTGCCCTACTACCGGTCCTACATCGTCATCGCGGTGGTGCTGGTCATGGTGGTGCCGTGGACCGCGGTGCTGCTGCGCGACACCCCCGCCCCGCTGTGGATGCTGGTGGTGCTGGTCTGCGCGATCGCCGCCGGCGGCCCGGCCTCCCTGGTGGGCTTCGACCTCGCCCGGTCGTTCACGCCGCAGGAGTCGATCGGCCGCGCGAACGGGGTCGTGAACGTCGGCGGGTTCGTGGCCTCCCTGCTGACGATGGCGCTGATCGGGATCGTGCTCGACCTGCGCCAGCCCGGCGGTATGGACGCCTACGGGCTCGACGACTTCCGGTGGGCGATGTCGGTGCAGTACCTGTTCTGGGGCTTCGGGATCCTGCAGATCGTCCGCTACCGGTCACGCGGCCTCGCACACCTGCGACGGATGCATCCGGGCGCCGTCGAGTCGCTGCGTCGCGGGGAGCCGTTCGTCCACCCGGGCTTCAGCGACCGCGAGGGTGTGTAGCAACCCGGTCACGCGCGTGGGCGCACTGTTGGTCGGCTGTGACTTTCCGGACCTTACGGTGACAGCACTCGTGCGGGGGCACGTGGGTCGGTCCGGGTCCGGCTGATGGTTTGCGGGGAGAAACCATGCTGCGTGGAGTGAGGAATCGTCGCGGGTCGCGATGGGTGCTCGGAGTCGTCCTGTTGCTGCTACCGGCGGTGCTGACGCTGCCGACGTCGGCCATGGCCGAGCCGGGAGGTTCGCTCTCGGCGACCCCCACCGGGCCGGTCATGCGCAACGAGGCCCTCCGGTTTACGGGCGCCGTGCCAGGACCGGCCCGCCGAACGGTCCGGCTCGAACGACAGGTCGACGCTCAGGCGTGGACGACGATCCGCACCTGGCGGTCGAGCGCGAGCGGCACGGTGGCGTTCACCAGCCGGATCCCCACGGGGGTGGCCGAGCCGTTCACCGTCCGGTACCGGGTGGTCGCGCCCGCCGCCGGCACGTCGCCCAGCGCGGAGACGCCCGTCGTCGAGCGCAGCGTCGTGGCGCAACGAGCGTCGCTCGACGCGCCGTTGCGAGTACGGGTCGGCTCGTCCTTCCAGGTCGCCGGCTCCTTCTACCCCGCGCGTGCGGGCCGACCCGTCCAGCTGCAACGCAGCAACGGCACCGGCTGGTCGACCGTCGCCACGGGCTCGACGTCCACCTCGGGCACGGTGTCCTTCACCCGGTCCATCACACAACAGGGTGTGACGAAGTGGCGGCTGGTCGCGTCGCGCTGGAACGGCGTACCGCCGCAGCCGACCACGGCCGGCTCGATCCGTGCCCTGAGGACGGGCGACGTGACCGCCCCGCCCGTGCCTGGTGGCACCACCGCCGTCCGCCGTGGCGAGCAGACCACCATCGGCTGGGCCGCGGTCTCGGCCACCGATCTCGCGGGCTACCACGTCTACCGAGGCATCACCGCGTCCGGCCCGTGGGAGCGATTGACCGCGCACCCGGCCAGCGGCACCGAGCTGGCGGACTCCGGCTACGAGACCGGCAGCTTCTACGCCGTCACCAGCGTCGACGAGCTCGGGAACGAGTCGGGGCGCTCGACGCCGGTGCAGCCGACCGACAGCACCGACGAGACATCGCCGACCGTCCCGGGGGGACTCGCGGCGGAGCCGGGCGAGAACCGCGTCGACCTCACCTGGGATCCGGTCGCCGATCCCGACCTGGCGTTCTACCGGGTGGCCATGGCCGGGACGCCGGACGGCCCCTGGGTGCCGGTCACCGACGGGCAGGTCACCGCACCCGCCAGCACGGTCACCGGGCTGAGCAACGGCACGACCTACTGGTTCTCGGTCACGAGCGTGGACGAGGACGGCAACGAGTCCGCCCGCTCCGAGCTCGTGTCGGCCGTGCCCGTCGACCGGACGGCGCCGCCGGTCCCGGCGGCTCCGACCGGCACCAGCGGCGACCAGCGGGTCGAGCTCGCGTGGGACGCCGTCACGGCCGACGACCTGGCCGGGTACCGCGTCTACCAGTCAGATTCGGCCGCGGGACCGTGGAGCCAGCTCGGCAACCTCGTGACCGGCACGACCCGGTCCGTGACCGGCCTGACCAACGAGTCGACGTACCACTTCAGCGTGAGCAGCGTGGACGTCGAGGGCAACGAGTCCGCCCGCTCGCCGAGCAGTGCGTTCTCACCGTCCGACGACGTCGCACCTGACGCCCCGGCCGGCCTCGGCACGACCGCCGGCGACGGCCGCCTGACCCTCGCCTGGGATCCGGTCAGCGACGCTGTGGGCTACCGCGTCTACCGCGCGCTCGACGGCACCGGTCCGTGGACCGAGGTCACGACCGACCCGGTCGCGGACCCGACCTTCGTCGACGACGGGCTCCAGAACGGCACCGTCTACTGGTACGTCGTGACAGCCGTGGACGTGGCCGGCAACGAGTCGGAGCGGAGCGACCCGGAGATCGGCGTGCCGGTCGACCAGACGCCCCCAGCCGTCCCGACCGGGGTACGCGTCACCGTCGACGACGGCGCCCTCGTCGTGGCGTGGGACGCGGTCCAGGCGGACGACCTGCTCGGCTACCAGCTCTATCGGTCGGACTCCGCAGACGGCCCCTGGACCCACGTCGGGGAGCTGACCTCCGCCACGGAGACGACGGTCGGCGGCCTCGACAACGGCACGACGTACTGGTTCTCCGTGAGCGCGACCGATGACGCGACCAACGAGTCCGACCGCTCCGAGCCGGCGAGCGGGGTGCCCGGCGACCACGTCGCGCCCCCTGCTCCCTCGCAGCTGAGCGGCATCCCGTACGACCGCCGGGTGAACCTCTGGTGGCCCGCGGTCGAGACTCCCGACCTGGCCGGCTATCGGGTCTACGTCGCGACCGGCGCCGCCGGCCCCTGGACGCAGGTCGGCGACGACCTCACGAGCATCGAGGCGTGGGTCGACGACCTGACCAACGACACGACGTACCACTTCGGGGTCAGCGCCTTCGACCTCGCCGGCAACGAGTCGCACCGCACCGTGACGACGATGATCCCGTTCGACGACGAGGTCCCCGACACCCCGACCGACCTGACGGCGACGCCGGGTGACGGGCAGATCTCGCTGTCCTGGAGCGCCGTCGCGGCACCCGACCTGCTCGGCTACCGGGTCCTGCGCGCCGCCTCCGAGGCCGGTCCGTGGACCGAGCTGACGACCTCGCCCCAGTCGGCGACGTCGTTCGTCGACGCCGGCCTGGCCGACGAGACCGAGTACTTCTACCGCGTCACCGCCGTCGACGACGACGGCCACGTGTCCGACCCGGCCGAGACGAGTGCGACCACGGGCGACACAACGGCCCCGGCGACGCCCACCGGGCTGGTCGCCACTCCCGGGAATCGGCAGGTCTCGTTGTCGTGGGACGCCGTGAGCGACCCTGACCTGGCGGGGTACCGCGTGCACCTGTCGTACTACGACAACACGCCGTGGATCCGCACGACGTCGACGCTGTCGACGACGTCGCACACCGTGAGCGACCTCAACAACTTCAGCCCCTACTGGTTCTCGGTCTCGGCCGTCGACCACGACGGCAACGTCTCACCGGAGTCGGTCCGGTTGCGGGCGACGCCGGTCCTCCCGGCCGTGCACGAGATCCGGCCCGGGGTGGCCTCCGGTGAGACGAACTCGTGCCAGGTCCGCCCCGACGGCACGGTCTGGTGCTGGGGCACGGCCGGTTCCGCCACGGGTCACTACTCCGGCAGCGGCGACGCCGCCGGGCCGCGAGAGATCTTCGGCGCCTACGGCAGCGCGTGGTCCACGGTATCGGTGGGCAGCGGCCACAACTGCGGCATCTCGCTCGATGCCCGTGCGTGGTGCTGGGGCTACAACGGCACGGGTGCGCTCGGCGTGGGCTCGCACTCGTACGGCGAGTCATCCGCTCGTCAGGTCGGCACGGCCAACGACTGGGCGGACATCGCGGCCGGGGACGGCTTCACCTGCGGGGTCCGCGCACCGGGAACCTTGTGGTGCTGGGGGATCAACAACTGGAACCAGCTCGGAGACGGCACGACGACCATGCGGTACACGCCGGTCCAGGTCGGGTCGGCGACCGACTGGGCCACCGTCTCTGCCGGCCACAGCTCCGCGTGCGCGACCCGCGCCGACGGTGCCGCGTGGTGCTGGGGGAACGGACCACTCGGGGCCGGACCGAACGGCCCCTACCAGTCGTCGACGCCGGTCCAGGTCGCGAGCAGCACCCGGTTCTCAACCGTGGAGGTGGGCTCCTCGCGGGTGTGTGGACTGGCGCAGGACGGCGGGCTGTGGTGCTGGGGAGGGTACGTCGGCGACGGCACCAACTTCTACCGGCCGACGCCGGTGCAGATCGGGACGGCCACCGACTGGACCGATCTCGGAGTGGGCGGGTCGGCTACGTGCGCCACCCGAGCGGACGGAAGCATGTGGTGCTGGGGCGTCAACTGGTACGGCCAGGTCGGGGACGGCACGACCAGCGACCGCCCGACCCCGACGCGGGTAGGTGCTCAGTCCGACTGGACGAGTGTGGGCGTCGGCAGCGACCACGCGTGCGGTACCCGGGGGTCGCAGGCGTGGTGCTGGGGAGAGTTCGGCGACGGACAGCTCGGAGATGGTCGCTCGGACGTCGAGCCCCTGCCGGTGCGAGTCGGCAACGGCTCGACCGCCACGGGAGTGGCCGTGGGATCGGGGCACGCCTGTGGGCTCCGGGCAGACGCGACTGCGAGCTGCTGGGGCTACAGCGGGTACGGGCAGCTCGGCAGTGGCCCGGTCTCGGGGTCGAAATCGACCGGTGTCGAGCTCACCGGGACGTGGGACCAGCTGACTGCCGGCTACCAGCACACCTGCGGGGTGCGCGAAGGAGGAACCGCGTGGTGCTGGGGCTACAACGACTCGGGGCAGCTCGGTCTCGGGACGGTCAGCGGCAACGCCACGTTACCGACGCAGGTCGGGGCCGACTCGACGTGGTCACAGCTCAGTGGCGGCTATGCGAGCACCTGTGGGGTCAAGCAGGACGGCACCGCGTGGTGCTGGGGTGACAACTGGGCGGGGCAGGTCGGCGACGGAACGACGACCGACCGGACGACTCCCGTCCAGGTGGGCACGAGCGACCAGTGGGCCAGCATCAGCGTCGGGGTGTGGCACACCTGCGCGACCCGCGAGGACGGGACGCTCTGGTGCTGGGGTTACAACGGTGCCGGCGAAGTGGGTGACGGGACCACCGTGCAGCGCACCACGCCGGTCCAGGTCGGAAGCGATGCCGACTGGGAGCAGGTGAGTGCGGGGTCCTGGTTGACGTGCGGCGTGCGCACGGACGGAACCGCCTGGTGCTGGGGCTCCAACTACTACGGCCAGCTCGGCAACGCCGACGGCACCTCCACCAACAATCCGCGCACGACGCCGGTTCGCGTCGGCGACGAGGCGTCCTGGCACCAGGTCTCTGCGGGCAGCAACCACGCGTGCGGCGTCCGGGACGACGGCTCCGCGTGGTGCTGGGGTGCGAACTGGGAGTCGCAGCTCGGCAACGGTGCCGACACGTACTCCGAGCTGATGTCCGCCGTACCTGGTGCGGGCTGGGCCTCGGTCGACGCCGGCCAAAACGTGTCGTGCGGAGTACGCGTCGACGGCACGACGTGGTGCTGGGGCACCAACACCTTGTGGCAGACCGGTACGGCCACCTACCGGGCCAGCCCCGGACTCGTCCCGTTCCCGTAGCTCAGACGGTCGCGGCTCGGACCGCCCCGGTCACCTCGCCGAGGGCGATCCGGCCACCGGCGGTGCCGGGCGCGGTGTAGCGCAGCACGACGGTGTCACCGTCCTCCAAGAAGGTGTGCCCGTCGGCGAACGGCTCCGTGCCGCCCCAGCTGAGCTCGAGGAACGAACCGCGCTGCTCGCGGTCGGGACCGGAGACCGTGCCGGAGGCGAAGAGGTCGCCGGTGCGGAGCGAGGCGCCGTTGACCGTCAGGTGGGCGAGCATCTGGGCGGGCGACCAGTACATGGTGCGGTACGGCGGCCGGCTGACCACCTCGCCGTTCAGCTCGACCTCGATGTCGATGTCGAGCCCGCGCGGGGCGCCCGCGGTCAGGTAGGGCAGCGGCTCGGGGTCCTGACCGGGGAGGTCCACCCAGGCCGCGTCGAGCGCCTCGAGCGGGGTGACCCAGTGGGAGATCGAGGTGGCGAACGACTTGCCGAGGAACGGTCCGAGCGGCACGTACTCCCAGGCCTGGATGTCGCGCGCCGACCAGTCGTTGAGGCCGACGACGCCGAAGACGTGGTCGGCGAACCCGGTGGTCGCCACCCGGTCGGCCAGCCGGCTCGGCGTACCGACGAGGAAGCCCAGCTCGGCCTCGATGTCGAGCCGCTGCGAGGGTCCGTACGTCGGAGCGTCGGCGCCGGGCGGCTTCCGCTGCCCGGAGGGGCGCACCACGTCGGTGCCGCTGGGGACGACGGTGCCGGCCCGGCCGTGGTAGCCGACCGGGAGGTGCCGCCAGTTGGGCAGCAGTGCCTCCGCGTCGGGCCGGAACATCCGGCCGACGTTGGTGGCGTGGTCGAGCGAGGCGTAGAAGTCGACGTAGTCAGCGACCTCGACCGGCAGCTGGAGCTCGACGTCCGCGATCGGCACGAGGTGGGGCTCGACCAGGTCGCGCTCGGTCTCGTCGGACAGCAGCCCGGTGAGCCACCGGCGCAGCGACTGCCGGACCTGCCGCCCCTCCGCCATCAACGGGTTGAGCGAGCCCTCCTCGAACACGTGGTGGACGTCGAGCATCTCGGCGGCCGCGACCGGTGCCACGTCGAGGACGAGGTCACCGATCCGGACCCCGACCCGGGGCTCCTCCCCGTCGCGGGTGAAGACGCCGTACGGCAGGTTGTCGAGGTCGAAGTGTGAGCCGGCGGCGCCGTCCACCCAGGTCGTGGGTTGCGTCATGGCTTCTCCAGGAGTCCGAGGGCGAGCAGGTCGTCGAGCGGCTCGGTGACCGAGCACGACCCGAAGGACGTGAACCAGCGGCGAGCGCGGCCGAGGTCCTCGTCGCGCGCCGCGGCGGACAGGGAGTCGGCGTCCCGGTCGTCCAGCAGCGCCGCCACCTCGTCGGTGGGGGCGCCGTCGAACGCGCGAACCGTCGCGACCAGCACGTTGAGGAACCCGTGGTGGGTGAAGCCGTCGGCGTTGTCGTGGCGGACGGCGTTGTGCAGCCCCGCCGTGCACTTGAACGGCGTCTCGCGGTCGAGGGCGGCGTCGATCCAGCGCGCGAGCACTGCTGACGCCGGGAACAGGTGCTCCTCGAGCCCGCCGGTGCGGAACTTCAGCCGCAGCCCGCCCTCCGCCACGGCGTCGGCCGCCCGCAGCCAGGACCCGCTGTCCGGTACGTCGGGCAGCTCGACGTACACCTGCTCGGGCCGGAGGCCGCAGGCCTCGGTGGCGGTCGCGACCCGGCTGCGCGTTCCCGGCCAGGTCGTCGAGGTCGCGCAACGCGATCTCGACCCCGGACACGTCGTGCCCGCCGCGGCCGGCCAGTCGCAGCGCACCCTCGATCGCGCCCGCGCCACCGGTGACCACGATCGCCACGGGCAGCGGCTGCCCGACCTCCGGGACCTGCCGGTCGGTGACGACGAACGACCCGACCAGGTCGGCGTACCACGCGTCGCGGCGGGCCACGAACGAGTCGACGGCGTCGGGCAGCGGGGCGTCGCCGGGCGGGAAGATCGCCGCGTCGTCGACCAGCCCCGACCAGGCGGCGGGGAGGGTGGTGCTCATCCCCGTCACTCTAGAGGCGGGCCGTCAGTCGGCGGTGCGCCAGGCCTGCGCGAGGCTGACCGCCCTGGGTCTGGAGCAGGGCTCGACGGTAGATCCGCTCGGCGAACACCACGGTCGCGGCCATCGCGGCCATGAGCAGGCCGAGCGCCACCACCGGTTCCCACCACCCGGCATCGCCGCCGAGCACCCGGATCGGCATGAGCACGCACGAGAACGGCGGGATGTACGACGCGACGGTGAGCGCCGTCCCGTCGAGCAGGAACGCCGTGAGGAAGACCGCCATCATGAGGAACGACAGCGGCGTGGCGGTGGCCTGCAGGTCCTCGGCGCGGCTCGCCAGTGCCCCGGCGACCGCCCACCAGCAGGCGATGAAGCAGAAGCCGACGACGAAGAAGGCCACGAACCAACCGATCCCCTCCGACACGGCCGGCAGCAGGTCGGCGTACTCGGTGAAGGAGATGCCCACCAGCCCGATGCCGACGATCAGCGCGGTCTGCCCGATCGCGAGCAGCGTGTTGCCCGCGATCTTGCCGATCAGCAGCTGCCGCACCGGGATCTTGGTGGTGATGATCTCCACGACCCGGTTGGCCTTCTCCTCCACCACGCTGCCCGACAGCGTGTAGCCGAAGCCGAGCGCGGCCATGTAGAAGAGGAACGCGAGCGCGACCCCCATGCCCTGCGCGAACTCCTGCTGCTCGGCGTCGCCCTCGATCAGCTCGGTGCCGAGCGCGCTGCCGCGCTGCAGCTGGTCGATCGACGTCCCGGCCGCCTCGGCGTTGCTCGCGAGCGCCGCCTCGCGCACGACCGTCTCGGCCGCCCGCTGCAGGCTGCCGTCGACCTCGTCGGCCCCGACGAGGGTCCACCCGTCGTCGGCCGGCCGGAGCAGGACGTCGGCCTCCTCGTCCTCGAGCGCCCGCACGCCGGCCGCGTCGCTGTCGACGTCGAGGAGCTCGATCCGGATCTCACCGTCGACGTCCGCCGCCCGCTCCTCGAGCAGCTCCGCGTGGCGCGGGCCTCCGACGTGGCGGCGACGGTGTAGGTGTCGGTGCGGTCCTCGGACCACATCTGGAACCCGATGAACCCGATCACGAGCAGCAGCGTGATCAGGGTGCCGACCACGAACGCCTTGTCGGTCAGCTTCACGAGCACCTCGCGCCGGGCGACGAGCAGCCAGGGCCGCTCGGCGGCGGAGCGGGTCGCGGGGACAGTCGGGGTGGGGGTGGTGGTGGGGGTGCTCATGCGGTGACCTCCCGGTAGATCTCGGACAACGGCGTGACGACCCGGACCAGCTCGACCACGTCGCCGCGGTCGAGGGCGGTCGTGAGGAGCCGGCGGCGTACGGCGGTCGGGTCGGCGCCGTCCACCTCGACGACCGCCGTGGGACCGTCGACGTCGACGACGTGGACACCGGCCTCGTCGCGGACCCAGCCGGCATCGCGGTCGGTGACCAGCCGCAGCCGTTCCGGTCCCCGCGCCCGGAGGTCGTCGACCGAGCCCTGGGCCACGACCCGGCCGCCGGCCAGCACGACCAGGTGGTCGCAGAGCCGCTCGACCAGGTCGAGCTGGTGGCTGGAGAAGAGCACGGGGACGCCGCGTGCTGTCTGGTCGCGGAGCAGGTCGGCCATGGAGTCGACCGCGGTCGGGTCGAGCCCGGAGAACGGCTCGTCGAGGATCAGCGCCAGCGGCTGGTTCATCAGCGCCGCGATGATCTGGACCCGCTGCTGGTTCCCGAGGCTGAGCTTCTCGACGCGCTCGCCGGCGCGCTCGCCCAGCCCGAACCGCTCGAGGTGCTCCTGGGCCGACCTCCGGGCGTCGCCGGCCGGCATCCCGGACAGCTCGCCGAGGTAGACGAGCTGGTCCAGGATCTTCTGCTTCGGGTACAGGCCGCGCTCCTCGGGCATGTACCCGCAGCGGCGCCGTACGGCGGCGGTGATGGGGGCGCCGTCCCACAGGACCTCGCCGGCGTCGATGCCGAGCAGCCCCATGATCATCCGCATCGTGGTGGTCTTGCCGGCGCCGTTGCCGCCCACGAAGCCGGTCAGCAGGCCGCGCGGGACGTCGAACGACACGTCGTCGACGGCGGTGAGGTCGCCGAAGCGGCGGGTCAGCCCTCTGGTCTGGATCATGCCCGTCACGCTAGGGCGGTCGGCGCGGCGGGGGATCCCCCGCAGGACGGAGATCCCGGCTCCGCTGCGGGACGGAGCGTGGTCAGCCGACCAGGCCCGCCCGGTGGGCGAGCACCACGGCCTGCACCCGGTCGCGCAGGTGCAGCTTGGTGAGGCAGTTCGACACGTGCGTCTTGACCGTCGCCTCGCCGACCACGAGCCGGGCGGCGATCTCGGCGTTGCTGAGTCCCTCGCCGAGCAGGACCAGCACCTCCCGCTCCCGCTCGGTGAGGTGATCCAGCGCCTCCACCGCGGCCGGCACGGTCTCGCCGCGGCCGGCCATCTCGGCGATCACGCGAGTGGTGACCTCGGGGGAGAGCAGGGCGTGGCCGCGCCCGACCGCCCGGACCGCCTCGACGAGCTGCTCGGCCCGGGCGTTCTTGAGCAGGAAGCCGCTGGCGCCCGCGCGGAGTGCCGAGAACAGGTAGTCGTCGCGGTCGAACGTGGTGAGGATGACGACCTTGCCGTGGTCGCCGGCCACGATGTCGGCGGTCGCGGTGATGCCGTCGGTCCCGGGCATCTGCACGTCCATCAGCACGACGTCGGGGTCCAGCTCCCGGGCGAGCGCGACCGCCTCGGCGCCGTCGCCGGCCTCGCCGACGACCTCGAGGTCCGGCTCGACGGCGAGGATCATCCGGAAGCCCGAGCGCACGAGCGCCTGGTCGTCCGCGAGCAGGATCCGCAGCGGCTCAGGCACCGGCAGCTCCCCCTTCGCCGGCCCGCAGCGGCAGCCGCACCCGGACGCGGAACCCCTGCGTCGCACGTGGTCCGATGTCGCACTCCCCGCGGTGGGACGCGGCCCGCTCCCGGATCCCCAGCAGGCCGAGGCCCGACCCCGACGTGCCGGGGCGCGTCCGTCCGTCGTCGAGCACCTCGACCTCGGCGTACGGCGCCGGACCGCTGTCCACGACGCGCAGCGTGACGGAGGCGCGGCGGGCGGTGGAGTGGCGCGTGACGTTGGCGAGGGCCTCCTGGGCGGTCCGGTAGAGGGACAGCGACACCGGCGCCGGCAGCCGACCGGCCGCGCCGGGGGAGTCGACCACCTCGTCGTACGTCGTGGTGAGCGAGTCGCCGTCGCGAGAGGCCACGAGCGCGGGGAGGTCGGTGACCCCGGGCTCGGGAGAGCGGTCGCCCGCCGGGCCGTCGGCCGCCTGCTCCTCGATCGCTCGCAGCGTGCCGAGCAGTGACCGCATCTGGGTGACCGCCTCCCGTGAGCTGTCCTCGATCGTGCCGAGCGCCTCGGTCGCGGCGGCCCGGTCGTGCTCGAGCATCCGGCGAGCACCCGCGGCCTGGACCCCGATGACCGAGACGTGGTGCCCGACCACGTCGTGCAGCTCGCGCGCGATCCGGAGCCGCTCGTCCACGACGGCCCGGCGGCGCAGCGAGTCGGCCTGGGCGGCGATCGTGCCGGCCTGGGTGGCGAGGGCAGCGCGCTGGCGCGCACCGCGCCACGCGACCTGGCCGCCGACGATCGCACCGAGGAAGTAGACGACGTTCACCACGAACGTGAGCAGCACGACCGACGGGATGGCGGGCAGGAGACCGTAGGACCGCGGGTTGTCAGGGTCGTCCACGAGCTGCTGCACGGCTGTGCCGACGGCGAACTGCCACGCGACCCAACTGAGCATGAAGGCGAGGATCGTGCTCGACACCAGCAGCGCGGTGCGACGGCTGCGCCCCCACGCCATGGCGGAGAACAGGCCGACGAAGTAGCAGATCTGGAGCGACGGCTGGGCCATCACGGCGGGAAGCGTGACGCCGGTGACGAACATGTGCGTCGCCAGGTAGACCGCCACGGCGACGGGGTAGCGACGGCGCCAGACGAGGGCGACCGCCCCGGACGACACGACCAGGTAGAGCACCCACCACGGCACGTCCAGGTCGGAGAACGCCCCGGCGCCGCGGGCGAGCTCGAGGGTGAAGAGGCTGATGACCTCCATCGCGATCCCGACGACCACGTCGCGCCGCCCGATGGGCGGCGCCGGCCGGGACCAGTCGTCCTCGAGGGCGAAGAAGTCGGCGAGTCGGGTCGCCACCGCTGCGCGGACGTCGGACATGGGCCCACCCTAGGAAGGAGCCGCGCCGCCGTCCTCCCTCGGAGGGTGGAGATCGCCTCAGCTGGTCCAGGCCCGCCAGAGCGCGGCGTACTCGCCGTCCTCGCGGTCGACCAGGTCGTGGTGGCTGCCGAGCTCGACGATCCGGCCGTCGATCACGACCGCGATCCGCTCCGCGTCGTGGGCGGTGTGGAGCCGGTGCGCGATCGCGATCACGGTGCGGCCCTCGAGCAGCGCGTTCATCGAGCCCTCGAGCGAGCGGGCGGTGCGCGGGTCGATCAGCGACGTCGCCTCGTCGAGCACCAGCGTGTGGGGGTCGGCGATGATCAGCCGGGCGAGCGCGATCTGCTGCGCCTGGGCCGGGGTCAGCGCCTGCTGTCCCGAGCCGATCCGGGTGTCGAGGCCGTGTGGCAGCCGCTCCACCCAGTCGCGGGCGCCGACCGCGGCCAGCGCATCCCACACGGCGTCGTCGCCGGAGTCCTCGCGCGCCAGGATGATGTTGTCGCGGACCGAGCCGATGAAGACGTGGTGCTCCTGGGTGACCAGGGCGACCTCGGTCCGCAGCACCTCCAGGGGCAGGTCGACGAGGTCGACGCCGCCGACCTGGGCCGAGCCGGTGCGGGGCCGGTTGATGCCGGCCAGCAGCCGGCCCAGCGTCGACTTGCCGGACCCGGACGGCCCGACGATCGCGAGCCGCTCGCCGTTGCGCAGCTCGAGGTCGATGCCGTGCAGCACGTCGTGACCCTCGCGGTAGGCGAACCGCAGGTTCTCGCCGACGAGGTGCGACCCCTTCGGGCGGTGGTCGCCGGGGTCGCGGTCGGGTGGGACCTCGGCGATGCCGAGCAGCCGCGCGGTCGACGTCGCGCCCACCTGGAGCCGGTCGAGCTCGCCGACCAGCCGGTCGAGCGGCCCGCTCAGCGCCTCGACGTACAGCACGGCGGCCGTGATCTGGCCCAGGTCGACGCCAGCCCCGGGAGTAGCCCCACGCGCCCACGACGAGGGTGACCACCCGCGGGGTGTTGAAGGCGACGTCGATGACGGCGAACAGCAGGTTGCGCAGCGACATCGTGTAGCGCTCGGCCTGCGCCGACACCGCGATGTCGTCGTCGCCCTGGCCCACCCGGCGGTCGGAGAGCCCGAGCGCCTCCACGGTGCGCGCGCCCTCGACGGTCTCGGTCAGCGTCGTGTTGATGCGGGAGTACGTCGAGCCCTCGGTGATGTAGCCCCTCGGAGCGGTCCGCAGGTAGCTGCGCACGGCGACGTAGCTGCGTGCCGATCACGAGCAGCGACGGCACCGCCAGCAGCACGAGTTGAGCAGCATCGCGACCGACGGACATCGCGACGGTGAGCAGCGAGATGATCGCCATCGGCAGGCCGTACTGGACCGCCCGGCTCATCGTGCCGACGTCGCGGGTCACCCGGGTGACGAGGTCGCCGGTGCTGGCGCTCTCGACCTGGCCGACCGGCAGCCGCAGGATGCGTGCGGACGATGTACTCGCGCGCCGACGCCAGCAGGTCCTGGCCGAACAGGGTCGAGGTGCGCTGGGCCAGGAACGTGAAGAGCGCCTGCGCGCACACGACGCCCACGACCAGCAGCGCGACGCCGGTTGAGCCCGGCGCCGTCCTGGTCGACCGTGCGGTTGACCAGGTCGCCGAGGAGCGCGGGGACGACCAGCCCCGAGGCCCGCGGCGAGCCCGTTGAGCAGCACGAGCGCCACGAACATCCGCCGACGGTCCCGGATCAGCTCCCGGAAGAACTGGAACACCACGCGAGTCGGCCGCGACCGGCCAGCCTCGCTCGGGGTTGCGGGAGGCCTCGTAGGTGCGCTCGGCCTCGCTCGCGGCGCAGGTGGTGACGCAGCCGCCAGGCGGCGAAGCGCTCCCCGGCCGGGGCGTCGGCGGGCGGCCGCAGCCGCGGGTCGACGGCGGGCGGCTCGTCGGTGTGGTCGGACCAGGTGTCGGCCGAGGACGCGAGCAGCGTCGCTCATCGCACGGTCACCTCCTCGTCCATGCGCCGCGCGACGACCTCGCGGTAGGCGGGGTCGTCGGCGAGCAGGTCCTCGTGACGGCCCTCGGTCACCACGGCGTCGTCGGCCATCAGCACCACCCGGTCGGCGTGGTGCAGCCACAGCGGCGAGACGGTGCAGACCACGGTGGTCCGGCCGGCCCGGAGCCGCGTCACGCGCTCGGCGATCCGGACCTCGGTGTGGGCGTCGACGGCCGAGGTCGGCTCGACCAGCACCAGCACCGGCGCCTCGGCGGCCAGGGCGCGCGCCAGCACGACCCGCTGCCGCTGGCCGCCGGAGAGGCCGCGGCCACGCTCGTCGAGCACGCCCTGCCAGCCACCGGGGAGCACGTCGTAGACGTCCTCGGCGTTGGCGGCGAGCAACGCCGTCTCGGCCTGCTCACGGGTCAGCCGACGGTGCGGGTCGACGGCGTCCTGAAGGGTGCCCGGCGAACAGCTGGCTGGTGGTGTCGCTGACCAGGATCGTCCGGCGTACGTCGGAGAGGCGGCGTCGGCGAGGTCGACGCCGTCGAGCCGGGCACCCCACCGGCCGCGGGCGCGCTCGGCGTCGCGGACAGCGATCTCGGCCCGGCGGCGGGCGCGCTCGATGCGAGCGCGCCGTGCGGCGCGTCCCTTGAGAGCCTCGTCGTCCTCCTCGCCCACCGGCTCGATGTCGCGGGCAGGTAGTGGCCGAGCCGGTCGGCGAGCCGCGCGGAGTGCTCCGGCAAGCGCGCTGACGACGATCGTCAGCTCGCCCGGGTGGGCGGTGAAGCCGCTCACCTCGTCGTGGAGCCCGGCCGTGCCGTCAGGGCCGTGGGCGTCTCGGGCTCGTGCCAGGGTGGGGTGTGCTCGAAGATGGCGATCGCCTTGCGCGCGCTCACCAGCGAGCGGGTGATCTTCTGGGCGAACTCGAAGAAGGTGCGGATCGGGCCGATCAGGTAGAGGCCGTAGCCGAGGAAGCTGACCAGCTCGCCGATGCTCAACCGGCCCTCCTGCACCTCCCGGGTTCCGAGCCACAGCAGCAGCACCAGGAAGACGCCGGAGAACAGCACGCCGAGCGCCTCGATGACCGCCTGCCAGATGCCGGCGGCGACCCCGGCCTCCCGGGAGCTCTGAGACTGGCGGGCGTAGTTGCGGCCGAAGGTCTGCTCGCCGCCGATGCCGCGCAGGATCCGAAGCCCGGCCACGATGTCGGTGGCCATCGACGTGAGCTCGGAGTTGCGGGCACGCTCGACCTGCTGCCGCCGGTGGAGCGGCCGCAGGAACGGCAGCGCGACGCAACCAGGATCGGCGCGGCGATCAGGACGACGACGCCGAGCCGCGGGGACGTGACGAGCACGATGACGGCGACGGCGAGGAACGACACCAGCTGCGAGCCGGCGCGGGCGATGATCTCGTTCATCGCGCCGAACTCGTCGGAGTCGCTGGACGCGACGCTGAGGATCTCACCGGTCGGGCGACCGGCGCGGCAGCACGTGGCCCATCTGCGCGGCCTTGCGGGTCACCATCATGGTCGTGCCGTAGAGGCTGATCAGCCAGCCGCGCACGATCAGGGTGTGGAGCAGGATCCCGAACACGGCGCCGATCACGGTCACCGAGCAGCATCAGGGCGGCGAAGCCAGCGACGGCGCGGGGCGTCCCCGGGCAGGATGCCCGCGTCGATCGCCCGACCGAACAGCCACGGGCCGACGATCAGCGGGAGCTGCCACACGACGCCGAGCAGCAGGGCGACCCACACGACCGGACCCTGCTGCCGCACGATCCAGCGCAGGAACCGCGCCGGGCTGCGGGTGTCGGGGGTCGCCGCGGCGCTCGTCGGCAGGGACCAGAACTCGGTCACGATGGGGGGAAGTCACGCATGGCGTCGCCCAGCGTAGGTCTCGGCGGTGACACGGGGCGACCGGTTTTCGCGGGCGCGCGGGGGTGGGATGGGCGTCACGCCCTCACGCTAGGAGCTGAGTGGCTAGATCAAGGTCGGCTCGGCTGTCGTTGGCAGACGTGCGCTGCATGGTGCCCCGGACAGCGCGGCGTGCAGGAGCGACCAGCCGCACCGTGAGCCACACCGAGGCGTCCGACTATCGGTGACCATGTCGGTCATCGGCCTTGCGGTGACCGGCGCGGGCCGTGGGACAGTGACCGCGTGGCCCACTACCGACACGTCGGCGAGGTGCCTCGCCAGCGCCACACCCAGTCCCGCGACCCCGAGGGTCGGCTCTACCGCGAGGAGCTGATGGGGGAGGAGGGGTTCTCCTCCGACTCCTCGCTGCTCTACCACCGCGGCGTGCCGTCGGCCATCGTGGACAGCCAGGTGTGGGAGCTGCCCGAGCAGCGGCTGACGCCCAACCATCCGCTGAAGCCGCGCCACCTCAGGCTCCACTCGCTCTTCGACGGGGCCGGCGCCTGCCCGGTCGAGGGTCGCCGGATGGTGCTCGGCAACGCCGACGTCCGGATCGGGTACGTCGTCACCGGCACCGACCCCTCGCCGCTCTACCGCAACGCGATCGGCGACGAGTGCGTCTTCGTCGAGCGCGGCACGGGCACGGTCGAGACGGTGTTCGGGGTGGTGCCCTACCGCGCAGGCGACTACGTCCTGGTCCCGCGGGCCACCGACCACCGCTGGTGCCCGGCCGAGCCGAGCCGGCTCTACGCGATCGAGGCATCGAGCCACATCGCCCCGCCGAAGCGCTACCTCAGCCGCTACGGCCAGCTCCTCGAGCACGCGCCGTACTGCGAGCGCGACCTGCACGGCCCCACCGAGCCCCACCACGCAGCCGGCGACGACGTCGAGGTGCTGGTCAAGCACCGCACGTCGGCCGGCGTCGTCGGGTCGCGGCTCACGTATGCGACCCACCCGTTCGACGTCGTCGGCTGGGACGGCTGCCTCTACCCCTACACGTTCAACATCGAGGACTACATGCCGATCACCGGCAAGGTCGCACCAGCCGCCGCCGGTGCACCAGGTCTTCGAGGGCTGGAACTTCGTGGTCTGCAACTTCCTGCCCCGCAAGGTCGACTACCACGACCTCGCTGATCCCGGTGCCCTACTACCACTCGAACGTCGACTCCGACGAGGTCATGTTCTACGTCGGCGGCGACTACGAGGCGCGGAAGGGCTCGGGCATCAACATCGGCTCGATCTCGCTTCACCCGGGCGGTCACGCGCACGGCCCGCAGCCGAGCGCGATCGAGGCCTCGCTCGGGGTCGACTACTTCGAGGAGTCGGCCGTCATGGTCGACACGTTCAAGCCGCTCGAGCTCGGCGAGGGCGGGCTCGCCTGCGAGGACCCGGCGTACGCCTGGACCTGGGCCGGGCGGGGCCCGGACGCCGAGGGCCAGGACGGCGGGCCGGCGGTCTTCTCCAACTCCTGACCTCGCCCGCGGCGGGCTAGCCTGGAGACCGTGACCAACCCCGAGCGCGACCCGGCCGAGCTGCGGCTCGGTCCGGGCGGGGGCGGGGCGTCGCTCGAGGTGCTCACGCCCCGCGAGGTCCCGCTCGGGGGGCTGCGAGCGATGACCGTCCGCCGCACCCTCCCGCAGCGGCAGCGGACCCTGATCGGGGCCTGGTGCTTCATCGACCACTACGGGCCCGACCTGGTGACCGGACACCGGCGGCATGCAGGTCTCCCCGCATCCCCACACCGGGCTGCAGACGGTCAGCTGGCTGTTCAGCGGTGAGATCGAGCACCGCGACAGCGCCGGCCACCACGCCGCGGTGCGGCCCGGCGAGCTGAACCTGATGACGGCCGGCCGCGGCATCAGCCATTCCGAGGTCTCGACCCCGACCACCCGGCTGCTCCACGGCGTGCAGCTGTGGGTCGCGCTGCCGGACCTGTCGCGGCACGGCGACCCCGGCTTCGAGCACTACGCGCCACCGCGGGTCGACGGCGCCGGCTGGCGGGCGAGGGTCTTCCTCGGCTCAGCCCTCGGCCACACGTCCCCCGTCACGACGCACACGCCGCTGCTGGGAGCCGAGGTCGTGATCGAGTCCGGAGGCTCCGTGACGGTCCCGGTCGACCCGTCGCACGAGCACGGGGTGCTGGTCGACTCCGGCGTCGCGACGGTGGGCGACCTCGAGGCCAAGCCCTCCGACCTGGTGTACGCCGCACCCGGACCCGGCTCGCTGACCGTGACCGCCCACGACGAGCCGGTGCGGGTGCTGCTGCTCGGCGGGCCGCCGTTCGGCGAGCCGATCGTCATGTGGTGGAACTTCGTCGGCCGCACCCACGAGGAGATCGTCACCTACCGGGCCGAGTGGCAGGCCCAGGTCACCCGAGGCGGCACGGTGCTGCGCAACAGCCGCGACGTCGCGCCGGGCCGGTTCGGGGTCGTGGACGACCCGCTCGCGCCGATCCCGGCTCCGGAGCTGCCGAACGCGCGGCTCAAGGAACGACGGTGACGGGTCCGGTCGTCGGCGACGACGGGCTGGCCCGGTGCCCCTGGGGCGCGGCGAGCGAGGTCTACCGCGACTACCACGACACGGAGTGGGGCCGCGCCGGTCAGCGGCGAGTCGGCGTACCTCGAACGGCTCACCCTCGAGGCGTTCCAGTCCGGACTGTCGTGGCTCGACGATCCTCAACAAGCGCGAGAGCTTCCGCGCCGCGTTCGCAGGCTTCGACGCCGACGTCGTCGCGGCGTACGACGACGCCGACCGGGCGCGGCTGATGGCCGACGCCGGGATCGTCCGCAACCGGCTCAAGGTCGACGCCGCGATCACCAACGCGGGCGCCACGGTCCGGTTGCGTGAGTCGGGCGGGCTGGCGGAGCTCGTGCAGTCCTTCCGTCCCGAGACGCACCGGGCGCCTGGCACGCTCGATGACGTCCCGGCGACGTCGCCGGAGTCGGTGGCGCTGGCGAAGGCGCTCAAGAAGCAGGGTTTCGTGTTCGTCGGTCCGACCACGATCTACGCGCTGATGCAGGCGGTCGGGATCGTCGACGACCATCTCGTGGGCTGCCATCGGCGCGGTGTGACCGGTCGGTAACCTCGGGCGCCATGACCCACGTCCACGCCTTCCGCGACGATGCCCTGGCCCACCACGACGCCGTGGGGCTCGTCGAGGAGCTGCACGCGGGGCACGTCACGATCCCGGAGGTCGTCGAGGCCGCGATCGCCCGGACCGAGGCGGTCACCGACCGGCTCAACGCGGTCGCGTACGCCGACTTCGACGGCGCCCGCGAGCGGGCGGCCGACCCGCGGGGCGGGTTCTTCGCCGGCGTCCCGTCGTTCCTCAAGGACAACGTCGACGTCGCGGGCATGCCGACGCAGCAGGGCACCGACGCGTGGGAGCCGCTGCCGCGCAAGGTCGACGGCGACTTCGCACGGATGTACCTCGACACCGGCCTCGTCTGCCTCGGCAAGACCCAGCTGTCCGAGTTCGGCTTCAGCGCCAGCGCCGAGCATCCCCGCCTCGGGCCGGTCCGCTCGCCGTGGTCGCTCGACCACACCGCGGGCGCGTCGTCGTCCGGCTCGGCGGCCCTGGTCGCCGCGGGCGCCGTGCCGATCGCCCACGCGAACGACGGCGGCGGCTCCATCCGGATCCCGGCCGCCGTCAACGGGCTGGTCGGCCTCAAGCCGTCGCGCGGTCGGCTGCCGCAGGACGCCATGATGCGGCAGATGCCGGTGCGGATCATCTCCGACGGGGTCGTGACCCGCAGCGTCCGCGACACGGCGGCGTTCTTCCGGGAGGCCGAGCGGGTCTACCGCAACCTGCGGCTGGCGCCGATCGGCGACGTCACCCGCGCCGGCCCGACCCGGCTCCGGGTCGCGGTGGTCACCGAGGGCATCGGCCACGACGCCAGCCCGGAGGTGACGGAGCTGACGCTCAAGACCGCCGCCCTGCTCGAGGAGCTCGGGCACCAGGTGACGCCGATCGCCAACCCGCTCCCGGCCGGTCTCGCCGACGACTTCCTCCTCTACTGGTCGATGCTCGCGCTGGTCACGATCCGCGGCGGCAAGCGCAGCTTCGGCGGGTCCTGGGACGCCGACCCGGCTCGACAACCTCACGCACGGCCTCGCCGGCCACTCGGCCCGCCGCCTCGCACCGGCTGCCGGGGGCGATCCGGCGGCTGCGCCGTACGGCCGGCGTTCTCGCGTGACTTCTACCGCGACCACGACGTGCTGCTGACGCCCACGCTCGCGACCGAGACACCCCGGGTCGGCCATCTCACGCCGACCGAGGACTACGAGACGATCATGGACCGACTGCGGGAGTGGGTCGCGTTCACGCCGCTCCAGAACGCCACCGGCGACCCCGCCATCAGCCTTCCGCTGACGACCACCGCGGCGGGGCTGCCGCACGGCATGATGCTGGGGGCGGGAATCGGCCGCGAGGACACCCTGCTGGAGCTCGCCTACGAGCTCGAGGAGGCGTCGCCCCTGGACCCGGATCGACGCCTGATCCCGGACCGGTCCTGAGGGGCGGTTCCAGGGGCGCTCAGCCGATTTCTCGAACCCTCGGAGCAGTGTGTAAGGTTCTCCGTCGTTGCCCCTTTAGCTCAGTCGGCAGAGCGTCTCCATGGTAAGGAGAAGGTCTACGGTTCGATTCCGTAAAGGGGCTCTGGGTGAGGGGCTCCGCGGCCGACCGGGTCACGATGGCTCCGTTCCCGTGGCGGGGTAGCTCAGGTGGTTAGAGCACACGGCTCATAATCGTGGTGTCGCGGGTTCGAGTCCCGCCCCCGCTACACAGACGTAAGACGCAGGACAACCAAAGGACTTCCCGTGGCCAGCAAGAGCTCCGACGTTCGCCCCAAGATCACCCTGGCCTGCCAGGAGTGCAAGGAGCGCAACTACATCACCAAGAAGAACCGGCGCAACGACCCCGACCGCATCGAGCTGTCGAAGTTCTGCCCGCGTTGCCGCACGCACACGACCCACAAGGAGACTCGCTGACCGCGAGCCCCCCGTCCCGTGACGCAGCTGACCGACCCGCCCGGCTCCCGGGCGGGTCGACGTCATTTCCGGTGCGATTTCCCGGGCACTAGGTTGGGCGCATGCCGATCGACCAGTCCCTCGTCGGGCGCAGCTTCCCGCCGACGCGACCGCACCAGGTGACCGAGGAGCACGTCCGGGCGTTCGCCCGGGCCAGCGGCGGCGAGTACGACGGCGGGCCGGCCCCGGCCACCTACCCGATCGTGCTGGCGTTCGACGCCATGAACGCCTTCCTCGACGCCGAGCAGGTCGACCTGTTCCGGATCGTCCACGGCGAGCAGAAGTTCGCCTACGCCCGGCCTGTCGTGCCCGGCGACGTGCTGACGGCGACGCTCACCGTCGCCAGCCTCCGGCAGATCGGCGGCGCCGACATCCTCGGCACCACGAGCGAGATCACCGACGCCGACGGGGCGCTCGTGTGCACCACGTCGGCCACCCTCGTCCACTCCGGAGGTGCGGCGTGAACCCCGGCGAGGCCCTCGAACCCCGCGAGTACGCCGTCACCCGCGCCGACCTGGTGGCCTACGCCGACGCCAGCGGCGACCAGAACCCGATCCACCAGGACGACGACGTCGCCCGGTCGGTCGGACTGCCCGGCGTCATCGCGCACGGCATGTACACCATGGCGCTCGCGGCGCGGGCGGTCTCCGACTGGACCGGGGCGGCGGACGTGGTCGAGCTCGGCTGCAAGTTCACCAGCCCGGTCGTCGTACCCGCGGAGGGCTCGGTGGTCGTCACCGTCGCCGGCACCGTCAAGTCCGTCGACGACGGGCTGGCCACGCTGGCGCTCCAGGTCAGGTGCGACGGCACCAAGGTTCTCGGCATGCCCCGGGCCGTCGTTCGTGCCTGAGCTGCTCCGCGACCACACCTCGCTGCGGCTGGGCGGACCGGCGCGGACGTGGATCACCGCGACCTCCGAGGCACAGCTGGTCGCCGCCGTCGCGTCGGCCGACGAGGCGGGTGAGCCGCTGCTGGTGCTGGGCGGCGGGAGCAACCTGGTCGTCTGCGACGACGGCTTCGCCGGCACGGTCGTCCAGGTGGCCACCACCGGCGTGACGGCCGACTCCGACGACCCCGACGACCTCGCGTGCCTCGGCGCGGTCTCGGTCACGGTGGCCGCTGGGGAGAGCTGGGACCGGTTCGTGGCCCACGCCGTGGACCGCGGGTGGGTAGGGGTCGAGGCGTTGTCGGGGATCCCCGGGCAGGTGGGGGCCACCCCGATCCAGAACGTCGGCGCCTACGGCCAGGAGGTGTCGCAGACCGTGGCGCAGGTGCGCACCTACGACCGCGGCGAGGGCGCGCTGCGCACCTTCGCCGCCGACGAGTGCGGGTTCGGCTACCGCACCAGCCGCTTCAAGCAGGAGCCCGGCCGCTACGTCGTCCTCGACGTCACGTTCCTCTTCCGGCAGGGCACGCTCGGGGCGCCCGTGGCCTACACCGAGCTCGCCCGTGCGCTGGGGGTCGAGCCGGGCGAGCGGGCCGCGCTGAACGACGTCCGCCGGGCCGTGCTGGGGCTGCGCACCGGCAAGGGCATGGTGCTCGACCCCGCCGACCACGACACCTGGAGCGCGGGCTCGTTCTTCACCAACCCGGTCGTCGCGCCTGATGCCCTCCCCGAGGGGGCGCCGGCCTGGCCGCAGCCCGACGGTCGCGTGAAGACCAGCGCGGCCTGGTTGATCGAGCGCGCCGGCTTCGGCAAGGGGTACGGCGAGGGCCCGGCCCGGCTCTCGACGAAACACACCCTCGCCCTGACGAACCGCGGTGGCGCGACCACCGCCGACGTGCTCGCCCTGGCGCGCGAGGTCCGCGAGGGGGTCCGCGAGCGGTTCGGCATCGAGCTGCACAACGAGCCGGTCCTGGTGGGCTGCTGCCTCTGAGGCGTTCGACCCTGACCGGCGGCGGCCCGACGCCCTACAGTCGGACCATGCGGGAGGGGGAGACGAGGGGGCGGCTCAGCGACGCCGCTGCCGCCTTCAGCACCAACGCCCGCAACCCCGCCCTCCGCCGCGCGCAGCTGGCCTTCCTCGGCGCCTGGACCGCGGAGTGGGCGTTCACCGTGGCCCTGGGGGTCGTCGCCTACCGCGAGGGAGGCGCCACCGCCGTCGGCCTGGTCGGACTCCTCCGAATGCTGCCGTCCGCGCTGCTCGCGCCGCTGCTCTCCCCCCTCGTGGACCGCGGGCGCCGCGAGCGCGTGCTCGTCCTCGTGTCGACCGTCCGCGGGCTGGCCACGGCCGCGGCGGCCGCGGTCGCCGCCCTGTCAGGGCCGGTCGTGGCGGTCTACGCCCTGGCCGTGCTGTCGACGATCGCCGCCACGCTGTTCCGCCCGGCCCACTCGGCGCTGCTCCCATCCCTGTGCCGCACCGGCCACGAGCTCGCCAGCGCCAACGTGGTGCGGGGGCTGCTGGACTCCGCAGCGACCCTCGTCGGGCCGCTGCTCGCCGCCGTGCTGCTCGAGCTGACGAACGCCGCGGTGGTGTTCGCGGTCGCGGCCGGCGCCTCGCTGTGGGCAGCCGCGCTGGTGCTCCGGCTGAAGTACGACGCACCGCCCCGCCCTCCGGCGCCGGCTCGGCCACGGCTGGCCCACGAGGCGGCGGAAGGCATGCGCGCGATCGCCGGCAACCGGGATCTCGCGCTCGTCCTGGCGCTCGTCGGTGCGCAGACGTTCACCCGCGGCGCGCTGACCGTGTTCTCCGTGGTCGTGGCCATCGAGCTCCTGGAGACGGGGGAGTCCGGCGTCGGCACTCTGATGACCGCCGTGGGCGTCGGCGCGGTCCTCGGCTCGCTCGCGGCGTCGTTGCTGGTCGGCACGCACCGGCTGGGCTCGTGGTTCGCCGTCGGCGTCGCGCTCTGGGGGCTGCCGTTCGTCCTGATCGGTGCCTTCCCGCACCAGGCCGCGGCGCTCGCCCTGCTGGCGCTCGTCGGCGTCGGCAACGCCCTGATCGACGTCGCCGGCTTCACGCTCGTGGGTCGGCTCGCGCCCGACGAGGTGCTGGGCCGGGTGTTCGGACTGCTCGAGAGCCTGGTCGCGGTGACCGTCGGGGTCGGCGCCGTCGCCACGTCGTGGCTGATCGAGGCCGGTGGCATCCGGACCGCGCTCGTGGTCGTGGGCGCCATCTGTCCGGTGCTCGCGCTGGCGGCCTGGTGGCGCCTGGTGCTGCTCGACCGGCACGTGCAGCTGCAGGACCTCGAGATCGGGCTGCTCCAGCAGGTGCCGATGCTGCGCGCGCTGCCGCTCCCGTCGGTCGAGCAGCTGGCCCGTGGCCTGGAGCCGGTCTCGGTGACGGCCGGTCAGGCGGTCTTCGAGCAGGGGGACGAGGGCGACCGCTTCTACGTGATCGAGTCCGGGGAGGTCGACGTGGTCGGCGACGGCGCGTTGGTGGCGACGCTCGGCCCGGGGAGGGGTTCGGCGAGATCGCGCTGCTCCGCCGGGTCCGCCGGACGGCGACGGCGCGTGGCCCGCAGCGACGTCCGTCTGCAGACACTGCGCTGCGACCACTTCCTGCCCGTCGTGCTCGGCTACACGCCGAGCGCCCGCGAGGCAGGGGTGGTGGTCGACGGCATGCTCGGCCGCTACTCGCCGAAGGGTCCCCCGGGGCCGATCCCGCCGCCGCTCTGAGGTCGGCCGGCCAGCCACGCGTCGATGTCGGCGTACGCGCGGTCGAGCACGTCGGACGGCGCGCGCGACGCGCGGAACGACATCCGCGCGAGCTCGGCGAGCTCGGTGTCGGGCAGCTCGTGGGCGGCGCGCATCGTGGCGTACTGCGCGTTCAGCCGGGAGCCGAACAGCAGCGGGTCGTCGGCCCCCAGCGCCACGGTCGCGCCGGCGGCGAGGAGCTGGGGCAGCGGCACCGAGGTGAGGTCGGAGTAGACGCCGAGGGCCACGTTGGAGACCGGGCACACCTCCAGCGCCACGCCGCGCCGGACGACCTCGTCCAGGAGTGCCGGCTCCTCGGCGGAGCGGACCCCGTGGCCCAGCCGCCCAGGCCGCAGCGTCTCCAGGCAGGTCCGGACGTGGTCGGGGCCGCGGAGCTCGCCCCCGTGCGGCACGAGCAGGAGGTCGGCCCGGTCGGCGATCGCGAACGCCGCGGCGAAGTCGGCCGTCACGCCGCGTCGCTCGTCGTTCGAGAGGCCGAAGCCCACGACCCCGCGGCCGGCGTACTGCCCGGCGAGGCGGGCCAGGGTGCGGGCGTCGAGCGGGTGCCGGGTGCGGTTGGCCGCGATCACGACGGCCATCCCGAGCCCGGTCTCACGGGAGGCGTCGGCGACGGCGTCGAGCACCAGGTCGGTGAAGGCGGTGATCCCGCCGAACCGCGGTCCGTAGCCCGACGGGTCGACCTGGATCTCCAGCCATCGGCCGCCGTCGCGGACGTCGTCCTCGGCGGCCTCGCGCACCAGCCGGCGCACGTCGTCCTCGGTCCGCAGCACGCTGCGCGCGACGTCGTAGAGCCGCTGGAACCGGAACCAGCCCTTCTCGTCGGCTGCCGACAGCTCGGGCGGCCACTCGGACACGAGGGAGTCGGGGAGGTGGATCCGGTCCCGCTCGGCGAGCTCCAGGAGCGTCTCGTGCCGCATCGAGCCCGTGAAATGAAGATGGAGGTGCGCTTTCGGCAGCTGGGACAGCTGCCGGGTCATCGCGCGAGCTTCTCCACAGCCGCGAGCAGGACACAGGTGGCGACGGCGTCCATGGCGGTCCGGACGTCGGGGAGCTCGGGGAACGTCGGGGCGAGCCTGATGTTCGTGTCGTCGGGGTCGTGGCTCCCGGGGAACGCCGAGCCGGCCGGCGTCAGGGCCACGCCGGCGTCCTTCGCGAGCTCGATGACGCGGCTCGCCGTGCCGGGGAGCACGTCGAGGCTGACGAAGTAGCCGCCGGTCGGACGGGTCCAGGTGGCCACGCCGCGCCCGGCGAGCCGCTCGGAGAGCACCTCCTCGACCGCCGCGAACTTGGGGGCGATCAGCGCCCGGTGCTGTCGCATGTGGTCGCGGACCCCGTCGGGGCTGCCGAAGAACTGGACGTGCCGCAGCTGGTTGAGCTTGTCGGGACCGATCGCGCCCTTGCCGAGGTGCCCGACGTACCACGCGACGGTCTCGGTCGAGCCGGCCAGGAACGCGACCCCGGCGCCGGCGTAGGTGATCTTCGACGTCGACGCGAACATGATCGGCCGGTGCGGGTGACCGGACGCGGCGGCGAGCGTCAGGATGTCGGCGCTCTTGGCCTCCGCCTCGGTGAGGTGGTGGAACGCGTAGGCGTTGTCCCAGAGGATCTTGAAGTCCGGGGCGGCCGTCTCCATCGAGGCGAGCCGTGCGGCGACGTCCTGGGAGACGATCGAGCCGGTCGGGTTGGCGTGCGTCGGCACGATCCAGATGCCCTTGATGCTGGGGTCCTTCGCGGCCAGCTCCGCCACCGCGTCGGCGTCCGGCCCGTCGTCGTTCATCGCGACGGTGACCGTGTCGATCCCGAACCAGCTCAGCAGGGTGAAGTGCCGGTCGTAGCCCGGGACCGGGCAGATGAACGTGACCTTCTCCTCCTGCGACCACGGCCGCTCGCTGTCGACGCCGCCCTTGAGCCACAGGTCCGTGAGGACCTCGCGCATCATCACCAGGCTGGAGTTGCCGCCCGCCACGACCTGCTCCGGCTCGACCCACAGCAGGTCGGCGAACATCTCGCGCAGGTCGCGGATCCCCTCGAGCCCGCCGTAGTTGCGGACGTCGACGCCGTGCGCGTCGCGGGTGTCCTCGGGCAGCGACAGCAGCCGGTCGGACAGGTCGAGCTGGGCCGTCGCGGGCTTGCCGCGGGTCAGGTCGAGCGTCAGTCCGCGCGCCCTCAGGTCGTCGTACGCCGCCTGCTGCTCGTCGCGGAAGCGGGCGAGCTCCTCGTGGCTGAGGTCGGTGAGTGGCTGGGCTGAGGTCGGCTCGGGCACCGCCCCATCGTCCCATCCCCGTCGGTTCGACTCCGACTCGGCTGCACAGGTAGAGTTCCCCTTCGGTGATTCCCCCGAATACTTCGGCCTGCCCTCAGGCGGGCGAGGTGGGAGCGCCGTAGGGCACTAGCTCAACTGGCAGAGCATCGGTCTCCAAAACCGAAGGTTGGGGGTTCAAGTCCCTCGTGCCCTGCAAGGACCTGAAGGTCTGGCAACACCGGACCAACCGAGGAAGGATGGCGTGATGACCGACAGCCGTGAGGCGCGTAGCGAGGCGACCGAGCCGCGCACCAGCCTGCCCACGTTCTACCGGCAGGTCGTCGCCGAGCTGCGGAAGGTCGTCTGGCCGACCCAGCACCAGCTCGTCACCTACTTCATCGTGACCCTGGTGTTCGTGGCCTTCTTCATGACGATGGTCTCGCTGCTCGACGTGGGCTTCGGCAAGGTCGTCTTCGAGATCTTCACGCAGGGCCAGTGACCGAGATCAACTCAGCAGACCACACAGTGACGGAGCAGCAGGTGTCGGAGCAGCACGACGAGAACCCGCCGATCGAGGTCGAGGAGACCGTCGAGGAGCCGGCCGTCGACGACCACAGCGACGCGGTCGAGCCCGCCGACCCGGCCGAGCCCGTCGACCCGGCCGACCCGGCCGAGGAGCCGGTGGCCGAGGGCGACCCGGCGATCGACGTGCCGGCGACCGACGAGGCCACCCCCGAGGTGAGCGAGAGCGACACCGCGACCGACGAGACGACCGACGAGACGACCGACGAGACGACCGGCGAGGTGAGCGACGAGTCGGTTGAAGATCCGGCTGAGGAGACCGCCGAGGAGCCCGCCGCCGCCGACCCGCTCGAGGCCTTCCGCAACGAGCTGTGGGCCAAGCCCGGCGACTGGTTCGTCATCCACACCTACTCCGGCATGGAGAAGCGGGTGAAGTCGAACCTCGAGAACCGGATCAACTCCCTCAACATGGAGGACTACATCCACGAGGTCGTGGTCCCCACCGAGGACGTCCCGGAGATCAAGAACGGCCAGCGCAAGATGGTCAACCGCACCCGGTTCGCCGGCTACGTGCTGGTCCGGATGGACCTCACCGACGAGTCGTGGGCGGCCGTGCGCCACACCCCGTCGGTCACCGGCTTCGTGGGCCACGCCCACCAGCCCGTCCCGCTGAGCATGGACGAGGTCGAGAACTGGCTGGCGCCGACGTTCGCCGCCGTCGAGGCCGAGGCGGCCGCCGCGGGCGGCGACGGCTCCGGTGGCGGCACCACCGCCCCGAAGCGCCCGGTCGAGGTCGCCGACTTCGACGTGTCCGACTCCGTCATGGTGGTCGACGGACCGTTCGCCACGCTCCACGCGACGATCACCGAGATCAACGCCGAGTCGCAGCGGGTCAAGGCCCTGGTCGAGATCTTCGGGCGGGAGACCCCGGTCGAGCTCAGCTTCAGCCAGATTCAGCGAGTCTGACGGGCGAAGCCCGTCAGAAGGCGAGCGAGGTCGAGCGAGCGCGCGGCCGAGCCTGCGAGGTCGCGACCGCGAGTCGAGACCACAAGGTCTCGATTGGCGCGATCGAGTAGGAAGCAGCCCACAATGGGCGACGCAACACCCAGTGGCAGGGGAACAACCTCCCCTTCATGACCACGAGAGAGAGAAGAAGAGATGCCTCCCAAGAAGAAGATCGCTGCCCTGGTGAAGGTGCAGCTGCAGGCTGGCGCAGCAACTCCGGCTCCGCCGGTGGGTACCGCTCTCGGTCCCCACGGCGTGAACATCATGGACTTCTGCAAGGCCTACAACGCGCAGACCGAGTCGATGCGCGGGAACGTCATCCCGGTCGAGATCACGATCTTCGAGGACCGGTCGTTCACGTTCATCACCAAGACCCCGCCGGCCGCCGAGCTGATCAAGAAGGCCGCCGGTCTGCAGAAGGGATCGGGCGTCCCGCACAAGGAGAAGGTCGGCAAGCTGACCAAGGACCAGGTGCGCGAGATCGCCCAGACCAAGATGCCGGACCTCAACGCGAACGACGTCGAGGCCGCCATGAAGATCGTCGAGGGCACCGCCCGCTCCATGGGCGTCCGGACCGACTGACCTTCGTCCCTTCTCACACCGTGGCAGGGCCGCGCTGGCCCGCTGACCACTCTTCGTAGAAACGAGACACACCATGCAGCGCAGCAAGACCTACCGCGCGGCGTCCGAGCTGTTCGACCAGAACGAGCTCTACGCGCCGCTCGCCGCGATCAAGATCGCGAAGCAGGGCTCCAAGAAGAAGTTCGACGAGACGGTCGACGTCGTGATGCGCCTCGGGGTCGACCCCCGCAAGGCCGACCAGATGGTCCGTGGCACCGTCAACCTGCCCCACGGCACGGGAAAGACCGCCAAGGTCCTGGTGTTCGCGAACGCCGACAAGGCCGACGCCGCCCGTGAGGCCGGCGCCGACGTCGTCGGTGGCGACGAGCTGATCGAGAAGGTGGCCGGCGGCTGGCTCGACTTCGACGCCGTCGTCGCGACGCCCGACATGATGGGCAAGGTCGGCCGGCTCGGCCGGGTGCTCGGGCCCCGCGGCCTGATGCCGAACCCGAAGACCGGCACCGTGACGCCCGACCCGGCCAAGGCCGTGACGGACATCAAGGGCGGCAAGATCGAGTTCCGCGTCGACCGGCACGCCAACCTGCACTTCATCATCGGCAAGGCGTCCTTCTCCGAGGCCCAGCTCGCGGAGAACTACGCGGCCGCCCTCGAGGAGGTGCTGCGGCTCAAGCCGGCCAGCTCCAAGGGCCGCTACATCAAGAAGGTGACCGTCTCGACGACCATGGGCCCCGGCGTCCAGGTCGACCCGAACCGCACCAAGAACGTCGCATCCGAGGACGCCGCTGCGGCGGAGTGACCTCCGGTTCGCCGTACGACGGCCTCGTCCCACTCGGGACGGGGCCGTTCGTCGTCGTACCGGCGCGGGCGGTGCTACTCGACGAAGACCCGCTCGTCGACCAGCTTCTCCGTCACCACCGAGCCGTCGGGGACGAAGCGTCCGCGGCCGAAGTCCTTGCGGAACTCGAGCTCCACGCCGGCCCGGCCCGACCGGTTCTTCTCGAGCGTGAGCACCGACCAGCCCTTGAAGTGCTCGCCGTGGCCGGCGGAGTACATCAGGTGGTGGCGGGCGACGATGTCGGCCTTGTTGGCCAGGACCAGCACCACGTCGGCCTCGTAGGCCAGGGCGGTCGACCCCTTCATGTTCCGGGCGCGCATCCGGGTCCCCGGCTCCAGCCCGGCCCGGTCGGAGGCGGAGATGGCGAGCACCGGGCAGTCGAACTCGATGGCCAGGTCCTTGAGGCGCTCGGTCACGTGCGTGATGGCGGCCTCCTCGTCCATCGCGTCGCGCGGCTGGACCTTCTGGAGGTAGTCCACGACGACCAGTGGCTGCTCGCCGAGGTCCACGATCACGTCCTTGACGGCGGCCGCGATGATGTCGAGGTTCGTGTGGGTGGTCGTGGAGCGGTGGATGAGCAGCCGCGAGGCGTAGCCGGTGACCTGTTCCAGGGCATCGAGCCCTCCGGCGTGGCGGCCGAGCCGCTCGGGGAGGCCGCCACGCTGGCCGTCGGTGCCCTCGAACGCCGCCCGCACCTGGTAGACGGTGACCGAGCTGTCGCGGCCGAGCTCGGCGGCCTCATTGGCGATCACCTTCTGCAGCAGCACCTCGGCCTCGAGCTCGTAGGAGAAGAAGAGGACGGGCCGGCCGCTGCGTGCGCTCCAGCGCGCCGCCTGCAGCGCCAGTGTCGTCTTGCCCTCGCCCTGGGCACCGGCCAGCAGCGTGAGGGTCCCGGCCCGCAGTCCGCCGCCGAGCGCGTCGTCGAGCAGCGGGAACCCGGTGGGCCAGATCCGCGCGTCGGTCTCGGGCGACAGGAGTCGCCCGTCGACGCGCTCGAGCACCTCGTGCAGGTGCGTGAGCAGCGGGTCCATGTGCCAAGGCAAACACAGGTTGCCGCCGACCGGCAGCGGTTCGCCGATGATTTGGTCGTGACGAGGATCGCGCCTAGAGTTCCTCCTCGTAACCAGAGACCGCCGGTGACCTCCAGGCAACTGCAGGGAGATCGAAGGTTCCGCGAGGAGCGGACGGCCAGCGCAGGTCACAGAGCAGAGCTGTTCGCCAGCCGGACGGTTCTACGCCCTGAGCCTGTGCTCGGGGCGTTCGTGATTCCGGGGCCTGACCTCGGGCCGGGAGGTCTCTTCATCCGGAAGGAGACCCATGGCGCGGGCAGACAAGCAGGCGGCCGTTGCAGAGATCGTTGAGTCCTTCAACGACTCCGCCGGTGCCGTGCTGACCGAGTACCGCGGTCTCACCGTGAAGCAGCTGCAGGAACTGCGGCGCTCCCTCGGCGAGAACGCCAACTACGCCGTGGTCAAGAACACGCTGGCCAAGCTCGCCGCCTCCGAGGCGGGGATCGAGGGCTTCGACGACCTCCTGACGGGTCCCACCGCCATCGCCTTCATCTCGGGCGACGTGGTGGAGGCCGCCAAGGGTCTGCGTGACTTTGCCAAGGCGAACCCCACCCTCGTCATCAAGGGTGGCGTCCTGGACGGCAAGCAGCTCGACGCGTCCGAGGTGGCCAGGTTGGCCGACCTCGAGTCCCGCGAGGTGCTCATGGGCAAGCTGGCCGGCGCGATGCTCGCGTCGCTCAGCCAGGCCGTCTACCTGCTCAACGCTCCGATCTCGCAGGCTGCCCGGCTCGCCGGCGCCCTGCAGGCCAAGGCCGAGCAGGACCCCTCGATCCTCGCAGGTGGTGCCTCCCAGGAATCAAGCACTGGGCCGGTCGCTGCCGAGGACGAGGCCCCGGCCGCCGAGGAGGCCGCCCCCGTCGACACCGACGAGGCGACCGACGAGGCGACTGACGAAGCACCGGCCGAGGCCGAGTCCACCGACGCCTGATCCCGGGCCGACGTACACCACCACCGGAACCACGTACCAGGAAGGAAAGCCATCATGGCGAAGCTCACCACCGACGAGCTGCTCGACGCGTTCAAGGAGATGACCCTCATTGAGCTGAGCGAGTTCGTGAAGCAGTTCGAGGACACCTTCGGCGTCACCGCCGCGGCCCCGGTCGCCGTGGCCGCCGCCCCGGGTGCCGCCGCCGCCGGCGCCGACGCCGGTGCCGCCGCCGCCGAGCAGGACGAGTTCGAGGTCGTCCTCGAGTCCGCCGGCGAGAAGAAGATCAACGTCATCAAGGAGGTGCGCGCGCTCACGTCCCTCGGCCTGAAGGAGGCCAAGGACCTCGTCGAGGCCGCCCCCAAGACGGTGCTCGAGAACGCCACCAAGGAGGCCGCCGAGAAGGCCAAGGAGGCCCTCGAGGGCGCCGGCGCCACCGTCACCCTCAAGTGACGCATCGGGTGGGCTGACCCCACCCGATCCGGGTACCTCACGTCGGGGCGGACACCACGGTGTCCGCCCCGACGTGCGTCCGCCCCCAGGGGAGACGCGCCCGACCACGCCTGAAGGCGACATGACGCGCGTGCCATTTGTGCGTAACCTCGCGGGTCGGGCGGCGTTGTTACTGACGAGTGGACGTGCGCTGCGGGGCCGCGCGTCCGGAGTCCGATGCGCAGCCGTGCCGTGACAGCGAGGGAGGGGAGTCCCAGCGTGGGTGTCGAGATCGAGGTCAGCAACCTCAGCAAGTCGTTCGGCAAGCAGCTGATCTGGGGCGACGTGACCCTCACCGTCCCCGCCGGCGAGATCTGCGTGATGCTCGGCCCGTCGGGCACCGGCAAGTCGGTCTTCCTCAAGACCCTGATCGGCCTGCTCAAGCCCGACCAGGGCTCGATCGTCATCGAGGGCACCGACATCGCGAGCTGCTCGGAGCGCGACCTCTACGACATCCGCAAGCTGTTCGGCGTGCTGTTCCAGGACGGCGCGATGTTCGGCTCGATGAACCTCTACGACAACGTCGCCTTCCCGCTGCGCGAGCACACCAAGAAGTCCGAGTCCGAGGTCCGCAGCATCGTGATGGAGAAGATGGACCTGGTCGGCCTGATCGGTGCCGAGGACAAGCTCCCCGGCGAGATCTCCGGCGGCATGCGCAAGCGCGCGGGCCTGGCGCGCGCGCTGGTGCTCGACCCCGAGATCGTGCTCTTCGACGAGCCCGACTCCGGCCTCGACCCGGTCCGGACCTCGTTCCTCAACCAGCTGATCGTCGACCTCAACGCCCAGATCGACGCCACGTTCCTGATCGTCACGCACGACATCAACACCGCGCGGACGGTGCCCGACAACATCGGTCTGCTCTATCACCGACACCTCGCGATGTTCGGCCCGCGCGAGATGCTGCTGTCGTCGGAGGAGCCGGTCGTCCGGCAGTTCCTGAACGCGCAGCGCGTGGGACCGATCGGCATGTCGGAGGAGAAGGACGCCGACGAGCTCGAGGCCGAGAAGGACCAGGAGCTGCCGCCGCTGCCGCCCATCCCGCACCAGCTCGACCCCTCCAACGGCATCAAGCGTCGCAGCCAGCGACCGCCGGGCGAGTGGTGCCGCGCGAACGGCGTGACCCCGCCGCCGGGGTCCTTCGACGAGAACATGCCGATGGCGACGGGCGTCTGACGTGGCGTCACTCACCGCGTCACGCGCGTTGGCCCCCATCGGGAGTGCCGGCAAGCTGTTCGCGTTCGCGCTCGACGTCTTCCGGAGTCTCTTCCGGCGGCCGTTCCAGCTGCGCGAGTTCCTCCAGCAGGCATGGTTCATCGCGTCGGTGACGATCGTCCCGACGGCGCTGGTCGCGATCCCGTTCGGCGCGGTGATCGCGTTGCAGGTCGGCGGCCTCATCAAGCAGTTCGGCGCGCAGTCGTTCACCGGCTCTGCGTCGGTGCTCGCCGTGATCCAGCAGGCGGCGCCGATCGGCACGGCGCTGCTGATCGCCGGGGCCGGCGGGTCGGCCATCGCGGCCGACCTCGGCGCCCGCAAGATCCGCGAAGAGCTCGACGCGATGATGGTGCTCGGCATCGACCCGATCCAGCGGCTCGTCGTACCCCGCGTGCTCGCCTGCATGCTCGTGGCGTTCTTCCTCAACGGCATGGTGAGCTTCGTCGGCGTGGCCGGCGGCTACTTCTTCAACGTCGTCCTCCAGGACGGCACCCCGGGCGCCTACCTCGCGAGCTTCACGGCGCTCGCCCAGATCCCCGACCTGGTCATCGGTCTCTTCAAGGCGCTCGTCTTCGGACTGATCGCCGCGATCGTCGCGTCCTACATGGGCATGAACGCCGGCGGCGGCCCGAAGGGCGTCGGCGACGCCGTCAACGAGTCCGTCGTCATCACGTTCCTGCTGCTGTTCATCGCCAACTTCACCCTGAGCGCGATCTACCTCGAGATCGTTCCACCGAAGACGGGGTGACGGGCAATGGCTGACGTGCGCTCCACCCTCCGGCGACCGATGGACTCCCTCGACACCCTGGGGAGCCAGCTGGCGTTCTACCTCGGCGTGGTCGCCGCGATCCCGCGCTCGGTGAAGCGCTACCCGAAGGAGATCCTGCGGATCCTCGCGGAGGTCACCCTGGGCCGCGGCGCGCTCGCCGTCATCGGCGGCACGGTCGGCGTGATCCTCGGCATGACGTTCTTCACCGGCGCCCAGGTCGGCCTGTCCGGGTACGCCGCCCTCAACCAGCTCGGCACCGCGGCGTTCTCCGGCTTCGTGTCGGCGTACTTCAACACTCGGGAGATCGCGCCCCTGGTCGCGGGCATCGCGCTGGCGGCCACGGTCGGCTGCGGCTTCACCGCCCAGCTGGGCGCGATGCGGATCTCCGAGGAGGTCGACGCCCTCGAGGTGATGGCGATCCCGTCGATGCCGTTCCTCGTCGCGACCCGCGTCGTCGGCGGCCTGATCGCGATCATCCCGCTCTACGTCATCGGCCTGCTGTCCTCGTACTTCGCGAGCCGGCTGATCGTCACCCAGTTCTACGGCCAGTCCGCAGGCACCTACGACCACTACTTCAACACGTTCCTGCCGCCGGGAGACGTGCTGTGGTCGTTCGGGAAGGTGCTGGTCTTCGCGGTGACCGTCATCCTGATCCACTGCTACCACGGCTACAACGCGTCGGGCGGTCCCGCCGGGGTGGGCGTCGCGGTGGGGCGCGCCGTGCGCACCAGCATCGTCGCGGTGAACGTGATCGACCTGTTCCTGTCGATGGCGATCTGGGGCGCCACGACCACCGTCAGGTTGGCGGGGTGACGACGCGATGAGGATGGCGCTGCCCCACAAGGCTCTCGGAGTGATCTTCGTGTGCCTCCTGCTGTTCGCGGGCTGGCTCACGTACGCCGTGTTCAACAAGACGTTCTCCAGCTACGACGAGGTGACGCTGCGGACCAGCAAGATCGGGCTGCAGCTGCCCGAGCGGGCAGACGTCAAGGTCCGCGGCGTGATCGTCGGCGAGGTGCTCGACTTTGACGCCACCGCCGAGGGGGCCGAGCTCACGCTGGGGTTCTACGACGACGAGATCGACCACGTGCCCGCCGACGTGACCGGCTCGATCGTCCCCAAGACGCTCTTCGGCGAGAAGTACGTCGCGCTGGAGATCCCCCAGGGGAGCACCGCCGAGAACGCGCTGCGCGCCGGCGACACGATCGAGCGCACCCAGGTGTCGATCGAGGTGGAGCAGGTGCTCTCCGACCTCTACCCGCTGCTGCGCACGGTGCAGCCCGCCGACCTCAACATGACCCTGAACGCGATGGCCACCGCGCTCGAGGGCAGGGGCGAGGTCCTCGGCGAGAACCTCGAGACCCTCGACGGCTACCTCAAGCGGCTCAACCCGCAGATCCCGCAGCTGATCGACGACCTCCGGCTGACGGCGCAGGTCTCCGACGTCTACGCCGACGTGACGCCCGAGATCGCGCGGATCCTGCGCAACACGATCACGACCACCGGCACGCTCGAGGACCGCGACACGAAGGTGCGGGCGCTCTACCAGGACGTCGCGGCGTTCTCCGACACCTCGCGCCGGTTCCTCGACGCCAACGGCGACAACCTGATCCGGCTCGGCAAGCTCGGCCGACAACAGCTCGCCGTGTTCGCCAAGTACGCGCCCGAGTACCCCTGCCTCCTCAAGGGGATCGTGAACGCCGGCGCCCGTCAGGCGGAGGTCTTCCGTGGCTTCACCCTCCACATCGTGCTCGAGACGCTGCCCAACCAGCCGCGCGGCTACACGCCGGCCGACACGCCCCGCTTCGGCGACACCCGCGGAGCCGCGTGCCTCAACCTGCCGACCCCGCCGTGGACGCAGCGTCACCCGCTGCGCCACCAGCCCGACTTCGACGACGGCGTCGACGAGCCGACCGGCAAGGGCACCAGCCGGATCGCGCCCTCCTACGACCCGTCGTACGGCGCCGCCTCGTCGGCCGGCACCGGCTTCGAGGGCGGGCCGGCCGAGGCCGGCCTGCTCAAGGCGCTGCTCGGTCCGGCGCTCGGGATGACCGCCGCCGACGTCCCCGACCTCGGCGTGCTGCTCGTCGGGCCGATGGCCCGCGGCGCGGAGGTGAGCCTCCGATGAGCCTGCTGGACAAGAAGACCACCGGCGACCTGGTCCGGCTGACCATCTTCATGGTCGTCACCTCCCTGGCCACCGGCCTCCTGGTCATCGCCATCGGCAACGTGTCCTTCGGCGGCACGAAGGAGTACCACGCCGAGTTCGTCGACGCGACCGGGGTCGTGACCGGCGACGACGTCCGGATCTCCGGGGTGAAGGTCGGGGTCGTCGACGGCGTCGAGATCGTCGACCGCACCCGAGCGCTGGTGACGTTCAAGGTGGACGACGACACTCCGCTCAGCCGGGCGACGTTCGCCTCGATCCGCTACCGCAACCTCGTCGGCCAGCGCTACATCAGCCTGTCCGAGACGATCGGAGACACGGGCCGGCTCGAGGAGGGTGACACCATCCCGGCGTCGCAGACCTCGCCGGCGCTCGACCTGACGGTCCTGTTCAACGGGTTCAAGCCGCTGTTCCAGGCCCTCTCACCAGAGGACCTCAACCAGCTCTCCTACGAGGTCATCCAGGTCTTCCAGGGTGAGGGCGGCACGCTCGAGGGGCTGCTGGCCAGCACCGCGTCGGTGACCCAGACCCTCGCCGACCGGGACGAGGTCATCAGCGACCTGATCGACAACCTGAACGAGGTGCTGGCCAACGTGGGCGACCGCGACCAGGAGCTGACCCGGCTGATCGAGTCGTTCCGGACGTTCGTCGGCGGTCTCAAGGACGACCGCAAGGCGATCCTCGGGTCGCTCGACCAGATCTCGGAGCTGTCGTCGGAGACCGCCGGCCTCGTCGGAGGGATCAGGGAGCCATTCGTGAAGGACATCCACGAGCTGCGCCGGTTCGCGGGCAACATCGACCGCAACAAGGCCGAGCTCGACCGAGCCCTCCAGGTGCTGCCGATCAAGCTGACCAAGGTCGGTCGGACCGCGATCTACGGCTCGTTCTTCAACTTCTACCTGTGTGAGTTCACCGGCAAGGTGCAGCTCCCGGACGGCTCGGACCTGCCGGTGACCTACCCGTTGCCCGGCACGAAGGTCGCCGACAGGTGTGATCTCGGATGACCCCCTTCCGCGAGCGCAACCCCGTCATCGTCGGGGCGATCAGCCTCGCCGTCCTGGCGGGGCTCATCCTGATGTCCTTCCGGGCGTCCTCGCTGCCGGTCATCGGTGGCGGCGACGTCTACCACGCCGCGTTCAGCGAGGCGGGTGGGCTCAAGGCCAACGACGAGGTCCGGATCGCCGGGGTGCGGGTCGGCAAGGTCGAGGACGTCGAGCTGGCCGGCGACCACGTGCGGGTCACGTTCCGGGTCGACCAGGGCGCGGAGTTCGGCCAGGAGACGCTGGCCGCGATCAAGGTCAAGACGATCCTCGGCTCGATGTTCCTGGCCCTCGAGCCCGCCGGCTCCGGCCAGATGGACGAGGGCTACGAGATCCCGGTCGAGCGGACGTCGTCGCCGTACGACGTCGTCGAGGCGTTCACCGGTCTCGCCGAGACGTCGCAGCAGATCGACACCGACCAGCTGGCCGAGTCGCTGACCACGCTGGCCGACCTGTCCCGCAACACGCCCGAGGAGTTCCGGGCGGCGCTGCAGGGGGTGTCCGCGCTGTCCGCGAACGTCGCGGCCAAGAACGAGCAGATCGGCGAGCTGCTGCAGAACCTCGACACGGTCTCCACGGTGCTCGACGAGCGCGACCAGGACATCATCGCGCTGATGCGCGACTCCGACGTGCTGTTCCGCGCGCTGGTGCAGCGCCGCGAGGCGATCCACACGCTGCTGGTGTCGACGTCGCGGCTCTCGCGCGAGCTGACCGCGCTCGTGCGGCAGAGCCGGGAGGACCTGAAGCCGGCCCTGACGCACCTCGAGAGCGTCGTCCGGGTGCTCAACAAGAACGAGGACAACCTCGACAACAGCCTGCGGCTGATGGCGCCGTTCTACCGGGTGTTCGCGAACACGCTCGGCAACGGCCCGTGGTTCGACACCTACATCCAGAACATGCCTCCGGCACCGCAGGTCGGGTGAGGTGACCATGAAGAAGCTCATCGTTCCCGGTGTGGTCGTGGCACTCGTCGTGGCAGCCGCGCTCACCTTCCTCGGCGGCGAGGACCGCAAGACGCTGACCGCGCTGTTCCCCCGCGCGATCTCGGTCTACGAGGGCAGCGACGTCCGGGTCCTGGGAGTGCCCGTCGGCACTGTCGACTCCGTGACGCCGTCCGGCACCGACGTCGTCGTCACGATGTCCTACGACGCCGAGGTGCAGATCCCCGTCGAGGCGGAGGCGGTCATCATCTCGCCGTCCGTCGTGGGGGACCGCTACGTCCAGCTCACCCCGGCGTACACCGGGGGCGAGATGCTGGCGGACGACGCCGTTTTGGAGGCCGACCGGACCGCGGTGCCGCTCGAGCTCGACCAGATCTACGAGAACCTCGACCGGCTCAATGTGGCGCTCGGCCCCAACGGCGCCAACCGCAACGGCGCCCTCTCCGACCTGCTCGAGGTGACCGCGGAGAACTTCGGCGGCCAGGGCGAGCAGCTCAACCAGACCATCCAGGACTTCGGCAAGTTCAGCGAGACGCTGAGCGACAACCGCGAGGAGCTGTTCAGCTCCACCCGGGCGCTGCAGGGCTTCATCAGCACGCTGGCCGAGAACGACTCGACGGTCCGGCGCTTCAACCAGTCCCTGTCCGACGTGTCCAGCGTCCTGGAGGGCGAGCGCGAGGAGCTCTCCGCGGCGCTGAAGAACCTCTCGACCGCACTCGGCCAGGTCTCGACGTTCGTCCGCGACAACCGCGAGATCCTGGGTCGCAACATCAAGGGCCTCAACCGGGTCAGCAAGGTGCTGGTCAAGCAGCGCGCCGCCCTCGACGAGATCCTCAGCGCCGCGCCCACCGCCCTCAACAACCTGGCCCTGACCTACAACCCGCAGGCGGGCACCCTCGACACCCGGTCCAACATCCAGGAGATCGGCTACCAGGTCACGTCCGACCCCGCGGCGTTCCTGTGCGGCATCGTCAACCAGGCCGACACCTCGGGCAGCGCCTGCGGCGCGATCGAGGACGCGTTCCCGCGGGCCGGCGCGTTCGGCGCCCTCCAGGGCAAGAACGCGCGCTGGCAGGACCGGTTCGACCAGACGCTCGGTGGCCTGGCGGAGGTGGGCCCATGAGGCGCCCGACCGGTCTCCGGGCCCTGGTCGTCACCCTGGCCTCGGCGATCGTCCTCACCGGGTGCAGCGTCGGCGAGCTGCCGCTCCCCGGCGGCACCGACGTGGGTGACGACCCGATCGAGATCACGGCGGAGTTCGCCGACGTCCTCGACCTGGTGCCCCAGACGACCGTCAAGGTCAACGACGTCACCGTCGGGAAGATCACCGAGATCGACCTCGTCGACGAGACCGCGGTGGTCACGATGCAGCTGCCCCACGACATCGAGCTCCCCGACAACGCAGTGGCCGAGATCCGGCAGACGAGCCTGCTCGGCGAGAAGTTCATCTCGCTGAGCCCGCCGGAGACCGCGGCGAGCCAGGAGCCACTGGCCGACGGCGACGTGATCGAGCTCGCCGACACCGGCCGCAACCCGGAGGTCGAGGAGGTGCTCGGCGCGCTGAGCCTGCTGCTCAACGGCGGCGGCGTCGCCCAGCTGAAGACGATCGCCAGCGAGCTCAACCTCGCGCTCGAGGGCCGCGAGGACTCCGCCAAGTCGGTGTTCCGCCAGATCCGCACGCTCATGGGCCAGCTCGACAAGGGGAAGGCCGACATCGTCGCCGCGATCGAGGGCCTCAACCGGCTCTCCGTGTCGCTCAACGAGCAGATCGGCACGATCGACGCCGCGCTGGAGGAGCTGCCGAGCGCGCTCGAGACGCTCGACGAGCAACGCGGCGACCTGGTCAGGATGCTCCGGGCGGTCAACCGGCTCGGTGACGTCGGGGTCGGGGTGATCAAGGCGTCCAAGACAGCGACGATCGACTCGTTCCGCCAGCTCGTCCCGGTCCTCAACCAGCTTGCGGACGCCGGCGACGCCTACGTCGACGCGTTCCACGTGTTCTTGACCTACCCGTTCGTCGACGAGGTCGTCGGGCGCGATCCCGCAGGTGGCCCGCAACCTCCACATGGGCGACTACACGAACCTCTCGATCGACCTCGAGATCACGGTCGAGGGCGGCGGCCCCGGCGGCACCGGGCTGCCAACCGACCTGCCGAGCGACATCATCGACCCCACCGAGGTCGTCGGCGACGTCCTCAAGTGCCTCCGGTCCGGAGACATCACCAGCAAGGCCTGCCAGAAGGTCCTCGCCGACCTCACGAAGCTCGCCCAGCTGCGCGAGGAGTGCGCCAAGAAGAAGAACCGGGACAAGGCTGTCTGCAAGCAGCTGAACACCATCCCCGGCCTCCCGACGGCCTCCGGCACCGGCGGACCGCTCGACCCGATCACCAGCATCCTGGGTGGCGGTCTCGGGGCGCGCGCGCCGCGCGCCGGCGTCGGCTGGGACACCGACCACGGTGCCGCGGGCCCGACCATGGGCGAGCTGGCGGACGTCTACGACCCGGCGCTGGTCGCGCTGCTCGTCCCGGGGATGGTGACCCGATGATCGAGCGTCGTACCAAGGCCCAGCTGCTGGTGTTCGTCATCATCACGCTGGTCGGCGTCAGCTTCGTCGGGGCCCGCTACGCCCGCCTCGACCGGCTCTTCCTCGACGACACCTACACCGTCGTGGCCCACTTCCCCGACTCCGGCGGCATCTTCGCCGGAGGCGAGGTGACCTACCGAGGCGTGAAGGTCGGGCTGGTCGACCAGATGGTGCTGACGGACGACGGCGTCGACCTGCGGCTCTCGATCGACAAGGACTACGACTCGATCCCGGCGGACGCGATCGCCCTCGTCGGCAACCGCAGCGCGGTCGGTGAGCAGTACGTCGAGCTGCAGCCGCAGACCGACCAGGAGCCGTACCTCGAGGAGGACTCCGAGATCGCGCTCGAGAACACCCGGACCCCGATCCAGACCCAGACCCTGCTCACGAACCTGTCCGACACGGTCCAGTCGGTCGACCAGGACGCGCTCCGCACGACCGTCGCTGAGCTCGGCGACGCGTTCGCCGGCACCGGCGAGGACCTGCAGCGGATCATCGACACCGGCAACGCCTTCATCGAGGACGCCAACGCCAACTTCGACGTGACGACGGCGCTGATCCGTGACAGCAACGTGGTGCTGCGCGGGCAGGCCGCCAAGGCCTCCGCGATCCGCAGCTTCGCGAGGAACCTGGCGCTCTTCAGCGGCACGCTCGCCGACTCGGACCCGAACCTCCGTCAGATCATCGACAGCGGCTCGATGACCGCCAACGACCTGCGCAGGTTCATCGAGGACAACGAGGTCGACCTCGCCGAGCTCCTCAACAACCTGGTCACCACCAGCGAGGTGGTGGTCCAGCACCTCGACGGGATCGAGCAGGTCCTGGTGGTCTACCCGTACGTCGTGGAGGGTGGCTTCACCGTGGTGTCGAAGTCCGACAACGGGATGTACGACGCCCACTTCGGCATGGTGATCACCGAGCACCCGCCGATCTGCACCCGCGGCTACGAGAGCACCGACCGGCGGCCGCCCCAGCGGGGCGGCAACAAGCCGATGAACACCCGGGCGCACTGCGCCGAGCCCGCCTCGGAGAGCAACCCCCGCGGTGCCCAGCACTCGCCGCGACGGCCGGTCGCGTCGTACGACCCGTCGACGGGCGAGCTGACGTGGGGCGAGCGGGTCCCCGACCGCCTCAGCAGCCCCGGTACGTTGGCGCCCAGGACCTTCGGAGAGGAGTCGTGGAAGTGGCTGTTCCTCCAGCCCATGACCAGCCCGCAGGGCTGACGGACAGCATCCACGACGACCCCCCGCGCTCGACCACCTTCCGGCTGGCGCTCATGGGCGTCCTGGTCGTCGTCCTCCTGCTCTCGCTCGGCACCAGCGTCTGGCTCGCGGCCAGCCGCGGCTTCGAGGCCGTCGGCATCGACCGCGGCGCCGGCGAGCTCCAGGGGGAGCGCGACCAGGTCATGTCGCAGACCCGGCAGTTCATGCTGCGGATGGGCACCTACGGTCCCGACCAGCTCGAGGGTGGGCAGCTGCCCGAGTACCGGGAGCTCGTCACCGAGGTGATCACGCCCAAGTTCGCGACCAGCTTCGACGAGTCGGTGACGACGGCCGAGCAGATCGTGGCGCAGGCCGGCGTCTCGCGGGAGGCCGAGGTCTTCTCCGCCGGCGTCAGCACCATCGACGCCGACTCCGCGACCGCCCTCGTGGCCGGCACCTTCACCGACTCCTACCCCGACGACGCCGGCGAGCTGCAGGCCCAGGAGCCCGTGCCGTTCCGGATCCAGGTCACGCTCGTCAAGACCGAGGGCCAGTGGTTGGTCGACGACTTCACGCCGGTGACGGGGGCCGACCAGTGAGCGCCCCGACCGGCCCCGGCTGGTACGACGTGCTCGACGTCGAGCCGACCGCGACGACCGACGAGATCCGTGCGGCCTGGCGGGCCGCGATCGCCGACCTGACCCCGGGCGACCGCCGGTTCCGGCTCTACAACCAGGCGGCCGAGGTGCTGCTCGACGACGAGCGGCGGGCGGCCTACGACGCGGAGCTGGCGGCTGCGCCCGACCCCGGGTCGGAGCCGGACACCCCGGCCGAGCGCGAGGTCGACCACGAGCCGGACGGGCCGCCGCCCGGGCCGCCGCTCGACGCGGCGGACACCCCGTCGACTCGACTCGGCGCCCGGGTCGTCCCCGCCTGGCTGATCGGTGCGCTGGCCGCCCTGGTCGCCCTGGCCCTCGCACTGACGGTGACGCTGTGGCTGCAGCCCTCCGAGGACGAGCGTCGAGGAGGCGACCGGCACGGCGCGCGCAGCCGCGGAGCGGGCCGTCGTCCCGCTGCTGTCCTACGACTACCGGTCGCTGGACGCCGACCAGCAGGCGGCGCACGACGTGATCACGTCCGGCTACCGCAGCCGCGACTACGACGACCTGTTCGAGGTGATCCGGGAGAACGCGCCGGCGACCCAGACCGTCGTGGAGGTCGAGGTGATCGCCTCCGCCGTCGTGCGCGCCGGCGAGGACCGCGCCGAGATCCTGCTGTTCGTCAACCGGCCGACCACCAACAAGGCCACCACGGAGCCGGTCGTCTACAAGGACCAGGTCACGCTGACCATGGAACGGGTCGGTGACGAGTGGCTCGTCGACGCCCTGACGACCAGCCCGATCGGGCAGTAGCGGGCGCCGCGCCCGCGCGGAGGCTTGACCTCACGCCCGTCGGCGTTCATGATCTACCGCAACGTCGCGGGTGCGCCTTGACGCCGATGTTGTGTCCTGCCCTGCGCAAGCGGTACTCTTCACGTTCGCGCCCATTCTCAAATGTGCTTCTGCCTGCCCGGTGGCGGAAGTGTGGTGAACGGGCCACTCCAGAGCTTCCCGTGAAAAGGACCCCTCTTGGCTGCGCGCACCGCCACTGGTCACTCCCGCGTCTCGAACCGCATCTCCTTCGCAAAGATCACCGAGCCCCTCGAGCTCCCGCAACTCCTCTCGCTCCAGACCGACAGCTTCGACTGGCTGATCGGCAACGAGGCGTGGGAGGCCGAGGTCATCCGCCGCCGGGAGGCCGGCGACGACGTCTCGGAGAAGAGCGGCCTGCAGGAGATCTTCGAGGAGATCTCCCCGATCGAGGACTTCAGCGAGACCATGTCGCTGTCGTTCGAGAACCCGGTCTTCTACGACCCCAAGTACACCGTCGAGGAGTGTAAGGAGAAGGACTTCACCTACTCCGCGCCGCTCTACGTCTCCGCCGAGTTCACCAACAACGAGACCGGTGAGATCAAGGGTCAGACGGTCTTCATGGGCGACTTCCCGCTCATGTCCCCGAAGGGCACGTTCATCATCAACGGCACCGAGCGGGTCGTCGTGTCCCAGCTCGTCCGTTCGCCGGGCGTCTACTTCGAGCGCTCCGCCGACAAGACGTCCGACAAGGACATCTTCACGTCCAAGCTCATCCCGTCGCGGGGTGCCTGGCTGGAGTTCGAGATCGACAAACGCGACCTGGTCGGGGTCCGTCTCGACCGCAAGCGCAAGCAGAACGTCACGGTGCTGCTCAAGGCGCTGGGGGCGGTCGCCGAGGAGATCGGCGAGCCGTACGACTACGACGCGATCATGGCCGACCTGCGTGAGTACGAGTCGATCCAGCTCACCGAGGAGAAGGACAACACCCAGGGGCCGGACGACGCGCTGCTCGACATCTACCGCAAGCTGCGCCCCGGCGAGCCGCCGACCCGCGAGGCCGCGCTGACGCTGCTGAAGAACTACTACTTCAACCCGAAGCGCTACGACCTGGCCAAGGTCGGCCGCTACAAGATCAACAAGAAGCTCGGCCTGACCGAGGCGTTCGACCAGCAGACGCTGACCATCGCCGACGTCGTGGCCACGATCAAGTACATCGTGTCGCTGCACGACGGTCGCGAGACCATCGCGGCCCCGGCCGGCGAGACCGTGGTCGGCGCCGACGACATCGACCACTTCGGCAACCGGCGGATGCGGACCGTGGGCGAGCTGATCCAGAACCAGCTCCGCACCGGCCTGGCCCGGATGGAGCGCGTGGTCCGCGAGCGGATGACGACCCAGGACGTCGAGGCGATCACGCCCCAGTCCCTGATCAACATCCGTCCCGTGGTGGCGGCGCTGAAGGAGTTCTTCGGCACCTCGCAGCTGTCGCAGTTCATGGACCAGACCAACCCGATCGCTGGCCTGACGCACAAGCGTCGCCTGTCCGCGCTCGGCCCGGGCGGTCTCTCCCGTGACCGCGCCGGCATGGAGGTCCGCGACGTCCACCCGTCGCACTACGGCCGGATGTGCCCGATCGAGACCCCGGAAGGCCCCAACATCGGCCTGATCGGCTCGCTCGCGTCGTACGGACGGATCAACCCGTTCGGCTTCGTCGAGACGCCCTACCGGCTGGTCAAGAAGGGCAAGGTCAGCGACCAGGTCCACTACCTCACCGCCGACGACGAGGACCGCTTCGTCATCGCCCAGGCGAACGCGCCGCTCGACAAGAGCAACAAGTTCGTCGAGGAGCGGGTGCTGGTCCGCCAGCGCGATGGCGAGGTCTCCGAGGTCCTGGCCGACGAGGTCGACTACATGGACGTCTCGCCGCGGCAGATGGTGTCGGTGGCGACCGCCCTGATCCCGTTCCTCGAGCACGACGACGCCAACCGGGCCCTGATGGGCGCCAACATGCAGCGTCAGGCCGTCCCGCTCATCACGAGCGACAGCCCCCTCGTCGGCACCGGCATCGAGTACCGCGCCGCGGTCGACGCCGGTGACGTGCTGGTGGCCGAGAAGGCCGGGGTCGTGAAGGAGGTGTCCGCCGAGGTCATCGAGACGATGAACGACGACGGCACCTACACGACCTACAAGCTGGCGAAGTTCCGTCGCTCCAACCAGGGCACGTGCATCAACCAGCGGCCGCTGGTCGCCGAGGGCGACAAGCTCGCCGTCGGCAGCCCGATCGCCGACGGTCCGTGCACCGACCAGGCCGAGATGGCGCTGGGCACCAACCTGCTGGTGGCATTCATGCCGTGGCAGGGCCACAACTACGAGGACGCGATCATCCTCAGCCAGCGCCTGGTGCAGGAGGACATCCTCACCTCGATCCACATCGAGGAGCACGAGGTCGACGCCCGCGACACCAAGCTGGGTCCGGAGGAGATCACCCGCGACATCCCGAACGTCGGCGAGGAGATGCTCGCCGACCTCGACGAGCGCGGCATCATCCGGATCGGCGCCGAGGTCACCACCGGTGACATCCTCGTCGGCAAGGTCACGCCCAAGGGCGAGACCGAGCTGACCCCCGAGGAGCGGCTGCTGCGGGCGATCTTCGGCGAGAAGGCGCGCGAGGTGCGCGACACCTCCATGAAGGTCCCGCACGGCGAGTCCGGCACGGTCATCGGCGTCCGGGTCTTCGACCGCGAGGAGGGCGACGAGCTGCCGCCGGGCGTCAACCAGCTGGTGCGCGTCTACGTCGCGCAGAAGCGGAAGATCTCCGTCGGTGACAAGCTCGCCGGCCGCCACGGCAACAAGGGCGTCATCGCGAAGATCCTGCCGATCGAGGACATGCCGTTCATGGACGACGGCACCCCGGTCGACGTGATCCTCAACCCGCTGGGCGTCCCGCGCCGGATGAACATCGGCCAGATCCTGGAGCTTCACCTCGGGTGGCTGGCCAAGCAGGGCTGGGACCTCGACCTGCACGGAGACAAGGGCTCGGCGGCCTGGAAGGACCGGCTGGTCTCGATCAAGGCCGACAAGGCCGCGCCGAACACCAAGGTCGCGACCCCGGTGTTCGACGGTGCCCGCGAGGACGAGATCACCGGGCTGCTGGGCGCCACCCTGCCCAACCGCGACGGTGTCCGGATGATCGACGAGACCGGCAAGGCGGCGCTGTTCGACGGCCGCTCCGGTGAGCCGTTCCCCGACCCGATCTCGGTCGGCTACATGTACATCCTGAAGCTCCACCACCTCGTGGACGACAAGATCCACGCGCGGAGCACCGGCCCCTACTCGATGATCACGCAGCAGCCCCTGGGCGGAAAGGCCCAGTTCGGCGGCCAGCGGTTCGGCGAGATGGAGGTCTGGGCGATGGAGGCGTACGGCGCTGCCTACGCACTCCAGGAGCTGCTCACGATCAAGTCCGACGACGTCCCCGGACGCGTCAAGGTCTACGAGGCCATCGTCAAGGGCGAGAACATCCCCGACTCGGGCATCCCCGAGTCGTTCAAGGTGCTCGTCAAGGAGATGCAGTCTCTCTGTCTGAACGTCGAGGTGCTCAGCCAGGACGGTTCGCAGATCGAGCTCAAGGACGCCGAGGAAGACGTCTTCCGGGCAGCCGAGGAACTCGGCATCGACCTGTCGCGTCGCGAGCCGAGCTCCGTCGAAGAAGTCTGATCAGGAAAGAGGGAACAGATCACAGTGTTGGACGTCAACTTCTTCGACCAGCTGAAGATCGGCCTGGCCACCGCCGACGAGATCCGTCAGTGGAGCCACGGTGAGGTCAAGAAGCCGGAGACCATCAACTACCGCACGCTCAAGCCGGAGCGCGACGGCCTCTTCTGCGAGAAGATCTTCGGTCCCACCCGGGACTGGGAGTGCTACTGCGGCAAGTACAAGCGAGTGCGCTTCAAGGGCATCATCTGCGAGCGCTGCGGCGTCGAGGTGACCCGCTCGAAGGTCCGCCGCGAGCGGATGGGCCACATCGAGCTGGCCGCGCCCGTGACCCACATCTGGTACTTCAAGGGCGTGCCGTCGCGGCTGGGCTACCTGCTCGACCTCGCACCGAAGGACCTCGAGAAGGTCATCTACTTCGCGGCGTACATGATCACGTCCGTCGACGAGGACGCCCGCCACCGCGACCTGTCCTCGCTCGAGGGCAAGGTCGGCCTGGAGCGGGAGCGTCTCGAGAAGCGTCGTGACGGCGCGCTCGAGGACCGCACCAAGAAGCTCGAGGAGGACCTCGCGGCACTCGAGGCCGAGGGGGCCAAGGCCGACCAGCGCCGCAAGGTGCGCGACGGCGCCGAGCGCGAGATGAAGCAGCTGCGCGACAAGGCGCAGCGCGAGCTCGACCGCCTCGAGGAGGTCTGGAGCACCTTCAAGACCCTGAAGGTCCAGGACCTCATGGGCGACGAGATGCTCTACCGCGAGATGAAGGCGTGGTTCGGGAAGTACTTCGAGGGCCACATGGGCGCCACGGCGATCCAGAAGCGCCTCCAGGACTTCGACATCGGCGACGAGGTGGCGTCGCTGCGCGACGTCATCGCCAACGGCAAGGGCCAGCGCAAGGTCCGGGCGCTCAAGCGCCTCAAGGTCGTCGACGCGTTCCGCAAGACCGGCAACCAGCCGATCGGCATGGTGCTCGACGCCGTCCCGGTCATCCCGCCGGACCTGCGTCCCATGGTGCAGCTTGACGGTGGCCGCTTCGCGACCTCCGACCTCAACGACCTCTACCGCCGCGTCATCAACCGGAACAACCGCCTCAAGCGGCTGCTCGACCTCGGTGCGCCCGAGATCATCGTCAACAACGAGAAGCGGATGCTCCAGGAGGCCGTCGACTCGCTGTTCGACAACGGTCGTCGTGGCCGTCCGGTCACCGGCCCGGGAAACCGGCCGCTGAAGTCGCTGTCCGACATGCTCAAGGGAAAGCAGGGCCGGTTCCGCCAGAACCTGCTCGGCAAGCGCGTCGACTACTCCGGTCGTTCGGTGATCGTGTCGGGTCCGCAGCTGAAGCTACACCAGTGCGGTCTGCCCAAGCAGATGGCGCTGGAGCTCTTCAAGCCCTTCGTGATGAAGCGGCTCGTGGACCTCTCGCACGCCCAGAACATCAAGTCGGCCAAGCGGATGGTCGAGCGTGCCCGGCCGGTCGTGTGGGACGTCCTCGAAGAGGTCATCACCGAGCACCCCGTGCTGCTCAACCGCGCGCCCACCCTGCACCGTCTCGGCATCCAGGCCTTCGAGCCGCAGCTGATCGAGGGCAAGGCGATCCAGATCCACCCGCTCGTCTGCACGGCGTTCAACGCCGACTTCGACGGCGACCAGATGGCGGTGCACCTGCCGCTGTCGGCCGAGGCACAGGCCGAGGCGCGGATCCTGATGCTGTCGACCAACAACATCCTGAAGCCGTCCGACGGCCGGCCGGTCACCATGCCGACCCAGGACATGATCATCGGGCTGTTCTTCCTCACGACCGACCGTGACGACCAGCCTGGCACCGGCCGCGCGTTCGCGTCGCAGTCCGAGGCGATCATGGCGTTCGACCGGGGCGAGCTCAGCCTGCAGAGCCCGGTCAAGATCCGCTTCTCCGACATCGTCCCGCCGCTCGACCTCGAGCTCGGCGAGGACTGGGAGGAGGGTCGCTCGATCACGCTCGAGACGACGCTGGGCCGCGCGCTGTTCAACGACACGCTGCCTGCCGACTACCCGTACGTGAACTACGAGGTCGGCAAGAAGGCGCTCGGCGCGATCGTCAACGACCTGGCCGAGCGCTACACCAAGGTCGAGGTCGCCGCCTCGCTGGACGCGCTGAAGGACGCCGGCTTCCACTGGGCCACCCGCTCGGGGGTCACGGTGTCGATCGACGACGTCACGACGCCGGACAACAAGGCCGAGATCCTCGGTGACTACGAGAAGCAGGCCGACAAGGTCCAGAAGCAGTTCGAGCGCGGTCTCGTCACCGACGAGGAGCGTCGCCAGGAGCTCATCGAGATCTGGACGCAGGCCTCGAACGACGTCGCCCGGGCGATGGAGGCCAACTTCGACAAGACGAACCCGATCTACATGATGGTCGACTCGGGCGCGTCCGGGAACATGATGCAGATCCGTCAGGTGGCGGCGATGCGCGGCCTGGTGGCCAACCCGAAGGGCGACATCATCCCGCGGCCGATCAAGGCGAACTTCCGCGAGGGGCTGTCCGTGCTGGAGTACTTCATCTCCACGCACGGTGCCCGCAAGGGACTGGCCGACACCGCGCTGCGGACCGCCGACTCGGGCTACCTCACGCGTCGGCTCGTCGACGTGTCGCAGGACGTCATCATCCGTGAGGACGACTGCGGCACCGAGCGCGGCCTGCCGAAGACGATCGGCGTCAAGGGCGAGGACGGGGTCGTCCGCAAGGACGACAACGCCGAGACCGCGGCGTACGCGCGGACGTCGGCCGGCGAGGTCACGCACCCCGACACCGGTGAGACGCTGGTCGGGCCGGGCGAGGACCTCGGCGACGTCAAGATCGGCGAGCTCGTGGCGGCCGGCATCGAGGAGGTCAAGGTCCGCTCCGTGCTGACCTGCGACGCCAAGACCGGTACCTGCGCCAAGTGCTACGGCCGCTCGCTGGCGACCGGCAAGCTGGTCGACATCGGAGAGGCTGTCGGCATCATCGCGGCGCAGTCGATCGGTGAGCCCGGCACGCAGCTGACGATGCGTACCTTCCACACCGGTGGTGTGGCGTCGGCCGACGACATCACGCAGGGCCTGCCCCGCGTGGTGGAGCTCTTCGAGGCGCGGCAGCCCAAGGGACTGTCGCCGATCTCGGAGGCCGCCGGCCGGGTCGAGATCGAGGAGACCGACAAGGCCCGCAAGGTCCTGGTCACCCCCGACGACGGCTCCGACGTGCAGGAGTACCCCGTCAGCAAGCGGTCCCGCCTGCTGGTCTCGGACGGCGACACCATCGAGGTCGGCCAGCAGCTGACGTTCGGTACGCCTGACCCGAAGGAGGTGCTGCGGATCCTCGGCATCCGCCGGGCGCAGCAGCACCTCGTCGACGAGGTGCAGGCCGTGTACCGCTCGCAGGGCGTGTCGATCCACGACAAGCACATCGAGATCATCGTCAGGCAGATGCTCCGCCGGGTCACGGTCATCGAGTCGGGCGACACCCGGCTGCTGCCCTCCGACCTGGTCGACCGGGTGAAGTTCGAGGAGGAGAACCGCCGGGTCGTGACCGAGGGCGGCAAGCCCGCCTCGGGTCGCGCGGAGCTGATGGGCATCACGAAGGCGTCGCTGGCCACAGAGTCGTGGCTGTCGGCGGCCTCCTTCCAGGAGACGACCCGCGTCCTCACCGACGCGGCGATCAACGGTCGCAGCGACTCGCTGCGGGGCCTGAAGGAGAACGTGATCATCGGCAAGCTGATCCCGGCCGGCACCGGCCTGGAGCGCTACCGCAACATCCGGGTCGAGCCGACCGAGGAGGCGCGCGCCGCGGCCTACAGCGTCACCGGGTACGACTCCTACGACTACGAGTTCGGCAACGGCTCCGGTCAGGCGGTCGCCCTGGACGACTTCGACTTCGGTTCCTACCAGTCGTGAGCGAGGCTCACGCCTGGTAAGTCAGGAACCGGATCGAGCAAGACGACGCCCGTCCACGCTTGCGTGGGCGGGCGTCGTCGCGTCGAGGTCCAGTCGCTGTGCCGGACCGAAAGGACGTGGCGGCCCACAGCTCGCGAGGTCTAACGTCGAAGGATGTCCGTCGACACCTCGCCCTGGCCCGGCGCACGCCGACGGTTGGAGGAGCTGGTGACGCAGCAGGGCTTCTCGGGCAACGTGCTGGTGACGCGCGGGGCGCACCCGCTGCTGGAGTTCAGCGGCGGGCTGGCCGACCGCGCCAGCGGCACGCCCGTGCACCCGGGCACCCGGTTCGGGCTCGCCTCCCTGTCCAAGCCGTTCACCGCGGCCGCGGTGCTCTCGTGCGTGCGCGACGGCCTGCTGTCGCCGACGGACCGGGTGACCGAGCTGCTGCCGGAGGCGCGCCGCCCCCGGACCCTCGATCCCGCCGTGACGGTCCACCACCTGCTCACCCACACGTCCGGGATCGGCGACTACGCCGAGGAGGACGAGGACCGGCCGCACTACGTCGCCGACTACGGCGCACTCTGGCTGGACCGGCCGGTGTACCAGATGGAGCGACCGGACGACTTCCTGCCGCTCTACACCGACCTGACGCCGATCTTCCGCCCCGGTGCCGAGTTCCACTACAGCAACGGCGGCTACGTGCTGCTCGGGGCGGTGCTCGAGCAGGTCACGGGGGTCGCGTTCGCGGACGCCGTGACCGAGCGGGTCTTCCGGCCGGCCGGGATGGCCGCCTCGGCGTACCTGCGCTCGGACGAGCCGAACCCGGACGTCGCGGTGGGGTACCTCCCGCAGCGGGGCGACGGGCCGCGGCGGTCCAACGTCTTCTCCGTGCCGGTCATCGGTGGCGGGGACGGCGGCGGTCACTCCACGGTGGCCGACCTCGACCGGTTCCTGCGGGTGATCGGCAGCGGTGACCTGCTCGGGCCGGAGCTGACGACGCTGATGCTGCGACCGCACGTGGCGATCGACCACGACTGGGCGATGGGCTACGGCCTCTTCCTGGGACCGGCCGGCGGCTTCGGCCACGGCGGCGGCGACCCCGGGGTCGAGACCGGCGCCCGCTACCTGCCGGGCCCCGACATCGCCTGGGTGATCCTCTGCAACGGCGAGGGCGTGCTCGACGCGGCCTGGGACGTGGTGGAGGAGACGGTCACGGCGCTCACGGGGTGAGTGCGGAGACCCACTCCGACAGAGCGCGCTGGATCCGGGCTGCGGCTTCGATGACCGGGTCGGCCGGGTCGCCGCCGCCGAGCACCCGCAGCTCCCACGCGCCGTACCACGCAACGTAGCCACCGGCCACGAGGAGCAGCGCGCCGGCGACCCGCGGCACCCAGCGGCCGGTCCGGCGCAACCCGGTGACCAGCCCGCGCCGGGCGAGTGCCACGGCCACCGCGGCCACCCCCACGACCAGGCCCATCCCGACGGCGTACGCGACGTAGAGCAGCACGCTGTCGCCGACGGAGCCGGCGCGGAACGCCGCGACGACGACCGCGAGGAACGGCCCGATCGTGCAGGTGATGGAGGCCGCGGCGTACGACGCGCCGAAGCCGACCATGGCCGGGGCGGAGCGGGTGGTCGTCGCCCCACCCGTGTGGAACCGGAACGTGGGCAGGTCGCGGCCCGCCAGCAGCCACAGTCCGGCGGCTGCGACCAGCACCCCGAAGCCGACCGTGAACCACGGCAGGTACTGCTGCACGCCCGCCGCCACGGGCGAGATCACCAGGCCGAAGACGCCGAAGACGGCGACGAAGCCCAGCGTCATCCAGCCGGTCAGCGCCAGCGCCCGCAGCACCGCGCGCACCGGCCCGGGGGAGTCGTCGCCCAGCACCAGCACGGAGAGGTACGCCGGGAGCAGCGCGAACCCGCAGGGGTTCACCGCGGCCAGCATGCCCGCGGACAGCGCGAGCGCCAGCGTCTCTCCCACCGTGCGTCCCCTCAGCCGACGACGTCGGCGACCTCGGCCGCGAGCTCCTCGGAGCCGCCGTAGCCGGTCTGGAACGCGACCTCCCCGTCGGCGTCGAGCAGCACGAACGACGACTGCTCGGCGATCCCGAACTTCCGGTACAGCGCCCCGTCGACGTCCTCCAGGTGGGTGACCCCGGGGACCTCCGAGGCGAACTCGGCGATGGCGTCGGCGCTGTCGAGCGATCCGACCCCGATCACGGCCACATCCTCGCCGTACTGTCCGGCGATGTCCTGGACCTGCGGGATCTGGCTGCGGCAGGTCGGGCACCAGGGTGCCCAGAACCACAGCAGCGCCGGGCGGCCGGCCAGCGACGCGCCCTCGAAAGACTCACCAGCGACCGTGGTGCCGGTGAAAGCGAGCGTCTCCGGTACCTCGTCGGGCTTCGACTTCGCGCTGTTGTCACGCTGGCTGTCGGTCTCCTCCGTAACGTCTGGCGTGGTCGGTGCCGCGACGGTCGGGGCCTGTGCCTCGGTGACCGGCTCCGACGAGCAGCCCGCGACCAGCAGGAGGCCGAGGAGCAGCGTGGCCAGGACGCGGAGGCGGTGCATCCGCCCAGTGTCGCACCGGGCTGGTTGGTGCCTGTCTCTCGTCGGTGGACCGTGGCAGGGTGAGACGCATGGCTGACGACACGAGATTGACCGGGGACCAGGTGACCGCCCAGCTGGAGACGGAGGGGCTCAGCGACTGGCGGCCCGTGCTCGGTCGAATGCGTGACGCGCTTCAGGACCGGCAGCTTCGTGACCGGCCTCGAGCTCGTGACCAAGGTGACCGAGGCCGCCGAGTCCGCCAACCACCACCCCGACGTCGACCTGCGCTACGCCCACGTCGACATCACGCTGATGAGCCACGACGTCGAGGGCACCACCCAGCGCGACCTCCGACTCGCGCGTGACATCAGCGGCATCGCCGCGTCGATGGGGGTCGAGGCCGAGCCCGGACTCCGCCAGATCGTCGAGCTGGCGCTCGACACCTGGGCGGAGGGCGAGGTCAAGCCCTTCTGGGCCGCGCTGCTCGGAGCCGTGGACCGCGATTACGACGTGGCCGACCCGACGGGACAGATCCCCCCGCTGTGGTTCCAGGAGACCGACCGGCACGACGAACCGCGCCAGCGGTTCCACCTCGACGTGTGGGTGCCAGCCGACCAGGCGCAACCGCGGATCGACGCTGCCCTGGCGGCCGGGGGCACCCTGGTGTCCGACGAGCACGCCCCGAGCTTCGTCGTCCTCGCCGACGCGCAGGGCAACCGCGCCTGCGTCTGCACCTCGGCCTCCCGCGGCTGAGGATCCGGTCCTCGATTCGGTGGGGCACCCGGGCGCCTGAGAGAATTCGGGGCGTGAGCACCCCTACCCGGACCGACGTGCTCGTCGTCGGCGCCGGCCCGGCCGGGTCGGCCGCCGCCGCGTGGGCGGCGCGAGCCGGGCTCGACACGCTGCTCGTCGACGCGGCGGTCTTCCCCCGCGACAAGACCTGCGGCGATGGCCTCACCCCGCGCGCGATCGGCGAGCTCCAGCGGCTCGGGCTGGAGGACTGGCTGCGCGCCCACACCGTCAGCCAGGGGCTGCGCGCGCACGGGTTCGGCCAGACCCTCGTGCTGCCGTGGCCGGGCGGGTCGCTCCCCGACTGGGGTTCCGCGGTCGCGCGGACCGAGCTCGACGACCACCTGCGGACCACCGCCATCAAGGCGGGGGCGCGAGCGCTCGACGGCGCGCGGGCCGTCGACGTACGGCGTGCGGGGGGACGGGTCTCGGCCGTCGTCTTCCGCACGGCCGACGGTGAGGTCGAGATCGCCTGCGACCGGCTGGTCGTCGCCGACGGCGTCCGCTCGCCGCTCGGCAAGCGGCTGGGCCGCGAGTGGCACCGCGACACCGTCTACGCCGTGGCCGGCCGCGCCTACGTCGACTCCGCGAGGTCGGACGACCCGTGGATCAGCTCGCACCTCGAGCTGCGGGGCGAGCACGACGAGATCCTCAGCGGCTACGGCTGGGTGTTCCCCCTCGGCAACGGCTCGGTGAACCTGGGTGCGGGCACCCTGGCCACCGCCAAGCGGCCGGCCCAGGTCGCGATCAAGCCGCTGATGCAGACCTACGCCGACACCATCGGCGACGACTTCGCGCTGTCCGGCGAGCTGCGGGCGCCGACCTCGGCGCTGCTCCCGATGGGCGGCGCGGTCTCCCGCGTGGCCGGCCCCAACTGGGCCCTGATCGGCGACGCCGCTGCCCTGGTCAACCCCCTCAACGGCGAGGGCATCGACTACGGCCTCGAGTCGGGCCGGATGCTGGTCGAGACCATGACGGCCCACGACGACCTCGGCGAGGTGTGGCCGGCGCTGCTCCGCGACCACTACGGCGAGGCGTTCTCGATCGCCCGTCGGCTGGCCGGGCTGGTGACCGTGCCCGGGGTCCTCAGGGCGCTGGGCCCGGCCGGGATGCGGTCCGACTGGCTGATGACGCTGGCGCTGCGGTGGATGGGCAACCTCGTCACCGACGAGGACCGCGACCGGGCCGCGCGGGTGTGGCGGTGGGCCGGCCGCCGGTCGCTGGCCCGCGACGCCCGGCCCCCGTTCTCCTGAGTCCACCCGATCGCGGTGCGGCGACCGGGTGGCGTCAGCAAGGATGCAGCCGTGCGTGAGCCGTGGTACGACGCGACGGTCGGCCTGGGCCGGCTCGTGTTCGCCACGCTCGGGCTCGAGCGCAGCATCGAGGGCACCGAGCACCTGCCCCGCTCCGGGCCGGTGATCGTGGCAGCCGCCCACGTCGCCTACCCCGACTTCATGACGCTCGCCGAGGCCGGGCGCACCCGCGGCCGCAACCTGCGGTTCCTGACCCGGCACGACGTGTGGAACGTCCCGGTCGCCCGGCACGCGATGACCCGGATGCGGCACGTGCCGGTGGACCGGGAGGCCCCCGCGTCGGCGTACCTCCGCGCCCGGGGGCTGCTGCGCGAGGGCGAGGCCGTGGGCATTTTCCCCGAGGCCGGTATCAGCCACGCGTACGCCGTGCGGGCGCTCATGCCGGGGGCGGTGGCGCTGGCGCGCGAGACGGGCGCCCCGATCGTGCCGGCCGCGCAGTGGGGCATCCACCGGGTCTGGAGCGTCGGTCGGCCGGTCGCGGGCCGCAAGCCGCGGCCGAGCCTGCGGCGTGGCCGCCACAACGACCTCCGGTTCGGGGTGCCGCTGCACGTGGCGCCCGACGCTGACCTGGCCGAGGCCACCCACGCGCTCGGCGTCGCCCTGACCGGGCTGCTCGAGGAGCTCCAGCAGCGCCCGCACCACCGGCCGCGCGTCGGGGAGCGGGCGCCGTGGTACCCCGCGCACCTCGGGGGCCACGCACCCGACCGGCGCGAGGCGCTCGGCCTCGACAGCGTGCCCGCGACCGCCCTGCGCCCCACCTGGGGCCCTCACCATTAGGTTGTCCGGTGATGGCCAGCACACCCGAGCGACAGCGCGTGGCGGCGTACGCCGTGATCCTCCGCGACCACCAGATCCTGCTCAGCAGGCTCTCGCCGCTGGTGACCAGCGACGAGCTGTGGACGCTGCCCGGCGGGGGCCTGGACCACGGCGAGGACCCGCGTGACGCGGTGATCCGCGAGATCCACGAGGAGACCGGGCTGAAGGCGACCGTCAGCGACACCGCCCGGGTCTACTCCGCGCACATGCCGTCCGTGTGGCGCGGCGGGCGTCGGGTGAACGCGCACGCGGTCCGGATCGTCTACGACGGCTGGGTGCCGCCCGGCTCACCGGAGCCGCGGGTGGTCGAGGTCGACGGGTCGACCATCGAGGCGGCGTGGCAGCCGGTCACCGAGGTGCTCGACGGCACCGTGCCGGTCACGCCGCTGGTGGTGGAGGCGCTGGCGGACCACCGGCCGTTCCAGAGGCAGCGGGTGGCGGCGTACGCCGTGATCCGGCGCGGCGACGAGGTGCTGCTCACGCGGGTCTCGCAGCGGGGCCACCACTCCGGGCTGTGGAGCCTGCCCGGCGGCGGCGTCGAGCACGGCGAGCGGCCGGCCGACGCCCTGGTGCGCGAGGTGCGCGAGGAGTGCGGGTTGACGTGCGAGGTCGGCCCACTGCTCGATGCCGTCGACGACCACTTCTCGGGGGTCGCCCCCGACGGCCGGTTCGAGGACTTCCACAGCGTGATGCTGCTGTTCTCGGCCACCGTGCCGGACGGCGCCGAGCCGCAGCTGGTCGAGACCGACGGGACGACCGACGCGGTCGCCTGGGTCCCGCTCGCCGACGTCCGGTCGGGGGCCGTCCCGACGTACTCGGCGGTGACGCACGCGCTGGACGTCTCACCGTGACCGAGACGATCTTCACCTACGGCGCGCCGTCGCTGAAGTTCGGCCCGGGCGCCTCCGCCGAGCTCGGCCACGACCTGGCCGCCCTGGGCGCAGCGAGGGTGCTCCTGGTGACCGACGCGGGCGTCGCCGCCACCGGCCACCCGGCCCGGATCGTCGAGCGGCTCGTCCGGCACGGCCTGACCGTCACGACCTACGACGGCAGTCGGGTCGAACCGACCGACGCCTCGCTCGCTGCGGCCGTCGCGTTCGCGCGCGACGCCGGACCCTTCGACGCGGTGCTCGCCGTCGGAGGCGGTTCGTCGATCGACACCGCCAAGGCGGTCAACCTGCTGACGACCAACCCGGGGGAGGTGCTCGACTACGTCAACCCGCCGGTGGGCGGCGGCCTCGCTCCCACGAAGCCGTTGCTGCCCCTCGTGGCGGTGCCGACGACCACCGGCACCGGCAGCGAGTCGACGACGGTCTGCGTCCTCGACGTGCTGGCCCAGCACGTGAAGTCGGGCATCAGCCACCCCCGGCTGCGCCCCACCCTTGCCGTGGTCGATCCAGACCTCACCCGGTCGCAGCCGGCCATGGTCACCGCGGCGTCCGGGCTCGACATCGTGTGCCACGCGCTGGAGAGCTACACCGCCCGCTGGTACGCCGCGTTCGACGCGAAGCAGCCCGAGCAGCGGGTGCCCTACTGCGGTGCCAACCCGATCGCGGACCTGTTCGCGGAGCGGGCGCTGACCTTGCTCGCCACGTCCTTCCGGGCCGCGATCCGCGACGGGTCGGACCCCCGTGCCCGCGAGGACATGGCGCTCGCCGCGACGTACGCCGGGCTCGGCATCGGCAGCGCGGGCGTGCACATCCCGCACGCGAACGCCTACCCGGTCGCGGGCCGGGTCCGCGACTACCGACCGAACGGCTATCCCGACGGCGAGCCGATGGTGCCGCACGGCATGGCGGTGGCGCTGACCGCGCCAGCGGCGTTCCGCTTCACGTTCGACGCGACCCCGGAGCGACACCTGCGGGCCGCCCGGCTGCTCGACCCCGACGCCGCGGGCGACGGCCCGGACCTGCTGCCGCGGGTGGTGGTCGCGCTGATGCGCGACGTGGGGATGCCGAACGGGCTCGCCGAGGTCGGGTACGCCGAAGCCGATGTCCCCGACCTGGCAGCCGGGGCGCTCCAGCAGCAGCGGCTGCTCACCACCGCGCCCCGCCCGGTCGCGGAGGACGACCTCTCGGCCATCATCGGCGACTCCCTGGAGCTGTGGTGACGGGCGGCCTGGTCGGGCCGGTGAGCGACGGCGCGACCGGCGTGCCAGGCGCGGGTCCGGGCAGCGCCCGCCCGGTCCTTAGACTCGATCCCGTGAACCCCCGCCACCGTCGCCTCGTGATCCCCGTGGCGCTGGCGGTGCTGCTGATCATCGTGGTGGTCGCGGCGGTGCTGCCGTGAGCGAGCCGCTGCTCCCCGCCCTGCAGCGGCTGCGCACCCACCTGCTCGAGCCCGACGCGCTGGTGCGGGCCGTCGCGTCCGGCCGGCGCAAGGGCCAGGTGCCGCCGTGGCGGCGGGTCGAGCTCCGGTACGTCGACCTGAAGGCGGGTCGCCAGCTCCAGGTGACGGCGTACGACGGGACCCAGGCCCACACGGCCAACCACGCGGTGGGGGAGCCGGCGGCCGCGGCCGTCGACGCGCTGCTGGGCGAGCCGTTCGGCAACTGGCACATCGACACGACGACCGAGGCCCACCAGCTGCGCGTGACCAAGAAGGGCGAGGCACTGGTCCACAGCGCCGGGCGGCCGGAGGAGCTGCCGGTCGACCGTGACCATGACCGCGACAAGGGCCGGCTGCTGCCCGAGGACGACCCGGTGCTGGTCGCGCTCGGCATCTCCGACCACCGTGGCCGGGTCAAGCCGAGCCGGCAGTCGAAGTACCGGCAGGTGGAGGAGTTCTTGCGGATCCTGGACGTCTCGGTCCGCGACGCCCTGGACCACGGCCACCTGCGGCAGCCGACCGCCGACGACCCGCTGCGGGTCGTCGACCTCGGCTGCGGCAACGCCTACCTCACGTTCGCTGCGCACCGCTACCTCACCGAGGTGCGCGGCCTGCCCGTGCACCTGACCGGCGTCGACCGCCGAGCGCAGCCGCGGTGGACCGACCCGGCGATCGCCGAGGCGGTCGGTCGTGCAACCAGCTTCGTGCAGGGAACGATCGAGGAGGCCGTCATCGAGCCGGCGCCCGAGGTGGTGCTGGCCCTCCACGCCTGCGACACCGCCACCGACGACGCGCTGGCGCGGGCCGTGGCGTGGCAGGCCCCGGTCGTGCTGGCCGCCCCCTGCTGCCACCACGACATCGCGGCCCAGCTGCGGCAGGCGCCGACCCCTGCGCCGTACGCCATGCTGGTGCGCCACGGCATCCTCCGCGAGCGGTTCGCCGACACCCTCACCGACGCGCTCCGGGCGTCGCTGCTGCGGATGGAGGGCTACCGGGTCGACGTGATGCAGTTCGTCGAGAGCGCCCACACGCCACGCAACACGCTGCTGCGCGCGACCCGGACCGGTGGCGTGGGCGATGCCGCTCTGGGCGCGGACTACGACGAGCTGGTCACCGCCTGGTCGGTGCGACCGGCCCTGGCCGACCTCCTGGGGCGACATGGCGCTGCGTGAGGCAGTCACGGCGACACTGGTCGCCGTCCCCTTCGGGCTCGGGCTCACCGCGGGTGCGACCGCCGACGGCGACGACCCGGTGTTCCGCTTCGAGGACGGCGCCATCGTGGAGTCGAGCGGTCTCGTGGTGCTGCCCGACGGCCGGTTCGTCACCGTCAACGACTCCGGCGACGAGGCGCGCGTGTTCACCGTCGACCCCGCGACCGGGCGGACCGTGGGCGTCACCCGCTGGGAGGGAGAGGCAGACGACGTCGAAGCGCTGGCCCCGGCGGGCGCGGACGCCGTGTGGGTCGGCGACATCGGCGACAACCGGGAGGAGCGGACCGCCGTGGAGGCAGTACGGGTGCCCGTCGGCGAGGGCGACCGGACGGTGCCTGGAGACCGGGTGACCCTCGTGTACCCGGCCGGGCCGGCCGACGCCGAAGCCCTGCTCGCTCACCCGGTCGACGGCCGGCTCGTCGTGGTCACCAAGGACGCCTTCGGCGGCACCGTCCTCGCCGCACCCGCCGATGCGGCACCCGGCGACACCGTGACGCTCGAGGAGCGCGGCGAGGTCATCCGCATCGTCACCGACGGGGCGTTCTTCCCCGACGGTCGCCACCTGGTGCTCCGCAACTACGGCTACGCGACCGTCTACGGCTGGCCGGACCTCGACGTGGTCGGCAAGGTGGACATCCCGCCGCAGCAGCAGGGGGAGGGGATCGCGGTCGCCGCCGACAACCGCGTCTACGTCAGCTCCGAGGGGGTCCGGTCCCCGGTGCTCGAGGTCGAGCTGCCGCCGCGGCTCGCGGCCGCGATCGGCAGCGCCGAGCCGGCGGAGACCGAGGAACCCGAGGACCCGACCGACGAGCCAACGCTGGAGGGGCGCGAGGGCGAGGAGCTTCCCGAGTCCGAGGACGCCGCGGGTCCCGACCCGTCCCAGTGGCTCATCTTCGCGGGGCTGGTCGTGGTCGGCCTGCTCGTGCTCGTGCGCTCGCTGCGGCCGCGCTGACTCCTACTCCGGGGGGAGCCGGGAACGGTGGCTCCCGCCGTACGATCCCGGCATGCCGCGGCTGCGACGTACGTCCCCCGACGATCCGGGGTGGACCCGGCGCCGGGCCGGCGCCGGGTTCGCCTACCTCGACGAGCACGGCGAACGGCTCCCCGCCGCCGACGCGCAGCGGTGCAAGGACCTGGTGATCCCGCCGGCCTGGCGCGACGTCTGGATCTGCCCGGTCGAGAACGGCCACCTCCAGGCCGTGGGGACCGACGACGCCGGCCGCCGGCAGTACCTCTACCACCCCGTCTGGCGCGAGCAGCGCGACGACCAGAAGCACGCGCGCGTCCTGACGTTCGGCAAGGCGCTCTCGAGGGCGCGGGAGCAGGTCATCGCCGACCTCGGGACCAGCGGCATGAGCCGCGACCGGGCCTGTGCCGTGGCGGTCCGGCTGCTGGACCTCGGGTACTTCCGGATCGGCAACGACGTCTACGCCGACCAGAACGGCAGCTTCGGCCTCACCACGCTGGAGCGCCGGCACGTGCGCAAGGAGCGCGGCCGGCTGGTCTTCGACTTCGTGGGCAAGTCGGGGATCGAGCACCAGATCGAGATCGACGACCCCGCGGTCATCGAGGCGATCGACGTGATGCGGGGCCGCCGCAGTGGGGAGCAGCTGCTGGCGTGGAAGGAGGGACGGCGGTGGCGCGCGCTCGACTCGCGGGTCGTCAACGAGTACGTCGGGCGGGTGGCGGGCGCCGACTACACGGCCAAGGACTTCCGGACCTGGCACGCGACGGTGCTCGCGGCCGTCGCGCTGGCCGAGACCGACGAGCCGGGCGACACGAAGGCCTCGCGCAAGCGCGCGATCTCGTCGGCGATGAAGGAGGTGGCGGAGTTCCTCGGCAACACCCCGACCCTCGCGCGCAGCTCGTACGTCGACCCACGGGTCGTCGACGAGTACGAGGAGGGCCGCACCATCGCGGCCACCACGCGGCGTCGGCACCGCAGCCCCGACGAGCGGCAGTCCGCCCTGGAGCGGGCGGTGCTGCGCCTGCTGAGGTAGAACGAGGGGCATGGAGCTCTCGGTCGTCCACGGGGACATCACCCAGCAGGACGTCGACGTCGTCGTCAACGCCGCCAACCGGGCGATGCGCGGCGGGGCCGGCGTCGACGGCGCCATCCACCGCGCGGGCGGACCCGCCGTGCTGGCCGACTGCCGCCGCCGGTTCCCGCACGGCCTCGAGACCGGCGACGCCGGCTGGACGACGGCCGGCGACCTGACAGCGCAGTGGGTGGTCCACGTGGTGGGACCGAACTGGAACCGCGGAGAGCGCGACCGGTCGCTCCTCGTGTCCTGCTACCGCCGGGCGCTCGAGGTCGCCGACGAGCTCGGCGCCGCGAGCATCGCGTTCCCGCTGATCAGCGCCGGCGCCTACGGCTGGCCCAAGGACGACGCGGTCGCTGCCGCCGTCGACACCATCCGCGCGACGCCGACCCAGGTGGCGACGTCCCGGCTGGTCGCGTTCGACCCCTCGACGTACGCCCTGATCGAGGGTGCCCTGGGTCGGTAGTCCACATCGAGATGGCTGCCCCGGACGGGGTGGACGCAGCCAGCTCCGTGTGGACTACCGCCACGCAGACGGCACCCGGGTCAGAACGCCGAGACGACGTGGTCGATGCAGCGGGTGAGTGCCTCGACGTCGCTCGCGTCGATGGCGGGGTACATCGCGACCCGGAGCTGGTTGCGGCCCAGCTTGCGGTAGGGCTCCGTGTCGACGATGCCGTTGGCCCGGAGGATGGCGGCGATCCGGTCGGCGTCCACCGACTCGTCGAAGTCGACGGTGCCGATGACCAGCGAGCGCAGCGCCGGGTCGGCGACGTACGGCGTGGTGTAGGCCGTCTTCTCGGCCCAGCCGTAGAGGGCGTCGGACGAGGCCGTGGTCCGCTCGACCATGCCCGCCAGGCCGCCGTGGGCGTTCATCCAGTCGAGCTGCTCGGCCATCAGGAAGAGGGTGGCCACCGACGGGGTGTTGTAGGTCTGGTTCTTCGACGAGTTGTCGATGGCGGTCGGCAGGTCGAAGAACGGCGGGACGTAGCGGTCGGTCGCCGCGATCTCCTTCACCCGGGCCAGCGCGCGCGGCGACATGATCGCCACCCACAGCCCGCCGTCGGAGGCGAAGCACTTCTGCGGAGCGAAGTAGTAGACGTCGACCTCGGCGAGGTCGACGGGCAGGCCACCGGCGCCGGACGTCGCGTCGACGAGCACCAGGTCGGCGTCACCGATGCCGGTGGGGCGCACGACCGGCGCCATCACCGCTGTGGAGGTCTCGTTGTGCGCCCAGGCGTAGCAGTCGACGCCGGCCTCCGCGACCGGGTCGGGACGCGACCCCGGCTCGCTGGCGATCACCGTCGGGTCTGCCAGCCAGGGCGCCTTCGTGACGGACGCGGCGAACTTGGCCGAGAACTCCCCGAACGCCAGGTGCTGGCTCTTCTCCCGGATCAGCCCGAAGCAGGCGACGTCCCAGAACGCCGTCGCGCCACCGTTGCCGAGCACGACCTGGTAGCCGTCCGGCAGGCCGAAGAACGCTGTCAGACCCTCGAGGACCCGGCCCACGGTCGCCCTGACCGGCGCCTGCCGGTGCGACGTGCCCATCAGCCCCGAGCCGGTCGCGGCGAGCGCGTCCAGGTGGCTGGTCTGGATCTTGGACGGACCGGCCCCGAACCGGCCGTCGGCCGGCAACAGGTCGGTGGGGATCTGGAGGGCGTCGCTCATGGGCAACCTTCCGCGTGGGCTCGGGGCGTACTTCCTGACGACGCTGTCAGCGGCGTCTATTGTGGCACCTGCTCGAGCCGGCGACGGCACCCAGGGGAGGGCGTGGACATCGCATGGACACCGCGCTGCGGCTGGTCCGCGTCGGGTGGGGACACCCCGACGCGCTGATGCTGATCGAGGCGGTGCAGGAGGAGTACGTGGCGCGGTACGGCGGTCGTGACGACACCCCGCTCGACCCCGTCATGTTCGACCCGCCACGCGGCAGCTTCTTCGTCGGGTACGTCGATGACGTACCCGTGGCATCCGGGGCGTGGCGGCGGCGCGACGACGTCGAGGCGTTCGGCACCACGGAGACCGCCGAGATCAAGCGGATGTTCGTCGTCCGGGATGCCCGGGGCGCCGGCCACGCGCGCAGGGTGCTCGCCCACCTGGAGCGGACCGCCGCCGCTGCCGGTGCCCGCGCGATGGTGCTCGAGACGGGTGACGCCCAGCCCGAGGCGATCGCGCTGTACACGTCGTCGGGGTACACGGCGGTCGCGAGCTTCGGGCACTACCGCTGGTCGCCGCAGAACCGATGCTTTGCCAAGCGTCTGCCCTCGACGGGTGCAGATCCGGAGGCCGCGGGTTAGGGTGACCTGTGAAAGCGCACTGACGACGCGGCTTTCCAACGTGCTCACACCCCCCAGCGTGCACTTGCGGGGGGTCGCCTATCTACGGGGGAGCACATGCATCGCGTCACTGTCCGAACGATCGCGGCCGGCTCGGCCGCACTCATCGCACTCACACTCGGCCCGCCGGCCGGGGCGAGTGACGTCAGCCACACGACCGTCGTGCAGTCCCAGGCGGCGACCTTCACACCGCACCTGCGGGCCGAGGGGGTGAAGCCGTTCGCCTACACGGTGAACCAGGCGGGGGACCAGATGGTGGTCGGCGGCCGGTTCAGCTCGGTCGAGAACGCGCAGCGGGACCAGTCCTACGCGCGCAGCAACGTCTTCTCGTTCAACCGTTTCACCGGAGCGGTCTCGTCCTTCGCGCCGCAGGTCAACAACCGGGTGTGGAGCGTCCTCGGCCACGGCGACGACGTCTACATCGCCGGCCAGTTCACGACGGTCAACGGGGTCCGTCGCAACCGCGTGGCGAAGCTGAGCCTGTCCACCGGTCAGCTCGACCTGGGGTTCAACCCGAAGCCCGCCATCGCGGGTGCCCGGGCCACCGACCTCGAGCTGCTACAACGGGATGCTGATCGTGTCCGGTGGCTTCGGCCGCAAGCTGGTGGCGCTGGACCCCGACACCGGGGACCTCCTGCCGTACTTCAACGGCATCACGGTCGCCGACCCGCTGCGGTACACCAGCTCGGCCGAGGTGTTCCGGTTCGACATCAGCCCCGACGGCACCAAGCTGGTCGCCGTCGGCAACTTCCAGTCGGTCGCGGGACAGCGCCGGCACCGGGCCTTCATGCTGGACCTCGGGCCCGACGGACGCCACGTTGTCACCGTGGTACTACCGCCGCTGGAGCGCGAGTGCCATGCGGCCCGGGTCGCGAAGGTCTACCAGGCCTACCTCCACGACGTGGACTTCTCGCCGAGCAGCCAGTTCTTCACCTTCGCCGCTTCGGGCGGCCACCGCATCAACGGCGAGGGCCCGGGCCAGGTGCTGTGCGACGCGGCCTCACGGTTCTCGGTCTCCAACCTCTCGCCCACCGTTCCGCACTGGATCAACTACACCGGCGGCGACTCGCTGCACTCGGTGATCGACACCGGAGCGGCGGTCTACGTGCAGGGCCACAGCCGCTGGCTCGACAACCCCTTCGGGCGCGACAACGCCGGCCCCGGGGCGGTCTCGCGGCTCGGCGGCGGCGCGATCGACCCGCTCACGGGCACGGCCCTGAGCTGGGCACCGCGGATGCCCCAGGCTGAAGGCGGCTACCAGATGTACGCCAACGAGCAGGGGGTCTGGTTCGCGACCGACGGCCAGCGCTTCGGCGGCAAGTACCGGCGCGGCGTGCGGCTGGCGCCCGTCGGCTGACCCGAGCGTGCCGGGCGGGCGGGCCTCGCCCGGCACGCCGGTCGTCGTACACCAGGGACCCCGGTTTCCCTGACAGATCCGAGGGCTCGACGTACCGTCGAGGGGCATTTCGCCCCCGGAGGTCCCCCCATGTCTCGTCGCAGTGCCCTGCTCCCGCTCCTCGCCGTGCTCGTGCTCGCCGTCGTCGCCACCGTCCAGCTGGCCAGCGGTGCCGCCCGTGCCCAGGAGACCGAGTCGGCGATCGAGGGCTACGCGTCGTACGACCCGCAGTCGCGCTGCCGGCCCAAGGCCAAGCCAGGGACCACGGTGCTCGGCCGCTGGATCGTGCGGAGCCACGGTGGCGGGTTCGGTGGCATCTCCCGGCCATGTGGCGCGGGAGGTACGTCGGAGCACAAGGAGGGCCGGGCGTTCGACTGGACCCTCGACGCCACGAGGAAGAAGGACCGGCAGAAGGCGGCGGCCTTCCTCGACCTCGTGCGCGCCACCGACAAGACTGGCAACCCCGATGCGCGGGCGCGTCGGATGGGGATCATGTACGTGATCTGGAACGACCGCATGTACAGCGCCTGGGACGGTTTCGAGGGCGAGCCCTACCTGGCGTCGCCGTGCCCGAGCAGGAAGCGGTGCAGCGCGACGGCTCGGCACCGCGATCACCTGCACGTGTCGTTGAGCCGGGTCGGGGGCCGCGGGAGGACCAGCTGGTACGACGGCCGGCTCGACTGAGCCACCGCTAGGCGAGCAGCAGGAGCAGCGTCCGGGCGATGCCGAGCGGCGGCGCGAACGGCAGCGCGAAGCCCACCCAGAAGACCGACTCCACGACGAGCAGGCCGACCGACAACCGGCCGGTCAGGGGTGCGTCCACCAGGATCGCCACGCCCAGCGCCACGTCCGCGGCGCACACCGCGACGAACGCGAGGAGCAGCGGGACGCTGGTCTGGATCCCGATCCGCTCGAACGGGCCCCCGCCGTAGGTCGGGAAGCCCAGGAACGTCCACACGGTTCCGGTCCGCGCGAGCTGCCAGGCCCCGATCGCACCCGGGATGCCGAACCCCAGGCCGAGCAGCAGGGACGAGAGCGCGGCGGCGATCCTCATGACGCGCGCCTCGCTAGCCCAGGACCGGCTGGAGGTCGGCGAGGTCCGCCTCGACGATGGCGCGGTCCTCGGGGTCGGCTACTTCGACCGCCCGAGCGGCTGCCCAGGCGGCGGCGGCCTCGTCGCCTCGCCCGAGGGCGTGGAGGGCGCGGGCCCTGGCCTCGTGGGCGTAGGCCAGGTCGAAGTCGGCGAGCGCGTGCTCCAGGCAGCCGGACAGCACCCGGTCGGCAGCGGCCAGTCCCCGCTCGGGCTGACCGGTGGCGGTCAGCGCCCGCGAGATCAGGTAGTCGGCGCGGATCGCGTGGTGCGGCAGGGCGCCGGTGGCCAGCTCCCAGTGGTACGCAGCGGTGTGGACCAATCGCAGCAGCCGCTCGTCGGCGGCCGGGTCGCGGTCGGCGGCCAGCAGCGTGAACGCCTCGTTGGTGGCCTCGACGCCCTGCCGCCGGTGCCAGTCGCCCTCCGCGGGCACTGGAGCCTCGTCGGTGTCGATGGTGATCCGCGGTAGCGTCCGGCCGGTCTCCAGCACGGTCTTGAGCGCGTCCAGCACCCAGACCCAGCCGTCCTTGACGTTGGCCCACGTGAGCGGGCTGGATGCGAGGTCGCCGTGCACCAGGCGGACCCGGGTGAGCCGGTCGCCGACCTGCTCGACCGTCCACTCGACGCGGCTCGGCGGCTCGGCGGCGAGCTCGGCGTCGTAGAGCACGTGCCACGTCTGGACGAACCGGCCCGGGGTCCCGGCCCCCGGCGGGGTCATCTCCTCGATCGTGCCGTCGATCGCATCCTCACCGTCGGCCTTGACGGTGCGGTAGCGCGCGCCGGGCGTCGGGCCCTCGGCGTACGACGTGCCGTGGAAGTAGCGCTTCTTCCACTCCGACTGGGTGATGGCGGCCCAGACCTGGTCGGCGTCGGCGTTGATGTGGATCTGGTAGACGTGCGCGGTGAGGGTCATGACGCGGGTCCTTCGGCGGTCTCGGGCGGGTTCTCGACATGCTTCTTCAGGTCGACCAGGGCCGAGGTGAAGCGAGCGGCGTACTTGCTGATCCAGCGGTCGGCGACCTGCTCGATCGGCACCGGGTTGAGGAACAGCCGCTTGGTGCGGCCCTCCTTCGCGGTGACCACCAGCTCGGCCTCGGTGAGGACGGCGAGGTGCTTCATCACGCCGAACCGGCTCATCCGGTCGTCGAACACCTCGCACACCTCCCCGACGGTGCGGCCGTCCCGGGTGAACAGCAGGTCGAGGATCTCCCGGCGCGTCGGGTCCGCGAGTGCCTTGAACACGGCGTCCTGGTGGTCCACGCCGGCAGGATATGTGACCAAATGGTCACTAGTCAAGACCGGAGCGCCCGGATCAGGCGGTGGCGACCACCAGGTAGCGGTCGTCGGTGATGTCGCGACCCCAGAACACCGGCTCCGGCATCCGGCGCAGCTGGGGCCGGTAGCCGGTCGCCGCCACCAGCTCGACGGTCTCCTCGGCGGTCAGGCCGGCGCCCGTCGACCAGCTGCCTTCGACCAGCAGCAGCCGACCGGCGGGCCGGAGGAGCGCGATCCATCGCTCGAGGGCGGCTGCCGGTGAGGGCATCGCCCAGAGGACGTGCCGGCTCAGGACAACGTCGTACGCCGCCGGGGAGAGCGGCGGCGCGGCGGCATCGGCCTCGTGGAACGTCGCGACCTGTCCGGCCTTCGCCCGGGCGAGCCGCACCATCTCGGGTGAGAAGTCGACACCGTCCACTGCGTAGCCCTCCTCGGCGAGCAGTAGCGCCAGCGTGCCGGTGCCGCAGCCGAGGTCGGCGACCGTCGCCGGGGCCGGCGGCAGGTGCTCGAGCAGCAGCGAGCGCCAGGCCTCACGGCACGCGGAGTCGGCCAACCCGTGGTCGGCCGCCTCGTCGAAGGTCTGCGCCTCGCGGTCCCAGAGATCGATGTCGCTCATCGCGACAGCCAATCACGGCGCGTGATCTCGTAGCGCACCTCCCCGAGCTCGGCCCCGGGCAGCGGGTCGGCCCACTCCCGGACGTCGGTCCTGACGTGCGTCATGCCGAGCTTGGTCATCACACTGCGGGACCCGGCGTTGACGGCCATCGTGGTGGCCCACACGACCGGGAGCCCGAGCGTGCGGAACGCATGGTCGAGCAGCGCCCTCGACCCCTCGGTGGCGTAGCCCCGGCCCCACGCGTCGCGCCGGAGCCGGTAGCCGAGCTCCGCGGTGCCCGGGTCCTCGTCGTCGACCGCGAGCGTCCACCACCCGAGGAACTCCTCGTGGTCGCGGGAGAAGCCGGCCCAGTAGCCGAGGCCGCGCGGTGGACCGTCCGGCCGCAGCCGCCGCGGCAGGTGCTGTTCGACGACCTCCGTGCGTGGCAGCGCCCGCCCGAAGATGAATCGCAGGACCTCTTCGTCCGAGTCGAGCTCGACCAGCAGCTCGGTGTGGTCGGAGGTCAGCGGCTCCAGCCGGATCCGCTCCGTGTGGAGCGTCGGCCGGCGGTCGACGGGATCGCTCATCCGGCCCAGGTGTCGTGCCAGCCCTCAACGTCCGTGGCGGCGCGGGCGGCCGGGCCGGTGTAGATCGCCGACGGCCGGATCAGCCGGCCGGTCCGCTTCTGCTCGAGGATGTGGGCCGACCAGCCGCCGGTGCGGGCGCAGGTGAACATCGAGGTGAACATCCGCGCGGGGACGCCCGCGAAGTCGAGGACGATCGCGGCCCAGAACTCCACGTTGGTCTCGAGCACCCGGTCGGGGCGCCGCTCGCGGAGCTCCGACAACGCCGCCTGCTCCAACCGCTGGGCGACCTCGTAGCGCGGGGCATCGAGCTCCTGCGCGGTCCGCCGCAGCACCCGGGCCCGCGGGTCCTCGGCGCGGTAGACGCGGTGGCCGAAGCCCATCAGCCGCTCGCCGTTGTCGAGCAGCTCCTTGACGTAGGCGACGGCGTCGCCGCGCCGCTCCACCTGCTCGATCATGCCGAGGACGCGTGAGGGCGCGCCGCCGTGCAGCGGCCCGCTCATCGCGCCGATGGCGCCGGAGAAGGCGGCGGCCACGTCCGCGCCGGTCGAGGTGATGACCCGCGCCGTGAACGTCGAGGCGTTCATGCCGTGCTCGGCGGCGGACGACCAGTAGGCGTCGATCGCCTTCACGTGGGCGGGGTCCGCCTCGCCCCGCCAGCGGATCAGGAACCGCTCCGCGAGCGAGCGGCCCTGGTCGACCTCGTGCTGCGGGACGAGCGGCTTGCCGATGCCGCGGGCGCTCTGCGCGGCGTACGAGAGGACCATCACGGCGACCCGCGACAGGTCGAGCCGCGCCTGCTCGTCGGAGATGTCGTAGGTCTGCCCCATTCCGAGCATCGGCGCCAGCATCGCCACGCTGGCCTGCACGTCGGCGCGGACGTCGCCGGTGTGGATCGCGATGTTGTAGGGCTCGGCCGGCGGCAGCCCCGGCGTGTAGGCGCCGTCGACGAGCAGGCCCCACACGTTCTCGAACGGCACCCGCCCGACGAGCTCCTCGATGTCGACGCCGCGGTAGCGCAGCGCCGAGCCCTCCTTGTCCGGCTCGGCGATCTCCGACGCGAAGGCGACCACGCCCTCGAGGCCGTGATGGACGTCCGCTTGCTCGCTCATGTGACCCCTTCGTTGGATCCTCGATGGATCCGTGGGCATTCTGCCTGCCGGTCTAGGGTCGACGCCATGAGCCCCCAGCGCGGACCGAACGTCGCGGCCCTGCGACGGGAGTACGCCGACGCCGGCCTGGCCGAGTCCGACCTGGAGGCCGACCCGTTCGCGATGTTCGCCCGCTGGTTCGACGAGGCGCAGGCCGCGGGGCTCCACGAGCCGAACGCGATGGTCGTCTCGACGGTGTCCGCCGACGGTCGGCCCTCGTCGCGGCTCGTGCTGCTCAAGGGCGTGTCGACTGACGGCTTCGTGTTCTTCACGAACCTGCGGTCGCGCAAGGGCTCCGAGCTGGCGGCCAACCCCCGCTGCGCGCTGTTGTTCCCGTGGCACCCGCTCGAGCGCCAGGTGCGGATCGAGGGACTGGCCGCGCCGCTCCCGAGAGAGGACGTCGCCGCCTACTTCGCCAGCCGTCCGCGTGGCTCGCAGCTCGGCGCGCACGCGTCCCACCAGTCGCGACCGGTGGCCGACCGGGCCGAGCTCCAGGCGTCGTACGACGAGCAGACCGCGCGCTACGCCGACCGCGACGTCCCGGTGCCCGATGAGTGGGGCGGCTTCCGGGTCGGTGCCGAGTCGGTCGAGTTCTGGCAGGGGCGACCCGGCCGGATGCACGACCGGCTCGTGTACACGCGAGCCGCCGGGGGCTGGGCGGTGCATCGGCTCGCGCCCTGACGCGGCCCAAACCCAGTTGTGAGTGAGCGCTCACTCACTTAGTCTGTGCGGGTGCCCCGTGCCACCCCGCTCACTCCCGACCAGCGCCGCGCCGCGCTGGTCGAGGCGACGGTGCCGCTGCTGTTCGCGCACGGGCGGGGTGTCACGACCCGGCTGATCGCCGAGGCGGCCGGCGTCGCCGAGGGGACCATCTTCCGGGCGTTCGGGTCGAAGGAACAGCTGGTCGAGGCCGCGGTGCGCGCCGCCATGGAGCCGACCCGCTACGAGGCCGACCTCCGCGCGATCGACCTCGACGCGCCCCTGGAGCAGCGTCTCGAGGCGCTCGTCGCCGCGATGCAGCAGCGGTTCGCCCGGGTCTTCCTGCTCCTCGACAAGCTCGGGATGGTGGCACCCGACAAGGAGCAGCGGCGCGAGTTCCGCAAGCGGTGGGACGCCCGGCTGCAGCCGCTGGTCCGCGAGGTGCTCGGTGCCGACGCCGACCGGCTGCGGATCGAACCGGAGCGCGCGCTGCACGTGATCCGGCTGCTCACGTTCGCGGGCTCGCACCCTGGCATCGCCGAGGGAGACACCATGACCCCGCGCGAGATCGTCGACGTCCTGCTCGGCGGGATGCTCGAGAGGGGAGACGACTGATGCTGGTCCGACTGCTGCGCGAGCGGCTCGCGCCGTACAGGAGGCCGCTGGCGGCGGTCGTCGCGCTCCAGTTCGTGGGAGTCGTGGCGATGCTCTACCTGCCGAGCCTCAACGCGGACATCATCGACGACGGCATCGCCACCGGTGACACCGGCCGGATCTGGGAGCTCGGCGGGGCGATGCTCGCCATCTCTTTCGTGCAGATCGTGTGCTCGGTGCTCGCCGTCCGGCTGGGCTCGCGCACCGCGATGGCCTTCGGCCGCGACCTCCGGTCCGCGCTGTTCCACCGGGTCGGCACGTTCTCGACCCGCGAGGTGCAGCAGTTCGGCGCGCCGTCCCTGATCACGCGGACCACCAACGACGTCCAGCAGGTGCAGATGCTGGTGCTGATGTCGTGCACGATGGCCGTGGCCGCTCCGATCATGATGGTCGGCGGCGTGCTGATGGCGCTGCGGGTCGACGCCGGGCTCGGCTGGACGTTGCTGCTCGTGGTCCCCGCGCTGTTCCTGGCCGTCGGGCTGGTGGTGAGCCGGATGATCCCCGACTCGCGTCGGATGCAGCCGAAGGTCGACGAGGTGAACCGGGTGCTGCGCGAGCAGATCACCGGCATCCGGGTGGTGCGCGCCTTCGTGCGCGAGCGCCACGAGATCGTCCGCTTCCGCGACGCCAACGCCGACCTGACCGACGTGGCGCTCCGGGTCGGCCGCTGGATGTTCACCCTGTTCCCGCTGGTCATGGTGGTCGTCAACGTCAGCAGCGTCGGCGTGCTGTGGGTGGGGGCTCACCGGGTCGACGACGGGCTGATGGAGGTCGGTCCGCTGACGGCGTTCCTCTCCTACCTCATGCAGATCCTGATGTCAGTGATGATGGCGACGTTCATGCTGATGCTGATCCCCCGGGCGGCGGTCTGCGCCGACCGGATCGCGGAGGTGCTGGACACCGAGACGTCGGTGACGCCGCCGGCCTCGCCGCAACGGCCAGACCCGGGGCGTCGTGGACACCTCGACGTCCGCACGGCCACGTTCTCCTACCCCGGCGCCGACGAGCCGGTGCTGGCGGACGTCTCGTTCGAGGCCCGGCCCGGGCAGACCGTCGCGGTCGTCGGCTCGACCGGCGCCGGCAAGAGCACCCTGGTCAACCTCGTGCCGCGGCTCTTCGACGTCACCAGCGGCTCGGTGTCGGTCGGCGGCGTCGACGTCCGCGACCTCGAGCCCGAGGTGCTGTGGGGCGAGCTCGGCCTGGTGCCGCAGCGTGCCTACCTGTTCTCCGGCACGATCCGCAGCAACCTCGAGTACGGCGCGGCCGACGCCACCGACGACCGGCTCTGGGAGGCCCTCGAGATCGCCCAGGCCCGCGACTTCGTGGAGACCCTGGAGGCCGGGCTCGACGCGCCGGTCGTGCAGGGCGGCACCAACTTCTCGGGCGGCCAGCGGCAGCGGCTCGCCATCGCGCGGGCGCTCGTACGCCGGCCCGCTATCTACCTGTTCGACGACAGCTTCTCGGCGCTCGACCTCGCGACCGACGCCCGGCTCCGCGCCGCGCTGCGGCCACACACGACCGAGGCGACGGTGGTGATCGTCGCCCAGCGGGTCTCCACGATCCGCGACGCCGACCAGATCGTGGTGCTCGACGACGGCCGGATCGTCGGCCGGGGCCGCCACGACGAGCTGCTCGCCTCCAGCGCGACGTACCGCGAGATCGTCGAGTCGCAGCTGAGCGAGGAGGCCGCGGCATGAGCGCCCAGAGCTCCCAGACGTCCCAGGGCTCCGACAAGCCCCGCGCCTTCCAGGCCACCGAGCGGATCCAGGCCGGCCCGGGCCCGGGGCGCGGCCCGATGGGCGGCGGGCTCGTCGGGCAGAAGGCGATGGACTTCGGTCCGTCCGCGCGCCGCCTGATGCACCGGCTGGCCCCCGCCCGCGGCAACGTGGTGCTGGTCGTCGTCCTGACGCTCGTCAGCGTCGGCCTGATGTCCTACGGGCCGCGGGTTCTCGGTCGGGCCACCGACCTGGTGTTCGCCGGCTTCATGGGCCGCCGGCTCCCCGCGGGCACCACCCGCGAGCAGGCGATCGCGGCGCTGCGGGCGCGGGGCGACGACCAGCTGGCCGACCTGCTCTCCGGCATCCCGGGCCTCGTCCCGGGTGCCGGCGTCGACTTCGTCGCGGTCCGTGACGTGATGCTGCTCGCGCTGGCGATCTACGTCGTCGCGATGCTCCTGTCGTGGGCCGCCGGGCTGCTGCTCAACCGGGTCGTCCAGACGACCGTCCGGACCCTGCGCGACGACGTCGAGTCGAAGATCCACCGGCTCCCGCTCTCGTACTTCGACCGGTCGCCGCGCGGTGAGCTGCTCAGCCGGGTCACCAACGACATCGACAACATCAGCCAGTCGCTGCAGCAGACCATGAGCCAGCTCCTGACGTCGCTGTTCACGGTGTTCGGCGTGCTCGCGATGATGCTCTGGATCTCTCCGCTGCTCGCGCTGGTCGCGCTGCTGACGGTGCCGGCCTCCCTGTTCGTGACCCGCGCGATCATGGCCCGCAGCCAGGGCCAGTTCATCGCCCAGTGGCGTCGGACCGGGGTCCTCAACGCCCAGATCGAGGAGGCGTTCTCCGGCCACGCGCTGGTCAGCGTCTACGGCCGCCGGGCCGAGGTGGAGCGGGCGTTCGAGGAGGAGAACGAGGAGCTGTTCAAGGTCAGCTTCGGCGCCCAGTTCGTCTCCAGCCTGATCATGCCCGCGATGATGTTCCTCGGGAACCTCAACTACGTCCTGGTCGCGGTCGTCGGCGCGCTGCGTGTGGCCGGCGGGTCGCTGACCCTGGGTGAGGTGCAGGCGTTCGTGCAGTACACCCGCCAGTTCACGCAGCCGCTGACGCAGGTCGCCTCGATGATGAACCTGCTCCAGAGCGGGGTCGCCTCCGCCGAGCGAGTCTTCGAGCTCCTCGACGCCGACGAGGAGCCCGACGCGGCGGCCGAGCCGGACGCGGTGCCCGTACGCCGCGGAGAGGTCGCGTTCGAGCACGTCTCGTTCCGCTACGAGCCCGAGCGGCCGCTGATCGAGGACCTGTCGCTGGTCGCGCGGCCGGGCCAGACGGTCGCGATCGTCGGGCCGACCGGCGCGGGCAAGACCACCCTGGTGAACCTGGTGATGCGCTTCTACGAGCTCGACGGCGGCCGGATCACCCTCGACGGCGTCGACGTCTCCGCGATGCCACGCGCCACCCTGCGCAGCCAGGTCGGGATGGTGCTCCAGGACACCTGGCTGTTCGAGGGGACGATCCGCGAGAACCTGGCCTACGGCCGGCCGGACGCGACCGAGGACGAGATCCTCGAGGCGGCGCGTGCGACGTACGTCGACCGGTTCGTGCACTCGCTGCCCGACGGCTACGACACGGTGATCGACGAGGACGGCTCCAACCTCTCAGCGGGCGAGCGGCAGCTCGTCACGATCGCCCGGGCCTTCCTGACCCAGCCGGCCCTGCTGATCCTCGACGAGGCGACGTCGTCGGTCGACACCCGGACCGAGGTGCTGCTGCAGCGGGCGATGGCGGCGCTGCGCGCCGACCGGACGTCCTTCGTGATCGCGCACCGGCTGTCCACCATCCGCGACGCCGACCTGATCCTCGTGATGGAGGACGGCGCGATCGTGGAGCAGGGGAGCCACGACGAGCTGCTCACCCGCGAAGGGGCCTACGCGCGGCTGTACGAGGCGCAGTTCTCGCAGCCCATGGCCGAGGACCTGACCGCCTGACGGACGCTCGGCGTAAAGCCCTTGAGTCCGCCGCCACCGGCGACCTACCGTGGTGTCACACGGGAAAGGAGGTGGTCCGAGGAATGAGTTCTTACGGGACGCGTGAGGTGGCTGCCCGCTAGCAGCCAGTAGGAGGACCGGGCTTTGACGTCCCGGTCCGGCTGCTGACGAATCCACAGCAGCCACCCGACCCGCAGGTGATCCGGACCCACGTCCGCCGGAGCGGCGCCGCCGAGAGGCGGGTGCCACGCCTGCGGGTCGCCCGCATTTCCAGCTGACCGGGCGCAAATGCCGGGCGTAAGGCGGCTGACCGGGCACAAAGTGCCCGCTCGGCCCGCAATTTGTGCCCGCTCAGCCGCTCCCAGGCCTGCATTTGTGACGGGTCAGCGGCGGAGCCAGACAGCGGTGTCGGCGGGAAGCTGGTTGCCCGTGAGCGCACCGCTGGCGATCAGCACCTCGCCGTCGGGCAGGCGGACCGGGGTCTCGCCGCAGTTCAGGACCACGGTGATCGGTCCCCGCTCGACGACGAGGGTGCGGCGGGGACCGTCGGCGACCCGTACGTGAGGGCCGGCGCCGAGCGCGTGCTCGCGGCGCGCCCGGAGCGCCGCTCGGTAGAACTCCAGGGTCGAACCCTTCCTGCCCTCCTGTGCCTCGACGCTCAGGCCGGCCCACTCCGACGGCTGCGGGATCCAGGGCTGGCCCTCGCCCGGCCCGAAGCCGTACGGCGCCGCCGACCCCGACCACGGGAGCGGCACCCGGCAGCCGTCCCGGCCCTGCTGGCCGGTCCGCAGCGAGGCCGGGTCCTGCCAGTGCTCCGGGGCGACGTCGACCTCGGGCAGCCCGAGCTCCTCCCCCTGGTAGACGTACGCCGAGCCGGGGAGCGCCAGCATGGTCAGCGTGGCGGCGCGGGCCCGGGCGTGGCCGCGCTCGCCGCCGCCGTAGCGGGTCGGGTGCCGGACCACGTCGTGGTTGCTGAGCACCCAGGTCGGGGCGGCACCGACCGGTGCCATCGCGGCCAGCGTGCCGGTGATGACGTCGGCGAACGCGGTCGCGGACCAGTCGGCCAGCAGCCAGCCGAAGTTGAACGTCTGGGAGAGCTCGTCGGGCCGCACGAACCGCGCCATCGACTCCGGCGTCTGGGTCCACGCCTCCGCGACCGCCATCCGCTCGCCGTCGTACTCGGCCAGCACCCGGTGCCAGCGCCGGTAGACCTCGTGCACCTCGGGCTGGTCCCACATCGGCTCGTCGTGGAGCCGCCGCTCGACCATCGACCCGGTATGGCCACCGGACCCGGTCACGAGCTGGTCGCGCAGGCCCTCCTCCTTGAAGAGGCCGTGCGCGACGTCGACCCGGAACCCGTCGACGCCGCGGTCGAGCCAGAACCGGAGCACGTCCTCGAACATCGCCGGCACCTCGGGGTTGCGCCAGTCGAGGTCGGGCTGGGTGCTGTCGAAGAGGTGGAGGTACCACTGACCGTCCTCGACCTGCGTCCACGCCGGGCCGCCGAAGACCGAGCCCCAGTTGTTCGGCGGGCCGTCCGCGCTCTCACGGAACAGGTAGCGCGCTCGCTCGGGGCTGCCCCGGCCGGCGGCCAGCGCGGCCTCGAACCACGGGTGCTCGTCCGACGTGTGGTTGGGGACCAGGTCGACCACGACCTTGAGGCCGAGGTCGTGGGCGGTGGTCAGCAGCTCGTCGGCGGCCGCGAGGTCGCCGAACAGCGGGTCGACGTCGCAGTAGTCGGCCACGTCGTAGCCGTGGTCGTGCTGCGGGCTGGTGTAGAAGGGCGTGATCCAGAGTGCGTCGACCCCGAGGTCGCGTAGGTACGGCAGCCGCGACGTGATGCCGGGCAGGTCGCCGACGCCGTCGCCGTCGGAGTCGGCGAAGCTGCGCACGTAGACCTGGTAGGTCACTGCGTCGCGCCACCACGGGCCGGAGCGGATTGGATCGTTCAAAGTCATCCGGGAAGTCTGGTCGCCGCCGGACCCCTGGTCAAACCGCCGACGTCAGCCGAACGCGGCCACGTCGATCGCGATCCAGACGTGCTCGGCGACCGCCACCACCGACCCGTCGCCGTCGTACAGGGTGGCGGCGGTGAACGTCTTGCGACCCTCGGTGGAGCGCGCGTCGCCCACGACCACGTGCGGCGCGCCGATCACCGGCAGGGTGTGGACCTGCGCCGTCATCCGGCCCAGCACCATCGGCCGCTCCGTCAGGTCGCCCGCCCACCCACCCACGCAGTCGAGCGCGGCCCAGGTCACCGGCAGCGAGGCGCGCTGCGTGTCGTCGGCGTACTGGTGGTAGTCCTCGGCGACCGACGGGTGCGGCGTCCACGGCGCGGCGACCCGGGTCCGGCCACCGGCGTCGTCGACCCGGCCGGGGAAGATCCGCAGCCCGTCGCCCTCCTCGCGCGCCGGGCCGCACGCGAAGCAGCGTCGGGAACGGGTGGCGGGTGAAGCCCGGGTACGTCGCCGCCGCCGCGACCGCGACGTCGAGTGCGACCGGGTCGACCGTCGCCAGGTCGCCGTCGACCACCTCGGCGACCGCGACCGGGTCGCCGGACCGGGTCGCGACCCCGTCCGCCACCGGCATCGGCTCGTCGAGCGGCGGCGGTCGCCGCAGCGTGACCCGGACCGTCGGCCACGCCGCGGCCCGGTCGTCGGGCCGGTCGTGGTCGAGCAGGGCGGCCAGCGCACCCGCGGTCCAGCCGCCGTTGCCCGAGGACGGTGGTCCGGCGAACCGGCGGGGCACGAGCAGCTCGGTCACGACCTGATCCTCTCCCACCGGGCGAGCGCCTCGCGCCGGGCCTCGGCGTGGTCGACGATCGGGTCGACCGGTGCGTGGGGGTCCTCGGCGTCGGCGAGCTCGGGCACCCAGCGGCGGACGTAGCGGCCGTCGGGGTCGAACTTCCGGCCCTGGCTGATCGGGTTGAAGACGCGGAAGTACGGCGCCGCGTCGGTGCCGCACCCGGCGGTCCACTGCCAGCCGTGCTGGTTGGAGGCGAGGTCGCCGTCGACGAGGTGTCGCATGAAGTGGCGGGCGCCGTGCTGCCACTCGAGGTGGAGGTCCTTCACCAGGAAGCTCGCGACGATCATCCGGACCCGGTTGTGCATCCAGCCGGTCTCACGCAGCTGCCGCATCCCGGCGTCCACGATCGGGAAGCCGGTCCGGCCACCGCGCCACCGGTCGAGCTGGTCGCCGGGCTCGTCGTACTCCATCCGGGCGTACTCCGGGCGCAGGTACTCGCGCGCCGTCTCGGGCCGGTGGTGGAGCACGTCGGCGTAGAACTCCCGCCAGGCCAGCTCGGTCCGGTAGGTCGCGGCGCCGGCCGAGCGTCGGGGCGCGAGGTCGGCGAGCATCGTCCGGGGGTGGATCTCCCCCCACTTGAGGTGGACGCTCATCTGCGAGGTGCCGGGGACGCCGGGCTTGTCGCGATCGTCCCGGTAGGCGTCGATCCGGTCGGCGAGGAAGGCGTCCCACCGCCGGCGGGCCGCGGCCTCGCCGGCGTCGGGGAGCGAGAGCCCGGCCGGCCGCTCGAGGTCCGGGATGTCGGTCGTGTCGTCGACCGTCAGGTACGTGACCGCCCGCGGCGCGTCGACCGGCGCCCGCCACCCGTGCTCGGCCCACGCCCGGCTGAACGGCGTGAACACGGCGTACGGCGTCCCGTCGCCCTTGGTCACCCGGCCCGGAGAGACGGCGTACGGCGAGCCGGTCCTCACCAGCTCGACGTCGTGCTCGGCGAGGGCTGCCTCGACCTGCTCGTCGCGGGCGGACCCGTACGGGCCGAAGTCGGCGGCGACGTGCACCCGGCTCGCGCCCACGGCCCGCGCGGCCAGCACGACCCGCCGGACCGGGTCGCCCCGCACCACCTGGAGCCCGCCCGACCCGCCCGCCCGGTCGCGGAGAGACGCGTCGAGCGCCCGGAGCGCGTCGCCCAGGTAGAGCCGGCGCGGCAGCCCCGCCGGGCCCCACAGGGCCGGATCGAGCACGAACAGCGGGAGCACGTCACCGTCGGCCGCGGCCTCCACCAGAGCGGGGTTGTCGGCCAGCCGCAGGTCGCGCCGGAACCACATCACGGCAGTCATCGCCGCCCACTCTGCCACCGCGGTCGGCCATGGGTGAGAATGGCCAGGTGAGCGACCTGATCGACACCACGGAGATGTACCTCCGCACCATCTACGAGCTGGTGGAGGAAGGCATCGTCCCGTTGCGGGCCAGGATCGCGGAGCGACTGCACCAGAGCGGCCCCACCGTCAGCCAGACCGTGGCGCGGATGGAGCGCGACGGGCTGCTCACGGTCGAGGGTGACCGCCACCTCGAGCTCACCGAGGAGGGCAACCGCCTCGCCACCCGGGTCATGCGCAAGCACCGGCTCGCCGAGCGGCTGCTCACCGACGTCATCGGTCTCGACTGGGAGCTCGTGCACGCCGAGGCGTGCCGCTGGGAGCACGTGATGTCCGAGACCGTCGAGCGTCGCCTGATCGAGCTGCTCGACCACCCGACCGAGTCGCCCTACGGCAACCCGATCCCCGGCCTGGACGAGCTGGGCGAGACGCGTCCGCGCGAGGAGTTCATGGACGGCGTCACCGCCCTCTCCCAGATCGGGCTGACGGGTGAGACGCGGGTGCACGTCCGCCGGATCTCCGAGGAGATGCAGAAGGACGAGGTGCTGATGGGCGCACTGCGCCGGGTCGGCGCGCTGCCCGACAAGACCGTGACCGTCGCCCGCACCGCCGAGGGCGTGCTGGTCGGCAGCGGTGGCGAGACCGCCGAGATCTTCCCGGAGGCCGCCGAGCACATCTTCGTCCGCGTGCTCTGATCCGCCCTCAGCCGGCCAGCGCGGTCAGGAACTCGCTGCACCCCGCCTCGAGGCGGTACGTCGCCAGCCCGTCGCCGCGCGTCGCGCCCCGGTTGGCGATCACGACCGGCGTGCCGGCGCGGGCGGCGCGCTTGACGAACCGCAGCCCGCTCATGACCGTCAGCGACGACCCCACCACCACGAGTGCCCCGTCGCCGCCGAGCGCGTCCACCGCGTCGTAGCAGCGGGCCACTCGGTCGGCGGGCACGTTCTCGCCGAAGAACACCACGTCCGGCTTGAGGATCCCGCCGCACCCGGCGCACCCGGGCACCACGAAGTCCCGGGTCTCGCGCAGGAGGTCGACGTCGCCGTCGGGTCGCAGCGCGAGGTCGGCGTGCGCCTCGGCCCAGCCGGGGTTCGCCGACGCCAGCCGCTCCTCGAGCGAGCGGCGCGACGTCGTACCACGGCAGGCCAGGCAGACCACGTCGGAGATCCGGCCGTGCAGTGCGACCAGGCGCCGGGACCCGGCCGACTCGTGCAGGCCGTCGACGTTCTGCGTGATCAGCAGCGCGGGGTCGAGCCGAGCCAGCGCGCGATGACCGTCGTTGGGTGCGGCGGCCGAGAACCGGCCGAACCCGACGTGGACCCGCGCCCAGTAGCGCTGCCGGGCCTCGGGGCCGGACAGGAACTGCTGGTAGGTCATCGGGCTGCGGGGGACCGCCCCGGGACCGCGGTAGTCGGGGATCCCGGAGTCGGTGGACAGCCCGGCCCCGGTGAGGACGACGAGCTGCCGGTCCCGCAGGAACGTCAGCGTCTCGTCGACCAGGCTCGCGGTCGGCAGCAGCGTCACGTGCCGTACCGGGCGGCGGCGCGGGCGCGAGCCTTCTCGGCCTCGACCTCGCGGCTCTTGGGCGGCGCGGTCGTCACGAGGTCGTCGAGCAGGTGCCGGGTCGTGTGGGCGATCTCGGCCACCGCGTGGTCGAACGCGGCCTGGTTGGCCTGCGACGGCTTGGTCGTCCCGCTCACCTTGCGGACGAACTGCAGGGCGGCCGCGGCCACCTCGTCGTTGGTGGCCGGCGGGGCGAAGTTGTTGAGCGGTCGGATGTTGCGGCACATGGCGCCCAGATTACGCCGGGCGCCCGAGCGGCTCACACCTCGAAGAACGAGACGTCCTCGCCGGTCGTCAGCACCACCCGGCCGTCCGGCAGCGGCACCAACCGCACCGAGTCGACGTCGTTGCCGTACTCGACCTCCACCATCCGGTTCGCCAGCTCGTCGCCCTCGACGCTCAGCACCGAGACCCAGCCGGTCCGGCCCTCCCAGCCCTCGGAGACCACCGTCAGCGCGGTGTCGGCGTCGGGGAGCCAGGTGAACTGACGGGGATCGACCGCGGCAGCGGCGACCGACGCCGAGCGGTAGCGCACGACGTCGGTCCGGCGCGGCCGCGTCAGGTCGGAGACGTCGAACAGCGCGGCCTGCGCCCCGCGGAGCATCCCGTCGAGCGACGCGTCCTGGCCGAGCCCGATCAGTCGATCGCCGGAGATCGGGTGCAGGTACTCCGAGAACCCCGGAATCTTGAGCTCGCCCAGCAGCGTCGGCGACGCCGGGTCGGTCAGGTCGATCGCGTACAGCGGGTCGACCTGCCGGAACGTGACGACGATCGCGAGCGTGTCGAACCAGCGGACCGACTTGATGTCCTCGCCCTCCCCGAGCTTGTCGACACGCCCGACCTCCTCGAGGTCGGAGCCCTCCTCGTGCAACAGCACCACCGAGTTGAAGTTGCCGGTCTCCTGGCTCGGTCCGACCGCGACCCGGAGGACGCCGTCGTGCTCGTCCATCGACCAGCGGTCGGCGATCACGCCGTCGACCGCGCCCGAGGCGACGTAGGCCATGTCGGTGCCGTCGAGCTCGAAGCCGTAGATCCGGCTGCGGCCGTCGGCGGCGGTGCCGTTGACCGGCAGCCCGTCCCAGCAGCAACCCCAGGTCGACCAGGCGCTGGTCGCGAGGTACATCCGGGTGGGCGAGAAGTAGGCGAGCCGGGTGTCGGTGGCGACGCCGAGCCGCTCCGCGTCCGCGGGGTCGTCGGCATCGAAGCTGAGCACGGCCATCGTCCCCAGCGCGGCGGCGTCCGTGTCGGGCACGGTGACGGACGCGCAGTCCAGCAGTGGCTCGGTACCGGACTCCTCGCCGTCGGCGCCGTACGTCGTGACGGTCGGCAGCCAGTCGTCGATGGTGGAGTCGCGCACGACCTCTCGGTTGCTGTCGGCAGCCTCCTCGCCGTCGCGCCAGAAGCGGGGCTGCACGAAGTCGAGGTCGGGCAGGCCGGCGTTGAGCACCAGCCGGACGTCGTCACCGTGCTGGACGGCGCTGACCAGGGTGGCGTCGAGCTCGCGGTCGTCGACAAGCGCCGGCGCGGCCGGGTCGGAGACGTCGTAGGTGAGGACCCGGGTGTCGCCGAAGGCGTCGCCGTTCTCGATCGAACCGATGACCACGAGCGAGTCGCCGGCCAGCAGCAGCTCCGCGGAGTCGACCACGCTGGGCAGGTCGAGGTCGCTGAGCTCGACCGGCTCGGAGCCGGTCACGTCGTAGAGGACGACGTCCTCCTCCAGCACCCGTGCGAGCAGGTCGCCGTCGGTCTTGACCACGTCCGGTTCGTCGACCCCGGCCTCCTGGACGTTGGTGCCGGTCGCGCTGCTGCCCTGCTCCACCACCCGGCCGCCGGTCGGTGTGGAGGGACCCTCGGCCACCGCCTCGCCGTCGGCGCCGGACAGGAAGCCGCCGTCCTCGGCGTAGAAGTGGACGGGGGAGTCCCAGCCGTACGGCCCGACCCGCTCGACCCCGCGTTCGACGTAGGACTCCAGCAGCGCGTCGCAGCTGCCGGGCAGCCGGAGGTCGGCGTTGGCGAGCCGCAGCGGGACCGTGATCGGCGGCTGCGTGCGCGACCCACCGGGTGGGGAGGCCGTCGTCCCACCGGCGACGGCGAGGCCTGCGACGAACGATGTTCCGAGCGCAGCGACCGCGGCCACGGCCAGCCCTGCGCGTCCCGATCCAGTCATGAGCATGGGACGCCTTGGGGCCGGTCGCGGTTCCCTGCGACGATGGCGCGATGCCGACCCGTGACCTCGACGTCGTCCTCTTCGGAGCCACCGGGTTCACCGGCGCTCTCACCGCGGAGTACCTCGCCCACCACGCCCCGGCGGACCTCCGGTGGGCCTTGGCCGGTCGCAGCCCGGAGAAGCTGGCGTCGGTCCGGGACAAGCTCGCCACGATCGAGCCGGCGCTGGCCGACCTCGAGCTGCTCACCGCCGACGCCACCGACCCGGACTCGCTCGCCGCGATCGCGGCGCGCACCTCTGTGGTGGCCACCACGGTCGGCCCGTACCTCACCTATGGCGAGCCGCTCGTCGCCGCGTGCGCGGCCGCCGGCACCGGGTACGTCGACCTCACCGGGGAGTCGGAGTTCGTCGACCGGATGTACGTCGCCCACCACGAGACCGCGCTGACCACGGGGGCCCGGATCGTGCATGCGTGCGGCTTCGACTCGATCCCGCACGACCTCGGCGCCTACTTCACGGTCCAGCAGCTGCCCTCCGACCGGCCGATCCGGCTGCGCGGGGTCGTGCGGGCGGGCGGCGAGGTGTCCGGCGGGACGTTCCACTCGGCGATGACCGCCCTGTCACGCCCCAGCCAGAGCCGGTCCGCCGCCATCGCCCGGCGCAGCCAGGAGGACCGGCCTGAGGGCCGGTCGTCCCGGTCGGTCCGCGGCACGCCGCAGCGTGACCCGGTGCTGGGCTACTGGCTGGTCCCGCTGCCGACGATCGACCCGATCATCGTCGGCCGCAGCGGGGCCGCCCTCTCGGCGTACGGTCCGCAGTTCCGCTACTCCCACTTCGCGGGCACCACCACCCTGCGGTACGCGGTGGGCGGCGCCGCGACCGTGGCCGCCCTCGGAGTCGCGGCGCAGGTCACGCCGCTGCGCAACCTGCTGCTCGGCCGGATGACGCAGGGCGAGGGCCCCGACGAGTCCCGCCGCGAGAAGTCGTGGTTCACGGTCGACTTCGTCGGGGAGGCCGGCGACCAGTCGGTGCGCACCCGCGTCAGCGGCGGCGACCCCGGGTACGGCGAGACCGCGAAGATGCTGGCGGAGTCCGCGATGTGCCTCGCCCTCGACGACAACCCGGACGTCGCGGGACAGCTCACCACCGCCCAGGCGATGGGCGACCACCTGCTCGACCGGCTCCAGAAAGCCGGCCTGGGGTTCGAGATCGTGGGCGAAGGCAAAAAGTAGCCCCGATTTGTGGACGAACTGTTGCATGCCCCAGACCACCGGGACACACTGCCTACGACGGCAGCCGCTCCTCCAGGGGTGGGGCCGCGAGAACGGGGAGATCTCACAGGTTTCGGCGTCGGGCTACGCCACCCTGGTCACTGAGCCCTCCGGGACGCGAGCCGGCCGACGTGGCGGTGGACCCGAGTCGGGGGGCTAGGGTCCACCGCTCCACCTCTGGTCGGCTGCGCGACCCGCCCGGAACGTCCCGCCAGCGCGGCGCGGGGCTCGCTACGCTGCCCGGCACGATCACCTACCCATGAGGACACGAACGTGCCGATCTCACCCAAGGGGGTCGTGGCCGGCGTCGCCACTGCGGCCCTGCTCATTCTCGGGATCGACGCCACCACCGCTGCCATCGCAGGCGGCGGCTCCACTCACGACCGCGACCGTGCGATCGAGGCACTCCGCCTCGCCGCCCAACCCGCTGCCGCGACGACGCTCGCGGCGAAGGACACGCACACGATCACGTACCGCGCCGGCCGGCGCGGCCAGACGGTCACCCCCGCCGGTCTCTGGTCGACGCCCGTAGACCCGGGGCTCTACGAGGTGACGTTCACCGCGATGCTCTGGGACCAGACCGCCGAGGGGCCCGCCAACTTCGTGTGCGGCGTCCTCGACCTCGCCACGTTCGGGAGCGACGACCAGACGATCTACGTCGCGGCGTCCGCGCCGTACCTCGGTGGCACCAGCGGCGGCGCACCCGCTGCGGTGTCCGGTGCCGCCACCGTGCGGGTGCGGACAGGGTCGAGCCCGGGGGCGGTCTGCTTCCCCGACACGGGCACGTTCCAGTTCTTCAAGCCGCTGAGCGTCAGCTTCACGAGGATCTCGTCCCGTGAGAAGCGGGTCGCCACGCCGCTCGCGCTGGGCCGGCAGCTGGGCAGCGGCGCGCACCTCTTCGGAACCACCGACTGATTCCTGCCGACGGGTTGACGCGGGACGCCGTGACGGTGCACAGTGCCTAACTGTGTTAGGAACAACTAGCGACGATAGGATCTCCAAACGTCGTGAGGCAATGCGGTCGGAGATCGTGGCGGCGGCCTGGGACGTGGCGCGCGAGCACGGGGTGGCGGAGCTGACGCTGCGCGCGGTGGCGACCCGGGTCGGGATGCAGGCCCCGTCGCTCTACTCCCACTTCGACTCCAAGCACGCGATCTACGACGCCATGTTCGGCCAGGGCTGGTCGGCGTACCTTGCGGCCTGCCGCGAAGCCCTGCCCACGATGCCCACGGAGCCACGGGCCCGGCTGCGGGCGTTCGCCCATCAGTTCTTCGACTACAGCGTCGCCGATCCGGCGTGGTTCCAGCTGCTGAACCAGCGCTTGGTGCCCGGGTTCGAGCCGAGCGAGGAGGCATACGCGCCCTCCGTCGCGGTCATCGAGCTGCTGCGGGTGGAGCTGACCGGGCTCGGCATCGACGACGACGAGGCGCTCGACCTCTGGGTGGCGATCGTCGGAGGACTGGTGGAAGCCCAGCTGGCCAACGACCCCGGCGGGATTCGCTACGAGCGGCTCCTCGACCGGGCCGTCGAGATGTACGCCGATCACGTCGGGCTGCCGGGCCCGACCGACTGACGATGGACGAGGAGACGAGGATGAGCACCACGAGCACGGAGGACCAGGGCGCGACCAGGCGCGGGCCGTGGGCCAGCGGGTTCGACCGCGGCACGGCCATGACGCTGGCGGCCACGGAGTACGAGCGGCTGGCCGACCTGCTCGCCGAGCTGGCGCCGGACGAATGGGGTGCAGCGACCGAGTGCCCCGCCTGGGACGTCCGCGCGATGGCGGGCCACTGCATCGGGATGGCGCAGATGGTGACCGGACTGCGGGAGATGGCGCGGCAGATGATCGCGTCGGCCCGCGCGGCGAAGCGGTCCGGCGCCCCGCAGATCGACGAGCTGACCGGGTTGCAGGTGCGCGAGCAGGCGCACCTGCCGGAGGCGGACGTCGCCTCGACGCTGCGCGCGACCGGTCGGGCGGCCGTCGCGGGTCGGCGGCGGGTGCCGCGGCCGTTGCGGGCCCTGACGTTCGCCGACGACAGTGGCGGCGCGCCGGAGAAGTGGCGGGTCGGCTTCCTGCTCGACACCGTCCTCACCCGCGACCCGTGGATGCACCGCGGCGACATCAGTCGAGCGACCGACCGGACCATGCACCTGACGGCGGACCACGACGGGCGGATCGTCGCGGACGTGGTGGCCGAGTGGGCCGTCCGGCACGGCCGACCCTTCGACCTGACGCTGACCGGCCCCGCCGGCGGCCACTGGCGCTCGGGTGGCTCCGGGGAGCGCCTCGAGCTGGACGCCGTCGAGTTCTGCCGCACCTTGTCAGGCCGCACGGAGGGGACCGGGCTGCTGTCGACCTTCGTACCGTTCTGAGCGTCTCCTCGTCGCCTCGTGTGCCTGAGAACGCCCGGTACGTAGGCCTCAGGCACACGAGGCGGGTGGGTGCCCCAGGCAGGAGTCGAACCTGCGACCTTTCGCTTAGGAGGCGGCTGCTCTATCCGCTGAGCTACTGGGGCCGACGACCGGACATCTTCGCACGAGTCGGGGCGGGATCCGCTGGGGGCGGAGGTCCCGCCGGTTTGTCCTACGCGGCAGTACCCGCGATATTGGGTGTTCACATTCACGCAATCGCACCCGCAACCCCGAGGACCCCGCCACGATGAACGAGCCTGTCGAGACCGGTGAGCGCCTCGACGACTCGACCCCCGCCGATCGGCCGAAGCGCCGCGGCCGGGCTCGTCGTACCAGCACCGTCGGGCGGGTGCTGCTCATCTCCGCCGTGGTGCTCGCTCTGGTGACCGGGCTGGGCGTCGTCTACTTCTACCGCCACCTCGGCGGCAACCTCACGGTGATCGATGTCGCCGACAAGCTGGAGAACCGGCCCGACAAGCTGGGGTTCGAGGGGCCGCGGGAGCCCCTGAACATCCTCGTCATGGGGTCCGACGACCGCGACGAGGCCGGCAACAACATCGACAACCTCACCGGCTCGGGCCAGCGGTCCGACACGACGATCCTGTTCCACCTGTCGGCCGACCGGAGGCGGGCGTACGGCGTCAGCATCCCGCGGGACTCCATCGTCGACCGGCCGGCGTGCACGACCTCGGACGGCTCGAAGACCGAGCCCGCCGCCGACGTGATGTGGAACGAGGCGTTCAACCTGGCGGGGCCGACCTGCACCGTCCAGCAGTTCGAGACGCTCACGGGAGTCTTCGTCGACCACGTCGTCGTCGTCGACTTCGCCGGCTTCGAGGACATGGTCGACGCGATCGACGGCGTCCCGGTGTGCATCCCCGAGGACATCGTGGACCCGGCCCACGGCATCAACATCCCGGCCGGCACCCGCGAGATCGAGGGCCGCGAGGCGCTCAACTACGTCCGGGCGCGCTACACGCTGGGCGACGGCTCGGACATCAGCCGGATCAAGCGGCAGCAGGCGTTCGTCGCGGCCATGGCCAAGAAGGTGATCTCGGCCGACACGCTCGCGCGCGTCGACCGGCTGGTCGGCTTCCTCAACGCCGCCACCAAGTCGTTGACGGTCGACGACGGGCTCGACAACGTCGTCAAGATCGCCCAGCTCGGGGTCGGGTTCCAGGACATCGGGCTCGACAACATCCAGTTCGTGACGGTGCCCAACGCGTACTACCCGGAGGAGTCCGCCTTCTGGGGCCGGGTCTACTGGGAGGACACCGCCGACCGGCTCTGGCAACAGCTCGCCAACGACGAGCCGCTCGCGAAGAGGTACACCGGTGACGCGATCAGCGCGGGCAGCGTGCCGGGTCAGGGCAAGAAGCCCAGGACGCCCGAGCAGATCGCGGCCGCGCAGGAGCGGGCCGAGCAGGACGGGCTCTGCGCGTGACCCGTCCCGACGGCGAGCACCGCCCCGAGACCGCGGCCGAGCGCCGCGCCCGGCTCGATCGGGTCTTCGGCGACGTCCTGCCCGAGACCACCAGCGACGAGCGCGGCCCCGGCGCAGGTGGGGACGACGAGCCGGACCCGGGCGAGGAGTGGCTCCGCGCCCAGGTCCCGCCCCACCACGGTTCCTGAGGCGGTCGCGCCGTCAGGCGGACCGGTTCTGGCTCGCCAGCAGGTCGCGGATCTCCTGCAGCAGCGCGATGTCGTCGGGCGTGCCCGGCTCCTCCTTGGGGAAGTACCTCTCCTGCGCCGTCATGTAGGGCACGACCACGAGGTAGTAGACCACCGCGGCAATGATGACGAAGGAGATCAGCGCGGTCAGGAAGATGCCGACGGAGATCCCACCTGGTGTGTACGACGAGAAGTCGGGCGTGCCGCCGATCTTGCCGATCAAGTCCAGGATCATGCCGACGGTCGCTGTGACGACGGCCGCGAAGGCGGTCGCCATGATGAACGCGACTGCCAGTTCGACCAGGTTTCCCTTCAGGATGAAGTTCTTGAAACCGCTCATGTCTCCTCCTTGGCCCCCCGAGTCTGGACGGCCCCATGTCGAGTTGTCGCCCGACCCTAGCGGCTGAAGGCGTAGCTCAGGAACCACCGCACGGACGCCTCCGAGAGCGGCGTCACCGACGACGGCAGCACCCCCACGACGACGAGCGCGCCGCCGGGGGAGGCCGGGTCGCCGACGCCGAGGACGGGCGGGACGGCCAGCACCAGGGCATCGGCGGCCACCACCCGGCTGCCCCCGGCCTGCGGATCGGTGGCGACCAGGTCGACCCGGTCGCCCGGCTCGAGCAGCGCGGCCGCGTCCGGATCGGGCAGCCGGACCGGCATCGCGGTGAGGTCGGGGTGGGCCTCGGCCAGGCCGTCGCCGACGAGCCGGACGTCGGTGATCGGCTCGCCGGCGCGCACCGGGGAGGCCAGCGTCCGCCCGACGGCATCGGGTGCCAGCCCGTCGGGGACCGACCCGGCCGCGAAGGCCGTCGACGCCAGGTCGGCCTCGCTCAGCACGGTCCCCGCAGGCAGGTCGTCGGCCGCGATCGGGACGGTGACGGTGGCCGGCGGCGGGGCCGCGATCGCGTGCAGCCCGGCCGCGACCGCACCGGCGGTGCACAGCGCCGCGAGCAGGCGGCGGCGGGCCAGCACCTGGCGACGTACGACGCGACGGACGCGCTGGGCCCGGGACGCGAACGAGGACATGCCCCGACCGTAGGAGGGATCAGGCCGGTGCGGGCCCGTCCTCCACAGGGATCAGGATGCGGTCAGGACGCTGCGGGCGTGGCGCTCGAGGCGGCGGCGGGCGACTTCCCCGCGCCGGCGGGCGCCTTCTCGGAGGAGCCGGACTTCTCGCCCGTCTTCTCACCCGTCTTCTCGCTCGTCTTCTCCGGCTTCTCGGACTTCTCCGCCGTCTCGGAGGACGCGCCGGCCCGGCTGTCGGTGCGGTAGAACCCGGACCCCTTGAACACCACGCCGACGGCGTTGAACAGCTTGCGCAGCCGGCCGTGGCACTGCGGGCACTCGGTCAGCGCGTCGTCGGCGAAGCTCTGGACCTGTTCGAAGGCGTGGTCGCACTCGGTGCAGGCGTACTGGTAGGTCGGCACTGGATCGTCCCTGGTGGTCCGGGTGGGTTCGGGCGGCCGCGCGGAGCTGGCACTCCGGCGTGGCGACTGCCAATGGTACGGCACACTGTGCAGGTCATGACGTCCCCCGCCACCGGTCCTGCCACCGATTCCGCGCCCGCCTCCCACGCCGACGCCACGGACGGCTGGTGGGCGACCTTCCGGCTGCTGCCCACGCCGTTGCGCCTCACCGCGTACGTCGTCGATCGGGCTGGTCCTGGTGGTGGTCGCCGGCACGCTGGCGGTCGTGGCGCTCGGGCGGCAACCGCTCCCGCAGACCTCGGGCGAGCTCGACGTCGCCGGCCTGCAGTCGTCGGTGACCGTGGTCCGGGACGAGCACGGGATCCCGCAGCTCTACGGCGACAGCGTGGCGGACCTGATGCGCGCGCAGGGGTTCGTCCACGCGCAGGAACGGTTCTTCGAGATGGACGTGCGGCGCCACGTCACGGCGGGCCGGCTGTCCGAGCTGTTCGGCGACACGACGGTGGAGACCGACACGTTCATCCGCACGCTCGGGTGGCGCGAGGTCGCGGAGCGTGAGGTGGCGCTGCTCGACCCCGACACCCGGGCCGCGTTCGAGGCGTACGCCGACGGGGTGAACGCCTACCTCGACCAGCGGTCACCGACCGAGCTGGCGCTCGAGTACACCGCTCTCCGCGCGACCGGCCTCGACTACGAGCCCGAGCCGTGGTCCACGGCCGACTCGCTCGCCTGGCTGAAGGCGATGGCGTGGGACCTGCGCGGCAACATGACCGACGAGATCGACCGGGTGCTCGCCCTCTCCGAGAACGCTCCGGAGCGGGTCGCCGACCTCTACCCGACGTACGACGGCGAACGGTTCACGCCGATCGTCTCGGACGGCGCCGTGGTCGACGGCGTCTTCGACCAGAACGCCACCGGCGGCACGCGCTTCCCGCAGCGTCCGGCCTACCTCGCGTCGTCCGAGGCCGTCTCGGCCCTGGCCCGGGTGGCCGAGCGTGCGAGCGCACTCCCGACGTTCCTGGGCGTCGGCGACGGCATCGGCAGCAACAGCTGGGTCGTCGACGGCGAGCACTCCGCGACCGGCGCCCCGATCCTCGCCAACGACCCGCACCTCGGCGTGAGCATGCCGGGGATCTGGATGCAGCTCGGCCTGCACTGCCGGACCGTGTCGGCCGACTGCCCGCTCGACGTCTCGGGGTTCACGTTCTCCGGGATGCCCGGCGTGGTCATCGGCCACAACGCCGATATCGCGTGGGGGTTCACCAACCTCTCGCCGGACGTGAGCGACCTGTACCTCGAGAAGGTCGAGGGCGACGAGTGGATCCACGACGGCCGCCGTCGTCCGCTCGACGTCCGCGAGGAGACCATCAAGGTGCTCGGCGGTGACGACGTCAGGATCCGGGTTCGCTCGACCGCGCACGGCCCGATCGTGTCGGACGCCCTCGACGAGTACGCCGAGGTGGGCGAGCTCGCCGAGCCGGAGCACCCCGGGCGCAGCGGACCGTGACTACGCGGTCTCGCTGGCGTGGACGGCGCTTCAGCCGGCGCCGACGGCCGACGCGATCCTGTCGCTGAACACCGCGGGCAGCTGGGACGAGTTCCGCGACGCCGCGTCGTCGTTCGCCGTCCCGAGCCAGAACCTCGTGTACGCCGACCGCGAGGGCAACATCGGCTACCAGGCACCGGGCCGGATCCCGATCCGCCAGTCCGGCAACGACGGCTACCTGCCGGCCGAGGGGTGGCGGGCCGACGACGACTGGACCGGGGAGTTCGTGCCGTTCGAGGGCCTGCCGAACGTGCTGAACCCGGAGGAGGGGTTCGTCGTCACCGCCAACCAGCAGGTGATCGGCGGCGACTACCCCTACTTCCTGACCGACGACTGGGACCAGGGCTACCGCTCCGAGCGGATCCGCGAGCTGCTGGAGCGGGAGGGCGAGCTGTCGGTCGCCGACATGGCCGGCCTCCAGCTCGACGACCGGCACCCGATCGCGGCGACCGTCGTGCCGTACCTGCTCGACGCTGCGGCTGCCCCCGGGCTACTACAGCGACGGCCAGCGACTGCTGGCGGAGTGGGACTTCACGCAGCCGCCCGAGAGTGCCGCGGCGGCGTACTACAACGTGGTGTGGAGCAACCTGCTCGAGCTGACGTTCCACGACAACCTTGCCCAGCGCGGCGTGGCCGAGCGGCGGGGCGCGATGGATGCTGGCCGTGGAGGCGCTGCTCGACGACCCGGACAACCCCTGGTGGGACGACGTCACCACCGAGACCGAGGTCGAGACCCGCGACGACATCCTCCACACCGCGATGCTGCTGGCGCGCGACGACCTCACGCGGCTCGAGGGCCGCAACCCGGAGCGGTGGGACTGGGGTCACCTCCACCAGCTCGACCTCGAGCACCAGACGCTCGGCACGTCCGGCGTCGCGCCGATCGAGTGGCTCTTCAACCGCGGCGACTGGAAGGTCGGCGGCGGCGGCGCGCTCGTCAACGCGACGGCGTGGGACGCGCGGGAGGGGTACGTCGTGTCCGCGGCGCCCTCGATGCGGATGGTGGTGAGCCTCGCCGACCTCGACGACTCCCGCTGGATCAGCCTCACCGGCGTCTCCGGTCACCCGTTCTCGAGCCACTACACCGACCAGACCGACCTGTGGGTCGAGGGCGCGACCCTGCCGTGGGCCTTCTCCCGCGGCCGCGGTCGACGCAGCGGCCGAGGACACGCTGACGCTGCGACCTGGGGTCGAGCCGTGACCGGCAGCCGGCCGCCGGGGGCTATCGCAGCAGCCGGACGCCGGAGGAGGTGGCGGCGGCGCGGACCGGTCGGTCGTGCGGCTCCACGGGCACGTCGAGCCCGACCTCGTCGTCGTAGAGCAGCACGCAGGTGAAGGTGCCGACGGGCACCCGGCCCAGGGCGCGGTCGTAGCAACCGCCGCCACGGCCGAGCCGGTGGCCGTCCGGCGACACCGCGACCCCCGGCACCAGCACCACGTCGGCGGTCGCGATCGCGTCCGGACCCAGCCGGGTCCCGGTCGGCTCGAGCAGCCCGAGCCGGGCCGAGGCGAGCGACCGGCTCACTCTCGTAGGGCGCCCAGTCGAGGTCGAGGTCGGGCAGCACGACCGGCAGCAGCACGCGCTTGCCGGCGGCGCGCAGGCCGTCGATCAACCGCGCGGTGCCGGGCTCGCGGCCCACCGAGACGTAGGCGGTCACGGTCGCGGCTCGCCGTACCTCGTCGTGCGCGAGCAGCACCTCGGCCAGCCGGTCGGCGTGCTCGCCCAGCTCGGAGAGGTCGAGCCGACGACGCCCCGCGAGCACCTGGTCGCGCACCGCGGTCTTCGCGGCTCTCGTCCCGTCGCGGGGTGGGTGTGGCAAAGGCACCGCACCAGCCTACGATCGGGAGCATGGGTAGTGCAGGTTTGAACCGGGCGCGCGAGAAGATGGCGGCCGCCGGGGTGGACGAGGTCGCCATCGAGACGTTCGCGCACTACTTCCGGCTGCTCGAGCACGGGGAGACCGGGATGATCCCGGAGTCGTCGATCGACCCGCTGGAGATGCCGTCGCTCGACGACGTGGAGGTTCGTGACGAGGACGCCGCCGCCGCGATCGGCAAGACCGTGGTCATCAAGCTCAACGGCGGGCTCGCCACGTCGATGGGGCTCGACCGCGCGAAGTCGCTGCTGTGCGTGCGGACGGGGCCTGTCGTTCCTCGACATCATCGCGCGCCAGGTGCTCCACCTGCGCGGCGAGTACGACGCGACCCTGCCGCTGATCTTCATGAACAGCTTCCGCACCAGCGCCGACTCCATCGCCGCGCTGGCCCGCTACGACGAGCTCGCGACCGACGGCCTGCCGCTGGAGTTCCTCCAGAACAAGGAGCCCAAGCTGCTGGCGACGGACCTGTCTCCGGTGTCGTACCCGAAGGACCCCGACCTGGAGTGGTGCCCGCCCGGTCACGGCGACGTCTACACCGCGCTGCGCGGCACCGGCCTCCTCGACCGGCTGATCGAGGCGGGCTACCAGTACGTGTTCGTGTCCAACTCCGACAACCTCGGCGCGACTCCTGACGCGCGCGTCGCCGGCTGGTTCGCCGCGAGCGGCGCACCGTTCGCGGTGGAGGCCGTGCGACGTACGCCGTCAGACAAGAAGGGCGGCCACTTCGCGCGCCGCAAGCTCGACGGCCGGATCGTGCTGCGGGAGACCGCGCAGACCCCGGACGCGGACAAGGACGCGCTCGCCGACCTGAGCCGTCACCGCTACTGCTCGACCAACAACCTGTGGTTCGACCTCACGGCGATGAAGCAGGCGCTCGACGTCCGGGGCGGGATCCTGGGTCTCCCGCTGATCCGCAACGTCAAGCACGTCGACCCCGGCGACCCGCGCACGCCCGAGGTGATCCAGATCGAGACCGCGATGGGCTCCGCGATCGAGGTCTTCGAGGGCGCGGTCACGATCGAGGTCGGCCGCGACCGGTTCGTGCCGGTGAAGACCACCAACGACCTGCTCGTGCTCCGTTCCGACGTCTACGACCTCGGCGGCGACTTCGTCCTCGACCAGTCGGGCGAGACCGTGCCGTACGTCGACCTCGACAGCGACCACTACAAGCACGTGGGCGAGTTCGACAAGCGGTTCCCCGAGGGTGCGCCCTCGCTCAAGGAGGCCACCAGCCTCACCGTCGACGGCGACTGGACCTTCGGCCGCGACGTCCGCGTCGTCGGCGAGGTGGAGCTGCAGGCCACGTCGGCCCAGCGGGTCGAGTCCGGGACCGTGCTCGCGGGCAAGGCAGCGGATGCCTGAGCCGATCTCGGTCGAGGACCACCTCGCGCGCGATCCTCGCCGCCATCGAGCCGCTGCCCGACTTCCCGCAGCCGCTCATGGAGACGATGGGGCTGGCGGCCGCCGAGGACGTCGTCTCGTCGATCGCGTTGCCGTCGTTCGACAACTCCGCGATGGACGGGTACGCCGTGCGCGCCTCCGACGTCGCCACCGCCTCCGAGGACGCCCCGGTCCACCTCCCCGTGGTGGGGGAGATCGGCGCCGGTCAGGCCCGGCTGCTGGCGGTGTCGCCCGGCACCGCGGCCAAGATCATGACCGGCGCCCCGATCCCCGAGGGCGCCGACAGCGTCGTCCCCTACGAGTGGACCGACCGCGGGGTCGCGCAGGTGCGGATCACCCGGGCGCCCGAGGCCGGCGCGCACGTGCGGCCGACCGGGGAGGACGTGAGCGCCGGTGACCTCCTGATCGAGGCCGGCACCGTCCTCGGGCCGCGCCACCTCGGGCTGCTGGCCAGTGTCGGGCGCGCCACCGTGCGGTCGCGGCCCCGACCGCGGGTCGTGATCCTCTCGACCGGTTCCGAGCTCCGCGAGCCCGGCACCGAGCTCGGGCCCGACTCGATCTACGACGGCAACTCCTGGCTGCTGGCCGCGTCGGCCCGCCGGGCCGGTGCGATCGCCTACCGGGTCGGGATCGTGCCCGACGAGCCGCGCGCCTTCCTCGACGCGCTGCAGGACCAGCTGGTGCGGGCGGACCTGGTGGTCACCAGCGGCGGCGTGAGCCAGGGCGACTTCGACGTGGTGAAGGAGGCGCTGCAGCCGCTGGGCAGCGTCTGGTTCGGGCCGGTGGCGATGCAGCCGGGCAAGCCGCAGGGCTTCGGGGTCGTCGGCGAGGACCGGATCCCGATCTTCACGCTCCCCGGGAACCCGGTCTCGTCGTACATCTCGTTCGAGATGTTCGTGCTGCCCGCGCTGCGCAAGCTGATGGGCAAGGCGCCGTACTCCCGCCCCGACACCCGGGCCCGCCTCACCCACGGCATCGCGTCCCCGGCGGGACGCCGGCAGTTCCTGCGCGGCACGTTCGAACGTGGCCGTGGAGGGCCGACCGTGGCGCCCGTCGGTGGCGCCGGGTCGCACCTGATCGGTGGGCTCGCCGACTCCAACGCGTTGATCGTCGTCCCGGAGGACACCACGGGACTGCCCGCAGGTGAGATGGTGCAGGTGCTCGCCCTCGACGAGGAGTTCTAGTGACCGACCGGCTGACGCACGTCGACGAGTCCGGCGCTGCCCGGATGGTCGACGTGTCGGGCAAGCACGCCAGCGACCGGGAGGCCGTCGCGACCGGGCGGGTGCTCGTCTCGCCGCGGGTGGTCGAGCTGCTGCGCGGCGAGGGCGTGCCGAAGGGCGACACGCTGGCGGTGGCCCGGCTGGCCGGGATCATGGGCGCCAAGCAGACGCCGTCGCTGATCCCGCTGTGCCATCCCCTGGCGATCTCCGGCGTCACGGTCGACCTCGCCGTCGCCGACGACGCCGTCGAGATCACCGCGACGGTCCGCACCACCGACCGCACCGGCGTCGAGATGGAGGCCCTCACCGCCGTCTCGGTGGCCGCGCTCACCGTCGTCGACATGGTCAAGGCCGTCGACAAGGCCGCGGTCATCACCGACGTCCGCGTCGAGTCGAAGACCGGTGGGAAGTCGGGCGACTGGAGCCGGCCGTGAGCACGCTGCGGGCCGAGGTCGTCGTCGCGTCCAACCGGGCGGCCGCCGGCGTGTACGCCGACCAGACCGGCCCGCTGATCGTCGAGTTCCTCCAGCGGCTCGGGTTCCACGTCGACGCACCGGTCGTGGTCCCCGACGGAGACCCGGTGGGCGACGCGATCGCCGCCGCGGTCGAGGGCGGCGCCCGGGTGGTGCTCACCACGGGCGGCACCGGCCTCACCCCGACCGACCGCACCCCCGAGCAGACCCGGCGCGTGCTCGACCGCGAGGTGCCCGGGATCGCCGAGTCCATCCGGGCCGCCGGCGTCGCGCAGGGCATCCCGACCGCAGCGCTGTCGCGCGGGGTCGCCGGGGTCGCCGGCGACTCCCTCGTCGTCAACCTGCCGGGCTCGCGTGGTGGCGTGAAGGACGGGCTCGGGGTGCTCGAGCCGCTGCTCGTCCACGCCGTGGAGCAGATCGTCGGGAGCGACCATTGACGACGGGGTGGCCCGCGACGTTGACCTCGGGCGAGGTCACGCTGCGCCCGATCGCCCGCACGGACGCCGCTGCCTGGCGGGAGGTCCGGCACCGCAACGCCGAGTGGCTGAAGCCCTGGGACGCGACCGTGCCGCCCGGGGGAGATCCGCGCGCCACGTCGTACCGCTCGTTGGTGCGGCGGTTCCACCAGACCGCCCGGCAGGGCACCACGATGCCGTTCGCGCTCGAGGTCGACGGCCGGTTCGTCGGGCCAGGTGACGGTCAACAACATCGTGCGCGGCTCGGCGCAGTTCGCGTCGATCGGGTACTGGATCGACCAGCGGCTCGCCGGGCGGGGGATCATGCCGCGCGCGGTGGCGATGGCCATCGACCACTGCCTCACCACCGCCGGGCTGCACCGGGTCGAGGTCTGCATCCGGCCCGAGAACACCAACTCGCTGCGGATCGTGGAGAAGCTGGGGTTGCGGGAGATCGGGCTGGCGCCGCGGTTCCTCCACATCGACGGCGCGTGGCGCGACCACCGGATCTACGCGGTGACGGTCGAGGAGTGTCCGGGAGGGTCTGCTCGCGCGGCTCGATTCACACCAGTCACACGAGTGATTTCGCGACACACCACTCACGCTGCACGGGGTGGGGTTCGCGCGCTCCTACGCTCGGCTACGTGGATCCCTCTGCCCTGATCTTCGCCGCCCTCGCGGTCGCGTGGGCGGCCTACCTGATCCCGCAGGCGCTCCGCCACCACGAGGACGCCGTCCGCAGCCGGTCGGTCGACCGGTTCTCGAAGACGATGCGGGTCCTGGCCCGGCGCGAGCCGGTCAACCGACGCGACGCCCGGCTGGTCGTGAGCCCGGGGCGGGCGCCGTCGGCGCCGATCGTCACCACCAAGCACACCTCGACCCGCGAGCCCGAGCCGATCACGCGCGAGACCACCAACCGGGCGGCGCGTCGTCGTCGCCGGGTGCTCGGCCTGCTGCTCGTCGCGGTGCTCGCGACCGGTGCGGTCGCGGCGTACGGCCTCATCCACGGGGCGTACGTCGGCATCCCGGCCGGACTGCTCGTCGCCTGGCTCGTCGCGTGCCGGCTGATGGTCACGGGTGAGCGGGCGCGCCGTCGGGCCCCGGTGGCCGTCGCGATCGACGCGACACCCGCGATCGACGAGACGCCCGACCCGCTCGAGGACACCACCCAGACCCCGGCGATCACCGACCCGGCGCTGTGGGACCCGATGCCGGTCACGCTCCCGACGTACGTCTCGGCGCCCGCCGCCGCCCAACGGACCGTCCGCACCATCGACCTCGACTCGACCGGGGTCTGGACCTCGGGTCGCACCGAGGCCGACTCCGTGATCGCCCGGCAGGCCGAGGACGACGACCGGGCCCGCCGCGACGCCGCTCGCGCCGAGCAGCAGCGCCGCGCCGCCGGCTCCTGACCGCGCCCTACAGTGGCGGCATGGCCGTCACCCACCTGTCGGAGTCCCGCGCCTATCCCGTGGCGCCGGCCGACATGTTCGCGCAGCTGCTGCCGATGCCGCTGCCCGACCTCTTCTCCCGCCGGTACCTCGCGATCCCGTCGGTCCGCGAGACCCGGGACGCGCCTCCGACGTGGGACGCCGTGGGCCAGCGCCGCCGGATCGTGCTCGCCGACGGCGGCACCATGCTCGAGACCCTCACCCTCGTCGACCCGCCACGGGCCTTCGGCTACACGCTCACCGAGCTCACCGGACCGCTGTCCCCGCTCGCCTCGTCGATCGACGGAACCTGGTCCGTCGACCCCACCGGAACCGGCTGCCGGGTAACCTGGAGCTGGGTCGTCCACCCTCGGGGACGGCTCGCCGGCGTGGCGATGCCGGTCTTCGCAAGGCTGTGGCACGGCTACGCCCGCCGGGCCCTTGCCGACCTCGAAGGACTGGTCGTCGTCTGATTCGGAACCGGCCGGGGGCTGGTGCTAACGTTGCGCCTCGCCTGGGGCTGTGGCGCAGTTGGTAGCGCGTCTCGTTCGCAATGAGAAGGTCAGGGGTTCGAATCCCCTCAGCTCCACCATGGGGCCGGTCCACTGACGGACCGGCCTTTCGCACGAGGTCACATGGCCTCGCCGGGCGCCCCTCCCTCGGGCGTCGAGGCGTGGTGCCAGAACCGGGTCCGGGTCGGGGCCGCCGGCATCGCCTCGCGTCGGGCGATGATGGCCGCCTGCCACGCGCTCCAGGCCTGGAAGCCGCCGATCAGGTCGGTGGCCCGGGTCAGGCCGAGGCCGTGCAGGGTGTGGGCGGCGAGGCTGGAGCTGTAGCCCTCGTCGCACACCAGGATGAAGCGCACGCCGGGCCCCATCGCCTCGGGCAGCCGGTGCGGGCTGCTCGGGTCGAGCCGCCACTCGAGCACGTTGCGGTCCACGACGACGGCGCCGGGCAGCGGGCCGCCGCGCAGCCGCTGCTCGAAGGGCCGGATGTCGACGACGACGGCGCCGTCGCGCACCTCTCCCGCCAGCTCGTTCGGCTTGACCCGGTCGAGGCCGGCACGAGCCGTCTCGAGCAGGTCGTCGATCGCAGCACGCTGCATCACGTCCATCGCGGTCCCCCCCAGGTGCGAATGATGAGCCCGAGCCCTCAGGACGTCAGTATCGGTCCGTTCGGGCCTCACCGGTAGGTCTGTTACCAGACCTTTCCTCCACGCCGATCTCTACGTCCCGGTACCGAGCTCCTGGAACAGCGTGAGCTGGATGCCGGCGGGGGCCGACAGCCGGGAGTTGAGGGAGTCCCACGGAGTCCTGGTGGGGGGAGCGATCTGCTCGGCGCCGGCGTCGACCGCGGCGCCGGTGGCCGTCTCGCAGTCCTCGACCTCCAGCGCCACCCGGAAGTGCGGGGCCACCCGTCGGCCGACCTCGACCCGGTCGATGAGCTCGATCTGGGCGTCGTTCGACAGCTCGAGGGTCGCCCGGCCGACGTCCAGGATGGTGACGTGGGCGCCACCGTCGCCGGCGTACTCCTCGGCGACCGGCGCACCGAGCACGTCCCGGAAGAAGCGCACTGCCTCCTCGTAGTCGGTGGCGTGCACGACCAGCCGCAGCTGGCGGATCCCGCTCATCGCGTCTCCTCTCGGTCCGCGGCCCTGCGGTGCAGCTCGCGCAGCTCGTCGGCCAGCTCGTCAGCGGGCCCCGACACTGCCAGTCCGGGTGCGATCGCGTTGATCGGCAGCGGCGCCACCGGTCCGGCGGGGCGACCCCACTCCCGGCGCCACGCCGTGAGCTGGGCGGTCGAGGCGGCGTACACGATCCGCCCCAGCCCGACCCACGCGTGGCCGGCCGAGCACATCGGACAGTGCTCGCCCGAGGTGTAGACGGTGCAGCCGGGGCGCACGTCAGCGGCGACGTGTGCCGCAGCCCAACGGGCGAGCTCGAGCTCCGGGTGGCGGGTCTGGTCGCCGCCCGCCGTCCGGTTGCGGTCCTCGTGCAGCACCGCGCCGTCGGGTCCGAGGAGGACCGAGCCGAACGGTTCGTCCCCGGCGGCGAGCGCCTCGCGGGCGAGCTCCACGCACCGGCGGAGGTGGGCCAGGTCGGAGTCCGTCAGGTCGTCCACGCCACCGACCCTAGGACGTCGGGGGCCGGCTGTCAGGAGCGTGCGAACCGGACGGCGCCGTGGCTGCCGTAGCCGACCAGCCGGCCGCCGACCTGCTCGCCGTCGAAGCCGATCAGCAGCTGCCCGCCGTCGACCTCCAGCACCGTGGGCCACGGGATGTTGGAGGGGTACGGCGCGTCGAGGACGCCGATCTCGCGGGCGTCGAGGTCGAACACCGGGTAGCGCCGGGCCACGCCGTCGCTGGCCAGCAGCCTCCACTCACCGTCCACCCGGTGCAGGGTCACGCCCTCGGTCTGGCGGTGGCCGGACGCCGCGCCCCGCAACGTCAGGTCGTCGAGGGCCGGGCCGGCGGCGAGCACCGGGTGGAAGCGGAAGAACTTCGTGGCGCTGACGTACGCCACGAGCCAGCCGTCGTCGGTGCGCACCAGGTGCGGGTCCCAGACGCCGACCGAGGTGAGGCCCGTGGTCGGCAGCGGCAGCCGACGGGTGTCGAGGACGTGCCGGCCCGTCAGCAGGTCGGCGGTCGTCTCGGCGAGCGTGGCCCCGACCGAGGCACCGGCGCGGCGGTGGTCGAAGTCGCCCCACGTGCTGGTGGCGAGCAGCCAGCGGTCGCCGTCGCGCACGAGGTGCGAGGCGTGGTCGCCGTAGGCGCCGGGCCGGTCGGGGCGCCGGAAGAAGACGTCGCTGCGGTGGCGCAGGGCCAGCGTGGCCGGGTCGAGCGACCACACCGACGTGTGGGCGGTGTCGAAGAACCCCGGACCCGCGCTGGTCGCGGTGAGCAGCACCTCCGCTCCCTCCCGGTACGGCGAGCCGTCGGCCTGCGTCACCAGCCGGACGTCGCGCAGGCCCAGCTGGCCGAACCCACGCAGGTCACCACCCTCCGCGGCCACGCCGGACAGCCAGGCCTCGTCGTGGACGTCGACCCGGTCGCGCAGGTCGGCCCAGCCGCGCACGCACCAGGCGCCGGCCTCCCGGGTGAGGACGGCCAGCCGGGTCCCCGTCAGCGTGAGCGCCACCCGCTCCACCGACGCCTCGGGCCTGCCGTGGCGCCGGCTCCGGTGCTCCGACGTGCGGCCGTCGACGGTGACCGAGAGGCCGCAGCCGGGGCCGTCGTACGACGCCGCGAGCCGGTCGGACCCGCGAACCAGGGCCAGCGTGACGGGGGCGTCGCCGGTCGCCTCGACGCACACGTACGGCGCGTGCGGCTCGGCGAGCGAGCCCGCCCGCGCCACGTCGACCGGGCGCACGCTGCCGGCGTCGGCGAAGGGCGGCAGCGGCATCCGTCCAGCATCCACCACGCTTGACCGGGCTCCGGAATCGGGTGACTGTTGCGCCATGGTGCGTCCGCCGCACGAGAACGTGGCGACCGTGTTGGTCGACCCCACGGCTCTCGCCGAGCTCGAGATCGAGCTGATGGCGCGCGACCTGAACCTCTGGCCGGTCGCGAGCGCCCCGAACTGCCAGGACGGTCCGCGGCAGGCGTTCCAGCTCCGCCGGCGGCTGCTGATGGCGCGGCGCGGCGCCTGGGACGACGCGGCCGCCTGGACGCCGGCGTGGGTGTCGTTCGGCGACACCTGGCGGCAGGCCGACGAGCCGGTGCCCTGGCCCGCGCGCCGGATCCTCTACGAGATCCTCGACGCGCACGCCGACCACGTGCGCTACCGGAAGGGCCTCGGCGGCGTACCGCCGCTCGACGTCCCGCGGGAGCTCACGTCCCGCCCCGGATCTCATGGCACCCGCTAGGCCCTTCTCGTCCGTCTCCGCGACCGCCGACGAGCGGGCTCGCCTGCTCCCCGGCGACGCCCTGGTCCCGCACCCGGAGGTGGTGATGGACCGCGGCTTCGACCTCCCGGCGTCGCCGGCCGAGGTCTTCCCGTGGTTCGTCCAGCTCGGCAAGCGGCGGGCGGGCTGCGGCTCGCCCGCTCCGAGCAGCCGCACCAGCGCCTCGGTGGCCTGCGACGGCCACGGGGTCGGCAGCGGCACCGACGTGCTCGCCAGGTGCGAGGCGGTGACGGGCGACAGCGGCAGACCGTGGACGGCCGCCGCGGCGGCGGCGCGCACGGCGATGGTGGGGTCGCTCACCGGGGCGGCCGCCGAGGAGAGCACGACCTCGCCCTCGTGCTCCACCAGGCCCGGCTCGAGCGGGCGCAGCCGCGGCTTCTGCCGGCGGAGCCCGCGGCGCCGGGTGGTGGCACCGCGGGCGCGGCGCAGGGTGAGGTCGAGGCTGTGCGAGACGGTGCGCGCGGCCGAGGCCACCTTGGTGAGCAGGGCGTCGGCGTCCGGCACCCCGAGCGCGACGGCCACGGCGTCCTGCTCGGCCAGCAGCAACCGCTCCCCCGCCCGGCCCGTGACGGCGTGCAGGGCGTCGCGGACGTCGAGCAGCGTGGTGGTGGCCCGGTCGATCTCGCCGTGCGGCGAGTCGGCGAGCCAGCTCGCCACCAGGGCGTGCAGGACCACGACGTCGCGCAGTCCGCCGCGGGCCTCCTTGAGGTCGCCCTCGAGCAGGTAGGCGAGCTCGCCGTGCCTGCGCGTGCGCTCGGCGAGGGAGGCGGCGACCTCGTCCAGGCGCGACCTGGCCCCGGAGCGCCACTGCTCGCGCAGCACCTCGCGGGCGCGCAGGCCGAGCGCGGCGTCGCCCACGACCACGCGCAGGTCGAGCAGGCCGAGCGCCGCCGCCAGGTCGTTCCTGGAGATCTCCCGGCAGGCGTCGACGCTGCGCACGGAGTGGTCGAGCCGCAGCCCGGAGTCCCAGACGGGGTACCAGATGCGTTCGGCCAGTGCGGGGACCGCGTCCTTGCCGAGGGTCTTGCCGTCGTGCAGGAGGACCAGGTCGAGGTCGCTGGCCGGACCGGCGTCACGCCGCGCGTGCGACCCGACCGCCACGAGGGCGACGCCCGTGGACGGCGGACGCGCGTCCCGCCACACCTCGGCCAGCCAGCCGTCGACCGTGGCCGCGAGCGACTCGCGCCGGGCCGGTCCGCCGGCCGGGTCGGCCAGGGTGGAGCGGACCGCCTGCAGCAGGCGCTCGCGCCGCAGGTCCCGGTGGGGTCCTGCGGCGCGAGCGTCGGTGCTGCTGTTCACGTGGGTGGCTCCCGGAAGCCGAGGGGGACGTGGTGGACGGACCTCAGAGGGCGTCCAGGCCACGCTCCCCGGTCCGCACGCGGGCGACGTCCTCGACCGGGACGACCCAGACCTTGCCGTCGCCGATCCGGCCGGTCTGGGCGGCCTTGACGACGACGTCCACGACGTCGGCGGCGTCGACGTCGTCGACCACCACCTCGAGGCGGACCTTGGGCACCAGGTCGACGGTGTACTCCGCTCCCCGGTAGACCTCGGTGTGACCGCGCTGGCGGCCGTAGCCGTTCGCCTCGCTCACCGTCATCCCCTGGATCCCGAAGGCCTCCAGCGCCGACTTCACGTCGTCGAGCTTGTGCGGCTTGATCACCGCGGTGACGAGCTTCATGCCGAGACCTCCTCAGTGTCCTTGGTGAGCGCGGGCTCCGACGTCGAGCGGGACGCGCCCGGACGGAAGCCTCCCGCACCCAGCGACCCGAAGTCGTAACCCGACTCGGCGTGGGCGTAGGAGTCGATGCCCGCGACCTCGTCCTCCTCGGGGATCCGGAAGCCCATCGTCTTCTGGATGACCCAGCCGATGACGAAGGTCAGCACGAACGAGAACGCGAGGACGGCCAGCGCCCCGACGACCTGCTTGCCGAGCTGCTCGAACCCGCCGCCGTAGAACAGGCCCCCGGTCCCGGGGGCGGGAGCCGCCGGGTCGGCGAACAGGCCGATGAGGATGGTGCCGGCGAGGCCGCCGACGAGGTGCACGCCGACGACGTCGAGCGAGTCGTCGTAGCCGAAGCGGTACTTCAGCCCGACCGCGAGGGCGCACAGGACACCGGCGATGGCGCCGATCGCGATGGCGCCCAGCGGCGAGACCGCTCCGCACGCGGGCGTGATGGCGACCAGGCCGGCGACCACGCCGGAGGCCCCGCCCAGGGAGGTGGAGTTGCCGTCGCGGATCTTCTCGACGAGCAGCCAGGCCAGCGTCGCCGCGCCGGTCGCGACCAGGGTGTTGACCCAGGCGACGGCGGCGGTGTTGTTCGCGGCCACGGCCGAGCCGGCGTTGAAGCCGAACCAGCCGAACCACAGCAGGCCCGCGCCGATCATGACCAGCGGCAGGTTGTGCGGACGCATGAGGTCCTTGCCGAAGCCCTTGCGCTTGCCGAGGACGAGGGCGAGCGCGAGACCCGCTGCGCCGGCGTTGATGTGGACCGCGGTGCCACCGGCGAAGTCGAGCGCCGCCAGGTTGTTGGCGATCCAGCCGCCGACGTGGTCGTCGAGGCTGAAGTCGAAGACCCAGTGCGCGACCGGGAAGTACACGACCGTCGCCCACACACCGGCGAAGACCATCCAGGCACCGAACTTCGCCCGGTCGGCGATGGCACCGGAGATCAGGGCGACGGTGATGATCGCGAAGACGGCCTGGAAGCCGACGAAGGCCATCGCGGGCAGGCCGCCGGCCTCGGTGGTGGTGTCCTCCATCAGCCCGGCGAGCCCGAGGTACTGCGTGGGGTCGCCCAGCAGGCCCCCACCGACGTCGTCGCCGAACGCCATCGAGTAGCCGTAGAGCACCCAGAGCACGCTGATCAGGGCCAGCGCGCCGAAGCTCATCATCATCATGTTCAGCACGCTCTTCGCGCGGACCATGCCGCCGTAGAAGAGTGCGAGGCCCGGGGTCATCAGCAGCACGAAGGCGGCACTGGTGAGGATCCAGGCGGTGTCGCCGGTGTTGACCACGGCAACCTCCTGTGTCTGTGGGGGGATCGACGGGCACCACCGTGACCGCGCCGTGTTTCCCAGGAGGCCGTGCCGTGTTACCGGCGTGTGACGGCCCGCGCCCCGAGGTGAACTCCTCGTGACGCGGGCCGTCCCCCTGTCGCCCTCAGCGGTGGGCCGAGAACGCCTCCTTGAGGCTGGTGCGGCGCTCGGTGCGCAGCAGCGAGCCCTCGTACAGGCGGGCGCCGAGGCGCACCAGCAGGGCCGCTGCGGCGAGCACGATCAGGCCCGCCACCACCGGCTGCCACCAGGGCACGCCGCCCTCGAGCATCCGCACCGGCATGGCCACCGAGCTCACCAGCGGGACGAAGGACGCGATGACGAGCCACTTGCCCGTGGCGAAGATGCCGGCGAACAGGGCGCCCATCACCACGAACGTCACCGGCATCGTCGTCGCCTGCAGGTCCTCCGACCGGGTGGCCACCGAGCCCGCGACGGCCCACACGCAGGCCACCGCGGCGAACCCGAGCAGGAAGAACACGACGAACCAGCCTCCGGCGGCGAGCACCGGGCCGAGCACGTCGCCCTGTCCCACCAGGGCCATCGCCACCAGGCCGATGCCGACCATCACGACCACCTGGACGATCGCCATCACGGAGTTGCCGACCACCTTGCCGATCAGCAGCTGCCGCACCGGGATCGCCGCGGCCAGGATCTCGACCACGCGGCTCTGCTTCTCCTCGACCACCGACTGCGCGATCGCGATGCCGAAGGTGAGGGCGGTCAGGTAGAAGAGGAAGGCGAACACGAACGTGACGACGTAGCGCACCGCCTCGGGCAGCGCGCCCGGGTCGATGAGCCGCTCGTCGAGGGCGGAGCCGGCGGTGAGCTCGTCGGTGGTCGTGCCGGCCGCCTCCGCGTTCGTCTCCAGCGCCGTCGCGGCGGCTGCAGCGGTGAGCACCCGCGCGAGCGTCCCGTCCACGTCCTTGTCGCCGACGACCTCCCAGCCGTCGTCGGTCTGCAGGAGGAGGACGTCGGCGTCGCCGTCGCTCACCAGCGCCTCGCCGGCGGCGACGTCGTCGACCTGCTGGGTCTTCGCCCTCAGGCCGAGCTCCTCCTCGTCGGCGACCTCGTTGGCCGCCTCGACCAGTGCGGTGCCCCGGTCGCCGACGACGGCGACCGTCGGCTCCTCGAGCTTGTTGTCGAAGAACGTCGACAGGCCCACCGAGGCGACGAGGACGACGATCATGAACACGGTCGAGCCGACGAACACCTTGTCGCGCAGCTTGACCCCGATCTCGCGCTGGGCGATGACCCTCCAGTCGGCGGACCTCATCGGACGACCTCCTTGAACACGTCGGCGAGCCGCGGCAGGTGGCGGCTGAACTCCAGCACCCCGCCGCGGTCGAGCGCCTGCTGCAGCAGGACGCGCTCCGCGCCGGGTTCGAGCACCTCGAGGGTGGCGACGCGGCCGTCGACGTCCTGGACGGACAGCCCCGGCACCTCGCGCACCCACCCCGCGTCGGCGTCGAGCACGAGCCGGTGGACGCTCTGCGCGCTCTGCCGCAGCTGCTCCACCGAGCCGTCGGCGACCACGCGGCCGTCGGACAGGATCACCAGGTCGTCGCACACCCGCTCCACCAGCTCGAGCTGGTGGCTGGACAGCAGGACCGGCACGCCCGCGTCGGCCTGCTCGCGCAGCAGCTCGACCATCGAGTCGACGGCGAGCGGGTCGAGGCCCGAGAACGGCTCGTCGAGGACGAGGGCGATCGGCTCGTGCAGCAGCGCCGCGGCGATCTGCACCCGCTGCTGGTTGCCGAGCGAGAGCGTGTCGAGCCGGTCCGAGGCGCGCTCGGTGAGGCCGAGGCGGTCGAGCAGGGCGGCCGCCCGGGTCGTCGCGGTCTCCCGGTCGTAGCCGTGCAGCCGGCCGAAGAAGGCGAGCTGGTCGGCCACCTGCTGCTTCGGGTAGAGGCCGCGCTCCTCGGGCATGTAACCGAACCGCGAGCGGTCCTCGCGGGTGATCGGCCTTCCCGGTCCCAGCGGACCTCGCCGGAGGTCGCGTCGAGCACCCCCATGATGATCCGCATCGTCGTGGTCTTGCCGGCCCCGTTCGCCCCGACGAAGCCGGTCAGCCGGCCCTCGCCGACGGTGAGGCTCACCTCGTCCAGGACGGTGCGGTCGCCGAAGCTCCTCGTCACCTTCGTCACGTCCAACGTCATGCCCCGACGCTAGGCGGGGCCGCGGTCGGGGCGCGTCCGGCAGGGGGCGGACCCGGCATCTCACCCCCCGGGTGGAGCGGGCGCTCGTAGGCTCACCCGGTGGACTCCCCTCACGCGCGGCTGCACGTCGATCCCTGGAACCTCACCGCCGCCGTCGCCGCCGCGGGGATCGAGCTGCTGCTCGACGCGACCTTCACCCACTCCGTCGAGGACGACCTGCACGGACGCGGCGAGCTCGTGCCGCTCCTGCCCGAGGGTGCGCAGGTGGTGCGCGAGCACCGCAAGGGCGAGGACCACCTGGTGCTGGCCCGGCTCGACGACGCCGCGCTGGTGCTGGGTCGCAGCAAGGAGTCGGTGCGCACGATGGTGATGACGCGCTCGGCCGAGCGGTCGCGCGAGCTGCTCGACGACGTGCGCTCGCGCTGGGCGCCGGTCGACCTCGGCGTGGAGACCGTGTTCTGGTCGTGCCGCCGCGGCTACGCGCTGCCCGACACCAAGTCGCTCACCGCACCCGCGCTCGAAGACCAGATGCGGCACTACCCGGCCGACGTGGCAGCGGGTGTCACCTCGTTGGCCGTCGCCGGCAGGGCCCCGGCCGCCAGCGGCCTGCTGCTGTGGCACGGGCCTCCCGGGACCGGCAAGACCCGTGCCGCGCTCGCGCTGGCGCACGCGTGGAAGGCGACGACCCGGGCCGAGGTGGTCACCGACCCCGAGCGGCTGTTCGGCGACGCCGACTACCTGGTGCAGGTGCTGCACGCCGAGGACCAGGCCGGCCGGGCGCGGCTGATCATCTGCGAGGACGCCGACGAGTACCTGCGCTCGGACGCCCGGGCGCGCTCCGGGCCGGGGCTGGGCCGGCTGCTCAACGCCACCGACGGCCTGCTCGCCGCCGGGTCGCGCGCGGTGTTCCTGCTGACGACCAACGACGACGTCGGACGCCTGCACGACGCGGTCACCCGACCCGGACGCTGTCTGGGGATCACCGAGTTCCGCGCCTTCACCCCCGAGCAGGCCACGGCGTGGCTCGGACGCCCGGTCACCGCGCCGACCACGATCGCCGAGCTGTTCCACCTGCGCAGCGGCGGCTCGGTCACCGTCGACGAGCGAGGCGGCACCGGCGCCTACCTCTGAGGCAGTCCGCGCGCCGGAGAGGCCGCCGGCGGCTCCGGACGTAGCCTGACGCGGTGTCCCCCACCAGCACCCGCCGGAAGCGGTACGCCCGGCGGCGCGCCACGCGGATGGCGCGGGTGGAGCACGACCTCACCGACGAGCAGTGGTCGGCGCTCGTCGAGGTGTGGGCCGGGTGCGCGTACTGCCGCAGGACCGACCGCCCCTTGCAGCGCGACTGCGTTCTGGCGATCTCGCGCGGCGGGCGCTACACGCTGACGAACGTGGTGCCGGCCTGCGACTCGTGCAACGCGAGCAAGTGCAACCTCGAGGTGAGTACGTGGATCCGCCGCAAGCGGCTGGACGAACGCGCCTTCCTCGAACGGCACCTCGCGGTGTCCGCCGAGCTCGCCGTCCGCTTCCCGCCCGGGGCGGTGACCTCAGTACCCGGGCAGGGTCGCGACCTCGACGACCTGGCGGCGGCCGAGGGGGCTGGTCCACTCGTGCGCGACCACGGCGCCTGAGCGGGATCGACGCGTGCGGCAGCGCCACAGGGCCGCGGTCTTGAGCCGGTGGCACCTGCGGGACCTCGGGCTGAGGTTGTGCACGGCGGTGGGTCCGCGGGGGTGCGGCACGACGTGGTCGAGATCGCACCGCCCGGCCGGGACGCCACAGCCAGGGAAGGTGCAGACCGGGTCGCGGGCGGTGACGGTGTCGGCGATCTCGACGGTGGGTGCGTAGGAACTGGTGTGGTGCCGCGCCTGCGGCTGACGCTGGAGAGCGGCCCGAGCCGCTTCGATCAGACCCGCTCGGGTCCAGCCGTTCTCGGGTGCCGGCGCCGAGGCGCAGCACCCGGGTCAGGTGGCCGGTGTCGTCCGCCAGCAGCACGCACGTCCCGGCGCCGCGGGCGAGGGCATCGGCGGCCACGACGCGGGCGACCGCGGCGGTGACCGGCACCGGGTACCCGGTGCCGCGGACCTCACCGGCGGCGTCCTGCTTCTCGCCGTCGCCGGCGAGGGTGTCCAGGTGCAGGACCACGCCGACCTCGCGCCGCACCAGGCTGATCGGACCAGCGCCACCGTTCAGCAGGGCGTCGGTGATCAGGTCGACCTTCGCCATCCCGTGCGTGCGGCCGGCCAGCTCCTCGGGCGTCATCCCACGCACGGTGCGGCGGCCGCCTCCTCGGCCGCGACCAGCTGCTCGGTCGGGCCGGTGATCGTCCACGTGGACAGGGCCGGGTTGGCCTGGTCGATCTCCAGCCAGGTGCCGGTGCGTTCGCGGACCTCGGCGGCGACCGCCTCCTCGGTGTCGGTGCGGACCCCGGCCACCGCCTTCTTCACCATCGCGGTGAAGGCCCGCGGCGCCATCACGTCCCACGGACCCACCGGCACCGTGCCCTCGAGGGCCTCGGGCGGCAGCGCGGCCAGCACCGCCTGCTCCACCACCCGCGCCTGCTCGTCGGTCAGGCCGCTGCACTCGTCCGCGACGGTCGTCGCGCGGGCCAGGTCCAGCCTTCCGGCGGCCAGGGCGGTCACGATCCTGGGCATCGACCCGCACAGCCGGTCCGCCGTCGCGATCCACACCCCGGCCCGGTGCAACGACAGCCCGGTCGCCCCGGCGACCTCACGCACGGCAGCGTCGTCGCAGGTCGGCCTCGGTGAACGTCGTCGACCCCAGCACGCTCCTCCACACCCCGGACCCGAGCAGGTGCTCGTGCCGGCGGCGGACCTCCCGCGAGGTCACCCACACCAGCCGCAGGTCGTTCGCGTCGTTGCTGCACCGCAGCAGCGTCCGGGTCTGCAGACCACGGACGAGGAACGCCACCCGGCCGTCCGTGTCCATGCCTGAACTCTAGATGCCAGCACTGACAACGGGTTTCGTCACCTCGGTGCGGCTGTGGCAGGCTGGTTCCATGCACATCACACAGGTGGGCACCGCCTACGCGGTCACGGATCCGTCGGTGGCCGGCGCGTGGTTCGACGAGCAGCTCGGGTTCCGGGTGCTGGTCGACCTCGGCTGGTACGTCAGCACCCAGCACCCCGGCCATCCCGAGCTCCGGGTCGACTTCGTCCAGGGCGATCACGACACGTGGGTCGAGCCGGCGGCGGGCGTGCGTGGCGCGATGCTCGCTCTCGTGGTCACCGACGTCGACGACCAGCACCGCCGCCTCGTGGCGGGCGGCGCCACGGTGGTCAAGCCGTTGGTCACCGAGCCGTGGGGCCAGCGGCGGGTGCAGGTGGCCGGGCCCGAGGGGCTGGTGATCGAGCTGGTGCAGGCCGTCGAGCCCGATCCGGACTGGGTGGCTTCGCAGGACCTGCCCGACTGACGACCGCTCGGCGCCTAGGACCCCGGCGAGACCAGACCCGACTCGTAGGCGAACACGACGGCCTGGACCCGGTCGCGCAGGTCGAGCTTGGTGAGCACCCGGGAGACGTGCGTCTTCACCGTCGCCTCACCCAGGAACAGCCTGCCGGCGATCTCCGAGTTGGACAGGCCCGCGGCCACCAGCTCCAGCACCTCGCGCTCGCGGTCGGTGAGCGCCGCGAGCAGGTCGGGGCGGTAGGCGACCGACTGGCCACCGGCGAACCGCGAGATCACCCGCGTGGTCACCTCGGGAGCGAGCAGGGCGTGGCCCTCGGCCACCTTGCGCACGGCGTCGACGAGGTCGTCGGGGTCGGCGTTCTTCAGCAGGAACCCGCTCGCCCCGGCCCGCAGGGCGTCGAACAGGTAGTCGTCGCGGTCGAAGGTGGTGAGCACGACGACCCGGCCGTGCCCGGCGGCGACGATCTGCTCGGTGGCGCGCACGCCGTCGAGCACCGGCATCTGCACGTCCATCAGGACGACGTCGGGCCGCAGCTCGGCCGCCGCGGCCACCGCCTGCTCGCCGTCGGCGGCCTCGCCGACGACCTCGATGTCGTCCTCGACGGACAGGATCATGGCGAAACCCGAACGCACCAGCGCCTGGTCGTCGACGAGCAGCACCCGCAGCGGCTCGGTCACGCGCTGCTCGCCAGCGTGTCGGCCACCACGGGGTACCGCACCCGCACCCGGTAGCCCGCCGAGCGGGCGCGGGCCGATGTCGACCTGGCCGTGGTGCAGGGCAGCCCGCTCGCGCATGCCCAGGTGCCCGAGACCGCTCGCGGTGGCGGACGACGGACGCGGCCGCCCGTCGTCCAGCACCTCGAGCTCGACCCACGGCGTGCCGACCGGAGTCGCTGTGCCGCAACGTCATCTTCGCGGTGCGCGCGGTGGAGTGCCGCCGCACGTTGGCCAGCGCCTCCTGCGCCGTGCGGTACAGCGACAGCGAGACGGTGCTCGGGATCGGGCGCTCCCGGCCCACCCGGTCGAGCTCGACCCGCAGACCGGCCTCGCCGCGCCTCGGCCACGAGCGCCTCCAGCGACTCGATGCCGGGCTGCGGCGACCGCGCGGCCGACGGCTCGTCCGCGCCGTCGGGCCTGGGCTCCGACCGCAGCACCCCCAGCAGCTGACGCATCTCGCCCACCGCCGACCGGCTCGACTGCTCGACCGAGGTCAGCGCACGAGCGGCCGCCTCGGCGTCGCGGCCGAGAACCCTTCTCGCAGCGGCGGCCTGGACGCCGATCACCGACACGTGGTGCGCGGCGACGTCGTGCAGCTCGCGCGCGATCCGCAGCCGCTCGTCGAGCACCGCGCGCCGCTGCTCCGACTCCTGCTGCTGCTCCAGCGTGATCGCCTGCACGCCGCAGCTGCTCGCGCTGACGCGCGCTGCGCCACGCCATCTGGCCGCCGATCCAGGCGGCGCCGAAGTACACGGCGTTGACGCCCACCTGGTACAGCACGAACGACACGTACGGCGTCAGCAGGCCGCGCTGGTCGGCCGCGACCTCGGGGACGGCGTCGATCACCCCGGCCGTGCGTCACCAGGATCGCGACCCACACGAACATGCCCGAGCACGACGACGGCGAGCGCGCCCTGCACCACGCGGCGGTCGCGACCCCACGCCGCTGCGGTGAACAGCGCGACGAAGAAGAAGGCCTGGATGCTGAACTGCACGCTCAGGATCGGGTCGCGCACGCCCATCGCGAGGAACACGCCGGCCGACACCAGCATCACGGCCACCGGGTACCGGCGTCGCACGGCGAGCGGGAGGGCCGCGGCGACCGACCACGCCGCCTGCTCCAGGTCGCTGGTCGTCGCGGGCTCGAGCAGCCCCGAGCTGCGTCCGATCTCCCACGTCACCAGGGCCACCACCACCAGCAGCCCGCCGACGAGCGAGGTCGCGGCGCAGCGCGGCCGGCCCGGGCGCCGGGCGCCACCAGTCGCCCCCGGGCAGGGAGGCGGACGACGGGGTGCTCACGCGCGGGAGCCTAGTTGCGCCCGGCGGCGGCGCCGGATCAGCCCGTGGGCGGACGGACGTCCCCGCGGGGTACGGCAGGGTGGGCGGCAGGGTCAGGACAGCAGCGCGTCGACGAACGCCTCGGGCTCGAACGGCGCCAGGTCGTCGGCGCCCTCGCCGAGCCCGACCAGCTTCACCGGCACGCCGAGCTGGCGCTGGACGGCGACGACGATGCCGCCCTTGGCGGTGCCGTCGAGCTTGGTGAGCACGATGCCGGTGACGTCGACCACCTCGGCGAACACCTGCGCCTGGCGCAGCCCGTTCTGGCCCGGTGGTGGCGTCGAGCACGAGCAGCACCTCGTCGACCGCTGGCCGGCGCCCATCGCCTTCTCGGTGACGCGCTTGACCTTGCCGAGCTCGTCCATCAGGCCGGCCTTGTTCTGCAGCCGGCCGGCGGTGTCGATCACCACGACGTCGGCCTCGAGCTCGATCGCCGCCTGGACGGCCTCGAACGCCACCGACGCGGGGTCGGCGCCGTCGCGGTCGGAGCGGATCGTCGGGACGCCGACGCGCTCGCCCCAGGTGGCCAGCTGCTCGGCGGCGGCGGCGCGGAAGGTGTCGGCCGCCCCGAGCACGACGTCCTTGTCCTGCGCCACGAGCACCCGGGCGAGCTTGCCGACCGTGGTCGTCTTGCCGGTGCCGTTCACGCCGACCACGAGCACGACGGCCGGACGGCCGCGGCGCCTCGACCGACAGGCAGCGGTCCATCGCCGGGTCGACGAGCGGCGATCAGCTCCTCGCGCAGCATCGCCCGGACGGCCACCGGGTCGGCCGTGCCCTCGACGGCGACCCGCTCGCGCAGCCGGTCGACCAGCTCGGTGGTGGGGCCGGTGCCGAGGTCGGCCAGCAGGAGGGTCTCCTCGACCTCGTCCCAGGTGGCCTCGTCGACCCTGTCGCGGGTGAGCAGGGCGAGCAGGCCCTTGCCGAGGGCGGTGTTCGAGCGCGCGAGCCGGGCGCGCAGCCGCACCAGCCGGCCCGCGACGGGGTCCGGGCGCTCGAGCGTCGGGACCGGCTCCAGCTCCGGCTCGAGGACGTCGACCCCGCCGGGGACGTCCTGGATCGTGCGGGTCGGGGTGTCGCGCGGCGTCTCGGCGTCGTCGCCGACCCCGGGCCGGTAGTCGACGCCGGGCTCCGGCGCGGGCGGGGCCTGGCGCCGGCCGGGACGGCGCAGCAGGCGCGAGGCCGCCGCCGACCACGACGACGAGGATGCCGACGGCCAGGCCGACGATGGTGAGGAGGTCGTCCACGGGGGTCGAGTGTTCCAGGCCTCAGCCGCGGGCGTGCCGCGGGCCGGGCTCGAGCTGCTCCCAGGACAGCGCGCCCTCGGCGGTCCGCGTGCGCCGACGCCGCGGGTCGCGCACGTCGACGACCTCGGGGGCGGACGCCGGCGCGCGGTCCCGGACCGGGGCGGGCGCGGCGACCGGAGCGGGCTCGGCCACCGGGGCGGGCTCGGCAGCGGGGGCGGGCTCGGCAGCGGGGGCGGGCTCGGGTGCCGGGGTCGGCTCGGCCACCGGGGCGGGCTCGGCGACCGGCTCCGGCGCGGGCTCCTGCGTCGCCACGGGCTCGTCCTCGTCACCCTTGCGGGCCACGACCTTCTCGCGCGTGGTCTGGCCGACCTCGACGGCGACCTGCGCCGCCTTGCGGGTGGCGAGGCCGGCGGTGCGGCGGGCCTGCGCCACCTGGGCGCGACCGCGCGGGCTCAGCACCGGCCGGCCCTCGCGCAGCTGCGGGACGGCCACCACGGCCAGCACCACGACGGCTGCGACCACGACCACGAGCATCCCCACCACGACGGCTGTCACGCGTCTACCGTGCCTCACCCCGGCGCCGCCCACCAACTCGGCGAGCCGCCCGGCAGGTACCGGACGGGTGTCGGATCCGTCACGCCGGAGCGGGGACCTCCTCGCGACCGGCGATCCGCTGGCTGATCACGGTGGTGACGCCGTCGCCGCGCATGGTGACGCCGTACAGCGCGTCGGCGACCTCCATCGTCCGCTTCTGGTGGGTGATGACGATGAGCTGGGACGACTCGCGCAGCTCGGAGAAGATCCCGATCAGCCGGCCCAGGTTGACGTCGTCGAGGGCGGCCTCGACCTCGTCCATCACGTAGAACGGGCTCGGCCGGGCCTTGAAGATCGCCACGAGCAGCGCCACCGCCGTCAGCGAGCGCTCGCCGCCGGACAGCAGCGACAGCCGCTTGACCTTCTTGCCCGCCGGACGGGCCTCGACCTCGATGCCGGTGGACAGCATGTCGTCGGGGTCGGTGAGCACCAGGCGGCCCTCGCCGCCCGGGAACAGCCGGGAGAACACCTGCTCGAACTCGCGCGCGGTGTCGGCGTAGGCCTCGGAGAACACCTGCTGCACGCGGGCGTCGATCTCGGTGACGATGTCGAGCAGGTCCTTGCGGGAGCGCTCCAGGTCGCGCAGCTGCTCGGTGAGGAACTTGCCGCGCTCCTCCAGCGCCGCGAACTCCTCCAGCGCCAGCGGGTTCACCCGGCCGAGCGCCGACAGCGCCCGCTCCGCGCGGCGCAGCCGCTTGAGCTGGTCGTCGCGGACGAAGGGCACCGGCTCGGCCGGCGTCGGCGGCTCGGGGTCGCCCGGCGCCGGCGGCGAGGGCGGGACCATCAGGTGCGGGCCGAACTCCTCGACCAGCGTCTCGGGGTCGGTGCCCAGCTCGTCGACGGCGCGCTGCTGGAGCTGCTCGATCCGCAGCCGCTGCTGGGCGCGGGCCACCTCGTCGCGGTGCACCGAGTCGGTGAGCCGGGCGAGCTCGGTGCCGAGGTCGTCCAGCTCGACCCGGCGGGCCGCGGTGGCGGCCTCCCGCTCGCTGCGCTCCCGCTCGGCGGCGTCGCGGGCGGACGCCGCGGCCAGCAGCGTGCCCTCCAGGTGCTCGAGGGTGCGCTCCACCCCGGTGCGGACGGCGGCGGCCACCTCGACCTGGCGCCGGCGCTGCTCGGCGCGGCGGGCGGCGCGCTCGCGGGCCTCGACCTCGCGGGCGGCGGCGCGCTCGAGCGACTCGGCCCGTCCGGCCAGGCTCCGCAGCCGCTCCTCGGCGGTGCGCAGCGCGAGCCGCGCCTCCATCTCGCTCGGCGCGCGCGGCCGCGGCGACGGTGCCCAGCCGGTCCCGCTCGGTGGTGTCGGGCTCGTCGGAGGTCTCGCCCTCGGCCGGGGCCTGCGCCGCCTCCAGCCGCTCGACGAGCGCGGCGAGCGTCCCGGTGTCGGTCTCGAGCTGGGCCCGCGCGGTGTCGAGCGCGGACTGCAGCCGGTCGCCCTCGGCGCGGGCCGAGCGCGCGGCGGCACCGAGGTGCCCGAGCTGCTCGGCGACGGCGGCGAAGCGGGCGTCGTTGTCGTGCAGCCGCTCCAGCGCCGCCTCGACCCGGTCGGCCGCCTCGGCCGCCGCGGACCGGGCGCCCTGCAGGGCGAACCGGGCCTGCTCGGCGCGGCGGGTGGCCTCGGCCAGCTTCGTGCCGGCCTCGTCGACCGCCGCCTGCACCTGCAGCAGCGACGGCTGCGCCGACGAGCCGCCGCGCGCGGTGGCCGCCCCGAGCACGTCGCCCTCGGCGGTGACCGCCACGAGGTCGGGACGGGCGCGGACGACCGAGCGCGCCTCGCCGAGGCCCGGCACCACGACGTAGCCCGCCAGCAGCCGGTCCACCGCCGGACGCAGCGCGTCGGAGGTGGAGACCAGGTCGGCGGCGGCGCGCGTCCCGGCGGGCAGCCCGGACAGGTCGGGCCCGGAGCCGGGCGCGGGCGCGCCACCGAGGAGCAGGCCCGCGCGTCCCGCGTCGTCGTCCTTGAGCCGGCGCAGCGCGTCGACGGCGGCGTCGACCGACTCGACGGCGACGGCGTCGGCGGCACCGCCCAGCGCGGCGGCGACGGCGGCCTCGTGGCCCGGCTCGACGTGCAGCAGCGCGGCGACCGACCCGAGGACGCCGCTCAGCCCGCTGCCGGCGGCGAGCAGCGCGCCGGCGCCGTCGGCGCGGGACAGGCCCATCTCCAGCGCCTCCTTGCGGGCGCTCCAGGTGGCGCGGTCGCGGTCGGCGGTGCGCTCGGCCTCGGTGAGCCGGTCGACCTCGGCGGTGGCGGCGAGCGCGGCCTCCTCGGCGGCGGCGTGCTCGGCGTCCAGGCCCTCCTCGCCCTCCTCGACGCCGGCGACCTGCTGCTCGAGCGCGGCGAACTCCTGCTGCGCGAGCCGGCCGCGGTCGGTGGCCTCGGCGAGCGAGCGCTCCAGCCGGCCGATCTCGGACTCGCCGGCCTCGACCCGGCTGCGGCCCGCGGCGACCTGCCCGGCGAGCCGGGCCAGGCCCTCCCGCCGGTCGGCGGCGGCGCGCAGCAGCGCGGCCACGTGCCGCTCGGCCTCGCCGTGCGCGTTCTCGGCCTCGCCGCGCTCGGCGACCCGCTCCTCCAGCACCTCGCGGGCCTGCTCGACCTCGGCGGCCAGCTCCTGCTCCTCGGCCCGGGCCCGCTCGGCCTGCGCCCGCAGGTCGTCGGGGTCGCGGCCGGTGTCGGCGGCCTCGACCGGGTCCTGCGAGCCCAGCAGCCGCATCCGCTCGGCGGCCAGGGTGCCGGTGCCGCGCAGCCGCTCGCGCAGCCCGGACAGCCCGTACCAGGTCTGCGCGGCCTCGGTGAGCCGCGGCGCGGCCTCGGCGGCCTCGCGCTCCAGGGCGCCGAGCGCCTCGCGGCCGGCGGCGATCGCCTGCTCGACCTCGGCCCGGCGCGAGCGCAGCGCGGTCTCGTCGGCGACCTCCTGCTCGAGCGTGGAGGTCAGCTGGACCAGCTCGTCGGCGAGCAGGCGGGCGCGGGCGTCGCGCACGTCGGACTGGATGGTCACGGCGCGGCGGGCGACCTCGGCCTGCTGGCCGAGCGGGCCGAGCTGGCGCCGGATCTCGGCGGTGAGGTCGCTGACGCGGGTGAGGTTGGCCTGCATCGCGTCGAGCTTGCGGAGCGCCTTCTCCTTGCGCTTGCGGTGCTTGAGGACGCCGGCGGCCTCCTCGACGAAGCCGCGCCGGTCCTCGGGCGTCGCGTGCAGCACCTGGTCGAGCTGGCCCTGCCCGACGATGACGTGCATCTCCCGGCCGATGCCGGAGTCCGACAGCAGCTCCTGGATGTCGAGCAGCCGGGCGGGGGTGCCGTTGATCGCGTACTCCGAGCCGCCGGAGCGGAACATCGTCCGCGAGATCGTGACCTCGGTGTACTCGATCGGCAGCGCGCCGTCGGTGTTGTCGATGGTCAGCGCCACCTCGGCCCGGCCCAGCGGGGCGCGGCCGGTGGTGCCGGCGAAGATGACGTCCTCCATCTTGCCGCCGCGCAGGCTCTTGGCGCCCTGCTCGCCCATCACCCAGGCCAGGGCGTCCACGACGTTGGACTTGCCCGAGCCGTTCGGGCCGACGACGCAGGTGATGCCGGGCTCGAACCGCAGGGTGGTGGACGACGCGAAGGACTTGAAGCCCTTCAGCGTGAGGGTCTTGAGGTGCAAGCGCTCGCTCCCGCGCAGGCTGGGGTCGGACGGACCCGGTCACCCTAGTCTGCGCGGGGAGCGAGGCCCCTCAGGCGGCGACGACGCGGTCGTCCGAGGCGTCCCAGACGACCAGGCCGCCGCAGGTGCACTCGACGACGGCGTGGACGCCACGCTCGTCGTTGACGACACCGAGGACGCGGCTCGGGGTGAGCAGGCGGCGGGTGGAGCAGTGCGGGCAGGTCAGGGCGAACACGAGGCACCTCCGTCGGGCGGCGGCAGACGGGCGCTGCCGCTCACCCTCAACGGTAGGCGCAGCGACTCATCGTGGTAGACGATGTTTCCTCGTGATGCCATAGGCTTTACCTATGCTCTCGCTGCACCAGCTGCGCTGCTTCCTCGCCGCCTACGAGGCCGACTCGTTCACCACCGCCGCAACGGGTCTCGGCCTGTCGCAGCCGTCGCTGTCCGAGCAGATCCGGCTGCTGGAGCGCTCGCTGCGCACCCCGCTGTTCGACCGGGTCGGTCGCGGCGTGGTCCCCACCGAGGCGGCCCACGCCCTGCGCCCGCACGCCGAGGCCACCCTCGCCGCCGCCGACACCGCGCGCGACGCCGTCGCGGCCGTCTCGTCCCTGGAGCAGGGCACCGTGCGGTTCGGCATGTTCGGCGCCGCGCGCCTCTACCCCGGCGCCGCGCTGGTGGCCGACGTGCTCGAGCGGCACCCGGGGCTGCGGGTGGAGCTGGTGGGCACCAACTCCACCGTCGTCATCGACGAGCTGCGCCGGGGGCGCCTGCAGGCGGCGGTGGTGACGATCCCGGTGGTCGACGAGAACCTCACCGTCCGGCCGATCGCCCGCGACGAGCTGGTCTACGTCTCCGCCGACCCCGAGCGGGTGCGGACGCCCGCCACGCCGAAGCGGGTGTCGGAGGCGCCGCTCGCGCTGTCGGACGCCAGCTACCGCGAGGTCGACTCGGTGCGGCGCAACCTCACCGCCTGGCTGCAGCGCGACGGGCGCACCGTCGACGTCGCGGGTGGAGGTCGAGGACGTCGAGACCGCGCTCGAGCTGGTGCGCCGGGGGCTGGCGGACACCGTGATCCCCCTGGGCGGGCTGCGGGCGCTGACCTCCACGGTGGCCCGCGGGCTGCACTGGGCGAGCCTGCGGCCCCGGCTCTACGAGACGATCGCCGTCGTGCACCGTCCCGACTCGGTGCTGTCCCCCGCCACCCGCCTGCTCATCGAGCTCGCCACCAGCCGGATCCGCGAGGTCGCCGAGCCGGTGCACTGACCGCCGCCCACCCGAGGGCTCAGGGCAGCTCCACCGTCTCGGCCCGCGCCACCTCGGCGAGCGCGGCGTCGAGCAGGGGCCCGACGTCGCGGCCGCGCAGCAGGTGCGCCGCGAGGACGGCGGCCGAGCGGACGACGTCGGCGGGCGGCGGCGGTGCGTGCGCGTCGTCGTCGGGGTGGATCCCGAACGCCCCGGTGAGCACGGCGACCAGGGCCACGACGTCGACGTGCGGGCCGGCGCCGCGCACGACGTCCTGCAGCAGCGCCGACAGGTCGTCGGCGTCCACCCCGTCGGGGTGGGTGCGCTCGACGAGCTCGCGCACCACGTGCCCCATGACCAGACGCACCTGCTCGGGGTCGGCCCGGTCGAGCCGGGCGCCCGCCTCGGCCAGGGCGTCGGCGTCCTGGCGCTGCGCCGCGGACACCGCCTCCCGCAGCGCGGTCCGCAGCTCGCGGGCGACGGCGGGCAGCGGGCGGGAGGTCACGTCCGCAGGCTAGGCGGCGGGCGCGACCGTCGGGCATCCGGGCCTGCCGGAACGGCGAGAGCGTGAGGACGAGCGAGGCGACGGCGAGCACGACCACGCCGGCGGCGATGACCGGCCGGTTGCCCCAGGCGGTGGCCGCCAGCCCGGCCAGCGGCGCCGAGACCGCGATCGAGCCCCAGTTGAGGGAGCGGATCGTCGCGTTCATCCGTCCGCGCAGCGCAGGCGGCGTCACCGCGTTGCGGTAGCTCAGCGTCAAGGGGTTGGTGATGCCGTTGCCGAGGCCCCACAGCAGCTGGCCCAGCACGAGGAGGGCCACGCCGCCCGGCCCCGGGCGGGCGAGCAGCGCGCAGGCGAACGCCACCGCGGTCAGCCAGTCGGCCACCACGCAGACCCGGCCCAGGCCGAACCGCTCCGCGAGACGCGGGGAGAGCCCGGCGCCGAGCACCCCGGCCGCCCCGGACGACGCGAGCACCAGACCCATGGTGACCGCGCCGATCCCGAGGTCGGTGACGGCGTAGAAGACCAGCACGGTCATCACGGTCGAGTTGCCCAGGAACCACAGGTGCAGCGAGACCGCGTACGGCCCCAGCGTCCGGTGCCGGTAGACCCAGCGCGCGCCCTCGGCGAGCTCGCGCCGCAGGTCGCGGCCCTCGCGCGCGGGCGGTTCCGGCTCCTCGTCGCGGACGGTCGCGAGCAGGACGGCGGACACGGCGAACGAGACCGCGTTCACCAGGACGGCCAGCGGCGCGGACAGGAACCGCACCAGCACACCGGCGAGCAGCGGCCCCGTCGACTCCGCGACCGCGGAGACCTGGTCGATCCGCGCGTTCGCGACCGGGAGCAGCCGCTCCGGCACCAGGCCGGGCAGGAACGACTGGTGCGCCGCGGTGAAGACCGTCGTGGCCGTGCCGACCCCCAGCACGAGCAGCACGAGCACCGGGACCGTCAGCACCCCGGCGAGGGCGAGCCCGGCGATCGTCGCGAACAGCACGGCGGACGCGGCGTCGGCCGCGACCATCGCCGTCCGCCGGCGCACCCGGTCGATGAGCACCCCGGCCAGCATCCCGACCAGCAGCGCCGGCAGCCACTGCGCCGCCCGCACGACGCCGAGCGCGGTCTGGTCCGCGTCCAGCGTGTCGATCAGCAGCAGCTGCAGCGCCAGGCCGGAGGCGAACGTGCCCAGCATCGAGACGCCGTCGGCCAGCCAGAGCCGCACGAACGACGGGTACGACAGCAGCCCGCGCGACCCGGCCGTGCTCATCGCTCCTGGAACGAGTCCGGGACGACGACGGGCGGCAGCCGGTGGGCCGTCACGCCGTCGACCCGCCCGGGCCGCTCGGTGGTGGACGGGTCCTCCTCGAGCAGCGCCAGCAGCCGCTCGCAGGCCGCCGGGTCGCCCTGCGCCAGCACCTCGACGCGGCCGTCCGGGAGGTTCTTCGCCCAGCCCCGCAGGCCGAGCTCGAGCGCGCGCGACCTGGTCCACCAGCGGAAACCGACGCCCTGCACGTGGCCGCGCACGAACGCGGTCACGCGCAGGACGTCGGTCTCGCTCACGCCCCCACCCTCTCAGGCGGGCGGGCTCACCCGGCGGCGGACGCGTCCACCGCCCCGCGCAGCAGGTCGACCAGGTCCTGCGCGCCCTCGACCTCGCGGCCGGCCAGCCGCTCGGCCTCGGCCAGCACCGGCTCGAGGCCGGACCGGACGTCCACCGCCTGCTGCGCAGCCGTCCTGCTCCTGGCCGTCGACGGTCTCCCCCGGCTGGGCGCGCAGCACCTCGGCGGCCGCGGCGACGGCAGCCGCCAGCTCGAGCTCCTCGCCGCCCGCGGACGTCGACAGCGGCCACGACTCCTGCTGCACCGCACCGCCGTCCGCCACCGACTCCCAGCGCAGGTCGACGGTGCCGATGTCCTCGCCGGTGGCGCCGGGAGCCCGTCGCACCTCGTACAGCGCGGTGACCGCGTGCCCGGCGCCGACCTCGCCCGCGTCGACCGTGTCGTCGAGGAAGTCCTCGTCGGCCAGGGCGCGGTTCTCGTAGCCCAGCAGCCGGTACTCCTGCACCTGCGCCGGGTCGAACGAGACCTGGAGCTTCGACTGCCGCGCGACGACGGTGAGGGTGCTGGTCAGCTCGTCGCCGAACAGGCGCTGCGCCTCGTCCACGGTGTCGACGTGGCTGTAGAACCCGTCGCCCTGGTCCGCGAGCTGCTCCATCATCGCGTCGTCGTACGTCCCGGTGCCGAAACCCACTGACACCAGGCTGATCCCGCGGGCACCCTCCTGCCGGATCGTCTCGACGATCGAGCCCGGTCCGGTGTCGCCGACGTTGGCGACGCCGTCGGAGGCGAGCACCACCGCGTTCACGCCGTCCTCGCGGAACATCGCCCTCGCCTGCTCGTACCCGAGCCGCACGCCGCCCTCCAGGTTGGTGCTGCCGTCGATCTGCAGGCCGCGCACCGCGTCGAGCACGCCGTCGCGGTCGGCCACCTCGGTCGGGCGGCAGCAGCAGCCGCGCCTCGCTGCCGTACGTCACGACCGACACGGTGTCGTCCGGCCGCAGGTTCTCGGCGAGCACCTCCAGCGAGTCCTGCACCAGACCGATCCGGTCCTCGCCCTCCATCGACCCCGACACGTCGACCACGAAGGTGACGGCCGCCGGCGGCCGCTCGTCGTCCGCGACCTCGCGGGCGGCGAGGCCGACCCGCACCAGCTCGGTGCCGTCCGTCCCCGTGAGGGACGCGGGCACCGCCCCCGTCACCACGGCGAAGTCGTCGCCCTGCGGCACCCGGTAGCCGTAGTCGAAGGCGTTCACCCACTCCTCGGTGCGCACCGCGGCGGCCGGCGGCACGAACCCCTGCGCCACCATCTCGCGCGAGACGGAGTACGAACCGGTGTCGACGTCGAGCGCGAAGGTCGACCGCGCGTCCTCGGACGTCGTGACGAACGGGTTGCGCCCGACGTCGACGAACGCTGCCGGTGGTCGGGTCCGGGACGGTCCCCGGGAACGGGCGCCGGTGCCGGCTGCGGCAGGGCGTCCGGGGCGGCGACGCCGTACTCCGAGGTGGCGCCGTCGTCACCCCCGGAGCTGCAGCCGGCGGCCAGCACGGCGACCAGGGGGACCACGAGGACGGGGAGCAGCCTGCGCATCGGTGTCATGCGGGCTGCGACGCGCGCTGCGACGCAACCGGTTCCGACCGACCCGTGGTCGTGACCCGATCGAGATCAGGCGGTGGCCGAACCCCGACCCGGGCGTGGCGACCTCGACGTGCGGTCGCCGCTGCCACAGCGCCCACTCGGCGCTGATCTCGCCCGCGGCCCGCAGCAGCAGCGGCAGGTGGTCGTGCAGCAGCCGCTCGGTGGAGGTCTCGGCGGCGTGCACGGTGACGTTCGCCGCGGCCCGCACCGCGCCGTCGGCGTCGCGCACCGGCACCGCGACCGAGCGGACGCCCGGGGCGAGCTCCTCGTCGGCGAGCGCCCAGCCGCGGGCCCGCACCTGCACCAGCTCGGCGTCCAGGTCGTCGCGCAGCCGGGTGGTCGACGGCAGCCCGGAGCGGCTCGGCTCGGCCAGCACGTCGGCGAGCCGGTCGGGCGGCAGCGCCGCGAGCAGCACCTTGCCCTGCGAGGTCTGCGCCGCCGGGAAGCGGGTGCCGATCTCGACCCGCAGCGCGATCAGCTTCGGGACGGCCACCCGCGCGACGTAGACGATGTCGGAGCCGTCGAGCTGCGCCATCGAGGACGACTCGCCGGTGCGGCCGACGAGGTCCTCCAGGTGCGGCCGCGCGATGTCCCACAGCCCCAGCCCGCTCACGTACGCCGTCCCGAGCGAGAGCACCTTGGGCGTCAGCCGGAAGACGCCGTCGGACGAGCGGACGAAGCCGAGCTCCTCGAGGGTGAGCAGCAGCCGGCGGGCGGTGGGACGCGCCAGCCCGGCGGCGGCGGCCACCTCGGACAGCGTCATGGCCGGCCGCGCACCGTCGAAGCAGGCCAGCACGTCGAGGCCGCGCGCCAGCGCCTCCACGAAGTCGGGACCCGTTCCCCGTCCGGCCACGATCCCTCCCCTGCCTCGCTGTCGGTCGACCGCTGCCGTGCCCCGCGGTCAGCCGAACATGCTGCCACGCGCCTCGTGCGTGGCCGTGCTCTTGTAGTCGGTGTACTGGTACGGGTTGTCGAGCACCTCGTCGGTGGGCAGCTCGGGGTTCATGCCCGCCTTCCAGACGTCCTCGCCCATGTCGGCGCGCAGGTGGTCGACCGTGCTCTCCACCGCCGACCGCACCGCGCCCAGGTCGGCGCCGACCAGCCGTCCCTCGTGCTTCACCACGCGGCCGCCGACCAGCACGGTGTGCACGTCGCCGCGCTGGGCCTGGAACGCCACGTGGCCGTACGGGTTCAGCACCGGGAACGAGACGGGCGAGGCGTCGTTCTTCAGCAGCACCACGTCGGCGGCCTTGCCGACCTCGAGGCTGCCGATGTCGCTGCGCCGCAGCGCCTCCGCGCCACCGCGGGTCGCCCAGGCCACGACGTGCTCGGCCCGCAGGTGCACCTGGGTCACGGTGTCGCCGTTGCTGTGCGCCTCGAGGTGCTCGCGCGAGCGGTCGGCCCCGAGGGTGGTGCGCATCGCGGAGAACAGGTCGCCGCTCCACCACACGCTGGTGTCCATCGACAGCGACACCGGGATGCCGTGGCGGCGCAGCTGCCAGGTGGGCGGGTACCCCTGCCCGGCGCTCTGCTCCGACTCGGTCGACACCGACACCGACCCGCCCGAGGCCGCGATCCGGTGGTAGGAGTCGGTCGACAGGGTGGCGGCGTGCACGTACACGGTCTCCGGCGTGGCGAACCCGTTGTCGTGCATCAGCCGGATGCCGTCGTCGTTGGTGGCGCCCCACACCCCGGCGTGGGTGCTCACGGGCAGCCCGAGCTCGCGGGCGACCTCGAAGGCGGCCCTCTCCGGGAACGCGGGGTCGCCGGTGACGTCGAAGGCGAGCTGGACGCCGAGCCGGCCCTCGTCGCGGCGCCGCTGCAGGAAGCCCTGGACCGCCTTGTCGGCCGTCCACTCCCACGGCCCGGCCTGGATGTTGCCGTAGGCGAGCACGAACCGGCCCGGGACGCCGGCGAGGGCGTCGGCCGCGGCCTCGGCGTGGTCGACGCTCTGCAGCCCGTGCGACCAGTCGACCGTCGTGGTGACGCCCGCGTCGAGCGCCTCCCACGCGGCCAGCGCGTTGCCGGCGCCGATGTCCTCGGGACGGAACCGCCGACCGTGCTCGAGGTAGTACCAGACGAAGTACTGGGTCAGCGTCCAGTCGGCGCCGTAGCCGCGCATCGCGGTCTGCCACATGTGCCGGTGGGTGTCGACCATGCCGGGCATGACGACGCCGCCGGTGGCGTCGACCTCGACGGTCCCCTCGGGCACCTCGAGCCCGGTGCCGACCGCGGCGACCTTCCCGTCGACGACCAGCACGTCGCCGCCGTCGAGCACGGTGCGGGCGTCGTCCATCGTCAGCACGGTGCCGCCGCGCAGGACCAGGGGGCGGCCGTCCTCGGGAACGGGGGTGGTCGTCGACATCGTCGTCTCCTCCAGCCAGGCCGGGATCCTTGCGGACGAGCGTCCGCCTGACGGCGGATCACCGGATGGCCGTCACTGTCGTCGCGCGCGCTGGACGCTGTCAAGGCCTTGACACGCGGTCGCGCGCTCGTTGACTGCGTCGGGACGAGCCGACAACGGACGAACGTCCGTCGCACCGGCGACCGAGGAGCTGAGCAGACGATGGAGCAGGCCGCCGGACCGCTGGCCGGGCTGCTCGTCGCCGACTTCTCCCGGGTGCTCGCCGGGCCGTACGCGACCATGCTGATGGCCGACCTCGGCGCCGAGGTGGTCAAGGTCGAGGGCCCGGCCGGCGACGACACCCGCAGCTGGCGTCCACCGGTGCGCGGCGACGTCTCCACCTACTACCTCGGCGTGAACCGCAACAAGCGCTCGATCGCCCTCGACCTCAAGGACGCCGGCGACCTGGTCGCCGCCCAGGAGCTCGCGCGCCGGGCCGACGTGCTGGTCGAGAACTTCAAGCCCGGCGGGCTCGCCCGGTTCGGCCTCGACCACGCCACCGTCTCGGCGTCGAACCCGGCGGTGGTCTACGCCTCGATCAGCGGGTTCGGCAGCGGCCCGGGCGGGGCCTCGCTGCCGGGCTACGACCTGATCGTGCAGGCGATCTCGGGCCTGATGAGCCTCACCGGCGACCCGGACGGGCCGCCGTTCCGGGCCGGCATCTCGGTGTTCGACGTGATGGCCGGGATGCACGCGACGATCGGCGTGCTCGCCGCGCTGCACGACCGCGAGCGCACCGGCCAGGGCCAGCACGTCGAGGTGAACCTGCTGTCGTCGGCCATGTCGGGCCTGGTCAACCACTCCAGCGCCGTCGTCGCCGGCGGCGTCGTCCCGTTCCGGATGGGCAACAGCCACCCGAGCGTCTTCCCCTACGAGCCGCTGCCCTGCTCCGACGGCGACCTCATCGTCACCGCGGGCAACGACGCCCAGTTCGTGAAGCTGGCCGACGTGCTCGGCGCGCCGGAGCTCGCCACCGACCCGCGCTTCGCCCGCAACGCCGACCGCACGGCGAACCGCGAGGAGCTGCGACCGCTGCTGGTGGAGCGGCTCGCCACCCGCACCAAGGACGAGTGGTTCGACGCCCTCATCGGCGCCGGCGTGCCGTGCGGCCCGATCAACACCGTCGACCAGGGGCGTCGCCTTCGCCGAGAAGGTGGGCCTCGACCCGGTGGTCACCGTCGGCGAGGGCGACGACGCCGTGCCGTCGGTGCGCAACCCGATCACGTTCTCCCGCACGCCCGCCGGCTACCGGCTGCCCCCGCCCGGCCTGGACGAGCACGGCGACGAGCTGCGCCGGTGGCTGCTCACGCCGCAGGACGAGCAGGACCTCGGATGAGCGAGCTGTCGTTCCCGACCTCGCTCGGCACCTCGACCGCCGACGAGATCCGCCTGCTCGGGCAGGACCTCACCGCCGACCTGATGGGCCAGGTCGGCTTCGGCGAGCTGGCGTTCTGGCTGGTGGCGATGCGGCGCCCCACGCCGTCCGAGACCCGCGTCTTCGAGTCGGTGCTGGTGGCGCTGGCCGACCACGGCTTCACGCCCACCGCGATCGCCGCCCGGCTCACCTACCTGTCCGCACCGGACTCGCTGCAGGGCGCGCTCGCGGCCGGCCTGCTCGGCGGCGGCTCGCGCTTCCTCGGCGTCACCGAGGACTGCGGGGCCTGGCTGCACGCGGCGCTGGACGACCTCGACGGCTCGCACCCGACCGACGAGACCGGCTGGGACGCGGTCGCTCTCGCTGCAGTCACCCGCACCAAGGAGGCGGGGCGCTACGTGCCCGGCCTGGGGCACCCCGTGCACAAGCAGGGCGACCCGCGCACCCCCGTCCTGCTCCGGATCGCCGAGGAGGAGGGCCTGCGGGGTCCGCACCTGCGCCTGTTCGAGGCGGTCGGACGCGTGCACGAGCAGGTGCTCGGACGCCGGCTGCCGCTCAACGGCGCCGGGGTCTGCGGCGCGGCGCTGGCCGACCTCGGCCTGCCGGTCGAGCTGCTGCGCGGCTTCGCGCTGCTCGCCCGCGCCGCCGGCCTGCTCGGCCAGATCGCCGAGGAGAGAAGGCGTCCCATCGGCATGGACGCCTACCTGGCCGTCGACCGCAACGCCGTCTACGTCGACCCGGACGCCTGACCGACCACCCGAAGGAGCTCTGGATGGCCACCCTCGCGGCGGTGATCGCCTCGACCCACCACCCGTTCTACCACCGCGCCAGCACGGCGACCGGCGACGACCGTCCGCCGTTCGCGGACGAGTGGGTCGCCAAGATCGAGGCGTTCCGCGAGACGCTGACCAGGGCCCGCCCCGACGTGCTGGTGATGGTCGGCAGCGACCACTTCCACCAGCTGTGGCTCGACAACATGCCGCAGTTCCTCGTGGGCAAGGCGCCGTTCTACGACGCCAACTTCTACAACGAGGAGCGCGAGTTCGGCCTGCCGCGGATGACGCTGCACGGCGAGGAGGACCTGTCGGCGCACCTGCTGCGCCAGGGTCTCGACGCCGGCTTCGACCTCGCGTTCAGCAACGAGCTGCGGATCGACCACAGCATCACCTGCCCGATCATCACGCTGCGGCCCGAGGCCGACCTGCCGATCGTGCCGGTCTACACCAACATCTTCGCGCCGCCGCTGCCGCAGCCCGAAGCCGGTTCGTCCAGCTGGGCAAGGCGATCCGCGAGATGGTCGAGTCGTGGCCGTCCGACCAGCGGGTCGCGGTCATCGGCACCGGTCACCTCTCGCTCGAGCTCGGCGGACCGCGCCAGTTCGGCGAGCACGGCCCGGACCCCGAGTTCGACCGCAAGGCGGTCGACTGGATCGCGAGCGGCGACATCGAGGGCGCGCTGGCCGAGGTGACCCTCGACAGCCTGCACCTGCCGGGCAACGCCACCCACGGCTTCATGGACTTCATGCTGATGATGGGCGTGGCCGGCGAGGGCCAGAAGGCGCACCACGTCGACACCCTCGACCTGTTCCACACCATGGAGGCCTACTTCACCTGGTACCCGGAGGGCGAGGTCCGAGGCCGGCATGAGCAAGTACCTGCTCGACAAGTTCCTGTTCACCGTCGACCGCGACCCCGAGCTGGTCGAGCGCTACCGCGAGGACCCGGCCGGGCTGGTCGCCTGGTGGGAGGCCGAGATGGCGAACTCGCTGCTCGGGTGCACCACCGGCGAGCGCAGCACCTGGCTGGCGCTCACCGACGAGGAGCGCGACGTGCTGGTGCGCCAGGACCACGTCCGGCTGTTCGAGCTCGGGGCGCACCCGTTCCTCACCCTGACGCTGTTCATCGCCCTGTTCGAGCGCGACCACGGCCCGCTGGAGTACCAGCTCGCCTACGCCAGGGCGATGGAGCACATCACGCTGCCGTACCCGGACATCGCCACGTGAGCGTCCCCCGCCTGCTCGTGCTGACGTGCAGCACCCGGCCGAGCCGCAAGGGGCCGGCCGTCGCGGCCTGGGTCGAGCGCGAGGCGCGCCGGCACGGCGGCTTCGAGGTCGAGGCGGTCGACCTCGCCGTGCTCGCCCTGCCGCTGATGGACGAGCCGCACCACCCGAAGCTGGCCCGGTACACCCACGACCACACCCGGGCGTGGAGCGCGGTGGTCGACCGCGCCGACGCCGTCGTGCTGGTCTTCCCGGAGTACAACCACTCCTTCACCGCGCCGGTGAAGAACGCCCTGGACTACCTGCACCGCGAGTGGGCCGACAAGGCGGTCGGGCTCGTCTCGTACGGCGGGGCGTCGTCCGGCCTGCGCGCCGCGGCCGCGCTCAAGCCGGTGCTCACCTGCCTGCGGATGGTCCCGGCGGTGGAGGCCGTCTCGGCGCCGTTCTTCGAGCAGTTCGTCGACGAGGACGGCACGTTCGTCGCCCAACGAGGTGCTGGCCGGCAGCGTCGTGGCGATGCTCGACGAGGTGGCGCGGCTGACGGCGCTGCTGCGTCCTACCAGCGGGCCCGGCGCGGACGCGGCTGGCACCGCGGGCAGGTGAACGACGAGCGGTTCATGAACGGGTCGCGGCGCACCAGGGTGCCGCAGCGCGGGCACGGCCTGCCCTCCTGCCCGTAGACCGCCAGCGACCGGTCGAAGTACCCCGACTCGCCGTTGACGTCGACGTAGAGCGCGTCGAAGCTGGTGCCGCCCTGCGCG